>NZ_CP147520.1:0-2608833 GCF_037201975.1 Streptomyces sp. TG1A-60 | reverse complement strand
TGGTCTTCCCCGGCGTGCCGCTCGGTGACGCGCGGCTACGTGTCAGCGTCACCTGCGAGCACACGCGGGAGGACCTGGAGACCGCGGCGGGGATCTTCGTCGAGGCCGGCCGTGAGGTCGGCGTGCTGCCGTCGGCACGGTGAGGAAACGGTGAGGCAACGGTGACTGGAGCAGCATGACCCAGACGATGGACGAGTCCGACACGGCGTTGATCCGGCTGCCGCGGCCTCTCTCCGAAGAGCAGGCAGCACGCCCCGCTTTCGTGGGTGCGCGGACGCTGACCTACGGAGAACTGGCAGCGGACGTGGCCGCCGTGGCTTCCGGTCTGCTCGGCCTCGGAGTCGCGGTGGGCGACCGCGTGGCGATCTGGATGGACAAGCAGCCGCGCTACGCCGAAACGATCCTCGCAGCCCTGCAGGCAGGATGCGCCTACGTTCCCCTCGACGGAGGCCAGCCACCCGGCAGGGTCGCGACCATCCTCACGGACTCCGAGCCAGTTGTGCTCTTCACCGACCGCCGTCACCTGGACGCGCTGGCCGGCTGCCTTCCCGCGTCGATCCGGACGATCGTGGTGTCCGACGAGCCTGGCGGCCAGGAGACGAGGGGTGCTGCCGCCGGCCCCGACGGCAGGCCGATACCCGTGCGGTCGTGGGCCGACTTCGCCGCCGGTGCGGCGGGGCACGTCGTGATCCTGCCCGCACTGGAGCGCGACGACCTCGCCGCGATCCTCTACACTTCCGGGTCGACCGGCACACCCAAGGGCGTCCGGATCTCGTACCGGAACCTGGCGAACTTCATCCGCTGGGCCCGCGCCGAGCTGTCCGTGGGGCCGGACGACGTATTCGCCAACCACGCCTCGTTCAACTTCGACCTGTCCACCTTCGACCTCTTCACCGCGCTGTCCGTCGGCGCCGGCGTGTGGATCGTCGCCGACGAGCAGGCACGCGACGTGGCGGCACTCGCCCACGGCATCCGCGAGCACGGTGTCACCGTGTGGTACTCCGTGCCCTCGGTGTTGAATCTCCTCACGGCGTCCGGGGCGCTCACCGCTGAGACCGTACGCAGCCTGCGCCATGTCCTCTTCGCCGGTGAGGTCTTCCCGATTCCGCAACTCCGCGCGCTGGCCGCGCTGCTGCCCGACGGGACGGAGCTGCACAACCTCTACGGCCCGACCGAGACGAACGTCTGTACCTATCACCGTGTCCGCCCGGAGGACCTGGTGCGTGACGAGCCGGTGCCGATAGGCACGCCCGTCCCCGGCGCCCGGGTGTCGGTCGTCGACGGCGAGGGGCGCGCCCTCGAAGGGCCGGAAGCGTTCGGTGAGTTGATCGTGGAAGGCGACTGCGTCACCCCGGGCTACTGGGGGCGGGAGTCGGAACCGGCAGCCGCCGGGCACCGGGAAGGCCGCCATGCCACCGGCGACCTGGTGAGCTACGAGCAGGGCAGTCTCGTCTACCGGGGGCGCAAGGACCGGATGGTCAAACTCTCCGGCTACCGCGTGGAACTGGCCGAGATCGAGGCCGCGGTGTCGAGGCACCCGGCGATCGCCTGCGCCGCCGTCGTCGTCGACGGACAGGGAGCCGAATCGAGGATCGCCCTCTACTACACGCTCGACGTCGGCGCACGCAGGCCGAACCTCATCGAGATCAAGCGGCACTGCGCACAGCACCTGCCCCGGTACATGCTGCCGCAGACGGCCACATGCCTCGAAGAACTGCCGCGCAACGCCAACGGCAAGACCGACTACCACCGTCTGGGCGGCGGGACGGCCGAGCCTGCCCAGCGCCCGCAGGCCCCGCCCGGCAGCAAGTGACGGAGACGTTCATGAACCAAGGTTCGACCGAGACGCACTGGCAGGGGAACGAGCCGCAGAGCGTCGCAGGCCTTCTGCGGCACCACCTCGAACATCACCCGGACGCGCTCGCCTACCGTTTCCTTACGGCAGCCGACACCGACACCGGCACCGGCACCGGCACCGGCACACATGATCCCGGCGCTGACGCCGCTTCGTGGAACTACCGCGAACTCGACCTGCGCGTTCGCGGCGTGGCCGCGCGCCTCCAGCGCGAGGGCCTGGCGGGCAAGCCGGTCCTGCTGCTCCATCCATCGGGACTCGACTACGTCGCCGGCTTCCTCGGCTGCCTCTATGCCGGAGCCATCGCCGTACCCGCGTACCCGCCGGACACCAGGCGCTTCGGCCAGACCATGCCACGCCTCGCGGCGATCGCCCGGGACTCGCAGGCGACGCACGCGCTGACGACCGGGAGCTTCTCCCGTTTCGCCGCCACCAGGAAGGACGAGCTCGCCGCGCTCGGGCTCGGCGGGTTGCGCTGGCTGGTGACCGATGACCTCGGCACCGCCGCGGCCGACGACTGGCGCGACCCCGGTGCCGCGGGCGATTCGCCGGCCTTCCTGCAGTACACATCCGGCTCGACCTCGGCCCCCAAAGGTGTCATGGTCAGCAACGGCAACCTGATTCATAACCTTCGCTCGATCCATCACCGCCTGGAGCACGACGCGAACTCGGCCATGGTGTCGTGGCTTCCTCCGTACCACGACATGGGCCTGGTCGGCGGCATCCTGACGCCGCTGTACGGAGGGTTCCCCGCCCATCTGATGTCGCCGCTGTCCTTCGTACGACGGCCGCTGCTCTGGCTTCAGACGCTGTCCCGGACCCGGGCGTCCACCAGCGTCGCGCCCAACTTCGGCTTCGAGCACTGCGTGCGAAGGGTCACGGACGAGCAGCTGGAGGGCCTGGATCTGAGCCATTGGCGGCTGGCGCTGAACGGTGCCGAGCCGGTACGCGCCGACACGCTCGACCGGTTCGCCGAGCGCTTCGCCCCCTGGGGCTTCGAGCGGCGTGCCCTGCTGCCGTGCTACGGCCTCGCGGAGGCCACGCTGATGGTGACCGGCCTGAGGGCCGACGAGCCGCCGACCGTCGGCGCGTTCGCGTCCAGTGCTCTCGGAGCAGGCGTCGCCGAGCCCGCACGCGAACCGGAGGACGGGCGGGTGACCCGTGTCGTCGGCTGCGGCCCCGCTGTCGACGGCGTGGACGTCGCGATCGTCGACGCCTCCACGCGGCGGCGGATCTCCTCCGGGGACCGGATCGGGGAGATCTGGGTCACGGGCGCAAGCGTGGCGCTCGGTTACTGGCGTCGGCCCGAAGCCACCCACGAGACCTTCCGCGCCCGCATCGAGGGCGAGGACGACACGCCCTACCTGCGTACGGGCGACCTGGGCTTCCTGCGCGACGGCCAACTGCATGTCGTCGGCCGCACCAAGGACGTCGTCATCGTGCAGGGCCGCAACCACTACCCGCACGACATCGAGCTCACCGTGGAGAAGGCCGACGACTCACTCCGCACGGGCAGCGGCGCCGCCTTCGCGGTCGAGGTGGACGGCGTCGAGGAGATGGTCGTCGCCTACGAGGTCGAGGGCAGGCGGGTCGACAGCGCGCCGGCGCTCCTGGCCAAACTGCGCATGGCGATCGCGGAGGAGCACGAGGTCACACCGCACGCCGTCGTCCTCCTCAAGAGGTCGACGGCCCACAAGACCACCAGCGGCAAGATCCAACGCCAGGCCTGCAGGAGGGACTTCCTCGGCCTCGGACTCACCGTGGTGGCGGCGAGCGTCACCCGGGACACCGAGACGCCCCTGCCGCCCGACTCTCCCGCCGACCTGCCCGCCGGTCGCCGCGGGCAGCGGGTGCTCGACGCCGTCAACGAGGTGCTGACCGGTGTCTCGGCCGCCGCCGACCCTCCCGACGTGAGTGGCTGGACGTTCGCCGAACTCGACCTGGACTATCCGGCGCTCCTCACCGCCGTACGGGACCTCGAACAGCGACTCGGCACCACGATCGCGGTGGGAGAGCTGCTGGTACGGCCGCGGGTCGACACATTGATCGCTCTGCTCCTCGGTGAGGAACGGGGGCCCGATGCCGAAGAGCCCGGTTCCTCGCCCCCCGAGACCACTCGGCCCGAGACGTCGCGGGAACCGGAGGCGATCGAGGCGTGGCTGGTCGGGAGGGTCGCGGGCCGGCTCGGACTGCCCCCGGCATCGATCGACGTCACCAAGCCCCTGGCGTCCTTGGGCCTCGATTCGAAGCAAGCCGTCGCGATCCTGGCCGAGCTCGGTTCCGAGATGGGCCGAGAGGTGACGACGAGTGCGGCGTTCGACCACCCGACGATCCGCGCTGTGGCGACCCATTTCGGCAGCCCTGACAAACGGTTCGCGGCGGGCGCGATCACCACGGCTTCGTACGACGGTCGTGTGGACGAGCCGATCGCGGTCATCGGCCTCGGCTGCCGTTTCCCTGGCGCCCCGGACGTGGACAGCTACTGGCGACTCCTCGTGGACGGCCGCGACGCGATCACCGAAGTCCCCGGCGGCCGCTGGGATGCCGACCGGGTGAGCGCGCCGGGTTACGGCGGCTTCATCGACCATGCCGACGAGTTCGACCCCCGTTTCTTCGGCCTTTCGGCCAGAGAAGCGATCCGGATGGACCCCCAGCAGCGACTGCTCCTGGAAATCGCCTGGCAGACCGTGGAGGACGCGGGCATCGCCCCTTCCCGACTCGCGGGCAGTGACACCGGGGTCTTCGTCGGCATCAGCAGCCATGACTATTCCGAGCTGCAGATGAGCCGGCTGGACACGATCGACATCCACGCTGCCACCGGAAACGCCCACTCCATCGCGGCGAACAGACTGTCGTACACGCTCGACCTCCAGGGCCCGAGCCTCGCCCTCGACACAGCCTGCTCCTCGTCGCTGTTGGCGGTCCATCTGGCCTGCGAGAGCCTGCGCCGAGGGGAGTGCGTGGCGGCGCTCGCCGGCGGGGTGAACCTGCTGATCACCCCCGGCCTCTCCGTGGCGTTCTCCGAGGGCAACATGCTGTCGCCGGACGGCCGTTGTCGTACCTTCGACGATTCCGCGAGCGGATATGCGCGCGGCGAAGGCGCAGGTCTGGTCCTCCTCAAACCTCTCTCCGCCGCGATCGCCGACGGCGACCGGATTCACGCCGTGATCCGGGGTTCGGCGACAGGACATGGCGGTCGGAGCAACGGCCTTACGGCACCCAAGGGCTCGGCCCAGCGGGCGGTGATCGAGCGGGCTCTGTCCCAGGCGGGGTTGAGCGGTGACGAGATCGGCTACGTCGAGGCTCATGGCACCGGCACCTCGCTCGGCGACCCCGTCGAATGGGAGGGCCTCGCGGCTGTCTACGGCAGCAGCCGCACAGAGGGCAGCCCGTGTCTCGTGGGGTCGGTCAAGACCAACATCGGTCACCTGGAGGCGGCCGCCGGCATCGCCGGACTCATCAAAGCGGCGCTTGTCGTACGCAACCGCCAGGTACCGCCGACGCTCCACCTCCGCACGCCGAACCGGCACCTGGCATGGGACGGCGCGGGACTCGGCGTACCGACGCGGCTCACCGGCCTTCCGGACGGTGTCGCGGTACGGGCGGGGGTGAGCTCGTTCGGATTCGGCGGGTCGAACGCACATGTCGTGCTTGAGTCGCCCCCCGAGCCGACGCGGGACGAAGCGGTGCCCCCGAAGCGGCCGGTGCACGCGCTGTGCCTGTCGGCGCACACGCCGACGGCACTCACCGCCCTCGCGCAACGCTGGCGCACCCACCTGGCCGCCCATCCGGACGCGGACCTCGGCGACCTCTGCCGCACGGCGAGCACGGGACGCGCCCAGCTCGCGTTCCGGGCGGTCGTCGCCGGCGGCTCCACCGAGGCGTTCGACACGGCGCTCGACGCTCTGGCCCGCGGCGAGGCGTCGACCGCCGTCGTACGCGGCCGTGCGAGGCCCGCCGCGGCGCCGAAGGTCGCGTTCCTCTTCAGCGGCCAGGGCACGCAGTACACGGGCATGGGCAAGGGGCTGTACGACACGCACACCGGCTTCGCCCGCACCCTCGACCGCGCCGACCGCGTACTGCGGCCGCGACTCGGTGTTCCGCTGACGGAGTTGCTCTTCGCCGAAGACGGCGCGGACCGGTTGCGGAGCACCCGCTACTGCCAGCCGGCCCTGGTCGCGCTGGAGGTCGCGCTCGCCGAACTGTGGATGTCGCTCGGCGTGCGCCCCACCGCCCTGCTGGGGCACAGCATCGGCGCGTACGGTGCCGCATGCGTGGCCGGAGTGATGTCCCTGGAGGACGCACTGACCCTGGCCGTGGTGCGGGCCAGGCAGATGGATGAACAGCCGGGCGACGGCGCGATGATCGCCTGCGCCGGGGACGCGGAAGCGATCCGTGCGGCAGCCGTCGGATTCGGCTCGGTCTCCGTGGCCGCGGTCAACGCTCCCGGCCATCTGGTGTTGTCCGGGGCACGCAAGGAGATCGACGAGGTGCGTGTCCTGCTCCAGGACCGGTCCGTCGTGGTCAGGCCGCTGGCCGTGTCGCACGCATTCCACTCCACGTTGATGGCCGGTGCGGCGGAGCCGCTGCGCGAGGCGGCCCGTGCCGTCGCCTTCGCGGAGCCGGAGATCCCCTGGGTCTTCGACGCCACCGGTGAGCTGGTCGCCACGAGGATCGGGGCCGACGACTGGGTCGAGCACCTGCTCGGCACGGTGCGTTTCGCCGACGGCTTCGAGACGCTTCGCGGACTGGGCTGCGATGCGTTCGTGGAGATCGGCCCGCACCCGACCCTGCTCAACATGGCGCGCACCATGACGGCCGCGGACGACGAGAACCCTGTGCTGTGGCTGCCGTCTCTGCGACGTGGCCGGGGCGGAAACACCGGCGGTGGCGACTGGGAGACACTGCTGCAGTCGCTCGGCCGCTTGCACTGCGCGGGCGGCGAGGTGGACTGGACCGCTCTCGACGAGGGGTACCGCAGGCATCCGATCCCGATACCGCACGCAGTCCTTGAGCGGCAACCGTACTGGTTCCGTCCTCCCCCGCAGAAGGACGAGCGCCACGACAGCCTGGATCCGGCGCCGGTGCGGCGCCCCGAGCCGCCTTCCGCGGCGTCGGCCGACACCGCGAGCAACGGGCGTACCGAGCCCGCCTCCGTTCAGCCCGCGGTCCCGGCCGCCGCTGTCCCGGCGGACGAGGGGACCGCGCGCCATGTGGTGGTCGGCCTTGTCGCGCGGGTGTGTTCCTTCCCGGTCGAGGGGATTCCACTGGACGCACGTCTCGGGGCGGACCTCGGGTTCGACTCGCTGATGCGGACCGAACTGGAGCGTTCCCTCACCCGGCGGTTCCCGGGGCGTCTGGAGGATCACCGGGAGACCCTGCCCGAGGACCCGACCGTCGGGCAGCTCGCGGACCTTCTCGGCACTGAAGGCACCGCGGTCCTCCCGGACGGTGACCACCCGGCTGACGGCTCCCGCGAGTGCGAGGAGCCGGTCGGGTCCATGCCTGCTCCGGCCGGCCCCGGCCATGTGGTCAAGCAGGAGCGGGTGTTCGAGGAGTGGGCCGAGTACGCGGAGCTGCAGGGCAGGCTCCGCCAGACCAGGTCGAGTGGTGTGAACCCGTACGGTCGGGTGCACGAGGGACACAACTCGGGCCGAGCCTCCGTGGAAGGCCGCTTGGTCATCAACTTCTCGTCCTTCAACTACCTTGCCCTGTCGAACCACCCCCGCGTCCGCCGGGCCGCACAGGACGCCATCGACCGGTACGGCACCTCCAGCTCGGCGACACCCCTGCTGTTCGGCGAGACGCCGCTGCACCACGAACTGGACGCCGAGATCGCCTCGTTCCTCGGTACCGACGCGGCCATCGTCTACGCCGGAGGCCATGCCACGAACGTGGCGACGATCGGTCACCTCTTCGGACCCGAGGACCTGATCCTGCACGACGAATGGATCCACGACAGCGCGGTACGCGGCTGCATCCTCTCGGGCGCGCGTCGCAGGCCCTTCCCGCACAACGACTGGCGGGCTCTCGACTCGTTGCTGGGCACGCTGCGTTCGCAGCACCGACGGGCCCTGGTCCTCGTCGAAGGCGCGTACAGCCAGGACGGTGACATCCCCGACCTGCGGAGGTTCATCGACGTCAAGGAGCGTCACGGCGCGATGCTGATGATCGACGAAGCGCACTCGATCGGCGTCCTCGGACGCACGGGCCGGGGTATAGGCGAGTACTTCGGAGTCGACCGCCGAGACGTCGACCTGTGGATGGGCACGCTGAGCAAGGCGATCGGCAGCCTCGGCGGCTACATCGCGTCGCGCGGGCCGATCATCGAGTACCTCAAGTACACCACCCCGCTGCACATCTTCAGCACCGGAATCTCGCCGGCGAACACGGCCGCGGCGCTGGAGGCGATCCGGATCATCAGAGAGGAGCCGGACCGTGTGGCCCGTGTGCGGCAGCTGTCCGAGCACTTCCGTGACTCGGCACGGGCCCGCGGACTCGACATCGGCGTCTCACGTGCCTCCGCGGTGATCCCGGTCGTCATCGGCGACTGGGAGAAGACCATGGCGCTCTCCAACGCCCTGCTCGATCAGGGTGTGAACGTGATGCCGATCGGCTACCCCGCCGTCGCCCGCGACGAGTGCCGCCTTCGATTCTTCATCAACGCGGACCACAGCGAAGAAGACCTGGAACACTCCCTCGACCTCCTGGGGCGGGCCATGGCAGAGAAGAACACGAGGGGAACTCCCCCGACCGCGTCCACGTCCGAGCACGAGGCCGCGCGCACCGGGATCACATCCGGATCCACGCAGGCGCCCGCCTCCACACCCGAACCGAAGCGCCTCAGTGTCGCCGACGCCGACGCCGACGTCCTGGTCGCGGGCGCGAGCGGCTTCATCGGGGGACACCTGACCCGTCGGCTGGCCGAGCGCGGCCACCGTGTGCGGGTACTGGTCCGCCAAGGCAGCGACCGTTCCGCCTTCGACGGCGTCGACGTCGAGATCGTGACCGGTGATCTCGACGACCCGGAGAGCCTGCGGCGTGCCACCACCGGTGTGCGCCACGTCTACAACTGCACGGGCATGTCGGCCGACTGGGGCCCCTGGGAGGACTTCGCGCGGATCAATGTCGACGGCGGCCGCAACCTCGTCGAGGCCGCACACCACGCGGGCACGGTCGAGCGCTTCCTCCACGTCAGCACCACCGACGTCTACGGCTACCCGGTCACGCCGTGCGACGAGAGCGCGGACCTCAACGACATCGGACTGCCGTACAACCGCAGCAAGGTGCTTGGCGAACGCGCCGTGCGTGAGGCGGCCGAGCGGGCCGGCCTGCCGCTCACCGTCGTGCGGCCGGTGTCGGTCTACGGCCCGCGCAGCAAGGACTTCGTCATCGAGATCGCGACCCTCCTGGTGAACAGGCAGATGGTCTACATCCGTAGGGGCGAGGTACCGGCCGGGCTTATCTACGTGGGCAATCTGGTCGACGGGATGATCGCCGCCTGCACCTCCGAAGCCGCGGTGGGCAAGGCGTACAACCTGCGCGACCACGACCTGACGACGTGGCGGGAGTACATCGAGGCGCTGGCCCGAGGCCTCGGCGTCAAGTCGCCCGCGTTCAGTCTGCCCACACCGGTGGCACGCGGTGTGGCCTCGGTCTCGGAGAAGCTCTACGGCGCGCTGGGAGTCAAGTCCCGTCCGGTGCTCACCCGGCACGCCGTCCATCTCTTCGACCGCGATCAGTCCTACGCCGTCGACCGTGCCCGCGACGATTTCGGGTTCAAGAGCGAGGTGGGTTTCGAGGAGGGCGTCGAACTCACCCTGGCCTGGCTGGACTCACCGGAAGGCCGCAAGCACGTCGCCCGCTGACCAGCCAGTGTCGGAGATCGGCAATCAGGACGGAGAGGACCCACGTGCACACCAGCGAGAGGCCGTCAGGAATTCCACCGGCTCCGCGGCCACCGACCGGCGGCTGGTTCCCCGGCGTCGTGGCGGGGACCGAAGCCGGGACAGACACCGCACCGTTGCGGCTGGTCTGCTTTCCGTACGCCGGTGGCACTCCGTCCGTCTACCGAGGCTGGGCGCAGCACCTCGGTGACCGTGTCCAGGTGGTCCCCGTGCTCCTGCCGGGGCGGGGACTTCGCCTGCGGGAGACGCCGTACACCGCGATGGCCCCGTTGGCCTCGGACATCGCGGATGCGCTCGTCGCGTGCGAACTCGTCCGCGACTACGCCCTGTTCGGCCACAGCATGGGCGCACTGCTCGCCTACGAAGTCGCCTGCGAGCTGCGCGATCGCGGCCGACCCGAGCCCCTGCACCTGTTCGTGTCAGGGAGCAGGGCGCCGCATCTGTACGGCGACCGCGACGACCACACGCTCTCCGACGCGGAGCTACAGCAGTTGATCCGCGGCCTCGGCGGCCTGGGTGCCGACGACTCCATCGGCAGCTCCTACCTGGAGCGGCGCCTGCCGGTGCTCCGTGCCGACCTCACCGCCTGCGAGACCTACCGCTGGACTCCGCGGCACCCTCTGGACTGCCCGATGACCGCGTTCTCCGCCACCCACGACCCGATCGCGTCCGCGCCCGAGGTGGAGGCGTGGCGCGCGTACACCAGCGGCTCCCTTCTGCGACGCCATCTGGAGGGCGACCACTTCTTCCTCAACGGCACCTCGCGGCTGACACTCCTGCGCGAGATCCGCGGCGAACTCGCCCGCCTCATCGACGAGCCGGGCGGACCCGGCCCGGACGCGCCAGACCCACTCCTCACTTCGAAGAGGGAACCATCATGGATCTACTGAGCCTGGCCAGGACCGTCAAGGAGCGGGTGGAGGAACCGATCACGGACGCGCTGGCTGTGGCCAAGATCGTCACGGATCCGCGGACCCCGCTCCTGCTGACGCTCTCGACCCTGGTCGTCACCCCGCTGTACCGGGCGTCGTTCCTGGCTTCCGCCGCGGGGTCGGGCGTGCTGCAATGCCTGGCCGTGCGCCCGTGCGACCTGGACAGCCTGGCCGAACACCTGGAGGTCCCCGACGACCGCCAACGACTGCGCGCCTGGCTCGACATAGGCGTCCGCCTCGGCGAGTTCGACATGCGCGAGGGGTGCTACCGGCTCAAAAGCAACACGGCCAAGCTCCTGGCCCAGGTCGGGAACGACGCCGTCGCCGCCGCCCTGGAAGAGATCATGCGCTTCCACGTACCCGTGCTGCTCGACGCGCCCCGCATGCTCAGGCATGGCCACCGCTTCTCCCTCGACGACCAGGACGGAACGGTCATCGCCCGCTCTTCCCTGGCCCTGCAGGGGTTTGTCCAAGAGGCCATCGACCAGACCCTGGAGCGCGCCACGCCGGTCCGTCTGCTGGAGATCGGCTGCGGCACGGGCGCCTACGTCCGCTACGCCGCGGAGCTCAACCCCCGCCTGACCGCCCTCGCGGTCGACCTGCAGGAGGAGGTCGCCGCGCAGGCCGCCGACAACATGGCCCAATGGGGGCTCACTGACCGGGTCGAGATCCGCCAGGGAGATCTCCGGACTCTTGATCTCCAGCCTCAGTTCGACCTCGTCACTCTCCACAACAACATCTACTACTTCCCCGAGAGCGAGCGGGTCGAGGTGCTGGAGCGCGCTCGGTCCTTCCTCGCGCCCGGCGGCCGATTGCTGGTCACCTCGTCGTGCCAGGGTGGCGGAAACCTCGGCATCGACGTGCTCAACCTCTGGTTCGAGTACGCCGACTTCGGCGGCCCGCTGCCCCAGGAAGACGAGCTGGTCGCCCAGATGGAGAAGGCGGGGTTCGTCGACGTCCGGGCCACGCAGATCATCCCCACCCAGCCGTTCCTTGCGTTCGCCGGCACCAACGCCCGGCCCGCAACGCCCTGACCAGGCCAGGAGACCTCATCATGGACACCCGAACGGCAAGCAACCCGGCCCCCTCCACTCCCGCCACGACGCTGTCGGACGCCCCGCACTCCGAACTCGTGGCCGTCCTCGGCCGCGGCCACGGTGCCGGTGCCGGTGTCGAGACCCTGGGCGGCAAGGCCGCCCGGCTCGGCGAGATGATCGAGGCAGGGCTTCCGATCCCGCCCGCGTTCTGCCTCACCACCGGCCTGTTCGACCTCTTCCTGCGCGAGACCGGCCTCGCGGCGGAGATCCGCGCCGCCGAGGCCCGCGCCGCGGAAAGTCGAACGGTGCGCGAGCTGATCCTGGCCAGGGACATCCCCGAGCCCATCGCCCGTACGATCCTCGCCGCCTACGAGGACCTTGGCCGCCCCAGGGTCGCGGTCCGCTCGTCCGCCTGCCGGGAGGACTCCGCCGCGCAGTCCTTCGCCGGCCAGCACGACACGGTCCTGGATGTGTCGGGGGACCAGACACTGCTCGACGCGGTGAAGGTCTGCTGGGCCTCGCTGTGGTCCGACCGCGCGGCCGCCTACCGCGATGCCGGCGGCCCCGTGGGCTCCATCGCCGTGGTCGTGCAGGAGATGGTCCACGCCGATGTCAGCGGCGTCCTCTTCACCGTCGACCCGATCAGCGCACGGCCCCACCGGCTGGTTGTGGAGGCCTGCTGCGGTCTCGGCGAGGGGCTCGTCTCCGGCCGGGTCTCCAGTGACTTCTTCGTCGTGGACGACCGTACCCTGGAGGTGGTCGAGGAGCGCGTCCGCTACAAGGTGACCAAGTGCGCGCCGCTCGCACCCGGCAGGATCGGCATGACCAAGGTCGACGACGCCGACCGCGACGCGCCCTGCCTGACCCGTGATCAGCTGGACGCGCTCGCCAGGCTCGCGATCGAAGTCCGGTCCCACTACGGCACCGAGCAGGACATCGAGTGGGCGATGCGCGACGGCACGCTGTACCTCCTGCAGACCAGGCCCATCACCACCCGTCCTCAGGGCAAGGCGGTGGCCGACGGGCTCAGCCCCTACCTCGAACCGCAGCCCGACGCCGTGCAACACGGCACCCTGTGGTCGCGGATGGACATCGGCGAGATCTTCGTCGGCCTGATGTCACCGCTCGGTCTGAGCTTCGCCCGGTACTACCAGCACCATGTGCACGATGACTGCTCCGCGGCACTCGGCGTCCGTGACACCGGCGACGTCGGTCTGCAGATGGGCTACTTCCAGGGCCATGTCTATCTGAACATCTCCTACACGGCGTACCTGCTCGGCCAGTGCCTGCCCACCCGCGACCAGCGCCACTTCACCAGCCGCTTCGTCAGCGAAGAGGTCGACCTCGTCACGTACGAGAATCCCTTCGGAACCTTCCCCGGCGGCATGGAGGACCTGCTCTCGACGATCCACTGGGCGCAGTCCACGGCGACCGAGATGCTTGGCATGAAGCACCGAGCCGAGGAGATGGTCGCCACACGGCTGTACGAGTTCGACCGCGCCAGGCAGTTGGACCTGACGCGGATGAGCCGCCGCGAACTCGACGCCGAACTCGTCCGGTATCTGGCCTTCTTCCACGACGCGCACGTGGGCTACATGCCCTACTACATCAACGCCTTCGGGTTCTACGGCGTACTGACGGAGTTGTGCGCCAAGTGGCTCGGCGCCGACGGCGTCAACCTGCAGAACCGCATCAAGACCGACATGTCCAGCCTGCGCACCGTGGCGTCGGCGCAGGAGATCTGGGGTGTGGCCCAGGCCGCCAAGGCCAGGCCTCGCGTCATGGAGATCATCAAAGAGACGCCGCTCGAAGAGATCGAGGTCCGGCTGCGTGAGGACACCGAGGGGCGTGCCTTCTGGAACGCGCAGATGGAGCCGTTCCTGCGAGCCAACGGCACTCGTGGCCGCCAGGAGATGGAACTCACCCACCCGCGCTGGATCGACGACCCCTCGTACATCTTCCAGTTGATCCGCCGCTACTCCGCGGACGGGTTCTCCGTCGACGACATCATGGGGCGTAGCCGCGCACACGAGGAGGGCGACGCCCGGGCGGTCCTGGAGAAGCTGCCGTTGCACAAGCGGAAGACCATCGAGACGGTCATCGCGATGTACGCCCTGTGCAGCGAGCTGCGCGAGACCACGCGCATGTCGATGATCACGTCGATCTGGCTGGTCAGGAACATCGTGTACGAGGTGGGCCGCCGACTCGTCGACGAGGGCGTCCTGCACTCCCTGGACGAGGTCGCCCACCTCGACTTCGAGGACGTCCGGACCTATCTGCGCGGGGCGGACACGGGACGCGAGGTGTTCTCCCGCACCAAGCTGGACGAGCGGCGGCGCGTGCACGAGTACCACAACCGGCTGCCCGAACCTCCACTCACGTTCATCGGTGAGCACGACATCACCAAGGCGCTGCGGCCGATCGCCGACGGGGAGCGGCTGGAAGGCCTGGGATCCAGCCCTGGGCGGATCGTGGGCCGGGCGCGCATCGTGGAGGACCTGGTGTGGCAGGCCGACGAGTTCCAGCCCGGCGAGATCCTGGTCACTCGCTACACCGACGCCTCCTGGACGCCGCTCTTCGCCATCGCCGGCGGTGTGGTCACCGACATCGGGTCGATGCTCTCGCACAGCTCGATCGTGTCGCGGGAATTCAACGTGCCGTCAGTGGTCAACACCAAGTACGCCACGCAGCGCATCAGCACGGGCGACATGATCATGGTCGACGGCGACACCGGCATCGTCGAAGTCGTCGAAGGCTGAGCGCTCGTGCCGAGATCCGTCAGCAGACCGTGCCGCGCTTCCCGTGGCGCGGGTCACGAGAGGAAGGCAACGAGATGATCCCCAACCAGTGGTACCCGATCCTGCAGACCGGCGACATCGAGCGTGACAAACCCACCGGCGTGCGCCGCCTGGGCGAGGAGCTCGTACTATGGCGCGATCTCAGCGGCAATCTCGTGTGCCAGACCGCGCGCTGCCCGCACAAGGGAGCCAACATCGCCGACGGCCGCCTCAGGGGCAACACCGTCGAATGCCCGTATCACGGCTTTCGTTTCAACGCCGAAGGCGCCTGCAAGGTGGTGCCGGCCCTCGGCTCGGACGCGCGCATTCCCCAGTCGCTCAAGCTGAAGACGTACCCGGTGCGTGAGGAACACGGGCTGGTCTGGCTGTGGTGGGGGGATCAGCGGGAGAACCTCCCGGCGATCGAGCTCCCGACCGAGCTCGTGAGCCACCCGAGGCCCTACGAGACCATCTCCTGGAGTCGGCCCGTCCACTACACGCGCTACATCGAGAGCCTTCTCGAGTTCTACCACGTGACCTTCGTGCACCGGGATCACTGGACGAACAACATCGACTACACGTTCATGTACGGCACCGCGCGCAATCTCTGGATGGACGGACGCGAGCGCTACATCGCGGCCAACAAGATCGTCAACGAGAAGGTCGAGGTCGAGGGGACGACCATACGTTCCAGCTTCGACCAGTGCGAGGAAGGGAATCCGGCCAACAGCGCCCACTTCAACCTCATCTACCAGGCTCCGGGACTGACGCACGTCAAGACCG
The DNA here is from genome assembly GCF_037201975.1 of Streptomyces sp. TG1A-60. Classification (NCBI taxonomy): domain Bacteria; kingdom Bacillati; phylum Actinomycetota; class Actinomycetes; order Kitasatosporales; family Streptomycetaceae; genus Streptomyces; species Streptomyces sp. TG1A-60. The sequence goes on along the minus strand of NZ_CP147520.1, from coordinate 2,593,542 downwards.
GCCTGCTGGAGATCACCACCTGGCTCACCCCCATCGACGACGAGAACACCCTGGCGATCATGCGCCTGTACGAGTACCCGAGGCTCAGGGCGATGGTGCCCATCAAGCAACTCCGGCCCTGGGTGCTTCGAGCCTCACTCCTCATGGAAAAGCTCGTCCAAGACCCCCAGGACGTGAGCATCATGCTCCGCCAGGAGCCCAAGGTCAGCGAACGAGGCGTGAACAAGTTCATCGCCGTCGACGAGATGAACGCCAAGTTCCTGCAGATGCGGGACAGGCTCAAGGCAGAAGCCGCGGAGGCGGACGGCGACGTCCCCGTGGTGGAACCTGGTGAAGCCCCGGTCGTGGCCAAGGGGGATGGTTCGACCGGGGCGAACGGAACCCGCCGGAAGCGCGGTGAGACGTCGAATCGAGCGGGCAGGCTGGCGAAAGCCCGTTCCTGACCGCCCCACACGAAAAAAGAGAAAGCGAGCGTGACAGATGTACGGCGGCTATGACGCGTCGACCGGCCCGAAGGCGTTGGTGACCACGTGTAATGCGCTGGCCGTCGCGGCAGTCGCATGGTTCCTCTTCTTCGGCGGCACGGACACGGTGGCGGGCTGGTTCGGGACCGAGCTGGACCATGCCGAGCTGCTCCGTCGAGAACTTCTGATCGCCCTCTCGGTGATCTACCTCTTGCGCTTCATCGCCACGACCTTCGTCATGCTGCGGCGCAGCATGGAGTGGTCGGAGGCGGCGGCCGTGGGCGTCTGGGTCCTCATCATCCACGCGACGATGGCGTACCTGGGGGGTACCAACGCCGCTTCCGTGGGAGTCCTGCCCTGGCTAGGTGTGGTGCTCTACCTCCTGGGCTCGTACCTCAACACGGGCTCGGAGTACCAGCGCAAGTTGTGGAAGCAGGCGCCGGAGCACAAGGGCAAGCTCTACACCGAGGGCCTCTTCAAGTACTCCATGCACATCAACTACTTCGGTGACGTGGTGCTCTTCACCGGATTCGCCCTGGTGACGGGCAGCCCGTGGGCCTTCGTCATCCCGGCGATCATGGCGTGCTTGTTCTCCTTCGTGAACATTCCCATGCTCGACAAGTACCTGGCGGAGCGGTATGGCGAAGCCTTCCACCAGTACTCCGAGAAGACCGCCAAGCTGGTGCCGTTCGTCTACTGAGCGCGTCGCGGTGCGGCGGCGGGGCGAGCCGCCCGCTGCCGCACCGCGACACCGCGTGCGAACGGGATCAGGACACACACCGGCAGCACTGGAGGAAGAGCGCATGAGTGAGACGAACGAGAGACGCTTCCAGCCTGCGCAGGACCGTACCAGCCCTCGGGACCTGCTCACAGACGTGCTTGCCCAAGGGATGCTCACGCTCGCGCGAGGCCGCGACTTCCTCGACCGCTGTCTCACCGAGGAGCAGAGCGCCGACGACTTCGGCTTCGATCCCGAACTCACCGACGAATTGCTGCTCGCACCGTTCCGGCCCCTCTACGAGAAGTATTTCCGCGTCGACGTGGAAGGCATGGAGAACGTGCCGAACGACGGCGGCGCCCTGGTGGTGGCGAACCACTCGGGCACGCTTCCGCTGGACGCGCTGATGCTGCAGGTCGCTCTGCGCGACCACCACCCCGCACATCGTGCGCTGCGGTTGCTCGCGGCCGACCTGGTCTTCGACCTGCCTGTGCTGCGCGTGCTGGCTCGCAAGGCGGGCCACACCGTCGCTTGCATGGACAACGCGCTGCGGCTGCTGGAACGCGGTGAACTGGTCGGTGTGATGCCGGAAGGCTACAAGGGGCTCGGCAAGCCGTTCACCGAGCGTTACCGACTGAGGCGCTTCGGCCGGGGTGGCTTCGCATCCGTTGCTCTGCGCACCGGGAGACCCATCGTGCCGTGCTCCATCGTGGGCGCGGAGGAGATCTACCCTGTGGTCACGGACGCCCGCCCTCTGGCCAGGCGCCTTGGTCTGCCGTACTTCCCCGTCACACCGACGTTTCCCCTGCTCGGCCCGCTCGGAGCGATCCCGCTGCCGACCAAGTGGACGATCCGGTTCGGTGAGCCGGTGCCGACCGGTCACTACTCGCGGGAGGCGCTGGACGATCCGATGTTCGTGCACAAGATCTCGGACGAGGTTCGGGACACCATTCAGGACACGCTCAACGAAATGGTGCGCGAGCGCGGCTCGGTGTTCCGGTAGATCCGCGGCACACGAAGCAGTCGTGACGAAGTCGAACGGCTGGGATGGGCGACGGCCCGGCCGAGGAGGTCGGGACCGGGGCAGGGGCTGTTCAGCCAGGTCCAGAACGCGGCATCGGCGAGGGAGCCGGCGTAGCCACCGAAGGGGGACACGGGCTCCTGGCGGCGGCCAGGCGGCCAGGCGGCCGTCGGCCAGATCCAGGCCGACCGCCACCACCCCCGACCAGCGGCACGATCCCCAGGGGAAGCGACCGCGGTCGACCTGGGCTCAGCCCCGGAGCGCGCGTCGCAGTCGGCGTCCCAGTACCTCGACGGCGAGGCTGACCAGCAACGAGGCCAGCAGGATGCTGGTGACCACGGGGAAGTCGAAGGCCGCGAGACGTTCGCTGAGCATTCGGCCCAGACCGGCCGCGCCGACGACGCCGACGATGGCGGTGTCGCGCACGCAGATCTCGAACCGGTAGAGCGTGTAGGTGACCAGGTGGTTCGCGGACGGCGGTCCCATGGACACCACGGCCGAGAGCGCACGGGATACGCCGGCGTTGCGCAGGGACTCCCGGGGCCCAAGGTCCATGGTCTCCCAGGCTTCGGCGACCAGCCGGCCGAGGATGCCGCCGGTGTAGAGCCCCAGTGCCACGGCTCCGGGCAGCACGCCGGGGAAGAGGCCCAGGAGCGCGACGACGGCCCACACGGTCGGGGGGACCGACCGCAGCCCCAGGAGCAGCAGCCGGGCCGTCCACCAGACAACCCGTCGGCCCCAGGACGCCGGGCCGCGCCGGTCGGCGCGCGGCCGGCCGGCCCAGGGGCCGACGAGCAGGGTGATCAGGACCGCCACGGCCATGGCGAGGACGGCCATGGCCACGGTGTCGAGGGCGGCGCCGGTCAGTACCCGCAGACCGCCCTCGGGGAGTGCGGGAGGCCACAGGTCGCCGAGCAGCCGGCCGGCGAGGTCCTGGGTGCGGGCCGAGGCGAGTCCGGCGGGTGAGAGGCCGACCCACCACCAGGCGACCGCGAGCGCCGGCACCGCCAGGATCAGAGACCAGCGGGTCGAGCGGGACAGGCCACGCGGGGACCGGCCGTCGTCGCGCGAGCGTTCATGTCCGACCGACCAGTCGGCGCAGGTCACCACCGCGACGTCGGAGCGGACACGGTTGCTCCACAGCTCGACCGCCCCCGCGAGCGCCAGCAGTGCCGCGACCAGCGTCCAGACCTCGCCCCAGTTACGCGACTGCAGGCTCACCGTGAGCTCGAATCCCAGCCCTCCGACGCCGGCGACGCCGAGCACGACCGCGGACCGCAGGGCGCACTCGAACCGGTAGAAGGAGTACGACAGCAGCAGCGGTGCCGTGCCGGGAAGGAGGGCGTAGGCCAGAGCGGAGCAACGCTTGGCGCCGGCGGCGCGCAGCGCACGCAGCGGCGCGTCGGGCACACTGTCGAAGGTCTCCCCGAAGACCTGGGCGCTCTGCGCGCCGAAGGGCAGGGCGAGTGCCAGGACGGCGACGAGCGGGTCGAGGCCGAGCACGCTGACGAAGAGCAGCGCCCACACCAGCTCGTGCACCGAGCGGACGGCCACCAGCGCGCCGCGCAGCACAAGCCGCCCCGCACGTAGGGGCCACGGCAGCGTGCCGCTCCACGCCGCGTCGCTGAGGACCAGCCCGCCGACCAGGCCGATCACCAGTGCCCCGGCCGTCCCGAGCAGGGCCAGGGCCAGCGTCGTCGCCGTCGCCTCCAGGACCGCGCCGAGGAAGCCCGGGTCGAGGGAGGGATGCAGCGCGGTTGCCGCGAGGTCGTCGAGCAGGGCCAGACCGCCTCGGTTGACCAGCTCGCCGCCCGACGGGACGGCGCGAGCAAACGCCCAGGCCAGCAGCCCGGCCACCGTCACCAGTGCCGTGAGCCTGCGGAGCAGAATCCGCCGCCCGCTCACGGGCTTTCGCCCCGGCGCGGATACGGCCGGCGGGGTCGGCGGGGTCGGCGGGGCGTCGAGTTGGAGTGTCATACGAGCTCGTAGAGGTCGTGCAGGGCCTTGTCGGTCGCGTCGCCGGCCGGGAGGTCGAGGACGATCCGGCCCTCGCGCAGGCCCACCACGCGCGTGCAGTGCTCGCGGGCCAATGCCGGCTGGTGCAGACTCACCACGAGCGTTCTCCCGGTCGGTGAGGCGCCGAGCAGGCCGAGAACCCGCGCGGCGCGCACCGGATCGAGACTGGATACGGGCTCGTCGGCCACCACCAGCTCCGGCTCCTGCACCAGGAGCCGGGCGATGGCCACCCGCTGCCGCTCGCCGCCGGACAGGCGCTCGGTGCGTTCGTACAGCGCCCAGCCCAGGTCCACCTGTTCGAGCGCGTCGCGGACCACGTCGAGCGAGTGCGGCCAGATCAGCGAGGCCAGCGCGCGGGCGGTGCTCCACCGGCCGAGCCGGCCCGCGTTGACGTTGTGCACCACCCGGACCTGCTCGATCAGGGCGAGGTCCTGGCTCACCGAGCCGATGCGCCGCTGCAGCAGCCGACGCCGTGGGGCCGTCAGGCGGGCGGAGTTCTCACCGAAGACCTCCACGCTGCCCGTGGTCGGCTCCAACGACCCGTTGAGCAGAGCCAGGAGCGTGCTCTTGCCGGCGCCGCTGGTGCCGAGCACCGCCACCCGCTCCCCGGCGTGGACGGTGAGGTCCAGCTCGCCCAGGGCCTCGTGCGCGCCGAACCGGCGCCCCGCTCCGCGCAGCCGGATCACCGGTGGAGCGTCACTCACCGCAGCAGGCCCAGGTCGCGGGCCACGTCCTCGATCCGGTCGTAGGCGGAATTCTTCGTGCCTACGAAGGACTTGGCGCCGAAGAGCTTGAGCAGCTTCGCGTCCTCGGCGTTCCGGTCGTCGAGACCCAGGAGCAGGTCCAGCACCTTCTTCCTGGTGCCGTCGCCGAAGGTCTTGTCGAGATCCGGACGGGCCAGCCAGTGGTAGTCGGCGTAGCCGGGAGTGCGCCACAGCACGACCACCTTGCTCAGGTCGACCTCGCGCGCCTCGACGGTGGCGTCCCAGACCTGCTTGTTGACGGCCCCGGCCTCGAAGCTGCCGCCCGCCACGAGCTCGATGGTGGCGTCGTGGGAGCCCGAGAAGCCCGGCTTCCCCCGCAACTCGCCCTGCTCAAGACCGGCCTGCCGCATGAAGTACTGCGGCATGAGCCGGCCGGAGGTGGAGGTCTCGCTGCCGAAGGTGAAGGTGTGTCCGGCGAGGCCGCGCAGCCCGTCCACCTTCTCGAACGGCCGCAGGCCGGCGTCGGAGTGGGCGATGAAGAGGCTGTGGAACTCGGCGTCGATGTCCCGCTGCGCGAGGGCCGCGGCACCCGGTACGCGTGCGCGTGCCTGGACGCCGGTCAGCCCGCCCATCCAGGCCAGGTGGATGTCGCCGATCTCGAACGCCCGCACCACGGCGGTGTAGTCGGTGACGGGCCGGTAGGCGACCTTCAGGCCGGTCGCGTCGGCGAACCGCTCGGCCACGCCAGGGTAGAGCCGGTTCAGCAGCTCGGGGTCCTGGTCGGGAATGGCGGAGATCCCGAGCTGCCGGGTCTCGGACGCGGCCCCGGTCCCGCAGGCGCTGAGCAGGAGCGTCGCTCCGGTGCCGAGGAGCAGCGTACGTCGGGTCATCGGTCTCATGGACATGGGAATGGGCATGGGCACTTCCTTGGTGCGGGCGTGGCCGGCCGGGTGGTGGTCGTCGGTTTCACGCGTGTGGCGGCGCCGGGTCCGGGGCGCCTGCGACCGTTACGGCGACCAGGGCGACGGACAGCAGGAAGGCCGCCGAGGTCGCGGTGCCGCCGAGGAGCGGGTCGGTGAAGCCGACCTGCGCGAACAGGGACAGTGCGGCCAGCGCGCCGACGACCGCCGCCGCGCGGCACAGCAGGGCGAGCCGGCCACGGGCGCCCACCAGCAGCAGGACGCCGATCAGCACCAGCACCAGGCTGCCGACGAGGTTGTAGCGGCCGACGCTGATCGCCAGGTCCCAGGCCCGCAGGTCGTGGCCACGGGCGGCGACGGGATCGTCTCCGGCCGAGCCCAGTACGGCGAGGCCACCGACGACCACCGCGATCGCGCCCCAGACCTGGCCGAGCCCGCGGGCGGAGCCCAGCCCGGACCGCAGCGCGTCGACGGCGAACGCCCGCCCGGCCGAGGAGAACAGGATCACCACATGGGCACCGATCATCAGCCAGTAGGCCCACGGCCATTCGTGCGGCGCGACGGCGACGGAGAGGCCGATGGACAGCGACATGCCCACCCCGAGAACCGCCGCCACCCGCACCCAGGCACCGGTCAGCAGCAGCACCGCCAGGGCGCTCTCGGCGATCAGTACTCCCCAGCCGAACACCTCGATGTTGGGCAGGACAGCGTGCTCCACGACCCAGCTGTACGGCGGGAACACCGGGTGGCTCACGGCGAAGGCCGTCCACTTGTAGAGCCCTCCGTCGGCGTTCCCGAAGTCCGGGGGAACCTTCCACGACACGTTGTGCAGCCACATCAGGCCGAGCAGCACCCGCAGGAAGGCCGCGCCGCCCGCCTGCCCGCGAGGCACCTCGTCGGTGGCGGGGGCGAAGAGCCATCGGACGGGCGTCATTCGGGACCTCTCGGACCCGGTGATACGTGCTTGCATACGAATGCTCCCTCAGGCACAGCGGAAGACCTCACGCCCCGACTGGGCGGCGGCGTCCTGGACGGCGAGTGTGTCCCGTACGACGCCGAAGACCTCGGCCAGCGGAAGCGGGGCGTCGGCGATCCGCAGATGCGGGTCGGTGACCGCCACCGGGTGCCACCAGGCGCCGTCCGCGGTGAGCGTCGGCTCCGGCTCCAGAGTGTCGAGGGAGACGTGCACGCCCTGGTCGGCGAAGCCTTCCTGGGCCACCGGCCGGATGACCCGGTCCGGTGCGGCGATCCCGGCGTCGTCGAGACGCCGGTGCAGCGCGTCCACACCCTTCGGGTCCTCGTCGTAGAGCGTGGCGGCCACCCGCACCCGGAACCCGAGCGAACGGGCCAGCGTGATTCCGTCGAGCGCCCGCGACCACGAGCCCGCACCTCGCTGCCGGTCGTGCAGCTCGGGCGTGGCCGAATCGAGGCTGATCTGGAGCACCACGTCGCGGTCCAGGTTCTCCAGGGCTTCCCGGCGGGTGCCCCTGGCGAAGATCATTCCGTTGGTCAGGATGGTGCGCTCCAGACCGGCCGCCGCCGCGATCAGGGCACCGAGCTGCGGGTGCATGAACGGCTCGCCGCCGGTGAAGAACACCTCCCTGCCGCTCTGGGCCGCGAACTCCTCGAACACCGCGGCGGCCACAGCCGGGTCGAAACGCCGGGCCGCGGCTTTGGGTGAGGACTCGGCGCAGCAGTATCCGCAGGCCAGGTTGCAGTCGAAGTTGGTGTAGAGCCACAGCCGTCGGCCCACCGGCGTCCGCTCGCCCCGGGTGAAGACCGTGACCGCCTCAGCGGACCTGACCGCCTTGCTCACGGCGAACCACCACGGGCCCCCGGACGACTCGGCGACCTCGGAGACGACGTCATGTCCGACCAGGTCGGCCCAGGCCGGCAGATCGGTGACGACGCTCGCCTCCGCGCTGCGCACACCGAGCAGTTGCCCGGGTTCCAGCCGCCTCATCGCTCGCGTGATCAGCAGCAACAGACCGCTGCCGCAGTCCATGTCGCCGCCATCGACCAGCGCCTGGACCTCGCCGAGCGGAGTCGGCGCCGGACCGGGTTGTGTTCGTTCGACCATGGCGGTCACCGTAGCCACGACCGGGCACGGCAAGGAGGGGATCGCTCCTTACGGAATCATGACGCCACCTCCCACGGCACCTCCCCGCACTGCCGAGCCCGACCCGCCGGGACTACCGTCACCGCCATGACGGACAACGGCATCTGGCGCCCCGACGACGCAACGACCCGGACGGAGTTCTGGGAAGGGGTCCACGACAGCAAGGACATCGACGGGGTCTCCTGGTGGCAGTCGGTCCCGGAACTCTCCCTGGGGCTGGTCGACAAGGCCGGACTCGGCCTCGACGAGCCCGTCATCGACGTGGGCGCCGGCTGGTCGACGCTCGTGGACCACCTCGTCGAACGCGGCTACCGCGACCTGTCGGCGGTCGACCTGTCGACCACCGCCCTGCAGACCGTCCGCGACCGGCTCGGTCCGGCGGGCGCGGACGTCGTCCTCACCGTGGCCGACGTCCTCGACCTGCGCATGGGACGCCGGTACGCACTGTGGCACGACCGGGCCGTCTACCACTTCCTCACCGAGCCGGACGAACGCGCCGACTACCTCGCCTCGTTGGAACGCTCGCTGCGACCGGGCGGATGGCTCGTCGTGGCGACGTTCGGTCCGGACGGCCCGACCACGTGCAGCGGCCTCCCGATCGTCCGCTACACCCACGCCGAACTCGCCGCCCAGTTCCCCGGCTACCAACTCGTCGACACCGCCGGTGAAGAACACCTCACCCCGTGGGGCACCTCCCAGCAGTTCACCGCGCTACTGATGCGACGCCTCTGAGCCGCTTCCGCGCGACCACACCGGCCACGACAGCCACCACCACGGCCACGCCAAGCAGACGGCCGACCAGCCTGACCCACGGGTACCGGTGAACACCCGCACCGGCGGACGCGGAAGGCTGGTTCTCATGCCTCCAAGAACCGCGCGACAGGCGCCGGGCCGAGACGCCAACACCTTAAGGAGGACCGGCCGGTCCCGATGCCTCCGCCGCTCGTGGCCATCCTGTGCGCGGGAGTGTTCAATGATCGGCGGATCCGATGATCAAGGAGACGCCAGATGAGCGACACGGCCATCGAGCAGATACCGGGCGGCGAGCCCGCGGCGGTGAGTGACGAGCAGTTGGTTGCGATGCTCGTGGATCGGGCCCGGTCGGAGGGCCTGCAGCTGACGGGGGAGGGCGGGCTGCTCCAGCAGCTGACCAAGCGGGTGCTGGAGTCCGCCCTGGGGGGGCGAGATCACCGATCACCTCGGATACGAGAAGCACGACGCCGAGGGCCGGGGCAGCGGCAACAGCCGCAACGGGACCCGGGCGAAGACGGTGCTGACCGATGTCGGCCCGGTCGAGGTCAAGGTCCCCCGGGACGTGGCCGGGACGTTCGAGCCGGCCATCGTCAAGAAGCGGCAGCGGCGCCTGTCCGGGGTGGACGAAATGGTGCTGTCGCTGTCCGCGAAGGGCCTGACGCACGGGGAAATCTCCGCACATCTGGCCGAGGTCTACGGCGCGAGCGTGTCCAAGGCGACCATCTCCACGATCACCGACAAGGTGATGGACGGGATGGCGGAATGGTCCAACCGCCCCCTGGACCGCGTCTATCCGGTGTTGTTCGTCGATGCGATCAACGTGAAGATCCGGGTTCTGTCGACGATCTTGTGATCCGGACGGTTGAACGGGTCGTGCCGACTGTTCGCGATCATGCATCGCGTGCTCTCGTGATGTGCTCTTGGAGCTGTTTCCGCACCTGTCCGCGCTGCTGATCGAGGAGGTCGAACGACGGCCGGAAAAGGTGGTGTTGAGGACGCGGGTGCGGGCCACGACTGGGGCCTGCCGGTGCGGCCAGAGGTCGTCTCGGGTGCACGGTCGGTACGTACGGAGGTTGCGCGATGTCGCCGTTGGCGGGCTCGGCGTGGTGATCGAGTTGTGCGTGCGCCGATTCCGCTGCGAGAACCCTGACTGCACAGCGGTGACGTTCGCCGAACAGATCGCGGGGCTGACCACCCCGCACAGTCGCTATGGCCCGCTGCTGCGTGGGGTGTTAACGCGGGTCGGGCTGGCGCTGGCCGGCAGGGCAGGAGTCCGACTCGCGGCCGCGGCCGGTATCACCGTGGGCAAGGACACGCTGCTGCGGCTGGTCAGAGCCCTGCCCGACCCGGAGATCGGCCAGGTGGAGGTACTCGGTGTCGACGACTTCGCCTTCCGTAAAGGCCGCCACTACGGCACTGTGCTCATCGACATGGCCACCCACCGTCCACTGCACCTCTACGACGGACGTGAGGGAGAGGACCTGGCTGCCTGGCTCCGCGGTCACCCTGAGGTGAAGGTCATCTGCCGTGACCGTTCCGGCGGATACGCGGAAGGTGCACGGGCCGGGGCACCGCAGGCCGAGCAGGTCGCTGATCGCTATCACCTGTGGGCCAACCTCGGACAGGCGGTCGAGAAGTCGGTGAACGCCCATCGTTCCCGCCTGACCGAACCAGTTCCCGCAACTGACGGTAACTCCGATGCCCTGGAGGCGGAGCCCGAGAAGGTCCAGCCATCGACGGAGCTGAAGATCGTGACTCGATTGCGTGAGCAGCATGCCGCCGCCCACGAACTGTGGGAGAAGGGCATGTCCAAGGCGGCGATCGGCCGGAAACTCGGGCTGCACCAAGCCACCGTCCGCAAGCTGGTCAACGCCCGCTCCGCGGACGAAGTCGTCGCCAAGAGCCTGCAACGGGCGCATATCGTCGATCCGTACGTCGGCCACCTGCACCGGCGCTGGAACGAAGGTGTCAGAAACGCCGCCCAGCTCTACCGCGAGATCCAACAACTGGGCTATCCAGGTGGCGAGTTGGCCGTCCAGCGTCATCTGCGGCGCTACCGAACCGGGCGCGGACATGCACCCGTCCCCGGCCCCAAGCCGCCATCGGTCCGCGAGGTCACCTCCTGGATCATGACCCACCCCGAGCACCTGCGGGACGAGGACGCCGACAAGCTCCACCGCCTACGCAAACGGGATCCCGAGCTCGACCGGCTCACCCTCCACGTCAGGAAGTTCGCCGCGATGATGACCGGACGCCACGGCGACCGCCTCGAAGACTGGATCACCAACGCTGAGCAAGACACGCTGACCCCGCTCGCGGGCTTCGCCCGCAACCTCCGCCGCGACTTCGACGCCGTCCGCAACGGACTGTCCCTGCCACACAGTTCCGGCACCGTCGAAGGCAACATCAACCGGCTGAAGATGCTGAAACGCCAGATGTTCGGCAGGGCCAGCCTCGATCTCCTACGCAAACGCGTCCTACTCGCACGGTGAGTCTGAACCGTCCGGATCACAAGATCGTCGACAGAACCAAGATCCGGGACGGGCAGGTGGCGAACCGTCCGATCTACGTCGTCATGGCCGTGACCGCCGAGGGCCACCGCGACATCCTGGGGATCTGGGCAGGCGACGGGGGCGAGGGCGCGAAGTACTGGCTGAGCGTGTTCACGGACCTGAAGAACAGGGGCGTCGACGATGTCCTGATGCTGGTCTGCGACGGACTGAAGGGCCTGCCCGAGGCGGTGGAGGCCGTCTGGCCTCGAACGATTGTGCAGACCTGCGTCGTTCACCTGCTGCGGAACTCCTTCCGGCACGCGGCCCGCCAGGACTGGGACAAGATCGCCAAGGCGTTGAAGCCCGTCTACACGGCACCGAACGAGAACGCCGCGACCGAGCGGTTCAGCGAGTTCCAGGAAGCCTGGGGCAAGAAGTACCCGGCGGTCATCCGGCTCTGGGAGAACGCCTGGGCCGAGTTCGTGCCCTTCCTCTCCTTCGACGTCGAGATCCGCAAGGTCATCTGCTCGACGAATGCGATCGAGTCCGTCAACGCCCGCATCCGCAAGGCCGTTCGCGCCCGCGGCCACTTTCCCAACGAGGCCGCGGCCATGAAGTGCGTCTACATGGCGCTGATGAGCCTGGACCCGACCGGCAAGGGCCGCAAGCGATGGACCATGCGCTGGAAGGCGCCCCTGAACGCCTTCCAGATCGCCTTCGAAGGCCGGCTCACCCCGGCCGCCAACTGACCCCTACAAAAACTGGATCAGCCGTCTACTGGACACACCCCGACCGGGGCGCCTCCGAGCACCGTGAGGGGCGTCCTTACTGACTTCGGCGTTTCTTAGTGTCAGTTCGGTCTGTCGAGAGCGAGGCCAGTCCCGGAGAGGAACCCGCCGACGATGTTGTGCTGGTACTGCAGCTCCTTGAGCTGCCTGCGCAGCAGAGTCTCCAACTCGCTCAGGGTGCGAGCGGCCAGGTTGGCCAGGCTCCGCTTGATATGCGCCCACAGGCCCTCTACCGGGTTGAGTTCGGGCGCATACCCGGGCAGTAGGACCACCGTCAGCCATTCCCGGACGGCCACTGTTTTCGCAGTTCAGCGGACGTGAAGACGGCCTTCTTCTGATGCTGTGCTCCGTCACAGAGGCAGAGGAACCGATACGAAGGCCGTGGCCGTGAGTCTGGGGTATCAGGGCGTCCTGCGGGATGCGTTCACGGAGTGTCATGCTTCCGGACGGAGTTGTACTCGCCCCTGACCGCTCGGGGCGACGCACTGTTCGAGTTGTGCGACGCGTTGTTGTGCACGGACGGGCCGGTGCGGACGCTGGCTTCGCGTGTCGTGCTACGCACGCGCAGACGCCCCACCCGCTCCGGTAATTCGGTTGTGGAGGCCCGTCGAAGGTACGCCATGATGGGCGTGACCACACCGCCGAACCTCGGGAGACCCCGAATGCGCCGACTCCTCGGAACGATCCAGCGCCCCTACTGGCTCACGGTTCTTGAGGACTCGACCACGCATGCACACCCTGAACATCGGCATTCTGGCGCACGTCGACGCTGGTAAGACCAGCCTCACCGAGCGGCTCCTCTTCGACGGCGGTGCGATCGACCGGCTCGGCAGCGTCGATGCCGGCGACACCCGCACCGACGACGGGGAGATCGAGCGTCGGCGCGGCATCACGATCCGCTCGGCTGTTGCCGCTTTCACCTCCGGCGACGTCCAGATCAACCTCATCGACACCCCCGGTCACTCCGACTTCGTCGCCGAGGTCGAGCGTGCCCTGGAGGTCCTCGACGGTGCGGTGCTGCTGCTCTCCGCCGTGGAGGGCGTCCAGGCCAGGACGCGGGTCCTGCTGAAGACCCTGCGGCGGCTCGGCCTGCCCACGCTCGTCTTCGTCAACAAGATCGACCGGGCGGGTGCCCGCGAGGAGGGTTTGCTCGATGACGTCCGGCGCCTGCTCACTCCGTACGTCGTACCGCTCACGGGAGTCGAGGACATCGGCACGCCGCACGCCCGCGTCGTATCGCGTCCGCTCACCGCACCGGGGGTGGCCACTACGCTCGCCGAGGTCGACACCGGGATCCTCGCCGCGCTCGTGGACGGTCCCGCCCCGACCGAGGACGACCTGCGGGCCGCGCTCGCCGCGCACACCGCCGACGGCTCCGTGCATCCGCTGTTCTTCGGCTGCGCGCTGGACGGGCAGGGCGTCGCCGAACTCGTCGAGGGCATCGTCCGATTCGTGCCGGCGCCCACGCCCGAGCGGCACGGCACCGCGGAGGCTCCGAGGGGCACCGTGTTCGCCGTACAGCCCGGCCCCGGCGGCGAACGGAGGGCCTATGTCCGGTTGTACGAAGGCGAGGTGGCGAATCGTCAGCGGCTGACCTTCCTGCGGCGCGAGGCCGACGGGCGTACGACGGAGGTGGCGGGCCGGGCGCTGGAGCTCACCGTGGTTGGGCAGCCCGGGGCGTCGTCCCTCACCGCGGGGAACATCGCCGAGCTGCGCGGTGTCCCCGGCATCCGCGTCGGCGACCGGCTCGGGGAGGTCACCGACAGGGCGCCTCAGTTCGCCGCGCCGACCCTGGAGACCCTGGTGCGGGCACGGCACCCCGCGAAGGCGGCGTCCCTGCGGTCGGCGCTGCTCTCCCTGGCCGACCAGGACCCGCTGCTGCACGCCCGGCCCGCGGGCTCCGGCGCCACCGCGCTGCTCCTGTACGGCGAGGTGCAGAAGGAGGTCATCGCGGCGACGCTCGCCGAGGACTTCGGTATCGAGGCGGACTTCGAGCCGAGCCGTGCGGTTCCTGGAGCGTCCGGCGGGCACCGGAGAGGCGTACGAGGAGATGCCGTGGCTCGACCAGACTCACCACATGGCCACGATCGGCCTGCGCGTCGAGCCGGGCGCCCGCGGTTCGGGCACGCTCTTCGCGTACGAGACCGAACTCGGCGCCCTGCCCCGCGCCTTCCACCAGGCCATCGAGGACACGGTCCACGCGACGCTGCGCTCCGGCCCGCACGGCTGGGCGGTGACCGACTGCCGGGTCACGCTCGTCCGGTCCGGCTTCTCCTCGCAGCACAGCACGGCGGCCGACTTCCGCGCGCTCACCCCGTACGTCCTGCTCCTGGCCCTGGAAAGGGCGGGCACGCGGGTGTACGAGCCGTACCACGCCTTCGAGGTCGAACTCCCCCTGGACGCGCTGGCGCCGGTGACGGCCCGGCTCGCCGCGTACGGAACGGAGTTCGGGGAGACGACGGGCGGCCGTACTGCGTGGCTGGTCACCGGCGAACTCCCGGCGCGCCACGTGCGGGACATGGAGCTGTGCCTGCCGGGGCTGACGCGCGGCGAGGGCGTGTGGTGGTCACGGCCGTCGGGGGACCGGCCGCTGCGGGCGGAGCGTTGCTGACCTCGGCTCGTCAGGGTGAGGCATCGTCGCGTTCGGCGAGGACGCTGCCGCGGTGCGGCGCCCTCGCCGATCAGCGTCGGTCAGTCGGCGCGGACCGCAGGCAGTTCCTTGTAGTAGTGAACGAGCGGCAGCGCCGTGAATCCGGCCTTCTCGTAGGTGTGCCGGGCTGCGGCGTGGCCGGGATCGCCTCCCGTACCGAGGTGGGCGAGGTGGATGCCGGCGGCGCTGATGCGGTCCAGCGCAGAGGCAAGCAGTGCGCTGCCGATACCCCGGCACTGCTGGCCCGGATCGACGGCGATCATGTCGATCTCGGCGCTGCGCGGATCGTCGTGGAAGGCCACGGCGACGAATCCGACGGGCTGGGTGTCGATCTCGGCAACCCAGACCTTGATGCCCTCGTCCCGGCACACCTCCTCGACCGCACGGGCCTGGCCTGCGGCCCAGTCCGGATAGACGATCCGGTTGAGACGGGGGCCGAGCACGCGGCCCATCGACTCGAAAACCGGCTGCCAGGCCCTGAGCGAGAGGGCCACGACAGCGTCGATGTCGTCAGCCTGCTGCGGGCGGATGACGAACGGTGCGAGGGATGCCTCAATGCCGGGGCGGGATGACTGCTGGTTGACCATGTCTTCTCTCCATACCGATCACGGCGGACACCACCGGGCGCGAAGCGGCGGGTGGTGGACTGGCACGGTGACGCGGCGGACGAGGTGCCCGCTGCGCTAGACGTGGCGGGTACGGCCGGCCGGGAAGCAGCACAGCGCAGAGTTCATGGTCATGTGGGGAGGCTATGAAGCCGGGCGAGTACGTGTCCACTCCTTATGGGCCGATGCGGCGGTCAGTCAGCGAGCACGGCGGGACGCCGGCCTTGGAGTCGAAGGGGCAGGGGTCCAGGCCCAAGATGCGCGACTTCGGGAGTCACCCGCGCTGGGTGGCGTGTGACGCTCGTGGCCCTTCCTCGACAGCTGCCGGACCAGACGTTCGCCGCCACGGTGATCTGGCGTTCGCGCTCACACCGCTCGGCTTCCTTGTACGAGCCGCATGCTCCCGTTGCACAGGCTGAAGACCGAACTTAGGTCTGCAGGCGTACGTCTCAAGCCCGTTACGTCCGGTCGTCGCGGTCGCTAGCGTCGGGATCATGGACACCACCGGGACCCTCGACGAAGCTCTCCAGCGACTGCACGACTACGGCCCTGAACGCGACGGCTGGTTGTCCAACCACGGTCCGATGGCGGTGGAGGCGTTGGTCCGCAACGGTCACGCGACCACCGTGCACCGCTGGCTGGACTACTACCGCGACAAGCTGGAGGACCTGCCCCGTGCCACCGATCCGATCACCGAGAAGGGATGGCAGGACGCGTTGGGCGATCCCCGCCGGATCGGCGACTGGACGGCGCACTTCGTTCGCCAGACCGCCGACCGGCCGTGGCGCGAGGTGCTGGTGGAGTGGTGGCCACGCCTGCTGCCGGGCATCGCCGCCGGTGCCACCCACCCGGTGATCCGTGTCGGCCATGCCGTCCGCACCCTCCTGGACGACGACCACGGCAACGACGCGGGTGCCGGGTCGAGCGCCGACCCGCGTACCGCAGAACTGGCCCATGGTCTCGCCTACTGGGCGGCCCGCAGCCTGTCGACGCCCGGCGGCGCTGCGCCGGGCGGCACCGTCGGCCCGGGTAAGGCGCTGGACGGCATCCCGTTGATCGCGGACCAGGACGGGGGCTTCCGTGACGGCCTCGCGCAGCTGGCCGGAACGCCCGGCTGGACGGCGGCGACCGCCGCGCTCCGCCCGGCAGTGACGCCAGAGGAGTCCCGCGACGTGCTGGCCGAGCTCGTCCGGGCAGCCGCGTACCGCTACGCCACGCACGGCCACCTCAGTCCCATCATGCTGGTGCACGCCGCCACCGCGCCCAACGCCGTGCTGCGCACCCTGCCCGCGCTGCCGCCCGTCCTGTGGGCACCGAGTCTGAACGCCGCCTGGACGGCGAGCGCCGCGGTGACCGCGCTGTACTCAGCAGCGACCCCGGTGCCGGCGTCCGAACTAACGAAGGTCCCTACCGGATCGGTGGCGGACGCCGCACAGGAAGTCTTCGCACGCGCGGCTGAGCACGGCGACGAGCATGTGGTGAAGTTCGCCGACACCGCGCTGGACGTAGCGGCCACCACTGGTAGCACCGGCGCGCTGGTGGCCGCAGCACGGGCCTGCGAACTGATTGGCCCGATTCCGTAGCGGAAGCCGGCAACTCCATCGTGCTCCTGGAGATGGACCAGGGCCTGTCCGGTCGGCGGGGAGTGAACACCGGACAGGCCCTGGCGTATGGGGGCGAGACTGGGCGCGGGGGAGGTCGGACGGGGTGATTCCGTCGCCGTTCGTCAGTCCCGGTGCAGCAGGACCGTGGTGTCGGGGGGCAGCAGCCCGTCCTTGTCCAGCGGTCCTGAGGCGAGGAGAGGGCTCGTGGCGTCGGGGAGCGGGATCGGCTGGTCGGTGAGGTTGACCGCGCACAGCAGGCCGTTGCCGCGTTCGAAGAGGAGCGTGCCTGGCGGGCTGTCCAGCCAGCGGAACTCCTCAGTGCGCAGGCCCGGGTTGGTGCGGCGCAGGCGCAGGGCGGAGCGGTAGAGCTGGAGCATGGAGGTGCGGTCGGCCTGGTTGGCTTCGGCGGTGTAGGACTTCCAGTCGTCGGGCTGGGGGAGCCAGGGGGCGGCGGACACGAACGTGCTGAAGCCGAAGGGCGGGGTGTCGCCGGTCCAGGGGAGGGGGACGCGGCAGCCGTCGCGGCCTCGGATCGTGTGGCCGGAGCGTTCCCAGGTGGGGTCCTGAAGTGCCGACTCGGGGAGGTTTTCGACCTCGTACAGGCCGAGTTCCTCGCCCTGGTAGATGTAAGCGCCTCCGGGCAGGGCCAGCATCAGCAGGGCCGCCGCTCGGGCTCGGCGGGTGCCGAGGGCGAGGTCGGTGGGGTGGCCCTGGTCGCGCATCGGGGTCGTGACGCCGGTGTGGGCGCGGCCGTAGCGGGTGACGTTGCGGGTCTCGTCGTGGTTGGAGAGGACCCAGGTGGCGGGGGCGCCGACGCTCGCCAGGTCGGTGATCGTGCGGTCGATCACGTCACGCAGCTTGTCTGCTTCCCAGGCGCACTTGAGGAAGTCGAAGTTGAAGGCGGTGTGGAGTTCGTCGGGGCGGAGGTAGTCGGGCAGGCGGCCGGGGCGGACGTGGGCCTCGGCGACGAAGACGCGGGGTTCGGGGTAGCTGTCGGCGATGGCGCGCCAGCTGCGGAAGATGTCGTGGACGCCGTCGCGGTCCCAGTGCGGATGGTTCTCCTGGCCCTCGCCGGCGATGACGGAGAACTCCGTCAGGCCCAGGTCCGGGAGGTCCGGGTCCTTGACCATGCCGTGGGCGACGTCGATGCGGAAGCCGTCGACGCCCAGGTCGAACCAGAAGCGCAGGATCGACTCGAACTCGGCTCGGACCTCGCCGTTGTCCCAGTTGAGGTCGGGCTGTTCGGGGGCGAAGAGGTGGAGGTACCACTGGCCGTCGGGGGTGCGGGTCCAGGTGGGGCCGCCGAAGGCCGCGTGCCAGTCGTTCGGGGGCTCGCTGCCGTCTCCCCCTCGCCCGTCACGGAAGACGAACCGGTCTCGTTCCGGGGAGCCGGGCGCTGCCGCCAACGCCTTCTGGAACCAGGTGTGTTGGTCGGAGGTGTGGTTGGGGACGATGTCCAGGATCACCCGCAGGCCCAGTTCGTGTGCCTCGGCGATCAGCTTCCGGGCCTCGTCGAGGGTGCCGTAGGTGGGGTGGATGTCCCGGTAGTCGGAGACGTCGTAGCCGCCGTCGGCCAGCGGGGACGGGTACCAGGGGTTGATCCAGATCGCGTCGACACCGAGGTAGGCCAGGTACTGAAGGCGGGAGCGGAGGCCGGCGATGTCGCCGGTTCCGTCGCCGTCGCCGTCGGCGAAGCTGCGTATGTAGACCTGGTAGATGGCCGCGGAGCGCCACCAGGAGTCAGCCGCGGCGTCGTGCGTGGGGGTCGGGTTGGTCATGTGGCTGGGTCCTGTCGGAGGGGGTGCGTGGTCCACGCCGCCCGCGCATTGATCACGCCGGGGGTTCGGGTGCTGGTCCGGCTATCCCTTGGTTGCGCCTGCCGTGCCGCCGCGTACGAAGTGCCGCTGGAAGGCGAAGAACACCAGGGCCACGGGGATGGTCATGAGCAGGGTCGCCGCGAGTTTGAGCGGGAACTGGTTGCCCGAGCCGAGCTGGCCGGAGACGAGTGAGGCGACCCCGGTGGTGAGGGTGTTCAGTTCCGGGCTCTGCCGGGACACGATGAAGTGGCCCAGTTCGTTCCATGATCCCTGGAACGACAGGATGGTCAGGGTGATGAGGGCCGGCTTGGCCATCGGCAGCACGATGGACCAGAAGGTTCGGAAGGTGCTCGCGCCGTCGATGCGGGCTGCTTCCTCGACGCTGACGGGGATCGATTCGAAGAACTGCTTCATGATGAACACCCCCGCGGCGTCGGCGAGGAGCGGGACGATCATGCCCGAGTAGGAGTCGTACATCCCGATCTGGTTGAGGACGAGGAATTTCGGGATGAGCAGGACGACGCCGGGTACGGCCATGACCGCGATGATGGCGGCGAACAGTGCGCTCCGGCCGCGGAAGCGCAGGCGGGCCAGTGCGTATCCGGCGAGGGAGTCGAAGAAGACGCGGCCGGCGGTGACGAGGAGTGCGACGACGACGGAGTTGGCGAACCAGCGCGGGTAGTCCGCTTCGGCGAGCCGGCTGAAGGCGGCTGTCGTGAAGTGCTGGGGCCACAGCGAGAGCGGGTTGCTGGTGGCGTCCGCGTCGGTCTTGAAGCTCGTCGCGAGCTGGATGAGGAAGGGATAGATGTAGAGCAGTGCGACGACGACGAGGGCCGTGTAGCCGAGCGCTCGGGAGAGGGCACCGCCACGGCGCGTGCGGTTGCCTGAGCGGCGGGTTGGGTGCTGTTCGACTGTGTGCGCCGCGGTGTCCGCGTCGGCGAGCTTGTGCTGTGGGCTCATCGCGTGCCTCTGTTGTGGACGTCGGCTGTGGCCGCCGGGACGGTTGCGGTGGTGGGCGCGGTGGTTCCGGGGTGCGTGAAGTGGGCCGTTGCGGCGATGCGGGTCAGGGTCATCAGGCCGCCCCCGTGGTCGGGCCGGATCCGGAGCGTGCTGCTTTCGCCGCGCGCCGGGTGGCGGCCTTGGCGCGGGCCTCGTCCTTGTCTCGCAGGATGAACCGCTGCAGCAGCGTCATCGCGACGATGATCGCGAAGAGGATGAAGGCGATGGCGCTGCCCTGTCCCCACTCGTTGTCGGTGAACGAGGACTGGTACGAGAGGAACGCAGGGGTCAGTGTCGTCTTTGCCGGTGCGCCCTTGGACATGACGTAGATCTGGTCGAAGACCTGCCAGGTGCCGATGAGTCCGAGGGTCAGGACGAGGAAGAGGGTCGGTTTGAGCATGGGCAGCGTGACGTGGCGGAACCGCTGCCAGCGTCCGGTGCCGTCGATCTCGGCCGCTTCCTCGACTTCGAGGGGGATGTCCTGCAGCGCGGCGAGGAACATGAGCATGAACGTGCCCGCCGTCGTCCACACGACCAGGGCGATGATCGCGGTCATAGCGACGCTGGGGCCGGATATCCAGTCCCACAGGGACAGGCCGCCGACGGTGGTGTCGGCGAGTGCGGCCGGTGGCGCGTCGGTGTTCATGCCGAGGGCGCCGAGGGCGAGGTGGATGATGCCGCGGGGATCGGCGAACCAGGCCGGTCCGTCGACTCCGATCTTCGCCAGCAGGGAGTTGACGACGCCGCTGGAGGAGAAGATGAACAGGAAGACGACCGAGATCGCGACCGAGCTCGTCACCGCCGGGAAGTAGTACGCGGTGCGGAAGAATCCCTTGCCTTTCAGCCGTCGCCCGTTGACCAGGAGCGCCAGGCCCAGCGCGAGCGCGGTCTGCAGCGGGACGACGAAGAGCACGTAGTAGGCGTTGTTGCGCAGACTCGTCATGAAGTCGCTCTGCGCCAGGCCGGGTTTGGTGACGATCTGCTCGTAGTTGTCCGCACCGGCGAAGTGCACGCCTGACGAGAAGGGGCTGCCCTGGCCGTTCCAGTCGGACAGGCTCACCCAGAGCGCCATGAGAATGGGTACGACCAGGAAGAGCCCGAGCACGACGATCACCGGTGAGACGAACAGCCAGCCGGCGAGGCTCTCCCGGCCCCGGATACCGCCGCGGGGGGATCGCTCACGGCGGCCTCGGCCTCCACTGGCCTTGGCAGCGGCTGTCGTCCGGGCCGGTGCCGGGCCGCTGCCCGGGCCCTGTGCGGGCCCGGGATTCGGTTCACTCATCGTAGGTTCACTCTCGTTCCGTTCCTGTCCGGATTACTGAGCCGCCCGGGTTGTCCGGGTCACTGGCCTACGACCGCCTGCGCGTTCTTCTGGAGCCGCGCGAGGATGTCCTTCGGGTCGGCCTTGGGCAGCCCCTGGAGGCCGGTGTCGAAGTCGGCGAGTACCTGGTCGATCTTCGGGACGTTCACCGGGGCCTGGGCGTACGCGGCGCCGTCGATGAACGCCTTGTCCTGCGGGGACTTGGCGATGTAGTCGGCCTCAGCGGACTGCAGGGACGGCATCACGCCGATCGCCTGGGCGAAGGTCAGCTGGTTGTCCTTCGCGGTCATCGCCTTGACGAAGTCGAGGGCCGCGGCCTTGTGCTTGCTCTTCGCAGCGATGCCCCAGCACTGGGTGAAGGCGAGCGTGCCCTTTTTGCCCGTAGGGCCGGCCGGCAGCGGGACCGTCTTGTACTTGACGTCCGGGTAGTCGTTCTTCATGGCGCCGGCGATCCAGTTGCCCTCGATCGTCATGGCGGCCTTCTGCTTGCCGAACGCTTCGCCCGACCAGCCGGAGTCGAGCTGCTTGGGGTACTTGGCCGATCCGTCGGCGAGCAGCGACTGGACGAACTTCAGGGCCTTGAGGTTCTCCGGCGAGTCCGCGGTGACCTTGGTGGCGTCCTTGTTCGTCACCCAGCCGCCGGCCTGGACCATGAAGGCACCGATCCGGTCACGTGTGTCACCGAGGGCGAGGCCGACCTGCTTGCCCGTGGTCAGCTTCTTCGCCACGGACGCCAGTTCCTCCCAGGTGGTGGGGATGTCGGCGTCGGTCAGGCCGGCCTTCGACCAGGCCGTGGTGTTGATCTGCAGGCCGAGCGTGGAGAAGTCCTTGGGGGCGCAGTAGAGCTTGCCGTCGTAGGTGAAGGCTTGGCGCAGCGCGGGGTAGAAGTCGTCCTTCCCCGGGAGACTGTCGCCGTACGGTTCGAGGCTGCCCGCGCTCGCGTACGTCGCGAAGCGGCCGGCGTCGACGTAGAAGACGTCCGGCGGATTGTTCGAGGCGAAGCCCTGGCCGAGCTGCTGGCCGATGTCCTGTGCCTGGGTGACGGTCGCCTTGTTGCCGGACTTCGCCCCCCATGCGTTGGCCGCGTCCGTGACGGCCTTCGTCTCGGCGTCGCCGCTGGAGGCGATGAGGACCTTGATCGAGGCCGGACCGGCCGACTCCTGGCCGTCCGTGCCGCTGTCGTCGAACCCGCTGCCACCGCAGGCCGACAGGCTGAGCGACAGCAGCGCGATACTGCCAACAGCCCAACGAGTACGAGGATTTCTCATGATAAATCTCCTTGCGCAGGCCGGCCTGATGAGCCGGTGGTAGAGGGGACCGCATCCCTTCCGCTGCACTGCAGCTGTGAACGGGATCGCAGATGTCGGCCGGACGGGCTCAAGGAGCCGCTCGGCGGGTGAAAAGGGTGCGGGTGTGGTGGGACGGCTCAGCCGCTCGCCCGGACGACGAGCTGGGGCGGCAGCAGGACGGGGGTGGGCGGGACGGCCGGCGGCTTGGGAGTCGCCAGCAGTTCCTGGAGCATCCGCAGGCAGGCGGCGGCGGCCTCGTCGTACGGCTGCGCCACGCTGCTCAGGCCGACGACCCCTGCGGTCGGGGAGTCGTCGAAGCCGACCACTGCGACATCGGTGCCGGGGCGCAGTCCACGCGTGGTGATCTCGGTCCAGGCCCCGAGGGCCAGGGAGTCGCTCGCGCAGACGATCGCGGTCGGCGGAGTGGGCAGATCGAGCATCGCCGCGGCGGCCTTACGGCCGGTATCGAGCCCGTCGGGGACGCCCATGTCGTAGCCGTCCGGGGTGTCGAGCCCGGACACGGCCATCAGGGCGGACCAGCCGCTGCGCCGGTCGTCGCCTACCTCTAAACCTTCCGGCCAGCCGAGGAAGGCGATCCGCTGGTGGCCGGACTCGATGAGGTGCCGGGTCGCGGCAAGGGTCCCTTGCGCGCCGTCGACATCGACCCAGCCATGTCTCTCGGGGGCCTCGGGTTCAGCTCCCCAGGGCCGGCCGAAGGTCACGAACGGTACCCGGCGCTTGGTGAGCCATTCCGTCCGGCGGTCGTCGGCGTGTGTGGCGTGCAGGACGAAGGCGTCGAGATCGTGATCGTCGAGGAGCTGTTCGTACAGGGAGCACTCGTGGTCGTCGTCGGTGGCCGTGAACACCACGATCCGGTAGCCGGCCTCCTGGGTACGGGCGGTCAGCGACTGCAGGAAGTGGGCGAGGACGGCGCCGTTGACTCCGTCACGCGGCGGCTCGATACGCGCGCCGATCAGATGGGAACGCCGGGTCCGCAGCGTCCGGGAAGCCTGGTTCGGACGGTAGTTGAGCTCCTTGATGGCGGCCTGCACGCGGGCCAGGGTCTCCGGCCGCACCCGGTGCGGCGCGTTGATGACGTTGGACACCGTCTGCATCGACACGGAGGCATGCCGCGCCACGCTCTCGAGTGTTACTCGCGCCATCGCGAAGCCACCTCCACAAGTTCACTGCGCCGCAGCGTATCGCCGCCGCGGTGCCGCATCGTCACGCCATCGCGTTTGGATTTGAACGTTAAATTTAGCGTTCTGATCGGTTACTGTGGCGATCCGCGCCCGGACTGTCAAGAGTCGGCGCGGTTACAAATCGCCCTCACAAACCGCCCACGAGACACGAGGGCACTGGACGGAGCTTCCATGACTTCACCCCAGCGGCAGCCGCTCCTGCACGACCTCGCGGTCACCCTCGCCGCCCCGACAGTCGTCCTGTCCGAGCCGGACGGCAACCTCGACGCCGCCGCTCCCGGGGCCGGCGTGCAGGGGCTCTTCCACGCCGACGTACGCGCGGTGAGTCTGCTGCGCGTGACCCTGCGCCCCCTCGGCGCCCCGTCCGGCGAGCACGCCGGGAAGGCGCCTCCGGCAGTCGGCGGCGAGGGCTGGCTGCCGGTCGTTGCGGTCATGAATGCTGCGGACGGACCCGGCCGTAGCCGTTTCGTCGGCCTGGCCCAGGCGCTCGGCGACGCCATTCCTGACCCGACCGTCCGAGTCGACCGGAGGCGCATCCTCAACCCCGGCCTGCTCACCGAACAGCTGACCGTCCGCTCCACCGCGACGGCGCCGGTGCATCTCGCCGTCCGGGTCGAAGTCGCCGGGGACCTCGTGACCCTGGAGCACGCGAAAGCCGGCCTGGCGCCCCGGTCTCCTCTTGAGCCAGCGGGCGAACTCTCTTCCGGCACCGGCGAGTTGCGCTGGGGCGACGGCACGGTCGCCGTCGCCGTCAGCGCCCCGGGCGCGACGCCCGACGCAGAGCACTCCGCGCTGACCTGGACCCTCACGGTCGAGCCCGGCGAGAGCGTGGACCTGCACCTGGCCGTCGAGATCACGGAACCCGACGCGGTCGTCACGGCCGCCGACCTCCGGCCCACCTGGCAGCGCCCGGAGGTCACCGCCGACGACCGCCGCCTGCCCGCCCTCGTCGCGCAGAGCCTGGACGACCTCCAGTCGCTGCGTATGGCCATGGCCGCATCGCCCGGTGACACCTTCCTCGCCGCGGGCGTCCCGTGGTTCTTCACGCTCTTCGGCCGGGACAGCCTGTGGGCCGCGCGGATGCTCCTGCCGCTGGGCACCGACCTCGCACTGGGCACCCTGCGCACCCTGGCCGCCCAGCAGGGCACCCGCACCGATCCGGCGACGGAGGAAGAGCCGGGCAAGATCCTCCACGAGGTGCGGCGCGGGACCTTCGACGACGGCATGGGCCTCCGTCTGCCGCCCGTCTACTACGGCACGGTCGACGCGACACCCCTGTGGATCTGCCTGCTCCACGACGCCTGGCGCTGGGGCCTGCCCGCCAACGACATCGAACCGCTGCTGCCCGCACTCCAGGCCGCGCTCGGCTGGATCGACGCCGCCGCTCAGGCCGGAGACGGTTTCCTCTCCTACATCGACCACAGCGGCACCGGTCTGTCCAACCAGGGCTGGAAGGACTCCGGTGACGCCGCCCGGTTCGCCGACGGCAGCCTCGCCGAAGCTCCCCTGGCTCTCGCCGAAGTACAGGGCTACGCCTACGAGGCGGCCCTCGCCGGAGCGGCACTCCTCGACGCCTTCGGGCTGCCCGACGGCGAACGCTGGCGCACCTTCGCGGCCCACCTCGCCGACCGGTTCCGCGCCCGGTTCTGGGTCTCCGACCAACAAGGGCCCTACCCCGCCATGGCAATCGACGGCTCGGGCCGCCCCGTCGACGCCGTCACCAGCAACATGGGCCACCTCCTGGCCACCGGCATCCTCAACACCGACGAGACCGCCACCGTCGCCGCACGGCTCGCCGCCCCCGACATGTCCGACGCCTACGGACTGCGGACCATGTCATCCCAGTCCGGCGGCTACGGCCCGCTGCGCTACCACTGCGGCACCGTCTGGCCCCACGACACCGCCATCGCCGTCACCGGCCTCGCCCGCAGCGGCCACCCCCAGGCCGCCGCCCGCCTCATCGAGGGCATCCTCGCCGCGGCACCGGCCTTCGACTACCGACTGCCCGAACTGTGGAGCGGCGACGCCCGCACGGACACCCCCGCACCCGTCCCCTACCCGGCCGCCTGCCGCCCACAAGCCTGGTCGGCCGCAGCGGCCATCGCCATCATGACCGCCCTGACCGGCCTGGAGCCCGACGTCCCCGCCGGCCGACTCCACCTCCGGCCGACAGGCCCAGCCCCCGTCGGCGCACTCACCGTCACAGGGCTCACCATCGCCGGAGAACGGCTCGACATCACCATCAACACAGACAGCCGGATCGAATCGGTTTCGCCACCTGCGGGACTGATCGTCCAGGAACACCCGGTGTTGCGGGCCTGAGGATCACCCCGACCAACCGCTGCCACGACCGGTTCAACGAAGCTGTCTGCGCCTCGACGGCGGCCCCGCCACCGAATGAGCGGCCGAGTTGCCCAGCCTGAGCAGTGAGGATTTTTCAGCAACTCGGGCTGAGCAACGGAGTGTTACTTCCCCAAGCGGTACCTCACGTGGCTTCGTAACTGACAGGCGACACCGCTTATCACCGAGTTTGGACAGCACTTGGTGATCACAGGGCCAGGAAGTGTCGATGAGAACTGACACCGGCTGCTGTTCGAGCTACTGCCATACCAGCGCGGCGACGCGGCGGAAGTTGCCTCCCAGAATCGCGGCGACGGCGTTGTTGGGGTATCCCCGGGCGAGAAGCGTGTCTTCGACGGTCATCAGGTCTTCCGGGGGCATGAAGTTGATCGGCCCCCAGCGGGTGTAGCAGTCGGGGAACAGCTCCGGGCTCTGTTCGAGCATCGCGTTGAAGTCCTCGTGGTCGAACGGGTAGTCGGTCGACACTCCGACGTGTTCCGGACCGACGAGGTCGACGGCGTAGTCGATGTGCCGCATGAGAGCGTCGGTGGTGGCGTCGTTGGGGCCGAGGAAGATCCCGACACCGGTGATGCCGATGACCCCGCCCGTTGCGGCGCATTCCTTGGCCTGTTCGTCGGTGATGTTGCGGGGGTGGTCCCACACCGAGCGCATGCAGGAGTGGCTGTAGATCACCGGCTGCTCGGAGACCTCGCACATGTCCATCCCGGTACGGGCCCCACAGTGGGATCCATCTGCCACCATGCCGACGGCGTTCATCTCCCGTATCAGCGCCCGGCCGTAGGTGGTGAGCCCCTCGTCGACCTCGTCCAGGCAACCGCCGCCGGCGGCGTTGCGGTTGTTGTAGCTCGGCAGCATCGTACGGACACCGAGATCGTAGAAGTGGCGCACTCGGTCCAACTGCCCGTTGAGCGGGCCGGAATCCTCCAGGTCAAAGGCCACCGCGACGTCCCCCGCGTGCCCAGCGGCCTCGATGTCGTCGAGGTTCACTGCCAGCCACAAACGGGGATCCGTGGCGATCCGCTTTCGCCAGCTTGCGATCAGACCGGTGACGTCATCGGCGCTGTGGGGGGCATAGCCCACGTTCACCGAAACGAAGCTGCCCCCGGGCCTGCGGTAGCGCGCCAGTTCGCCGATATCTGCGCGCCTCTCCAAGGGCAGGCAGCAGTGCTGATCCCACAGCAAGGACGGGCGGCTCGGTCCTGAAGATTCATTCGACACAGTACGCATCATGCCCGTGCCTCACCGGTTCCAGGTTCGGCGCCCACGGCCTGGTGATGCTGCTGCTGCCCGGGCTTGGGTGATGGCGAGACGGTACGAGTCGGTGCCGGTCTGGATCAGGTTGCCGCCGAAGGTGAGCCGGTCGACGATGGCCGCGCAGAACCGGGGATCGGGGAAGGTCTTGGTCCAGCGTGCGCCGTGAGGCGCTTCGTTGTATCCCCGACGCAGTCGGGATGATCTTGGAGGGAGGTTCTTGGGTCGCCGGGCTTACTTGAGCGCGAACAGGCGTAGGAGGAGAAACTGCCAACGACCCACCAGACCGTTTGCGTTTCAGTGTGCTGTTGGCCACATTCAGGCAGGTCACGCGCGGTTTTCGGAAACGAAAGTTGTGGGCCTCCGGATAGGCGCCAGGGTCGGAATTCGGTGCTTGACGTGACGAGCCAGGACTGAGCCAAGTGCCTTTGACCTGCAGAAATATGCCACGGTGGGTGTTGTTCGCATTGTTCCGGGCGCTATGCGCCCGGAAAAGAGCACGGTCAAAAGACCGTGTGCGTTTTGACGTGAACGCAAAAACTCCCGACCTGTATTTCTGCAGGTCAGGAGCTTTTCCCGGAGTGCCCCCGGCAGGATTCGAACCTGCGCACACGGCTCCGGAGGCCGTTGCTCTATCCCCTGAGCTACGGGGGCGTGTCGGGTGCCTTGCTTGGCGGCGACGGGTAGAACCCTACCAGCTCTCCGGGAGAGATCATGAACGGGTTTTGCGGGGGCGGGGAGGGTGGGGTCGGGGTGGGGGAGACCGCTCGCAGGGGGTGGAAGTGGGGAAAACCCGGACGCGGCGGTGGGTGCGGACCTACTCTCGTCTTGTGCCAGGCGCGTCCGGTCGGGTGCTTGTTGTGGACGACAACAAGGTCATCCGGCAGTTGATCAGGGTCAACCTCGAACTGGAGGGCTTCGAGGTGGTGACCGCGGCCGATGGTGCCGAGTGCCTGGACGTCGTTCATCAGGTGCGGCCCGACCTCATCACCCTCGACGTGGTGATGCCTCGTCTGGACGGGATCCGTACTGCCGCCCGGCTCCGCGGTGACCCCCGGACGCGGCGTCTGCCCCTTGCCATCGTCAGTGCCTGCACCCAGTACGAGGTCGAGGCCGGGCTCGATGTCGGGGTCGACGCCTTCCTTGCCAAGCCCTTCGATCTGACCGAACTCATCGCACTTGTAGGGCAGTTGGTGGAGCGAGGGCAGGATGAGAAGGCGGGGGGCGTGTTGTTCGGGGTCGGCTCCGGCGGTTCTGCCTCCTCCGGCGCCCCCGCCGGAGCGCCGGCTGGCGGGCTGGATGACGGGCCTGGCAGCCAGACGGGCAGCGGGGGCGAGCACGCCGGGCGCGTTGAGGGCACTGAGCAAGTCGAGGGCACGGAGTACGTCGAGCCAGTCGAGCGCGCGGAACACATCGAGCGCGGTGAGCGCATCGAGCACACTGGGTGTGCCGAGCGCGCCGGCCGCATGGGGGGCTGACCTCGGCTCCGGGACGCCCCCGGACCGAGCGCCGACTCAAGTGCGCGACCCCGCTTCGCCCGGTCGGTGCGGGCGGCATGGCCCGCACCGACCGGTCTGTGTATCCGTGCGCATCCGCCCCTTTCCCCCGACCGATCCAGCGCCCCGCGGCCCCCGCCCCGTCCACATCCCGGACCTCGACGCAAACCGGGTCGCGTACCCGCCCCCCTCCTCCCATACGCTTGTCCCCGTGACCCCCGTCGAGCTCTCCCGCACCGTGCTGCGCGCGGTGCGTCGTGCTGTGGACGACGGGGAGCTGACCGTGGCGGTGCCCGCACGGGCCGTGGTCACTCCGCCGGGGCCCGGGGGAGCGGGGACTACGCGACGAACATCGCGTTGCAACTGGCCCGGCCCGCCGGACGGCCGCCGCTCCAGGTCGCCGAGATCCTGCGGCCCCACCTCAGCCGGACCGAGGGTGTCTCCGCCGTCGAGATCACCGGGCCCGGCTTCCTCAACATCCACCTCGACCGGGCTGCCGTCACCGCCCTGGTATGCCGGATCCAGGGAGACGGCCAAGGCCCCGGCCGATTCCCGTACGGTCACAGCGACACCCTCGCCGGGCAAATCCTCCGGCTGCGGATTCCGTACGACATCCGTGCCGAAGTCGTCGCCGACGCGCTCGTGCGGATCGTCGCCAGCCAGGGCGGTCGCGTCGAGGTCCACCACGCCAGGCCGCAGAGCCCCGCCAAGCTCAACAACAGCCCTCACGGTGAACTCCACGGCAACCCTGGCGGCAACCTCGACCAGCCCAACAAGCCCGGTCGGCCCGACGAACCCGCCCAGCCCGGTGACTCCGGCGCCCCCGTCGGCCCGGAACCCGTCGGCCCGGAACCAGTCGGCCCGGAACCAGTCGGCCCGGAACCCGTCGGCCCGGAAGCTCTCGACCCAGCACCCGTCGACCTCCGCCCCGTCCCCGCCCCGGAAGACCCCACTCCCCTCGGCGGCGACGCCCTCCGCTGGGCCCTCCTGTATCCGGCCGCCCACGACCGCCCCCGGATCACCGCGGACCTCCTCGCGCAGCGCGCCGCAAACCCCCTCTTCCGGGTCCGTTACGCCCATGCCCGAGCCCGCGCCCTCACCCGCAACGCCGCGGCCCTCGGTTTCACCGGTACCCCGGGCAACCCCGACATCCCCAGCACCCCAGGCGGCCTGGAGACCCCAGACAACCTGGCCACCTCAGGCACCCTGGAAAGCCCGCACACCCCGCAAACCCCAGCCGACCACCCCACAGCCATCGCCACACCGGTCACCACCCCCGACGTGACCACCCCCCTCCTCACCGCCCTCGCCGAATACCCCTCCACCCTCGCCCGAGCGGCCACGCACCGCGCCCCCGATCGTCTCGCCCGGCACCTGGTCGTCATCGCCGACGCCCTGCTCGCTTTCCAGCACACGGTGCTGCCCCGCGGCGACGAGAAACCCTCGGCCGCCCACCGGGCCCGGCTGGCGCTCGCCGAAGCCGCCGGGACGGTGCTGGCCGGCGGCCTGTCCCTGCTCGGCATCGACGCACCCGAATACCTCTGAGCGAGCCCGCAGAGCCCAAAGCCCACACAAGCAGCCAGCCGAAGCCGACAGCCAGAGCCTCATGAGGCGACAGGCGAACGGCGACAGCCGAAGCACCCAGAGCCCCAGCGCGCAGAGCCCAGAGAGACAGAGAAAGCCGTACAGACATGAGCCGTTCCGCACACCCCGCCGGGCCCCGTCACGCCGACGTCCTTCCCGAGGGGCACTACGCCGCCCCGCCCGCCGACCTGAACACGCTGGACCCGAAGGTGTGGGCGCAGACCGTCAGCCGTACGTCCGACGGAGTCGTCAGCGTCGGCGGGATCGATGTGAAGGCGCTCGCGGAGGAGTTCGGCACGCCGGCGTACTTCGTCGACGAGGCCGACTTCCGGGCCCGGGCGCGGGCCTGGCGTACGGCGTTCGGGCAGGACGCCGACGTGTTCTACGCGGGGAAGGCGTTCCTGTCCCGCGCGGTGGTGCGCTGGCTGAACGAGGAGGGGCTCAACCTCGACGTCTGCTCCGGCGGCGAGCTCGCCACGGCCTTCTCCGCCGGCATGCCCGCCGACCGCATCGCTTTCCACGGCAACAACAAGTCCACCGGCGAGATCCACCATGCCGTCGAGACCGGCGTCGGCCGTATCGTGCTCGACTCGTTCCAGGAGATCGTGCGGGTCGCCCACATCGCCCAGTCGCTCGGCAAGCGGCAGAAGGTGCAGATCCGCGTCACCGTCGGCGTCGAGGCGCACACGCACGAGTTCATCGCCACCGCCCACGAGGATCAGAAGTTCGGGATTCCGCTCGCCGGTGGGCAGGCCGCGGAAGCCGTACGGCGGGCCCTGAAGCTCGACGGGATCGAACTCATCGGCATCCACTCCCACATCGGGTCGCAGATCTTCGACACGTCCGGGTTCGAGGTCGCCGCCCATCGTGTCGTCGGGCTGCTCAGGGACATCCGTGACGAGTACGGGGTCGAGCTGCCAGAGATCGATCTCGGGGGCGGACTCGGGATCGCCTACACCAGCGACGACGACCCCCGCGAGCCGCACGAGATCGCCAAGGCGCTGACCGAGATCGTCAACCGCGAGTGCGAGAGTGCGCAGCTGCGCACTCCCCGGATCTCCGTCGAGCCCGGCCGCGCCATCGTCGGGCCGACCGCTTTCACGCTCTACGAGGTCGGCACCATCAAGCCGCTGGACGGGCTGCGGACGTACGTCTCCGTGGACGGGGGGATGTCCGACAACATCCGGACCGCGCTGTACGACGCCGAGTACAGCGTCGCGCTGGTGTCCCGGACCTCCGACGCCGGGCCGATGCTCGCCCGGGTGGTCGGCAAGCACTGCGAGAGCGGGGACATCGTGGTCAAGGACGCGTTCCTGCCGGCCGACCTGGCACCGGGTGACCTCATCGCCGTACCGGCGACGGGCGCCTACTGCCGGTCCATGGCCAGCAACTACAACCACGTGCCGCGCCCGCCGGTCGTCGCCGTCCACGACGGTCAGGCCCGGGTCATCGTCCGGCGGGAGACGGAGGAGGATCTTCTCCGCCTCGATGTCGGGTGAACCGGCACGAGGATCCCGGGCTGGAAGCAAAACCTCGGGGTCGGAAGGAAAGCCGCGAGGGGGGAGAGGAGAAGGAGAGCCCCGGGGCGGAAAGAGCGCCCGGTGGGAAGGACAGCCCGGGTTGCAGGGAGAGCGATCCCAGGCCGGCGGGAAGTCCTGACCCCCGGGAAGATCTCCGACCCCGGGCGGCCCCCAGACCCCAGGGAAACCGCCAGCTGCAGGGAAGCCGTCGGCTGCAGGGAAACCATCGGCCGCGGCGAAACCGCCAGCCGCAGGGAAGCCGCAGGCCGGAAGATCTCCGTCTCCCGGACCTGAGAAAATGAAATACATGTCTCACAATCCGGACGAAGGGTAGAAACTCCCGTCCGGTGAGTGAGACTGGTCCCACCGTATTCGGTATGTGAGGAAACGAGGTCGGATGATGCGTACGCGTCCGCTGAAGGTGGCGCTGCTGGGCTGTGGAGTTGTCGGCTCAGAGGTGGCGCGCATCATGACGACGCACGCCGACGACCTCGCCGCACGCATCGGCGCCCCGGTCGAGCTCACGGGCGTCGCCGTCCGGCGGCCCTCCCGGGTGCGCGAGGGCATCGACCCGGCGCTCGTCACCACCGATGCGACCGCCTTGGTCAAACGGGGGACATCGACGTCGTCGTCGAGGTCATCGGAGGTATCGAGCCCGCCCGCACCCTCATCACCACCGCCTTCGAACACGGCGCCTCAGTCGTCTCCGCCAACAAGGCCCTCCTCGCCCAGGACGGTGCCGCCCTGCACGCGGTGGCCGACGAGGCCGACAAGGACCTCTACTACGAGGCCGCCGTCGCCGGTGCCATCCCGCTGATCCGGCCGCTGCGCGAGTCCCTCGCCGGCGACAAGATCAACCGGGTGATGGGAATCGTCAACGGCACGACGAACTTCATCCTCGACAAGATGGACAGCACGGGGGCGGGTTACCAGGAGGCCCTCGACGAGGCCACCGCGCTCGGGTACGCGGAGGCCGACCCGACCGCCGACGTCGAGGGCTTCGACGCCGCCGCCAAGGCCGCGATCCTCGCCGGTATCGCCTTCCACTCGCGGGTGCGGCTCGACGACGTCTACCGCGAGGGCATGACCGAGGTGACGGCGGCCGACTTCGTCTCCGCCAGGAACATGGGCTGCACCATCAAGCTGCTCGCCATCTGCGAGCGGGCCGCGGACGGCGGGGCGGTCACCGCGCGCGTGCACCCCGCGATGATCCCGCTGGTCCACCCGCTCGCCTCCGTGCGCGGCGCGTACAACGCGGTGTTCGTGGAGTCGGACGCCGCAGGGCAGCTGATGTTCTACGGTCCGGGCGCGGGTGGCGCGCCCACCGCCTCCGCCGTGCTCGGCGACCTCGTGGCGGTCTGCCGCAACCGGCTCGCCGGCGCCACCGGGCCCGGCGAGTCCGCGTACGCCGCCCTGCCGGTCTCGCCGATGGGCGAGGTCGTCACGCGCTACCACATCAGCCTCGACGTCGCCGACAAACCGGGTGTTCTCGCCCAGGTGGCGACCGTGTTCGCAGAGCACGGGGTGTCGATCGATACGGTTCGACAGCAAGGACGACTGGACGGCGGCGGCGAGGCCTCTCTCGTCGTCGTCACACACCGCGCCTCCGACGCCTCCCTCACCGGGACCGTCGAGGCGCTGCGCGACCTCGACACCGTGCGGGGTGTCGCCAGCATCATGCGGGTTGAAGGAGAGTAACCAGCAATGACCCACCAGTGGCGCGGAATCATCGAGGAGTACCGGGACCGGCTGCCCGTCTCCGACACCACGCAGGTCGTGACGCTCCGAGAGGGCGGCACGCCCCTCGTACCCGCGCAGGTGCTCTCCGAGCGCACGGGCTGCGAGGTCCACCTCAAGGTGGAGGGTGCCAACCCGACGGGGTCCTTCAAGGACCGTGGGATGACCATGGCCATCACCCGGGCCAAGGAAGAGGGCGCGAAGGCCGTCATCTGCGCCTCCACGGGCAACACGTCCGCCTCCGCCGCCGCGTACGCCGTCCGCGCGGGCATGGTCTCAGCGGTGCTCGTCCCGCAGGGCAAGATCGCGCTGGGCAAGATGGGCCAGGCCCTGGTGCACGGCGCGAAGATCCTCCAGGTCGACGGCAACTTCGACGACTGCCTCACCCTCGCGCGTGAACTGAGCGACAACTACCCGGTGGCGCTGGTCAATTCGGTCAATCCGGTGCGTATAGAGGGCCAGAAGACCGCCGCGTTCGAGATCGTGGACATGCTCGGCGACGCCCCCGACATCCACGTCCTGCCGGTCGGCAACGCGGGCAACATCACGGCGTACTGGAAGGGCTACAAGGAGTACGCCGCCGACGGCATCGCCGCGAAGACCCCCCGCATGTGGGGTTTCCAGGCATCCGGCTCCGCCCCGATCGTGCGCGGCGAGGTCGTCAAGGACCCGTCGACGATCGCCACCGCGATCCGTATCGGCAACCCCGCGTCCTGGCAGTACGCCCTGGCCGCGCGGGACGAGTCGGGCGGTTCCATCGATGAGGTGACGGACCGTGAGATCCTGCGCGCCTACCGGCTGTTGGCCGCGCAGGAGGGTGTCTTCGTGGAGCCCGCCTCCGCCGCCTCCGTGGCCGGTCTGCTGAAGGCCGCCGAGAACGGCAGGGTGGACCCCGGCCAGACCATCGTCTGCACGGTCACCGGCAACGGCCTGAAGGACCCCGACTGGGCCGTCGCCGGTGCCCCGCAGCCCGTCACCGTACCGGTGGACGCGCCGACGGCGGCCGAGCGCCTCGGCCTCGCGTAGCCGTTCGAAACGGCCTGGGAGCCACGCGTAGACGCCGATTCCCGGGGGATAACCCTGACAGGACCCGACAGGGGGTGCACAGGGGGCTTACGACACGCATCGTGCGCCTCCTGTGCGCCCTATGTCGCCACAGAACCTTCCTTCGATAGGCTGTAGTGAACCCGCCTGCCGCATACGCCCTGCAAGGGTGCGGCGCCGCGCCGTCTTCAGCGGCGGCAGGGCCCTCACATACGCATCGAATGTCATTCGACAATCGTCAATCTCGCAGCTCAAGGAGAGTCATCGAGCGATGGCCGGTCCAGCGTTCCGCGCCGCCGCCGTACGGGTGCGCGTCCCCGCCACCAGCGCCAACCTCGGCCCGGGCTTCGACGCCCTCGGCCTGTCGCTGGGGCTCTACGACGACGTGGTCGTCCGGGTGGCCGACTCCGGCCTGCACGTCGACATCGCGGGGGAGGGCAGCGAGACGCTCCCACGCGACGAGCGGCATCTGCTCGTCCGCTCCCTGCGCACCGCCTTCGACCTGCTGGGCGGACAGCCCCGGGGCCTGGAGATCGTGTGCGCCAACCGCATCCCGCACGGCCGCGGCCTCGGCTCCTCCTCCGCCGCCATCTGCGCCGGCATAGTCGCCGCCCGCGCCGTGACCATAGGCGGTGACCACCGGCTCGACGACGCCGCGCTACTCGAACTGGCCACGGAGATCGAGGGCCACCCCGACAACGTCGCGGCTTGTCTCCTCGGCGGTTTCACGCTCTCCTGGATGGAGGGCGGCGCCGCGCGGGCGATCAGGATGGATCCCTCCGGTTCCATCGTTCCGGTGGTTTTCGTCCCCGGAAAGCCGGTTCTGACGGAGACGGCGCGCGGGCTGCTTCCGCGCACCGTCCCGCACGCCGACGCGGCGACCAACGCCGGCCGGGCGGCCCTGCTCGTGGAAGCCCTGACCAGGCGCCCCGAGCTGCTGCTGCCCGCCACCGAGGACCGGCTGCACCAGGAGTACCGGGCGCCCGCCATGCCGGAGAGCGCGGCCCTGGTCGAGCGACTGCGGGCCGACGGCGTCCCGGCGGTCATCTCCGGCGCCGGACCCACGGTTCTGGCCCTGGCCGACGAGGCCAGCGCCGACAAGGTGTCCCACCTCGCGGGCGAGGACTGGGCCGCCAACCGGCTGGACCTCGACGCCCGAGGGGCGTGCGTCCTGCCGCTCACCACCACCACGGTCGCCGGAACCGGCGACGAGTAGGGGCGTTCGGTTGCCGGATTTCGAGAGGGGGAATGTTTGTTGGATCCGGTAGTGTTAATCTCAAGTCTGCACCTGCCTCAGCCATGGCGAGGTGCTTGTCGTCCCCGTCCGGGACAACCATTCTTCCGGGAGTCTCCCAAGCCGCACTGTGCTTCGTACGTCAAGCTGTACGCCGTACGCAGGCACTGAGCGGTCTGCCGAGCAGGCTCCGGAACCGGCGTGGCCGAGCCGCGTGACACAGACACTCAGTGCCACGGCCCGGACAAGCGCCGAATCACCAGAAATTTCCTCCGCCGCCTTAGGCGGACCACCGCCCCGGCACGGTCCACCCGAACAGGACCGAAGCCGGACAGCACAACCGGTCGCCGAGCCAGAAGGCCGACGTCCGCTCCAGGGAAGGACCCTTCGTGAGCGACACCACCGATCTGATGGGCGCACGTGTCGAGGACACCGCTGCCGCGCCCGCCACGGACGCCGCGCCTGCCAGCGGTGCCGGCTCCCGGCGGCGCCGCGGTACCGGCCTAGAGGGCATGGTGCTGGCCGAGCTGCAGCAGGTCGCATCCGGCCTCGGCATCAGAGGCACCGCGCGTATGCGCAAGAGCCAGCTGATCGAGGTCATCAAGGAGGCGCAGGCGGGAGGGGATGCCCCGGCGAAGGCCGAGGCAGCCACCGAGACCAAGCCCAAGCGCCGCGCCACCTCCAAGGCGCGCACGGGCGACGACGCCGCCCCGGCCGAGAAGGCCGCCGCCAAGAAGGCCGAGGCACCCGCCGACAAGGCCGACAAGGCCGTGGCCCAGCAGCAGATCGAGATCCCCGGCCAGCCGGCCGGCGGCGACGAGGCGCCCACCGAGCGCCGTCGTCGTCGTGCCACCGCCGACGCGGGCAGCCCCGAGTCGGTCACCGCCGAGGCGAAGAGCGAGCCCAAGGCCGAGACGCCTGCCCCGGCGCAGGCCGAGGCCAAGGCCGACGCAGGTGACCAGGGCGGCGAGGGCCGTCAGGGCCGCCGCGAGCGTGGCCGTGACCGCGGTGACCGCGGTGACCGCGGCCGTCGGGGCAAGGGCGACGAGCAGCAGGGCGGCGGTGGCCAGCGCGGCCAGCAGCAGAGCCCGCAGCAGGGCGGTGGCCGCCAGGACCGTCAGCGTGACAACGGCCCGCAGGACGACGACGACTTCGAGGGCGGCCGGCGTGGCCGTCGAGGCCGCTACCGCGACCGTCGGGGCCGTCGGGGCCGCGACGAGATGGGCGCCTCCGAGCCGCAGCTCGCCGAGGACGACGTCCTGATCCCCGTCGCGGGCATCCTGGACATCCTCGACAACTACGCCTTCATCCGTACCTCCGGCTACCTGCCGGGCCCGAACGACGTGTACGTCTCCCTCGCCCAGGTCCGCAAGAACGGCCTGCGCAAGGGTGACCACGTCACCGGTGCCGTGCGTCAGCCGAAGGAGGGCGAGCGCCGCGAGAAGTTCAACGCGCTGGTCCGCCTGGACTCCGTCAACGGCATGGCGCCCGAACACGGCCGTGGCCGCCCGGAGTTCAACAAGCTGACGCCGCTGTACCCGCAGGACCGCCTCCGTCTGGAGACGGACCCGGGCGTGCTGACCACCCGCATCATCGACCTCGTGTCGCCGATCGGAAAGGGCCAGCGCGGTCTGATCGTGGCCCCGCCGAAGACCGGCAAGACCATGATCATGCAGGCCATCGCCAACGCGATCACGCACAACAACCCCGAGTGCCACCTGATGGTCGTCCTCGTCGACGAGCGTCCGGAAGAGGTCACCGACATGCAGCGGTCGGTCAAGGGCGAGGTCATCTCCTCGACCTTCGACCGCCCGGCCGAGGACCACACGACGGTCGCCGAGCTCGCCATCGAGCGCGCCAAGCGGCTGGTGGAGCTGGGCCACGACGTGGTCGTACTGCTCGACTCGATCACGCGTCTGGGCCGTGCGTACAACCTGGCCGCGCCCGCTTCCGGCCGCATCCTGTCCGGTGGTGTCGACTCGACCGCGCTGTACCCGCCGAAGCGCTTCTTCGGTGCCGCGCGGAACATCGAGGACGGCGGCTCGCTCACGATCCTCGCCACCGCCCTGGTGGACACCGGGTCCCGCATGGACGAGGTGATCTTCGAGGAGTTCAAGGGCACGGGCAACGCCGAGCTGAAGCTCGACCGGAAGCTCGCGGACAAGAGGATCTTCCCGGCGGTGGACGTGGACGCGTCCGGTACCCGTAAGGAAGAGATCCTGCTCGCCCCCGACGAGCTC
Source organism: Streptomyces sp. TG1A-60 (assembly GCF_037201975.1). Lineage (NCBI taxonomy): Bacteria > Bacillati > Actinomycetota > Actinomycetes > Kitasatosporales > Streptomycetaceae > Streptomyces > Streptomyces sp. TG1A-60. Next base: position 2,555,593 of record NZ_CP147520.1, on the reverse strand, counting down.
GCCATCGTCTGGAAGCTGCGCCGGGTGCTGCACGCCCTCGACCAGCAGCAGGCGGTCGAGCTGCTCCTCGACAAGATGAAGCAGACGAAGTCGAACGCCGAGTTCCTGATGCAGATCCAGAAGACGACGCCCACGCCCGGGAACGGCGACTAGGCCGACTGACAGCCCGGGACCGCGCGCCGGTACCACGCCGGGGCCACCCTCTTTGTGAGGGTGGCCCCGGCTTTGTATGGGACACATGTACGATCACGGTCTTCATGGTTGTGATCAACCGCTGTACTCCCTGGGGGGAATTGAGTGGCCAGACCCATGCCCGGAGCCATTGCCGCCGCGATAGCCGGGACGTTGCTGATGTCGTCCGCGAGTGCGGCGACCGCGACGCCGCCCCACGAGGCGGACACCGTGTCGGCGACGTTCGAAGAGCTGGACGCGCGGGTCGCGGGAGCGATGGCGGCGGACGACACCGTCGGCGAGACGGCGAGGCAGCCGTCGGCGAGCGCGAGCTCGGAGGACATGCGCCCGGAGATCATGATCATCGGTGGCTCGACCACCACGATCTCCTCGGCTCCGTGGATGGCCCAGCTCTGGTACTACGACGACACCCGCGACCTCGGCTTCTTCTGCGGCGGCACGGTCGTCTCGCCGACGAAGATCCTCACCGCCGCGCACTGCGTCGACAAGAGCCAGTTCAGCTGGGTCAAGTACGGCGTCGTCGTCACCGGTACCAACCAGCTGCCGACCGCCGTCCTCGACGACGAGGGCGAGTACGTGCGCACGGACTACCACGGCGGCACCCCCACCGCGGTCTCGCGACAGTGGAACCACTCCTCGTACGACGACGTGTCGATCGACAACGACATCGCGGTCCTCACGCTGGCGAAGCCGGTCAAGGCCACGCCGATCAGGATGACGACGTCGGGCGACACCACCTCGTACAAGGCGGGCACGAAGGCCAAGGCCTACGGCTGGGGCCGTACCAGCTCCACCAACGAGAACACCTCGCAGACGCTGAAGACGGCCACGCTGCCGATGGTGAGCGACACGACCTGCGCGAACACCTGGGGCAGCTACTTCGTCAAGGGTCACATGCTCTGCGCGGGCCCGCCCTCCGGCGGCACCGACGCCACGACCACCACCACCTGCAACGGTGACTCCGGTGGCCCGCTCGTCGTCAACAACAAGGTCGTCGGTGTCGTCTCGTGGGGCGTCACGGACTGCGTCTACAAGGGGGCCTACCCGGTCTTCGCCAAGGTCAGCAAGTACGTCGGCGCGGCCTCTGCGCGGATCGACGACTCCGACATCAGCCGGGACGGCAAGGCCGACGTCTTCCTGCGCAACAAGGCGACCGGCACCGGTTACGTCCGCGCCTCCAAGGGCTCCTCGCTCGACTCCCGTTCGTCGCTGAACTCCCGCGGCAGCTGGAAGGGGTACAACCTCGTCCAGCAGACCGACCTGAACCGGGACGGCCACCAGGACTTCGTGCTGCGCCGCTCCTTGGACGGCGACGTCTTCTGGCGGCGGTACGTGCCCTCGTCCGGCAAGTGGACCACCACGCAGATCTTCGACAACTGGAAGACCCGCACCCGGATCATCACCCCCGGTGACGTCACCGGCGACGCCCTGCCCGACCTGATGTCGGTCGACTCGGCGGGCGCCCTGTGGATCTACCCCGGCAAGGGCAACGGCACCTTCGCGAGCCGCGTCAAGGTCGGCACCGGCTGGAACACGTACAACGCGGTGCTCGGCCACGGCGACTTCACCGGCGACGGCAAGACCGACCTGATCGCGCGCACCAAGACCGGCTCGAACGTCTACCTCTACAAGGGCACCGGCAAGTCCGGCACGGGCGCCTTCGCCTCCCGGATCAAGGTCCGCTCCAACTGGAGCGCCTACAACACGCTCATCACCCCCGGTGACGTGAGCGGCGACGGCAGGGCGGACCTCCTGGCCCGTACGAAGGCCGGCACGCTCTACCTCTACAAGGGCACCGGCAAGGCCACGAGCGAGATCTTCCGCACACGGGGCTCGGTCGGCACCAGTTACGCGCAGTACGACCTTCTCGGCTGAAATACCAGGTGATCCCGGTCCCGCCGGGCTCACCCGTCACACACGGTGCCCATCGCTCTTTACGCGATGGGCACCGTCCGTTGTGCAACCCTTTCCCGGGTCACTCCGTCTGACCGAACGGAGTGACCATGGAGCGGTACGGCCACATCCGACCCGACAGGCCTGGTCCTGGGGGCAGGGGGTAACCGACCGGAAAGAGAGAACCGAGGAGCAGATGTCCGCCGAGAGCACGCCCGAACCCGGTACACCGGGGCAGCCCGCCACCACCGGCCCGCGCCACCGGGCGGCCGGCGGGCGTCGCGGCAAGGGGCCCGCCAAGCGCAGCAAGGCGCTGCTGGTCACCGCCTGGACGGCCGCCGGTGTCCTCGTCCTCGGCGGTACGGGAGCCGGTTACCTGTACTTCAAGCTCAACGGCAACATCAAGAGCGTCGACATCAACCAGGTCCTCGGCACCGACCGGCCCCTCGACGTCGACAACGGCTCGCAGGACATCCTCGTCCTCGGCTCCGACACCCGCTCGGGCGGCAACGAGAAGCTCGGCGGCGGCACGGACGACGGCAGCGCCCGCTCCGACACGGCGATGGTCGTGCACGTCTACGAGGGCCACAAGCGGGCCAGCGTGGTCTCCATACCCCGGGACACCCTCGTCGAGCGGCCGGAGTGCACCGACGCGAACGGCAAGACCCATCCGGCCGCCTCGTACGCGATGTTCAACTCCGCCTACTCCACGGGGGGCGCCGCGTGCGCGGTCAAGACCGTCGAGTCCATGGCCGGTGTCCGCATGGACCACTACATCGAGGTCGACTTCGCCGGCTTCGAGAAACTGATCAACGTCCTCGGCGGGGTCGACATCACCACGACGAAGGACATCGAGGACCCCGACAGCCACCTGGACCTGGAGGCCGGGGAGCACACCCTCACCGGCGAGCAGGCGCTCGGCCTGGTCCGTACGCGCCACGGTGTCGGGGACGGGTCCGACCTCGGCCGTATCCAGCTCCAGCAGGCCTTCGTCAAGGCGCTCATCGAGCAGGTCGAGGACGTCGGGATCCTCAACAGCCCCAAGAAGCTCTACGACCTCGCCGACACCGCCACCGACGCCGTCACCACCGACTCCGACCTCGACTCCGTCAAGGATCTCGCCTCCTTCGCGGGCGGCCTCAAGGGCATCGACTCCAAGAACATGACCATGGTGATCCTGCCGGTCCGGTACGACCCCGCCGACCCCAACCGGGTGCTCGTGGCCGAGAAGAAGGCCGACCAGGTCTGGGCCGCCCTCAAGGCCGACAAGGCCATCCCGAAGTCGGCGACGAAGGGCACGGCGACGGGGACCGCCGACGGCGTTGTGGCTTCCGGCCGGCAATAAGGGGCGTGGGGAACAGCGCGGCCGGCCACGTACGACCGGCAGCCGCTCCCGGTGGTCACATGGCACCCCGTCGCGTGCCGGCCGGGGTGGATCGCGCGGCCCGGCGCTCACGGGGTGCCGGCTGCGCCCACCCGTGCCGCCCCGAAACGGCACGACTGCCCGCGGCCAGGGCAGGACAGCGGAAGCACGCGGCTGCGGTGAGAGCCGGGCCCGGGAATACCCGGGGGCACCCCCTGGTTTTGGGAGATGGCACCAGTCCTGGCAGACTGGTACGTCGGCTCCGGTTCACGCTCTCGCAGCCCGCGGCAGCGACCCGGCGCCCTCCCGAAACTAGGAGACACCTTGAAGCGCGACATCCACCCCGAGTACGTCGAGACGCAGGTCAGCTGCACCTGTGGCGCGTCGTTCACCACCCGTAGCACGATCGAGAGCGGCGCCGTCCGTGCCGAGGTCTGCTCCGAGTGCCACCCGTTCTACACGGGCAAGCAGAAGATCCTCGACACCGGTGGCCGCGTGGCCCGCTTCGAGGCCCGCTTCGGCAAGGCTGCCGCTGCCAAGAAGTAGCGAGCCCCCAGCGCCGGTCCGCGGTGCCCCCGTCGGGGGCGTCGGGACCGGCGCTTTGCGGTGCAGCCCACTCACATCGTCGTACAGGGAGCCGGAGAGATGTTCGAGGCGGTCGAGGAACTGGTCGGGGAACACGCCCACCTGGAGAAGAAGCTCGCCGACCCGTCGGTCCACTCGGACCAGGCCAACGCGCGCAGGCTGAACAAGCGCTACGCGGAGCTGACCCCGATCGTCGGCACGTACCGCTCCTGGAAGCAGACCGGCGACGACATCGAGACGGCCCGCGAATTCGCCTTGGACGAACCGGACTTCGCCGCCGAGGTCAAGGAGCTGGAGAAGCAGCGCGAGCAGCTGACGGAGAAGCTCCGCCTGCTGCTCGTCCCGCGCGACCCGAGCGACGACAAGGACGTGATCCTGGAGATCAAGGCGGGCGCCGGCGGCGACGAGTCCGCCCTCTTCGCCGGTGACCTCCTGCGCATGTACCTCCGGTACGCCGAGCGCGTGGGCTGGAAGACCGAGATCATCGACTCCACGGAGTCGGAGCTGGGCGGCTACAAGGACGTCCAGGTCGCCGTGAAGACCAAGGGCGGTCAGGGCGCCACCGAGCCCGGCCAGGGCGTCTGGGCCCGGCTGAAGTACGAGGGCGGTGTGCACCGTGTGCAGCGGGTGCCGTCGACCGAGTCGCAGGGCCGTATCCACACCTCCGCGGCCGGTGTGCTGGTCACGCCCGAGGCCGAGGAGGTCGACGTCGAGATCCACGCCAACGACCTGCGGATCGACGTCTACCGCTCGTCCGGGCCTGGCGGGCAGTCCGTCAACACCACCGACTCCGCGGTGCGCATCACGCACATTCCCACCGGAGTCGTCGCCTCCTGCCAGAACGAGAAGAGCCAGCTGCAGAACAAGGAGCAGGCGATGCGTATCCTGCGCTCCAGGCTGCTCGCCGCGGCGCAGGAGGAGGCGGAGAGGGAGGCCGCCGACGCCCGCCGCAGCCAGGTCCGTACCGTCGACCGCTCCGAGAAGATCCGCACGTACAACTTCCCGGAGAACCGCATCTCGGACCACCGCGTCGGCTTCAAGGCGTACAACCTGGACCAGGTCCTGGACGGTGAACTCGACGCGGTGATCCAGGCCTGCGTCGACGCGGACTCGGCCGCGAAGCTGGCAGCCGCGTAAGGCACGTACGAGTACGACCAGTACGACGGAGGACTTGCGTGCAGCATCATTCTGGGGGACGACCCCCAACCCCCGCGGCCTGCTGCTCGCGGAAGTGGCCCAGGCCACCCAGCGCCTGGCCGACGCCGGCGTGCCCTCGCCGCGCAACGACGCGGAGGAGCTCGCCGCGTTCGTGCACGGCGTCAAGCGGGGCGAGCTGCACACCGTCGGGGACTCCGACTTCGACGCCCGGTACTGGGAGGTCATCGCCCGCCGCGAGCAGCGCGAGCCGCTCCAGCACATCACCGGGCGCGCGTACTTCCGCTACCTCGAGCTTCAGGTCGGGCCCGGGGTGTTCGTGCCCCGGCCGGAGACCGAGTCCGTGGTCGGGTGGGCCATAGACGCCGTCCGCGCGATGGACGTCGTCGAGCCGCTCATCGTCGACCTGTGCACCGGCTCCGGCGCCATCGCCCTCGCCCTCGCCCAGGAGGTGCCGCGCTCACGCGTGCACGCCGTGGAGCTGTCCGAGGACGCCCTGAGGTGGACCCGCAAGAACATGGCGGGCTCCAGGGTCGACCTGCGTCAGGGCAACGCCCTGGACGCCTTCCGCGACCTCGACGGCCAGGTCGACCTGGTCGTCTCCAACCCGCCGTACATCCCGCTCACGGAGTGGGAGTACGTGGCACCCGAGGCCCGTGACTACGACCCCCAACTCGCCCTGTTCTCGGGCGAGGACGGGCTCGAACTGATCCGCGGCCTGGAACGCACGGCACACCGGCTCCTGCGCCCGGGCGGTGTCGTCGTCATCGAGCACGCCGACACCCAGGGCGGCCAGGTGCCCTGGATCTTCACCGAGGAGCGGGGCTGGGCCGACGCGGCCGACCACCCGGACCTCAACAACCGGCCGCGGTTCGCGACCGCCCGCAAGGCGCTGCCCTGATGAGCACGCGCCCGACGACTCCACCCCAGCAGCAGTACGTGTACGAGGAGGCCCGCTAGATGGCACGGCGATACGACACCAACGACGCGACCGACCGCGCCACCGGTCTGCGCGAGGCCGCGTCCGCCGTCCGCCGGGGCGAGCTCGTGGTACTGCCGACGGACACCGTGTACGGCATCGGCGCGGACGCGTTCACCTCCGAGGCCGTCGCCGATCTGCTGGAGGCCAAGGGGCGGGGCCGCAACATGCCCACGCCCGTCCTCATCGGCTCCCCGAACACCCTGCACGGCCTGGTCACCGACTTCTCCGAGATGGCCTGGGAGCTCGTCGACGCCTTCTGGCCGGGGCTCTCACCCTTGTCGCCAAGCACCAGCCGTCCCTGCAGTGGGACCTCGGCGACACCCGCGGCACGGTCGCCGTGCGGATGCCGCTGCACCCGGTCGCCATCGAGCTGCTGACCGAGGTCGGCCCCATGGCCGTCTCCTCTGCGAACCTGACCGGCCACCCGGCCCCGGAGAACTGCGACGCCGCCGAGGCGATGCTCGGCGACTCAGTCTCCGTCTACCTCGACGGCGGCCCGACCCCCGGCAACGAGCCGTCCTCCATCGTCGACGTCACGGGCAAGGTGCCGGTCCTGCTGCGTGCGGGCGCACTGTCGGCGGAGGAGCTGCGCAAGGTCGTACCCGACCTCGAGGTGGCGAATTGACGGCCCCTGACGCGGGGCGTGGCATATGGGACGGGGAAGAGACGCGGACCTTCACGGGGCTGCCGCGTGACACCTTCCGCATCCTCCACGTCAGCACCGGCAACGTGTGCCGCTCGCCGATCACCGAGCGGCTGACCCGGCATGCCCTGGCGGACCGGCTCGGGGACCCGCTGGGGGGCGGCCTGATCGTCGAGAGCGCGGGGACCTGGGGGCACGAGGGGGCGCCCATGGAAGCCAACGCGGAGGCCGTTCTCGCGGACTTCGGCGCGGACGCCTCCGGCTTCACGGGCCGGGAACTGCTGGACGAGCACGTCATCCGTGCCGACCTCGTGCTGACCGCCACCCGTGACCACCGGGCGCAGGTCATCTCCATGGGGCACTCCGCCGGCCTGCGCACCTTCACGCTGAAGGAGTTCACCCGCCTGGTCCGCGCCATCGACCCGACCACCCTCCCTCCCCTGGAGGAGGGCATGGTCGTCCGCGCACGCGCCCTGGTCCGCGCGGCGGCGGCGCTACGCGGGTGGCTCCTGGCCCCGACCGCCGAGGCGGACGAGGTCTACGACCCCTACGGCGCGCCCCTGCCCTTCTTCCGCTCGGTGGGCGACGAGATACACCAGGCCCTGGACCCGGTGGTGACCGCCCTGACCGGAGTCCCGGCCCGCGCCTGATCCCCGCCGCCGTCGGCCCCCATCGCTGCCGTCTGAGCCCACCCGCCCCACTCTCGACCCCGCGCCAGCGGGGCCCTCAATCGGCGGGAGCGGCGGGAGCGGCGGGGACGGCAGAGGTCGGCGGGAGCGCCGGGGCCGCGGAGCGGGGGTGTTCGCAGGGCGTTTCGAGGGTTCCCGGCCTACATTGGTCGTACGTCACCGTCGATGCCCCGGAGCCCCTCATGTCGGTCACCCCTGTCCTAGAGGCCGATGTCCTGCGGCGGCAGGATCCCGAACTGGCCGACATCCTGCTCGGTGAGTCCGAGCGGCAGTCGACGACGCTGCAGCTCGTCGCCGCCGAGAACTTCACCTCGCCCGCGGTGCTGGCGGCCCTGGGGTCGACGCTGGCGAACAAGTACGCGGAGGGCTATCCGGGGGCCCGGTACCACGGCGGCTGCGAGATGGTGGACGTCGCCGAGCGGCTGGCCGTGGAGAGGGCGAAGGCGCTGTTCGGGGCGGAGCACGCCAACGTGCAGTCCCACTCGGGGTCTTCGGCCGTCCTGGCCGCGTACGCCGCCCTGCTGCGCCCCGGCGACACGGTCCTGGCGATGGGGCTGCACTTCGGCGGCCATCTCACCCACGGGTCGCCCGCGAACTTCTCCGGCCGCTGGTTCGACTTCGTCGGGTACGGAGTGGACGCCGAGTCCGGGCTCATCGACCACGAGCAGGTGCGGGCCCTGGCCCGTGCGCACCGCCCCAAGGCCATCGTGTGCGGCTCGACCTCGTACCCCCGCCACATCGACTACGCCTTCTTCCGTGAGGTCGCCGACGAGGTGGGGGCGTACCTGATCGCCGACGCGGCCCATCCGATCGGGCTGGTCGCCGGGGGCGCGGCGCCCAGCCCGGTGCCGTACGCCGACATCGTCTGTGCCACCACGCACAAGGTGTTGCGGGGGCCGCGTGGCGGAATGCTGCTGTGCGGGAGCGGGCCGGCCGAGCGGGTGGACCGCGCGGTGTTCCCGTTCACGCAGGGCGGCGCGCAGATGCACACCATCGCCGCGAAGGCCGTCGCGTTCGGGGAGGCGGCGGCACCGGCGTTCACCGCGTACGCCCATCAGGTGGTCGCGAACGCGCGCGCGCTCGCGCGAGGGCTGGCCGAGGAGGGGCTCGTCGTCGTCACCGGTGGCACCGACACCCACCTGCTGACCGTCGATCCCGCGCCGCTCGGCGTCGACGGCCGCGCCGCGCGGGGACGGCTCGCCGCCGCCGGGATCGTCCTCGACTGCTGCGTGCTGCCCCACGGCGGAGCCGTCGACGCCATCGGCGGCGGCGCCCGCGGCCTGCGGCTCGGCACGGCCGCGCTGACCACCCAGGGCATGGGCGAGGCGGAGATGGCACGCCTCGCCGTGCTGTTCGCGGGCGTGCTGCGGGATGGCGGCGACGGCAGGCGGGCGCGTGAAGAAGTGCGGGACCTGGCTGGAAGATTTCCCCCGTATCCGCGCTGAGGCGGGGTAGACGCACCACCAGGCACAGCATCACGTGCAACCATCGTCGCTACCCGGAAGTCCCCGACCATATGCGCGCATCGCTAGGGTGTGGGGCTGTGATGGCCAGCGAGACCTGTGGGGAAGCCCGTGCGTGAATACCTCCTGACGCTCTGTATCACGGCCGCGGTGACGTACCTGCTGACAGGGCCGGTACGGAAGTTCGCGATCGTGGCCGGAGCCATGCCGGAGATCCGTGCGCGCGACGTCCACCGAGAACCCACGCCCCGCCTCGGGGGCATCGCGATGTTCTTCGGGCTCTGCGCCGGTCTGCTGGTCGCCGACCACCTGACCAACCTCAGCAAGGTCTTCGCCGACTCCAACGAACCGCGCGCGCTGCTCTCCGGGGCCGCGTTGATCTGGCTCATCGGCGTCCTGGACGACAAGTTCGAGATCGACGCCCTGATCAAGCTCGGCGGGCAGATGATCGCCGCCGGCGTGATGGTCATGCAGGGTCTGACGATCCTGTGGCTGCCCATCCCGAGTGTCGGCATCGTCGCGCTGACCCAGTGGCAGGGCACCCTGCTCACGGTCGCCCTGGTCGTCATCACCATCAACGCGGTCAACTTCGTCGACGGCCTCGACGGTCTCGCGGCCGGCATGGTGTGCATCGCCTCCGGCGCGTTCTTCATGTACGCCTACCGCCTCTGGTACAGCTACGGCATCGAGGCCGCGGCCCCCGCCACGCTCTTCGCGGCGGTGCTGATGGGCATGTGCCTGGGCTTCCTGCCGCACAACATGCACCCCGCGCGGATCTTCATGGGCGACTCCGGCTCGATGCTGATCGGCCTGGTGCTGGCGGCCGGCGCGATCTCCGTCACGGGGCAGGTCGACCCGGACGCGATGGGCCTGTACGGCTCGGAGCGCACCACGGTCTACGCGATGGTCCCGGTCTACATCCCGCTGCTGTTGCCGCTGACCATCATCGCGATCCCGGCGGCCGACCTGGTCCTCGCGATCGTGCGCCGCACCTGGCGCGGCCAGTCGCCGTTCGCCGCCGACCGGGGCCACCTGCACCACCGGCTCCTGGAGGTCGGGCACTCGCACAGCCGGGCCGTGCTCATCATGTACTTCTGGTCGGCGGTCATCGCCTTCGGCACCCTGGCGTACACCGTGAACGCGGCGTCCATGTGGATCGTCCTCGCCATCGCCATGCTCAGCGGTGTCGGCCTCTTCCTCCTGCTGCTGCCCCGCTTCACGCCCCGCGCCCCGCGCTGGGCGCAGCGTTTCGTGCCGCCCCGCTACCGCCGCCGCGCGGCCCCCGCCGTCGCCGCGGAGCCCGTCCCCGACTGGGCGCCCTCCCCGAACGGCGCGACGGCGATCGGCGGCCGGGCCCACGAAGAGGAACCGAGCCCGGCGGGCGCGCGCCGCTGAGGCGTGCGGGCGCCCGGCGGGCGGGCGCGGGGCCGGGGCGTCGGGCCCGCCGGCAAGGTAAGAATCTGACTAACGCTTTGCCGACGCCCTGTACGACCCTGGCAGTGCAAACGGCCTTATACCAGACAAGTCGGCGTCGTTTTGACGCAGGCGGGCAGGTTCACTCTCATGTGTGACACCTGGCACGCCATTCAGGTAAAGACCTCATCAAATAGTTTGTGATACGGTTCACGAGAACCCGGGACGGAGTCGAAGGGCCGCAGTGCGACGGTCCGTTGACGCGAGATTTCCGCTCGCCCCCGGGGACTACGCTCGTCCATGACGACACCCTGCCCCCTGTGAAAGCGGAGTTGCCGCCATGCCGTCCAATGACGTCCGGATCCTCCTTCAGGCCGCCGCGCCCACGGCTGCCGTCGGCGTGGTCGCCGCCGTCGTCGGCGGGCTGGTCGTCGGTGGGAAGGGTGCGATCGGGGCGGGCGTCGCCATCCTGGTCGTGCTCCTGTTCATGGGGGTCGGCCTGTATGTCCTGCAGTGGACCGCCAAATCGCTTCCCAACCTTTTCCAGGCGATGGGTCTGATGCTGTACCTGGCGCAGATCCTGCTGATGTTCATGTTCATCGCCCTTTTCCAGGACACGACGCTGTTCGATCCGAAGGTCTTCGCGCTCACGCTGGTCGCCGGCACTCTCACCTGGGTCGCCGCACAGGCGCGTGCTCACATGAAAGCCAAGATCCTTTACGTCGAGCCCGAGTCGACGACGGGTGCGAAGAACGAGAAATCGGGGCATTCGTCGTGAGGCGTAGGGCCGGAATAAGGGCGCATGGCAGACCCTGCTACCGTCCGGTGTCATCTGCGGCATCGAGGGCGCGGGCATCTGAACTGACGCCTGCCGTATCGCCGGGCGAGATGTCCCGCAGTCGTCCCCACATCCGTAACACCAGTCCCGTGCCGATCCGCGGCTCCGCGCCGCGCCGACACCACGAGGTTGCCGAATCCATGCGCCACGCTGAAGGAGCCCGCGGTGAGTGCTGACCACACGCAGGTGCTCGCCTTCGAGACCGACTGCCACATCTTCGACGGCTGTGGCTTCCCGTCGCCCGGGCTGCACTCGTTCCTGTTCGAACCCCTCTGGGGAGGCTCGGACAGCGACGTGTACTTCAACAAGACGATGTTGCTGGCGCTGCTCGGCTCGGTCGTCGTGATCGGCTTCTTCTGGGCGGCGTTCCGCAGGCCCCAGGTCGTTCCGGGCAAGCTCCAGATGGTCGCCGAGGCGGGCTACGACTTCATCCGGCGCGGAGTCGTCTACGAGACCATGGGCAAGAAGGAGGGCGAGAGGTACGTTCCGCTCGTCGTCGCGCTGTTCTTCTTCATCTGGATGCTGAACCTCTGGTCGATCATTCCGGTCGCCCAGTTCCCGGTCACGTCGAGCATCGCGTACCCGATGGCGCTCGCGCTGATCGTCTACGTCCTGTGGGTCTCGCTGACCTTCAGGCGGCACGGCTTCGTCGGCGCCCTGAAGAACTTCACCGGCTACGACAAGTCGCTCGGCGGGGCGCTGCCCGTCGTCATGCTGATCGAGGCCTTCTCGAACCTGCTCGTGCGGCCGTTCACCCACGCCGTGCGACTCTTCGCGAACATGTTCGCGGGCCACATCCTGCTGCTGCTGTTCACCATCGCGAGCTGGTACCTGCTGAACGGCATCGGCATCGCCTACGCCGGCGTCTCGTTCCTGATGGTCATCGTGATGACCGCCTTCGAGCTCTTCATCCAGGCCCTGCAGGCGTATGTCTTCGTACTGCTGACCTGCACCTACATCCAGGGCGCGCTCGCCGAGCACCACTGAGCCCCCTCCCCGACCCCCCGTCGTCCGGTGGCCAACCCCCACCGGTCCGTGAAGAAAAGGAAGAACTGGCATGTCCTACACCCTTGCCGCCGTCACCGGCTCGATCGCTTCCATCGGCTACGGCATCGCCGCGTTCGGCCCCGGCATCGGCGTCGGCATCATCTTCGGCAAGGGCACCGAGGCCCTCGCCCGTCAGCCCGAGGCCGCCGGTCTGATCCGCGCCAACCAGATCCTCGGCTTCGCCTTCTGCGAGGCGCTCGCCCTCATCGGCCTGGTCATGCCGTTCGTCTACGGCCTGTGATCATCTGATTCGCGAACAGCTCACTAGGCGAAAGGCACTGATATGAGCCGACTGCTCCATATCGCGGCTGAGGGGGAGGCACAGAACCCCCTCATCCCGGAGATTCCCGAGGTCGTCATCGGCCTGCTCGCCTTCGTCATCGTCTTCGGCTTCCTCGCCAAGAAGCTTCTCCCGAACATCAACAAGGTTCTGGAGGAGCGCCGCGAGGCGATCGAGGGCGGGATCGAGAAGGCCGAGGCCGCCCAGACCGAGGCCCAGAGCGTGCTCGAGCAGTACAAGGCTCAGCTCGCCGAAGCCCGGCACGAGGCCGCGCGGCTGCGCCAGGAGGCGCAGGAGCAGGGCGCCGCGCTCATCGCCGAGATGCGCGCGGAGGGCCAGCGGCAGCGTGAGGAGATCGTCGCCGCCGGTCACGCCCAGATCGAGGCCGACCGCAAGGTCGCCGCTTCGGCGCTGCGCCAGGACGTCGGCAGGCTCGCCACCGACCTGGCCGGCAAGCTGGTCGGGGAGTCCCTCGAGGACCACGCCCGGCAGAGCCGTGTCATCGACCGCTTCCTCGACGGGCTCGACGACGCCGCCGAGAAGGCCGAGGCGACGCGATGAACGGAGCGAGCCGCGAGGCCCTGGCAGCCGCACGTGAGCGTCTCGACGCGCTGACGGACTCCACGTCCGTGGACGCGGGCTCGCTCGCCGGCGAGCTGGCCGCCGTCACCGCGCTCCTCCACCGCGAGGTGTCGCTGCGTCGGGTCCTCACCGACCCGGCGCAGGCCGGTGAGGCCAAGGCCGAACTGGTCGGCCGCCTCCTCGGCGGCCAGGTCAGCGGGACGACCGCCGACCTGGTTGCGGGCCTGGTGCGTTCCCGTTGGTCGCAGGCTCGCGACCTGGTGGACGCGCTGGAGGAGCTGGCCGACCTGGCCGACCTCACCGACGCGCAGAAGTCCGGCACGCTCGACGACGTCGAGGACGAGCTGTTCCGGTTCGGCCGGATCGTCTCCTCGAACACCGGGCTGCGGTCCGCGCTGACCGACCGTGCCGCGAGCACGTCCGCCAAGGGCGAGCTGCTGCACAGCCTGCTCGGCGGTCGCGCCCAGGCCACCACCGAGCGTCTGGTGACGCGCCTCGTGTCCGCGCCGCGTGGACGTAGCCTGGAGGCGGGACTGGAGTCCCTGTCCAAGCTCGCCGCCGAGCGCCGGAACCGTATGGTCGCCGTCGTCACCTCGGCGGTCCCGCTGAGCGAACCGCAGAAGCAGCGCCTCGGCGCCGCCCTGGCGAAGCTCTACGGCCGGGCCATGCACCTCAACCTCGACGTGGACCCCGAGGTCCTCGGCGGGATCCGGGTGCAGGTCGGCGACGAGATCATCAACGGCTCGATCGCGGACCGGCTCGAGGACGCCGGCCGCCGCATGGCGAGCTGACAACTTCACAAGCAGTACGTGTACCTACGGCCCGGTTGGGCCGTGCAGAGGATTCCTGGGGGTCGCCCCCAGACCCCCACCGAAACTTCGGGCCCAACAAGGAGAGCAGGGAACCCAGATGGCGGAGCTCACGATCCGGCCGGAGGAGATCCGGGACGCGCTGGAGAACTTCGTCCAGTCGTACAAGCCGGACGCGGCCTCGCGCGAGGAGGTCGGTACGGTCACCCTTGCCGGCGACGGCATCGCGAAGGTCGAGGGTCTGCCCTCGGCCATGGCCAACGAACTGCTGAAGTTCGAGGACGGCACCCTCGGCCTCGCGCTCAACCTGGAGGAGCGCGAGATCGGCTGCGTCATCCTCGGTGAGTTCAGCGGCGTCGAGGAGGGTCAGCCGGTCACCCGTACCGGCGAGGTCCTGTCGGTCGCCGTGGGCGAGGGCTACCTCGGCCGTGTCGTCGACCCGCTCGGCAACCCGATCGACGGCCTCGGCGAGATCGAGACCACCGGCCGCCGCGCCCTCGAACTGCAGGCCCCCACGGTCATGCAGCGCAAGTCGGTGCACGAGCCGATGGAGACCGGCTACAAGGCCGTCGACGCGATGACCCCGATCGGCCGTGGTCAGCGTCAGCTGATCATCGGTGACCGCCAGACCGGCAAGACCGCCCTGGCCGTCGACACGATCATCAACCAGCGCGACAACTGGCGCTCGGGCGACGTGAACAAGCAGGTCCGCTGCATCTACGTCGCCATCGGTCAGAAGGGCTCGACCATCGCGTCGGTCCGCGGCGCGCTGGAGGAGAACGGCGCGCTGGAGTACACGACCATCGTCGCCGCCCCGGCGTCCGACCCGGCCGGCTTCAAGTACCTGGCGCCGTACACCGGTTCGGCCATCGGCCAGCAGTGGATGTACGAGGGCAAGCACGTCCTCATCATCTTCGACGACCTCTCGAAGCAGGCCGACGCCTACCGCGCCGTGTCCCTGCTGCTGCGCCGCCCGCCGGGCCGTGAAGCCTACCCGGGTGACGTCTTCTACCTGCACTCCCGTCTGCTGGAGCGCTGCGCCAAGCTCTCCGACGAAGAGGGCAAGGGCTCGATGACGGGTCTGCCGATCGTCGAGACCAAGGCCAACGACGTCTCGGCCTTCATCCCGACCAACGTCATCTCCATCACCGACGGCCAGTGCTTCCTGGAGTCGGACCTCTTCAACGCCGGTCAGCGCCCCGCGCTGAACGTCGGTATCTCCGTCTCCCGAGTCGGTGGTTCCGCCCAGCACAAGGCGATGAAGCAGGTCTCCGGCCGTCTGCGCGTGGACCTCGCCCAGTTCCGTGAGCTGGAGGCGTTCGCCGCTTTCGGTTCCGACCTGGACGCCGCGTCGAAGTCCCAGCTGGAGCGCGGCCAGCGCATGGTCGAGCTGCTGAAGCAGGCCCAGTACGAGCCGATGTCCACCGAGGACCAGGTCGTCTCCGTGTGGGCCGGCACCACCGGCAAGATGGACGAGGTGCCGGTCGCCGACATCCGCCGCTTCGAGAGGGAGCTGCTGGAGTACCTGCACCGCAAGGAGCAGGGCCTCATGACCTCCATCAGGGAGGGCGGCAAGCTCTCGGACGACACGCTGACCGCCATGGCCGACGCGATCGCCGACTTCAAGAAGCAGTTCGAGACCGCGGACGGCAAGCTGCTCGGCGAGGACGCTCCGGCCGTCAACGTCTCCAAGTGACGTAAGGAAGGGACCTGACTCATGGGAGCTCAGCTCCGGGTCTACAAGCGTCGCATCCGATCCGTCACCGCGACCAAGAAGATCACCAAGGCGATGGAGATGATCGCCGCCTCGCGCGTCGTCAAGGCGCAGCGCAAGGTGGCGGCCTCCACGCCGTACGCGACCGAGCTCATCCGCGCGGTCACGGCGGTCGGCACTGGTTCGGACACCAAGCACCCGCTGACCACGCAGGCCGAGACGGTCACGCGTTCCGCGGTGCTGCTGCTGACCAGTGACCGAGGTCTGGCCGGTGCCTTCAACTCCAACGCCATCAAGGCCGCGGAGCAGCTGACGGCGCGGCTCGAGGCCGAGGGCCAGCAGGTCGACACGTACATCGTCGGCCGCCGCGGTGTCGCCCACTACAACTTCCGTGAGCGCACGATCGCGGACCAGTGGACGGGCTTCACCGACGAGCCCACGTACGCGGACGCCAAGAAGGTCGCGGCCCCGCTGATCGAGGCCATCGAGACGGACACGGCGGACGGCGGGGTGGACGAACTCCACATCGTCTACACCGAGTTCGTCTCGATGATGACGCAGCAGGCGCTCGACGCGCGGCTGCTGCCGCTCAGCCTCGAACAGGTCGCGGAAGAGGCGCCCAAGGACGAGATCCTTCCGCTGTACGACTTCGAGCCGTCGGCGGAGGACGTCCTCGACGCCCTGCTGCCGCGCTATGTCGAGAGCCGTATCTACAACGCGCTGCTGCAGTCGGCTGCCTCCAAGCACGCCGCCACCCGCCGCGCGATGAAGTCGGCGACCGACAACGCGGGCGAGCTGATCAACACGCTCTCCCGCCTTGCCAACGCGGCCCGCCAGGCCGAAATCACCCAGGAAATCAGCGAGATCGTCGGTGGCTCCGCAGCCCTTTCCGACGCGACCGCGGGGAGTGACAAGTAATGACGACGACTTCTGAGACGGCCGTTGCCACGGGCCGCGTCGCCCGGGTCATCGGCCCGGTCGTCGACGTGGAGTTCCCCGTCGACGCGATGCCCGAGATCTACAACGCCCTGCACGTCGAGGTGGCCGACCCGGCCAACGCCGGCGAGAAGAAGGTCCTGACCCTGGAGGTCGCCCAGCACCTGGGTGACGGCCTGGTCCGCACCATCTCCATGCAGCCCACCGACGGCCTGGTCCGCCAGGCCCCGGTCACCGACACCGGCACGGGGATCACCGTCCCGGTCGGCGACTTCACCAAGGGCAAGGTGTTCAACACCCTCGGTGAGGTGCTGAACGTCGACGAGACCTACGAGGGCGAGCGCTGGACCATCCACCGCAAGGCCCCGAACTTCGACGAACTCGAGTCGAAGACCGAGATGTTCGAGACCGGCGTCAAGGTCATCGACCTTCTCACCCCGTACGTCAAGGGTGGAAAGATCGGTCTGTTCGGCGGTGCCGGCGTCGGCAAGACGGTGCTCATCCAGGAGATGATCTACCGCGTCGCCAACAACCACGACGGTGTGTCGGTGTTCGCCGGTGTCGGTGAGCGCACCCGTGAGGGCAACGACCTCATCGAGGAGATGTCGGAGTCCGGCGTCATCGACAAGACCGCGCTGGTCTTCGGCCAGATGGACGAGCCCCCGGGCACCCGTCTGCGCGTGGCCCTCGCCGGTCTGACCATGGCGGAGTACTTCCGCGATGTGCAGAAGCAGGACGTGCTGTTCTTCATCGACAACATCTTCCGCTTCACCCAGGCCGGTTCCGAGGTGTCGACCCTGCTCGGCCGTATGCCCTCCGCGGTGGGCTACCAGCCGAACCTGGCCGACGAGATGGGTCTCCTCCAGGAGCGCATCACCTCGACCCGTGGTCACTCGATCACCTCGATGCAGGCGATCTACGTCCCCGCGGACGACCTGACCGACCCGGCCCCGGCCACCACCTTCGCCCACCTCGACGCGACGACGGTGCTCTCCCGTCCGATCTCCGAGAAGGGCATCTACCCGGCCGTGGACCCGCTGGACTCGACGTCCCGCATCCTCGACCCGCGGTACATCGCGGCGGACCACTACACGGCCGCCATGCGGGTGAAGAGCATCCTGCAGAAGTACAAGGACCTGCAGGACATCATCGCGATCCTCGGTATCGACGAGCTCGGCGAGGAGGACAAGCTCGTCGTCCACCGTGCCCGTCGCGTGGAGCGCTTCCTGTCCCAGAACACCCACGTCGCCAAGCAGTTCACCGGCGTCGACGGGTCGGACGTGCCGCTGGACGAGTCGATCGCAGCGTTCAACTCGATCATCGACGGCGAGTACGACCACTTCCCGGAGCAGGCGTTCTTCATGTGCGGTGGTATCGAGGACCTGAAGAAGAACGCGAAGGAGCTCGGCGTCTCCTGACGTCCGGCGACTCGTGAACAGTGGGGGGCGAGACCACACCTCAGGGGTGCGTCCCGCCCCTCCTCTGTACTCCCTCTGCCGCATTCCCCCGGGGAAGCCCCCCGGACCCCCAGCCGAAAGGTCTGGGGTGGGCCCGCGCGATTTGACTCCCGGCGCCCTACTAGACTTGTACCCCACACCCGGCGGGACCGTCGGGTGATGACCCGAGGAGCCACCTTGGCTGCTGAGCTGCACGTCGCCCTGGTCGCGGCCGACCGAGAGGTCTGGTCGGGGCAGGCCACCCTGGTCGTCGCGCGCACCACGTCCGGCGACATCGGCGTCATGCCCGGTCACCAGCCGCTGCTCGGTGTGCTGGAGTCGGGCCCGGTGACCATCCGTACGAGTGAGAGCGGCACCGTCGTCGTCGCTGTGCACGGCGGTTTCATCTCGTTCGCGGACAACAAGCTGTCCCTGCTGGCCGAGGTCGCCGAACTGGTAGACGAGATCGACGTCCAGGCCGCGCGGCGCGAGCTGGAGCGCGCGAAGGCGGAGGGCGACACCGCCGCCGAGCGCCTCGCGGACGTACGACTGCGCACGGCGGCGGCGCGCTGAGCCCGCGCGTCGTGTGATGCTGTACCTCAGCCGCGGCTGGGACGGGATGCCTCATCCTGACCCAGCCGCGGCTGAGGCGAATATGGGTGCTTTTTACGTTCCGTTACCTAGGAGACGAGGAGGTCGGTGTCGATGGTCCTCGCTCTGACTGTGTGCGGGTCGGTGATCGCGCTCGTGGTGGTGGGGCTCTTCGTCTTCGGACTGCGCCGGCGCCTCATCCAGCGCTCCGGCGGCACCTTCGACTGCAGCCTCCGCTGGGACGCCCCGGAGAAACCCGGAAAGGGCGACGAGAACGGCAAGGGCTGGGGCTACGGCGTGGCCCGCTACAACGGTGACCGCATCGAGTGGTACCGCGTCTTCTCCTACTCCTTCCGCCCCCGCCGGGTTCTGGAGCGCTCGGCGATCGAGGTGGCCGGGCGACGCACCCCCGAGGGCGAGGAGGAGTTGGCGCTGCTCTCCGACGCCGTGGTCCTCGCGTGTCAGCACCGCGGGACCCGTCTGGAACTGGCGATGAGCGAGGACGCGCTGACCGGTTTCCTGGCGTGGCTGGAGGCAGCCCCGCCCGGACAACGAGTGAACGTGGCGTAGCCGCGTTCACTCGTTGGGTGGCACTCCCCCGGGACGGAGTCCGGGGGAGTCGGTGATGTCGAGGCCGTCGAAGACGTCGGCCCAGCGCGGGTCCTCGACGACCGCCTTGCGGGACCCGGCGAAGGCGGTCAATGGGGCTGGACCAGTGCGTTCATGCCGGGCGCCCCCGGCGGGGAGGAAGAGGGGTGGCTCCGGACCGGGCCAGGGTCAGACTCCCCACTCCTGTGCCAGCACGGCCGCCTGGACCCGGTTGCGCAGATCGAGCTTGCCCAGCAGGCGGCTGACGTGGGTCTTCACCGTCGCCTCGGCCATGTCCAGCCGCTGGGCGATCTCCGCGTTCGCCAGCCCTTTCCCGAGGCAGGACAGCACCTCCCGCTCGCGCCGGGTGAGTGAGCCGAGGACGGACGGATCGGCCGTCGGCTCACGCACGGGCCCGCCGGCGAACTCGGCGATCAGACGCCGGGTGACGGCCGGGGCGATCAGGCCCTCGCCGCGCCCCACCGTCCGCACGGCCGTGATGAGGTCCTTCGCCTCCGCGTCCTTGAGCAGGAACCCGGCGGCGCCGGCCCGCAGCGCACCGAAGACGTACTCGTCGAGGTCGAAGGTGGTGAGCACGAGCACGTCCGCGAGATCCTCGGCGACGACTTGGCGGGTCGCCGAGACCCCGTCCAGCCGGGGCATCTGCACGTCCATCAGCACCAGGTCCGGCCGCAGCTCCCGGGCGAGCGCCACCGCCTGCTCCCCGTCCGCCGCCTCCCCGACCACCTCGATGTCGGGTGCGCTGCGCAGGATGAGCACCAGCCCGGCCCGTACGGCGGACTGGTCCTCGGCGACGAGCACACGGATCATGCGGGTTCTCCTTCGGTGACGGGGAGGGTGACGCGTACGGCCCAGACCTTGGCCTCGCGGGACGCCGGATCGACCGTGGGGCCTGCCTCGAAGGTGCCGCCGAGCAGCGTGGCCCGCTCCCGCATGCCGACCAGACCGGCGCCGGAACCGGGCGCGCCCGGGCCGTCGCGGCGGCCGTACGAGCTGGTCACGCCGATGTCGAGTGAGCCGTCCGACTGCCGCAAAGCCACCGTGACCCGGCCGGGGCCGGCGTGCTTGAGGGCGTTGGTCAGGCATTCCTGGACGATGCGGTAGGCCGCCAGTTCGACGGGTGCGGGCAGGGCCTCGGCGTGGTCGGCGTCGAGCGTCACGTCGAGGCCGTTGGTGCGGGCGCCCTCGACGAGCGCGCCCAGCCCGTCGAGCGTGGGCGCGGCGGCGGGCTCGGTGTCGCCGCTGTCGTCGCGCAGGATGCCGATCAGCCGGCGCATCTCCGCGAGCCCCTCGACGCTGTTCTCCCGGATGACGCCGAGGGCCTGCCGGGAGGTGCCCGGGTCGTCGAGCGAGAGCGCGGCCGTGGAGTGGATGGCGATCGCCGAGAGGTGGTTGGCGACCATGTCGTGCAACTCTCTCGCCATACGCGCCCGTTCGGACGCGACGGCCTGGGCGCGGTCCATCTCCGAGAGCAGGGCCGTCTGCTCCGCCCGCAGCCGGGCGGCCTCGGCGGCGTCGCGGTGGTTGCGGACGATCCAGCCGGTCATGGCGGGCATGAGGGCGACCAGGCCGACGACCAGGCCGATCAACAGGGCATCGGGCTTCCGGAATGCCCCGAGGGGCACCACCGTGAAGGCCACCGTGGCCAGCCCGGCGATCCAGGGGACCCGGCGGGCCGTCGCGGGCGGACCGTACAGCACCGCCGCGTACACAAGGTCGGTGAACATCACCACCGTGACCAGGTTGCCCTGGGTGATGGTGTCCAGGGTCAGCGCGGCCCACCCGGCCAGCACGGCCGCGCGCGGCATGGTGCGGCGCAGCGCCTCGCAGCCGACGGTCACCACGAGTGGCAGCAGGATCCACCAGCGGCCCTCAAGCACCACGATCCCGTCGCGGGCCGTGCGCGTGCTGAGGTCCAGACCCCACAGCAGCAGGCCGCCGAGGAGTCCGGCGACGGCGATGTACACGTCGATGCGGTGCGGGCGCGGCAGTCGTACGGCCATGCCCTACATCCAACACGCGGCGGGTGCCCGGCGCCTGGTCCCCGGGCACGGTCCTGGACTGCATCCTTCGATGTACCGCGACTTCGTCACCGCCGACGACGATCCGGGGGCCGGCGGCCGGGAGCCTGGAAGGGTGACCGAGAGGAGCGAGTCCGTGATCGTCGCGTTGATCATCGCCTGCGAGGTCGGCTTCTGGGTGTTGCTGGCGCTGGCCCTGACCGTCCGTTACCTGCTGAAGTGGCGCCGGACGAGTGTGGTGCTGCTGCTGTGCGAGCCAGTGCTGGAGCTGGTGCTGTTCGTCGTGACCGCGATCGACCTGAAGAACGGCGCCGAGCCGGGCTGGGAACACGGCCTGGCGGCGCTCTACATCGGCTTCACCGTGGGCTACGGCCACTACGTGATCCGCTGGCTGGACGGCCACGCGGCGCACCGCCTGGGCGGCGGGCCCAGGCCGGCCGGACCACCGAAGTACGGCATGGCGCGGGCTCGCCACGAGGGAAGGCTGTGGACGCGGACGGTGGTGGCGGCCGGGGTGGCGCTGGCGCTGCTCCAGGCGGCCCTCTGGTACGTCGGCGACGACGGGAACGTCGAGTCGCTGAGGTCGTTCCAGTGGGTGGCGCTCCGGGCCGTCGGGATTCACGGGCTGGTGGCCCTGGCGTACCTGATCTGGCCGAAGAAGGCGCCGGAGACCGAGAAGCGCGCGGAACGGGAGCCGGTCGAGACGCGCTAGTGCCGGGGCAGGCGACGGGGCGAACGTCGCCTGCCCCGGCATCAGCTTCGGTCGGGAGCCACCCCGGCGCTCAGCGGTCCCCTCCCGGCACCCACAGCACGTCCCCGGCCTCCTTGTTCGCCGTCCTCGCGAGGATGAACAGGAGGTCGGAGAGGCGGTTGAGGTACATGGCGGTGAGGGGGTTCATCCGGTCGCCGTGGGCCTCCAGGGCAGCCCAGGTGGAGCGCTCGGCGCGGCGGACGACCGTGCAGGCCTGGTGGAGCAGGGCCGCCCCCGCCGTACCGCCGGGCAGGATGAAGGAGCGGAGTTTCTCCAGCCGCTCGTTGAAGTGGTCGCAGTCCGCCTCCAGCTTGTCGATGTAGAACTGCTCGACACGCAGCGGCGGGACTGTGTCCTTCACCAGCGCGGGGTTGTCGACGACGGGTGTGGAGAGGTCCGCCCCCACGTCGAACAGGTCGTTCTGCACCCGGGTGAGGACCTTGACGACCTCCTCCGCCAGCCCGCCCAGCGCGATCGCCGTCCCGATCACCGCGTTGGCCTCGTTGGCGTCCGCGTACGCCGAGATCCGCAGATCGGTCTTGGGCACCCGGCTCATGTCCCCGAGGTTGGTGGTGCCCTGGTCGCCGGTCCTGGTGTAGATACGCGTCAGATTGACCATGGCGCCAATGTAGACCGTTCGTCGTTGCGCGATTGTTCTTGGATCGCACCCGTGCCCTGGAGCCGGGTAGCGCCGTTGTAGGCATGGCGATCGGTTGGTGTCCGGTGGAGAGGTGCGGGAGCGGTGCTGGTCGCAGCCGTGGAGACCCTGGCGTGTGCCGGCCTGTGAAGCGCCAACCGGCGTGCACCCGCAAGGTGTTGGCGCTCCGTCCGCTCAGGTGGAAGCCTGTGGCTCAGGTCGCCGGGACGAGCGCCGAGTCCGTCAGCCGAGACGTGACCACCGTCTCAGGGCTTGAGACGTGACACGCGTTACTTCCGGGTCACACAGCCTCTCACGAGCGCTAGTGTCCGGCCGAGAGGTCAGTCATCAACAGCGCGTACCAGGGGAGTCGCACAGTGGCACGGAAGCTCGCCGTCATCGGAGCCGGGCTCATGGGGTCCGGGATCGCCCAGGTGTCCGCACAGGCGGGCTGGGACGTCGTCCTGCGTGATGTCACCGACGAGGCGCTGGACCGTGGCATCGGGGGCGTCACCGCGTCGTACGAGAAGTTCGTGAGCAAGGGGAAGTTGGCCGCCGAGGACGCCGAGGCGGCGCTGGGGCGGATCACCGCCACCACCGACCTCGACGCGGCGGCCGACGCCGACATCGTCGTCGAGGCCGTCTTCGAGAAGCTCGAAGTGAAGCACGAGATCTTCCGCACCCTCGACAAGATCGTCCGCGAGGACACCGTGCTCGCCTCGAACACCTCCGCCATCCCCATCACCAAGATCGCGGCGGCCACCGAGCGGCCCGAGCGGGTCGTCGGCGTGCACTTCTTCTCGCCGGTGCCGATGATGCAGCTCTGCGAACTGGTGCGTGGCTACAAGACGAGTGACGAGACGCTCGCCACCGCACGGGAGTTCGCCGAGTCGGTCGGCAAGACCTGCATCGTCGTCAACCGTGACGTCGCCGGCTTCGTGACCACCCGTCTCATCTCCGCCCTCGTCGTCGAGGCCGCGAAGCTGTACGAGTCGGGCGTCGCCACCGCCGAGGACATCGACCTCGCCTGCAAGCTGGGCTTCGGCCACGCGATGGGACCACTGGCCACGGCCGACCTGACGGGCGTCGACATCCTGCTGCACGCCACGAGCAACATCTACACCGAGTCCCAGGACGAGAAGTTCGCCCCTCCGGAGCTGATGCGCCGGATGGTGGACGCCGGTGACGTCGGACGCAAGAGCGGGCAGGGCTTCTACCCGTACTGATACCGACCCGCGCGTCACCTGTGGCACTTCCCACACATGTGAACGCATGAGCCTTGAGGAGTCTCACTCCTTGAGGTGAATTCGGTATCGGTTCGCTCACAGACGGCAACCTGGCGGTGTCAAACGCAGTCAGACGTTGCATCACCCATATCACGGAGTACGAGAAGCACCCACGGGGAGCGCTTATGTACATCAGGGGCGACCACGCCGAGCTGGTCGTCGGGGGCCGCCTCGACGTACGCAGCGCGGCGGACGCCCGTACGGTCCTGCACTCGGCCGTCGACGACGGAGCCGGCGACCTGGTGCTCGACCTGTCAGAGCTGGACTCCTGGGACGCCACCGGACTCGGGGTGATCATGGGAGCCCACCGGCGGGCGGGACGGTGCGGTCGGCGGCTGGTGCTGCGCGATGTGCCACCGCAGATGCAGCGGCTGCTCGTGGCCACCCGGCTGCACCGCATCCTGGCGATCGAGGGCGGCATCGGACTGGAGTCGTTGCCCAGAGTGTGAACGCGTGAACGGGCCCGTACGTATGGCTCGGTGTGTGCGGGACACTCGGTCGTCAATGCCGCTCGGTCGTCATGAGGACCATGGGGGTGAAACGCATCACGGGCGCAATCCTCACGAGACCGTGATGTTCCGGGCGGCGCGGTACCCCGGACTGTCGGAGATACTGTGCGAAGGTTTAGGGTTCGGCTGCCAGCTGCCAGCAACCCTCGAGCGGGTTCCGGACCAGAAGCGACAGCGCGGTGTGCGGCAAGGCCGGGAGGGGCTCCAGCACACGAGACGCTTTTGGGGGCTAGAACCGATGGACCCGATCAACCGGGGATCCGAAGAGTACGGCCACGACGACGGACAGGCGCCGAGCAAACGTCCACCACGTGACCCGCTGGCGCAGGACTTCGCCCAGCACGCTCCGGCACTCGCCCGCACCGTCCAGCTCGTCTCCGGCGACTTCCTGCTCACCGTCAACCCTGTCGACGGCAGCGAGATTGAGAACTGCCCACCGGGCGAACTGCCTGGTCAGCCCGAGAAGCACGCGCCCGCCGAGCGCGCCGGGATCGACCGCGCCACCCGTCCGCCGGTGCCCCCGGGACCCGCGCTGCCCGCACTCCCCCTGCTCAAGCGCGACGACGAGAGAGACCGGCTCGTACGGCTCCTCGCGCGAGGCCGCTCCGTCCGCCTCACCGGCGCCCCCGGCTCCGGCCGCACCGCGCTCCTCGACGTGGCCGCCGAGGACTGCGCGGACCTGGCACCCGACGGCGTCGTACGGCTGAGCGGTTTCCGGCGTACGGTCGACGACCTGCTCTACGACCTGTTCGCAGCCGTGTACAGCACACCCCTGTTCCGGCCCGCGCGGCAGCAGATCCTCGACCTCGTGCGGGACATCGGCGCGGTCGTCGTCCTGGACGACCTGGAGTTCGGCGGCGCCGCGCTCGACGAACTGCTCGACGCGACCCCCGAGTGCGCCTTCCTGGTCGGCGCCACCCCCGGCACACCCCTGCCGTCCCCCGACGCACCCCTCGAAGAGATCGTGCTCGGCGGCTTGGACCGGCCCGCCGGCGAGCAGTTGCTGGAGCGGGCCGTCGGGCGGGTACTCACCGAGGACGAGTCGAACTGGGCCGGTGACCTCTGGTTCGAGTCCGAGGGCCTGCCCCTGCGGTTCGCCCAGGCCGGGGCACTGCTCAGGCAGCGGGACCGGCTGCGGGCCGGCGCGGACGCCGTCGACGAGTTCGGGGTCTTCCAGGACGCGCCGCCCGTCGACGCGCCCTTCGAGTCCCCCGCGGACGACCACGGGACACCCCTGCCGTCGCTCGCCGAGGGCGCCGCGCCCGCAGCGCTGCTCGCGTCCCGGCTGAGCCCCTCGGCCCGCGAGACCCTGAGGTTCGCCGTCGCACTCGGCGGCGAGGTCCCGCACCAGGCGCATCTGCCCGCCCTGGTGGGCGACACCCACGCGGACGCGGCCCTCGGCGAGTTGGTCGGCTGCGCCCTGTTGACACCTGTCGGCGACCGCTACCGGCTCGCGGCCGGCGTACGGACCCAGCTGGAGGCCGCCGGGTACGCCGACGGCGCGGCCGGGCGCGCCCGTACCGCCGCCCGGCACTACGCCTGGTGGGCCGGTCACCCCTCGGTCACCCCCGAGCGGGTCTCGGCCGAGGCGGACGCCGTCCTGGCCGCCCTGAGCGCGCTCGTGCCGACGTCTGCCGAGCTCTCGGCCCCTCTGGAGAAGTCGGGGCCCTCGTCCCTGCCCGACGAGCCCGACGAGGTCGAGTCGACCGCCGCCGTGCGGCTGGCCCGGCAGGCGGCGCCCGCGTTCGCCGCGGGGCTGCGCTGGAGTGCCTGGGAGGAGGCGCTCAGGTCGGGTGCGGAGGCTGCTCGCCGCGCCGAGGAGACCGGCGAACAGGCCTACTTCCACCACGAGCTGGGCGTCCTCGCGCTCTGCTGCGGGCAGTTGGACCGTGCCCGGGCCGAGCTGGAGGCGTCCATCGGGCTGCGCGGCGTCCTCGCCGACAAGCGTGGCGCGGTCGCGGGCCGCAGAGCCCTCGCCCTGGTCGCCGACCGCTCCGGCGCGACATCGCCCGGCGGGCGCACGGCGGCGGGGGAGGAGGTGCCGGACGCCCGGCGCGAGGAGTCGGCCTCCCCGCCCGGGGGCGTGCCCTCGGCGTACACCCCGACGGGCTTCGGCGCGATCGGTGTCGGTGGACCCGCGTCGGCAGGCGGCACGGCGCTCGTCACCCAACGGGCCGACGGCGGCTCGCCCGCCCACAAGCTCAGCGGCGTGAAGAGCCTCGTGGGCGGCGCACGGCGCAATGTGGTCGCCGCGGGCGCGGGTGCGCTGCTCGCCGCCGTCCTCGGCACCGTGGTGACCCTCGGCGCGACCTCCGACCGCAACGGCGACACCCCGGCCGAGAAGGTCGGCGTCAACCCGTCCGCCAGCGCGGGCGTCGACGACGACGGGCTCAGCGCCGACCGCCCCAGGACGGGCGAGGACCAGGACGGCCCGGGCAGCGTGCCCGAGCCGACCGATCCGGGCCCCGACGGCACGTACGGCACCGCCGACGACCCGACGCCGACGGACAGCGCGGAGCCGACGGACGAGCCGACCGGCACGGACGAGTCGCACGACCCGGCGCCGTCCCCGACGAAGTCCCCCACGCCGACGCCGACGCCGTCCGAGAGCGAGGACGAGTCCGGGGCGCCCACGCCCACCCCGACGCCTACCCCGACTCCGACGCCCAGCTCGACGCCGACCGGCGACGAGTCCGGGGACCCGCCTTCGCCGGAGGACTCGAACAGCGCCAGTGCGTCCACCTCCGGCGATCCCGTCGGATCCGCGAGCGCGTCGCAGAGCGGCGTCAGCTCTTCCGGCGAGACGGTGGCCTGACGACGCCCGGCCGCCCGCGACGTGCGGCCGTCAGAACAGCCGCAGCTTGTCGTCCTCGATGCCCCGCAGCGCGTTGTAGTCGAGGACCGCGCAGCCGATGCCGCGGTCGGTGGCGAGAACGCGGGCCTGGGGCTTGATCTCCTGGGCCGCGAAGATGCCGCGGACCGGCGCGAGGTGCGGGTCCCGGTTCAACAGCTCCAGATAGCGGGTGAGTTGCTCGACCCCGTCGATCTCGCCGCGCCGCTTGATCTCGACCGCGACGGTCGCGCCGTCGGCGTCCCGGCACAGGATGTCGACGGGGCCGATGGCCGTCATGTACTCGCGGCGGATGAGGGTGTAGCCCTCGCCGAGGGTCTCGATGCGGTCGGCGAGGAGTTCCTGGAGGTGCGCCTCGACGCCGTCCTTGATCAGACCGGGATCGACGCCCAGTTCGTGCGAGGAGTCGTGGAGGACTTCCTCCATCGTGATGATGAGCTTCTCGCCCGCCTTGTTGATGACGGTCCAGACGCCTTCCTCCTCGCCGGTGCCCTCCTTCAGCGTGCACGGCGGCGACATCCAGTTGAGGGGCTTGTAGGCCCGGTCGTCCGCGTGGATCGAGACGCTGCCGTCCGCCTTCACCAGGATCAGGCGGGGCGCCGAGGGGAGATGGGCGGTGAGCCGGCCCGCGTAGTCGACGGAGCAGCGGGCAATGACGAGACGCATGGTCGGCAACGCTACTCGACGCCGACGGGTGTGCGCGATTCGACCGCCGCAATCGCGGCGGCAAGGCATGTTCGGCCGCCGGAACGCCCGGCCGGGGGCCGTTCGACCGTCCTCGGCCGCCGCGGCGGCCGAGGACGGCGGCTGTCGCCCTCCGTCACGGTCTCCCGCCCCTCGTGCGGCCCTCCGCCGTCCCCCGGCATGTGCCTCTGTCAACTCGTGTTCGGCATTGGCTGATTGTGTGCGTCACGGGCCCTGTCGGTGCGCGCAATCTCCTGGTGCGGTCACGTTCGGTTGCATACCGTAGAAACGGGAGGTCGCGAACCGTGCACGCTGCGTGTTCTCCGATCCCCGACCTTGTCCGTCAACCCCTGTGATGACGGGGGTGCGAGAGGAGAACCCATGTCGCTCGACGTCTCACCGGCCCTACTCGAACAGGCCGAGCGAGGCGAGGTCGACGAAGCCGCCTTCGTCGACTGCGTCCGGACCTCCCTGCCCTATGCGTGGGAGATGATCAGCTCTCTGGTGGCCCAGTTGAAGGTCGACGGCGGAGAGTTCGCCGACAACCAGACGCCGCCGCCGGACGAGCAGGCACGCGGACAGCTGCTGCGCGCGCTCGCCAGTGACGCGATTCGCGGTGCGCTGCAGCGTCACTTCGGTATACGGCTGGCCTTCCAGAACTGCCACCGGGTGGCGGTGTTCCCGCTGGACCCGTCCGTGGACGACAGGCTGGCCCGCTTCACCTCGATCCGCGGCCAACTCCTCAACCAGTCCCCGGAACTCAGGGATTGCTGAGGTCGTGACGCAGCACGGCTTGCCGCTCCAACCGCGGGAGGTGCATCAGTAAGCGGGGCGGCAAGCTCCCCCGTACGACGGCGTGGCTCAGCCGAGGTGAGGCAGCACCTCGGCACCGAGTCGCCGTACGTTCTCCTCCGTCGCCGACAGATCGCCGGAGCCCTCGACGAGCAGAGCGAACCGGGAGATGCCCGTCCGCTCGCTGGTCGCCGCGAGCCGGTCGGCGCACAGCCGCGGGGTCCCCACCGGGTGGAGTCCGCAGAGCAGTTCGGTGTAGGCCAGCGGGTCCCGCATGGCGCGGGCACGGCCGTCGACGGTCACATGGGCGTCAAGGCCCTGCCTCAGCCAGCCCGGCATCGCCTTGACGAGAGCCTCCACGGCGTCGGTGCGCCGGTCCGCGATCTGACAGACACCGGCCGAGACATGGGCCGCGCCGGAGATCTCCTCCGGCGAACGGCCCGCCGCGCGGGCGCAGGTGCGCCACATCGCGACCATCTCGGCCTTCTCCTCGTCCCCGACATGCATCCCGAGGAGCATCGGGAGCCCGCGCTCGGCGGCCAGCCTCACGCTCGCCGGCGAGGTGGAGGCGACGACGACCTCGGGCCCGGGGGTCTCGTCCAAGTCCTCCGACGGCCTCGGTACGACGGGGACCTCACGGAAGCTGAATCGTTCCCCCGACGCCGACACCGAGGGTTCGCGCAGCCAGCGCACCAGCAGATCGAGTGACTCCGGGAACCCCTTCTCGTACGCGTCGAGTCCGGTGCCGAAGACTTCCAGGTCGACCCACGGGCCGCCGCGCCCGACGCCCAGCGAGAAGCGTCCGCCGGACGTGACATGCAGCAGGGCGGCCTGTTCGCCCAGGGCCACGGGATGGACGGTGGGCAGTACGCTGACCGCCGTGCCGACGCGGATCCGGCGGGTGCGCCCCAGCAGTAACGCGGCGAGGGTGACAGCCGACGGGCATGTGCCGTACGGCACGAAATGGTGCTCGGCCAGCCAGACCGCGTCCAGCCCGGCCGCGTCGGCCACTTCCGCCGTCCGCACCGCCCGGTGGAGCGCCTCCCCCTGGCCCTGGCCGGGGAACTGGGCTCCCAGTACAAATGCTCCTACGCGCATCACACTTCCTGCTTCCTCGGCTCCGACTCGGGAGCTCCCCCACCGGCATAACCGCGTGACACGTGCCGAAGTCACGGCCTTGCGGCGAGATTTGCGGATTGTCTGCAGAATGCTGCGGGCGGAGGGCGATCTGAGGTGTTTGGTGACGTACGCATACCCCCACCGGGCCCGCGTAGGCTGGACAACCACTCTGCTCCCTGTACAGCCCCGTGAGGTGTCCCGTGTCCCCGCGTCGCAACCGCCCCAAGGGCGATGGTTCGTCGGGTCCGTCAGGCCGCAGCGCAGCGGAGGACCGGTCGGACCGGTACGGCGGCTGGCAGTCCAGTGAGCCCTGGCGGGGCGAGGAGTGGAGCGTGCGTCATGTGGCCGGCGCGAGCGCGGCGGGCAAGACCTACCGCTGCCCCGGCTGCGACCAGATGATCCCCTCCGGGGTGCCGCACGTCGTCGCCTGGCCCGAGCACTCCGGCGTCGACGAGCGCCGGCACTGGCACAAATCCTGCTGGAACGCGAAGGACCGCCGCACCACGCGGGTGCAGCGGTCCCGTAACGCGCCGAGGTTCTGACACCTCCCGGCCGAGCGGCTACACGTCGCGCTGCTCCAGCAGGGCGTACGCGGCCACGGAGGCGGCCGTCACCAGACCGAGCATGATCCACAGCGGGTCCCAGCCGGCCGGGCCGGACTGGCTGAGCTCCGAGCCGTAGAAGACGCTGAGCTGGCTCGGGATCGAGTACTCCAGCAGGAACTCCTGCACCTCCCTCAGCGACTCCGAGAACATGAAGATCGCGATGACCAGAGGGGCGAGGAAGACACCGAGCATGATGGTGATCGCGCCCGCGGAGTGCCTGATCAGCGAGCCCGTCAGCAGGGACAGCAGGCCGAACAGCGCGAGGAACAGGCTCACGCCGACCGTCGCCTTGAACCACTCCTCACCGGTCGGGTCCGCGGCGTTGTTGCCCTCCAGGATCGCCACCTGCACGAAGCCGACGAACGCGGTGGTGACCAGGGTGACCGTGAAGGAGAGCGCGAAGAACACGATCGCCTTCGCCGCCAGCACCCGGCCGCGGCTCGGGCACGCGGTCATCGTGGTCCGGATCATCCCCGTGCCGTACTCGGAGGCCGTGGTCAGCACGCCCAGCGTGATGAGGCAGACGCTGCCGAGCATCAGCCCGAACAAGCCGAGGCCCAGAGGGGACTCGCCCTCCAGGTTCATGTCCGTGGAGGCGGCGATGAGCGCGAAGAGGAGGCCGAGGCCGATCAGCAGGACGACATAGACGCCCAGCGTCCACATCGTCGAGCGCACGGACCTGATCTTCGTCCACTCGGAGGCGATCGCGTGCCCGAGGTGGGTGCGCACCACCGGGATCGGCGAGGTGTACGACGTGCCGGGCGCCCCCTGCCAGTCGGGGGCGGGCGGCTGCTGCTGGGCGAGTGGTGGCTGGGGCGTGCTCATCGGGCGTCCTCGGACTTCGTCAGGTCGGCGGCGGGCGCGGGCGCGGCGGGGGCGGCGGCCTCCACGGGGGTGGGCGCGGCGGACGGCTGCGCGGGGGCCTGGGGCGTCGCCTGGGCGTACGGGTTGGGCTGCGGCCCGCCCGGGGCCGGGGCCGGCGCGACGGAGGGCGCCGGAGCCCCGTACGGGCCGGCCGGCGGCCCGCCCTGCGCCGGTGCGAACGGCTGGCCGCCCTGCTGCGGCGCCGGCGGGGCGTACCAGCCCGGCTGGCCCTGCCCGGGTACCGGCATCGGCGGCTGCGCGCCGGGCGGCAGGGGCTGCTGGAGACCGTTCTTCTGGTCGGTCGTCGAGCGGTAGTCGACGGCGCCCTGCGTCATCCGCATGTACGCCTCCTCCAGCGAGGCCTGGTGCGGCGACAGCTCCCACAGCCGTACGTCGGCGTCGTGCGCGAGGTCGCTGATGCGGGGCAGCGGCAGACCGGTGACGCGCAGTGCGCCGTCCTGCTCGGGCAGCACCTGGCCGCCCGCCCCGGTCAGCGCGGCCGTGAGCTTCTCGCGCAGCTGCGGCTCGGTGTCGGGCGTGCGTACCCGCGCGAAGTCCGCGGAGTTCGCCGAGATGAAGTCCTTCACGCTCATGTCGGAGAGCAGCTGTCCGCGCCCGATCACGATCAGGTGGTCGGCGGTCAGCGCCATCTCGCTCATCAGGTGCGAGGAGACGAAGACCGTACGGCCCTCGGCGGCAAGAGCCTTCATCAGATTGCGGACCCAGAGGATGCCCTCGGGGTCGAGTCCGTTGACCGGCTCGTCGAAGAGCAGCACCTGGGGGTCGCCGAGCAGGGCGGCGGCGATGCCCAGCCGCTGGCCCATGCCGAGCGAGAAGCCGTTGGAGCGCTTCTTGGCCACACCCTGGAGGCCGACGACGCCCAGCACCTCGTCCACCCGGCGGGCCGGGATGCCCGAGAGCTGCGCCAGGGACAGCAGGTGGCTGCGGGCGTGCCGGCCGCCGTGCACCGCCTTGGCGTCGAGGAGGGCACCCACCTGACGGGCCGCGTTCGGCAGCTTGCGGTACGGATAGCCGCCGATCGTCACCTGCCCGGAGGTGGGATTGTCCAGGCCGAGGATCATGCGCATCGTCGTCGACTTGCCCGAGCCGTTGGGCCCCAGGAAGCCGGTGACGGCCCCCGGCCGCACCTGGAAGGAAAGGTTGTACACGGCCGTCTTGGCGCCGTAGCGCTTCGTCAGGCCGACTGCCTCGATCATGCTCCGCACCCATCGAACGGTTGAGGACGTCCTCAGGACGTCGGGGCGCACGCCCCCGTAAGGGTTAGGAGCTTATCGGGGCGTTGACGGTTCCGCTCAAGAGGGAGTAAAGCCACGCAGGTCACAGGGCACATGGCTTGGCATGTACGTAACCTCTGGTCGGGGGTCTCATCACGCGTCCCGCCTTTTCAGCAGCAGGTAGCCGCCGAGCAGGGCCCCGACCACCCACAGCGCCATGACGGCGAGGCCGCCCCAGGGCCCGTACGGCGTGTCGTCGCCCACCGGGGTGACCACCTGCATGATCCTGCTGCCGGCCTGGTCGGGCAGATACCGGCCGATCTTCTCGGTGGCGTCGACACTGCCCAGGATGCTGGAGATCAGGAAGAAGAACGGCATCAGGATGCCGAGCGACAGCATCGGGCTGCGCAGCATCGCCGCGACCCCCATCGAGAACACGGCGATGAGGGTCATGTAGAGCCCGCCGCCGAAGACCGCGCGCAGGACACCGGGATCGCCGATCCCGGCCCCGTGCTCGCCGAGCATCGCCTGCCCCAGGAAGAACGTAACGAAGCTGGTCGCGAGCCCCACCACGAAGGCGAGTGCGGTGGCCACCGCGATCTTGCTGAACAGGAAGGTGCCCCGCTGCGGCACGGCGGCCAGCGATGTGCGGATCATGCCGGTGCTGTACTCGTTCGACACGACCAGCACCCCGAACACGATCATCGCCAGCTGCCCGAGGGTCATCCCGGCGAAGCTGATGAACGTCGGGTCGAACGACAGCCGTTCCGCACGGCTCAGCCTGTCGAACTCGTGCTTCGACAGCAGCGAGATCAGCACACCGAGCGCGACCGTGACGACCCCGGCCAGCGACAGTGTCCACACCGTGGACGCCACCGACCGGATCTTGGTCCACTCCGACCGGACGACCTGGGTGGCGGCCATCCTCAGCCCTCCTTCTTCCAGCCGCCGCCCCACTCCTCGGCAGGCGTCCCGCTGTGCGCGTGGTACTCCACCGACTCGGCGGTCAGCCGCATGAACGCCTCCTCCAGCGAAGCCTGTCGAGGACTCAGCTCATGCAGCACGATCTGGTTCCGGGCCGCCAGCTCACCGATGTGCTCCGGCTTCCCGCCGTCCACCTCCAGCACCCCGCCGCCCGTCTCCACAGCCGTCACACCGGCCTCGTGCAGCACGTCGAGCAGCCGTTCCCGCTGCGGCGTGCGCATCCGTACGTACGACCGTGAGTTCTGCTGGATGAAGTCCGCCATCGGGGTGTCGGCGAGCAACCGCCCCTGGCCGATCACGACGAGGTGGTCGGCGGTCAGTGCCATCTCGCTCATGAGGTGGGACGACACGAACACCGTCCGGCCCTGCGCGGCGAGCGCCTTCATCAGGTTCCTGATCCAGTGGATGCCCTCGGGGTCGAGGCCGTTGACCGGCTCGTCGAACATCAGGATCCGCGGATCGCCGAGCAGCGCGCCCGCGATCCCGAGCCGCTGCCCCATCCCGAGCGAGAACCCCCTCGCCTTCTTCCTGGCGACCGACGTCAGCCCGACCGTGTCCAGCACCTCGTGCACCCGTGCCTTGGGGATGCCATTGCTCTGCGCCAGACAGAGCAGGTGATGGAAGGCGCTACGGCCGCCGTGCACGGCCTTGGCGTCCAGCAACGCGCCGATGTGCCTGAGCGGGTCCCTGAGGCCGTCGTAGTGCCGGCTGTCGATCCGCACGTCCCCGGCCGTGGGCCGGTCGAGCCCGAGAACCATCCGCATCGTCGTCGACTTCCCGGCCCCGTTCGGCCCGAGGAAACCCGTCACGATGCCGGGCCGGACAGCGAAGGTGAGGTTGTTGACCGCCACCTTCTCGCCGTACCGCTTCGTCAGACCCTCCAGCTCGATCACGCGGTCACGCTAGAACGGCCGCCGGGTGCCTGCCACCGGAGGGGGGAAGCCCTTCAGGAGCGCGGGGAACTGCGCGACCAGCCACGTACCACCGGCAGCCACGAGACGAAGGACGCCCCCGAGCCACCGGGCACCCGGCACCGAAGCCGAGCGGAGCCGAGTCGCGCGACTCGGCGCTACCAAACGCCGCTCCAGCGGCCCGACCGCCCGCAGCCACGCGGACAGCGGGAACGGCGAAGGCCCGCACCCCCTGGAGGGGAGGCGCGGGCCCCGGTCGCCTCTTCACGGCTGTCGCCGTCAGGCGGGAGTGTTACCGGGACTGCTGGGCCGGCACCCCACGCGAGATCGGCTCCTCGTCCGTGGCCGGCGTGCCGGCGGCGGCCACAGCCGCACCCGTCAGCGTCGCCAGCATCTCGCGCACGTTCGTCAGCTGGGCGTTGATGGAGTCGCGGCGGTTCGTCAGGGCCGCCAGCTCGCGCTCGGATTCCGAACGGATCCGGTCCGCCTTGGCGTTCGCGTCCGCGACGATGTCCTCGGCCTGACGCTGCGCGGTCTCCACCGTCTGGCGGGCGCGGCGCTCGGCGTCGGTGCGCAGCTTCTCGGCCTCCAGGCGGAGCTGCTCCGCGCGGTGCTCGATCTCGGCGAGGCGCTTCTCGGCCTTCTGCTGACGCGACGCCAGGTCGCGCTCGGACTGCTCGCGGCGCTTGGCGAGGTTCGTCTCGAAGTCGGCGGCGGCCTGCGCGGCCTTCGCGCGGGTCTCCTCGAAGAGGGCGTCCGCCTCCTCGCGCTTGGACTGCGCGTCCTTCTGGGCCTCGGCACGCAGCTGCGAAGCCTCGCTCTTGGCCTTCTCGACGATCCGGACGCCCTCGTCCTCGGCCTTGGACTTGCGCTCGGCGGCGAAGGACTCGGCGTCGTTGCGCACCTGCTGGGCCGCGGACTCGGCGAGGTCGCGGTGCTGCTCGGCGGCGCGGCGGGCCTCCTCGCGCAGGTCCTTCGCCTCCTCCTCGGCGAGGCGGAGGATCTTCTCGACGCGCGCGCCGAGACCGGCGTAGGACGGCTCGGCGTCGGTCACCGCGGCCTGGGCGTTCTGCGTCTCGAGGTGGAGCTCCTCGATGCGCTTCTCCAGAGCGGTGATGCGGGCGAGAGCGGAGTCACGGTCGGAGACGAGCTTGGAGATACGTTCGTCCACCTGAGCGCGGTCGTATCCACGCCGCACAAGCTCGAAGCCGTAGGGGGAAGTGTCGCTCATGGGGTTCCTGTCGAATGAGACCGGTGAGGTGATAGGTGGAATCCTAGGGGGCGAAGCGGCGTGTCATCGAGCAGATGCGCGTTTGATCTGGAGAATGACACCCCTTTTGGGTGGCCGACCATCGGAATACTTGCCAGAAACTTTGCATAAAGACCCTGAGAAGCACAGAACGAGCACAATGTGGTGTCTGTACTGCCAGGGAAGGCGCGGAAAGATACCCCGTACATCCCGGCACCGCTAGCCGTCTGATGACTTGCCACCGGAACGAGTCGCACCCACCGCGGCGCCCGCCTTGACTCCACCGTCCTTGCCCGACGGGGCCTCAAAAGACTCCAACGCCTCCAGCACGTCCTGGACACGGGAGATCTCCGCATTGATGTCCTCGCGGCGCCGGACCAGCACCTCCAGCTCGCGCTTGCCCTCCTCGACCGTGCGACGGGCCTCGCGGATCGCCTCCGCCTTCAGCTCCTCGGCCTCGCGGACGAGCGTGGACTTCTTCTGCTCGGCCTCCTTCAGCAGACCCTCGGCCTTCTTCACAGCCGCGATACGGACCTTGCCCGCCTCGGAGTTGGCCTCGGAAACGATCTCCTTGGCCTTCGCCGTCGCCTTCTCCAACTGCTCCTCGGCGGCTTTGATGAGCGCGTCGCAGCGGTCGCCGGTGGATTTCATCGTCTCGGCCGCCTCGCGGCGGGCCCGCGTGTGCAGCGCCTCGATCTCGGCCGTGACGCGGTCGCGCAGCTCCTCGGCCCGCTCCCTTATGGCGGTCGCGTCCCGGCGCGCGCCGACCAGCAGCTCGTCGGCGTCCTGACGCGCCTTCTCCACCGTGGAGTTGCCCTCGACGGTCGCCTCGGCGACCAGCCGGTCGGCCTCCTTGCGGGCGGCGCCCACCATGGAGTCGGCCCGCCCCTCGGCGTCCGCGGTGGTCTTCTGCGCCTGCGACTGCGCCTCGGTGAGCAGCCTGTCGGCCTCGGCCGCCGTCTCCGTGATGAGCGTGTCGACCTGCTCGGCCGCCTCGGAGCGCCGCTTGTTGGCGTCCTTGCGGGCCTCGTCGAGGGTGCGGTCGGCCTCCTCGCGGGCGTGCGCCATGAGCCGGTCGGCCTCCGCCTCCGCCTCGGACCGCGCCCGCTCGGCGTCGACCCGTACCCGCTCGGCGTGCTGCTGCGCGGAGCCCACCGTCTCGGCGGCCTCGGCGCGCAGCCGTTCCGCCTCGTCGGTGGCCTCGCCGATCAGCTGGTCGGCCTTGGCGACGGACTCGGCCCGTACCCGCTCGGCCTCCTCGTTGGTCTCCCGGGTCAGCCGCTCCGCCTCGGCCGTCACCTCGGTGATGAGGGTGTCCGCCTGGGTGGCCGCGTCCGAGCGGATGCGGTTGGCGTCGTCCCGGGCCTCCGCCCGGGTGCGCGAGGCGTCCTGGTCGGCCCGCGCGATGTTGTCGGACGCCTGCGTGCGCACCCGCT
This sequence comes from Streptomyces sp. TG1A-60, assembly GCF_037201975.1. Lineage (NCBI taxonomy): Bacteria > Bacillati > Actinomycetota > Actinomycetes > Kitasatosporales > Streptomycetaceae > Streptomyces > Streptomyces sp. TG1A-60. The sequence goes on along the minus strand of NZ_CP147520.1, from coordinate 2,518,439 downwards.
GGGCGTGTTCGGACGCGTCCGAACGCACCCGCTCCGCCTCGGTGATGGCCTCAGCGACCGTACGCTCGGCGAGCGCCTTGGCGGCGTCCGTCTCGTCCCGGGCCTCACCGCGGAGGCGCTGGGCGTCCTCGGCGGCCCGCTCCCGCTCCGCGTAGGCGTCGGAACGGACCCGGTCCGCCTCCTCCTCGGCCTCCCGGCGCGTACGGTCCGCCGCGTGCTCCGCCGCGTTGCGCAGCCCGGCGATCTCCTCCTGGGCCTGCTCGTGCAGCCCGGCCACGGACTCCCGTACCTGCTGGGCGTGGGTCTCCGCAGCCGACACCATCTCGCCGGCGCGGCGCTCGGCCTCCTCCACCAGCCGTACGGCCTCGGTCTGGGCCTCCTCCACGCGCTTGCGCGCCGAGGCCAGCAGCTCCTCGCTCTGCTCACGGGCCCGCCGGCGCTCCTGGTCGGCCTCCTGCCGGGCCGCGCCGAGGAGTTCCTCGGCCTCGCGGCGCCGCCGGGCGGCCTCCTCCTGCGCGGCGGCCAGGGTCTCCGAGGCCTCCGTGGCGAGCCGCACGGCCGCGGCCTGCGCCTCGGCCCGTACCCGATCGGCGGAGTCCTGGGCCTCGGACTTCAGCCGCTCCGCCTCGGCGGCGGCCTCCGACCGCAGGCGTACGGCGACGGCCTCGCCCTCGGCACGGGACGCGGACGCGTCGGTCGCGGCCTCGTCGCGCAGGCGTTCGGCCTCGGCCTCGGCCTGCGCCTGGAGCGTACGGATGCGCTCGGCGGCCTCGGCCCGCAGCCGGTCGGCCTCCTCGGCGGCCTCCCGGCGGATCCGCTCGGCCCCGGCGCGCGCCTCGGCGAGCGCCTCCTCCGCGGAGACCAGGCGCGCCTCCGCCTCGGTGTGCAGCCGGCCCAGCTCCTCGGCGGCCTCGGCCTTGCGGGCCTCGACGACGCGCTCGGTCTCCTCGCGCAGCTCACGGGCGGCCCGCTCGGCGTCGGCCTTCAGCTCCTCGGACTCCTCGGCGGCCTCGGCGCGGTGCCGCTCGGCCTCCTTACGGGTGCGCTCCAGGGTCTCCTCGGCCTGGCGGCGCAGCGTCGAAGCGCGCTCGATGGCCTCCGTGCGGACCTTCTCGCTGTCCACGGTGGCGCTCTGGCGCAGCTCGTCGGCGTCCGTCCGCGCCTTGGCGAGCAGCTCCTCGGCGGTCTTGGCCGCCTCCTCGATCTGCTGGACGGCCTCCCGCCGGGCCTCGGAGCGGATCCGCTCGCCCTCGGCGACCGCGTCGGCGCGCAGCTGCTCGGCCTCGCCGCGCAGCCTGCGCGCCTCCTCCTGCAGCTCGACCGTCTTGGCGCGGTACTCCTTGGTGTCGTCCTTGGCCGCGCCCTTGAGCTCCTCGGCGAGGTCGTGCGCCTCGGCGCGCAGGCGGTCCGACTCGGCCTCGGCTTCCCGGCGGATCCGCTCGGCCTCGTCCGCGGCGGCCTTGATGGTGCTCTTGGCGTCCTGGGACGCCTTGTTCAGCACGTCCTCGGCGGTCTTGGCCGTCTTGGCGAGCTGGGAGGCGGACTCCTCCGCCGTGACCGAGCGGGCCTTCTCGGCCGCCTCGGCCAGCAGCTTCTCCGCCTCGGCCTTGGCGTCCGCGACGGCTTCCTCGGCGGCTGCCTTGGTGGCCTCGGCCTCCTTCGTGGCCTCCTTGACCAGCCGGGCGACCTGCTCCTTGGCCGTACGCGTGCGCTGTTCGTTGGTCGACTCGGCGCCGGCGAGGGCCTTGGCCGCGTTCTCCTTCGCCTCGGTGACCAGCTTCTCGGCCTCGGCACGCGCCTCGCGGAGCGCCGTCTCGGCCTCCGTCATGCGCTGCTCGGCGGCCCGGCTCAGCTCGGAGGCCTGGCGGCGGGCGGTGTCCGACTCGGTGGCGGAGGAGGAGCGCAGCTGCTCGGCGTGTTCGGTGGCCTCCTGGGCCTGCGTGGACGCCGCGTTCAGCAGCCGCTCGGCCTCGGCGCGGGCCCGGCGCAGGATCTGGTCGGCCTCGTTGCGGGCGGCCTCGGAGTCGCTCTGCAGGCGCTGGCGGGCCTCGTTGGTGAGCCGCTCGGCCTCGGTGCGGGCGGCGGCCAGTGCCTGCTCGGCCTCGGCGCGCGACTCGTCGACCAGTCGGCGGGCCTGCTGCTCGGAGCGGGCCCGCAGCTGTTCGGCCCACGCCACGTTCTCGTTGACGTGCGACTCGACGGTCTGCCGGCGCTCGGACAGCTCCTGGTCGAGCTGCTGGCGGCGGGTGACCGCCTCCTGGTGCAGCTCCGCCTGGAGCCGCGCGGCCTGCTCGGCGTGCTCCTGCAGGATCCGCTGGGTCTGCGCCCGGGCCTGGCTCAGCTCACGCTCGGCGTCCGCGCGCAGCTGGTCCGCCTGCATCTGGGCCTGGCGGAGCATCTGCTCGGCCTGGTACCCGAGGTCGCCGCCGTCGTGGGCGGGCCGGGACATGAGGGTGCGGCGCGCCTCGTGCAGCTTGGCGCGCAGCACCTCGACCTGGTAGCCGAGGTCCTCGGCGTGCTGGATCGCCTTTTCCCGCTCGGTCTTCAGCCGCTCCATCTCGGCCTCGAACCGAGAGAGGTGGTCGACGTCAGCCGCCGGCTCTCGCTCCTGGCGTTCGTAGCCCCGCACTGCGCGGTCCCATCCGTCCCCTGGTCGCAACCTCTGGCAAAGAGCTCCGTCCAACCGCCGAACGGTGCCCCCCGGGGAATGGTGTCAGATCAACGGCGGAGCACGGGCTGCCGCCCTCACCCTCGCCCCGAAACCTGGACCCCGGCCCTAGAGCCCTGCCGTCGGAAGGCGGCAGGACCCGGGGCCGTCCCCTTGGAAGGCGACGGCCGACCCCAACCCTACCGGCCCATATGTACGGGGGTCAGTGCTCAGGTGACTCAACTGGAGCCGAAGTGACCAGTTCTGTCAGTACGCCATGACAATCCTTGGGGTGCAGAAACGTGATCCGTGACCCCATGGAACCGACTCGCGGCTCCTCGTACAGAACGCGTACGCCCTTGTCCTTGATCGCGGCGGCCTCACCGTCGACGTCCGCCGTGCCGAAGGCGATGTGGTGGACGCCCTCACCGTTCTTGGCCAGCCACTTCGCGACGGTGGAGTCCTCACGGGTGGGCTCCAGGAGCTGGAGGTAGGAGGCGCCCCCGTCGTCCGTGCTGTTGATCTTGAGCATGGCCTCGCGTACGCCCTGCTCCTCGTTGACCTCGGAGTGGAACACCTCGAAGCCGTACGTGGCCCGGTAGAACTCGACGGTCTTGTCGAGGTCGAAACAGGCGATCCCGATGTGGTCGATTCGCGTCAGCATGATGTTAGTGGAGCGCTCCGCGCGTGGTTACGCAACGTGCGCGCGATCACACCGGCGGCCAGGTGACGGCACGGAGTGCCACTCAGTACATTCGAAGTAAACCCTCGTTCACTCCTCGGCCGTACAGGCTGGAAGGGGATCGCACCTCATGACTGGAACGAACGGCAGGACCTCGGTGATCGTCGCGGGCGCGCGGACGCCCATGGGGCGGTTGCTCGGTTCGCTGAAGCCCTTCTCCGGAGCCGACCTCGGAAGCTTCGCGATCAAGGCCGCCCTGGACCGTGCGGGCATCGGCGGCGACCAGGTGCAGTACGTGATCATGGGCCAGGTGCTCCAGGCCGGGGCAGGGCAGATCCCGGCACGCCAGGCCGCGGCCAAGGCGGGCATCCCGATGAGCGTGCCCGCCCTCACGATCAACAAGGTGTGCCTGTCCGGCCTCGACGCCATCGCGCTGGCCGACCAGCTGATCCGCGCCGGCGAGTTCGACGTGGTCGTGGCCGGTGGCCAGGAGTCCATGACCAACGCCCCCCACCTGCTCCCGAAGTCCCGCGAGGGCTACAAGTACGGGGCGATCCAGATGCTCGACGCGATGGCGTACGACGGGCTCACCGACTCCTTCGAGAACATCGCCATGGGGGAGTCCACCGAGAAGCACAACACGCGTCTCGGCATCCTCCGTCCCGAGCAGGACGAGATCGCCGCGCTCTCCCACCAGCGGGCCGCCGCCGCCCGGAAGAACGGCCTCTTCGACGCCGAGATCACGCCGGTCGAGATCCCTCAGCGCAAGGGCGAGCCGGTCGTTTTCAGCCAGGACGAAGGCATCCGGGGCGAGACGACCGCCGAGTCCCTGGGCAAGCTGCGGCCGGCCTTCGCCAAGGACGGCACGATCACCGCGGGCTCGGCCTCGCAGATCTCCGACGGCGCCGCCGCCGTGGTCGTCATGAGCAAGGCCAGGGCGGAGGAGCTCGGCCTCACGTGGCTCGCCGAGATCGGCGCCCACGGGAACGTCGCCGGACCGGACAACTCCTTGCAGTCGCAGCCGTCGAACGCGATCCGGCACGCCCTCGGGAAGGACGGCCTCCAGGTCGCCGATCTCGACCTGATCGAGATCAACGAGGCCTTCGCCGCGGTCGCCGTACAGTCAATGAAGGACCTCGGCGTGTCCCCGGAAAAGGTGAACGTCAACGGTGGTGCGATCGCCCTGGGCCACCCCATCGGCATGTCGGGCGCCCGCCTCGTGCTCCATCTCGCCCTGGAGCTGAAGCGGCGCGGCGGCGGTGTCGGCGCGGCGGCTCTGTGCGGTGGCGGCGGTCAGGGTGACGCGCTGATCGTGCGGGTACCCAAGGCCTGAGGACCGCGGTCCGCAGGCGCACATGGCCACTCGGAACGGAGCTGTGATGCAGGACGTCCCCACGCTGGTGGCACAGGCCAGGGAAGGGCGGCCCCGGGCCGTCGCCCGGCTGATCTCCCTGGTGGAAGGGGCGTCCCCGCAGCTCCGCGAGGTCATGGCGGCGCTGGCCCCGCTCACGGGCGGGGCGTACGTCGTCGGTCTGACCGGCTCGCCCGGAGTCGGCAAGTCCACGTCCACCTCGGCGCTGGTGACCGCCTACCGGCGGGCCGGCCGGCGGGTCGGCGTGCTCGCCGTCGACCCGTCGTCCCCCTTCTCCGGCGGTGCCCTGCTCGGCGACCGCGTCCGGATGGCGGAGCACGCCTGCGACCGGGGCGTGTACATCCGTTCGATGGCGACGCGCGGCCATCTGGGCGGCCTGGCGTGGGCGGCCCCGCAGGCGATCCGTGTCCTGGACGCGGCCGGCTGCGACGTGATCCTGGTCGAGACGGTCGGCGTCGGCCAGTCCGAGGTGGAGATCGCCTCCCAGGCGGACACGTCCGTGGTGCTGCTGGCCCCCGGCATGGGGGACGGCATCCAGGCCGCCAAGGCCGGGATCCTGGAGATCGGGGACGTCTACGTGGTCAACAAGGCCGACCGGGACGGCGCCGACGCGACCGCGCGCGAGCTGAACCACATGCTGGGACTGGGCGAGTCCCGCGGCCCCGGCGACTGGCGCCCCCCGATCGTCAAGACGGTCGCGGCGCGGGCGGAGGGCGTGGACGAGATGGTCGAGGCCCTGGAGAAGCACCGAGCCTGGATGGAGGAGCGCGGGGTCCTCGCCGAACGCCGTCGTGCCCGCGCCGCCCGGGAGGTCGAGGCCATCGCCGTCACCGCCCTCCGCGAACGCATCGCCGACCTCCACGGCGACCGTCGCCTCAGTTCTCTGGCCGAGCGGATCGTGGCGGGCGAACTGGACCCGTACCGGGCGGCGGACGAGCTGGTCGCGGGCCTGACGGAGGGCTGAGCCCGGCCTCTCTCGCCCCCGCCGCCCCTACCCGTCCCACCTCGGGGCTCCGCCCCGGACCCCGTTCGCGCGGGTTCCCCGCGCGACAAGCCCCCGTGGAACGGGAGAGGGGCACCCGGTGCCGGGTGCCCCTACCGGTGTCAGTCGTCCGAGCGGTCGGCGGTGACCTTGGCCGAGTCGAGGTTCACCCTCCAGTCACTGCCGGTGCCGTCGGTGGCGGTGGTGTCGACCTCCCATGCCTTGTCCCCGCTCTCCTCGTCGAGGTCGACGGAGGTCACGGTGCCCTTGTCGGCAGCGGCCCCGGCGGCCTCGGCGGCGGTCACGGAGCTGCCCTTCAGGGCGGCCCGGATCCGCTCGGTCTCGGCGGCGTCGTCACCGTCGTCGTCCCGGTCGGCGTGTGAGCCGAGCACCTTGCCGGTGCCGGGGTCGATCTGGACGCCGAACCACTTGCCGCCGTCGGTCAGGACGTGGACGTCCCACACCAGGTTCGTGCCCTCGTCGTCGAGGTCGGCGGAGACCGCCGTACCGGCCTTGTGCTTCAGCGCGGCCCTTATGGCGTCGGCGGCCGTGACGTCCGCGGCCTTCGCCTCGGCCGCGTCCTCGGCCCTGTCGTCCGCGTCGTCCCGGTCGTCCCTGCCAGTGCTGTCGTCGTCCGCGTCGTTCTTGTCGTCGGCGTCGTTCCTGTTGCCCTTGTCGCCCCTCTCGCCGACGTCGTCGCGGCCGTTGTCGCCGTCCGACACCTGCACGCTGGACCGCTTCACCGGCGCCTCGTCGTCGCCCGTGACCGCGATGGCGGTCGCGGTGCCGCCGCCGATCAGAGCCGCGGCCGCGACGGTGGCGATGACGATGTTGCGCTTCATGGTGTTCCTCCCGGTCAGGACTGACAGCGCCCGGCTTGGTGGCTACCGTGCGCTTTCGACGGGAACCAATCTGCCCGACCGACTCTGAAGCCGACCTGAAGCCCCCTGAAGCCGTCTTCAGGTCGGGTTTGCCAAGCTGGGCGCATGCGCCTGTTGATCGTGGAAGATGAGAAGCGGCTCGCGGTGTCGCTGGCCAAGGGACTGACGGCCGAGGGCTACGCCGTGGACGTCGTCCACGACGGGCTCGAGGGCCTGCACCGGGCCCGCGAGGGGTCGTACGACCTCGTGATCCTCGACATCATGCTGCCCGGCATGAACGGCTACCGCGTGTGCGCCGCTCTGCGCGCCGCCGGGCACGACGTGCCGATCCTGATGCTCACCGCCAAGGACGGCGAGTACGACGAGGCGGAGGGCCTGGACACGGGTGCCGACGACTACCTGACCAAGCCGTTCTCGTACGTCGTCCTCGTCGCCCGGGTGAAGGCCCTGCTCCGGCGCCGCGGCCCGGCCGGCGGTGCCTCGCCCGTGCATGTCGTCGGCGACCTGAAGCTCGACACCGCCGCCCGCCGCGTCTTCCGCTCCGAGGCCGAAGTGTCCCTCACCGCCAAGGAGTTCTCCGTCCTGGAGCAGCTCGTCGCGCGTGCCGGTGAGGTCGTCTCCAAGGCCGACATCCTCGAACACGTCTGGGACTTCGCCTACGACGGCGATCCCAACATCGTCGAGGTCTACATCAGCGCCCTGCGCCGCAAACTCGGCGCCGAACTCATCAGGACCGTTCGCGGTGCCGGATACCGCCTGGAGGCCCGGCCATGAAACGCGTGCTCGGCTCCGTGCGAGCGCGAGCCACGGTCGCGGCCACCGTGGTCGTCGCCGTTGCCCTGGTCGCGGCGGGCGCGGCGGTGCTGCTGTCGCTGCGGTCCAACCTGATCGGTCAGGCGAATGCCCAGGCGGAGGCCGACGCCCTCGAAGTCGCTCGACAGGTGGCGGCGGACGTGGCGTACGCCGATCTGGACCTCGACGACGGCGACGAAACCCCCGTCAAGGTCGTGGATCAGCGAAGGAGGGTGGTCGCGGCGGGCGAGGACCTGGAGAGTATCGGCCTTCCGGACGGCGCGGAGGCACGGGCGAGCGCCCTTTCGACCACGGACGACGATGCCGACCGGGGCGAGGACGAGAACGAGAACGAGGGCGAGGACGAGGAGACGTCCGGGGGCGGCATCCCCACCGCCGGCCTGGTCTCCGAACCCGTACTGCTCGGCGAGGGCACCGCGGCCACCGACCACGAGACCAGGGAGTACCAGTTCGCCGCGGTGAAGGCGACCACCCGTGCGGGCGTCACCCTGACGGTCTACGCGGGATCGCCCCTCTCCGCCGAACAGGACGCCGTGAGCACCGCCCTCACCACCATGCTCATCGGCTTCCCCCTGCTCCTCGTCACCGTCGGCGGCGCGACCTACGTCGTCACGGGCCGGGCTCTGCGCCCGGTCGAGGGCATCCGTTCCGAGATGGCGGCCATCACGGCCTCCGAGGACCTCTCCCGTCGCGTACCGGAGCCGGACACGCATGACGAGGTCGCCCGGCTGGCGCGGACGACGAACGAGACGCTGGCCGCGCTGGAGTCCTCGGTGGAGCGTCAGCGCGCGTTTGTCGCGGACGTCTCGCACGAGCTGCGCAGCCCGATCGCGTCGCTGCGCACCCAGCTGGAAGTGGCGGCGGCGCACCCGGAGTTGCTGGATCTGGACGGGGCGGTGGAGGACACCGTACGACTCCAGAGCCTCGCCGCCGACCTGCTGCTGCTCGCCCGCCTCGACGCGGGGGAGCGGCCACCGCCCGACGCGCGGTTCGACCTGGCGGAGGTCGTGCGGGAAGAGGTGTCCTCGCGGGAGGGTGTGACGCTGGACGGCGTCGAGTCCGTGGTGCTGCGCGGCTCGCGCAACCAGGTCTGCCGGATCCTCGGCAACCTCCTGGACAACGCCGCTCGGCACGCCCGTGACCGTGTCGCGGTCACCCTGCGGACCACCTCCGACTGGGTGATCCTCCAGGTCGTCGACGACGGCTCCGGTGTTCCCCGGGCCGACCGCGAACGCGTCTTCGAACGCTTCGTCCGCCTCGACGAATCCCGAGCCCGCGACGACGGCGGCGCCGGCCTCGGCCTCGCCATCGCCCGGGACATCGCCGTCCGCCACGGCGGCACCCTGGCAGTCACCGACGCCCCCGGCGGAGGAGCCTCGTTCGACCTGAGACTGCCTCTGAATCCCCCGGCACCCCGGTCGGCCGCCCTGTGACCCCCGCTCACCCAAGGGGCGCGGGGAACCGCGCGCCCAGCGACGACGAGCCCGCGGCCACGATCCGGCCCGTAGCCCCGTAGCCCCCGTCCTCCGGCCAACGCAGCGGAGCGCTACGGTTTGCCGCGATGCGCCCGCAGATGCTCGGCGATGGGCGTCAGTGACATGTGCAGTTCGTCCAGTGCCTCCACCGGCAGCAGATCGATGAAGTGCCGCCGCACGGAGGCCACATGGTGCGGCGCGACCCGCTGCATCGTCTCCATGCCGTGCTCCGTGAGCACGGCGAACAGCCCGCGCCGGTCGGACTCGCAGTGCTCGCGGCGCACCAGGTCCGCGTTCTCCATGCGGGTGATCTGGTGCGAGAGCCGGCTCTTGGACTGAAGGGTGGCGGCGGCGAGGTCGCTCATTCTCATCCGCCGGCCCTCCGACTCGGAGAGGTTCACCAGGATCTCGTAGTCGTTCATTGTCAGGCCGAACGGCTGCAGATCCCTTTCGAGCTGGTGCGTCAGCAGCCTGTTGACGTCCAGATGAGTGCGCCAGGCGCACTGCTCCGCATCGGTCAGCCAGCGCGTGGCCGTCTCGGTCTCCATGAATGAAGTCTACCTAAAAAGTTGAAAGGCGAACTAGTGAGGTTTCGGGTGGTGCGGCTCGTCCGGGTCGGAGCGTGACAACGTGCACACGTTCGATGTCACACTCCGCAGACTACCGCTCACAGCCCGAAGCGGCGCTGGAGGTCCCCCAGCTGTCCGGGAAAGCGCGGTGATCCGCCCTGCGGACCGGGGTGACCGGGTGCCCCACCCCCGCCGGGTACTCCCGGCTCGTGCGGAACCGTGCCCATGGCCTGCTCGGCCATGAGTGTCTCGGAGGACTGGAGCAGCACCGTGCCCGCTCCGACGAACTCGAACTGGTGCTCCTCGCCGGAGGCGCCGCCGAGGCCCGTCATCGCACGTAGGCCGCCCATCACGCCCGTCATGTAACCGTGGTCGTAGTGGTGGCACGGTGAGGGGCAGTCGGCCCATCCGACCAGGGCCTGCGGATCGACCCGGATCGGGGGTTCCATGAACACCACCGGGCCGTTGGAGGCCGCCACGAACTTGCCCGTTCCGATCAGCGTCAGGAAGCCCGGCACGATCGACTGCTTGAGCGCGAGACTTGGCTGAAAAGCGAGCAGATTGCCCGAGCGAATGGTCAGGTTGCCGTCTTCGAGGTCAAAGGAGTTGACGTCGAAGGCCCGGTCGGCGAGGAGCATCTTGCCGGATCCCTCGGCGACGACCCAGTCGCTGGCGTGCAGAGGCGAATGGAACGACGTACGGACGAGACGGTCCAGCCGGCCGTGTCCGATGCCGTTGAACTCCATCTGGCCGTAGTAGGCGATCATCTTGCCCTTCTGCAGGAACCACTGGCTCCCCTTGAGCTCCACGCAGAAGGTGTAGTGGTCGACGTTGTCGTCGGACGGCAGCGTCATCGGGTCGTGGACGGTCGGGCCGGCGCCCGGAGCCCCGTACATGCTCACAGCTTCTCCTCCGAGGCCTGGACGTACACCGCGCCGCTGCCGCTCAGCTCCAGCTGGAACGCCTCGCCGGAGCCCCGGCCCACCATGTCGCGCCAGCCGAGCGCGGTGGACAGCTTGTTGCGTACGTCGCCGTGGTGCGCAACGTACGCCTGTGGGTCCACGTGGACCGGGCGCTGGGGGGTGATCGGAACCTCGATCACGCCGCCGTGCGCCATGACGGCGACCGCCCCGTGACCCCGCAGGGTGGTGGTGAACAGGCCCTGACCCGTCACCTGGCCCCGGACCATGCCCATGACGCCGCCCTGTGAGCCCATGAACATCGTGCCCTGCTGGAGGGTGCCGTCGAAGGCGAGCAGACGGTCGGCCTCGACGTAGAGGGTCTCGCCGGTCAGGTTGATCACCTGGATGTGGTGGCCACCGTGTCCGAACAGGACCGTGCCGCTGCCCTCGACGGTCATCAGCGGGGTCGCCTCGCCCGCCACCCGGCGGCCGATCATCGACGCGATGCCGCCCTGGCCGCCCTGGATGTTGGGCGTGAAGGACACCTCGCCCTTGTAGGCGAGCATCGCGCCGCGCTGACTGAACAGCCGCTGCCCCGGCGACAGTGTCGCCTCGACCATCTTCGAGTTGATCTCACGGAAGGCCATGTCACACGTCTCCCGCCACCGTGTTGCGCTCGCTGGGCTGGATGTAGACCAGTCCGTCGCCCTCGAAGCGGATCTGGAAGGCCTCGCCGCCACCCTCGCCCATGAACGTGCGGAACGTCACACCGGACTGGAAGGACTGCCGGAGATCGCCCTGATGCGCGATGTACGCCCCCGGGTCCACCGTCAGCGGGTACTGGCGGCTCACCCGCAGCACCACTGCCGGGCCGTCGGACATGAGCGCCGCCTGGCCGTGGCCCTCGATGGTCGTGGTGAACAGGCCGTTGCCCTGCGAGGCGCCGCGCAGCCCCGTGAAGGTCGTGCCCGTACGCAGGCCGGAGTCCGTCGCGAGCAGATTGCTCGACTCCACGTACAGCTTGTCCCCCTGAAGACTCACGAGGTTGATCTCGGAGGCCCGGTCCGCGAACCAGCAGGTCCCGTGCCCCGTCACCTCCATCAACGTCATCTGCTCGCCGGTCAGGCGCCGCGTCACCATCCCGCGCAGGCCCTCACCGCCGCCGCTCAGCTTCTTGAACGTCATCTGACCGTCGTACGCGACCATCGAGCCGTTCTTCGCCTTCACGGCGTCCCCGGTCATGTCGACGGCCAGCACCTTGCTGCCTTGAAGTCGGAACATTGCCACGTGGTGACGGTAACCGGCCCATGGGGGACAGGACAGGGCCCGGAGGGGGATCTCGACCCTGAAGGGACCCCTAGACCGTCGGAAGGTTGACGGATGCCAGAATGGACGCGCTTGTGCTTCTGTTCACAAAGACCGACACGCGACGCGACGACCCGCCCCGCCGACCCCACCGAAGGTGACCCCGTGGACATAAAGACCGCTTCCGCCCTCCGCCGCCTGCGCCTCGTCTCCGCCCCCGAGGCCGTCTCCTTCCTGCTGCTGCTCGTCTGCTCGGTGCTGAAGCGGACCACGGAGTTCAACGCGGTGCCCGTGATGGGCTGGGTCCACGCCGTCCTCTTCATCCTGTACCTGGTCTTCTGGGCCGACGCCTGGAACCGCGCGAAGTGGTCCCTGAAGACCGCCGCGCTCTACTTCGCCCTCTCCGTCGTGCCCACCGGCGGCTTCTTCGCCGACCGCAGGCTGCGCCGCGAGGCCGAGGACGCGGTCGACGCGGCGATCACGGCCCGCCCCGGCGAGGAAGGGACCGTGAACGCGTGATCGTCGCCTTCTCCGTGACCCCGCTGGGCGTCGGCGAGGACGTGGGGGAGTACGTCGCCGACGCCGTCCGGGTGGTCCGCGAGTCGGGCCTGCCGCACCGGACTGACGCGATGTTCACCTCCGTCGAGGGGGACTGGGACGAGGTGATGGACGTCGTACGGCGCGCGGTCGCCGTGGTGGAGGATCGGGCGCCGAGGGTTTCGCTCGTCCTCAAGGCCGACATCCGCCCCGGCGTGTCGGACGGCCTCACCTCGAAGGTGGAGACCGTGGAGCGGTTCCTCGGGGGCGCCTGACAGTTCGGGAGTGCCTGTGTGCGGGCGACCGCGAGCGGCCCTGATCCGCCCGCGGTCGCCCGTCAACCGCAGCTGCGTCCCCAGGGCACCCTCACCCGCCGTTCGGCCCCCCTCAGTTCGACACGCTCGCAAATCGCCCTTTTTGTATAGGTATCGACTAGTTCGATCACTGGAGGGCGCTGTGCGGCCGGAGGGCTACGACTACGACACCCACAGCCGACTCGCCGGACCGCTCACGGAGCCGTCCGGATCCGCGTACCGGGTGCAGTACACCAAGCTCCTCTCGAAAGAGCCGCACCGAATACGCGCCGTCCTGCTGATGACACTCGCTCCTCTGCTGACCGGCGCCCTGCTCGTCTACCTGGTCTGGCCCGCCCACTGGGTGGAGCGCGAGGGCGTGGACACGTGGCTCGTGGGGCTCGACATCACGATGCTCGTGTCCATCGGGCTGATCGAGCTGTTCATGGTCGTCAACGTCGTGTCGATCGCCCACGCGACGATGGTCGCCCGTGACCCGGTCCCGGTCGTCCCCGAACCCGGCACCCGCGTCGCCTTCCTCACCACGTACGTGCCGGGCAAGGAACCCCTCTCCATGGTCCGGGCCACCCTGGAGGGCGCCACCCGGCTGCGGCACACCGGCCACCTCGACGTCTGGCTCCTCGACGAGGGCGACGACGACCAGGCCAAGGCCCTCTGCGCGGAGCTCGGCGTACGGCACTTCACCCGCAAAGGCGTCCCCGGGTGGAACCGTCCGAAGGGCGTCCACAGGGCCCGCACCAAGCACGGCAACTACAACGCGTGGATCGCCAAGCACGGCGACGCGTACGAGTTCTTCGCCTCGGTCGACACCGACCACGTACCGCTGCCGAACTTCCTGGAGCGGATGCTGGGCTACTTCCGGGACCCGGACGTGGCCTTCGTCGTCGGACCGCAGGTGTACGGGAACTACACCGCCCCCGTCACCAAGGCCGCCGAATCGCAGCAGTTCCTCTTCCACGCGCTCATCCAGCGCGCCGGCAACCGCTACCGGGCCCCCATGTTCGTCGGCACCAACAACGCCGTACGCGTCGCCGCCGTGAAACAGGTCGGCGGACTGCACGACTCCATCACCGAGGACATGGCCACCGGCTTCGAACTGCACCGGCACCGGAACCCCGGGACGCGCAAGTACTGGCGGTCGGTGTACACGCCCGACGTGCTCGCCGTCGGCGAGGGCCCCGCTTCCTGGACCGACTTCTTCACCCAGCAGACGCGCTGGTCGCGCGGTACCTACGAGACGCTCTTCAAGCAGTACTGGAAGGCGCCCCTCACGATGCCCTGGGGCCGCCTCTTCTCGTACACGCTGATGCTCGTCTACTACCCGATGACCTCCGTCAACTGGCTGCTGGGCATCGTCAGTTGTGTGCTCTTCCTGTGGTTCGGGGCGTCCGGAACGCAGGTCACCGCCTCCGTCTGGCTGATGCTCTACAGCGATGCCGCCGCCCTCCAGGTGGGGCTGTACCTGTGGAACCGCAGGCACAACGTCTCGCCGCACGAACCGGAGGGGTCGGGCGGGCTCGCCGGCATGGCGATGTCGGCGCTCTCCGCGCCCATCTACCTGAGGTCCCTGGGCGCCGCACTGCTCCGGCTGCCCTGCCGCTTCGTCGTCACCCCGAAGGGCCGCGACGCCAGCCCCGACCGGCTGCTGACCTTCCGGATCCACCTGTTCTGGACGGCGGTGCTCGGGTCGTCCCTGACCGCGTCGTTCGTACGCGGCCACAGCCATGTGGCCATGCGGACCTGGGCCTTCCTCGCCATGGCGATCTCGCTCGCACCCGTCGGGGTGTGGGCCTTCACCCGGCACCGGGACCCCGGGGCGAGCGCCGCCTACCGGGCGGGACGGCCGGCCGGCGCGACCGTCGCGGCCCGGCTCGTCGACGGCGACGAACCCGCGCTCGCCACCCAGCCCACATCCGCCCCCTCGGTCTCCGGCTCTCCGACGGGAGGCAACTAGGCCATGGCCCACCAGCTCTCGAAGAAGACCAGGAAGAAACTGCTCGGTGTCGGCGCCGTCGCGCTGCTCGCCGGCCTCAACGCCCCGGCCGCCGTCGGGTTCGCGCAGGAGCGGTACCACGAGTGGAAGATCGCCCAGCCCGGCTACCAGGCCCGCTACGGCTCCTGGGCCCAGGTCGACATCCCCAAGGACTTCCGCACCAACGCCATTCACGCGGCCCTGCTGCACACCGGCAAGGTGCTGATCGTCGCCGGGTCGGGCAACGAGCAGAAGAAGTTCGACAGGGGCTCCTTCGACACCGTTCTGTGGGACCCGGTGAAGAACACCTACAAGAAGATCCCCACCCCCGTGGACTTCTTCTGCGCCGGCCACGCCCAACTCCCCTCCGGCAGAATCCTGGTGGCAGGCGGCACCGCCCGCTACGAACTGCTGGACGGCGAGGTCGAACGGGCCGGCGGCGGCATGCGGGTCAAGAACGAGAACCCCGACGAGGCGATGGTCCTGAAGAAGGGGACCCGCTTCCGCTCACCCTCCGGCGTCGAGTACGTCAGCCGCTTCGACGTCACCGTCCCCAAGGCCAGACGCGACTTCGACATCACCTACGACCAGGCCGGCGTGATGCGGCCCTGGGAGACCAAGGTCACCGCGAGCGAGGCCCGGGTGTTCGTCGAGGCCGTGAAGAAGGGCCCGGAGTCCGTCATGCCCCGGCAGGCCCAGTACGAGATCGTCGGGCTCAAGGGCAAGGACGCCGCCAACACGTACGGCCTCTCCGAGAAGATCACCCTGGACAAGCAGGACTTCCAGGGGATCAGGGCCGCGTACGAGTTCGACCCGACGGCCGAGATGTACGTGCCGGTCGCCCCGATGGACAAGGCCCGCTGGTACCCGACGCTCGTCGGACTGGAGGACGGGCGTGTGCTCGCCGTCTCCGGCCTGGACGACGTGGGCGTCGTCGATCCCGGTGACAACGAGATCTACGACCCGGAGACCAAGAAGTGGAAGCCGGGCCCCAAGCGGTACTTCCCCACGTACCCCGCCCTCTTCCTCACCAAGGGCGGCAAGCTCTTCTACCCCGCCTCGAACGCCGGTTACGGGCCCGACGACCTCGGCCGCGAACCCGGTCTCTGGGACCCGAAGACCAACGAGTTCGAGAAGGTCCCGGGCCTCACCGACCTCGACCAGACGGAGACCTCGGCGTCCGTGCTGCTGCCGCCCGCCCAGGACCAGAAGGTGATGATCCTCGGTGGCGGAGGCGTCGGCGAGTCCGAGGAGTCGACCTCGCGCACCGCCGTCATCGACCTGAAGAAGGAGAACCCGGCCTTCGAGGACGGCCCCGACCTCCCCCAGGGCACCCGCTATCTGAACAGCGTGCTCATGCCGGACGACACCGTCTTCACCTCCAACGGCTCCGGCGGCTACCGGGGCCGCAGCGCCAGCAACATCCTCAAGGCGCAGTTCTACGACCCGAAGTCCAACTCCTTCCGCGGCGCCGCCGCCCCCAAGGTCGGCCGCAACTACCACTCCGAGGCCCTGCTCCTGCCCGACGGCCGCGTCGCCACCTTCGGCTCCGACCCGCTCTTCGACGACCAGCGGAACACCAAGCTGGGCCACTTCGAACAGCGCATGGAGGTCTACACGCCGCCGTTGCTCCACAAGTACGGCAAGAAGCGTCCCGTCCTCGGCGACGGTCCCCAGGAGGTCGACGGCAAGGGCCGCGCCACCTTCGCCACCAGCCACCCCGAACGCGTCGTCAACGCCAGGCTGATGCGCCCCAGCGCCGTCACCCACACCACGGATGTCGAACAGCGGTCCATCGCCCTGGAGGTGACGAAGACCCCGGACTCCGTCACCGTCGACGTGCCGGCGGACCGGACCCTCGTCCCGCCCGGCTGGTACATGCTGTTCGTGACGGACGCGGAGGGGACGCCGTCGGAGGCGAAGTGGATCCAGGTGTGGTGAGAGGGGTGGCCGCTGGTGCCGGGCGTCGCGACGGGGCGGACGTCGTCTGTCGCGGCGCCGGCCTGGAGGTGCGCGCCAGCCCCAGGGCGTGGTCCGGCCACCACCGGCCCGCCGCCGGCCGACCGCGGCACTCCCCGGGACGCTTGATCCCCCGATAGGCATCGGGGCCGGCTCCCCGGTGTCGGTGGTCGGCGGGGCGGGCGGGTTGCACCAGGCGGTGCCCCGGTCGCCGTTCAGCGGGCCGTTGCCGTTGCGGCTGGTGTCGTTACGGACCAGCCGGGACATCTTCTCCCTCTGCTCCCCGGGACGGTGGCGTTCGGTTCCCACTGGCCACGACTTGCGCATAATCGTTCCCCAGGGCGACAGATCGACTCGGGTGCGACACCGGCCGGGAGGCGGCGCGGGGAGCACTGCTGAGGCTCTGCCGGGGCTCCGCCGGGCGACCGAAACGCGAGACGGTGCTGACCGGCATGTGACCGGCCGATAAGGTCGATGCCGTGCCGAAGCCGCTCAGCCTATCCTTCGACCCCATCTCGCGTGCCGACGAGCACTGGAAGCAGCGCTGGGGAAACGTCCCGTCCATGGCCGCGATCACCTCGATCATGCGCGCCCAGCAGATCCTGCTGGCCGAGGTCGACGCGGTCGTCAAGCCGTACGGGCTGACCTTCGCGCGTTACGAGGCCCTTGTGCTCCTCACCTTCTCCCAGAAGGGCGAGCTGCCGATGTCCAAGATCGGTGAGCGGCTGATGGTGCACCCCACCTCCGTGACGAACACCGTCGACCGCCTGGTGAGGTCCGGCCTCGTCGACAAGCGCCCCAACCCCGCCGACGGCCGCGGCACCCTCGCCTCCATCACCGACAAGGGCCGCGAGGTCTGCGACGCCGCCACCCGCGACCTCATGTCCATGGACTTCGGCCTCAGCGCCTACGACGCCGAGGAATGCGCCGAGATCTTCGCGATGCTCCGCCCGCTGAGGGTGGCGGCGGGGGACTTCGAGGAGAGCTGAGCGCCGGCCGTCAACGGCCGGTGCCCGCTACCGCTTGCCGGTGGTTTCGCCGCCGGTGCCCCGGAGACGTCCGACCTCGCGATGTCCGCCGCCATTCTGCCGGTCGACCGTCGTCCGTCGCCGGATGGCCGGAACCCGGATTCGTCGACGGTGAGGGCAGGTGCCCTGCCGAGTGAGCGCGTGCCGGCCGCGGTCGACCGCCGGGCTTGCCGGGGGTCAGGCCGCGGCGGGCTTGGGGGCCGCGTCCTTGAGGATGAGCGGCTCGACCTCCCGGCTCACCTTGCGTTCGACGAAGAAGGCGGCCGTGGGGACCGTGCCGGCGAGCAGCACCCAGGCGAGGCGGCCCAGCGGCATCTTCGCCTTGCTGCCGAGGTCGAAGGCGAAGACCAGGTACAGCACGTACAGCCAGCCGTGCGCGAAGCCGACCACCGTGACGAAGCCGTCGAAGCCGTCCATGCCCAGCAGGCGCTTCCCGATCACGCCCACCGTCAGCAGGATCAGCAGTACAGCGGTGACGTAGGCCATCACCCGGTAGCGGGTCAAGACGCTCTTCTTCATGGCGTCGAGCCTAACGGGTGCTCTTCCGCGCCCCGCGCGCGCCTCCTGACCCGTACCACCGCCCCTTATTGGGGCATCCAAGTAAAATCGGACTCATGGACGCTGACGCCATCGAAGAAGGTCGCCGACGCTGGCAGGCGCGGTATGACGCCGGGCGGAAGCGGGAGGGGGACTTCACGACGGTTTCCGGGGATGTGGTGGAGGCGGCGTACGGGCCCCGGGCGGGGGACGTGTACGCGGGGTTCGAGCGGATCGGGTGGCCGGGGGAGTACCCGTTCACGCGCGGGCTGTATCCGACGGGGTACCGGGGGCGGACGTGGACGATCCGGCAGTTCGCGGGGTTCGGGAACGCGCGGCAGACCAACGAGCGGTACACGATGATCCTGGCCCACGGGGGCGGGGGGCTGTCCGTCGCGTTCGACATGCCGACCCTCATGGGGCGGGATTCCGATGATCCCCGGTCGTCGGGAGAGGTCGGGCACTGTGGGGTGGCCGTCGACTCCGCAGCCGACATGGAGGCGCTGTTCAAGGACATTCCGCTCGGGGACGTCACCACGTCCATGACGATCAGCGGGCCCGCTGTCCCCGTTTTCTGTCTGTATCTCGTCGCTGCCGAGCGGCAGGGCGTCGATCCCGGCGTGCTGAACGGCACGCTGCAGACCGACATCTTCAAGGAGTACATCGCGCAGAAGGAGTGGCTCTTCCCGCCGGAGCCGCATCTCCGGCTCATCGGTGACCTCATGGAGCACTGCGCGGCCGAGATTCCCGCCTACAAGCCGTTGTCCGTCTCCGGCTATCACATCCGCGAGGCCGGAGCCACCGCCGCGCAGGAGCTGGCGTACACGCTCGCGGACGGGTTCGGGTACGTCGAGCTGGGGCTCAGCCGGGGGATGGATGTCGACGTGTTCGCGCCCGGGCTGTCCTTCTTCTTCGACGCGCACGTCGATTTCTTCGAGGAGATCGCCAAGTTCCGCGCGGCGCGCAGGATCTGGGCGCGGTGGATGCGGGACGTGTACGGGGCGCGGACCGACAAGGCGCAGTGGCTGCGGTTCCACACGCAGACGGCAGGTGTCTCACTGACCGCGCAGCAGCCGTACAACAACGTGGTGCGCACGGCGGTGGAGGCGCTCGCGGCGGTCCTCGGCGGGACCAACTCCCTGCACACCAACGCCCTGGACGAGACCCTGGCGCTGCCCTCCGCGCAGGCCGCCGAGATCGCGCTGCGTACGCAGCAGGTGCTCATGGAGGAGACCGGCGTCGCCAACGTGGCCGATCCGCTCGGCGGTTCGTGGTACATCGAGCAGCTCACCGACCGGATCGAGGCGGACGCGGAGAAGATCTTCGACCAGATCGAGGAGCGGGGGCTGCGGGCCCACCCCGACGGGCGGCACCCCATCGGGCCGATCACGTCCGGGATTCTGCGGGGGATCGAGGACGGGTGGTTCACCGGGGAGATCGCGGAGTCGGCGTTCCGGTACCAGCAGGCTCTGGAGAAGGGGGAGAAGAAGGTTGTCGGGGTCAACGTCCACCAGGGGTCCGTGACCGGGGACCTGGAGATTCTGCGGGTCGGTCATGAGGTGGAGCGGGAGCAGGCGCGGGTGCTCGCGGAGCGGAAGGCGGGGCGGGACGACGCCGCTGTGCGGCGAGCTCTGGATGCCGTACTCGTCGCCGCGCGGGACGGGGGCAACATGATCGGGCCGATGCTGGATGCGGCGCGGGCCGAGGCCACGTTGGGGGAGATCTGCGGGGTGCTGCGGGAGGAGTGGGGGGTGTACACGGAGCCGGCGGTGTTCTAGGGCGTTCTTCGAAGGTCCCGTCTGGCTCACGGCGTCCCGGCACGGCGCCTCGCCGCGTTGCCGGGATCGCCCGCGTACGCCCGGTACGGGCGACCCTCCGCCTTGCGACGCACCGCACCAGACGCCGCGAGCCCCGCCCTCCGGGCGGACGACGCCACTTTCGAAACACGCCCCAACCGCGGTGACTTCCGGAGACCGGGTGGGCATGCGCGGGGCGGCCGGGTCGGTCGCGCGGTTCCCCGTGTCCCTTACGGGGCCGGCTCCGCCGCCCCTCTCAACCCCAGCAGTAGCAGTCTCGTGAAGCCCCGTGCCCACTCCTCGTCCGCCGGTTCGGCGCTGACGAGGACGCGGTGGACCACCGCACCCGCGACAACGTCGAAGATGAGGTCGACGGCGCGTGAGGTGGTGGCGGGGTCGGGTTCCGGGGGGAGTTCGCCGCGGGCCTGGGCACGGCAGCGGCCCTCCAGGACGAGGCGTTTCTGGCGGTCGACGATGGAGGCGCGGATCCGTTCGCGGAGGGCGTCGTCGCGGGTCGACTCGGCGATGACGGCCATGAGGCCGCTCCTCGCCTCCGGACGGACCAGGATCGCGGCGAACTGCAGGACCACGCCCTCGATGTCGCCCGCCAGGCTGCCGCGGTCGGGGAGACGCAGTTCGTCGAAGAGTTCCGCCACCGCGTCGACGACCAGTTCGTTCTTGCCGGCCCAGCGCCGGTAGAGGGTCGTCTTCGCGACGCCGGCCCGCGTGGCCACGTCGCCCAGCGTCAGCTTCGACCAGCCCAGCTCGACGAGAGCCTCCCGCGTCGCCGCAAGGATCGCGGCATCCGCGGCGGCGCTGCGGGGGCGGCCCGTGGCGCGGGCGGCGGGGGTGCGGCTCTGCATCCACCGACCATATCCGGCCGTTCCCGAACTCCTCCGAGGCATGGTGAGGCAGATCACGGGGGAGTGGGTACTGAGGGGTACAGAGAAGCCGCCGGGACCGTTACGCTACGACTCGTAGCGAAAGCGTGTCCGCGGGGCGGGCGCCGAGTGGGGACCTGGCGCTCGTGCGGACACGGAGGTGCGGAACCGGTTTTCAGATCGGGGCGCTTTTCACGTGCGTGCTCGGAAGGGGGAGGATGTACTCATGCAGCCACGGAACATGTCCATGAGCGGAGTCGTCGACCTCGCCGCGGTGAAGGCGGCCCAGGAGGCCAAGACGAAGGCGGAGCAGGCGCGCGCCGCAGCGGCCGGGCAGGGCGGGGGCGGGGCGGTCTCCCCGGCCGGCCTGGTCATCGATGTCGATGAGGCCGGGTTCGAGAGCGAGGTCCTGCAGCGGTCCACCGAGGTGCCCGTCGTCATCGACTTCTGGGCCGAGTGGTGCCAGCCCTGCAAGCAGCTCAGCCCGGTGCTGGAGCGGCTCGCCGTCGAGTACCACGGCAAGTTCGTCCTCGCCAAGGTCGATGTCGATGCCAACCAGATGTTGATGCAGCAGTTCGGGATCCAGGGGATCCCGGCTGTTTTCGCTGTGGTGGCCGGGCAGGCGCTGCCCCTCTTCCAGGGGGCAGCCCCCGAGCAGCAGATCCGCGCGACCCTCGACCAGCTCGTGCAGGTCGCCGAGGAGCGCTTCGGTCTCACCGGCCTCGTGGTGGACCGGGACGCCGGGCCCGGTGCCCCCGCCGAAGCCGCCCCGCAGGTCCCGGCCGGCCCGTACGACCACCTGCTCGAAGCCGCCGTACGCGCCCTGGACGCGGGTGACTTCGGCGGTGCGGTGCAGGCGTACAAGAACGTGCTGAGTGACGACCCCGGCAACAGTGAGGCCGGACTGGGCCTCGCGCAGGCCGAGTTGCTGCAGCGTGTGCAGGGCGCGGACCCGCAGGAGGTGCGCAAGGCCGCCGCCGAGAACCCGGCCGACGCGCAGGCGCAGATCGCCGCGGCCGACCTCGATCTCGTCGGCGGTCACGTGGAGGACGCGTTCGGGCGGCTCATCGACACGGTGCGGCGCGCGGCGGGGGAGGACCGGGACGCCGTACGGCGGCGGTTGCTCGAACTCTTCGAGGTGGTCGGCGCGGACGATCCGCGGGTGGCCGCGGCGCGGCGGGCACTGGCGCGGGCCCTGTTCTGAGGCGCCCGTGAGCCACCGCCCCGGCCGAGCGCCGGCTGTGGGCGGGGGTGCTCGGGGACGCCGGGACCGCCCGGTCCCGGCAGTGCCGGGGCGCATGGTGCGTGAGTGAGAGATTTGGCGACACAGCGACACAGTGGCCGCGCTTTACCAAATCTTGGTAATCGCGGCCACTGTTACTGCCAGTAAGAGAAAGTCGTCGGTCTGTCGGACTCTGTCCAACTGTCAACCGATCTGCGGCCTCACCGGACGCGACCCAAAGTCGTCGGCTGACGCCGGTAGGTCGTTGTTCGGTTATCCGTCCGTTACTAGCGAGTAACGACCCCCCTTGCGAGGGCGGCGAGAATGCACCACGATCGGCGACGCTCGGTCCTGTCCCGTACCCCGCCAGCCAGTCGGGTCAACGGGTTTTCTGGGTCCCCACCGAGTAGGGCCGACGACAGTGGCGCCGGCTCTTGGGCAGGGGGGTCTCCGCTCAACGGCGGAGCCTGTCCAGCAGGTTGTGCGTGATGCGTGTCAGGCGCGACCAGTGGTTGTCGCTCGGGGGTGATCGCCGGTGATTCGGGCGCTTTTCGCGTCGCCGAGCGCGGGCGCTCTCCTTCCCGAGGACGTAGCACTTCTCCCATCCCTGCCCGGCCGAGCCGCCGTTCCGAGCGGCGATCCGGTCAGGAGATGTACGTCCGAGAAGGAGGAAATATGGAGTCCCAGGTGCGTGGCGGGACCAGATGGAAGCGGTTCGCTGTGGTCATGGTGCCCAGCGTCGCCGCCACGGCAGCGATAGGTGTCGCCCTCGCGCAGGGTGCTCTCGCCGCGTCGTTCAGCGTGTCGGGGCAGTCGTTCAAGGTGACGGCGAGTCAGCTCGACGGTAAGGGCTTCTCGCAGTACGGGGCGCTCGCCGAGGGCTACACCCTCAAGGGCGAGAAGACGGTTCACCCCGTCGCCGTTTCGGCGTTCAAGAGCGCGTCGATCACCAACATGTGCCAGTCGGTCGTCACCCCGAACGTCCCGCTCCTCGGTAGCGTCAGCCTCAAGCTGACCGCCGGTACCGGTGGCAAGAAGGTCGAGGCCGAGAACCTCTACATCGACGTCGAGGACCTCTCGGCCGATGCCGTCTTCAAGGGCATCGACATCGGTGTGGCGGCCAAGGACGCCACCAAGGGTCCGGGCATGAAGGGCGGCGCCGAGCAGGCCAACCCCTACGGGTTCGCCCAGCAGGCCGACTCGGCCCAGCTGACCGACGTGAAGCAGACGGCGTGGGCGACCACTGCCGGAACCTTCAAGCTGAGCAACTTGAAGATGTCGCTCCACAAGGGCGTCGTGGAGTGCTACTGAGCACTCCCTGGGCGGGTGAGGGGGTTCGCGCTTCTTCGCCCGCCCGTCCTTCCCGCCGTGCGCGGCGCCGTGCACGCGAACTCCGTATGTGAAGTCCGTGCGCGCGCTTCGTACGTGTCGTCCGTGAACTTCTCACAGCAACACCGTTCCAGGGAGCTGTTGTCCATGAGCGCCGAGTCAACGGGGCAGAACGAAGACTATCTCCGCGCCTTTCGGCGGCGCTTTGACGACTGGAGGGGCTCTCGTCCCTTCTGGGCGGGCCTGTTGGTACTGCTCGGCGGTTTCCCGATCATGTACCTGCCGTACGCGAACCTGCAGATCGGGCATCTGACGCTCGCCATGTCGACGACGGGCGGCGCGGGATCCCTCATCATCGGCGTACTGCTGGTGGTGCTCGGGGTCAGCCTCTGGTTCCAGCGGCATGTACGCACCTTCGCCGGTACGGCGGCGATCCTCCTGGCGCTCGTGTCGATCCCGGTCTCCAACCTCGGCGGCTTCGGTGTCGGCTTCCTGCTCTCCCTGATCGGCGGTGCGCTGGCCATCGCCTGGGCACCCGGTCACGAGGAGGCGTCGGTGCCGTCCACCTACAAGACCCCGAGGCGGACCCGGGCTCCCCAGAGCACGGCCCCGCAGAACACGGCACAGCAAGGCGTCGACCTCCTGAAGGGCGACGACCTGACAGGTACCACCCCCACGAACGGGACGAACGGGAGGCACAGTGCCGGCTGACGAGGTGACCCACGGGACTTCGGTGGGAGAGTCCCGTGCGAGATCCGGACCGCGGCACGCGGCGCCCAAGAAGCCCCTTCTCACCCGGCTGAACATGCCGGCGGGCAAGGCGATAGCCCTGGCGGCGATGCCGACGGCGGTCCTCATGGGCATGGGCTTCACGCCCACCCTCGCCCGCGCCGAGGACCCCGCGACACAGAGCCTGACGGCCGACGAGTACAAGGACTGCGTGGAGGCCCTGGAGGCCGCCGAGGAGGGCGCGGACACCTCCGCGTCACCGACCCCGACGCCGTCCGCCCCGGAGAGCACCGACCCCGCGGGCGACGAGGCCGAGGACGACGGGGCCAAGGACGAGGACACGGCCGCGGACGGCGACTCCTCGGACGGCGGCTCCACCGGCGACTCGGCCTCCGGTGACACGTCCTCGGACGACTCCTCTTCGTCGGATTCAGGTTCCGACGACAAGGGCACGACGGACGGGTCCGGTACGGGCGACAGCTCCGGCAAGACCGCCACCGACGCCTCGGGCACGCCGTCCGGCGACGCCTCCGGGGACGAGGGCGGCGGCAACGTCCTGGAGGACATAGGCAGCGCGCTGGAGGACCTCTTCACGCCGGGCGACCAGGAGTCGGCGGACACCACACCGTCGGACCCGGCCGGCCCGTCCCCGTCCCCGTCCCCCTCGGCCTCCGAGGCGGACGAGGGCACCGGTACGGACACGGGCGTCGGCTCGGACGCAGGCAAGGACGCGCAGGACACCGCCGGCAAGGTCGAGGACACCGCGAAGGACGTCACCGACACCGTCGAGGACACCGAGGAGGCGGCGGAGGATCCCGCCGAGGACCCCGCCGCCACGCCGAGCCCGTCCCCGAGCGAGAGCACGGACACGGACGGCTGCCCGGTCGCCACGGACGACGAGAGCGGCGTCGAGAAGGGCATCCCGGCGCTGCCCGACGACCCCTGGTACCTGAACGCCAGCTCGCTGTTGCTGAAGGGCGCCGACTACCAGGGCGTCGTCAAGGTGCGGACCGCCGACGGCACGGTCAAGGAGGTGCTGAAGTACGTCATCTCCGACGGCACCGACATCGGCGACCTGCACCAGACGGTCGAGGACAAGCAGGCCGGCGTGACCTACCACGTGCAGGCCGGCCAGGGCACCACGTCCACGATCCGCGACGGCGACACGGTCATGTACACCGAGAGCATCTCCGGCAACCTGCTCGGTCTGATCCCGGTGACCTTCGACCCGGAGCACCCGCCGCCGCTGAACATCCCGCTGATCTACTTCACCAAGGTGAAGGTCGTCCAGGCGGGCCAGTTCGGCGGAACGCTGACCGTGCCCGGCCTGCACCAGTACACGACCGACTGAGCAGTCGCTCGGGGCCGGCCGAGCACCGGACGGGGATCCGTCCGGGATCCGTCCGGACCCGTCGGCAGCCGCACATACCGAGGGCGCTCCCTGCCGGCAGGGAGCGCCCTCGGTGCCGTCGTACGCCGGTGACGGCCGGCGGTGTCAGTCGCGGGCGCCGCCGCCCAGGTGGTGCACCCGGACCATGTTCGTGGTGCCCGGGACGCCGGGGGGCGAGCCGGCGGTGATGACCGCGATGTCGCCCTCGTTGAAGCGGTTGAGCTTGACCATCTCGTGGTCGACGAGCTCGACCATCTCGTCGGTGCTGTTCACGAACGGCACGACGTGCGACTCCACACCCCAGCTGAGCGCCAGCTGGTTACGGGTGGACTCGTCGGTGGTGTACGCGATGATCGGCTGGGACGCGCGATAGCGCGACAGCCGGCGGGCGGTGTCGCCGGACTGCGTGAAGGCCACCAGGGCCCGGCCGCCGAGGAAGTCGGCGATCTCGCAGGCGGCACGGGCGATCGAACCACCCTGCGTACGCGGCTTCTTGCCCGGCACGAGCGGCTGCAGACCCTTGGCGAGCAGTTCCTCCTCGGCCGCCGTGACGATCTTCGACATCGTCCGGACCGTCTCCAGCGGGTAGGCGCCCACGCTGGACTCCGCCGACAGCATGACCGCGTCCGCGCCGTCCAGGATCGCGTTGGCGACGTCGGACGCCTCGGCGCGCGTGGGACGGGAGTTGGTGATCATCGACTCCATCATCTGTGTCGCCACGATCACCGGCTTGGCGTTGCGGCGGCACAGCTCGATGAGCCGCTTCTGCACCATGGGGACCCTTTCGAGGGGGTACTCGACGGCCAGGTCGCCGCGGGCGACCATCACGCCGTCGAACGCCATCACGACGTCCTCCATGTTCTCCACGGCCTGCGGCTTCTCCACCTTGGCGATGACGGGGACCCGGCGGCCCACCTCGTCCATCACCTTGTGGACGTCCCGCACGTCATGGGCGTCCCGCACGAAGGACAGCGCCACCAGGTCGCAGCCCATCCGCAGCGCGAACCGCAGGTCCTCGACGTCCTTCTCGGACAGGGCCGGCACGTTCACGGCCGCGCCGGGCAGGTTGATGCCCTTGTGGTCGGAGATGACGCCGCCCTCGATGACCTCCGTCCGCACCCGCGGACCCTCGACCTCGATGACCCTCAGCTCGACGTTGCCGTCGTTGATGAGGATCTGGTCGCCGGGGGAGACGTCACCGGGCAGGCCCTTGTACGTCGTACCGCAGATCTGCCTGTCGCCCGGCACGTCCTCGGCGGTGATGGTGAACTCGTCACCGCGCACCAGCTCCACCGGACCCTCGGCGAAGGTCTCCAGACGGATCTTCGGGCCCTGCAGGTCGGCGAGGACACCGATGGCCCTTCCGGTCTCGGCGGAGGCGGCCCGGACCCGGTCGTAGCGGCCCTGGTGCTCGGCGTGGCTGCCGTGGCTGAAGTTGAAGCGGGCCACGTTCATGCCGGCCTCGATGAGGGCGACCAGTTGCTCGTGGGAGTCGACCGCGGGGCCGAGAGTACAGACGATTTTCGAACGGCGCATGGGACGATCCTATCGGTTTGTTTCGCTACGGAATATTCCGTCTGGCGGAATAAGCAAATGGGCGGCTATGCGCTCAGTCGTGTTACCGGCGTGTATTGCTCAGCTGTTCCGTTCTTTGCTCACTTGCTCTTTTCGAAGCTCATGTGTGACTCAGGCTTTCTTTACGACCAGGGCGTACGTCTGTGTCGCGATCTCCAGTTCCTCGTCCGTCGGCACCACCGCGACCGCGACCCGCGCGCCGGCCGGCGAGATCAGCCGTGGCTCACCGCTCCGCACGGCGTTCAGCTCGCCGTCGACCGCGAGGCCCAGCCCGTGAAGGCCCGCGACGGCGGCGGCCCGCACGGGCGCCGCGTTCTCGCCGACGCCCGCGGTGAACGTGAGAGCGTCCACCCGGCCGAGCACCGCGTAGTAGGCGCCGATGTACTTCTTCAACCGGTGAACGTAGATGTCGAAGGCCAGCTTCGCCCGCTCGTCGCCCCCGTCGATTCTTCGGCGTATTTCCCGCATGTCGTTGTCGCCGCACAGTCCGATCAGGCCGCTCTTCTTGTTGAGGAGAGTGTCGATCTCGTCCGTGGACATTCCGCCAACGCGCATCAAATGGAAGATGACGGCCGGGTCCAGGTCTCCGGACCGCGTACCCATCACGAGTCCCTCCAAAGGCGTCAGCCCCATCGAGGTGTCCACACACCGGCCGCCCTCGACCGCCGACGCGGACGCCCCGTTGCCGAGGTGCAGCACGATGACGTTGACGTCCTCCGGCGCCCTGCCCAGCAGCTCCGCCGTGGCCCGGGAGACGTACGCGTGCGAGGTGCCGTGGAAGCCGTAGCGCCGGATGCGGTGCGCGTCGGCCGTCTCGACGTCGATGGCGTAGCGGGCGGCGGACTCCGGCATCGTGGTGTGGAACGCGGTGTCGAACACGGCCACCTGCGGCAGGTCCGGGCGCAGCGCCCGCGCCGTGCGGATGCCGGTCAGGTTGGCCGGGTTGTGCAGCGGCGCCACCGGGATCAGCCGCTCGATCTCGGCGAGCACGGCGTCGTCGACGACGGTCGGGTGGGTGAAGCTCTGCCCGCCGTGCACGACGCGGTGCCCGATGGCGGCCAGCTCGGGGGAGTCGAGGCCGAGCCCGTCCGCGGCCAGCTCCCCGGCGACGGCCTTCAGGGCGGCCTCGTGGTCGGCGATGGGCTCGGCGTGCTCACGGGAGGCGCCCCCGTCGGTGAGCGGGGTGTGCTTCAGCCGGGAGCCCTCCTCGCCGATGCGCTCGACCAGGCCCAGGGCCAGACGGCTGCTGTCGCGCATGTCGAGCAGCTGGTACTTGACCGAGGACGAGCCGGAGTTGAGGACGAGGACGCGGGTCGCGGTCACGGGGCTGGGCTTTCTGTCGTCGGTGGAGGTCACTGGGCCGGGCCCGCGGCCACGGGTGTCTGGGCCTGGATCGCCGTGATGGCGACGGTGGTGACGATGTCCTGGACGAGTGCGCCCCGGGACAGGTCGTTGACCGGCTTGCGCAACCCCTGCAGGACCGGACCGACCGCGAGCGCGCCGGCCGAACGCTGCACGGCCTTGTAGGTGTTGTTGCCCGTGTTGAGGTCCGGGAAGATCAACACCGTTGCCTGGCCCGCGACTTCGGAGCCCGGCAGCTTGGTCGCCGCGACACTCGGCTCGACGGCGGCGTCGTACTGGATCGGCCCCTCGATCTTCAGATCGGGCCGCCGCGAGCGCACGGTCTCGGTCGCCTCCCGCACCTTGTCGACGTCGGCGCCCGAGCCGGACGTGCCGGTGGAGTACGACAGCATCGCGATGCGCGGCTCCACGCCGAACCGCAGGGCGGTCGCGGCGGACTGGATTGCGATGTCGGCCAGCTGCGCGGCGTTCGGGTCGGGGTTGACCGCGCAGTCCCCGTACACCAGCACCTTGTCGGCGAGGCACATGAAGAAGACGGACGAGACGATGTCGGTGTCCGGCTGGGTCTTGATGATCTCGAAGGCCGGGCGGATGGTGGCGGCGGTGGAGTGCGCGGACCCCGACACCATGCCGTCGGCCAGGCCCTCCTGGACCATGAGGGTGCCGAAGTAGTTCACATCGGACACGACGTCGTACGCCAGCTCGACGCTGATGTTCTTGTGGGCCCGCAACCGCGCGTACTTCTCCGCGAAGGAGTCCCGCCACTCGGAGGTCGCCGGGTCCACCAGCATGCTGTCGCCGAGGTCGATGCCGAGGTCGGCGGCCTTCTTGCGGATCTGGTCGACCGGCCCGAGGAGGGTCAGGTCGCACACCCCGCGCCGCAGCAGCACCTCGGCCGCGTGCAGCACGCGTTCCTCGGTGCCCTCGCACAGCACGACGCGGCGCTTGTCGGCGCGGGCCTGTTCGAGGAGCGTGTGCTCGAACATCATCGGTGTGACGCGGTCGCCGCTCGGCGCGGAGACCCGGTCGCGCAGCTCGGCGGTGTCGACGTACCGCTCGAAGAGACCGAGCGCGGTCTCCGCCTTGCGCGGGGTCGACGCGCTCAACTTCCCCTCCATGGAGAAGAGTTCGGAGGCGGTCAGGAAGGAGCCGGCCTCCACGGCGACCACGGGGGTGCCGGGGGCGAGGCGGGCGGCGAGGGTGAGCACTTCGTCGCTGGGCCGCTCGTCGAGGGTGAGCAGGACGCCGGCGATCGGCGGGGTCCCGGCGCTGTGGGCGGCCAGCGCTCCCACGACCAGGTCCGCGCGGTCGCCGGGGGTGACGACCAGGCAGCCGGGGGTGAGGGCGTTGAGGAAGTTGGGCAGCATGGCCCCGCCGAAGACGAAGTTCAGCGCGTCACGGGCGAGCCCGGAGTCGTCGCCGAGGAGGACCTTGCCGCCGAGCGCGTGGGTGATCTGGGCGACGGTCGGGGCGGAGAGGGCGGGCTCGTCCGGCACGACGTAGCAGGGCACGGGGAGCGGGAGCCGGGAGTCGCCGAGGCGCTCGGTCGTCTCGGCGCGGTCGGCGGGCGCGACCCGGTTGACGACCATGGCGAGGACGTCACAGCCGAGGCCTGCGTAGGCGCGGTACGCGTTGTGCGTCTCGGCGGCCACGGCTTCGGCCGTCTGCTTCCGTCCGCCGACGACGGGGATGACGGAGGCGCCGAACTCGTTGGCGAGCCGGGCGTTGAGGGAGAGTTCGTCCGGGAACTGGGTGTCGGCGAAGTCCGTGCCGAGGACGAGGACGACGTCGTAGTACCGGGTGACGGCGTGGAACCGGTCGACGAGGGTGGACACCAGCTCGTCCGTGCCGTGCTCGGCCTGGAGGGTGGACGCCTCGTGGTAGTCCATGCCGTACACGGTCGCCGGGTCCTGGGAGAGGCGATAGCGGGCGCGCAGCAGTTCGAAGAGCCGGTCGGGACCGTGGTGCAGCAGCGGCCGGAACACCCCCACGCGGTCGATCTGGCGGGTCAGGAGTTCCATGATCCCCAGCTCGACGACCTGGCGGCCGTCGCCGCGGTCGATCCCGGTCACGTACACGCTGCGCGTCACGTGTGCTCTCCGTTTCGTGTGGTCGAGAGGTGCGGAAATCACCGTCGCGGCGGACGGAAACCCTCTTGACAATACCCTTGCGGGTAGCTAAGGCGCCCGTCAGGTCGCGGTCCCGCCGGAGAGCCTGTAGGGGCGCGGCGGCCTCCTGTGAGCCGTGAAACAATCGGACTGGCTCACAAGTATCAGTACCGAGCAGGATGATCAGGACGAGCAGGAGACACAGCACGATGCGTATCGGAGTTCTCACCGCAGGCGGCGACTGTCCGGGCCTGAACGCAGTGATCCGGTCGGTCGTGCACCGAGCGATCGCCCAGTACGGCCACGAGGTCATCGGTTTCGAGGACGGCTACGCCGGCCTGCTCGACGGCCGTTACCGCACCCTCGACCTGGAGTCCGTCAGCGGCATCCTCGCCCGCGGCGGCACCATCCTCGGCTCCTCCCGCCTCCAGCGCGACCGCCTCCGCGAGGCGTGCGAGAACGCGCAGGACATGGCGCACCGGTTCGGTATCGACGTACTCATCCCGATCGGCGGGGAGGGCACGCTGACGGCGGCGCGCATGCTGAGCGATGCCGGTCTGCCGGTGGTCGGCGTCCCGAAGACGATCGACAACGACATCTCGTCGACGGATCGCACGTTCGGCTTCGACACGGCGGTCGGGGTCGCCGCGGAGGCGATGGACCGTCTGAAGACGACCGCCGAGTCGCACCAGCGGGTGATGGTGGTCGAGGTCATGGGCCGGCACGCGGGCTGGATCGCGCTGGAGTCGGGGATGGCGGCGGGTGCGCACGGCATTTGTCTTCCCGAGCGCGCGTTCGACCCGGCCGACCTGGTGAAGATGGTCGAGGAGCGTTTCTCGCGCGGGAAGAAGTTCGCGGTCATCTGCGTCGCGGAAGGCGCCCACCCGGCCGAGGGCTCGATGGACTACGGCCACGGCGAGATCGACCAGTTCGGCCACGAGCGCTTCCAGGGCATCGGTACGGCGCTGGCGTACGAGCTGGAGCGTCGCCTCGGCAAGGAGGCCAAGCCGGTCATCCTCGGCCACGTCCAGCGGGGCGGCACCCCGACCGCGTACGACCGGGTGCTCGCCACACGCTTCGGCTGGCACGCGGTCGAGGCCGCGCACCGCGGGGAGTACGGCCGGATGACCGCGCTGCGCGGCACCGATGTGGTGATGATGCCGCTCGCGGAGGCGGTGACCGAACTGAAGAGGGTGCCGAAGGACCGGATGGACGAGGCGGAGTCGGTGTTCTAGGGCCTGCCACGGGACTGGGCCCGCTCCGGCCGAATGGCGGGACGGCCGGGTCAGTAGGTCGTCGTTCTCCGGAGCAGTGACCAGAAGTGGTCGACGATCCGGTCCAGATAGTCGCGGTCGGCGTCGCCCGAGTCGGTCGTGGCGGTGCCGTTGGCCCAGGTGAGGGGGGCGGTCATGCGGCCCTGGTAGTCGGTGTGCATCTCCTGGAGGACGTCTTCCAGGAGATGCCGGTCGAGGGAGAGCAGCTTGGCGGTCGGCCGTACGTACGCCTGCCAGCGCGTGCTGACCGCGTTGCGGAGGAGTTCGGTGAGCTTCGCCTCGCGTCCCGTGACGGTGATCAGGTCGGGCAGCGAGAGGTCGAGCACCTCGGCGAGGGCGGCGGACTGGCGGTCCGTGCCGCGCCACTCGCCGGTCTCCTCCATCCGGAGGTAGGCGGAGAGGTCGAGTCCGGCGGCGCCGGCGACATCCTCGGCGGCGAGTCCGCGGGCCGTGCGGTGCTCGCGCAAGGTCCGGGGCGTGCCGATGAGTTCACCGGGTGAGCACCACAACACGCCCGCGAGCGCGGTGAGTTCGGGGCTCGTCGGGGCCGTCGTGCCATGTTCCCAGGCGGCGACCAGGTCCGGGGTGACGTACGGGAGTCCGTACGAGGAGCGCATGCCGTAGGCGACGTGCTCGGGTCCCATGCCGAGTGCGATGCGGAGTTTTCGGGCGGTCGGGGCGTCGAAGGGCGGGGTGGCCGCCGGTGAGTCCGGGTGGCGGCCGGGTGGGTGCGGAGTCAAGTGCGGTCGCGGGTGCTGGGGCTGCCGTTCGTGGGCTGAGCGTCGGTGCACGGGCACAACGTAGGGGTGCGGGGCTGCGGTGACTACGGGCTGTTCGGCCACAATCACGGGTTGTGGGAACCTACGGTTTGTGGGAGACGTGTTGTCGGAGTGACCTGAGTCGGGGGTGACCGTATGACGAAGCTGGACGGGCACCTACGGGAGCGCCTACGGGCGCCGAATTCCTGGCACTTGGCGACGGTCGACGCAGGACATGGTGTCCGAACCCGGCCTACTGCCCCTTCACCCACCGATACACCAACTCCGGCCGCCCCACCTGCCCGTACTGCGGCTCCCGTCGCGCCCGCCCGGCGTCCACCAGGTGCTCCAGGTACCGCCGGGCCGTGATGCGGGAGATGCCCACGGCCTCGGCGATGCCGGCCGCCGTGAGGCCCTCGGTCGTGTCCCGCAGCGCCACCGTCACGCGTTCCAACGTCGGCGCGCTCAGCCCTTTCGGCAGCGCCGCCGTGCCGGGTGCTCGGAGTGTGGCCAGTGCCCGGTCCACCTCGGCCTGGCCGCTCGCCTCCCCGGCCGCCGCGTGGAACTCGGCGTAGCGCACCAGCCGGTCCCGCAACGTCGCGAAGGTGAACGGCTTCAGGACGTACTGCACGACCCCGAGGGAGACGCCCTCCCGCACCACCGTCAGGTCGCGCGCGGACGTCACCGCTATGACGTCCGCGTGGTACCCGGCCGCGCGCAACGACCGGGCCAACTGCAGGCCGTGCACGTCCGGCAGGTGCAGGTCGAGCAGCAGCAGGTCCACCGGTGTGCGGTCCAGTGCCCGCCGCGCCTCCGCGCCGGTGTGGGCCTTGCCCACCGCCGTGAAACCGGGGACGCGGCCGACGTACATCATGTGCGCGTCGGCGGCCACGGGGTCGTCCTCGACGACCAGGACTCTGATGGGATCGGACTCGGCCTTCGTCATACGTCGTCGCCTCCAGGCACGGCATCGGCCACAACGGCCCGGACAGACTTCAGGGAACCGGAACCGGAACCGGAACCGGAACCGGAACCGGAACCGGAACCGGAACCGGAACCGGAACCGGAACCGGAAGCGGGGCCGGGACCGGAACCGGGATCCGGATCGGCCGTGCGCAGCGGTAGTCGCACCTCGAACTCCGCCCCGCCCCCGGGCGCCTCCGACACGGTCAGTGTGCCCTCGTGGCGGCGCGCGGTCTGCCGTACGAGGGCCAGACCGAGCCCCCGGCCGCCCGGCCGCGCCGGTTTCGTCGAGAAGCCGCGTTCGAAGACGGCCTCCGTGTGGGCCGGGTCCACGCCGGTGCCGGTGTCCGCCACCCGCAGCACCAGGACGGAGTCGTCGGCGAACTCCTCGGCCCCGCCCGTGTGCGCCGTCACCGTCACCCGCGCCCCCACCGACCCCTGCGCCGCGTCCACCGCGTTGTCGATCAGGTTGCCGAGCACCGTGACCAGGTCCCGCGCGGGGAGCGACGGCGGGAGGAGACCGTCGTCGAGGCGGCTGTCCTCGGAGACCACCAGCTCCACGCCCCGCTCGTTCGCCTGGGCCGTCTTGCCCAGGAGGAGGGCGGCCAGTACCGGCTCGCTCACCGCCGCCACCACCTGGTCCGTCAGGGCCTGGGCGAGCTCCAGCTCAGCGGTCGCGAAGTCGACCGCCTCGTCCGAGCGGCCCAGTTCGATCAAGGAGACGACCGTGTGGAGGCGGTTCGCGGCCTCGTGGGCCTGCGAGCGCAGTGCCTGCGTGAAGCCGCGTTCGGAGTCCAGTTCGCCCGTGAGGGACTGCAGCTCGGTCACGTCCCGCAGTGTCACGACCGTGCCGCGGCGCTCGCCGCCCGACACCGGGGAGGTGTTCACCACCAGTACCCGCTCGGCCGTGAGAAGCACCTCGTCGACCCTCGGCTCGGACGACAGCAGCGCTCCCGTCAGGGGGGACGGCAGCCCCAGCTCCGCCACCGAGCGGCCGACCACCTCGTCCGTCACGCCCAGCAGCTCCCGCGCCCCGTCGTTGATGAGGGCCACCCGGTACTGGCCGTCGAGCATGAGAAGGCCCTCGCGGACGGCGTGCAGCGCGGCCTGGTGGTAGTCGTGCATGTTGCTGAGCTCGGCGGCGTTCATGTTGTGGGTGTGGCGGCGGAGGCGGGCGTTGACGATGTAGGTGCCGATGCCGCCCAGGGCGAGTGCGGCGGCGGCGACGCTCACGAGGGCCGTCACCTGGTCCTGGACGCGGTCGCTGATCGCCTGGACCTTGATGCCGGCGCTGACCAGGCCGATGACCTCACCGTTCTCCTTCACCGGGACGACCGCGCGGACGGACGGGCCGAGGGTGCCGGTGTACGTCTCGGTGATGGTGCCGCCCCGCTGCGCCTTCTCGATGTGGCCGACGAAGCGCTGGCCGATCCGCCGGACGACCGGGTGCGTCCAGCGGATGCCGTCGGGCGTCATGATCGTCACGAAGTCGACGCCGGCGTGCTGCCGCACCTCCGTGGCGTAGGGCTGGAGGCGCGCGGTCGGGTCGTCGGTGTGGAGCGCGTCCCGTACGGACTGGGCGTCGGCGACCGTGGCGGCGACGGCCAGGGCCTGGCGGCGCGCCGCGTCCTCCGCCTGGCTGCGGTCGCCGACGTACGTGAACAGCGCGTACCCGGCGACGACGGCCGCGATCAGCACGGCCTGCACGGCGAAGAGCTGGCCGGCCAGGCTGCGGGGGCGGAGAAGGGACGGGACGCGCATGGCAACAGTCTGCATCGACGCCTCTGCGTGAACTAAATGAACGGAAGGGTGACCGCCCTCACAGCGCGGGAGATAGTCACCCCATCGACTCGTCCAGTACATGGACGCCGACAGGGAGCACGACTCCCGCCCCGGGACCCCACACCCGAGCCGCCGGGAGCCTCCCCAAGCTCCCGGATTCCCACCCCGGGAGACCGTCTCCCGAATTCCCCCGGACGTGAGCCGCACGCCGGACGAGCGAGCCGACGACGTCGTCGACGAGGAGGGCAGCCGTGGCCAGCACCACCCATACGGCACCTACCGCACCCGCCAAGCGGGACCGCACGCACTACCTGTACATCGCCGTGATCGTGGCTGTGGCCCTCGGCATCGCCGTGGGTCTGATCGCCCCCGACTTCGCGGTCGAGCTGAAGCCCATCGGCACCGGCTTCGTGAACCTGATCAAGATGATGATCTCCCCGATCATCTTCTGCACGATCGTGCTGGGCATCGGCTCCGTACGGAAGGCCGCGAAGGTCGGCGCGGTCGGAGGTATCGCCCTCGCCTACTTCACGGTGATGTCGCTGGTCGCCCTCGGCATCGGTCTCGTCGTCGGCAACATCCTGGAGCCGGGCACCGGCCTCGCGGTCACCGACGCCATCAAGGAGACCGGTCAGGCGCAGGTCGCGGCGGAGGCCAAGGACACCACCGAGTTCCTGCTGGGCATCATCCCGACGACGATCGTCTCCGCCTTCACCGGCGGCGAGGTCCTCCAGACGCTGTTCGTCGCCCTGTTCGCCGGCTTCGCGCTCCAGGCCATGGGCGACTCCGGTCAGCCGATCCTGCGCGGTGTCGAGCACATCCAGCGCCTCGTCTTCCGCATCCTCGCCATGGTGATGTGGGCCGCCCCGATCGGAGCCTTCGGCGCCATCGCGGCCGTGACCGGTTCCGCCGGACTCGACGCCCTCAAGAGCCTCGCCGTGCTGATGCTCGGCTTCTACGTCACCTGCGTGCTCTTCGTCTTCATCGTGCTCGGTGTGCTGCTGCGGGTCGTCTCCGGCCTCAACATCCTCACGCTCTTCAAGTACCTGGGCCGGGAGTTCCTGCTGATCCTGTCCACCTCCTCCTCCGAGTCGGCGCTTCCCCGCCTCATCGCGAAGATGGAGCACCTGGGCGTCAGCAAGCCCGTCGTCGGCATCACCGTCCCGACCGGCTACTCCTTCAACCTCGACGGCACCATGATCTACATGACCATGGCCTCCCTGTTCATCGCCGACGCCATGGGTACGCCGATGTCGGTCGGCGAGCAGATCCCGCTGCTGCTCTTCCTGCTGATCGCCTCCAAGGGCGCGGCCGGTGTCACGGGTGCCGGCCTCGCGACCCTCGCGGGTGGCCTCCAGTCCCACAAGCCCGCCCTGGTGGACGGCATCGGTCTCATCGTCGGCATCGACCGCTTCATGAGTGAGGCCCGCGCCCTCACCAACTTCGCGGGCAACGCGGTCGCCACGGTCCTCATCGGCACCTGGACCAAGGAGATCGACAAGGCGCGCGTCGACCAGGTCCTCGCCGGGCAGCTCCCGTTCGACGAGAAGACGCTGCTGGACGACGGGCACGGGTCGGCGCCGGAGCCTGCGGCTGCCGTTCCCGAGCCGGAGGGCGAGAGGGAACTCGCCAAGGCGTGAGGCTCCGCCGGGTCGCCTCGCCCCCGGAGGGACTACCGCCCTCCCGCCAGCGCCGTACGGCCGGATCCTCCCCCGTGGACCCGGCCGTACGGTCCCCAAGGGGAAACAACTGAACAAGCTCCCGGAACACCGAGCGGCCAGGTCCTCCCCCTGTGGACCTGGCCGCTCGGCTTCTCCTTCGTCCCTCGGTCTTTCCTTGACGTCGGCGTCAAGGAATACCGTCCTCGTATGCGCATCGGGGAGCTGGCGGCACGGGCCGGGACGACGGCACGGGCGTTGCGGTACTACGAGGCGCGCGGGTTGTTGCCCGCGCGGCGGAGCGGTAACGGGTACCGGACGTACGACGAGGAGGATCTGAAACTGCTGCGGCAGATCCGGACGTTGCAGGACTTCGGGTTCGACCTGGAGGAGACGCGGCCGTTCGTGGAGTGTCTGCGGGCGGGGCACCCGGAGGGCGACTCGTGCCCGGCGTCGCTGGCGGTGTACCGGCGGAAGCTGGACGAACTCGACGCGCTGATCGGTGAGCTGGCGGCTGTGCGGGCGTCGGTCGGAGAGCAGTTGGCGCGGGCCGAGCTGGCGCGTGAGCGGCTGGCGGCCGAGGCGGAGGTTCCGGGAGGTCCGGAGCCGGAGTGTGAACTGGGAGGCGGGGAGCTGTGATCAGGGCGGCGGGTGTGGCCGAGGTGACGGATACGGACTTCGAGGCGGAGGTGATCGGGGCCGAGCTGCCGGTGCTCGTGGAGTTCACCGCCGGCTGGTGTCCGCCGTGCCGGCAGATGGGGCCGGTGCTGAGCGCGCTCGCCGCGGCGGAGGGGGAGCGGCTGAAGGTGGTGCAAATGGACGTGGACACCAATCCGGAGACCACCAACGCGTACAAGGTGCTGTCGATGCCGACCTTCATGGTGTTCCGGGGTGGTGAGCCGGTGAAGGCCATGGTCGGCGCCCGACCGAAGCGGCGGCTGCTCGAAGAACTCGCCGACGTACTCTGACACCTGAACAGGAAAAGCCCCCGAGTAATTGCGCTCGGGGGCTTTTCCTGCGTATATTTGATGGTTCGCGACTTCAAGAAGATCGAGTCGCAAAGAAGTTCAGTGAGCACAGTATATCCGGGCGGGAGTGGAATTGTCAAACACCGGCTTTTCGCACGATGAATTGCGGAGCGAGCAGGAATTCATCGACGGGTTGTACGCCCGCGTGGACGCCCTGCGCGGTGAGACCGAGGGGTCCGTCACAGACGCGCTGGCGCAGGGTGACACGCCCATGCAGGCCCGCCTGGAGCGGGACATCCTGGTCGCCGAGCGCTCGGGGCTGCTGGCCGCGCTGAACGCCGTCGACGGTTCGCTCTGCTTCGGTCGGCTCGACCTCGCCGACGGGGTCAGCCACCACATCGGCCGGATCGGGCTGCGGGAGGGCGACACCGAGCGCACCCCGATCCTGATCGACTGGCGCGCCGACGTCGCCCGCCCCTTCTACCTCGCCACCGGCCACACCCCGATGGGCCTGCGTCGACGCCGGCACATCACCACCGAGGGCCGCCGGGTCACCGCCCTGCACGACGAGATCCTCGACCTCGGCGACGAGAGGCGCACCGGACACGAGGACCCCACCGGCGACGCCGTCCTGCTGGCCGCGCTCAACTCGGCCCGCACCGGCCGCATGGGCGACATCGTGCAGACCATCCAGGCCGAGCAGGACCGCATCATCCGCGCACCCCACCAGGGCGTCCTGGTCGTGGAGGGC
The DNA here is from genome assembly GCF_037201975.1 of Streptomyces sp. TG1A-60. Lineage (NCBI taxonomy): Bacteria > Bacillati > Actinomycetota > Actinomycetes > Kitasatosporales > Streptomycetaceae > Streptomyces > Streptomyces sp. TG1A-60. Next base: position 2,479,918 of record NZ_CP147520.1, on the reverse strand, counting down.
GGCCCCGGCACCGGCAAGACGGCCGTCGCACTGCACCGCGCCGCGTACCTGCTGTACGAGCAGCGGCAGCTGCTGGCCAAGCGAGCCGTCCTCATCCTCGGCCCCAACCCCGCCTTCCTCGGCTACATCGGCGAGGTGCTGCCCTCGCTCGGCGAGACCGGCGTGCTCCTCGCGACCGTGGGCGAGCTGTTCCCCGGCGTCCGGGCCACCGCCACCGACACCCCGGCGGCGGCCCGGGCCAAGGGGCGCGCCGACATGGCCGACGTGCTCGCGGCCGTCGTACGGGACCGGCAGACGCTGCCCGACCCGGTGATCGCCATCGAGCACGACCGGGAGATCCTCATGCTCGACGACGACCTCGTCCGGGTCGCCCGCGAGCGCACCCGCCAGGCGCGGCTCCCGCACAACGTGGCCCGCGAGCACTTCGAGGGCCACATCCTCAACACCCTCACGGACATGGTCGCCGAACGCATCGGCACCGACCCCTACGACGGCTCCAACCTCCTCGACGCCGCCGACATCACCCAGATCCGCGACGAACTGGCCGAGAACCCCGAGGTCTGGTCCGCCATCGACCAGCTGTGGCCCCGGATCACCCCGCGCCGTCTGGTCGCCGACTTCCTCGCCGAGCCGGACGGATACGTGTCCGAGGAGGACGCCGACGCCGTCCGCCGCCCGGTCACCCGCGCGTGGACCGTCGCCGACGTGCCCCTCCTCGACGAGGCCGCCGAACTCCTCGGCGAGGACGACCGGTTGGCGCGGGCACGCGCCGAGCGGGAGCGGGAGACCCAGATCGCCTACGCGCAGGGCGTGCTGGACGTGTCGTACGCGTCCCGGACGTACGAGTTCGAGGACAAGGAGGACAGCGACCCCGAAGGCTCGGAGGTGCTGTCCGCGCACGACATCATCGACGCCGAGCGGTTCGCCGAGCGGCACGAGGAGGAGGACCACCGCAGCGCGGCCGAACGGGCGGCGGCCGACCGGACCTGGGCGTTCGGGCACATCATCGTCGACGAGGCGCAGGAGCTGTCGCCGATGGCCTGGCGGCTGCTGATGCGCCGCTCGCCGACCCGCTCGATGACCCTGGTCGGCGACCCGGCCCAGACGGCCGAGGCCGCGGGCGTCGGCTCCTGGGCCGACATCCTCGCCCCGTACGTCGAGGACCGCTGGGAGCACACCCGGCTCGGCGTCAACTACCGCACACCCGCCGAGATCATGACGGTCGCGGCCGGTGTCGTACGCGCCCGGCAGCCGGACTTCGAGCCGCCGCGCTCCGTGCGGTCGACCGGCGTACGGCCCTGGGCGCGCCGCGCGGCGGCGAGGGAGCTGCCCGCCGAGGTGGCCAAGGCGGTCGCCGAGCTGACCCCGGCCGAGGGGCGGCTCGCGGTGATCGCGCCGCGCGAGCTGCACCGGGTGCTGGCGGCCCGCCTCGACGGGGTGACGGCCGGCACGGAACCGGACCTGACCAGGACCGTCGTCCTCCTCGACCCCCGGCAGGCCAAGGGGCTGGAGTTCGACTCCGTCCTCGTCGTCGAGCCGGGGCGCTTCGGCACGAGCGACCTGTACGTGGCGCTGACCCGGGCCACGCAGGCCCTCGGAATCGTGCACGGGGACGAACTGCCGGAGGCGCTGCGGGAGTTGTCGGCGGTTGGCCTGAAGTAGCCGGGCGGGCCCTGCCGGACGGACTTGTCCGGCGGGCCATGGCCCGAGTCACCGTCACCACAGGTGCATCAGGGATTACCAAGCCGTAACGGTTCCCGTCATCGTCACAGCTCGTGCATGCGTCATACGGTATGCGTGTCGGTCATGGAAACTCATCCGTTCGCGGCGGCCCCGGCCGGCAGCCCCAGCCTGGAATCGCTGCCCGTGGAACCGTTGCTGACCTCGGAGTTCGACGTGGACCCGGGCAGCGTCTACGAGCGACTGCGGAGTACGTACGGCCCCGTGGCGCCGGTGGGGCTGATGGGGGTGCCGGCGTGGCTGGTTCTCGACTACCGCGAGGTGCTGGAGGTCCTGCGCAACGAGAGCGTGTGGCGGCGCGACGTACGGCACTGGCGGGCGCGGGCGGAGGGGCGGCTGCCGAAGGACTGGCCGCTCCTCGCAGGCTACGAGGTCCGGCAGACCATGTTCTTCGACGACGACGAACACCGGGCCGCACGGCTGAGCCACCACTCGGCGATGCGGCCCTTCCAGGACGGGCACAGCCCCGAGGGCTGGGAGCTGCGCGCCGCCGTCGCCCGGTACGCCGACGAACTCATCGCCCTGCTCGCGGCCGAGTCCGGGACCACCGGGTTCGCCGATCTCGCGGCGCAGTACACCCGGCCGCTGCTCCTCATGGTCACGACCAAGCTGTTCGGCTGTCCCGTCGAACTGGGTGACGAGATGGTCATGGACCTGTGGCGAATGCTGGACGGCGGTCCGGACGCGGGGCCCGCCACCGGCCGGGTCCACGGCGCGATGACCCGCCTCGCGGCACACCGGCGCTCCCGGCCGGGGGAGGACCTGACCTCCTACATGCTGCTGTCCGACCCGACACTGAGCGACGAACAGCTGGGCCGGGAGCTGTTCATGAACGCGGTCTACCTGAACGACATCACCGGGAACATGGTCTGCAACACCCTCCTGGAGGTGCTGAGGGGCAACGCGACCGTCCGACGGAGCCTGTCCGACGGGCAGTTCGGGGAGGCCGTCAACCGGGCGGCGCTGGTGAATCCGCCCACGGCCAACCTCTGCTTCCGGTTCGCGGGGCGTGATGTGCGGCTCGGGAACTTCTGGGTCCGGGCCGGTGACATCGTGTCCCCGTCCGTCGCCGCCGCCCACCGCGACCTGCTCGCGGTCGGCTTCTCCCCCTCGTCGACTCGGCCATCAGCACACGGGCCCATCTGGCGTGGGGGGCCGGACCCCACCAGTGCCCGAGCGCCGCGCGCGAACTCGCCGGGACGATCGTCACCACGGCCGTCGGGCGCGTCTTCGACCACTTCGCCCACGCCGAACTCACCCTGCCACCGGACCAGTTGCCGTGGCGGTCGGGGCCGGTGGTGCGGGGACTGCGCCTGCTGCCGGTCCGCTATGAGCTGAGCACCCGGAGCACGGCTCGGGTGCCGTCCCCTCGGCGGGGGACAAGGTCGCGCCGCCGGTGGCGCCGAGCACCGAGCCGCCGGTCGCCGAGCGGTCGCCCAGTGGGCTGCTCGGGGCGCTGCGGCGGCTGATGTTCAAAGGACGCAAGCAGGGCTGACGACCGGGGGGAAGACGGGTCCGTCGGGCGGGCGCGCCCGGTGCGTGGTCGCTCGCGCGGTTCCCCGCGCCCCTTCGGGGGCGCGGGAACGGGACGGGCGGGGCCAGCGGAGGCCGAAGCCTAGTGCCGCGGCACTAGGCCGGGCGGAGCCAGATGGTGGCCAGTGGGGGCAGCGTCACGCGGATGCTGGCCGGGCGGCCGTGCCAGGGGCGCGGTTCGGGCTTGACGGGGTGCGGGGTGGTGACGTCGCTGCCTCCGTAGCGGGCCGCGTCGGTGTTGAGGAGCTCGTGCCAGGCCGGCGTGTCGTCGGGGACGCCCAAGCGGTATCCCTGGCGGACGACGGGGCTGAAGTTGGAGACGGCCAGCAGGGGGGTGCCGTCTTCGGCGAGCCGCAGGAACGCCAGGACGTTGTCGTCCGCGGAGTCGCCCGTGATCCAGGAGAAGCCGGACGGGTGGGTGTCGCGCTGCCAGAGGGCGGGGGTCCGGCGGTAGGTGGTGTTGAGGTCGCGGACGAGGTCGCGCACGCCCCGGTGGTCGGCTTCGGCGCCGTACGCCGGGTCGAGGAGCCACCAGTCGGGGCCGTGCGCCTCGGACCACTCCGTACCCTGGGCGAACTCCTGCCCCATGAACAGGAGTTGCTTGCCGGGGTGGGCCCACATGAAGCCGAGATACGCGCGGTGGTCGGCCCGTCGCTGCCACCAGTCGCCCGGCATCTTCGACACCAGCGAACCCTTGCCGTGCACGACCTCGTCGTGGGAGATGGGGAGGACGTAGTTCTCGCTGTACGCGTACACCATGGAGAACGTCATGTCGTTGTGGTGGTGCTTGCGATGCACCGGCTCCCTGGACATGTAGCCCAGTGAGTCGTGCATCCAGCCCATGTTCCACTTCAGGCCGAAGCCGAGACCGCCGAAGCCGCCCGGACCGACGTGGTGGGTGGCGCGGGTGACGCCGTCCCAGGCGGTCGACTCCTCGGCGATCGTCACGACGCCCGGCACCCGCCGGTACACCGTCGCGTTCATCTCCTGCAGAAAGGCCACCGCGTCCAGGTTCTCCCGGCCGCCGTGCTCGTTCGGCGTCCACTGGCCCGGCTCGCGCGAGTAGTCGAGGTAGAGCATCGACGCCACGGCATCCACCCGCAGGCCGTCGATGTGGTACTCCTCACACCAGTAAAGGGCGTTCGCCACCAGGAAGTTGCGCACCTCACGGCGCCCGTAGTCGAACTCCAGCGTCCCCCAGTCGGGGTGCGCCGCCCGCGCCGGGTCCTCGTGTTCGTACAGCGGACGCCCGTCGAACTCGGCCAAGGCCCAGTCGTCGCGCGGGAAGTGGGCCGGCACCCAGTCCATCAGCACGCCGATGCCCGCCCGGTGCAGCGCGTCGACCAGATACTTGAAGTCGTCGGGGGTGCCGAGGCGGGCCGTCGGCGCGTAGAACCCGGTGACCTGGTAGCCCCACGAGCCGCCGAACGGGTGCTCCGCGACGGGCAGCAGTTCGACATGGGTGAAGCCGAGGTCCGAGACGTACGCCGGTAGCTGCTCGGCGAGTTGACGGTACGTCAGTCCCGGTCGCCAGGAGGGCAGATGGACCTCGTAGACGGAGAACGGTGCCTCGTGCGCGGGGATCTCCGCCCGCTTCGCCAGCCACTCCTCGTCGCCCCACTCGTGGTGCGAGGCGTGCACGATGGAGGACGTGCCGGGCGGCACCTCCGTACGGCGGGCCAGCGGGTCCGCGCGGAGCGTCTTCGAGCCGTCGGGCCGGGTGATCTCGAACTTGTACAGCTCGCCCTCACCGATCCCCGGCACGAACAGCTCCCACACCCCGGAGGAGCCCAGCGAGCGCATCGGGAACCCCGTGCCGTCCCAGAAGTTGAAGGTCCCGGCCAGCCGTACGCCGCGCGCGTTCGGTGCCCACACCGTGAAGCGGGTGCCGGTGACGCCCTGGTGGGTCATCGGCTCGGCGCCGAGCGCCCGCCACAGCTCCTCGTGCCGTCCCTCGTTGATCAGATGCAGGTCCAGCTCGCCGATCGCCGGCAGGAACCGGTACGCGTCCTCGGTCTCGTGCTCCGCGCTCTCGTACGAGACCAGCAGCCGGTACCCCGCCGGCACCTCCCGCAACGGCAACAGCCCCGAGAAGAACCCGCCCCCGTCGTCGTGCAACTGTGTCCGCACCGACTCCACCACCACACTCACCCCGAGCGCGTACGGCCGGAACGCCCGGAACACCACCCCGCCGGGCGTCGGATGCGCCCCCAGCACGGAGTGCGGGGCGTGGTGCGTGCCGGCCAGCAGGCGGTCGCGGTCGGCGCCGTCGACGGCGGGGAGAAAGCGGGCCGGGTGAGGCCGGGTCCGTGGGCCGAGGGGGCGGAGACCGCCGGCCCGGCGGTGGCCTGCCGGGGAACCACCGGTTCGCCGACGACCGGCTCGGTGGCGGACTGCCTGGGGACCGCCGCCGGTTCGGGGACCGCTGACCCAGCCGGTTCGGGCACGGTACTTCCGGCGCCCCGTGGGACGGCAGGAACCATCACCGCCGCCCGTTCCGTCTTCTGCGGCGGCCTCACCGCCTTCTTCGCGGCGGCCTTCTTGGCGACGGCCTTGGCGGTGACGGCTTTCTTGGCCGGGGCCTTCCTGGCCACGGCTTGCTTGGCGACTGCCTTCTTGGCCACGGCTTTCTCGGCAGCGGTCTTGGCAGCGGTCTTCTTGGCCGTCGCCTTCTTCGTCACGGCCTTCTTCGTCACGGCCTTCTTCGTCACGGCCTTCTTCGCAGGGGCCTTCCTGGCGGCAGCCCTCGTGGCAGGGGTCTTCTCGGCCGAGCCCTCGCCGTCCGCCACCCTTCTCGTCGCGGACCTGCCGCTCCCGGCGGTCCTCTTCGCCACCGCTTTGCCCCCGGCCGCCTTCTCGACCGCCGCGGGCGCCCCGTCGGTCACCTCCGTGCCCACCGGCTTGCCTTCGGCGGGTTTCCCGACCGCTGCCGTCGCCTCGGCGGCCTTCTTGGCGACCGCTTTCGCCGTGCTCTTGGCCGCTGCCTTCTTCGTCGCCGTCTTCTTCGCCGGCGCCTTCTCGGCGGCGGGTTTCCTCGCGGCCGACTTCTTCACCGGGCCAGGGCCCTCGGCGGCGGCGCCGGTGGGCTGCGTGCTGTCGTCGGACGGCGGGCGGGGAGTCACAGGGACGGCCTCCTCGGCAGGGGCTGGTGTGGGGCGGTCAGGGAGTGTCGGCGCCGGTGTCCGTGGACAGGCGGTGGACGGCCGCCAGGGGCACCGGCAGCCAGTCGGGGCGGTGGCGGGCCTCGTAGAGGACCTCGTACACGGCCTTGTCGGTCTCGTAGGCGCGCAGCAGTACGGGATCGGTGCGCGGGTCGGCCCCGGTGACGTCCGCGTAGCCGGAGCAGTACGCGGCCCGGCAGGCGGTCGCCCAGTCGGTGGCCGGGGGCCGGAGGGAGTGGGCGGCGTAGTCGAAGGAGCGGAGCATGCCGGCGATGTCGCGGGCGACGGGCTGCGGCATACGGCGCTCGGCCAGCGGCTTCGACGGCTCACCCTCGAAATCTATGAGCGACCACTCCCCGGAGGCAGAGCGGAGACACTGGCCGAGGTGAAGATCGCCATGGATGCGCTGGGCCGTCCAGGCGCGGCCCTCGGCGGCCAGGTCGGCGAGCGCCTCGAATGCGGTGTGCAGCCCCGGTGCGTACGGCCGCAGCGCGGGTACGGCCTGCGCCGCCGCCTCCAGGCGTTCGGTCATGCCGGCGACCAGCCGCTCCAGTTGTGGCCGGCCCAGCGTGACCATGGGCAGTGCCCGTGCCAGCGCGGTGTGGACCTCTGCGGTCGCCTGCCCCAGTGCCCGCGCCTCGGCGGTGAAGTCCTCCCCCTTGGCCAGCACGCTCAGCGCCAGCTCCCAGCCGTCCGCCGCGCCGTGGAGGAACGGCTGGAGGACGCCCAGGACGTGGTGGCCGTCGGGATCGGCGGTGGGGCCCAGGTCGGCCACCATCCAGGCCGCCGGCGACGGGACACGGGGGCACCGCTCGCGGGACAGCGTCATCGGCAGTTCGAGGTCGGGGTTGTCCCCGGGCACGACCCGACGGAACAGCTTGAGGATGAACGTATCGCCGTACACGATCGAGGAGTTGGACTGCTCCGAGGTGACCAGGCGCGGCACCAGGCCCTCGGGGATGTCGTGGCGCGTGTCCCGCCCGCAGCGCAGCCCGCCGACGTGTGCCTGCGTCCGCAGGGCCTCCAGGAGGACCTCGGCGAGGCGTGGGTCGTGCAGCGCCTCGTAGACCGTCCGTCCGGCCAGCGGGCCTTCGGTCACATGCCCGATCAGCGCGGGCGCGAGCCGTGGCGGCAGCGCCTCGCGCACGCCGAGCAGCAGTTGGTAGCAGTCGCCGGGGTGGGACGGGGCGCCCTGGGCCGGTACCAGCGGCTGATGGGCGCGGACGAGGAGATGCAGCAGCCCGGCCTTCGCCGTGCCCGACCGGGAGTCCTCCACCCGCGAAGCCACCGGCAGCAGTGCGGTGGCCGCCACCAGACCGAACCCGGTGACCGGCCGCCCCTTCCCCGCGAACCAGCGCTGCCGTGGCAGCCACTCCCGCAGCAGCGGCTCCAGCGAGGTGAGCAGCTCGGGCATCGCTTCGACCGCGGGCAGTGGTGCAGGACTTGTCGCGGTGGAGTGCGTGGCGGCTTCCGACATGGCGTCGCGTCCTTTCCCCGGGGCGGGGTGTTACTGATGCGTGCCCCGGGCGGGCCGGGAGAAACCGGCCCGCCCCGGGTTCCGGTCGGGCTTACACGGCGTCCTTTCGCAGGCGGAACCAGTAGAAGCCGTGACCCGCGAGGGTGAGCAGATACGGCAGCTCGCCGATGGCCGGGAAGCGCACTCCGCCGATGAGCTCGACGGGGTGACGTCCTCCGTAGGCGCTCAGGTCGAGTTCGGTGGGCTGCGCGAAACGGGAGAAGTTGTGCACGCACAGCACCAGGTCGTCCTCGTTCTCCCCGGTGGAGGGGGCCTCCCGGAGGAAGGCGAGGACGGCGGGGTTGGACGAGGGCAGCTCGGTGTAGGTGCCGAGGCCGAACGCCGGGTTCTGCTTGCGGATCTCGATCATGCGGCGGGTCCAGTGCAGCAGCGACGACGGGGAGGACATCGACGCCTCGACGTTCGTCACCTGGTAGCCGTAGACCGGGTCCATGATCGTCGGCAGCGAGAGCCGTCCCGGATCGCAGGAGGAGAAGCCCGCGTTGCGGTCGGGTGTCCACTGCATGGGGGTGCGCACCGCGTCCCGGTCGCCGAGCCAGATGTTGTCGCCCATGCCGATCTCGTCGCCGTAGTAGAGGATCGGCGAGCCGGGCAGGGAGAGCAGCAGGGCCGTGAACAGTTCGATCTGGTTGCGGTCGTTGTCGAGGAGCGGGGCGAGGCGGCGCCTGATTCCGATGTTGGCGCGCATGCGCGGGTCCTTGGCGTACTCCGCGTACATGTAGTCGCGTTCTTCGTCGGTGACCATTTCGAGGGTGAGCTCGTCGTGGTTGCGCAGGAAGATGCCCCACTGGCAGTTCGACGGAATGGCCGGGGTCTTGGCGAGGATTTCCGAGACCGGGTAGCGGGACTCCCTGCGTACAGCCATGAAGATGCGCGGCATCACCGGGAAGTGGAACGCCATGTGGCATTCGTCGCCGCCGCTGGGGAAGTCGCCGAAGTAGTCGACGACGTCCTCCGGCCACTGGTTCGCCTCCGCCAGCAGTACGGTGTCGGGGTAGTGCGCGTCGATCTCCTTCCGCACCCGCTTGAGGAACTGATGCGTCGCGGGAAGGTTCTCGCAGTTGGTGCCCTCCTGCTGGTACAGATACGGCACCGCGTCCAGCCGGAAGCCGTCGATGCCCAGGTCCAGCCAGAAACGCAGCGCCGAGATCATCTCCTCCTGGACCGCCGGGTTCTCGTAGTTGAGGTCCGGTTGGTGGGCGAAGAAGCGGTGCCAGAAGTACTGCTTGCGGACGGGGTCGAAGGTCCAGTTGGAGACTTCGGTGTCGACGAAGATGATGCGGGCGTCCTGGTACTGCTTGTCGTCGTCGGCCCAGATGTAGTAGTCGCCGTAGGGGCCGTCGGGGTCGCTGCGGGACTCCTGGAACCACGGGTGCTGGTCGCTGGTGTGGTTCATGACGAAGTCGATGATGACGCGCATGCCGCGCTGGTGGGCGGCGTCGACGAATTCCACGAAGTCGGCGAGGTCGCCGAACTCGGGGAGGACGGCGGTGTAGTCGGAGACGTCGTAGCCGCCGTCGCGCAGTGGCGACTTGAAGAAGGGCGGGAGCCAGATGCAGTCGATGCCCAGCCACTGCAGATAGTCGAGTTTGGCGGTCAGGCCCTTGAGGTCGCCGACGCCGTCGCCGTTGCTGTCCTGGAAGGAGCGGACGAGGACCTCGTAGAAGACGGCGCGTTTGAACCAGTCCGGGTCCCGGTCCTTCTGCGGCGTGTCCTCGAAGGTGTCCGGAACGGGCTCGTTGACGATCATTATGTGGGTGACCCCCCGATCTGCGGGTTGGACGGTCGCAGGACGGTCAGTACGTGAGCGGGCGCGCGGCCCGGTTCGAGACGTACGTAGTTGTTCCTGCCCCAGGTGTGGACCTCGCCGGTGAGCTCGTCGCGCACCAGCACGGACTCATGCCAGTCCAGGCCGAGTTGCGGCATGTCCAACGAGACGGTGGCCTCCTGGGTGTGGTGGGGGTCGAGGTTCACGACCACCAGAACCGTGTTCGAGCCCGCGCGCTTCGAGTAGATGATCACCGCTTCCTGGTCGGCGTGATGGAAGTGCAGGTCGCGCAACTGTCGCAGCGCCGGGCTCCGGCGCCTGATCTCGTTGAGCTTGCCGAGCAGTGGGGCGATGGTGCGTCCGTCTCGTTCGGCGGTGTCCCAGTCGCGTGGGCGGAGTTGGTACTTCTCCGAGTCGAGGTATTCCTCGCTGCCGGGTTTGAGGGGGGTGTTCTCGCACAGTTCGTAGCCGGAGTAGACGCCCCAGGTGGGGGAGAGGGTCGCGGCGAGTACGGCGCGCAGTTCGAAGGCCGGGCGTCCGCCGTCCTGGAGGAAGGCGTGGAGGATGTCGGGGGTGTTGACGAAGAAGTTGGGCCGCATGTAGCTCGCGGCCTCGCCGGCCAGTTCGGTGGCGTACTCGGTCAGTTCCTCCTTGGTGGTACGCCAGGTGAAGTAGGTGTAGGACTGCTGGAATCCGGCCGCGGCCAGGGTGTGCATCATCGCCGGGCGGGTGAACGCCTCGGCGAGGAAGATGACGTCCGGGTCGGTGCGGTTGATGTCGGCGATCACCTGTTCCCAGAAGACGACCGGTTTGGTGTGGGGGTTGTCGACGCGGAAGATCCGCACGCCGTGGTCCATCCAGTGCCGCAGTACCCGGGTGGTCTCGGTGATCAGGCCGGGCATGTCGGCGTCGAAGGCGATGGGGTAGATGTCCTGGTACTTCTTGGGCGGGTTCTCCGCGTGGGCGATGGTGCCGTCGGGGCGGTGGTGGAACCACTCGGGGTGTTTGTGCACCCAGGGGTGGTCGGGGGAGCACTGCAGGGCGAAGTCGAGGGCCACCTCCAGCCCCAGCGCGCGGGCTTCGGTGACGAAGTGGTCGAAGTCCTCGAGGGTGCCCAGGTGGGGGTGGACGGCGTCGTGGCCGCCCTCGGGTGAGCCGATCGCCCAGGGCACGCCCACGTCGTCGCCGGTGGGGGAGAGGGTGTTGTTGCGGCCCTTGCGGAAGGTGGTGCCGATGGGGTGGATCGGTGGCAGGTAGACCACGTCGAAGCCCATCCCCGCGATGGCGGGCAGGCGGCGGGCTGCGGTGCGGAAGGTGCCGTGGGGCTGTTCGGGGGTGCCCTCGGAGCGGGGGAAGAACTCGTACCAGGAGCCGAACAGGGCCCGTTCCCGCTCCACCAGCAGCGGCAACGGCTCGCTGGAGGTGACCAGCTCACGCAACGGGTGCACGGCCAGGACCTCGTCCACCTCCGGCACCGACGCCGCCGCCAGCCGGGCGGACGCGGGCCGCCCGGTGTCCCGGAGCGCGTCCACGGCGGCGAGCAGGACGCCTCGCCTGCCCAGGCCCTCGGGGACGCCGTCGGCGGCGCGTTCGTAGAGGCGCGCGCCCTCCTCCAGGACCAGTTCGGTGTCGATGCCGGCCGGGATCTTGATGTGGGCGTGGTGGCGCCAGGTGCTGATCGGGTCGCCCCAGCCCTCTACGGCGTAGGACCAGAGGCCCTCGCCCGGTACGGAGACGGTGGCGCCCCAACGGTCGGTGCCGGGGGCGAGTTCGCGCATCGGGGTCCAGCCGGCCGGACGGCCCTCCGGGTCCCTGAGCACGACATGGGCGGCGACCGCGTCATGGCCCTCCCGGATGACGACGGCCGAGATCTCGAAGGCCTCGCCCACGACCGCCTTCGCCGGTCGGCGGCCGTGGTGCACGGTCGGCCGTACGTCGAGGACCGGTATCCGCCCGATGGTGGGGGCGCCCGGGGGCACAGGGGTCTTGGGGGGCGGCGCGGTCGGCTCGGGCGGGCCGGTGCGCGCCCGGCGTGCGGGGCGTGCGGCGGTGCTGTCGGGTGCGGCGGGCGTGGTACTGGTCGTCGGGGGTGCTGACGAGTGGTGCGTGGCGGGCATGACCGCTCCTGTCCGCGTCAACGTGGGTGGGCGGATGAGAGTTGTGGGGAGGTGGGGCCAGCGGGACGTACCGGTGGAGCCTTCCCACACAGTGCGGGTGGGCATTCCGGCACTTTGTTAACTACTCACGCGTATGTCTACACACAAGACCGGCCTCGTCCTGGGTGGGCGAGACCGGTCACTGTAGTCGCTCTGGGTAAAGGGCTGTTCACCTGTGGTGTTACGGCTTCCTACGGGCCGTCGACCTGGAGAAGTCGGTTCGGGGAGCCCGGATATCCGTCCTTGACCTTGCCCGAAACCGCACGCTCCACCAGGACTTCGCCCACCTCGGCCGGCGTGGCCGACGGATGGTCGGCCAGATGGAGCGCAGCCGCCCCCGCCGCGTGCGGGGTGGCCATGGACGTACCCGAAAGGGTCGCCTTCGCGGTGTCGCTCCTGTGCGAGGCGGAGGTGACGGACACGCCGGGCGCGAACAGGTCCAGGCTCGGGCCCCAGTTCGAGAAGTCGGCGCGGACGTCCTTCCGGTCGGTGGCGCCGACCGTGATCGCCTGCTTGACGCGGGCGGGCGAGTACAGGCCGGCGGCGAGTCCGTCGTTGCCCGCGGCGACCGTGTAGGTGACCCCGGACGCTATGGAGTTGCGTACGGCGGCGTCGAGTTGCGCGTTGCCGAAGCCGCCCAGGCTCATGGTGGCCACGGCCGGCTTCCTCGCATGCCGGGTGACCCAGTCGATACCGGCGATGACCTGGGCGGTCGTCCCCGAGCCCGCGTTGTCGAGGACGCGCACGGCGACGACCTTCGCCTTCTTGGCGACGCCGTGGGCGGTGCCGGCGACGGTGCCCGCGACATGGGTGCCGTGGCCGTTGCCGTCCTGCGCGATCCGGTCGTTCTGGACGAAGTCCCAGCCGTGACCGGCCCGGCCGCCGAAGTCCTCATGGGTGATCCGTATGCCGGTGTCGATCACGTACACGGTGGCGCCCTTGCCCGCCGACTCGGGCCAGGTGTAGCTCTTGTCGAGCGGCGGCTTCGGTTGGTCGATCCGGTCCAGGCCCCACGAGGGCGGGTCGGGCTGCCGGTGGTCGTAGGCGACCTTCGAGTCCTGGACGACCGAGGCCACGCGGGAGTCCGCCGCGAGACGCCTGGCCTGTTTCTCACCGGCCCGTACGGAGTAACCGTTCAGGGCCGTGCTGTACATATGGCCTATTCTCGCCCCGTACTCCGCCGCCACGTCCTTTCCCGCCGTCGACGGGGCCTTCGTTCCCGCCTTGAGGGTCACGATGTAACTGCCGCTGAGGGAACCGGGATCACCGGCTCCGATGACGAGCCCCTCCGGAGCGGCCTGCGCGGGCAGGGTGACGGCCGAAAGCACCGCGGCCGTCATGACCGCCGTGAGGCCTCCCGCCCAGCGTGCGCGCCAGCTTCTCGCCTCTGCCAGATGGTGCATGTGTGAGAACCCCCTCCTCGACCCGGCGCACCGGCACCGCGGTTCAGCGGGAGCCGGCCGTGGCGGGCTGCCGGAATCCACCGGATTCGGCCGAGGACGGCCGGTGCGCCACTGGGCAGCCTCTCGCGAGGCGTGAAGCGCCACAAGGTCGCACAGAGGGGCGGAATCGGCCATATCCCCCGTGGGGTACATGGGAAGGTTGCGGCTGGCTTGCGGCGAATTCAGGACTGAACCCGCCGAAGGGGACTGCCCCGCAGGGCGGCCGGGGTACGGATGCGCCGTAATTGCGTACCGAGGGACGCGCCGCAGTTGCCGGACCCCCGCGCCGCTCCCTACCGTCGGGGGTGACGAACGGGCGCACGGCAGCAGTGCGTCCCCCGGCCCGTACGTCCTGGCGTGAAGGTGGAACCCTCTGTGAAGGCCATCCGCAGATTCACCGTCCGACCCGTCCTTCCCGAAGCCCTGCATCCGCTCAGCGAACTGGCGCGCAATCTGCGCTGGTCCTGGCACGCGGAGACCCGTGACCTCTTCCAGTCGGTCGACCCCGAGCGCTGGGCCGCGTCCGGCGGTGACCCCGTACGCCTCCTCGGCTCCGTCTCCACCCGGCGCCTGGCCGAACTCGCCGAGGACCGGCGATTTCTGCGCCGCCTGACCGTCGTCGCCGACGACCTGCGGGACTACGCCACGGGGGACCGCTGGTACCAGGGGCAGGCACAGACGTCCGAACTCCCGGCCGCCGTCGCCTACTTCTCGCCCGAGTTCGGCATCACCGCCGCCCTGCCGCAGTACTCCGGCGGCCTCGGCATCCTCGCCGGCGACCATCTGAAGGCGGCCAGCGACCTCGGCGTACCGATGATCGGCGTCGGACTGCTCTACCGGCACGGCTACTTCCGGCAGTCCCTGTCCCGCGACGGCTGGCAGCAGGAGCACTATCCGGTGCTCGACCCGAACGAGCTGCCCCTGGTGCCGCTGGCGGCGGCCGACGGCACCCCCGCCCAGGTCGACCTGGCTCTCCCCGGCGGCCGACGGCTGCACGCCCGCATCTGGCAGGCCCAGGTCGGCCGGGTGCCGTTGCTGCTGCTCGACTCGGACGTCGAGGAGAACGACCTCGGCGAACGCGGCGTCACCGACCGGCTGTACGGCGGCGGCAGCGAACACCGCCTCCTCCAGGAGATGCTGCTCGGCATAGGAGGAGTCCGGGCCGTACGCATGTACTGCAGGCTCACCGGCCACCCCGGGCCGGAGGTCTTCCACACCAACGAGGGACACGCGGGCTTCCTCGGCCTGGAACGCATCGCCGAACTCCGCGACGAGGGGCTCGACTTCGACGCCGGCCTCGAGGCGGTCCGGGCCGGCACGGTCTTCACCACCCACACCCCCGTCCCCGCCGGCATCGACCGCTTCGACCGGGAGCTGGTCGCCCGCCACTTCGGGCCCCACGCCGAACTCCCGCGCATGGACGTGGGCCGCATCCTGGGACTGGGCATGGAGACCTACCGGGGCGGCGACCCGAACGTCTTCAACATGGCCGTGATGGGGCTGCGGCTGGCGCAGCGCGCGAACGGCGTCTCGCTGCTGCACGGCCAGGTCAGCCGCGAGATGTTCTCCGGCCTGTGGCCGGGCTTCGACGCGGAGGAGGTCCCGATCACCTCGGTGACGAACGGTGTACACGCCCCGACGTGGGTGGCCCCGGAGGTCTTCCGCCTCGGCGCCCGCCAGATCGGCGCCGAACGGACCGAGGACGCCATGACGGTCGGCGGCTCCGACCGCTGGGACGCCGTGGCCGACATCCCCGACCAGGACATCTGGGAGCTGCGCCGGGGCCTGCGCGAGCAGCTGGTGACGGAGGTACGGGAACGCCTGTACGCCTCCTGGCGGCAGCGCGGCGCCGGCACCGCCGAACTCGGGTGGATCGACGGTGTGCTGGACCCGGACGTCCTGACCATCGGCTTCGCCCGCCGCGTCCCCTCTTACAAGCGCCTGACCCTGATGCTGCGCGACCCCGACCGGCTCATGGAGCTGTTGCTCCACCCGGAGAGGCCGGCGCAGATCGTGGTCGCGGGCAAGGCGCACCCGGCGGACGACGGCGGGAAGCGGCTGATCCAGGAGCTGGTGCGGTTCGCGGACGACCCACGCGTCCGCCACCGGATCGTGTTCCTGCCGGACTACGGCATGGCCATGGCCCGGAAGCTGTATCCGGGCTGCGACGTGTGGCTCAACAACCCGCTGCGACCGCTGGAGGCGTGCGGGACGAGCGGGATGAAGGCGGCGCTGAACGGCTGCCTGAACCTGTCGGTGCTGGACGGCTGGTGGGACGAGTGGTTCCAGCCGGACTTCGGCTGGGCGATCCCGACCGCGGACGGTAAGGCGACCGACGACGACCGCCGGGACGAGCTGGAGGCGACGGCCCTGTACGACCTGCTCGGACAGCGGGTGGCCCCACGCTTCTACGAGCGCGGCCAGGGCGGCCTGCCCGACCGCTGGATCGAGATGGTGCGCCAGACCCTCACCCACCTCGGACCGAAGGTGCTGGCCGGCCGCATGGTCCGCGAGTACGTGGAGCGCCTGTACGCCCCGGCGGCGCGGGCCCACCGGTCGCTGACCCCGGACGTGGCCCGGGAGTCCGCCGACTGGAAGGCACGGGTGCGGGGCGGGTGGCACCGGGTGAAGGTGGACCACGTGGAGACGTCCGCCGCTCCCGAGAGCACCGCCGCCGAACTGGGCGCGACGCTCGTGCTCCGAGTACGCGTCGCGCTCGGCGACCTCGCCCCGGACGACGTCGAGGTCCAGGCGGTCTCCGGCCGCGTGGACACGGAGGACCGCATCACGGACGGCACGTACGGCCCGCTGAAGCCGACGAGCGGCCCCGACGAGGAGGGCCGCTGGCTCTACGAGGGCCCCCTCGCCCTGGACCGCACGGGCTCCTTCGGCTACACGGTCCGCATCCTGCCCGCCCACCGCCTGCTCGTCTCACCGGCCGAGCTGGGACTGGTGGCGGTGCCTCCGGAGGAGATGGGGGAGGGGGCGGGGGTGTTGATGCGGTAGCCCCGGCCGGGGCGGGGTGGTCGATACGGCCGCCCCGCCCCGGCCGTGAATCCCGCGCCGACATGCTTCTGTCCGTGCTCGAGACTCAGTGCGTTCGTCGAGGCCTGAAGTGCGGTCCTGAGCTGGACGTGAACAGTGACACCAGGTAACGAACGTCCCAGTTGCACAAGTTATTCACTCCTCAGGGTCCCCCGCCAACCTCCGCAACACGACCCCGCAGCGGCGCGCGTACGCGTGCTGCAGGCCCCTCGTCGCGGCGCCGCCCGCGCGGGCGTACCACTTGGCGCCCCGGCTGAAGGCCGTGACGGTCAGCCATACCGTGCCGTCGCCAGTGCGGTCGACCACGAAGGCCTCCTCGCCGCATTCCGGGTGGCCCGGCAGGGTGCCGTAGGCCCAGCCCTTGCGGCGGGGCTCGTCGAGGGTCCAGACGACGCGGCAGGGGGCCTTGATGACGCCGCCCAGTGTCACCGTGACGTCGACACCCGGGGCGGCTTCGGTGGCGTCCGTCTGTATGCCCACGCCCATCGCGCGGTGCATTTCCCAGGTGAGGACCGCGGTGGCGGCGCGTTCGAAGACGTCCGTGCCCTCCCCGATGCGGGTGCGGACGTGGAGGGGGTGGAAGTCGGGCGGGCAGTGTCCATCGCGGGTCGCGCCGACCGCGTCGTAGGTGAAGGGGCCCTCGGGGGGAGGGCCGTCGGTATGGGGCATGGGCCAAAGCGTAGGGCGGCACCCGAAGTCGCCTTCTCTCCGGGTACCGCCCCACCCACCTCGGCCAGGCCGACGCGACGTCACGCCGTGACGTTGACCGCCGCCCACGTCGCGTTCACCGCGTTGTACTCCGTGCTGCCGGAGCCGTAGAGGTCACGAGCCGCGTTCAGGGTCGCCGTGCGGGCGCCCTTGTAGTTGGTCGTCGAGGTCATGTACGTGGTCAGCGCCTTGTACCAGATCTGGACGGCCTTGTCGCGGCCGATGCCGGTGATCGTGGAGCCGTTCGACGTCGGGGAGTTGTACGACACGCCGTTGATCGTCTTCGAACCGCTGCCCTCGGAGAGGAGGTAGAAGAAGTGGTTCGCCGGGCCCGACGAGTAGTGGACGTCCAGGCCGGCCAGCGACGACGACCAGTAGTCGGCCGACTTGCCGTCCCTGCTCGGCTGGTCCATGTAGCGCAGCGGGGTGCCGTTGCCGCGGATGTCGATTTTCTCGCCGATGAGGTAGTCGCCCGGGTCCTTGGAGTTGGCCGCGTAGAACTCGACGGCCGTGGCGATGATGTCGGAGGTGGCCTCGTTGAGGCCGCCGGACTCGCCCGAGTAGTTGAGGCGCGCCGTGTTGGAGGTCAGGCCGTGGGTCATCTCGTGGCCGGCCACGTCGAGGGAGGTCAGCGGCTTGACGTTGCCCGCACCGTCGCCGTAGGTCATGCAGAAGCAGCTGTCGGACCAGAAGGCGTTACCGAAGTTGTTGCCGTAGTGGACGCGGGAGTGGGCGGCGACGCCGTTGTTCCTGATGCCGTTGCGGCCGAGGACGTTCTTGTAGAAGTCCCAGGTGACCTGGGCGCCGTAGTGGGCGTCCACGGCGGCGTTCTGGTCGGTCGGGGAGCTGGAGATGCTGCCGGTGCCCCAGATGTCGTTCGCGTCGGTGAAGAGCGTGCCGGCCGAGGACGACGTGGCGCGGGCCTTGTTGTACGTCTTGTGGCCGCCGCGTGAGGCGTCGGTCAGGTTGTACGTCGAGCCCGACGGGGTCGTGCCGATGGTGACCTGGCCGTTGTACTGGCTGTGGCCGGTACCGGTCTGGATGGCCTCCCACTCGTACAGCTTCTCGCCGGTCTCCGCGTCGGTGATGACGTGCAGCTCCTGCGGGGTGCCGTCGTGCTGGAAGCCGCCGACGACCGTCTCGTAGGCGAGCGCGGGCTCGCCGTCGGCCGCCCAGACGACCTTACGGGGCGCCCTGTCGGCCTCGGTCCTGGTGGAGCCCTCGGCCTTGGCGGCCTTGAGCGCCTGCTTCTCGGCGCTGGCCTTGGTGACGTCCGCGGTGAGGTCGGCGACCCTGACGGGGGCCTTCGTGGCCTTGGTGACGCTCTTGACGTCACCGGTCTTCGACTCGTGGACGATCAGATCGCCGCCGAGGACCGGGAGGCCGCCGTAGGTGCGCTCGTAGCGCGTGTGGACCGTGCCGTCGGCGTCCTTGAGGACGTCGCGGACGACCAGCTCCTCCTTGGCGCCCAGGCCTATCTCGTCGGCCGTCCCGGTCGCGGCGGAGTCCGCCTGCTTGATCAGGGCGGTGCGCGCGGAGGGGGTCAGCAGGACCGGGGCACCGGCCGGCCGGGTCTTGTCCGCGGCCGGCGCGGGCTGGGCGGTGGCACCGGTGGTAAGCCCGGTGGTGAGCAGCGCGCCGGCGGCGAGGGCGGTGGCGATGGCCAGCGTGGTGCGCTTGTGACGCGCGTAGAGGGGGGTCACACAAGCTCCTTATGTGGGGGAGTGCTCTGGTGCTGGTGCGGTGGGTGGGGGAAGAGTGACACCTAGGTCGTGTGCATGTCAGGAGGAGGTGGTGATGTTGGCCGAAAGCCGACTGTCCGGCGAACGTTTCGGGAAAGCGAACGGCGTCGCCCCGGCGGGAGGTGACCCGCCGGGGCGACGCCTTGCCGGGAGTTCCCGCCCGAGGGGTGGCCTAGGGGAACGTCAGCTTCCAGCTGTTGATGTGGCCGGTGTCCCGGGCCGCGTTGTCCTGGACCCTCAACTGCCAGACGCCGTTGGCGACTTCGGAGGAGGCGTTCACCGTGTAGGTGGTGTCGATGTTGTCCGAGCTGCCGCCGGTGCCGTACGCCTTCAGCGTGTACGCCGTGCCGTCGGGGGCGACCAGCTGGATCTGGAGGTCGCCGACGTAGGTGTGGACGATGTCCACGGCGACCGCGAGGTTCGACGGCGCGTTGCCGGTCCGGCCGGAGACGGTGATCGACGAGGTGACCGCCGCGCCGTTGTCCGGAATCGACACGTCGGCCGTGTTCTCGAACGACGTACCGCCGCCACCGCCGTCACCGGGCCGTGAGCCGACGTTGACGCCGGCCCACGCGTGCTGCACGGCCGCGTACTCCGCGGACGTGGTGCCGTACAGGTCACCGGCGACCGCGAGCGTGCCGGTGCGGGCACCCGCGTAGTTGGTCGTCGACGTGAACTTCGTGGTCAGCGCCTTGAACCAGATCTGCTCCGCCTTGGCGCGGCCGATACCCGTCACCGGGAGGCCGTCCGAGGTGGGCGAGTCGTAGCTGACGCCGTTGACGGTCTTGGCGCCGCTGCCCTCGGAGAGGAGGTAGAAGAAGTGGTTCGCGGGGCCGGAGGAGTAGTGCACGTCGACGGAGCCGATGCCCGAGTACCACGCGTCCTTCGACGAGCCGTCCTTGCTCGGCTTGTCCATGTAGCGCAGCGGGGTGCCGTCGCCGTTGATGTCGATCTTCTCGCCGATGAGGTAGTCACCGACGTCGGAGGAGTTGGCCGCGTGGAACTCGACCGCCGCGGCGAGGATGTCGGAGGTCGCCTCGTTCAGGCCGCCGGACTCGCCGCTGTAGTTGAGGCCCGCGGTGTTGTTGGTGAGGCCGTGGGTCATCTCGTGCGCGGCCACGTCGATCGACGTCAGCGGGTTGGCGTTGCCCCTGCCGTCGCCGTAGGTCATGCAGAAGCAGCCGTCGGACCAGAAGGCGTTGACGAAGTTGTTGCCGTAGTGCACACGCGAGTAGGCGCCGACGCCGTCACCCCGGATGCCGTTGCGGCCGTGCACGTTCTTGTAGTAGTCCCAGGTCAGCGCCGCGCCGTAGTGGGCGTCGGCGGCGGCAGACTCCAGGTTCGACGAGCTTCCGTTGCCCCACACGTCGTCGGAGCCGGAGAACAGCGTGCCGGTGCCGGAGGTGCCGCGGTTGAGGTTGTACGTCCGGTGGTTGCCGCGCGCGCCGTCGGTGAGGTTGTACGTCGAACCGGACTGCGTGCTGCCGAGGGTCACCTCGCCGCTGTACACCGTGTGGCCGGTGCCGGTGGCGATCGCCTCCCACTCGTACAGCTTCTCGCCGGTGGTGGCGTCGGTGACGACGTGCAGCTCCTGCGGGGTGCCGTCGTGCTGGAAGCCGCCGACGACCGTCTCGTACGCGAGAACCGGCTTGCCGCCCGCGGCCCAGACCACCTTGCGGGGCGCGCGGTTGACGTCCGGGTTCTCGGCGTCCTCGGCCTTCGCCGCGCCGAGCGCCTGCTTCTCTGCCTTGCCGGTGCTGACGGTCGGCGTGAGCGACGGGACCTCGATCTTCGCCTTGGTGGCCTTGACGATGCCCTCGGTCTCGCCCGCCTTCGAGGTCTCGACGACCAGGTCGCCGCCGAGGACCGGGAGGCCGTCGTACGTCCGCTCGTACCGCGTGTGCACGGTGCCGTCGCGGTCCTTGACCACGTCACGGACGGCGAGCTTCTCCTTCGCGCCGAGGTTCAGCTCCCCGGCCGTCTCCGCCTTCGTCGCGTTGGCCTCGCGTATCAGCTCGGCCCGCTGGGCGGGGGTGAGCTTCACGGAGAGCGCGCCCGGGTCGGCCTTGCCCGCAGCCGACGGTGCCTTCTCCGGGGCGGCGGTGGCGGCGCCCGACTGGACGGCCGCGGCCAACAGGGCGGTGACGGCGACGAGCGCGCCGGCGGCGGCGCGTCGCCGGGTGCTGTGGCCGAAGGTGTTACCGGTGTGGGAGGTGTGTCTGTGGGACTGGCGTCTCAACACTGACTCCTTCTGCACGGCCGCGGGTTCGCGCGGCCAGGGGAGACCGGAAGGCTGGTGACCGCCCGGGCAGAACAAGGTGTGACTGGTGAACGCGAAAACCACATGCGTGGGGAGTGCTTCACGGCACGGCGGGACCTAGCTGTGAGGTTGCTGTGTCGCGGTTGTGGGCAGATTTGCAGGAGACCGTGGGTCCTGTCAGGAGCGCGTCAATAAGTTGGCCGGAAACGCTCCGTTGTCCGGTGAGTCATGTTCGATACACGGACCGTGTAACGCGTCCTGGCGAAGGCGTCTGATCAGCTCCGCGTCGTCCGCTGCCCGATCCGCTCAAGCGCCTCGTCGGCCGTCAGGCCGGTCAGCCCCTCGACGAGGGGTGCGTGGTCGGCGCAGAACCAGACGGCGTTCTCCGGGTGACCGACCCAGTCCTCGTCGTACGTGCGGGTCTCGCGGAAGTGCACCAGGGTGAACTCCTCGAATGGCCTGCGGCTGTACGGGGCGGGAGGGCAGACGACACACATCGGCGGCATCATGGGACGGGAACTCCTTGTTCTGGCAGGGGTGTTCGGCATTCTCGTACGGTGCCGCGCGCCCGTCAGGCCACCCCCTCCCCGTGCCACCTCTCCCACAACGCCGCGTACGCCCCGCCCGCCGCCACCAGTTCCTCGTGCGTGCCGAGTTCGGTGAGCCGGCCGTTCTCCATGACGGCGACGCGGTCGGCGTCATGGGCCGTGTGGAGGCGGTGGGCGATGGCGATGACGGTGCGGCCGTGGAGGACGGCGGCGAGGGCGCGTTCGGTGTGGCGGGCGGTGGTGGGGTCGAGCAGGGCGGTGGCCTCGTCGAGGATGAGGGTGTGGGGGTCGGCGAGGACGACGCGGGCGAGCGCGAGCTGCTGGGCCTGAGGGCCGTCCGTGCGGCGACCGCCCTCGCCGAGGCGGGTGTCCAGGCCGTCCGGGAGCTCACGCACCCAGGTGTCGGCGCCCACCGCCGCCAGGGCGGTCCACAACTCCTCGTCCGAGGCGCCGGGTTCGGCGATCAGGAGATTGTCGCGGACCGTTCCCAGGAACACGTGGTGCTCCTGGGTGACGAGGACGACCTGGCGGCGCAGGCGTTCGGGGCCGAGGCCGCCGACGGGGACGCCGCCGACGGTCACCGTGCCCGCCGTCGGCGCGTCGATGCCGGCCAGGAGGCGGCTGAGAGTGGTCTTGCCCGCGCCGGACGGGCCCACCACCGCGAGGCGTTCGCCCGGCCGCACGGTCAGGTCCACACCCCGCAGCACCTCGCCGCCCCGGTCGTAGGCGTAGCGGACACCGGTCACGTCGATGCGGTCGTCCGCCGGTTCCGGGGAGTCGGCGCGAGACGGCCGCGGGGCCCCGGCCAGGCCCTCCACCCTCGCGAACGAGGCGCCGCTGCTCTGCAGCAGTTCCACCCGCATCAGGATCTCGTCCAGCGGACCGCTGAGCTGCTGCAGATACAGGGCCGCCGACACCACCGCGCCCAGGCTGACCGAGCCGCGCGCCAGCAGCACCCCGCCGAGCAGCAGGACCAGCGCCTGGGGCACGAAGTAGGAGATCTCCACGCCCGGGAAGAACACCGTGCGCAGGAACAGGGTGTGGAACCGCCGTCGCCGGGATGCCTCCAGCGCGTCCCGGCTCGCGGTGATCCGCCGCCGCTCCAGCCGCAGCGCCTCCACCGTACGGGCGCCGGACGCCGTCGCCGCGACGATCTCCGCGACCTCGGAATTGGCCGCGCCCTCCGCGAGATAACCGGTGCGCGCCCGGCGCAGATACCAGCGCAGCACCACCCCGATGCCGGCCAGGCCGGACAGCGCGCACACGCCGAGCAGCGGATCCAGCGCGAACACCGCCCCGATCAGGAACAACGCCTGCATCGAGCTGATGAGCAGCTCCGGGCCGACATCGCGCAGCGTCCTGCCGACGGCGTCCACGTCGGCCGTGCCGCGCGCCGTCAGATCGCCGGTCCCGGCCCGCTCCACGACCGACGCGGGCAGCGCCAGCGTCCGGTCCACGAACTCCTCCCGCACCCGCGCCAGCGTCCGCTCCCCGAACCGGTGCCCCACGAACCGGGCCCAGCGCGCCAGCAGCAACTGCGCCACCGCGCACAGCACGATCGCCGCCGCCAGCCGGTCCACCACCCCGACGCCACCCCCGCCGCGCACCTCGTCGATGATCCGCCCGAGTAGCCACGGCCCGGCCAGACCCATCGCGGCAGCCGCCGCGTTCAGCCCCAACACGGCGAGGAACGCCCGCCCGTCGGCCCGCACCAGCCGTACGGTGGCCCTCCGCACGGCGGCCGGCTCGGCGACGGGCAGCCGGCCCGAGAGGTGGGAGGTGGGTTGCGTGGTCACCGTGCGACCTCCTCGACCGCGGTCTCGTCCGTGTCCTCTTCCTCGCCCGCGTCCCGTGCCACCAGCGCCCGGTACCGCGGCTCGCGCGCGAGGAGTTCTCGGTGGGTGCCGGTGGCGGCGACCTTGCCGTCGACCAGGTGGAGGACGGTGTCCGCGTGGTCGAGGACGAGGGGCGAGGTGGTGGTGACGAGGGTCGTACGGCCCTCGCGGGCGGCCCGCAGCCGCTGGGCGACGCGCGCCTCGGTGTGGGCGTCGAGCGCCGAGGTGGGCTCGACGGCGAGCAGGATCTCGGGGTCGGCCACCAGGGCCCGGGCCAGCCGTACGCGCTGCCGCTGGCCCCCGGAGAGGTTGCGGCCCTGTGCCTCGACCGGCGAGTCGAGGCCGTCCGCCAGGCTCTGCACGATGTCCTCGGCCACCGCCGCGTGCAGGGCCCGCGCGGCCTTCGCGTCGTCGACGTCGCCGTGACCGCCGAGCAGGTCGCGCAGCCGTCCCGCGAACAGGTGGGCCTCGTGGTCGGCGACCAGGATCCGCGCGCGGACCTGCGCCAACGGGATCTCGTCCAACGGGGTCCCGTCCCAGGTCACCGCCGTCGGCGCGTACCGGCCGAGCCGGTCCACGACGGCCGTGGCCTCGGCCGGCCGTTCGGCGGCCAGCGCGGCCAGCCGCCCGGGCGGCACCCGTACGCCCGACTCCGGGTCGTGCAGCGCGGACGGCTCGGCGGGGGCGTCCACGGTGCCGTGGTCCGGCAGCGGCTCCAGGGCCAGGAACCGGATGACGCGCCGCGCGGCCACCACCCCGCGACTCAGCTCGTACCCCCAGTCGACGAAGTACGACACCGGCCGCACCAGTACGGTGACATACCCGTACACCGACACCAACTCGCCCACCGTGATGGCCCCTTGGGCGGCGAGCCGGGCCGCCAGCCAGGTCACCACCGCGAGGAACAGCGTCGGCAGCCCCACCCCGAGCGCCTGAGTCCAGCTCGTCACCGCTCCCACCCGGTACCCCTGCGCGCGCAGCCGCTGCGAGTCCCGGCGGAACGCGTCGGCGACCAGACCCTTGCCGCCGAGGCCGTTGAGGACGCGCAGCCCGCCCGCGAGGTCCGCGATCCGCGCGGTCAGCACGCCCTGCCGCTCGCGGTACTCCGTCTCCGTGCCCTGCAGCCGCAGCAGCAACGGCCCCACGAGGACGGCCATCAGCGGCATCCCCAGCAGGACGACCGCCGCGATCGGCAGCGAGATCGACACCAGCAGCCCGGCGACCACCAGATACGCGGCGAGCGCGCCGACGCCCGGCCCGATGACCGTCAGCGACGAGGAGATCGTGTTGACGTCGCCCACCCCGATCGTGACGACCTCCCCGGCGCCGACGCGGCGCGGCAGGGCCGCTCCGAGCCGGACCGCGTGCGCCATCACGGCCTTCACCGTGCGGAAGTTGGCGTCCATCCGCACACGGGTCATCGTGCGGTGCCGCATGATGCTCAGCCACGCGTTGAAGGCGCCGACCCCGAACAGCGCGGCCGTCCAACCGGCCAGCGCCCGCTGGTCACCGGGCTCCAGGCCCTCGTCGATCGCCCGGGAGAGCAGATACGGGGTCGCCGCGAGCAGCACCATCCATACGCAGGAGATCAGCGAGCCGAGCGCGGACCGGCCCGCCTGCATGCGGACCAGCCACCACAGGTACCGGGCGCCGCCCCGGCAGTCGGGTGTGCCGGGGTCCTCGTACGCGTCGATCATCAGCCCCCGATTCTCGTGTGGGATCGTCAATGTCGCGGCTCGCGCGGCAGGGCGGGACCGGCCGCGCCCACGCGGCGGAGCCGCATGGCGATACGTGCCCCTGACGAGGCGCTACGCCAGGCTGTCCCGCCACGCCCGGTGCAGGTCCGCGAAGCGGCCCCTCCCCGCGATCAGCTCCGCCGGGCTGCCGTCCTCGACGATCCGGCCGTGCTCCATCACCAGCACCCGGTCGGCGATCCCGACCGTGGAGAGGCGGTGGGCGATCACCACGGCCGTGCGGCCCTGCAGGACCGTGGACATCGCGCGCTGGACGGCCCGTTCCCCGGGGACGTCGAGGGAACTGGTCGCCTCGTCCAGGATGAGGACGGCCGGGTCGGCGAGCAACGCACGGGCGAACGCGACGAGTTGGCGCTGTCCCGCGGAGATGCGGCCACCGCGCTTGCGTACGTCGGTGTCGTAGCCGTCGGGCAGGGCGCTGATGAAGTCATGGGCGCCGATGGCCTTGGCTGCCCGCTCGACGTCCGCGCGGGTCGCTTCGGGGCGGCCGATCGCGATGTTCTCGGCGACCGTGCCGGAGAACAGGAACGACTCCTGGGTCACCATGACGATCCCGCGCCGCAGCTCGCGCACCGAGAGGTCGCGCAGGTCGACGCCGTCGAGGAGGACCCGCCCGGACGAGGGGTCGTAGAAGCGGGCCACCAGCTTGGCGAGGGTCGACTTGCCGGCGCCGGTGGAGCCGACCACCGCCACCGTGCTGCCCGCGGCGAGCGTGAGGCCGAAGCGGGGCAGGACCTCGCCGCCGGTTCGGTACGCGAACCGTACGTCCTCGAACACCACCTCGCGGCCAGGGAGTTCGGATGCCGGGGCCGGCAGTTCCCGCGGCTCGCGCGGCTCGGGGACCGAGGGGGTCTGGGCCAGCAACCCCGCGATCTTCTCCAGGGAGGCCGCCGCCGACTGGTACGAGTTGAGGAACATTCCGAGGCGGTCGATCGGGTCGTACAACCGCCGCAGATACAGCACCGACGCCGCCAGCACACCCAGCGCGAGCGACTCCGACGCCACCCGGTAGGCGCCCCACAGCACGATCGCCGCGACCGTGATGTTGGCGACCACACGGGAGCAGACCACATAGCGGGCCATCTCCAGGATGGCGTCACCGTTCCTGCGCTCGTGGCGCCGGTTCAGGGCACGGAACCCCGTGTCGTTCGCGGCCTCCCGGCGGAACGCCCGCACCGGGCGGATGCCGTTCATCGTTTCCGCGAACTTCACGATCACCGCGGCGATCGCCGTCGACCGGGCCGTGTAGACGCTCGCCGCGCGCCGCCGGTACATCCGTACGAACCCGTACAGCGGCACGAACGACGCCACCGCCGCCGCGCCCAGCCCCAGGTCCAGCCAGAGCAGCATCGCCGAGATGTACACGAAGGCGACGATCACCCCGATGAGTTCCTGCAGCCCCTCGTCGAGCAGTTCGCGCAGCGACTCGACGTCCGTGGTGGACCGGGAGATGAGCCGGCCCGAGGTGTACCGCTCGTGGAAGTCGAGGCTCAGCGCCTGCGCGTGCCGGAAGATCCGGCCCCGCAGATCCAGCAGCACGTCCTGGTTCACGCGCGCGGACGCCCCGATGAACGCGTACTGCAGACCGCCGGCGGCCAGCGCGCACAGCAGATACCCGACCGCCACCGTGGTCAGCGGTCCGTTCCGGCCGTCCCTGAGCGCCGGTACGGCGGTGTCGATGGCGTACGCCACCAGCAGCGGGCCCGCCTGCACCGCCGCCTGCTGGAGCAGGAGCAGCACACTCGCCATGACCACCCGGGCCTTCATCGGCGCGAGCAGGGAGCGCAGCAGCGCGAGGGTGGCGCCCGGGGGAGTGGGGAGGTCGTCGTGGTCGAACGGGTGGTCGGCGGAGGCCCGCCGCGCGAGGGGCTGCCCGCTGCCCGGGTCCTTGGCCGATTCCTTGTCCGGCTCCTCGTTCGGTTCCCTGTTCGGCGCGGCGGTCGTGGGCGCCGTCATCGCTCGTCCCCCTCGGTCCCGGACATCAGATGGGCGTACTCCGCGTTCGTGCGCAGCAGTTCGTGATGGGTGCCCACCGCGGCGATACGGCCGCCGGAGAGCAGGGCCACGCGGTCGGCGAGCAGGACCGTCGACGGGCGGTGCGCCACGATCATCGCGGTCGTCTCCGCGAGCACGCGGCGCAGCGCGGCCTCCACCGCGGCCTCCGTGTGCACGTCCAGTGCCGACAGCGGATCGTCCAGCACGAGGAAGCGGGGGTGGCCGACCACCGCCCGCGCCAGCGCCAGCCGCTGCCGTTGGCCGCCGGACAGGCTGAGGCCCTGCTCGCCGACCTGGGTGGCCGTGCCGTCGGGGAGGGCGTGCGCGAACTCCGCCTGGGCGATGGCCAGGGCGCGGTCCAGTTCCGGCTCGCCCGCGTTCGGGTGGGCGCCCATGAGGACGTTCTCGCCGATGCTCGCGGAGAAGAGGGTGGGTTCCTCGAAGGCCACGGCCACCAGGGCGCGCAGCGATTCCCGGGGCATCTCGGTGATGTCGTGACCGTCCAGCGTGATGCGGCCCGACGTGACCTCGTGGAGGCGGGGGACGAGTGCGGTGAGGGTGGTCTTGCCGGAGCCGGTGGCGCCGACCAGGGCCATGGACTCGCCGGGGCGGATGTGCAGGTCGATGCGGTCGAGGGCGGGGATGGTACCGGGGGCGGCGTCGGGGTAGCGGAACGTGACGTCGTGGAACCGCAGGCCGCCGGTCTCGTGATCCGTCCCAGCCGCGGGCAGTCGTACCGCCGGGCCGCTGGACCCCTTGGCTCCGCCGGACTCCGGCTCCTCGTCCATCACCTCGAAGTACCGTTCCGTCGCCGTCGCCGCCTCCTGGCTCATCGCCAGCAGGAAGCCGATCGAGTCGACGGGCCAGCGCAGCGCGAGGGCGGTCGACAGGAAGGCGACCAGCGTGCCCGCCGACAGCACCCCGTCCGCGACCTGGACGACGCCGAGGACGAGGGCCGCACCGATGGCCAGTTCGGGGAGGGTGATGATGACGCCCCAGATCGCCGACAGCAGGCGGGCCTTGCGCAACTCGGTGCCGCGCAGGGTGCGGGACAGGTCACGGAAGGCGCGGGCCTGGCTGCGGTGCCGTCCGAACCCCTTGATGACGCGGATCCCGAGGACGCTCTCCTCGACGACCGTGGTCAGGTCGCCGACCTGGTCCTGCGCGAGGCGCGCGACCGCGGCGTACTTCCTCTCGAAGAGGACGCAGGTGACGATCACGGGGACGACGGGGCCGAGGATGACGAGCCCGAGGGTCCAGTCCTGGACCAGCATGATGATGACGCCCACGACGATGGTCACCGAGTTGACCAGCAGGAACGTCAGCGGGAAGGCCAGGAACATCCGCAGCAGCATCAGATCGGTCGTGCCGCGCGAGAGTAACTGCCCGGAGGCCCAGCGATCGTGGAAGGCGAGCGGCAGCCGTTGCAGATGCCGGTAGAGGTCCGCGCGCATCGACGCCTCGACCCCGGCAAGGGGCCGCGCCACGAGCCAGCGCCGCAACCCGAACAGCAGCGCCTCGGTGAGGCCGAGCAGCAGCAGGTAGAGCGCACCGAGCCAGACGCCCGCCGGGTCCCGGTCGGCGACCGGTCCGTCCACCATCCACTTCAGGACGAGCGGTATGACGAGGCCCACGCACGAGGCGATGACCGCGACGAACGCGGCGACGGACAGCCGCACCCGCACGGGCCGCACATACGGCCACAGCCGCAGCAGCGTGTGCACGGTGGACCGCCCTTCGGCGTTCTCCGGCCCCTCGGCCTTCTCGGCCCCCGCGGCCTTTGCGGGTTCCTGCGTCTGTTCGGGTTCCTCGGCGGTTGCACGTGTCGTGGCCATCAGCAGCGAGCCTACGGACCGCCACTGACAACGCCCACCGAGTTTTGGCCGGACCGCGATCGGTCGTCAGTCCTACGACCTGCGCGGGGCCGCACCGGCACGCCGGGTCCGGGGCGCCGGTCCCGGCCCGGTCGCCGGGCATCGCGGGGCATCCTGAGCCGGCGCGTTCGGCCGCGGATCGTCAGCGGTCGCTCTCGCGGTTCCCCGCGCCCCCTCATCCCACCACCCGCAGCAACAACACCGCCCGGGACGGCACCGTCACCACCGACCCCGCCTCGCGCACCACGCCCGGCCCCTCCGCCTGCTCCTCCAGCGACGTGTCGACGACGACCTCGTACCGCTCCGCCCAGGGCGTCCCCGGCAGGACGAAGCTCGCCGCCCGGTCCCCGGCGTGGAGGACGGCGAGGAAGCTGTCGTCGACGATGGGCGCGCCACGGGCGTCGCGGCCGGGGATGTCGCGTCCGGAGAGGTACATGCCGAGGGTCGCGGCCGGCGCGTACCAGTCCCGTTCGGTCATCTCGGTGCCGCGGGCCGTGAACCAGGCAAGGTCCCGCAGCCCGTCCGCCGAACGCGCCCGCCCGGAGAAGAAGGCCCGGCGGCGGAGGACCGGGTGCTGGTGGCGCAGGGCGATCAGGCGGGCCGTGAGATCGAAGAGCGCCTTCCAGCCGGGCTCCTCCAACAACCCCCAGTCGAGCCAGCTGATCTCGTTGTCCTGGCAGTACGCGTTGTTGTTGCCCCGTTGGGTGCGGCCCAGTTCGTCACCGGCGACCAGCATCGGCACCCCCGTCGACAGCAGCAGCGTCGTCAGCAGGTTCCGCAACTGCCGTCGCCGCAGCGCCCGCACCCGTTCGTCGTCCGTCTCGCCCTCCGCCCCGCAGTTCCAGGACCGGTTGTCGTCCGAGCCGTCCCGGTTTCCCTCCCCGTTCGCCTCGTTGTGCTTGCGCTCGTACGACACGAGGTCCCGCAGCGTGAAACCGTCGTGCGCGGTGATGAAGTTGACCGACGCGTACGGCCGCCGCCCGCCCCAGGCGTACAGGTCGCTCGACCCCGACAGCCGGTAGCCGAGGTCCCGTACGTCCGGCAGCGCACCCCGCCAGAAGTCCCGGACAGCCCCCCGGTAGCGGTCGTTCCACTCCGTCCACAGGGGCGGGAAGGCGCCCACCTGGTAGCCGCCCGACCCCACGTCCCACGGCTCGGCGATCAGCTTCACCCGCCGCAGGACGGGATCCTGGGCGATGACGGCGAGGAACGGGGACAGCATGTCGACGTCGTGCATCGAGCGCGCGAGTGCGGCGGCCAGGTCGAAGCGGAAGCCGTCCACCCCCATCTCCGTCACCCAGTACCGCAGTGAGTCCGTGATCAGGCGCAGGACGTGCGGCTGGACCACATGCAGCGTGTTCCCGCAGCCCGTGTAGTCCGCGTAGCGACGCGCGTCACCCTGCAACCGGTAGTAGCCCCGGTTGTCGATGCCCCGCAGCGACAGGCTCGGGCCGCGCTCGTCGGCCTCGGCCGTGTGGTTGTAGACCACGTCGAGGACGACCTCGATCCCGGCGGCGTGCAGCGCCCGCACCATCCGCTTGAACTCCCCGACCTGCTGCCCGGCCGTGCCGGACGACGCGTACGCCGCGTGCGGGGCGAAGTAGCCGATCGAGTTGTAGCCCCAGTAGTTGCGCATGCCCCGCCGCAGCAGATGGTCCTCGTGGGCGAACTGGTGCACGGGAAGCAGCTCCACCGCCGTCACGCCCAGCCTCACCAGGTGCTCGATCGCGGCGGGGTGCGCCAGACCGGCGTACGTGCCGCGCAGTTCCTCGGGGACGCCGGGGTGGGTCCTGGTGAAGCCGCGGACGTGCAGCTCGTAGATGACCGAGTCCGCCCACGGGGTCTTCGGACGGTGGTCGTCGGACCAGTCGTCGTCATCGTGGACGACGACGCCCTTCGGGACGTACGGCGCCGAGTCCCGCTCGTCGCGCACGGTGTCCGCCACATGCTGCTCGGGCCAGTCCCGGACATGCGCGTACACCTCCGCCGGCAAACCGAACTCACCGTCCACGGCCCGCGCGTACGGGTCGAGGAGGAGCTTGGCCGGGTTCCAGCGGGCGCCGGTCCACGGGTCCCAGCGGCCGTGCACCCGGTAGCCGTACCGCCGGCCCGGCAGCACGCCCGGCACGAAGCCGTGCCAGATCTCATGGGTCAGCTCGGTCAGCCTCAGCCGCGTCTCCACCCCCTCCTCGGAGAAGAGGCACAGCTCCACGGCCTCCGCCCCGCCCGCCCACAGCGCGAAGTTGGTGCCCGCGACCCCGTCGGGGCCCACCCGGAACCGCGCGCCCAGCGGCGTCGACGCCCCCGGCCACACGGACCTCGGCTCCGGCGCGGCCTCGCCCCGCCGGCTGCCGTTCAGCACGGTGGCCGGACGCGCGGCCGGCACTCCGCGCGTCTCCTGCACTGCCTCCTGCTCGGCTGCGCTCGACACCTCAGGCCTCCCGCGGCTCGGTGGGGCGACATGAAGGGGGAGCCGGTGTCCAGACACTGCTCCCCGCCGAGTCGTCCTCCCAAGGGTTCTGCCCAGAGCACGCCTCGCACTCACGTTTCCCGGGAGCGTGCGCCGTCGTTGGGCCGCACGTGAACCACGCACAGACGCACACGCGCCGCGCCGGGGCCGCCCTGGCCGCCGTACTCACCTGGGCGAGCCTGCTGGCCGGGGCCGCCGGATGCACCGCCGAATCGCCGCTGACCAGCGCAAAGGCCCCTGACGACACGATCCGGGTCGCACCGGAGGACGGCAGCAGGGGCGTGCGCCCGGAGCAGCGCTTCGAAGTACGGGTGCCGAGCGGGCGCCTGGAGTCCGTCAAGGTCGTGAAGTCGCAGGACGCCCAGGAGTCACCCGTGCCGGGGCGGCTGTCCGCCGACGGGATGACCTGGCGCCCCACCGGCGCACGGAAGCTCGCGCTGGCCGCCAAGTACACCGTCGACGCGGTCGCCCTCGACGGCCACGGCCGCCGCTCGGCACGCCACGTCACCTTCACGACGTACGTCCCCGACGAACGCTTCATCGCGTACGTCACACCGGAGAACCGGGCCACCGTCGGCACCGGGATGATCGTCTCCCTGGAGTTCAACCGGGAGATCGAGGACCGCGCGGCCGTCGAGCGCGCCGTCGACGTGACCGCCGAGCCGGCCGTCGACGTCCGCCCGCACTGGTTCGGCGGGGACCGCCTCGACTTCCGTCCGCGGACGTACTGGAAGCCCGGCACGAAGGTCACCGTCGGTCTGCGGCTGCGGGACGTCGAGGGCGCGCCGGGTGTCTACGGCCAGCAGTACAGGACCTTCTCCTTCACCGTCGGCCGCCACCAGGTCAGCACCGTCGACGCGGCCAGGCACACCATGCGTGTGGAGCGCGGCGCCGGTGTGCTAGCCACCCTGCCCGTCACGGCCGGGGCGCCCAGCACCACGACGTACAACGGGAAGATGGTCGTCACCGAGATGCTGGAGGTGACGCGGATGAACGGCGCCACCGTCGGTTTCAAGAAGGCGAACGGCAAGGGCGAGTACGACATCCCGGACGTCCCGCACGCCATGCGTCTGACCACCTCCGGCACCTTCCTGCACGGCAACTACTGGGCCCCGGACATCTTCGGACGGGCCAACGTCAGTCATGGCTGCGTGGGCCTGCGCGATGTGAAGGGCGGCAGTTCGAGCACCCCGGCGGGCTGGTTCTTCGACCGCAGTCTCGTCGGGGACGTCGTCGAGGTGGTCAACAGCAACGACAAAAGGGTCGCTCCCGACAACGGCCTCGGAGGGTGGAACATGGGGTGGAAGGAATGGAAAGCGGGTACCGCGGTGAAGTAGACCGACATAGGTGTACGTGCGCGGGGGGAGCTCGCAGGGCGGGGCCAGGGCGGGAACAAGGCCGGATCAGGGCCGGAGACTGTTCAAGTTGGGACTGAACGGTGACATTCGCCGAGGCCGAACCATGCCGATCATCTGGTTAATGTACGTGCGGACGCGCGTGCTGCGCGTAGGGGTGCGGGCCTGATCAGGCCGTGCGAGGGGAGAACAGAACATTGAACGGGCGACCGATATCGGGGGCGTCGGTTGGCGCGCGGACGCGGCGGAGCAAGGGGGCCCTGGCTCTTCTGCCGGCCCTGATGCTGCTCGCCGTCACCGCGTGCGGCGGCGGCGGGGGTTCGGACTCCGGCTCCGACGGGGACAAGGGGACGGGCTCCGACAAGAGCGCCTCCGTCAAGACGGCCACCAAGGCCTCGGAAGCGGTGGTCTCCATCGCTCCGAAGAACGGCGCCGACGACGTGGCCACCAGCGGCGCCCTCAAGGTGACCGCCGCCAAGGGCAAGCTGTCCGAGGTCACGGTCGAGAACGACAAGGGTGAGAAGATCGCCGGGGAGATATCGGGCGACGGCGCCACCTGGACGCCGTCCATCCATCTCAACTCGGCCACCGAGTACAAGGTGCACGCCGTCGCGAAGGACTCCGAGGGGCGTGAGGCGGCCGAGGACGCGTCCTTCACCACGCTGACCCCGAAGAACACCTTCGTCGGCATCTTCACCCCCGAGGACGGCTCGAAGGTCGGCGTCGGCATGCCGTTCTCGATCCGCTTCACGCGGGGCATCACCGCCCCCGAGGACGTCGAGAAGGCCATCACCGTCAAGACCGAGCCGGCCGTCGACGTCGAGGGCCACTGGTTCGGCAACGACCGCCTCGACTTCCGCCCGGAGAAGTACTGGAAGGCCGGCACGAAGGTCACCGTCGACCTCAACCTGGACGGCGTCGAGGGCCGTGACGGCGTCTACGGCGAGCAGAACAAGAAGGTCTCCTTCACCATCGGCCGCAACCAGGTCTCCGTCGTCGACGTCAAGAAGCTCACGATGAAGGTCACGCGGGACGGCAAGGTCATCAAGACCTTCCCCGTCACCACCGGCAAGCCCGGAATGGAGACCTGGAACGGCCAGATGGTCGTCAGCGAGCGCCTGCGGGTGACCCGGATGAACGGCGAGACGGTCGGCTACGGCGGCGAGTACGACATCAAGGACGTGCCGGACGCGATGCGCCTGACCACCTCCGGCACCTTCATCCACGGCAACTACTGGGGCGGTGACGCCTTCGGCAACTACAACGCCAGCCACGGCTGCATCGGCCTGCGCGACACCCGCGGCGGCTACGACCGCGGCGCGCCCGGCGCGTGGTTCTTCGACCACACGATGATCGGCGACGTGGTGGTCGTGAAGAACTCCGACGACCGGATCGTGGACCCGGACAACGGGTACAACGGCTGGAACATGTCGTGGGACAAGTGGAAGGCGTAGCCGCAGCCCGCTCTTGAGACGGTGACGTACGGCCCCGGTGTGACGCA
This sequence comes from Streptomyces sp. TG1A-60, assembly GCF_037201975.1. Classification (NCBI taxonomy): domain Bacteria; kingdom Bacillati; phylum Actinomycetota; class Actinomycetes; order Kitasatosporales; family Streptomycetaceae; genus Streptomyces; species Streptomyces sp. TG1A-60. The sequence continues at coordinate 2,445,494 of NZ_CP147520.1, read as the reverse complement.
CTCCACCGGGGCCGTTGTCGTTAGGCCCCGTTAGCCTGCCGTCATGACTGTGCATCTCGAAGTCGCCGAAGGTGTCGGCACGATCCGGCTCGACCGTCCGCCGATGAACGCCCTGGACATCGCCACCCAGGACGGCGTCAAGGAGCTCGCCGAGGAGGCCACGCGCCGCGACGACGTGCGCGCGGTGGTGCTCTACGGCGGGGAGAAGGTGTTCGCGGCCGGCGCGGACATCAAGGAGATGCGGGCCATGGACCACGCGGCGATGGTCGCGCGGTCCCGGGCCCTGCAGGACTCCTTCAGCGCCGTGGCCCGTATCCCCAAGCCGGTCGTCGCGGCCGTCACGGGGTATGCGCTGGGCGGCGGTTGCGAACTCGCGCTGTGCGCGGACTACCGCATCGCCGGGGAGAACGCGAAGCTCGGCCAGCCGGAGATCCTGCTCGGGGTGATCCCGGGTGCCGGCGGCACCCAGCGGCTGGCCCGCCTCATCGGCCCCTCCAAGGCCAAGGACCTCATCTTCACCGGCCGCATGGTCAAGGCGGACGAGGCCCTCGCGCTCGGCCTGGTGGACCGCGTCGTGCCGGCCGAAGAGGTGTACACCGCCGCGCACGCCTGGGCCGCCGGGCTGGCGCAGGGACCGGCCATCGCGCTGCGGGCCGCCAAGGAGTCGATCGACGCGGGGCTGGAGACCGACCTGGAGACCGGGCTCGCGATCGAGCGGAACTGGTTCGCGGGGCTGTTCGCCACGGAGGACCGCGAGCGCGGGATGCGCAGTTTCGTGGAGGAGGGGCCGGGCAAGGCGAAGTTCGTCTGACGGTTCGTCCGAAGGCGCTGGAACCCGCCCGCGGGTTCCAGCGGCGGCCGGGGAATCGGCCCCCGAATTCCCTGATCCACTTGCGCGCGATGCGTTACCCGCGTCCCCCGAAGGGGCGGTTATCGGAGCCTTGAGACAGCCTTCAGGGATTCTTGCCCAGGCGCCTTGTTGTTGACCGAAGTTCAGGTGGTCTCTGCAGGTCGGGCGGGTTGTGGCGGGACGTTGAATGCCTTTGGCATATGCCTATCGAAATCCCCGGAATGGTTGGTTCCGGGGGTTGTATTCCTGAGGAACAACCCCGAGCGGGGGCCAGGACGGCCATGATGGGGGCATGGCGGGGCTGGAGGGTATCGAACAGCCGCGGCGGCACGTTAGTGCGACCGCGGCGCGTTGGTCACCTGCGATCGAGGACGAACGGGCGCAGAAGGCACTGGAGTTGTTCGGCGATCCGACCGAGGCCGAGGTCCCGCTGCCGTCCCGCCCCGAGTCCGCGGCCACGGCCCGCAGGCTCGCCCAGGTCGTCATGCTCCGCCGGTGGCGGCTCTCGCCGAAGATGACCGAGGATGCGGTCCTGCTCGTCTCCGAACTCGTAGGCAACGCCGTCCGGCACACCGGGGCACGCGTCTTCGGACTCCGCATGCGCCGTCGGCCGGGCTGGATCCGGGTCGAGGTCCGCGATCCCTCACGGGGGCTGCCGTGTCTGATGCCGGTGCAGGAGATGGACGTCAGCGGGCGGGGGCTGTTCCTCGTCGACAAGCTCTCGGATCGCTGGGGGGTCGATCTGCTGCCGCGCGGGAAGACGACGTGGTTCGAGATGAGAGTCGCGGATCGCTAGGCGGATTGTCGGCCGCGGGTCGTACGTGGCCCATCGCGCCCACGCGGCGTATCCCCACACGTCACGGCCCCGCGCAACGCGCTGGGCGCAACGCGCACCTCCGTCGATCGGGTCAATCGCCGGGTTTCCCGGTACGGATCCCTATAAATGGTGCGCGTGACCATGTCCCGTACCCCCCTTATGCAGCGCGGCCTTGCGCGGCGCACGCTCGTCTCGGCCGCCGTTCTCGCCGCCGTGGCCGCGTGCGGCACCGAGACCAGGACCAACGAGCAGGAGGAGCGGACCCGGGCCGACCGGGTCGCCGCCGAAGCCGAAGCCGCCGAGCGGAAGGAGAAACAGTCAACGGCGGTGCGGGGACTGCACGGCATGCCGCCCGTGCTGGACCCCAAGGACGTCTACGCCGCCGACCGACCGGACCGGCTCTCCCCGGTGGTGAAGGACTTCCCCTCCCGGGTGTACGTCCCCAACAGCGAGTCGGACACCGTCTCCGTCATCGACCCCAAGACGTACAAGATCATCGAGACGATCCCGGTGGGCCGTCAGCCCCAGCACGTCGTCCCCTCCTGGGACCTGAAGACCCTGTGGGTCAACAACAACCGGGGCCACACCCTCACCCCCATCGATCCCAAGACGGGGAAGGCGGGCAAGCCGGTCGAGGTGCACGACCCGTACAACCTGTACTTCACCCCGAACGGCAAGCACGCCGTCGTCATGGCCTCCCTCGACCGCGAGCTCGTCTTCCGTGACCCGCACACCATGAAGCGGGTCAAGACCGAGCCGGTCACCTGCTACGGCGTCAACCACGCCGACTTCTCGGCCGACGGCACGTACTTCATCGTGTCGTGCGAGTTCAGCGGTGAGCTGTTGAAGGTCGACACCGAGAAGATGAAGGTGATCGGACAGCAGAAGCTGCCGTTCGAGGGGGCCATGCCGCAGGACGTGAAGATCTCACCGGACGGCAAGCGGTTCTACATCGCCGACATGATGGCCGACGGCATGTGGGTCCTGGACGGCGACACGTTCGACGAGCCGAAGCTGCTGCCCACCGGCAAGGGCTGCCACGGTCTGTACGTCGGCCGCGACTCCCGCGAGATGTACGTCTCCAACCGCGGCGAGGGCTCCGTCTCGGTCTTCGACTTCACCAAGAACAAGCTCACCAAGAAGTGGCACCTGCCCGACGGCGGCAGCCCCGACATGGGCGGCGTCTCCGCCGACGGCAAGGTCCTGTGGCTCTCCGGCCGCTACGACTCCGAGGTGTACGCCATCGACACCCGCACCGGGAAGCAGCTCGCCCGCATCCCCGTCGGCAGCGGCCCGCACGGCCTCGCCGTGTATCCGCAGCCGGGCCGCTACTCACTCGGCCACACGGGCATCTTCCGGTGACAACCAGGCAGACGGACGCGCCGCCTCATGGGTGAGGGTCCCCGGCCCGGCGCCACGCAGCCGAGATCGTGCTCGTCATGATCACAACTCGTCTGCGGCGCCGGGCCGCCGCCATCCGATGAGCGAGTGCGAGAGCAACCCGCACTACCAGCCCTGGCACTGATGCCCGTCGCGTCCGTCGGGTCCATCGGGCGCTGAGCAGGATCTCGGAGCCCACCGGCAGATAGCCGGCCGACTGGAACGCCCGCATGCTGTGGACGTTCCCCGGCGCGACCTGCGCCCACAGCGGCTCGGCGACGAGATGCCGTGCGGCGGTCGCCAGCGACCGGCCCAGCCCCCGGTGCCGTACGCCCTCGTCCACCTCGACCGAGACCTCCAGCCGCCCGGCGATCCCGCGGCCCGTCGTCAGGACACCACCGTCCGCCGTCCAGACCCGTACGTCGCCACGGCGCCGCCGCGCGTACCCGGTTCAGCCTCGCGGATCTGCCGGAGGACCCCACGCCCGAGCAGGTGGACGCCTGGGTGGAACTGGCCGAGATGATCCAGGACCCGGCGTTCCGGGCGCGGATGCGGCAGACGGTCGAGTTCAACGCGGCGGACCGGGGGCCCGATGTGCGGGCGGGCACCTCCCTGTGGTTCATGAGCCGCCTGGTGAAACTCGCGGGCGAGGCGCTGCGGGAGGGCGTCGACCCCGTCTCGCCCGCCGCCGAGGAGGTGTTGACCGGGCTGCTCGGCGACGCCGACCGGGTCGTCCTGCTGGAACGCGTCACGTCGGCGGCCCACGCCGAGCTGGCCCGGTTCCGGGAGCTGGCCTCGCTGGTGCGGGGCGTGGAGCCGCTGTCGGCGCACACCAAGGAGTTCGCGTGGGTGGTCGCCGCACTCCGCGCTCGCGTGGCCGGTTAATCTGACCTGCGTCAGCAGGACTGTCAGCAGGACTGCCTCGAAGAGGCAGGGCACCAAGAAGGGGCGGATCGGTGGCGGACATCGAGGCAGCGCGCAAGGAGTTCCAGCGGATCGACGCGGACGGTGACGGGTTCATCACCGCCGTGGAGTTCAAGACCGCCCTGGCCCAGGGAGGCGACTGGAACGTCACCGAGTCCGTGGCGGAGGTCATCATCCGCTCCCGCGACCTCAACGGCGACAGGCTTCTGTCGTTCGACGAGTTCTGGGCCCATCTGAACAAGTGAGCCGTACTGGATGGGGCGCCCACCGTTGTGCGCTTTGTGCGGTGGGCGCCCCTGCGGCATGTGCGGCCGGCTGCGACCGATCCGGTGCCGCGGCAGGGGGCGTGCGCCCCTGTGTGCTCGAAGTGCCCACCCCAGGAGGGGCGTTGGCAGTCGTCACGGGGAGGCAGGGCTCTGGTCGAGGGTGACGATCCTGGTGGCGGTGGAGCCGTCGGCGGCGGTGATCTTCGCCTCGATGGAAGCCGGGAACCGCAGCCTCGAACGCCACCCTCGAAGATGTCGGCGGAAGCCTTGAACCGGCGGCCGGGCACACGCGTAGGAAGAACCGGGAGTACCCGTGCATCAGGGCCCATATGGCCCGCACCGCCCCGCATGCGCCGACCCGTTAGAGGAGCACCCATGAACAGCACCGCGCGTCTGAACGACTGGCTCACCGCCCGCCAACCCCTCGTACTGGGCCTGTTCCGCATCACCCTGGGCCTGTTGTTCACCAGCGAGGGCGCCGCCACGGTGTTCGGGATACTGGACCGCGAGGCGAGTCCGGTCGGCGACTGGCCCTTCTGGTACGCCGGAGTCATCGAACTGGTCTGCGGCGTCCTCGTACTCCTCGGAGTAGCGACCCGCGGCGCCGCCTTCATCAGCTCGGGCATCATGGCCTTCGCCTACTTCACGGAGCATCAGAAGGACGGCCTTTTCCCCCTCCAGAACGGCGGCCTCGCCCCGGCCCTGTTCTGCTGGGCCTTCCTGCTCCTGGTCTTCAGCGGACCGGGCGCCCTCTCCCTCACGGGCCAGACCGACCGCGAAGCAGGTCCCGGCGCGCACTCGCGCCGGGTCAGCCCTTGAGGTGCGTGGGAGGACGTGGAACACGTCCCCGCGCGCGGTCGCGTGCATGAGGATTCTCGCGATGTCGTTCGGTCGATGAGTCGCGTGCGAGGATGTCGCCCGTGACCGGATCCTCTTCCTCGTCTGCCGCCGAGGGCACACCTCGCAACGGCCTGGGTCCCCGCGCCGCTGCCGTGCTTGTGTTCGGCTCCTCGGCCGCGGTCCTGGTGGTCGAGATCGTCGCTCTGCGGCTGCTGGCCCCCTACCTCGGCCTCACTCTCGAGACCAGCACCATGGTGATCGGCATCGCCCTCACCGCGATCGCCCTCGGCTCGTGGCTGGGTGGGCGCATCGCGGACCAGGTCAATCCACGCCGGCTCATAGGCCCCTCGCTCGGGGTGTCGGGAGCGGTCGTGGCGCTCACCCCCGTCGTCCTGCGCACCACCGCGGAGTGGGCACCGGCGATGCTCTTGTTGATCGCGTCGCTGACCATCCTCGTGCCGGGCGCGTTGCTCTCCGCGGTGACGCCGATCGTGACCAAGCTGCGTCTCACCAGCCTCGCCGAGACCGGAACGGTCGTCGGCCGACTGTCCGGCGTCGGCACCGTCGGCGCCATCGTCGGCACCGTCCTCACCGGCTTCGTCCTCGTGTCGCGGTTGCCGGTCAGCGGCATCCTGATCGGCCTCGGAGCACTGCTGGTGGTCGGCTCGGCGCTGGTCGAGTGGCGAACGCGCCGATGGAGCGGCACCCTCGCCCTCACACTCGTCATCGTTGCCGGCGGCCTCGCCACCATGGTCGCGCCCGGTGGCTGCGACGCGGAGACCAGATACCACTGCGCACGGGTCGTCGCAGACCCCGACCGGTCCAGCGGACGCACACTCGTTCTGGACGGCCTGCGGCACTCCTACGTCGACGTCGACGACCCGACCTTCCTGCAGTTCACGTATGTGCGCGCCATCGCGTCGGTGGTCGATGCCGCCTTTCCCGAAGGTGAGCCGCTTGCCGCCCACCACCTGGGCGGCGGCGGGCTCACCTTCCCCCGTTACCTCGCGGCCACGCGGCCCGGGACGCGCAGCCTTGTGTCCGAGATCGACAGCGGTGTCCTGCGCATCGACCGCGACCAACTCGGTCTGGAATCGGAAGCCGCTGTCGACGTACGCGCCGAGGACGGCAGGCTCGGCCTGCGGCGACTGGACGCCGACAGCCGTGACCTCGTCGTCGGCGACGCCTTCGGAGGCGTCAGCGTGCCGTGGCACCTCACCACGGTGGAAGCGATGACCGACGTACGGCGGGTGCTCGACGAGGACGGCCTGTACGTCGCCAACCTCATCGATCACGGTGCCATGGCCTTCGCACGTGCCGAAGTAGCCACCCTCGGCGAGACCTTCGAGCACGTCGCCCTCCTCGGCGAACCCACCGATATCGGCCTCGCCCCGACCGCCACCCCCGAGGGCGGCAACCTGGTGGTCCTCGCCTCCAACCGACCGGTCGACCTGCGCGCGACCCAGGAAGCGCTGGACGCCCGGCAGACCGGATGGAAGATCGCCACCGGCGACGACCTCACCTCCTGGATCGGCGACGCCCAACTGCTCACCGACGACTACGCACCCGTCGACCAGCTCCTCCAGCCCTACAGCCCACGGAACAGCCGGTGACAGGACACACGTCCAGGCCCTGCCGGCGCACCGCCGGTGCTCATGACGTCGCGCACAGCGCCGAAAAACACGCATGCTCCGGTCAGGGCCCATTTCCTAGCACTCGATGATGTTCACCGCCAGCCCGCCCCGGGCCGTCTCCTTGTACTTCACGCTCATGTCCGCGCCGGTCTCCTTCATCGTCTTGATGACCTTGTCGAGGGACACCTTGTGGGAGCCGTCGCCGCGCAGGGCCATCCTGGCCGCCGTGACGGCTTTCACCGCGGCCATGCCGTTGCGTTCGATGCAGGGGATCTGGACGAGGCCTCCGACGGGGTCGCAGGTCAGGCCCAGGTTGTGTTCCATGCCGATCTCGGCGGCGTTCTCGACCTGTTCGGGGCTGCCGCCCAGGACCTCCGCCAGGGCTCCCGCGGCCATGGAGCAGGCGGAGCCGACCTCGCCCTGGCAGCCGACCTCGGCGCCGGAGATGGAGGCGTTCTCCTTGAAGAGCATGCCGATGGCCCCGGCGGCCAACATGAACCGTACGACGCCGTCCTCGTCCGCGCCGGGGACGAAGTTGATGTAGTAGTGCAGGACGGCCGGGATGATGCCGGCCGCGCCGTTGGTGGGGGCCGTCACGACACGGCCGCCCGCCGCGTTCTCCTCGTTCACGGCCATCGCGTAGAGCGTGATCCACTCCATGGAGCGGGCCAACGGCTCCCCCTCCGCCCTGAGCTGACGGGCCGAGACGGCCGCCCGGCGGCGTACGCGCAGGCCGCCCGGCAGGATGCCCTCGCGGGACATGCCGCGCGAGACGCAGGCCTGCATGACGCGCCAGATGTCGAGGAGCCCGGAACGGATCTCCTCCTCCGTGCGCCAGGCCCGCTCGTTCTCCAGCATCAGCGCGGAGATCGACAGACCCGTCTCCTTGGTCAGGCGCAGCAGCTCGTCGCCGGTGCGGAAGGAGTACTTGAGGGCCGTGTCGTCGAGTGTGACGCGGTCCGCGCCGACCGCGTCCTCGTCGACCACGAAGCCGCCGCCGACGGAGTAGTACGTCTTCGACAGCAGCTCCGCACCCGAGGCGTCGTACGCCCGGACCGTCATGCCGTTGGCGTGGTACGGGAGCGTCTCGCGGCGGTGCAGGACCAGGTCCTCGTCGAAGTCGAAGGGGATCTCGTGGTCGCCGAGGAGGCGGATACGGCCCGACTCCCGGATCGTGTCCACCCGATGGTCGGCCGACTCGACGTCCACCGTGCGCGGCGAGGCGCCCTCCAGTCCCAGAAGTACGGCCTTGGGGGTGCCGTGGCCGTGGCCGGTGGCGCCGAGGGAGCCGTACAGCTCGGCGCGTACCGACGCGACGCTCGTGAGCACCTCCTCGTTGCGCAGCCGACGGGCGAACATCCGGGCCGCGCGCATCGGGCCGACCGTGTGGGAGCTGGACGGGCCGATGCCGATCGAGAACAGGTCGAAGACCGAGATGGCCACGGTGACTCCTCAGAACGGGGGAGGGCTGTGCGGAGGCCGGGGCGCCGCGCTGACTCCCCAGTGTGCGCGGCGCCCCGGAAGAAAGCGGGACTGCGTACGTACGGACCTACGCGCCCGTGAATCCGGAGCTACTTGCCCAGCCCCGGGTACAGCGGGTGTTTGTCGGCGAGGGCCTTGACCCGGGCCCTGAGTGCCTCGGTGTCGTAGGAGGGCTTCAGGGTCTCGGCGATGACGTCCGCGACCTCGGTGAAGTCCTCGGTGGTGAAGCCGCGGGTGGCGAGGGCGGGTGTGCCGATGCGCAGGCCGGAGGTGACCATCGGCGGGCGGGGGTCGTCGGGGACGGCGTTGCGGTTGACGGTGATGCCGACCTCGTGGAGGCGGTCCTCGGCCTGTTGGCCGTCCAGTTCGCTGTCGCGCAGGTCGACCAGGATGAGGTGGACGTCCGTGCCGCCGGACAGGACGTTGACGCCGGCTTCGCGGGCGTCGGCGGCCGTCAGGCGTTCGGCGAGGATCCGTGCGCCTTCGACCGTACGGTGCTGGCGTTCCTTGAACTCCTGTGAGGCCGCGACCTTGAAGGAGACCGCTTTGGCGGCGATCACGTGTTCCAGGGGGCCGCCCTGGAAGCCGGGGAAGACGGAGGAGTTGAGCTTCTTCGCGAAGTCCTTCTTGGCGAGGATGATGCCGCCGCGCGGGCCGCCGAGTGTCTTGTGGGTGGTGGAGGTGACCACGTCCGCGTACTGGACCGGGTTGGGGTGCAGTCCGGCGGCGACGAGACCGGCGAAGTGCGCCATGTCGACCCACAGGTGGGCCCCGACCTCGTCGGCGACGCGGCGGAAGGCGGCGAAGTCCAGCTGCCGGGGGTATGCCGACCAGCCCGCGATGATCACCTTCGGGCGGTGCTCCTTCGCCAGTCGCTCCAGCTCGGCCATGTCGATGAGGCCGGTGGTGGTGTCCACGTGGTAGGCGACGACGTGGAACTGTTTGCCGGAGAAGTTGAGCCGCATGCCGTGGGTGAGGTGTCCGCCGTGGGCGAGGTCCAGGCCGAGGATGGTGTCGCCGGGCTGGGCGAGTGCGAACAGGGCGGCCTGGTTGGCGGAGGCGCCGGAGTGGGGCTGGACGTTGGCGTACTCGGCGCCGAACAGGTCCTTGAGCCGGTCGATCGCGATCTGTTCGGTCACGTCGACGTGTTCGCAGCCGCCGTAGTAGCGGCGGCCGGGGTAGCCCTCGGCGTACTTGTTGGTGAGGACCGAGCCCTGGGCCTCCATGACCGCGAGCGGAGCGAAGTTCTCCGAGGCGATCATCTCCAGGGTGGACTGCTGGCGGTGCAGCTCGGCGTCGACGGCGGCGGCGACCTCCGGGTCCAGCTCGTGCAGGGGCGTGTTCAGAAGCGACATGCGTGCGACCTCGTCTTCTCAGCCGGCGGTGTGGGCGACGTACTCGTCGGCGGAGAGCAGATCGTCCGGCTCCTCCGCGACGCGCACCTTGAACAGCCAGCCACCCTCGAACGGGGCGGTGTTCACCAGCGACGGGTCGCCGACCACGTCCTCGTTGATCTCGGTGATCTCACCGGTGACCGGCGAGTACAGGTCGCTGACCGACTTGGTGGACTCCAGCTCGCCGCAGGTCTCGCCCGCGGTCACCGTGGAGCCCACCTCGGGGAGCTGGGCGTAGACGACATCGCCGAGCGCGTTCGCCGCGAACTCCGTGATGCCGACCGTCGAGACGCCGTCCTCGGCGACCGACAGCCACTCGTGCTCCTTGCTGTAGCGCAGTTGCTGGGGGTTGCTCATGGCCTGAATTCTCCTGTACGCGAGGGAGTGGTGATGAGTGGGGGACTGCTGAAACCGCTGTTGAGCAGGGCGGATGTGCCCGGTGTCACGCTCGGGGTCCGCACGGGTGCCGCTTTTGAACGCTACGACGGTGTCACTTCTGCCGCTTGTAGAACGGCAGCGCCACGACCTCGTACGGTTCGTGGCTGCCCCGGATGTCCACGCCCACGCCCGCGGTGCCGGGCGCGGAGTGCGTGGCGTCGACGTACGCCATGGCGATCGGCCTGCCCAGCGTCGGGGAGGGGGCGCCGGAGGTGACCTCGCCGATCACCCTGCCGTCGGCGACGACCGGGTATCCGGCGCGCGGCACCCGGCGGCCCTCGGCGACCAGCCCGACGAGGACACGCGGCGGGTGGGTCTCGGCCCTGGCGGCGGCCTCGGCGAGCGCCGTACGCCCGACGAAGTCGCCCTCCTTCCCGAACTTCACGACCCGCCCGAGCCCGGCGTCGAAGGGCGTCAGCTCGGTGGACAGCTCGTGCCCGTACAGCGGCATGCCCGCCTCCAGACGCAGCGTGTCCCGGCAGGACAGCCCGCAGGGCACCAGGCCGACGCCCTCGCCCGCCTCGGTCAGCGCCTGCCACAGCTCGACGGCGTGCTCCGGCTTCACGAACAGTTCGAAGCCGTCCTCGCCGGTGTAGCCGGTGCGCGCGATCAGCGCGGGCACCTTGGCGACCGTGCCGGGCAGGCCCGCGTAGTACTTCAGACCGTCGAGGTCGGCGTCGGTGAGGGACGCCAGGATGCCGGCGGACTCGGGGCCCTGGACGGCGAGGAGCGCGTACGCGTCCCGGTCGTCCCGCACTTCGGCGTCGAACCCGGCGGAGCGCTCGACCAGCGCGTCCAGCACCACCTGGGCGTTGGAGGCGTTCGCGACGACCATGTACTCCGTGGCCGCCGGCCGGTAGACGATCAGGTCGTCGAGGATGCCGCCGTCCTCGCGGCAGATCATGGTGTAGCGGGCCCGGCCGGCCTTCACGCCGCCGATGTCGCCGACGAGGGCGTGGTCCAGCAGGGCGGCGGCCTGCGGGCCGGTGACGGTGATCTCGCCCATGTGGGAGAGGTCGAAGAGGCCGGCCTGCGTGCGTACGGCGTTGTGCTCGTCGCGCTCGGAGCCGTAGCGCAGCGGCATGTCCCAGCCCGCGAAGTCGGTCATCGTCGCGCCGAGCGCGCGATGCAGGGCGTCGAGCGCCGTATGGCGCGATCCGGCGGTGGGGCTACTGCTCATCGGTTCCGCTCCCAGGGCATGACAGGCGAGGACAGTTCCTCCCCATCTGTCATCGGAACCTGAGAGGTTCACCACGACCGCGCGCGAGGGGGGTCGTGACTTGCACCTTGGGTGGAGCCGCCCCCTGCGGAAGAGGGATGCGGCCCGCTTTTCAGATGTGCCTCGCCCGCGCGGTATCGGGGCCTGAGAGATTCAAGGGAGGGACTTGCTCCTTCGGCGCCCCAGCGAACGACTGCTGGGAGCTCTCCCGCGCGGATTCAAGCGGCCGGTATGCAGTTGGCGCGCACATCATCGCACGCATCGTCGTGGCACGGCAGGGGGATCTCTCACAGGTGGGGGACAATCCCCACGGGGGAGACACAGCGGTCCGTAGCACTCTTGTGGCAAGACGGGGACTGAACCAGGAGGGACCGGGCATTGCCTTCTCTTTACAGTCTGTGGGGATGGGACATCCATCCCCTGGGGAGGACGATCACGGTGAACAGGACCACGGCGTACGCGACGACCTCGGGCATCGCCCTGCCCGAGCCGCCCGTCGCACCGGCCGGTGAGGCGTGCGGCCCCTTCCCGAAGGCGGTCGTCCGCGACCTCAGGGAGCGTGCCGGGCGCAGTCCCCACGGGCTGTCCTTCGGACCGGACGACCTCGTGGTGGTCACGGGCCTGCCCGGCAGCGGGAAGTCGACGCTGATGCGGCGCGCGGTACCGGGCGTCCGGATCGACTCCCAGGACACCCGCGACCGCTTCGACGCGCGCTTCGCCGGCTCTCTGCCGTACGCGGTCTACCGGCCCTTCGTGCGCCTCGCCCACTACGCGGGGCTGCGGCGGGCGCTGCGCTCCGGGCAGGGGATCGTCGTCCACGACTGTGGGACGCAGGCGTGGGTGCGGGGCTGGCTCGCGCGCGAGGCCGGGAGGCGGGGCGGCACCCTGCACCTGCTGTTGCTCGATGTCACCGCCGACCAGGCCCGGGACGGTCAGCGCGAGCGGGGGCGGGGCGTGTCGCGCTATGCGTTCGCCCGCCATCGGGGTGCCATGACGCGGTTGCTGCGGGCGGTGGAGAAGGGCAGGCTTCCGCCGGGGTGCGGTTCGGCGGTGCTGATCGACCGGGCCGCGGCGGATGTCCTGAAGCGGATCGAGTTCGCGGGGTGAAGGGCCAGAGCCCGGCGCCCCTTCTGTGGTGCCGGCCGCGGGCCCGTCGTGGCTGATCGCGCGGTTCCGGGCGCCCCGCGGGGGAGCCGGTGGCGTTAAGGTGCAGGGACAACAGCATCACGGAGCAAAGCGGTAGGCAGCAGATGGACTTCCCGGCGGACTTTCCGGCACAGGCGCACCCCCATGGGCACGGCGGGTGGCCCGGCAACGAGCTGGAGGAGGTGCTGTCCGCGTCCCTCGGGGTGCCCTCCGCCGGGCCGCGGATCGTGGAGGTGCTGGCCCGCGGCTTCGTGTGGGTGCCGCTGCCGGAGGGCGGCGGCCCGCAGAGCGGTCAGCTCGATCTGCCCACGATGGACATCGGCGGTCAGGCGTATGTGCCGGTCTTCAGCTCCGAGGAGCAGTTCCGCCAGGTCGCCGGCGACCACATGTCGTTCACGGTCGCGCCGGCCGCCGAGTTCGCGCGCGGCCTGCCCCCGCAGGTCGGCCTCGTGCTGAACCCGGACGGTGTCGTGGGCATCCCGCTGCCGCCGCCCGCCGTGGCCGAACTGTGCCGGGCCGGGCGGACCCCGCTGGACGGATCGGCGAGCGGCGCCCGGGTACGGCTGTTCGAGCCCGACTGGCAGGACGACCCGGTGGACTTCCTCGCGGCGGCCTCCGCCGAGTTCGCCGGAGCCGGAGCCGTCCTCTCCGCCCGCCGCTGCCTCGCCGCCGTCGAGACCGCCGACCCCGTGCTGTTCATCGGTGTCGAACCGGTCTCCTGGGAGGCCGACCGCACCCTGATCCTGGCCGCCCTCGGCCGAGCCCTCACCAAGGCACCCGTGCCCTGGCCGGTCAACACGGTCTTCCTCGACGTCGCCCAGGACCCGGTCGGCGACTGGCTCCGCGAAAAGGTACGGCCCTTCTACCAGCAGGGCTACTGACCAGCGAGCCCCGAAGGGGCGCGGGCCGTATCGGCATGTGGCTCCGCCGCGTGGGCGCGACCAGCCACAACGAGCCCGCGGCCGGCAACGCACCACAACCCCGAGCCCTGACCGGCTCAACCCGCACACCACCTAAGCTGGTTCCTATAACCAGGGTCCAACACCGAAGGGCGGCCAACGTGAGCGCGAGCGGCAGCGGCATCGCCACCGGGCAGGTCGAGCACATGCTGCGCCAGGTGACGCCCGGGCGTTACGACGCCTACGAGGCGCTGCTGCGTGCCCTCGCCACCCCGTCCTCCGGCCAGATCTGGATGCTGCTCTGGCACGGCCAGGCCGGCTCGCCGGACGCGCAGTACGGGAACATGGAGGTCGACGGGTTCAACTACGCCCCATGCGTGACCTCCGCCCAGGAGCTCTCCGCCAGTGGCTGGAACCGCAGTTACGAGGTGGTCGACGGCCTGGACGTGGCCCGCACCCTCTACCCCGACCACTACGGCCTCTGGCTGAACCCGCACGCGCCGGGCGGCGGCGTCGGCGTCCCCTGGCTCGACCTGCGCCGGATCGCCACGGGCCTGGAGCGGCAGCCCGCGGGCCCGCTGCGGCTGTCCGAGCCGGCCATCGAGATCCCGCAGTTCTACGCCCTGTTGACGCAGAACGCCCACCGCACCCCCGCCGTGCGCTCGCTGCGCCGCGCCTGGGTGCAGCCCGCGCTCGGCGCGCCCTACCTGGCCATCGGCCTGGACGTGTACGACACCTCGCCGCCCGCCGTCGACTCGGTGCGCGCGATGATGCAGCAGTCCATCGGCGCCGTTCCGGACGGACTGCCGGTCTCCACCGTGGCCATGTCCGACGAGTACGACCCGATCGCGATGTGGCTGCGCGCCGCCGCCCGCCCCTTCTACGACCGCGAGGCCCACGGCGCCGTCGGCGCCGCCCCGGTCGGCGGCTACGGCTACCCTCCGGCCCCCGGTCACCAGCCCGGAGCCGCCGCCCCCCGCGCGTACTGAACCGCTGTACAGTCCTCGGAGCAGGTGTACTGAACCGCGGCACAGCCCTTCGGCCTGCGAACTCTCATCTGTATCAGGCGGGTTAACCGCACGCATCCTTGATGTGGTGGAAGCTTCCGATTTTTCGAGTGTCCAGATCTCAGGTATGTATCACCGCTATGCGGACTGTTCTAGGTTGCCGATCGCGTCTGTAGTGTTCTCGCGGTCAACAGTGCATTCCCCACAGAGGAACCCGGAGTGGCCTCCCCATGCGCATACTCAGATCCCGTGCCGCCAGGGCGATCACGGCCGCGGTGGCGGTCAGTCTGATCGCCACCGGCTGTGCCAGTGAGCGAGACCAGGAAGACGAGAACGGCGGCAAGGACACGTTCGTGTTCGGTGCCCCCGGCGACCCGGGCTCGCTGGACCCGGCACTCGCGAGCGACGGCGAGACCTTCCGGGTCACCCGCCAGGCATTCGAGGCGCTGCTCGAACACGAGTCGGGCGGCAGCAAGCTCGTCGGAGGCCTCGCCGAGAGCTGGGAGAGCAACGACGCGGGCACGGTCTGGACCTTCAACCTCCGCAAGAACGTGAAGTTCCACGACGGCGAGACGTTCAACGCCGAGGCCGTATGCGCCAACTACGACCACTGGTTCAACTGGACGGGCACCTACCAGTCGAGCGCGGTCTCCTACTACTGGCAGACCATCATGGGCGGCTTCGCGAAGAACGAGGACGAGGAGACGCCCGAGGCGAACTACGAGTCCTGCACCGCGAAGGACGAGAACACCGCCGTCATCGAGGTCAAGGAGCCCTCCGCGAACCTGCCGGGCGGCTTCTCCCTGCAGGCCCTCGCCATCCACTCGCCGAAGGCCATCGCGGAGTACGAGAAGCAGGAGGCGACCGCCAAGGGCGACGCCATCACGTACCCCAAGTACAGCCAGGAGGCCGGCACGGTCGCCGGTACCGGCCCGTACGAGATCACGAAGTGGAACAAGGGCAACAAGGAGGTCTCCCTTGAGCGCTTCGACGACTACTGGGGCGACAAGGCCAAGGTGAAGAACCTGGTCATCCGTACGATCGACACCGAGGAGGGCCGCCGCCAGGCGCTCCAGGCCGGTGACATCGACGGCTACGACCTGGTGGCGCCCGCCGACGTGAAGACGCTGGAGGGCGAGGGCTTCCAGGTCCCGGTCCGTGGCGTCTTCAACCTCTTCTACCTCGGCATGACCCAGGAGAAGAACGCGGCGCTGAAGAAGAAGGAGGTCCGCCAGGCCATCGCGCACGCCATCGACCGCGAGAACCTGGTCAAGACCCAGCTGCCCGAGGGCGGCAAGGTGGCCACACAGTTCATGCCGGACACCGTCGCCGGCTACTCGGACGACGTGACGACGTACGACTACGACACCGCCAAGGCCAGGGAACTCCTCAAGGACGCCGGTGAGAGCGGTCTGGAGATCGAGTTCTGCTACCCGACCGAGGTCACCCGCCCCTACATGCCCGCCCCGCAGGACCTGTTCGAGCTGATGAAGGCCGACCTGGAGAAGGCCGGCGTCAAGGTCACCCCGAAGGCCATGAAGTGGGCCCCGGACTACCTGGACGCCACCGAGTCCGGCTCCTGCGCCCTGCACATGCTGGGCTGGACCGGTGACTTCAACGACGGCTACAACTTCATCGGCACCTGGTTCGCCAAGTACGGCGAGCAGTGGGGCTTCAAGAACCAGGAGCTCTTCGACGCGGTGAACGCCGGCTCGGAGCTGGGCAGCGCCGACGAGCGCACCGCGGCGTACAAGAAGGCCAACGAGGTCATCATGGACTACCTGCCGGGTGTCCCGCTCTCCTCCTCGCCGCCGTCCATCGCGTTCGCCAAGGACGTCAACCCGCCGAACGTCTCCCCGCTGACGCAGGAGAACTTCGCGGAAGTCTCCTTCAAGTAGGTATCGGACAGGCATCGCACGGGTTCGCCCGGCTGCTGCAACTCGGCGGCCGGGCGGACCCGTTTGTGAGGTCACACACGTAAGAAAGGGGCATGCGGGGTGCTGCGTCTCGTCGTACGGAGACTGCTCCAACTCATTCCCACCCTGCTCGGCCTGTCGGTTCTGCTGTTCCTCTGGCTGAACCGGCTGCCCGGCGGACCCGCCTCAGCGATCCTGGGGGAGAGGGCCACCGAGGCCGAAGTGGTACGCATCAACCGTGCGTTGGGGCTCGACCAGCCCCTCCACATCCAGTACTGGCGCTTCCTGAAGCGGATCGCCGAACTCGACCTGGGCACCTCCGTGCAGACCGGACAGCCGGTGTGGGAGGAGTTCACACTGCGCTTCCCCGCCACCGTCGAACTGTCCGTCGCCGCGATGCTCATCGCCGTGGCGGTCGGTGTTCCGCTCGGCTACTTCGCCGCCCGCAAGCGGGGCGGCTGGCTGGACGTCACCGCGGTCTCGGGTTCGCTCGTCGGCATCTGCATCCCGGTCTTCTTCCTCGCGCTCATCCTCAAGGGGATCTTCGCCGTCGAACTGGGCCTCTTCCCCACCTACGGCCGCCAGTCCACCGGTATCGACGCCACCGGCGTGACCGGCTTCGCCGTCCTGGACGGCGTCCTCACCGGAGAGCTCGACGCCTCCTGGGACGCGATCTCCCATCTGGTGCTGCCCGCCGTCACACTGGCCTCCATCCCCCTCGCCGTCATCGTGCGCATGACCCGCGCCAGCGTCCTGGAGGTGGTGGGCGAGGACTACGTCCGCACGGCCGAGTCCAAGGGTCTCAGGCGTCGTACGGTGCGTGGGCGGCACGTGCTGCGCAACGCCATGCTGCCGGTCGTCACCGCGGTCGGCCTGCTCACCGGTTCGCTGCTGTCCGGAGCGGTGCTCACCGAGTCCGTCTTCTCCTTCGGCGGCATCGGCTCCTTCATCCGGACCGCGATCGACGGCCGCGACTACCCGGTGCTCGTCGGCTTCATCATGTTCATCGCGATCGCGTACGTCCTGATCAACCTGCTGGTGGACGTGGCGTACAGCCTCATCGACCCGAGAGTGCGGGTGCACTGACGTGAGCACCACCAAGACAGAGAAGATCCAGCGCCTCGCGGAGCTCACCGCCCAGCACGAGACCACGACCGGCGCCAGTCTGTGGCGGGAGGCCTTCCGCCGGCTGAAGGCCAGCAAGATGGCGATCATCGGGGCCGGCATCATCGCCGCCTTCGTGCTCCTCGCCGTCATCGGCCCCTGGGTCGCCCCCCATTCGCCGACGGCACTGACCTGGCGCGGAGAAGTCCTCGTCAACCAGGGCCAGTTCGTCGGGCCGCGCGGTGGGAACTGGCTCGGCCTCGACCACCTGGGCCGGGACATGTTCTCGCGGATGCTGGTCGGCGCCCGGCAGACGCTGCTCGTAGGCGTCGTGGCGACCTTCATCGGGCTCGTCGTCGGCTTCCTGGTCGGCGGCCTCTCGGGCGCCGCGGCCACGCTGGGCGGCGAGGCGGGCAAGCGTCTGGACTCGTTCATCATGCGCGTCACCGACATGATGCTGGCGCTGCCCTCGCTGCTGCTCGCCGTGTCCATCGCCGCCGTGCTGGGCCAGTCCCTGACCACCGTGATGATCGCCGTGGGTGTCGTCCAGGTGCCGATCTTCGCCCGGCTGCTGCGCGGCTCCATGCTCGTCCAGGGCGGAACCGACTACGTCCTGGCCGCCCGCGCCCTCGGCGTCCGCAGAAGGCGCATCGTCCTCACCCAGATCATGCCCAACTCGCTCAGCCCGGTGATCGTGCAGGCGACGCTGTCCCTCGCCACCGCGATCATCGAGGCCGCGGCCCTGTCCTACCTGGGTCTCGGCAACCCCGACCCGGCGATCCCCGAGTGGGGCGTCATGCTGTCCCAGGCGCAGCGCTTCTTCGACAACGCGCCGATGATGGCGGTCTATCCGGCCGTCGGCATCATCATCACCGCCCTCGGCTTCACCCTGCTCGGCGAGGCCATGCGGGAAGCCCTCGACCCGAAGCTGCGAGGCTGAACCACCATGCCACTTCTCACAGTCGACGAACTGACCGTCACTTTCGGCGGCGAGCACGGCCGCAAGGAGTCCCGGGCGGTCGACGGCGTCTCGTTCTCCGTCGACCGGGGCCAGGTCGTGGGACTGGTCGGCGAGTCCGGCTGCGGCAAGTCCGTCACCTCCCTGGCACTGATGGGGCTGCTGCCGCGCAAAGGCGTCCAGGTCGGCGGCCGCGCCGACTTCGACGGAGCCGACCTGCTCACCATGAGCCGCAAGGCGCTGCGCGATCTGCGCGGCAGCAGCATCGCCATGATCTTCCAGGACCCGCTGTCCTCCCTCAACCCGGTCGTTCCCATCGGCGTCCAGGTCACCGAGATACTCCAGCGCCACCGGGGACTCAAGGGCGAGGCCGCCCGCAAGGAGGCGGCCCACCTCCTCGACCGGGTCGGCATCCCCGACCCCGACCGGCGGCTCAGGGAGTACCCGCACCAACTGTCCGGCGGAATGCGGCAGCGTGCGCTGATCGCCATGGCCGTGGCCTGCGCGCCTAGCCTGCTGATCGCCGACGAGCCCACCACGGCCCTCGACGTGACGATCCAGGCGCAGATCCTGGAACTGCTCAAGGAACTGGTGGACCAGGAGGGCACGGCCCTGCTGATGATCACCCACGACCTGGGCGTGGTGGCCGGACTCTGCGACCAGGTCAACGTCCTGTACGCGGGCAAGGCCGTGGAGTCCGCCGGACGTCGTGAACTGTTCGCCCACCCCACCCACCCCTACGCGCACGGGCTGCTGGGCTCCATCCCGCGCCTGGACGCGCCGCGCGGCGAACCGCTCACCCCCGTCCGGGGCTCCATCAACGACCGGATCGACTGGGTCGACGGCTGCGCCTTCGCCCCCCGCTGCGACCGCTACGAACTGGACTGCCTGACCGGCACGCCCCCGCTCACCGAACCTCGCACGGCCGGTCACCAGGTGCGTTGTGTCCACCCCGTACTCGAAGACGTCCGGGCCGAGGAGGTCCCCGCATGAGCCTGCTCGAACTGGACGGAGTGAAGGTCCATTTCCCCGTCAGGAAAGGCATCCTCTTCGACCGCACGGTCGGCCACGTCCACGCGGTCGACGGCGTCTCGCTCAAGGTCGAGGCGGGCCAGACCTACGGTCTGGTCGGCGAGTCGGGCTGTGGGAAGACCACCCTCGGGCGGGCCGTGCTGCGGCTGGTGGACATCACCGAGGGCGAGGTGGTGCTGGACGGCACCGATCTGGCCAAGCTGCCCGACGAGGAGATGCGCCGCTTCCGGCGCCGTCTCCAGATGGTCTTCCAGGACCCGCTGGGATCCCTCAACCCCCGGCAGAACATCGAGTCGATCCTCTCGGAGGGCATGCTCGCCCACGGCATCGGCGCCACCCAGGAGGAGCGCCGGGAGAAGATCAAGGAGATCCTCTCCAGGGTCGGGCTCCCGACCAACGCCCTGTCCCGCTACCCGCACGAGTTCTCCGGCGGTCAGCGCCAGCGCATCGGCATCGCCCGCGCCCTGGTCCTGGAACCAGACGTGATCATCTGCGACGAGCCCGTCTCGGCACTGGACGTGTCCATCCAGGCGCAGGTGATCAACCTCCTGGAGGAACTCCAGGAGGAACTGGGCCTGACCTATCTGGTGATCGCCCACGACCTGGCCGTGGTCCGCCACATCTCCGACGTGATCGGCGTGATGTACCTCGGCGCCCTGGTGGAGGAGGCGCCGAGCGACGCCCTGTACGCGCAGCCACGACACCCGTACACCAGGGCCCTGATGTCGGCGGTGCCGGTACCCGACCCGGAGGTCGAGGACCGGCGCGAGCGCATCCTGCTCATCGGCGACCTGCCGTCGCCGGCCGATCCGCCGACCGGGTGCCGCTTCCACACCCGTTGCCCGTGGGTGCAGGACACCCGCTGCGCGACCGACCGGCCCGCACTCACCGACATCGGTGGCGGGCACCGGGTGGCCTGCCACTACGCCGCCGAGATCGCGGCCGGAACGCTGCGGCGGACCACGGGAGAGGTGGTGCCGGCGGTGCGCGAGGGAGTGGCGGACGGCATGGCGCCCGCGGCGTCCGCGGACTCCGCGGGAGTGGAGGTGCCGCGGCAGTCCGCGGCGGTGGACAAGGAGAAGGCGGAGAAGGCGGAGAAGGCCGTATAGCGGTGTCCGATCTGCCGGGACCCGCCGGTCCCCCCGCGGGCGGCACTCCTTGTGGCCCGTGCTGTCAGCGGGCCACTCGGTCACCCAGGCCTGAGGAGGACTCCTCCGACACGTAGGGCCCACCAGGTGTGCGCCTTGTATTGCAAGGCGCACACCTGTTTTCGGGTGAGAATGTTCGAGTGTTCCAGCAACTCTTCAGTCAGTCCGTCCAGCATGTCCTCGACCTGGTCGGCATCTTCGTCTTCGCCATCTCCGGCGCGCTGCTGGCCGTCCGCAAGAACTTCGACGTCTTCGGCATCGCCGTCCTCGCCGAGGTCACCGCGCTCGGCGGCGGGCTGTTCCGGGACCTGGTCATCGGCGCCGTACCGCCGGCCGCCTTCACCGACCTCGGCTACTTCGTCACCCCGCTGCTCGCCGCGCTCCTCGTCGTCTTCCTCCATCCGCACGTGGAGCGCATCCAGACCGGGGTGAACGTCTTCGACGCGGCCGGCCTCGGCCTCTTCTGTGTCGCGGGCACGACGAAGGCGTACGAGTACGGCCTCGGCCTGACCGCCTCCGCCGCCCTCGGCCTCGCCACGGCCGTCGGCGGCGGTGTGCTGCGCGACGTCCTCGCCAACGAGGTGCCCTCGCTGCTGCGCCGGGACCGCGACCTGTACGCCGTGCCCGCGATGGTCGGCGCCGGGATCATCGTCCTGTGTATCAGCCAGGAGGCCCTGAACCCCTTCACCTCGGCCTTCGCCGCCGCCACGGCCTTCGCGCTGCGACTGCTGGCGCTGCGGTACCACTGGCGGGCGCCGCGGGCATGGAACCGGAGGTCGGCGGCGGTCGAGGAGAGCTGAGGCGAAACATCGCCCCAGCAGATAAAGCTACCGCTTAGTAATCGCCTGTTGTACGGTTCACCCATGCCCGAAGCAGCTTCCGTACAGGCCACCATCGGCGCCAGTGAGTTCGACCGGGACACCGCGGTCACCCTGCGGGAACCCGGCGTATACGACATCGACCTCTCCGCCGGCTGGACGATCACCAGCGCCGTCAACGGCGGCTACCTCCTGGCCGTCCTGGGCCGCGCCCTCGCCGACGCGCTTCCGCACGAGGACCCGTTCACGATCTCCGCGCACTACCTGACCGCCTCCCGGCCGGGCCCCGCGACCGTCCGCACGGACGTCGTCCGCACCGGCCGGACCCTGTCGACCGGCCAGGCCTCCCTCTTCCAGCACGACGACGAGGGCCGCGAGGTCGAGCGGATACGCGTCCTGGCCTCCTACGGCGACCTGGGCGCCCTCCCGGACGACGTCCGTACGACGGCGAAACCGCCCGCGATCCCCCCGGTCGGCCAGTGCTTCGGCCCCCAGGACGCTCCCACCCCCGTCTCCGGCAGCTCCGCGATCGCCGACCGGCTGTTCCTCAAGCTCGACCCCGCGACCCTCGGCTGGGCGCTCGGCGCGCCCTCCGGCAAGGGCGAGATGCGGGCCTGGTTCGGGCTGGCCGACGGCCGGGACGCCGACCCCCTCTCCCTGCTACTCGCGGTGGACGCGCTGCCGCCCACCGCCTTCGAACTGGGCATCTCCGGCTGGGTCCCGACGGTCGAGCTGACCGTCCACGTCCGGTGCCGTCCGGCGCCGGGACCGCTCCGGGTCGCCGTCACCACCCGTAACCTCGCCGGCGGTTTCCTGGAGGAGGACGCCGAGGTCTGGGACAGTGCCGACCGGCTGGTCGCGCAGTCGCGGCAGCTGGCACGCGTCAGGCTGGCCGACTGAGGGGCTACGGCCGGCCTGGCGGCCGGCCGTAGGCGTCGTGACCGGCGCAGACGTGAGGGGAGGGCGCGCCACGGCGAACGGGCGCGCCCTGTCGCGTGTTCGGCGGTTCAGTCGAGCCAGTGGCGGCAGCCGATGCTGATCAGCCGCATACGGCGGCCCGCCAGCCGGGTCACCCTGCCGCGCTCCTCCTCCGGCTCGTCCAGCGCCTGCAGGAACAGTGAAGCGGTCGCCAGCATCTGGTCGACGTACAGGCCCGCGAGCATGAGCCGGTCGTCGTCGCACCACCCCTCGGTCTCGGGCCGCTTGGCCAGCTCGTGCCGCACCTCCTCGGCGAACCGGGACAGTTGCCCCTGGATGCTCTCCCGTACCGGCTGGACCCCGCCGTGTCGCTCGCGTGCGATGAAACGGACGTGAGCGGGGTACGCGTCCACGTGGCGGGCGATCAGATCGACGGCGCGGTCGACCAGTTCGTCGCTGTCGCCCACCGCCGACATCAGGTCGCCGAGCACCGCGTGCAGACTGCCCAGCGCCTCCTCGACGAGCGCCACACCGAGGTCCGCGGTCGACCGGAAGTGCCGGTAGAAGGCGGTCGGGGCGACGCCCACGGCCCGGGTGACCTCACGAAGTCCCAGGCTGCTGAGGCTCTGCTCCTCCAACAGGCCGAGCGCGGCGTCCAAGAGTGCCTGCCGGGTCCTCTGCTTCTGGACCTGCCGGATGCCGGGAGTGTGACTCATACCATGCAGTTAACAACTGTTCTCCGTAATTGCAAAGCCGGTCGACACGCTAGACTCAAAAGTCAGTACACAACTGTAGCCACAGACGTTCACCGAAATGTCACGACGAACCAAGGAGAGGTCCTCCAGGTCATGTTGTTCCTCGTCGCCGCACTTCTGCTGCTGGGTGTCGTCCTGGGCACCGTGGCCCACGTACCGCTGACCGTCTCGTCCGTCCTCGCCGCCGTCATCGCCGTCTGGCTGGCGGTCTTCGCCTGCCGCGAGCGCCACGCCCGCCGTGGTCGCAGCGCCAACTGACCATCCACGAGAGCCTGTTGGGAGTGGACCGACCATGCAACTCACCGCTGCACGCCAGACCGGAACCACCAGGAGCCGCCCTCGGGGCCGGGACGCCGACGGCATGGCCGTCGCCTCCTTCGTGCTGGGCCTCCTCGGCCTCCTCGTCCTCAACCTCTTCCTGGGCCCCATCGCCATCACCCTGGCCGTCGTCTCCCTGAAGCGCGGTACGACCCGGCCCGGTCGCGCCTACCTGGGCCTCGGCCTCGGCATCGCCGACCTGGTGGTCCTGGCCACCCTGATGGAGACGACGAACACGGTGTCCTGGAGCTTCTGAGGCCGGAGTGACGGGTGGCCGTCGGGCGGCTCGTCCCGAGCCGCGCTGCCGCCCGCCGCCGCCAACCGCGGAGGGCATCGCTGCCCCAACCGCTGTGGGCCGTCGTTCCGCAGGGCGGAACGGGTGGGCGCGGCCGACAGCGCCGGGTGCCCCGCCCCCAGGCCCCAGTACACCCCGGCGAGGCGCACGGCCGACGCCGGTGCCCGCCCCGTACGACGCCCACCACCGCCGGGCCCCAGGTCTCGGACGGCGGGCCCGTAGAATCGGGCTCACCATGGCTTACCTCGACCACGCGGCGACCACCCCCATGCTCCCCGAGGCGGCAGAGGCCCTGACCGCCCGGCTGAGCGTCACCGGCAACGCCTCCTCGCTGCACGCATCCGGCCGCCGGGCGCGGCGCACCGTCGAGGAGGCCCGGGAAACCCTCGGTGAGGCCCTCGGGGCCCGCCCGGCGAGGTGGTCTTCACCTCCGGCGGCACCGAGGCCGACAACCTCGCCGTGAAGGGCCTGTACTGGTCCCGCCGCGACGCCGACCCGGCACGCACCCGGGTCCTCGCGAGCCCCGTCGAACACCACGCCGTCCTCGACGCCGTCCACTGGCTCGGCGAGCACGAGGGCGCCACCGTCGAGTACCTCCCGGTCGACACCTACGGCCGGGTCCACCCGGAAGCCCTCCGCGAGGCCATCGCGCGCAACCCCGACGACGTCGCCCTGGCCACCGTGATGTGGGCCAACAACGAGATCGGCACGATCATGCCGGTCCGTGAACTCGCCGACGTGGCAAACGAGTTCGACGTCCCGCTGCACGCCGACGCGGTGCAGGCCTTCGGGCAGGTCCGGGTCGACTTCGACGCCTCCGGCCTCGCCGCGATGACCGTCTCCGGCCACAAGATCGGCGGCCCGTACGGCATCGGCGCGCTGCTCCTCGGCCGCGAGTACAGCCCCGTGCCCGTCCTGCACGGCGGCGGTCAGGAACGCCATGTCCGCTCCGGCACCCTCGACGTCCCGGCCGTCGCCTCTTTCGCGGTCGCGGGCCGGCTCGCCGCCGAACGGCGCGCGTGGTTCGCACGGGAGATCGGCGCCCTGCGCGACGCGCTGGTCGAGGCGGTCCGTACGGCGGTCCCGGACGCGATCCTCGGCGGCGACCCGAACGCGGCGGGGCACCTGCCGGCCAACGCGCACTTCACCTTCCCCGGCTGCGAGGGCGATTCCCTGCTCCTGCTCCTCGACGCCCAGGGTATCGAGTGCTCCACCGGCTCCGCCTGCACCGCGGGCATCGCCCAGCCCAGCCATGTCCTCCTCGCCACCGGCACCGACCCCGACCTGGCCCGCGGCACCCTCCGCTTCTCCCTCGGCCACACCTCCACGGAGGCGGACGTCGAGGCGGTCGCGAAGACGATCGGCCCGGTGGTGGAACGGGCCCGCAGCGCGGGCCTGAGCTGAGAGAGCTCAGGCGGGCGTAGCGGTCCGGGCGGCGGCTGCCGCGCGGACCAGCTTCATGTACCGGTCCCAGTCCCAGCCGTCACCGGGGTCCGTGTGGTCCGTGCCCGGGACCTCGACGTGGCCGAGGATGTGGTCGCGGTCGAGGGGGATGTCGTAGCGGGCGCAGACGCGGGCCGTGAGGCGGGCGGAGGACTCGTACATCTCGTCGGTGAAGTCCTCGGGGCGGTCGACGAAGCCCTCGTGCTCGATGCCGACGCTGCGTTCGTTGTAGTCGCGGTTGCCCGCGTGGTACGCCACGTCCAGTTCGCGGATCATCTGGGTGATGTGGCCGTCCTTGCGGACGATGTAGTGCGAGGCGGCGCCGTGCGCCGGGTCCTGGAACACCCTGACGGCGCTGTCGAAGCTGCCCTGGGTGACATGGATGATCACCATGTCTATGCCGAAGTCGTCCGGCCGGTCCGCGAGCCGCCAGTTCGCCTCCGACGCCGCCACCCACCTCGCGCCGGTGTGGTCGACCTCGCCCTCCTTGCGCGGTTTGGTGACGCCGGGCACCCGCCACCACGCGCGCGTCAGCTCGTCGCGCGCCACCACGGCGGTGCCGACGGCGGCCACAGCCGTGCCGATGAGCAGGGCCCGACGTCCCACGCGTCGGTCCCCGTCCTTGCCCCTGCCCTGGGAAGCGCTGTCCCCGGATGCCCCTCTGGTGCCCACGAGAGCGTCAACGGATATGCGCGGGCTCCGGTTCCCGGCGCCCCGTACCCTTGAAGGGTTATGACTGAGATCTCGCAGCGCCCCCGCCCCCTCCGTGTCCTCGCCGCCATGTCCGGCGGGGTCGACTCCGCCGTGGCCGCCGCCCGCGCGGCGGAAGCCGGGCACGACGTGACGGGTGTCCACCTGGCGCTGTCCGCGAACCCCCAGTCGTTCCGCACGGGCGCGCGCGGCTGCTGCACGATCGAGGACTCACGGGACGCCCGCCGCGCCGCGGACGTCATCGGCATCCCCTTCTACGTCTGGGATCTCGCCGAGCGCTTCCGCGAGGACGTCGTCGAGGACTTCGTCGCCGAGTACGAGGCCGGGCGCACCCCCAACCCCTGCCTGCGCTGCAACGAGAAGATCAAGTTCGCGGCCCTGCTCGACAAGGCCCTCGCCCTGGGCTTCGACGCCGTCTGCACGGGCCACTACGCCCAGGTGATCGTCAAGGACGACGGCACGCGCGAGCTGCACCGCGCCTCCGACATGGCCAAGGACCAGTCGTACGTCCTCGGCGTGCTCGACGACAGGCAGCTCGCCCACGCCATGTTCCCCCTCGGTGACACCGTCACCACCAAGGAGGAGATCCGCGCCGAGGCCGAGCGCCGCGGCCTCGCCGTCGCCAAGAAGCCCGACTCCCACGACATCTGCTTCATCGCCGACGGCGACACCCAGGGCTTCCTCGCCGACCGGCTGGGCAAGGCGGAGGGCGACATCGTCGACGAGTCCGGCAACGTGCTGGGCACGCACGAGGGCGCGTACGGCTACACCATCGGCCAGCGCAAGGGCCTGCGCATCGGCACCCCCGCCCCCGACGGCAAGCCGCGCTACGTCCTCGACATCTCTCCGGTGAACAACACGGTCACCGTCGGCCCGGCCGCCGCCCTCGACGTCGACGCCCTGACCGCGATCAAGCCCCGCTGGTGCGGCGCGGCCCCCACCGGCCCCGGCACCTACACCGCCCAGCTGCGCGCGCACGGCGGCGAGACGGAGGTGACGGCGGAGCTGGTCGGCGGCGAACTCCGGGTCCGCTTCACCGAGCCCGTCCGCGGCGTCGCCCCCGGCCAGGCGATCGTGCTGTACGACGACACGCGGGTGGTGGGGTCGGCGACGATCGCGTCCACCGCACGCGCGGTGACCGCTCCGACCTAGGCGTGCTATGAAGGCGGGTGCTGCAATGCGCCCGCCTTCACCCTGCGTGAGTGAGGACAGCGCGGCGCCGCCTGCGGTCGAGAGGCACCCTCGTCGCGCGGTCCTGACGAGGGCGCCTTCGTGGCAGGGTGGCGAGCGCGACGCGCGTCTACAGATCGAGGACCGCGCGAAGCGCCTGGCTCACCCGCTCCATCACCGCGGGTTCCACGGAGCCGAGCCGCTTCGCCTCGTCGAAGTGCGTGGTCCTCAACTGCTGGATGTTGACCGCCACCGCGGTGCAGGCAAGCGGATTCTCGATCGCCACGGACATCGCGGTGTCCGGGTACCGGCCGACGGGATGCAGCATGATCGCGAGCACCGCGCCGTATGCCCCCTCCAGCCCGTCGAGCGAAATGATCAGGACGCTCCGCCCGTCGTCGAGCGTCCAGATGTCCCCCGTTTCACAGAATGTCGCCCTCTCCGCACAACTCGCCACCGAGACCGAGCGCCGCGAGCTGCTGCGCGGCGTCGTGGACCGACTGCCGTCGGACCGCGCGCACGATGTAGGCGTTGAGCGAGAGTCCGGCCGCCTTGGCGCTGGCCCTTATCGACGAGTCGAGTTCATCCGGAATCCGGAGCGTCATGACAGACATGGCGTCACGGTAGCAATCAGTGCATGGTGTCGCAGTATGGTGGCAAAGAGTGGTGTCACTAGGGTCGGATCCAGCAGGTGGATTCGGCCGCCCTCCAGCACCCGGTGGCACTGCCTGCGCGGCGGCCCGGGAGACCTTGTGTATCCGCTCGGGCTCGTGCCGCCGCCCAGGGCCGACGCCGCCCTCCGGTCACGATCGTCCCTCCCGGGTAGCCGTCTCCGCGTGTACGGCGCAGGCTTCTGGTGAGTTCCTCCACAGGCCCCTGCAGGCCGCAGGGGCCGCAGGGAGACCCAGGAGGTCGCCATGGCAGCCGCAGATCCGGCCGGAGAGGCCAAGAACCCGTCCAAGAAGCCGTCCGGAAAACCGTCCAAGGACCAGTCCAGGAACCGCCGCAGTCTCACCCACCGGGCCCGGTACGCCCTGCGCCATCCCAGGCGCGTGCCCGCCCATGCCCGGCGGGTGGTGCGCGACACGTGGCTGCGGCTGAAGCACCGCGACCACATCGCCTACTACCGGGCCGTCATGGCCGCCGACACGGCGCGCAGCCCGGAGGCCGCGGTGGGGCACAACCCGTCCGTCGCGAAGTGGGAACGCATCGGCCGGATGCAGTTCGACTACCTCCTGGGGCACGGTCTGGAGCCCCGGCACCGGATGCTGGAGATCGGCTGCGGGAACCTGCGGGCCGGGCGGCTGTTCATCGACCATCTGGACGCCGGGCACTACCACGGGCTCGACATCTCGCCGGCCATCCTCATGGAGGCCCAGCGCACCCTCGCGCGAGAGGGTCTGCAATCCAAACTCCCCTATCTGACACTCGTCGCCGACCTCTCCTTCTCCTTCCTGCCCGACGACCACTTCGACGTCGTCCACGCGCACAGCGTGTTCTCCCACTCCCCGCCGTACGTCATAGAGCAGTGCCTCGCGCACGTCGGCCGCGTCCTCGCCCCCGGCGGCTTCTTCGACTTCACCTTCGGCCGCACGGAGGGCACGGAACACCAGGTGCTCCACGAGGACTTCTACTACCGGACCGAGACCCTGATCGAACTCGCCCGGAAACACGGCCTGTCCGCCCGGTTCATGGACGACTGGGAGGAACTGCCGCACCGTCAGTCGAAGATCCGTGTGAGCGTTCCGAAGGAAGCCGGTGGACAGGCGGCCCCCGATGTCGGTGGCGCCCCCTGACGACCAGTCCGCCGCCGGCCTCCCGCACCCGGTCGGCGGCCACCTTCACCTGGAGGAGAGCCGGGGCGTCGCCTGAGGCCGGTTTTGGCGGACCCGGGTGGGCCCGCGCGGGGCCCCGGGTGATGCGAGCATGAACGGCATGGCTACTCATGTGATCACCGGGGCGGGTTCCGGCATCGGCGCGGCCGTCGCCCGACGGCTGCACGAGCGCGGGGACGACCTCGTTCTGCACGCGCGCGACGCGGGGCGGGCGAAGGAACTGGCGGCTCGGTTCCCGGGGGCGAGGACGCTGGTCGGTGACCTGGCGGACCCGGACAGGCTCTCCTGGGCCTTCTCCCACCAGACGCTGCCCGACCAGGTGGACTCGTTGCTGCACATCGCGGGCGTGGTGGACCTCGGGCCGGTCGGCGAACTGACGCCCAAGTCCTGGCGCCACCAGCTGAACGTGAACCTCATCGCCCCAGCCGAACTCACCCGTCACTTCCTGCCCCAGCTCCGGGCCGCCGGGGGGCACGTGGTCTTCGTCAACTCCGGTGCCGGTCTGAACGCGCACGCCGACTGGTCCGCCTACGCCGCCTCCAAGCACGGTCTGAAGGCGCTGGCCGACTCTCTGCGGGGGAGGAGCACGGCAACGGGGTGCGGGTCACCACCGTGTATCCCGGGCGTACCGCCAGCCCCATGCAGGCCAAGGTCCACCAGCAGGAGGGCAAGGAGTACGACCCCTCCCGGTGGATCTCGCCGGAGTCCGTGGCGACCACGATCCTCATGGCGCTGGATCTGCCCGGCGACGCGGAAGTGAACGACCTGACGGTCCGCCCGGGCCGCTGACGACGGGCGCGGGAGGCGTGAGCACTCGGCCCGCGCAGACATACGTAGGCTTCACCACGTGAGTGAACACTTCAGCTTCGGTCCCGCCACCGGCGTCGGCTCCATGCCCGGTGGGGACGCGCGCGAGACCGCGAAAACCGTGACCGGGACGTTCGGGTGGCCGGAGACGGGGATGGCGCATCTGCCCGAACTGCCCGCCAGAGGCCCCGGCGCCGACATGATCGGCAGGACGGCCGGAATGCTGGCGGAGCTGTACGCGCGCGTGGAGCCCAGCGGGTGGCGTGTCGGGGACCGGCCGGGGCGGGACACCAAGAGGGCCCGGTCGTGGCTGGGCGAGGACCTCGACGCGCTGGAGGAGTTCACGCAGGGGTACGAGGGCCCGCTGAAGGTGCAGGCCGTCGGACCGTGGACACTCGCCGCCGCGCTGGAACTGAAGAACGGCGAGGCGGCCCTCTCCGACCCCGGTGCCTGCCGGGACCTCGCCGGCTCTCTCACCGAGGGGCTGCGCCAGCACCTCGCCGAGGTGAAGCGGCGCGTACCCGCCGCCCGGATCGTGCTCCAACTCGACGAGCCGTCCCTCGTCGCCGTCCTGCGCGGGCAGGTGAAGAGCGCGAGCGGCTACCGCACCCATCGCGCCGTCGACCGCCAGGTCGTCGAGGCCACACTCAGGGACGTCCTCGGCGTCCACACCCAGGAGGGCGCCCGGTCGGCGGGCGTCGTGCACTCCTGCGCCCCCGACGTCCCCTTCGCGCTCCTCCGCCGCGCCGGTGCCTCCGGGATCTCCTTCGACTTCTCGCTGCTCACCGAGCGCGACGACGACGCGATCGGAGAAGCGGTGGAAGGAGGCACGCACCTGTTCGCCGGCGTCGTGCCGACCACGCAGGGCCCGTTGTCAGACCCTGCCGGTAGCGTCATGGGTGTCAGGACGCTGTGGCGCAGGCTGGGGCTGCAACCGGGGCTTCTCGCGGAGGCGGTCACGGTCACGCCGACGTGCGGGCTCGCTGGGGTCTCCCCGGCGTACGCGCGCCAGGCGCTCGCCCAGTGCGTCAAGGCGGCGAGATCTCTCGCGGACAACCCAGAGTAACGGGAGGACAACACGGTGGCCGGCGACAAGGACGCACAGCCCACATCGGTACCGGACGAGGCGGCGGCGCCCGCCGAGGCACGCGAGAAGCACGCGCGGCTCGCCGAACAGATCGAGGAGCACCGCTTCCGGTACTACGTGAAGGACGCCCCCGTCGTCAGCGACGCGGAGTTCGACGAGCTCCTGCGCACCCTGGAGGCGCTGGAGGAGCAGTACGCCGAGCTGCGCACACCGGATTCACCGACCCAGAAGGTCGCCGTCGAGTACGAGACCGACCTCGCCGAGGTGGAACACCGCGAACGCATGCTCTCCCTGGACAACGTCTTCGACGACGAGGGGCTCGCCGCCTGGGCCGACCGCGTCGCCAAGGACGTCGGTACGTCGGAGTACCACCTGCTGTGCGAGCTCAAGATCGACGGCCTCGCGGTGAACCTGACGTACGAGGACGGCAGGCTCACCCGCGCCGCCACCCGGGGCACCGGACGGACCGGCGAGGACATCACGCCCAATGTCATGACGATCGCGGAGATTCCGCACCGGCTGAAGGGTGACCGCGTCCCGCGGCTCGTCGAGATCCGGGGCGAGGTCTACTTCCCGATGGAGGCCTTCCAGAGCCTCAACGCGCGCCGTGTGGCGGCCGGTGAGAAGCCGTACGCCAACCCCCGTAACTCCGCCTCGGGTTCGCTGCGCCAGAAGGACCCCAGGGTCACGGCCACCCTGCCCCTGCACATGGTCGTCCACGGCATCGGCGCCCTGGAGGGCTTCGACGGCCTCACCCGCCTGTCCGGGGCCTACGACCTCCTCAAGTCCTGGGGCCTGCCCACCGCCCGCCACAACAGGGTGGTCGACGACCTCGACGGCGTAAGGGAGTTCATCGTGTACTACGGCGAGAACCGCCACTCCGTGGAGCACGAGATCGACGGCGCGGTCGTCAAGCTCGACGAGATCCCCCTCCAGGGCCGCCTCGGCTCCACCTCCCGCGCCCCGCGCTGGGCCATCGCGTACAAGTACGCGCCGGAGGAGGTCAACACCAAGCTCGTCAACATCCGTGTGGGTGTGGGCCGTACGGGCCGGGTGACGCCGTACGCCCAGGTCGAGCCGGTCACGGTCGCGGGATCGGAGGTCGAGTTCGCCACCCTGCACAACCAGGACGTGGTCAAGGCCAAGGGCGTCCTCATCGGCGACACGGTGGTGCTGCGCAAGGCCGGTGAGGTCATCCCTGAGATCCTCGGCCCGGTCGTCGATCTGCGCGACGGCAGCGAGCACGAGTTCGTGATGCCGGCCGAATGCCCCGAGTGCGGTACGCCGCTCGCCCCGGCCAAGGAGGGCGACGTCGATCTGCGCTGCCCCAACTCCCGCACCTGTCCGGCCCAGTTGCGCGAGCGCCTGTTCTATCTCGCCGGCCGCAAGTGCCTGGACATCGAGCACTTCGGATACGTCGCCGCCGCCGCGCTCACCAAGCCGTTGGAGCCGTCCGAGCCGCCGCTCCTGGACGAGGGCGACCTCTTCGACCTCACCATCGAGCGACTGCTGCCCATCAAGGCGTACGTCCTCGACCAGGACAGCGGACTGCCCAAGCGTGACCCGAAGACCGGCGAGGAGAAGATCGCCACCGTCTTCGCCAACCAGGAGGGCGCGCCGAGGAAGAACGCGGTCGCGATGCTCAGGAACGTCGAGGCTGCCAAGCAGCGGCCCCTCGCCCGTGTCCTCACCGGCCTGTCGATCCGTCATGTCGGCCCGGTCGCGGCCGAAGCGCTGGCCCGCGAGTTCCGCTCCATCGGCCGTATCGAACAGGCGAGCGAGGTGGAGCTGGCCAACACCGACGGTGTCGGCCCCGTCATCGCCGCCTCCCTCAAAGAGTGGTTCGCGGTGGAATGGCACCGCGAGATCATCCGCAAGTGGAAGGCCGCCGGTGTCCGCATGGAGGAAGAGGGCTCCGACGAGGACGAGACACCCAGGCCGCTCGAAGGGCTGACGGTCGTCGTGACCGGAACCCTCGAACACCACACGCGTGACGGGGCCAAGGAGGCGCTGCAGAGCCGGGGCGCCAAGGTGACCGGCTCGGTGTCGAAGAAGACCTCGTTCGTCGTGGTCGGTGAGAACCCGGGTTCGAAGTTCGACAAGGCGATGCAGCTCAAGGTCCCCGTCCTGAACGAGGACGGCTTCGCCGTTCTGCTCGAACAAGGGCCGGACGCGGCGGCGGAAGTCGCGCTTCCGGCCGTGGAGTAGGGGTTGAAGGCCACCCGTTCGGCGCATACCAGATGCATGGGGGTGGCCGGTCGCATTCGGGCAACCGACGTCGACCGCTGCACGTGGAAGCCCTGTGCGGCCTACTGTTGAGATGTGCGCCTGCCGTGCCCGGACGCGTGGTGGGTTCTCGGACGCGCGGTGCCGTTGAGTTGTCGGGAGCAACGGGCCGCGTGGCGTGGGCACCGCCGGCTGTGAGAGGGACGGGAATGGAACCGACCGAGAGCGTCGCCCCGGACTCACGGCTGCGCCCGCGCCGGGTGTCCGGAGCCTGGCGATGGGGACGCTCCTTGCTCACGGGGGTACGCCCGTTCGAGGGAAGCGGCGAGCGGAGCCCCGGGAGGCAGACGGCGTCGGACCCCGGTGCCGGAGCGGGACGCCCGCCGGGCCGTGCGGGTGCGACCGCACGCGGCTCGCTCGTACCCGGCCCGGCACAGCTCACCGTCGGCACCTCTGCCGGCACGGGTGCGGCCCACCCGGTCGGGAGCGCCCTCGGTGACGGCCGCAAGCACGGACTGCCGGGCCACGAGGCCGAGCGGCATCTGTCCTGGCCCGCACTGCCCGCCGTGATCGTGGGCCTCG
Organism: Streptomyces sp. TG1A-60; assembly: GCF_037201975.1. Taxonomy (NCBI): domain Bacteria; kingdom Bacillati; phylum Actinomycetota; class Actinomycetes; order Kitasatosporales; family Streptomycetaceae; genus Streptomyces; species Streptomyces sp. TG1A-60. Next base: position 2,412,075 of record NZ_CP147520.1, on the reverse strand, counting down.
CCGGCGCCATCCTGGGCGCCGGCTTCTACCGGGCGTTCGCCGGACAGCACGCGCTCTTCCCGTCGGGCGCGGTCGGCTGGTCCCTCGCCCTGCTGACCGGCATCATCGTCGGCCATCTGGTCGCCATGGGCCGTGCCCGCTGGTGGGGTGGCACCGGCTCCGGCGCCGCCCTCACCCTCGCCGTCCTGCTGCTGTACGGCTGGGTGCCCGCCGGGATGGTCAGCCTCACTGTCGTCGTCCTCGTCGGCGTCGCCCGCCTGGGCCGCTGGCGGCAGGGCGTGCTGCACGGCGCGGTCGACATCCTCGGCATCGGCGCCGGCTCGCTCGTCCTGTGGGTCTTCGGCCGTGTCCCCTCGGTGGAGCGGCCCTGGAACCCTGACAACTGGAGCGTCTACTCGGCACCGCAGGTGGCGTTCGTCGCCATCGCCTATCTCGCGGTCACCCGCGTCCTGCTCTGGTATCTGGCCGTACCGCGCGGCGGCCTGCCCACCGTCGCGCGTACGGCCCTGGTCAGGCAGGGGCTCGTCGCCGTCGCCCTGCTCGGCATCGCCCCGCTCGTCTGCGTCGTCGCCATGGCCCAGCCGCTGCTGCTGCCGCTCTTCGCCATCCCCCTCATCGCGCTCGACTCCACCCTGTGGATAGCCCGCGCCCGCGCCGAGGAGCAGTTGCGCGACCCGCTCACCGGACTCCCGAACCGCCAGTGGCTGCTCGAACGGACCTGGACCGCCCTGGACGACGCCGAACGGATCGGGGCCAGGTCGGCGTTGATGCTGATCGACCTCGACCGCTTCCGGTCCGTCAACGACACGCTCGGGCATCTCGCGGGCGACCGGCTGCTGTTGCAGATAGCCGACCGGCTCCGGGTCGCGCTGCCGCGCGGAGCGGAGGTCGCGCGGCTCGGCGGCGACGAGTTCGCCGTACTCCTGCCCGTCGCCGACTCCACCACGTCCGCCTCCCGCGTCGCCCGCAACCTCGTCGCCGCGCTCGGCTCGCCGCTCGACCTCGACGGGCTCACCCTCGTCCTGGAGGCCAGCGCCGGGCTCGCCGTCTTCCCCGACCACGCACTCGACGCGGAAGGGCTGCTGCGGCGGGCGGACGTGGCGATGTACCAGGCGAAGCGGGACCGTACGGGCGTCGAGGTCTACGAGTCCAAGCGGGACTCGAACACACCGGACCGGCTCGGTCTGCTGGGTGACCTGCGGCGGGCGCTGGACGCCCACGAGGTCGAGCTGCACTACCAGCCGAAGGTGCGTTTCGACGGGCAGGTCGCCGGGCTGGAGGCCCTGGTGCGGTGGGTGCATCCGGAGCGGGGGAAGGTGCCGCCGGACGAGTTCATAGCGATCGCCGAGTCCTCCGGGCTGATGCCGCATCTCACCGAGTACGTCCTGGACACCGCGCTCGGACAGGTGGCGAGGTGGCGGGCGCAGGGGCTGCACGTGCCGGTCGCCGTGAACGTGTCCCCGCGCGACGTCCACACGCCCGGCTTCGCGGGGGCGGTGGCCGCGCGGCTCGCCCGGCACGGGGTCCCCGCGGGGTCGTTGCAGCTGGAGATAACGGAACACGTGCTGCTGGAGGACCCGCAGCGGGCCGCGGACACCCTCGCCGGGCTGACCGGACACGGGGTGAAGATGTCGCTCGACGACTTCGGTACGGGGTATTCGTCGCTGGTCCACCTTCGGCGGCTGCCGGTGAGCGAGCTGAAGATCGACCGGTCCTTCGTGGCCCGGCTGGCGGTGGACAACGAGGACGCGGAGATCGTGCGCTGCACCGTCGATCTCGCGCATTCGCTGGGGCTGCTGGTCGTCGCGGAAGGGGTCGAGGACGACGAGACGTGGGAGCGGCTGCGGGATCTGGGGTGCGACGCGGTGCAGGGGTGGCTGGTCGCCGCCGCCATGCCGCCGGAGGAGGCCACGGCCTGGTTGCGGGCTCGGGGGTCCCGTGGATGGCAGCGGCCGACGGCGGCGTTGCCCGCGGCGACGGTCGACGAGTAGTCCTTCCCGCCGCAGCCGCAGCCGCAGCCGCAGCCGCAGCCGCCCGGTCCGACCGCGAGCGCGTGCGGCTGTCACCGGCACGGGGCGCGGCCCCTGATTTTCAGGCTTTTCAGGGGGCGCGGGGAACCACGCGACCACTCCCCACCCACCCGTACCCGCCCAAACACCTCCGCCTCCCGGGCTCCGAGGCGCCCGGCTCAGCGCCGCCGCCCGCGCGCGGCGGCGAAACCCGTGCACGGGCAGCGGCGCGCGCCCCATAGGATTGGCGCCAAACCACACACACTCACCCCAGAGGATCGCTGCATGCCTGGCATCACGCGCGAGGAGGTCGCCCACCTCGCACGGCTGGCGCGTCTGGAGCTGAAGCCCGAAGAGCTCGAACACTTCGCGGGCCAGCTGGACGACATCATCGGCGCGGTCGCCCGCGTCAGCGAGGTCGCCGACCAAGATGTACCGCCGACCTCGCACCCGCTGCCGCTGACGAACGTCATGCGCGCGGACGAGGTCCGTCCGTCGCTCACCCCCGAGCAGGCGCTTTCCGCCGCCCCGGCCCAGGAGCAGCAGCGTTTCAAGGTGCCGCAGATCCTGGGGGAGGACTGATCACGTCATGACCGACAGCATCATCAAGCTCACCGCGGCGGAGATCGCCGCGAAGATCGCCGCCGGCGAGCTCACCGCCGTACAGGTCACCGAGGCCCACCTGGCCCGGATCGAGGCCGTCGACGAGAAGGTGCACGCCTTCCTGCACGTCGACCGCGAGGGTGCCCTCGCCCAGGCCCGTGCCGTCGACGAGAAGAAGGCCAAGGGCGAGAAGCTCGGGCCGCTCGCCGGCGTGCCCCTCGCGCTCAAGGACATCTTCACCACCATGGGGGTCCCGACCACCGTGGGATCGAAGATCCTCGAAGGGTGGATCCCGCCGTACGACGCCACCCTCACCAAGCGGCTGAAGGACGCCGACGTCGTCATCCTCGGCAAGACCAACATGGACGAGTTCGCCATGGGGTCCTCGACCGAGAACAGCGCCTATGGCCCGACCGGGAACCCGTGGGACCTCACCCGCGTCCCGGGCGGCTCCGGCGGCGGTTCCTCCGCCTCCCTCGCCTCCTACCAGGCGCCCCTCGCCATCGGCACCGACACCGGCGGTTCGATCCGTCAGCCGGCCGCCGTCACCGGCACGGTCGGTGTGAAGCCGACGTACGGCGCGGTCTCCCGGTACGGCATGGTCGCCTTCTCGTCCTCCCTCGACCAGGGCGGCCCCTGCGCCCGTACGGTCCTGGACGCGGCGCTGCTGCACGAGGTCATCGCCGGGCACGACCCGCTGGACTCCACCTCCGTCGACGCTCCCGTGCCGCCGGTCGTCGAGGCCGCGCGCAACGGCAGTGTCGCCGGGATGCGGGTGGGTGTCGTCAAGCAGTTCCGCGGTGAGGGCTACCAGGCCGGCGTCGTCCAGCGGTTCGACGAGTCGGTCGAGCTGTTGAGGGAGCTGGGCGCCGAGATCGTCGAGCTGGACTGCCCGTCCTTCGACCTGGCGCTGGCGGCGTACTACCTGATCGCGCCCAGCGAGTGTTCCTCGAACCTCGCCCGCTTCGACGGCCTGCGCTACGGCCTGCGAACCGGCGACGACGGCACGCACTCCGCCGAGGAGGTCACCTCCCTCACCCGTGAGGCGGGCTTCGGCCCCGAGGTGAAGCGCCGCATCATGCTCGGCACGTACGCGCTCAGCTCCGGCTACTACGACGCGTACTACGGCTCCGCCCAGAAGGTCCGTACGCTCATCACGCGGGACTTCGAGAAGTCGTTCGAGAAGGTCGACGTCATCGTCTCGCCGACCACGCCCACCACCGCCTTCCCGATCGGCGAGCGCGCCGACGACCCGATGGCGATGTACCTCGCGGACCTGTGCACCATCCCGACCAACCTCGCGGGCAACGCCGCGATGTCCCTGCCCTGCGGTCTCGCGCCGGAGGACGGGCTGCCGGTCGGACTGCAGATCATCGCCCCGGCACTGAAGGACGACCGCCTTTACAAGGTCGGCGCCGCCGTCGAGGCCGCCTTCGTGGAAAAGTGGGGGCACCCGCTCCTGGAGGAGGCTCCGTCACTGTGACCAACGCACTGTCCAAGGCCAAGGATTTCCAGAGGTCCAAGTCCGGCACGTACGTGTCCATCGCCACCACCGCCTTCGGCGCGTGGGGTGTCGCCAAGCGGATCAAGAAGGCCCGCGCCGACGAGGACACCCTGCGGCTGCTCGACGCGACGGTGGCCGCCGTCGGCATCGTCACCGGCCTCGCCATCCTGTACCGCGAACTGAAGCGGCTGGGCGACGACGACGTCCTGCTGGGCTGAGAGGGAAGTTTCCACCGTGACCACCACGACCGACCTGGTCTCGTACGAGGACGCGCTGGCGTCGTACGACCCCGTCATGGGCCTTGAGGTCCATGTCGAACTCGGCACCAGGACCAAGATGTTCTGCGGCTGTTCCACCGAACTCGGTCAGGACGCCAACACGCAGACCTGCCCCACCTGCCTCGGCCTGCCCGGCGCGCTCCCGGTCGTCAACGCGATCGGCGTCGAGTCCGCGATCAGGATCGGTCTCGCGCTGAACTGCGAGATCGCCGAGTGGTGCCGCTTCGCCCGGAAGAACTACTTCTATCCGGACATGCCGAAGAACTTCCAGACCTCCCAGTACGACGAGCCCATCGCCTTCAACGGCTACCTCGACGTACAGCTGGAGGACGGCGAGACCTTCCGCGTGGAGATCGAGCGCGCCCACATGGAGGAGGACACCGGCAAGTCGACGCACGTCGGCGGTGCCACCGGCCGCATCCACGGCGCCTCGCACTCGCTGCTCGACTACAACCGCGCGGGCATCCCGCTCATCGAGATCGTCACCAAGCCGATCGTCGGAGCCGGGGAACGCGCACCGGAGGTCGCCAAGGCGTACGTCCGCGAGCTGCGCGAGGTGATCAAGGCGCTCGGTGTCTCGGAAGCCCGCATGGAGATGGGGCAGATGCGCTGCGACGTGAACCTGTCGCTGCGCCCGCACGGCCGCGAGAAGTTCGGCACGCGTTCCGAGACGAAGAACGTGAACTCGCTGCGGTCCGTGGAGCGCGCGGCCCGTTTCGAGATCCAGCGCCACGCGGCCGTCCTCGGCGATGGCGGGACGATCGTCCAGGAGACCCGGCACTTCCACGAGGACACGGGGTCGACGACCTCGGGCCGGGTGAAGGAGGAGGCCGAGGACTACCGGTACTTCCCCGAGCCGGACCTGGTGCCGGTGGCCCCCTCGCGGGAGTGGGTCGAGGAGATCCGGTCCGCGCTGCCCGAGCTGCCGCTGGTCCGCCGCAACCGGCTCCGCGAGGAGTGGGGCATCAGCGCCACCGACATGCAGGCGATCCTCAACGCCGGTGCGCTGGAGCCGATCGTCGCCACCATCGAGGCCGGCGCGGACGCCGCCTCCGCCCGCAAGTGGTGGATGGGTGAGCTGGCCCGCAGCGCCAACGAGTCGGGCAAGGCGCTCGACGAGTTGGCGATCACTCCGGAGCAGGTCGCCCGGGTCACCGCACTGGTCGCGTCCGGCGACCTGAACGACAAGCTGGCGCGCCAGGTCATCGAAGGCGTCCTCGCGGGCGAAGGCACCCCGGACGAGGTCGTCGACAAGCGCGGTCTGAAGGTCGTCTCCGATGAGGGCGCCCTGACCACCGCCGTCGAGGACGCCATCGCCGGCAACCCGGCCATCGCGGACAAGATCCGCGGCGGCAAGGTGGCGGCGGCCGGTGCCCTGGTCGGCGCCGTCATGAAGGCCACGCGGGGGCAGGCGGACGCGGCTCGCGTCAAGGAGCTGATCCTGGAGAAGCTGGGCGTCAGCGAGGGCTGAGCCCTGCGACACTCCGAGGGGGATGTGCCGGTCCCGGCGCATCCCCCTCGGAGTGTGATCAGTGGCTCCGGATCAGATCCGGCGCCCCACGACCCGCACGAATCCCAGCGTGCCGCCCTGGTCGAGGCGCAGCATCTCGGCGCACCGGCCGGCCATCCGGATGTGGAACTCGTCCGTGTTCTCCTCGGCCACGACCTCGCACCACCGCAGCCAGTCGTGCCAGCCGTCCTCCAGCCAGTCGGCCGTCTCGACCTCCACGGCCCCGCCGCGGGTCCAGTGACGCCGCCACCAGGCGGCCGTGTGGAAGCACCAGAAATCCGGCTCCCAGTGCGGCTTGAGGTGCTCCGGCGGCTCGGTGCCGTCGATCTCCTCGCGCAGCGCCGGTACGACGACCCCGATCCGCCCGCCCGGCTTCAGCAGCCCGGTCAGCGTGGGCAGGTACAGGTCGCTGGTGCCGAAGTACTGGTACGCGTCGACGGAGACGACCGCGTCGAAGCTGCCCTCGCCGAACGGCAGGTCGTGCGCCTCGGCGAACACGGGCAGGACGCGGTCCGCGACGCCGGCCTCGGTGATACGGGCCGCGTTCTCGTCGGGCCTGACCCACAGGTCGGCGGCGGTGACCTGGACGTCGTACTCCTTGGCGAGGAAGACGGACGTCATGGCGCGACCGCAGCCGAGGTCGAGGACGCGAGCGCCGGGGCGCAGCTCCTCCAGGCCGAGCGCCGGGGCCAGCCACTCCAGCAGCCACAGCGCGTGCGGGCCCATCTGGTTCTCGATGGTCCAGCGGGCGTCGTAGCGGTTGCTGCGCGGGTAGCGGGGGTGGCTGGCGCGGTCAGTGAGGGGGGCGTTCGAGGTCCGGGAAGTGATGTCCGGCATCGGTGAACGGGCTCCTTGAGTCCTTGAGGAAGAAAGGGGATGCGTCGGAGCTCGGTCGGACCGTCAAACAATGCACCTGCTTCGGCCGGGCGGCGGGGCGCCACGGGGCGTTCCTCGGACCAGCGGACGCTAACAGCCGGAACGTCGGCCCCGCACCCGGTTTTCCCTCGACGGGCTACCGCCTCGGCCATGACCGCGCCAGCGGGCCCGCTGGACGGCTGCGGGCACGGGCGCCGCGCTGACCCTGGCAGGGCTGGCCGCGGCACTGCTCCGCCTCACCCGCACCGCACCGGCACGCGTCTGGGCGGCGTACGCCTGCGGAGCGGTCGTCTGCGCGGGCGCACGCCGTACTGGGTTCACGCAGACGCACCCGGCGAGCGCTGTGGCTGCTGATCGCGGGGGTGGTGGTGGCGCTGGGGGACCGGTTCGACTGAGGGCGACAGCGTTCACCTGACCGTCCCGCGAGCTGTCTCCCCCTGTTGTGAACAAGCCCACGAATATGACAAATGATCTCGTGCGCCTGCCAGAGTGGCTTTGCCTTGCTCATGCGTTCTTTGCGGGCTGTTCAGTTCAAGGACGACTGCTCCCGGTCAAAGATCCAGAAAAGTCCCCCTGGGAGCACGTTTCGTGGCAGCCCTCGCCCGCTGGTGTGTCCAGCGCCGTCTCGTCACCGTCCTTCTGTGGCTTCTCGCCTTCGCCGGCACGGCCGCAGGCGCCGCCGCCGCGGGAGCCGCGTACTCGAACGACTACAAGACCCCCGGAACCGAGTCCAGCCGCGCCACCGACCTCCTGAGCGAGGGCTTCCCCGGCATCAGCGGCGACAGCGCCACCGTCGTCTGGCACACGGGCGAGGGGTCCGTACGGGCCGCCGCCGTCGAGCAGACGATGACCCGGACCCTCGACGAGATCGCCGACCTGCCGGGCGTCACCGCCGTGACCGACCCGTACGACGGCGCCGGCGCCGGCCGGATCAGCGAGGACGGGCGTACGGCGTACGCCTCCGTGACCTTCGACGAGCCGGCCGGTGACGTGGACAAGGCGCAGGCCGAGGCCGTCGTCGACACAGCGAAGGCCGCCGAGGGCGACGGGCTCCGGGTGGAACTGGGCGGCAGCGCGATCGGGCTCACCGAGACCTCCGGCGGGCACCTCGCCGAGATCGTCGGCGTGCTCGTCGCCGCCGTGGTCCTCTTCCTGGCGTTCGGCTCGCTCGCCGCCAGTCTGCTGCCGATCGCGACCGCCCTGGTGGGTGTCGGCACCGCCTACGCGGGGATCACCCTGCTCGGGCACACCATGACGGTGGCCGACTTCGCGCCCATGCTGGGCACCCTGATCGGGCTCGGCGTCGGCATCGACTACGCGTTGTTCATCGTGACCCGCCATCGCCGGGGGCTGAAGCGGGGACTGTCGGTGGAGGAGGCCGCGCGGAGCGCGGTCGCGACCACCGGGCGGGCCGTGGTGTTCGCGGGTGCCACCGTGTGCATAGCCCTGCTGGGCATGCTGATCCTGCGGCTCGGCTTCCTCAACGGCGTCGCGATCGCCGCCTCGCTCACCGTGGTCCTGACCGTCGCCGCGTCCGTCACGCTGCTGCCCGCCCTGCTGTCGTTCATCGGCATGCGGGCGCTGAGCCGCCGCGAACGCCGCCGACTGACGGAGCACGGGCCGGAGCCCGAGCTGCCCACGGGCTTCGCCGCCCGCTGGTCCGCCTTCGTCGAACGGCACCCCAAGAAACTCGGCGCGATCGCCCTCGTCATCATGACCCTGCTCGCCCTGCCCACCCTGGGGCTGCGCCTGGGCACCTCCGACCAGGGCAACGACCCCGGGGCGACGACCACCCGCCAGGCGTACGACCTGCTCGCCCACGGCTTCGGGCCCGGAGTGAACGGGCCGCTGACCCTGGTCACCGAGGTGGACGGCGCCGCCGACAAGCTCGCTCTCGACAACCTCGACACCGCGCTGAGTGCCACCGACGGCGTCTCGGCGGTAACCCCGGTGACGTACAACACCGGCGGTGACACCGCCTATCTCACCGTCGTACCGGACTCCTCCCCGCAGTCCGAGCGCACCAGCGACCTGGTCGAACGGCTGCGCGACGAGGTGCTGCCGCGCGCCGAGCGGGGCACGTCGCTCGATCTGCACGTCGGCGGGGTGACCGCCGGCTACGACGACTTCGCGGACGTCATCGTCGGCAAGCTGCCGCTGTTCGTGGGGGTCGTCATCGGCCTCGGCTGTCTGCTGCTCCTGCTCGCCTTCCGGTCGATCGGGATACCGGTAAAGGCCGCCGCGATGAACGTGGCCGCCGTCGCCGCCGCGTTCGGCGTGGTCGTCGCGGTCTTCCAGTGGGGCTGGGGGAGCGAACTGATGGGCCTCGGCCGGGCCGGGCCCATCGAACCGTTTCTCCCGGTGATCATGGTCTCCGTTCTCTTCGGACTCTCCATGGACTACCAGGTCTTCCTGGTCAGCCGGATGTACGAGGAGTGGCTGGAGACCGGTGACAACCGGCGCGCGGTCCGGATCGGCCTCGCCGAGACCAGCCGGGTGATCAACTCCGCGGCGGTCATCATGATCTCCGTCTTCCTCGCCTTCGTCCTCAGCGGCGACCGCGTGATCGCCATGTTCGGCATCGCCCTCGCCGCCGCCGTCGCCCTCGACGCCTTCGTCCTCCGCACGCTCCTCGTGCCCGCCCTGATGCACATGCTCGGCGGCGCCAACTGGTGGCTTCCCGGCTGGCTCGACCGCAGACTGCCCCGCCTCAGCATCGAACCGCCCGAGTGCCGCGCCGCCCATGAGAGGCTGGCCGCCGCGACGGACGCCGAGGCGGCGGACGTACTGGCGGGGGACGTCGGACAGGCACCGGCGGGGAACGCCGACGCGACGGACGCACGGGCGAAGGAGCGACAGCCGGATGTACGCGACATCCCTGGGTGACGACGGAGCCGAACTACGGCCCCTGGACCCCTGGCACGCCGAGGAGTTCCTCGCGCACCTGGAGCGGGGACGGGAGTTCATCAACCAGTACGTCCCCTTCGGCCAGACCGCCACGGACATCGCGTCCGCGCGCGCCGTCCTCCAGCGGTACGCCGACCTGCGCGCCGCCGACACCGGCTCCCTGCACGGCATCTGGCTCGGCGGGAAGCTCGTCGGTGGGGTCCTCTTCCTCAACTTCGACGCGGAGAACGCCAACTGCGAGGTGGGCTGCTGGCTGGAACCCGCCGGCACGGGGCGGGGGCTGGTCACGCGCGCCGTGCGGATCCTCATCGACTGGGCCGTCGACGCCAGGGGGATCCACCGGGTCGAATGGATCGCGGCCTCGGGCAACCAGCCGAGCCTGAACGTGGCCCGGCGGCTCGGAATGTCCCGGGACGGTGTGCAGCGCGAGAGTTATCCGCACCGAGGGGCCCGGCACGACCTGGAGATATGGTCCGTCCTGGCGCCCGAATGGCGTGCGGCACGCGCCCGCAGCGCTTACAGCGATCATTAAGAGGACTCTCAGACAACATTCGTACGGTGCGAGGTATGGGAACCAAGACAGCTGACGAGAGCGGGGCCGACACGGGCGCCGCGGCGAAGAACGACGAGGACATGGTGGATGTGACCAAGGCCGACACGGTGGCCCCCGAAGGCGAGCCGGACGACGTCGCGTCGGCTTCCGAGGCCGACGACGCGGCTGATGTCGAGGACGGCGACCGCCTGTCCGAGGCCCGGGTGAAGGAGCCGTCCGGTGTCGGGCAGGGCGCCGGCGCCATCGTGTCCGTCGCCCTCGGCACGGTCTCGCTGACCGGCAGCTGGGTCGGCACCGTGGCCTCCGCGCGTGAGGAGATCACCGGTCAGCTGGAGATGCAGGCCGCCGCCGACGCGACCGTCGCCACACAGCTCCAGGCGGTCTACGGCGACGCCTGGCAGGCCACCGCCCTGTGGGGCGGCGTCTTCGCCCTGGCCGCGCTGATCGTCGGCGTCGCCGTGCTGGTCCGGCCCGCGTTCGGCGACCCCGACCAGGTGCAGAAGCCCTGGATCAAGTCCGTCGCCTGGGCCGGTGTCTCGGTCGGCTTCGTCGGGCTGGTGCTGGCCGCCCTGAAGTACTCCGACATCCTGCTGGCACTGCCCAGCACCTGACGCCCGCCCGGAGACCCGGAGACCCGGAGACCCGGACACCCGGACACCCGGACAGGACTGCTTCTGAGGGGCCTTAGGCCCGTCGCGGGGATCTCCGCGACGGACCTAAGGCCCCTCCCGCGTCCAGGATGCGGAACTCTCCCGATGTGGCGCACCCCCCTTGCACACGAAGGTTGAGGCATCGCGGCGAACGAGCCGAGACCGATTCCTCACGAGGGGTACGAGATGTTCGAGTACGAACTCCAGCAGACCCGTTCCGCAGAGCTGGTCCGCGAAGCGGAGCAGCACCGCCGGGCCCGCGCGGCCCGCCGCGCCCACCGCGAGGCGGCACGCGAGTCCAGGACGCCGCTGTCGAGGTCCGCGTCGGGGGAGAGGGGCGGAGACCCGGAACCGGAGGGCCGGGCACCGCGCGAGCGCCTGCGCCGGCTTCGCTTCCCACGTGCCGCGTGAGCTCGGGGTGGGTCGTGGGGCGACGAGATCGGCCGAGGGGGTACGGGCGCGTATCCGGGCGTGAGGGTGTGGCAGGGAGCCGCCGTGGCGCGGGAGCCGGATGTGCGGGCTCGGCCGGGGCCGCCGTTGCGGGGAAGCCGGCCGTGGGGGTGCCGTGGTGAACCGAGGCGGTATCGGCGACGGTCGGGCGGGCGACCACGCGGCCGGCCGGGGGCTGCGGAGAATCGGTGACGGAGTGTCGGCGCCTCGTGCGATGCTCGGCGATGTGGAGACCAGGTCCGTCAGTCCGGTGTTCGTGGGTCGAGCCGATGAACTGGAGGTGTTGCGCGAGGCGCTGGCCCGTGCCGCAGGTGAAGGCGGCGCGCGGGCGGCGGGGAGCGGGACGGACGAGGGCGGGCCGCAGGCGCTGCTGCTCGGCGGTGAGGCCGGTGTGGGCAAGACCCGTCTGGTCGAGGAGTTCGCCGGCGAGGCCGTGCGCGGGGGCGCGGTCGTCGTGCTCGGTGGCTGCGTCGAGATCGGCGCCGACGGGCTGCCCTTCGCGCCCTTCTCCACCGCGCTGCGCGCCCTGCGCCGCCAGCTCCCCGACGAGCTGTCCGCCGCAGCCGCCGGCCAGGAACAGGAACTGGCCCGGCTCCTGCCCGAGTTGGGTGAGGCCTCCCGCGCACGGCACGACGAGGAGGGCACGGCTCGCCTCTTCGAACTCACCGCCCGCCTCCTGGAACGCCTCGCCGCCGACCGCACGATCCTCCTCGCCCTGGAGGACCTGCACTGGGCCGACACCTCCACCCGTCACCTCCTCTCCTACCTCCTGCGCACCCTGCGCACCGGCCGCCTCGTCGTCCTCGCCACCTACCGCTCCGACGACATCCACCGCCGCCACCCGCTGCGCCCCCTCCTCGCGGAACTCGACCGCCTCCGCACGGTCCGCCGCATCGATCTGCGCCGCTTCAACCGCGCCGAGGTCGGCCACCAGCTCGCCGGCATCCTCGCCGCCGAACCCGCACCGGAGCGGGCCGACGAGATCTTCGAACGTTCCGACGGCAACGCCTTCTTCGTCGAGGAACTCGCCGTCGCCGCCCACGGCGGCGGCTGCCCCGCCCTCACCCACTCCCTGCGCGACCTGCTCCTCGTCCGCGTCGAACACCTCCCCGAGGACGCCCAGCGGGTCGCCCGCATCGTCGCCGAGGGCGGTTCCACCGTGGAGTACGCCCTGCTCGCGGCCGTGGCCCGGCTCCCCGAGGACGACCTCATCGAGGCGCTGCGCGCCGCTGTCGGCGCCAACATCCTGCACGCCGCACCCGGCGGCGACGGCTACCGCTTCCGGCACTCCCTGGTCCGCGAGGCCGTCAGCGACGACCTGCTGCCCGGCGAACGCTCCCGCCTCAACCGCCGCTACGCCGAGGCCCTGGAGGCCGACCCGACGCTCGTCCCGGCCGACGGCCGCGCCACCCGACTGGCCAGCTACTGGTACCACGCCCACGACGCCGCCAAGGCCCTGCCCGCCGTCCTCTACGCCTCCGCCGAGGCCCGCTCCCGGCATGCCCACTCCGAGCAACTACGGCTTCTGGAGCGGGCGATGGAACTGTGGGAGGCCGCCCCCGACGCCGTACGCGCCGCCCTGCGCCCCATCGACCACGCCGAGGTCTACCCTCCCTGCGGCTGCGACCCCGCCACCACACCACTGCGCTACCTCGACCTCATGGCCGAGGCCGCCGTCGCGGGACGGCTGTGCGGGGAACGGGAGCGGGCCATGCGGATCACCCGACGGGCCCTCGACCTGCTGGCCGACGGGGACGACCCGCTGCGCACCGCCTGGTTCTGGGTACAGCGCTCCCTGCTGACGGAGGGCCTGGCCCGGGGCGACGGCTGGAAGGAACTCGCCACCGCCCAGGAACTGGTACGCGGCCTGCCCCCGTCCGAGGTGCACGCCGAGGTGCTGTCCCGTGTCGCGGGCTGGTCCATGCTCCACGCCCCCGGTCCCGACGCCCTCTCCGACGCCCAGCGCGCCGTCGAGTACGCGCGCATGGTCGGCGCCGAGGACATCGAGCTGAACGCCCGCCTCACCCTCGGCGGCCTGATGGCCGACGCGGGAGACGTCGAGACGGGCCTCGCGGAGATGGAGGAGGTCCGCAGACGCGCCCTCGCACGCGGCCCCGCCACCGTCGTGGGCCGCGCCCATATCAACCTCCCGTCCTGCCTGGAGGGCGTCGGGCGCTCCCAGGAGGCCGTCCGCCTGCTGCGAGCGGGACTCGACGTCACCCAACGCATGGGTCTGCTGGACTACGAGGCCTGGATCTGGGGCAATCTCTCCGAATCGCTCATCTCCCTCGGACACTGGGACGAGGCCGGGGAAGCCGCCGCGAAGGCCCGGTACACCGGGACCAGCACCAAGACGCGCGGCGGCAGCTCCCTCTGCCTCGCCGCCATCGCCCTCGCCCGCGGCGACACCGCCGAGACCCGGAGCCAACTCGCCACCGCACACGGCCACTTCGGAACCCACAACCCCATGCCCCAGAACAACCTGCCATTGTCCTGCTTCGCGATCGGCATCGCCGCCGCCGAGGGCCGCCTCCCGGACGCCCGCGCCGAACTGGCCCGCGTCCTCGACACCGGCTTCCCCGTCGGCACCCAGCGCTATGCCTGGCCGCTGCTGCTCACCGCGACCGTCGCGGAGGCCGACGCCCGCGCCCTGCCGGCGGCCGAGCCAGGCCGCGCCGAGGTCCTCGACCGGATCCTCACCGTGGTCAGGAAGCTCACCACCGGCGCACCGGTCTGGCTCGCCCACGAACGCTGGGTGCGCGCCGAACTCCGGCGCGCCGAGGGCGAGGTGGCCCCGGACACCTGGTCCGACGTCGTCACCGCCTTCGAGCCCCTGGAACGGCCGTACGATCTCGCCCGCGTCCGGCACCGCCTCGCCGAGGCGCTGTTGGCCGACGGCGCCGACGACGAGGCACGGGACCGGGCGACGGAACTGCTGCGGCTGGCCGCCGCCGTCGCCGACCACCTCGGCGCCCGCCCGCTCGCCGACGAGGTCGCCCGCCTGGCCCGCCGCGCCCGCCTCACCCTGAGCCGCGCCCCCGAGCCGGCCCTGGCCCCCGCCGACCCCGTCGCCGCGCTCGGCCTCACCGGCCGCGAACACGACGTCCTCCGCCTCGTCGCCGCCGGCCGCACCAACCGCCAGATAGCCGAGGAACTCTTCATCTCCCCGAAGACGGCCAGCGTCCACGTCTCGAACATCCTCGCCAAGCTCGGTGTCTCGGGCCGGGGCGAGGCGGCGGCGGTGGCGCATCGGGTGGGGTTGGTCCCCGCGGGGGTGGGGGAGCGGCTTGTCGCGGGATGACGCGGGTAGGTCACGAACAGCGGAGGAGCTGTGTTGTACCAGATCGAGTTCACAGTGTGCTGCCGCGCAGAGGGACGTGCTTGCCGAGGACAGACGCAAGCTTCTGGAGCGGAGACTTCACAAGCTGGCCGAGGATCCCTTCACGCCGACGTCCCAGGCCGTGAGCGGTGAGGACATCCGTGTGGCGTCCGTAGTCCCGGGACCGACCGTCTGGCACATGATCCACCGGGCGTTCCTGATCCTGGTCTCGGTGGTGATCCTCGACCAGTCGCTGATCAGCGACGAGTGACCCGGCGGGCTACCTCACCTCCAGCTCCAGGATCTTGTCGTCGCCGCCCTCCGGGGAACCGCGGCCGTCCGTCTCGCTGGTGACCAGCCACAGTTTGTCGCCGCCGGCGGAGACCACCGTGCGCAGGCGGCCGTAGTCACCTTCGAGGAAGGACCGGGGCTCGGCGGAGGTCTTGGTGCCGTCCAGGGGGATGCGCCACAGGCGCTGGCCCCGGAGGCCGGCCATCCAGATTGAGCCCTCGGCCATGGCTATGCCGCTGGGGGAGGCCTCGGCCACGTCCCAGACGGCCACGGGGCCGATGTAACCGGACTCGCCGCCCTTGCCCTCGGCCTCCGGCCAGCCGTAGTTCCCGCCCGGCTGGATGTGGTTCAGCTCGTCCCAGGTGTTCTGGCCGAACTCCGAGGCCCAGAGGCGCTGCTCGCCGTCCCAGGCGAGGCCCTGGACGTTGCGGTGGCCGTACGAGTACACGACGGAGTCGTCGAAGGGGTTGCCGGGGGCGGGCTCGCCGTCCGGGGTCATGCGGAGGATCTTGCCGCCGAGAGAGTCCTTGTCCTGGGCCAGGGGGCCCTCGTACCGCTCGCCGGTGCCGGCGTACAGCATCTGGTCGGGGCCGAAGGCGATACGGCCGCCGTTGTGGTTCGTGCCCTTGGGGATACCGCGGAGGACTACGTCGGGGGCGCCGAGCTGCTCGCCGACGGGCTTCGCGGGGTCGTACGGCATCCGCACGATCCTGTTGTCGGACGCCGAGGTGAAGTACGCGTAGATCATGTGGTCGGAGGCGTACTCCGGGGAGACGGCGATGCCCATGAGGCCGCCCTCGCCGGCCGGGGCGACGCCGGGGACCTCGCCGAGCTCGGTCTTCTCGCCGGTCCTCTCGTCGATTCTGCTGATCGTGGCCTCGTCACGGGAGGACACGAGAAGGCCGCCCTCGGGAAGGGCCGCGAGGCCCCAGGGGCTGTCGAGGTCCTCGGCGACCGTGCGCACGACCTTCACCGAGCCCTCGGCGGGGGGCGCCGCGTCCGCCGCCTGCCCGGAGGGGGACGCCTCCGCGCTGCTGCTCGGGGGTGAGCCGCCGGCCGCGTCCGGTTGCTCTCCGTCGTCGGAGGAGCAGCCGGACGTCACCAGGAGCACGGCTGCGGCCAACGCGGCCGTCACCACTCGACGTTGCACCATCACGATCCCTTCGGCGTGGAGCTTCTACTTGTCTTACACCGCGAGTGCCCCACAAGTTCCCCCTCCGCCCGATCAAGCGAATTTCTTCGGCTCACACACGCCCGGCACGGGTGCGGCCGACTCCGCCACGACTCCCACCACGGCTGCGGCCCGGTGCTCCGGTCCGTCCGTCGCCCGACGGGTGTCCACTCAGTCCCAGGATCCCTGGGCAGGGGGAGGGCCGCCACCTCTGCCAGATCCTCGGGCGTGAGACGCAGCGCGTGGGCCGCCGCGTTCTCCGTCACCCACCGTGCCCGCTTCGTGCCCGGCACCGGGACCACGTGGGAGCCCAGCGACAGCAACCAGGCGAGGGCGACCTGCGCCGGGGTCACGGTGGCCCCGTGACGGGCCGCGACGCGGCGCAGGCCGACGACGAGGGGCTGGTTGGCAGCCATCATGTCGGCGGTGAAGCGGGGGTGGCGGGCGCGGAGGTCGTCGGGCTCGAAGCCCCCGCCGGGGGTCAGCGTGCCGGTGAGGAAGCCGTTACCGAGGGGCATGGCGGCGAGGAAGCCGATGCCGCGGGCCGAGCACCAGGGCAGGAGGGAGCCCAGCGCCTCCCGCGACCAGACCGACAGCTCCGCCTGCACCGCGCTCACCGGGAAGACCTGCTGGACGCGCCGCAGCTGGCGGATCGTGCCGTCGTACAGGCCCGCGCCCGGCCGGCGGCCCGCCCGCGCCCCCACCGCGCACAGGCCCAACGACCGTACCTTTCCGGCCTGTACGAGGTCCGCCATCGCGCCCCAGGTCTCCTCGACGGGGACCTCGGGGTCCGCCCGGTGGAGTTGGTAGAGGTCGATGACGTCGGTCTGGAGCCGGCGCAGCGAGGCGTCGCAGGCGCGTCTCACGTAGCCGGGGCGGCCGTTGGCCACGATGTGCTGCTCGCCCACCAGCAGGCCCACCTTCGTGGAGACGAAGGCCTCCGCGCGGCGCTCCTTCAGCACCCGGCCCACCAGCAGTTCATTGGTGAAGGGGCCGTACATGTCGGCCGTGTCCAGCAGCGTGGTGCCGAGGTCGAGCGCCCGGTGCACCGTACGCATCGACTCGTCGCCCCGTTGCCGCGACCCGGTGTACGCCCAGCTCATCGGCATGCACCCGAGTCCGACGGCCCCCACTTCGAGCGTCGCCGCGCCGATCGTCCTGCGCTCCACCTGGTCGTGACCCTCCCTCTCCTGGCCCTCCAACCTAACCTCTGCCGTGCCAGGCACCTGACATAGCCTCCGGAGCATGACTGACGACGCGACTGCCGACCCGACCGCGGACGTGACCGCCGACGTGTGGCTCCCCATCCCGCCGGACGAGATCGAGGGACTTCCGCAGGGCCCCAACTACCTCTTCTGGGACGGAGGTGAGGACGGCACGCAGCCGTATCCGGGCGACCCGGGGGACTGCGTCCTCTACGTCGTGCCGTACATGAAGCGCCGGCCGGTGAAGGTGAGCCCGCTGGAGCACATGCGGAACCTGCGGGTCATCCAGACGCTCACGGCGGGCGTCGACGACGTCCTGGCCCGGCTGTCGGTGGTCGCGCCCGGCGTCCGGCTGTGCAACGCGCGCGGGGTGCACGAGGCGAGTACGGCCGAACTCGCGCTGACGCTCACCCTCGCCTCGCTGCGCGGCGTCCCCGACTTCGTCCGGGCCCAGCAAAAGGAGTGCTGGCAGGGCGACTTCCGGCCCGCGCTCGCCGACAGGTCCGTCCTCATCGTCGGCTACGGCTCGATCGGCGCCGCCATCGAGGACCGGCTCGTGCCCTTCGAGGTGGCGCGGGTGGCGCGCGTCGCGCGCTCTGAGCGCACCACGGCGCGCGGATTGGTGCACCCACTCACCGAACTGCCCGCCCTGCTGCCGCGGGCGGACGTCGTGATCCTCTCCACCCCCCTCACAGAACAGACGAAAGGCCTGGTCAACGCCGACTTCCTGGCCCGTATGAAGGACGGCGCCCTCTTGGTGAATGTTGCCCGCGGAGGCGTCGTCGACACCAAGGCGCTCCTGGCGGAACTGGACCGCGGGCGCATCACCGCGGCGCTCGACGTCACCGACCCCGAGCCGCTGCCGCCGGGGCACCCGCTGTGGCGCGCGCCGGGAGTGCTCATCAGCCCGCACGTCGGCGGCCCCACATCGGCCTTTCTGCCGCGCGCCAAAAGGCTGCTGGTGGACCAGTTGGGGCGTTTCGTGAACCGGGAGCCACTGCGCAACGTGGTCCTTACGACAGGCGAGACGGACGACGTGTAATCCACTTCGGGCACCCTCCGCATTCCCTCGGAAGCGGAACGTGCTCGTATCGCCGCAGGTGGTCACTGAGCGTAGAGGAACTATGTCCCTGAGTGACGATACTGGTGTATCGTCCCCGACAGGGGGCTGCGCCGTGCACCGTTCGGCGCCGGGGACGGAGAGAGACAGTGAGGGGGGCGACGGGCGATGCACGACCTAAGGACGAACGATCCGACGCGGCGGAGCCGCCGACGGCGGCCCTGGCGAGCTGTGACGCGGAGGCACCCGCACGGGAGTCGCGGCGGCCACGGCGGTCACGGTCATCACCGCAGGCACAGCAGCCGCAGAAAGCACACCCACCCGACACGGCGGGACCAGCGGGACGCGGGGTCGACGCTCACCTGGGAGACCCGGTGAGCCCCCGCCAGTCCTCCGCCTCCACGCTGAACCCCGCGCTCCGGGGGGCCGGGCCGCTGTCCGGACCGCCGCCGTCCGGCGGGCCGGTACCCGACCCCGGTGCGGCGAGCCAGCGGGCCCGGCTCGTCCTCGCCCTGGTGTGCGCGGCCTACGCCGTCGGTGCCGCGCTCGGCTGGGGCAGCGATCAAGTCGCCCTGATCATGGGCGACTTCGGACTCGCCGCAGCCGCCGCCGCGGCTGCGGTCTCCTGCTTCCGTTACGCGCGCAGCCGCCGCAGCCGCTTTCGACCCGCCTGGCTGCTGTTCGCCCTCTCGTCCGCGATGGCGGCGCTGGGAAACGGCGTCTGGGGCTGGTACGAGGTCGTCCTGGAGCGGCCCGTCCCCGAGCCGAGCTACGCGGACCTGTTCTTCCTCTGTTTCGCGCCACCCGCCATCGTCGGCCTGCTGGTGCTGGCCAAGAGGCCGGTGACCAAGGCGGGCTGGGTCTGCCTGGCGCTGGACTCCTGGCTCATCGGCGGCTCCCTGGTCACCCTCTCCTGGAGCCTGGCGCTCGCCCAGACCGCCCAGCTCGACGGTTCCAACACCGCGCACACCGCGCTCTCGCTGGCCTACCCGCTGCTCGACATCGCCCTGGTCAGCATGGTGCTCGCGCTGCACTTCCGGCGCTCCTCGATGCACCGCTCCGCGGTGAACACCGCGATCGGCGCCCTCGCGCTCACCGTGATGTGCGACGCGCTGTTCACCTCGCCCCTGCTGCACACCACCTACCGCTCCGGCCAGCTCCTCGACGCCGGCTGGTTCGCGGGCTCCCTGCTCCTCGCCTACGCCCCCTGGGCCGGCCAGCGGCACGGACAAACGGACGAGAGCGGCCACGCGCGCGTGGTGCACGAGCACATCCCCGGCCAGCGACACGACATCCAGCCCGGCCACCGCCACGAAGCCCAGCCCGACCACCGGCACGACGGGCAACAAGGAGGACACGTGCACGTGCTCCTCCAGGGAGAGGGAGGAGACCACAGTCGGTATCCGGCCACCCGCCCCATCGCCGGATCCCTGGCCGCACTCACCCCGTACCTGGCCGCCGCCGTCTGCACCCTGGGCATCCTCTACAACGTCCTCAACGGCCGCAGCGTCGACCGCGTGGTGCTCATGACCGCCTGCACCGTCGTGCTCGCTCTCGTCGTGCGCCAGGGCATCATGCTCCTCGACAACATCACCCTCACCCAGGAGCTGGCCCAGAAGGAGAACCACTTCCGTTCCCTGGTCCAGGGCTCCAGCGACGTCATCATGATCGCCGCGCCGAACGGCATCCTCCGCTACGTCAGCCCGGCCGCCGCCGGCGTCTACGGCAGCCCCGCGGAGGAGCTCGTCGGCAGGGAGTTGGCCTCGATCATCCACCCCGAGGATCTCGGCTGCGTCGTCCACGAGGCGCGCCGCTTCCTCGCCGCCAACCCCGCCGAGGAGCCCACCACGCGTATCGAGTGCCGCTTCAAGTCCGGCGACGGCGGCTGGCTGAACGTGGAGTCCACCGTCAACCGCCACCACGGCGGCCTCATCTTCAACAGCCGGGACGTGACCGAGAGAGTGCGCCTGCAGGCCCAGCTGCAGCACAACGCCGAGCACGACCCGCTCACCGACCTGCCCAACCGTGCCCTGTTCACCAAGCGCGTCCAGCAGGCGCTCTCCGGCCGCCGCTCCTCCGACCGCGGCATCGCCCTGCGCAACACGGCGGTCCTCTTCATCGACCTCGACGGCTTCAAAGCCGTCAACGACACGATCGGGCACCAGGCCGGGGACGAACTGCTCGTCCAGGCCGCCCGCAGACTCCAGGACGCCGTCCGGCAGGGGGACACCGCCTCCCGCCTCGGCGGCGACGAGTTCGCGGCGCTCATCGTGGGGGACGGCTCCCGCGACCGCGCCGCCCGTGAGCGGCACATCTTCGAGCTCGCCGACCGGCTCAGGATCACCCTCTCCCAGCCGTACACGATCGACGGCAACGATGTCCGGGTGGCCGCCTCCATCGGCGTCTCCTTCGCCGAGCCCGGCCTCGGCGCGGGCGAGCTGCTGCGCAACGCCGACCTCGCCATGTACCGGGCCAAGGCGTCCGGCAAGGGCCGCGTCGAGCTGTACAGACCACAGATGCAGCAGGACGTCGTCCGCAAGGCCCAGCTGGCCACCCGGCTGCGGGCCGCACTGCACGACGGCGAGTTCATCCTGCTGAACCAGCCCGTGGTAGAGCTGGAGACCGGCCGGATCTCGTCGGTCGCGACGGCGGCCCGCTGGCGCTCGTCCCAGGGAGTGCTCTTCACTCCCGCCGAGTTCCTGCGGGTCTCCGAGGACAGCGACAAGACCGCCGAACTGGGCCGCTGGATGCTGGAACAGGCCGTCGAGCAGGCCGCCGACCGCCTCACCGGCGGGCTGAGCGTCCCCGTGTCCGTCCGGATGGGCGCCCGGCGCCTGCTGGACCGCTCACTGCCCCCCGGCTTCCTGGAGACGCTCCTGACCCGCCACGGGCTGCCCTCCGGCTCGCTGGTCGTCGAGCTGTCCGACACCGAGCTGAAGGGACCCCTGGACGAGCTGGAGCGCCGACTGAAGCATCTCCGGCGCCTCGGGGTCCGGATCGCCCTGGACGGCTTCGGCACCGGCCAGGCGGGCATCACGGCACTGCGCCGCCTCCCCGTCGACGTACTGAAGCTGGACCGGAGCCTCGTCGAGGGGATCGTGGAGTCCACCCGGCTGCACAAGATCACCCATGGGCTGCTGCGCATTGCGGGCGACCTGGGGCTCCAGGCCGTGGCCGACGGGGTGGACCTGCCCGAGCAGGTCGTCGCCCTGCGCGCGATGGGCTGCACCCACGGCCAGGGCGCCGCGTTCTCCGGGCCGCTGGACGAGTACCGGCTGCGTCGGGCCCTGTCCGTCGGGCATTACCCGGTGCCCACCGGGCCGGCGGAACCCGCCTTCGTGCGGCGGCCCGAAGGGCTGAGCGCGATGGTGGCCTCGCCACCGACCGTCGCGCCCGGCAGGTGAACGGGCAGCGGGCAGCGCGGGGGTGTACACAAGTGGTGTGCCCGCTGTCCCCGGAGGCGAAAGTGCCCTTCGCTCACATAATGAGACTCCCGTCCCACCCACTTGACACACGGTGTGCGCCGGGGAGAGGGTCTGTGCCATGCGCACCCGAATTCTCGTACTTGGAAAGCGCGTCGGCTGAAGCCGGGGCACACCGGACGACGTTCCGGAATCCCCAGCGACCGTACCCGGCGCGCTCCCCTCGCTTGCCTTGTGGCAAGGAGGGGTTTTTTGTTGCACGGGCACCGATCAGCGTCGGCCGCACACCGCACGAACCTCGCAAAACACCCTCAGCATCGAGAAGAGAATGCCGATGACCGAGCAGGCCACCGGGGCCCACCATCCGCAGCCGCGGCCCCGACCCGGAGGACAGTCCACCCCCGTCGAGCACGTCACGGGTGCGCAGTCCCTCATCCGCTCTCTTGAGGAGGTCGGGGCCGACACGGTGTTCGGCATCCCCGGGGGCACCATCCTGCCGGCGTACGACCCCTTGATGGACTCCAAGCGGGTGCGCCACGTGCTGGTCCGCCACGAGCAGGGGGCCGGGCATGCGGCCACCGGTTACGCGCAGGCCACCGGCAAGGTCGGGGTGTGCATGGCGACGTCCGGGCCGGGCGCCACCAACCTGGTCACCCCGATCGCGGACGCGCACATGGACTCCGTGCCGCTGGTCGCGATCACCGGGCAGGTCGTGTCCAAGGCGATCGGCACGGACGCCTTCCAGGAGGCGGACATCGTCGGCATCACCATGCCGATCACCAAGCACAGCTTCCTGGTCACCAAGGCGGAGGACATCCCCCGGGCGATCGCGCAGGCGTTCCACATCGCCGCCACCGGCCGCCCGGGGCCGGTCCTGGTCGACATCCCCAAGGACATCCTTCAGGCGAAGACCACCTTCAGCTGGCCGCCGACCATGGACCTGCCCGGCTACCGTCCCGTCACCAAGCCGCACGCCAAGCAGATCCGCGAGGCCGCCAAGCTGATCACCGCCGCCAAGCGGCCCGTCCTGTACGTCGGCGGCGGCGTCCTCAAGGCACGGGCGACGGCCGAGCTGAAGGTGCTGACCGAGCTGACCGGCGCGCCCGTCACCACGACCCTGATGGCGCTCGGCGCGTTCCCCGACAGCCACCCGCAGCACCTGGGCATGCCCGGTATGCACGGCTCCGTGGCCGCCGTCACCGCACTGCAGAAGGCGGACCTGATCGTCGCCCTCGGTGCCCGCTTCGACGACCGCGTCACCGGCAAGCTGGACAGCTTCGCGCCGTACGCCAAGATCGTCCACGCCGACATCGACCCGGCCGAGATCGGCAAGAACCGCGCCGCCGACGTGCCGATCGTCGGTGACGCCCGCGAGGTCATCGCCGACCTGATCCAGGCCGTGCAGAAGGAGCACAGCGAGGGCAACGAGGGCGAGGCCGCCGGGCCCAGGTACGCAGCCTGGTGGAAGGACCTGAACCGCTGGCGCGAGACCTACCCGCTCGGCTACGACCAGCCGGCCGACGGCTCGCTCTCCCCGCAGCAGGTCATCGAGCGCATCGGACAGCTCGCCCCCGAGGGCACGGTCTTCGCGGCGGGTGTCGGCCAGCACCAGATGTGGGCCGCCCACTTCATCCAGTACGAGAAGCCCGCCACCTGGCTGAACTCCGGCGGCGCCGGAACGATGGGCTACGCGGTCCCGGCCGCCATGGGCGCCAAGGCCGGAGCCCCGGCGAAGACCGTCTGGGCGATCGACGGCGACGGCTGCTTCCAGATGACCAACCAGGAACTCACCACCTGCGCCCTGAACAACATCCCGATCAAGGTCGCCATCATCAACAACGGCGCCCTCGGGATGGTCCGCCAGTGGCAGACCCTGTTCTACAACCAGCGCTACTCCAACACCGTGCTGCACAGCGGCCCCGGCGCGGACGGCAAGCAGCCCAGCGCCGGCACCCGTGTCCCCGACTTCGTGAAGCTGTCGGAGGCCATGGGCTGCTACGCGATTCGCTGCGAGGACCCCGCCGACCTCGACAAGGTCATCGAGGAGGCGAACTCGATCAACGACCGCCCGGTCGTCATCGACTTCATCGTCCACGAGGACGCGATGGTGTGGCCGATGGTCGCCGCCGGCACCTCGAACGACACGATCATGGCCGCCCGGGACGTCCGCCCCGACTTCGGCGACAACGAAGACGACTGAGCGAGAGAGACCCTTCCGACATGTCCAAGCACACGCTCTCCGTCCTGGTGGAGAACACCCCGGGCATCCTGGCCCGGATCGCCGCCCTGTTCTCCCGTCGCGGCTTCAACATCGACTCGCTGGCGGTCGGCGTCACCGAGCATCCGGAGATCTCCCGGATCACCATCGTGGTGAACGTGATCGAGGAACTGCCTCTGGAACAGGTGACGAAGCAGCTCAACAAGCTCGTCAACGTCCTGAAGATCGTCGAGCTGGAGCCGGGCTCCGCCGTTCAGCGGGAACTCGTTCTGGTGAAGGTGCGCGCCGACAACGAGACGCGCTCCCAGATCGTCGAGATCGTCCAGCTGTTCCGCGCCAAGACGGTCGACGTCTCCCCGGAGGCCGTCACCATCGAGGCCACCGGCTCCCACGACAAGCTGTCCGCCATGCTCAAGATGCTGGAGCCGTTCGGCATCAAGGAACTGGTCCAGTCCGGCACGATCGCGATCGGCCGTGGTGCCCGTTCGATCACGGACCGCTCCCTGCGCGCCCTGGACCGGTCGGCCTGACACTCGATACGGGCGGCCGTCGACCGCCGGCCGCCCGTATGCCGAGACCCGCAGACCTTCATTCCGCCCGCCGTCATACGGTGGGACGCAACACCTGCACTCAAGGAGAGAACCCAAAGTGGCCGAGCTGTTCTACGACGCTGACGCCGACCTGTCCATCATCCAGGGCCGCAAGGTCGCGGTCATCGGCTACGGCAGCCAGGGCCACGCCCACGCGCTGTCCCTGCGCGACTCGGGTGCCGACGTCCGCGTCGGTCTGCACGAGGGCTCGAAGTCCAAGGCCAAGGCCGAGGAGCAGGGCCTGCGCGTGGTGACCCCGTCGGAGGCCGCCGCCGAGGCCGACGTCATCATGATCCTCGTCCCGGACCCGATCCAGGCGCAGGTCTACGAGGACCACATCAAGGACAACCTCAAGGACGGCGACGCGCTGTTCTTCGGCCACGGTCTGAACATCCGCTTCGGCTTCATCAAGCCCCCGGCCGGCGTCGACGTCTGCATGGTCGCCCCCAAGGGTCCGGGCCACCTGGTCCGCCGCCAGTACGAGGAGGGCCGCGGCGTCCCCTGCATCGCGGCCGTCGAGCAGGACGCCACCGGCAGCGCCTTCGCGCTGGCCCTGTCGTACGCCAAGGGCATCGGCGGCACCCGCGCCGGCGTCATCAAGACGACCTTCACCGAGGAGACCGAGACCGACCTCTTCGGTGAGCAGGCCGTTCTCTGCGGTGGTACGGCCGCGCTGGTCAAGGCCGGTTTCGAGACGCTGACCGAGGCCGGCTACCAGCCGGAGATCGCGTACTTCGAGTGCCTGCACGAGCTGAAGCTGATCGTCGACCTCATGTACGAGGGCGGCCTGGAGAAGATGCGCTGGTCGATCTCCGAGACCGCCGAGTGGGGCGACTACGTCACCGGTCCGCGGATCATCACGGACGCAACCAAGGCCGAGATGAAGAAGGTCCTCGCCGAGATCCAGGACGGCACCTTCGCCCAGCAGTGGATGGACGAGTACCACGGTGGTCTGAAGAAGTACAACGAGTACAAGACCCAGGACTCCGAGCACCTGCTGGAGACCACCGGCAAGGAGCTGCGCAAGCTGATGAGCTGGGTCAACGACGAAGAGGCGTAAGCGCCGCCGCAGCGCTGAGCCGGGTTCCGCGGTGGTGCTTCCGTACGGAGGCGCCGCCGCGGGACCCGGCCCCGGACCCCGCTCCGCAAGCGCCGGAGGGGCTTTTCGCGTGCGGTTCCCGTCCGGGTGATCCTTCCGTGGTGGCGTGAGGCGACGCTCTCGGCGCCACTACACTGCTGCACTACATACGCGTCAGGCCCACAGCGTCGTGCGTCTTCCACGCGGCCCAGCGACACCGAGGAATTGCGGGCACGCCCCCGCGCCGCCCGGCACGCACTCTCGCCGCACCGGTGAAAGGCCCTCGTAGCGAAGCTACTAGGGCATTCGTCCGGCACACCGAGAGCACGCACCGACGACGACGGGACGCACCCCCAACTCCCCGGTGCTGCTTCCCTCCACCGCCTGCGGCCGTCGGGACGGCCGTCCGCAGCATTGGACTTGTGAGGACTCACGTGAGCTCGAAACCAGTCGTACTGATCGCTGAAGAGCTGTCGCCCGCCACGGTGGACGCGCTCGGTCCGGACTTCGAGATCCGGCAGTGCAACGGAGCGGACCGAGCCGAACTGCTCCCGGCCATCGCCGACGTCGACGCGATCCTGATCCGCTCGGCCACCAAGGTCGACGCCGAGGCGATCGCCGCCGCGAAGAAGCTGAAGGTCGTCGCGCGAGCCGGCGTCGGCCTGGACAACGTGGACGTCTCCGCCGCCACCAAGGCCGGCGTGATGGTCGTCAACGCCCCCACCTCGAACATCGTGACCGCCGCCGAGCTGGCCTGCGGCCTGCTCCTCGCCACCGCCCGCCACATCCCGCAGGCGAACACGGCGCTGAAGAACGGCGAGTGGAAGCGCAGCAAGTACACGGGTGTGGAGCTGGCCGAGAAGACCCTCGGTGTCGTGGGCCTCGGCCGTATCGGCGCCCTGGTGGCCCAGCGCATGTCCGCCTTCGGCATGAAGGTCGTCGCCTACGACCCCTATGTGCAGCCCGCGCGGGCCGCGCAGATGGGCGTCAAGGTCCTGTCGCTGGACGAGTTGCTGGAGGTCTCCGACTTCATCACCGTCCACCTGCCGAAGACCCCCGAGACGGTCGGCCTGATCGGTGCCGAGGCGCTGCACAAGGTCAAGCCGTCGGTGCGGATCGTCAACGCCGCGCGTGGCGGGATCGTCGACGAGGCGGCGCTGTACTCGGCGCTCAAGGAGGGCCGGGTCGCGGGCGCGGGCCTCGACGTGTACGCCAAGGAGCCGTGCACCGACTCCCCCCTCTTCGAGCTGGACGAGGTCGTCTGCACCCCGCACCTGGGCGCCTCCACGGACGAGGCCCAGGAGAAGGCGGGCATCGCGGTGGCGCGGTCCGTGCGCCTCGCCCTCGCCGGTGAGCTGGTCCCGGACGCGGTGAACGTGCAGGGCGGTGTCATCGCCGAGGACGTCAAGCCGGGCCTGCCGCTCGCCGAGCGCCTCGGCCGCATCTTCACCGCCCTCGCGGGCGAGGTCGCGGTCCGCCTCGACGTCGAGGTGTACGGCGAGATCACCCAGCACGACGTGAAGGTGCTGGAGCTTTCGGCTCTGAAGGGTGTCTTCGAGGACGTCGTCGACGAGACGGTCTCCTACGTCAACGCTCCGCTGTTCGCGCAGGAGCGGGGTGTGGAGGTCCGCCTGACCACGAGCTCCGAGTCGCCCGACCACCGCAACGTCGTCACCGTGCGCGGCACGCTCGGCAGCGGCGAGGAGGTGTCGGTCTCCGGCACGCTCGCCGGGCCCAAGCACCACCAGAAGCTCGTCGCGGTCGGTGACTACGACGTCGACCTCGCCCTCGCCGACCACATGGTCGTCCTCAGCTACGTCGACCGTCCGGGCGTCGTCGGCACCGTCGGCCGCGTCTTCGGCGAGGCGGGCATCAACATCGCCGGCATGCAGGTCGCCCGCTCCACCGCCGGCGGCGAGGCGCTCGCCGTTCTCACCGTCGACGACACGGTTCCTCAGCCGGTGCTCACCGAGGTCGCGGAGGAGATCGGCGCGACGTCGGCGCGCTCGGTGAACCTCGTCTGAGGATCAACGCACGGCAGGCGGGGCCCGGTCACCGTGGGTGGTCGGGCCCCGCTTTCTCGCCCCCGCCGCCCCTGCCCGTCCCGTAGTCCCGCTCCCCAGTGGCTGCGTCCCTTCGATCCCGCTGGGCGGCTGAGAGGTTCCGCTGGTTGGCGGGCGCGGGGTGAGTGTGGTTTCTCGCGCAGTGCGAGGGGGCGCGCGGCATCGTGACACTGTTCATGGAGCCCCCAGGGCCTGGTCGTCGCCTCCGGCGGACGACGCGTCCCCGATCTCTCAGGGCAATACACCTAGGTCGCCCGCCAGACCGTCAGGTCCCCGGTCACGAAGCTGACTCCGCTGTCCGGCAGTGCGGTCGACTTCACCTGGATCACGAACAGCCCGATGTCCCCGGAGGGGTGCTTGACGCAGAACTCGCTGCCGGGTGCCGCCGAGGCCAGCGAGAAGCTTCGGCTCCTGGCACCGGTGAGGGCGATACGGCACGTCTCCAGGGTGGCGCCCGGGTCGGCGAACAGCATGGTGATCACGCTTGTGTCGCTCTCC
Source organism: Streptomyces sp. TG1A-60 (assembly GCF_037201975.1). Lineage (NCBI taxonomy): Bacteria > Bacillati > Actinomycetota > Actinomycetes > Kitasatosporales > Streptomycetaceae > Streptomyces > Streptomyces sp. TG1A-60. The sequence goes on along the minus strand of NZ_CP147520.1, from coordinate 2,383,820 downwards.
AGCGCGCAGCCGGGCTCCTCGCAGGTGAAGCGGATGTCCCCCTCGCGGTCCTTGCGGTTGACCGGCTTCTTGATGCCCAGGGAGTTCTTCTCGTCGAGGAACTGGAGGGGGTACGGGGTGGGCTGCGGCTGCTCGGGCCCGGCCGGGGACGGGCTGGACGCCGCTGGTGCCCGGTCGCCCTTCTCCGCGGCCCCTTCGGCCGTCCCGGGTGCCGACGAGGATCCCGGCGAGGATCCGGACGAGCGTGCGGACGTTTCCGGACCGGGTGTGGTGGAGGAGGCCGTGGTCCGGTCGCGAAGCCGGTCCAGCCCTTCCGTGACCGTCCACGCCATGCCGGTCAGCAGCAGCGCGCCCGCCGTCACGGCGACGGCCGTGATCAGCGCGTTCCGGCGCCGCCGGGCCCGCCGCTGGTCCGGCGGCATCGGAAGCATCTGCCTCGTCGGCCCCGGCAGCCCAATCGGCAGCCCCGTCGGCCCCGTGGCCTGCGGCGGCGCGAGCAACGGCATCGTGTGCACCGGGGTGGGGGTGGGTATCGGGGCCGGGACCGTGACCTCCGGCCCCGTGACCTCCGGCCAGACGGCCGGTCCTCCGCCCCCGTCGGCGTCCCGGCCCAGACGCCGTCGGCACCACTCGATGACCTCCGCCAGGCTGGGCCGCTCCGCCGGCTCGGCGGCGAGGCAGCGGGCGAGCATCGGACGGAGCTGCTCGGGCAGCGGGGACAGATCGGGTTCCGAGTGCACGATCCGGTACAGCACGCTGAAGGAGGGCCCGTCCCCGTACAGCGGCTCGCCCAGCGCCGCGAACCCCGCTGTCTGGCCCAGAGCGAAGACATCGGTCGCCGCCGTGACCTCACCGCCGGTCGCCTGCTCGGGAGCCATGAACTGAGGCGTACCGACGGCGGTGCCCGTGGCGGTGTTCGAGGTGACGCCGGAGGCCAGCGAGATGCCGAAGTCGATCACCCGAGGCCCGTCGGCGGCCAGCAGCACGTTCGACGGCTTCAGGTCGCGGTGCACGACGCCCGCGTCGTGGATGGCCTGCAGGGCCTCGGCCACCCCCGCCATCAGCCACAGCACCGCCGCCACCGGCAGCGGTCCGCGCCGGGCGACGGTCTCCGCCAGGGAGGGGCCCGGCACGTACAGCGTGGCCAGCCAGGGCGGTACGCCGTCCGCGTCGGCGTCGACCAGCTCCGCCGTGTACGCGCCCCGGACCCGCTGGGCCGCCTTGATCTCCCGGCGGAACCGACGCCGGAAGGCGGGGTCGTCGGCCAGTTCCGGGCGTACCACCTTGATCGCCACCGGCCGGCCGCCCTGCGTGTGCGACAGATAGACCCGGCCCATGCCACCGGCGCCGATCCGGGCGGCGAGGCGGTAGCCGGCCACCACGGGCGGATCGTCCGCCTGGAGCGGCTGGAACACCTCAGTCGCGTTCTCCAACGGTCCTTGTCCCCCTGATTCCCTGATCCCCAGGCCCTCTGGGCCCTGATCCCCTGGTCCGATGATCGGGATCGGACGGCAGTCAGCCTAAAGGGTCTCCTGAGGTCGCCGTCCGGAGCCGGGTCCGAACGGTCGCCCGCCGGGCGGGGCGAAACCCCTAGGCCGGTACGAGCCTCCCGGCGCGCATCTCGATCGAACGGTCCGCGAAGTGGCGTACCACCGCACGGTCGTGGCAGATGAAGAGGTACGCCAGGTTCAGCTCGTCCTGGAGGTCGGCGAGCAGGTTGAGGACGCCGGCCCGGATGGAGGGGTCGAGGGCGGACACCGGTTCGTCGAGCACCAGCAGGCGGGGTTCGGACGCCAACGCCCGTGCGATACCGGCGCGTTGGCACTGCCCGCCGGACAGCTCGTGCGGGTGGCGGTCGCCGTAGGCGGGGTCCAGGCCGACCCGGTCGAGGAGTTCGGAGACCCGGGCGGGGCCCGTCGCGTCCCAGCGGCCCTGGACGTGGAGGGGTTCCGCCACCGCGTCCCGGATACGGTGGCGAGGGCTGAGCGAGCCGTACGGGTCCTGGAAGACCGGCTGCATCCGGGGACGGAGCGGACGCAGCTCGCGTTCGGTGAGAGCGGTCAACTCCCGTCCCTCGAAACGGACTTCGCCCCCATCCGGGCGCCGCAGCTGGAGTACGGCCGCGACCGTGGAGGACTTGCCGCAGCCGGAGGGGCCGTTCAGGGCCAGGGTCTCGCCCGCGTCCACCGTGAAGGACACATGGTCGACAGCGGTGGCCGTGCCGTAGCGGACGACCAGATCACGCACGTCGAGCAGGGCGTGGCCCTCGTCGCCGGACAGGGCGCGGCTGCGGTCGTCGAGCCGGGCGTCGCTCGGGTTCATGCGGGCTGCTCCAGGAACAACTCGGTTGTGGGGTGCGGGACTTCGTTCCAGCGGTGGCAGGCGACCTCATGGCCGGTGTCGGCCGCCCACAGCGGCGGTTCCTCGCGACGGCAGCGGTCCTCGACGAGCGGACAGCGCGGCGCGAAGGCGCAGCCGGGCGGGAGCGCGTCGGGGGCGGGAGGAGAGCCGGGGATGGAGGGCAGCCGACGGAGACGCCGACGCGCACCGGGCAGTGGATCGTCACCAGCACCAGCACCAGCACCAGCACCAGCACCAGCACCAGCACCAGTGTCGCCGTCGTCCGGTGGCAGTGACGCCAGCAGCCCCACCGTGTACGGCGCCCGGGGGTGGCCCAGTACCCCTTTCGCCGTGCCCTGTTCGACCTGGCGGCCGGCGTACATGACCAGCACGCGGTCGGCATGTCCCCGGACCACGCCCAGGTCGTGGGTGACCAGCACGAGCGCGGCGCCGACAGCCTCGCGCTGCTCGCCGAGAACCCGGAGCACCTGTTCCCGGAGCTCCGCGTCGAGGGCGGTCGTGGGTTCGTCGGCGACGACGACGTCGGGTTCGTTGATCGTCGCCATGGCGATCACGGCGCGCTGGCGCATACCGCCGGAGTACTCGTGCGGATACGCCCGCCCCTTGCGTGCGGCGTCGGGGATCCCCACCCGGTCGAGCGCGGCGACCGCGCGGGCGCGGGCCTCCTTGCGTGAGACGCCGGCCACCGACCGTACGGCGGCGGCGAGTTGGTCGCCCACGGGGTGCACGGGGGAGAGCGCGGAGAGGGCGTCCTGGGGGACGAGGGCGATACGGCGGCCACGCTGGGCGGCGAGATCCGTCGCACCACGCAGCCGTACGGTTCCGCTCGTCGTCGCGCCCTTGGGCAGCATCCCGAGCAGGGCCCGCGCCGTGAGGGACTTGCCCGCGCCCGACTCGCCCACGAGGGCGAGGACTTCGCGCGGGCGGACGTCGAAGGACAGACCGCGCACGGCCTCCACCCCGTCGAACGCGATCCGCAGGTCGCGCACCGACAGCAGTACGTCGTCAGACGTCAACGGGGGCCTCCTCCGCCACGGTCTTCACGCTGGTCGTGTTCGTAGGGTTCTGAACGGTCCTCGTGGCTTTCACGGCACGGCGCCGGCCGGTCCTCCGGCCGCGCTGCCCCTCCGCGTACGCCGCACCCGACACCGCCAGCCCGGCCAGCAGGGCCAGGGCGACCGCCGGGGCGAGGGCCGCCCACGGGGCGCGTTCCACGTACGCGCGGGACTCGTCGAGGAGCAACCCCCACTCGGGTGTGGGCGGTTGGGCGCCCAGCCCCAGGAAGCCGAGGGCGGCGAGGGCCAGGGCGATGCCCGGGAGGCGGAGGACGGCGTGGCGGGCGACCGGCCCGGCGACGGACGGCAGGACGTGCCGGGTGAGGATCCATGACGGGCTCGCCCCGATGGCCCGTTGGGCGGTCAGGAACGTGGACGCGCGGACCTCCTGGACCAGTGCCGCCGCGTGGGCGGACAGGGCCGGCCAGGAGATCACGGCCACGGCGAGGGCCGCGCCGCCCGTGCCGGGGCCGGCCGCCGCGGCGACGAGGATGCCGACGATCACCGGGGGCAGGGCGTTGGCGATGTCCGCCGCGCCCGCGGCCACGCCGGGCACGAAGCCGAGCGCCAGGGACACCAGCAGACTCAGCGCGCAGACCGCCGCGGCGGTGCCGACCGTGGAGGCGGCGCCGTGGCCGAGGCGGGCCAGCACGTCACGGCCGAGCCCGTCCGTGCCGAGCGGGTGCACCCAGGACGGCGGGAGGAGACGGGCGGTGGTGTCCACGGCGTACGGGTCGCGCAGCAGGCCCCAGCCGATGGTGACCAGGAGGACGGCCGCCAGGGCCAGGGGTACCGCCGGGTGGGTGCGGACCGGGCGGGCCGGCGGGAGGGTGAGGCCCGCGTCGCGCAGGGCCGGGCCGAGGAGCCGGCGCCGGACGAGTGCGGCCAGGGCGCCGGCGACCAGGCCCAGCGTGAGGAGGACGAGGACCGAGCCCTGCAGGAGGGGAAGGTCCTGGGACTTGGCGGCGCCCAGTGCCGTACGGCCGATGCCGGGCACCGCGAACACCGTCTCCACGGCGACGGCGCCGCCCGTCAGGCCGACGGCGACCATGCCGAACTGCGGTACCAGGGGCGGCAGTACGCGGCGCAGCGCGGCGGTCCAGACGCGGGCCCGGCCCACGCCCGCGCCGCGCCACAGCTCCACCCAGCGTTCGTCGAGCACGGCGGGCAGCGCGTCCGCGACCAGGCGGCCCAGCAGACCGCCGGCCGGGACGCCGAGGGCGATCGCGGGCAGGACCAGGTACTCGGGTCCCGCCCAGCCCGCCGTCGGCAGCCAGCCCAGCCACACCCCGCACACCAGCAACGCGACCGTGGCCAGCAGGAATTCGGGCACGGCGGCGAGCATCGCGGCGAACGCGCCGGCCGACCCCCGGCTCCGGACGAGCACCGGGGCGACCAGCGCGCAGGCCAGCAGCACCGCGACGGCGAAGGCGGCGCCCATGAGACCGAGGGAGACCTGGAGGCCGGAGACGACCGAGGGGAGCACGTCGGTGCCGGAGACCCACGACGTGCCGAGGTCACCGCGCAGCAGGCCGGAGGCCCAGTCCCCCAGCAGGGAAAGGGGACCGGCGCCCAGGCCCAGGTCCTCGCGGATCGCGGCCAGGGCCTCGGGAGTGGCCTCCTGCTCGGCGGACCGGGCGCGCAGCACGGTCAGCGCGGGGTCACGGCCGGACAGCCACGGCAGCAGACCCACGACGGCCAGCACGGCGATCAGACAGACGAAGCGGGCCGACCCGGAGGGGCCGACCGACTTCCTTACGGAACGCTTCACTTGACGTAGGTGTCCGCCGTGACCAGCTCCCGCTCGCGCGGGTCGTGCGCCGCGTCCACGACTCCGGCGGCGTCGCCCTGGATGACGCGCTCGTGGAGCATCGGCACGGCGGCGTCGGTGCGCAGGACGGCGGCCTCGGCGTCGATGACGGCCTGGCGGCGGGCATCGCCGGCGGCGGTGTCGGAGGCTTTGTCGAGGGCCTTGTCGACGGTCTTGTCGGCGAGCTGGGAGATGTTGAAGGAGCCGTCGGAGGCGAAGTCGCTGTAGAGGTACGCGGCCGGGTCGCCGGAGTCGAGTACGGTCGCGCGGGAGAGGATGAAGGCGTCGAACTCGCCCGCCAGCGCGTCGGATTCGATGTTGGCGTATTCGCGTACGTCGAGCTTCACCTTGAACCCGGCTTTCTGCAGCTGCTGCTGGAGCGCGGCGGCGACCTCGGGCAGTTCGGCGCGGTCGGTGAACGTACCGATGGTGATCGACTTGCCGGCGGGGTCACCGGCCTCGGCGCGCTTCACCGTCGACCGCAGCTCGGCGGCCCAGGGGAGCGCGGGCCCGAGCAGCCCCTCGGCCACGTCGGCACGGCCCTCGTACACACCCTCGACGATCGACTTGGTGTCGAGGGCCTCGCGGGCGGCGGCGCGCAGGGAGGCGTCCGTGAAAACGCCCTTCTCGGTGTTCAGGTAGAGGGTGTTGGTGCGGGGCATCGGGACCTCGGTGATCAGGTCCTGGTCGAGTACGGCGGCCTGCGACACGGGGACCGACTCGACGATGTCGGCCTCGCCGCTGCGCAGGGAGGCCGCGCGGGCGGTGCCGTCCGGCACGAACTTCACGTCGATGCCGGGGGCCTTCGCCCTGCCGTCCCAGTAGTCGTCGTAGCGGTCGAGGGAGGCGGAGGAGGTGCCGTTGACCTTGGTCAGTTCGAAGGGGCCGGTGCCGGCGCCCACCGGATCGACTGTCTTCCCGTCGTACGCCTTCGCCGCGAGGATCGACAGCTGCGGCGAGCTGAGGCGCTGCGGGACCAGCGGGTCCTCGGTGGCCGTGGTGACGGTGACGGTGTCACCGTCGGCCTTCGCCGTCAGGTCGACGCCGTCGAGGATGCGGGGTTTGGGGGAGGCGGCGGCCGCCACGGTGAGGGACTTCACGACGGCCTCGCCGGTCAGCTTCGTCCCGTCGTGGAAGGTCACCCCCTCCCGGAGCGTGAACGTCCAGTTCTTGCCCGACTGCTTCCACTCGGTGGCCAGCGCGGGCTGCGCGTCGCCCTCCGCGTTCAGCTTCACCAGGGTCTCCGCGGTCGACCACCGCGACAGCTTGAACGCGTCGTCGGACAGCGGCGTCAGGCCCGAGCGGGGCGGCTGCATCATCGCGACACGGATCCGCCTGCCCTCCCCGGCGGCGGAGTCCTCCGCCGGGCCCGTCGACGAGAAGCAGCCCGTGAGCAGGGCGGAGGCCGCGGTGGTGACCGCGGTGAGAGGGACGAAACGGGCGGGGAGGCGCACGGGACACTCCGAGTAAAGGCGTGGTTAAAGGTTGAACGTGCACTGACCGTAGCATGATGACAATCATTTTCAGAAGCGTGCATTCGCGCCACCCCGGCGGGTGCCTCGGAGCCGCGCCCCCTTCAGTGCCATGTGCAGGAGGAGGCGGTCCTCGCCGTCGTCCAGGTCGAGGCCGGTGAGCTGTTCCACCCGGGAGAGGCGGTAGTAGAGGGTCTGGCGGTGGATGGCGAGCTCGGCGGCGGTGCGGCCGGCCTGGCCGGCGCAGTCGAGGAACACCTCGGCGGTGCGGGCGAGTTCGCGGTGGGCGGAGGTGAGCAGGGGACGCACGGCCGGGTCCTCGGGAGCGTGCGGGGGGAGGGCGGTCAGCAGGCGGTACGGGCCGATGGAGCGCCACTCGGCGATCGGACCGAGGCGGGACTCCGCCAGCACCGCACGGGCCGCCGCCGAGGCCTCGCGCCAGGCGGTGTCCAGTTCGGCGAGGCCCGTACGGACGCCCGCCACCCCGGCCGCCGCGGCCGGGCCCGCGCGCTCCAGTAGCCGGGTGGCGGCGGTGAGCGCCGGGGCCGGTACGTCCGTCGCGCGGAGCCGCACCAGCAGGGCCAGGCACTGGTCGGCCCCGCCCCACGGCACCGTGCACAGCGCGGTCACCCCCGCCACCGTACGGAAGGACGGGGCGTCGCCCGGGTCGCCGGACGGCCAGGGGGCCACACACACCATCGTGTGGACGCCGTCGCCGCGCGGTCCGAGGGCCGTGCGCAGCTCCGCGACGGCCATATCGCGCTCCCAGCCGCGCTCGGCGGTGAGCACCGCACGCAGCTCCCGGGTGAGGTCGGCGCCCGCCTGGGCCTCGTCGGCGAGGAGGGCGCCGATGCGGGAGGCGACCGCCATCGCGGCGGACAGTTGCCCGTCGGTGGGGCCCGGGTCGCCGTCCAGCAGCCAGACGTAACCGAGGACGACACCCCGATGGCGTACCGGCAGACAGATACGGCCGCGCAGAACCCCCGCCTCGGGGGTGGGCGGGATCCGGACCGGGGCGGTCGCCCGTGTGATGCCGAAGCCCTCGAACCACTCCCGCACCGCCGCCGTCGAGCGGCGCGACAGGATCGAGCGGGTGCGCACGGGGTCCAGGGCCGACGGGTCGAGGTCGCCCTCACTGTCGTACGCGCCGAAGGCGATCAGCTCGAAGTCGCGGTTCTCCAGCGTCGCCGGAGCGCCGAGCAGCCCCGAGATCTCGTCGACGAGCTCCTGGTACTCGCCGCGCCCGCCACCGCCGCCACCGGTACCGGTACCGCCTACGCCTGTCACCGTCTCCACCGCCCGTACCCGCGTCTGCCTTGAGAACGTCCGTCACGCATTCTCCCGCGTTGTCCACCCTCCTTCATACAGATGTCTGAGATCCAGGGCACGGATGCGTGACAGCTGTCGATGGCCGACGATCGGAGGGATCCTTAGGTTTCACGGTGGTTCTCCGTGCCGTACCCGAAACGTCGGGTCGCGGCCCACTTGGTCCCGTTGTGGAGGTGCCCCGTGCTGGGTCCCGTGATTCTCGCCGCGTCGCGCAGCGACCGGATGCGCCGCATGATCGCGGCGGCGCCTGTGACCAAGCAGGTCGTCGACCGTTTCATCCCCGGCGAACGGGTCGACGACATCGTCCCGGTCGTGCGGAGTCTCACCGACCAGGGCCTCGAAGTGACGCTGGACGTCGTCGGCGAGGACATCACCCGCCCCGAGCAGGCCGCCGCCGCCCGCGACGCCTACCTGGAGCTGGTCGACCGGCTGAAGCAGCTGGAGCTCGGCGAGCGCGCCGAGATGTCGGTGAAGCTGTCCCTGTTCGGACAGGCGCTCCCCGGCGGGCACGGGCTGGCGCTCGCCAACGTCCGCCCGGTCGTCGAGGCCGCCGCCGCGATCGGTACGACGGTCACGCTCGACGCGGAGGACCACACCACCCTCGACTCGATGTTCGCCATCCACGACGAACTGCGCCGGGACTTCCCGCAGACCGGCTGCGTCATCCAGTCCTACCTCTTCCGCACCGAGTCCGACGCCCGCCGGCTCGCCGAGAACGGCAGTCGCGTCCGGCTGGTCAAGGGCGCCTACAAGGAGCCCGCCTCCGTCGCCTTCCAACAGAAGGCCGAGATCGACAAGGCGTACGTACGCGTTCTGAAGATCCTCATGGCGGGGGAGGGGTACCCGATGATCGGGTCCCACGACCCGCGCCTCATCGCCCTCACCCAGGAACTCGCCCGCCGTGCGGGGCGCAAACTCGACGAGTACGAGTTCCAGATGCTGTTCGGCATCCGCACCGACGAACACCTGCGGCTCGCCGCCGAGGGGCATCGGATGCGCGTCTACACCGCGTACGGCACCGACTGGTACGGCTACTTCATGCGACGGTTGGCGGAGAAGCCGGCCAATCTGCGCTTCTTCGCCCGCAGCATGATGACCCGAGGCTGAGACATGGCGGCCACCGCGATGTTCTGCCAGGGGCCCGGAGGCAGTCCCCCGGGAAGACCCGGCATGTGCCGGTCGGCGGAGGAAGCGGCGGACCCACGCTTCCTCGTCCGCTCGATGGTCAGCAAGGGCTGAGCCCTCAACCACCCGCTCAGTAAGGAGTTACGGAACTCATGGACGCTGTGACCCAGGTCCCCACCCCCGTCAACGAGCCGGTGCACGGCTATGCCCCCGGCTCGCCCGAGCGCGCCCGGCTGGAGGTCAAGCTGAAGGAGCTGGCCGAGAACCCGATCGACCTGCCGATGACCATCGGCGGCGAGAAGCGGATGGGTGGCGGCGAACGCTTCGACGTCGTGCAGCCGCACAACCACAAGGCCCGCCTCGGCACGTACGGCAACGCCACCCGGCAGGACGCCCAGGACGCCGTCGACGCGGCGCTCGCCGCCGCGCCCGCCTGGCGCGCGATGGCCTTCGACGACCGCGCCGCGATCATCCTGCGCGCCGCCGAACTGCTGGCCGGCCCCTGGCGCGAGACGCTGGCCGCCTCCACCATGCTCGGCCAGTCGAAGACCGCCCAGCAGGCCGAGATCGACACGCCCTGCGAGCTGATCGACTTCTGGCGCTTCAATGTCCAGTACGCCCGCGACCTGCTCGCCGGGCAGCCCCCGGCGAACTCCCCGGGCGTCTGGAACCGCCTCGACCACCGCCCGCTGGAGGGCTTCGTCTACGCGATCACCCCGTTCAACTTCACGGCGATCGCGGGCAACCTGCCGACCGCGCCGGCCCTCATGGGCAACGTGGTCGTGTGGAAGCCCTCCCCGACGCAGACCCACGCGGCCGTCCTCCTCATGCGGCTGCTGGAGGAGGCCGGACTGCCCAAGGGAGTCATCAACCTCGTCACCGGCGACGGCATCGAGGTGTCCGAGGTCGCCCTGAACCACCGTGACCTCGCCGGCATCCACTTCACCGGCTCGACCAAGACCTTCCAGTACCTGTGGAAGACGGTCGGCAACAACATCGAGAAGTACCGCTCCTACCCGCGTCTGGTCGGCGAGACCGGCGGCAAGGACTTCGTGGTCGCCCACCCCAGCGCCGACCAGGCGATCCTCAAGACCGCGCTGACCCGCGGTGCCTTCGAGTACCAGGGCCAGAAGTGCTCGGCGACCTCCCGGGCCTACATCCCGGCGTCGATCTGGAACTCCGGTTTCAAGGAGGAGTTCGCCGCCGAGGTCGACTACCTGACCATGGGGGATGTCACGGACCTCTCCAACTTCATCGGTGCCGTCATCGACGAGCGCGCCTTCGCCAAGAACAAGGCCGCGATCGACCGCGCGAAGTCCGACCCGGCCTGCACGATCGTCGCGGGCGGCTCCTACGACGACTCGGTGGGCTATTTCGTCCGCCCGACCGTCGTCGAGTGCGCCGACCCGGAGAACGAGGTCTTCACCACGGAGTACTTCGGTCCGTTCCTCGCCGTGCACGTCTACGAGGACGACGCCTACGAGAAGATGCTGACCCAGATGGAGTCGGTGTCCGCCTACGCGCTCACCGGCTCGGTCATCTCCGGTGACCGCGCGGCGGCGGCGTACACGATGGACAAGCTCCGCTACGCGGCCGGCAACTTCTACATCAACGACAAGTGCACCGGCGCCGTCGTCGGCCAGCAGCCCTTCGGCGGGGGCCGCGCCTCCGGCACCAACGACAAGGCCGGCGCCCCGCAGAACCTGATGCGCTGGACCCTGACCCGCGCCATCAAGGAGACCCTGGTCCCGCCGACGGACTACACGTACCCGCACATGGGCTGACGTGCGAGGCCCCGCCTCCGCCCCCGTCCCCGGTCCGAAGCCGGGGGCGGGGGCGGCTGCTGTACGGAGGGAAAGCGCAGGTCAGGCGGGTGTGACCCAATCCACCGTCTCAGATAGTAGGAAGTCCGACTAACTGTGGAGACAGATGCCCCGGCCTCGCTTAGCGTTGTAGGAGCCGAACGTCTCGCTCGATCCAGCGTATGGCGGTCGTGAGCCGGAGCCCGAGGCAGGCAATCCCTGCGGCTTCGCTCCCCGGCCCTCTGAGGGCACCTCCCACGCCCTTCCGGCAGTGGGGGAGTCTCGCAAACCTTCCGTTTCCGTACTCCGTACTGCCTCGAAGGAGTCGATCCCCCATGGCCGAGACGACCATCCGCCGCCGAGTCCGTCACGTTTCCCGGACCGACGAGTCCGACCGGAAGAACGCCGCCGCCGCGCTCCAGCGCGCCCTCGACCGCAGGGACAACGGCGGGTCCACCGGACACTGAGCGGGTTCAGAGCCTGTCGGGTGACCTCCGGCCGGGAGGTCACCCGACAGGCGCTCAGGCGCCGCGCCGCACCTCGAAATGGTCGATCCGCGCCCCGGACTGGGCCAGTGCCGAGACCGTGAGGCGAGGAGCGGCGCCCGCCTCCACCGCCACGGACAGGAACGAGAAGCCGGTGTAGCGCACCCGCGACCATTCCACCGTCTCCGACTTCCTCTCCCGTGACGCGGTCCAGTGGTACGACTCCACGGGCTCGCGCTCGGCGGCCTTCTCGACGTGCCCCTCGTAGCTGTCCGTCACGCCCTCCGGGAACCCGTACAGGCCCTTGCCGCCCCCGCCCGCCGTGACGTACACGATCCCGTCCCGCGTCGGATCGGTCGACGCGCCCACCGGCACCTGCCGGCCCACCGTGCCTTCCTTGACGGCGTCGGTGCGCTCGTAGACGTGGTTGTGGCCGTTGATGACGAGGTCGACCTGGTGCTTGGCGAAGAGCGGCAGCCAGGCGTCGCGCAGACCGCCGTCCGAGGCGTGCGTGGACGTCGAGTACACGCAGTGGTGGAAGAAGACGACGACGAAGTCCACCGCGTCGGACGCCCGCAGCTCGCCGAGCCGCCGGTCCAGCCACTTCGTCTGCCTGCCGTCGGTGTAACCGAGATTGGCCGGGATCTCGTACGACACGTCGTTCGCGTCCAGCGAGACGACGCCGACGTTGCCGTAGACGAAGGAGTAGACCCCCGGTGCCTTGCGCGGGTCGAAGCCGTTCTCCGGCAGTGACCAGCGGGCGAGTTGGCCGCCGTAGCCGTCGGGGGAGTACCAGGCCTCCATGTCGTGGTTGCCGTACGAGACCATCCACGGCACCGACTTGGCGACCGACTCGGTCTGGGCGAGGAACTGGTCCCAGACGCGGGCGTCGTAGACGTCGTCCTCCTTGCCGTGGCCGGTGGTGTCCGCGTAGCAGATGTCGCCGGCGTGCAGGTGGAAGGCCGGGTTCTGGCCGAGGAGGACCTGGTCGCACGCGAGGGCGTCGTAGCTGACGCCCTGGTCGCCGAAGGCGGTGAAGACGAACGACTCCGCCTTCGCGGGGGCGGTGGTGAAGGTGCCCAGCGTCTCCAGCCGGTCGGCCGGGTCGAAGCCCTCGTGGCCGACACCGTAGTAGTACGTCGTGCCGGGCCTCAGACCGTCGAGCGCCGCGTGCACGTAGTACTGGTCGACCGACGGCAGCTTCTTCGACAGGGGCGGGGTGCGCAGGTCCCGGACCTCGGCCTCGATCTTCCGGCTCAGTTCCCACGGCTTCAGCCCGACCCGGACGTACGGCTTCCGGACGGCGAACGGGACCTGCCAGGAGATCCGCATCTGTGCCTTCGGGTCGGCGCCGAAAGCCAGCCGGCGGCCGAAGGGGACCACGACCGAGCCGTGAACCTCGCCGGTGGCCGGGGCCGGTGCGGGCGGGGACGACCGCCTCTTCGCCGGCGCGTCCGCGGACCCCGAGCAGCCGGCCAGCAGCCCGCTCGCCACCGCGCCGGCCGCCAGCGCGACGCGCCGGGAGAGCTTCTCGCGCAGGTACTCGTGCTGCTCCGGCATGCTGAGGCGGCGGGCGAGCCGTTCCGGGATGCCGAGGTTCGGGACGGAGGGCCCGGAGGGTCCCCCCTGGAGGATGCGGTCATGACGGGCAACTTCCCAGCAGAGGCCAACTCCCGGCAAACAGGCGGGTGAACGCCGGTCAACGGATCGGCGTGGAGGTCACTCCGGCACGTCCATATCGCGGACGGACCGTGTCATCCCGTGGGACAAGGAGTACGGTGCCGTCATGTCTCGCAGCCTCAATCTCGCAGTGATCCCCGGTGACGGCATCGGTCAGGAAGTCGTGGCCCAGGGGCTCAAGGTCCTCTCCGCCGTCCTTCCGCAGGATGTGAAGCTGGAGACCGAGGAGTACGACTTCGGCGCCCAGCGCTACCACGCCACCGGTGAGACCCTCACCGACGCCGACCTCGACTCGCTGAAGCGGCACGACGCGATCCTGCTCGGCGCGATCGGCGACCCGAGCGTCCCCTCCGGGGTCCTGGAGCGCGGCTTCCTGCTCAAGCTCCGCTTCGCCTTCGACCACCACGTGAACCTGCGTCCGTCGAAGCTGCTCCCGGGGGTCGCCACCCCGCTCGCCGGCCAGCCCGAGATCGACTTCGTCGTGGTCCGCGAGGGTACCGAGGGCCCGTACACCGGCAACGGCGGCACGATCCGCAAGGGCACCGAGCACGAGGTCGCCACCGAGGTCTCCGTGAACACGGCCTTCGGTGTCGAGCGCGTGGTCCGCGACGCGTTCGCCCGCGCCCAGGCCCGCCCGCGCAAGAAGCTCACCCTCGTCCACAAGAACAACGTGCTGACCTTCGCCGGTCACCTGTGGACGAACCTCTTCAACAAGGTGGCCGCGGAGTTCCCCGACGTCACCACCGACTACATCCACGTCGACGCGGCGACGATCTACCTCGTCACCGACCCGGCCCGCTTCGACGTGATCGTCACCGACAACCTCTTCGGCGACATCATCACCGACCTCGCCGCGGCCGTCTCCGGCGGCATCGGCGTCGCGGCCTCCGGCAACATCAACCCGTCCGGAGAGTTCCCGTCCATGTTCGAGCCCGTGCACGGCTCGGCCCCGGACATCGCCGGCCAGGGCAAGGCCGACCCGTCCGCCACGGTCCTGTCCGTCGCCCTGCTCCTGCGCCACCTCGGCTACGAGCCCGAGGCCGCGCGCATCGAGGAGGCCGTCTCCGCCGACCTCGCGGAGCGCGGCGAACTGCCCGCCCGTTCGACGGACGAGATCGGCGACGCCCTCGCCGTACGAGTAGCCGGCTGACCCCGCACTCGAAGTCTTTCGAAGCCGCCGGGTCGCACCTGCACCCGGCGGCTTCCGCATGTCCCCGCCGGGTGTCACCATCATCCCCCGGGCCGTACACCGCACCGTTTTGGTCCACTGTCATCCACGTTTCGTCCCCGCCCGCACACAGGCGATAATCGAACGAGGTGCCGCGGAATGAGGGAATGCTCGGACGTCCTGACACTGGCCACTGGCCGTACGGATGTGAGCGCGGCCCGTCACACACAACCGGTGAAGGACAACCACTCATGACGACGCCCACGATCGAGCTGAAGCCGTCCGCCCACCCGCTCTCCGACGCGGAGCGCGAGGCGGTCCTGGCCGACCCCGGATTCGGCCGCCACTTCACCGACCACATGGTGACGATCAAGTGGACCGAGGGCCGCGGTTGGCACGACGGCCAACTCGTCCCGTACGGCCCGCTCTCCCTGGACCCCGCGAACATGACCCTGCACTACGCGCAGGAGATCTTCGAGGGACTGAAGGCGTACCGCCGGCCCGACGGCTCCGTCGCCACCTTCCGCCCGGAGATGAACGCCCGGCGCTTCCAGCGGTCCGCCAAACGGCTCGCGATGCCCGAACTGCCGGTGGAGACCTTCATCGAGGCGTGCGACGTGCTGGTCCGGCAGGACAAGGCGTGGGTGCCCGCGCACGGCGGCGAGGAGTCGCTCTACCTCCGCCCGTTCATGATCGCCACCGAGGTCGGTCTGGGCGTCAAACCGGCCAACGAGTACCTGTTCCTCGTCATCGCCTCCCCGGCCGGCGCGTACTTCCCCGGCGGCGTCAAGCCCGTCTCCATCTGGGTCTCCGAGGACCACGTCCGCGCCGTCCCCGGCGGCATGGGCGACGCCAAGACCGGTGGCAACTACGCGGCCTCCCTGCTCGCCCAGGCCGAGGCCGCCGCCGAGGGCTGCGCCCAGGTCTGCTACCTCGACGCGGTCGAGCGCAAGTGGGTCGAGGAACTGGGCGGGATGAACCTGTACTTCGTGTACGGCGACCGCATCGTCACCCCTTCCCTCACCGGCTCCATCCTGGAGGGCGTCACCCGCGACTCCCTGCTGACGGTCGCCGCCGACCTCGGCCACACCGCCGAGGAGGGCCGCATCTCCATCGACCAGTGGCAGGCCGACTCCGAGAGCGGCGCCCTCACCGAGGTCTTCGCCTGCGGCACCGCCGCCGTCATCACCCCCGTCGGCACGGTCAAGCGCACCGGCGCCGCCTGGCAGCAGTCCGGCGGCGAGCCCGGCCCCGTCACCCTCAGGCTCCGCGAGGCCCTGCTGAACATCCAGCGCGGCACGGTCGAGGACAAGCACGGATGGATGCACGAGCTGGGCTGACCACCTGAGCCGTCGGGACCCGAGCGTCCGGGCCCGCCCCGGACGGTCGTGTCCGGGGCGGGCCCGGCGCGTTCCGGACACGACCGTCCACACGCCCGCCCCTCGGTCCTCCCCGTCCTGCCGAAGGGGCGTTCCGCGCGGCCGACGCGGACCGGCTCGCCGCCCGGCCACGCGGTGAGCGCTCGGCGCAGCGCGTCAGCGCGCTGTTCGTATCCTGAGACGGACGGTGAGCACGGGACGGTCTGTGCCAGACTGCCCCCGTGCTCTCGTTCGCCATGATTATTGGCAGCAGGCGCGCCGGTCCGCAGTGACCGCCACGTACGACCAGGTACGGGCGGACACCGTCGTCCTCGACCCGCGCGCAGACCTCTCGCACCCGCGAGGGGTTTTTCGCTTTTCTGGCCCACCCCCAGCCGGGAGCGCAGCGCGAGGGATCAGCGGTGGACGGTGGAGCCGGTCATTCCGGTACGACCGAGATCCAACACAGGAGCCTTGAGACCATGACGGAAACCAGCGAGCTCGACGACTCGTTCCACGTCTTCGACACCACCCTGCGCGACGGTGCCCAGCGCGAGGGCATCAACCTCACGGTCGCGGACAAGCTGGCCATCGCACGGCACCTGGACGACTTCGGCGTCGGCTTCATCGAGGGCGGCTGGCCCGGCGCCAACCCGAGGGACACCGAGTTCTTCGCCCGCGCCCAGAAGGAGATCGACTTCAAACACGCCCGGCTGGTCGCGTTCGGCGCCACCCGTCGCGCGGGCGGCAAGGCGAGCGAGGACCCGCAGGTCAAGGCCCTCCTCGAATCCGGCGCCTCGGTCATCACCCTCGTCGCCAAGTCCCACGACCGGCACGTGGAGCTGGCGCTGCGCACCACGCTCGACGAGAACCTGGAGATGGTCCGCGACACCGTCTCCCACCTGTGCGCGCAGGGCCGCCGGGTCTTCGTCGACTGCGAGCACTTCTTCGACGGCTACCGCGCCAACCCCGGGTACGCCAAGTCCGTCGTCCGCACCGCCGCCGAGGCCGGCGCCGACGTCGTCATCCTCTGTGACACCAACGGCGGCATGCTCCCCGCCCAGGTGCAGGCCGTCGTCGCGACCGTCCTCGCCGACACCGGCGCCCGCCTCGGCATCCACGCCCAGGACGACACCGGCTGCGCCGTCGCCAACACCCTGGCCGCCGTCGACGCCGGCGCCACCCACGTCCAGTGCACGGCCAACGGCTACGGCGAGCGCGTCGGCAACTCCAACCTCTTCCCGGTCGTCGCCGCCCTGGAGCTGAAGTACGGCAAGAAGGTCCTCCCCGAGGGCGCCCTGCGCGAGATGACCCGTATCTCCCACGCCATCGCCGAGGTAGTCAACCTCACCCCCTCCACGCACCAGCCGTACGTCGGTGTCTCGGCCTTCGCGCACAAGGCGGGTCTGCACGCCTCCGCGATCAAGGTCGACCCGGACCTCTACCAGCACATCGACCCCGAGCTGGTCGGCAACACCATGCGGATGCTGGTCTCCGACATGGCGGGCCGCGCCTCCATCGAGCTCAAGGGCAAGGAGCTGGGCGTCGACCTCGGCGGCGACCGCGAACTGGTCGGGCGGGTCGTCGAGCGGGTCAAGGAGCGCGAGCTCAGGGGCTACACGTACGAGGCGGCCGACGCGAGCTTCGAGATCCTGCTGCGCGACGAGGTCGCGGGCAAGCCCCAGCGCTACTTCCGCACCGAGTCCTGGCGGGCCATCGTCGAGGACCGCCCCGACGGCAGCCACGCCAACGAGGCCACCGTCAAGCTGTGGGCCAAGAGCGAGCGCATCGTCGCCACCGCCGAGGGCAACGGCCCGGTCAACGCCCTCGACCGCGCTCTGCGCGTCGCCCTGGAGAGGATCTACCCCCAGCTCGCCAAGCTGGAGCTCGTGGACTACAAGGTCCGCATCCTGGAGGGCAAGCACGGCACCAACTCCACCACCCGTGTCCTCATCTCCACGACCGACGGCGCCGGCGAGTGGTCCACGGTCGGCGTGGCCGAGAACGTGATCGCCGCGTCCTGGCAGGCCCTGGAGGACGCCTACACGTACGGCCTGCTGCGGGCGGGCGTGGAGCCGGCCGAGTAACACCCGGCAGCTCGGTCGGCCCGGGTGCGTGGGCGGTCGCGGATCGTCCGTGGCCGCTCGCGCGGTTCCCCGCACTCTTGGGAAGCACGGGCCGCCCCCGTGCTTCCCGTGCCGCGACAGGCGACCTTCGCCCCGTCGCGGCGCGCGGCACGCCCGCGCGCCGCACCGGCCGAAAGCCCGGGTACGTCCAGTGCGAGGACTTCGGGCCGGCACACCGAGAGCACGCACCGGAGGCCGCTCCTTCACGGACAAGACGTCGCCTGTCGCGGCACTCGCTTCCGCTCGTCCCGCCCCCTGTCGCACTACGTGACCACCACGCCTTGCGAACGGTTGTACAGGCCGTCTTGACGCCTGTCCGAGCCGACAGTTGACTCCCACCAAGTCCCCAGAGCGAAACGGGAGTTCAGCGCGGCTGCTGGTCCTGGAGTTTCAGTGGAGGGAACCCTGATGCGGAACCGAAGAACGCCGTTGCTCGTCTCGGCCGCCCTGCTCACCGGCCTGATCCCCCTGTCGTTCGCTCCCACGGCGACGGCGGCCACCCCCGCGAAGGTGACCACCGACGCCACCGTGTACCCGGTGGCGGAGGGCGCCACGGCCCGCATCCGGGTCACCGTCACCGGCACGGTCACCGAGCCCGTAACCGTGGCGTACCGGACGACCGCCGACCCCGACCACATCCCGGCCGACGGCACCCTGGCCTTCCCGGCGGGCACCCCGTCCGGCACCTCCCGCACCCTCGCCGTGCGCACCCAGCGCGACACTTCGGCGGAGACGGCCGAGACGGTCCCCGTCCGGCTCACCGTCACCGGCGCCGAGCCCCCCGCCGAGACCCCGACGGTCGTCATCGGCGCCCACGGCCTGCCGTACCTGGACCCGGAGCTGCCGGTGAGGGAACGGGTGGCGGACCTCCTCTCCCGGATGACCCTGGAGGAGAAGGCCGGCCAGATGACCCAGGCCGAGCGCGGCGCCCTGGCGACCCCCGCCGACATCACGGCGTACGGCCTCGGCTCGATCCTCTCCGGCGGCGGCTCGACCCCCGTGCGGAACACGCCCGAGGCCTGGGCCGAGATGATCGACGGCTTCCAGCGCCGTGCGCTGGCCACGCGGTTGCAGATCCCGCTGATCTACGGGGTGGACGCGGTCCACGGCCACAACAACCTCGTCGGCGCCACGATCACCCCGCACAACATCGGCCTGGGCGCCTCCCGGGACCCGCAGGTCGCCTACGAGATGGGTGCGTTGACGGCGGCCGAGACCCGGGCCACCGGCATCCCGTGGAACTTCGCACCCTGTCTGTGCGTGACGCGCGACGACCGCTGGGGCCGCGCGTACGAGTCCTTCGGCGAGGACCCGGCGCTTGTGACGTCCATGGAGACGATGATCCAGGGCCTCCAGGGCGCCCCCGACGGCCGGGACCTGGCCCGGAGCGACAAGTTGCTCGCCACCGCCAAGCACTTCGTCGGCGACGGCGGCACCGCGTACGGCTCGTCCACGACCGGGACGTACACGATCGACCAGGGCGTCACCGAGGTCACCCGCCGGGAGCTTGAGGCGGTTCATCTCTCGCCGTACCAGGAGGCCGTGGACCGGGGCGTCGGCTCGGTCATGCCGTCGTTCTCGTCCCTCGACATCCTCGGCGACGGCAAGGGCGCGGTGAAGGTGCACGCCCGCGCAGACATGATCAACGGCGTCCTCAAGGACCGCATGGGCTTCGACGGCTTCGTCATCAGCGACTGGCAGGCCATCGACCAGATCCCCGGCGACTACGCCTCCGACGTCCGTACGTCGGTCAACGCCGGTCTCGACATGATCATGGTCCCGTACGCGTACGGCGACTTCCACCGGACCCTCGTCGCCGAGGTGAGGGCCGGTCGCGTCAGCGAGCGGCGGGTGGACGACGCGGTATCGCGCATCCTCACGCAGAAATTCCGGCTCGGGCTCTTCGAGAAGCCGTACGCCGACACGAGCGGCATCCCCGCCATCGGCTCGGCCGAGCACCGCTCGGCGGCCCGCGAGGCGGTGGCGAAGTCGCAGGTCCTGCTGAAGAACAAGGGCGGGGTCCTGCCCCTGAGCAAGTCCCAGAAGGTGTACGTGGCCGGCTCGAACGCCGACGACGTCGGCAACCAGTCCGGCGGCTGGACGATCACCTGGCAGGGCTCCTCCGGTGACATCACCGAGGGCACGACGATCCTTCAGGGCATCCGGAAGGCCGGCGGGAAGAGCGTCACCTACTCGAAGGACGCCTCCGCCCCGACGTCCGGCCATGACGTGGGCGTGGTCGTCGTCGGTGAGACACCGTACGCCGAGGGCTTCGGCGACGTCGGCAACGGCCACGACCTGGAGCTGAGCGCCGCCGACAAGGCATCCGTGGACAAGGTGTGCGGCGCCATGAAGTGCGCGGTGCTGATCGTCTCCGGGCGCCCCCAGCTCGTCGGCGACCGGCTCGGCGCCATGGACGCGCTCGTCGCCTCCTGGCTCCCCGGTTCCGAGGGTGACGGCGTCGCGGACGTCCTCTACGGGGAGCGGCCCTTCACCGGTCGGCTCCCCGTCACCTGGCCCAGGTCGCAGACCCAGGTGCCGATCAACGTCGGTGACACGGCGTACGACCCGCAGTTCCCGTACGGCTGGGGTCTGACGACGAAGGGGGCGGCACCCGAGCGGGGCGCACACGCGGCGGTGCTCAAGGCACGGCAGCTGGTGCAGCGGAAGGTGGGCCAGGACGTCCGTATGACGCAGGCGGTCGCGAAACCCTTCGCACAGGCCGACCACCTGCTGCTCACGGGCCGCTACACGGCGGCCCTCGCGAAGCTGGGAGAGGCGTACCGGGCGGCTTGACGGCCCTACGGAGCACCGTGTGACGCCCATCCGACGACCGTCTGTGGGGAGCCGGCTCTCGCCGTCCGCCGACTCTCCACCGATCGGATTGTCCGTTTTCACTGCGATCGAGGTAGCTTCGAAAGTATGAAAGGCGCACCGAGCCGGCTTCGTCTGTTCCTCCGCCTGCTGATCGCGCCGCTCGCCGCGGCGGCCCTGGCGGTGGTGTCGGTCGGTGCGCAGAGCGCACACGCGGCCACCGACCTCTCGACGGTGGCAGAGGCGCTGCGCGAGAGCCCCGTCTACGTCGACCCGGCCGCCTCCGGTCTGCTCTCCTCGGCGGACGCCGAAGCGCTCGCCGACAAGATCGAGGACGCGGACGAGCCGATCTTCGTGGCGGTCCTCCCGGCCGACTACCCGACCCAGGACCTCTTCCGGAACCTCCGCACGGAGACGGGCATCACCGGCGTCTACGCCATCCGCCTCGGCGACCGCTTCGACGCCCAGGCCGACAGCTCCGTCCTGAGCAACCAGGCCGTGGCGAACCTGGTCACGGCGGTCCAGGGTGCCGGCGACCCGAAGGCCCAGCTCAACGACTTCGTGGACGACGCCCTGCGCAGCAACCCCGGTGGCACGGCCCCGTCGAGCTGGAGCGACGCCGGCGACGAGGGTGTGGACGCGGGCGCCCTGGCCGCGGCGGGCGCGGTCGTGGTGGCGGGCGGCGTGGGCGCGTACGCGCTGGTCCGCCGCAGCCGCCGCAGGAAGGAGGAGGAACGCCGGGAGGCGCTGGCGAAGCTCGCGGTGGTGGTGGACGAGGACATCACCGCCTTCGGCGAGGAGCTGGAGCGCCTGGACTTCCACCCCGCCGAGGCGGGCGCCAGCGACGCGATGCGCGCCGACTACGAGCGCGCCCTGGACACGTACGAGAAGGCCAAGTCCCTCATGGCGGCGGCCACCCGCCCCGAGGAGGTCCGCGCGGTCACGCAGACCCTGGACGACGGCCGCTTCTCTCTCACCCGGCTCGCCGCCCGCAGGGAGGGCCTGCCGCTCCCCGAGCGCCGCGCCCCCTGCTTCTTCGACCCCCGCCACGGCCCCTCCGCCGCGGACGTCCAGTGGAGCCCGGAGCTCGGTACGCCGCGCGAGGTCCCGGTCTGCGCCGCGGACCGGGACCGTCTCGCCGACGGCCGGGACCCCATGATCCGCGAGGTGGAGACCGCCTCCGGCGCCCGCCGCCCCTACTGGGACGCCGGCCCGGCCTACGGCCCCTGGGCAGGCGGTTACTACGGCGGCGGCATCCTCCCCGCCCTCCTCGTCGGCACCATGCTCGGCAGCATGATGGCCACCCCGTCCTACGCGGCCGTCTACGGCTCCGGCTACGGCGACTTCGGCACCGCCTCCGGCTACGGCGGCGGCGACGTCTCGGGCGCCGACTTCGACACGGGCGACTTCAGCGACGGTTTCGGTGGCGGGGACTTCGGTGGCGGAGGCGGCTTCGGGGGCGGGGACTTCGGCGGCTTCTGAGAGTGACGGGAAACGGGTCCGGCGCTGGGTGCGCCGGACCCGTGCACGTCGCATGAGGTGCTGCCGGGGTTCCGGTCAGAGAGTGGCCGCCGCCGCGGCGATCTGGGAGGCGAAGGTGGACACCTCGGTGTAGACACCGGGCGCGTTGGGCCGGGCACAGCCTATGCCCCAGCTGACGATGCCGACCTGGACCCACTGATCGGCGTTGTCCCTGCGGAACATCGGCCCGCCGGAGTCGCCCTGGCAGGCGTGCTGCTGCGCCGCCGGGGCGGACGGCTACCCTCTGCGTGAGCGAACCGCCGCGTACGGGCGAGCCGGTGGAGATCGCTTGGCGTGCGCAGGCCCACGCGGTGGTCCGGGCGGACCGGCCGGTCGAGGTGCTGGCGGCGGCCGACGGTCGGTTGCGGCTACGCGTCGCCCTCCGGCAAGGCCTGTGCCACGCACACCTGTGAGCTGACTCCCGCCTGAGAGGGCCCGCGCGCCTTTGTGCGACCCCTACAAGCGCCGCACCCTCTGAGCAGGAGGTTCGCCTGCATGCCGGGACGGTTCTGTTCAGGGGCACCAGGAAAACACGCCGGAGACTGTGCGGAGTCGACGGACCGGTTTGCGTGCCCGACTTCGTAAGGTCGCTACATGACCGTTTTGGATGAGGCACCGGGTGAGCCGACGGACGCGCGCGGGCGGGTGGCCGAGCTGCACGAGATTCGTGCCCAGGCGTTGGCCGGCCCGAGCGAGAAGGCGACCGAGGCGCAGCACGCCAAGGGCAAGCTGACCTCCCGGGAGCGCATCGAGCTGCTGCTGGACCCGGGCTCCTTCAACGAGGTCGAGCAGCTGCGCCGGCACCGGGCCACCGGATTCGGTCTGGAGGCCAGGAAGCCGTTCACCGACGGTGTCGTCACCGGCTGGGGCACGGTGGAGGGCCGTACGGTCTTCGTCTACGCCCATGACTTCCGTATCTTCGGCGGCGCCCTCGGCGAGGCCCACGCCACGAAGATCCACAAGATCATGGACATGGCCATCGCGGCAGGTGCCCCGCTGGTCTCGCTGAACGACGGCGCCGGCGCCCGTATCCAGGAGGGCGTCTCCGCCCTCGCCGGGTACGGCGGCATCTTCCAGCGCAACACCAGGGCGTCCGGTGTCATCCCGCAGATCAGCGTGATGCTCGGCCCGTGTGCGGGCGGTGCGGCCTACAGCCCCGCCCTCACGGACTTCGTGTTCATGGTCCGCGAGACGTCCCAGATGTTCATCACCGGCCCGGACGTCGTCAAGGCGGTCACCGGCGAGGAGATCACCCAGAACGGCCTCGGCGGCGCGGACGTGCACGCCGAGACCAGCGGCGTGGCCCACTTCGCGTACGACGACGAGGAGACGTGCATCGCCGAGGTGCGCTACCTCCTGTCGATGCTCCCGCAGAACAACCGCGAGAACCCGCCCCGCGTGGAGGCCTCCGACCCGGCGGACCGCCGTGGCGAGGTCCTGCTGGACCTGGTCCCGGCCGACGGTAACCGGCCGTACGACATGGCCAAGGTCATCGAGGAGATCGTCGACGACGGCGACTACCTGGAGGTCCACGAGCGCTGGGCCCGCAACATCATCTGCGCCCTCGGCCGGCTCGACGGCCAGGTGGTCGGCATCGTCGCCAACCAGCCGCAGACGCTGGCAGGGGTCCTGGACATCGAGGCATCGGAGAAGGCCGCCCGCTTCGTGCAGATGTGCGATGCCTTCAACATCCCGATCGTCACTCTTCTGGACGTTCCCGGCTTCCTGCCCGGCGTCGATCAGGAGCACGGTGGAATCATCCGCCACGGCGCGAAGCTGCTGTACGCGTACTGCAACGCGACCGTTCCCCGGATCTCCCTGATCCTTCGGAAGGCGTACGGAGGTGCCTACATCGTCATGGACAGCCAGTCCATCGGTGCGGACCTCACGTACGCGTGGCCGACCAACGAGATCGCCGTCATGGGCGCCGAAGGTGCCGCCAACGTCATCTTCCGGCGGCAGATCGCCGAGGCCGAGGACCCCGAGGCGATGCGGGTCCGGATGGTCAAGGAGTACAAGGCCGAGTTGATGCACCCGTACTACGCGGCCGAGCGCGGCCTCGTCGACGACGTGATCGACCCGGCGGACACCCGCGCGATCCTCATCCGCTCCCTCGCGATGCTCCACACCAAGCACGCCGACCTGCCGTCCCGCAAGCACGGCAACCCACCGCAGTAACCCAGCGGATCCCTCGCGGTACCCCTGCGGAAACCTCATCCCTGGAGACTGACACCCATGAACGTTCCTGACATCCGCGTCGAGAAGGGCCACGCCGAGCCCGAGGAAGTGGCCGCGATCACCGCCCTGCTCCTCGCCCGCGCCGCCGCCCGGCCCGCCGATGCCGCCCCGGTCCACCGGGGCCGTGCCCGCGCAGGCTGGCGTCGCCTGGAGCGCGAGCGGGGCTTCCGGGCGCCGCACAGCTGGCGGTAGGCCTGCGGCGCTGAGCGGTACCAGGGGCCCCTCTTTGGCAGAGGGGCCCCTTCGTCGTGTGTCCAGCGCCGTCGGGGTGCGGCGTGCTCGTACGGCTGCCGGTCCGTCGTGGTAGGGAGTTCCCCGCGCCCCCTGAAGGACTCGGGCGTACCCCGGGCTACTCAGAGGCGCGGGGAACCGCGAGTAACCACACACCATCCGTAGCCAGCGAATCCGAAGCACGACGGCGCTGAACGGAGCCGGACACGACGAAGGGGCCCCTCCGCCAAAGCGGGGCCCCTTCGTACCGCTGAGCGCCGCAGGCCTACCGCAGGCGGGCCATCAGTGCGTGTTCGACCAGGGTGATCAGCGCGCTCTTCGCGTCCGACCGATGCCGCGCGTCCGTGGTGATGATCGGCGTGTCCGGCCCGATCTGGAGAGCTTCCCGGACTTCGTCCGGGTTGTACGGCTGCTGGCCGTCGAAGCCGTTGAGCGCGATGACGAAGGGCAGGCCGCTGTTCTCGAAGTAGTCGACCGCCGGGAAGCAGTCGGCGAGACGGCGGGTGTCGACCAGGACGATCGCGCCGATGGCGCCGCGGACGAGGTCGTCCCACATGAACCAGAAGCGGTCCTGACCGGGGGTGCCGAACAGGTACAGGATGAGGTCCTGGTCCAGGGTGATGCGGCCGAAGTCCATGGCGACCGTGGTGGTCGTCTTGTCCCCGGTGTGGGTGAGGTCGTCGATGCCCGCCGACGCGGACGTCATGACGGCCTCGGTACGCAGCGGGTTGATCTCCGAGACGGCCCCGACGAACGTGGTCTTACCCACGCCGAAGCCACCCGCCACCACGATCTTCGCCGAGGTGGTGGAGCGGGAAGGACCGCCGCTAGAGCTTGCGAAGTCCACTGAGCACCCTTTCGAGCAGTGTCACGTCTGGCTGGCCGCCGGCGCTCTCGTCGCCGCCGGGCTGATGGATGGCGACCAGGCCCGCCTCCGCCAAGTCGGCGACGAGGATCCTGGCCACGCCGAGAGGGATCGTCAGGAGGGCCGAGATCTCGGCCACCGACTTGATCTCCCGGCAGAGGTTGCAGATCCGCTGATGCTCGGGCAACTGGCCCTGCATCTGGTGCGGCTGCGCGGTGGTGTGCACCAGCGCCTCGATGGCGAGCTGGTAGCGCGGCCTGGTGCGACCGCCCGTCATGGCGTACGGGCGCACCAGGGGATTGCTCGCCCCCCGGCGGGCGACGGCTCAGGGGTGCGGCGCTGCGGCTGCGCGGGCTGGATGCGTGGCGCCGACGGCTGGTCGTACGGCGAAGGGCCGGGACCCTGCGGTGCGTACGGCTGCTGACGGCTCGGTGCGGAGGGGAAGTTGTACCGGTTCTGGTCACCCTGGCCAGGCCCCTGGCCAGGGTATGACCAGTTGCCCGACGATGAACCGCCTGGGGGTGTTGCCACGTTCTCTCCTCCTCCGACTGTGCTGGCATCCATGGCTCATTGGAAGCCGCGTCTCGAAACCTTACGGCCCCGGGACGCCAAAACGCACCGTCTGACTGTTAGTTGAGCAGGCTGCCCTGGAGCTCCGCACGAAGATCGGGCGTCAGGACCGTACCGGCACGGTCCACCAGAAGAGCCATCTCGTACCCCACGAGACCGATGTCGGCTTCCGGATGTGCGAGAACGGCGAGCGAGGATCCGTCGGAAATGGACATGATGAAGAGGAACCCCCGCTCCATCTCCACAACCGTCTGATTGACGCTTCCACCTTCGAAAATGCGGGAGGCGCCCGCGGTCAGAGAGGTCAGACCCGACGCGACGGCCGCCAGCTGGTCGGCTCGGTCACGCGGAAACCCTTCGGACATCGCCAGAAGGAGTCCGTCGGCGGAGACCACCACCGTGTGCGACACCCCGGGGGTGTTGTCCACGAAATTGGTGATCAACCAGTTCAGGTTCTGCGCCGCCTGGCTCATCGGGCTCACACTAACGCTCCTGGTTGTAGGTGCTGTCAGGACCACTGTGGTGATTCCCAGTGGCCTGGCCGTTCGTTTCACTGCCTGCGTTGCGCCCGCGCTGGACCCCCTGGCGCAGGTTGCTCAGCCTGCCCCTGACGTCCTCGGGAGCGCGGGAGATCTGTGGACCTCCCTGCGGGGTCGTCCTGGCGGCTCCCTCGACCAGGTTGGCCTTGGGCACCCGCCGTGGCAGGCCGGAGGAGGTGACCCCGCCCGCCTTCGGCTTCTTCAGCTGGGAGGCCTGCTGCCAGCGCTGGTCGTTGGCCGAGCGCCAGTCGCCGTTCGGCCCCCCGGCCGTCGGCTGGTCCTGGGCCCCGTCCTGCCGTCCGTTCACGGCGCCCGCGCTGGTGCCGCCCGCGCCCGCGGTGGATCCGCGGCGGGGCAGGCCGGCGTCGGTCAGCGCGTGGCCGGCGGAGGGGGTGGGTCCCGGATGGTCGAAGCCTACGCGGTCCGACTCCTTCACGTCAGCGGCCTGCGCGGATTCCGGTTCCGGAGCGTACTCGGAGCCGTAGGAGCTCTGGTAGCCCTGCTGCTGCGGCCAGTCGTCCTGATAGGACGGCTCTTCGAAGCCCGCGTATGTCTCCGGGGCCGTCGAGGCGGTCGCCGCGTGGTCCTCCTGGACGGGCTCCTCATAGGCGGGCTCGGGGTAACCGCCGGTAGCGGTGAACGTGTCGTTCCCGCCCGGCAGGTGCCCGTTGCCGTTCGCCGTGCCGCCCGTGGAGCCGAAGTACGTCTCGTCGTACGGCTGCTGCGGCTGCTCGTACGACGTCTGCTGGTCGAACGACCGCTGAGGGTCCGCATAGGCCGTCGCGCCGTTGTCGTAGGACGGCTCGGGCGACTGGAAGTCGTCGCCGTAGCGTGGCGCCTCGGCGGCGGGCAGCTGCGGGTTCTGGTTCTGGGACTCGAGGGCCGCTCGACGCTCCTCGCGCATCAGGGAGCGGCCCACCGGGTCCAGATCGCGCAGGTCGTCCGGAACCTCGTAGCGGCTGTCGTCGAAGCCCAGTTCGGCGGCGGTCCGCATGGGGGCCATGCCCGGCTGCTGGTACGGGTGCTGCTCCGGGATGATCTGCGAGACGGTGAACTGGTCGGCCTGCGGCTGCTGCTGCTGCTCGCCACCGCCACCGTGCGTGATGACGTCCGGGAGCATGACCAGCGAGGTCGTGCCGGCCTGCTCGCCCGAGGGGCGCAGCTGGACGCGGACGCCGTGCCGGTCGGACAGCCGACCGACCACGAACAGGCCCATGCGCTGGGATATCGCGGCGTCCACGGTCGGCGGGTTGGCCAGCTTGTGGTTGATGTCCGCGAAGTCCTCGGCGGTGAGGCCGATGCCCTTGTCGTGGATCTCGATCATCACGCGGCCGTCGGGCAGACGGGTCGCGGTGACGCGCACCTTGGTCTGCGGGGAGGAGAACGTGGTGGCGTTCTCCAGCAGCTCGGCGAGCAGGTGCACGAGGTCGGTCACGGCACGGCCGTGGATCTCGGCCTCCGGGACGCCGGAGAGCTCGATGCGCTCGTACTGCTCCACCTCGGAGGAGGCGGCGCGCAGCACGTCGACCAGCGGGACCGGCTGGTCCCAGCGGCGGCCGGGCTCCTCGCCCGCGAGGACGAGGAGGTTCTCGCCGTTGCGGCGCATACGGGTCGCCAGGTGGTCCAGCTTGAAGAGGTTCTCCAGCTGGTCCGGGTCGGCCTCGTTGTTCTCCAGGTCGGTGATCAGGGTCAGCTGGCCCTCGATCAGCGACTGGTTGCGGCGCGAGAGGTTGGTGAAGATCGCGTTGATGTTGCCCCGCAGCAGGGCCTGCTCGGCGGCGAGCCGGACGGCCTCGCGGTGGACCTGGTCGAAGGCGCGGGCGACCTCGCCGATCTCGTCCGTGGAGGTGATCGGGATCGGTGCCACGCGGGTGTCCACCCGGCCGGGGTCGGTGCGCGAGAGCTGGTCGACCAGCATCGGCAGGCGCTGCTCGGCGATACCGAAGGCGGCGTTGCGCAGCTGACGCATCGAGCGGCTCATCTGGCGGGCCATGATCCCGGCGATGATGAACGCGGCGAGCAGGGCGACGATGACGATGGCGCCGTTGATGTACGCGTCGCGCTGGGCGTCGGAGGCGATCTGGCCGGCCTCGGTCACCGCGCGGTTGATCAGGTCGGTCTCGACCTCGCTGTAGCCCTCGAACTTCAGCGTGGAGGCCGTCATCCAGCTCTCGTAGGTGACGCCTTGCTTCGCGAGATCCTCGGGCGAGGCGCCGCTGCCGATCAGCTGGATCATCTTCAGCATGCTGTCCGGCGGCGCGACGTAGTCCGGGTCCTTGGCCGCGGCCTCGGCGGCCAGCTTCTTGCCCTCGTCGGTCTTCTGCGCCATGACCGACTCGAGACGGGAGGCGTCGGCCTCGGTACCACCGGAGACGTACTCCTGTACGGCGACGTTCTCCAGGTAGGCGTACGAGGTGAAGGCGGTGATCTGCCGACGGAAGATCGCCTCGTCCTCGCTGGGCCGGACCAGCAGGTGGGTGCCGATCGAGCGCTGGAGCGAGGCGGCGCCCTTGGCGAGGGCGATCGCGTAGACCGTACGGCCGTACGCGGTGACGTTTCCGGTACCCAGGCCGAGCTCGTTGGTGAACTCGAACAGCAGGTGCTCGACGGTGACGTAGTCCTCTTCGGTCTGCACCGGGTCGGCGGCCCGGGTGAACGCGGACTGCCGGATGTCCTCCAGCTTCGGCTCGGCCTCCTGCACCAGGCGCAGCCGGCGCTCCAGACCCTGTTTGGCGGGCATCCCGACGACCTCGGCGTGGAAGGCGTCGGCCTTCTCGTCGGTGAAGGCACGGGCGTCCTTGACGACCTCGCTGTCCCGGTCGCCCTCCAGCAGGGGCTGGGCCGAGAGGTCACGCTCGTTGAGCAGCGCTTCGGCGTACACGGCGGCGGCGGCTACGATCTTGGCGACCTTCTCCGCGTCCCGCGCTTCCTGCCAGGTGTCGATCGAGCCCTTCACCTGGAAGCCGCCCATGACCAGGCCGACCAGCACGGGTATGAGGAGAATCGCGTTCAGGCGGGTGGGCACACGCCAGTTGCGGGGAGAGAGGCGACTGCCGCTGGGCGCGGGAGCTGCCGTCGGCTCCGGTCCGGTCACTTGTGCGGGTGCCGCTCCGCGCGGCGGCGGGGTGAAGTTGCCCCGCGCCGACGGCTCGGGACCTTTCTTGCTTCGCCTCACTCGACCAACAACCTCTCGGCGCCGGCACCTACGTCGTGCCGCGGGTGACTCCACGCCCTAGTACGTCTTTGACTAATGGGCAGTTCAGGCATTCCAGCACGTCACGCTGAGGACTTCCAAACACTGGGAGGCAACGATTCCACGTGATGTAAGTCCCAGATAAAACGGTCAAAAAGAGCGAGCCCCGGCAAAAAGCGGGGCCATGGTGAGCGCAGCGGCACCGATCGACCGCGACGCGTGGTCATACCACCCTACTTCTCTGTCGAAACGTTATGAACACCGAGACCGACCGTGTCAAAGGACACAGCCGGCTTCGGTGTAACTACGACAACCGCTGTATGACGTTGTGGACTTGAGTCCTGTTTTGGCCCTGCTTCGGGTCCAGGCGCGGTGCTCGGCTTCCGGTGCCCTACCGGAGGCGCGCCATCAGCGCGTGCTCGACCAGGGTGATCAGCGCGCTCTTCGCGTCCGCACGGTGACGGGCGTCGGTGGTGATGATCGGGGCGTCGGGTCCGATCTGGAGTGCCTCACGCACCTCGTCCGGGTTGTACGGCTGGTGCCCGTCGAAGCCGTTGAGCGCGATGACGAAGGGCAGGCCGCTGTTCTCGAAGTAGTCGACCGCCGGGAAGCAGTCGGCGAGACGGCGGGTGTCGACCAGTACCACGGCCCCGATGGCGCCGCGGACGAGGTCGTCCCACATGAACCAGAAGCGGTCCTGACCGGGGGTGCCGAACAGGTACAGGATGAGGTCCTGGTCCAGGGTGATGCGGCCGAAGTCCATGGCGACCGTGGTGGTCGTCTTGTCCCCGGTGTGGGTGAGGTCGTCGATGCCCGCCGACGCGGACGTCATGACGGCCTCGGTACGCAGCGGGTTGATCTCCGAGACGGCCCCGACGAACGTGGTCTTGCCCACGCCGAAGCCACCCGCCACCACGATCTTCGCCGAGGTGGTGGTCCGTCCCGGTTCAGAGCTTGCGAAGTCCACTGAGCACCCTTTCGAGCAGTGTCACGTCCGGCGCGCCACCGGCGTTCTCGTCGCCACCGGGCTGGTGGATCGCGACGAGCCCGGCCTCCGCGAGGTCCGCGACAAGGATCCGTGCCACACCGAGCGGCATGGACAGCAGGGCCGACACCTCGGCCACCGACTTCACCTCGCGGCACAGGTGGCAGATCCGCTGGTGCTCGGGGAGCAGCCCCATCAGGTGCGCGGGGTCTGCCGTCGTACTGATCAGCGCCTCGAGGGCGAGCTGGTAACGCGGCCGCGTCCGGCCACCGGTCATGGCGTATGGCCGAACCAGCGGCTGGTCGCCCTCGTCTCCGTACGGCTCTGCGTACGGATCGTGAGGAGCGGTGGGCGGGGTCATTGATCCTCCGAGCGGGACAGCAAGTCGGTCGGTCGCGCCGTCTGACGGGGGCCGGTGGGGGACTGCGGCGGCCGGACGGTGGTTTGGTGAGTTCTGTGCATCCGCAGGCGTCAGTGGAGCAGACTGCCTTGGAGCTCGGCACGCAGGTCGGGTGTGAGCACGGCGCCCGCACGGTCGACGAGCAGTGCCATCTCGTAACCGACGAGGCCGATGTCGCACTCGGGGTGGGCGAGTACGGCCAGCGACGAACCGTCCGAGACGGACATCAGGAAGAGGAAGCCGCGCGCCATCTCCACCACGGTCTGGGCCACGTCCCCGCCCTCGAAGATCCGGGACGCCCCGGCTGTGAGCGAGGTGAGCCCGGAGGCCACGGCCGCGAGCTGGTCGGCGCGGTCGCGTGGAAAACCTTCCGACATCGCCAGTAGAAGGCCGTCGGCGGAGACGACGACGGTGTGGGACACCCCGGGGGTGTTGTCCACGAAGTTGGTGATCAACCAGTTGAGGTTCTGTGCCGCCTGGCTCATCTGGCTCAACTAACGCTCCTGCTGGTGAGTGGGGCTCGGGAAGCTGCCGGTCTGGCCGGTACCGGCCTGTCGACCCTGCGCGATGCCCCGACGGAGATTGGTCAGCCGGCCGCGAACCTCATCAGGCGATCGCGAGACCTGCGGACCGGTTTGGTGCTGTTGCTGCTGAGCCGTGCCCGGCACGAGGTTCGCGCGCGGGACCCGGCGCGGCAGGCCGGAGGTGGTGACCCCGCCCGCCGACGGCTGACGGGCGCGTTCTGCCTGGCGGACCAGGTCGTCATTGGGAGTGCTGCGCCAGGTGGGAGAGGCAGGCGCGGCGGAGGGCGCCGACCGCCGGCCGGCGGGCCCTCCCTGCTCGAACGAGGACGAGCGGGTGGGAGAGGCCGGAGCCTGCGGGGCAGGCGCGGCGGGCTGCTGCTGCGGCGCGCGGCCGTCGCCAGGCTGCTGCTGCTCCTGTCGGCCGCTCTCCCCGTTCTGACCGCCGTGACCGTGGAACCAGTTGGTCTCCAGTGTGTCGTACAGCGGCGTACGGCCGTCCATCGGACCCGTCGCCGGCGGCAGTGCCTCCGGCTCCTGCGGGCGGGCGGAGCGCTGCGGGGGCATCGGCGGACGCTGCGGCGGCACCGGCGGGCGAGGCGCGCCGAAGCTCTCACCGTTGACCTGCGGCCGCTCGAACTGTCCGCTGTCCTGCGGGTTCTGCCGACCCGCGGCCGGGAACCGCCCGGTGCCCGGGCCGTTCTGCCGGCCGGGCACGCCGAACTCTCCGGTGTCCCGCGGGTTCTGCCACTCCGGGGCCCCGTACTGCCCGGCGTCCTGCGGGTTCTGCCGGCCCGGAGCCGGGAACTGGCCCGCGCCGGAGCTGTCGTAGCCCGGTGCGGCGAACTGACCGGAGGACGACGGGTCCTGCGAGGCGCCGCGGGGCGGGCCCCCGGGTGCCGACTGAGTACCGCCCTCCCCGAACACGTCGGAGCGCAGGAAGGACCCGGTGCCGTTCTGCGGGGTGCCCGCGCCGGGGCGCTGGGCGTCGAAGTCGGAGTGCTGCGGGAAGTCCGGGGCCGGGCCCTGGCCGGGGTCGATCCGCGGCATCGGCGCGGTGACGTCCGGCTGCTCGTCGTGGCCGCGCGGGGTGTCCAGCGAGGCGCGCGGCACCGGCGGCTGCGCGTTGTCGTCGCTCCAGCTCGGCGTCCGCGACGGGGAGTTGCCACCGGGCAGCTCGGCGCGGGGGCCACCGCGGCCGGGCAGCTGCGGACGGCGCCTGCCGGAACGTTCCTTGCCCTGCTTCGGCGGCACGGCGCCGGGGCCGCTGTCGGGGCCACCCGGCCGGGCCGCACCGGCGTCACCCGGACCGCCGGCCGGGCGCAGGCCCGAGCCGCCGCCCGGGAAGCCGCCCTGGCGTCCGGAGTCGTCAAAGCTCTCGAAGTTCCTGGGGCCACCGGTCCCGGCGGCCTGCAGCCCCTGCGGGGCACCCGGTGCCTGACCGCCGCCGAACCCGCCGGCACCGGCGCCCGCCGGAGCCGGTCGGCCGCCCTGTGGGGGCGAGGGCGGGCCGCCCTGCGGCCCACGCGGGCCACCGGGGTTGCCGGGCAGTGCGGCCCGCGGACCCTGGCCCGCGCCGACCTGTCCACGCTGCGGAGGGCCACCGAGGAGACCGCCGCCACCGCCCAGCGGCGGACCCGCCTGGCCACCGTTCTGGCGACGCGCGGCGGCGGCACCGGCCGCGGCCTGCGCGGCGGCGGGACCACCGGTGGAGGGGGCACCCTGGCCGGGCTTGCCCGGGGTGGGCTTCTTGTTGCCCTGGGCGACGTCGACGGGGAGCATGACCAGCGCGGTCGTACCGCCCGAGTCGGACGGGCGCAGCTGGATACGAATGCCGTGGCGCTGCGAGAGCCGGCCGACCACGAACAGACCCATGCGGCGGGAGACGGAGACGTCCACGGTGGGCGGCGAGGCGAGCCGCTCGTTGATCGCCGCGAGGTCCTCAGGGGAGAGGCCGATACCGGTGTCGTGGATCTCGATCAGCACGCGGCCGTCGGGCAGCGCGTGACCGGTGACCTTGACCTTGGTCTGCGGCGAGGAGAACGAGGTGGCGTTCTCCAGCAGCTCGGCGAGCAGGTGCACGAGGTCGTTGACGACACGGCCCGCCACTTCGGTGGTCGGCACGGAGGCCAGCTCGATGCGCTCGTACTGCTCCACCTCGGACGCGGCGGCGCGGAGCACGTCGACCAGCGGGACCGGACGGGTCCAGCGGCGACCGGGCTCCTCACCGGCGAGCACGAGGAGGTTCTCACCGTTACGGCGCATGCGGGTGGCGAGGTGGTCGAGTTTGAACAGCGACGACAGCTGGTCCGGGTCGGCCTCGCGGGACTCCAGCTCGGAGATGAGCGAGAGCTGACGCTGGATGAGGCCCTGGGAGCGGCGCGAGAGGTTGGTGAACATCGCGTTGACGTTGCCCCGGAGCAGGGCCTGCTCGGCGGCGAGGCGGACCGCCTCGCGGTGCACGTCGTCGAAGGCCGCGGCCACCTGGCCGATCTCGTCGCGCGAGTGCACACCGACCGACTCGACGGAGGTGTCGACGTCCTGCGGGTCCGACTCCGACAGCTGCTTGACCAGCTCGGGCAGCCGGTCCTGGGCGACCTTGGTCGCGGTGTCCTGCAGCCGGCGCAGCGAGCGGATCATGGAGCGGGCCACGACGAACGCGCCGACCAGGGAGACACCGAGGACGAGCAGGATCAGCGCACCGGAGATGATCGCCTCTTGCTCGGACTCCGCACGGAGGGTACGAGCGGTCTGCTCCATCTCCTCCAGCAGCGTGCCCTCGATCTTCTTCATCTGCTCGATCTCGGCAGAGGAGTCGTCGGTCCAGTCCTTGTACGAGCGCTTGTCCTGTCCGCGCAGACCGTTCGCGCTGGCGAGCACCCGGTCCGCGTAGACTTCGGCGGCCTCGATGGTGGGGCTCGCGTCGTCGATCGGCCTGGTCATCTCCTCGGCGCCGTCACCGTAGATGTCGGAGAAGGTGCTGCGGTCGGACTCCTCGTTCGCCAGCGCCGAGCTCGCGTACAGCCGGTCGTTCTCGGAGAGCGATCCGGACTTGTCCTTGCTCTCGGGCAGGGCCGCCGCGATGACCGCGCGCTGCACCGAGGCGAACTCCTTGGCGGAGGAGAACGCCGCCAGGGCACGGGTGCGCTTGATCATGTCCGGGTTGCTGGTGGCCTCGGCCATGTCCGTGGACAGGCCCAGCAGTTGGGTGATCAGACGGTGGTAGGCCTCGACCGTCTGCGTGGAGTTCTCGGGGTCCGCGTAGGCCGTCTTGCGGATGGCGTTGAGGTTGTTCAGCTCGCGGACGACCCGGACGAGACTGTCACGGACACCGGGCAGCCGGTCCGTCGTGCTCGCGCTGTCGGCTTCCTGGGTGGCGTCGGTGAACTGGACGCGGGCCTGGTCCGTCTTCTCGCGGGTGCCCTTGACCGTGAAGTCGGTGGCGCTCAGACCGTGCGAGAGGGGACCGGCGGACAGGTCGCGCTCCTGCTGGAGCGCGGTGGCCAGCTCGGTCGCCTGCTTGGTCATGTCGGTCAGCAGCCGCATGTTGTCGAGCTGCTGGATGTCGTCCACGTTGTCGCCGATGCGCAGCGCGCCGAGAGAGGTCGCCGCCACCACGGGGAGCGCGAGCAGCGAGACGAGACGGGTCGAGATGCGCCAGTTGCGCAGGGCTATACGGGAGCCGGGACCACTGGCACCGGCCTTGTTGCCGCCCTTGGACCTGTCGGGCGGCGTGGGAGGAACTGACGCGCCGGGGCGCCCGGAGCGCTCACCGCCGTCGCCGATCTCCGCCGGACCCGGGTTCTGGGCGTGCTGGGGGGAGGAACCGTGGCCGGTTCCGTTGTGTGGCTCCGGCTCCGCCGAAGCGCTGCCATCCCTCTTGAAACGTCCCTGCACTAGCGTCGCAACCTCTGGACCAGGCGTCCCACCGCGTGAACGGAGGGACGGTGTCGGCGTCTTCGGGGACGCCCTGAATACGTCCCCATCGGTGGTCGTGAGTGACCGGCGCTGCTCCCCCTCCCACCGCCGCCAGGCGCTGCTGTGCGCCTCTGCGCGCCGGCACGATCCTGCGGCGGTCCGTGGAATTCCAGCACAGTGCCGGATCTCCAACAAGGCCAGCGGATAACGGTCTGTTCACTGTCACGGCACGTGAGGAGCGCGTCACCAGACGTGGAGGGTGTTTCGGCTCATATCGGGCATAGTTGTGCGATCCGCAGGGGTGGGCAGGGTGTCCCAGTCGCCATGATCAGGAGCGGAATGCGGGCTTCAGGTCATTTATGTCCGTTTCGTGGAGCCGGATCGAGGGTCCGGATTGCCCGGTTTACCCATGGCTGAGTGAGCGAACTCACACATCGATCATGTCTTCTTCACGACATGGCCCGGGAACCGCATGTTTAGCCTGACGCTTTACAGGGATGGCGAATCCGACAACCCGCGCTTGCGGGGCGGCCCTCGCGGCCCGTCCCGGCGCCCGCACACGACGAGGTCTTGAACAACAGTGAAGACGACGACGATGTTCCGCACGATAGCCAACCCCCGGCGCACCACGCTGGCCCACCTCGTCGACGCCGAGGACCTGCGCACGCCGGAGCAGGAGCACTCCGTCGACCTCCCCTCCCAGACCGCCAACCCCCGCCGGACGGTTCTGATGACGGTCCCGGTCCGGACGGCGGAGTAGTTGCACGCCCACGTACGCGCCGAATCCGCCGACTGCTCAATCCGGTACCTGTGAAAAACCGGCGGACTCCCGCGAGCAACGAAGACGAAGGGCGCCCGGCACGAGCGGGCGCCCTTCGTCGCGCGTACCGCTCTCATGCGCGAGGCGGGCACCCCGCCCCGCGTTAGCCTGGAGCGTCACACTCCAGCCAGCTCAGTTAAGGGGCGCAAGCATCCCGTGCGCATCGCCAGGTTCTCCATCGACGGGAACGTAGCCTTCGGCGCGGTCGAGGGCGACAAGCCGGACGAGCTCGTCCTCGACATCATCAAGGGCATCCCGTTCGCGGACTTCGAGCTCTCCGGTACCAAGGTCCCGCTCAGCAAGGTCAGGCTGCTGCCGCCGGTGCTCCCCAACAAGGTCGTGGCCTTCGGCCGCAACTACGCCGCGCACGCGCGCGAGCTGGGCAACGACGTCCCCGACGCCCCGTTCGCCTTCTTCAAGCCGGCCACCTCGGTGATCGGCCCCGGCGACGAGATCCAGTACCCGGCCTTCTCCCAGGACCTCCACCACGAGGCCGAGCTGGCCGTCGTCATCGGCCGCATGTGCCGCGAGGTCCCGCGCGAGCGCGTCAAGGAGGTGATCTTCGGCTACACCTGCGCCAACGACATCACCGCCCGCGACGTCCAGAAGCGCGAGAAGCAGTGGGCCAGGGCCAAGGGTTTCGACACCTCCTGCCCGCTCGGTCCCTGGGTGGAGACCGACCTGGACCCGGGCGACCTGACCGTCCAGCTCACCGTCAACGGCCGACAGCGCCAGCTCGGCCGTACGAGCGAGATGATCCACTCCATCGAGGACCTGATCGTCAACATCACCGAGGCCATGACGCTGCTCCCCGGCGACGTGATCCTCACGGGCACCCCGGCAGGGGTCGGCCCCCTCAACGTCGGCGACGAGGTCGCCGTCACCATCGAAGGCATCGGCACTCTCACCAACAAGGTGATCAAGCGTGGCTAACGGCTCCGTCCGCGTACGTTTCTGTCCGTCCCCGACCGGCAACCCCCATGTGGGTCTGGTCCGCACGGCCTTGTTCAACTGGGCGTTCGCCCGCCACACCGGCGGCACGTTCGTCCTCCGCATCGAGGACACCGACGCCGCCCGCGACTCCGAGGAGTCCTACGCGCAGCTCCTGGACTCCCTGCGCTGGCTGGGCTTCACCTGGGACGAGGGCCCCGAGGCCGGCGGCCCGCACGCGCCGTACCGCCAGTCGCAGCGGATGGACACCTACCGGGAGATCGCCCGGAAGCTCCGGGACGCGGGCCACGCGTACCACTGCTACTGCACCGCATCAGAACTGGAGGAGCGCCGCGACGCCGCCCGCGCCGCCGGCAGGCCCTCCGGCTACGACGGCAAGTGCCGCGAGGTCACGCCCGAGCAGAGGACGCGGTACGAGGCGGAGGGCCGCGAGCCCATCGTCCGCTTCCGCATGCCCGACGAGACGATCACCTTCACCGACCTGGTGCGCGGCGAGCTGACCTTCACCCCGGAGAACGTGCCGGACTACGGCATCGTCCGCGCGAACGGCGCTCCCCTCTACACGCTCGTCAACCCCGTCGACGACGCCCTGATGAAGATCACCCACGTCCTGCGGGGAGAGGACCTGCTCTCCTCGACGCCCCGCCAGATCGCCCTCTACGAGGCGCTGATGGAGCTCGGCATCGCGAAGGCGGTCCCCTCCTTCGGGCACCTGCCGTACGTCATGGGCGAGGGCAACAAGAAGCTGTCCAAGCGCGACCCGCAGTCGAGCCTGAACCTCTACCGGGAGCGCGGCTTCCTGCCCGAGGGCCTGCTCAACTACCTCTCCCTGCTGGGCTGGTCGCTCTCCGCGGACCAGGACGTCTTCACGATCGAGGAGATGGTCGCCGCCTTCGACATCGCGGACGTGAACCCCAACCCGGCCCGCTTCGACCTGAAGAAGGCCGAGGCGATCAACGCCGACCACATCCGTCTGCTGGATGTGAAGGAGTTCACCGAGCGCTGCGCCCCGTGGCTGAAGGCCCCGTTCGCCCCCTGGGCGCCGGAGGACTTCGACGAGGCGAAGTGGGAGGCCATCGCCCCGCACGCGCAGACCCGCCTCAAGGTCCTCTCGGAGGTCACGGACAACGTCGACTTCCTGTTCCTGCCGGAGCCGGTGGAGGACGAGGTGAGCTGGACGAAGGCGATGAAGGAGGGCTCCGACGCGCTCCTGCGCACGGCGAGGGCGAAGCTGGAGGCCGCCGACTGGACCTCGGCCGAGTCGCTGAAGGAGGCCGTCCTGGCCGCCGGCGAGGCCCACGGTCTCAAGCTCGGCAAGGCCCAGGCCCCCGTCCGCGTCGCCGTCACCGGCCGTACGGTCGGCCTCCCCCTCTTCGAGTCCCTGGAGATCCTGGGCCAGGAGAAGACTTTGGCCCGCATCGACGCGGCCCTGGCCAAGCTGGCGGCGTAACGCACGCGAGGACGCCACGCGCAGGAGAAGGGGCGGCACCACCGGGTGCCGCCCCTTCGCGCTGATCAGACGGCGTCGTTCTCGTCGATCAGACAGGCGCTCTCGTCGAAGATCTCCAGCACGGCGACCACCATGATCGCCCGGCGACCACGTACTCCAGCACCACGCCAGGGGCGACGTAGGCCCTGCGCAGACTGTCGTCCGGGCCCAGTGGCGCGGTGGAGGTCTTGCGGAACGGATCACGGGCCATTACACGCACGGCCTTGTCCAGCTGGGCCCGGCGCTCTCCGGGCAGAGCGTCGTACGTCGCGCGGGCCTCGACGGTGAACTGGACGCGGTACTCGGTCATGGCTGTGACCCGGTCTTCCACGCGTCGGTCCCACCACGTCAGGGCATCCGGGATACAGGAGGCCCTGCTCACGGTTACCGTCGATTCCATGAACATCAAGGCCGTGGTCTGGGACGTCGACGACACCCTCTTCGACTACACCACGGCCGACCGCGCCGGAATGAGCGACCACCTGGCCGCCGAGGGGCTGCTCGACGGGTACGAGTCGGTCGAACAGGCGCTGCGGCGCTGGCGCGACCTCACCGACCAGCAGTGGGCGCGGTACGCGGCGGGCGGGCTCGACTGGGAGGCCACCCGGCGCGACCGCGTCCGGGATTTCCTGGAGGAGCCGCTGAGCGACCGGGCGGCCGACGCCTGGTTCGACCGTTACATCGCTCACTACGAGCGGGCCTGGACCCTCTTCCCGGACGTCCTGCCCATCCTGGACGCCCTCGCCGCCACCCATCGCCACGCCGTCCTGTCGAACTCCACGATCCGCGTCCAGGACCACAAGCTGCGCGTCCTCGGCGTTCGGGACCGCTTCGAGGCGGTGCTCTGCGCGGCCGAGCTGGGGGTCCACAAGCCGGCCGCCAAGGCGTTCCACGCGGCATGCCAGGCCCTGGAGCTGTCACCGTGCCAGGTCGCGTACGTCGGCGACCACCCGGAGATCGACGGACGGGGGGCCGCGGACGCCGGTCTGCTGTCGGTCTGGATCGATCGCGGCGGTGTCCACGCGACCGTCGACCTCCCGGCCGGTCCGCACCGGATCGCCACCCTCGCCGAACTCCCCTCGATCCTCGGCTCCGATACCCGTTTTGGAGCGCCGTCCACCTTCGGGTAATGTTCTTTCTGCG
This sequence comes from Streptomyces sp. TG1A-60, assembly GCF_037201975.1. Lineage (NCBI taxonomy): Bacteria > Bacillati > Actinomycetota > Actinomycetes > Kitasatosporales > Streptomycetaceae > Streptomyces > Streptomyces sp. TG1A-60. Next base: position 2,343,851 of record NZ_CP147520.1, on the reverse strand, counting down.
CCGCCGGGGAGCGGGTCGAAAAGACCGGAACCGACGGAGCGAACTAGAACAAGATCCCCTCAGGGGCTTGCGTTCCAGTGGCCTATGGTGTAATTGGCAGCACGACTGATTCTGGTTCAGTTAGTCTTGGTTCGAGTCCAGGTAGGCCAGCTCGCAGAGCTCATCTGCACATGCGGAGATCAGATCCGCGAAGCCCCCGTTGTGTAGCGGCCTAGCACGCTGCCCTCTCAAGGCAGTAGCGCCGGTTCGAATCCGGTCGGGGGTACAGATCCTTCCCACGGGGAGAGCTCGGGTCGCACCCCCTCACCTCGATGCAGGATCGCTAGGGGCCCCCGTTGTGTAGCGGCCTAGCACGCCGCCCTCTCAAGGCGGTAGCGCCGGTTCGAATCCGGTCGGGGGTACTGACTGGTCTAAACCACATTGGTCTATGGTGTAATTGGCAGCACGACTGATTCTGGTTCAGTTAGTCTTGGTTCGAGTCCAGGTAGACCAGCTCGGACCTGCGGAAACGCAGGCTCCACGCCCCCGTTGTGTAGCGGCCTAGCACGCCGCCCTCTCAAGGCGGTAGCGCCGGTTCGAATCCGGTCGGGGGTACGCACGAACGAAGGCCCTCCACCTCGGTGGAGGGCCTTCGGCGTCTCCTGGGCGGAGCTGCCCGGCCCGGCCTACTCGATGCCGTACCGCCGCGCCGACTCCTCCTCCTGCGCCAGCCGGTGCAGCGCCCGCAGGACCGGCTCGAAGAGCACCGCCGACGAGACCGCCACCACCACCATCTCCGTGTCGGACGCGTACGTCTCCATGCGATCCAGGTCCCGCACGGCCGCCTGGTGCATCAACTCGGCGTACGGAGCCATCAGTTCGGCGTCGCATGGATAGCCCAGCCGCAGCAGCGTGGCCACCAGTGCCACCAGTGAACGGAGCACGGGCGACAGGGGGCCGATCTCCCGCGCCGAGTCCCAGTCCAGCGTCCGCAGCAGGCGGTCCACCTCGGCCGTCGCGGCGACCGTGACCGGGTCCTCCTCGTCCGGGTCGGGGGCCTGGGGCAGCGCCCACAGAGCCGCGCCGAGGCGGATCGTGCGGCCCAGGGAGTCGTCGTCGACGTGCCTGAGCACCTCCCTCATGCGAAAAGGCCTGCCGCGGCGTTGAGGCAGGCCTTTTTCGTGGTGGTGCGGGAGGATCGCTGTCAGCCCGTGCGGCGCAGGGCCTCCGACAGGCGGGACGCGGCGTCGATGACCGCCTGGGCGTGCATGCGGCCGGGGTGGCGGCTCAGGCGCTCGATGGGGCCCGAGACGGAGACGGCGGCGACCACGCGGTTGGAGGGGCCGCGTACCGGGGCGGAGACCGAGGCGACGCCCGGCTCGCGCTCGCCGATGGACTGGGCCCAGCCCCGGCGCCGTACGCCCGAGAGGGCCGTGGCCGTGAAGCGGGCGCCCTGGAGGCCGCGGTGCAGGCGCTCGGGCTCCTCCCAGGCCATGAGGATCTGGGCCGACGACCCGGCCTTCATCGTGAGGGTCGAACCGACCGGGACCGTGTCCCTGAGGCCGGAGAGGCGCTCCGCCGCGGCCACGCAGATGCGCATGTCGCCCTGGCGGCGGTAGAGCTGCGCGCTCTCGCCCGTGACGTCACGCAAGTGCGTGAGCACCGGGCCGGCGGTCGCGAGGAGACGGTCCTCTCCGGCGGCCGCGGCCAGCTCGGCCAGTCGGGGGCCGAGGATGAAACGGCCCTGCATGTCGCGTGCCACCATGCGGTGGTGTTCCAGAGCCACGGCCAGGCGGTGGGCCGTGGGCCGTGCGAGTCCGGTGGCGCCGACCAGACCCGCGAGGGTGGCCGGACCGGACTCCAGAGCGCTCAGGACCAGGGCCGCCTTGTCCAGAACGCCGACGCCGCTACTGTTGTCCATGCAACGATACTCGCGTCTCACTCTGTGAAACGCAAGTTCAATTTCGCGTGGACCTTGCCACTCTGGAAGCAGAACAACGGCTCGCGGACCAACGAGCCCGGCGGCCGGCGCTCATACGCGGGGTATGTGCGCTCGCCACCTCCGATATCTCTAGTTGGGCCGGCGCACGGACATGCCGGCCGGAGGGAAAGCGATGGGTAGGACACTCGCGGAGAAGGTCTGGGACGACCACGTCGTCCGGCGCGCCGAGGGCGAGCCCGACCTCCTCTTCATCGATCTGCACCTGCTGCACGAGGTGACCAGCCCCCAGGCCTTCGACGGTCTCCGCAAGAGCGGGCGGAAGGTTCGCCGGCTCGACCTGACCATCGCGACCGAGGACCACAACACCCCCACCCTCGACATCGACAAGCCCATCGCCGACCCCGTCTCCCGCGTCCAGCTGGAGACGCTGCGCGGGAACTGCGCCGAGTTCGGGGTGCGCCTGCACCCGCTGGGCGACGTCGAGCAGGGCGTCGTGCACGTCGTCGGCCCGCAGCTGGGCCTGACCCAGCCCGGTATGACCGTCGTATGCGGTGACTCCCACACCTCCACGCACGGCGCCTTCGGCGGGCTGGCGTTCGGTATCGGAACCTCCCAGGTCGAGCATGTGCTGGCCACCCAGACGCTGCCGCTGGCCCGCCCCAAGACCATGGCCATCACGGTCGAGGGTGAGCTGGCCGAGGGTGTCACCGCCAAGGACCTGATCCTGGCGATCATCGCCAGGATCGGCACCGGCGGCGGCCAGGGCTACGTCCTGGAGTACCGCGGCGAGGCCATCGAGAAGCTCTCGATGGAGGCCCGCATGACCATCTGCAACATGTCGATCGAGGCCGGCGCCCGCGCGGGCATGATCGCCCCCGACGGCACCACCTTCGACTACCTCAAGGGCCGCCCGCACGCCCCCGAGGGCGAGGACTGGGACGCGGCCGTCGCGTACTGGAAGACGCTGAAGACGGACGAGGACGCCGAGTTCGACGCCGAGGTGATCATCGACGGCGCCACCCTGGCGCCCTTCGTCACCTGGGGCACCAACCCCGGCCAGGGCGCCCCGCTTTCGGCGTCCGTCCCCGACCCGGCTTCGTACGAGGACGCTTCGGAGCGTCTCGCCGCCGAAAAGGCCCTGGAGTACATGGGGTTGGAGGCCGGACAGCCGCTGAAGTCCATCAACGTGGACACCGTCTTCGTAGGCTCGTGCACCAACGGCCGCATCGAGGACCTGCGCGCCGCCGCCGAGCTGATCAAGGGCCGCAAAGTCGCCGACGGTGTACGGATGCTGGTCGTCCCCGGCTCCGCGCGGGTCGGTCTGCAGGCCGTCTCCGAGGGCCTGGACGTCGTCTTCAAGGAGGCCGGCGCCGAGTGGCGGCACGCGGGCTGCTCGATGTGTCTGGGCATGAACCCCGACCAGCTGGCCCCCGGTGAGCGCTCCGCGTCCACCTCCAACCGCAACTTCGAGGGCAGGCAGGGCAAGGGCGGCCGTACGCACCTGGTCTCACCGCAGGTCGCCGCCGCGACGGCCGTCCTGGGCCACCTGGCGTCCCCCGCCGACCTGACCGACGCCGACACCCCTGCGCCCGCTGGAGTCTGAACAGCCATGGAAGCATTCACCACGCACACCGGCCGGGCCGTCCCGCTGCGCCGCAGCAACGTCGACACCGACCAGATCATCCCCGCCCACTGGCTCAAGAAGGTGACCAGGGACGGCTTCGAGGACGGGCTGTTCGAGGCCTGGCGCAAGGACGAGACCTTCATCCTCAACCAGCCGGAGCGCCAGGGCGCCACCGTCCTGGTCGCCGGCCCCGACTTCGGCACCGGATCCTCCCGTGAGCACGCCGTGTGGGCGCTGCAGAACTACGGCTTCAAGGCCGTGATCTCCTCCCGCTTCGCCGACATCTTCCGCGGCAACTCACTCAAGAACGGCCTGCTCACGGTCGTCCTGGAGCAGAAGATCGTGGACGCGCTGCAGGAGCTCGCCGAGAAGGACCCGCAGGCCGAGATCACGGTCGACCTTCAGGCCCGCGAGGTGCGCGCCGAGGGCATCACCGCCTCCTTCGAGCTGGACGAGAACTCCCGCTGGCGGCTGCTGAACGGGCTGGACGACATCTCCATCACCCTCCAGAACGAGGCCGACATCGCCACGTACGAGGCCAAGCGCCCCTCGTACAAGCCGAGGACGCAGAAGGTCTGACCCACCCCGCGGGCCCCCTCGTGACCGGCCCGCGCGGGGCGGATTCCAGCCACCGCGACACCTCCAGGTACCCCCAATCGTGCACGGTTGGGGGTACTGCCATGTCCGGGTCCGTGAACCTTCGAAGTCATGTGCAGAAAGGTTTCAACTCCCCTAGTTACAAAGGTGATTGCCGGGGTACACGCATCATGGTGCGGCATCGGACGGGGGTGCTCCCCAAGCCCCCGGGAGACGGTAGTTGCCCCCTGCGCAGGCGACAACTCGCCCCAGATGGCACAATCTGTGCATGGAACACGACGGCCAACTCAAGCTCTATACGGCGGTCGCGAGCCAACTAAAGGAAGCGCACGCAAGAGTGCGCGCACTGCAAGTCCCGGAGGGCGTACGGATGGCGCTGACCCGGAAGCTGCTGGTCATTACGGCCGTGGCCAAGCACGATCTCGCCGACGCGGCAAGGCGTCTGGAGAGCTTCATGACGGACCTCGACGAGGGTCGAATGCCCACAGGGGAACGCTGAAGGAACTCCGTGACTGCCGAGTTCGTTGCGGCACAAGGGTGATAAGCCCGTTTCGTGTTTGATTTGCGGTATATATCTGCCTAACGTGCGAAAAAGCTTGAACACTTTCGTTCTGGCGATGTCTCCGAAGGGGAAGACGTGAACAAGGCGCAGCTCGTAGAAGCGATTGCGGACAAGGTCGGCGGGCGACAGCAGGCCGCCGACGCGGTCGACGCTGTCCTGGACGCCATCGTCCGTGCGGTGGTCGCCGGGGACCGGGTGTCGGTCACCGGCTTCGGTTCGTTCGAGAAGGTCGACCGGCCGGCCCGTTATGCCCGCAACCCGCAGACGGGTGAGCGGGTTCGGGTCAAGAAGACCTCCGTGCCGCGTTTCCGTGCGGGCCAGGGTTTCAAGGACCTGGTGAGCGGCTCGAAGAAACTTCCCCGTGGTGGCGAGGTCGCGGTCAAGAAGGCACCCAAGGGCAGCCTGAGCGGTGGGGCTTCGGCGACGGTCAAGAAGGCGGCGGCCAAGAAGTCGACCGCGAAGAAGACCACCACCCGCAAGACGACCGCCACCGCGAAGAAGGCGACGGCCGCCGCGAAGAAGACCACGGCGAAGAAGTCGACCGCGAAGAAGGCCACCAGCAAGACGGCGGCGGCCAAGAAGACGACGGCGAAGAAGACTTCGGCTGCGGCGAAGAAGACCGCGGCGAAGAGTGCGCCGGCCAAGAAGGCCACCGCGAAGAAGGCGCCGGCCAAGAAGTCGACGGCTCGCAAGACGACCGCGAAGAAGACTGCCGCCCGCCAGCAGTAGTAGGGCGCTGGGTACGCACACGCGCCGGGCCGGGCTCCTGTTGACGGAGCCCGGCCCGCGGCGTTCCGGGCGCCCGCCCGCCTTCCGCAGAGCCGTGGTGCGATCAGAACGTCTGCAGGGTGATCAGGGTGATCCGGAGGGTCTCGCCCTCGCCCTCCGTCTCGATGCGGACGCGTTGGCCGGGGCGGAGAAGGCGCAGGGCGCCCGCGTCGAAGGCCGGGGCGTCGAAGGGGACCGGGGTGCCGTCGTCCAGGAGGACCCGGCCGGTGCGGGTGGCGGGATCGTAGGTGTACGCGGTGGCCTGCATGGGCGCAGCCTACTGGCCGGGGATCAGCAGGCGCGCGGCGGCGGCGGCCGTACGGGGGCCGACGCCGAGGGCGAGGGCGGCGCGGAGATCGCCGCCGGTGTCGACGTCCTGGCGTACGGAGTCGACGGCGTCGAGGGCGAGTTCCACGGCGCCGGAGCGGCGGTGGCGCAGACGGGAGTCGGGGCCGAAGGCGGGGGAGAGCTCACGGCCGGGGGCGGCGGTGAGCAGGGTGGTGCCGGTGCCGGCGGCGTCCGGGAGGAAAGAGCGGGGGAAAGCGGCGGCGGCGTTCAGGACGCGGGTCAGTTCCTCCGGGCGCAGAGCGGGCAGATCGGCGTTCAGGGCCGCCACCGGGCTTCGTGGGCGTATCGCCCGTGTGACGGCGGTTCCGTGTCGCAGAGCGGCGTTCAGGCCGTCCCGGAGGCTGTCGCGGGGGTCCTCAGGGACGGTTCGGGCGCCCAGAGCGGCCAGCTCGCGGGCCGCGAGGGGATCGTCCGTGACCACCACCACACCGCCGACCGCCGTCGCGGCCAGCGCCGCGGCCACGGTGTCCTGGGCGAAGGCGAGGGCCAGGCCGGGGCGCACCCCGTCGGCGGCGGTGTCCGAGAGCCTGCTCTTGGCCCGCGCCAGGGGTTTCAGGGGTACGACCAGGGTCCACTGCACGGGCGTTCCGTCCCTCTCTTGTCGCGGTCATTGTCACCCGGGCGCCAGGGAAGGCCGCAGGGCGGGGCGTACGGTGTTCTCGACAGACCGGCGACCCGGGGCGACACTTGTGCGGCTCCCCGGGCGAGGAGCCCCCTGGCCCCCGTAGAGGAAGGTGTCCGAGTGTCCCGCCGCAGAATCGGGTTCTGGTACCGCTTCGCAGCGGTCCTGTGCAAACCGCCGCTGGTGGTTCTGATCAAGCGGGACTGGCGTGGAATGGAGAACATTCCGGCCGACGGCGGATTTATCACCGCGGTGAACCACAATTCGCATGTGGACCCCTTCGCGTACGCGCACTTTCAGTACAACAGTGGCCGCGTTCCGCGATTCCTCGCGAAGAGCGGTCTTTTCAGCAGGGGATTCGTGGGCGCCGCGATGCGCGGCACCGGACAGATCCCCGTCTACCGCGAGAGCACCGACGCGCTGAGCGCCTTCCGGGCCGCGATCGCCGCCGTGGAGCGCGGTGAGTGCGTCGCCTTCTACCCCGAGGGCACCCTCACCCGCGACCCGAACGGCTGGCCCATGACCGGCAAGACCGGGGCCGCGCGGGTCGCCCTGCAGACCAGGTGCCCGGTGATCCCGGTCGCCCAGTGGGGCGCCAACGAACTGCTGCCGCCGTACGCCAGGAAGCCCAACCTCCTGCCGCGCAAGACCCACCATGTGCTCGCGGGCCCGCCGGTCGACCTCTCGCGCTTCTACGACCGGGAGATGACGCCCGACCTGCTGAAGGACGCGACGGAGGTCATCATGGCCGCCGTCACCCGCCAGCTGGAGGAGATCCGCGGCGAGAAGGCGCCCGAGACGCCGTACGACCCGAAGCTGGAGCGGGTCGAGCAGCGGCGCAGGACCGCCCGGGCGGTCGTCCACCATCAGAAGCAGCGGCAGCGCGGCACGGTCCAGCGGGTAGCGGAACACCAGGAAGAGGGGCAGGGCAAGTGAGCAAGCCGGTCAAGGCGGCCGTCTTCGGCACCGGTTCGTGGGGCACGGCCTTCGGCATGGTGCTCGCCGACGCGGGATGCGACACCGTTCTGTGGGGGCGGCGCCCGGACCTCGCGGACGCGGTCAACTCCACCCGCACCAACCCGGGCTACCTGCCCGGAGTGGAGCTCCCGCAGAACCTGCGGGCCACCACGGACCCCGCCGAGGCCGCCGACGACGCCGACTTCACCGTCCTCGCCGTGCCCTCCCAGACACTGCGCGGCAACCTCGCCGACTGGGCCGGCCTGTTGGCCCCCGGAACCGTCCTCGTCTCGCTGATGAAAGGCGTCGAACTCGGTTCCGCCATGCGGATGAGCGAGGTCGTCGAGGACGTCGCCAAGGTCGGCCAGGACCGCATCGCCGTCGTCACCGGGCCCAACCTGGCACGCGAGATCGCCTCCCGCATGCCGGCCGCCTCCGTGGTCGCCTGCACCGACGAGGCCGTCGCCCGGCGGCTCCAGACCGCCTGCCACACCCCGTACTTCCGCCCGTACACGAACACCGACGTGGTCGGCTGCGAGCTGGGCGGCGCGGTGAAGAACGTCATCGGCCTCGCCGTCGGCATCGCGGACGGCATGGGCCTCGGCGACAACGCCAAGGGATCGCTGATCACACGCGGTCTCGCCGAGACGACCCGCCTCGGCCTCGCGATGGGCGCGGACCCGCTCACCTTCTCCGGACTCGCGGGCCTCGGCGACCTGGTGGCGACCTGCTCCTCGCCCCTCTCCCGCAACCACACCTTCGGCACCAACCTCGGCAGGGGCATGACCCTGCAGGAGACCATCGCGGTCACCAAGCAGACCGCCGAGGGCGTCAAGTCCTGTGAGTCCGTGCTGGACTTGGCGCGCCGGCACGGCGTCGACATGCCCATCACGGAGACGGTCGTCGGCATCGTCCACGAGGGCAAGCCGCCCGTCGTCGCCCTCAAGGAGCTGATGTCGCGCAGCGCCAAGCCCGAGCGACGCTGAGCGAAAGCGACCGTGTGGGCACTGACTGCCGCCCTACCAACGGGTACCCTCAACGCGATATGAGCAGCGAGAACCTTCCCCAGAGCCCTGAGCAGCCGTCCCGCAAGCCGCGCGTGGCCGTCGTCTTCGGCGGCCGTAGCTCGGAACACGGGATCTCCGTGGTCACGGCCGGCGCCGTCCTGCGGGCCATCGACCGGACGAAGTACGACGTCCTGCCGATCGGCATCACCCGGGATGGCAGTTGGTTTCTCACCGCCGACGAACCGGAGCGCATGGCGATCACCGACCGCCGCACCCCGAGCGTCGAGGAACTCGCCGAGTCGCGGGAGGGCGGCGTGGTGCTCCCCGTCGACCCCGCCAACCGCGAAGTCGTCTACAGCGAGCCCGGATCGGTGCCCAAGGCGCTCGGCGAGGTCGACGTCGTCTTCCCCGTCCTGCACGGCCCGTACGGCGAGGACGGCACCCTCCAGGGCATGCTGGAGCTCTCCGGCGTCCCCTACGTCGGCTCGGGCGTCCTCGCCTCGGCCGTCGGCCAGGACAAGGAGTACATGAAGCGGGTCTTCACCTCCTTCGGGCTCAAGGTCGGCCCGTACGTGGTGATCCGGCCGCGCGAGTGGCAGCTCGACGAGTCCGCCGCCCGCAAGAAGATCATCGACCTCGCCGGTGAGCACGGCTGGCCCCTCTTCGTGAAGCCGGCCCGCGCGGGCTCCTCCATCGGTATCACCAAGGTCGACGACCTCGCCTGCCTCGACGAGGCGATCGCCGAGGCCCAGCGGCACGACCCGAAGATCCTGGTCGAGGCGGCCCTGCGCGGCCGGGAGATCGAGTGCGGCGTCCTGGAGTTCGACGACGGCCCCCGGGCATCCGTGCCGGCCGAGATCCCGCCGCCGGAGGCGCATGCCTACTACGACTTCGAGGCCAAGTACATCGACTCGACCCCCGGCCTCGTCCCTGCCCCGCTCACCCCGGACGAGACCGCCGAGGTGCGGCGCCTGGCCGTGGACGCGTTCGAGGCGGCGTCGTGCGAAGGGCTGGTCCGGGCGGACTTCTTCCTCACGGAGGACGGCGAGTTCGTGATCAACGAGATCAACACGCTGCCCGGATTCACACCGATCTCGATGTACCCGGCGATGTGGAAGGCGAGCGGCATCGAGTATCCGGAGCTGGTGGACCGCCTGATCCAGGCGGCGTTGCGCCGCTCGACAGGCCTTCGCTGAGCCGTGCCCCTGACGGGCCGAAGGCCAGGAAAGGGGTGCCTCGGGGCTGTATCGATGTGAGGCTCCGCCGCGTGGGCGCGACCAGCCACGCACGGCCCGCGGCCTCCCGACGGCCTCCCCAGGCACCGCCTCAGGAAGCAATCCCCTCAGGGATCGCCTTCTTGATGGCGGGCGCAAGCCCCACAAGGATCGCAGAGGTGTCCTCCCGGGCCCTTCCCTCAGACACCGTGACCTCCACGTACGCGGAGCGATTGGCCGTGGTGAAGCGGTATGACCCGTCCTCCCGCTTCTCCATCAGCCAGTCGACCCCGTTCACCGCGCCGGCCACGGCGTCGGCGTCGCGGCCCTCGGCCACCCCAGGGTCGATCATCTTCGGCGGCTGGGCCACACCGCAGCGCAGTATGATCGCCGGGCTGCCCCAGCCCGCCGTCAGCGCGGAGGCGGGCTCGGGGTCCCGGCGGCTCTCACCGTCGACCTTCTTCGGCAGTGACTCATCCAGGTTCCGGCACAGCTTCGTGACGGCCGCGTCCGGGCTCGGGCTGGGAACCGCCGCCGAGCCGCCGTCGTCTGCTGAGGAGCAGCCTGCGACGGCGATCAACGACACGGCCAGGACGGGCAGCCCGAGGCAAGCGGGGTGCCGGTGACGCGAGGAGTTCACCGGCCAAGGGTAGACGGGGGCTACAGGTGCACCACCGGGCAGGTCAGGGTGCGGGTGATCCCGTCCACTTGCTGGACCTTCGCGACCACCAGCCGGCCGAGGTCGTCGACGGTGTCGGCCTGGGCGCGCACGATGACGTCGTACGGACCCGTCACGTCCTCGGCCTGGATGACTCCGGGGAGCTTGCTGATCGTGTCGGCGACGGTCGACGCTTTGCCGACCTCCGTCTGGATCAGGATGTACGCCTGTACCACGGAACCTCCAGGGCGGCCACGAGGATCATGTGGGGAAAAGGAACGCCACGGTATCGCGTCGTCGCGCGCCACGGGGAGAGTCGCGAAGACCGGGCCGCGCACACCGGGGGTCGGGGACGACGGAAGTTGACGGTCCACTCGACCGTACCGAGGACGAGAACGGCCCGCGACCGGGCGCGAGTCACACTGGAAGCGGCACAAGAAGGGGCGATACGACGATGAAGGGCACCGTGGGAGAGCTGGGGGAGTTCGGGCTCATCAGGGAGCTCACCTCCCGGCTCACCACCACCCCGGCGGTCCGGGTCGGGCCCGGCGACGACGCCGCCGTGGTGGCCGCGCCGGACCGCAGGGTCGTGGCGAGCACCGACCTGCTCCTGGAGGGACGGCACTTCCGGCGCGACTGGTCCACGGCGTACGACGTCGGGCGCAAGGCCGCCGCACAGAACCTCGCGGACATCGCCGCCATGGGCGCCGTACCCACCGCGCTGCTCCTCGGCCTGGTTGCCCCCGCCGAACTCCCGGTGACCTGGGCCACCGAGCTGATGGACGGACTGCGGGACGAATGCCAGGTCGCCGGCGCGGCGGTGGTGGGCGGTGACGTCGTACGCGGTGACACCATCATGATCTCGATCACCGCGCTCGGTGACCTGCGCAACCACGAGCCCGTCACCAGGGGCGGAGCGCAGCCCGGGGACGTCGTGGCCGTCACCGGCTGGCTCGGCTGGTCCGCCGCCGGGTACGCCGTGCTCTCGCGGGGCTTCCGCTCGCCGCGCGCCTTCGTGGAGGCCCATCGTCGCCCCGAGCCGCCGTACCACGCGGGCCCGGCCGCCGCCGACCTCGGCGCGACCGCGATGTGCGACGTGAGCGACGGGCTGATCGCCGACCTGGGGCACATCGCGGAGGCGAGCAAGTGCCGGATCGACATCCGCTCCGGCGCGATCGACATCCCGTCCCAGATGAACGACATCGGGCAGGCCGTCGGCGTCGACCCGATCCAGTGGGTGCTGACCGGCGGCGAGGACCACGCGATCGTGGCGACCTTCCCACCGGACGTGAAGCTGCCCGCCCGGTGGAAGGTGATCGGCGAGGTCCTCAACCCCTCGGCGCTGCCTCAGGTGACCGTGGACGGGGCGCCCTGGACGAGCAAGGGCGGCTGGGACCACTTCGGGGACATCGAGTCATGAGCACCGCGCCACCCAGGGTGCTCACCGTGGCCGGCTCCGACTCCGGCGGCGGTGCCGGCATCCAGGCCGACCTGAAGACGATGCTCGCGCTCGGTGTGCACGGCATGAGCGTCGTCACCGCGGTCACCGCGCAGAACTCCCTCGGCGTGCAGGGTGCTTGGGAGCTGCCGGTGGAGGCGGTGCGGGCCCAGTACCGCAGTGTCGTCGACGACATCGGCGTCCAGGCGGTCAAGACGGGCATGCTCGCCTCCGCCGAACTCGTCGAGGCCGTCGCCGCGTTGCTCGCCGCCACGGACGCGCCGGTCGTCGTCGACCCGGTCGGCGTCTCCAAGCACGGCGACCCGCTGCTCGCCGCCTCCGCACTGGACGCCGTCCGCGTGAGCCTGCTGCCGACGGCGACCGTGGCCACCCCCAACCTCGACGAGGTGGCCCAACTCACCGGCCTACAGGTCCGGTCGGAGGCCGGGATGCGCGAGGCGGCCGAGGCGGTGCTGGCGTACGGCCCCCGGTGGGTGCTGATCAAGGGCGGGCATCTCTCGGGAGAGGCCGTCGACCTGCTCACCGATGGCTTTGAGGAGCACTGGCTGCGGGCAGCCAGGTACGACAACCGGCACACGCACGGCACGGGCTGCACCCTCGCCTCCGCGATCGCCTCGCAGCTCGCGAAGGGACGGGCCGTACCGCGGGCCGTGAGGACGGCCAAGGAGTACGTCACCGGCGCGATCGCCGCCGGGTTCGCGCTCGGCGGGGGCATCGGGCCCGTGGACCACGGGTGGGACCTGACCCGCCGGACTCCCTCGGCCTGACGCCGCCGGCCGGATCTCGATCGCGCGGCCGAGCGGCGTCCGGGTACGGCAAAAAGCCGGCCCACCCTTCGGTGGACCGGCTCTGTGCAGCGAACCAGCAGTGGCCGCGCGCTAGCTGAGCGTCAGCGCGAGACCTTGCCGGCCTTGATGCACGAGGTGCAGGCGTTCACGCGCTTCGGCGTCCCGCCGACCACGGTACGGACGCGCTGGATGTTCGGGTTCCAGCGACGGGACGTACGGCGGTGCGAGTGCGAGATGTTGTTGCCGAAGCCCGGCCCCTTGCCGCAGACGTCGCAGTTGGCAGCCACGGGTCACTCCAAAGACTTCAGGTGCACTTACGGTTGATCCCGGCATGCCGGGATCACGATCCCAGAAACTGGGACCCGAGTGGCGTTGCCAGGGGGAAGAGTCCGAACCGGATCGTCGATCTGGATCGGACAACCGGAGCAGCATACAACGACCGCGTCCGTACAACGAAACTACCATGGCTGGTCCAGGGCTCGTCCCGGTCCTCTCACCGGCGGTCACCACCACCGGTCTACGCTGCGTGCGACGTGCGGCGTCCCACCTGATCCCACGTCCAGCAGCCAAGCCGCTCAAGGAGGCCCAGGTGCCGCAGGTGCCGCAGACAGTCTTCGATGCTCTCGCGGTGCGCACCTGGTGCGGACTGGCGCTGGCGGCGCTGGGACGCGCGCGCGAGGAGATCGACGCCATCAACGTGTACCCGGTGGCCGACGGCGACACCGGCACGAACCTCTACCTCACGATGGAGTCGGCCGCGGCGGCCGTCGAGGCCGTGTTCGCGGGACACGAGGCCGGCGGCCCGCGCGGCGCTGAGGGGGAACCCACGCTCGCCGAGGCCGCGCGGGCCATGGCGCACGGCGCGCTGATCGGGGCCCGGGGGAACTCCGGGACGATCCTCGCCCAGCTCCTGCGCGGTATGGCACAGGTCCTCGCCGACGACCGTGAGGCGGCCCACACCGACGGCCGGGGCCTCCGGCTCGCCCTCCGCCGCGCCGCCGACTCCGCCCGCGACGCCGTCGCCCACCCCGTCGAGGGCACCGTCCTCACCGTCGCCTCCGCGGCGGCCGACGCGGCCACCGACACCGAGGGCGACTGCGGCACGGTCGCCCGCGCCGCCTACGAGGGCGCCGGTACGGCCCTCGCGGCCACCCCCGGCCAACTGGCCGCCCTGGCCCGCGCCGGCGTCGTCGACGCGGGTGGACGGGGCCTGGTGGCGGTGCTGGCGGCGCTGGTGGAGACGTTCACGGGGGACGCTCCCAGGGCGGTGACCGCGCCGGAGGGCCTCGCGCGCGTGGCGGACCTCGGTGTCGTACCGGAGGTGTGCGCGGAAGACCGGCCGGGCGCCGACGGGCCCGCCTTCGAGGTGATCTACCTCCTGGAGGCGGAGGACACGGCCGTGGCCCGCCTGCGGCAACGGCTGGACGGGCTGGGCGACTCCCTCGTCGTGGTCGGCGGGGACGGGCTGTGGAACGTCCATGTGCACGTCGACGACGCCGGGGCCGCAGTGGAGGCGGGAGTCGAGGCCGGGCGGCCGTACCGGATCCGGATCACGCACTTCGGCGCCGAGGACGCGCACATGGCCGGTGCGGCCGGGCGGCAGCCGCGCGAGCGCGCCCAGCGGGCGGTCGTGGCCGTCGTGCCGGGGGAGGGGCTGGCCGGGCTGTACACCGGGGCCGGCGCGACCACGGTCCTCGCCCGTCCCGGGGAGCCCCCCGCCAGCGGAGAGCTCGTGGAGGCCGTACGACGGGCCCACGCGCGCGAGGTGGTGCTGCTGCCGAACGACGCGGACCTTCGCCACACAGCCGCTGCCGCAGCCGAGCAGGCCCGCGCCGAGGGCGTCCGGGTCGCCCTCATCCCCACCCGCTCCGCCGTCCAGGGCATCGCCGCGCTCGCGGTCCACGAGCCCGACCGCCGCTTCGACGAGGACGTCGTCTCCATGACCTCCGCCGCGGGCGCCACCCGCTACGCCGAGGTCGTCATCGCCGAGCGCCAGTCCTGGACCATGGCCGGCATCTGCCAGGCCGGTGACGTCCTCGGCCTCATCGACGGCGATGTCGCCGTCATCGGCTCCGACGTCACGGCGACCGCGGCGGCGGTGGTCGACCGCATGCTCGCCGCCGGTGGCGAGATGGTCACCCTCGTCCTCGGCGACGAGGCCCCCACGGGGGTCGCGGACCACGTGGAGACCAGCGTGCGCGAGTCGTACCTGGCGGTGGACACCGTCGTGTACCGGGGCGGCCGACAGGGGGCGCTGCTGCTGATCGGCGTGGAGTAGTTCGGGCGCGGGTTGGCCGGTGGCTGGATGCGGGGGCGCGGGGAACCGCGTGAGCGGGGCCCGGGGCGGAGCCCCGTGTCTTCGGCGGGGTTGAAGGGGCAGCCGCCCCTGGGGACGGGACGGGACGAGTGGGGGCGACGGGGGCGAGAACCCGGAGGCGCGCCCCCACCCCGCTCAGCTTGTCGCTCCGGACCCCCGCCAGCTCCGGCAGCCTCTCCGCCTCCGCCCGCCGGGCCACCGCCGTCTCGTCGTTCCGCCCGGCGACCACCGACAGCACACCCCGCGCCCGCCCCGCCGCGGCCCGCGAGGCCAGCCGTACGTCCTCCGCGCGGCGCGGATCCACGAAGTCCGCCAGCTCCCGTACGGCGGCCTCGGCCATGCCCACCGATTCGGGGTCCTCCGTCTCGTGCATCCGCTGACGGGAATCCGAGCCCGGCCCATTGGCACGGACGCCGTCTGCGTGCGCCGGTCCGCCGTCCGCACAGAGGGCGAGGATCCGCTCGTACGGCTCGAAGACCAGCGCCAGGGCCCGCCTCGGGGTGGCCCGTGAGGGCGTGGACGTTCGCCCCACGTGCGCGTGGGGCCAGTGCTTCGCCCGGGTCGCCGGCCGCCTCGTACGGCTCTGCCGCGCGCTCGAAGAGAGCGCGGCCCTCCGGACCGAGGCCGATCGCCTCATGGTCGACGATCTCCGCGCGGTCCCGGGCGTCCAGCTCCGTGCCCTCAACCTCGGCGGCACACGCCACGGCAGCCCAGGCCTCGACGGAGCCGGGGTGCAGCGCCTCGGCGAGCCGCCGGGCCTCGGCGACAAGGGCGGGCAGCTCGTCCCGGGCCGCCCCGCGCTCCCCGGGGCGGGCGGCCGGGGTACCGGCACCGGCACGACGGTCCGCGTCGGGCGCACGCCCAGCGGAAGCCGGTCCAGCCGGCAGCGGCTGGTCCATCCGCTGCCGGGCACCCGTGCCGGCACGAACGACCCGTCTGACCAGCGGATTTCGGGGACCTGTGCGGGATTGTCAGTGCCGTGGTGTGCAATGGATCTCGTGCCCGCGCTCGAAGAACCGCTCAAGAACACGCTCGGCGCCGCCACCGCCAAGGTGATGGCCGAGCACCTCGGCCTGCACACCGTCGGGGACCTGCTGCACCACTATCCCCGCCGGTACGAGGAGCGTGGCCAGCTCACCCACCTCACCGACCTGCCCATGGACGAGCACGTCACGGTGGTCGCCCAGGTCGCCGACGCCCGCCTGCACACCTTCGCCTCCGCCAAGGCCCCCCGGGGCAAGGGCCAGCGCCTGGAAGTGACCATCACGGACGGCAGCGGGCGCCTCCAGCTCGTCTTCTTCGGCAACGGCGTGCACAAACCCCACAAGGAGCTCCTCCCTGGCACCCGCGCCCTCTTCGCCGGCAAGGTCTCCGTCTTCAACCGCCGCCTCCAACTGGCCCACCCGGCCTACGAACTGCTCCGCGGCGACGATGTCACGGAGACCGTCGACACCTGGGCCGGCGCCCTCATCCCCCTCTATCCCGCCACCGCCAAGCTGGAGTCCTGGAAGATCGCCAAAGCCGTCCAGACGGTCCTCCCGAGCGCCCAGGAGGCCGCCGACCCCCTGCCCGACGCCCTGCGCGCGGGCCGCGGCCTCGTCCCGCTCCCCGAAGCCCTCCTGAAGATCCACCGCCCCCATACCAAAGCGGACATCGAGGGCGCCCGCGACCGTCTCAAGTGGGACGAGGCCTTCGTCCTCCAGGTCGCCCTCGCCCGCCGCCGGTACGCCGACGCGCAGCTCCCCGCCGTAGCCCGCAGACCCGCCCCCTACGGCCTCCTCACCGCCTTCGACGCCTGCCTCCCCTTCACCCTCACCGACGGCCAGCGGAAGGTCTCCAAGGAGATCTTCGACGACCTGGCCACCGAGCACCCGATGCACCGGCTGCTCCAGGGGGAAGTGGGTTCCGGCAAGACGATGGTGGCCCTGCGGGCCATGCTCGCCGTGGTCGACGCCGGCGGCCAGGCGGCCATGCTCGCGCCCACCGAGGTGCTCGCCCAGCAGCACCACCGGTCGGTCACCGAGATGATGGGCGAGCTGGCCGAGGGCGGGCTGCTGGGCGGGGCCGAGCACGCCACCAAAGTGGTGCTGCTCACCGGCTCGATGGGCGCCGCGGCCCGCCGCCAGGCCCTGCTCGAACTGGTCACCGGCGAGGCGGGCATCGTCATCGGCACCCACGCGCTGATCGAGGACAAGGTGCAGTTCCACGACCTGGGTCTGGTCGTCGTGGACGAACAGCACCGCTTCGGCGTCGAACAGCGCGACGCCCTGCGCGGCAAGGGCAAGCAGCCGCCCCACCTCCTCGTCATGACGGCCACCCCCATCCCCCGCACGGTGGCCATGACCGTCTTCGGTGACCTGGAGACCTCCGTCCTCGACCAACTCCCCGCCGGCCGCTCACCCATCGCCAGCCATGTCGTGCCGGCAGCCGACAAGCCCCACTTCCTCGCCCGCACCTGGGAGCGCGTCCGGGAGGAGGTCGACAACGGACATCAGGCGTACGTCGTCTGCCCCCGCATCGGAGACGAGGAGGACGACCCGAAGAAGTCCGGCAGCAAGTCCCCCGAGGACGAGGCCGAGAAGCGCCCGCCCCTCGCCGTCCTGGAGGTCGCCGACCAACTGGCCAAGGGCCCCCTTCAAGGTCTCGCGGTCGAGGTCCTGCACGGCCGTATGCACCCCGACGACAAGGACGCGGTCATGCGCCGCTTCGCCGCCGGCGAGACCCACGTCCTGGTCGCGACGACGGTCATCGAGGTCGGAGTGAACGTCCCGAACGCCACGGCCATGGTGATCATGGACGCCGACCGCTTCGGCGTCTCCCAGCTCCACCAGCTCCGAGGCCGCGTCGGCCGGGGCTCCGCTCCCGGCCTCTGCCTCCTCGTCACCGACATGCCCGAGGCGAGTCCGGCCCGTCAGCGCCTCAACGCCGTCGCCTCGACCCTCGACGGCTTCGAGCTCTCCCGCATCGACCTGGAACAACGCCGCGAGGGCGATGTCCTGGGCCAGGCCCAGTCCGGCGCCCGCACCAGCCTCCGCATGCTCACCGTCATCGACGACGAGGAGATCATCGCGGAGGCGAGAGAAGAGGCCGTCCGGGTCGTCGCCGACGACCCGGACCTGAAGCGCCTGCCGGGCCTCAGGACGGCCCTGGACGCGCTGCTGGACGAGGAGAGGGAGCAGTACCTGGACAAGGGCTGAGGAAGGCGCGCCGCTTCCGGGGCAGCGGACCCGGCAGTGGTCCACGGTCCTCACACCCCCCCGCCTCCGACTGCCAGACTGGACCCGTGACCAAGCCCTCGAACAAGGACCCAAGATGACCCGCGTGATCGCCGGCGCGGCCGGCGGACGCCGCCTGGCCGTGCCGCCGGGGACCGGCACCCGGCCGACCTCCGACCGCGCACGCGAGGGCCTCCTGTCCACCTGGGAATCCCTCCTCGGCGGCCCCCTCGACGGCGAACGGGTGCTCGACCTGTACGCGGGATCGGGGGCGGTAGGCCTGGAGGCCCTCTCCAGGGGCGCCGGCCACACCCTCCTCGTCGAGGCCGACGCCCGAGCGGCCCGCACGATCCGCGACAACGTCCGCTCACTCGGCCTCCCCGGCGCCGAGGTGAGGTCGGGCCGAGCGGAGCAGGTCATCCAGGGCCCGCCGCCGGACGAGCCGTACGACATCGTCTTCCTCGACCCGCCGTACGCCGCCTCGGACGACGATCTTCGCGAGATCCTGCTCACACTCCGCACGGGGGGCTGGCTCGGCGAGGAAGCGCTCGTCACCGTGGAGCGCAGCACCAGAGGCGGTGAATTCGGCTGGCCGACCGGTTTCGAAGCGATCAGGGCCCGTCGCTACGGCGAGGGAACGTTTTGGTACGGTCGCGCCGCCCTTACGTGCGAAGACGCATCGTGACCGGACCGGAGAGCGAGGGATCCCAAGTGCGCCGTGCCGTCTGTCCCGGGTCGTTCGACCCCATCACCAACGGACACCTCGACATCATTGGCCGCGCCTCCAAGCTGTACGACGAGGTCTACGTCGCGGTGATGATCAACAAGTCGAAGAAGGGCCTCTTCGAGGTCGAGGAGCGGATCGACCTGATCCGCCAGGTCACCACCGAGTACGCCAACGTCCGCGTGGAGGCCTTCCACGGCCTGCTCGTCGACTTCTGCAAGCAGCGCGACATCCCGGCCATCGTCAAGGGTCTGCGCGCGGTCAGCGACTTCGACTACGAGCTGCAGATGGCGCAGATGAACATCGGCCTCTCGGGGGTGGAGACCCTCTTCGTCCCCACCAACCCCACCTACAGCTTCCTGTCGTCCTCCCTGGTCAAGGAGGTCGCGACCTGGGGCGGCGACGTCTCCCACCTGGTGCCCCCGCTCGTCCTGGAGGCCCTGGGCGAGCGCCTCCGCAAGGACTGACGGTGCCGCACCCCCGAGCACCGGACCGTTGGGACTACAGTCGACCCGACCGTCTCCAACACACCTGTAGAGAGTGGCGAGCACACGGTGGACCACACGGTGGACGTGCAGAAGAAGCTCGACGAGATCGTCTCGGTGGTCTCCGGCGCCCGATCCATGCCCATGTCGGCCTCGTGCGTGGTCAACCGCGCCGAACTGCTCTCCCTGCTCGAAGAGGTGCGCGCGGCCCTGCCCGACTCCCTCGCCCAGGCGCGGGAGCTGATCGGCGACCGTGAGCACATGGTCGAGCGGGCCCGCCTGGAGGCCGAGCGCATCATCGAGAACGCGCACGCCGAGCGCGGCTCCCTGATCTCCGACACCGAGGTCGCCCGCCGCTCCCAGAACGAGGCCGACCGCATCCTCACCGAGGCCCGCCAGGAGGCCGAGGAAGTCCGCGCCGAGGCCGACGACTACGTCGACTCCAAGCTCGCCAACTTCGAGGTCGTCCTCACCAAGACCCTCGGCTCCGTCGGCCGAGGCCGCGAGAAGCTCCTCGGCACCGGCCCCGGCCTCGACGAGCAGGGCTACGAGGACGACGACGCCCCCGAGCGCAGCCACGACCCCGAGACCCTGCGCCGCGACGCCGACGCCTACGTGGACGCCAAGCTCGGCGCCTTCGAGGCGGTCCTCGCCAAGACCCTGGACGCTGTCGGCCGGGGCCGGCAGAAGCTCCATGGCCGCATCGCCACCGACGACCTCGGTGCCCTCGCCCTGAACGACGACGGCACCTCCCCTCAGCCCACCAGCGACGCCGACTACCTCGCCGACCTCGCCGCCCTCTCGGACACCCCCGCCCAGCAGTCCCGGCCGGTGCCCGACCAGCAGTCGTACGGGCAGCAGCAGGACGCGTACCAGGCGACGGCGTTCCAACAGGACCCCTACGGCGGCTACCGGCAGCAGTACACCCAGCCCCAGCAGGCCGCCGACCCCTACGGGTACCAGCAGGCCGACCCGTACGCGGCCGGCTACCCGCAGCAGCCGGCATACGACCCGAACCAGGGTCACCAGGCCCAGCAAGGTCACCAGGCCCAGC
This sequence comes from Streptomyces sp. TG1A-60, assembly GCF_037201975.1. Taxonomy (NCBI): domain Bacteria; kingdom Bacillati; phylum Actinomycetota; class Actinomycetes; order Kitasatosporales; family Streptomycetaceae; genus Streptomyces; species Streptomyces sp. TG1A-60. The sequence continues at coordinate 2,323,531 of NZ_CP147520.1, read as the reverse complement.
AAGGTCACCAGGCCCAGCAAGGGCATCAGGGGTACGCGCAGCCGCAGGCGAACGCGCTCGACGAGACCAGCCTCTTCGACACCACCATGATCACCGCGGAGCAGCTGCGCCGCTACGAGCAGGGCCGCTGACAGCGGATTGGGCCGAGAGAGAAAGGTCCAGTATCCTGGCTCTTCGGTCGCGCGTACGTTCATGCTGTCCGCAGAAGACGCCCGCGATCGAGCGCTGTCCGGACATCGAGGACGGCGCCCTCCGCCGAGTTCCGCGACACCGAAAGCAGAAATGGCTCTGAACGCCCGCCTCGACCACCGCGACCCCCTCGTGTTCGACACGCACGAGCTGGGCCGGCGGCCCGGTGCGCTGCAGCGCCTGACGCGTTCGGTCGACGCTCCCAAGGATCTCGGCATCAAGGGGGTCATCGGAGTGCCGGAAGGCGCCCCGGTGGAGCTCGAACTCCGTCTGGAGTCGGTCATGGAAGGGGTGCTCGTCACAGGCACCGCCCGTGCACAGGCCGAGGGGGAGTGCGTAAGGTGTCTGGAGCCGCTGGAGCTGGAGCTCGAAGCGGACTTCCAGGAGATGTTCTCGTACCCTGACGCCGACGACCGGGGCCGCCCCAAGGCGGAGCCGGCCGACGACGCCGAGGATGACGAGGACAGGCTCTTCATCGAGGACGGCCTGTTCGGCCTCGAACCCGTGCTGCGTGACGCGGTGGTGCTCGCACTGCCTATGCAGCCGGTGTGCCAGGACGACTGTCTGGGCCTGTGCTCCGAGTGCGGAGAGCGGCTCACTGACGCCCCGGACCACCACCATGACGCCGTCGACATCCGTTGGGCGGCACTGCAGGGACTCGCCGGTTCACTCGAAGATGGCGAGAAGGACGAGATGAGCGGCGCCGAACCGGGCGTCGACGAGAAGCAGGAGAAGTAGCCGTGGCTGTTCCGAAGCGGAAGATGTCGCGCAGCAACACGCGCCACCGCCGGTCGCAGTGGAAGGCTGCGGTCCCCACCCTGGTTGCGTGCGAGCGCTGCCACGAGCCCAAGCAGCAGCACATCGCGTGCCCGTCTTGCGGCACCTACAACAAGCGCCAGGTCCTCGAGGTCTGAGCGGCTGGTGAGAGGCACTGTGTCCAGCCCTAAGAAGGCGGATGACGCCAAGAAGCATTCCCTTCGCGTGAGCGGAGGCGGCCCGGCGGAGAACACAGCCTCGTCCCACACGCTTCTGGAAGGGCGGCTCGGGTACCAGCTCGAGTCCGCCCTTCTGGTGCGCGCGCTGACCCACCGTTCGTACGCGTACGAGAACGGCGGCCTGCCCACCAACGAGCGCCTGGAGTTCCTCGGGGACTCCGTGCTCGGCCTCGTGGTCACGGACACGCTGTACCGCACCCACCCCGACCTGCCCGAGGGCCAGCTGGCCAAGCTGCGGGCCGCGGTGGTCAATTCTCGTGCGCTGGCGGAGGTGGGCCGCGGGCTCGACCTCGGCTCCTTCATCCGGCTCGGCCGGGGTGAAGAGGGCACAGGCGGGCGGGACAAGGCGTCCATCCTCGCCGACACGCTGGAAGCGGTGATCGGTGCGGTCTATCTCGACCAGGGGCTGGACTCGGCGGCGGAGCTGGTGCACCGCCTGTTCGACCCGCTGATCGAGAAGTCCTCGAATCTCGGAGCCGGCCTGGACTGGAAGACCAGCCTCCAGGAGCTCACCGCGACCGAGGGGCTCGGTGTGCCCGAGTACCTGGTCACGGAGACCGGCCCCGACCACGAGAAGATCTTCACCGCTGCTGCCCGCGTCGGAGGCGTCTCGTACGGCACCGGCACCGGCCGCAGCAAGAAGGAAGCGGAGCAGCAGGCGGCCGAGTCCGCCTGGCGCGCCATCCGCGCGGCGGCGGACGAACGGGCGAAGGCAGCGCCAGCCGCAGTGGCCGAGACGCCGCCCGACGCCGAGCCGGACGCGGCTTCGGTCTGACCGTCGGCCGGCCCCTCCGGGGGCCGCCGCCCCGGATCCCCGCGCGCTGGTCTCATGCGAGTGTCCGGGGTGCTTGGCGGTGTGCGGGTTGTCTTCGGTGGCTCGCGCAGCTCCCCGCGCCCCTTGAGAAGCACGTCGGGTGCCCCCTGGCCTGCAGGGAGCGCGGGGAGCTGTGCTACCAGACACCCCTCACATCCCCCGCGGTCGGCACACGACATCCCCCCGAACTCTCAGGCTCCCGCCCCCGGAGGACCCCGTGCCCGAACTTCCCGAAGTCGAGGTCGTACGACGGGGCCTGGAGCGGTGGGTGGCGCACCGGGCCGTCGCCGACGTCGAGGTGCTGCACCCCCGGGCGATCCGCAGACACCTGGCCGGACCCGAGGACTTCGCGCACCGCCTCAAGGGTCACCGCATCCGTGAGCCGAGCCGGCGCGGCAAGTACCTGTGGCTGCCCGTCGAGGACACCGGCATCGCCGTCCTGGCCCACCTCGGAATGAGCGGCCAGCTCTTGGTGCAGCCGCATGACTCGGCCGACGAGAAGCACCTCAGAATCCGCGTCCGCTTCGCGGACGCCCTGCGCACCGAACTCCGCTTCGTCGACCAACGCACCTTCGGCGGCCTGTCGTTGCACGACACCACCCCCGAGGGCCTGCCGGACGTCATCGCGCACATCGCACGCGACCCCCTCGACCCGCTGTTCGACGCGGAGGCCTTCCACCAGGCGCTGCGGCGGAAGCGTACGACCGTCAAACGGGCCCTGCTCGACCAGTCGTTGATCAGCGGCGTCGGCAACATCTACGCGGACGAGGCGCTTTGGCGCTCGCGCATCCACTACGAGCGCCCGACCGCCGGTTTCACACGCCCCCGGACCACCGAACTCCTGGGCCACGTAAGGGACGTGATGAACGCGGCCCTCTCGGTGGGCGGCACGAGCTTCGACAGCCTGTACGTCGACGTCAACGGCGAGTCGGGGTACTTCGACCGCTCGCTCGACGCGTACGGCAGGGAGGGACTGCCCTGCCGGCGCTGTGCCACCCCCATGCGCCGACGGCCGTGGATGAACCGATCCAGCTACTTCTGCCCGCGGTGTCAGCGGGCGCCGCGTGCCTCGTCGTAACGCTCGCGCGCGCTGAGCACGTCCTCCATGCGGCCCTCCACGCAGATGATGAGGGACAGCACACGCTCGGAGATTTCGCGGCCGAGCGGGGTGAGCGTGTAGTCGACACGGGGCGGGTTGGTGGGCTGGGCCTCCCGGTGCACCAGGCCGTCGCGCTCCAGGGCGTGCAGGGTCTGGGAGAGCATCTTCTCGCTGACGCCGTCGACGCGGCGGCGCAGCTCGTTGAAGCGGAGCGAGCCCTCGTACAGCGCTCCCATCGTGAGCACGCCCCAGCGGCCCGTGACGTGCTCCAGGGTGCCCCGCGAGGGACAGTTCCTGGCGAACACGTTGAAGGCCAAGGCGTCGAAGGCCACGGCGTCCGCGTCCGCGGAAGCCTGCGCGGGCGTCACGGCGGTCTGCGCGGCTGATTCCATACGTTGAGGATACTCCGACGCAGCGCTAACCAGAAGGTTGCACTAACTTCTGGTTAGCCTCCCCGGGGGCGCTGCCCGGCGCCGGGATGGAACGCTGTCTAGTAGCCGAAGTCCTGCGTCCACCACGGGCCGCCGTCGCCCATGTGGACACCGACACCGAGGGTCTTGAAGTCGCAGTTCAGGATGTTCGCCTTGTGGCCGGGGCTGTTCATCCAGGCTTCCATGACCGCCTCGGCGTTGGCCTGGCCGCGGGCGATGTTCTCGCCGCCGAGGCCGGTGATCCCGAGGATGGCGGCGCGGTCCCACGGGTCCTGGCCGTCGGGGTCGGTGTGGTCGAAGAAGCCGCGGGCGGCCATGTCCTTGCTGAAGACCTCGGCCAGCTCGGCCAGGTCGCTGTTGGCCGCCACCGGGTCACAGCCCGCCTTGGCCCGCTCCTCGTTGACCAACTGGAGGACCGCGGCCTCGGCCTGGGTCTCCGTGGAGATCTCCACCGGGGGAGGGGTCTTCTTCTCCTCCGTGGGCCTGGCGCTCGGCGTCGTGGGCTTCTTGGAGCCGGAACCCCTGTCCGCCTCTTCGGTGGGCTTCTCCGACGGGGTCTCAGCGGGGGAGGGGCTGGTCGACGGGGAGGTTTCGCGCTCGGCGTCGCGGCTGGTGGACTCGTCCTCGCGCTGCTCCTGCGCGGCGCCGTCCGTGCCGCCCTGCTGGTCCGCCGCACCCGTCGGCGAGCCGGTCGGTACCACCGTCTCGGTGCTGTTGCCCCCGCTGACCGTGTACTTGTCGCCGCCCGGCAGCACCCCGGTGGCCACCGCGACGGTGCCGAGGGCGACGGCGGCGGACACACCGAGCAGACCGGTCTTCACGGACGTCGCGGCCTTCTTCTTGCGGCGGCGCGAACCACCGGCGCGCGATGCGGTCTGGGCGTCGGCCTCCAGGACTGCGGCGAACCCGTACAGGTTCTCCGGGCCGTAGTGGGGCTCTTCGGAGGTGAAGCCCGTGGTGGTGACCCCGGTGGCGCGGCCGGCGGCGGAGCGTCGGTGGCGTCCCATGTTCTGGCCTTCCTCGTCCTTGCGGTGTCCTGCGGTCAACGTTGGGGAGGTTGTCAACGTTGTGATAGCCGTCTTCACGAACCCCACACGAACGAGTGAGTTTCATATGAGATTCATTGGGTGGGGACGGTACAGCATGGCGCCAGGGGAGTGAGAGGCCCGAGAGGTATTGGCCCGTTAGCGTGCAGTCATGAGCGAGGATGTACGGCTGGTCGCCTGGGTGCGTGGACGGGTGCAAGGTGTGGGTTTCCGCTGGTTCACCCGGGCCAGAGCCCTGGAGATCGGCGGGCTGAGTGGTTTTGCTCTCAATTTGGCCGATGGGCGGGTCCAGGTGGTCGCCGAGGGCCCGCGTGAGGCGTGTCAGGGGCTTCTCGACTGGCTCCAGGGCGACGACACGCCCGGGCGCGTGGACGGCGTCACCGAGATCTGGGACACACCGCGAGGGGGCTATGCGGGCTTCGCCATCCGCTGACGCCTGCCTGTGAAGCGGGCCGGATGAGGGCGAGAGGGCCGCCGCTGGCATATGCCAGGAGCATGCACAAAGCAGAAACGTGCAGGTGATTGCCAAGACGGTTCTGTCATGGCAGGCTCCGAAGAACGGATGATCCCCTCGCTCCGCCGTCCAGGAGAGGCCCTGTCGCCGCCGCAGCGTCGCCCGCTCAGGGCCGCGCGTCACAGGGTTGCCCGCCAATGCGGGGCGTGATCGTGTTGACCGTCAAACTTTTTGGTGAGACGCTGAAAGCCCCGCGCACCTTAGCTGTTTGGCATGGAGTACGGCAGCAAAACTCAACAGTGCCAAGCACCACGGGTGCGATTCCCTCACGACCCATACCGCTTCGGTCGGTCACTCATTGTGGAGGACCATCCATCATGGCAAAGGCGCTTCTCGGTTACGTCGGCGGCTCCGACCCGCGACTCCTCGCCGAGATGCGACGGCTCCAGCAGCGCGTCCAGGACCTGGAATCCGAGCTCGGACGCATCCAGGCGGAGAACGACGCGCTGACGGCTGCCGCTTCTCACGACTCGCTTATGGAGAGCATCGACGCACACCAGGCGGAGCCTGCGCTCACCTGATCACTGCATCGCGGCACGTACCACACGTACTACGACAGCAGTGGTTGGGCTGCCCGTATCAACCGCTAAGTTGTCAGATCTGCAAGGGACGCCTTCTCTAGAGGCGTCCCTTCTTCTTTCCCGAGGTTCCGTTCCCCCGCACCCCCACGCTTTCCCCACTCTCTTCAACGTCTGATGTGCCCTGCACGTTCATGGGCGAAACCGTTCGTTCATGGAGTGAGACAAGGCCGGAAGGTAGAGTCCGGCGGCGTGCACCTCAAGGCCCTGACCCTCCGCGGTTTCAAATCGTTCGCCTCGGCGACCACACTCCGGTTCGAGCCGGGCATCACGTGTGTCGTCGGACCGAACGGCTCGGGCAAGTCGAACGTCGTGGACGCGCTCAGCTGGGTCATGGGAGAGCAGGGCGCGAAGTCGCTGCGCGGCGGCAAGATGGAGGACGTCATCTTCGCCGGCACCACCGGGCGCCCCCCGCTCGGCCGCGCCGAGGTGTCCCTGACCATCGACAACTCCGACGGGGCCCTCCCCATCGAGTACGCCGAGGTCACGATCACGCGGATCATGTTCCGCAACGGCGGCAGCGAGTACCAGATCAACGGTGACACCTGCCGTCTTCTCGACATCCAGGACCTGCTCTCCGACTCCGGCATCGGCCGTGAGATGCACGTCATCGTCGGGCAGGGCCAGCTCGACTCCGTCCTGCACGCCGACCCCATGGGCCGCCGCGCCTTCATCGAAGAGGCCGCCGGCGTCCTCAAACACCGCAAGCGCAAGGAGAAGGCCCTGCGGAAACTGGACGCCATGCAGGCCAACCTGGCCCGCGTCCAGGACCTCACCGACGAACTCCGCCGCCAGCTCAAACCGCTCGGCCGCCAGGCCGCCGTCGCCCGCCGGGCCGCCGTCATCCAGGCGGATCTGCGGGACGCGCGGCTGAGACTGCTGGCCGACGATCTCGTACGGCTCCACGCGGCGCTGCGGACCGAGGTCGCCGACGAAGCCGCGCTGAAGCAGCGCAAGGAGGCCGCCGAGGCCGAGCTGAGGAAGGCGCTGCACCGGGAGGCGCGGCTGGAGGACGAGGTACGACGGCTCACCCCGCGCCTCCAGCGAGCCCAGGAGACCTGGTACGCGCTCTCGCAGCTCGCCGAACGGGTGCGCGGCACGATCTCCCTGGCCGACGCCCGGATCAAGAGCGCCACCTCCGCGCCCCCCGAGGAGCGGCGTGGCCGCGACCCCGAGGACATGGAGCGAGAGGCCGTCCGGATCCGCGAACAGGAGGCCGAACTCGAAGCGGCCCTGGAGGCGGCCGAGCGCGCCCTGGAGGACACGGTCGAGCACCGCGCCGAGCTGGAGCGCGAACTGACTGCTGAGGAACGCCGTCTCAAGGACGTCGCCCGCTCCATCGCCGACCGCCGCGAAAGCCTCGCCCGCCTGGGCGGTCAGGTCAACGCCGCCCGCTCCCGCGCGGCCTCCGCCCAGGCCGAGATCGATCGCCTGGCCGCCGCCCGTGACGAGGCGCGGGAACGCGCCGTGGCCGCCCAGGAGGAGTACGAGGCGCTGAAGGCCGAGGTCGACGGCCTCGACGCCGACGACACCCGACTGACCGAACAGCACGAAGCGGCCAAACGCGCCCTGGCCGAGGCCGAGTCCGCCCTCACCGCGGCCCGCGAAACCAGCACCGTCGCCGAACGCCGTCGCGCCGCCACCCAGGCCCGGCACGAAGCCCTCGCACTGGGCCTGCGCCGCAAGGACGGCACGGGCGCCCTGCTCGGCGCGAAGGACCGCGTCAACGGACTGCTCGGCCCGGCCGCACAGTTGCTGACCATCGCCCCGGGCCACGAGATCGCCCTCGCCGCCGCCTTCGGTGCCGCGGCAGACGCCATCGCGGTGACGAACCCCGCCTCGGCCGCCGAAGCCATCCGCCTGCTCCGGAAACAGGACGCGGGACGGGCAGCGCTGCTGCTGGCGACGGCGCCGGAGGACCCGGGGGACGGACCGGTTGCGGGCGCCCGAGCGGCCGGCGCTGACCACGGTGGTTCGCACGACGACTCCGGGCAGGCACAGACCACCCAGCCCTGCACTTCGGGCGCTTCCGGCGTCTTCGCGGCGGGCCCCGCCGGTGGCGAACCCGCCTCCCCTGTCCATGGTGGTTCCCCTCGCGCCCACGGCCATCCCCACGCCGCCGACCTCGTCCGCGGCCCCGCCGAGCTCCTGCCCTCCGTGCGGCTGCTGCTGCGGGGCATCGTCGTCGTGGGCACCCTCGAAGACGCCGAGGATCTTGTCTACGCCCGTCCCGATCTCACCGCGGTGACCGCCGAGGGCGATCTGCTCGGGGCGCACTTCGCGCACGGCGGTTCGGCGGGGGCGCCGAGTCTGCTGGAGGTGCAGGCGTCCGTCGACGAGGCGGCGGCCGAGCTGGAGGAACTGGCCGTCCGCTGCGAGGAGTTGACCGAGGCGCAGCAGAGCGCGGTCGAGCTGCGTCAGGAACGGGCCCGGGCCGTGGAGGAGTGGGGGAGCGGCGCCGGGCGGCCGAGCGGGAGAAGTCGACGGTCGCCCAGCAGCTCGGGCGGCTGGCCGGGCAGGCGCGGGGCGCCGCCGGGGAGGCCGAGCGGTCCACGGCTGCCGCCGCGCGGGCCCAGAAGGCGCTCGACAGAGCAGTACAGGAAGCCGAGGAGCTGGCCGAACGGCTCGCGGTGGCCGAGGAGATGCCGGTCGAGGAGGAGCCCGACACCTCCGTACGGGATCGGCTCGCGGCGGACGGGGCCAACGCGCGGCAGACGGAGATGGAGGCCCGGCTCCAGGTGCGGACGCACGAGGAGCGGGTCAAGGGGCTCGCGGGGCGCGCGGACTCGCTCGACCGGGCGGCCCGCGCCGAGCGCGAGGCGCGGGCGCGGGCCGAACAGCGCCGGGCGCGGCTGCGACACGAGGCGGCCGTCGCCGAGGCCGTCGCGTCCGGCGCCCGGCAACTGCTCGCCCACGTGGAGGTGTCCCTCGCCCGCGCGGAGGAGGAACGTACCGCCGCCGACGCCGCCAAGGCCCGCCGGGAGCAGGAACTCGCGCAAGCCCGGGGCGAGGGGCGCGACCTCAAGGCCGAGTTGGACAAACTAACCGACTCCGTCCACCGGGGCGAGGTGCTCGGTGCCGAGAAGCGGATGCGGATCGAGCAGCTGGAGGCCAAGGCGCTCGAGGAGTTGGGTGTCGAACCGGAGGGGCTGATCTCGGAGTACGGGCCCGACCAGCCCGTACCGCCCTCGCCGCCGGCCGAGGGTGAGGAACTGCCGGAGGATCCGGGGCATCCCCGCAACCAGCCGAAGACGTTCCACCGGGCCGAGCAGGAGAAGCGCCTTCGGGCGGCGGAGCGGGCGTACCAGCAGCTGGGCAAGGTCAATCCGCTGGCGCTGGAGGAGTTCGCCGCGCTGGAGGAGCGGCACCAGTTCCTCAGTGAGCAGCTGGAGGACCTGAAGAAGACCCGTGCCGATCTGCTCCAGGTGGTGAAGGAGGTCGACGAGCGGGTCGAGCAGGTCTTCACCGAGGCCTACTGGGACACCGCGCGGGAGTTCGAGGGCGTCTTCAGTCGGCTCTTCCCCGGTGGTGAAGGGCGGCTGATCCTGACCGACCCCGACAACATGCTCACCACCGGCGTGGACGTCGAGGCCCGTCCCCCGGGCAAGAAGGTCAAGCGGCTGTCACTGCTCTCCGGCGGCGAGCGGTCGCTGACCGCCGTCGCCATGCTCGTGTCGATCTTCAAGGCTCGGCCCAGTCCGTTCTATGTGATGGACGAGGTCGAGGCGGCGCTCGACGACACCAACCTGCAGCGGCTGATCCGGATCATGCAGGAGCTGCAGGAGGCGTCGCAGCTGATCGTGATCACCCACCAGAAGCGGACCATGGAAGTCGCCGACGCGCTGTACGGCGTGTCCATGCAGGGGGACGGCGTGTCGAAGGTCATCAGCCAGAGGCTGCGTTAGCCGTTTTGGTCTGCGGGTAGGCGGGGGCTTGTCGCGCCCACGCGGCGGGTCACCCATAGGTCGCAGCCTCGCGCCCCGGGTGGCCGCCGCTGTTTCCATTTCTTCAATAAATGAACGAAGCGTCACCCCTTTGCCCCTCTGTACCGTCAGATTACGCCCTATTGACTTAGAAACTTGAAGATATGGTCTCTGGGTCGTTGCTTTTACCTTCAAATCGAAGGCTTCCCCCACATCGGCGACGTCGCCGGTGGTCCGAGGAGTACAGACGTGACCAGCACTGCGCAGTCATCCAAGGCGGGAGCGCGGGACGCTCCGCCCGACCATCTCTCGCACGTGATCTTCATCGCGGCGGCGGCCGCGATGGGCGGCTTCCTCTTCGGCTACGACAGCGCCGTGATCAACGGCGCCGTCGAAGCCATCCGGGACCGCTACGACATCGGTTCCACGGCCCTGGCCCAGGTCATCGCCGTCGCCCTGATCGGCTGTGCCGTCGGTGCCGCCACCGCTGGCCGTATCGCCGACCGCATCGGCCGGATCCGGTGCATGCAGATCGCCGCCGTACTCTTCATCGCCAGCGCCGTCGGCTCCGCGCTCCCCTTCGCGCTGTACGACCTCGCGTTCTGGCGCGTCGTCGGCGGCTTCGCCATCGGCATGGCGTCCGTCATCGGCCCCGCCTACATCGCCGAAGTCGCCCCGCCCGCGTACCGAGGACGGCTCGGCTCCTTCCAGCAGGCCGCGATCGTCATCGGCATCGCCATCTCCCAGCTGGTCAACTGGGGCATCCTGAACGCCGCCGAGGGCGACCAGCGCGGTGAGCTGCTCGGCCTGGAGGCCTGGCAGATCATGCTCGGCGTCATGGTCGTCCCGGCCGTCCTCTACGGTCTGCTCACCTTCGCCATCCCCGAGTCCCCGCGCTTCCTGATCTCCGTCGGCAGGAACGAGCGCGCCCGTGAGGTGCTCACCGAGGTCGAGGGCGAGGGCGTGGACCCGGACGCCCGGGTCGCCGAGATCGAATCGGCCATGAACCGCGAGCACGATTCGACCTTCAGGGACCTGCTCGGCGGGAGCTTCCTCTTCAAGCCGATCGTCTGGGTCGGTATCGGCCTGTCGGTCTTCCAGCAGTTCGTCGGCATCAACGTGGCGTTCTACTACTCCGCGACACTGTGGCAGTCCGTCGGTGTCGACCCGACCGCGTCGTTCTTCTACTCCTTCACGACCTCGATCATCAACATCGTCGGCACCGTCATCGCGATGATCTTCGTGGACCGCATCGGCCGCAAGCCGCTCGCCCTCATCGGCTCCGTCGGCATGGTCCTCGGCCTCGCCCTGGAGGCCTGGGCCTTCTCCTTCGACCTCGTCGACGGCAGGCTCCCCGCCACCCAGGGCTGGGTCGCCCTGATCGCCGCCCACGTCTTCGTCCTCTTCTTCGCCCTCTCCTGGGGTGTCGTCGTCTGGGTCATGCTCGGCGAGATGTTCCCGAACAGGCTCCGTGCCGCCGCCCTGGGCGTGGCCGCCTCCGCACAGTGGATCGCCAACTGGGCCATCACGGCGAGCTTCCCGTCCCTGGCCGAGTGGAACCTCTCCCTGACGTATGTGATCTACACGGTCTTCGCCGCCCTCTCCATCCCCTTCGTCCTCAAGTTCGTGAAGGAGACGAAGGGCAAGGCGCTGGAAGAGATGGGTTAGCCCGTCGGCCACGCGCCTTCACCCCTCCGGGGGAAGGTCCGAGCCCCCGCCGCCCCTCTCCTCGTACCCCTCCGCCGTCCCGGCCCGACCACCGAGCGGGCCGGGACGGCGGTTCGTGGGCGAACTCCCGGGTCGGACGTGACGGTCAGCCGTCGAGCCGCGGCAGCACCCGCTCCGCGAACAGCCGCAGTCCGCGCCACCCCTCCTCGACCGGCATCCCGCCCGCCAGCGGATGCAGTACGTAGTTGTCCAGGCCCAGCGCCACGCACGCGTCCGGCGTGACGATCCGGTACACGCCCTCCGCGCGCAGCTCCGCCACCGTCGCGGCCCCCGACCGCACGGCCGACCGTATGCCGCCCGACTGCCAGGAGGCGTACGTCCGCGCCTCGTGCAGGAAGTGCCCGCCGTACTCGGCCCACGCCCGGTCCGGATCCTCCGCGACATGCAGCAACGGGGTCTCGGCGGCGGGCATCATGGTCCAGCCCTCGGTGCCGTACTCGACCAGCCGCTCCCTGTAGTACGCCTCCAGCTCCGGCAGATGCGCGCTCGGGAAGAAGGGGAGGCCGAGGCGGGCCGCCCTGCGGGCCGCGGCCTTCGACGAGCCGCCGACCAGCAGCGGCGGATGCGGCTCGGTGCCCGGTCGCGGGGTGACCCGGACCGTGCGTCCCCGGTAGTGAAACCGCTCACCGGTCCATGCCTGGAGCAGCGTCTCCAGCACCTCGTCCTGGAGTTTTCCGCGCCCCTTCCAGTCGACGTCGAACTGCGCGTACTCCTCCGGCCGGTATCCGATCCCGGCGACGGTCACCAGCCGCCCGCCGCTCACCAGGTCCAGCACGGCGATGTCCTCGGCCAACCGCAGCGGGTCGTGCAGCGGACCGATCACCGCCGACACCGTCACCGTGATCCGCCGCGTCGCCCCGAACACCGCCCCCGCGAACACGAACGGCGACGGCAACCAGTTGTTGTCGACCCCGTGGTGCTCCTCCGTCTGCACGGCAGAGATGCCCCGCTCATCGGCGTACGCGGCCATCTCGACGGCGGCCCGGTAGCGGGCCCGGAGCGAGGCGGGCGTCGCGCCGGGCTCGACCAGGTTGAAACGGACGACCGTGACGGGCATGGGGACCCCCTTCGGGCGGCTGTGGAGGGGGACGTTAGCTGACGGCTCGTCAGGTATCCAGAGGTGGGGAAGAGGCGCGGAACCCCGTACGGCGATCGAACGCGGCGCGGGGCGGTCCCGCATACTGGTTCCGTTATGGAACTCATCCTTGCTGTAGTCATCGCCGTGGTCGTGCTCGGCGTGCTGGGCGGGCTCGTCGTAGGCGGCCGCAAGAAGAAGGCGAAGACCCTGCCCGGGGCGCCCCCCACGACACCCGACATCACCGCACCACCGGCCGAGCCGCACGTCGGCGACGAGGCCGAGGAGCCGCGCGACCAACCGCGCAGAACGATCGAGGAGGTGGACCTCCCGGATGCCACGGCGACGGCGCCCGTCGCCGTCGAGGAGCCGCCGGCCGCCCCCGCGATCGAGGTCCCCGAGCCGACCGCCGGCCGTCTGGTGCGGCTGCGCGCCCGGCTCTCCCGCTCGCAGAACGCGCTCGGCAAGGGGCTGCTCACGCTGCTCTCGCGCGAGCACCTCGACGACGACACCTGGGAGGAGATCGAGGACACCCTCCTCACCGCCGACGTCGGCGTGCAGCCCACCCAGGAGCTGGTCGAACAATTGCGCGAGCGTGTGAAGATCCTCGGTACCCGCACTCCGGCGGAGCTGCGCGCGCTGCTGCGCGAGGAGCTGCTCAAGATCCTCGTCCCGGAGTTCGACCGCGCGGTCAACACCGACTCGCCGCTCGACACCCCGGGCATCGTGATGGTCGTCGGCGTCAACGGCACCGGCAAGACCACCACCACCGGCAAGCTCGCCCGGGTCCTCGTCGCCGATGGCAAGAACGTCGTCCTGGGCGCCGCCGACACCTTCCGCGCCGCCGCCGCCGACCAGCTGCAGACCTGGGGCGAGCGCGTCGGCGCCCGCACGGTGCGCGGTCCCGAGGGCGGCGACCCGGCGTCCGTCGCCTTCGACGCCGTCAAGGAGGGCATCGAGGAGGGCGCCGACGTCGTCCTCATCGACACCGCCGGCCGGCTGCACACCAAGACCGGCCTCATGGACGAACTCGGCAAGGTCAAGCGCGTCGTCGAGAAGCACGCGCCGCTCGACGAGGTGCTCCTCGTCCTCGACGCCACCACCGGTCAGAACGGCCTCGTCCAGGCCCGCGTCTTCGCCGAGGTCGTCAACATCACCGGCATCGTCCTCACCAAGCTGGACGGCACCGCCAAGGGCGGCATCGTCATCGCCGTACAGCGCGAGCTGGGCGTACCCGTCAAGCTCATCGGCCTGGGAGAGGGCGCGGACGACCTGGCGCCGTTCGAGCCGGAGGCGTTCGTGGACGCGCTGATCGGCGAGTGACCTCCACATACGAAAATTCGCATGTGAGGCAATAGATGGTACAAGAAGCGCCCGCCCCGGAGGTGCAGTCGGGGACGGGCGCTTCGCTGTGTGCGTGTGCGTGTGCGTGTGCGTGCGTGTACGAGGGCCTGGGCTAGCTAGGCCCGCGACCGGTGTGCCACGTACGCCAGTGTCCCCAGCAGCAATCGCGCGGCCGGGGGCTGTGTCGCCGAGTCGAGGGCGGGGGAGCGGAGCCAGCGGACCGGGCCGAGGCCGGCGCGGTCGGAGGGCGGGGCGGTGATGTGGGCGCCGGGGCCGAGGCCGCGCAGGTCGAGGGCGGACGGGTCGTCCCAGCCCATGCGATAGAGCAGCGCGGGCAGTTGGGCGGCGGCGCCGGGGGCGACGAAGAAGTGGGCGCGGCCCTCGGGGGTGATGGTCACGGGGCCGAGCGGAAGGCCCATGCGCTCAAGCCGGGCGAGTGCGTGCCGGCCCGCCGACTCGGCGACCTCGATCACGTCGAAGGAGCGGCCCACCGGCAGCATCACGGCGGCGCCGGGGAACTCGCCCCAGGCCTCGGTCACCTCGTCGAGCGTGGCCCCGGCGGGGACCGGCGGCGCGAAGTCGAGTGGATGCGCGCCGGGCGCGGAGCAGTCGGTCCTGCCGCACGAGCACGCGCCCGATGCCGCCCGCGCGCCGGGGGCGACGTCCCACCCGCAGAGGCCGGTGAACTCGGCCACGGCCGTACATTCAGAGGAACGGCCGCGTCGACGCGCGCCGGATCGCATCTCCCGGATGCCGCCGATCGTGAAGCCCATGCCCCCTCCAACGTGTCCAGCTCGCCGACGGTTACGCGACGGAGTCGTAATGCGACGCTCTGTTTCCGTCGGGGCGGCGTGCTACGGCACCGCCGGTGGTGCGGTCGACGTCGCGCGCCCCTGAATGCGTCACTCCGCCCGCTCCCGGTCGTCAGGTGTCAAGTGAATCGCGTACGGGCGACCGTGAGTTCATTCGAAGGGGTGGCGAATGGTGGCGTTTCTGGAATCACCGTGCCCGGACGGGTGATCGTAGGATTACTTTGAGTGCACGGAACCTGGGGACGTATGCGCTCGTGGGTATGCCGGAGGCAAGTCGTCTTTCCGTTCGACGGGTGACAAGTGTCGGACGTACGGCGTGGTAACCGGCATTCTGGTAGGGCTTGGCGCACACAGCGCACAAGTGGTTTCAGGGATGGGGGCGTTCCAGTGGGCGGCAACGGCGGAAGCGGCACGAACGCTGAGAAGCGCCCGAACGAACTGCTGGGCTCATGGTTCGTCCGCAGCGGCTGGTCCAAGGGTGAGCTCGCCCGGCAGGTGAACCGCCGGGCCCGTCAGCTCGGGGCCAATCACATCTCCACCGACACCTCACGCGTACGGCGTTGGCTCGACGGGGAGAACCCGCGCGAGCCGATCCCGCGGATCCTGTCGGAACTGTTCTCCGAGCGGTTCGGCTGTGTCGTCGCCGTCGAGGATCTGGGGCTGCGTGCCGCCCACCAGTCCCCCTCCGCCTCCGGTGTCGACCTGCCCTGGACGGGCCCGCAGACCGTGGCGCTGATCAGCGAGTTCTCGCGCAGCGACCTGATGCTGGCGCGGCGCGGCTTCCTCGGCAGCTCGCTGGCCCTGTCCGCCGGTCCGGCCCTCATCGAACCGATGCAGCGCTGGCTCGTCCCCTCGCCCCCCGCCCCGCGCGCGGAGCCCGAGCCGCCGCCCGCCGCCCGCCGCGTCGGCCGCCTCTCCCAGCCGGAGCTGGACCTCCTCGAATCCACCACGGTGATGTTCCGGCAGTGGGACGCCCAGTGCGGCGGCGGTCTGCGCCGCAAGGCCGTGGTCGGCCAACTGCACGAGGTGACCGACCTCCTCCAGGAGCCCCAGCCCGAGGCCACCACCCGGCGGTTGTTCAAGGTCGCCGCCGAGCTGGCCGAGCTGGCCGGCTGGATGAGCTACGACATCGGTCTGCAGCCCACCGCCCAGAAGTACTTCGTCCTGGCCCTGCACGCGGCCAAGGAGGCGGGCGACAAGCCCCTCGGCTCGTACGTCCTCTCCAGCATGAGCCGTCAGATGATCCACCTCGGCCGCCCCGACGACGCCCTCGAACTGATCCATCTCGCCCAGTACGGCAGCCGGGACTGCGCGAGCCCGCGCACCCAGTCGATGCTGTATGCGATGGAGGCCCGCGCCTACGCCAGCATGGGCCAGCCCGGAAAGTGCAAACGGGCGGTCCGGATGGCCGAGGACGTCTTCGCCGACGCCGAGGAATGGGACGACCCCGATCCCGACTGGATCCGCTTCTTCAACGAGGCCGAACTCCACGGCGAGAACTCCCACTCCTACCGCGACCTCGCCTACGTCGCCGGCCGCAGCCCCACCTACGCGTCCCTCGCCGAGCCGGTGATGCGCCGGGCGGTCGAGCTCTTCGCCACGGACACCGAACACCAGCGGTCGTACGCGCTGAACCTGATCGGCATGGCCACCGTGCACCTGCTCCAGCGCGAACCCGAGCAGGGGGCGGCCATGGCCAAGCAGGCCATGGCGACCGCGAAGAAAGTGCGTTCCGAGCGCGTCAACACGCGCATCCGCAAGACCGTCGACACGGCCGTACGCGATTTCGGCGGCCTCGCCGAGATCGTCGACCTCACCGAGCAGCTCGCCGTCCACCTCCCAGAAACCGCCGAAGCGGTCTGACCCCGGCCCGGCCCGCCGCACCCCAAGGGCCCATCGACTCCGGCCGCGGCCGGCCATCCCGACTGCCCGACTCGGCTCCCCCATGCCAGGTCATCGGATGGTCTGCCGTGGCCGGTCCGTTCCGGACGTCCCACCGGAAGTTCCATCGGATACGAAACCGTTATCCGCCGAGAGGCCCGCAGAGGCTGGGCCCCACACGGGATGGCTCCTCCCAGATTCACGTTTCACTTGTCTGTAACGTGACGGGGACCTTCGTCACGTGCGGGAAACATTTCCAAACTCCCTGTGAAACCGGGCTGCGTCAGTCTCCTGAGCACAGTCGGCCCTCCCCATAGCTCCCCAAGCTTCAGCATCCGCACGGGCCGTTCCGACCACGAGGAGATACCGGCATTGAACGGCACAGATACCGGATTCGTATTGATCAGTGCGGCGCTCGTCATGTTGATGACGCCCGGGCTGGCGCTCTTCTACGGCGGCATGGTCCGCGCCAAGAGCGTGTTGAACATGCTGATGATGTCCTTCATCTCGTTGGGCATCGTCACCATCCTGTGGGTGCTCTACGGGTACTCGCTGGCCTTCAGTGGTGACATCGGCGGCTTCATCGGCAATCTGGACGCGATCGGGCTGAAGGGCATCAACGCCGACAGCACGATGGCGAACTTCGCGGACGAGCAGATCTCGGTCTTCGCGTTCGCCCTCTTCCAGATGCTGTTCGCCGTGATCACGGCCGCTCTCATGAGTGGTGCGCTCGCCGACCGTGTCAAGTTCAGTTCCTGGATGATCTTCATCGGGATCTGGGTCACCGTGGTGTACTTCCCGATCGCCCACTGGGTCTGGGCGACCGGCGGATGGCTCTTCGAGATGGGCGTCATCGACTTCGCGGGTGGTACCGCCGTTCACATCAACGCAGGTGTCGGCGCACTCGCGGCCGTCCTTGTCGTGGGCAAGAGGGTCGGATTCAAGAGGGACCCGATGCGGCCGCACAACATGCCGATGGTCCTGCTCGGCACCGCGCTGCTGTGGTTCGGCTGGTTCGGCTTCAACGCCGGCTCCGAGCTCGGCGTCGACGGCACCACCGCCCAGATGGCCATCAACACCCAGATCGCGACCGGGGCCGCCGTGATGGGCTGGCTGATCTACGAGCGCATCCGCCACGGCGCCTTCACGACGCTCGGTGCCTGCTCGGGTGCCGTCGCCGGTCTCGTCGCGATCACCCCGTCCGGTGGTCACGTCAACGCCTTCGGCGCCATGCTCATCGGTGTCGTCGCCGGTGCGGTCTGCTCCTGGGCCGTCAGCCTCAAGTACAAGCTCGGCTACGACGACTCCCTCGACGTCGTCGGCGTCCACCTCGTCGGCGGTGTCATCGGTACCCTCATGGTCGGCTTCCTGGCCATGGAGGGCGCAGGCTGGAGCCAGTTCGGCAAGCAGGCCACCGGTGCCTTCTCGGTGATGGGCTACACCTTCGTCCTCACCTACATCATCGCCTTCGTCATCCAGAAGACGATCGGCTTCCGCGCCTCCGAGGAGGACGAGGTCGCCGGTATCGACCAGGCGGCCCACGCCGAGACCGCGTACGACTTCAGCTCGGCCGCCGGTTCGCACATCTCCGCCAGCGCGAGCAGCGTCGCTGCCCCTCAGAGCAAGAAGGTCGAGGCATGAAGCTGATCACCGCAGTCGTCAAGCCGCACAGGCTCGACGAGATCAAGGAAGCCCTCCAGGCCTTCGGGGTCCATGGTCTGACGGTCACCGAGGCGAGCGGCTACGGTCGGCAGCGGGGACACACCGAGGTGTACCGCGGCGCCGAGTACACGGTCGACCTGGTTCCCAAGATCCGGATCGAGGTACTGGCGGAGGACGACGACGCCGAGCAGTTGATCGACGTCATCGTCAAGGCCGCCCGCACCGGCAAGATCGGTGACGGCAAGGTCTGGTCCCTCCCGGTCGAGACGGCCGTTCGGGTCCGGACCGGCGAGCGCGGCCCGGACGCGCTCTGATCGAACAGAAGAACAGGAGTCACTGGGTGACGGGTACGGACGTACGCACGGATGCAGAGGACTCGGGACCCAGCGGCTACGCGGCGGCCCGGCTGCGCCTCCTCCAGGAGGAGGCGCGGTCCGGGCCGCCGCGCCGTACCGCCCTGGCCGAGCTGACCGACGACTGGCTCGGGGGACTGTTCGCCGCGGGCGCATGCGAACCGCACGGAGTCTCGCTCGTCGCCGTCGGGGGATACGGGCGCGGCGAACTCTCGCCCCGCAGCGACCTCGATCTGCTGCTCCTGCACGACGGGTCCGACCAGGAGGCGGTGGCCACGCTGGCCGACCGCATCTGGTACCCCGTCTGGGATCTGGGACTGGCCCTCGACCACTCCGTACGCACCCCCGCCGAGGCCCGCAAGACAGCCGGCGAAGACCTCAAGGTACAGCTGGGGCTGCTGGACGCCCGGCACATCGCCGGTGACCCGGGACTGACCGCCGGGCTGCGCACGGCCGTCCTCGCCGACTGGCGCAACCAGGCGCCCAAACGCCTCCCGGAACTCCAGGAGCTGTGCGCCGAGCGGGCCGAACGGCAGGGGGAGCTGCAGTACCTCCTGGAACCCGACCTCAAGGAGGCGCGAGGCGGACTGCGCGACGCCACCATGCTCCGGGCCGTCGCCGCCTCCTGGCTCGCCGACGCCCCGCGTGAAGGACTCGCCGACGCCCGCCGCAGCCTGCTCGACGTACGGGACGCGCTGCACCTCACCACCGGGCGCGCCACCGACCGGCTCGCGCTCCAGGAACAGGACCAGGTCGCCGCCGAGCTGGGACTGCTGGACGCCGACACCCTGCTGCGCCAGGTGTACGAGGCCGCGCGGGTCATCTCCTACGCCAGTGACGTGACCTGGCGTGAAGTGGGGCGCGTACTGCGCTCGCGCGCCGTGCGGCCCCGGCTGCGCAAATTGGTAGGGGACAGGAGCGACTTCCTCAGAAGGGCGGTGGTGGGCGACGGGAGAGCGCTCGGTGGCGGCAAGCCGGTCGCCGAGCGGTCGCCGCTCGCCGAGGGCGTCGTCGAGCAGGACGGGGAGGTCGTGCTCGCGCGGGCCGCCAAGCCCGACCGGGACCCCGTGCTGCCGCTGCGCGCCGCCGCCGCTGCCGCCCAGGCCGGACTGCCGCTCTCCCTCCACGCCGTACGACGCCTCGCCGCTGCCGCCCGGCCGATGCCGACGCCCTGGCCCGCAGAGGCGCGCGAGCAGCTCGTCACCCTGCTGGGTTCGGGGCGCCCGACCGTGGACGTCTGGGAGGCGCTGGAGGCCGAAGGCCTCATCACGCACCTGCTCCCCGACTGGGAGCGGGTCCGCTGCCGGCCGCAGCGCAACGCCGTGCACATCTGGACCGTCGACCGGCACCTCATCGAGACCGCCGTCCGCGCCTCCGAACTGACCCGCCGGGTCCACCGCCCCGACCTCCTCCTCGTCGCCGCGCTGCTGCACGACATCGGCAAGGGCTGGCCCGGCGACCACTCCGTCGCCGGCGAGATCATCGCCAAGGACGTGGCGGCCCGCATCGGCTTCGACCGCGAGGACGTGGCGGTGCTCTCCACGCTGGTACGGCATCATCTGCTGCTCGTCGACACCGCCACCCGGCGTGACCTGGAGGATCCGGCCACCGTCCGGTCCGTGGCCGACGCCGTCGGATCGCCGGGCACACTCGAACTGCTGCACGCGCTCACCGAGTCGGACGCTCTCGCCACCGGGCCCGCCGCCTGGTCGTCATGGCGGGCCTCGCTCGTCTCCGAGCTGGTCAAGCGGGTCGAGGCGGTGTTCGCCGGGGACGCCCCCGAGGAGCCCGAGCCCGGCGACCCCAGCGCCGAGCAGGAACGACTCGCCATCGAGGCGTTCCGCACGGGCGGGCCGGTGCTGTCGCTGCGCGCACAGCCCGACGGCGCGACCGCCGACGCCGAGGAGAAGGAGGAGAAGGCCGACCCCGAGCCGCTCGGTGTGGAACTCCTCATCGCCGTACCCGATCAGGAGGGCGTCGTGCCCGCCGTCGCCGGCATCCTCGCCATGCACCGGCTCACCGTGCGCACGGCCGAACTGCGGGCGCTCGACCTGCCGGACGTGGAGGGCTCCGTCCTGCTGCTGAACTGGCGGGTCGCCGCCGAGTACGGCTCGCTGCCCCAGGCGGCCCGGCTCCGCTCCGACCTCGTACGGGCCCTGGACGGCTCGCTGGACATCGCCGGGCGGCTCGCCGAGCGCGACGCGGCCTATCCCCGGCGCCGCGGCGTCGTCGCGCCTCCGCCACGGGTCACCGTGGCCGCGGCTGCCTCCCGGCACGCCACGGTCATCGAGGTGCGCGCCCAGGACGCCCCCGGCCTCCTGCACCGGATCGGGCGCGCCCTGGAGGAGGCCGGGGTTCGGGTGCGCAGCGCGCATGTGTCGACGCTGGGCGCCAACGCCGTGGACGCGTTCTACGTCACCGGGTCGAAGGGCGCACCGCTGCCGGGCGACGAGGCGGCGTCCGTGGCACGGAAGCTGGAGGAGACCCTGCGGGGCTGAGCGGACGGGTACGGGGCCCGCTCGGGGTCCCGTACCCAGAGGATCGGGTCTCTTGTCCACAGGGGTGGAGACCCGACCACACCCAGACAGATACCCTGGAGGGCGACTCCTACTGCCCCCGACTCCGAGGACCGACACCGCCGTGTTCGATACGCTCTCCGATCGCCTCTCAGCGACTTTCAAGAACCTGCGCGGCAAGGGGCGCCTCAGCGAGGCGGACATCGACGCCACGGCCCGCGAGATCCGCATCGCGCTCCTGGAAGCGGACGTCGCGCTGCCGGTCGTCCGGGGCTTCATCAAGAACGTCAAGGAGCGAGCGCTCGGCGCCGAGGTCTCCAAGGCGCTCAACCCGGCCCAGCAGGTCCTCAAGATCGTCAACGAGGAGCTGGTCGGGATCCTCGGCGGTGAGACCCGCCGCCTGCGTTTCGCCAAGCAGCCGCCCACCGTGATCATGCTCGCGGGTCTCCAGGGCGCCGGTAAGACGACCCTCGCGGGCAAGCTGGGCCGGTGGCTGAAGGAGCAGGGCCACTCGCCGCTGCTCGTCGCCTGTGACCTCCAGCGCCCGAACGCGGTCAACCAGCTCAGTGTCGTGGCCGAGCGCGCGGGTGTGGCCGTCTACGCCCCCGAGCCGGGCAACGGCGTGGGGGATCCGGTCAAGGTCGCCAAGGACTCCATCGAGTTCGCCACGTCGAAGGTCCACGACATCGTGGTCGTCGACACGGCCGGCCGCCTCGGTATCGACCAGGAGATGATGCGGCAGGCGGCGGACATCAGGGACGCCGTCTCGCCCGACGAGATCCTGTTCGTCGTCGACGCGATGATCGGCCAGGACGCCGTCAACACGGCGGAGGCCTTCCGTGACGGCGTCGGCTTCGACGGCGTCGTGCTCTCCAAGCTCGACGGTGACGCCCGTGGTGGTGCCGCCCTGTCGATCGCGTCGGTCACCGGCAAGCCGATCATGTTCGCGTCGAACGGCGAGAAGCTCGACGACTTCGACGCGTTCCACCCGGACCGGATGGCCTCCCGCATCCTCGACATGGGTGACCTGCTCACCCTGATCGAGCAGGCGGAGAAGACCTTCAGCCAGGAAGAGGCCCAGATGATGGCCTCCAAGCTGGCGTCCAAGAAGGGTCAGGACTTCACGCTCGACGACTTCCTGGCCCAGATGGAGCAGGTCAGGAAGATGGGCAGCATCAGCAAGCTGCTCGGCATGCTGCCCGGAATGGGGCAGATCAAGGATCAGATCAACAACATCGACGAGCGCGACGTCGACCGCACCGCCGCGATCATCAAGTCGATGACCCCCGGCGAGCGCCAGGACCCGACGATCCTCAACGGCTCGCGCCGCGCCCGTATCGCCAAGGGTTCCGGTGTCGAGGTCAGCGCGGTGAAGAACCTGGTCGAGAGGTTCTTCGAGGCCCGCAAGATGATGTCCCGCATGGCGCAGGGCGGCGGCATGCCCGGGATGCCGGGCATGCCGGGCATGGGCGGTGGCCCCGGCCGGTCCAAGAAGCAGCCCAAGAAGGCCAAGGGCAAGCAGCGCTCCGGCAACCCGATGAAGCGCAAGCAGCAGGAGCAGGAGGAGGCCGCCCGCCGCGCCGCGGGCGCGCAGGGCGGCGCCGCCCTGGGCCTGCCGGGCCAGCAGGACGGTCAGGACTTCGAACTGCCGGACGAGTTCAAGAAGTTCATGGGCTGACGGCCCTTCCGCCGTGCCCGACGGCGGACGCCGCGTGACCGGCCGGGGGGTGTGGCCGGGCACGCGGCGCCGGTGCCGTGCGTGGACGGCGTGGGTGTGGTTTCGCTCGT
Organism: Streptomyces sp. TG1A-60; assembly: GCF_037201975.1. Lineage (NCBI taxonomy): Bacteria > Bacillati > Actinomycetota > Actinomycetes > Kitasatosporales > Streptomycetaceae > Streptomyces > Streptomyces sp. TG1A-60. The sequence goes on along the minus strand of NZ_CP147520.1, from coordinate 2,300,783 downwards.
GGTGCTTGTGCCGGTACCCCCGTACGCCGGATGTGTTGTTCCCCTGAACGGTGCGTCAGGCTAGGGGTGCAGTGCGGCACTTGGCCAAGCGAAGGCGGCGCCGGACCGCTTTCTTCACACCCTTCACACCCGCTTCGGAAGAAGCTCTCGAAGACCTTCTCAGAGGTTCCCCGAATGCCTCAGGGTTTCCGCTGTCTCAGGGCGTCCGCGCGATCAGGTAGCGGAACACGTTCGGCATCCAGACGGTGCCGTCCGCGCGGCGGTGCGGGTGCAGGGCCTCGGTCAGTTCCTTCTCCACCTGGACCTGGTCGGTGGCCCTGATCGCCGCGTCGAAGAGGCCGGTCGACAGCAGCCCCCGTACCGCGTTGTCCATGTTGGCGTACCCGAAGGGGCAGGCCACGCGCCCGGAGCCGTCCGGCTTCAGGCCCGCACGCTGGGCGACCTCCTCCAGGTCGTCCCGCAGCGCCGGGCGCCAACTGCCCGCGCTGCGCAAGGGGTCGGCGAGTTTCGTGGCCACGCGGAGTACGCCGGACGTGGTGCAGCGTTCCGGTGGGCCCCAGCCGGCGAGCACCACGGGGGTGCCGCGTTCCGCGAGCGGGGTTGCCGACGCGAGCAGTTCGCCGAGGCCCTCGGAGTCCCCGGCCAGACAGCCGATCGGTTCGAAGGCGGTCACCAGGGTGTACAGCCCGTCGCCGGGGGCACGTGCCGCGTTCTCGGGGGTGCCGTCCACGACCCGGGCTTCGGCCCGCGCGCGCGTGCCCCATGCCTCCGGCAGCAGACGTTCCCGCGCGAGAGCCACTCTCTCGGGCGCCGCCGCGTCGACGCCGGTGACCGCGGCGCCCCGCGACGCCGCCATCAGAAGGGCGAGCCCCGACCCGCAGTCGAGACCGAGCAGCCGCGTACCGGTGCCGACGTCGAGGCGCCGGTAGACGGCCTCGTACAGCGGTACCAGCATGCGTTCCTGGATCTCGGCCCAGTCACGCGCGCGTGCCCACTGGTCCACGCGGGGTGCGGCCCCCGCGCGAGGCAGTCGCTGCCGCACGAGCGTAGGTGTCATATCGAAAGCGCCCCAATCCGCCGTGAGTTGCCGTATGCCGGATTTCCTGGCCCCCGTGGCAGTGCGCTCGCACTCCCCCCGTATGCCAGGAAACTCCGCACCCGGCGAGTCGTCCAGAGGGCGCGGACACCGGCTTGCGGACTGTCTGCGCGCGGGAAAAGAATTCACATCCCCGCAACGGTGCCCCGTAGCCTCGCGCCATGGCAAAGGCACCCGTTCTCACGCCCCGCGCGGACGACTTTCCGCGCTGGTACCAGGATCTGATCACCAAGGCCGAGCTGGCCGACAACGGTCCGGTGCGCGGCACCATGGTCATCCGACCGTACGGGTACGGCCTGTGGGAGCGGACGCAGCAGGAGATGGACGCCCGGATCAAGGAGACGGGCACGCAGAACGCCTATTTCCCGCTCCTGATCCCGCAGTCGTACCTCACCCGGGAGGCCGAGCACGTCGAGGGCTTCGCGCCCGAACTGGCCGTGGTGACGCACGGCGGCGGCAAGGACCTCGAAGAGCCCGCCGTGGTCCGCCCCACCTCCGAGATGATCATCAACGACTACTTCTCGAAGTGGGTGCAGAGCTACCGTGATCTGCCGCTGCTGATCAACCAGTGGGCGAACGTGGTGCGTTGGGAGCTGCGTCCCCGTCTGTTCCTCCGCACGAGCGAGTTCCTCTGGCAGGAGGGGCACACGGCGCACGCGACATGCGAGGAGGCGCGCGACTTCGCCGCGCACATCCACCGGGAGGTCTACGAGGACTTCATGGTGAACGTCCTCGCGATGGACGTGGTCCCCGGCCGCAAGACCGTCAAGGAGCGCTTCGCGGGTGCCGTCAACACCCTCACGCTCGAAGGCATGATGGGCGACGGCAAGGCACTCCAGATGGCCACCAGTCATGAACTGGGCCAGAACTTCGCCAAAGCCTTCAACACGCGGTACCTGTCCAAGGAGGGCGAGCGGGAACTCGTCTGGCAGACCTCCTGGGGTTCCACCACCCGCATGATCGGCGCCCTGGTGATGACGCACGGCGACGACGACGGCCTCCGGGTCCCGCCCCGGCTGGCCCACGTCCAGGCCGTCGTCCTCGCCGTCAAGGGCGACGGCGCGGTTCTGGCCAAGGTCCACGAGCTCGGCGACCGGTTGAAAGCCGTCGGCATCCGCGTCCAGGTGGACGACCGCACGGACGTCCCGTTCGGCCGCCGCGCCGTCGACTGGGAGCTCAAGGGCGTCCCCGTACGCATCGAGGTCGGCCCCCGGGATCTGGACGACGGCACCGCGATGCTCGCCCGCCGCATCCCGGGCGGCAAGGAGCCGGTCGCCCTCGACTCGCTCGTACGTCTGCTGCCCACGGTTCTCGAAGAGGACCAGGCGCTCCTGCTGAAGCAGTCGCGGGAGCGCCGTGAGTCCCGTACGAGCGAGGTGTGCACGCTCGACGAGGCGATCGAGGCCACCGCGGCCGGCGGCTGGGCGCGTATTCCCTGGTCGACGCTGGGCGAGGAGGGCGAGGCCCGGCTCGGGGAGCACGCGGTGACCGTACGGTGCCTGGTCGCCGAGGACGGGTCGGTACCCGACTCCTCCGACGCACCCGGTAACGTCGCTGTCGTGGCGCGCGCCTACTAGCGATCCGTTCCGCGGGGAGCGCGACCGAAACGCCCGTTGCGCATCCGCCGACCACCGCGTGCCCCGGCCCGCGGACCTCGTCTACACGCCTGTCAAGAGGGGTGGCACGACAGGGCCTCGGGTGAGGGTGGCGGCGGGAGACGGGTGCGCGTACGTGTCGCTACGCACCGCCTTGGGTGGAGCTGTGAGGCTTATCCGCAGATCAGCGCACCCGCCCTCGTCACGACGCACTAGCGGCAACTGACGGGTACGTGCAAATTATTTGAGATGCCCCGGAATCGGAACACAGGAGCACTCAGGCTCGTTGTCATTACGTGAGCACGACACAGACACCACCTGTTCTCGCCGCAGAGCTGGCACAGGCGTGGGCCGACATTCAGCGGTACCACCCCGAGCTGCCGGATCTTGCCGCTCCCGAGTCCCTGATCGGGGAGTCGTCGTCCGCCTGCGGGCACGAACTCTCCTTCGAGCGACTGCTCCATGAGGCAGTCCATGGCATCGCCGCCGCACGAGGAGTCCGCGACACCTCCCGGGCCGGCCGTTATCACAACCGCAGATTCCTCGCGATCGCCGAGGAGCTCGGCCTCGACCACTCCGAGGAACCGCACCCCAGCAGCGGTTTCTCGTTGGTCACGCTCAACCCCGAGGCCAAGCGTCGCTACCGCCCGACCATCGAGAGACTGCAGCGCGCCCTCAAGGCACACACCGCCGCGACCTCGTCGGACACGGCCCGAAGCTTCCGGGGCCCGGCCGCCCGCCACGGCTCCTCCGGCGGCGGCGTCCGTGTCAAGGCCGTGTGCGACTGTGGCCGCAACGTCCGGGTCGTCCCGTCCGTACTCGCCCAGGCGCCCATCGTCTGCGGCGGCTGCGGCAAGCCGTTCCGGATCCCGGAGGTCGCGGGCGCGGCATGACCGGCGACGAGCTGGGACGACGGCTGCTCGTGGCAGCCGTACACAGCTCGTGGGTCCGGGCCCGGCCGCACCGCGGGGTGCCGCTGCCGTCCGCGTCGCCGCGGGCAGTCGTGCCGCTGGTGCGATGCGGAAGGGCGGGCGCTGCGGCACCCCGCGCGCCGGTGAGCTGAGAACGCCTGGCGCGGGGTGGCGCTCGGCCATGCGCAGGCGCACCCTCGCGGTCGAGTGCGACCCGCAGGGTGTGGCACAATGTCTAGCTGTACTCGACAGTCGCACAGGACCCCTCTCTCCTCCGGCTGACGCGTCCATCGGGCACTCGGGTACCGCAACCCCACGCGGCTTTCTCGCCGTGCCCAACCACGTCAAATCCAGGAGAACCCACTCCCGTGGCAGTCAAGATCAAGCTGAAGCGTCTGGGCAAGATCCGTTCGCCTCACTACCGCATCGTCGTCGCCGACTCCCGCACACGCCGTGACGGTCGTGCGATCGAGGAGATCGGCAAGTACCACCCGACGTACAACCCGTCGGTCATCGAGGTCGACGAGGAGCGCGTCGCGTACTGGCTGGGTGTCGGCGCGCAGCCGACCGAGCCCGTGCTCGCCATCCTGAAGAAGACCGGCGACTGGCAGAAGTTCAAGGGCGAGCCCGCTCCGGCGCCGCTCCTCGTAGCTCAGCCGAAGTCCGCGCGTCCGTCGTTCGAGGCCCTGGGCGGCGGCGAAGAGGGCAAGGGTGAGGCGATCACCCAGAAGAAGAAGGCCGACAAGAAGGACGAGGCTGCCGCTGAGTCTTCTTCGCCTGAGCCGACCGAGGCCTGAGCATGCTCGAGGAGGCTCTCGAGCACCTCGTCAAGGGCATCGTCGACTACCCCGACGACGTGCAGGTCGCTTCCCGCGACCTGCGCCGCGGGCGCGTGCTGGAGGTCCGGGTCCACCCCGACGACCTCGGTAAGGTGATCGGCCGCAACGGCCGTACCGCCCGCGCCCTGCGCACCGTCGTGGGCGCCATCGGCGGCCGCGGAGTCCGTGTCGACCTCGTCGACGTGGATCACGTCCGCTGATGTTTTCGCAGCACCGGCTCGGGCCGGGGAGGGCCACTTGGCCGTCCCCGGCCCGTAGCCGTATGACAGGAGATCAAGCACAGTGCAGCTCGTAGTCGCACGGATCGGCCGCGCCCACGGCATCAAGGGCGAGGTCACCGTCGAGGTCCGTACCGACGAGCCGGAACTCCGGCTCGCCCCCGGCGCAGTCCTGCTCACGGATCCCGCCCCGACGGGCCCGCTCACCATCGAGACCGGCCGCGTCCACAGCGGCCGGCTGCTCCTGCGCTTCGAGGGCGTCCGCGACCGCAACGCCGCCGAGGCCCTGCGCAACACCCTCCTGATCGCGGAGGTGGACCCGGAGGAGCTGCCGGAGGAAGAGGACGAGTACTACGACCACCAGCTCATGGACCTCGACGTGGTCACCGTGGACGGCGCCGAGGTCGGCCGGATCACCGAGATCTCCCACCTGCCCTCCCAGGACCTCTTCATCGTCGAGCGGCCCGACGGGAGCGAGGTGCTGATCCCGTTCGTCGAGGAGATCGTCACGGAGGTCGACCTGAAGGAGCAGCGGGCCGTCATCGACCCGCCGCCCGGTCTGATCGACGACCGCGCGGAGATCGCCTCCGCCAGAGACGCCCTGGACGACCGGGGCACCGAGGGTGCCGCCGGTGAGTCCGCAGACCGGGCCGGGGACGGGGCCTGATGCGACTCGACGTCGTCACGATCTTCCCCGAGTACCTCGAACCCCTGAACGTCTCCCTCGTCGGCAAGGCACGCGCGCGGGGGCAGCTGAACGTGCACGTGCACGACCTGCGGGAGTGGACGTACGACCGGCACAACACGGTCGACGACACGCCGTACGGCGGCGGCCCCGGCATGGTCATGAAGACCGACCCCTGGGGTGACGCCCTGGACTCCGTCCTCGCCGACGGGTACGAGACGGGCGCCCGCGAGCCCGCGCTCATCGTCCCCACTCCCAGCGGACGCCCCTTCACCCAGGCGCTCGCAGCCGAACTCTCCGAGCGGCCCTGGCTGATCTTCACCCCGGCGCGCTACGAGGGCATCGACCGCCGGGTGATCGACGAGTACGCCACCCGGATGCCCGTCCACGAGGTGTCCATCGGCGACTATGTGCTCGCCGGCGGCGAGGCGGCCGTCCTCGTCATGACCGAGGCCGTGGCGCGACTGCTGCCCGGCGTCCTCGGCAACGCCGAGTCCCACCGGGACGACTCCTTCGCACCCGGCGCCATGGCCAGTCTCCTGGAGGGGCCGGTCTACACGAAACCCCCCGAGTGGCGTGGCCGTGACATCCCGGACGTGCTGCTCAGCGGCCACCACGGCAAGATCGCGCGCTGGCGCCGGGACGAGGCCCTGAAGCGTACGGCGGCCAACCGGCCCGACCTCATCGAGTGCTGCGAACCCAAGGCGTTCGACAAGAGGGACCGCGAGATGCTCTCCATCCTGGGCTGGGCCCCGGATCCGGAGGGAGAGCGGCACGGCCGATTTTGGCGGCGGTCGGAGGGCGTGGAACAATAGGCCGATGTTGTGCGTCGTCCGGCGCGCGCCCCTGCCACAGGGGGAGACGACGCCCGCCCCGACACGGACAGCATCCTCTCGAAACACCTAGCTCCCGCCTATGACCTGTGGCATGGGCGAAGAAAGCAGACGAAATGTCTCACCTGCTCGACTCGGTCGACTCCGCGTCGCTGCGCAGCGACATCCCGGCCTTCCGCCCGGGTGACACCGTCAACGTCCACGTCCGCGTCATCGAGGGCAACCGCTCCCGTGTGCAGCAGTTCAAGGGCGTGGTGATCCGTCGCCAGGGCGCCGGTGTCCGCGAGACCTTCACGGTCCGCAAGGTCTCGTTCTCCGTCGGCGTCGAGCGCACCTTCCCGGTGCACACCCCGATCGTCGAGAAGATCGAGCTCGTGACCCGCGGTGACGTCCGTCGCGCCAAGCTGTACTACCTGCGCGAGCTGCGCGGCAAGGCGGCGAAGATCAAGGAGAAGCGCGACAACTGAGCGCGCTCTCAAGGCGTTCACACGGGGGCCGGATACGATCTGGCCGCGATGGACACCGAAGCACGGCAGCACGGCGAACGCGACCGTTCCTCCCGCCCTTCTGACGAGCTCTCCGAGGAGATCTCCGACACAGAAGGGCCGGAGGGGCGGTCGCGTTCGGCATGGGTGGACCGAGGTGCCGCGTGGGTGCCGGGCGGGCGCTACACCCTGACCGCACTGATCTGCCTGCTTTTTCTGGCCCTCTTCAGCAACTTCGTGATGCAGCCCTTCCAGATTCCCAGCAGCTCCATGGCCCGCTCATTGAGGATCGGGGACCGCGTTCTCGTAAATAAGTTGGCGTACCGTTTCGGATCTGAGCCGCAGCGCGGTGACGTCGTGGTGTTCGACGGCACCGGCTACTTCGGGAACGCCGACTACATCAAGCGCGTTGTCGGCGTGGGGGGAGACCGGGTGGTCTGTTGCGACCAGCAGGGGAGGCTTGAGGTGAACGGCCGGTGGGTCGACGAGTCGTCGTTTCTGCATCCGGGTGACAGCCCGTCGAACGTACCCTTCGACGTGGTCGTCCCCGAGGACACCCTGTTCCTCCTCGGCGACCACCGCGGTGACTCCAGTGATTCCCGTGACCACCTGGGATCGCCCGGCGGTGGCATGATCCCCCTCGACGCCGTCATCGGCCGGGCCGACTGGATCGCGTGGCCCGCCGACCACTGGACGCGTCTGGACCGCCCGGACGTCTACGCGCGCGTGCCCGCCTCCGGCGGTGCGCATGGGTAACCGTGGCAAACCCCGCGGTGCCCCCAGCGCCACCTCCGACAACCTGCTGCCCACCGGTACCCGCCGGGCCGGCGGGGCCGCCCGGCCGAGCCGCGTCGAGCGGCGCAAGCTCGCTCGCAAGATCAAGCGGCGCAGGCGCCGCTCCGCGGCCAAGGAGATCCCGCTCCTCGTCGGTGTCGCCGTCCTCATAGCCCTGGTCCTGAAGACCTTCCTCGTCCAGGCGTTCGTGATCCCCTCGGGCTCCATGGAGCAGACGATCCAGATCGGTGACCGCGTCCTGGTCGACAAGCTCACCCCTTGGTTCGGCTCCAAACCCACCCGGGGGGACGTCGTCGTCTTCAAGGACCCCGGCGGCTGGCTGGAGGACGAGCAGACGGTGCCCCCGACCGAGGACCCGATCGTCATCAAGCAGATCAAGGACGGCCTGCAGGTCATCGGCCTCCTGCCGTCCGACGACGAGAAGGACATCATCAAGCGGGTCGTCGCGGTCGGCGGCGACACCGTCAAGTGCTGCGACCTCCAGGGCCGCGTCACCGTCAACGGCATGCCGCTGGACGAGACGGCGTACCTCCACCCCGGCAACACACCCTCGACCCAGCCGTTCGAGGTCAGCGTCCCCGAGGGCCGCCTCTGGGTCATGGGCGACCACCGGGAGAACTCCGCCGACTCCCGCGCCCACCAGTCCGACGATTCGAAGACGGCCCAGTACGGGGGTACGGTCTCCGAGGAGTCCGTCGTCGGCCGGGCCGTCGTCATCGCCTGGCCGGTCGGTCACTGGGGGCAGCTGGAGGAGCCGGACACGTTCTCCGCCGTGCCGAGCGGGTCGACCACCGCCCTCGGCGCTTCGCATAGGGTGGCCTCCGCGGATCGAATCGGATTGATCCCCCTCCCGACCCCTGCGGAACTCCCGCTCGTTATGGGAGTGGTGGGCCTGCACCGGATGTGGCGTGGGCGGCGGTACGGAGTGAGGAGTGGATGTGGGGGATGTGGCAGTCGGCGCACGGTCCGGACACGGTGGTTCCGAAGAACGGCCGGAGCGATCCGACGAGGCGGCTTCCCCGGCCGCGGAGAACGCGGAGAGCGTTCTGAACGCCGAGGGTTCCGCCGACGCCGGGAGTGACTCCCCGGGCGGAGCGGACGGCGGGGACAGCGCCCGGACCCCGGTCGACGACGGCGGTCAGGACGAGAGGCCCAGGAAGAAGCAGCGTTCCTTCTGGAAGGAACTGCCGCTCCTGATCGGTATCGCGCTGGTGCTCGCGCTGCTGATCAAGACCTTCCTGGTGCAGGCGTTCTCCATCCCGTCCGACTCGATGCAGAACACCCTGCAGGAGGGCGACCGGGTCCTGGTCGACAAGCTCACCCCGTGGTTCGGCTCCGAGCCCGAGCGGGGCGAGGTCGTCGTCTTCCACGACCCGGCCGGCTGGCTGGACGGCGAGCCCACCCTGGAGCCCAACGCCGTGCAGCGGGTTCTCGGCTGGATCGGCCTGATGCCGTCCGCCGAGGAGAAGGACCTCATCAAGCGCGTCATCGGTGTCGCCGGCGACACCGTCGAGTGCAAGGGCACGGGCCCGCTCAAGGTCAATGGCAAGGCGCTCAACGAGCCGTACGTGTACCCGGGCAACACCCCGTGCACCGTCGACGACATCGGCGGTCAGTTCAGGGTGAAGGTGCCCGAAGGCAGAATCTGGGTCATGGGTGACCACCGGCAGAACTCGCTGGACTCCCGCTACCACCAGAACGACGAGAACGGCGGCATGGTCCCCGCGAGCCAGTCCGTGGGTCGAGCCATCGTCGTCGCCTGGCCGCCCACCCGCTGGTCCACGCTGCCCGTTCCCGACACCTTCGACCAGAACCTGAGCGCCGCAGCCCCCGGAGCGCTCGGCCTCGCGGGCGCGGTCCCGCTGGTCCTGTGGCGCCGCCGACGCCTTCTCGCCGGCGAGGGCCCGAGGGTTTCTGGCTCGGGTACCGCCGGGTAGGGTGCCGTCCCAGATCGCCGATCTTCCGCGGCCCGTACGGCGCCCGGACGGTCGATTCTCCGACCTGGGGGAGCACTGGGATGAGCGGGACGACACGTCGCACGGACGAGGGCCGCGGACGGCTCGGCAGCAAGCTGTCGGGGCTGGCCGTGGCCCTCGGCTGTGTGCTCTTCCTGGGCGCCTTCCTCTGGGGCGCGGTCGCCTACCAGCCCTACTCGGTGCCGACCGACTCCATGGCCCCCACCATCACCTCCGGGGACCGCATACTCGCCGAGCGGATCGACGGCGCCGACATCGAGCGCGGTGACGTCGTGGTCTTCCGCCAGGAGACCTGGGGCAACTCGCCCATGGTCAAGCGGGTCGTCGCGGTCGGCGGCGACACGGTGGCCTGCTGCACCGACGGCAAGCTCACCGTCAACGGCAAGAAGATCGACGAGGGCTACCTGCCCAAGGGCCAGGACGCCGAGCTGACCGGCATCCCCGAGATCACGGTCCCCAAGGGCCGGCTGTTCCTCCTCGGAGACGAGCGCAGCGGCTCCCTGGACTCCACCGCGCATCTCACGGAGGCCGGCAGCGGAACGGTGCCGCGGACCAACGTGGACGCACGCGTGGACGCCGTCGTCTGGCCCATGGAGGGCATGCTGGACCGCCCCACGGGCTTCGAGGAGCTCGGCCCGCTCTCCTCTCCCGGCCCGCTTCCGCTGATCACCACCGCGCTCGTCGTGGGCATGGTGCTCGTGCTGGGCGGAGCGGCCTACGGACCGGTCGCCAAGCGGTTCGGCGGGGGCGGCCGTACGGCGCGGTCGGAGTCGGCCGGTGTCGGCTGAGGACACGTACGAGGGCGGGCTGCGCAAGGTGGCCCGGGTGATCCTGCTGGATCCGCAGGGGCGCGTCCTGCTGCTGCACGGGCACGAGCCGGACGATCCGGCGGACGACTGGTGGTTCACGCCCGGCGGCGGTGTGGAGGGCGCGGAGACCCGCGAGGAGGCCGCCCTGCGGGAACTCGCGGAGGAGACCGGGATCACGGACGTCGAACTGGGCCCCGTGCTCTGGCGGCGGATGTGTTCCTTCCCCTTCGCCGGACGCCGCTGGGACCAGGACGAGTGGTACTACCTCGCCCGTACCACCGATACGCACCAGGCGGCGCCCGTCGCGGCGGGCCTCACCGAACTGGAACGGCGCAGCATCGCCGGAGCACGCTGGTGGACGTGCGGGGAACTGGTCCGGGCACATGAGACGGTGTACCCGACCAGACTCGCCGAACTGCTTCGCACACTGCTCGACGAGGGTCCCCCGGCCAGACCCGTGGTCCTCGACACCGAAATCGTCTAGGGGCTCGCGGGACTGGCGCACAATGGTGGGACCGCACGGCTGAAGGGGAACATGCCATGAGCGCCGAGGACCTCGAGAAGTACGAGACCGAGATGGAGCTGAAGCTCTACCGGGAGTACCGCGATGTCGTCGGTCTGTTCAAATACGTGATCGAGACCGAGCGGCGCTTCTATCTGACCAACGACTACGAAATGCAGGTGCACTCGGTCCAGGGTGAGGTGTTCTTCGAGGTCTCCATGGCGGACGCCTGGGTGTGGGACATGTACCGGCCGGCTCGGTTCGTGAAGCAGGTGCGGGTACTCACGTTCAAGGACGTGAACATCGAGGAGTTGAACAAGAGCGACCTGGAGCTGCCGGGCAGCTAGGCGGACGGCGGTCGGGCAGCCGTGTGGCTGCCGGGTAATCCGTGTGGGTGGCGAAGTTGTCCACAAAGGCCTGCTTGTCCACCAAGATCCAATAGCGGGCTGAGCTGCCCTCAGTGTTGGCGCCGGAGGTGGTGCCGACATGAGCAACGCACGAGGTGCACTCGGCAGGTACGGCGAGGAGCTGGCCGCGCGGCGGCTGGCCGAGGCCGGGATGACGGTCCTGGAGCGCAACTGGCGCGGCGGCAGGACCGGTGAGATCGACATCGTGGCCCGGGACGGGGACGCGCTGGTCGTCTGCGAGGTGAAGACCCGCAGGGCAGGCCCCTTCGAAAACCCGATGGCGGCCGTCACGACCAGCAAGGCCCAACGGCTGCGCCGCCTCGCCGAACACTGGCTCCAGGAACACGGCGGGGCCCCGCCGGGCGGCGTGCGCATCGACATCGTGGGCGTCGTCCTCCCCGACCGCGGCGCACCCGTCGTGGAACACGTGCGAGGGGTGGCCTGATGGGATTCGCCCGCACCTGCTCCGTGGCCCTCGTCGGTGTCGAGGGCGTGGTCGTCGAGGTCCAGGCCGACCTGGAACCCGGCGTGGCGGCCTTCACGCTGGTGGGGTTGCCGGACAAGAGCCTGACGGAGAGCAAGGACCGGGTCAGGGCGGCGGTGGTCAACTCGGGCGCCGAGTGGCCGCAGAGGAAGCTGACGGTGGGGCTCAGCCCCGCCTCCGTACCGAAGGCCGGCAGCGGCTTCGACCTGGCGGTCGCCTGTGCGGTCCTGGGCGCCTCCGAGCGTATCGACCCACGGGTGCTCTGCGACATCGTGATGATCGGCGAGCTGGGACTCGACGGGCGCGTCCGGCCGGTGCGGGGCATCCTGCCCGCTGTGCTGGCCGCCGCCGAGGCCGGATACGAACAGGTGGTGGTGCCGGAGTGCGCCGCCGCGGAGGCCTCGCTGGTGCCCGGTGTCTCGGTACTGGGCGTGCGTACCCTGCGGCAGTTGATCGCCGTGCTCTCGGACGAACCCGTGCCGGACGAGGAGCCACACGAGGGCCGCCCCGACCCGCTCATGGCGGGACTGCGCATGCCGGGTACGGGAGCGGCCACCGGTATGCACACCACGGGAGCGGCGCAGCAGGACCAGGGCCATGACCTCGCCGATGTCGTGGGTCAGCTCGCGGCCCGGACCGCCGTAGAGGTGGCGGCGGCCGGTGGGCACCACCTCTTCCTGGAAGGGCCGCCGGGCGCCGGCAAGACGATGCTCGCCGAGCGGCTTCCGGCCATTCTGCCGAAGCTGGGCAGGGAGGAGTCGCTGGAGGTCACGGCGGTCCATTCGATCGCCGGCCTGCTGCCGGCGGGGAAGCCCCTGGTCGACGTGGCGCCCTACTGCGCCCCGCACCACTCGGCCACGATGCAGGCTCTCGTCGGGGGCGGTCAGGGCATCGCACGGCCCGGCGCGGTCTCACTGGCCCATCGCGGGGTGCTCTTCCTCGACGAGACCCCGGAGTTCAGCGGTCAGACACTGGACGCCCTGCGCCAGCCGCTGGAGGCGGGGCACGTCGTGATCGCGCGCAGCGCCGGAGTCGTGCGCTTCCCGGCGAAGTTCCTGATGGTGCTCGCCGCCAATCCCTGTCCTTGCGGTCGCTTCTCGCGGACGGACGACCTGTGCGAGTGCCCGCCCGCCTCGATCCGCCGCTATCAGGCCCGGCTCTCCGGGCCGCTGCTGGACCGGGTCGACCTCAGGGTCGAGGTCGACCGGGTCACCCGGTCCGAACTCACCCGGCGCGGTGCCAGGGGCGAGCCCACGGCGACGGTGGCCGACCGGGTGCGCTCCGCCCGGGAGCGGTCGGCCGCGCGTCTGCTCGGCACGCCCTGGCGGACGAACAGCGAGGTACCGGGACGTGAACTGCGGAGCCGGTGGCACGCGTCGTCGGGCGCCCTGGACGAGGCCGAGCGCTCCCTGGAGCGGGGAGTGCTCACCGCGCGCGGCCTGGACCGGGTGCTCCGGGTCGCCTGGACCATCGCGGACCTCGTCGGCCACGACCGCCCCGACGCCACGGACGTCAACCTGGCCCTGCAACTGCGCACCGGAGTCCCCCGTGGCGTACCGATGGCGATCGGGGCACTGACATGAGCCCCGAGACCGGTGGCTCGTCGGCGGGTGAGCCATGACCGGCGGCGGTGCGGCGGACGCCGAGAGGCTCGACCGTGCCTTCCTCGCCCGTGTCATCGAACCCGGAGACGAACTCGGCGGACGGTGGCTGCGGGAGTTCGGCGCCCGTGAAGTGGTGCTGAGGCTCTCCGGCGGCGGACGGCCGCTGCCGGACGCCTCGGAGAAGCGGTGGGCGGGGCTGTGCGCCCGCGCCGGGCACGCCGAACCCGAAGGGGACCTGGCCCGGGCGAGGGAGGCCGGGGTCCGTTTCCTCGTCCCCGGCGACGCCGAGTGGCCCGGACAGCTCGACGACCTCGGGGACGGGCGGCCGGTGGGGCTGTGGGTGCGGGGGAAGGCCAATGTGCGGATGTGGGCGTTGCGGTCGGTGGCCGTGGTGGGGGCGCGGGCCTGCACGGAGTACGGGGCGCACATGGCTGCCGCGCTGGGGTCGGGGCTGGCCGAGCGAGGGTGGGTGGTCGTGTCCGGCGGGGCTTACGGGGTGGACGGGGCCGCGCACCGGGGCGTGCTCGGGGTCGGTGGGGCGACCGTCGCCGTGCTGGCCTGCGGGGTGGACCGGCCGTATCCCAGGGGGCATGTGCAGCTGATCAGGCGGATCGCCGAACAGGGACTGGTGGTCGGGGAGTTGCCGCCGGGGGACCATCCGACGCCGAGCCGGTTCATCCTGCGGAACCGGGTGATCGCCGCGCTCACCAGGGGAACCGTGGTCGTGGAGGCGGCCTACCGCAGCGGAGCGCTGGTCACCGCACGGGCCGCGCAGCGGTTGGGGAGGTTCACGATGGGTGTCCCGGGCCCCGCGACCTCGGCCCTCTCGGCCGGAGTCCACGAACTTCTGCGGGGCGAGGCGGTGCTCGTGTCCGACGCCGCGGAAGTCGTCGAGCTTGTGGGCGACATGGGGGAGTTGGCGCCGGACCGACGCGGGCCCGTGCTCCCCCGCGACCTGCTGGAACCCGGCGCGCGGCAGGTGCTCGCCGCACTGCCGGGGCGAGGGACCGAGGCCGTCGAGGAGGTCGCCCGGGGCGCGGGGACGACGGTGGACGACGCGGTCGGGAGACTGTACGAACTCCGCTCACTTGGTTACGTCGAACGACACGGCGACGGCTGGAAGTTGACACGCCAGGCGATGATCTCCGTCTCGCCGGATCGGAGGCGAAGTTGACCGAGCGTGTTCGGCCGTCCGGGGGAACGCCGACAGCCTTGCGGTTTCCGGCAGTTGGCGTTCCGGGCCGGTCACACAGTGCCACCTCCGTGACCCTATGGGGCGTCCAGCGGAACGTATCTGCGCACGAGCGATCCGTCGCCCTTCGCGCACTGCGACTCTTCAGTCACGCTACGCTCACGAGGATTGCGACTCAGGACAGGCAACTCGACATCAGACCGACAGCGCACCCAGTCACTCCCAGTTCACGGCAGAACGGCACAAGGCGACGAATGCCCCAGCACACCTCCGGGTCTGACCGGGCGGCGGTACCCGCCGCCGCTCGCGGCACCGTGCGCCCGCCCGCCCCCTCGACACTCGACGAGCTGTGGCGGACGTACAAGACGACAGGCGACGAACGGCTGCGCGAGCAGTTGATCCTCCACTACTCGCCCCTGGTGAAGTACGTCGCGGGCCGGGTGAGCGTCGGCCTGCCGGCCAACGTCGAGCAGGCCGACTTCGTCTCCTCCGGGGTCTTCGGGCTCATCGACGCGATCGAGAAGTTCGACATCGAGCGGGAGATCAAGTTCGAGACGTACGCGATCACCCGGATCCGGGGCGCGATGATCGACGAACTGCGCGCGCTGGACTGGATCCCCCGGTCGGTGCGGCAGAAAGCGCGCAACGTGGAGCGGGCCTACGCCACGCTGGAGTCGCGGCTCCGACGCACTCCCAGCGAGGGGGAGGTCGCCGCCGAGATGGGCATCCCGGTCGACGAACTCCACGCCGTCTTCAGCCAGTTGTCGCTGGCCAACGTGGTGGCACTGGAGGAGCTGCTGCACGTCGGCGGCGAGGGCGACCGGCTGAGCCTGATGGACACGCTGGAGGACACCGCCGCGGACAACCCGGTCGAGGTCGCCGAGGACCGGGAGCTGCGGAGGTTCCTGGCACGGGCCATCAACACGCTGCCCGAACGGGAGAAGACCGTCGTCACGCTGTACTACTACGAGGGGCTCACGCTCGCCGAGATCGGGAACGTGCTCGGGGTGACGGAGAGCAGGGTGAGCCAGATCCACACGAAGTCGGTGCTGCAGCTGAGGGCGAAGCTGGCGAGTTTCGGCCGTTGAGCCGGTACGGCCCGGCCGCAAGCGGGTCGGGAGCCGACCTCGGCGGGGCCGGTAGGGGGAAGCCACTCCCGTGGGTGGCGGTACGTCCGTAAAGTGGTTGACGTGCCAAGGATTCGAGCGGCCTCCGTGGCCGAGCACCGGTCGATGCAGCGAGCCGCCCTGCTGGACGCGGCGCGATCCCTGCTGTCCGAGGGCGGGACGGAGGCGTTGACGTTCCCCGCGCTCGCCGAGCGCACGGGGCTGGCGCGGTCGTCCGTGTACGAGTACTTCCGGTCGCGGGCGGCCGTGGTCGAGGAGCTGTGCGAGGTCGACTTTCCCGTCTGGGCGGCGGAGGTCGGGGCGGCGATGGCCTCGGTCGAGCGGCCCGAGGACAAGGTCGAGGCGTACGTCCGCAAGCAGCTGGAGCTGGTCGGGGACCGGCGGCACCGGGCCGTGGTCGCGATCTCGGCGAGCGAGCTGGACGCCGGGGCGCGGGAGAAGATCAGAGCCGCCCACGGTGGTCTCGTCGCGATGATCGTGGAGGCGCTCGCGGCGCTCGGGAAGGCTGAGCCCCGGCTGGCCGCGATGCTGTTGCAGGGGGTCGTGGACGCGGCGGTGCGACGCATCGAGTCGGCGACGGCGGAGGAGCCCTCCGCGATCACCGAGGCGGCTGTGGCGATGGCTCTGCGGGGCGTCCGGGGCTGAGGCTTCGCGGCTCTGACGCCGGGCGCCCCGGCGTCAGAGCTGAACCTGGGGCGGGGTTTCGCTCCCCGGCGTTCGCAGGGTGCCGCCGCGCCCGTCCTCCCCGCTCTCGACTTCGCTCAGCGGGAGGGGCCCCTGTCGCCCCAGCGGCACGACTGCCCGCAGCCCCTCTACCAAGCGACCGCGGCCGCGTCCTACCCGGGCACCGGCAGCAGACGGGACGGGCCCCTCCGCAGGAGCCAGTGCGGTAGGAGGGACAGCGGGTCCAGGTAGGTCTCACCTCTGCGCAGACCCCAGTGCAGGCAGGCCGTCGGACAGTGGGACGGGGTGGGTTCCAGGGTGCCCAAAGGATCGCCCGCGGCCACCTCGTCGCCCTTCTCGACCGACGGTCGTACCGGTTCGTAGGTGGTGCGCAGGGGCGGGTCGCCGGTGTCGGTCAGTTCGACCGAGACGACTCCTCGGCCGGCTACCCGGCCCGCGAAGGACACCCGGCCCGGGGCGACCGCCCGCACCGGGGAGCCGGCCGGGGCGGACAGGTCGACGCCTCGGTGGCCCGGGGCATAGGGGGTGGGCGGGGGTTCCCAGGCGCGGACCACCAGGGGGCGCAGGCCCACCGGCCAGGCACGGCCCATGGCGGGTACCGGCTCAGCGGGGCCCGGCGGTGGTCCCGGGGTCGCGCGCGGGGCTGTGGTCCAGGTCGTGCCCAGGAGGACAGCCGCCAGGAACAACGGCAACGCCGCCCACGTACCCGTACGCCGTCGGTTCGTTCGCTCGTGAGACATGGCGGCAGCGTCCCGTGAACGGGGCGCTCATGGCCGGGTCCTGTGGAGTACTCGGCGGTTGTGGATATCGGCGTCACCCGGGGCCTCGTGGGTCCCGTACACTTCTTGATGGCGATCCGGGTCACCGGGTCGACTTCGCACGCCCCGGTACGAGGCCCCGTCAGTGGTCCGTATCAGCGCCCCTCGGTCCTTTGTGGCAACGGCGCATCGTGGGCGTCAGGCGCGGGAGCCGTCCGGTTCCCGCGGCACAACCGAGAAATTCAAGGAGAACGGCCATGGCCGTCGTCACGATGCGGGAGCTGCTGGAGAGCGGCGTCCACTTCGGTCACCAGACCCGTCGCTGGAACCCGAAGATGAAGCGCTTCATCTTCACCGAGCGCAACGGCATCTACATCATCGACCTGCTCCAGTCGCTGTCGTACATCGACCGCGCCTACGAGTTCGTCAAGGAGACCGTCGCCCACGGCGGCACGGTCATGTTCGTCGGCACGAAGAAGCAGGCGCAGGAGGCCATCGCCGAGCAGGCCACCCGCGTCGGCATGCCCTACGTCAACCAGCGCTGGCTGGGCGGCATGCTCACCAACTTCTCGACCGTCTACAAGCGTCTGCAGCGCCTCAAGGAGCTTGAGCAGATCGACTTCGAGGACGTCGCCGCGTCCGGTCTGACCAAGAAGGAGCTTCTCGTGCTCTCGCGCGAGAAGGCCAAGCTGGAGAAGACCCTCGGCGGTATCCGCGAGATGTCCAAGGTGCCCAGCGCCGTCTGGATCGTGGACACCAAGAAGGAGCACATCGCGGTCGGCGAGGCCCGGAAGCTCAACATCCCGGTCGTCGCCATCCTCGACACCAACTGCGACCCCGACGAGGTCGACTACAAGATCCCGGGCAACGACGACGCGATCCGCTCCGTCACCCTGCTCACCCGCGTGATCGCTGACGCCGTCGCCGAGGGCCTCATCTCCCGCAGCGGTGTCGCCACCGAGGGCAAGGGCGAGAAGGCCGCCGGCGAGCCGCTGGCCGAGTGGGAGCGCGACCTGCTCGAGGGCGAGAAGAAGGCCGAGGAGGCCCCGGCCGCCGCTGAGGCTCCGGCTGCCGCCGAGGCCCCCGCTGAGGTTCCGGCCGAGGCCGCTGCCGAGGCCCCCGCCGCAGAGGAGGCCCCGGCAGCCGCCGAGACTCCGGCCGCGGACGCCGAGCAGGCCTGACCTTCACGGTCGTAGGGCTGACGACACGACGGCGGGTGGCGCCGAGCGCGCCGCCCGCCGTTCACCCATAGCCCGTAGATCTTCGGCGGAGGCCCGCCCCACGAGCGGCGGCTGACGCCGACTTCGAGACTTCGAACTCCGAGAAGAGATTCACAGATCATGGCGAACTACACCGCCGCCGACGTCAAGAAGCTCCGTGAGCTCACCGGCGCCGGCATGATGGACTGCAAGAAGGCGCTGGACGAGGCCGAGGGCAACGTCGACAAGGCCGTCGAGGCCCTGCGTATCAAGGGCCAGAAGGGCGTCGCCAAGCGCGAGGGCCGCTCCGCCGAGAACGGTGCAGTGGTATCCCTCATCGCCGACGACAACACCTCCGGTGTCCTCGTCGAGCTGAAGTGCGAGACGGACTTCGTCGCCAAGGGCGAGAAGTTCCAGGCCGCCGCCGCCGCGATCGCCGAGCATGTCGCCAAGACCTCCCCGGCCGACATCGACACCCTGCTCTCCTCCGAGATCGAGGCTGGCAAGACCGTCCAGGCGTACGTCGACGAGGCCAACGCCAACCTCGGCGAGAAGATCGTCCTCGACCGCTTCGCGCAGTTCGCCGACGGCTTCGTCTTCGCCTACATGCACCGCACCATGCCCGATCTGCCCCCGCAGATCGGTGTCCTGGTCGAGCTGGACAAGGCCGACGCCGAGCTCGCCAAGGGTGTCGCCCAGCACATCGCCGCCTTCGCGCCGAAGTACCTCTCCAGGGAGGACGTGCCGGCCGAGGTCGTCGAGTCCGAGCGCCGCGTCGCCGAGGAGACCACACGCGCCGAGGGCAAGCCCGAGGCCGCCCTGCCGAAGATCGTCGAGGGTCGCCTGGGCGGCTTCTTCAAGGACGCCACGCTGCTCGGCCAGCCGTACGCGCTCGACAACAAGAAGTCCGTCCAGAAGGTCCTGGACGAGGCCGGTGTCACCCTGAAGCGCTTCACGCGCATCAAGGTCGGCATCTGAGTCCGTTACGCGACGGGCACCCGACCCCGATAGGGTCGAGGGCAGTCGTTCGCGTACGCCGCCACCTGCGCGCGTGACGCGTGACGCGTGACGGACGACAGCAGATCTGACGAGGAGGCCGTTGCCGCGCATGGGATGTGAACACCACCCCACCGGCAATGGCCTTCTTCGTATGTGCGACACGTAAAGAGGCGAGATCTCCATGACCACCAAGCCCCAGAAGAGCGACGACGGCAAAGTAAGCGGCCGGTACCTGCTGAAGCTGTCCGGAGAGGCGTTCTCCGGGGGCGGTGCCATCGGCGTCGATCCGGACGTGGTGCACGCCATCGCCCGGGAGATCGCGGCCGTCGTACGTGACGGAGCGGAGATCGCCGTAGTCATCGGCGGCGGCAACTTCTTCCGCGGCGCCGAACTCCAGCAGCGCGGCATGGACCGGGCCCGTTCGGACTACATGGGCATGCTCGGCACGGTCATGAACTGTCTCGCCCTCCAGGACTTCCTGGAGAAGGAGGGCATCGACAGCCGGGTCCAGACCGCCATCACCATGGGCCAGGTCGCCGAGCCGTACATCCCGCTGCGCGCCGTGCGCCACCTGGAGAAGGGCCGCGTGGTCATCTTCGGCGCCGGTATGGGCATGCCGTACTTCTCCACCGACACCACCGCCGCCCAGCGTGCCCTGGAGATCGACGCCGAGGCGCTGCTCATGGGCAAGAACGGCGTGGACGGGGTCTACGACTCCGACCCCAAGACCAACCCGGACGCGGTCAGGTTCGACTCCCTCGGCTATGGCGAGGTCATCACCCGCGAGCTCAAGGTCGCCGATGCCACCGCCATCACGCTCTGCCGTGACAACAAGCTCCCGATCCTCGTGTTCGAGCTTCTCAAGGAGGGCAATATCGCGCGGGCCGTCAAGGGTGAGAAGATCGGCACTCTCGTGGGTGATCAGGGAAGCCGGGCCTGACCGGGTCCCTCCCCTGCCCGGGGGACGGAGCCTGACCGGGGGATGGACAATGTCCTGCCGGTCGGGAACCGTGCAGGAACAAGACGCGACGCAGCCGGCCGCCGACCAGACCAAGTACAGCTGCCGGGCCTACTCAAGACACGCAGGAGCAAGTGGTGATCGAAGAGACCCTCCTCGAGGCCGAGGAGAAGATGGAGAAGGCCGTCGTGGTCGCCAAGGACGACTTCGCGGCGATCCGTACCGGTCGTGCGCACCCGGCGATGTTCAACAAGATCGTGGCCGACTACTACGGTGCGCTGACGCCGATCAACCAGCTGGCCTCGTTCTCGGTGCCGGAGCCGCGAATGGCCGTGGTGACCCCGTTCGACAAGACCGCCCTGCGCAACATCGAGCAGGCGATCCGCGACTCCGACCTCGGTGTCAACCCGAGCAACGACGGCAACATCATCCGGGTGGTGTTCCCCGAGCTGACCGAGGAGCGCCGCCGCGACTACATCAAGGTCGCCAAGAGCAAGGCGGAGGACTCCAAGGTGTCCATCCGCTCTGTTCGCCGCAAGGCCAAGGACGCGATCGACAAGCTCGTCAAGGACGGCGAGGTCGGTGAGGACGAGGGCCGTCGTGCGGAGAAGGAGCTCGACGACACCACCGCGAAGTACGTCGCTCAGGTGGACGAGCTGCTCAAGCACAAGGAAGCGGAGCTCCTCGAGGTCTGATGAACGACTCTTCCTGGGGGGCGCCGCCACAAGCCGGGTACTGGGCGCCGACCGACCGGGGACCTGTCCAGGGGCACGCCCCGGCGGGTCCCACGTACGATGCGTCCGAGGACCAGCGTCCGATGCAGACTCAGGCCATGCCCATCGTGCCCGATGTACCCTCGCATGGCGGGAACCAGGACGACGACCGGGGGGCCGCCCGGGAGGGCGGCCCCCGTTCCGCGACGAGACGCCGTCGGCGCGTCCCCACGGGGGGGCGCCGCAGAAGCCGGATCCCATGCCCGACGCCCCGCAACCCGCCCCGCAGAAGAAGAGCGCGGGCCGTGACCTGAGTGCCGCCATAGGAGTCGGCGTCGGGCTCGGCGTGGTCATCGTCGCGTCGCTGTTCATCGTCAAGGCGGCCTTCGTCGGCGTGATAGTGGTCGCCGTGGTGGTGGGGCTGTGGGAGCTCACCTCCCGCCTGCAGGAACGCAGGGGCATCAAGGCGCCCCTCGTGCCGCTCGCGGTCGGCGGGGCCGCCATGGTCGTCGCCGGGTACGTACGCGGGCCCGAGGGCGCGTGGGTGGCCATGGCGCTCACCGCGCTCGCCGTGCTCGTCTGGCGGATGACGGAACCGCCGGAGAACTACCTCAAGGACGTCACGGCAGGGGTCTTCGCGGCCTTCTACGTGCCGTTCCTGGCCACGTTCGTCGCGCTCATGCTCACCGCCGACGACGGGCCGCGGCGGGTCCTCGTGTTCCTGGTGCTGACCGTCGTCAGCGACACGGGCGCGTACGCCGTCGGCTGGCGCTTCGGCAAGCACAAGCTCGCGCCCCGCATCAGCCCCGGCAAGACCCGCGAGGGTCTGCTCGGCGCGGTCGCCTTCGCCATGGCCGCGGGCGCGCTGCTCATGCAGTTCGTCATCGACGACGGCATCTGGTGGCAGGGCCTGCTCCTCGGCCTCGCCGTCGCCGCCAGCGCCACGCTGGGCGACCTCGGCGAGTCCATGATCAAACGGGATCTCGGCATCAAGGACATGGGCACCCTGCTGCCGGGCCACGGCGGCATCATGGACCGCCTGGACTCCCTCCTCCCGACCGCTCCGGTGGTCTGGCTGCTCCTGGTGCTGTTCGTGGGCTCCGGCTGACCGGTCGGCGATGCGTACGTGACGCGTGTGGGCCCCGCCCCGGTTCGCCGGGACGGGGCCCACTGGCGTGAACTCCGGGGCAGTCGGCCCCTGGCACGCTGTGGCCTGGGCCACCAGAGTTGATCTGCGACACTGGGAGGGTTATGCCTGCACCCGGAGAACTCACTTTCGTCGCCCCCCGCGGAGCCAAGAAGCCGCCGCGGCATCTCGCTGATCTCACGCCTGCGGAGCGTAAGGAGGCTGTTGCCGCGGTCGGGGAGAAGCCGTTTCGCGCCAAGCAGCTGTCGCAGCACTACTTCGCGCGGTACGCGCACGACCCGGAACAGTGGACCGACATCCCCGCGGGTGCGCGCACGAAGCTGCGGGAGGCATTGCTTCCGGAGCTGATGACGGTCGTGCGGCATCTGTCGACCGACCAGGAGACTACGCGGAAGACGCTGTGGCGGCTGTTCGACGGGACGCTCGTCGAGTCGGTGCTGATGCGGTACCCGGACCGGGTCACCATGTGCATCAGTTCGCAGGCCGGGTGCGGGATGAACTGTCCCTTCTGCGCCACCGGGCAGGCCGGGCTGGACCGGAATCTGTCCACCGCCGAGATCGTCCATCAGATCGTCGACGGGATGCGGGCGCTGCGGGACGGGGAGATCCCGGGTGGGCCCGCGCGGCTCTCCAACATCGTCTTCATGGGGATGGGTGAGCCGCTCGCCAACTACAACCGCGTCGTCGGGGCCATCCGCCGGCTCACCGATCCCGAGCCGGACGGGCTCGGGCTCTCGCAGCGGGGGATCACCGTGTCGACGGTCGGGCTCGTGCCGGCCATCCACCGGTTCGCGGACGAGGGCTTCAAGTGCCGGCTCGCGATCTCGCTGCACGCGCCGGACGACGAGCTGCGGGACACGCTCGTACCGGTGAACACGCGGTGGAAGGTGCGCGAGGTCCTGGACGCCGGGTGGGAGTACGCGGCCAGGTCCGGGCGGCGGCTGTCCATCGAGTACGCACTCATCCGGGACATCAACGACCAGGCGTGGCGCGGTGACCGGCTGGGCCGGCTGCTCAAGGGCAGGCCCGTGCACGTCAACCTCATCCCGCTCAACCCGACGCCGGGCTCCAAGTGGACCGCCTCCCGTCCCGAGGACGAGAAGGCGTTCGTCGACGCCATCGCCGCGCACGGTGTGCCGGTGACCGTCCGGGACACCCGGGGGCAGGAGATCGACGGGGCGTGCGGGCAACTGGCGGCCACCGAGAGGTAGGCGGAGTGCCGGCCACCGGGCGGGAGTCAGGATCCGGCCACGGGGTACTCTGACCTTCGTACACATCTTCATATTCCGACAGGGGAGCGCCACAGCGCTGAGAGTGCGGCAACCAGGCCGCAGACCCTCTGAACCTCGCCCAGGTCATTCTGGGTAGGAAGTTCGGTCATCACTCAAGCTGTTGCGCCCTGCGCGGGAACCCTTCGGGATCCCGGGCAGGGCCGCGTCTCTTCCTGGTCACCCCCAGGAGGAATCAAGTCAGTGGGCATCACCAAGAAGGCAACGGTCCTGGTCGTCGGGCTGGGCCTGGTCACTCTGTCGGCGTGCGGGTCGTCCGGATCGGGTGGCAGCGACGGTGGCACCGATTCCAAGACCGTCACCCTCGTCAGCCACGGCTCCTTCGCCTACTCCAAGGACGTGCTGAAGGCGTTCGAGAAGGAGTCCGGCTACAAGGTCAAGGTCCTCAAGAGCGGTGACGCCGGCCAGGCCGTGAACCAGGCGATCCTGACCAAGGACAACCCGCAGGGCGACGTCTTCTTCGGCGTCGACAACACGCTGCTGTCGCGCGCGCTCGACAACGGCCTCTTCCAGCCGTATGAGGCGAAGGGCCTCGACAAGGTCGGCGCCGAGTACCAGCTCGACAAGGACGAGCACCGGGTGACGCCCGTCGACTCCGGTGACATCTGCGTCAACTACGACAAGGCGTACTTCACCGAGCACAAGATCGATCCGCCGCAGACGTTCGACGATCTGGTCGAGCCCGAGTACAAGGATCTCCTCGTCACCGAGAACGCCTCCACATCCTCGCCCGGACTCGGATTCGTCCTCGGTACGGCCGCGAAGTACGGCGACGAGGGATGGGAGGGATACTGGCAGAAGCTCAAGGCCAACGGTGTGAAGGTCGTCGACGGCTGGGAACAGGCGTACTACCAGGAGTTCTCCGGTTCGACGGACGGCAAGAAGGCCGGGGGCGACCGGCCCCTCGTCGTGTCGTACGCCTCCTCGCCGCCCGCCGAGGTCGTCTACGCGGACCCGCGCCCGAAGACCGCGCCGACCGGGGTCGCGACCGGCACCTGTTTCCGGCAGATCGAGTTCGCGGGGCTGCTGAGCAACGCGAAGAACGCCGAGGGCGGCAAGGCGCTGATCGACTTCCTGATCTCGAAGGAGTTCCAGGAGGACATGCCGCTCAACATGTTCGTGTACCCGGTGGTCGAGGGGGCGTCCGTGCCCGCCGAGTTCACCGAGTACGGGCCCGCGGCGAAGGACCCCGAGACCATGGCGCCGGAGAAGATCGCCGAGAAGCGTGACCAGTGGGTCAAGTCGTGGACCTCGCTCGTACTGAAGTAACCGGGACACCTGCCGAGGCGGCGAAGGCCCCTCGGCGGAGGGCCCGCACAGGCAGCGCGGCGCGGCTCGGGCTCATGGTCCTGCCCGTCGTTTTCTTCGCGGTGTTCTTCGCCTATCCCGTCGCCGCGATCGTCGCACGGGGGCTGAAGGCCGAAGGGGAAGGCGGGGGCTGGCGGTTCGGGCGGATCGCGGAGGTGCTGGGGGACTCCGGGATCCGGCACGTGCTGTGGTTCACCACCTGGCAGGCGCTCGTCTCGACCGCGCTCACGCTGCTGATCGCGCTCCCTGGCGCGTATGTCTTCGCGCGCTTCGATTTCAGGGGCAAGGACATCCTGCGGGCGGTCGTCACCGTGCCGTTCGTGCTGCCCACCGTGGTCGTCGGCACGGCGTTCCTGGCGCTGGTCGGGCGTGGCGGGATGTTCGACGACCTGTGGGGCGTACGTCTGGACACGACGGTCTGGGCGATCCTGCTCGCGCATGTGTTCTTCAACTACGCCGTCGTCGTACGGACGGTGGGCGGCCTCTGGGCGCAGCTCGACCCCCGGCAGGAGGAGGCCGCGCGGATGCTCGGGGCGTCCCCGCTCGCGGCCTGGCGGAAGGTGACGCTCCCGGCGCTCGGGCCCGCCGTGGCCGCCGCCACGCTGATGGTGTTCCTCTTCACCTTCACCTCGTTCGGGGTGGTGCAGGTTCTCGGTGGGCCGACCTTCTCGACGCTCGAAGTGGAGATCTACCGGCAGACCTCGGAGATCTTCGACCTGGCGACGGCCGCCGTGCTGACGCTCGTGCAGTTCGTCGCGGTCGCTCTGGTCCTCGTCGTGCACGCCTGGACCGTACGGCGGCGGGAGAGCGCGCTGCGGCTGGGGGACGCGTCGCTCACGGCCCGGAAGCCACGCGGGGCGGGACAGTGGGCGTTGCTGGGCATGGTCCTCGCCACCGTCGTGGTGCTGATTCTGCTGCCGCTGGGCGTGCTGGTGGAGCGGTCGCTCGACGCGCCGGGATTCGGCTACTACAAGGCGCTGACCGGTGACGACAGCGGGATCTTCCTGGTGGCGCCGATCGAGGCGGTCGGCAACTCGCTCAGCTACGCGCTGGCCGCGACCGCCATCGCCCTGCTGATCGGCTCCCTCTCCGCCGCCGCGCTCACCCGGCGGGCCGGCCGGCTCGTCAGGGGCTTCGACGCGCTGCTCATGCTGCCGCTCGGGGTGTCCGCGGTGACCGTCGGCTTCGGGTTCCTGATCGCGCTGGACGAGCCGCCGCTGGACCTGCGGTCGTCCTGGATCCTGGTGCCGCTCGCCCAGGCACTGGTGGGCGTCCCCTTCGTCGTACGGACCATGCTGCCCGTGCTGCGGGCGGTGGACGAGCGGCTGCGGGAGGCGGCGGCCGTGCTCGGGGCGTCGCCCTGGCGGGTGTGGCGCGAGGTCGACCTGCCGATGGTGCGGCGGGCGCTGCTGATCGCCGCCGGGTTCGCCTTCGCCGTGTCGCTCGGGGAGTTCGGGGCGACCGTGTTCATCGCGCGCGCCGACAACCCGACGCTGCCGGTCGCCGTGGCACGGCTGCTCGGCCGGCCCGGGGACCTCAACTACGGCCAGGCCATGGCCCTTTCGACGATTCTGATGGTGGTGTGCGCGGTGGCCCTGCTGGTGCTGGAACGACTCCGTACCGATCGCACGGGGGAGTTCTGATGTTGCTCAGGCTTGCGGAGGCGACCGTACGGTTCGACGGGCGGCCCGTGCTCGACGCGGTCGACCTGGAGGTCGCGGAGCACGAGGTCGTGTGTGTGCTGGGGCCCAGTGGCAGTGGCAAGTCGACGCTGCTGCGGGTGGTCGCCGGGCTCCAACCCCTCGACGGCGGGCGGGTGCTGCTCGACGGCCGGGACCAGTCGGGCGTGCCCGCGCACCAGCGTGGCGTCGGCCTGATGTTCCAGGACCACCAGCTCTTCCCGCAGCGGGACGTGGCCGGCAACGTCGCCTTCGGGCCTCGTATGCGCGGGGCCGCGAAGGACGAACGGGCCGGACGGGTGAGGGAGTTGCTGGAGCTGGTGGGGCTGCCCGGGGCCGCGCGCCGGCGGGTCGGAGAGCTGTCCGGCGGTGAGCAGCAGCGGGTCGCGCTGGCCCGCGCCCTCGCCCCGCGCCCCCGGCTGCTGATGCTCGACGAACCCCTCGGTCAGCTGGACCGCTCGCTGCGGGAGCGGCTCGTCGTCGAACTGCGGGAGCTGTTCGGGGTGTTGGGCACCACCGTGCTGGCGGTCACGCACGACCAGGGTGAGGCGTTCGCGCTGGCCGGCCGGGTCGTGGTGATGCGGGACGGCCGGATCGCCCAGTCCGGCACGCCCCTTGAGGTCTGGCAGCGGCCCGTGAACGAGTTCGTGGCTCGCTTCCTCGGCTTCGACAACGTGGTCGACGCGACGGTGGCCGGGCAGGCCGCGGACACCCCGTGGGGCAAGGTGCCGGTGCCGGAGGGCGCACCGCAGGGGCCGTGCGCGCTCCTGGTCCGGGCCGCCGGGGTACGGCTGGTCGACGCGGCCGACGGGCTGCGCTGCACCGTGGCCGCGCGCACCTTCCGGGGCACCCATGTCGCCGTGCACCTTCAGCCGGGGGATGCGCCGCGTTTGGAGGCGGCGTGCGCCCTGCGGGACGCGCCGGAGCCCGGGGACGAGGTCGGCGTGAGCTTCGACGCGGCCGAAATCGTCGTGCTGGAGGGCGGTCCGGCCGCATAAGGTGCGGCACCATGACCATGAGCAGGCAAGAACCCCGAGTCCGGCACGACCGCTACTGCACCGAGATCGAGTTCCAGGTACGGCGGTTGAGGGACATCGTGACCTCCGGCGCCGATCTGTCGGCGACCGTGCCGACCTGTCCCGACTGGTCACTGGAAGAGCTGATACGCCACACCGGCGGCGCCCTGCGCTGGGTCGAACTGAACGTACGGACCCGGTCGAAGGAAGAGGTGCCCGAGTCGGACGTCCCGCTCTGCGAGGGCCCCGAGAAGCAGGGGGACCCCGCCGCGCTGGACGCGTGGCTCGCGGAGACCGGCGCGACCATCGTCGCCACGCTGCGTGAGGCGGGGCCAAAGGCGCCGGTGTGGTCGTGGGGGTGGGAGCGGAGCGCGGGGTTCTGGGCCCGCCGGATGGCCCATGAACAGGTCATCCACGGCGCCGACGCCGCGCTCACCGTGGGACGGCCGGTCGAGGTGGCGCCGGAGATCGCCGCCGACGCGATCGACGAGTGGCTGGAGATCGTCGAGTTCGTCCAGCGGACCATGCCGCACGACGAGGCGGCCGAACTGCGCGGTGCCGGGCGCAGCATCCACCTGCACGCCACCGACGCCTCCGACGACGTGAACGCCGAGTGGACCGTGGAACTGACCGAGGACGTCGTGCGCTGGCGCCGTGGCCACGAGAAGGCGACGGTCGCGCTGCGCGGCCCGCTCACCGAGGTCCTGCTCGCCTTCTACCGTCGACTCCCGCCGGACGGCGGGCAACTGGAGGTGCTGGGGGACCGGGGGCTGCTGGACTTCTGGCTGGAGCGGGCGACGTTCGGGTGAGCGGGCGGCCGAGGCCGAGAACCGGCTCTCCCTGACACGGCTGTGGCCCGCACCCCTCACAGAGGGGTGCGGGCCACAGCCGTGTGCAACCGATCAGCGGGTGGAGGCTCCACGCCGCCGCGTGCTGTAGTACATGGCGCCGGCGCCGAGGGCGACCAGGGCCGCCGCGGCACCGGCTATCGGGCCGGTGCCGGCATCGGTGCCGGTCTCGGCGAGGTCGGAGCCGCCCTCGGCGGACGGGACGTTGTTGTTGCTGGTGCCCGCCGACGCGGTGTTCTTCGAGGTCGGCGGGGTGGGGGACTTCTCGGCCTCGGACGGTTCCTGCTGGGCGGGCTTCTCCGGGCTCTCGGCGGGGGCCGGCGGGGTGTCCGCCTCCTTCCCGCACGCCTCGGCGGGCGCGACCAGGTTCGGCGCGATGTCCTCGTCGACGTACTTGTCCGCCGTGACGTGGATGCGGTACTCGGCGTTCGGCTCCCAGTCCTCCTCGAAGGTGATGGTGACACCCTCGGCGGTGGAGTTCTCGATCGTCCGGCTGCCGACCTTGCGCAGGTCGGCCCCGTTGTTCTCCAGGTAGACCGTGATCTCGGCCTTGATGCCCAGCGGGTCCACGTCGGTGACGCGGATGACGCCCTTGTCACCGTCGCACTCGGCGACGGCGGAGAAGTCCTTGATGCTGCTGGCCATGGCGTTGCCCGCGGCGCCGAACACGAGTGCGGCGGATGCGACGGCAACACCGATACAACGCGAAGTCCGCGCGATACGGGGGGATATGGACACGTTTGCCCTTCACGGGAAGCGCAGGGAAGTTGGGGGGTGACGGGGGCGCCGCCGGAACAGCGGCTTCCCCATGTGCCTCACAGGTTTATAAGCGCGCGATAAGTACTGTCAATCCGAAGAAGCGTCCGAGCGGTTGGCTCTGTCCGGTGATGAACCGTCCGAATGTTTGAGCACCGGTCGGCAGCCTGCGGAATTCTCGCCCCCGGTCTCGTTCCCGGCTCAGTCCCCCAGCCGCGTCAGGGCCTCCGGGGCCTCCTCGATCCGCTCCACCAGGGCGATCCGGGCCGGGCGGCGCCCTCGTACGCCTCGGTGCCGCGGGGCCATCGCGTGGCCGTCCATCACCCCCACCACCCGTGTGCCGAGGAGGACTTCGCCGCGGGCGTCCGAGGCGGAGTCGTCGTGGACGGCGTGCAGCGTGGACGCGAAGACGTCCCGGTCGGCCTGGTCCGCTGGAACCGGGTGTACGAGCGGGCGTCGGGCGTCGCCTCGTAACCGCCGTCCGACAGGGACGCGAACAACTCGTCGGGGAGGGACAGCCGACCGCGGTAGGGGGCGAAGGGCAGACCCGGTACGGGCGGGAAGACCAGGGCGCCGTCCGCGCGGATCTTCGCCGCCGCCGCCTCGCGCATCGGGCAGCCGAGGAAGACGGCGCCCGCCGCGTCGGCGGTGAGGAGTTCGCGGGTACGGTCCGTCAGGTCGACGGCCTGCACCCGGAATCCGGAGAGGGCGCCACGGGCCGAGACGAGTTCGTCGAACTCCTCGATCGTCTCGATCTCGTGGTCGTCGTGGTGGGCCGCATGGGCGGGCACCGTCTGCACCCGCCCATGCTGGGCACGGTCCGCGCGACCGCTCGTACGGCGGCCGACGGGACGGGGCTCAGCCCTCGATCGCGGCCGGGTCCATCCACACGACCTCCCAGGTGTGGCCGTCGAGGTCGTCGAAGGCGCGGCCGTACATGAAGTCCATCTCCTGGACCTTCTCCGAGGCGGTGCCGCCGGCGGCGACCGCCTTGTCGACCAGCTCGTCCACCTGCGCGCGGCTCTCGGCGCTCAGAGCCAGCATCACCTCGCTGGTCTTCGTGGAGTCCGCGATCTCCTTGTTGGTGAAGGACGCGTAGAACGGCTTGGTGAGCAGCATTGCCACGATGGTCTCGCTGATCACGACCGAGGCCGCGTTCTCGTCGCTGAACTGGGGGTTGATCGAGTACCCGAGCTCCGTGAAGAACTTCTTCGAGGCGTCGAGGTCGTTCACGGGCAGGTTGACGAAGATCATCTGCTGGTACATGGCGAGGTCTCTCCCGTAGGTTGCGGTCCGTTCGCAGGGGTAGACCGGGGGCTCCCGCGGAACTTATCGGCGTTCGCGAATCTTTTTCGCACGAGTTTTCCGGCACCCTCGGGCAGGGGTGCTCAGGCGGTCGGCGGGAGCGCCGCCAGCTGGGCGACCGTCCAGGTCAGCGGGCCGAACACGGCGAGGAGGGCGCCCGCGCGGAGCAGCGCCGCCTGGCGGGGCAGCATGCCGGGTGCCCCCAGCCGCAACAGCGCGGCCGTGGTGTCGGCGTGTGCCCGCCGGGCCTCGACGGCGGCCGTGGCGAGGGTGAGCACGGCGCAGCCGGCCACCACGAACGTGCCCAGCAGGGTGAGCGGGCCGACCGTGGGACGCGCGCCGGAGGAGAGCGTCACCATGACGTACGCCCCGGAGGTCACCGCGCACACCACTCCGAGGGGGCGCCCGATGCGCCGGGCATCCTCTTGGAGCACGCGCCCGGCGAGGAGCCGCAGTGCGCCGGGGCGCACGGCCTGGAGCAGCCGTCCGGTGAGGTGGGTGAGACCGGGCCCGGCGAGGACCAGCCCGAGCGCGGTGAGCAGCCAGCCGCCGAGGACTCCGGCGGGGCTGTTCGCGAAGCCGCCGGGGAGTGTGACGCCGGAGCCGGCGTCGGGCTCTCCGGCGTACGTCGCGACGGCGAGGCCGATGGGGAGCATGGCGACGCCCCAGGGGAGGCCGCCGGGCGCGGGGCGTGGCGTCGGCGGTTCCGACAGCTCCCGTGGGCCTGTGGGGGCGGCGGCCTCCTGGTCCGGTTCCTCCTCGTCCGGTTCCTCCTCGTATCTCGTCGCACCCGCAGGGGACGCGGCCCACCGGCGGAGATCGAAGGTGTCGTACGCCGTGAAGCGGGTCCGGGGGCCGACGGGCCGGGCCCGGGTGCCCTTGGGGCGCAGGACGAGGGCGGTCGTCGCGGAGGCGACGGCCGGCACCACGGAGAGGAGGGTGAGGGCGGCCGGCAGGGGCAGGGGCCGTCCGGCGGCGAGGATGTCGGCGGCGGCGCCGTCGAACGGCATGCCCGTGAGGTCGCCGCGCAGGTGGAGGAAGAAGAGCAGCGCGAGGAGCGAGCCGAGGACGGTGGACAGGGCCGTCGTGACCGCCGAGATGACCACCAGCCGGCCGGGGCCGAGGCCGATCGCGGACAGGCCGGGACGCGGCCGGGTGCCCGGGTCGGTGCGGGCCACCGTCACCGCGAAGTACACGGTGGCGGCGGCGGGCGCGACGCACCAGGCCAGCCGGAGCACCGAACCGGCCGGGGCGTGCGGATGGGCCAGGGCGTGGCCGAGGGCACAGAGCAGCAGGAAGCCGGTGCCGCCGGTGGCGGCGGTGACCAGGAGGCGGCGGAGCTGGACGACGGGGTGGGCCCGGCGGGCTAGGCGGAGAGCGAGCACGCGGCGCGGCCTCCTCCCGCGGGGGCTGCCCGGCCTTCCCCCGCGGCGGCGGAGGGCAGACGGACCGTCTTCACGCACCGCCCGTCGAGCAGGGACACCGCGCGGTCCGCGAGGGACGCGGTCGCGGTGTCGTGGGTGGCGAGGACGACCGTGATGTCGTGCGAGCGGGCCGCCGCGGTGAGGGTGCGCAGTACATGGGTGTGGTCGGCCCGGTGCAGCGGGGCGGTCGGTTCGTCCGCGAAGAGCACGGTGGGGGCGGCGGCCAGGGCGCGGGCGACGACCACCCGCTGGCGCTCGGACTGGAGCAGGGCGTGCGGGCGCTTGCGGGCCGCGTCGCGGATGTCGAGGCGCTCCAGCCACTCCAGGGCGGCGGCCTTGGCGGCCCGGCGGCCGGTGCCGCGGAGCATCAGCGGCAGCGCGGTGTTCTCCCAGGCGTTCAGCTCGGGCACGAGGACCGGCTCGGGGTCGATCCAGCCGAAGCGGTCGCGGCGCAGCCGTTCCCGGGCGAGCGGGCCCATGGTGTGCACGGGAATGCTGTTGAACCACACCGCGCCCTGCTGGGGCCGCAGTTGTCCGGACAGGCACCGCAGGAGGGTGGTCTTGCCGCTGCCGCGCGGGCCGGTGACGGCGAGGATCTCGCCCTCGCGGACGCCCATCGACACGCCTTGCAGGGCGGGCGAGCCGTCGTGCGCGTAGGTCAGACCACGTGCCCAGAGCACGTCGTTGTCCGGCGGGGCCACCATGGGCGTACACCTCGGTTCGGATCAGGATTGCCGGGGGAGTCCCCCGTCCGGGGGAACGAAGGCAGGGCCGATCGGTTACAGGGGCACGCTAGGGAGTCGGGGCGGCCGGGGCCGGACAGCACACGGCCCGGGACGCCCCCATCTCACTCGGATGGGCGCGTCCCGGGCCGGATCGCGCGGGTGCCGGGGTGTTCCGGCGTGACCGCCGGAGGGTTACAGCAGGGTCCACGCCTCCGTCAGGGTCGCGCGCAGGATCTGCTCGATCTCGTCGAAGGCCGACTGGTCGGAGATCAGCGGCGGGGCGAGCTGGACGACCGGGTCGCCCCGGTCGTCGGCACGGCAGTACAGGCCGTTCTCGAACAGCTTCTTCGACAGGAAGCCGTAGAGGATCCGCTCGGTCTCCTCGTCGTCGAAGCTCTCCTTCGTCGCCTTGTCCTTGACCAGCTCGATTCCGTAGAAGTAGCCGTTGCCTCGGACGTCGCCGACGATCGGCAGGTCGTACAGCTTCTCCAGCGTCGACCGGAACGCGCCCTCGTTGTCGAGGACGTGCTGGTTGAGGCCCTCGCGCTCGAACAGTTCGAGGTTGGCGAGGCCGACGGCCGCGGAGACCGGGTGGCCGCCGAAGGTGTAGCCGTGCAGGAAGGTGTTGTCGCCCTTGTAGAAGGGCTCGGCTATGCGGTCCGAGACGACGCAGGCGCCTATCGGGGAGTAGCCCGAGGTCATGCCCTTGGCGCAGGTGATCATGTCCGGGACGTAGCCGAACTTGTCGCAGGCGAACATCGTGCCGAGCCGGCCGAAGGCGCAGATGACCTCGTCCGACACCAGCAGTACGTCGTACTGGTCGCAGATCTCCCGGACCCGCTGGAAGTAGCCGGGCGGGGGCGGGAAGCAGCCGCCGGCGTTCTGCACCGGCTCCAGGAAGACCGCCGCGACCGTCTCCGGGCCTTCGAAGAGGATCTGTTGCTCGATCTGGTCGGCGGCCCAGCGGCCGAAGGCCTCCGGGTCGTCGCCGAAGAGCGGGGCCCGGTAGATGTTGGTGTTCGGGACCTTGTGCGCGCCCGGCACCAGCGGTTCGAAGGGGGCCTTCAGGGCCGGCAGGCCGGTGATGGACAGGGCGCCCTGCGGGGTGCCGTGGTAGGCCACGGCACGCGAGATGACCTTGTACTTGGTCGGCTTGCCCTGGAGCTTGAAGTACTGCTTGGCGAGCTTCCAGGCGGTCTCGACCGCCTCGCCGCCGCCGGTGGTGAAGAAGACCTTGTTCAGATCGCCCGGAGCGTAGGAGGCGATACGTTCCGCCAGTTCGACGGCCTTCGGGTGGGCGTAGGACCACACCGGGAAGAAGGCCAGCTCCTGCGCCTGCTTGAACGCCGTCTCCGCGAGCTCGGTGCGGCCGTGGCCCGCCTGGACCACGAACAGTCCCGCGAGACCGTCGAGGTACCGCTTGCCCCGGTCGTCGTAGACGTACGTGCCCTCGCCCCGGACGATGGTGGGGACCGGGGCCTTCTCGTACGTGGACATGCGGGTGAAGTGCATCCACAGGTGGTCGTACGCGGTCCTGCTGAGGTCCTTGGAAGTGTCGTCGCTCACGGCTATCGGGTTCCCCACATGTAGGTCTGCTTCTTGAGCTTGAGGTAGACGAAGCTCTCGGTGGACCGCACGCCGGGCAGGGTCCGGATGCGTTTGTTGATGACCTCCAGGAGGTGGTCGTCGTCCTCGCAGACGATCTCCACCATGAGGTCGAAGGAGCCGGCGGTGATCACGATGTACTCGACCTCCGCCATGGCCGTCAGCGCGTCCGCCACGGGATCCAGGTCGCCGTCGACGTTGACGCCGAGCATCGCCTGCCGACGGAAGCCCACGGTGAGCGGGTCGGTGACGGCGACGATCTGCATCACGCCCTGGTCGAGCAGCTTCTGGACACGCTGGCGCACGGCCGCCTCGGACAGGCCGACGGCCTTGCCGATCGCGGCGTACGGCCGGCGTCCGTCCTCCTGGAGCTGCTCGACGATGGCGAGGGAGACGGCGTCCAGCTGCGGTGTGCCGCTCCTGGGCTCCTTGGAGTCCTTCCCGGCTTCCCTGGAGTCTCTCTGGTCTGCGTTTCGACTGGCCACGACCTCACTGTGCACGAGGTATCGACAGTTCCGCAAGGCAGGATCGATGAAATTCGTTGTCTATGGGCGTCAACCTTGCGGATTTCGCAGAAGTCGAGGTGTCGGGGTTGTTGAAAACGCGAGGCGGCGGATTAGGGTGGTGTCTCAAGGGATGGACACCCCAGCCCCGGACACCCACAACTGGAGGGCCGGCAGTGAGCACCGAGCTGCGTCGTCTGCGTAACTACATCGACGGGGAATTCCGTGACGCCGTCGACGGACGGACCACCGAGGTGGTCAACCCCGCGACCGGCGAGGCCTACGCGACCGCGCCGCTGTCCGGGCAGGCCGACGTCGACGCGGCGATGGCCGCCGCCGAGGCCGCCTTCCCGGCCTGGCGGGACACGACCCCCGCCGAGCGCCAGAAGGCCCTGCTGAAGATCGCCGACGCGTTCGAGGAGCGGGCCGAGGAGCTCATCGCGGCGGAGGTGGAGAACACGGGCAAGCCGATCGGCCTGACCCGCTCCGAGGAGATCCCGCCCATGGTCGACCAGATCCGATTCTTCGCGGGCGCCGCGCGGATGCTGGAGGGCCGCTCGGCCGGCGAGTACATGGAGGGCATGACCTCCATCGTCCGCCGTGAGCCGGTCGGTGTCTGCGCACAGGTCGCGCCGTGGAACTACCCGATGATGATGGCCGTGTGGAAGTTCGCGCCGGCGATCGCCGCGGGCAACACGGTCGTACTGAAGCCGTCGGACACCACCCCGGCGTCGACCGTCCTGATCGCCGAGATCATCGGTGCGATCCTGCCGAGGGGCGTCTTCAACGTGATCACGGGCGACCGTGACACCGGGCGTCTGATGGTCGAGCACCCGGTCCCGGCGATGGCCTCCATCACCGGTTCCGTGCGCGCGGGCATGTCCGTCGCCGAGACCGCGTCCAAGGACCTCAAGCGCGTCCACCTGGAGCTGGGCGGCAAGGCGCCGGTCGTCGTCTTCGGCGACACCGACATCGCCAAGGCCGTCGAGGACATCTCGGTGGCGGGCTTCTTCAACGCCGGGCAGGACTGCACGGCCGCGACCCGCGTCCTCGTCCAGGAGTCCGTCCACGACGAGTTCGTGGCCGCGCTGGCGAAGGCCGCCGCAGAGACGAAGACCGGGCAGCCGGACGACGAGG
The DNA here is from genome assembly GCF_037201975.1 of Streptomyces sp. TG1A-60. Classification (NCBI taxonomy): domain Bacteria; kingdom Bacillati; phylum Actinomycetota; class Actinomycetes; order Kitasatosporales; family Streptomycetaceae; genus Streptomyces; species Streptomyces sp. TG1A-60. Next base: position 2,265,172 of record NZ_CP147520.1, on the reverse strand, counting down.
ACGTGCTGTACGGGCCGCTCAACAACCCCCACCAGCTCAAGCAGGTCGCCGGGTTCATCGAGCGGCTGCCGGCCCATGCCAAGGTCGAGTCCGGCGGTCACCAGGTCGGCGAGAAGGGGTACTTCTACGCGCCGACCGTCGTCTCCGGGCTGAAGCAGGACGACGAGATCATCCAGAAGGAGGTCTTCGGACCGGTCATCACCGTGCAGTCCTTCGCGGACGAGGGACAGGCCGTCGAGTGGGCGAACGGCGTGGAGTACGCCCTCGCCTCGTCGGTGTGGACGAAGGACCACGGGCGGGCGATGCGGATGTCGAAGGCGCTGGACTTCGGGTGCGTGTGGATCAACACGCACATTCCACTGGTCGCGGAGATGCCGCACGGGGGGTTCAAGAAGTCCGGGTACGGCAAGGACCTGTCGGGCTACGGGTTCGACGACTACACGCGGATCAAGCACGTGATGACGTCGCTGGACTGAGGGTTCGCCGGCGGCTGTGGCTGCGGCCGGCTGGGGCCGCGGGCGGACTGCGGTTGTCCGTACGGCTCCCCGCGTCGCTGGAGGCCTTCGGCCCCAGGAGCGCGGGGAGTTCGTTCGTGGCCGGGTCGCACACCGGGCCGCCCTGTCAGGCGAACTCCTTGGTGATGCGGTTCAGCAGGAAGGACAGGAAGGACAGGGAGGCGGGAAATTCGCGGGCGCGTTCCTCCCGGGCGAAGCCGCGTGCGGTGGCGACGCCGTCGAAGTCCAGCTCGCGGAGCGTGCCGAAGAAGGCGTACCGGTCGACCTCGCCCCGGCCGAGGTCGAGGTGCTGGTGGACGCGGGGCGGCGGTGCCGGGCGGGTTGAGGATGTGGCGTGCGCGGCGCAGCAGAGGGAGTTCACCCAGGGCCTGTCGATCGCGCGGACCAGGCCGACCGCGGGAGTGTTCTCCTCGCGGAAGCCGTCCCCGGGCGGGTCTCCGGGTTCACAGCGATGGACCGGCGCGGCGCCGTGGACCCACTGATCGCACGGGTCGAATTCCGGCCGTCCGGTGGCGACTTCAGGCGGACAATACGTGGCGGCGCTGTGGAGATCGTGCGAGTGCCTGCCGCTCGGTGCCGCTTTATCGGCCTTTCGGTGCCGATACGGACCCGACGGGTCCGTCACCGAAGGGTTGCGGCGGATTCCGTCGTGACGTAGTTACGTGAATCATGAACCTGTTCAACCGTGCTGCGTCCTCACTACGCCGCCCGGCACCCCCCACAGCCACCCAACTCCCCCACGAGTCAGCGGCTTTCGCTCCCACCGACCCGTCCGATCCCGCCCTGGCGACACTGACCGGAGAGTGGGTGATCGACGCGGCGCACAGCCGTATCGGCTTCTCCGTCCGCCACGCCCTGGTGACGACAGTGCGCGGGGCGTTCACGGAGTACCAGAGCCGACTGTACTTCGACGGCCGTGATCCGACGCGCTCGCGGGCCGAGATCGTCATGTCCACCGCGTCCGTCGACACCGGTGTGCAACAGCGCGACGCCCATCTGACGGGCCGCGACTTCCTGGACGCCGCGAACTTTCCACGGATGCGTTTCGTCAGTACGGCGGTGCGTCCGGTGGACAGTGACGTCTATCGCATGTCCGGCGAACTCACCATCAAGAGCATCACCCGTCCCGTCGATCTGGAACTCACCTACATAGGACACGTCATGGACCCGTTCGGATACGAGCGGGTCGGTTTCGACGGCACCACCACCATCAACCGTTCCGAATGGGGTCTCACGTACGACCAGCGCCTGGCGGAGGGCGGTGCCATGGTGAGCGAGAAGGTGCGCCTGCAGTTCGACATCGCCGCGATCCGCTATCTCCCCGGCGGCTGACAGCCCCTCGACCTCCCGTTGGGGCCCACCCCGTCCGGTGGGCCCCACTCACTTCTGACGCCCCGGGCGGCGGCCGTACGGGCCGGGTGGAAAAACTGTTATCCCGGGCGCCCTCACCGCGTCTCCCCGGGTATCCCCTGTTTCCCCACGTACAGGAGTGAGCCGTATGGGCAGTGTGATCTCCGCCTCGGAGGTTCCCCACGTCACAGGGTTGGCTGAGAAGGTACGGATCACAGCCGAGTGAACAGGGTGAGACCAGCAGGACCGGAAGGAACGTACGTGGACGGGCGGCAGTGGCGCTCCACCATCGCGGCCGCGCAGGCAGGGGACAGGCGCGCTCTCGACGAGCTGGTCGAGGGGTGGCTGCCGCTCGTCTACAACATCGTGGGCCGGGCCCTCAACGGCCACGCCGACGTCGACGACGTCGTGCAGGAGACCATGCTGCGTGCCGTCGACAACCTCGACACGCTGCGTGATCCGGACAGCTTCCGCTCCTGGCTGGTCGCGATCGCGATGCGGCAGATACGGGACCGGGCGCGTCGGCGCACCGCCGACCAGCTTGACGACAGCGACGCCCACGGTGCCACCGACTTCGCCGAACTGACCGTGCTGCGGCTCCAGCTGGAGGGTCAGCGACGTGAGGTCGCGGAGGCGGTCCGCTGGCTCGACGACGAGGACCGGCAACTGCTGTCGCTGTGGTGGCTGGAGGTGGCGGGTGAACTTACCCGCCGCGAACTCGCCGCCGCCGTCGGCATCAGCCGGCAGCACGCCGCCGTCCGCGTGCAGCGGATGAAGGCCCGCCTCGAAACCGCGCGCCGCATCGTCCGCGCCCTCGACTCCTCCTGTGCCGAGCTGGGCCGGGTCACCGTCCGCTGGAGCGGCCGGCCCGACTCGGTGTGGCGCAAGCGCATCGCCCGGCACATCCGCGGCTGCGCCCGGTGCGCCGACGACGGCCCCGGCCAGGTCGTCGTCCCCGCCGAACGCCTCCTCGTCGGGCTCGCCCTGGTCCCCGTGCCCGTCGGCTTCACCCTGTCACTGGCGTTCGGCGGGAAGACCGCCGTGGCCGCGACCGCCGCCACCGCCTCGGTGGGCTGGTCCGCCAAGGTGCTCGGCGCCCTCACCAAGCCCGCCGTCGCGGTGACGGCGGGCGCGACGATCGCCGCCGGTGGCGCGTACGTCGTGACGCAGCCCCCGGACGACCGGCCCTCGCAGGCCGCGCCCACCGCGCTCAGTACGGCCCGCGCGCCCGCCGCCCCGGTGCCTCGGTCCGCGTCGCCCTCGTCCGCACCGTCCCCTTCCGCCACCCCTTCGCCGACGGCGAAGACGGATCTGTACGGCACCGTGGTCGACACCGTGGACGAGGCGCCGGCTCCAAGGACTCCGCCCGCCGCCCTCCCGCGCCGACCCGAGACCGGCCTCACCAGCAGCGGCGGCACGAGGGCCACGATGAACCACCGCGGCGACCACGTGACCCTCACCGGCGAGGGCTACGTCCTGGTCCGCTGGCAGATCGCGCCCCAGTACCGGGCGGGCGCCCTGGTCATGCCGTCCTGGACCGGTCTGAAGGGCAGGCTCTTCCACGTGGCCTCGGGCGGCGGCCGGCGCATGGACGACCCGATGTCCGCCGACGGCAAAACCTCCGGCATGGGTGGCCCCGACACCGGATACACAGTCCTGCCCGAAGGCACCCAGCAGATGTGGCAGAACGAGTACTTCTACCTCGACGGCACGGTCACCCTCACCCAGAACGAACGCGGCGCCGACTACAACCTCACGGTCGCCCCCGCCACCTGGGACACCGTCACCGAGGACGTCAACCACGGCCCCGACCAGGGCGCCGTCCGCTACGGCCTCGTCCGTGACAACGGCAAGGACACGGCACCGGTCCCGCAGTACGTCACCCGAAACGAGCCGGAGGACGCGGCGACGGTGGCGCAGCGGTCCGAGGTGTAGGGGTCGGGCCCTGGCCGTCTCGCAGGAGGCACAGCGCGTCGATCCGGTTCGTGGTGATCGAGTCGACGCCCAGGTCCATCAGGCGTCGCATGGAGCGGCGGGTGTCGGGGGTCCAGACGGAGAGAAGACAGCCGTCGCGGTGGACGCGGTCCGCGAGGGCACGGGTGACCAGGCCGAAGCGGTAGTTGAGCCAGCGGGGGCGGATGGCGTCGAGGAGGGCGGGGCGCGGTGGGGCGAGGGTCTTCCAGGTGAGGGCGATCTCGGCGGTGGGGGCGGCCTCCCGCACGGCGAGCACGGTCGCCGGGTCGGCGCTGTAGTAGACCCGGTCCTCTGCCTCGTACTCCCGTACGACGTCCAGCACCTGCCGCACCGCCCGGGGGCCGTCCGCCCCCGGCAGGTCGACCATGATCCGGCTGTCGTCGGTGGCGAGCAGCGCGTCGGCCAGCGTCGGCACCCCGTCGGCCGTCAGCCCGCGCAGCTCCGCGGCGGAGAGCGCGGCCAGCGGCCGGTCCAGCTCCCAGAGCCGGTTCAGCGTCGGGTCGTGGAGCAGGACGGGGACGCCGTCACGGGTCGTCCGTACGTCGAACTCGACGGCGTCCGCGCCGAGTTCGAGCGCGGCCCGCAGGGAGCCGAGGGTGTTCTCCCGGTGGTGGTAGGGGGCGCCGCGATGAGCCACGGTGGTGACGGTGCGCATGGGGTTCCTTGTGGATCTGGTGTCCGATGCGGAGTCGACGGGGGGCTGGGGCGGTGGGATCGCGGTCGGGTCAGGGGGTGAGCCAGGCCGACGTGTAGGTGTCGATCTCGGCGGACAGACGGGCCTTGCCGGGCTCGTCGAGGAAGGACGCCTCCACCGCGTTCTTCGCGAGGGCGGCCAGCCCCTGCTCGTCGAGGTCGAGGAGACGCGCGGCGACCGCGTACTCGGTGTTGAGGTCGGTGCCGAACATCGGCGGGTCGTCGGAGTTGACGGTCACGAGGACCCCGGCCTCCACGAACTCCTTGAGGGGATGCTCGTCGAGGGTGCGGACCGCGCGTGTGGCGATGTTCGAGGTCGGACAGACCTCCAGGGCGATCCGGTGCTCGGCCAGGTGCGCGAGGAGCTTCGGGTCGCGGGCCGCGCTCGTGCCGTGCCCGATGCGCTCCGCCCGCAGGGCGTGCAGGGCGTCCCACACCGTCTCGGGGCCGGTGGTCTCGCCGGCGTGCGGAACGGAGTGCAGCCCGGCCGCGATCGCACGGTCGAAGTACGGCTTGAACTGCGGCCTGGCCACGCCGACCTCGGGCCCGCCGAGCCCGAACGACACCAGCCCCTCCGGCCGCAGCCGGTCGTCGGTGGCGAGCCGGACCGTCTCCTCGGCGGAGGCCGGCCCCGCCTCGCCGGGGATGTCGAAGCACCAGCGCAGTACGGTCCCGAACTCGGCCTCCGCCGCCTTCCGCGCGTCCTCGATCGCCTCCATGAAGGCCACCTCGTCGACCCCGCGTCGGGTCGAGGAGTACGGCGTGATGGTCAGCTCGGCGTACCGCACCTGTTGCCGGGCCATGTCCCGCGCCACCTCGAACGTCAGCAGCCGGACGTCCTCCGGTGTGCGGATCAGGTCGACGACGGACAGATACACCTGGATGAAGTGGGCGAAGTCCGTGAACGTGAAGTAGTCCACGAGCGACTCGGGGTCCGTCGGCACCTGGGAGTCGGGGTGGCGTGCGGCCAGCTCCGAGACGATACGGGGGGAGGCGGAGCCGACGTGGTGCACATGCAGTTCGGCCTTCGGCAGGCCGGCGATGAAGGAGCGCAGGTCTCGGGTGCCGGAGCGGCCGGGGTCGGACATGCCGGGAACGTCGGGGGTGACGGGCACGCCCTGCGTGGTGCGGTGGTCGGTCAAGGTTCCTCCCCGGGAACGGCGCCCGCCCCGGACCGTGGCCTCGTCGGGGGACGCGGGTGATCGGCTGATCGATGACTCGGGGATCATCGTAGGCGGCGGTCCGCACGCCACACCCCGGGCCTTAGCATGACCGAACGTACAGCTGGGTGCTGTACGGCGGGAAGCGCGACGCAGAGCGGCACGGAACGCTACAGGGGGATCCACGTATGTCGTCCGACGAGGCACCGACTCCGAAAACACCGGCCGGCCCGCAGCCGGACCCCCGGGCATCCCCGCAGGACCGCGTCCCGCCCCCGCCGGCCGCAGCCGACAGCGTTCCCCCGCCGACCATGGCCGACGGTGTCCCCCTGCCGACCGACCGGGACGCCGCCCCGCAGCCCGGGGACGCGGTGCCGGCGCGGCAGAAGGTCCCGCTGGACAAGCCGGCCGCGTCCCCGGGGCCGGACGGCGGGTCCACCGGTTCCGGCGTGCCCGCTGACGGTTCCGCCGATGCGCCTGCGTCCGCCGATTCCGCAGGGCTCTCCGCCCCCGCCGGCTCCGCCGCCCCGGCCGCACACGACCCGTGGGCCGCGCCGACCGGTACCGCGGCACCGAGCCCCACCCCGGCCGCCCCGCCCTCGGTGCACGACCAGGTGACGGTCACGTCCCTGCCGGGCGTCGACGTGAGCACCCCCGCGCCGCACGGCACGGGTGCGCCGACGCCTCCCCCGGCCACCACCCCGCAGCCGTGGGCCGGCCCCAGCGCGTTCGCACCCCCGGGCGGCCCACGGCCCGCCATGTCGTCCGCCCCCACCCCGAACCCGTTCGCCGCCCCCGCGCCCGAGGCCTCCTTCCCGCCGCCCGGAGCCGGCGCCACCGGCGCGCCCGTCCCGCCCCCGCCGATCAGCCCCGAGGGCCCTGGGCACATCCCGTACGGCTACCCCCAGTACTCCGGGTATCCGGGGTACCCGGGCGGGCACGTCCACCCCGGCGTCGGCTATCCCGCCCCCGCCCATGCCTGGCCCGTGATGGCGCCGCCGCCGAGCAACGGGATGGGCATCGCGGCGATGGTGCTCGGGATCTGCGCCGCCGCGCTGTTCTGCCTGTGGCCGCTGGCGATTCCGCTCGGGGTCACGGCCGTGATCTTCGGGTTCGTGGGCCGGGCCAAGGTGCGCCGGGGCGAGGCGACGAACCCGGGGCACGCGCTGGCCGGGATCATCTGCGGAGCGGTCGGCATCCTGGTCGGCGTCGGCTTCCTCGTCCTCATCATCGTGGCGCCCGGCGGTGGCGGCCACGACTCGGACCCCGACCCCTTCTACGACGGCTACTCCACCTCGCTGTCCCTGGTGCTGCCGACCGAAGGCAGCACCCCGGCGGCCCTGACCTGACCGCCGGTCCGCCGTGGCCCGGCCGTGCAGCCGCGACCACCGCCTCCCGCAGCCCGACGACGCGCGGCCCCCGAACGCCCCGCCTACGCTTCGCCGCCGCTCAGCAACCGCTCCCGAGCCGCCATCAGCGCGAAGCCCAGCAGGTTGGGGCCCCGCCAGCGCGTGGGGTCCATGGCGCGTTCGTCGTCCGCCGCGAGACCGATGCCCCAGACGCGGTCGAGGGGGCTGGCCTCGACGAGCACCCGGTTCCCCGTGCCCAGCAGGAACGCCCGCAGGTCCGGGTGCGCGGCGAACTTGTGGACGCTGCCCTCGACGACGATCGCGAAGCGCTCCCGCTCCCACACGGTGTCGTCGAAGCCGTGGACGAGCCGGCCGATCTTCTTGGCCCGGGCGGGGCCCGACGCGGCGACGGCCTGACGCTCCGCCTCCGGGTCCGCGAAGAGCCGGGCCTTGGACGCCATCATCCAGTGCTCGGCCGTCGCGTACTCCACGCCGTCCACCGTGAACGGCGACGGCCACCACTGGCTCAGACAGCTCGCGCCGATCCGGCCGTCGGGCCGTGGCCGGTGCCCCCAGAAAGGCAGGTACCTGACCTTCTCCCCCGAGCGGACCGCCTCCGTCAGCGTGTCCCAGGAATCGATCTTCTCCATGGCGAAGAGTCTGGCAGCCACCGCTGACGATCCGTCCTCTGTTTTCCCCTCCGGCTGGCCAGCTCCTCGACAGATTCCGTCGCGTAACCAAAAGGCAACAACGGAATCCCTTGTTGATGCCACTTGCCTCTGTCAGTATCGGCACTCAAATCGAGCTGGAGCTACGCCACCCGTCCCCGGGGCCAGAGGGGGCGACGGCGGAGGAGAGCGACATGCAGAACCCGGCCACCGCCACCCCGGACCGATTCCCCGCAGCGGAACGCCTCGCGGACGGCGCGCAGTACGTCGCCGGCCGCCTGGTGAAGGGCACCTCGGGTCGTACGTACACGGGCGTCGCTCCCGCGGCCGGTGACGAGGTCCTCAGGCACGAGCCGGCCGGGCCGGACGACGTGGACTCGGCCGTGGCCGCCACGCGCATGGAGCAGTACGAGCCCGACCGCCTGTCCCCGGCCCGGGCGACCGCCGTGCGGCGCGGCCTCACGGGCGGCAGGGCCGCCCTCAGCCGCCGTGCGCTGCTGCGCGCCGGAACGGGCGGCGCGCTCGCCGCCGGCGGGCTCGGGGCGCTGAGCGCCTGCGGCATCCCCGCGGCGAGGAACACCTCGGGCGGCTCGTCCGAGGACCACTCGGCCAAGGAGAAGGAAGTCGCCTTCTCCAACTGGACCGAGTACATGGACGTCGACGACAGCGGCAAGCACCACCCCAGCCTGGAGCAGTTCGCCCGGCGCACCGGTATCAAGGTCAAGTACACCGAGGACATCAACGACAACGTCGAGTTCTTCGGCAAGATCAAGCCACAGCTCGCGGCCGGCCAGGACACCGGACGCGACCTGATATGCGTCACCGACTGGCTCGCGGCCCGGCTGATCCGCTTCGGGTGGGTCCAGAAACTGGACGCGTCGAACCTGCCCCACGCCTACACGAACCTCTCCCAGCAGTTCCGTGATCCCGACTGGGACCCCGGCCGCGCCTACTCCTACCCCTGGCAGGGCATCTCGACCGTCATCGCCTACAACAAGAAGGCGCTCGACGGCCAGGAGGTCAGGTCCGTCTCCGACATGCTCGACAACCCCGGGCTCAAGGGCCGCATCGGCTTCCTCTCCGAGATGCGCGACAGCGTCGGGATGACCCTGCTGGACATGGGCAAGGACCCCGCGAGGTTCACCGACGACGACTACGACGCCGCAATCGCCCGTCTCCAGAAGGCCGTCGACAAGGGCCAGATACGCCGCTTCACGGGCAACGACTACACCTCGGACCTCAGCAAGGGCGACCTGGCCGCCTGTATCGCCTGGGCCGGTGACGTCGTCCAGCTCAAGGCCGACACCCCGGACGTCGACTTCGTCATCCCCGACAGCGGCTACATGACCTCGACGGACAACCTGCTGATCCCGAACAGGGCCCGGCACAAGACCAACGCCGAACGGCTCATCGACTACTACTACGAGCCGAAGCCGGCCGCCGAACTCGCCGCGTACATCAACTACGTGTGTCCCGTCGACGGCGTGAAGGCGGAGCTGGCCAGGATCGACGAGGACGCGGCGAACAACCCGCTGATCATTCCCGACGCGGCCATGGCGGCCGAGTCCCGCGCCTTCCGCTCCCTCAGCCAGAAGGAAGAGACGGCGTACGAAGAAAAGTTCGCGAAGCTGACGGGGGCGTGACGAGGACGATGAAGACGACAGAGCACAGCGGCGGTGACGTCCGCCTCTCCGGCATCGGCAGGACCTACGGCTCCTTCACCGCCGTCCATCCGCTCGACCTGACCGTGCCGGAGGGTTCCTTCTTCGCCCTCCTCGGTGCCTCCGGCTGCGGCAAGACCACCACCCTGCGCATGATCGCCGGCCTGGAGGAACCTTCCTGCGGCACGGTCTCGCTCGGCGACCAGGATGTGACGAACCTGCCGCCGTACAAGCGGCCGGTGAACACGGTCTTCCAGTCGTACGCCCTCTTCCCGCACCTCGACATCTTCGAGAACGTCGCCTTCGGCCTGCGCCGACGCGGCATCAGGAGCGTCAAGAAGCAGGTCGGGGAGATGCTGGAGCTGGTCCAGCTCGGGGAGCAGGCGCGCAAGAAGCCGCACCAACTGTCGGGCGGCCAGCAGCAGCGGGTCGCGGTCGCCCGCGCGCTCATCAACCACCCCAAGGTGCTCCTCCTCGACGAGCCGCTCGGCGCCCTCGACCTCAAGCTGCGCCGTCGGATGCAACTGGAGCTGAAGCGCATCCAGACCGAGGTCGGCATCACCTTCATCCATGTCACGCACGACCAGGAGGAGGCCATGACCATGGCCGACACGGTCGCCGTGATGAACGGCGGTCGCGTCGAACAACTCGGCTCACCCGCCGACCTGTACGAGTACCCGCGGACCACCTTCGTCGCCGACTTCCTCGGCACCTCCAACCTCATCGAGGCCGAGGTCGACTCCAGGAGCGGCGACGACATCGTGCTCAAGGCGGGCGACGGCAAGCTCGTCCTCCCCGAGGCGCGCTGCGGCGCGTCCCCCCGGACCGGCGGCAAGGTCCTCGTCGGGGTCCGCCCCGAGAAGATCACCCTCACGCACGCGGACGACGCCGGGGAGATCCCGGCCGGCCGCAACCGCGTCACCGGCAGGATCGCCGCCACCAGTTTCACCGGCGTCTCCACGCAGTACGTGATCGACGGCTCCGTCTGCCCCGAGTTCGAGGTGTACGCGCAGAACATCGACCGCGACGCCCGGCTCGTCCCGGGCGCCGACGTCGTCCTGCACTGGAGTCCCGCGCACACGTTCGGCCTCGACGCCGCCCGGTCCCCGCTGGCTGGGACGGCGGCCTCCGCGGGTGACGAAGGGGCGGCCGTCTGATGTCGACCCTCACCGAAGCCGAGGCGCCACCGCCGCTCGCCCGGGTGCCGACGGCGAAGCCGCCCCGTGGGAGAGGCCGCTGGACGCCGTATCTGCTGCTCGCGCCCGGCCTCGTCTGGCTGCTGGTGTTCTTCGCGATGCCGATGGTCTACCAGGCCTCCACGTCCGTGCAGACGGGTTCGCTGGAGGAGGGCTACCAGGTCACCTGGCACGTCGCGACCTACTGGGACGCGCTGAGTGAGTACTACCCGCAGTTCCTGCGCTCGGTGCTCTACGCGGGGACGGCGACCCTCCTGTGCCTGCTGCTCGGCTATCCGCTGGCGTACCTGATCGCCTTCCGCGCGGGCCGCTGGCGCCACCTGATCCTGATCCTGGTGATCGCCCCCTTCTTCACCAGCTTCCTGATCCGCACCCTCGCCTGGAAGACGATCCTGTCCGACGGCGGCCCGGTCGTCGGCGTCCTCGACTCGCTGCACGTCCTGGACGTCACCAGTTGGCTCGGCCTCACGGCCGGGGACCGTGTGCTGGCCACCCCGCTCGCGGTGGTCTGCGGCCTCACGTACAACTTCCTGCCGTTCATGATCCTGCCGCTGTACACCTCGCTGGAGCGCGTCGACGGGCGGCTGCACGAGGCGGCCGGCGACCTCTACGCCAAGCCCTTCACGACCTTCCGCAAGGTCACCTTGCCGCTCTCCACCCCGGGCGTCGTCTCCGGCACACTGCTGACCTTCATCCCGGCGAGCGGCGACTACGTGAACGCCGAACTCCTCGGCTCCACCAACACCCAGATGATCGGCAACGTCATCCAGAGCCAGTTCCTGAGGATTCTCGACTATCCGACGGCGGCGGCCCTTTCTTTCATTCTCATGGCCGCGATCCTCCTCATGGTCACGCTCTACATCCGAAAGTCCGGGACGGAGGATCTGGTTTAAATGGCCTTCGTCACCTGGCTCAAGCGCCGTCTCGTCGTCATCGCGGGACTTCTGACGCTCGGTTATCTGCTTCTGCCGAATGTCGTCGTCACGGTCTTCTCCTTCAACCAGCCGAAGGGCCGCTTCAACTACGAGTGGCAGGAATTCTCCACGGCCGCCTGGAGCGACCCGTGCGGCGTCGCCGACCTGTGCGGCTCGCTCTCCCTGAGCCTTCAGCTGGCCGCCTGGTCGACGCTGGGCGCGACCGTCCTCGGCACGCTGATCGCGTTCGCGCTGGTGCGGTACCGCTTCCGCGCGCGGGGCGCGGTGAACTCGCTGATCTTCCTGCCGATGGCGATGCCCGAGGTCGTGATGGCCGCCTCACTGCTCACCCTGTTTCTCAATCTGGGTGCGCGGTTGGGATTCTGGACGATTCTGAACGCCCATATCATGTTCTGCCTCAGCTTCGTCGTCGTAGCCGTCAAGGCACGGGTGATGTCGATGGACCCGAGGCTGGAGGAGGCCGCGCGCGATCTGTACGCCGGTCCCGTCCAGACGTTCGTCCGGGTCACCCTGCCCATCGCCGCCCCCGGCATCGCGGCGGGGGCGCTGCTCGCCTTCGCGCTCTCCTTCGACGATTTCATCATCACCAATTTCAACGCGGGCTCGACCGTCACCTTCCCCATGTTCGTCTGGGGTTCGGCGCAGCGCGGCACGCCCGTCCAGATCAATGTCATCGGTACGGCCATGTTCCTGGTCGCCGTACTGTTCGTGGTGGCCGGAATGGTCATCGGAAACCGCAGAAAGCGGCAGAAGGCGTAACGCCGATGACCCGGACTCATTCTGTAGGGAGTTGACATCATGGCCCCGAGCGCCATGAACCGCTGGACGAAGTCTCTCTCCGACGCACGGCCGGTCCCGTACTGGCTCGACGACCCCGGCAAGCCCCACCCCGAACCCGCGCTCACCGGCGCCGAGACCTGCGACCTGCTGGTCGTCGGCGGCGGCTACAGCGGACTGTGGACCGCGCTGATCGCCAAGGAGCGCGACCCGCGACGGGACGTCGTGCTGCTGGAAGGCCGTGAGGTGGGCTGGGCCGCCTCCGGCCGCAACGGCGGCTTCTGCGCCGCCTCGCTCACCCACGGTCTGGCCAACGGTCTCGCCCGCTGGCCCGACGAGATCCACAAGCTCCAGGAGCTGGGCGCCCGCAACCTCGACGCGATCGAGGCGGCGGTCGCCCGGCACGACCTCGACTGCGACTTCGAACGCACCGGCGAGATCGACGTCGCCACCGAGGCGTACCAGGCCTGGGAAGTGCGCGACTGGTACGACGAGATCGAACGCAAGGGTCTCTCGGTCGGCATCGAGTTCCTCGACGCCGACGCCGTCCGCGACCAGGTCGCCTCACCCACCTTCGAGGCGGGCCTCCACGACCGCCGGGGTGTCGCCCTGCTGCACCCCGCCAAACTCGCCTGGAACCTGAAGCGGGCCTGCCGGGACCTCGGCGTCCGCGTCTACGAGCACACCCCCGCGCTGACCCTGAAGGCGTACGGCGCCGGCATGGCCGTCCGGACACCCTACGGCCAGGTCCGTACCCGGCAGGTGGCGCTCGGCACGAACGTCTTCCCCAGCCTGGTCAGACGCGTCCGCGCGTACACCGTCCCCGTCTACGACTACGCGCTGATGACCGAGCCGCTGACCGCCGACCGGCTGGCATCGGTCGGCTGGAGGAACCGGCAGGGGCTCGGGGACTCGGCCAACCAGTTCCACTACTTCCGGCTCAGCGCCGACAACCGGATCCTCTGGGGCGGCTACGACGCGGTGTACCAGTACGGCGGCCGGGTGCGCGCCGAGTACGACGACCGGCCGGAGACCTACACCAAGCTCGCCGGGCACTTCTTCACCTGTTTCCCGCAGTTGGAGGGCGTCCGCTTCACCCACGCCTGGGGCGGCGCCATCGACACCTGCTCCCGCTTCTCGGCGTTCTTCGGCACTGCCCACCAGGGCAGGGTCGCGTACGCGGCCGGCTACACGGGGCTGGGGGTGGGCGCCACCCGGTTCGGCGCGGAGGTCATGCTCGACCTGCTGGCGGGGGAGCGTACGGAACGCACCGAGCTGGAGATGGTCCGCAAGAAGCCGCTGCCGTTCCCGCCGGAGCCGTTCGCCTGGACCGGCATCGCCCTCACCAAGTGGTCCCTGGCCCGAGCCGACTCCCACGCCGGCCGCCGCAACCTGTGGCTGAAGACCATGGACCGGCTGGGGCTGGGCTTCGACAGCTGACGCGGGGCAGCCGGTGGCGGGCGGTCGGCCGGGCGTGAGGGCGTCTGGATCCGCGCCCAGTCGTTCTTCGCCCAGGCCGGGATCACCGTGGAACGGGTACTGACCACAACGGCTCCTGCCACCGCTCCCGCGACTGGCGTGACCCGCTGTCCACGGCCACGGCCGGGATCACCCACAGCGCCGGCCGAGGGCTGACCGCCACACGTCGTGACGGCGGCCGTCCCCCGACCGCGCCGCGCTCGCGGACCTCACCCCGTGGAGCGACGGGACCACCCCCACGGTGAGAAGAGCAGCACCGCGCACACGCACCAGCTCGCCACCACGTCCAGCGGCCAGTGGTAGCCCTGACGCACCAGGCCGAAGCCGACCCCGATGTTCAGGACGACCGCGACGACGACGATCGCGCGGCGTGCGGGGGCGCCGCGCAGCCAGGGCAGCAGAAGCAGGACGGCACCGCCGTACGCGATGGAGGCGGTCGCCGTGTGACCGGACGGGTAGAAACCCGTGCCCGGACCCATGACCGGCGGGCCCGACCGGGCGATGAGCTCCTTCAGCGGGATCACCCAGAGCGGTACGGCGGCCATGAGGAGCGTCGCGGCGGCGGAGGGCCGCCACCAGTGGTCCCGACCGGTGGCACGCGTACGCCACGCCACGTACAGGACGACGAGGGCGAGGACCGGGACGGCGACCGTGAGGTTGCCGAGGTCGGCGAGGAACTGGGTGGGGGCGCCCCGGTGGACGAGGGAGTCGCTGAGGCGTTCGTCCGCGCGGGCCAGCGGGCCGTGCGCGACGACCTGCCAGGTGACCAGCGCGAAGAGGAGGGCCGGGAGGCCGAGAAGGAGGAGCGCGGCGCGACGGCCGGAGAAGACGGTCGGCCGCCCTCGAACAGGGGGGGTGGTTCGAGGGCGGCCGACCGGATCGGTGTGCCGCACGCCCCGGGGGGTTTGGGGCGGGCGGCCGTCCGATCGGTGAGAAGATCCGGAGCCGGAAGCTCCGGGTGTGTGCGCGAGGGCACGCCCAGGACGAAGCTGGGGAGGCCCCGACCCGGTGCCGTCCACAGTCCCCTGTGGGCGGGGTGTATCTCTCATCTACGTGAAAACCTACGGCAGGGAACGCGGTGACGACAGGCGGAACCGCGCCCCGACATGCACCTTGCACACCTTCTTCACGCCGTCCGACGCTCGTCCACAGGGCCCGGGACCCGAGGCCGGATTCCGGTTCCGGGAGGCGCGGGATCGTCGGAGACGGATGGGGGGTTCCGCATCCGCGTCGGCGCCGGAAAAGGGGCTCATGCCGGGATCAGACGCGGCTGAACGCCTGCTCGATGATGTCCAGGCCCTCGTTCAGCAGGTCCTCACCGATGACGAGCGGGGGCAGGAAGCGGAGCACGTTGCCGTAGGTGCCACAGGTCAGGACCAGCAGGCCCTCCTGGTGGCAGGCCTTCGCCAGCGCGGCGGTCGCCTCCGGGTGCGGCTCCTTCGTCGTGCGGTCCTTGACCAGTTCGACGGCGATCATGGCGCCGCGGCCCCGGATGTCGCCGATGACGTCGAACTTCTCGGCCATGGTGGCCAGCCGGGCCTTCATCGTCGCCTCGATTGACTGGGCGCGGGCGTTGAGATCCAGCTCCTTCATCATCTCGATCGAGCCGAGGGCGCCCGCGCAGGCGACGGGGTTGCCGCCGTAGGTGCCGCCCAGGCCGCCCGCGTGCGCCGCGTCCATGATCTCCGCGCGGCCCGTCACGGCGGCGAGCGGGAGACCGCCGGCGATGCCCTTGGCGGTGGTGATCAGGTCCGGGACGATGTCCTCGTCCTCGCACGCGAACCACTGCCCGGTACGGCAGAAACCGGACTGGATCTCGTCGGCGACGAAGACGATGCCGTGGTCGGAGGCGAACTTCCTGATCGCGGGCAGGAAGCCCTTGGCCGGCTCGATGAAGCCGCCCTCGCCGAGCACCGGCTCGATGATGACGGCGGCCACGTTCTCCGCGCCGACCTGCTTGGTGATCTGGTCGATCGCCTGCGCGGCGGCTTCGGGGCCGGCGTTCTCGGGACCGGTCGGCCAGCGGTAGCCGTAGGCCACCGGGACGCGGTACACCTCGGGCGCGAACGGGCCGAAGCCGTGCTTGTACGGCATGTTCTTCGCGGTCAGCGCCATCGTGAGGTTGGTGCGCCCGTGGTAGCCGTGGTCGAACACGACCACGGCCTGCCGCCCGGTGTGCGAGCGGGCGATCTTCACGGCGTTCTCGACGGCCTCGGCGCCGCTGTTGAACAGCGCGGACTTCTTGGCGTGGTCGCCAGGGGTCAGCTCGGCGAGGGCCTCGGCGACCGCCACGTACCCCTCGTACGGCGTGACCATGAAACAGGTGTGCGTGAAGTCCCGCAGCTGCGCGGTGGCCCGGCGGACGACGGCCTCGGCGCTCGCGCCGACGCTCGTCACGGCGATGCCCGAGCCGAAGTCGATGAGCCGGTTGCCGTCGACGTCCTCGATGATGCCGCCGCCCGCGCGCGCGGTGAACACCGGCAACACCGACCCCACCCCCGTCGCGACCGCGGCACTACGACGCGCCTGCAACTCCTGGGACTTCGGTCCGGGGATGGCGGTGACTACGCGGCGCTCCTGGGGAAGTGCGCTCATGTGGGGCTCCTGGGAGGTCTTACGGACGCTTGCCTTCTTTTCTCGCAGGCTAGGGCGAGGGCCGGGGGGTGGGCATGCTCCATGTGGGCGTTGTCGAGGGCTCGTCTTGTCCGCGTTGGACATGGAGGAACGGTGGGCACGGGTGTGCGCCCAGCCGCGTAATACGGTGGTCACGGGGCCCACCCGGCCACGCAAACGGTGAACTCCCCTTGCGGGAGCGTTAGATTGACTCGCTGATGGTGGACGGAACGGCTGGTCAGGGGGCAGGCGCGATGAACAGCGACGGAACGCGGGACGCGCGGGGCACGCATGCGCATCCCGTGCCGCGTCCGGCGGGGTCGCCGGAGATGCCCGCGGCACCTCCCGTGCCTCCCCTGCCCACGGGGGCACCGGGGGCGCCGCCCAGGCCGGACGGGAACGCCTTCCTGTCCTGGTTGCGGACACCGCGACCGGACGCGGCGCCCGGCGTGTGGCGGTTCGGGCATCGGCCCCGGCCGGAGGAGGAGCCGGAGACCGTCCCCGGCCGGCAGCTGCTCGGCGGCGCCCTGATCGCCTTCCTCATCGGCTGGCTGATCTGGTCCCTGCTCTGGAACGGGTACCTCGGCGGCTGGTGGCTGGTGCCGCTCTACGCGATGATCCCGGACTCCTGGGCGCCCGCCCACTCCTACTCCGCGGTCGTCCTCAGCTATGTCTGGTACACGATCGTCGCCCTGGCGATCATGATCGGCGTCGGCCGGCTCGGTCGCTGGGGCGAGGTCTGGCGCCGGTACGGTGCCCCGCGCTTCCGGCAGTCGCGGGAGCGGCAGGCCGTACCGCCACCAGAGGACGACCCCGCCCAGTGGAACCATTTCCGGGAGGCCGGGGCCGCCGAAGCCGCCGAGCGGCTTGCCGCCGAGGCGCGGGCCGGGCTCATGCGGGATGTGGATCACGCGCGGATCATGCGGACGTGGCAGGGGGTGCGCAGCGGGCGGCACAGTCTGGCGACGTTCACGGGGGCGGTGTTGAAGGACGGCGCCGCCGCCTGTCCGCATCCGTCCGGGGAGCGGGACCTGCCGGCCCGGCTGGCCCGGCACGACATGGTCACCGGGCAGGTCCGGCTGGGCGGCACCGTCGACGACCCGCGCAACCCGTACGCCTACCGGGGCACGGGCCTCGCCCTGGGCCCCGAACTGCTCGGCACCTCCCTGCTGGCCGTCGGGCCCGCCGGGTCGGGGAAGACCGGGGCCGTCGTGTGGCCCGTCGCCGAGTCGCTGTGCCTGCACGCGCTCGCCGGACGCGCGGCGGTGGTGGTCGTGGGCGCGGCGGGCGCCGGACTCGGCCCGGCCGACGCCTACGACGTCGTCGTACGCATCGGAAACCCGGAGTCCGTCTACGACCTCGACCTCTACGGCGGGACCACCGACCCCGACGAGGCCGCGGCCGTGCTCGCGGAGGCGCTCGTCGGGGACCTCGCCGACCCGCACCCCGGCGGTGACAGCCGGCGCTCCACCACCGTGCTCGCCCAGCTGCTGGGGCCGTTTCGGGCCGTGCACGGGCGGTTCCCGTCGGTGCCGCAGCTGCGGCAGCTGCTGGACGGCGCGCCCGGCCCGCTGGGCGAGCTGCGCGAGGCCCTCCAGGACGCAGGGCAGGAGTCGCTGCTGCGGGAGCTGGACGCGCGGGAGCGCCAGCTCAGCCACCCCGGCGACGTCGGCGCCGTACTGGCCGACCGGGTCGCCCTCCTCGACCGGCCCGCCTTCGCAGGGTTCTTCGACACCTCCGGCCGGTCCCGGCCGTTCTCCCTGCGGGCCCTCGACCATCCCGTACGGGTCCGCATCGACCTCCCCCAGCGCGGCCACGCCGACGCCTCCCGCATCCTGGCGCGGCTGGTGCTCGCCCAGTTCGCGGCGAGCGTCGCGGTACGGGAGGACCGGTCGCTGTTCGCCTGCCTCGTGCTGGACGACGCGACCGGGATCGTCACCCCCGAGGCCGTACGCGGCATCCAGCGGCTGCGGTCCGCCAACGCCGGTACCGTCCTCACCCTCCGGACCCTGGACGACGTGCCCCGGCCCCTGCGCGGACCGCTCCTCGGCACCATCGGCTGCCGGATGGCGCTGTCCGGGCTCACCCCGTGGGACGGGCAGGACTTCGCCGAGGTCTGGGGCAAGGAGTGGACCGAGGCGCGGGACGTCACCGACCGGCAGATCGTCGCCGACTCCCCGGCGGGCAAGGCCTGGCACGCGCTGCGCCGGGCGATCACGGGCAACGCGCCGACCGCCCGCGCCGTGACCGTACGTCAGGTCGAACGGGAGCGCTGGTCCGCCTCCGAACTGGCGCACGGTGTGCCGCCGGGGCACGCCGTGCTGTCCCTGACGAACGTGCGGGGCGAGCACGCGCCGCCGTTGCTGGTGGATCTGCGGGGCTGAGCGGAGCGAGCAGTGCGGCGGCGGGTGGCACCGTTCGGTTTGAGCCATTCGGTGCGAGGTGTGGGGGACTTGTGACCGTACGGTGAGGCAGAATCGGTAGAGGCCGTTCATACGAGGCGGCCAAAAGGTGGCGCTGATCGATCATCAAGATCGGTCCGTTTCCGCGTCTCTCCGCATCGCGTCTGCGTCGCATCCGCACCGTATCCGTCTCCGCCTCTCTGACGACGACCTGAAGGTCCCATGCCTCCCACGCTCGCCTCGCTCGTCCACCACTCCGCGCTCAAGCTGACCGTGCGGGCCGGCGAGGGCCGCCTGGACGTACCGGTGCGCTGGGCGCACGTCAGTGAGCTCGCCGATCCCGTGCCGTACATGGAAGGCGGGGAGCTGCTGCTGATCACCGCGCTGAAGCTGGACGCGGAGGATCCGGAGGCGATGCGAAGCTACGTGCGGCGGCTGGTGGGGGCGGGCGTCGTCGGGCTCGGCTTCGCCGTCGGCGTGAACTACGAGGAGATCCCCAAGGCGCTCGTCGACGCGGCGGAGGGGGAGGGGCTGCCTCTCCTGGAAGTGCCCCGCCGCACCCCCTTCCTCGCCATCAGCAAGGCGGTGTCGGCCGCCATCGCCGCCGATCAGTACCGGGCGGTGACGGCGGGGTTCGCCGCGCAGCGGGAGCTCACCAAGCAGGCGTTGGCCGACGGCCCCGAAGGGCTGCTCACCGCGCTCGCCGCACAGGTCGACGGGTGGGCCGCCCTGTACGACGCCTCCGGTGCCGCCGTCGCGGTGGCACCCGAGTGGGCGGAGCGGCGGGCCGGGCGGCTCTCCGCCGACGTCCAGCGGCTGCGGGACCGGCCCGCGCCGGCGAGCGCGGTAGTCGGCGGCGAGGACCGCGTCGAACTGCACTCCCTCGGCACCGGACGCCGGGCCCGCGCCGCCCTCGCCGTCGGCACGGCCGCGGCCCTGGGCACCGCCGAGCGGTACGCCGTCCACTCGGCCGTCGCGCTCCTCACCCTCACCACCGAGAGGTCGCGCGCGCTCCACGCCGCCGAGCAGCGGATCGGCGCGGCGGTGCTGCGCATGCTGCTGGCCGGGGAGCCCGATCACGCGCGGGCCGTCGCCGGCGACCTGTTCGGAGAGCTGCTGGACGCGCCGTTCCGGCTGATCCTCGCGGAGTCGGCCTCGGCGTCGGCGGCGCGGGCACGGGTGGACGGGGCGGCGGCTGCGGTGGGGGCGACGGCAGCGTCAGGGGCGGGGGGCACGAGTTCTTCCCCGGGTGCGCGTACGACGGGGGCCGGCGATCGGCCCGGGACCGGGGCCGAGCCTCGGGGCAAGGCGGGTGCCGGACGGGTCGCCATGGCTGTCGTCGACTCGGACGGAGATCTGCTCGGGCAGCTCGTCGAGGTCGTGGAGGCGTCCGCCGCGCGGGCCGGGGAGACCGTGCTCGTCGTACCCGAGGGGGAGCGGCTCGTCGTGCTCGCCGTCGACGGAGGTGCGGCGGTGGCCGCGTGCGGGGAGTTCGCGGTGGCGTTGGAGACGTCCCGGGCGGCCGGTCGGGAGCCGGGGGCGACCGGTCCCGTGGCCGCCGGCGTCGGCCCCTCCGCGGCCGTCGAGGAAGAGGAACTCGTCGTCGGGCTGTCCGCGCCCGCCGGGCCGATCGCTGCCGCCGCCGCGTACAAGCAGGCCGAGCAGGCGTTGTCCGTGGCCCGGCGGCGGGGGCGTTGCCTCGTCGAGCACGAGGAGCTGGCGGCCGGGTCTGTCGTGCCTCTTCTCGCAGACGATGCGGTGCGTGCCTTCGCGGACAGTCTGCTGCGACCCTTGCGCGAGCATGACGCGACCGGGCGGGGGGATCTCGTGGCCTCGTTGCGGGCGTGGCTGTCGCGGCACGGGCAGTGGGATGCGGCTGCCGCCGATCTGGGAGTGCATCGGCACACGTTGCGGTACCGGATGCGGCGGGTGGAGGAGATCCTGGGGCGGTCGCTGGATGATCCCGATGTGCGGATGGAGCTGTGGCTGGCGCTGAAGGCGACGGCCGCGGCGGGGGAGTAGAGGCGTTCCCTCGCTCCTGCCCCTGCCCGTCCCCTTAAGGGCACTCCGCCCCGGACCCCGTCACGCCCCGCGCCCTGAAGGGGCGCGGGGAACTGCGCGACAAGCCACGGACAACCCACGGCCGCCCCCACCCCCACCCCCTGAGCCCTCCCGCGACTCGCGCGCGAGGGCACCTCCCCCGGGACGGGACGGTCCACCATGCCAATCCGGCACACCCCCCGGCCCTACTCATACGCACCGGACAAACGACCCCCCGCCGCCCCGGCCCTACCGTGGAGCCGGAAGCTGATGTGTACCCACCGAAGGGCCGGGATCGACTATGACCGCCACCCACGCCTTCTGGCTCGCCGGCCGCCAGGCCACCGGTGAGACCGCGCTCGATGTGACGTCGCCCTGGGACGGCCGCCTGGTCGGCAGGGTGAGCGTGCCGACGGACGAGCAGGTCGAAGAGGCCGTGGCCGCCGCGTACGCCGTACGGGGCGAGTTCGCGGCCACGCCGGCGCACGTACGGGCCGCCGCCCTGGACCACGTCAGCGGGCGTCTCGTCGAGCGGACCGAGGAGATCGCGCAGCTGATCTCCGCCGAGAACGGCAAGCCGGTCAAGTGGGCGCGCGGCGAGGTCGGCCGCGCGGTCTCCGTGTTCCGGTTCGCGGCCGAGGAGGCCCGGCGGTTCAACGGCGGTGAGGCGCAGCGGCTCGACACCGACCTCGGCGGGGAGGGCCGGCTGGCGTTCACGCGCCGCTTCCCCAAGGGCGTCGTCCTCGGTATCGCGCCCTTCAACTTCCCGCTCAACCTCTGCGCCCACAAGATCGCCCCGGCGATCGCGGCCGGTGCGCCGATCATCCTGAAGCCCGCTCCGGCCACCCCGCTCTCCGGCCTGGTCATCGGGGAACTGCTCGCGGAAGCCCGGACCGTGGCAGACCTCCCGGCCGGGGCCTGGAGCATCCTCCCCGTCGCCAACGACCGCATGCCCGCCCTCGTCCAGGACGGGCGGCTGCCGGTCATCTCCTTCACCGGGTCCGAGAAGGTCGGCTACGCGATCATGGACTCGGTGCCGCGCAAGCACTGCACGCTGGAGCTGGGCGGCAACGGCGCGGCGGTCGTGCTCGCCGACTACGCGAGCGACGAGGACCTCGACCGGGCGGCGAACCGCATCGCGACCTTCTCGAACTACCAGGGCGGCCAGTCCTGCATCTCCGTGCAGCGGGTGATCGCGGACGCGTCCGTGTACGACCGGCTGCTGCCGCGCATCGTCGCCGCGGTCGAGGCCCAGGTGACCGGCGACCCGTCCGACGGCGCCACCGACGTCGGTCCGCTGGTCAGTGAGGACGCGGCGCGGCGCGTCGAGGCATGGGTCCGGGAAGCGGTCGACGCCGGCGCGACGCTCCTCGCCGGGGGCAAGCGGGACGGCGCCTCGTACGCGCCGACGGTTCTGGCCGACGTGCCCGGCGACGTCACCCTCTCCTGCGAGGAGGTCTTCGGGCCCGTCCTCACCGTGCGGAAGGTGGAAGGGGAGGCCGAGGCCTTCGCCGCCGTCAACGACTCCAAGTACGGCCTCCAGGCGGGCGTGTTCACGCACGACCTGCGGACCGCGTTCCGCGCCCACCGCGCGCTGGAGGTGGGCGGCGTGGTCGTCGGTGACGTGCCGTCCTACCGTGCCGACCAGATGCCCTACGGCGGGGTGAAGCAGTCCGGCGTCGGGCGGGAGGGCGTGCGGTTCGCCATGGACGACTACACCTACGAGCGGGTGATGGTGCTGACGGGGATCCAGCTCTGAACAGCCCTGAACAGGTCCCGCACACCTCTAGATCCTGACAATCGTTTTCATGTAGTCTGGGTCAGATCCCGGGATGAAGGGGCCCGGCACCGATGCCTTCCGGTGCCGGGCCCCTTCTGTGCGCCGGCCTGCTTCCGGACCCTCAGCCGGAGAAGCCGACGTGCGCCAGCCGCAACGGGCCGCGCAGCTTGAGGTGGACGTCGTGCACACCGGCGGCCGAGACCCCGGCGCGCAGGGTCGTGTACGTGTACGGGTCCCCGGTGGGTGTGTCGAGGGTCAGCGTCGCCAGCACCGGGCCGCCGATGAGGGAGAACTCGACGCTCCCCTCGCCCGCCACCTCCGCCGTCATCTCGGTGGCCCCCGCGCCGAAGTCGCAGTCCTGGAAGACGAGTTCGCCCGAGCCGTCGGACGCCTCGCCCGCCGGGCGCACCGCGTCGCCCGACACCTTCGCGCGGTCGACGATCTCCGTGCCGCGCTGCTCGTCGAAGTCCGCCGCGTCCAGGCCGTGGGCGAGGACCGGGCGCGGGGCGACCGGCTCGCCCTCGACGGTGACGGTCGTACGGAGGCGGATGTCCTCGCTCGACGCGCCGACGAGCAGTTCGTACGAGCCCGGCTCCAGGTGCCAGGTGCCGTGCGCCACGTCCCAGAACTCCAGGACGGACAGCGGGAGCCGGAAGGCCAGCTCCGTCGAGGCGCCGGGGTCGAGGGTGACGCGGCGGTGGCCCGCCAGTTCACGGCGCGGGCGCGGGACCGAGGGGGCCTCGGCGCGGACGTAGAGCTGGGCGACCTCGTCGGCGGTCACCGGGCCCGTGTTGGTGACCGTGCAGGAGACCGTCAGCTCGCCGTCACCCACGTGGGCGACGAGGTTTCCGTAGGTGAACTCCGTGTACGACAGGCCGTGGCCGAACGGGAACAGCGGGGCGCCCTCGAAGTAGAGGTACGTCTGGCGGGTGCCGATGACGTCGTAGTCGAGGAGGCCGGGCAGGTCCGCGTCGGAGGCGTACCAGGTCTGCGGCAGGCGGCCGGCGGGGGAGACATCGCCGGCTAGGACACGGGCCAGGGCGGTGCCCGCGGCCTGGCCGCCGTGGGCGGTCCACAGCACGGCGGGCAGGTCGGAGGGGTCGACCGCGTACGGGTAGGCCGAGACCAGGACCAGTGTGGTGTTCGGGTTGGAGGTGCGGGCCGCGCGCAGCAGGCGCTCCTGGTGGGCGGGGAGAGAGAGGGTCCGGCGGTCCTCGGTCTCGCGGCCGTTGATGTGCGGGTCGTTGCCCGCGACCACGAGGACCACGTCGGCCTCGGCGGCCACGCGCGTGACGGATTCCTCACCCCGTTCGACCACAATCAGGTCGAAAATTTCCGGATCGGCGTCGGCAACCTTCACTCCGTCGGCGGCGACAGTGACGTACCGGCCTGTCCCTGTGTGCTTGAGGAGGTGACCGTTCGCGTGGGCTTCGAGACGGAACGTCTCCTGGACGACCCAGCCGCCCGGCTGGTCGGCCGAGGCACGCAGCCGGCCGTCGTCGGCGACCGAGAGATAGCGGCCGTCCGGCGCGCGGAGGGTGAGCACGCCGTCACCCCAGTCGATGAGGGCCAGTTCGGTGCCCTCCGCGTCCGTGGTGAGCGGCGGCAGGTCGGTGCGGCCGGCCAGGAGCGCCGGGTCGAGGGCGCCCTCCGCGCCGCGCACCTCGTCGCCGGCGTCGGCCGCCTCGGGCACGGACACGTACGCGCCCGTGGACAGTGCCCGCAGGCGTACGCGGTCCACGCCCTCCGCGAAGGTCACGCGCTCGGCGCCGAAGCGGTCGTACAGCCCTTCGAGCGGGGTCGAGCGGTGGATGAGGGTGCCGCTGTACCAGTCGAGCTTGCACTCGTCGGCGAGCAGTCCGACGACCGCGATACGGGCGTCCGCGGCGAACGGCAGCAGGCCGCCCTCGTTCTTCAGCAGGACGATCGCCTGCTCGGCGGCCTCCTGGGCGAGGGCGCGGTGGCCCGGGGTGTCGAAGTCCTCGGTGTCGGCGTACGGGTCCCGCTCCGGATCGAACTCGCCGAGGCGGAAGCGGACCGACAACTGGCGGCGGACCGCCTCGTCGATGTCGTCCGCGGTCAGCAGTCCCCGGTCCAGGGCACCCTGGATTCGTCCGATCATCGTCGAACTCTCCGTGCCGTGGTCGGTGAAGCTGTCGACGCCCGCCCGCAGCGAGGCGGCGGTCGCCTCCTCGTGGGTGTCGTAGTAGTGCTCGGAGTCGACCAGGTTCGACGGCGCGCCCGCGTCCGAGCAGACCAGCAGATGCTCGTCCGTCCAGGTGCGCAGGTGCTCGGACAGGTAGGGCGAGACGTGGTTGGGGCGGCCGTTGACCAGGTTGTACGCGGGCATGACCCCGGCCACCGCGCCCGCCTCGACCGTCTGTCGGAAGGCGCGCAGATCGTACTCGCGCAGTACGCGGGGGCGGACCGAGGAGGACGTGACGGAGCGGTCGGTCTCGTTGTTGTGCGCCAGCCAGTGCTTGAGGACGGGGGCCGTGCGCCAGTACGTGGGGTGGTCGCCGCGCAGGCCGCGGGTGTACGCGGTCGCGATAGCGGAGGTCAGCCTGGGGTCCTCGGAGTAGCCCTCCTCGTTGCGGCCCCACAGGGGGTGGCGCAGCAGG
Source organism: Streptomyces sp. TG1A-60 (assembly GCF_037201975.1). Lineage (NCBI taxonomy): Bacteria > Bacillati > Actinomycetota > Actinomycetes > Kitasatosporales > Streptomycetaceae > Streptomyces > Streptomyces sp. TG1A-60. The sequence goes on along the minus strand of NZ_CP147520.1, from coordinate 2,239,959 downwards.
TTGACCGTCGGGGCCCAGACGTTGAGGCCGACGCGTTCGTCGCGGGCGCGCATGGCGCGGGTCTCGGTGGAGACGGCCTCGCCGACGCGGCGCACAAGGTCCTCGTTCCAGGTCGCGCCGAGGCCGACGGCCTGCGGGAACACCGTCGCCGGGCCCATCCAGGCCACGCCGTGCAGAGCCTCCTGACCGGTGCGGAAGGCAGCCACCCCGAGGCGCTCGACGGCGGGTGCGAACTGGTGCAGGAAGGCGATCTTCTCGTCCAGGGTGAGCCGCTGGAGCAGATCGTCGATGCGCTTCGCGAGCGGCAGCTGCGGATCGCGGAAAGGCGGCGTGGGCGGCGTCGGTGCGGTCACGTGAGGATCCCTTTGCGGTGGAGCGACGAGGCGCTTTCGAAGCGCTTCGATGCTGATTCGACCGTGGGGTGGGTGTCAAGAGACCAAGGCGCAACAGATCCGTTTCCTCACTGTCATATCGGCCTCCCTATCAGGGGTCGGACGTGCTCGTTCCGGTCCTCCACGCCTCGGAGGAATCTTCGAATCGACCCTTGTGCACCCCCGGTCGTTCACTTAACCTCGCAGCAACATCGAAGCGCTTCGACTGCGGAGGGAACGCTTCGCGTGCTCACATCCCTCCGATGTTCCTCGCTTCAGCACAGCCAGTCCCACTCAAGACACCGCAGCCGACGGCCACCGCCGGGTGTCCTGGTGTGCGCCATGAAGGGTTGACGCAATGACGCCGAACTCCGCCTCCTCCTCCGCGCCCAGCCGGAGAAGTTTCCTCGCCTCCACGGCGGTCGCCGCCGCCGTAGTGGCGGGGGTGTGCCCCTGCTGTCCGCGTGCGGCGGGTCGCAGGAAGGCCGCAAGGACGGCACGACGTCGGGGAAGGACGCGCAGGGGATCCTTCCGACGTTCGTCGCTTCGACGGTCGTGGCCCCCGACATCCCGGCGAAGAACGGCTCGGCGGCCGGTTTCACCAAGGCGATAGCCACCGCCGACCTGAAGACCTCCGTGTCGAAGAAGCTCGGCAGCGGCGGCAAGCTGAAGATCATGTCTCCGTTCTGGGGAACCCCGCCGAAGGGCGACAACCCGTACTACACGGCGATGAACGAGGCCATCGGCGTCGAGGTCACCTGGCAGAACCAGGACGGCGTCACCTACGACCAGAAACTCGGGGCGATCCTGGCCTCCAGCGACATCCCCGACGTCGTGGTCGTGCCCGGCTGGAACCTGAACGGCAGGATCCCCAGCGCGGTCAACGCCAAGTTCGCCGACCTCGGCCCGTACCTGTCCGGTGACGAGGTCAAGGAGTACCCGAACCTCGCGGCCGTTCCCACCGAGGCCTGGCAGCGCGGCATCTTCGGCGGCAAGCTGCGCGCGATCCCGATGCCCGGCTCCTACGTCACCGACATCGCGCCCCTGTACCGCAGGGACCTCTTCAAGAAGAAGGGTTACAGCGTCCCCAAGAGCCCGGACGAGTTCCTGTCCTGGGCCAAGGAGGCCACCGACGCCCGGTCGAAGCTCTGGGCCTGCGACGACATGAAGTGGACGGCTTTCAACGTCTTCGGCGTCCTGCAGGGCAGCGACAAGGCGCTGTGGTGGAACATGGACGGCGGCAAGCTGATCAACCGCATCGAGACCGACGAGTACCTCGAAGCCCTGGAGTGGGTCCGCAAGCTCTACGCGGCCAAGGTGGTCCATCCGGACGCGGTCAACGGCAAGGCTGGCGGCACCTCGGGCAACCGCTTCACCGCCGGAGAGGTGCTGGTCTACAACAACAACATCGCCGACTGGTGGGGCAAGACGGCCGAGCAGGGCACCAGGGACTCGGACTTCGACATGGCCGCGTTCGACATCTTCGGTCCCGACGGCGGCGACCCGACACTGTGGGCGGGCCAGCCGGCCAACATCTTCACCTTCATCAGCAACAAGGCGTCCGAGCAGCAGATCAAGGACTTCCTCGCCGTCTGCAACTTCTGCGCGGCCCCGTACGGCACCAAGGAGTTCATGCTCACCGCCTACGGTGTCGAGGGCACCGACTACGAGATCAAGGACGGCCTGCCCTCCAAGACCCAGCAGGGCATCAACGAGGTCAACGGCGCCTTCGACTACACCGGAAACCCCGCCCCGTACATCGCCTACCCCGACCTCCCCGACGTCACCCGGGCCATGGTCGAGTGGCAGCAGCGGATGGGCGCCTTCACCAAGAAGTCCTCCTTCTTCGGGCTGACCGTCACCGAGCCCAACCGCTGGGCCAACCTCGCAGACGACTTCGAGCAGCTGGAGGACGACGTCGTGCGCGGCCGCAAGAAGATCAGCGACGTGCAGCAGGCGGTGTCGGACTGGAAGAGCAGGGGCGGCGACGACCTGCGCGACTGGTACAAGAAGCTGCTCGACGACAGCGGTTCGGCGAACTGACCCGGGGCTGAGGCAAGGAGAAGGCCGTGTCCCACAGCACGGTGCCTCGGAGCGAGACCGAGGCGAAGACCCGCGCGAAGACCCGCGCGAAGACCCCGGAGGGGTCCGGCACCGCCGGGCCCCCGCCCCAGGGCGAGAAGCCTTCGGGGAAGCTGGGTTTCCGGCTCAGATTCAAGCGTGACCGCACGCTGCTCCTGATGACGTTGCCGGCCGTGCTGCTGGTACTGGTCTTCAACTACATACCGATCCTCGGCAACGTGGTCGCCTTCCAGGACTACGACCCGTACCTCAGCGAGAACGGCTTCGTCGCCGTCTTCGAGAGCCCCTGGATCGGTTTGGAGCAGTTCGAGCGGATCTTCGCGGACTCGGCCTTCTGGCACGCGGTGCAGAACACCTTCGTGTTCTTCTTCCTCCAGCTGGTGCTGTACTTCCCGATCCCGATCCTGCTCGCGCTGCTCATCAACAGCGTGGTCAGGCCACGGGTCCGGGCGATCGCCCAGGCGGTCATGTACCTGCCGCACTTCTTCTCCTGGGTCCTCGTCGTCACGGTCTTCATGCAGATCTTCGGCGGCGCGGGCATCATCGCGCAGACCCTCCGCCAGCACGGCTACGAGGGCTTCGACCTGATGACCAACCCGGAGGTCTTCAAGTACCTGGTCACGTTCGAGACCATCTGGAAGGACGCCGGCTGGGGCATCATCGTCTTCCTCGCCGCGCTGTCGTCCGTCTCCGACGACCTGTACGAGGCTGCCGCCATGGACGGCGCCGGCCGCTGGCGGCGCATCTGGCACATCACCCTGCCCGCCCTTCGCCCGGTGATCGCCCTGCTGCTGGTGCTGCGCGTCGGCGACGCCCTCACCGTCGGATTCGAGCAGTTCCTGCTCCAGAGACAGGCGGTGGGGCCGGGCGCCTCCGACGTCCTCGACACCTATGTGTGGTGGAACGGCATCCGCAACCAGGACTTCAGCTACGCCGCCGCCGCCGGCCTCATCAAGGGCGTGGTGGGCCTGGCACTGGTGCTGACCGCGAACAAGGTCGCCCATCTCATGGGTGAGCAGGGGGTGTACAAGAAATGACCGCCGTCCTCGACCAGCGGGCCGATGACAAGCCGCGCCTCAAGAAGCCCAGCCCGTGGGCGGCACCGGCCCGCCCGGTCTGGGAGGAGAAACCGTCCAGGGTCGGGATCGCGGGCAAGGGACTGGTGCTGGGCATCGCCTGCTTCGCGATCCTCTTCCCCCTGTGGATCGTGATCGTCACCAGTCTCCAGTCGAAGAAGACCATCGACGAGGCGGGCGGCCTGGTGGTGATCCCCAAGGGCATCACCTTCATCGCCTACCAGGAACTCCTCGGCGGCGGCCAGGTGCAGCGCGCCGCCCTGGTCAGCGTCGGCGTCACCGTCGTGGGCACGCTGTTCAGCATGGCCGTGTCGATCCTGTGCGCCTACGGCCTCTCGCGCAGCGGCTCACTCGGCCACCGCTGGATCCTGATGACCCTGCTCGCGACGATGTTCTTCGGCGCCGGCCTCATCCCGACCTACCTGCTGGTACAGGCCCTCGGCCTGACGGACACCTATCTGGCGCTCGTCCTCCCCAGCGCGGTGAGCATCTTCAACATCCTGGTCCTGCGCGCGTTCTTCATGAACATCTCCCAGGAACTGATGGACAGCGCCCGCATCGACGGGGCGGGCGAGTGGCGCATCCTGTGGAAGATCGTGATGCCGCTCTCCCGGGCGGTCATCGCGGTGATCGCCCTCTTCTACGCCGTCGGCTACTGGAGCGCCTGGTTCAACGCGTCGATCTACCTGACCGACCAGGAGATGATGCCGTTGCAGAACGTGATGATCCAGCTGGTCCAGATGCAGGAACGCCCGGTCGGGCTGCAGACCCAGATCAACACCGGACAGCTCTCCCCGCTCGCCATCCAGATGGCCGTCATGGTGATGGCCCTCGTCCCCGTCGCCGTCCTCTCCCCCTTCGTCCAGAAACACTTCAAGAAGGGCATGCTCACCGGCGCGGTCAAGGGCTGACGCCCGCACCCGCACCACCTCCGACCCCCGCCGCGTCCGGCCGTGCCTGTCACCCGGCCGGGCACGGCGGGCTCCCAAGGGCCCCTTTGGCACAGGGGCGCGACTTCAAGGGCGCGGGGAACCGCGCGACCAGCCCCCCCCACACACACACCCACAGTCGCCGATGATCCGCGTCGACCGAATTCCCCGGCACCCAAACAAACGCACCCCCTCCCGCAAAACGAGGTATGTCATGCGCACGCCCCAGCCGAGCCGCCGCACCGTACTCACCGGAACCGCGGTCGCCGCCGCCCTCACCGCCCTCCCCACGCTGGGGGCCCCGGCCCACGCCGCAGAAGCCCGGGCGGCCGGGGCGGAGCCCGCCGCCGGCGGCTACCGCTGGCGCACCGCCGTGATCGGCGGCACCGGTTTCGTCACCGGCGTTCTCTTCCACCCCTCGGTCCGCGGCCTCGCCTACGCCCGCACCGACATCGGCGGCGCCTACCGCTGGGACGACCGCAAGGCCCGCTGGACCCCGCTGACCGACCACCTCGGCTGGGACGACTGGAACCTCCTCGGCGTGGAGGCCATCGCCGTCGATCCCGCCCACCCGAAGCGGCTCTACCTCGCCCTCGGCACCTACGCCCAGTCCTGGGCCGGCAACGGCGCGATCCTCCGCTCCGAGGACCGCGGCGCCACCTGGAGCCGCACCGACCTCACCGTGAAGCTCGGCGCCAACGAGGACGGCCGGGGCACGGGCGAGCGCCTCCTCGTCGACCCGCGCGACAGCGACACCCTGTGGCTGGGCACCCGACACGACGGCCTGCTCAAGTCGACCGACCGGGGCGCCACCTGGGCGCCGGCGACCGGCTTCCCGGCGAGTCCCAGCAGCTCCGGCCAGGGCGTCACCCTCCTCGTCGCCGCCGGCCGCGCCGTCTACGCCGGCTGGGGCGACGGCGACGGCACCTCCGCCAACCTCTACCGCACCACCGACGGCACCACCTGGAAAGCCGTCCCCGGGCAGCCCACCGGCACCTCCGCCAAGGTCCCGATCCGCGCCGCGTACGACAAGCACACCCGCGAGCTGTACGTGACGTACGCCAACGCGCCCGGCCCCAACGGCCAGTCCGACGGCAGCGTGCACAAGCTCCGCACCACCAGCGGCAAGTGGACCGACGTCACCCCCGTGAAGCCGGGCGGCACCACGGCCGACGGCAGCGCCGACAGCTTCGGCTACGGCGGGGTGGACGTGGACGCCTGCCGCCCTGGCACCGTCGTCGTCTCCACCAACAACCGCTGGGCCGACATCGACACCGTGTACCGCTCCACGAACGGCGGCCGTACCTGGACGTCCCTCAAGGACTCCGCCGTCTTCGACGTGTCCGAGACGCCCTACCTCAAGTGGGGTGCCGACGAGCCGAAGTTCGGCTGGTGGATCCAGGCGCTGGCGCTCGACCCGTACGACTCGAAGCACATCGTGTACGGCACCGGTGCGACTCTCTACGGCACCCGCGACCTCAGGCGCTGGGCCCCGCAGATCCGCGGCCTGGAGGAGACGTCCGTGCGCCAGCTGGTCTCGCCGCCGGTCGGAGAGGCGCACCTGATCAGCGGGTCCGGGGACATCGGCACGATGTACCACGAGCGGCTCACGGCGTCCCCCTCGCGCGGCATGGCGACGAACCCCGTGTTCGGATCGGCGACGGGCCTCGCGCAGGCCGCGGAGAAGCCGTCGTACGTGGTCCGCACCGGCTGGGGCGACAACGGCAACGGCGCCTACTCGAACGACGGGGGCCGGACCTGGGCGCCCTTCAAGACCCAGCCCGCCATCGCCAAGGACGCGCCGGGGCCGATCGCCACCAACGCCGACGGCAGTGTGCTGCTGTGGTCCTTCGTGCACTGGGACGGCACGAAGTACGCGGCCCACCGCTCCACCGACAACGGCGCGACCTGGACCGAGGTCTCCTCCTTCCCGAAGGGCGCCACGCCGGTCGCCGACCCGGCCGACCCGACGGTCTTCTACGCGTACGACACCGACGCGGGAACACTGTTCGCCAGCACCGACAGCGGCCGTTCGTTCACGGCGCGTGCGACCGGACTACCCAAGGGAGACAGTCAGTTCAAGCTGGTCGCGGCCCCGGGACGCAAGGGCGACCTGTGGCTGAGCGTGAAGTGGAACGGGCTGTACCGCTCCACCGACGGCGGTGCCGCCTTCTCGAAGGTCGACAGCTGCTGGGCCTCGTACACCCTCGGCTTCGGCAAGGCCGCGGACGGCGCCGACTACCCGGCCGTCTACCAGGTCGGCTCGACCGAGGCCATCACCGCCGTCTACCGCTCGGACGACGGCGCGAAGACCTGGATCCGTATCAACGACGACGCCCACCAGTGGGGCTGGATCGGCGAGGTCATCATCGGCGACCCGCGCGTCCACGGCCGCGTGTACCTCGCGACGAACGGGCGGGGCGTCCAGTACGGGGAGCCGGTCTGATGCCGGAGGCGACCCGCCCGGCCCCGCAGGACGCCACCCGCCCCGGCCTGAACGACGCCACGCGAGGCCGGGTCCTGTTCGGCGGTGACTACAACCCCGAGCAGTGGCCCGAGGAGGTGTGGCACGAGGACGTACGCCTCATGAAGGAGGCCGGCGTCAACTCCGTCACCCTCGGCGTCTTCTCCTGGGCGAAACTCGAACCCCGGCCGGGTGCACGGGAGTTCGGCTGGCTGGACAAGCTGATGGACCTCATGCACGACCACGGCATCGGCGTCGTCCTCGCCACCCCCACCTCCTCCCCGCCGCCGTGGATGGGTCGCCTCCACCCCGAGACCCTGCCGCGCGACGAGCACGGGCAGATCGAGTGGTGGGGCTCCCGCCAGCACTTCTCGCACTCCAGCGACACCTACCGCCGTTACGCCGCCGCCATCACCGAGGACCTCGCCGCCCGCTACGGCGGCCACCCGGCCCTCACGATGTGGCACATCAACAACGAGTACTGCACCTACGACTGGGGCGACGAGGCGGCGGTCACCTTCCGTGACTGGCTCCGGCGGAGATACGGCACGCTGGAGGCGCTCAACGAGGCCTGGGGCACGGCCTTCTGGAGCCAGCGCTACGACGGCTGGCACGAGATCCTGCCACCCCGTCGCGCCCACTACATGAAGAACCCCACGCACGTGCTGGACTTCAGACGCTTCACGAGCGACATGCTCCTGGAGTGCTACGTCATCGAGCGCGACATCGTCCGCCGGCACACCCCGCACCTCCCGGTCACCACCAACTTCATGCCGATGTGGGTGGGCCAGGACGCCTGGCGGTGGGCCGAGGAGGAGGACGTCGTCTCGGTCGACATCTACCCCGACCCGCGCGACCCGCTCGGTGCCCAGAACGGGGCGCTGATCCAGGACATGACGCGCTCCCAGGCGGGCGGCGGCCCCTGGATGCTCATGGAGCAGGCCGCCGGCCCCGTCAACTGGCGCGGCGTCAACCACCCCAAGCCCCGCGGCCTCAACCGTCTGTGGTCCCTCCAGGCGGTCGCCCGGGGCGCGGACGCCGTCTGCTACTTCCAGTGGCGACAGTCCCGGCAGGGCGCGGAGAAGTTCCACTCCGGCATGGTCAGCCACGCGGGCGAGCAGGGGCGCACGTACCAGGAGGTCAAGCGGCTCGGCGCCGAACTGGCCGCTGTCGGCGATGAGGTGACGGGACATCACGTCCACGCCGACGTCGCCGTGCTGTTCGACTGGAACTCCTGGTGGGCCGGAGCCCAGGACGGCCGGCTCTCGTCCGAGGTCGACCTGCCCCAGGTCGTGCGCTCCTGGCACCGCGCCCTCTGGGAGGCACACCTCACCACCGCCTTCGCCCACCCCGAGCACGACCTCTCCGCCTACAGGCTCGTCGTCGTACCGCAGCTCTATCTGCTCACCGACACGGCCGTCGAGAACCTCCTCGCGTACGTACGCGGCGGCGGCACCCTCGTCAGCGGCTTCCTGACCGGGGTCGCCGACGGGGACGACCGGGTACGCCCGGGAGGTATGGACGCCCGGCTCCGCGCACTCTTCGGCATCCGCACCCTGCACGAGTGGTGGCCGCTGGACGCAGGGGAGGACGTCGAGTGCGACGGCTTCCGGGGGACGCTGTGGTCCGAGGAGATCGAGGCGGGCGACCCGGACCAGACCGTCCCCTACAAGGGCGGCGAACTCGACGGCCTCCCGGCGGTGTTGCGGAAGGGACGCGCCTGGTACGTCTCCACCCTGCCCGAACCCGCCGAGCTGCGGGCCCTCTTGACGCGGGTCGCGACGGACGCCGGGGTGCGCCCGGTGCTCGACGGGCTGCCCGACGGCATCGAGGCGGTCCGTCGCGGCGAGGCGCTCTTCGTGCTCAACCACGGCCGCGACGAGGTCACCGTCGGGATACCGGGCATCCACCGGGACCTGCTGACGGGGGCGACGGTCACCGGCTCGCTGACGCTCGGCCGGTACGGCGTGGCGGTGCTGACCTCATGACCAGGTCCACGACCCCGGACGCGGCCTCGACGGCGACCACCGCGCCGACCCGGCACGGCACGTGGGAGCCGGCGCCCGCCGCCCGCTGGGAGGACGCCTTCCTCAGCGGCAACGGCCGGCACGGCGCCATGGTGTTCGGCGACCCCGACGACGACAGCGTCATCGTCACCCACCACACCCTGGTACGCCCCAACGGCGGCGAGAGCGAGAGGCCGCCGCGCCTCGCCGGCCGACTCGCCTCGCTCCAGGACCGGATGCTCGCCGGTGACCTGACCGCCGCCGAAGGGTTCACGGACGGACGCGGGCTGCGGTGGGTGCAGCCGTTCCATCCCGCGTTCCGGACACGGCTGAGGCAGGCGCACGGGGACAGGCGCGGCTACCGGCGCTCGGTCGACTTCACCACCGGTGTCGTCGAGGCCGTGTGCGACGGCTGGCGCAGCCGTGTCTTCGTCTCACGCGCGGACGACGTGATCGTCCAGTGCGTCACAGGGCACCCGCTCACCCTGGACATCGACCTCGACCCCCGGCTGCCGGGCGCACCCACGGACCTGGGGATCGGTCATGGCGCGGTCCTCACCCCCGAGGGCGCGGCACTGAGTCTCAGGGTCCGCTACCCGGGCAGCGACCGCGCGTACACCGGCACCACGCTGGTCGTCGTCACCGGCGGCCGTACGACCCTCACCCCGCCCGGCGTACAGGTGGAACGGGCCCGGTCGGTGCTGCTGCTCACCCGGGTACGCCGGCACAGCGGTGAACTGGACGCGATGGCCGAACGGCGGGGCCTGCGGGGCCTGTTGCAGGAGCAGGACACCTTCGGCCACCTCCTGGAACGCCACCTCGACCGCCACCGGACCGCGTACGGCCGGGCCTCGCTCACTCTGGAAGCCGACGACACCGAGCGCTCCCTGCCCGGCTCCGAGCTGGTCCGCCGCCACCGGAGCCCCGCCCTCCTCGAACGCCTCTTCGCCGCCGGCCGCTACCACCTCCTCTCCTCCAGCGGCCTGCTCCCGCCGCGCCTGGTAGGCCTCTGGACCGGCGACTGGAACACCGCGTGGTCGGGCGCGTTCACCACCGACGCGAACCTCAACCTCCAGACGGCGTCCGCGGCGGCGGGCGCGTTGCCGGAGGTGACCGAGGCGCACGCGAACCTGGTCCACGGGCAGCTCGACGACTGGCGGGAGAACGCGCGGGCGATCTTCGGCGCGCGGGGTGTGGTGGCGCCCCCGCACACCGACGGGGAGTCCGGGTACACGTACCACTACAGCCGGGAGTACCCCCTCCACCTCTGGACGGCGGCAGCCGACTGGCTGCTGAAGCCGCTGGTGGACCACGACGAGACACGCGGCGAGCGTGATCCGCGCACGGGAGCCGCGCTCGCCGAGGCGGCCCGCTTCTACGAGGACTTCCTCACCCGGACCGACGCCGACGGGCAGGTCGTCGTCGTGCCCTCCTACTCACCGGAGAACCGGCCGGCGAACGCGAGCTGGGGTGCGATCAACGCGGCGATGGACCTCTCCGCCGCTCGGCACGCGCTGCTGACCGCCGCCGAGTACCACCCGGGCTCCGCCGAGGCGGACCGCTGGCGGGCGCTGGCCGAGCGGATCCCGCCGCACCGGGTGAACGAGGACGGGGCGCTGGCGGAGTGGGCGTGGCCGGGGCTGGCCGAGACCTACGACCACCGCCACCTCAGTCACCTCTACGGGGTGTGGCCGCTCGACGAGATCACCCCGTACGACACCCCGGACCTCGCGGCGGCGGCGCACCGCGCGCTGGAGCTCCGGGGCGCGGAGAACGACTCGGCACACGGCTACCTGCACCACGCGCTCGTCGCGGCCCGGCTGCGGGACGGCGAACGGGTCGCGCACGCACTCGGGCAGGTCCTGGCCGGCGACTTCTTCCACGCCTCCCTGATGACCTCGCACTACCCCCGCCTCGACGTCTACAACGCGGACGCCGCGCACACGCTGCCCGGCGTGCTGATCGAGGCCCTCGTCCAGTCGACCCCGGACCGGCTCGTCCTCCTGCCCGCGCTGCCGGACGCGTACCCCAAGGGCTCCCTCCGGGGCGTACGCACCCGCTTCGGGGCGGAGGCCGACCTCACCTGGGGGCCCCACGGCGCGACGGTCGCCCTGCGCCCCACCCGGACCTGTCGCGTGGAACTACGGACTTCCTCCGGCGCCGAACCGCTCGACCTCGTCGCCGGAGAAGACCGCGTCCTCACCCTGGGGCCGCGGTAGCTCCCCCACCCCGCAACTCCCCCCACCCATGGAAGGAACACGACACCCCATGGCAACACGCACCCGCTCCCGCACTCGCACCCTCGGCCGGATCGGCAAGGTCCTGCTGGCCCCCGCGCTCGCGCTCGGCGCCACCATCGGCCTCGCCTCCGCCCCCGCCTCGGCCGCCGTCTGGAACTCCTGCGCCCAGTGGGGCAACACGAACCTGAACGGCTACACCCTCTACAACAACATCTGGGGCTCCGGCGCCGGCAGCCAGTGCATCTGGGCCAACTCCGGCACCAACTGGGGGGTCTGGGCCAACCACCCCAACACCGGTGGCATCAAGTCGTACCCCAACTCCAAGAAGGTGATCAACAAGACGATCAGCTCGCTCGGTTCGCTCAACAGCAGCTACAACGTCACGGTCCCGTCCTCCGGCGCGTACAACACCTCGTACGACGTCTGGGACACGGACCACGACTACGAGATCATGCTCTGGGTCAACTACAACGGCGCCGTCGGCGCGCTCGGCAGCTACCAGGGCAACGCCACGCTCGGTGGCCACAACTGGAACGTCTACAAGGGCCGCGCGTACCGGTCCGACGGCACGTACTGGGACGTCATCTCGTTCCTGCGCACCTCGGACTCGACCTCCGGCACCGTCCAGATCCTCCCGGTCCTGAAGTGGATCAAGGACACCAAGGGCTGGATGGGCAACGAGACCATCGGTGACGTGCAGTTCGGCTTCGAGGTCACCTCCTCGTCCGGCGGTCTGGACTTCAGGACCAACAACCTGACCGTCAGCAGCAGTTGACGGTCATCGGCGATTGAGCCGCAGGCCGGGTCGTCGGCTGGTGCCGCGACGGGCGACGTTCGCCCCGTCGCGGCACCAGGTCATGGGGACCTCGGCCTCCGGTGCCGCCTCCGGTGGCACCGGAGGCCCTCGGCGCGTCCAGATGCGCGCCGGTGGCGCGTATCGTCGTCCGCGTCCGGTGGACGGGTCTGCGGACGGCCGGGCCCCGGCGTCCCGGCCGTCCCCCGCGCGTTCCGCGGGGCTCTCCCGTACGGCTGTTCATCCCCGTCATCTCCACTCACCCAGAGGTCGTGCACACCCCTGAAGACCATGGGATGGCCGTGGCGCCACAGCGTAGACCCGTCTCCGTCTCTCTCCGTCGCCCCGGGGCGACGCGGGTGGAACCCCCGCACGGCTCACCCGTGGGAATCGGCGGACAGCTCGCCCGGTACGCCGAGTCGGGCACCACCGGCGTGTACGTCCCCCTACTCGGCGATCGGCAGCGACACCCCGTCCCGCAGGAACACCGGAATGCGCTCCAGCGGGGCGTCCACGGTCACCGACCGGCCCCCCTCGTACGTCTCCCCGGTCCACGCGTCCGTCCACCGCGCCCCCGCCGGCAGATACGTCGTCCAGGTGGTCGCCCCCGCCTCCAGCACCGGGGCGACCAGCACGTCCCGCCCGAACAGATACGCGTCGTCGACCGACCAGGCGGCCGCGTCGTCCGGGAACTCCAGGAACAGCGGTCGCATCACCGGCAGCCCCTCCTCGTGGGCCTCACGCATGACCTGGAGCACGTACGGCTTCAGCCGCTCCCGCAGTCGCAGATACCGCTCCAGGACCACCCCGGCCTCCTCCCCGTACGACCAGACCTCGTTGGGCCCACCGGTCATGTCCGGCCCCAGCGGCATGCCGGGCTCGCGGAAGCCGTGCAACCGCATCAGCGGGGAGAACGCGCCGAACTGGAACCAGCGGACCATCACCTCGCGGTACGCCGGGTCGTCCGGGTTCCCGCCGTGGAAGCCGCCGATGTCGGTGTTCCACCAGGGGATGCCGGACAGCGCCGTGTTGAGGCCCGCCGCGATCTGCCGGCGCAGGGTCGGGAAGTCGGTGCCGATGTCACCGGACCACAGCGCGGCGCCGTAGCGCTGACTGCCCGCCCACGCCGACCGGTTGAGGGAGACGATCTCGTCCTCGCCGGTCGCCTTCAGACCCTCGTAGAAGGTGCGGGCGCTCTCTGCCGGGTAGATGTTGCCGACCTCCAGGCCGGGGCCCGCCCAGTAGCGCAGGTTCTCCTGGAAGCCCGGCTTGAGCTCCGGCTCGCAGGCGTCCAGCCAGAACGCCTTGATGCCGTACCGCTCCAGGTAGTTCTCCTTCACCCGCGACCACACGAACTCCCGCGCTTCCGGATTCGTCGCGTCGTAGAAGGCCACCTGGACCGTCGACGCGACCTGCTTGTCCGGCCAGTCGGCGTGCGCCATCGGGCCGTACTGCGTGCCGATGAAGTAGCCGCGCTGCTCCATGAGGTGGTGGTTCTCGCTGAGCGGCGAGACCGACGGCCACACCGACACCACCAGCTTGATGCCCAGCTCGTCCAGCTCACGGACCATGGCCGCCGGGTCGGGCCACTCGCTCAGGTCGAACTTCCACTCGCCGAGGTGCGTCCAGTGGAAGAAGTCGCACACGATGACGTCGATGGGCAGGCCGCGCCGCTTGTACTCCCGTGCCACGGCGAGGAGTTCGTCCTGCGTGCGGTAGCGCAGCTTGCACTGCCAGAACCCGGCCGCCCACTCGGGCAGCATCGGCGTACGGCCCGTCGCCGCGCTGTAGCGGCGCTGCGCGTCGGCCGGGTCGCCCGCGGTGATCCAGTAGTCGATCTGCCGGGCCGAGTCCGCGACCCACCGGGTGCCGTTGCCGGCCAGCTCGACGCGGCCGATCGCCGGGTTGTTCCACAGCAGGGTGTAGCCGCGGCTGGAGGTGAGCACCGGGATGCCGACCTCGGCGTTGCGCTGGACCAGGTCGAGGACCAGGCCCTTCTGGTCGAGCCGCCCGTGCTGGTGCTGCCCGAGGCCGTACAGCTTCTCGTCGTCGTACGCGGCGAAGCGCTGCTCAAGGCGGTGGTAACCGTTGCCGACGGCGGTGTAGAGGCGCGAGCCCGGCCACCAGAAGTGGGCGCGGGCCTCGGAGAGCAGCTCACTGCCGTCGGCGGTGCGCGTGTAGCGGATCAGGCCCTCGGCGTTCACCTCGACGGTGAGCGCGCCGACGGTCAGCCACCCCAGCCCGTCCTCGATCTTGACGCTGCTCTCGGTGCTCTCCGCCTCGTCGAGCAGGGCACCGGGCAGCCCGTCGAGGACCGGGCCGCCCAGGCGGGCGCGGACCCGGACGGCGTCCGGGCCCCAGGGCTCGATCCGCAGGGTCTCCTGGCGTCCGCTCCACTCCAGGGCACCGTCCCGCTCACGGAACGTACCGACGGTGGGGGAGGACTGGGCGAGGCTGACCGCGCCCGACGGGGTCTGGTTCTCGGCAGGCTGATTCACGAGACGGCTCCTGGAAGGGAGGAGTGGCGGCACACCGGACTCGGCTCGGTGGGCCGGGCGGTGGGGGAGGAGGTTCCTACGGCGATCCCGTACGGCGACTTCCGTACCGGGAAAGGGCGGTGACTGTCGGTTTCGGTGTCGGTGGTGGCGGCGCGGACCGCCGACCGGCTCGGTCGGTGGGCTCAGCCCGTGGCGGACAGCGGGCCCGTGCTCGCGCGGACCGTCAGTTCGGGGGCGAGGAGGACCACTTCGTCGGTGTCCCGCCCCTCCAGCTTGGCGACCAGCTGCTCCACGGCCCGCCGTCCCATCTCCTGGGCGGGGATGGCGACGGAGGTCAGCCGCACGGAGGCCTGCACGGCGACCTGGTCCGGGCAGACCCCGATCACCGAGACGTCCTCGGGCACCGCCCGGCCCTGCTGGCGCAGCAGCGCGAGCAGCGGCTCCACCGCGGACTCGTTCTGCACGACGAACCCCGTGGTGCCCGGCCGTTCGTCGAAGATCCGGGCGAGGGTCGCGGCCATCGCGTCGTAGCCGCCCTCGCACGGGCGGTGCAGCACGCGCAGGCCCAGCTCCCGGGCCCGGGACCGCAGTCCGTCGAGGGTGCGTTCGGCGAAACCGGTGTGCCGTTCGTACACCGCGGGCGCCTCGCCGATGACAGCGATCTCGCGGTGGCCGAGCACCGCCAGATGCTCCACACACAGCGCGCCCGTCGCACCGAAGTCGAGGTCGACGCAGGTCAGACCGCTGGTGTCGGCGGGCAGTCCGATGAGCACCGACGGCTGGTCGGTGCCGCGCAGCAGCGGCAGCCGCTCGTCGGCGAGCTCGACGTCCATCAGGATCATCGCGTCGGCGAGCCCGCTGCCCGTGACGCGGCGCACCGCGTCGGGGCCCTCCTCGCCGGTGAGGAGCAGCACGTCGTAGCCGTACGTGCGGGCCGTGGTGGCCACGGCTATGGCGATCTCCATCATCACCGGGACGTACATGTCGGTGCGCAGCGGGACCATCAGGGCGACGATGTTCGACCTGCTGCTCGCCAGGGCGCGGGCCCCCGCGTTCGGGTGGTAGCCGAGCTCCTGGATGCTCCGCTCGACCCGCTGCCGGGTGCCGACGGAGATGGACCGCTTGCCGCTGAGGACATAGCTCACCGTGCTCGCCGAGACTCCGGCGTGCTGGGCGACCTCGGCGAGGGTGACCATCCAGCTCTCCAAGCGTGTTTAAGCGCTTCGACAGCGCACTTCTTCGGGACAAGAGGCAGTGAGGGTGGCTCGACAGTAGCTCGGCGGGGGGTGGGTGTCCATAGGTTGTCGAAGCGCTTCGATGACGGGGTGGGCGCCGAGGCGAGGTGGGGGTGGGGGTGTGGGGCGGGAGCGCACGGTTGGGGCTTGTCGCGCGGCCCTCGCGCTCCTCCGGGTGCTCCCCGTGATCCCAGCTTAGAACTGGATGGCGACTTCGGGCGGGTCCGGTCGCGATCGGGTTCGCGAAACGGCTGAACGCGCGCACGAGGGGTGGCGGGCTCACCCGGGATCGGGTACCAACGATCAGGTAGCACCCATAGGTAACCATCCAGGGACAAGATCCCGATTCGCGGCGAGGTGAGCCTCATGTCCGCACCACCCCTCAAGAAGCCCGTCGTCACCGAACGTGAGGCCCGCCAGGTGGCGGAGGCCGCCCGGGAGCAGGACTGGCGCAAGCCCAGTTTCGCCAAGGAACTGTTCCTGGGCCGGTTCCGCCTCGACCTCATCCACCCCCACCCGCTCCCCACCGGCGAGGCCGTCCGGCGCGGCGAGAAGTTCCTCGCCGAGCTGCGCGACTTCTGCGAGACGAAGGTGGACGGGGCCCTGATCGAGCGCGAGGGCCGCATCCCCGACGAGGTGATCAACGGCCTCAAGGAGCTCGGCGCCCTCGGCATGAAGATCGACCCCAGGTACGGCGGTCTCGGCCTCACCCAGGTGTACTACAACAAGGCGCTGGCCCTGGCGGGCTCGGCCAGCCCGGCAATCGGCGTGCTGCTGTCCGCACACCAGTCGATCGGCGTACCGCAGCCGCTGAAACTGTTCGGCACCCCCGAACAGAAGGAGAAGTTCCTGCCGCGCTGCGCCCGCACCGACATCAGCGCCTTCCTCCTCACCGAGCCCGACGTCGGCTCCGACCCGGCCAGGCTCGCCACGAGCGCGGTGGCAGAGGGCGACGACTACGTCCTCGACGGGGTGAAGCTGTGGACCACCAACGGCGTGGTCGCCGACCTTCTCGTCGTGATGGCCCGGGTGCCGAAAAGCGAGGGCCACAGGGGCGGCATCACCGCCTTCGTCGTGGAGGCCGACTCGCCCGGTGTCACCGTCGAGAACCGCAACGCCTTCATGGGGCTGCGCGGTATCGAGAACGGCGTCACCCGCTTCCACCAGGTCCGGGTCCCCGCCGCGAACCGCATCGGCCCCGAGGGCGCGGGCCTGAAGATCGCCCTCACGACCCTCAACACGGGCCGGCTCTCGCTCCCCGCGTCCTGCGTGGCCGCCGGCAAGTGGTGCCTGAAGATCGCCCGCGAGTGGTCGGTGGCCCGTGAGCAGTGGGGAAAGCCGGTCGCCCACCACGAGGCGGTCGGGCAGAAGATCTCCTTCATCGCCGCCACCACCTTCGCCCTGGAAGCGGTGCTCGATCTCTCCTCGCAGATGGCCGACGAGGACCGCAACGACATCCGCATCGAGGGTGCCCTGGCCAAGCTCTTCGCCTCCGAGATGGGCTGGCGCATCGCCGACGAACTGGTCCAGATCCGCGGCGGCCGGGGCTTCGAGACGGCGGATTCGCTGCGGGCGCGCGGCGAGCGGGCCGTCCCCGCCGAGCAGATCCTGCGCGACCTGCGCATCAACCGGATCTTCGAGGGCTCCACGGAGATCATGCATCTGCTGATCGCCCGTGAGGCCGTCGACGCCCACCTCTCCGTGGCCGGCGACCTCATCGATCCGGAGAAGTCCCTTTCCGACAAGGCCAGGGCCGGCGCGAACGCGGGCGTCTTCTACGCCAGGTGGCTGCCCAAGCTGGTCGCGGGCGCCGGACAGCTCCCGCGCGCGTACGGCGACTTCCACCCCGAAGGACATCCGGATCTCTCCGCGCACCTGCGCTACGTCGAGCGCAACGCCCGCAAGCTGGCCCGCTCCACCTTCTACGCCATGTCCCGCTGGCAGGGCCGTATGGAGAGCAAGCAGGGCTTCCTCGGCCGGATCGTCGACATCGGCGCCGAACTCTTCGCCATGAGCGCGGCCGTCGTGCGCGCCGAACTCCTGCGCACCACCGGCGACCACGGCCGCGAGGCCTACCAGCTCGCCGACGTCTTCTGCCGTCAGTCCCGCCTCCGCGTCGAGGAACTCTTCGGCCGCCTCTGGGACAACACCGACGACCTCGACCGCAAGGTGGTCAAGGGGGTGCTCGGGGGCGTCTACGAGTGGCTGGAGCAGGGCGTGATCGACCCGTCCGGCGAGGGCCCCTGGATCGCGGACGCGACACCCGGCCCCAGCGAGAAGGAGAACGTCCACCGCCGCGTCCGGTGACGTCACAGCTCCCCGCGCCCCATGCTTTCAGGGGCGCGGGGCTGTGCCGATCTGCGGCTCCGCCGCCTGGGCGCGATCAGCCACAGCCGACAGCCGACCGCCGGCCTGCGGTCCTGGAACTTGGTCGCGCTGATGTCCGTTCACCCCGGTCTTCACGTGTGCTTCACAAGTGGAGAAATGCCCTCGTCAACCGCACACGGCACGAAGTGGGTCAACAGAGGGGCGCGCGGTCCTGGCGGACACCGGAAGCGGCCACAATGGGGGGATGAGCGACAGTCCAGCCCCTCTCGCCGATCCGCATCTCGTCTTCGACCCGGTCGACGGTGTACGGGACGTGGTGATCCTCGGATCGACCGGATCGATCGGCACCCAGGCCATCGACCTCGTCCTGCGTAACCCGGACCGTTTCCGCATCACCGGGCTCTCCGCCGCCGGAGGGAGGGTGGAGCTGCTGGCCGAGCAGGCGCACCGCCTGCGCGTACGGACCGTCGCGGTCGCCCGTAAGGACGTCGTACCGGCCCTGCGTGAGGCCCTGACCACCGCGTACGGGGCCGGGGAGGCCCTGCCCGAGATCCTCGCCGGCCCGGGCGCCGCCACGGACCTCGCCGCATCCGACTGCCACACGGTGCTCAACGGCATCACCGGTTCCATCGGCCTCGCCCCGACCCTCGCCGCCCTGGAGGCGGGCCGCACCCTCGCACTCGCCAACAAGGAGTCGCTCATCGTCGGCGGCCCGCTGGTGAAGGCGGTGGCCAAGCCGGGCCAGATCATCCCGGTCGACTCCGAGCACGCCGCCCTCTTCCAGGCACTCGCCTGCGGCACCCGGGCCGATGTGCGCAAACTGGTCGTCACCGCCTCCGGGGGCCCCTTCCGCGGCCGGACGAAGGCGGAACTGGCGGACGTCACGCCCGCCGACGCCCTCGCGCACCCCACCTGGGCCATGGGCCCGGTGATCACCGTCAACTCCGCGACCCTGGTCAACAAGGGCCTGGAAGTCATCGAGGCGCACCTCCTCTACGACATTCCCTTCGCTCGTATTGAGGTCGTCGTGCACCCCCAGTCGTATGTCCACTCGATGGTTGAGTTCACGGACGGATCGACGATGGCCCAGGCGACGCCCCCCGACATGCGCGGGCCCATCGCCATCGGCCTCGGCTGGCCGCAGCGCGTCCCGGACGCCGCGCCCGCCTTCGACTGGACCAAGGCGTCCGGCTGGGAGTTCTTCCCCCTCGACGGCGACGCGTTCCCGTCGGTCGGACTCGCCCGGCATGTGGGGGAGCTCGCGGGCACAGCCCCGGCGGTGTTCAATGCCGCCAACGAGGAGTGCGTCGGCGCGTTCCTGTACGGCGGACTCCGGTTCAACGCGATCATGGAGACCGTCACGCGGGTCGTCGAGGAGCACGGCACCCCCACAGCGGGAACCTCCCTGACCGTGGCGGACGTCCTCGAAGCGGAGACCTGGGCCCGCGCCCGGGCCCGTGAACTGACCACTTCGACCGACCAACCCACCGAGCGGACGACCGCGGAGGCCCGTGCATGACGACCCTGATGTTCATCCTCGGCATAGTCGTCTTCGTGATCGGCCTGGCGTTCTCGATCGCCTGGCACGAGCTGGGCCACTTCTCGACCGCCAGGCTCTTCGGCGTCCGCGTGCCCCAGTTCATGGTGGGCTTCGGCCCGACCCTCTGGTCGCGGAAGAAGGGCGAGACCGAGTACGGCGTCAAGGCGATCCCTCTCGGTGGCTTCATCCGCATGATCGGCATGATCCCGCCCGGCCCGGACGGCCGGATCGAGGCCCGCTCGACCTCCCCGTGGCGCGGGATGGTCGAGGACGCCCGCGCGGCCTCCTTCGAGGAGCTTCAGCCCGGAGACGAGACCCGCCTCTTCTACATGCGCAAGCCGTGGAAGCGCGTGATCGTGATGTTCGCGGGTCCGTTCATGAACCTGATCCTCGCCGTCGTGATCTTCGTCGGCGTGATGATGAGCTTCGGCGTCCAGACCCAGACGACCACGGTCAGCAAGGTCTCCGACTGCGTCATCTCCGCCAGCGAGAACCGCTCGAAGTGCAAGGACAGCGACCAGGAGGCCCCCGCCAAGGCCGCCGGACTGGAGCCCGGCGACAAGATCGTCGCGTTCGACGGCGCCCCCATCGTGGACTGGTCCTCCCTGCAGGCGGACATCCGCGACAACCCCGGCAAGCAGGTCACCCTCACCGTGGAGCGCCAGGGCCAGCAGGTCGAGCTGACCCCCACGCTCATCAAGAACCAGGTCAGCCGGACCGACGGCGACGGCGGCTACGTCGAGGGCGAGTACGTGTACGCCGGCTGGCTCGGCTTCACGCCCGCCTCCGACATCCTCCCGCTCTCCTTCGGCCAGTCCGTGGACCGCATGGGCGACATGATCGAGAACGGCTTCGAGGCCCTGATCAGCCTGCCCGCCAAGATCCCCGCCCTGTGGGACGCCGCCTTCGGCGACGGCGAGCGCGAACCCGACTCGCCCATGGGCGTGGTCGGCGCGGCCCGCGTCGGCGGCGAGATCTTCACCCTGGACATCCCCGCCACCCAGCAGTTCGCCAGCTTCCTCATCCTGCTGGCCGGCTTCAACCTGTCCCTCTTCCTGTTCAACATGCTCCCGCTCCTCCCACTCGACGGCGGACACATCGCGGGCGCCCTGTGGGAGTCGGTGCGCCGGAACACGGCCAAGGTGCTGCGCCGCCCCGACCCCGGCCCGTTCGACGTGGCGAAGCTGATGCCCGTCGCGTACGTGGTGGCCGGGATCTTCGTCTGCTTCACGCTCCTGGTGCTGATCGCGGACGTGGTGAACCCGGTGCGCATCTCCTAGTGCCGCGGCACCGGTGCCGGGCGGACGTTGCCTGTCGCGGCACAGGCCATACGGGGTTCACGGCGGCCGGGCACGCTCGCGGGAGCGGGGGCCCGGCCGCCGTCGTACGCACACACGTGCACGCGTGCGGCCGAACTCCCCGGTGAGCCTCCCGGGCGGGTGGGTTCTACGGACGGTGATGTGCTCAGGCCTACGCCTGTGCCGTAATCTCGAAGCCCGGAGCCCGCCGTACCGGGACCCGATCCTGATCCACAACTTGGGGTTGCACAGCAGATGACTGCGATTTCTCTCGGCATGCCGTCCGTTCCGACCAAGCTCGCCGAGCGCCGCAAGAGCCGGCAGATCCAGGTCGGGTCCGTGGCGGTCGGCGGAGACGCCCCGGTGTCGGTCCAGTCGATGACCACCACGCGTACGTCGGACATCGGCGCCACGCTGCAGCAGATCGCCGAGCTGACGGCCTCCGGCTGCCAGATCGTCCGCGTCGCCTGCCCCACGCAGGACGACGCCGACGCCCTCCCGGTGATCGCCCGCAAGTCGCAGATCCCGGTCATCGCCGACATCCACTTCCAGCCGAAGTACGTCTTCGCCGCCATCGAGGCCGGCTGCGCCGCCGTCCGCGTCAACCCCGGCAACATCAAGCAGTTCGACGACAAGGTCAAGGAGATCGCCAAGGCGGCGGGCGACCACGGCACCCCCATCCGCATCGGCGTCAACGCCGGCTCCCTGGACCGACGCCTCCTCCAGAAGTACGGCAAGGCCACCCCCGAGGCCTTGGTCGAGTCCGCTCTCTGGGAGGCCTCCCTCTTCGAGGAGCACGGTTTCAGGGACATCAAGATCTCGGTCAAGCACAACGACCCGGTCGTCATGGTCAACGCCTACCGTCAGCTGGCCGCCCAGTGCGACTACCCCCTCCACCTCGGTGTGACGGAGGCGGGCCCGGCCTTCCAGGGCACCATCAAGTCGGCGGTGGCCTTCGGCGCGCTCCTCTCCGAAGGCATCGGCGACACGATCCGCGTCTCCCTCTCGGCCCCTCCGGTCGAGGAGATCAAGGTCGGTACGCAGATCCTCGAATCCCTCAACCTGCGCCAGCGCGGCCTCGAAATCGTCTCCTGCCCCTCCTGCGGTCGCGCCCAGGTCGACGTCTACAAGCTCGCCGAAGAGGTCACGGCAGGCCTGACCGGCATGGAGGTCCCGTTGCGCGTGGCCGTCATGGGCTGCGTGGTGAACGGCCCCGGTGAGGCCCGCGAGGCAGACCTCGGCGTCGCCTCCGGCAACGGCAAGGGCCAGATCTTCGTCAAGGGCGAGGTCATCAAGACCGTCCCCGAGTCCAAGATCGTGGAGACCCTGATCGAGGAGGCGATGAAGATCGCCGAACAGATGGAGGCCGACGGCGTCACGTCGGGAGAGCCAACGGTGGCGGTGGCGGGCTGACGGCACCGGCGCCCCTTGAGAGGGCAGCAGGCGGTCTCAAGGGGCCCGGGGCTGTATCGATGTGCGGCTCCGCCGTGTGGGCGTGACAAGCCACGACGCACCCGCACCCGCCGAACCACAGCACTGCCCGAGCTCCGAGGCGACGGCCCAACGGCGCAGCCACGGGGCACAGCCCGGCAGGGTATCGTGCGGAGACCAGCGCAGACCCCAGGGTGAGGCCCCCGCACGTGTTGACCCAGACCACCACCAGGGTCCTCGAACCGAGTGACCTGGACGCCGCACTCGCCGTCCTGGACCGAGAGCCCGTCGCGAACGCCTTCGTGACCTCCCGCGTCCAGGTCGCCGGCCTGGACCCCTGGCGGCTCGGCGGCGAGATGTGGGGCTGGTACGAGGACGGCGCCCTCACCGCCCTCTGCTACGCCGGCGCCAACCTGGTCCCCATCTGCGCCACCCCCCGCGCCGTCCGCGCCTTCGCCGACCGCGCCCGCCGGGCCGGCCGCCGCTGCTCCTCGGTCGTCGGCCCCGCCGAACCCACCGCCCAGCTCTGGCGCCTGCTCGAACCCAGCTGGGGCCCGGCCCGCGAGGTCCGTGCCCACCAGCCCCTCATGGTCACCGACCGCCTGCCCGACCCCGCCGAGGTCACCCCCGACCCGTACGTCCGCCGGATCCGCAAGGACGAGATGGACGCGATCATGCCGGCGTGCGTGGCGATGTTCACCGAGGAGGTCGGTGTCTCACCGCTCGCCGGCGACGGCGGCCTCCTCTACCAGGCCCGCGTGGCCGAACTCGTCGGCTCCGGCCGCTCCTTCGCCCGCCTCGGCCCCGACGGCCGCGTCGTCTTCAAGGCCGAGATCGGCGCCGCGACCTCCCAGGCCTGCCAGATCCAGGGCGTCTGGGTGGCCCCCGAGTACCGAGGCCAGGGCCTCGCGGCCCCCGGCATGGCAGCGGTCCTCCGCTACGCCCTGGCCGACATCGCGCCCGTGGCCAGCCTCTACGTCAACGACTTCAACACGGCCGCGCGACGGACGTACCACAGGGTGGGCTTCCAGGAGGTGGGCGCCTTCATGAGCGTCCTGTTCTGAGGGCTCGACTTCTGAAAGCCGGGCAGGATGCGCGCCCTTCGGGGGCGCGGGGCGGTACCGACGTGCGGCTCCGCCGCGCGGGCCCGTCCCACCGCGAACAGCCCGCCCCCGTACGACAACCCGCAGTCCCCGGCCCGACCCGGCACAGCGGCCCGGTAGGCTCCCGGCCATGGACCTCGTCATCGGCCCCTTGGACCTCTCCACCCACGTGGACGAGGCCCTGGCCGTCCAAGCCGTGGCCTTCGGTCTCGGCCCCGACGAGGTAGCCGTACGCCGCCAGATCGTCCTGCGCCACATGACCTACCCGGGGGCCAGAGCACTCGGAGCCACGGCCGCAGGCCTCCTCGTCGGCTTCGTCTACGGTATGCCCAACGAGCGCGCCCACTGGTGGTCCACCGTCGTGGAGCCGTACCTGCGCGCCCTCGGCCACGAGCACTGGCTGGACGACTCCTTCGTCATCACCGAACTGCACGTCCACCCCCGCTACCAGAACCGCGGCGTCGGCCGTTCCCTGATCACCACCCTCACCGACAGCGCGGCCGAGCCCCGCTCGATCCTCTCCGCGATCGACGTCGACAGCCCGGCCCGCGGCCTCTACCACTCCCTCGGCTACACGGACCTGGCCCGCCAGGTCGTCTTCCCCAGCGCCCCAAAGCCGTACGCGGTGATGGGCGCCACCCTGCCCCTGCGCCGCGGACAGCGGCCGTAGCGAGTGCCCGACCGCCACCGGCGGATTTCCACGGTCCCGTACACCCCGGCTAACCTCCTGCCGTCACCCTCCCCACGCTCGGCCTCGCCGGAGCGGGGGACCCCCGTCAGCAGGAGTACGAGAACCATGGCGAACGCACCGGTCCAGCGCATGTCCCAGTTGATGGCGAAGACGCTGCGCGACGACCCGGCGGACGCCGAGGTACTCAGCCACAAGCTCCTGGTCCGCGCCGGTTACGTCCGCCGCACGGCGGCCGGCGTGTGGACCTGGCTGCCGCTCGGCAAGAAGGTCCTCGCCAACGTGGAGCGGATCGTCCGCGAGGAGATGGACGCGATCGGCGCCCAGGAGGTGCTGCTGCCCGCGCTGCTGCCGAAGGAGCCGTACGAGGCGACCGGCCGCTGGGACGAGTACGGCCCCGAGCTGTTCCGCCTGAAGGACCGCAAGGGCGGCGACTACCTCCTCGGCCCCACCCACGAGGAGATCTTCACGCTGATCGTGAAGGACCAGGCGTCCTCCTACAAGGACCTGCCGGTCATCCTCTACCAGATCCAGACCAAGTTCCGTGACGAGGCCCGCCCCCGCGCCGGCATCCTGCGTGGCCGCGAGTTCCTGATGAAGGACTCGTACTCCTTCGACACGGAGGACGAGGGCCTGGCCCGGTCGTACGCCCTGCACCGCCAGGCCTACCAGAAGGTGTTCGAGCGCCTCGGCCTCGACTACCGCATCTGCGCGGCGACGGCGGGCGCGATGGGCGGCTCGAAGTCGGAGGAGTTCCTGGCTCCGGCCGGTGCCGGCGAGGACACCTTCGCGGACTGCCCGAACTGCGACTTCGCCGCCAACACCGAGGCGATCACCTACGAGTTGAAGCCGGTGGACGCGACCGGTGTGCCGGAGGCCGAGGAGATCCCGACCCCGGACACCCCGACCATTGAGACGCTGGCCGCCTCCCTCGGCGTCCCGGCCTCCGCCACCCTGAAGAACCTGCTCGTCAAGGTCGATGGCGAGATCGTGGCCGTCGGCGTCCCCGGCGACCGCGAGGTCGACATGGGCAAGGTCGAGGCGCACTTCGCCCCGGCGGCCGTCGAGATGGTCACCGAGGCGGACTTCGCGGGCCGCCCCGACCTGGTCCGCGGCTATGTCGGCCCGCAGGGTCCGGGCGAGAAGGTGACGTACATCGCCGACCCGCGGGTGGCGCCGGGCACCGCCTGGATCACGGGCGCCAACAAGGCCGGCACGCACGCCAAGAACGTCGTCGCGGGCCGTGACTTCGAGGTCGGCGCGTACGTCGACGTCGTCGTCGTCCAGGAGGGCGACCCCTGCCCGAACTGCGGCACCGGCCTCAAGCTCGACCGCGCCATCGAGATCGGCCACATCTTCCAGCTCGGCCGCAAGTACGCCGACGCCCTCAAGCTCGACGTCCTCGGCCGGAACGGCAAGCCGGTCCGCGTCACCATGGGCTCGTACGGCATCGGCGTCTCCCGAGCGGTCGCCGCCCTCGCCGAGCAGTCCGCCGACGACAAGGGCCTGTGCTGGAGCGCCGAGGTCGCCCCGGCCGACGTCCACGTCGTCGCCGCGGGCAAGGCACTCCAGACCGAACTCGCCCTCGACGTCTCCGAGAAGCTGCGGGCGGCCGGCCTGCGCGTTCTGGTCGACGACCGCGCCGGTGTCTCCCCGGGCGTGAAGTTCACCGACTCCGAACTCATCGGCGTACCGAAGATCCTGGTCGCCGGCCGCCGCTCCGCCGAGGGCGTCCTGGAGCTGAAGGACCGCCGCACCGGTGAGCGCGAGGAACTGACCGTCGACGAGGCGATCGCCCGCCTGACGGCGTAGGGGGAGAACCCTCAGGAACTCCTCCCCGGGCCTCCAGAGGCCTCACAGGCTTCTCTCAGACCGTTCCCCGACCGTAGGACGCGACAGAACGACACAACGGAGGGGAACGGTCACGACGACCGGGGAACCAGGCGCCGTCGCGGGAGTCCGCAGAGGCGCCCGGCGTACGGCAGCGGCAGCGGCAGCGGCGGCGGCGGCGGAGAGGGCGTGCGCGGCGGCACGAGGCAGACGGAACTTTCGGAACACGCCCTAGAAGGCCGATGAAGATCTTGCTCCGGCCGCCCGGCTCGCCCCGGATCGCCGGTAAATGCCAATCGGCATGAATGGGTGCAAGCCGGGCGCGATTTCAAGATCTTCAGGGCACTTCTAGAGCAACGCCGTTGCGTTTGAGTCTTGAGTCGCAGGTCAAGCCCTGGTGAATGACGCAACGGGACGTCCTGATAGATCAGCTTGTGTCGAGCAAGAAGATCATCGGGAGTCCCGTTGCAGGAGAAGTCTGTCATCACGCGCACGGTCGAGGCGGCCGGGGGTGTGTACGCGCCCGGTCACTTGGGCGAGTTGACCCAGATCGTGGACTTCGTACTGGTGGACACGGTGATCGAGGAGACCAGGTCACGTGAGAAACGGCTGCGACTGCTGCCGTCCCGGGTTGTGGTCTACTTCGTCCTCGCGCTGGCCCTGTTCGAGGACTGCTCCTATCGGGGCGTGTGGGGCAAGCTGACGGCAGGGCTGGAGGGACTGCCGTTGGTGCGTCCGGCGGTCTCCTCGCTGTCCAGGGCCCGACGGCGAATAGGAGCAGCACCGCTGCGACGGCTGTTCGAGATCATCGCCGGGCCCGTCGCCCACATCGGGCAGGCCGGTTCGTTCTATCGAGGGCTGCGGACCGTGGCCGTGGACGGCACCCTGCTGCACGTGCCCGATGAGGAGGCGCTCACCTGGCGCTATCCCAAGCGAGCGGGCGAGAGCGTGGAGTTCGGCTACCCGCTGCTGCGACTCGTGGTCCTGGTCGAGTGTGGCACCCGTGCCGTGTTGGCCGCCGCGTTCGGTCCCGAGAGTGACGGCGAACTCACCTACGCAGGCCGCCTGTTGAGTGTGCTGGACCGCACGATGCTCCTGCTGGCCGATGCCGGCTTCGATGGAGCCGAGTTCGCCCGGGACGTCCAGGCCACCGGCGCCCAGTTCCTGGTGCGCTCCTCCGCCCGCCGGATACCCACCCCCTTCCGGCGCCTGGGCGACGGCTCCTACCTGGCCCGGATCGGCTACGGCGTCCTGCCCGTCCTGCTGACCGTCCGCGTCATCGAGGCATCCGTGACCGTCACGCTGGCCGACGGCACCGTCCGCACCGAGCAGTGGCGCCTGCTCACCAGCCTCCTCGACCCGGCCGCCCACCCGGCCGCCGGACTCGTGGATCTCTACCACGAGCGGTGGCAGTCGGAGACGACGTACTTCTCGATCAAGGCGACCATGCTGGATGGCCGCGTCCTGCGCTCCCGCAGCCTGACCGGCCTCGACCAGGAGGTCTACGCCCTGCTCACCACCTACCAGGCCCTGATCCGCGCCGCCGCCGACACCGCCTGCACCCGGCCCGGCCTGGACATGGACCGCATCAGCTTCACCGTCCTGCAGACCACCGCTGCCGACACCGTCACCACCGCGACCGGAATCCTGCCCCCGGCGGGACCCGCCGAACTCCTCGGCACCATCGGCCGGACCGTCCTCGACGCCCTGCACCCCGCCCGCCACCAGCACCGCGTCAAGGCCCGCACCCGCAAGAACCCCACCAGCAAGTACGGACCGAACGCCGGACAACAGCCCACGACCAGCCAGAACTACACCATCCGAACCGCCATCACGTTCTTCGAGCACGGACTTGCGAACCGCTCACGGACATAAACGCAACGGCGTTGACTTCTAGAGCAACGGCGTTGACTTCTAGAGCCACCCGGCGAACTCCAGCAACAACTCCGCATCCCGAGGCCGCCCGACCCTGCGCGCCCGAACCCCCGACTCCACGGCCCGGAACAACGTCCACCCCCGCAACCGTTCCTGATCCACGTCCAATGACTCGGCCAGCTTCTTCACCCGCCGCCGAGTGGTCGCGGCCCCCGACGGCGACGCGATCAGATCCTCGACCCGATCCCGAACCAGTCGGGCCAGATCGAACGCACACTCCCCGACGACCGGATCCGGCCCCACGGCCAGCCACGGCAGCCGCTCCCCGGCCAGCACCTTGCTCTGCCGGAAGGTCCCATGGAGCAGCCGCCGCTCAGGCTCGGCGGCGAGCAGCTCCTCCCGCGCGGCAAGGGCGGCGTCGACCAGAGCCCGCGCCTCGCTGTCCCCGGCGGAGCCGCCCCGCATCGCCTCGGCCTGCCGCCCCGTCCGCTCGGCCACGGTCTCGAAGACATGCGCCTGAGGCGGCTCGACCCACAGGCGCCGCAGGGTGCCCGCGGCCTCCAGCAGCGCCTTCGCCTCGGGCAGCGACCGCACCGACAGATCGGGATGCAGCCGCTCCATGAGCAGCACGCCATGACTGTCCCCGGGGTTGAGCAACCGCACCGCACCGCGCCCGTCCCAGTGGGCGAGCGCGGCCCGCTCGCTCTCCGGCCGGGCGCGCTCGGGCGCCAGCTTGAGCACGGCGGGGGTGTCGTCGATCAGCCGCACGAGGAGCACCAGACTGCTGCGGCCCCCCGGCGCCTGAACCCGCTCGACTGTCAACTCGCGTAGCCCGACCGCCTGTCGGAGCAGACGGGGGAGCGATTCCAGCCACTCGCCGACCCCGTCACCGCCGTCCGGCCGACGGGTCTCGGCGAGTGCTCGCACGAGCCGCTGCGGCGGTTCGAAAGCCTCGAAAGCCATGCGAGCCATGTGCGAGTCGTTCCCTTCAAGGCCGTGATCAGGTGTGCGGTGTCGCCGACGGGCCGGCGGCGACCGCCCGCTCGGCGAGACCAGGGAAGGCTACGCTTCGGCCACGCCACCGCACCGTCCGCACCGCCGCTTCCCGCAGCGCCTCGGCCGCCGCGCCGCGCCGGTCACCCTCGGATGCCCGTACGAGATCGGAGTACACACCGGCCACCCGCTCCTCCAGCTCCACGGCGAGCCGTACGGCGGAGTCGGAGTCGGTGACCTGGAAGGGCAGCGTGTACCCGGCCGCCGCCGCGACGGGCTTGCCGCCCAGGTCCCGTACGGCCCGGGTCAGCTCGTCCCGGCGGGCCCGGTGCGCGTCGTACGCCTCCCGCGCCTCGCTCCGCCGCGCCTCGCCGATCCTCCCGCCGACGACCCCGTACCCGTACACGGCGGCGTGCTCGGCCCCGAGCGCCGCCTGTACCGCCTTCAGCTCGGCGCTGCTCACTTCGCACCCTCCGTCAAGACGTACGCGTGACCGGCGCCCGCCGCCGCCACCGAAGCCATCAACCGCGCCATCTCTCCCGGCACCCCCAGCAGCGCCTCGGCCCGCTTGTCGGCCAGCTTCCGTTCGGCCGCGGCCAGTTCGGCGAGGGCGGCCTTCGGATCGTCGGGCACGGGGGAGGGGGAGGGCGAAGCGGAGGGCGGGCCGGACGGGGAAGCGCTTGCGGTACCCGTGCTCGCACCCATTCCGCTCCCGAAGGCCCGTGCGTGCCGGACGACCTCCGCCCGCAGCGGCGTCAGCAGCGCGGCCAGGTCCGGGTGCGCGGCGATCACGGCGTCGTACCGCTCCACGAGCTCCCTGCTGTCCCGCGCCACCCGGGCCCGCGCCTTCTCCAGCACCGAAGGATCGCCCCCGGAGGCGTCCGACCCCTCACCTCCCGCCGAGCACCCCAGGAGCAGGCCCGCACCCGCGGCCCCGACCAGCAGACTCCTTCTTCGCGGCCCCGACGGGGTACGCGACGGCACGGTGAACGACACGGCAGACGTCCTAGGGGGGTCGTACGAACAAAAGAGCGGCGTGATCACGGTACCTGTGAACGAGCCGCAGCCCCGATAGGGGCGCGGGCCGTATCGACATGAGACTCCGCCGCGCGGGCGCGACCAGCCCCCGGGCACCCGCAGCCACCCGGACAGCGGCACCCCCGAGCCGTGAGGCACCCCCCGCTCACCCGCACCCACATGGACGGCAACACCCCAGCGGAGCGGCTACCCTTTGACCTGACACGCGCCCTACCCACAACAGCACACGCGGCCGAGGAGTCACCCGGATGAGCACCACCCAGAGCGAGAGGCTGCGAGAACTGCTGGAACCGCTCGTACGCTCCCAGGGCATGGATCTCGAAGAGATCGCAGTGGACTCGGTCGGACGCAAGCGAGTGCTGCGCGTGGTCGTCGACTCGGACGAGGGCGCGGATCTGGACGCGGTCGCCGACGTCAGCCGTGCGCTCTCGGCCAAGCTGGACGAGACGGACGCGATGGGTCAGGCGGAGTACACCCTCGAAGTCGGTACGCCGGGCGCCGAGCGCGCTCTCACCGAGGAACGCCACTACCGCCGCGCGGTGGACCGGCTGGTGAAGTTCCAGCTGACCGACGCGGCAGGGTCCGGGGAACTGGTCGCCAGAATCCTGACCGTGGACGACGACGGCCTCGACCTCGAGGTGCCAGGCGTGAAGGGCCGCAAGGCCACCAGCCGTCGGCTCGCCTTCGACGCGATCGACAGGGCTCGTGTCCAGGTCGAGTTCAACCGCAAGGACAAGAAGGACATGACGCAAGAGGAGGAGGCGTAGCCGTGGACATCGACATGAGCGCCCTGCGGGGCTTGGTACGGGAGAAGGAGATCTCCTTCGACCTGCTCGTCGAGGCGATCGAGGCGGCCCTCCTCATCGCCTACCACCGCACCGAGGGAAGCCGTAGGCACGCGCGCGTGGAGCTCGACCGGGAGACCGGCCATGTGACCGTGTGGGCGAAGGAGGACCCCGAGGACCTGGAGGAGGGGCAGGAGGCGCGCGCGTTCGACGACACCCCGTCGGACTTCGGACGCATCGCCGCCTCCACCGCCAAGCAGGTGATCCTGCAGCGTCTGCGGGACGCGGAGGACGACGCGACGCTCGGTGAGTACGCGGGCCGCGAGGGCGACATCGTCACCGGTGTGGTCCAGCAGGGCCGCGACCCGAAGAACGTGCTCGTCGACATCGGCAAGCTGGAGGCCATCCTGCCCGTGCAGGAGCAGGTCCCCGACGAGACCTACCAGCACGGCATGCGGCTGCGGTCGTACGTCGTCCGGGTGGCCAAGGGCGTCCGCGGCCCGTCGGTCACCCTCTCGCGCACGCACCCCAACCTGGTGAAGAAGCTGTTCGCCCTTGAGGTGCCCGAGATCGCCGACGGTTCCGTCGAGATCGCAGCCATCGCGCGTGAGGCGGGTCACCGTACGAAGATCGCCGTCCGCTCCACCCGCAGCGGCCTGAACGCCAAGGGTGCCTGCATCGGCCCGATGGGCGGCCGGGTGCGCAATGTCATGGGCGAACTGAACGGCGAGAAGATCGACATCGTCGACTGGTCGGACGACCCGGCGGAGATGGTGGCGAACG
Organism: Streptomyces sp. TG1A-60; assembly: GCF_037201975.1. Lineage (NCBI taxonomy): Bacteria > Bacillati > Actinomycetota > Actinomycetes > Kitasatosporales > Streptomycetaceae > Streptomyces > Streptomyces sp. TG1A-60. Next base: position 2,208,573 of record NZ_CP147520.1, on the reverse strand, counting down.
CGCTCTCCCCGGCCCGGGTCTCCAAGGTCGAGGTGGTGGACCTCGCGGCCCGTTCCGCGCGCGTGACGGTGCCGGACTACCAGCTGTCGCTGGCGATCGGCAAGGAGGGCCAGAACGCCCGCCTCGCCGCACGCCTCACCGGCTGGCGGATCGACATCCGCCCGGACACCGAGCAGCCGTCGGAGTAACCACGCGAGCAGACGTCCCCGAGCTGATCCGTCCGGGTACATCCCGGCGGTCGGGGAATAGATCCAAGCCGCAGGCCGTTTGGATCACGACAACAACCGTTCGATTCTTGCCCCAAAAGGGTGAGGTGCGTGCGGGGAGGTAGACTTAGCAGTGTCTGGCCGGACGCGTGCCCGCGCATGCCCTGAACGCACCTGTGTGGGGTGCAGGCAGCGATCGGCCAAGACCGAACTGCTGCGCGTCGTGGCGATCGAGGACGAATGCGTCCCCGATCCTCGCGGTACGCTGCCCGGCCGGGGTGCGTACGTACATCCCGCCCATGTCTGTCTCGACTTGGGGCTTCGCCGCCGGGCGTTCACGCGGGCGCTGCGCGCCCCGGGAGCGCTCGACACAAAGGCGTTGCGCCGATACGTGGAGCAGACGACAGTTGCTGAGCAGGCAACACCGTAAGAAGCGTCGCACGGAGCCTCCGTGCGGCCCTGGTACCCCGCGAGTTGGAAGTAGGTCGAGATTGCGATGAGCACTCGATGAGCACGCGATGAGTACGCCCATGAAGTAGCGACGGTCCGGACGCACCCGGACCTAAAAAGGAGCGAAGTGGCTAAGGTCCGGGTATACGAACTCGCCAAGGAGTTCGGAGTTGAGAGCAAGGTCGTCATGGCCAAGCTCCAGGAACTCGGTGAATTCGTCCGTTCGGCGTCCTCGACGATCGAGGCGCCCGTTGTACGCAAACTGACTGACGCCCTCCAGCAGGGCAACGGCGGTGGCAAGCCCGCCGCCCGCAAGGCCGCCCCGGCACGTCCGGCGGCCCCCTCTGCCTCGCAGGCACGTCCGGCCGCCCCGCGCCCGGGTCCGGCCGCGCCGAAGCCGCCCGCCGCCGAGCGGCCCGCGGCCCCCACGCCGGGCCCGCGCCCGACGCCGGGTCCCAAGCCGCCGACGCCGAAGCCCGCTCCGGCCTCCCCGGCCCCGAGCGTGCCCGAGTTCCAGGCACCCCCGTCGGCTCCGGCCGCCCCGTCCCCGCGTCCGGGCGCACGTCCCGGCCCGGGTGCGCCGCGTCCCGGTGCTCGTCCCGCCGGCCCCGGCCAGGAGCGCGGTGGCCAGGAGCGCGGTGGCCAGGAGCGCGGTGGCCAGGAACGCGGCCAGCGTCCCGGTGGTCAGCGTCCCGGCGGCGCCGGTGGGCCCAAGCCGGGCGGCGCCCGTCCCGCGGGTCCGCGTCCCGGTAACAACCCCTTCACCTCCGGTGGCTCCACCGGCATGGGCCGCCCGCAGGCGCCCCGTCCCGGTGGTGCCCCGCGTCCCGGTGGCCCGGGTGGTCCCGGTGGCGCCCAGGGCGGTCCGCGTCCGCAGGCCCCCGGCCAGGCGCCCCGTCCGCAGGGTGCCGGTGGAGGCCCCCGTCCGCAGGCTCCGGGCGGCTCCCGTCCGACCCCGGGCGGCATGCCCCGTCCGCAGGGCGGCGGTCCCCGTCCCGGCGGCGGCCCCCGTCCGAATCCCGGCATGATGCCGCAGCGTCCCGCTGCCGGCCCGCGTCCCGGTGGCGGTGGCCCCGGTGGCCCCGGTGGCCGCGGTCCGGGTGGCGGTGGTCGTCCGGGTGGCGGCGGCGGTGCCGGTCGTCCCGGTGGCGGTGGCGGCGGTTTCGCGGGTCGTCCCGGTGGCGGTGGCGGCGGTTTCGCGGGTCGTCCCGGTGGCGGTGGCGGCGGTTTCGCCGGTCGTCCCGGTGGCCCCGGTGGCGGCGGTGGCTTCGGCGGTGGCGGCGGTCGTCCCGGCTTCGGCGGACGTCCCGGTGGTCCGGGTGCCCGCGGTGGCACACAGGGCGCCTTCGGCCGTCCCGGCGGTCCGGCCCGTCGTGGTCGCAAGTCGAAGCGGCAGAGGCGCCAGGAGTACGAGGCCATGCAGGCCCCGTCGGTCGGCGGCGTGATGCTGCCTCGCGGCAACGGACAGTCCGTCCGCCTGTCGCGCGGTGCGTCCCTCACCGACTTCGCCGAGAAGATCGGCGCCAACCCGGCGTCGCTCGTCGGCGTGATGATGAACCTCGGCGAGATGGTCACTGCCACGCAGTCCGTCTCCGACGAGACGCTGAAGCTCCTCGCGGACGAGATGAACTTCGTCCTCGAGATCGTCAGCCCGGAGGAGGAGGACCGCGAGCTTCTCGAGTCCTTCGACATCGAGTTCGGCGAGGACGAGGGTGGCGAGGAGTTCCTCGTCGCGCGTCCGCCGGTCGTGACCGTCATGGGTCACGTCGACCACGGTAAGACCCGCCTCCTCGACACCATCCGCAAGACGAACGTCGTCGCGGGCGAGGCCGGCGGTATCACGCAGCACATCGGTGCGTACCAGGTCGCGACCCACGTCAACGACGAAGAGCGCAGGATCACCTTCATCGACACCCCGGGCCACGAGGCGTTCACCGCCATGCGTGCCCGTGGTGCCAAGTCGACCGACATCGCGATCCTCGTGGTGGCGGCCAACGACGGTGTGATGCCCCAGACGATCGAGGCGTTGAACCACGCCAAGGCGGCCGGTGTGCCGGTCGTGGTCGCGGTCAACAAGATCGATGTCGAGGGCGCCGACCCGACCAAGGTGCGCGGTCAGCTCACCGAGTTCGGTCTGGTGGCCGAGGAGTACGGCGGCGACACGATGTTCGTCGACATCTCCGCCAAGCAGGGTCTGAACATCGACTCCCTGCTGGAGGCTGTGGTCCTCACCGCGGACGCCTCGCTCGACCTGCGGGCCAACCCGGAGCAGGACGCGCAGGGCATCGCGATCGAGTCCCACCTCGACCGCGGCCGCGGCGCCGTCGCGACCGTCCTGGTCCAGCGAGGCACCCTGCGGGTCGGCGACACCATGGTGGTCGGCGACGCGTACGGCCGAGTCCGCGCGATGCTCGACGACAAGGGTGCGAACGTGGAAGAGGCGGGTCCCTCGACCCCGGTCCTCGTCCTCGGTCTCACCAACGTCCCGGGCGCCGGCGACAACTTCCTGGTGGTCGACGAGGACCGTACGGCCCGTCAGATCGCCGAGAAGCGTGCCGCGCGTGAGCGGAACGCCAACTTCGCCCGCAGGGGTGTCCGGTTCTCCCTGGAGAACCTGGACGAGGCCCTCAAGGCCGGTCTGGTGCAGGAACTCAACCTCATCATCAAGGGCGACGCGTCCGGTTCGGTGGAGGCTCTCGAGTCCTCGCTGCTCCAGCTCGACGTCGGCGAAGAGGTCGACATCCGCGTCCTGCACCGCGGCGTGGGTGCGGTCACCGAGTCGGACATCGACCTGGCGACCGGCTCCGACGCCATCGTCATCGGCTTCAACGTCCGCGCTGCGGGCCGCGCGGCGCAGATGGCGGACCGCGAGGGCGTCGACGTCCGGTACTACTCGGTGATCTACCAGGCCATCGAGGAGATCGAGGCGGCCCTCAAGGGCATGCTCAAGCCGGAGTACGAGGAGGTCGAGCTCGGTACGGCGGAGATCCGCGAGGTCTTCAAGTCGTCCAAGCTGGGCAACATCGCCGGTGTCCTGGTCCGCTCGGGCGAGGTCAAGCGCAACACCAAGGCTCGTCTCGTCCGCGACGGCAAGGTCATCGCGGAGAACCTCACCATCTCCGGTCTGCGCCGCTTCAAGGACGACGTCACCGAGATCCGCGAGGGCTTCGAGGGTGGTATCAACCTCGGAAACTTCAACGACATCAAGGTCGACGACGTCATCGCGACGTACGAGATGCGGGAGAAGCCGCGGTCGTAACCAGCGGTGGTTCATGCCGGCCGGGGGTGACGTGCTCACCCCCGGCCGGTGTGGCCGTTCCTGGGGCCGCGTCCCCTGGCCCCCCTTCGCGCCCACGCGGCGGAGACGCATGGTGATGCAGCCCCGCGCCCCTGATCGCCTGGGCCGGGGTCGCGAGCAAATCCCGTCGAGGCTGTGCGCCTTTCGTTGTACGGTTCTGATGTTCCTGCCCGGCACAGGGGGAGGCCATCTATCCCGTACCGGCGGGTGAACCGGATACACACATGTATGTGGGGACTCTGTCCTTCGACCTCCTGCTCGGCGACGTACGGTCGCTGAAGGAGAAGCGTTCTGTCGTCCGTCCCATCGTGGCCGAGCTCCAGCGCAGGTTCGCTGTGAGTGTGGCGGAGGTCGAGCACATGGATCTGCACCGCCGGGCCGGGATCGGGCTGGCGGTGGTCTCGGGTGACACGGGGCATCTGACCGACGTACTGGACCGGTGCGAGCGGCTGGTCGCGGGACGCCCCGAGGTGGAACTGCTCTCGGTGAGACGCCGTCTCCACGGTGACGACGACTGACCGAGCAGTGATCAGCAAACGTAGAAAGAGCTAGGAGACGGACCAGTGGCCGACAACGCGCGTGCCAAGAGGCTGGCGGACCTCATCCGAGAGGTGGTGGCCCAGAAGCTGCTGCGTGGGATCAAGGACCCGCGGCTCGGCTCACACGTCACCATCACGGACACCCGGGTGACCGGGGACCTGCGGGAGGCGACCGTCTTCTACACGGTGTACGGGGACGACGAGGAGCGGGCGGCTGCCGCCGCGGGACTGGAGAGCGCCAAGGGAGTCCTCCGTTCCGAGGTCGGCCGTGCCGCGGGTGTGAAGTTCACGCCGACCCTCACCTTCGTGGCCGACGCCCTCCCGGACACCGCCAAGACCATCGATGACCTCCTCGACAAGGCGCGGGCCTCGGACGCCAAGGTGCGCGAGAGCGCCTCGGGGGCGAAGTACGCCGGTGAAGCCGACCCGTACCGCAAGCCGGACGAGGACGAGGACGGGGACGACGCCGCCGAATGACCCAGCAGCGCCAGAAGAACACGACGCCCGACGGCCTTGTCATCGTCGACAAGCCGTCGGGCTTCACTTCGCACGACGTCGTCGCCAAGATGCGGGGCATCGCCAGAACCCGCCGGGTCGGGCACGCGGGGACGCTCGACCCCATGGCCACCGGGGTGCTCGTCCTGGGCGTGGAGAAGGCGACCAAACTGCTCGGTCACCTCGCGCTCACGGAGAAGGAGTACCTGGGGACCGTCCGGCTCGGGCAGACGACGCTCACCGACGACGCGGAGGGCGAGATCACGGCGTCGGTCGACGCGTCGAAGGTCACCCGCGACGCCGTCGAGGCCGGTGTCGCCAAGCTGACCGGCGAGATCATGCAGGTGCCGTCCAAGGTCAGCGCCATCAAGATCGACGGCGTGCGGTCGTACAAGCGGGCCAGGGACGGCGAGGACTTCGAGATCCCCGCCAGGCAGGTCACCATCTCCTCCTTCGCGGTGTACGACGTGCGGGACGCGGTCGCCGAGGACGGCACCCCGGTCCTCGACCTGGTGGTGTCGGTCGTGTGCTCCTCCGGGACGTACATCCGGGCCCTCGCCCGCGATCTGGGCGCCGGCCTGGGCGTGGGCGGTCACCTCACCGCGCTGCGCCGGACGCGTGTGGGGCCGTACAAGCTGGACTCCGCCCGGACCCTCGACCAGCTCCAGGAGGAGCTGACCGTGATGCCGGTCGCCGAGGCCGCCGAGGCCGCGTTCCCGCGCTGGGACGTGGACGACCGGCGGGCGCGGCTGCTGCTGAACGGGGTGCGGCTGGAGATGCCCGAGGAGTACGCCGGCCGGGGGGCCGTCGCGGTCTTCGACTCCACCGGGGGCTTTCTGGCCCTGGTGGAGAGCCAGAAGGGCAAGGCGAGGAGTCTGGCGATCTTCGGTTGAAAGCCGGGGCGTAGCCTCGTGATCCTCAGGGGCGCGGGGAACTGCGCGATCAGCCACACACCACCCGCACCCGCCACACAGCCTTGTCCCGCCGATCTCTCACGCGGGGGTCCCCGGGGGCGTAGCCCCTGGCCCGGCCGGGGCCGGAGGCACCCGGCGTCGATCGGCTCAGCCCAGCGGAGCGGCGGGGCTCGCTGTTCCCGCCGCTCCACGGCCCCCTCGGTTCCCCCACTCAGAGGTGTATCCATCCGCTCGGGGCTATTCACCCCTTCGTGCGGGCGCTCGGAGTGAACCGAGGGAGCGGAAGGGGGCGCGTTCGCCGAGCGATCTGTTCTGCTGGTCTTCACGTGCCTACCGTCGTGACAGAGGTACGACGGGGAGGTCAGGAATGACGGTACGGAGCCGTCGGGCAACGGACGACGGCTGTCGGGCGGCGCGGGACGAAGTCCTGGTGCGGGTCGGCGACCTGGCGGGACGACCGCGTGGCACCGGCTTCGTGGCCGATCACCAGGGCACGCTCGTCACCAGCCACGAGGCGGTGGACGGGCAGGCCCGGATCGTGCTGCACGCGGCCGGGGAGCGGACCTGTGTGGTGTCCTCCGACGCGGTGACCCCGCTGCCCACGCTCGATCTCGCGCTCATCCGCACCGAGGGGCTGTGCGTGGACCCGCTGCCCTTCGCCCTGCGGGACGACGTCGAGACGGGCGCGTACGTGAGCATCGCGGCCGGCGGCTGGCGCGAGGCCCGGGTGCTGGGCACGGCGGACGTCACGTACACCGCGACCGACGGTTTCCATCTGCTGTGCGGTGCCCTGGAGTTGGCGATCGGGACAGCGGGGCGCGAGGCACTGCGGCCGGGCGGGGGAGCGGCCGGGGGACCCGTGCTCGACATGACCACGGGTGCCGTGGTGGGCGTGCTCGGTACGGCACTGGAGGCACAGCACCGGGCCACCGGCTTCGCCGTACCCCTGCGGGGGTGGCGGGCCGAGCAGCCGCTGGCCGAACTCCTCGCGCGCAACGCGGCGACCGTGCCCGCGTACGGGACCGACCTGAATCTGGCCGGGGTGTTGGAGCTCACGGCCACCACCGTGGGCTCGGACGGGCCGGGGGCGAGCACGGGGGCCGGTGCCGAGCCTGTCCAACGGGTCGACGCCGTCAGGGAGTTCGCCGCCTTCGCCGACGGCCCGGCCACGGTCCTCGGTCTCGTCGGCGCCCCCGGCAGCGGCCGTACGACGGAACTCGCCGCCCTGGCCGCCCGGCGCGGCCGGGGCCCCGAGCCCGCGCCCACGCTGTGGCTGCGCGGCGCCGACCTCCTGGCCGACGACGCGTCCGTCGGGGACGCGGCGCGGCGGGCGCTGGAGCGTGCGGGACGGATCGTGGCGGCCTCCGGGATGTGCGCTTCGGCTGCCGCTTCCAAGGCTCCGGGCGCGCCCACCGCTTCGGGTGCGCTCGCCCACTCGTGCGGGTCGGCCGCGTCTGCCGCGTCTGCGACGTCTGGCGGATCTGCGACGTCGGACGGGTGGGCCGCCTCGGACGTCGACGGCGCCTTGGGTACGTCGAGCGCTGCTGGAGGGCTTCCCGGAGGGTTCGAGCGGCCGTCGCCTCCCCTTCCCGGGCGGTACGAAGGGGAGTTGGGGGACATCCGGCCGGAGCGGCTGGCCCGGTTCGCGGCGGAGGAGGGGCGGCCGATGCTGCTGCTTCTCGACGGACCCGAGGAGATGCCTCCCACGCTCGCGCACCGGCTGGCCGAGTGGACCGCCGGGACGGCCGACTGGCTGCGGGCGAACGGGGCGCGGCTCGTGGTGGCCTGCCGTGCCGAGTACTGGGAGCGGGCCGGGGCGCGGTTCCCGCCGGAGCTGTTGCACGGGAGCGCGCCGGCCGAGGAGGGGGAACTGCTGCCCGCTTGTGTGCGGCTGGGCGACCTGAGCGAGGACGAGGCGCGGCGGGCCCGGCTGCGGTACGGGATTCCGGAGGACGCGCTCTCCGGCGCCGACGCCCGGCATCCGCTCACCCTGCGCCTCCTCTCCGAGGTGCGGGCGGCGCTGCCGTCGGGTCCGGACGGGCGGCCCGGCGAGGATGGCGCCCTCGCCGGCCCGCCCGACGGGAGCGGGGCGGGCGGAGGTGTCCTTGGGGTGGTGGGAACTCCCGCCGAGGCTCCGGGGCGGCCGGACCGGGACGAGGTGCTGGCCGCCCAGCTGGATCTGATGTGCTTGCGCGTCGCCGTGCGGCTCGCCGCGGTGAACGGGGTGCGGGGGACGGCCGTACGGCGGCTCGCGGCGCAGGTCTCCGGGCAGGTGCACGAGGCGGCAAGGCGGTGTCTCGGACCCGGACAGGGGGAGCTGGACCGGGCGGCGTTCGAAGCGGTCTTCCCATGGGGGCCGGTGCCGGGGCGGAGGCTCGGCGGGACCACGGGCTGGGCCTCGGCCGTGCTCACCGAAGGGCTGCTCGTCCCGGCGGGCGACGGCTACCGCTTCGCCCACGAGGAACTGGCCGACTGGATCCAGGGCGCCCACCTGGATCTCGACGCGGCGCTGCACGCGCTGGTGCACCGGGGCTGGGTCGCGCAGGCCGAGGCGCGGCGGGGCTGGGGCACGATGCCGGCGGGGGCCCGCGTCCGCCGACACGCCCGCCGGGCCACCCGCGACCTCCCCGTGCCCCGCCACCGCATCGGCCCCGTCGTCCACGCGCTGCTCCTCCTCGGCCGGCAACAGGGTCCCACCGAACTCGCCGTGCGCCTGGAGGAGTTGATCGACGCCCTCGACGCACTGCTGCCGCCGGGCGCCCCGGCACCCGACGACCCGACCTGGTGGGCCACCCACCTCCTGGCCGAGGTGCTGCTGCGGGTGCCCGACGCGACGCCGTACACCCGGGTGCTGCGGTTCCTCACCGAGCGGATCGGGGCCTGGCGGGGCCAGGGCCGGGGTGTGCCGGGGGAGTTCGGGCCGGCCCTCTGGGCGGCGCTGCCGCTGCCCGAGGCGGAACGGTTCGACCTGCTGCGACGCCTGGTCGTAGCCGACCCGGCCATCGGCGACGGGCCCCGCTGTCTGGACCTGGTCTCCCGCCTCCTCGCCGCCGACCCCACCGCCGTACAACCGAACCTCACCCGCTGGTTCCACGACGACACCCCGCTGGTCGCGACCCCCGACGCCACCGTGGCGACGGCCGCGCAGGCGCTGCTGCACACACATCGGCGGTGCGCTCTGGACTACCTGACCGAGGCGCTGGTCGACAGCGCGCACAGGCGGGGCGACGAACTGCTCGCCGTGCTCGCCGAGGAGGAACCGTCGGCGGTGTGCCGGGCCGTGGACCGGTGGGCCCACGACGAGCGGCCGGCCCGGCGGGTCGCGGCGCTGGCGCACGGCCTGCGGACCGCACCGCACGTGCGTACGGAGCCCGACCGCGCACTGCTCCGCTACGCGGCCCTCGCCCTCCTCGGCCGCCCCGCCGACGTCACCCTGCACAGCCGGGCGCTGGCCCTGCTCGTACGCGATCCGCGGACCAGGTCCCGGTATCTGCCGCAGGCGCTGGAACGCTTCGCGGCGGGTGACCCGCAACTGCCCGCGAGCGACCTGGTCACCGCCCTCGCCACCCACCCCGCCCCGGTCCTCGACGCCTTCCGCGCCCGGCTGCGGACACCGGGCGCCGACGGCTCCGACGGGGAGGCCCTGCGCACGCTCGCCGAGGTCACCACGCCCGGCCTCGCGCGCCGCGTCACCACCCTCGTCCGGGAGGTCGTCGCACAGCGCCCCGAGGTGGCCGGGCACGTGGCCGTGTACGTGGACCGGCGGCTGGAGCATGGTCCGGGCACCCGCGCCGTGCTGTTCCCGATGATCAGCTGGCTCATCGCGGACGGTCCCGTCCAGGTGAGGGCGGCCCTCGCGGCGGTCTTCGCCGAGCCCGGCACCACCGCGTCGGGCCCGCTGCGGCGCGAACTGCTCGACCTCCTGATGGCGACCGAGCGGGATCCGTCCGTCCTCGACGCGCTGCTGCGGGCGGCTGCCGCGCGCGGTGCCGGAGACGGTCCGGAAGAACGGGGGGCGGACATCGGGGACACCCGGGGGCTGGTCCACCGGGTCGGGACGCTTCTGGTCCGTACACCCGAGGGGGCCACCCGTTTCGACGGGGCGCTCGTCGACCTGGCCCGCCATGTCCCCGGCTTCGCGGGGCTGGTGGCCGACTGGCTCAGTGGCACGCCACAGGAGTGGGCGGCGGTGGTCGGGCCGAGCACCCGCCGGATGATCGAGAACCTGGCGGGGGCGCCGGAGGCGCGGGTCCCCGCGTGAGGCCTTGGGAGGGCGGGGCGTGCGCGCTGGGGTGTTGGGAGGGGGCGGGGCGTACGCCGTGGGGCGCGTCCGTGGGGTGGAACGCGTCCGTGCTCCGGGTCACAGCCCGGATGCCGATGCGGGCCGAAGGCATCGGGCATGGCACCCTTAGACCTGCGTATGAGGCAACCACGGACACGGGTTCGACGAGGAGCGGTCACAGTGCAGCGCTGGCGTGGCTTGGAGGGCATCCCCGAGGACTGGGGGCGCAGCGTCGTCACCATCGGTTCCTACGACGGGGTGCACCGCGGGCACCAGCTGATCCTCCGGCACGCGGTGGACCGCGCCCGTGAGCTGAGCGTCCCTTCCGTCGCCGTCACCTTCGACCCGCACCCCAGCGAGGTCCTGCGCCCCGGCAGCCACCCCCCGCTGCTCGCCCCGCACCACCGCCGTGCCGAACTGATGGCGGAGCTGGGCGTGGACGCGGTCCTGATCCTGCCCTTCACAAAGGAGTTCTCTCGGCTGTCCCCGGCCGACTTCGTGGGCAAGGTCCTGGTCGACAGGCTGCACGCCAAGGCGGTCGTCGAGGGCCCCAACTTCCGCTTCGGCCACAAGGCCGCGGGTGACGTGGCGTTCCTGGCCGAGCAGGGCAAGACGTACGACTTCGACGTCGAGGTCGTCGACCTGTTCGTCACCGGTGAGGCGGGCGGGGGCCGGCCGTTCTCCTCGACGCTGACCCGGCGGCTGGTCGCCGAGGGCGACGTCGAGGGCGCGCGTGAGACCCTGGGCCGCCCGCACCGCGTCGAGGGCGTCGTCGTACGCGGCGCCCAGCGCGGGCGCGAGCTGGGCTTCCCCACGGCCAACGTCGAGACACTCCCGCACACCGCGATCCCCGCCGACGGCGTCTACGCCGGCTGGCTGCACGTCGAGGGCGAGGCCATGCCGGCCGCGATCTCCGTCGGCACGAACCCGCAGTTCGACGGTACCGAGCGCACGGTCGAGGCGTATGCCATCGACCGCGTCGGCCTTGACCTCTACGGCCTCCATGTCGCCGTCGAGTTCCTCGCCTTCGTGCGCGGACAGGCGAAGTTCGACTCCCTGGACGCGCTGCTCGTGGCCATGGGGGAGGACGTGAAGAAATGCCGGGAGCTGATCGGGGCGTACGCGGGGGAGTAATCCCCCGAGGTCCCGCTCCCGCTCCCGCTCCCGCTCCCGCTCCCGCTCCCGCTCCCGCTCCCGCTCCCGCTCCCGCTCCGGATCCGGATCCGGATCCGCCGAGGGCCCGTACCGTTCACGATCCGTGAACGGTACGGGCCCTCGGCTGTGGTGCCGTGCCCGGTTGGTCCGGTTACTGCTGGGGCGGGGCGGGCGGGTAGGGCGGGCCCTGCGGCTGCTGCTGTTGCGGCGGGTACGGCTGGCCCGGAGCCGGCTGGCCGGGGTGGCCGTAGGGCTGCGGCGCCTGGCCGGGGTGGCCGTAGGGCTGCGGCGCCGGCTGACCCGGATAGGGCTGGCCGGGGTACGGCTGGCCCTGCTGCGGTTGGGACTGCTGCGGGTACGACTGGTGGCCCGGCATCGGCGGGGCGGCCACGGGCGGCGGGTTGCCGTCCGAGGTCCACAGACCGTGCGACTGCTGGTGCCGGGCGATGTCCTCGGCGACCATGGCCGCGAGGGTGAAGTACGACTCCCGCACCTTCGGCCGCATCATGTCGAGGTCCAACTCGGCACCGGCGGCCAGGTGTTCGTCGAAGGGCACGACGACGACACCGCGGCAGCGCGTCTCGAAGTGGGAGACGATGTCCTCCACCTTGATCATCTTGCCGGTCTCGCGCACACCCGAGATGACCGTGAGGGACCGTGCCACCAGGTCCTGATATCCGTGCGCGGAGAGCCAGTCCAGCGTCGTACTGGCACTGCTCGCCCCGTCCACCGACGGCGTCGAGATGATGATGAGCTGGTCGGCGAGGTCGAGCACGCCGCGCATCGCGCTGTACAGCAGACCTGTGCCCGAGTCGGTCAGGATGATCGGGTACTGCTTGCCGAGGATGCCGATCGCACGCCGGTAGTCCTCGTCGTTGAAGGTCGTGGAGACGGCCGGGTCGACGTCGTTGGCGATGATCTCCAGACCGGAGGGGGCCTGCGAGGTGAACCGCCGGATGTCCATGTACGAGTCGAGGTACGGGATCGCCTGGACGAGGTCACGGATGGTGGCGCCGGTCTCGCGGCGGACCCGGCGGCCGAGCGTGCCCGCGTCCGGGTTGGCGTCGATCGCGAGGATCTTGTCCTGCCGCTCGGTGGCGAGCGTCGAGCCGAGGGCCGTGGTGGTCGTCGTCTTGCCCACGCCGCCCTTGAGGCTGATGACCGCGATGCGGTAGCAGGACAGCACCGGAGTCCTGATCAGCTCCAGCTTCCGCTGCCGCTCCGCCTCCTCCTTCTTACCGCCGAGTTTGAACAGCCCGCCCCCGGACGTCGGACGACTGCTCTTCGCCTTCTGCTTCTTGCCGTTCAGCAGCCGGTCCGACGACAGCTCCACCGCCGCCGTGTAACCGAGCGGCGCGACCCCCGGGTTGGTCGGCGGCCGCTGGTCATGCTGCACGGGCTGGGGCCAGGCTGCGCCGGTGCGGGGGTCGATGGGGGTGGGGGGGTGCTGGCCCTGTTGCGGCTGCGGCTGCGGCTGCGGCTGCTGCTGCGGGAAGGGCGGGGCCTGGCCGTCGGGCTGCCGCGTTGGGACTCCGGGATGGGGGTGAGCGGGGTTCGGCGGCTGGTTGGGCTGGCCGGGCGGCGGAGGGAAGCCGTAACCGCCGGGCTGGGCGTTCGATGCCGGCGCTCCGTAACCGCCGGGCTGCGGGAAGCCGTGACCGTCCTGGACGTTGGGTGCGGGGGGTTGCGGGAAGCCGTATCCGCCGGGTGTGTTGGGTGTCGGTTGCTGGGGGAAGCCGTATGTGCCCTGTGCGACGGGCGGCTGCTGGGCCGGTGTGCCGGGGTACGGGAAGCCATAGGCGGCTTCGGGAGGGGACTGCAGAGCTTCCGGGCCCGGCTGCGCCGGTGCGGTGGGCGGGTTCCAGGCAGTCGGCGCGGGCTCCGGCGCCTGCGGCTGGAAGTGCGGCTGAGCCGGCTGGGCGGGCGACGCGGGGTACGACTGCGGCTGCGCGGGCCACTGCGGGGCGGCCGCGGGGACGGCGGGCTGGTACGACGGCGGCAGCGGCGGCACCCTGCTCTGCGCCGCCGGCGGGGGCGTCCAGGCGGAGGGTGCGTCCTGCGGGGCGGCAACCGCATGCGGGGTGTCTGCGGCGGGATCGACGGGGGCACCGGCGTCCCGTACCGAGGCGCCGTCGGTTTCGGCCCGGGCCTCGCCGTCCGCGGGAGCTGTGTCGTCGGAGACGGGGACCGGAGCCTCGGCGTTCGCGCTGGCTTCCAGGTCCTCCGGGAAGGTGCCGGAAGCGTCGTCGGAAGCCCCTGCGCCGTCATCCGTGCCACTACCGGCACCGGCACCGGCACCGGCACCGGCCGCGTCCGTACCGTCGGTAGCGCTGTCACCGTCGACGGACTGCGCCGCACTGTGATCGGCGGAATCGTCCGTCGCGGCCCCGCTCTCCTCGGCAGGTTTCTGCGCGGTTCCGGCCCGGGCTCCGACCTGAGGTTCGGCAGTAGTGGTCACCTCCGTCATCTCCCGCTTCAGGGAGGCTGCGGAGAACCGCATGGTGGCGCCGCCCTCCATGTCGCCGATGCCGGACTCATCCTCGTTGACGGGCCGGACGGGAGAGGGCGCGGGCGGGGCGGGAGCGACGGGAGGCGCAGGGGTGACGGGAGGGTCGACGACAGGTGGGGTGGGCGGAGCAGTCGGTGTGACGGGAGCCTCGGGCGCATCCGAAGCGCCCTGCCCCTGCGCAGGTCCCTCCGGCTGAACCTGCGGCGGCTGCAGCTCGAATCCGCCACTCACGGGAGCCCGGGGTGGGGTCATCGGCTCGTCCGCCGGTGGCGTGGTCGGAGGCGGAGTCGCTGGCGGGACCGCGTTGTCCTGCGGAGGCGGAACGGCCGCAGGGGCACCGGGAGCCTGGCCGGCTGTCCCCTGTCCCGGCGCCGTATTGCCCGAGTTCTGCGTGTACCAGGCGGGCGGCGCGTAGTCGATGGTGAACTCGCCCGTCATCTCGACGACGGACTCCGCGTCGGGCTGGTCATCGTCGGGTGTGGCCCAGCCCCCGCGGATCCCGTCCCGATCGCTGCTCACAGTTCCTCCTGGTGTGGTCGAGCACCCTCATGCCGTGCTGGGGCGACCGTTCCTGTCGTCCGATCCGCCGGGCTGGTCCCCCCTCGGGCCCCGGGCCATGTCGCACAGTCCGTACCTCCCGCTCGCGGGCAATACGACGTGCTGTACCCCAGCCTAATCATCAAAACCGCGGACCCGGCAGGCCTGTCTCTCCCGACCGGGTTCGGCGAAGTGTGCAACTACCCCAACAACGGAGAAAGTCGGGCGTATGGTCTCAGTTCGATCTTCACTCGCCGGCCTCGTCCTGAACAGTCGGCTCAGTCCATGCGACGTGCCACACCCAGCAGACCGGTCTCCGCGTCCGTGGCCTGCGTCATCACGTACTGTCGGTCCCGCTCCGTGCACCACAGCGTGATGCCGTCCTGCAGCCCGGGCAGAGACCGGATCTCGGGGTGCGGCAGCCCTATCACGCGCCCGATCTCCGTTGCCTCGTCCGGCGACACCCGCTGTACGCCCACGAGACGAGCCTGGCGCATCAACCGCGGTGCGACCGGACTCAGATAGGGAAGGAGCGTGAGGACGGACTGCCAGGGTGCCGACGTCACGCGTCCGCGTGGCGGCCGCATGCCGCAATCACGCACCACCAGCACGGGGGTGCCGGCCGACGCGCCCTGTGGTGGTACGCGTCCCACGTCGTACACGGCCAGGCCGTTCTGCCCGCCGCCCATGGCGTGCACCAACGGCACCCAGGCCTGCGCCCGTGCCGTCTCCACGGCCACGCGTGCCCCCGTCGCCGCCGCGCGCAGCGCCAGGACCTGGGCCGTCCACAGTCCGCCGATGAGGACGACGTCGAACGGGGTCGGGCGGTTGACCCCGAGAACGGCGGGTTGGCCCTGTTGGTTGACACCCACCACCACACCGTCGTCTCCGATGGGCAGGGAGAGCGCGCCCACTTGCTCCACGGGCAGTGTGTGCCGCGGGTGCCGGGGACCCAGCAGCCCGAACCCGGTGCGCAGTCGCTGTCCGAGGCCCGTGGCCTCCGGAGCGCCATCCGGAGCGGACGCGGATGAGGGCGAGACCACAGTCCTCGTAGCCATCAGCGGGTACCTCCGAGCGGCAGGGTGGCGAGAACGCCAGGGAGTTGTTCACGGTCCAGCCGCACGAGCCCGGTCCGCGCCTGACGCGCGGCATGCTCCAGATCACGCCGCGCGTCGGTCAGTTCCTGGTTGCTGCGACCGGTGATACGGAGGTGACCTGTGATGGCCACATCCTGCCGCCCGCCCTTGGCCAGCGTCAGACTGAAGGTCGTCGCCAGTGCGGGAACCGCGGTCAGCAGTGCCACCAACTGCGCCAGCGAGGTGCCGGAGCCGCCCAGTTGAGGCCAGCGGCGCACCCAGTACGTGGTGTGCCGACGGTTGTCACAGCGCCAGCTGCGGCTGGACTCCTCGGTCCGCCGCTGCGGCCCTTCGTCCCGCCCGGTCTGAGCGGCCTGCGCGGTCACCATCGGGTTGGCGCACGCGGAGGTGGCGATGGCGGCCGTCAGCTCCTCCTCCGTAAGCAGGTTGGCCCGGAAGCCCGCGCCGGTCAGTCGACTGGACAAGTGTTCCGCCGACCGCACCAGACACTTCTGCGCCCCACGGAGCCCGCCGCCGCGCGCGGCCACCGCCTCCGGGCACAACTCGGGGTCGAGTTTCAGCGCGATCCACACGATGCGCACCGCGGGAGCGCCGGTCTGGGCCTGGAGCGGCGCGTAATTGCCCACCACGACCGACTGCTGGGGCAGATGCAGTGCGGGCGCCGGCTGCGTGTGCACCAGGATCTGGGCCGACTCCAGCAGGATTCCGTCGACTTCGAGGACGTCCTGCACGAGCGCGACGGGCAGCGGTCGGCGCCCGCGCTCGGCACGCAGCGCACCGGCGTCCGACTCCAGCTGTAGCACCGCGGTGAGGAATCCTCCGTCGCCCACCATGCCGACCGGCCGCTGATCGCGGCGGTCGCCGCGGTTGAAGCTGTACGTCCGCAGGCTCGGATCACACTCCACGGCAGGTGCGAGACCGGAATCGAGCCCCGAGGGCACCGGCGTGCTCGCGGCCTTGCGCATGCGGGCTCGCAGCGCCAGCAGGGAGCCCAACCACTCGGGCAGGGAGTGCCCGCGGCGTCGTACGAGGGCGAGTACGACCAGCACGGCGGCGGCCGCGATGGCCGTAATGAGCGCGGCCGTACCGACGAGCCATCCGACGACCACGAGGGTGGCCGCCATCTCCAGCATCACCAGCCGCCGTACCGCGAACGAGCCTCCGTGCCCCGAGTGGGACATGAGATGGGGCGAGACGGACCCGCGGGACGACGCAGAGGCATCAGGCTCCGCTCCCGACCGCGCGGTCGGAGAGGGGGAAGACGAACCACGCGAACGCGACCGACGCGCACCAGCCGATCGCGGCCCCGATTGCGATCGCGACCGGGACCGTGTTGCGGAAGCCATTGCTCCAAAACCCCCGAACTCTCCCGAAAACCCTTGCGCCCAGGGTCCTGCAAAGCCTGAGCGCCCTGCCCGTGCCACCAGCACAGTCACGCAACAGGCATAGTAGGGGGCGGCTCTGACAGCCTAGGCAGCAGAGGCAATTGAGGACGGGGACGGATCCTTGCAGATCTCCCCATGGCTCCGCACGGGGAGAGAGCGGACACAGATGGCATCACGGCGGGACGAACTGAACGCCTACACCTTCGCGAAGCGCCGTACGCTCGCATCCTTCCTTCAGCCGTCTCCGTCGGGATCGGAGGAGGGCGCCCCCAAGCCGCTGCGGGCACTGTGGCCCGGCGCCGTCGTCGGTGTGGTGATTCTCGCGGTCTTCGGGGGCATCGGTGTATTCAGCCCCACGGCACCCAAGGGCTGGGCCAAGGCGGAGGAGCACGTCATCGTGGCGAGCGATTCCACCACCCGGTACGTGGTGCTGAAGACGGACGGTCAGAAGCAACTGCATCCGGTGCTCAACATGGCGTCGGCCAAGCTGCTCCTGGACCCCGCCAAGGCCAGCATCATCACCGTCGACGAAAAGATCCTGGACAGCGGCAAGCCGCCGCACGGTGCCACGATCGGGATCCCCTACGCCCCCGACCGCCTGCCCTCCGCCGACGAGGCAGAGGTCGCCAAGCGCTGGGCAGTGTGCGAGCGTCCCGGTGACGGCGGCCGCGCCATCCAGAAAGCCGCGTTCGTCCTGGCCAAGAAGGAGTTCGACAAGACGGGAGGCTCCAACAAGCTCTCCGGCGGCGACTTGATGTACGTCGTCGCCCCGGACGACAAGACCCGGTACGTGGTCGACGCCCGGGGCACCGCGTACCAACTCGCCGACCCGACCGACACCGAGCTGCTCAAGGCCCTCGACACCCAGGGCCGTGACCCCCAGCGAGTCTCCCAGCAATGGCTCGACACACTCCACAAGGGCGACCCGATCTCCATCCCGGCGATCGACGGTACGCCCGGCGCGAAGGCGAACGCCTCCACCGGCCTTGAGCAGTACGACAAGGTCGGCGAGGTCATCAAGGCATACGACGGCCAGCGGATGCAGTACTACGTGGTGCTGCAGGGCGAGGTGGCCCGGATCTCCGAGTTCGTCGCCACGCTGCTGCTCAACAGCGGGGACCTCGTCGACGTCGGACAGGCGGGCGAGGCGCAACAGGTGCACCCCGGCGCGGTCGCCGACAGCACGACCTTCGAGGCGGACAAGACCTGGCCGGCGTTCAAGCCGAAGACGGTGAACGACGGCTCCAGCGCCACCTCAGGCCGCAACACCGTCTGCACCGTACTGCTCTCGGTCGGCTCGAAGGGGAAGACGACGCTGTCCACCTGGGTGGGCACCGACTTCCCGGCTCAACTGCCCACCGGTTCCTCCAGCGCGTATGTCACCCCGGGCTCCGGCCAGCTCTACCGCCAGTTCCAGGGTACGGAGACGACGGCGGGTGGCGTCTTCCTGGTCACGGACACGGGCCTGCGTTATGCCCTGCAGTCCAACAGCGACAGCACCACCGACGACGAGGGCATCGGCACCTCCGCCAAGCAGCGCGAGCAAGAGCTGAACGAGGCGAAGATCGCCCAGACCCGGCTCGGCTACGAGAAGGTGACGCCCTCTCCCGTCCCGGCGCAGTGGTCGACGTTCCTGCCGACGGGCCCGCGCCTGTCGGAGGCGGCGGCGCGGCAGCCGCAGGGTTCGTAGACGCGCCGTGGAGGAGAGCGAAGCGATGTCGAAAGCGAACGCGAGGGCGCTGAACGCGCGGAGCAGGCGGAACGCGGGGACGTGGGGGCTCCGGAGCGGCCGGGGTACGAGGCCGGCGGCCCTGGCCGCCGCGACCGCGCTGATCGCCACCACCTCGGTACTCGTCCTGCCCGCGACCACTGCCTGGGCGGACGGCGGCCAGTGCACATTCCCGTCGAAGAACTACGCGGGCCGCCCCTGGGCGCTGCAACGAGTCAACCTCGACGAGCTGTGGGCGCTGTCCACGGGGCAGAACGTCCAAGTGGCCGTGATCGACACGGGGGTGGACGTCAAGAACCCTCAGCTCACAAAGGCCGTGGACGCCTCCAAGGGCGCGAACTACCTCCCCAGGAAGAACTCCAAGGGTGAGAAGACCGACCGCGGCAACAGCCAGGGCACGACCGACACGGTCGGCCACGGCACGCGCGTGGCCGGCATCATCGCGGCGCGACCGCTGAAGGGAACCGGGTTCGTGGGCCTGGCCCCGGACGCCAAGATCATTCCGATCAAGCAGAACAACGCGGAGGGTGACGGAACCGCCCTCACCCTGGCGTCGTCGATCCGCCACGCGGTCGACGTGGGCGCCGACGTCATCAACGTCTCGCAGGACACGGCCAACGCCGTGAAACCCGACTCGAGACTGGAGGGGGCCGTCGACTACGCGCTCGACAACAACGTCGTGGTCGTCGCCTCGGCCGGCAACGACGGTCTGGGTGGCAATGTCAAGGTCACCTACCCGGCGTCGTACAAGGGCGTCCTGGCGGTGGCGGCCTCCGACCGCAACAACGAGCGGGCCTCGTTCTCACAATCGGGAGAATTCGTAGGAGTCGCAGCCCCCGGCGTCGACATGATCTCCACAGTTCCCGGCGGCGGCCACTGCTCCGACAACGGTACGAGCTTCTCGGCGCCGTACGTGGCCGGCGTGGCGGCCCTCCTGAAGTCCAAGTACCCGGAATGGACAGCCCAGCAGGTCGTCGCCCAGATCGAGCAGACGGCGGAACGCTCGATCCCCGGCCACGACCGCCTGGTCGGTTGGGGAGTGATCGATCCTGTCAAAGCCTTGACGGACGTGGACCCGGCGAATCCGGTCGAGACCCCGAAGCCCGACAACGCAGTGGCCAAGGGTGAGGCACCGTCGGTCACCCCGCTGCACTTCGGTGAGTCCGCGGAGGAACGGAACATGCGCCTGGCGACGTATGTGGCCGTAGGTGGCCTGGTGTTGGTGGCGGGCCTGAGCGGCACTGCGGTGGCGGTGCGGGACTCGCGGCGCAGGCAGCGGAGATCAAGTGACACATGAACGCGCTGGCCGTACTGAACGTGCTGAGCCTGGTCCTGTCCGCTGTATTCCTGGTGATGGCCTGTGTCAAGGCGGACTGGGTACGTGCCTGGCGCTCCCGTGTCAACCCGTCGGCCGAGGAACTGCCCGACGCGGCCTTCACCGCCGCCCGCGTCATCCTGGTCCTCATGGCTGGCATCGGCATCTACCTCGCCATACAGGGCTTCAGCGTCTCCGGCGACGCGGTGTGGGACGGCAGCGAGCTGACCGGAGCGGTGCAGGGTGCCATGGCCGACCTGGACGGCTACATGTAGCCCGACCGACCAGGCTGGCGACTCCCTTTCCTTCGATGATTACTCGACTCTCATCAAGGACACGGTGTCGCAGAACGGCGGCGGTGATGCCCCAAGTCGGGCGGGGACTTCTTTCTACCCGGATATGTGAGGGACAGCGCTGCCCCTCGCCGCCCGTTTGCCGCTCGGCCGACCGTGAGCGCCGGATGGATCGCAGGACGCACCGCGTTGCGTCGAAGTCGGCGAGCCGTGCCGGCCTCGACCTTGCGTGCACCGGCCGCGCCTTCACTGAGTTTTTCCCAGTAACAGATCATGACGTTGTGCGATCGTTCAGATGGTGCGGTCGTACTCGAGCTGGAACAGTACGAGTGATGCGGCCGCGATCTTCGTGATGCGGCTGGGGCGAGGCTGACTTGGCGCAGAGCCTTGAAGGTGGTCTTGAGCAGCAGAGTTGGCGCGCTCGCAGACGCCGTGGATGCCGCGGATGACCTTGTCGTAGGTCTGCTGAGCCTCGGTCAGCCCGCCTCCAGCGGGCTTTCTTGTGCAGGTGGCGGAAGCCGTCGCCGGTGTTCTCGTAGCCGAGGTCGACCAAGGTCGGCATATCCGGCTCGGCGGCGATCCGGTCCAGGGCGCGGATCAGGCCGTGGTGGCGGGCGCAGGTGGTGTCGTGCTCGTGGCCTGGGCGAACTGGTGAGACCCAGACTGACCACCAGAGGTCCGCGCCGTTGGGGCCGGGGGCGACGACGCGGTAGGGGCGGATGCCGGTACCGTCGAGGTTCAGGTGTCAGCCCGGCTGCCTTCGCGCGCTCCAGCGCGGTGGCGAGGCCCGGCGGCCAGGACGGCCAGTCCTTCGTGGAGGTAGTGGAGGTAGCGGTAGGAGGTGGAGGCCGACAGGCCATTGTCACGGGAGAGTGGGGCCAGCCGAGTGCCTTCGAGGAACCAGCGCAGCACGAGCACGGCCTGCTTGAAGCAGCCCAGCGCACCCCGCCCCTTGCGGGTCCTGGCCGCGATCCGGTGGTCGCGCAGGAGGCCGGTCAGGTGCTCGGCGGTGGACCGCTTCACATCGAGCACGGCGGTGTATGTGACACTGGTCGACACGTGAGGCCCCTCGGTCAGAATAATCTGTCGAAAGATCGTTTCTACCAGGGGCCTTATGCCTGCCCGGACTTGGGGATACCGCGGACCACGCGACACACCTCGCGATCACGGATGGTAGCCGAAGGCTGCTGGGAACAGCTCAATGCGTGCGCGTAACCGCTACACAACAAGTGGACGAGAGCCTCAGTTGCATCTACTGGATTGCTCAAGCCCCTTGGTGTAGGCCGTGATCAATTTCTTCATTGCATCGGAGTCCGATCGTTCGGGAGTGAACACCTGGATCACAGCGTACAGGTCCTGATCGGGATGGTCCGATGTCTTGCAAGATGCCGTGGTTTTTCCTACAGCACCAGCGCCCGAGTAGAGGTAGCGGCCGTCGGCGGTCACTTGACCATCGTCCATTTTGTCGTAGGCGGCGGCGATAGTGGACGCACTCTCTCCGGTACTCCACCATGTCTGGATTTGCCGAACTGAGATGGTGCCATCGACGATCACGTCACATCGTTTCGTTCCCCCGTTGGGGAACGTGGGCTTCACTGAGATGGAATCACCCCCCGGCAGGAAAGCATTGAGTAGATCGGGTTCCAGTGAAATTCCGCAGAAAGCGCTGGGGGCCGTGTACTTCTTCTCTTCTTCTCTGCCTCCGTTTGAGCATGCGGCAATTGCCGTGGCGACTGCCAACGCCACGGAAAAAGTGGCGGAAACTCGAACAGTTCGTGCAGGGCGATTGAATTGGATGCGGAACATGACGAGCCTCTCTCGCGTAGTGTCAGATATCGGTCTTGAGGTGCGGTGCCATGTACTCGGTGTTCGTACCCGCGTCCCGGAAGCCCTGCTGCGCTGCCGTGCGCGCCTTCTCGTCGACACTGATGTCTTGCAGGTCAGTACGACCGTGAGCCTTGGCCGCAAGCTCGGCGGCCCGTTCGGTGTATGCCGCGTTCTCTTCGAGTCCGCTCTCCCAGTTCTCCCCCATAGCTGATCCAGCATTTTCCTTTGCATGACCCTCTGCGTTCTGGAACAACTCCTCGAGGACCAGGCTGCTGACAGTGCCGGCTACGCTGCCAGCGGCAGCGCCGACAACCGGGCTGGCGACGAAGGTGGCGCCAACGCCAATACCCGTTCCGATGACACCTGAGACACCGTTTTTCCATTGAGCGACAGAATGATCGTAAGCTTTGTCGTCCTCGTCCGCAGGGCCGGCAACTGCCTCTTGACGTCCGATGGCCAACGTCCCCGAGACTTCACCCGAACCGTGTGCGAGCTGCTCGATGGCGAATTGAGTGTCCTTCGAGTACCTGTCGCTTACCGCCAAGTCTGGGTTCATGTGGTAATCCATCAGGCTTGCCATGTAAGATTTGTTCGCTACTTCGACAGCTGCATAACCTTCAGGGTTCTGACCGACTGCAATGAGTAGTGCAATCACGTCCCGATGATTGAGGGTGGCGGATGAGCCACTCACAGGGAAAAGTTTGTTTGTGTCTTCGTCGGAGTCGTCTGTCATTGCCCGATTGATATCCGGAAGATACTCCGATGTGATCTGCCCGATACTGTCGGACATATAGCCGTTATCGGTGAGTCGTCCACTATCATCAGAAATGGATGATACGAGACTCTCGAAGAGCTTCGTCTGCTCTCCGTTGTGGGCAGGTGTGTCCGCCGCCGGCAGCTCGCCCGCCGGATGCCCAGTGGTCGCCGCCTCCAGCGCTAGTGCCAGATTGTTCTTCCCCGTGTGGAGATCATCGCCCTTCGAGTCGACCTCCTGAGGCCAGTCCCGCTCCTCGAATAGATATTGGAAGTTGGAGAGCGACACTTTGCCCTTGTAGGAGTTGGCGTCGTCCGAGTCCCGTTCGAAGGGGTTATCGGGATTGTCCTTCGAGACGTACTGCTGGTTGAAGAAATCGGTAGCCGAGTCGGGGCTGTTGGAGAGACCCTTCAAGTAACCCGTGAGTGGGTCGGAGCCGCTGTCCTCTCCGATCCTGTTCAGCGTGGGACTGCCGCCCAAGTGCTGCCAGGCCCCGTTGCCGTGCTCGCCATTGCCGGTGAGCTTGCGCTCGGTGTCCATGAGCTTGGTGCCGTAGTCGTGCAGGAACTGGTCCTCGTAGTCGCCGGTCCGCATCAGGTTGCTCATGACCTGGAAGCCCATCGGGCCACCGCTGGTGCCGTAGATCGGCTTGTCGCCGATCTCGATCATCTGGCGCTTCCACTCGGTCATGGCCAGGGAGTCACTCTGGGAGGCATGGGCCAGCGTGGTGCCAAGGTTGCGCTGGAGGTCGTCGAACTGGTCGAGGCGCTTGTGCCCGAGTTCGTAGTTTCCTCTGCTGGCATCGGTGACACCGGCCCAGAACTCAAGAGTCTTCTTCGGACCGAGGGTCGTCGCGAACGTTTCGCCGAAGAGGTCATCGTTGGCATACTTCTTGAGTCCGTCGTTGAGCCTGTCGAAGTCCTTGACCGTCAGGTCGTCGGGGTCCTTTTTTGCGAGCTTCGCCAATTCCTTGGCCGCCTTGACGGCTTCGGCTGCGGAATCCCGGTTGGTGTAGTTGGCGTCTGAGAAGCCCAGCGTGCTCTGGTCGGCGATGGCTTTGAGGACGGCGCTTGCCGAGTCGTCGCTCTGGGAGGCCTTGTCCAGAACCCCTTGGACTTCGTCGCGAAGCGCGGTGATGTCGCCCTGGTTGTCCGAGTCCGCCTTGGCGCGGCCTTCCGGGGGAACGTCCGAGGTGACCGTGAACCCACCCTCGTACCCGATGACCTTCAGGTTCTTCTTCCGGCCGCGGTCAATGGCCTCGGTCAGCTGCCGGTGATAGCCCTTCAGCTCGCCCCGGGTATCGCTGAGGATGCTGTGAATGGTCTTGGCCTGGGTGTGGGCATCGGCGAACTCGCCTGCCGTCTTGCCAATGAACTTCTTGGACACCTGGGCGTTCACACCGGCCCAGTTGGCCTTGTTGGCGGCCTGGTGCAGCCCGTCTTCGGCGTCCTTCTTCAGGTCTTCGAGGCGATCGACGAGTGTCGACCAGTCGGTGACGGCGTCGTCGAGCAGTTTGAAACTGGCGTGGAGGAGAGTGTCGAGCTGCATCGGTTTCGTCCTTAGAGCAGGGAAGTAGGGGGAGTAGGGGCCGGGTGATTGACGGCGCAGGTGTCAGTACCGGGCGGTGTGGTGGAATCACGCCGCTGTGGGCCCGAGTCGCCACTACTCCTTCTTCTTGCTCTCCTCCGGGTAGTAGGCGGGGTTCCTGTCGCCGGGCTTCCCGACCCGTTCGTCGAAGCCGGCGTCCAACGCGTCGATGCTGCTCATCTGGCGCTGGATGAAGCCCTCGTCACCGTCGTGCAGCCTGGTGGTGACGTGCATGTGGTTCGAGATGTGCGCGACCGCGTCCATCAGGGACTTGAGCTGCTCTTCCCAGCGGGTCGACACGTGCTTGAGGCCGGCGCCGAGGGCGAAGCCCTGCTTCGACAGGTCACCTGCCGCCGAGTCACTGCTCGGGACGGCGATACGGGCCTTGTCCCAAAGGTCGTTGTAGAGGGTGTGTGCGATCTTGCCGATCTTGCTCAGATCGGTCTGGCTGGCCTTGAGGACGCCGAACTTCTCCGGAAGTGCGGAAGTGCCACCACCGTCGACCTGGTTCAACTGCATGCGCGTCGACTGCCGCTCGGCCGCCTGCGCCTTGAGCTGTTCCCACTCTTCCCATGCCATGGGCAGAACCGTTCCCCCGTTTGCTCGGTCAGCAGGCCCTCGTGTCACTGCGTCGGCCAGACGCTGCCGTTCCGATGGTGTGGTGGCCAATCAAGCTAGCAACTCGGCCCGTGGAGTATTGAGGCACGTCCGCTGTGCGTAGATTATCGGCCGTGAAGGTTTGCAGGAGACGTGTGCTCGGGACAGCCGGTGACTGCTGGAGAAGGGGAGGAGCCCCGTGCCTGGGCACCTTCTTCAGCTGTGGCGGACTTCGTGATGGCGCTGACTCATGGGGTAGAGCCATGCGGGCCCGATGTCCGGACCGTCGTGTACACCCGTTCGCAGTGAACAGGCAAGACGGGCAAAGTGTGGCAGCCGATCGGTCTCGTAACCGAGCTGACGCACATCGCTGTTGGCCCAGTTGCGGAGGTTGACTAGAGTGGTAGGAGCGTTGTGAGGCGCTGCTTGCTTTGCGATCGTACGGCGAGTGTTTGGCCAGGTCTCGATTGAGTCGGGGCCGATGGCTGTACGGGGAAACGGGGGAGGGTGTCGTGCTTCCGGCAGAGATGGCGGGGGGTGTGTCGGCGGCCAGGGCGGCAAACCTGGAGGCCAGTGGTGAGGCCCTGGACAAGTTCGTGAAGCGGGTGGATGCGGTTCTCCGCGACCTTGAGACCTCGGCCGGCAACCCGACGAAGGTGGGCGCCCAGACCATCAGGTCCACGTCTCTGAGTACGGGGGCGGACGGCATCTTCCCTGAAGCCGACGGCTTGTACACGCAGTACAACCGGGTCCATCAAGAGCTCACGTCCCTGTCCAAGACCCTGCATCTGCAGATTGAGGCGACCGCCATCGCGGTTCAGGGTGCGCATCGGGGTTTTGACAACCTTGAGGAGGAACTGCGTCAGCGGTTCTACGCCATCCAGGGAGAGGTCACGGAGATCCAGGATGCCCAGGATGGCAAGCAGCGCCTCGGTGACAACCCCACCGTGGTGATGTGACGATGACCGACAGACGGCACGAGGCGGACTTCGACCGCGTGGAGGGCCAGAACGGCGTCGCGGATATCGTCCGAGGGTCTGAGGACCTTCCGCAAGGTGGCTTGCTCAACCGCATGGTGCGCTCGGCCTTCATGGAGAGTTCACTGGGGCGGACCATCGCGGATCGGACGGACTTCGAGAAGCGTGACTTCGACCTCAATCAGCTGATTGACCTCGTCGAGCGTACGGACCCGGAGGATCTGGAATCCTCGGGCAAGGCTCTGTGGGATGCGCGCGACGCCATCAAGGCGGCAGCTGACGAACTCGAAGGCCACATCGACAACGTCCACTGGGTCGGAGAGTCGGGTGATGCCTTCCGTAAGTGGGGCAGCTCGCTCATCACCAACACGCATCGCTTGAGTGACTTCGCGGGAGCGGCAGGGGACCAGATCACCGCTGCCGCCGTGGGCCTTGCATCTGTGCGCGGTGCCATGCCGTCTCGAGATGCGGAAGCGAGCCGGAAGCGGCCCGAGCACTTCACAGAGGCTGAGAAAGTCGCGGACAAGAGCGAGTACGCGGCTGCCGTACGGGTGGAGAAGGACCGTCAAGAGGCGATCAACCAGATGAACCGGTTGGCTTCGTACTACGCGGTGTCCGAAGAGGTGCTGGCGTCCCTGCCTGCCAAGGACAAGACGCCGGAGTTCACGGCCATGCCTGATGTGGGAGTTCCGCGGCCTGCGATGGAGTATCGTTCTGGCGAATCTGCCTCAGGCGCAACTGGAGAGTCCGGAACGGCAACTGTCGCGGGCCTTCACGTTTCCGTGACGGATGATGCCGTTGGACAAGGCGTAAGCGACAACCCGAGGTCCACAAAGAACATCACTGGCAAGATCACGTACCCCGACGAGCCCGTCCGTACCAATATCGACAGCGTCGGCACGCTGCCGCCGTCCACGACCACACCCGTGACCGGCCACACTCCGCCAGCGTGGGGTACCCCTGCTCCGGGTGGCGGTCAGTCGAGCATGTTCGAGGGCGGCCTCGGGACACCGGTCTCCAACGGCACGGCAGGCCGTAACCTGGGTGGAACGGATGGTCGTCGTACCCCTGCGTCGGTTCAGGGGCGCGCAGGTACGCCTGGCCTGACCAATTCAGGTCCTGGGCAGTCCACGGGGCAAGGGCCTGTGAACCAAATGGGGCGTGCCGCCTCGACCGGGCAGCCCAACGCCAGAGGCATGGCTCCCGGATCGCATTCGTCCCAGATGGGCCGAGCAGTCACTGGAGGTATTCCGCGGGTCGGTGGTACGGCCGCTCCGCGGGCGACCAGCGGTCCGGTGACCGGAGCTGGTCGGGCCAACGGGGTTGTCGGGGGGCAGCCCACAGCCGTTGGCGGTGCTTCTACGCACGGCGGCGCCAGGATTCCTCGCGGGACGATCGTCGGCGGCGATGGAGTAGCCAACTCTCGGCCCGCTGCTGATCGACCCGGGCAGCGCGGGGTTCTCGGAGCGCCCGAGTCCTCGGCGAGGTCGAACGCAGGCGCGACGACCCCTCGTGGTGGTTCGGGAACATCTGATGCTGTCACGGGTAGGCCGGCCGCACGCAACTTCGTTGCGGGAGCCGAGCGCAACGGCCTGACACGTGGCGGTGCCGGTCTCGTGCGCGGCCCTGGCCGCGCAGCGTCCGGTGACGATGGGAATGCACAGGGATCGCCGCGCCTCGACCACCGGGTCGAAGACGAAGAGACGTACCTGCCCAACAGGCCGCGGCGTGATGTGCCGTCGGTCGTCAACTGACCGAGCACGAGCGAGGACACGGAACACGATGACGTCAGGGACCAGCCGACGAGCCCAGCAGCGGGCTATGTTCCACAGATCGCGCCTCGGTAGACGAGTGCGGGCTGTGGGCGCGGCCGTCGGTGCCCTGGCGGCCGTGAGCGTGGGATTCGCCCCTTGTGCCGCTGCGTACGACGCCCAGTCCAAGCAGTGGTATCTGGAACCGATGCAGGCCGAGCAGATGTGGAAGGTCAGCACAGGGAAGGGCATCAAGGTCGCTGTCATCGACAGCGGCGTAAACGCAAATACACCGTCCCTGAAGGGGAAGGTCCTGACCGGTGAAGTTCCCGCGTCGGTCGCGTACAGCGCCACGGACGATTACACCGGCCATGGAACGACCATGGCTGAGTTGATCGCAGGTACGGGAGCAGGAGGAGGCCTGCAGGGGTTGGCGCCGGGGGCGAAGATCGTTCCATATCGCATTGAGCTTGAGGGACTGAAGGGTGGGGCGGAGGAACGGGAGAAGACGCCCGAGGCCACAGACGCGATCAGGGCAGCAGCCGACACCGACGCGCAGATCATCAGCATGTCGTTCGGAGCGGAGGGGCCGAGCTCCAAGGAGAAAGAGGCCATCGAGTACGCCGCTTCGAAGGGCAAGCTGATGATTGCAGCAGTTGGCAACGAGGGCCGTACCAAGGGCAGGATTGGCTATCCAGCCGCGTACCCCTACGTAATTGGTGTGTCGGCGACGGACGAATCCGGCACGGTAGCGGAGTTCGCCTCGTCCGGTAACTACGTGGATCTCGCGGCCCCAGGGCAGGGCTTCCCCGGGTGGTGCGACGGGAACCTCCGCTCGTACTGCGATGACGCCCAGGGGACGAGTGCCGCAGCTGCCATCGCCGCAGCCTCCGCGGCCCTGATCTGGTCCGCCCACCCTGACTGGACGGTGAACCAGGTCACCCGCTCCATGATCGACACAGCTGGCCGTACGTGGGCGAAGGACAAGCCGAGTAAGTACGTGGGTTACGGGTTCGTCCGTCCTCGGCTGGTTCTCGACAAGCCCAACTATGATGCAGGCGCCCCGAACGTCGACCCCCTCGCGAAGGACAACGGCGGAGACCTCCTGGCCAACTCCGCATCCACCGCCTCGTCCCCCCTCCCCTTCTCCATCAACCGCGTCACAAGCCCCCGAAAAGGGTTCTACCGGCGGTGCTTCCGCGACTGGATCAGCCGCGGAAGCGCCCAATGGCAGCAATACGCTGTGGATTGCGCTCGGTTCAGCCGTCGTGATCGGTGGTGTCGGCCTGGCTGTGATGCGGGCGCGACGCGTCAGGTGACCTCGGAGGCTGTAAAGAGCCGTCGACGGCCCTGCCTGTTGATGTGAGACATGCGGTGCGTGTTCATCGCTAGTGGGTGATGAACAGCGAAAGCCAGAACAGTTGGATCAGTAACAGCTAGGAAGGACAGCTGACCATGGCCGGTAAGCAGAAGCTCGAAAACGATGCGGTAATTCTGCTCCAGAAGCAGATGCTCTCGAAGTACGAGAACGTCAAGTCACGTGTGCACAGGCTCCAGGGCGTTATCGACAGCTTGGAAACCGGTCAGTGGGATGGAATCGGCCGAGCAGCGTTCGACAAGAAGCAGTTCGAGATCAACCAGTCGCTGCGGAGCATGGGCAACATCCTTGCTGAGGTCATCGAGGCGATGACCTCAGCGCGCAACATCATTGACACCAAGGAAGACGAGGTGCGCGCGGCGGTCAACAGGATCGACCTCCAGGACGGTGCGCCCACGGTTTCCCCCTTCAGCTCCTTCTGAGTTGCGCCGAGCTCAGGACCAAGGCCGGACACCGGCCTCATCAACACGCACCAGCGAGACGAGGTAAGCAGGCATGGGCAAGAACATGGATGGGCTTTCCGTCACTTATGACGCGCTCGACATCACGGCGACCAAGATCGCGAGCGAGGCGAGGGACCTCGAGCAGGATCTGCAGGAGTTGAAGAGGCTTGTCGAGAACAGTGTGCAGTACTGGGAGGGTGAGGCCCAGGACACGTTCAAGGTGAAGCTGGAGAGGTGGGACAAGGAAGCCACCGACATCCACACGGCTCTCACGGGTATCGGTCACGTCGTGGCTACGGCCGGCGGTACCTACATGGAGGGCGACAAAAAGGGAGCCAGCTACCTTCAGTAGCTCAAGGCTCGTAAAGAGCAGTGCCGGGGTGGGCGCGCGCGGGAGGCGCCCACCCCGTCGTTGTTCCCCGTCGGAGCGTGAGCGCTGGTCCCGGGTCCGCCGACGGAGGCATGCGGGCCGGAAGTTCATGCCGTACGTCCTGATCCCGCGCTGTGCCGGACCGAAGAAGGCATCCTCCGCCCCCCCCGCACACCGGCCCGATCCGCCCGCGCCGCGTCTGGGGCTGTGGCCATCTCTGAGGCCGAGGCCGCCTCCGGGGCCGTGGGCCTGAAGCGGCCACGGCCCCAAGACCCCCGCGCGTCAGTCGACCGTCAAGCCGTCACTCACTCTCGTCCTCGGTCAACCCAACCTGAACCAACGGCTTCCCCCGCTTCCGAGACACGAACACACCCCGCCCCGCAGGCATCGGCCGCGGACGCACGCCGCCCAGCAGGTCGCCCTCGCCCGGGTCGCCCGCGAGGACGACGCCCTGCGCTCCGAGTTCCTTGATGCGCTGGGTGAAGGCTTCGTAACCGGCTCGGCCGGCGCCCGCGGTGGAGCGGGCGATGATGAAGCGGACGCCGACGTCACGGGCGAAGGGGAGCATTTCCGTGAGTCCCGACAGCGGGTTGCCGCTCGACGTGGACACCAGGTCGTAGTCGTCGATGATCACGAACACCGTGGGGCCACGCCACCAGCTGCGGTCGCGTAGTTGCTCCGGCGTGACGTCCGCGGTGGGCGTGCGGCGTTGCATGAGGTCGGCCAGCGCTTCCATGTGGTGCTGCATCTGGTTCGACATGGGGATGTACTCCGCCAGGTGGGAAGGCGGGGTGACACCCAGCAGCGCACGGCGGTTGTCGACCACGAACAGCTTGCAGCTGTCGCCGTCATAGCGCTCGGTGAGACGCTTGATGAGCAGCTTCAGCAGATTCGACTTACCTGACTCGCTCTCGCCGAAGACGAGGAAGAACGGGTCCTGGTCGAAGTCCACGAACACCGGCTCGAGGTTGTCCTCGTCGAGGGCGAAGGAGATGCCGCGGTTCGGGAAGCGGCCGCCAGGGGGCAGCTGGGCCGCCGGGAACTCCCTCGGCAGCAGGCGTACTTCGGGCGCGCCGGGCTGCTGCCAGTGGCGGCCGACTTCGGCTGCGAGGGCCGACGTCGCCTCCGCCAGGTCCGTGTCGGAGGACAGGCCGTCGATCCGCGGGACCGCGGCCATGAAGTGCTGCTTCTGCGGTGTCTGACCACGTCCAGGAACACCTGCGGGAACGTTCGCTGCCACTTTGCGGTCGAACTCGGAGTCCATGGGGTCGCCGAGCCGCAACTCCAGGCGGTTCATCAGGTGGTCCTTGAGGTTCGAACGGACCTCCATGGAGCGGGAGGCGGTGAGGATCAGGTGGATGCCGTAACCGAGGCCGCGCGCAGCGATGTCCAGGATCAGCGGATCCAACGTCTCATAGTCCGTACGGAAGTTGCCCCAACCGTCGACGGCAAGGAAGACGTCGCCCCAGGGCTGATCGGTCACCGAGATGTCGCCCCGGCCCCGGCGCGCCCGGAACTCGGCGATCGAGGAGATACCCGCAGAGCGGAAGTACTCCTCACGGCGGGTCAGGACGCCGTACACCTCCGCCACCGTACGCCGGACCTTCTCGGGATCCAGGCGTGAGGCCACCCCGCCCACATGCGGCAGGTCGGCCACCGCCGACAGACCGCCACCGCCGAAGTCGAGCCCGTAGAACTGCACTTCATAGGGCGTGTGGGTGAGCCCGAACGACGCGATGATCGAGCGCAGCAGCGTCGACTTGCCGGACTGCGGGCCGCCGAGGATCTGCATGTGGCCGGCCGCGCCGCCGAAGTCGGCCCACAGCGGTTCGCGCCGCTGCTCGTACGGCTTGTCGACGATGCCGACCGGGACGACGAGCCGACCTGCACCCTCGTAACCGGGCTGTGTCATGCCCCGGCCGGCCACCGGAGCCAGCCCCAGCAGCAACGAGTCGAGTGACGGTGGACTGTCCAGCGGGGGCAGCCACACCTGGTGGGCCGCCGGACCCTGTGCCTCCAGACGCCGGACGATCACGTCCAGGACGGTGTCGGCGAGCGCGTCGTCCTGCTGCTCGTCGGGCTCCTCCCGGCGCTGCTGCGGCACCGGCGCATACTGCACGGGGACTGTGGCCGCGGTGAACAGCACGGGCCGGCGGTCGACCGGGAGCGGTCCACCGGGCACGACGGACCGCTGGGAACCCGTGCGGTATACACCGGAGACGTACGCCGCCTTGAAGCGGACCATCTCCTCCGTGCCGAACTTCAAGATGCCCGAGCCTGGCACGTTCGGCAGCTCGTACGCGTCCGGGACGCCGATCGCGGCGCGCGACTCGGCCGCCGAGAACGTCCGCAGACCGATCCGGTACGACAGGTAGGTCTCGAGCCCCCTCAGGCGGCCCTCCTCCAGACGCTGCGAGGCGAGCAGGAGGTGGACGCCCAGGGAACGGCCGATACGGCCGATCTGCACGAACATCTCGATGAAGTCCGGCTTCGCGGTGAGGAGTTCGCTGAACTCGTCGATCACCAGGACTAGCGACGGTATGGGCTGGAGTGGGGCGCCGGCCGCGCGGGCCTTCTCGTAGTCGTGGATGTTGGCGTAGTTACCGGCATCGCGGAGCAGCTCCTGGCGCCGGTTCAGTTCACCGCGGATCGAATCGCCCATGCGGTCGACGAGGGTCAGGTCGTCCGCGAGGTTGGTGATCACGGCCGCCACGTGGGGCATCTGCGCCATACCGGCGAAGGTCGCACCACCTTTGAAGTCCGCCAGGACGAAGTTCAGCGTCTCGGAGGAGTGGGTCACGGCCAGTCCCAGGACCAGAGTACGCAGCAGCTCCGACTTTCCGGAGCCGGTCGCGCCGACGCAGAGACCGTGCGGGCCCATGCCCTCCTGCGCGGCCTCTTTGAGGTCGAGCATCACGGGCCGGCCGTCCTCGCCGAGGCCGATCGGCACGCGCAGCCGCTCCGACTGTGAACGCGGGCGCCAGGTGCGCCGTGGGTCGACCGAAGCCGCGTCGCCCAGGTTCAGCAGTTCCGTGAAATCCAGGTTCGCCAGCAGCGGTTCGCCGTCGTCACCACCCGATGCCATGCGCAGCGGCGCCAGTTGCCGGGCAAGCGCTTCGGCGGCCTCGTACGACAGGACGTCCGGTGTGCCCTCGTAGACCATGCCGTGCGCCGACTCCAGGCGCAGCTCCTTGGGGCGCACGATGACCGAGAGGTCGCCGCGCCCGAAGCTGAGGTCCCCGGGGACGATCTCGATGACCGTCACGCTCTGCAGGCCTTCAGGGCTGGCAAGCAGGGAAGTGGGCGGCAGCGAGACACCGTCGAGCAGGACGACCAAGTGCGGTTGCTCGGAGACCGGCGGAGCGGCGGGATGGAAACGGGGACGGCCCTGGAGGACGGCGGTCAGCCGGTCCTCCAGTTCCATCGGATCGGTTGTGATCAGGCGCATGCTGCCCGCGCCGTCCGTGACGCCTCGCGTCTGCGTGTGCGGCAGCCACTTCACCCACTCCCACTCGGGTGCCGACTCCCGCCCGGTGGCGACCGCGATGGTCAGGTCCTCGGACGAGTGCAGCGCTGCGAGGCAGGCGGTGACCGCTCGGGCGGTGCCGCGCACGGTGCCGGGCTCGCCACTGATCGTCACGTGGTAGAAGGCGCGAAGCGAGACCGCCATCGGCAGGTCCTCGAGAGTGCTGTGCGTGGCCAGGAAACGCTGCATGGCCCCGGCAGCCAGCGGCTCCAACTCGTCGACCGGAGCGGACTGCGGTGCGATCAGAGGAGTGGCCAGGGATTGCGGGCCGAGGCCCACGCGCACCTGCCCGAAGTCCTCGTCACCGGTGCGCCGCTCCCACACCCGGCTGCCCTCGGCGACCAGGGCCCACAACTGCTCCGGTGAAGGATGCAGGTAGTACTGGGCGTCGCGCTGCGCCTTGGCGGTGCCCAGGGTCTGGTGCCGGGTCTGCGACAGGTAACGCAGGTAGTCCCGTCGTATGTCCGCCAGTTGCCCCTGGTTGCCGCGGCGGTAGCGGACCAGCATCGCGACGCCCATGGCGATTGTGGAGGCCACCATCACCATGCCCATGATCTTCATGAAGGGCTGGGCCTGCGGGTTGAAGAAGAACACCACGGAACCGCCCATGCCGAGCATCGGCAGGAGTTGCATGAGAGCACCCTCCTGCTGCCCGCGGGGAAGTTCCGGCGGAGGCTGCAGCACGACCTCGTTCGTGGGCACTTCCTTCGGCAGCGCCCGCGGCGGGCGCTTGACGACGATGTGGCTCACTACGCACCAATTCCCTTGCCGGACCGAGTTGTTTCGTCCGCCGCCCCGTGTCCGGCGGACGCCGGTCGCGAAGGTGATCCTACTGACAACCACCGGCACCGACGGGCGGTAAGGTGCCCGTGAGATGTGTGAGCAGTTGCGAATCGTTCCGGGTAAACCGGGCAAATCTGCAACGCTCGGAACCAAGCGCCGCCCTGCAATTCCCGGGCGTGACGGCATCGTTGCCCGGCTGCGCGGGCGGTGCGGCGCAACTTGCACAGGATCTTTGCGGGCGGGCGGGTGCGCTGCGGCATCGCAGACCGCCCGACCACCGACGAGGGGGAACAGCAGGTGAGCATGACGGCCTCCGCGCCGGTCGGCGCGACCGGCGGACCGGGGAGCGGAGCCCCTTCCGGGGCAGGCACGGGCCTTGGCTTCTGCCGGGTCACCATCGTGGCACCCGACAGTCGCATCGACGTGGCGCTGCCCGACGACGTACCGGTCGCCGACCTGTATCCGGAGATCCTGAGGCTTTCCCAGCAGAGCCCCGAGGAGGGGGCCCCTGTCGGTTACCACCTCGTACGCCGTGACGGCACCGTCCTCGACGGCGCTCGGTCGTTCGCGGCGCAGCGCATCCTGGACGGGGAATTGCTCACTCTGCGTCCGTTCGCCGATTCGCTGCCGCCGGCCGTCCTCGACGACGTCTCCGAGGCGGTGGCCGCTGCCGTCACGCGTGATCGCACTCTGTGGAACGGCGAGCTCACACGGACTGCCGGCCTCATCGCGGGCGGGGTCCTGCCGGCGCTGCTGGCGTTCGTGACCTGGACATCCCAGATCCGTCACGACATGTACAGCCTGCAGGGCGTCATCGCCGGCGTTTTCGGGCTCCTGCTGCTCACGATCGCCTGCGTTCGCGCACGTGTGTACGGCGATCGCGGCTCAGCGATCGCCCTCGGCCTGGGCGCCTTTCCGAACGTTGCCGTGGCCGGTTCCGGACTGCTGCCTCTCTCCGAAGGGCAAGGCATCGGGCGGTTGCAGTTCCTGCTCGCCTGCACGGCGGTTCTGCTCGCCGCCGTTCTACTCACCCTGTTGTCGCCCGGCGGCGACGGCCCTTTCGTGGCCTTCGTCTTCGCCTCCGGGATCGGTCTGATCACCGCCTTCATCGCCATCCTCACGAAGCTTCGTCCCATGGAGACGGCCGCCCTCTGCGCCCCGCTCTCCGTTGTCGCGCTCGCCTTCCTGCCCGGCCTGTCCATGCGCTTCGCACGGTTGCCGATCGGCTTCGAAGCACCCAATCCGTCCTGGGGCGGCCACGACGCAGGCGAGCCGGGCCCGCAGGAGCCCATTGACGTCGAGCGCATCGCGGCCCAGGCCCGCCGCGGCCACGAGCTTCTCGTCGGCCTCGTCGGCGGCTGCGCGCTTGTCTCCGTAGGCGCTTCGATCGTCCTGGGCTTCTCCGGCAACGTGTGGGCGCAGCTTCTGGCTCTGTCCACAGGCGTGGCGATGTTGATGCGTGCCCACCTCTTCCGCTACACCGCGCAGGTGAGCGCTGCCCTGGCAGCCGGTCTCGCGGCCCTGGTCTTCCTCGGACTCGGGCTCGCACTGAACCCGCCGCAGGACTACGTGCGCGACGCCCTCCTCGGCGATACGGCCGCCCTCGACATCCGCAGCGTCTGGCTCGCTGCGGCGATCGCCGCAGCCGCCGTCCTTGTCACCGCGATCGGTCTCATCACCCCGCAGCGTGGTGTGACCCCGTTCTGGGGACGCTTCCTGGAGATCGCCGAGAGCTTCGTCCTGCTCACGCTGATCCCCCTCGCCCTGGCCGTATTCGACGTGTACGCACGCGCCCGGGCCATGACCAGCTAGCGGCAGGGCCCGCCTCGCATACGTGTCCGGGTGGGATGCGGGCAGTGGTCCCGCGCAGGCGGGCACGGCGCGCTCTGTGAACGGGGCCGAGAAGCCGTGCGACATGGATCGGTCTCGCTGGTGCCGGAACGCCCGTCGTTCCCTGCACCTTTCGTCCCCGACGGGGGAAGGACCGTTCCGCGTGAAAGGAACGTTCCGCGTGAGCCGTGTGACCGCGCCCGGGCAAGCGCCGTACGCGGGTCCACGGGGTCTTGTAGTCGGGGCGAATCCGGCGAGCGCAGTCAAGCGGCGGTCGGTGTGGGGAAAGCCGTGGGTGCCATAGCGTGCAGGCCAATGGGGCAGGGAGTCGATCGCTGGTTCCCTGCCCCATTCGGTAGCGCCCTGTCTACGCGTCCAGCCCCTCATTGTGCGCAGCCGGCTCCAGATCGAATTCGCCGTCCCGGGCCCCCAGGACGAAGGCCCGCCACTCCGCCTCCGTGTAACGCAGCACGGTCTCCGGGGCCAGCGACGACCGCATCGCCACCGCGCCTTCCGGGAGGTACGCGATCTCCACTCGCTCCTCGTGTTCTTCCGTGCCAGGCGCGCTGTGCCACTCGACACCAGAGATGTCGAGCGCGTAGAGCTCGTCCTTCTCCCGCTCCTTGCGTGCCTTGAGTTCTTTGTCCTCGGCCTCGGCCATGACGGCTCCGATCCTTCCTCCGCGCCAACGCACTGTGCGGTCACCCTACTTGCTGCCGTTCTCGCTGCTCAGGGGTTCACCCAGGGATGACCGTAACGACGGGTGTCGGCTTCGCTACAGTGTCGGCGCACCTCGCCAAAGCTGCACACGGGCCGCTTGGTCGCCGCCGCACGGCGAGCCGTGTGGTTCTTGATCGTCCCTCTCGCCTACGCCCGGGTGGCCGTGGCCCCATCGCACAGGCAGGCCACGGCCAGTGAGCGGCCCGTCCCACTCTCCGTACACCGCCTCCACCCTCGAAGCCGAGCGCCGAACCCGACTTCGGCGGCTGCGGACGGCCGGGGCGTCGGTCCTGGCCGCGGCCGTCGTCGCCGCGGGTGTCCTGGGCCTCACGTCCGGCCCTCACGTCCGGCGGTGACGATGCGGAGTCGGAGCGGCGTCCGGTGGCCGTCAGGCAGGCTCCGGACGACATCCGCGAGACCGTGGAGAAGGCGCCCGAGTCGCCGGAGGGCGGCAGGTCCCTCTACCTCATCGAAAAGATCAAGACCGTGGGCGAGAACATCTCGTCCATCGGCACCCGGGCGACGGAGAAGGTCTTCGCGAAGGGGATCGGGAACTACGTCCAGGGTTCACCCACGGGGACGAGAGCAAGCAGCTGTACAAGCTCGACCCCGCCACCACGGCCATGAGCCTGCCCTGCGACCGCCTCGCGGTCTTCGACGTCGACACTACGAGCACGACCGGATCTACTTCGCCACCGAAGCCCTGTACGGGCCGAGCAACAAGGGTGAGGTCGGGGAGGAGACCACCGTGGCTATCGGTTACGAGAGCGTCGCCCTCGCCAGAGCTGACCGGCCCCCGGACAAGCCCGTGTCTCCACCCTGGTACCCTGTGTGACGGCCGTCTGTGTACGCACCTCCGAACTCCCCCAGGGACCCCGGAGACAGCGCCGACGGACTCCGCCACCCGAGTCACAGAAGCCCCCCTGAGACGCAGACCAGGGGCACTCGGTGGCATCAACGAGACTCATGAGGAGTATCGCGTGTCGCTCGACGCCGCTACGAAGAAGCAGATCATCAGCGAGTTCGGTACCAAGGAGGGCGACACCGGCTCCCCCGAGGTCCAGGTCGCGATGCTCTCCCGCCGCATCTCGGACCTGACCGAGCACCTCAAGACCCACAAGCACGACCACCACTCCCGCCGTGGTCTGCTGATCCTGGTCGGTCAGCGTCGCCGTCTGCTGCAGTACCTCGCCAAGAAGGACATCCAGCGCTTCCGTGTGCTGGTCGACCGCCTCGGCATCCGCCGCGGTGCGGCGGGCGCCAAGTAGGACACCGTGAAGGGAGCGGTTCCCGAAACGATCGGGGGCCGCTCCCTTCGCCGTACGTGGGCCATGACGTGGGTACGGACCATGCCGTACGTGCGGAAACGTGCGGAGTGTCACCGCCCCTTTGTAGTGTGGTACCACAACGCACTATGTACGACACAGCGTGAGGCCCCGGACACGGGTGGCCGCACGCACACCGAACGAGGAGAAGCGCACCTCGCCGCCGCCGGTCCTCGGTAGTGGCTCCCGGGGAAAGTGCACCCCGAGGGCTTCGATCGAAGACCGGCCCGCACCAGACGGCGCGCCTCTCCGCCACCGTCCCCCTGCCACACGGGCAGGACCAGGGACGAAGACGAGGAGAGAACACTAGTGGAGAACGAGACCCACTACGCCGAGGCCGTCATCGACAACGGCTCCTTCGGCACCCGCACCATCCGTTTCGAGACGGGCCGCCTGGCCAAGCAGGCCGCCGGCTCCGCCGTGGCGTACCTGGACGACGACACCATGGTGCTGTCGGCCACCACCGCCTCCAAGAACCCCAAGGACCAGCTCGACTTCTTCCCCCTCACGGTGGACGTCGAGGAGCGCATGTACGCGGCCGGCAAGATCCCCGGCTCCTTCTTCCGTCGTGAGGGCCGGCCCTCCGAGGACGCCATCCTCACCTGCCGCCTCATCGACCGCCCGCTGCGCCCGTCCTTCAGGAAGGGCCTGCGCAACGAGATCCAGGTCGTCGCCACGATCATGGCGCTCAACCCCGACCACCTGTACGACGTCGTCGCGATCAACGCCGCGTCCGCGTCCACGCAGCTGGCCGGTCTGCCCTTCTCCGGCCCGATCGGCGGTGTCCGCGTCGCGCTGATCAATGGCCAGTGGGTGGCCTTCCCGACGCACACCGAGCTCGAGGACGCCGTCTTCGACATGGTCGTCGCCGGCCGTGTCCTGGAGGACGGCGACGTCGCGATCATGATGGTCGAGGCCGAGGCGACCGAGAAGACGATCCAGCTTGTCCAGGGCGGCGCCGAGGCGCCGACCGAGGAGGTCGTCGCCGCCGGTCTGGACGCCGCGAAGCCCTTCATCAAGGTGCTCTGCAAGGCCCAGGCCGACCTCGCCTCGAAGGCCGCCAAGCCGACCGGAGAGTTCCCGGTCTTCCTCGACCACCAGGACGACGTCCTGGAGGCGCTCACCGTCGCCGTCAAGGACGAGCTCTCCCGGGCCCTCACCATCGCGGGCAAGCAGGAGCGCGAGGCGGAGCTGGACCGCGTCAAGGGTCTGGCCGCCGAGAAGCTGCTCCCGCAGTTCGAGGGCCGCGAGAAGGAGATCTCCGCCGCGTACCGCTCGCTGACCAAGTCCCTGGTCCGTGAGCGCGTCATCAAGGAGAAGAAGCGCATCGACGGCCGTGGCGTCACGGACATCCGTACGCTCGCCGCCGAGGTCGAGGCCATCCCGCGTGTGCACGGCTCGGCGCTGTTCGAGCGTGGCGAGACCCAGATCCTGGGCGTCACCACCCTCAACATGCTCCGCATGGAGCAGATGCTGGACACCCTCTCCCCGGTGACCCGCAAGCGCTACATGCACAACTACAACTTCCCGCCCTACTCCGTCGGCGAGACGGGCCGCGTCGGCTCCCCGAAGCGCCGCGAGATCGGCCATGGCGCCCTCGCCGAGCGCGCCATCGTGCCGGTCCTGCCGACGCGCGAGG
Organism: Streptomyces sp. TG1A-60; assembly: GCF_037201975.1. Taxonomy (NCBI): domain Bacteria; kingdom Bacillati; phylum Actinomycetota; class Actinomycetes; order Kitasatosporales; family Streptomycetaceae; genus Streptomyces; species Streptomyces sp. TG1A-60. The sequence continues at coordinate 2,168,862 of NZ_CP147520.1, read as the reverse complement.
AGTTTCCCTACGCGATCCGTCAGGTGTCCGAGGCCCTCGGCTCCAACGGCTCGACGTCCATGGGCTCCGTATGCGCCTCCACCATGTCGCTGCTGAACGCCGGTGTGCCGCTGAAGGCCCCCGTCGCCGGTATCGCCATGGGCCTGATCTCCCAGGAGATCAACGGCGAGACGCACTACGTCGCCCTCACCGACATCCTCGGTGCGGAGGACGCCTTCGGCGACATGGACTTCAAGGTCGCCGGCACCAAGGAGTTCGTGACCGCCCTCCAGCTCGACACCAAGCTGGACGGCATCCCGGCCTCCGTCCTGGCCGCCGCCCTCAAGCAGGCCCGTGACGCCCGCCTCCACATCCTCGACGTGATGATGGAAGCGATCGACACCCCGGACGAGATGTCCCCCAACGCCCCGCGGATCATCACCGTCAAGATCCCCGTGGACAAGATCGGTGAGGTCATCGGCCCGAAGGGCAAGATGATCAACCAGATCCAGGAGGACACCGGCGCCGAGATCACGATCGAGGACGACGGCACCATCTACATCGGTGCCCAGGTCGGCTCGCAGGCCGAGGCCGCCCGCGCCACGATCAACGGCATCGCCAACCCGACCATGCCGGAGGTCGGCGAGCGCTACCTGGGCACCGTCGTGAAGACGACGACCTTCGGTGCGTTCGTGTCGCTGCTCCCGGGCAAGGACGGACTGCTGCACATCTCGCAGATCCGCAAGCTCGCCGGCGGCAAGCGCGTGGAGAACGTCGAGGACGTGCTCGGCGTGGGCGCCAAGGTCCAGGTCGAGATCGCCGAGATCGACTCCCGCGGCAAGCTCTCCCTCATCCCCGTGATCGAGGGCGAAGGCGACGACGAGAAGAAGGACGACACCGACCAGTGACGTCGAGTAGCTCCACGGCGACGGCCCGCACCTCTTCGGAGGCGCGGGCCGTCGCCCGTACCCAAACCCTCATCAAGGGCGCGGGCGGCATCGGTACGGTCCGCAAGACCACCCTGCCCGGCGGCCTCCGCGTGGTCACCGAGACCCTGCCCTCCGTGCGCTCCGCGACCTTCGGCATCTGGGCGCACGTCGGCTCCCGCGACGAGACGCCGGCGCTGAACGGCGCCACGCACTACCTGGAGCACCTGCTCTTCAAGGGCACGTCACGGCGTAGCGCGCTCGACATCTCCTCCGCGATCGACGCGGTCGGGGGCGAGATGAACGCGTTCACGGCGAAGGAGTACACGTGCTACTACGCGCGCGTGCTCGACACCGACCTGCCGCTCGCCATCGACACGGTCTGTGACATGCTCACCGGCTCGCTCATCCGCGAGGAGGACGTCGACGTCGAACGCGGTGCCATCCTCGAAGAGATCGCGATGACCGAGGACGACCCGGGCGACTGTGTGCACGATCTGTTCGCGCACACCATGTTCGGCGACACCCCCCTCGGCCGCCCCGTCCTCGGCACGGTCGACACGGTCAACGCGCTCACCGCCGACCGCATCCGCCGTTTCTACAAGAAGCACTACGACCCGACCCACCTCGTGGTCGCTTGCGCCGGCAACATCGACCACAACAAGGTCGTACGACAGGTCCGCGCGGCCTTCGGGAGCGCGGGCGCCCTCACCCGCGCCGACGCCGCCCCGATCGCCCCGCGCGACGGCCGCCGCGGCCTCCGTACGGCCGGCCGGGTCGAGCTCATCGGCCGCAAGACCGAGCAGGCGCACGTCGTCCTCGGCATGCCCGGCCTCGCCCGCACCGACGAGCGCCGCTGGGCCCTCGGCGTGCTCAACACCGCGCTCGGCGGCGGCATGTCCTCCCGCCTCTTCCAGGAGGTCCGGGAGAAGCGCGGCCTTGCCTACAGCGTGTACTCGTACACGTCCGGCTTCGCCGACTGCGGCCTCTTCGGCGTCTACGCCGGCTGCCGCCCGTCCCAGGTGCACGACGTGCTGAAGATCTGCCGGGACGAGCTCGACCAGGTCGCCGAGCACGGGCTGCCGGACGACGAGATCGAGCGAGCCATCGGCCAGCTCCGCGGCTCCACGGTCCTCGGCCTGGAGGACACCGGTGCCCTCATGAACCGCATCGGCAAGAGCGAGCTGTGCTGGGGCGAGCAGATGTCGGTCGACGAGATGCTGACCCGGATAGCCATGGTGACCCCGGACGAGATCCGTGCCGTGGCCCGCGAGATCCTGGGACACCGCCCCTCCCTGTCGGTGATCGGCCCGCTCAAGGACAAGCAGGCGTCCCGTCTGCACGAAGCCGTCGCCTAACACCCCAGTTAAGGAACCAAGCAATGAGCAAGCTGCGCGTGGCGGTCCTCGGTGCTCAGGGCCGCATCGGCTCCGAGGCCGTACGGGCCGTCGAGGCCGCCGAGGACATGGAACTGGTCGCCGCCCTGAGCAGGGGCGACAAGCTGGAGACGCTGGCCGAGTCCGGCGCCCAGGTCGCCGTCGAACTGACCACCCCCGCCTCGGTCATGGACAACCTCGACTTCTGCGTCCGCCACGGCATCCACGCGGTCGTCGGGACCACGGGCTGGACAGACGAACGCCTCGCGCAGCTCAGGAACTGGCTGGACGGGTCCCCGGAGACCGGTGTGCTCATCGCGCCCAACTTCTCCATCGGGGCCGTCCTGACCATGAAGTTCGCGCAGATCGCCGCGCCCTACTTCGAGTCCGTCGAGGTCGTCGAGCTGCACCACCCGAACAAGGTCGACGCCCCCTCCGGCACCGCCACCCGCACCGCCCAGCTCATCGCCGAGGCCCGCCGCGCGGCCGGCACCGCCCCGGCACCGGACGCCACGGCCACGGCCCTGGACGGCGCGCGGGGAGCCGACGTCGACGGCGTGCCCGTCCACGCCGTACGCCTGCGCGGCCTGCTCGCCCACCAGGAGGTCCTGCTCGGCGGCGAGGGCGAGACCCTGACCGTCCGGCACGACTCCCTCCACCACAGCAGCTTCATGCCGGGCATCCTGCTCGGCGCCCGCCGCGTGGTGACGACGCCGGGCCTCACCTTCGGCCTCGAACACTTCCTCGACCTGGGCTGATCGGCCGGCAAAGATCATGCGCGCGAAGATCACCTACACCCTCACGGCTGCCGTCCTGGTCGTCTACTTCGTCCTGGTCGGCAGCCGCGGGGTCCTGCTCATAGAGACCGGCACGCCGGTCACGATCGCCTTCGGCGTCGCCGTGCTCGTCCTCCCGGCGATCGGCGTCTGGTTCCTGTGGAAGAACACCCAGTTCGTCCGCAGGGCCAACCAGCTCGCCGCCGAACTCGACGCCGAAGACGGCCTTCCCGTCGACGACTTGAAGCGCACCCCGAGCGGGCGCATCGACCGTGAGGCGGCCGACGAGGTCTTCGCGCGGCGCAAGGCGGAGACCGAGGACGCCCCCGACGACTGGCGTACCTGGTTCCGCCTCGCGATCGCCTACCACGACGCCCGTGACACCTCGCGGGCCCGCAAGGCCATGCAGCGGGCCATCGCCCTCCACGACGGCAGGCCCGCGCCGGCCGCCTGATCCCGCTTCCTCCACACGGGGTGAGGGGCCGGTCGCCCACGCGGACCGGCCCCTCACCCACACGCCCGACTACGCGGCGCGCCCGTACTCCGCGGCCCACGCCTCGATCGTGTCGGCCGCCCGGTCGAAGGCCTCCGTCCGCGCCAGGAAGTCGGCGTTGTGCGAGGTCATCAGCTGCCCCACGGCCTCCGGCGCACGGTCCTTGCGGACGAGGAGCAGCGCTTGCCCCTGCACGGTCCGCGGCAGCCCCAGCCACCGCACCGGCTGCTGCGTGGTGCGCACCGAGACGATGTGCTCCCAGGACGCCGTCCGCGTGCTGAAGAAGCCCACCTTGCGCACGCCCCGAGCGCTCACCCAGATGCCGACCCGCAGCAGCCGCAGGGCGCAGACGATGACGAACAGTGCCACCCCCAAGCAGACCGCGCCCGCCTGCGGCGTCTCGGCAGCCGCGATGATGACCGCGGCGACCAGCGCGTACGACGCGAGCAGCAGCAGGAGGGCGGCCGCGCCGACCCGCCACGGACCGGGCCGGTAGGGGCGCCGCCAGCGGTCCCGGTCGTCGAACGGCAGCGCTTCGTCCACTGCCTGGTCGAAGGCGCGGTCGGCGGTCAGGAAGGGCAGGGGCACGGCTGGTCCTCACTCGATCCACACAGAGGTTTCGCCCGGTGAGGCTACCCAGCCGGATGTCCACTCACCACCTTCGGGGGGCCAACGGGGGCACAAGAAGGGGCAATTCCGGCTATCCGGGCCGCTTGTCGTGCCGGGCCGTAGAGTGGGCGCCGCCCGAGAGCAGCAATGGGAAGGACCCTCCGAGCCGTGACCGACATCCCCGACGACGACCTCAAACCCAGCTTCCGCAGCGATGTCACCGTCGAACTGGTGAAGCACAGCGCGGCAGACTCGGACGTGCTGTGGGCCGCCCGGGTCTCCACCGCGGGCGAGCAGTCCCTGGACGAGTTGAAGAAGGACCCCGAGCGCTCCAAGGGCCTGATCAACTACCTGATGCGGGACCGGCACGGCAGCCCCTTCGAGCACAACTCGATGACCTTCTTCATCAGCGCCCCGATCTTCGTCTTCCGCGAGTTCATGCGCCACCGCGTCGGCTGGTGCATGGCCGGCGACACCGAGATCACCTTGGAGAGCGAGGCCGGCAATCCTCGGCAGCGCACCATCGCCGAGCTCCACGAGCTCTGGCACCTCGGAGTCGAGGACCGGCTTCCTCATTCCGCCGGTGGCGTGACCTGGCACAGCCGGGCCGGAAAGTGGATGACCCAGGTCCGTCGCGGCGAGAAGAACCACTACCTCGGCCTGTACGAGAGCCGTGAGGCAGCCGAGTCGGCCGTGGCGGAGTTCCGGGAACCGCACCCCGGCACGCGCCTGCGGAAGCTCGAATCGGTCCGTCGTAACCACGTGCGCTGCTATGACGAAGAGACGCTGCTCGCCCAGCGGGCCAGGATCGTCGACGTCATCCAGTCCGGGGTGAAATCACTTATCAAGATCACCACGGAATCCGGAAAGACGCTTCGCTGCACGGCCGATCACGCGGTGTTCACGCCCGAAGGCTGGTGCAAGGCCGGGGAACTGGCTGTCGGGGACGCGGTGATGGCGGCGCGCACCGCGCCGCGCCCGTCGCAGGCACTGGTCCCGCCGAGCCTCCGGCGGGGCATCGGGGTATGGGCCTCCATGCAACGAGAGCGGCTGATCAAGGAGACCGACACCTGTCACCTCTGCGGTCAGGACTTCCCCCGCGCGGAGCTTGCCCTGGACCACCTGGTCCCCGTCGCCGGTGACCTGACTCAGGCTCTGGACGAGACGAACCTCGCGCCCGCGTGCGAGCCCTGTCACTCGGTCAAGAGCGCGGGAGAGCAGGCCTTGGCCCAGCGCGAGGGCAAGATCGCCACAGCCGTTCCGGACCGGATCCTCACCATCGAACAGGACGGCGAGGAGATGACATACGACCTTTCCGTCGAGGGCCCCTGGCACAACTTCCTCGCGAACGGAATCGTCGTCCACAACTCCTACAACGAGGAGTCCGGGCGGTACAGGGAACTCCAGCCCCACTTCTACGTCCCCGACGAGTCCCGCAAGCTCGTCCAGGAGGGCCGCCCCGGCAAGTACGTCTTCGTCGAGGGCACCCGGGCCCAGCAGGAGCTGGTCGGCCGTGTCATGGAGGACTCGTACGTCCACGCGTACGAGGCGTACCAGGAGATGCTCGCCGCAGGTGTCGCCCGCGAGGTCGCCCGCGCCGTGCTTCCCGTAGGCCTGTTCTCCTCGATGTACGCCACCTGCAACGCCCGCTCGCTGATGCACTTCCTCGGCCTGCGCACGCAGCACGAGCTCGCCAAGGTCCCGTCCTTCCCGCAGCGGGAGATCGAGATGGTAGGCGAGAGGATGGAGGCGGAGTGGGCGAAGCTCATGCCGCTCACGCATGCCGCGTTCAACGCGAACGGCCGGGTGGCCCCGTAGCGTACCGGCGACTTTCGGCCAGGCACAGATGTACGGATCAGTCGAGCGAAGTGTCCGTATTGCGGCATTTCGTGAAGTTCATCTAGCCTGATCAAACGGACCCGGCACTGCTTGAACCCCCGAGCAGGCAGTGCCGGGCTCCGCATTTGTCCTGACTTTTACCGCCCCCCGAGGGCAGACCGGGACCTGAGCAGCGAGTAGCGTGTTACCCATGGCTCCGACCTCGACTCCGCAGACCCCCTTCGGGCGGGTCCTCACCGCCATGGTCACGCCCTTCACGGCGGACGGCGCACTCGACCTCGACGGCGCGCAGCGGCTCGCCACCCACCTGGTGGACGCAGGCAACGACGGCCTGGTCATCAATGGCACCACCGGCGAGTCCCCCACCACCGGTGACGCGGAGAAATCGGACCTGGTACGAGCCGTCCTCGAAGCCGTCGGCGACCGCGCCCACATCATCGCCGGCGTCGGCACGAACGACACCCGGCACAGCATCGGGCTGGCCCGCGCCGCCGACAGAGTCGGCGCCCACGGGCTCCTCGTCGTCACGCCGTACTACAACAAGCCCCCACAGGAGGGCCTGTACCGCCACTTCAAGGCGATTGCCGACGCGGCCGACCTGCCCGTCATGCTCTACGACATCCCCGGTCGCAGTGGTGTCCCGATCGACACCGAGACGATCGTCCGCCTCGCCGAGCATCCCCGCATCGTCGCCAACAAGGACGCCAAGGGCGACCTCGGCCGCGCCAGCTGGGCCATCGCACGCTCCGGCCTCGCCTGGTACTCCGGCGACGACATGCTGAACCTGCCGCTGCTCTCCGTGGGCGCGGTCGGCTTCGTCTCGGTCGTCGGCCACGTCGTCACCCCCGAGCTGCGCTCCCTCGTCGAGGCGTACGTCTCCGGTGACGTCCAGAAGGCCACCGAGATCCACCAGAAGTTGCTCCCGGTCTTCACCGGCATGTTCCGCACCCAGGGCGTGATGACCACCAAGGCGGCGCTCGCCCTCCAGGGTCTGCCCGCCGGACCGTTGCGCGCTCCCATGGTGGAGCTCTCACCCGCTGAGATCGCCCAGCTCAAGATCGATCTTGGCGCCGGCGGGGTACAGCTCTGACATCGGACTTCGTACTGCACGACAAACCTGACTTCACAACTGAATAAGCAGGACGATGCGCCTGCGTCCACATCCACAACTGCATTTGCACGAACGTCATGCGCGCCACGTGCCACAGAGGTACGTGGCGCGCGTGGTGAGGAGAGTCTTTTGAGTCATCCGCATCCTGAACTCGGCCCGCCGCCGGTCCTCACCGAAGGCGGCCTCCGGGTCACCCCGCTCGGCGGCCTGGGTGAGATCGGCCGCAACATGACCGTCTTCGAGTACGGCGGCCGTCTGCTGATCGTCGACTGCGGAGTGCTCTTCCCCGAGGAGGAGCAGCCCGGAATCGACCTGATCCTGCCGGACTTCTCATCCGTCAGGGACCGCCTCGACGACATCGAGGGCATCGTCCTCACGCATGGTCACGAGGACCACATCGGCGCGGTCCCGTATCTGCTCCGCGAGAAGCCGGACATCCCGCTGATCGGCTCCAGGCTGACCCTCGCCCTCATCGAGGCGAAGCTCCAGGAGCACCGCATCCGCCCATACACCCTTGAGGTGGCGGAGGGGAACCGCGAGCGTATCGGCCCCTTCGACTGCGAGTTCGTCGCGGTCAACCACTCCATCCCGGACGCCCTGGCCGTGGCCATCCGTACCCCCGCGGGCATGGTGGTCCACACGGGCGACTTCAAGATGGACCAGTTGCCGCTGGACAACCGGCTGACGGACCTGCACGCATTCGCACGGCTGAGCGAGGAGGGAATCGACCTCCTTCTCTGCGACTCAACGAACGCCGAGGTCCCGGGGTTCGTTCCGCCGGAGCGAGACATCTCCAACGTCCTGCGCCAGGTCTTCGCGGGTGCCCGCAAGCGGATCATCGTGGCGAGCTTCGCCAGCCACATCCACCGCATCCAGCAGATCCTCGACGCCGCCCATGAGCACGGCCGCCGGGTCGCCTTCGTCGGCCGCTCGATGGTCCGGAACATGGGCATCGCCCGGGACCTCGGCTTTCTGAAGGTCTCGCCCGGCCTGGTGGTCGACGTCAAGACGCTCGACGACCTGCCTGACCATGAGATCGTCCTCGTCTGCACCGGATCGCAGGGCGAACCGATGGCCGCCCTGTCCCGCATGGCCAACCGGGACCACCAGATCCGCATCGTCCAGGGCGACACGGTGATCCTGGCCTCCTCCCTGATCCCCGGCAACGAGAACGCGGTCTACCGCGTCATCAACGGCCTGACCCGCTGGGGTGCCAACGTCGTCCACAAAGGCAACGCCAAGGTCCATGTCTCCGGACACGCCTCGGCCGGCGAGCTGTTGTACTTCTACAACATCTGCCGTCCGAGGAACCTGATGCCGGTGCACGGCGAATGGCGTCATCTGCGCGCCAACGCCGAACTGGGCGCCATGACGGGCGTACCGCACGACCGCATCGTCATCGCCGAGGACGGCGTGGTCGTCGACCTCATCGAGGGCAAGGCCAAGATCTCCGGCAAGGTCCAGGCCGGTTACGTCTATGTCGACGGCCTCTCGGTCGGCGATGTCGGCGAGCCGGCCCTCAAGGACCGGAAGATCCTGGGCGACGAGGGCATCATCTCCGTCTTCGTCGTGATGGACTCCTCCACCGGCAAGATCACCGGCGGTCCGCACATCCAGGCCCGAGGCTCCGGCATCGAGGACTCTGCCTTCAGCGCGGTCGTCCCGCGGATCACCGAAGTCCTGGAGCGTTCGGCACAGGACGGGGTCGTCGAGCCCCACCAACTGCAGCAGCTCATCCGCCGCACCCTGGGCAAGTGGGTCTCCGACACCTACCGGCGCAGGCCGATGATCCTCCCTGTCGTCGTTGAGGTCTGACCCCCCGTCAGCCCCTGCCTGGAGCGGGACTCCTCGATTTGCATCGGGGCGCCCCGCTCCAGTACGTTTACGGCTCCGCCCAGGGGGAACCCGACGCAACTGTGCGCCAGGAGCCCCCGGACCGGGCGGGAATGCCGACTCAGAACCTCTGATAAAGTCGGAGCCGCCGGAAAGAGAAACGCGGAAGCGGGAACCTGGAAAGCGCCGAGGAAATCGGATCGGAAAAGGATCTGATAGAGTCGGAAACGTAAGACCGAAGGGAAGCGCCCGGAGGAAAGCCTGAGCCGGTTGGTTTGGGTGAGTACAAAGGAAGCGTCCGTTCCTTGAGAACTCAACAGCGTGCCAAAAATCAACGCCAGATATGTTGATACCCCGTTCCTGGCCGGTTTCGGTCGGGGCGAGGTTCCTTTGAAACAAACACAGCGAGGACGCTGTGAACGGTCGGGCTTATTCCGCCTGACTGTTCCGCTCTCGTGGTGTTGCACCCGATTACGGGTACACATTCACGGAGAGTTTGATCCTGGCTCAGGACGAACGCTGGCGGCGTGCTTAACACATGCAAGTCGAACGATGAACCACTTCGGTGGGGATTAGTGGCGAACGGGTGAGTAACACGTGGGCAATCTGCCCTTCACTCTGGGACAAGCCCTGGAAACGGGGTCTAATACCGGATACGACACCGGGAGGCATCTCCTCGGTGTGGAAAGCTCCGGCGGTGAAGGATGAGCCCGCGGCCTATCAGCTTGTTGGTGAGGTAATGGCTCACCAAGGCGACGACGGGTAGCCGGCCTGAGAGGGCGACCGGCCACACTGGGACTGAGACACGGCCCAGACTCCTACGGGAGGCAGCAGTGGGGAATATTGCACAATGGGCGAAAGCCTGATGCAGCGACGCCGCGTGAGGGATGACGGCCTTCGGGTTGTAAACCTCTTTCAGCAGGGAAGAAGCGCAAGTGACGGTACCTGCAGAAGAAGCGCCGGCTAACTACGTGCCAGCAGCCGCGGTAATACGTAGGGCGCGAGCGTTGTCCGGAATTATTGGGCGTAAAGAGCTCGTAGGCGGTCTGTCGCGTCGGATGTGAAAGCCCGGGGCTTAACCCCGGGTCTGCATTCGATACGGGCAGACTAGAGTGTGGTAGGGGAGATCGGAATTCCTGGTGTAGCGGTGAAATGCGCAGATATCAGGAGGAACACCGGTGGCGAAGGCGGATCTCTGGGCCATTACTGACGCTGAGGAGCGAAAGCGTGGGGAGCGAACAGGATTAGATACCCTGGTAGTCCACGCCGTAAACGGTGGGAACTAGGTGTTGGCGACATTCCACGTCGTCGGTGCCGCAGCTAACGCATTAAGTTCCCCGCCTGGGGAGTACGGCCGCAAGGCTAAAACTCAAAGGAATTGACGGGGGCCCGCACAAGCAGCGGAGCATGTGGCTTAATTCGACGCAACGCGAAGAACCTTACCAAGGCTTGACATACACCGGAAACGGCCAGAGATGGTCGCCCCCTTGTGGTCGGTGTACAGGTGGTGCATGGCTGTCGTCAGCTCGTGTCGTGAGATGTTGGGTTAAGTCCCGCAACGAGCGCAACCCTTGTTCTGTGTTGCCAGCATGCCTTTCGGGGTGATGGGGACTCACAGGAGACTGCCGGGGTCAACTCGGAGGAAGGTGGGGACGACGTCAAGTCATCATGCCCCTTATGTCTTGGGCTGCACACGTGCTACAATGGCAGGTACAATGAGCTGCGAGGCCGTAAGGCGGAGCGAATCTCAAAAAGCCTGTCTCAGTTCGGATTGGGGTCTGCAACTCGACCCCATGAAGTCGGAGTTGCTAGTAATCGCAGATCAGCAGTGCTGCGGTGAATACGTTCCCGGGCCTTGTACACACCGCCCGTCACGTCACGAAAGTCGGTAACACCCGAAGCCGGTGGCCCAACCCCCTTGTGGGGAGGGAGCTGTCGAAGGTGGGACTGGCGATTGGGACGAAGTCGTAACAAGGTAGCCGTACCGGAAGGTGCGGCTGGATCACCTCCTTTCTAAGGAGCACTTCTTACCGGCTTCGGCTGGTCAGAGGCCAGGACATCAGCGAACGTCTGATGCTGGTTGCTCATGGGTGGAACGTTGATTATTCGGCACGGTTCAGTATGGGTGAGAGCGTTAGTACTGCTTCGGCGTGGAACGCGAAGCTCATCGACTGATCGTGTCGGGCACGCTGTTGGGTGTCTGAGGGTATGGCCGTATGGCTGCCTTCAGTGCCGGCCCCAGTGCACTCGGACCGCTCTGGTTCGGGGTGATGGGTGGTTGGTCGTTGTTTGAGAACTGCACAGTGGACGCGAGCATCTGTGGCCAAGTTTTTAAGGGCGCACGGTGGATGCCTTGGCACCAGGAACCGATGAAGGACGTGGGAGGCCACGATAGGCCCCGGGGAGTCGTCAACCAGGCTTTGATCCGGGGGTGTCCGAATGGGGAAACCCGGCAGTCGTCATGGGCTGTCACCCTTGCCTGAACACATAGGGCAAGTGGAGGGAACGCGGGGAAGTGAAACATCTCAGTACCCGCAGGAAGAGAAAACAACCGTGATTCCGGGAGTAGTGGCGAGCGAAACTGGATGAGGCCAAACCGTATGCGTGTGAGACCCGGCAGGGGTTGCGTATACGGGGTTGTGGGATCTCTCTTTCACAGTCTGCCGGCTGTGAGACGAGTGAGAAACCGTTGATGTAGGCGAAGGACATGCGAAAGGTCCGGCGTAGAGGGTAAGACCCCCGTAGCTGAAACATGAACGGCTCGTTTGAGAGACACCCAAGTAGCACGGGGCCCGAGAAATCCCGTGTGAATCTGGCGGGACCACCCGTTAAGCCTAAATATTCCCTGGTGACCGATAGCGGATAGTACCGTGAGGGAATGGTGAAAAGTACCGCGGGAGCGGAGTGAAATAGTACCTGAAACCGTGTGCCTACAAGCCGTGGGAGCGTCGGACAAGCACGTGTGCTTGTCTCGTGACTGCGTGCCTTTTGAAGAATGAGCCTGCGAGTTTGCGGTGTGTTGCGAGGTTAACCCGAGTGGGGTAGCCGTAGCGAAAGCGAGTCCGAACAGGGCGTTTCAGTAGCACGCTCAAGACCCGAAGCGGAGTGATCTAGCCATGGGCAGGTTGAAGCGGCTGTAAGAGGTCGTGGAGGACCGAACCCACCAGGGTTGAAAACCTGGGGGATGACCTGTGGTTAGGGGTGAAAGGCCAATCAAACTCCGTGATAGCTGGTTCTCCCCGAAATGCATTTAGGTGCAGCGTCGTGTGTTTCTTGCCGGAGGTAGAGCACTGGATAGGCGATGGGCCCTACCGGGTTACTGACCTTAGCCAAACTCCGAATGCCGGTAAGTGAGAGCGCGGCAGTGAGACTGTGGGGGATAAGCTCCATGGTCGAGAGGGAAACAGCCCAGAGCATCGACTAAGGCCCCTAAGCGTACGCTAAGTGGGAAAGGATGTGGAGTCGCAGAGACAACCAGGAGGTTGGCTTAGAAGCAGCCACCCTTGAAAGAGTGCGTAATAGCTCACTGGTCTAGTGATTCCGCGCCGACAATGTAGCGGGGCTCAAGCGTACCGCCGAAGTCGTGTCATTGCAGCATGTACGCCCAACGGCGGCTGTGATGGGTAGGGGAGCGTCGTGTGCCGGGTGAAGCAGCCGCGGAAGCGAGTTGTGGACGGTTCACGAGTGAGAATGCAGGCATGAGTAGCGATACAAACGTGAGAAACGTTTGCGCCGATTGACTAAGGGTTCCTGGGTCAAGCTGATCTGCCCAGGGTAAGTCGGGACCTAAGGCGAGGCCGACAGGCGTAGTCGATGGATAACCGGTTGATATTCCGGTACCCGCTGTGAAGCGTCAAACATTGAACCAGGCGATGCTAAGTCCGTGAAGCCGTCCCGGAGCCTTCGGGCAAAGGGGAGTGGTGGAGCCGACGGACCAGACCTGCAGTAGGTGAGTGATGGGGTGACGCAGGAAGGTAGTCCATCCCGGGCGGTGGTTGTCCCGGGGTAAGGGTGTAGGCCGTGCGACAGGTAAATCCGTCGTACATGTGGCTGAGACCTGATGCCGAGCCGATTGTGGTGAAGTGGATGATCCTATGCTGTCGAGAAAAGCCTCTAGCGAGTTTCATGGCGGCCCGTACCCTAAACCGACTCAGGTGGTCAGGTAGAGAATACCGAGGCGTTCGGGTGAACTATGGTTAAGGAACTCGGCAAAATGCCCCCGTAACTTCGGGAGAAGGGGGGCCATCACTGGTGAGAGGACTTGCTCCTCGAGCTGGGGGTGGCCGCAGAGACCAGCGAGAAGCGACTGTTTACTAAAAACACAGGTCCGTGCGAAGCCGTAAGGCGATGTATACGGACTGACGCCTGCCCGGTGCTGGAACGTTAAGGGGACCGGTTAGCTCACTTTCGGGTGGGCGAAGCTGAGAACTTAAGCGCCAGTAAACGGCGGTGGTAACTATAACCATCCTAAGGTAGCGAAATTCCTTGTCGGGTAAGTTCCGACCTGCACGAATGGCGTAACGACTTCTCGACTGTCTCAACCATAGGCCCGGTGAAATTGCACTACGAGTAAAGATGCTCGTTTCGCGCAGCAGGACGGAAAGACCCCGGGACCTTTACTACAGTTTGATATTGGTGTTCGGTTCGGCTTGTGTAGGATAGCTGGGAGACTTTGAAGCAGCCACGCCAGTGGTTGTGGAGTCGTCGTTGAAATACCAGTCTGGTCGTGCTGGATGTCTAACCCGGGTCCGTGATCCGGATCGGGGACAGTGTCTGATGGGTAGTTTAACTGGGGCGGTTGCCTCCCAAAGAGTAACGGAGGCGCCCAAAGGTTCCCTCAGCCTGGTTGGTAATCAGGTGGTGAGTGTAAGTGCACAAGGGAGCTTGACTGTGAGACCGACGGGTCGAGCAGGGACGAAAGTCGGGACTAGTGATCCGGCGGTGGCTTGTGGAAGCGCCGTCGCTCAACGGATAAAAGGTACCCCGGGGATAACAGGCTGATCTTCCCCAAGAGTCCATATCGACGGGATGGTTTGGCACCTCGATGTCGGCTCGTCGCATCCTGGGGCTGGAGTCGGTCCCAAGGGTTGGGCTGTTCGCCCATTAAAGCGGTACGCGAGCTGGGTTTAGAACGTCGTGAGACAGTTCGGTCCCTATCCGCTGTGCGCGTAGGAGTCTTGAGAAGGGCTGTCCCTAGTACGAGAGGACCGGGACGGACGAACCTCTGGTGTGCCAGTTGTCCTGCCAAGGGCATGGCTGGTTGGCTACGTTCGGGAGGGATAACCGCTGAAAGCATCTAAGCGGGAAGCCTGCTTCGAGATGAGGACTCCCACCCCCTCTGAGGGGTTAAGGCTCCCAGTAGACGACTGGGTTGATAGGCCGGATGTGGAAGCCCAGTAATGGGTGAAGCTGACCGGTACTAATAGGCCGAGGGCTTGTCCTCAGTTGCTCGCGTCCACTGTGTTGGTTCTGAAACCACGAACAACCCCGCCATGGTCACGGCGGTGCGGTTGACTGTTTCATAGTGTTTCGGTGGTCATAGCGTGAGGGAAACGCCCGGTTACATTCCGAACCCGGAAGCTAAGCCTTACAGCGCCGATGGTACTGCAGGGGGGACCCTGTGGGAGAGTAGGACGCCGCCGAACAAACAGTGAGAGCTGGTCCCCGAATTTCGGTTCGGGGACCAGCTCTTTTTGTTGGGCTTTACTTGGAGTTCACGTCGCGCGAGCAGGATCCGAGTCATGGGTACCGTTGGAATGCTCAGGGCCACAGGTGTAGGCGCCGGTGACGAGGTGGTCGTGCCGGCGTTCGGGAACCCGGAGGTCGCTCAGGCGGTGAGCCTGACAGGGGCTGTACCGGTGTTCGCCGACATAGAACCGGCGACATACTGCCTGGACGCCTCGGCAGTCGAGGCCGCAGTGACATCGCGGACGGTCGCTGTGGTCGTCGTACACCGCTTCGGTCGGTCGGCGGACATCGAGGCGCTGCATCAAGTCGGGGAGCGGAACGGGCTGTTGGTGCTGGAGCAGGGAGAGTCGGAGGCGCCGTACGGTGAGCTGGGGGAGCGGCGGCAGCGGGCCGCGTATCTCAGTGTGAAGCTGAAGGGCGTACGGACACCCGAGGACTGCGGCGGGCACACCTTTCAGCAGTACGTCGTGCGCGTGCCCGGGAACGGGCGGCCGGACCGGGACGCCTTCGCTCGGGCGGTGCGGACCAAGGGAGTCGAGTGCAGCGTGCCGGTGAGGACGCCGGTGCATCGTATGCCTGGATTCCGGCGGGACGTATATCTGCCGGAGACCGAGCGGGCCGCCGACGAGACGCTGGCGCTGCCCATCGGGGGTGACATGTCGCGGCGGGAGCTGCAGCGACTGGTGGCCGCCTGTAATGCGCTCGGTGGGCTGCTGCAACCGGCGTTCTAGTGCTGCGACGGAGGCGAACGTTGCCTGTCGCCGCCACGTTCTGGTGCGCGGGGTAACTCGGGGGCGCGTGGAGCCTGTCGGTGGGCCGGCGGTTCGAAACATCGGCGGATTGGGGGTATGATCTATCTCGTTGCCGTGAGGGAAGCCCCGAACGGGTGACATGCCCCTATAGCTCAGTCGGTAGAGCGTCTCCATGGTAAGGAGAAGGTCAACGGTTCGATTCCGTTTGGGGGCTCCAGTAGGAGTCAAGCAGAAAAGGCCACCACCCTTGTGGGTGGTGGCCTTTTCTCATGTCCAGGCATGCCCCGGGTTCTCCGGGGCTGGGGCCGCTCAGTCCGTGTGGAGGCCCGGGACGCGCATCGCCAGGATGGCCATGTCGTCCGAGGGGGCGTCGGAGGCGAAGCGTTCGACCGCGCGCATGACGCGGGCAGCGACCGCGCCCGCCGTGAGGCCCGTGCAGGTGGTGAGGACCTCGGTGAGGCCGTCATCGCCCAACATGCGGGTCCCTTCACGGCGTTCGGTGACGCCGTCCGTGACGCAGAGGAGGACGTCACCGGGGTCCAGGGTGACCGTCTGCTCGTACAGCTCCAGGTCCTCCATGACGCCAAGGAGAGCCTGGGGTTCGGCGGCGGGCTCGACCGTGCCGTCCTGGCGCAGGCGCAGCGGGAGCGGGTGGCCGGCGCAGACGACCTTCAGTACGGCGCTGCCGTCCTCCTGGGGCCACAACTCGCCGTACAGCAGCGTCAGGAAGCGGCTGCGGGCGCCCTCGTCGATGATCGCGGAGTTGAGGCGCTCCAGGACCGCGGGGCCGGCATAGCCCTCGCGGGCCAGCAGGCGCAGGGCGTGGCGGGCCAGGCCGGTGACCGCGGCGGCCTCCGGGCCGGTGCCGCAGACGTCGCCGATGGCGAAGCCGTACGCGCCGTCGCGGATGGGGAAGAGATCGTAGAAGTCACCGCCGACCTCGTTGCCCTCGCCGGCCGCGCGGTAGATGACCTCGACCTCGACGCCGTCGATATCCGGGAGCTCCGGCGGGAGGAGGCTGCGCTGGAGGGACTGGCTGATGGCCATGCGCTCCGAGTACAGGCGGGCGTTGTCCAGGGCGAGAGCGGCACGGCGGGACAAGTCCTCCGCCAACTCCAGGATCTCCTGGCGGAAGTGCTCGTCCGTGGGCTTGCCGAGGGTGAGCATGCCGATGACGCGGTTGCGGGCCACGAGCGGGAGGACGACGGTCTCGCCGCCCACCGCCGAGGCCGTCGCCAGCGTCGTGCCGATGCCCGAGCTGACCGTGGCGGGTTCGCCGAGGCCGAGACTGCGCATGGAGGTGCGCAGGGCCGCCTGGTGGGCCGCCTCGGCAGGGGCCGTCCAGACGCGGGCACCCGGGGTCGGGATGGGCTCCGGCGGGCGGATTTTTGACAGGAGGGCCTTGAGGCCGTCGATGAGGTCCTCGTCCTCGTGCAGGACGTAACTGAGGTACGGGTCCGAGGCCTGGTCGGCGATCGTGTAGACCGCGCACCAGGTGGCGAGGGTCGGGATCGTCATCTGAGCCATGAGGGCCAGGGTCTGGTCGCGGTCGAGGGTACCCGCGAGCAGGTCGGAGGCCTCCACCAGGAACGACAGGGAGCCGCGGCGCAGGCGTTCCAGCTCACCCAGACGGGCCGACTCCACGGCCAGGGCGATCCGGTCGGCGGCGAACTGCAGGCGCAGGGCCTCCTCGTTGGAGTAGCGGCCCTGGGCCTCGGCGGCGACGCCCAGAGAGCCCGTGAGCCGGCCCTCGACCTTGAGGGGGACCGTGACGACCGAGCGCATGCCGGTGCCGTTGAGGAGAGGGACGGCGCCCGGGACGGCCAGGAGGTCGTCGTGGACGGCGGGCATGCGGGCCGAGCCGTAGCGGCCGGGGCCGGCCTCCACGGGGACGCGGGCGAAGCGCTGGCGGGCCGAGGGGAGGCCCGTGGAGGCGCGTACCTCCAGCTCGGTCTCGTCGTCGGTGGCCAGGAGCAGGAAGGCGGAGTCGCCGTCGAGCATGTCGCGGGCGCGCTCGACCGTGCGCTGGAGGAGGCCGTCGAGGTCGTCCGGCGCCGGGGAGCCGATGAAGACCTCGAAGGGGTCCGCGGCCTGGCCCTCGCCGGAGCCGGCCGTGTCGCCGGCCGGTACACGGAGGGGGGTCTGCAGGACGGCGCGCTCGTGGTCCCGTACGAGCAGGCAGACAGTGGAGGGGTCGCCGGCCGTGTCGCGTACCCGGAGGTGGGAGGCGTAGACCGGCGTCACACGGCCGTTTGCGCCGCGGATGCCGTAACTGCCCTCCCAGCGGGAGAGTCTGAGGGCCTCGGCGACGCCGGTGCTGGTGCCGGGCGTGTGCGGCCAGGCGGCGAGGTCGGTGAGGGGCTTGCCGATGACCTGGTCGGGGGCGTAGCCGAAGAGTTCCTCGGCGTCCTCGTTCCAGGCGCCGATCGCGCCCGAGCGGTCGATCTGGACGACCGCCACGCGGATCCGGCCGTCGGCGAGCGGGAGCAGGTGGGCGGGGAGGGACGGGCCGGCAGTGCGGGTGCCCACCGGGCGGTCGGGGAGGTCGAGTTGGAACCAGACCTGCTTGTGCGTGGGGGTGTACTCGACGCCCCAGCGGCCGGCCATCGCCGCGCACAGCTGGAGGCCGCGACCGCCCTCGCGATCGAGGCTGCCCATGTTGATGTGGCTGCCCTGGAGAGGAATCTCACGCTCGGGGTATCTGTCGGCGACCTCGATGCGGACGCCGTCCTCCGAGCGCAGACAGAGGACGTCGGCGGAGGTGCCCGCGTGGACGACCGCGTTGGTGACCAGCTCGCTGGTGAGGACCACGGCGTCGTCGACGATATCGGCGAACCCCCAGCCCTGCAGGGTGTCGCGGACGAACGAGCGGGCGGTCGCGACGGATCGCGAGACGGGGTCGAAGCTGGCGGCCGCGCGCGCGGTGATCACGGAACTCCTTGTCCGGTTCTCGTCGTGCGGGAACCCGCGGCCGGCCTCCTGCCGTGGCAGAGGCTGGTTCTCCGTCGGCCTGGGGTCCTGGGGAGTCTCCCCGGGATGCAGTCCGGTGGTCATGGTGCGGCCGCCCCTCCGATGCCTGCCCGCTCGTGCTCGTGCGCCACCGCCCAGGCCGGACGGGACCGGCATGGCTGGACAGCCGCATGCAAGGTTACTTACCTTCGCCGTCCAAGCGGATGCCGGTCGCCTGTGTTTCCGTCCGGAGGTGTGCGGACCGTGTGCGAAGCTGCCGAACTGTTATGGCCTGGTTCGGCCATGGTGAAACACTGGGCAGGCTTCCAGGAGAAGCTCGGCGAGTCGAGTGCCTTCCGAGCGTGGCAGGGAGTGGGCACTCGGTTTGCCGAGCAGAAGTATCCGCGTGCGAAGTGGTACGAGTGGTATGAGCAGTACGAGTAGTGCGAAGCGTTCGAATACGGCGAAGTACGTCTAGCAGGAACGGTCGACCCTTGCGGGAGGGGCACAGTGGAGTCTGGCGCAGCGACGCGGGGCACTAAGACGCGCGCGAAAGGCGGACAGTCCCTGAACGACCAGCGCACATCGCGTAAATCCAACCATGGGACCACCACCGTGGACACGGCTGCCCTGAACCGGCTGCTCACGGCGCTGGAGGCGATGCGGGACGGCAACTTCCGCAAGCGGCTGACCGTGTCCGGCGACGGTGTCATGGCCGAGATCGCGGCCGTGTACAACGAGGTCGCGGACCGGAATCTGCATCTGACCGGCGAGTTGTCGCGGGTGCGGCGCATGGTGGGGCGTGAGGGAAAACTCACGGAGCGGCTGGAGACGGGAGCCACCGAGGGGTCCTGGGCGACCGCCATCGACGCGTCGAACGCGCTGGTCGACGACCTCGTACGGCCTGTCTCCGAGGTCAGTCGGGTGCTGTCGGCCGTCGCGGAGGGAGATCTCTCGCCGCGTATGGAGCTGCGGACGCAGGCGCCGGACGGGACCGGGCATCCGCTGCGAGGGGAGTTCCTGAAGGTCGGGCGTACGGTCAACAACCTGGTCGATCAGCTGTCGACGTTCACCGATGAGGTCACTCGCGTGGCCAGCGAGGTGGGTACCGAGGGCAAGCTGGGCGGGCAGGCCAAGGTGCGCGGTATGTCGGGTTCGTGGAAGGACCTGACCGAGTCCGTCAACACCATGGCGCACCGACTCACCGCACAGGTGAGGGACATCGCGTTGGTGACGACCGCGGTCGCGAAGGGTGACTTGTCCCGGAAGGTCACGGTTCATGTGGCCGGCGAGATGCTGGAGCTGAAGGAGACCGTCAACACGATGGTCGACCAGCTCTCCGCCTTCTCCTCCGAGGTGACGCGAGTCGCCCGTGAGGTGGGCACCGAGGGGCAGCTCGGTGGTCAGGCCGAGGTGCCGGGCGTGGCCGGTGTGTGGAAGGAGCTCACCGATTCGGTGAACACCATGGCCGGCAACCTCACCGCGCAGGTGCGGGGGATTGCCCAGGTCACCACCGCGGTCGCCAACGGCGACCTGTCGCAGAAGGTGACCGTGCCCGCACGGGGCGAGGTCGCCAAGCTCGCCGAGACCATCAACCAGATGACCGAGACGCTGCGGATCTTCGCCGACGAGGTCACGCGGGTGGCCAACGAGGTCGGTGCCGAGGGCCGGCTGGGCGGTCAGGCGCAGGTGCCGGGCGCGGCGGGAACATGGAAGGACCTCACCGATTCGGTGAACACGGTCTTCCGGAACCTCACCACGCAGGTGCGGGACATCGCGGCGGTGACGACGGCCGTGGCCGACGGCGACCTCTCGCAGAAGGTCACCGTGGACGTGGCCGGCGAGATGCTGGAGCTGAAGAACACCGTCAATGGGATGGTCGACCAGCTGTCCTCCTTCGGCGCCGAGGTCACGCGGGTGGCCAACGAGGTCGGTGCCGAGGGCCGGCTGGGCGGTCAGGCGCAGGTGCCGGGTGCGGCCGGTACGTGGAAGGACCTGACGGACTCCGTCAACACCGCGTTCCGGAATCTCACCGGACAGGTGAGGAACATCGCGGCGGTGACGACGGCCGTGGCCAACGGCGACCTCTCGCAGAAGGTCACCGTCGATGTCGCGGGCGAGATGCTCGAACTGAAGAACACCGTGAACACGATGGTGGACCAGTTGTCGTCGTTCGCGGACCAGGTGACGCGGATGGCCCGGGACGTGGGCACGGAGGGCCGCCTCGGCGGTCAGGCCCGTGTGGACGGTGTCTCGGGCACGTGGAAGGAACTCACCGACTCCGTCAACTCGATGGCCGGCAACCTCACCTCGCAGGTGCGCAACATCGCCCAGGTGACGACGGCCGTGGCCCGCGGCGACCTGTCGCAGAAGATCGACGTCGACGCGCGCGGTGAGATCCTGGAGCTGAAGAACACCATCAACACGATGGTGGACCAGTTGTCGTCCTTCGCCGACCAGGTGACCCGGGTCGCCCGGGACGTGGGCACGGAGGGCCGCCTCGGCGGTCAGGCGCAGGTGCCCGGTGTCGCCGGCGTGTGGCGCGACCTCACCGAGTCCGTGAACGGCATGGCCGGCAACCTCACCGGCCAGGTGCGCAACATCGCGCAGGTCGCCACGGCGGTGGCCCGCGGTGACCTGTCGCAGAAGATCACCGTGGACGCGCGCGGCGAGATCCTGGAGCTGAAGAACACGCTGAACACGATGGTGGACCAGCTGTCGTCGTTCGCGGAGGAGGTCACCAGGGTCGCCCGTGAGGTGGGCACCGAGGGACAGCTCGGCGGTCAGGCCGAGGTGCAGGGCGTCTCCGGTACCTGGAAGGACCTCACGCAGTCGGTGAACTTCATGGCGAACAACCTGACGATCCAGGTGCGTCAGATCGCCGAGGTCACGACCGCCGTCGCCAAGGGCGACCTGTCGAAGAAGATCACCGTCGACGCGCGGGGCGAGATCCTCGAACTCGTCACCACCGTGAACACGATGGTGGACCAGTTGTCGTCCTTCGCCGAGCAGGTGACCCGGGTGGCCCGCGAGGTGGGTACCGAGGGCATCCTCGGCGGCCAGGCGCACGTGCCGGGCGTCACCGGTATCTGGAAGGACCTCAGCGGCAATGTGAACCTGATGGCCAAGAACCTGACCATGCAGGTGCGGAACATCTCCCAGGTCGCGGCGGCCGTCGCCAACGGCGACCTGACCCGTACGGTGACGATCGAAGCGCGCGGCGAGGTCGCGCAGCTCGCCGACACCTTCAACAGCATGGTGAAGACGCTGAGTTCGTTCGCCGACCAGGTCACCAAG
Source organism: Streptomyces sp. TG1A-60 (assembly GCF_037201975.1). NCBI lineage: Bacteria > Bacillati > Actinomycetota > Actinomycetes > Kitasatosporales > Streptomycetaceae > Streptomyces > Streptomyces sp. TG1A-60. The sequence goes on along the minus strand of NZ_CP147520.1, from coordinate 2,147,234 downwards.
GTGGCCCGTGAGGTGGGCACGGACGGCATCCTGGGCGGTCAGGCGCACGTGCCGGGTGTCGCGGGCACCTGGAAGGACCTCACCGAGTCCGTGAACTCGATGGCGTCCAACCTCACCGGACAGGTCCGCAACATCGCGATGGTGACGACCGCCATCGCCAAGGGCGACCTGACCAAGAAGATCGACATTGATGCGCGCGGTGAGATCCTGGAGCTCAAGACCACCATCAACACGATGGTGGACCAGTTGTCGTCCTTCGCCGAGGAGGTCACCAGGGTCGCCCGTGAGGTGGGCACCGAGGGGCAGCTGGGCGGTCTTGCCCGGGTACGGGACGTCGATGGCACCTGGCGCGACCTCACCGAGTCGGTGAACGAGATGGCCGGGAACCTGACCCGGCAGGTGCGTGCCATCGCGCGCGTGGCCACCGCGGTGACCCGGGGCGACCTGAACCTCAAGATCGATGTCGACGCGTCCGGCGAGATCAAGGAGCTGCAGGACTACATCAACAAGATGATCGCCAACCTGCGCGACACCACGATCGCCAACCAGGAGCAGGACTGGCTCAAGGGCAACCTCGCCCGTATCTCCGCGCTGATGCAGGGCCGCCGGGATCTCGACGACGTGGCCTCGCTGATCATGAGTGAGCTGACGCCGGTGGTGTCCGCGCAGCATGGCGCGTTCTTCCTCGCGCTGCCGTTCCTCGACGGCAAGGACCTCGCCCCGGACAACGAAGAGCAGTACGAGCTGCGCATGCTCGGTTCGTACGGCTACTCCATGGGCTCGATGCCGACGTCCTTCCGGCCCGGTGAGGCGCTGGTCGGGACGGCCGCGAAGGAGAAGCGCACGATCCTTGTGGAGAACGCGCCGAGCGGCTATCTGAAGATCTCGTCCGGGCTCGGAGAGGCGCCCCCCGCGCAGGTCATCGTGCTTCCGGTGCTCTTCGAGGGGACCGTGCTCGGGGTGATCGAGCTGGCGTCGTTCACGCCGTTCACGCAGATCCAGAAGGACTTCCTGAACCAGATCGCGGAGATGATCGCGACGAGCGTCAACACCATTTCCGTCAACACCAAGACCGAGGTGCTGCTGAAGCAGTCGCAGGAGCTGACCGAGCAACTGCGCGAGCGTTCGGACGAGTTGGAGAACCGGCAGAAGGCCCTCCAGGCGTCCAACGCCGAACTGGAGGAGAAGGCCGAGCTGCTGGCCCGGCAGAACCGCGACATCGAGGTCAAGAACACCGAGATCGAGGAGGCGCGACAGGTCCTGGAGGAGCGTGCCGAGCAATTGGCCGTCTCCATGCGCTACAAGAGCGAGTTCTTGGCGAACATGTCGCACGAGCTGCGCACCCCGCTCAACTCGCTGCTGATCCTCGCCAAACTGCTCGCCGACAACGCCGAGTCGAACCTGACGCCCAAGCAGGTCGAGTTCGCCGAGACGATCCACGGGGCTGGTTCCGACCTGCTCCAGCTGATCAACGACATCCTGGACCTGTCGAAGGTCGAGGCGGGCAAGATGGACGTCTCACCGACCCGTATCGCGCTCGTCCAACTCGTCGACTACGTGGAGGCCACCTTCCGGCCGCTGACCGCCGAGAAGGGTCTCGACTTCTCCGTACGGGTCTCGCCGGAGCTGCCCGCGACGCTGCACACGGACGAGCAGCGGCTGTTGCAGGTGCTGCGGAACCTGTTGTCCAACGCGGTGAAGTTCACCGACTCCGGGGCCGTCGAGCTGGTCATCCGGCCGGCCGGCGCGGATGTGCCGGTTGCGATCAGGGAGCAGTTGCTGGAAGCGGGCTCGCTGCGGGACGCGGACGCCGACATGATCGCGTTCTCGGTGACGGACACGGGCATCGGCATCGCGGCCAGCAAGATGCGGGTGATCTTCGAGGCGTTCAAGCAGGCGGACGGCACCACGAGCCGCAAGTACGGCGGTACGGGTCTGGGGCTGTCCATCTCGCGGGAGATCGCCCGGCTGCTGGGCGGCGAGATCCACGCGCAGAGCGAGCCGGGACGCGGCTCCACCTTCACCCTGTATTTGCCACTGCACCCGAGCGAACTGCCCCCGCAGGGCTACCCGCACAACGCGCCCGCCGCGCTGGGGGCCGGGGAACTGCTGGCCTCCGAGAACGAACTGACCGAGTCCGCCGAGACGCCGGCCGAGGTGAAGTCGTACCGCGAGACCCAGAACGGGGCCGCCGCGCTCTTCAGGCGGCGCCGCAGGGCCGTGTCGGCCCCTTCCCCGTCCGCCCCGCCCGCCGCGGGCAACGGGCAGGCACAGGAGCACTGGGCGCAGGAGGCGCCGCAGCCGCCCCGGGTCGCCCGCTTCGACAGCGAGAAGGTGCTGATCGTCGACGACGACATCCGCAACGTCTTCGCGCTCACCAGCGTCCTGGAGCAGCACGGCCTGTCCGTGCTGTACGCGGAGAACGGCCGAGAGGGCATCGAGGTCCTGGAGCAGCACGACGACGTGTCGGTCGTCCTGATGGATATCATGATGCCCGAGATGGACGGATACGCGACGACGACGGCGATCCGCCGGATGCCCCAGTTCGCCGGACTGCCTATCATCGCGCTGACGGCCAAGGCGATGAAGGGCGACCGGGAGAAGGCGATCGGCTCCGGAGCCTCCGACTATGTGACGAAGCCGGTCGATCCGGATCATCTGCTGTCGGTCATGGAACAGTGGATGCGCGGTGAGTGACACCGCGTACGACATGAGATGACAACCCGTTGGGGGGCGCGCGCAGTTGCTGACTGAGTGTGGCCGCGGCCGTGTAGAAACGCGGGATTCGGGGAACCTTCTGGTCCCCTGCTGCGTTTCTGCTACGAGCACAGTGACATCACGGTGACAGGGTGTGGCGACAGGCGGGGTGCGGCTACGATGACCGGCACAAGGACGGGTGGCGCGAGGGAGTCGTCCCCTGGGGTGACGCCGAGTGGTGTCACGCCGAGTCCTGCGGACAGGGGAGGCCCCAAGCCGGGGCGAGGAGGGCGGGCCATGGTACAGAAGGCCAAGATCCTCCTGGTCGATGACCGGCCGGAGAATCTGTTGGCGCTGGAGGCCATCCTCTCCGCGCTCGATCAGACGCTGGTGCGGGCATCGTCCGGGGAGGAAGCGCTCAAGGCGCTGTTGACGGACGACTTCGCGGTCATTCTGCTGGATGTCCAGATGCCGGGAATGGACGGTTTCGAGACGGCCGCGCACATCAAGCGGCGCGAACGGACCAGGGACATCCCGATCATCTTCCTCACCGCCATCAACCACGGACCGCATCACACGTTCCGTGGGTACGCGGCGGGTGCGGTGGACTACATCTCGAAGCCGTTCGACCCATGGGTGCTGCGCGCCAAGGTCTCCGTTTTCGTCGAGCTGTACATGAAGAACTGCCAGCTCAGGGAGCAGGCGGCGCTGCTGCGGCTCCAGTTGGAGGGCGGTGGCAAGGGCACGGCGGGCGGCTCCAAAGAGCCTTCCGGCGGCATCCTCGCCGAACTCTCCGCGCGGCTCGCGGCCGTCGAGGAGCAGGCGGAGGCGTTGTCCAAACAGCTCGACGACGAGGCGGCGGACGCCGCCGCGGTGGCCACAGCTGCCCATCTCGAACGCAAACTCACGGGCCTGCGCCGGGCGCTGGACGCGTTGGAGCCGGGCACGGGCGGGCCCGCATCGGTGCCGTCGCAGAACTGAGCACGTTCCGCGGCGCGGGCCGGGGGCACACAAGTGACTCAGGCCCGCGTCCAGTTGTGGACGACGGTCTTCCGGCTGAGGTCCTGTCGGACGATGTCAGTTTCGGGGCTTCGGGCGTGCGACACGAACGGGTGAAGCAGTAGTCACACGTGTCGGCTGTGGCCTCCACCGGTAACCTCACACTCATGGCCTCACGTCAGTCCGCAGCGAAGAAGCCGCCCGCGAAGAAGGCGGCGGCTCCGGCGAAGAAGGCCCCCGCGAAAAAAGCCGCCGCCAAGAAGGCACCCGCGAAGAAGACGGCCCCTCCGAAGCCGGCTCCCAATCCGACCGGGGGCGTGTACAGACTCGTACGCGCTGTCTGGCTCGGCGCCGCGCACGCCGTCGGCGCCGTCTTCCGAGGCATAGGGCAGGGCGCGAAGAATCTCGACCCGGCGCACCGCAAGGACGGTCTCGCGCTGCTGCTGCTCGCCCTTGCCCTGATCGTCGCCGCCGGCACCTGGTCCCATCTGCGCGGCCCGGTCGGCGAACTCGTCGAGATGCTCGTGACCGGCGCCTTCGGCCGGCTCGACCTGCTCGTGCCGATACTGCTCGGGGTCATCGCCGTACGGTTCATCCGGCACCCCGAGAAGCCCGAGGCCAACGGCCGGATCGTCATCGGCCTGTCCGCGCTCGTCATCGGCGTGCTCGGACAGGTCCACATCGCCTGCGGTTCGCCCGCCCGCACCGTCGGAATGCAGGCGATAAGGGATGCCGGAGGACTCATCGGCTGGGGCACGGCCACCCCACTGACCTACACCATGGGTGAGGCCCTCGCCGTGGCGATGCTGGTGCTGCTCACGATCTTCGGGCTGCTGGTGGTCACGGCGACGCCGGTCAACGCGATCCCCCAGCGGCTGCGGCTGCTCGGACGGAAGCTGGGCATCGTCGCGGACGACGAGGCGTACGAGGAGTACGGCGAGGACGACGCGCGCTACGAGGAGCAGTGGCGCGACGCGTTGCCCGCGCGCCCCCGCAGACGCCGCCCGGCCCCCGAGGCGTACGACCCAGTCGGCGCCGAGCAGGAGGCACCCACCCGGCGCCGACCGAAGCGCTCCGCCGTGCGGCAGCCCGACGCGGACCGGCCGATGGACGCGGTGGACGTCGCCGCGGCCGCCGCTGCCGCGCTCGACGGTGCCGTGCTGCACGGGATGCCGCCCTCGCCGGTGGTCGCCGACCTGACCCAGGGGGTGAGCGTGGGGGACCGGGAGGACACCACGCCCGTCCCGGCCGCCCGCGGCAAGGCGCCCAAGCAGGAACCCCCGGCTGCCAAGCCGCCCAAGGGAGCCAGACAGGACTCCCCCGTGCCGGACCTCACCAAGCAGGCTCCCGATGAGCCCCGCGAGCTGCCGCCACGCGCCGAACAGCTCCAGCTCTCCGGTGACATCACCTACTCACTGCCCTCGCTCGACCTCCTGGAGAGGGGCGGGCCCGGCAAGACCCGCAGCGCCGCCAACGACGCCATAGTGGCCTCCCTCACCAACGTCTTCACCGAGTTCAAGGTCGACGCGTCCGTCACGGGCTTCACCCGCGGCCCGACGGTCACGCGCTACGAGGTCGAACTGGGCCCGGCGGTCAAGGTCGAGCGGATCACCGCGCTCACCAAGAACATCGCGTACGCCGTCGCCAGCCCGGACGTACGGATCATCAGCCCGATCCCCGGCAAGTCGGCGGTCGGCATCGAGATCCCCAACACCGACCGCGAGATGGTCAACCTCGGTGACGTACTGCGTCTCGCGGACGCGGCCGAGGACGATCACCCGATGCTGGTCGCGCTCGGCAAGGACGTCGAGGGCGGCTATGTGATGGCCAATCTGGCGAAGATGCCGCATGTGCTCGTCGCAGGTGCGACCGGCTCGGGTAAATCGTCGTGCATCAACTGCCTGATCACCTCGATCATGGTCCGCGCGACCCCCGAGGACGTCCGCATGGTCCTCGTCGACCCCAAGCGCGTCGAGCTGACCGCCTACGAGGGCATCCCGCACCTGATCACGCCGATCATCACCAACCCCAAGCGGGCCGCCGAGGCCCTGCAGTGGGTCGTGCGCGAGATGGACCTGCGCTACGACGACCTGGCGGCCTTCGGCTACCGGCACATCGACGACTTCAACGAGGCCATCAGGAACGGCAAGGTGAAGCCGCCCGAGGGCAGTGAGCGCGAGTTCCAGCCGTACCCGTACCTGCTGGTGATCGTGGACGAGCTGGCCGACCTGATGATGGTGGCGCCGAGGGACGTCGAGGACGCCATCGTGCGGATCACGCAGCTCGCGCGCGCGGCCGGCATCCATCTGGTGCTCGCCACACAGCGGCCGTCCGTGGACGTCGTCACCGGTCTGATCAAGGCGAACGTGCCCTCGCGGCTCGCCTTCGCCACCTCCTCACTCGCCGACTCGCGCGTCATCCTCGACCAGCCCGGCGCCGAGAAGCTGATCGGCAAGGGTGACGGGCTCTTCCTGCCGATGGGCGCGAACAAGCCGACCCGGATGCAGGGCGCGTTCGTGACCGAGGACGAGGTCGCCGCGATCGTCCGGCACTGCAAGGACCAGATGGCGCCCGTCTTCCGGGACGACGTCACCGTGGGCACCAAGCAGAAGAAGGAGATCGACGAGGAGATCGGTGACGACCTCGACCTGCTGTGCCAGGCGGCCGAACTGGTCGTCTCCACGCAGTTCGGCTCGACGTCCATGCTCCAGCGCAAGCTGCGCGTCGGCTTCGCCAAGGCCGGGCGGCTGATGGACCTCATGGAGTCCCGGGGTGTCGTCGGACCGAGCGAGGGTTCCAAGGCACGTGACGTTCTGGTGAAACCCGACGAGCTGGACGGAGTGCTGGCCGTGATCCGGGGGGAGACTGAAGGGGAGTGAGATCTGCGGCCGGGGCTCGAAAGGGTCACACAAAGGTCGCGGAGGAGGGGAAAACCGGTCGTCCGACGGGCGGAACGCGGATGTGCTTACGGCATTCGGGTATTCGAACGTGACTCACCCGTAAGGAAATCGTGAGCAACCGTTTCCCTTCGGTGTACGTCAAGTTGGAGGAGGGGGCAGTTTCGTGCCCCACCCCTCACCACCAGCAGGATGTCCGGCCATTCTGATGGCGTACAAAGTCCCACCGTCCGGTTGCCCCACCCTTTCGTACCCCCCCTAGACTGAACCTCCAGCACAGGTGGCTACACGCTCGAAAGGCGCCCCCGTGTCCATCGGCAACTCCCCTGACGGCAACTCCCCCGAAGACGAGCCTCCGTTCGAAGACGACCGTGACGAACGCTGGGCGGAACGCCCCTCGATCGGCCGTGCCCTTCAGCAGGCACGCATCGCGGCCGGGCTGACCGTCGACGACGTCAGCAGTGCCACCCGGGTCCGCATCGCCATCGTGCACGCGATCGAGCAGGACGACTTCGCCTCCTGCGGTGGCGACGTCTACGCGCGCGGCCACATCCGCACCCTGGCGCGCGCGGCGCGCGTCGATCCCGTTCCGCTGCTCACACAGTTCGACGAGACCCACGGCGGGCGGCCCGCGCCGACCCCGGCGGCCCCGCTGTTCGAGGCGGAGCGCATCCGACCCGAGCGGCGCGGCCCCAACTGGACCGCCGCCATGGTCGCCGCGATCGTCGCGGTGATCGGCTTCGTCGGCTTCACCGCCTTCAACGGCGGCGACGGCGAGGACGGCGACACCACGCAGCTCGCCGAGGGCTCCAAACCTACCAACAGCAAGCCCGCCTCCCCCCGCCCGCAGCCGACGAGCCCGACGCCGACCCGACCGACGCCGACCCGACCGACAGCGCCATCGCCGCCGCGCCTCGTGACAAGGTGACCGTACAGGTCAGCGCCGCCGACGGGCGTAGCTGGATCTCCGCCAAGGACCACAACGGCCGCCTCCTGTGGGACGGCCTCCTCAAGCAGGGCCAGTCCAAGACGTTCCAGGACAGCTCCAAGATCGACCTCGTCCTGGGTGACGCCGGAGCCGTCCAGCTCTACGTCAACGGCAAGAAGATCGAGGACGACTTCCAGCCCGGCCAGGTGGAGCGCCTGACCTACACGAAGGGCGACCCGGAGGTCGGCTGACCCTCCCGAGCATGCCGGGGTACGCACAGGCATCGTACGGGGAAGCGCCCCTACGGGTAGGGCCCTGCCCCGTAGACGTGGGCTGTCGGTGGGACGAAGTAGTCTTGAGCCCATGCCTGAACGCCGTACCGTCGCACTCGTCACTCTTGGCTGCGCCCGTAACGAGGTGGACTCGGAGGAGCTCGCAGGCCGCTTGGAGGCGGACGGCTGGGAGCTCGTCGAGGACGCCGAGGAAGCGGACGTCGCGGTCGTCAACACCTGTGGTTTCGTCGAGGCCGCCAAGAAGGACTCCGTCGACGCGCTCCTGGAGGCCAACGACCTCAAGGGACACGGCAGAACCCAGGCCGTCGTGGCGGTCGGCTGTATGGCGGAGCGGTACGGAAAGGAGCTGGCCGAGGCGCTGCCCGAGGCCGACGGCGTGCTCGGTTTCGACGACTACGCTGACATCTCCGACCGCCTCCAGACCATCCTGAACGGTGGCACCCACGCCGCGCACACCCCGCGCGACCGGCGCAAGCTGTTGCCGATCAGCCCGGCCGAGCGCCAGGAGTCGGCGACCGAGGTCGCGCTTCCGGGGCACGCCCCCGTCGATCTCCCGGAAGGTCTCGCTCCGGCCTCCGGGCCGCGCTCGCCGTTGCGCCGCCGCCTGGACGGCTCGCCCGTCGCCTCCGTGAAGCTCGCCTCCGGCTGCGACCGCCGCTGCTCCTTCTGCGCCATCCCCTCCTTCCGCGGCTCCTTCATCTCACGCCGGCCCGCTGACGTGCTGAACGAGACCCGGTGGCTGGCCGGGCAGGGCGTCAAGGAGGTCATGCTGGTCTCGGAGAACAACACCTCGTACGGCAAGGACCTGGGTGACATCCGGCTGCTGGAGTCCCTCCTTCCCGAGCTCGCCGAGGTCGACGGCATCGAGCGGGTGCGTGTGAGCTACCTCCAGCCCGCCGAGATGCGGCCCGGTCTCATCGACGTGCTCACGTCCACCCCCAAGGTCGCCCCCTACTTCGACCTGTCCTTCCAGCACTCCGCCCCCGCGGTGCTCCGCTCGATGCGGCGCTTCGGCGACACCGACCGCTTCCTGGAACTGCTCGACACCATCCGCGCCAAAGCCCCCGAGGCAGGCATGCGGTCCAACTTCATCGTGGGCTTCCCCGGCGAGACCGAGCACGACCTCGCGGAGCTGGAGCGGTTCCTGAACGGCGCGAGACTGGACGCGATCGGCGTCTTCGGCTACTCCGACGAGGAGGGCACCGAAGCGGCGACGTACGAGAACAAGCTGGACGAGGACGTGGTCGCCGAGCGGCTCGCGCGTGTCTCGCGGCTGGCCGAGGAACTGGTCTCGCAGCGTGCCGAGGAGCGCGTCGGGCAGACCGTGCGGGTGCTGGTCGAGTCGGTCGACGGGGACGAGGGCGCGTACGGCCGAGGTGCGCACCAGGCCCCCGAGACGGACGGCCAGGTGTTGTTCACGAGCGGTGAGGAATTGAGCGTCGGCCTTGTGGTCGAGGCGAAGGTGGTCGGCACGGAAGGCGTCGACCTGGTGGCCGAGGTGCTTCCCGGTTCGCCCGGCTCTCTCGCGTGTACTGAGGAGGCGGCCAGATGACAGGAGCCCCGGCATCCGCGGCGGGCGGCACCTCCGGCGCCAAGGGCGCGACGAGCGCTTCCGGCGTTCCCAGCCCCCCAAGCGCTGCCGGAGACGCGCGGCCCGTGCGCGGCGGGAAGCTGGGCGCTGCCGCCGTCAACCAGGCCAGCCTCTGGAACATCGCGAACATTCTGACCATGGTCCGCCTGGTTCTCGTACCGGGCTTCGTCATGCTGATGCTCATGGACGGCGGGTACGACCCCGTGTGGCGGGCGTGGGCCTGGGCCGCCTTCGCCGTCGCCATGATCACCGACATCTTCGACGGCCATCTGGCCCGGACGTACGACCTGGTCACCGACTTCGGGAAAATCGCCGACCCCATCGCCGACAAGGCGATCATGGGTGCCGCGCTGATCTGTCTGTCGTCCCTCGGCGATCTGCCGTGGTGGGTGACGGGCGTCATCCTCGGCCGGGAACTGGGCATCACCCTCCTGCGTTTCATCGTCATCCGGTACGGAGTCATCCCGGCGAGCCGCGGCGGCAAGCTGAAGACCCTCACCCAGGGCACCGCCGTCGGGATGTACGTCCTTGCGTTGGAGGGGCCCCTGGCCACTCTGAGGTGGTGGGTGATGGCCGTGGCGGTCGTCCTGACCGTCGTCACCGGACTCGACTACGTAAGACAGGCCATTGTGCTGCGTCGGCGCGGAATCGCCGAGCGCGAGGCCGCTGCGGAGGGAACGGAACATTGACTTCCACGGCCGCCGAGGTGCTACGACTACTGACAGTGAGGCGCGAGACGCTCGCTGTCGCCGAGTCGCTGACCGGTGGTCTGGTCTCGGCCGCGATCACCGCGGCCCCGGGCTCCTCCAAGGCATTCCGGGGCTCGGTCACCGCGTACGCGACCGATCTGAAGCACCGGTTGCTCGGTGTCGACGCCACTCTCCTGGACCAGCAGGGGGCGGTGGACCCACAGGTCGCGGCCCAGATGGCGGACGGCGTGCGCAAGGCGCTCGGCGCCGACTGGGGGATCTCGACCACCGGCGTCGCGGGTCCGGAACCGCAGGACGGCCGGCCCGTCGGCACGGTCTATGTGGCCGTCGCCGGGCCGCCCGCAGCCCATTCCGGCGTATCAGGTGGCGGGAAAGTGTCGTCGTTGCGGTTGAACGGCGGCCGGACGGAAATCCGTATGGAGAGTGTACGGAGCGTACTCGCACTGCTCCTTGAGGAGCTCGCGGGCGAACAGGCCGGGAACGAGCGGGCACAGGATACGGAACAGAACGGGGGGACTTGATGTTTGCAGCCCTGAGTGAACACAACAGCGCTCCCCGCACGGCCGCAGCGCAAGGCGGTACGGTGGGGCGTGAAGGATGCGGCTACGCGGTCCGAGGAGGGAGCCACCGATGATTCTGCTCCGTCGCCTGCTGGGTGACGTGCTGCGTCGGCAGCGCCAGCGCCAGGGCCGTACTCTGCGCGAAGTCTCCTCGTCCGCCCGAGTCTCACTCGGCTATCTCTCCGAGGTGGAGCGGGGCAGAAGGAGGCTTCCTCCGAACTGCTCTCCGCCATTTGCGACGCGCTGGACGTACGGATGTCCGAACTCATGCGGGAAGTGAGCGACGAGCTCGCCCTTGCCGAGCTGGCCCAGTCCGCAGCGGTCACCGAACCGGTGCCAGCACCAGTGCGTCGCCCCATGCTCAACTCCGTCTCGGTGGCCGGTGTGCCGCCGGAGCGGGTTACGATCAAGGCGCCCGCCGAAGCGGTGGATGTCGTCGCGGCGTGACTGCCGCGGGTGTGTGCGTGAGGTTCGGCGTGCGCCGGTGAAGAAGTAGAGAGGGAGCCCCGGGCGGGGCCTCCAGGGCGACCTGGGGGTGTCGGCCGGGGCTTTGTGCTGCCGGGCCGCTCGGGCTGAGGTCAGGGGCGGGCGTGGCCTCAGCCCGAGCGGCTCCCGTTTGCCGGGGTGGTGGTGTGCAGTCATCGTTGAGGGGCGGGCTCGGGGGCGTGCGCGCGATCCATTCCGTACGCCCGCGCAAGGTCGTAGGAACGCACAGGGGCGTACGGTCCTCTCAAGAAACCGGAGCGTGCCGATGTACGTGGTGAAGAGCCCGCTGTCCGAGGCCGATCTCAAGACCGTCTCCGAGGCGCTGCAAGGTGCCCTGGTCGATCTCGTCGACCTCTCCCTCGTGGCCAAGCAGATCCACTGGAACGTGGTCGGGCCGCGCTTCCGCTCCGTCCACCTCCAACTCGACGAGGTCGTGGACACCGCCCGACTGCACTCCGACACGGTCGCCGAACGCGCCGCCACCCTGGGTGTCTCGCCGGACGGCCGGGCCGCGACGGTGGCAGGGAGCAGCGGTATCGGCAAGACCCCGGACGGCTGGGTCAAGGACACGGACGCGGTGGGGACCCTGGTGGACGCGCTCGGCGCGGTGATCACCCGGATGCGGACGCGGGTGGAGAGCACCGCCGACGCGGACCCGGTGAGCCAGGACATCTTCATCGGGATCACCGCGGATCTCGAGAAGCACCACTGGATGTTCCAGGCGGAGCACGGGTAGCGGCGGCGGACACGAGCGGGCGCCGGCTCTCCGTGCTTCCTCTGATGGTGCGCCCGGGGGCGTGGACAGAGCGGTGTGTGGCTGCGGGGCGCATCGGCCGCCCTGGGGGCGCGGTCCCCGTGAGGGGGCCGTGCGTCCTTGTGCCGGTGGTGCGCCCTCTCCGGCCGTGACGAGAGCCGTCTAGCGTCGTTCTGGGGGCCCGAAAGGCCTGGAGGTGGCGGCCATGCGGATAGTTCGCTGGGGGGCGGCTCTGGGACTCGGTGCGCTGTGGTGGTGGGGTGTGCTGCGGCTCGCGCTGGTGCCGGATGCCGGTGCGGTGGAGGGGGCGGTCGCGGCCGGCGGGTGGGGGTTGAGTCTCCTGCCTGTGCACTGCGTGCCGAAGGGGAGACGGGCACCTGAGCGGTCGGGGGATGCGTCAGGGGGCGTGGGGTGACCATGCCCGGGGGAGCGCGGTTGGGGCCGCGGTCACCAGGGCATGGCCACCCCGCCGTTCGGGCGGAGGATCTGGCCCGTGGTGAACGACGATGCGTCGGAGGCGAGGTGCAGTACGGCGTGAGCTATGTCGTCGGGCTCGCCGACCCGGCCGAGGGGTGAGCGCCGCGCCATGAAGGTCTCCGTCCGCGCCTGTGTCTCGTTGTCGTGCCGGTCGGTCATGGGCGTACGGATCCAGCCCGGCGCCACCGCGTTGACGCGGATGCCGTGCGGGCCGACCTCGGTCGCCAGGGTCTTCGTCAGCTGGACCACCGCGGCCTTGCTCACGCCGTAGCAGAGCAAGCCCGGACCGCCGGTGTCGACGGCGCCGGAGGCCATGGTGACGATGCTGCCCCGCGTCGCATCGGCGATCATCCGGCGGGCCGCTTCCCGGCAGGCGTGCAGCACCCCCTTGAAGTTGACGCTCCACACCCGGTCGAGGTCCTCGTCCCGGGTCTCCAGCACCGGACTGCTGTGCATGACCCCGGCGATCGCCGCCATCACGTGCAACTGCTGGCAGGCGGCCACCGCCCGCGCGAGCCGGGCGCGGTCGGTGACATCGAGATGGTGGGTGTGCGCGGTGCCGCCTCCGGCCTTGACCAGGGCCGCGGTCTCGTGCAGGCCCTGAGCGTCGCGGTCCGCGCAGTGCACGGTGGCGCCCGCCTTGGCGAGCAGCGCGGCCGACGCGCGGCCGATACCGCTGCCGGCGCCGGTGACGAACGCGGTGCGGCCGGTGAGGTCGTACGCCGGGAGGGGCATGAGGTGACGGTACGAGCTTTTCTGACGGGCCGTCAATTGAGTGGGCGGCGTTGGGTTCGCGGATCAGGCCGGGCCGCTCGGGGAGCGCCCGGTGCCGGGGCGGGGCCAGGCTGGCACGTGGGGCACCAGTAGGTGGGGCGTTCGCGGGAGCCGTCGCCCTGGTCGGCCGTGCGGACGGGGGTGCCGCAGCGCAGGCAGGGGTGTGGGGCCCGGCCGTACACGAAGAGGTCGCGGTGGCGGTGGCCCGTGGTGCTACGGATCGGGCGGTCGCGGTTGGCCTCCAGGAGCTCCTTGGCGAGCGTCGGCAGGCGGGCGGCGGTGTCCTCGGGGAGGGAGCCGACGGGGAGCCAGGGGGTGACCCTGAGCAGGAAGCACAGCTCGCTCTTGTAGACGTTGCCGATGCCGGCGAGATTGCGCTGGTCGAGCAGTGCCTCGCCGAGGGGGCGGGACGGGTCGCTCAGGAGGTTCGCGAGGGCGCGGCCGGGGTCCCAGTCCGGGCCGAGCAGGTCGGGGCCCAGGTGACCGACGGCTCGCTGCTCGTCGGTGGTGCGGAGCAGTTCCAGGATGGGGAGGCGGTAGCCGACGGCCGTGCGGTCGGCGGTGCCGAGGATCGCGCGGATCTGGTGCGCGGGGCCGCCGCGCCAGCGCTCGCCGTTGCCGTACACCTTCCAGGAACCGTCCATCCGCAGGTGCGAGTGCAGGGTCAGGCCGCCCTCGATGCGGGTCAGGAGGTGTTTGCCGCGGGGGGTGATGTCCAGGACGGTGCGGCCGGTGAGGTCGGCCGTGGCGTACTTCGGCACGCGTAGGTCGGAGCGGGACAGCACCTTGCCGGCGAGAGCGGCGTGGAGTCGTCTCGCCGTTTGCCAGACGGTGTCACCTTCGGGCATGGGTCAAGGGTGGCATGCGCTGGGGGCCGGGGCCGGGGGCGCTTTACAGCTCGGAGGGCTTGGTGGGGTGGCGGGTGCGGGTTGTGGGGGCTGGTCGCGCCGACCCTCGCGCCCCTTTCGGGGCCGGAGCCACGCTTTTCACACTCGGATGCGCAGGCCGCGCGGGGTTGCGATGAAGCCTGCTGCTTCCAGGAGGGGGCCGTGGGGGGAGGTGAGGGCTGAGGTGCCGTTCACGCGTTCCACCGTGACCGTGCCGAGGGAGCCCGCGCGGGCCGCCGTGGCCAGGGCTTCGGCGGCCGCGGGGAGGCGGGGGTCGCCCATGGGCCTCGCGTCCGGGTCGGCGGGCCAGGCCAGCAGGGTCTTGCCGCCACGCTCCATGTAGAGGGTCAGCTCACCGTCGACCAGGACGACCAGGGAGCCCGCCTTGCGGCCCGGTTTGTGGCCCGCTTCGGTGGGCGGGTCGGGCCAGGGGAGGGCGGCGCCGTAGGCGTTCGCCGGGTCGGCGGCGGCCAGGACGACGGCACGGGGGGAGGGGGTGGGGCCGGTGCGGTGCGGGGGGCCGCCTCGGCCGTACGGGCTGGAGTGAGTGGAGGCACCGCCTTGGTCGTATGAACTGCCTCGGCCGTATGGGCCGCCTTGGTCGAGCGGGCTGATTTCGCTGTGGTCGCCGTCGGGGTTCCAGTCCGGGGTGGTCGGAGTGTCGAAGCCGGCGGGGGCGAGGAGGCCGGAGTCGTCGGGGAACCCGTCCCGAAGCGCCGCGGTTGCCGTGCCGTGGCCTTCGGGGGAGTCGTTCGGGGCAGGGTCGGGGACAGGGGCGTTCCGGTCGCGGGCGCTTGCGACGGCGCGCAGGCGGTCCACGGCGCCGTCCATCGCGAACTGGGCGGCACCCAGGCCCTCGACCACGTAGCCGCGGCGGGCCTGACCGCTCTCCTCGAAGACGGAAAGGACGCGGTAGGTCGCGGAGAAGCCGCCTTCGGCGCCCTCTGCCGCCACGGCACCCCGGGTCACGACGCCGTGCCGGTCGAGGAGGGTGCGGGCCAGTGCGTGGGCGCGGACCGTGGGGTCGGTCTCGGGCGCGGGGAGCAGGGACCAGCGGCCGGCGACCGTGGGCGGGCCCGTACGGGACTGGGGGCGCGCGGCGGCGGTCAAGGAGCCGTACCGGCCGCGCGGGACCGTGCGCTTGGCGCGGTGGGCGGTGGAGCCCGTGGTGCGGCCCGAGCCCAGCAGGGAGCGCATGGGGGCGAGAGTGTCGTTGGTTAGCCGGCCCGACCAGGCCAGATCCCAGACGGCGTCAGCCAGTTGGGGATCGGTGACGTCGGGGTGGGTGGTCGCGCGGACCTGGTCGGCGATCTGCCGGAAGAACAGACCGTAGCCCCCGGAGAGGGCGCTCAGGATCGACTCGTGGAGCGCGGCCAGCTCCAGGGGGTGCGCGGGTGGGAGAAGGAGCGGGGCCGTGTCCGCCAAGTACAGCGAGACCCATCCGTCCTTGCCGGGGAGGGCACCTGCGCCCGCCCAGACGACTTCGCCGGCGGCGGTGAGTTCGTCGAGCATGGCGGGGGCGTAGGCGGCGACCCGGGACGGCAGGACCAGCTTCTCCAGGGCGGAGGCGGGGACGGAAGCGCACTGCAACTGCTCGATCGCGCGCACCAGTCCGTCGAGGCCGCGCAACCTGTGGCCGCCGCCCACGTGCTGCCACTGGGGCAGGAAGTGTGCGAGCGCGGCTGGCGGTACCGGCTCCAGCTCGTGCCGCAGAGCTGCGAGCGAGCGGCGGCGCAGACGGCGCAGCACGGCCGCGTCGCACCACTCCTGGCCGATGCCCGCCGGGTGGAACTCGCCCTGTACGACACGGCCGTTCGCCGCGAGTCGATGGAGTGTCCCGTCCGTGACGGCCACGCCGAGGCCGAAGCGGGCTGCCGCCGTGGCCGAGGTGAACGGGCCGTGGGTGCGCGCGTACCGGGCGAGGAGGTCGCCGAGCGGGTCCTTGACCGGTTCGGTGAAGGCCTCCGGGACGCCGACCGGCAGGGCCGTGCCGAGCGCGTCGCGCAGGCGGCCCGCGTCCTCGGTCGCCGCCCAGTGGTCCGTGCCGGCGATCCGGACCCGGATGGCGCGGCGTGCCGCGGTCAGCTCCCGCGCCCACTGCGGTTCGGCGCCGCGCTCGGCCAACTCGGCGTCCCTGAGGGGGCCGAGGAGCCGGAGCAGGTCCGCGACGCCTTCGGCGTCCTTGACGCGCCGGTCCTCCGTGAGCCACTGGAGCTCCTGCTCCAGCTCGACCAGCACCTCGGCGTCGAGCAGCTCACGCAACTCCGCCTGGCCCAGCAGCTCCGCCAGCAGCCGGGAGTCCAGCGACAGGGCGGCGGCGCGGCGCTCGGCGAGCGGGGAGTCGCCCTCGTAGAGGAACTGGGCGACGTATCCGAAGAGGAGTGAGCGGGCGAAGGGGGATGGCTCCGGGGTGGTGACCTCGACGAGGCGGACCTTGCGGGACTCGATGTCGCCCATCAGCTCGGTGAGACCAGGAACATCGAAGACGTCCTGGAGGCATTCGCGGACCGCCTCCAGGACGATCGGGAACGAGCCGAACTCGCTGGCCACTTGGAGGAGTTGGGCGGCACGCTGGCGCTGCTGCCACAGGGGCGTGCGCTTGCCGGGGCTACGGCGGGGCAGCAGGAGCGCGCGGGCGGCGCACTCGCGGAAGCGGGACGCGAAAAGCGCTGAGCCGCCGACCTGGTCGGTGACGATCTGATCGACCTCGCCCTTGTCGAAGGCGACATCCGCCGCGCCGAGGGGAGCCTGCTCGGCGTCGTATTCCGTGCCCGCCTTCATGGGCTCCATGTCGAGCAGGTCCAGACCCATCAGGTCGGCGTCGGGCAGGCGCAGCACGATGCCGTCGTCGGCGTGCATGACCTGGGCGTCCATGCCGTACCGCTCGGAGAGCTTCGCACCGAGGGCGAGAGCCCAGGGGGCGTGGACCTGGGCGCCGAAGGGGGAGTGGACGACGACCCGCCAGTCCCCCAGCTCGTCGCGGAAGCGTTCGACGACGACCGTGCGGTCGTCGGGGACATGACCGCATGCCTCACGCTGTTCGGCGAGGTAGGAGAGGACATTGTCCGCGGCCCAGGCGTCGAGTCCGGCGGCCAGCAGACGCAGCCGGGCGTCCTCCTGGGACAGGGAGCCCACCTCGCGCAGGAACGCGCCGACCGCGCGGCCCAGTTCGAGCGGGCGGCCGAGCTGGTCGCCCTTCCAGAAGGGCAGGCGGCCCGGTACGCCCGGCGCGGGGGAGACCAGTACCCGGTCGCGGGTGATGTCCTCGATGCGCCAGGAGCTGGTGCCGAGGGTGAAGACGTCCCCGACCCGCGACTCGTACACCATCTCCTCGTCGAGCTCGCCGACCCGGCCACCGCCCTTCTTGGGGTCGGCGCCCGCGAGGAAGACCCCGAAGAGCCCGCGGTCGGGGATCGTGCCCCCGGAGGTGACCGCGAGGCGCTGGGCGCCCGGTCGTCCCGTGATCGTGCCGGCGACCCGGTCCCACACCACGCGCGGGCGCAGCTCCGCGAAGGCGTCGGACGGATAGCGGCCCGCGAGCATGTCGAGGACGGCCGTGAACGCGGATTCCGGGAGCGCGGCGAAGGGGGCGGCGCGGCGGACGGTGGCGAGGAGTTCGTCGAACTGCCAGGTGTCCATCGAGGTCATGGCCACGAGCTGCTGCGCCAGCACGTCCAGGGGGTTGCCGGGGATCCTCAGGGACTCGATGGAGCCGCTGCGCATCCGCTCGGTGACCACGGCCGACTGGACCAGGTCGCCGCGGTACTTGGGGAAGACCACGCCCGTGGAGACCGCGCCCACCTGGTGTCCCGCACGGCCCACGCGCTGCAGGCCGGAGGCGACCGAGGGCGGCGACTCCACCTGGACGACCAGGTCCACCGCGCCCATGTCGATGCCCAGTTCGAGGCTGGAGGTGGCGACCACGGCCGGCAGCCGGCCCGCCTTCAGGTCCTCCTCGACCAGAGCACGCTGCTCCTTGGAGACCGAGCCGTGATGGGCTCGGGCGAGGACCGGGGGCGCCCCCTGGGCCGCGCCCGAGCCGCCCATCAGCTCGGCCGGGGAGTGGTGCCCGTCCAAAGGCTCGCCGGTGGCCCGCTCGTACGCGATCTCGTTGAGCCGGTTGCACAGCCGCTCCGCGAGGCGGCGGGAGTTGGCGAACACGATCGTGGAGCGGTGGGCCTGGACGAGGTCGGCGATCCGCTCCTCGACGTGCGGCCAGATCGACGGCCGTTCCGCGCCCTCGTCGCCCTCGGCGACCGGGGAGCCGCCCAGCTCGCCCAAATCCTCCACGGGCACGACGACGGAGAGGTCGAACTCCTTGCCGGACGGAGGCTGGACGATCTCCACCCGGCCGCGCGGGGAGAGGTACCGCGCGACCTCGTCCACGGGACGCACGGTGGCGGACAGGCCGATACGGCGGGCGGGCCTCGGCAACAGCTCGTCGAGCCGCTCCAGGGAGAGCGCCAGGTGAGCGCCGCGCTTGGTGCCCGCGACCGCGTGCACCTCGTCCAGGATCACCGTCTCCACGCCCGTGAGCGCGTCGCGCGTGGCCGACGTCAGCATCAGGAACAGCGACTCGGGGGTGGTGATCAGGATGTCCGGCGGGCGCGTGGCCAGGGCGCGACGCTCGGCGGCCGGGGTGTCGCCCGAGCGGATGCCCACCTTCACCTCGGGCTCGGGCAGCCCCAGGCGCACCGATTCCTGGCGGATACCGGTCAGTGGGCTGCGCAGGTTCCGCTCCACGTCCACGGCGAGGGCCTTCAGCGGCGACACGTACAGCACCCGGCAGCGCTTCCTCGGTTCGGCCGGGGGCGGTGTCGACGCCAGCTGGTCCAGTGCGGCGAGGAACGCGGCCAGTGTCTTGCCGGAGCCGGTCGGGGCGACCACCAGCACGTCCGATCCCTCGCCGATCGCCCGCCACGCCCCGGCCTGAGCCGCGGTGGGCGCGGAGAAGGCCCCCGTGAACCAGCCGCGGGTCGCGGGGGTGAAGCCGTCGAGGGCTCGATCTGCGGAGCTGACCATGCCCCCATCCTGCACCCGCCCACTGACAACGGTCCGGACCTGTGGAAATGGCTTCGGTGGGTGGTGTGGGTGCGGGCTCGGCTCGGGCGAGCCCGCCGCTTCCGGCCGTGGTGCAGGGGACGGGTGAGGCGCAGCCGGGCGGCTCCGAGGCCGCTGGAGGCCGGGCCCTCACCCAAACACCGCACGGCGCAGAATGGGGCATGGCGGGTTCGGCGGAGCGGGCGAGGCACTGGCGGTACGCGGAGTTGCCCGGCGCCGACGGGCCGCCGACCGACCGGGCGGGCGCCGGGAGGAGGGCCGATGAACGTCTGGATCGCGATCGCCGCCACCGCCGTCGGCTGCCACGCCGTCAAGCTCCTCGGCCTGCTAATCCCCGAAGGCGTCCTGGAACGGCCGCTCGTTCAGCGCCTCGCCGCCCTGTTCCCCGTGGCCCTTCTCGCCGCCCTCACGGCCCAGCGGACCTTCGCCGACGGACACGCCCTGGTCCTGGACGCCCGGGCGGCGGGGCTCGCCGCAGCCGCCGTCGCGCTGCTCCTGCGTGCCCCCATCCTGCTCGTCGTGGCCGCGGCGGTGATCGTGACGGCCGGGGTGCGGGCGACGACGGGCTGACGCGATGGTCGGGGTACACGCGCGTGCGGCACCTCAGCCGATCGGCCGCCCGTACGCCCGCAGCGTACGCAGCGCCTCGATCGTCACGATCGGTCGGCTCTCCGTCGCGGTGCTCGGAGCCCACTGCCGCCAGCGGATCGGCCAACCACCGTCCTCCGCCTGCTCGCTCGCCAGGAAGTCGAGAGAGCGGGCCATCTCCTCGTCGGTGAACCACGCGCGCGCGAGCGACTCCGGAGTGGGGGCGAAGTCGTGCGGGTAGTGGTGCTCTCCCGGCGCGTAACCGGCGGACACCGGGTACTCGGCCGGCCGCTCCGGATCCAGCGTGGCGAGCCGGTGCTCGCGCACCAGGCGGCCGAGCCGGTCGGCGGTCGCCTGCGCGCGCGGGCGGTCGGGTACGGACTCCAGGAACGCCACGGCGGCGTGGACCTCATAGGGGTGCGACCTCTCCAGGGACTCGACCGCCTGCCAGCAGAAGTCGGTGGCCCGGAACAGCCACGCGTGCCACACCTGGTTGCGGTGCAGCAGGCCCACCACGGGCCCGGTCGCCAGCAGATCACTGGGCGGGTCGTCGACGATCGGCACGAACGGGGCCGCCGGATAACCGCGTTGGCCGGGGTGCACCGCGGGGAGGGCGCCGTCGGGGGTCGACACCGAGGTCAGATAGCGGCACACGCGCTCCACCCGCTGTCCGCCGCAGCGCCCGATCGAGTCCAGCACACGCAGCGCGTGCCCGGTGTGCAGAGGCTGGCTGACGGGACCGCGAAGATCGGGTTCGAGCGCGTGGCCGTACCCCTCGTCGGCGTTGCGGTAGGCGGCCAGAGCGGTCTCCACCGCGTCGGCGCCCCCGTTCAGGAAGTGGTACGCGAAGCGGCGCTGCTCCAGCACACGCGCGGTCAGCCAGACGAACTCCCCGGCGCGGGCGAGCGGGGTGTGTGCCGGGGGCGATGAGGGGAGGGGGGATGCTCCGGTTTCGGCCATGGGTCAGACCGTAGGACGGAAAGCGGTGTCGGCAAGCCGTCCCGGCCGGGCCCACCCCCTGGGGCGGGATACTGGACTCATGCGGTTGACGGTCTTCTGGCAGCGGATGGCGGATCACTTCGGTGAGGGGTACGCCGACACCTTCGCGCGCGATCATGTGATGTCCGGCCTCGGCGGGCGCACGGTGCGCGAGGCGCTGGACGCCGGCTGGGAGGCCAAGGACGTGTGGCGCGTGGTGTGCACGACCATGGGCGTTCCAGCCGAAAACCGCTGAAAGCCACCGAATTCGCCGGGCGAGGGCTGGTCGTCGGACCGGGAGATCCGGGGGCGGGGACCGATTGTCGGTGGCGTGGGCGAAACTTGGTCCGTGGCCCCCACAGACGAGACCGCGCGGTTCGAGCCCCAGGCATCCCCGTTCGGCACGACACCGCCTCCCCGCTCCCAGGCCGGTCCCGGCCCCGGCGCCGCGCCGAGCAACCGCATGCCCCGCTGGCTGCCGCGCGCGATGGTGCTGGCGCTCACCCTCGTCGCCGTCTTCCAACTGGGCAGCTGGGCGTTCCACCAGCTCATCGGCCTGCTGACCAACGTCCTCATCGCGTTCTTCCTCGCACTCGCGATCGAGCCCGCGGTGAGCTGGATGGCCTCGAAGGGCCTGCGCAGGGGCTTCGCCACCCTTTTGGTCTTCCTGATCACGCTGATCGGGGCCGCAGGCTTCGTCACCCTGCTGGGCTCGATGCTCGCCGGACAGATCATCAAGATGGTCGAGGACTTCCCGGCGTACCTCGACTCCGTCATCAGCTGGATCAACGCCACCTTCCACACCGAGCTCAAGCGCGTCGACATCCAGGAGGGGCTGCTCCGCTCCGACTGGCTGCAGAAGTACGTGCAGAACAGCGCCACGGGCGTCCTCGACGTCTCAGCGCAGGTCCTGGGCGGCCTCTTCCAACTGCTGACGATCGCGCTGTTCTCGTTCTTCTTCGCCGCCGACGGCCCACGGCTGCGGCGCGCGCTGTGCTCCGTACTGCCGCCCGCCAAGCAGGCCGAGGTACTGCGCGCGTGGGAGATCGCCGTCGACAAGACCGGCGGCTATCTGTACTCACGCAGCCTGATGGCGCTGGTCTCCGGCGTCGCGCACTACGTCCTGCTGGAGTACCTGGACGTGCCCTACGCGCCCGCGCTCGCGGTCTGGGTCGGTCTGGTCTCGCAGTTCATCCCCACCATCGGCACCTATCTCGCGGGTGCCCTGCCGATGCTGATCGCCTTCACGGTCAACCCCTGGTACGCGCTGTGGGTCCTCGTCTTCGTAGTCATCTACCAGCAGTTCGAGAACTACCTGCTGCAGCCCAAGCTGACCGCCAAGACGGTGGACATCCACCCGGCCGTCGCCTTCGGATCGGTCATCGCGGGCACCGCACTCCTCGGGGCCGTCGGCGCGCTCATCGCCATCCCCGCCATCGCCACCCTGCAGGCCTTCCTCGGGGCGTACGTGAAGCGGTACGACGTCACGGACGACCCCCGGGTGCACGGACACCGCAGACGCGGCACGCGTAACCTCTTCGCCCCCCTGCACAGACGGGCGCAGGCGGCATGGGAGGGGGCGGCACCGGCGGCGACGTCCTCAGGCGCGTGCGCAAGCGGCTGGAGCGGAAGTTGGACCAGCGGCGCGCGAGACCCGAGGACGGCGCCTCGTAAGAGGACGGCACCCCGTACGACAGCCATCGTCGCCGTCGTCCGTGCTTGAAGCACCCTTCCGGAAGTCGTCCCACTGCCGCGTGGTCCGCTTGACACTAAAATCGAACATCCATTCTCATGGAGGCTCCGGCGAGGCTCTCGACGGGAGTTTCAACAGGGTTTTCGTGGAGAAGTGCCCGAGTTATCCACAGGTCGGGCGGGCGTCGGGGCCCATTGTCAGTGGCAGGCGTTAGCGTCTTTCACGTGAAGCGATCGACTCAAGCAAATCGGGTGGAACCCATGGCAGGAACCGACCGCGAGAAGGCGCTCGACGCCGCGCTCGCACAGATTGAACGACAATTCGGCAAGGGCGCGGTCATGCGCATGGGCGAGCGGCCGAACGAGCCCATCGAGGTCATCCCCACCGGGTCGACCGCCCTCGACGTCGCCCTTGGCGTCGGCGGCCTGCCGCGCGGCCGAGTGGTGGAGGTGTACGGCCCGGAGTCCTCCGGCAAGACGACCCTGACCCTGCACGCGGTGGCGAACGCGCAGAAGGCCGGCGGCCAGGTGGCCTTCGTGGACGCGGAGCACGCCCTCGACCCCGAGTACGCGAAGAAGCTCGGCGTCGACATCGACAACCTGATCCTCTCCCAGCCGGACAACGGCGAGCAGGCCTTGGAGATCGTGGACATGCTGGTCCGCTCCGGCGCCCTCGACCTCATCGTCATCGACTCCGTCGCCGCGCTCGTCCCGCGCGCGGAGATCGAGGGCGAGATGGGCGACAGCCACGTGGGTCTGCAGGCCCGCCTGATGAGCCAGGCCCTGCGGAAGATCACCAGCGCGCTCAACCAGTCCAAGACCACCGCCATCTTCATCAACCAGCTCCGCGAGAAGATCGGCGTGATGTTCGGGTGCTTCAACTACTCGACTCGGGTCACACTCGCCGACGGCACGCAGGAGAAGATCGGCAAGATCGTCAACCAGCGGATGGATGTGGAGATCCTCTCCTACGACCCGGATACCGACAAGATCGTCCCTCGACGCATCACCAACTGGTTCGACAACGGGAACGCCGAGCGATTCCTGCAGTTCACCGTGGCCAAGTCCGGGAAGAACGGCAAGGCTCAGTTCGCCGCGACGGAGAACCACTTGATCCGTACGCCGGGAGGCTGGCGTGAGGCAGGTGAGCTGATCGCCGGTGACCGTGTGCTCATCAGCGAGAAGAAGGCACTGAGCGGACAGCAGGAGCAGGTCGTCCTCGGGGCACTGATGGGCGACGGCAACCTTTCTCCGAACCGGAAGGGTCGTACCGGAGTCCGCTTCCGTATGGGTCACGGGGCCAAGCAGGCCGAGTACCTGGGCTGGAAGGTCTCGCTGCTCGGAAACATCGGATGCTCGCGGACACAGAATGAGAAGGGCGCGGTCTTCGCGGACTTCTCTCCGCTGCCAGAGCTGGACGAGCTGAGGGAAGTCGTCTACTTCGGCGGAGACAAGAAGCACATCACCTGGGAGCATCTCAAAGCGATGACTCCGCTGGCCCTGGCCATCTGGTACATGGACGACGGCTGCTTCACGGTGCGTTCCCAGGGGCTCCAGGAGCGTACGGAAGGCGGTTCAGGCCGGATCGAGATCTGCGTCGAGGCCATGAGCGAAGGCTCACGGGAGCGCGTCGTTGAGTACCTGCGAGACACGCACGGTCTTGACGTGAGCCGTAGGCTCGCAGGCGAACGGCAGAGGGCGGTGCTGCAGTTCAGCACTGACTCATCGGCGCGCTTCCAGGAGATGGTGGCTCCCTTCGTGCACCCGTCCATGGAGTACAAGCTGCTTCCGCGCTTCCGCGGCCGATTCGGTGTCGAGCCGGAGTTCATCGAGGAGACACAGCGCCTGGTCGCCTCGGAGATCCTCGACATCCACGTCAAGCCGCCGACGCGTTCCATGAAGAAGTTCGACATCGAGGTCGAGGGCACACACAACTACTTCGTTGACGGCGTCATGGTCCACAACAGCCCGGAGACCACGACAGGTGGCCGCGCGCTGAAGTTCTACGCTTCGGTGCGACTCGACATCCGCCGCATCGAGACACTGAAAGACGGCACCGACGCGGTCGGCAACCGAACCCGCGTCAAGGTCGTCAAGAACAAGGTCGCGCCGCCCTTCAAGCAGGCCGAGTTCGACATCCTCTACGGCCAGGGCATCAGCCGCGAGGGCGGCTTGATCGACATGGGTGTGGAGCACGGCTTCGTCCGCAAGGCCGGCGCCTGGTACACGTACGAGGGCGACCAGCTCGGCCAGGGCAAGGAGAACGCCCGTAACTTCCTGAAGGACAACCCCGACCTCGCCAACGAGATCGAGAAGAAGATCAAGGAGAAACTGGGCGTCGGCGTTCGTCCCGAGGAGCCCACCACCGAGCCGGGCGCGGACACGGCGGTCTCGGACCCGGCCGCGGACGACGCAGCGAAGACAGTGCCAGCCTCGGCTGCCAAGGCCGCAAAGACCAAGGCCACGGCGGCGAAGAGCTAGTCCGTGACACGCAGAACGGACTGGGGCGAGTACGCATACCCCAGTGCCCCCGAGAGCCGGGGGCGCGGGGGTACCGCCGGGGGTACAGACGGGCACGGGTTCGGCCCGTACGACGACACGCCGTGCTACGGCACGGACGGGCCCCACGACGGTGAGTTCTACGACGGCGAACCGTACGGCGGTGACGGTGACGCCGGTCGGCGGGAGGATGGCTCGCGCTCCGGTGCGGGCGGTGACGCACGCGGCGGCCGGCGGCGTGGCTTCGGGGAATCGGGCGACGGCCCGAATGACCGGGGCACCCAGGACGGGGGTTCCTCTCTCTCGTCGAGGGCCGGGAAAGGGGAGTTCCCAGGGGACCCGGTTGAGCGGGCGCGCGCGATCTGCCTGCGCCTGCTCACCGGGACCCCGCGCACCCGCAAGCAGCTCGCGGACGCCCTGCACAAACGCGAGATCCCCGAGGACGTGGCGGGCGAGGTGCTGTCACGGTTCGAGGAGGCCGGGCTGATCAACGACAGCGCGTTCGCGGACGCCTGGGTGGAGTCCCGGCACCACGGCCGGGGTCTGGCCCGCCGAGCCCTCGCCCGGGAGCTGCGCACCAAAGGCGTCGACTCGGCGCTGATCGACGAGGCCGTCGCCCAGCTCGACTCCGAGCAGGAGGAGTCCACAGCGCGCGAGCTCGTCGCCCGCAAGCTGCGCTCCACCCGAGGCCTCGACCGCGACAAACGCCTCCGCCGCCTCGCGGGCATGCTCGCCCGCAAGGGCTACCCCGAGGGCATGGCCCTCCGTGTGGTCCGGCAGGCGCTGGAGGACGAGGGGGAGGAGACAGAGGGGCTGGAAGACGAGGGGTACTGAGGCAAGGCGGCCGTGGCCGGTGCCGCGACGGTGTCCCCAGGGCTCGACGATCGCCGAACCGCGGCCTCCGGACGGCGGTCACCAGCCGCCCGGACCATGGGCCCAACCCTTGGGCCCCTCGAGCCGCGCGCTTATCGCCAGTCTCGTCAGAAGGACGGCGACACATGCGGCCCGCATAGCGGACGAGGTGCATGTGGACCCTTGCGCCACAGGCGCGTAGAGGTGTCGGCACGGGCCGGGGTGCACCACGACAGCGCGGAGGGAGCAACTGGCCGGCACCATGCGCACACAAGGTGACGGCAGGTCCGGAGAGTACGGGTGACTCAGTGCGAACTCGCGGTCGCCCCGGTCGTCTCGGGCTGCTGCCCGGCCCCGCCCAGCGCCGCCTCCGCCGCCGCGTACAGATCGGCCGGGCGCACCCCGCTCAGGGCGGTGACGAGGTGGCCGTCGGGGCGCACCAGGAGCACGGTATGGGCGGCTGCGCCCGGATAGGTCTCGGCGACCAACAACTCGGCGGAGTGCGGCAGGGCGGTGACAGCGGCTGCGAGCCGGGGCATCAGCCCGGCGCTCACCCAGTGCTTGCGCTCCCACACTCCGGTACCCGGCGCGACCAGCACCACCAGCAGCGCCCCGCGACCGAGCCGTTCCCGCAGGGGCACGATGGAGCCGTCCTCGGCGGTCACCCGCACATCGGTGACCTGGGCACCCGGCAGTGTGTCGACCGGAGCCTCCGCGACGGTGCGCGGAGGCATGAGCGGTGAGTCGGAGTACGCCCCGGGCGCACCCAGCGCCCCGCGCCCCAGGTGGCCGTCCGCGAGCAGCGCTTCATGGCTCCGGGCCGAGCCGGGGACGTACGACCGCAGTCCTTTGACGCCGCGCAGCACGGGCAGCACCTGGTCGGCGGCGCGCAGCCGGGCGGCGACGCCCGCGCGCCGCTCCGCCTGGTAGCTGTCGAGCAGCGCCTCGTGGGGCCCGTGGTGCCAGGCCAGAGCCAGCTTCCAGGCGAGGTTGTCGGCGTCGCGCAGGCCTTCGTCGAGGCCCTGGGTGCCGAGCGCCCCGAGCAGATGCGCGGCGTCCCCGGCGAGGAAGACCCGGCCGACCCGCCACCGCCGGGCGAGCCGGTGGTGCACGGTGTGGACGCCGGTGTCCAACAGGTCGTACGGCGGTGTGGAGCCGCCCGTCCAGCCCGCGAGGGTCTCCCGGACACGGGTCACGAGGAGTTCCGGTGTCACCAGGTCCTTGCCCGGCGGCAGGAGCCAGTCCAGGCGCCACACGCGCTCGTCGAGCGGCCGTGCGGTGATCTCCCCGCCGGACGGGCCCGAGGTGCGCCACGGCGGCGTCCGGTGCAGCAGTGCTTCGCCGGGCCAGGGGAGCTCCGCGCGGAGTGCCGCAACGGCGTGCCGTTCCACCGCCGTACGGCCGGGGAAGCGGATGTCCTGGAGTTTGCGGACCGTCGAGCGGGGGCCGTCGCAGCCCACGAGGTAACTGCCCCGCCACCAGGTGCTCTTGGGGCCGCGGGTGTGGGCGGTGACGCCGGAGGTCTCCTGCTC
Source organism: Streptomyces sp. TG1A-60 (assembly GCF_037201975.1). Lineage (NCBI taxonomy): Bacteria > Bacillati > Actinomycetota > Actinomycetes > Kitasatosporales > Streptomycetaceae > Streptomyces > Streptomyces sp. TG1A-60. Next base: position 2,119,979 of record NZ_CP147520.1, on the reverse strand, counting down.
GACGGCGTCGAGCCGGCTCTCCACGGCGATTTTGACGAGCCGTTCGCCGCCGATGGTGTCACGCAGGGCGGCGGTCAGGACGTGCTGGGCGATGTGGAGCGGGGGAGGTCCACGGAGCCCTCGACGACGGGCTCGGAGCCGCTGCGGGCGTTCCGCGCGCTGTCCGTGGAGTCCGGCTCGTCGAAGTCCCCTTCCCCGAAATAGACCTGACGCATCACCTGCTTGCGCCGCATCGACCGCCATCCGGCCCAGCGGTATCCGGCCTCCGCGAGCGGGGCCCCGGACAGCCGTTCCAGCAGCGCGGCCGTGTCGTCCTGCAGCACGACCGTCCGCGCGAGCCGCTGCTCGTCCTTCCCCGGCCCTTCGTCGAGGACCACGGACGGCACCTCCTGGCGCGCCAGCGCAAGGGCGAGCGTGAGCCCCACGGGCCCTGCTCCGACGATGATCACCGGGTCCACGGCGCGGCGCTCCCTGCCCGACGTGACGTCCCGGCGGACGTGGGTGAACAGGAAGTCGGAGCAGGGTGCACGATCACAGAACGTATGCAACCCATTGCCGGTGCCTGCGTCAAGCGACGGAGGGCAGTGGCGATCATGCCACTGCCCTCCTTGGGACTGATTCCGGGGACACCCTGGGCGGATGCCACCTGATCATTCGTCAGGTATCGGTCTTCTTGGGGTAGGTGCCGAGACCGGGGATACCGCCGCCCTCCCCACCGGTCGCCGTGGTGCCCCCGACCGCCGCCGCGGGAAGCACCGCTCCGGTCGACTTCTTGCCACGCCGCAGTCTGCTTTCCAGCCAGCTCGCGAAGGTGGTGAGTGCGAAGTTGAGAGCCACGAAGATCACGGCCACCACGGTGAAGCTGGCGATGGTGTTCGCGCCGTAGAACGAGCTCATCGGGCGAACCGCCGCCAGCAATTCGTCGAAGTTGAGCAGCGCGCCACCGAGCGCGGTGTCCTTCACGATGACGACCAGTTGGCTGACGATCGCGGGCAGCATCGCCGTGACCGACTGCGGCAGCAGGACGAACCGCATCGTCTGGTTCTTGCGCAGACCGATCGCCATCGCGGCTTCCGACTGCCCCTTCGGCAGGGACAGGATGCCGGCCCGCACGATCTCCGCGAGAACCGAGGCGTTGTACAGCACCAGGCCGGTGACGACCGCGTACAGCGGACGGTCGTCCGGGCTGATGTTCGTGTACTCGGAGTACACCTGGTTGGCGAAGATCATCAGGATCAGTACGGGGATCGCTCGGAAGAACTCCACCACGGCGCCGGACGGCCACCGCACCCACTGGTGGTCGGAGAGCCGCGAGATACCGAAGAGCGCACCGAGCGGCAGAGCCAGCACCATGGCGAGGGCCGCCGCGATGAGGGTGTTCTCCAGGCCCGGCAGGATGTACGTGGTCCACGTCCGGGAGTCCGTGAAGAAGGGCGACCACTTCGCCCAGTCGAGCTGGTTCTTCTCGTCGAGCTTGACGTACACCCACCACAGAGCGGCGGCGAGGGCGACCACGAACAGTGCCGAGAGGAGGGCGTTCCGACGCCTGGCCCGGGGCCCGGGTACGTCGTACAGGACCTGACTCATCGCTTCACCGCCACCTTCTTGCTCACCCAGCCGAGGATCAGACCGGTCGGGAGGGTGAGGCAGCAGAACCCGAACGCGAAAATGGCGGAGATGAGGAGGAGCTGGGCCTCGTTCTCGATCATCTCCTTCATCAGGAACGCCGCCTCGGCCACGCCGATCGCCGCCGCGACCGTGGTGTTCTTGGTCAGGGCGATCAGCACGTTCGCCAGCGGCCCGACGACGGAGCGGAACGCCTGGGGAAGGATCACCAGGGTCAGCACCTGGGTGAAGTTCAGCCCGATGGCACGGGCCGCCTCTGCCTGGCCGACCGGCACGGTGTTGATGCCGGAGCGCAGTGCCTCGCAGACGAACGCCGCGGTGTAGGCGGTCAGACCGAGTACGGCGAGCCGGAAGTTGATGCCCGTGCCCTCGAACCTCTCGGCGCCGAGGGCGATGCCCAGCGTCGAGTAGAGGCCCAGCGAGGTGAAGACGATGATGATCGTCAGCGGGATGTTCCGCACCACGTTCACATAGGTGGTGCCGAATCCGCGCATCAGGGGGACGGGGCTGACCCGCATGGCGGCCAGCAGAGTGCCCCAGACCAGGGAGCCGATGGCTGAGTAGACGGTGAGCTGCACCGTCGTCCAGAAGGCCCCTAGCAGGTCGTAGTCCTCAAGAAAGTCGAACACTGTCTCCCGCGCTTCCGCGTATGGGCAGGGCGCGGCACGCCGCCACGGAGAGCGGCGCGCCTACCCTGTCGCCCTGCCTCACTTGACGATGTTGCCGATCTTCGGCGCGGGCTCGTTCTTGTAGTTCGCCGGACCGAAGTTGGCCTTCACGGCCTCGTCCCAGGAGTTGTCGGACACCATCTTCTCCAGGGCACTGTTGATCTTGGCCTTGAGGTCGCTGCCCTCCTTGACGCCGATCCCGTAGTTCTCGTTGCTCATCTTGAAGCCGGCGAGCTTGAACTTGCCCTTGAACTGCTCCTGCGCCGCGTACCCGGCGAGGATGGAGTCGTCGGTGGTCAGCGCGTCGACGGCCTCGTTCTCCAGGCCGGTCAGGCACTCCGAGTAGCCGCCGTACGTCTGCAGGTTGGCCTTCGGGGCGATCTTGTCCTTGACGTTCTGCGCCGATGTCGAGCCGGCGACCGAGCAGAGGTTCTTCTCGTTCAGGTCCTCCGGCTTCGTGATCGAGTTGTCGTCGGCACGGATCAGGATGTCCTGGTGGGCGAGGAGGTACGGGCCGGCGAAGTCGACCTTCTTCTCGCGCTCGTCGTTGATCGAGTACGAGGCGGCGATGAAGTCCACGTCACCGCGCTCGAGCATCGTCTCGCGGTCGGCGCTCTTGGCTTCTCGCCACTCGATCTGGTTCTCGTCGTAGCCGAGCTCCTTGGCGACGTACGTCGCGACGTCGACATCGAAGCCCGCGTAGTCGCCGTCGGCGGTCTTCTGGCCGATGCCCGGCTGGTCGAACTTGATGCCGATCGTGATCTTCTCGCTGGAGCCCGAGTCCGACCCGCTCTCGTTGCCGCTGCTGTCGTCACCGCCGCAAGCGGTGGCCGTGAGGGCGAGGACGAGGGCCGTGGCCGCTGCGGCGGAGACCTTGCGAAGCTTCATGGTGAACATCCTTTGACTGGTGAAGAGATGCGGACCGTCACGGGGTGGGTGCCGGTGCCGAAAGCGGGGTTCGGCAGGGCCGTCAGTGGTGCAGGATCTTCGACAGGAAGTCCTTGGCCCGGTCGCTGCGGGGGTTGCTGAAGAACTGGTCCGGCACCGCCTCTTCGACGATGCGGCCGTCCGCCATGAACACCACCCTGTTGGCGGCAGAACGGGCGAAGCCCATCTCGTGGGTGACCACGACCATGGTCATGCCCTCCCGGGCGAGCTGCTGCATGACTTCCAGGACCTCGTTGATCATCTCGGGGTCGAGTGCCGAGGTCGGCTCGTCGAAGAGCATGACCTTGGGGTCCATGGCCAGTGCCCGCGCGATCGCGACACGCTGCTGCTGACCGCCCGAGAGCTGCGCGGGGTACTTGTCCGCCTGGGTGCTCACACCGACCCGGTCCAGCAGGCTCCGGGCCTTCTCCTCGGCCTTCTTCTTGTCGGCCCTGCGGACCTTGAGTTGCCCCAGCATCACGTTCTCGAGCACGGTCTTGTGCGCGAAGAGATTGAACGACTGGAACACCATGCCGACGTCGGCGCGCAGCCGGGCGAGCGCCTTGCCCTCGGCGGGCAGCGGCCTGCCGTCGATCAGGATGTCGCCGGAGTCGATCGACTCCAGCCGGTTGATGGTGCGGCACAGAGTGGACTTACCGGACCCGGAGGGTCCGATCACCACGACGACCTCGCCCCTGGTGATCGTCAGATCGATGTCCTGGAGCACGTGCAACGCGCCGAAGTGCTTGTTGACGCTCTTCAGGACGACCAGGTCGTCGGCCGCGGGCACCGCGTCCTTGACCACCGAAACTTCGGTCATCGCTTTCTGGCTCCGTCCTCCTCGGTTTCGGAGGACAGTAGTGACCCCCGACGACCAGCGTCATTACATCTGAGGGAAGTTTGAGCATAACGATCTGGTAGCTGGGCGGGCACTGCCCGTAGCGGGGCTCGGCGGGGCGTTTCGGCTGGGTAACGGAACCCCCGCGGAACCCGTACGGCCTTGACGGCGTCCTCACTCATCAGTGTCACTGCGAAGGGGTCCACGCGCGCGTGCCCGAGGTGCGCGTCCGCGTAATGTGTGCCAGCCGAGACGTACACATGACCGAAACGTGATGCGCACCGAACCGGAAGGGGCCGGAATGAGGCTGCTCCTCGTCGAGGACGACAACCACGTCGCCGCTGCCCTGTCCGCGGTCCTGGCCCGGCACGGCTTCGCCGTCACGCACGCCCGCAGCGGCGAGGAGGCGCTCCAGGCGCTCGTCCCGGAGGGGAACGGCTTCGGGGTCGTCCTGCTCGATCTCGGCCTGCCCGACCAGGACGGATACGAGGTCTGCGGCAAGATCCGCAAGCGCACCAGCACCCCGGTGATCATGGTGACGGCCCGCGCCGACGTACGTTCCCGGATCCACGGCCTCAACCTCGGCGCCGACGACTACGTGGTCAAGCCGTACGACACCGGCGAGCTGCTCGCCCGGATCCACGCCGTCGCCCGCCGTCGGGCCCCCGACGGGGCCGCGGCGCCCGGCGACACCGGGCTGCGCCTCGGGTCCGTGCTCATCGAGCTGCCCACCCGCCAGGTCAGCGTGGACGGATCGGTCGTCCAGCTGACCCGCAAGGAGTTCGATCTGCTCGCGCTGCTGGCCCAGCGGCCCGGGGTGGTGTTCCGCCGGGAACAGATCATCAGCGAGGTGTGGCGGACCAGTTGGGAAGGGACCGGGCGCACCCTCGAGGTGCATGTCGCCTCCCTGCGGTCCAAGCTGCGGATGCCCGCCCTGATCGAGACGGTGCGCGGGGTCGGCTACCGGTTGGTCTCCCCGACGCCGTAGCGTGCCCGCGTGCGCACTCGTCTTCTTCCGCTGCTCATCGTCCTGATGGCCGCCGTGCTGCTGGCACTCGGCATCCCACTGGCGGTGAGCCTCGCGGCGGCGCGGCAACAGGAGGTGGTCGTCGACCGCATCGACGACACGGCGCGCTTCGCGGCCCTCGCCCAGTTCGTCACCGAACGCCCCAGCGGATCCCGGGTCGACACCACGGACGGCCGCCGCGAGACCCTGCAGCGGGAGCTGGACCAGTATTACAACGTGTACGGCATCAAGGCCGGCGTCTTCTACCGCGAGGACGGCCGGGCCCCCATGGCCAACGCCCCCTACGAGTGGGGTGTGCCCACCGAGGGAGAGGGCCTCGCCGCCTTCGACGAGGCGCTGCTGGGGCGCCGCCCGCACGACCCGAAGCAGGTGTGGCCCTGGCAGGACGGCCGTCTGGTCGTGGCATCCCCGGTCATCCACGACGGTGACGTCGTCGCCGCCGTAGTCACCGACTCGCCCACGGATCAGATGCGCTCGAAGATCCTGCGCGGCTGGCTGATCATCGGCGCGGGCGAGATCGCCGCGATGCTCCTCGCCGTCGGCGCCGCGCTGCGTCTGACGGGGTGGGTCCTCAAGCCCGTACGGGTCCTCGACGTCACCACCCACGCCATCGCCTCCGGACGCCTGAAGTCGCGGGTCGCGGTGGCCGGCGGACCGCCGGAACTGAGGCGCCTGGCCGGGTCGTTCAACGAGATGGCCGACAACGTCGAGGACGTCCTGGAGCAGCAGCGCGCCTTCGTCGCCGATGCCTCGCACCAACTGCGCAACCCGCTGGCCGCGTTGCTGCTGCGCATCGAGCTGCTCGCCCTCGAACTGCCCGAGGACAACGAGGAGATCGCCTCCGTCCGCACCGAGGGGAAGCGCCTCGCCCGTGTCCTCGACGACCTGCTCGACCTGGCACTCGCCGAGCACGCCGAGGCCGATCTGCGGCTCACCGACGTGGGCGAGCTGGCCGCCGAGCGGGTCGCCTCCTGGTCGCCGCTCGCCGACGACAAGGGCGTACGACTGGTCGGCACCTGCCCGGCCACCACCGCCTGGGCCGACCCCGTCGCCCTGTCCAGCGCCCTGGACGCGGTGATCGACAACGCGCTGAAGTTCACGCCCGCCGGGGAGACCGTCGAGGTCCGGGTCGCCTCGAACGGCGAAGCCTGCACGGTGGTGGTCACCGACGGCGGGCCAGGCCTCAGCGACGAGGAACTGGAGCGCGTCGGCGACCGCTTCTGGCGCAGCACAGCGCACCAGAACATCAAGGGCTCGGGCCTCGGGCTCTCCATCTCCCGGGCGCTGATCGTGGCGGGCGGCGGTTCCATCTCGTACGCCCACCACAAGCCGCACGGGCTGCGGGTGACGGTGTCGGTGCCGAGGACGCGTCCGCCGGCCTGAGACGCGTTTGCCGGTCTGTGCGAGGCCGGGCGGGGCACAGGGGCTCACGGGGGGCCTAGCGGGGCCGGGCCCCCGCCGCGGGAAACGGCCGGTTACGGCTTCACCGACCGGTAGTACGCCCCCGCGCCCTCGTGCAGCGGCAGCGGGTCCGTGTAGATGGCGGTGCGCAGGTCCACCACCTGGGCCGCGTGGACGTGCTGGCCGATGTTGTCCCGGCTCTTGAGGACGACGCGGGTCAGCCACTCGGTGAGCCGGGGGTCCACGTCCTCGCGGGTGATGAGCAGGTTCGCCACGGTAAGGGTGGGCACGGGGTTCGTCAGAATGGTCGGGTAGGCGTCGGCAGGCATCACGGACGTCCGGTAGTGGCTGAAGACCCCGCCCTGGTCGTGCAGTTTCGTCACCAGGTCGCTGCGGATCGGGACGAACCGGAACTCGTACTTCTCCTTGACCGCGAGGTCGCTCAGGCCCTTCGTGGGCAGTCCGCCCGACCAGAAGAAGGCGTCTATCTCGCCGGTGCGGAGTTCGTCGGGGCTCGTCCCGATGGTGTCCCGCCGCGCGTCGATGTCCTTGTCGATGTCCAGGCCGTCCGCCGCCAGCAGACGTTCCGCTATCAGCCGTACGCCGGAGCCCTCGGGTCCGACGGCGACCCGCTTGCCCTTCAGTTCCGAGACGCTCTGGACGGTCGAGTCGGCGGGGACGACCAGCTGGATGTAGTCGTCGTACAGCCGTGCGACGCCGCACAGCTTGTCGGCGCCGGGCCGACCCTCGTCGATGTACGTCTGCACGGCGTCGGCCTGGGCGATGGCGAAGTCGGCCTTCCCGGTGGCCACACGGCGGACGTTCGTCTGGGACCCGTTGCTGGGCATCAGCTGGACCCGCAGGCCCGGCATGTCGCCGGAGATCGCGTTGCGCAGCCGGTTGCCGTACTCCTGGTAGACGCCCCGTTCGGCTCCCGTGGTGAGGGTGATCGCCCCGCTCGGCGACTCCTCGCGCGGCCACAGCCACCACGCCAGCAGCCCGAGGACCACCAGCGAAGCCATCGAGCCCAGGAGTGCGTGCCGCCTGCCGATGCGGGGGAGTGCCTGGACCATGCGCGAGATCCTGCCAGGTCACCCGGCGGGCGACCAGGGTCGGACCCATCCGGTGCCGGCTCGTGACATCGGGGCGGCCTCCGTGGCGGGACCGCGCCCGGCGGTGGTCACACCCGCTGCCGGGCCCGCGCTCGACGGGCCCGGCAGCCGCGAGACGGAGCCGGGGTCAGCGCCCGGCCACGGCCGTGCGGAGGCGGTCCAGCTCCTGGTACATGACCTCGCCCGGGCACTCGGTGGCCATCCAGTCCCGGTGACCGCTGATCTCCGCGACCTCCTTCTGCGTGCCGTTGACCGGGTTCGTGTACGTCACGCGGGCCTGCGGGTCGACGCCGTGGTGTCGCACGAGCACCTTCACCAGCCGGGTGAGGGCCTGGCGGGCCGCCTCCTTCGGGCCCCGCTCGGTGAAGGTGCCCAGCAGTGCGATGCCGAGGTTCCCGGAGTTGAAGCCGCCGACGTGGAAGCCGGTCACCACCTTGCCCTCGGCGTCGTGCGCGGGCAGGCCGTCGTCACCGGAGTAGCGGCCCTCGTAGATGCGGCCCTCCTCGTCGATGAGGAAGTGGTAGCCGATGTCGCCCCAGTCGTTGGTGACGGCGTGCAACTGGTAGATCGCACGGACGGTGGCGGCCGGGTCCGGGTCGTCGTTGGCCATGGCCGTGTGGTGCACGGTGATGGTCTGGAACGGGTAGAACGCGGTCGGCGAGTTCTCCGAGCCGTCCGCTTTGAACCGTAGCGACTCGTCGGCGCCCCAGGCCGCCCGGGAGAGGTACCGGACACCGCGGACGCGGGTCGGGTCGGACGGCACGGGGACCTTCCGGCCGGGGCCGTGCTGGGTGTCGAGCGCCAGGGAGCGCAGTCCGGTGGCCCCGTCGGGTGCCTTCAGTTCGTAGCCGGCGGCCTGGTCGGCCACGAGCAGTACGCAGCCGCCGTTGGCCACCGAGCAGCCGCCGTCACCGAGCGACCGCCAGGCGCCCTGGCCGCCGTCGGTGTCCCGCAGCCGGACGGCGCCGCCGGTGGTCTCGTCGGTGCCGCCCCAGCGGACCCCCAGGTAGCCGATGGGAAAGGCCGTAGCGACGGCGGCCTCGCCGGTGGCGGCCTCGCTGCGGGTCTTCGGGAAGGTCTCGGTGGTGGTACCGGCCTTGGCGTCCTCCGAGCCGGTGTCCGCGGTCTTGGAGTCGTTGGTCGTGGCCATCACGGTCGGCGTGATCACGGCACCGGCCGCGACCGCGCCGGCGGCGCCGATCAGGCTGCGACGGGCCACGCGGGTCTTGGCCCGGTGGGCGGGGGAGGTGGGGGGAACACTCATTGTCGGTCCTCAATCGTTCAGGGGGGTACTTGAAGACTCAAAGGAGAGTACGGAGTCGCGTCAGAGCCTTCGGCAGCGCCCCCCTGCTACTGATGCGGCATCAGAAGACCTTGGAGTGAACGGAGTTGGGACGACAGGGGCGTAGGAACGGACGGGCCTGCCGAGGTGCCGGTGGTGGGTCGGTAGGGTCGGCGGATGAGCTCCTCTCCCGCCCGCTTGGTCCGCGAGTTCCACCGGGCCCTCGACCTCGACGCCCGCACCACGCCCACCGAGGTCTCACCCGAGCTGGCCGCCCACCGCGGAGAACTGCTGGCCGAGGAGGCCGCCGAGGTCGCCGAGGTGGCGGTCTACGGCCCGCTCGACCGGCTGGCCCACGAACTGGCCGACGTCGTGTACGTGGCGTACGGCACCGCTCTCGTCCACGGCATCGACCTGGACGCCGTGATCGCCGAGATCCACCGCTCCAACATGACCAAGCTGGGCCCCGACGGCCGGGTCGCCCGCCGGCCCGACGGCAAGGTACTCAAGGGCGACCACTACCGGGCGCCCGACGTGTCGGCGGTGCTGCGACAGCAGGGCTGGAGCGGCTGACGCACCGGGCCGGTCGCCGGACGGGCAGGACCTCATGCGGACCCTCTTGCGCCGGCGCGACCAGCGCTCGAAGTCAGCGAGTCCAGTCGTTCTCGGCGTCGCCGTCCCGGAGAAGCACTCCGAACCCGGGACCGGGTGAGGCGCCGGCCCCTCGGTTGCGGTCACGCGCGCGCAGGGCCTTGGACCGGCTCGACGGCCTGAGCGAGGCCGGCGGGATCAGGTCGACCGGCGTCGGGATCACCACGGTAGGGAGTGATTTCCGGGGGGTGCCTCCATGTCCTCTCATGGCCTTCATCCCCCTTCTTGCCGACGGAGACGATGACAGGACGGAGGCCGCCGGGCCGGACCTCTCGTCCCGCGGCGCCTGCTGAGGACGCTCATGCTCGGCGACGTGCGGAGCGCCGCCCCACTGAGTGGGCCCTGCGCCGTGACCGACAAGGGGCACATCGTCCGGGCCCGGACGCAACGGCTGGTCGGCGACCCGGAACGCGGCGCGGAGTTTCGACAACGCCCCCGAGCTGATCGAGTTCGACGTCACCGTGAGGAAGCCCGTGAGGCAGGGCGGGTGCCGGGGGAACGCCGGGCCGAGCTCCTTCCGGGAACGCCTACCCTAGACCCATGACCAGCAGCAGCGACCGGAGCCCGGCAGTGGACGTCCAAGGATCCAAGAGTTACGAAGTCCGGACTTATGGATGTCAAATGAACGTCCACGACTCCGAGCGGCTGTCCGGTCTCCTGGAGGAGGCCGGCTATGTGCGCGCGCCTGAGGGCGCCGGTGAGGGCGACGCCGATGTCGTCGTCTTCAACACCTGCGCCGTACGCGAGAACGCCGACAACCGCCTCTACGGCAATCTTGGCCGGCTCGCCCCGATGAAGACCGCCCGCCCGGGCATGCAGATCGCCGTCGGCGGCTGTCTGGCACAGAAGGACCGGGACACCATCGTCAAGAAGGCGCCCTGGGTGGACGTCGTCTTCGGCACGCACAACATCGGCAAGCTGCCCGTCCTGCTGGAGCGCGCCCGCGTCCGGGACGAGGCCCAGGTCGAGATCGCCGAGTCCCTGGAGGCCTTCCCCTCCACGCTGCCGACCCGCCGCGAGAGCGCCTACGCGGCCTGGGTCTCCATCTCCGTCGGCTGCAACAACACCTGCACCTTCTGCATCGTCCCGGCCCTGCGCGGCAAGGAGAAGGACCGCCGCACCGGCGATATCCTCGCCGAGATCGAGGCCCTGGTCGCCGAGGGCGTCTCCGAGATCACCCTGCTCGGCCAGAACGTGAACGCGTACGGCAGCGACATCGGCGACCGCGAGGCGTTCAGCAAGCTGCTGCGGGCCTGCGGGAAGATCGACGGTCTGGAGCGGGTCCGCTTCACCTCCCCGCACCCCCGCGACTTCACCGACGACGTGATCGCGGCCATGGCGGAGACACCGAACGTGATGCCGCAGTTGCACATGCCGCTCCAGTCCGGATCGGACACGATCCTCAAGGCCATGCGCCGCTCGTACCGTCAGGAGCGCTACCTGGGGATCATCGAGAAGGTCCGCGCCTCCATCCCGCACGCGGCCATCACCACCGACATCATCGTGGGCTTCCCCGGCGAGACCGAGGAGGACTTCGAGCAGACGATGCACGTGGTGCGCGAGGCCCGCTTCACACAGGCGTTCACCTTCCAGTACTCCAAGCGTCCCGGCACGCCAGCGGCCACCATGGAGAACCAGATCCCCAAGGAGGTCGTCCAGAAGCGCTACGAGCGGCTCGTCGCCCTTCAGGAGGAGATCTCCTGGGAGGAGAACAAGAAGCAGGTCGGCCGCACCCTGGAGCTCATGGTCGCCGCGGGCGAGGGCCGCAAGGACGGCGCCACCCACCGCCTCTCCGGCCGCGCCCCCGACAACCGCCTCGTGCACTTCACCAAGCCCGACCGGGAAGTCCGCCCCGGTGACGTCGTGACCGTCGCGATCACCTACGCCGCCCCGCACCACCTCCTCGCGGAGGGCACGGTCCTCGACGTCGTCCGCACGCGCGCGGGCGACGCCTGGGAGAAGCGCAACGCGACCCCGGCGGACAAGCCGGCGGGCGTCCTGCTCGGCCTGCCGAAGATCGGCGTCCCGGAGCCGCTGCCGGTGGCGGCGACCGGCGGCTGTGGCGGCCACTGACCGGACTCCGGCCCGGATACCGGGTCCAGCTCGGTCGCTGCCGTGGTTCGCGGGCCGCGGGTGCGTGGGGGTTGTTCGCGCGGTTCCCCGCACGCCGTGAAGGGCGCGACTGTCACCGGTGGCGGCAAGAGCTACCCTGCGGATCATGCTTGTAGCCGCCGCCGTCTGCCCCTGCCCTCCGCTGCTCGTCCCCGAGCTCGCCGCGGGGGCCGCGCCCGAGCTGGAGTCGGCACGGGAAGCGTGTGCGGACGCGCTCCGGGTGCTCGCCGCCGCCCGGCCCGACCGGCTGGTGGTCGTGGGCCCCGCCGGGCAGGACGGGCGGTACCCGGAGGGCTCGCGCGGTTCGTTCCGGGGCTTCGGCGTGGACCTCGACGTCCGCCTCGGACGCGGCGGCACGACAGACGCGGCGGACCTGGTGGCCGAGCTGCCCGCTTCCCTCGCCGTCGCCGCCTGGCTCCTCGACCATGGCGACTGGGCCGACGTGCCCATGGAAGCGCTGGGCGTGGCGGAACCACTCGCCCTCGAGCGGTGTATCCATGTCGGACGGGACATCGCCGGGGCGGCCGAGCGGCTGGCCCTGCTGGTGATGGGCGACGCCAGCGCATGCCGGACGGTGAAGGCCCCGGGGTACCTGGACGACCGCGCGGCCGACTTCGACGCGGAGATCGTGTGTGCCCTCGCCACCGCGGACGTCGCGGCCCTGAAGGCGCTGGACACCGGGCTCGCAGGCGAGCTGAAGGCCTCCGGCCGCACCCCCTGGCAGGTCCTGGCCGGCGCCGCCGAGGACGCCGGCCTGGACGGGAGGCTCCTGTACGACGAGGCGCCGTACGGCGTGGGCTACGTCGTGGCGGCCTGGTCGTAGAAGACGTCCCAGGACACGGACACGGCGGACGGCCGGGAGCCCGTTGTGCCTCCGCGGCCGTCCGCCGATGTGCAGGTGTTCAGGAAGCCGGAGGCGGCGGCGTGGTGCCGCCGCCCGGAGACGGGGGTGTGTGGCCGCCGCCCGGAGACGGGGGTGTGTGGCCGCCGCCCGGAGGCGGGGGTGTGTGGCCGCCGTCCTCGCCCTTGTGCGCGAGTCGGTCCATGGCGTGCCTCGCCTTGCCCGTGCCCGACTGGATCCTGTCGCTGTACTTGCCCTTGGTCTTCCTGTCGACCGTGTGCGCGGCCTTGTCGAGACCGTGCTGGATCTTGTCCTCGTGCTTCTGTGCGAGGTGCGAGACCTTGTCCTTGGCCGGGGAGAGTTTGGATTTCACATTATCCAGCAGACCCATGGTTCACCTTCCCGCGCGGGTCAGTTACTTGCGGGCGCCCTCACTGGCCTCGTTGTCGGCGGCCTGGTCGGCGGTCTGCTGCTTGGGGATCTCCACGTCGTCCGCCTCGTCGGCGCCCTCCACCGAGGGCTCCGGCGACTTGTCCTCCGTCGCGGCCTTGGTCTCGGTCTCGGACTGGGCAGCTTCAGTCGATCCCTTCGCTTCCTCCGACTCCTCCGTCTCGGTCTCGGCGGTCGGCGCGGATGCCGTCACGGTGGCCTCTTCCGCGGCCTTCACCTTGCGACGAAACAGTGAAAAAACGCCCATATCAACCTCAATGCTAATCATGCGGTCTAATTCCCGCGCTCTCCCGGAGCGTCCCATTGCGTCACCCGGGCCGCCGGTACTCGAAACCGGCGCTTCGGACTCGCAACACGCAACGACCTGGGCCCCCTCGCGTCACGGAGCTCGTTCGAGAAGAGGCTTCGGCATTTGCGAGACTGGGGCGGTGAGTAGCGCAGTTCCCCCTCCGCGGGTCATCGCCGTCGTCGGACCGACCGCGGCCGGAAAGTCCGATCTGGGTGTCTTTCTGGCCCAGTGCCTCGGCGGCGAGGTCGTCAACGCCGATTCCATGCAGCTCTACCGGGGGATGGACATCGGCACCGCCAAGCTGACCCCCTGCGAGCGCGACGGAGTCCCGCACCATCTCCTGGACATCTGGGACGTCACGGCCACCGCCAGCGTCGCCGAGTACCAGCGGCTCGCCCGTGCGCGCATCGACGCCCTGCTCGCCGAGGGTCGCTGGCCGATCCTGGTGGGCGGCTCAGGACTGTACGTTCGCGGAGCCGTCGACAACCTGGAGTTCCCCGGCACCGACCCCGACGTTCGCGCCCGCCTGGAGGAGGAGCTGACGCTGCGCGGCTCCGGAGCGCTCCATGCCCGGCTCGCCGCCGCCGACCCCGAGGCCGCGCACGCCATCCTGCCCAGCAACGGCCGCCGTGTCGTCCGCGCCCTCGAAGTGATCGAGATCACCGGGAAGCCGTTCACGGCGAACCTGCCGGGCCATGACTCGGTCTACGACACCGTCCAGATCGGCGTCGACGTGGCACGCCCCGAACTCGACGAGCGCATCACCCGCCGTGTCGACCGCATGTGGGACGCCGGACTCGTCGACGAAGTGCGCTCGCTTACGGCGCAGGGATTGCGCGAGGGGCGTACGGCGTCGCGTGCGCTCGGCTACCAGCAGGTCCTCGCCGCGCTCGCCGGGCAGTGCACCATGGACGAGGCGCGTGCCGAGACGGTCCGTGCCACCAAGCGCTTCGCGCGCCGTCAGGATTCATGGTTCAGACGCGACCCGCGGGTGCATTGGTTCAAGGGAGGGCTCGCCGACCTGACGGAACTCCCGCGGCTCGCCCTGACGTTGATCGAACGACCGGTCACAGCCTGATCACGTCATTGCATCGGGTCGCCCCGGCGGCCATCCCGGCCTCCGGGGGCGTGCCATCATCGAGCTTCGATCGACCAAGTGGAGTCCGAGTTGGGAGGGCGCGTGGCGATGGAGGCCGGCCCTCGCGACACCGCACAAGGCGCGGAGCACGACACCGCGGAGGACACGGAACAGCTGGTTACCGAGGGGTACGCACTGGATTCCGACGGTGACCCGCTGAGCCCCGACGGTCCCGAGGACCAGCCTTCCGGCGGTGTGAGTGACGACGGACCGGAACCGGACGAGATGTCCGGGCCGGAGGTCGAGGTCGAGCTGCGCCCGCAGCGCAGGCTGCGGCTGTGGCAGCTCGCGCCCATCGTGGGCCTCGCCGCCGTCGGCTCCCTGATGTTCGCCTTCCCGCTCGCCTTCGAGTTCGGGGACGGTGGCGCCGTGGTCGCCATGCTCGGTCTGCTGATCTGCTCCACCGCGGCCGGCTGGGGCATGATGGCAGCCCGCCGCGTGGGTCACACATGGCCCGGCCTGCCCCAGCGCGGCTCCGGCCGCCGTCCGGACTGGCGGCTCGTGCTGGCGTACGCCCTGGTGCTCGCCGCGGTGGCCTTCCTGGCCGTGTGGCGGGTGGCCCGGCTGCGCTGAGGCCCGGTCCGGACATGCTGTCGTACCCAGCCCGTACGATCGAGGAATGAGCACGCGGATCGCCTTCCTCAAGGGTCACGGGACCGAGAACGACTTCGTGATCCTCCCCGACCCCGAGAACGTCATCGACCTCTCCCCGGCCGCCGTCGCCGCCCTGTGCGACCGGCGCGCGGGCATCGGGGCCGACGGCGTCCTGCACGTCGTACGGTCCGCCGCGCACCCCGAGGCCGAGGAGATGGCGGCCGAGGCGGAGTGGTTCATGGACTACCGCAACGGCGACGGGTCGATCGCCGAGATGTGCGGCAACGGCGTCCGGGTGTTCGCCCGCTATCTCCAGCACGCCGGACATGTCAGCGGGGGTGATGTCGCCATTGCCACGCGTGCGGGCGTGAAGAGCGTCCACATCGACAAGGACGGTGACGTCACGGTCGGCATGGGCAGCGCGCGGTTCTCCGAAGGGGATGTCACGGTGAGCGTGGGGGAGCGCAGCTGGCCCGCGCGGAACGTGAACATGGGCAACCCGCACGCGGTCGCCTTCGTGGACGATCTCGACGACGCCGGGACCCTGTACGCGGCGCCGCTCTTCAGCCCCGCCTCCGCGTACCCGGACGGGGTCAACGTCGAGTTCGTCGTCGTCCGGGGCCCCCGGCACGTCGCGATGCGCGTCCATGAACGCGGCTCCGGCGAGACCCGCTCCTGCGGCACGGGCGCATGCGCCGTCGCCGTGGCCGCCGCCCGCCGGGACGGCGCCGACCCGGCCGTGACGGGCGCCCCGGCGACGTACGCCGTCGATGTGCCCGGCGGCACCCTCGTGATCGCCGAACGGCCGGACGGCGAGATCGAGATGACCGGCCCCGCGGTGATCGTGGCCGAGGGCGAGATCGACGCCAAGTGGCTGGAAATCGCTGCACGTTGAGATGAGGCGGGGTGTGGCATGGTGCCGTCCGGAGCGCGGACGTGCCCTGCTTCCAAGCTCACCGGGCGTTCGGACGCGCGAATCCCTGGTGCGCCCCGAGTGGGTGGCTCGAAACCGTAAACGCCGGAGCCTTCGCTCGAATGGGTGATCCGTTTCACGCTCGGCGAGAGGCGGTCGGACGGGCGTGGTGGGCTCGGTAGCATCAAGCACCGGCACGGACGGGGGAACGACACGGTCCCCTGAGCCGCCGACGCCATGGGGCACCCGTCCGCCGGTCCACGCAGCCGGAGGTGCCCATGAGCGCGGAGGCCACGAACCCCGCCGTATCGCCCGCCCCTGCGCCGCCCACAGCGCACCGCAGGAAGGGCCGACCTCGTATCGACCTGCGCCGTCTGGGCCGCGCCGCACTGCTGGGCCCGACGACCCGCGACCGGTTGCCCGACGCGATCGGCCATGTCGCCGAGGCGCACCGCGCCCACCATCCCGACGCCGACCTGGAGCCGTTGCGCCGGGCGTACGTCCTCGCCGAGTCCTCGCACCGCGGTCAGATGCGCAAGAGCGGCGAACCGTACATCACACACCCGCTCGCCGTGACCCTGATCCTCGCCGAACTCGGCGCGGAGACAACGACCTTGACGGCCTCCCTGCTCCACGACACCGTCGAGGACACGGACGTGACGCTCGACCAGGTGCGCGAGCAGTTCGGCGAGGAGGTGCGCTATCTCGTCGACGGCGTCACCAAGTTGGAGAAGGTCGACTACGGAGCCGCCGCCGAGCCCGAGACCTTCCGCAAGATGCTCGTCGCGACCGGCAACGACGTCCGCGTGATGTCGATCAAACTCGCCGACCGGCTGCACAACATGCGCACCCTCGGCGTGATGCGCCGGGAGAAGCAGGAACGCATCGCCAACGTCACCCGGGACGTGCTGATCCCGCTCGCCGAACGGCTCGGCGTCCAGGCCCTCAAGACCGAGCTGGAGGACCTGGTCTTCGCGATCCTCCACCCCGAGGAGTACACGCACACACGCCGGCTCATCGCCGACAACGCCGCACAGGACAACGACCCGCTCGCCGAGATCTCCGAAGAGGTGCGCGCAGTCCTGCGGGAGGCCGGCATCCAGGCCGAAGTGCTCATAAGGCCGCGCCACTTCGTCTCCCTGCACCGGGTCTCGCGGAAGCGCGGACAACTGCGCGGCTCCGACTTCGGACGGCTCCTCGTCCTCGTCAACGAGGACGCCGACTGCTACGCGGTCCTCGGCGAACTGCACACCTGCCTCACCCCCGTGGTCTCTGAGTTCAAGGACTTCATCGCCGTACCGAAGTTCAACCTGTACCAGTCGCTGCACACGGCCGTCGCCCGCGGCGACGGCCAGGTCGCCGAAGTCCTCATCCGCACCCACCAGATGCACAAGGTCGCCGAGGCCGGGGTCGTCGCACTGGGCAATCCCTACGCTCCTCCCGCGGAGGAGCAGGCCGAGGGTCGGCGGCCCGACGGTGAGGGCGAGCGCATCGACCCCACCCGCCCCGGCTGGCTCTCCCGGCTCCTCGACTGGCAGGAGGCGGCACCGGACGCGGACATGTTCTGGTCGACCCTGCGCGAGGACCTCGCCCAGGACCGCGAGATCACCGTCTTCCGGCCCGACGGCGGCACGTTGGGGCTGCCCGAGGGCGCCAGTTGCGTGGACGCCGCGTACGCGCAGTACGGCGAGGACGCACACGCCTGCATCGGCGCCCGCGTCAACGGCCGCCTGGCGACGCTCAGCACGGTCCTGAAGGACGGCGACACCGTTCAGCTCCTCATGGGCCAGGACCCGGCCTCCGAGCCCTCCAGGGAGTGGCTGGAGCACGCCCACACGCCGGCCGCGCGCATCGCCATCCAGCGCCGGCTCGCGACCCACCCCTCGCCAGCCGCCGACGGGCCCGAGGAGCGCGACGGAGACCGCAAGGACAGGACACCGGCGCTCCGCCCCGCCCTCGACGAACCCGCCGTCACCTCCGGCGCGGCGAACGCCGTGGTCGTCGTCGGCCGGCCCGAGGCGAACGTACGGCTCGCCGGCTGCTGTACACCCGTACCGCCCGACGAGGTCACCGGGTTCGCCGTCCGCGGGAGAGTGGTGACCGTGCACCGCGTCGAATGCGCCGCCGTGCAGCGAATGAACGGCCTCGGGCGCCCGGAGATCGATGTGAGCTGGGGGAGCACCACCGAGTTCCGGGTCACGCTGGTCGCCGAATCCTTCCAGCGGCCCCACCTCCTCGCCGACCTCACCGAGGCCATCGCCCAGGAGGGCGTCGCCATCGTCTCCGCCACCGTCGAACCGCCGACCCAGCAGCGCGTCCGGCACACCTACACGCTGCAACTCCCGGACGCGGCCCACCTCCCGGTCCTCATGCGGGCCATGCGGAACGTGCCGGGTGTGTACGACGTGGGGCGGGCCCAGCACCAGGCGGCGACCGCGCAGTGACCCGGAGGCCGGCCGCGGACCGGACTCGGCGGGCGGAGACGGCTCGGCGGACGGCGGCCCGCTCGTTCGGGTGGGGCCGCTGCGCGCCGTCACCGCGGAGCGCAAGCGCGCTGGTAACGGTGGTCCATGCCGCTCACCCCACGCCCCAGGAGCCGCCGCGTCCAGGCGGCGCTGCTCGCCTGCGCCGTCTCCGTCTGCCTGATCGCCGCGAGCGTCCCCTCACCCGCCGTACCGCTCGGTGTCGGCGACCGGCTCTTCCCGCACCTCGGCAACCCGGGGTACGACGTCGGGTCGTACGACCTCGCCTTCACCTATTCCGGCGGCAACCGCGAGCCGCTCACGGCCGTCACCACGATCGACGCGCGCACGACCTCCCGTCTGGAACGCCTCAACCTCGACTTCACGCACGGGAAGGTGCGTTCCGTCGAGGTCGACGGGGAGCCCGCCGCCTTCACGAAGGCGGGCGAGGACCTGGTGATCACACCCCGGACGCCGCTCCCCGAGGGCAGCCGGACGCGCGTCACCGTGCGGCACACCAGCGACCCCGTGTACACCGGCGACAGGGAGGGCGGCTGGCTGCAGACCGCCGACGGGCTCGCGATGGCCAACCAGGCGGACGCGGCGCACCTGGTCTTCCCCTGCAACGACCACCCCTCCGACAAGGCGATGTTCACCGTCCGCGTCACCGTGCCCGACGGTTACACGGCCGTCTCCAACGGTCTCGCCACCGGGACGGACCGCGCCCCCGGGGCCACCACCTGGACGTACCGTTCCGAGCACCCCATGGCCACCGAGCTGGCCCAGATCTCCATCGGCCGCTCCGCCGTCCTGCACCGCGCCGGCCCGAACGGCCTGCCCGTCCGCGACGTGGTCCCGGCGAAGGACCGCGACAAGCTCGAACCATGGCTCAAGAAGACCCCCGCCCAGATCGAGTGGATGGAAGAGAAGGTCGGCCGGTACCCCTTCGAGACGTACGGCTTGCTGATCGCCGAAGCGCGGACCGGCTTCGAGCTGGAGACGCAGACCCTCTCCCTCTTCGAGAGAGACCTGTTCGTCCGGCCCGAGTACCCCACGTGGTACGTCGAGTCGATCATGGTCCATGAGCTGGCCCACCAGTGGTTCGGCAACAGCGTCAGCCCCCGCACCTGGTCCGACCTGTGGCTGAACGAAGGACACGCCACCTGGTACGAGGCCCTCTACGCGGAGGAGACCGCCGGCCGGCCCCTGGAGGCACGCATGAAGGCCGCCTACGGAGCCTCCGACCGCTGGCGCGCCGCCGGAGGGCCGCCGGGGACACCGAAGAAGCCCGAGGACGGCCGGAAGATCGGCATCTTCCGGGCGAACGTCTACGACGGCGCCGCGCTCGTCCTCTACGCGCTGCGCGAGGAGATCGGCGGCCCCGCCTTCGCGCGACTGCAACGCGCCTGGGTGCACATCCACCGCGACGGCGTAGCCTCGACCGCCGACTTCCAGGAACTCGCCTCCCGGATCGCCGGACGCGATCTCGGCGGGTTCTTCCACGCCTGGCTGTACGAGGTGAAGACACCGCCGATGCCGGGGCACCCGGACTGGAAGTCGGCCCCGGTGGAGGCGTCTGCGAAGCGGTAGCCGGAATCCACCCGGGTGTGGCGCCGGTGGGGACGGGAATTAAACCGGTGACGAGACGGGGCGTGCCGTGCGACCATCTTCGAGACGGTGGCGCGGCTCACTTCGCAACCGGTGGACGGGCCCGATCCCCTAGGGGCGGGCTCAGAGTCGGCCGGGGAGGGCCCGGGAATCTCCCGGCTGTCCCGGGCGTTGTCGCCAGAGACGGGTCGCGATCCGTCACCCCTTCGGTATCCCTATCAACGTAAGGACCCAATGACCTCCTCTTCTTCCCCTTCCCAGGCCGCGCAGCGCGCCTTCGCGCAGAACAACCCCGAAGGTTTTCGGGCCGATGCCCTGATGGAAGAGGACGTCGCCTGGAGCTTCGAGATCGACGGAGAGCGTGACGGCGACCAGTTCGACCGCTCCGACCGGGCGGCCCTGCGCCGCGTCGCGGGCCTCTCCACCGAACTCGAGGACGTCACCGAGGTCGAGTACCGCCAGCTCCGCCTGGAACGCGTCGTACTCGTCGGTGTCTGGACCTCGGGAACCGTGGGCGACGCGGAGAACTCGCTCGCCGAGCTGGCCGCCCTCGCGGAGACCGCGGGGGCGCTCGTGCTCGACGGTGTGATCCAGCGCCGCGACAAGCCGGACGCGGCCACCTACATCGGCTCCGGCAAGGCCGTCGAGCTGCGGGACATGGTCCTCGAATCGGGCGCGGACACCGTCATCTGCGACGGTGAGCTGAGCCCGGGCCAGCTCATCCACCTCGAAGACGTCGTCAAGGTCAAGGTCATCGACCGTACGGCGCTGATCCTCGACATCTTCGCCCAGCACGCCAAGTCCCGAGAGGGCAAGGCACAGGTCGCGCTCGCGCAGA
This sequence comes from Streptomyces sp. TG1A-60, assembly GCF_037201975.1. Lineage (NCBI taxonomy): Bacteria > Bacillati > Actinomycetota > Actinomycetes > Kitasatosporales > Streptomycetaceae > Streptomyces > Streptomyces sp. TG1A-60. The sequence goes on along the minus strand of NZ_CP147520.1, from coordinate 2,099,202 downwards.
TGCAGTACATGCTGCCGCGGCTGCGCGGCTGGGGTCAGTCACTGTCCCGGCAGATGGGCGGCGGCAAGGGCGGCGGCCTCGCCACCCGCGGCCCCGGTGAGACCAAGATCGAGACGGACCGGCGTCGGATCCGCGAGAAGATGGCGAAGATGCGCCGGGAGATCGCGGAGATGAAGACCGGCCGCGAGATCAAGCGCCAGGAGCGCCGCAGGAACAAGGTGCCTTCGGTCGCCATCGCCGGTTACACCAACGCCGGCAAGTCCTCGCTGCTCAACCGTCTCACGGGCGCGGGGGTCCTCGTTGAGAACGCGCTGTTCGCGACCCTCGACCCGACCGTGCGCCGGGCCGAGACCCCGAGCGGGCGGTTGTACACGCTGGCGGACACCGTCGGCTTCGTACGCCACCTGCCGCACCACCTCGTCGAGGCGTTCCGCTCCACGATGGAGGAGGTGGGCGACTCCGACCTGATCCTGCACGTGGTCGACGGTTCGCACCCCGCGCCGGAGGAGCAACTGGCCGCCGTGCGCGAGGTCATCCGTGACGTGGGCGCGACCAACGTGCCCGAGATCGTGGTGATCAACAAGGCGGACGCGGCCGACCCGCTGACGCTCCAGCGGCTGCTGCGGATCGAGAAGCGCTCCATCGCGGTCTCGGCCCGCTCCGGCCAGGGCATCGAGGAACTGCTCGCCCTGATCGACAGCGAGCTGCCGCGCCCCTCGGTCGAGATCGAGGCGCTCGTGCCGTACACCCACGGCAAGCTCGTCGCCCGCGCCCACACCGAGGGTGAGGTGATCTCCGAGGAACACACCCCGGAGGGCACGGTGCTCAAGGCCCGGGTGCACGAGGAGCTGGCGGCGGACCTGGCACCGTACGTCCCTGCGGCGACGTCCTGACCGCACAGGCACCGAGTGGTGTCTCGTACCTCCCGAAGGCCCGCCCCTCCGCCGATGCCCGAGGGGCGGGCCTTCGGTCGGTGCGGGACACCGGCCGCTGTGCCCGCACAGCCCCCGCCCGCCCCCGCGCTACGCGGCCTTCTCCTTGACGTGTGTCCTGAACATGGAAGGAAGTTGTTTGTAGGAGCAGTTTCTGGAAGTGATGCTGTGCGAGAGATGAAGGTATGGCCCTTCGAAGCCGCTCTGCGGGGGAGGCTTCAAACCGCCTCATGCTGCGTTAGCTGATTGTGTCCTGAACGTGAAAGGGAGCTGGTTGTAGGACGGTTTCCGGGATCGATGCTGTGCGAGAGATGAAGGTATGGCCCTTCGAGCCGCTCTGCGGAGAGAGACTTCAAACCGCCTCATGCTGCGCTGGCTAATGACTGCCGTGGTGAGCGATTGAGGAAAAGGCGTCGTAAGAGACGTCAGGTGGGGATCGGGAAGACGAGCGCAAGCGAATCGTTGCTGAAGCGTCGTTAAGCAGACAGATGACATCGAAACCGGGGTCTTTAGCTAACTCCGGGATGAGCCTGGCGGCTATCCGCTTACTGGCCAGGTGGTGTCCGGCGTGTAGACGACGTGAGCCCGGTCTGCCGCTCTCGCATGGAACAGGAGAAGGCGCGCCTCGATACCGCCCCGTCGTATGGCGGGCGAGAGAAGGTTTCCCAAGCGGCAGACACCGCAAGGGATCGAGTACCGATGCGGGGCACGCTGGCGGACCGGCTCGTAGTAGTGATGAAGCTCCTGTAATGGGAGCGGAGCGAAGGGGCCGGGTCATTCGTGACGTTGTTTGTCTAGACAACCGGGGTTTTCCCCGGGAGGAACTACATGGACGCGTTGAAGTCATCGGGGAAGTCGTTTGATATTTCGAAGCGGGAAGTCTGGGAGGCGTACGAAGGAGTTAAGGCGAATAGAGGTGCACCCGGTGTGGACAGTAGGTCCATCGAGGACTTCGAGAAGGATCTGAAGGGCAACCTTTATAAGATCTGGAACAGCATGTCCTCAGGGACGTACTTTCCTCCGCCGGTGCGTGCGGTGGAGATCCCCAAGTCGTCGCCGGAGGGCGGCGTGAGGATCTTGGGCGTGCCCACGGTGGCCGACAGAATCGCCCAGACCGTGGTGGCGAGGCATCTCATGGAACGGGTCGATCCCGTATTCCATGAAGATTCCTACGGCTACCGGCCTGGGCGGTCGGCACTCGATGCGGTGGAACGCTGCCGTCAGCGCTGTTGGAAGAGGGGCTGGGTGATCGATCTCGATGTCCAGAAGTTCTTCGACAGCGTCCGGTGGGACCTCACGTCAAAGCCGTGGAAGCGCACACCGATGCCCGTTGGGTGATTCTGTATGTGGAGCGATGGCTTCAAGCCCCGCTTCAACTGCCCGACGGCACCTTGCAGGTACGAGACCGAGGAACCCCACAGGGCTCAGCGGTGTCACCCGTGCTGGCGAACCTGTTCATGCACTACGCGTTCGATACGTGGCTGGCCCGTACGTGGCCGGGCATCACGTTCGAGCGCTATGCCGACGACGCGGTTGTGCACTGCGTGTCGGAGCGTCAGGCCCGCGATGTGCTGGCCTCGCTGATGGACAGGATGGAGGAGGTCGGGCTGCGACTGCATCCTGACAAGACCAAGATCGTGTACTGCTGGGACGGTAAGCGCCGACGGCCCTTTGGGCAGACGGAGTTCACCTACCTCGGGTACACGTTTCGCGCACGCGAAAGCCGGAACAAGCACGGACGGCGTTCCACGTCATTCGAGCCGGCGATCAGCAAGGAAGCTCTGAAGAGGATCAGCGCTGAGGTCCGCAGCTGGCGGCTTCATATCCGGTCCGACCTCTCCTTCGTAGAACTCGCACGGCGGATCAACCCGGTCGTGCGCGGCTGGATGAACTACTACGGCCGGTTCTACCGGTCGGCGTTGACGCCCCTCCTCATGCGCATCAATGCCTACTTGGTGCGGTGGATCCGCCAGAAGTACAAGAAGCTCGCGGCGCTGCGGAAAGCTCTCCGGAAGATGTGGGAGATCGCTGACCGATACCCCCGCATGTTTGCGCACTGGAGATGGACCACAGTGGCATCCGTGGCCTGGTGATCAGGGTGGCAAGAGCCGTGTGATGGGAGACCATCAAGCACGGATCTGTGGGAGCCGGGGGGTGAGAAGCCCCCCGGCTACTCGGCAGACTGTCGTGGTGAGCGATGAGGAAAAGGCGTCGTAAGAGGCGTCAGGTGGGGACCGGAAAGACGAACGCAAGTGAATCGCTGCTGACGTGTCGTAAAGAAACCAGACGACACCGAAACCGGGGTGTGTCAAGAGCTCCGGGATGAGCCTGGCGGGTGCCCGTCTATTGGCCAGGTGGTGTCCGGCATGGAGGCGACGTGAGTCCGGTCTGCGGCTCTCGCATGGAACAGGGAAAGGCAGGCACTGATACGCCCCGACGTTCGTCGGGGGAGAGGGAGTGCCCCAAGCGGCGGACACCGCAAGGGGTCGAGTGCCGACGCGGTGCCTGCTGGCAGACCGGCCCGTAGTAGTGATGAAGCCTCTGTAATGGGGGTGGAGCGAAGGGGCCGGGTCGTTCGTGACTGAGTTGACCACATCAACCGGGCGGCAGCCCGGGAGGAGTGCGATGGGCCAGTTGAAGTCTCAGATCAAGCCGTTTGATATTTCGAAGTGGGAAGTCAAGGAGGCTTGGGAGGAAGTCAAGGCCAATAAGGGCGCACCCGGCTTGGACGGGCAGAGCATCGACGACTTCGAGAAGGACCTGAGGAACAACCTCTATAGGGTCTGGAATCGGATGTCCTCGGGCTCGTACTTCCCGCCTCCGGTGCGTGCGGTGGAGATTCCCAAGCCACACGGAGGCGGCACGAGAGTGCTCGGCATTCCCGCTGTCGCCGACCGCGTGGCCCAGACCGTTGTGGCCCGGCACCTGATGCGGCGGGTGGACCCTGCGTTCCATCCGGACAGCTACGGATACCGGCCCGGACGGTCTGCCTTGGACTCGGTGGAAAGGTGCCGAGAGCGATACTGGAAGCGGGACTGGGTGGTGGAGTTCGACATCGCCAAGTTCTTCGACAGTGTGCCCTGGGACCTGCTCAAGGCGGTGGAGGCTCACACCGATGCCGGTTGGGTGAACTTGTACGTGCGACGGTGGCTTGCCGCCCCGCTCGTCATGCCCGACGGCTCCCTGCTGGAACGGGAGCGTGGGACCCCGCAAGGGGCCCCGGTGTCTCCCGTCCTGGCGAACCTGTTCCTGCACTACGCGTTCGACACCTGGATGGCACGGGAGTTCCCGACCATCTGGTTCGAACGCTACGCGGACGACGCGGTGCTGCACTGCGTCACTGAGCGCCAGGCCCGCCAAGTGCTGGCCGCGCTCAGGGACAGGCTGGTCGAAGTCGGGTTGCAGCTACACCCGGACAAGACCCGGATCGTCTACTGCAAGGACGACAAGCGACGCGGCTCCTACGAGCACACGTCGTTCACGTTCCTCGGGTACACGTTCCGGCCCAGGAAGAACCGGACTCGGCACGGCAGACGGTTCCTGTCGTTCGAGCCGGCCGTCAGCAGGCAGGCCCTGACCCGGATCGGTCGCGAGGTGCGTTCCTGGCAACTGCACTACCGCACCGACATCTCCTTCGTAGACCTCGCCCGCAGGATCAACCCTGCGGTTCGGGGCTGGATCAACTACTACGGCCGTTTCCGGCCGTGGGAGTTGTTGCCCTTCTTGATGCGCATCAACGCCTACCTGGTGCGCTGGATCCGCCGGAAGTACAAGCGGCTCGACGGCACGAAGAGGGCCCACGCGAAGCTGGTGGAGATCGCCAAGCGGTACCCACGGATGTTCGCTCACTGGTGCCTCTCCACCGACGCCTGCACGATCTGAAGATCAGAACGACAAGAGCCGTGTAACGGGAGACTTTTACGCACGGTTCTGTGAGAGCCGAGGGGTGAGATCCCCCTCGGCTACTCGATCTCGTCACCGGGGAGGTCTCCACCTCGCTCTCGCCCAAGGCCTGCTCTCGCCTCCATCTGCGCGGCTGGAGCGCCGGACGGAGGAGGTCGGCCGGGTGAACGGCTCACTGACCGCCGTACGACACACTCATCGCCAGCTCCCTGGCCCCGTCGCCCGACTGCGGTCCCGCGAGCCAGATGCTGTCGGCCGGGCCGATCGACGTGTTCGAGACGAGCTGCGCCTCGGTGCCGACCATGCGGAACCAACCGCCGCCGGACGGACCACCGGTCATGGTGCACCCGATGCGGTACATCGTCGGCAGGGGCGCTGGGGGCCTGGCGGAGAGCGCGCGGCAAGCATGTCCACGCGCCACCCGCCCGGACCGGCTCGGCGGCTCCTGACCGGTCGCCGCCGAACCGTCGCTGTCCGCTGTCGTCACCGTCCGCCCGGTCTCACCGGGCGAACTTGTCGCTCACCGCCCCGTACACGCCCTCGGCCTCCTTGCCCAGCCGCGGACCTGCCAGCCAGCCGGCGCTCACCGGACCGATGGAGGTGTTGGACACCAGCGCGGGCTCGCCGTTCGAACCGGTCGCCACCCAGCCGCCGCCGGACGAACCACCGGTCATGGTGCAGCCGATGCGGTACATCGTCGGGTCGGCCTCGACGAGCGAGAGCCGCCCCGGCTTGTCCGTGCACTGGTACATCGTCTCGCCGTCATACGGAGCCCCCGCCGGGTAACCGGTCGCGGTGATGCTCTCCACCTGTGGCACGGTGGGCGCGTCGAAGTCCACCGGCAATGCCGAACCGACCATCTCTTCCAGCGACCTGCCTCCGCTGCCCTCCTCCGGCGTCACATGGATCACCGCGAAGTCGTACGGCGCTCCGTCACCACCCGTCTGGCCGCCCTGCTCGATCCACTGGTCCGAGGTCTGCGCCCAGTCACCCCACCAGACGCCGTACGGGGCGACCTGCGCCTTCGTGGCCGTCTGCAGCTCCGACGCCGACAGACCGCTGTCGTTGTACGAGGGCACGAAGGCGATGTTGCGGTACCAGCCGCCCGACTTGCCTGCGTGCACACAGTGGCCGGCGGTCCACACGAGGTTGGACTTGCCGGGGTTGGCCGGGTCCTGGACCACCGTGGCCGAGCAGACCATCGTGCCCTCGGGCGCGTCGAAGAACACCTTGCCCGCCTCGGGCACGTTCTCGTGGTACTTCGCCGACACCACCTCCGCGTCGACGGGCTGCGGCGTCGGGTCGGTCACCCCCCGGTCACCGGTGAGGTCGCTCTCGTCGACCTCCTTCTCCGGCTCCTCGGCGTCCCGCATCCGGTCCGGGTCCCACAGGTCCTCGATGATCGGATTGACGTAGTCCTCGGCTTCGCGCAGCCAGTCGTCCTTGTCCCATTCCTTCCAGGCCCCGCCCCGCCACTTGTCGAGGTCGATCCCGTGTTCCTTGAGCTTGTCCTTGATGTCGTCCGGGATCCGGATCTTGCCGTCGCCCGCGCTGTCGCCGCCCTGCGCGGACGCCGACGCGTCGGCGTCCGCCGTCGTGTCACCCGAGCCGCACGCGGTGGCGGTCAACGACAGAACCGTCGCGAGGCCGACCGCAGCCAGAACGGGGGAGGTTCTACGGCGCGCGCTCCTGCCACGACGAGCGGCGAAGAGCGGTCGTATGGGTGGTCGCATGGTCTGAACTCCCCCTGGGGCGTAAGAGAACTCTGTGCTGCCGAAGCGGATCACGCACGGCTCCGCCGCGCGCCCACCGCCTCCTTGTACGTACGTAGTGGTCGTACGTGCCGCTCGGTACGGATTCGCCGAGCCGCGTCCTTCGGAACGGCACCACACACTATGCGGTCGTTGTGGGGGACATCCGATGGATCGGCAACGGTTCCGTCACGGCAATGATCTTCGCCGCACCCGCTTCCCCGTGCGGATCGCGTCGTTGGTAGGTGCGGGGACCCGCCGGTGCTCGGTGACCCCTGCCAACTCGCCTTCGGACAGCGGGAGGAAGTGCAGTCGTGGCGGTGACCGAGTCTGCGGTGGCGTCAATGGGGCGCGAGCCCGAGCGAGCGCCTTCGGGACACGAGGACGAACAGCCGCGCACACGGCGGGACCGCGACGGGGCGCGCTCAGCGCACGAGGGGATCCTACGGCGGCAGGCCGCGCGCGAGTCTGGGGCGCGCACCTACCCGCGCGCCCTGCCGATCGTGCCCGTACGCGCCCGCGGGCTGACCATCGAGGGCGCCGACGGCCGCCGCTACCTCGACTGTCTGTCCGGCGCGGGCACCCTCGCCCTCGGCCACAACCACCCGGTCGTCCTCGAAGCGATCCGCAAGGTGCTCGACTCGGGCGCCCCGCTGCACGTCCTCGACCTGGCCACCCCCGTCAGGGACGCCTTCACCACCGAACTGTTCCGCACCCTTCCGCCCGGACTCGCGGACCGCGCGCGCGTCCAGTTCTGCGGACCCGCCGGGACGGACGCGGTCGAGGCCGCCTTCAAACTGGTCCGGGCCGCGACCGGACGCACCGGCTTGCTCGCTTTCACCGGCGCCTACCACGGCATGACCGCCGGGGCGCTCGAAGCCTTCGGGGGCGCCGGTGACGTGCGGGTGGTCCGGCTGCCGTATCCCCAGGACTACCGCTGCCCCTTCGGCGTTGGCGGCGACCGCGGCGCCGAACTCGCCGCCCGCTGGACGGAGTCCGTACTCGACGACGCCAAGCCCGGCGTACCACTGCCCGCCGGCATGATTCTCGAACCCGTCCAGGGCGAGGGCGGCGTCATCCCCGCCCCGGACGGCTGGCTGCGCCGCATGCGCGAGATCACCGCCGCGCGCTCGATCCCGCTGATCGCCGACGAGGTCCAGACGGGCGTGGGCCGTACGGGCCGCTTCTGGGCGGTCGAGCACAGTGGCGTCGTCCCCGATGTGATGGTCCTGTCCAAGGCCATCGGCGGCAGCCTTCCGCTGGCCGTCGTCGTCTACCGCGACGACCTCGACGTCTGGCGGCCCGGCGCCCACGCGGGCACCTTCCGCGGCAACCAGCTCGCCATGGCCGCCGGCACCGCCACCCTCGCCCACGTCCGCGAGAACGGCCTCGCCGACCGCGCCGAGACCCTGGGTGCCCGCATACTCACCCAACTCAGCCGCCTCACCACGGAGTTCGACTGCGTCGGCGACGTGCGGGGACGAGGACTCATGATCGGCATCGAAGTGGCCGCCCCGGACGCGCCCCCTCCCGCCGACGGCACCCGCCCACGCCCACCCGCCCCTTCCCTCGCCGCCGCGGTCCAACGCGAATGTCTCCGCCGAGGCCTGATCGTCGAACTCGGTGGCCGCCACGCCGGCGTCGTACGCCTCCTCCCGCCCCTCACGATCACCGACGAACAAGCGAACGCCGTACTCGACCGGCTGACGGACGCGATCGCCTCGGTAGCGGCCACCGCCACAGCGCAGGGCTCGGCGCACCCGGCGCCCATGAGGGCTGGAGACCCTGGACGCATGCAGGGCGACTGACCGCCCAGACGACCCGAGAAGCCCACCGGAACGAGCATCGCCCACCCCCCGGCCAGCCGCCTGCCTCCAGCGCCGACCCGCCCCGCCACCGCCTCGTATCCCTTCGGCGCCGGCCCCCACGCCGCACCAACCCGCGACTGCCCTCCCGCACGAGCAACCCCCAGGAACCGCCTTGAAGCCGCCGCCCGCCCCCGTGGCACTCACTCACGATCACGAGCCGGAGGCTCGCGCCCCACAGGCCCTGTGCCCCGAGCCAGCGTCCTGTCAGACCGCTCCGAGGGCCGACCCGGCGGCCCCGGGTGCTGGCCGGACCGAGCGGTGGGCCGGTCAGCCCGAGCAGCTTCCTCCCCCCGCCACGTCGGCCCCGGGCCGAGCCACGCTCGCTCACGAGCCGACCGACGCACTGCGCGAGCGCGCCCAGTCGTTCCCCCGCCAAGCTGACGGAACCCCAACCGCCGAGCCTCCACCCGGCCCTGCCGCCGAGCACTTGCCCGGCTTCGCCCCCGACCTCCTGGACGCCACCGACCCGCACACCGTGGCCCAGGCGGCGGCCGTCGAGAACCTTCTCCGCTGCTGGGTACGCGAACACAACCTCTCCTCCCCTCACGACGACACCCTCCACATCCCCCTCCCCGCCACCGGCACCACACTCCTCACCCCGGTGCACTACTGGTCCCCGACCGGCTGGCACCGCTTCGGCCTCCCGTACCTCTCCGGCATCCCCGCGGCCGCACCCCCTGTCGACGCGATGACACTCGCGGCGTTGCTCTCCAGGGAGTCGACCGCGCGAGCCCCACAAAAGGCACACGCCCACGACTCCCGACCCATGACAGCGCCCACCCTCGCGACCGACCCCACGCCCCAGCCGGACCGGCTCGACCCGCGCGGTCGAGCCGACCGAGCCGACCGAGTCGACCAACTCGACCTGGTCGGCAGGGTCGCCGACTCGACCCGACGCGTCGCCGTCTTCATCGCTGAACGCCGGGCCGAGCCCGCCGACGATCCGGACCGCTTCCTCGCAGCCGAGCAGGGTCTTGTTCTCGGCCACCCGCTGCACCCCACCCCGAAGAGCCGGGAAGGACTCTCCGAAACCGAAGGTCGGCTCTACTCACCCGAGTTGCGTGGCTCCTTCCCTCTGCACTGGATGGCGATCGCACCCTCCGTCCTCTCGACCGACTCGGCATGGACCGAGCGCGGTCGTGTCATCCCCGCCAGACGGCTCACCGCACGGCTGGCCGGCACAGCCCTGCCGCTGCCCGACGGCCATGCCGCCCTGCCCCTGCACCCCTGGCAGGTCCGGGAAGTCCGACACCGGCCGGCCGTCGCCGCTCTGCTCGACGCCGGGCTGCTCCGGGACCTCGGTACGCACGGCTTCCCGTGGCGCCCGACCTCCTCCGTCCGCACCGTCCACCGCACCGGCGCCCCCGCGATGCTGAAGCTCTCGCTGGGCTTGCGCATCACCAACTCCCGTCGCGAGAACCTCCGCAAGGAACTGCACCGCGGTGTCGAGGTCCACCGTCTGCTGCGCACCGGCCTGGCCCAGCAGTGGCAGGCGGCCCACCCCGGCTTCGACATCGTCCGTGACCCGGCCTGGCTGGCTGTCACCGCACCGGACGGCGCCCCCGTGCCCGGCCTGGACGTGCTGATCCGGCACAACCCGTTCGGCCCGACGGACGACGTGTCCTGCGTCGCGGGACTCGTGTCGCCGAGGCCGTCCCCCATGTCCAGGGACAGGCAGACCACCTCAGTCAGCCGCACGAACGCCCCATCATGAGATCCCGGCTCTCCCACGTCGTCACCGACCTCGCCGGGCGCACCGGACGTCCCCGGGGCGTCGTAGCCGCCGAGTGGTTCCTGCGCTATCTGGAGCAGGTCGTACGGCCTGTGCTGTGGCTGGACGGCGAAGCCGGGATCGCCCTCGAAGCACACCAGCAGAACACCCTCGTCCTGCTGGACCCCGACGGTTGGCCCACAGGCGGCCGGTATCGCGACAACCAGGGCTACTACTTCCGCGAGTCCCGTCGCACGGACCTCGATGCCGTGCTGCCCGGCATCGGCGAGCGCAGCGATACGTTCGTGTCCGACGAGGTCGCCGACGAACGGTTCACCTATTACCTCGGCATCAACAACGTGCTCGGCCTCATCGGCGCGTTCGGCTCCCAGCGCCTCGCCGACGAGGAACTTCTGCTCGCCGCGTTCCGTCGCTTCCTCACCGATGTGGCCACCGGCCCCGCCCGACTGAACTCGACCCTGCCGGCCCGGCTGCTCGACTCACCCTCCCTGCGCTGTAAGGCCAACCTGCTGACCCGTCTGCACGGCCTGGACGAACTCGTCGGCCCCGTGGACACCCAGTCCGTCTACGTCACCGTCGCCAACCCCCTCCAACGCTGATCAAGCCTCCACATCCGTGTTCGGCCCAACCGTCTTCCTTCGCCGACTTCCACCAGCTCCGAGGAACATGCCCCATCCGCTCTCCTGAGAGGAGCGTCGCCATGCCTCCCACCGACGCGAGCACCGACACCGGCACTGCCTCGGCCCCGGGCAACGAGGACACGCTCGAACTGCGCCTGCCCGACGACTTCCTCGCGCTCTTGGCCGAGGACGGAGACCCGTGCAGCGACAGGACCGAGACGGGACAGGAGGCGCCCCCGGTCCGTGGCGAACTGCTCGACCACCTCGCCGGCTGGGGGCCGGTCGTCACCCCGGCAGGCACCCTGCACCTCGTCCCCGTGCTCCTCGATCGGCAGCTCCGGCTGATCTCACGCTGGATGAACGACGCCGCGGTGGCCTCCTACTGGAAGCTCGCCGGACCCGAGGACGTGACCGCGGACCACCTTCGGACCCAGCTCGACGGCGACGGCCGCAGCGTGCCCTGTCTCGGGCTGCTGGACGGCACTCCGATGAGCTACTGGGAGATCTACCGTGCGGACCTCGATCCCCTCGCCCGCCACTATCCCGCCCGCCCGCACGACACGGGTATCCACATCCTCATCGGTCCCGTGGCCGAACGGGGACGCGGTCTCGGCTCCACCTTGCTCCGCGCCGCAGCCGATCTCATCCTCGACAGACGTCCCTCATGTGCCCGTGTTGTCGCGGAACCCGACCTTCGCAACTTCTCCTCCGTCTCCGCTTTCCTGAGCGCCGGCTTCCGGTTCTCCGCCGAGGTCGACCTGCCCGACAAGCGGGCCGCCCTCATGGTCAGAGACCGCCTCCTGCGCGATCTGTTGTAGATGCGATGTGGATCCGCTGTGACGCCGTCATTTGTGGTACACCGCTCGCGTCGATCCGGTTCCCGGTCGAGCCGGCCAGATTTCCGACCCAGGAATCCCGGCCCCCGCAGAACAGATCGGGCCGTCGAGAGACAGCAGGGCCGGTCTACCAGCAGCGCGACCCGTCCACCTGTCCCGCCTCCCTGGCCCCCGGCTGCCCCGTAGAAGAGAACGTCGAAGAGAACCTGGTCTTGATCCCGCACCGCACGCCCCACGCTTCCGCCTTGACCACCCGTTTGTCAGTGGTGACCCGTAGGGTGGTCGCGCTATGACGAAGCCCTCACTCCACGAACTCCTGCATGCCGCCGTCACCGCTGTCGGCGGCACTGAGCGCCCCGGCCAGGTGACCATGGCCGAAGCCGTCGCGGAGGCGATCGACGACGGCTCCCATCTGTTGGTCCAGGCAGGCACCGGCACCGGAAAGTCGCTCGGTTACCTGGTGCCCGCGCTCGCCCAGGGGGAGCGGGTCGTCGTGGCCACGGCGACCCTGGCGCTGCAGCGCCAGCTCGTGCAGCGGGACCTGCCGAGAACGGTCGACGCGCTGCAACCGCTGCTGCGCCGCCGCCCCGAGTTCGCGATGCTCAAGGGCCGATCGAACTACGTGTGCCTGCACCGCCTGAACGAAGGCGTACCACAGGACGACGAGGAGGGCCTCTTCGACCAGTTCGAGGCTGCCGCGCCCACCAGTAAGCTGGGTCTGGACCTGCTGCGGCTGCGGGACTGGTCGCAGGAGACCGAGACCGGCGACCGGGACGACCTCACTCCGGGCGTCTCCGACCGTGCCTGGGCGCAGGTCTCCGTTTCGTCCCGCGAGTGCCTGGGCGCCTCCAAGTGCGCGTACGGCGCCGAGTGCTTCGCTGAGATGGCCCGGGAGCGGGCCAAGCTCTCCGAGGTCGTCGTCACCAATCACGCGCTGCTCGCGATCGACGCCATCGAGGGCGCACCGGTGCTCCCGCAGCACGAGGTGCTGATCGTGGACGAGGCCCACGAACTCGTCTCCCGGGTGACCGGCGTGGCGACCGGCGAGCTCACTCCGGGCCAGGTCAACCGCGCCGTGAAGCGAGCGGCGAAGCTGGTGAACGAGAAGGCCGCCGACCAGCTTCAGACCGCCTCCGAGGGCTTCGAGCGGCTCATGGAGCTGGCCCTGCCGGGTCGCCTGGAGGAGATTCCGGAGGATCTGGCGTACGTCCTCATGGCGCTGCGCGATGCCGCCCGTACGGTGATCTCCGCGCTCGGCAGCACTCGCGACAAGTCCGTCCAGGACGAGGACGCCGTCCGGAAGCAGGCGCTCGCCGCCGTGGAGACGGTGCACGACGTGGCCGAGCGGATCACGAACGGCTCCGAGTGGGACGTCGTCTGGTACGAACGGCACGACCGTTTCGGCGCGTCCCTGCGCGTCGCCCCCATGTCCGTCTCGGGCCTCCTCAGGGAGAAGCTCTTCGCGGACCGTTCCGTCACCCTGACCTCGGCCACGCTGAAGCTGGGCGGCGACTTCAACGGCGTAGGGGCGTCCCTGGGACTGGCGCCCGAGGGCGCCGAGGGGGAGGACCACCCGCAGTGGAAGGGCGTGGATGTCGGCTCGCCGTTCGACTACCCGAGACAGGGCATCCTCTATGTCGCCAAACACCTGTCGCGACCCGCGCGGGACGGCGACCGGGCCGACATGCTGGACGAGCTCATGGAGCTGATCCAGGCGGCGGGTGGCCGGACGCTCGGCCTGTTCTCGTCGATGCGGGCCGCCCAGCTGGCAGCGGAGGAGCTGCGCGTCCGTGTCCCCGAGTACCCGATCCTGCTCCAGGGCGAGGAGACGCTCGGCGAGCTGATCAAGGGATTCGCGGCCGATCCCAGGACCTGTCTCTTCGGCACGCTCTCGCTCTGGCAGGGCGTCGATGTGCCCGGCCCCAGCTGTCAGCTTGTCGTCATGGACAAGATCCCGTTCCCGCGCCCCGACGACCCCTTGATGAGCGCCCGCCAGAAGGCTGTCGAGGAGGCGGGCGGTAACGGCTTCATGGCCGTCGCCGCCACCCACGCGGCCCTGCTGATGGCCCAGGGCGCCGGCCGTCTCGTACGCGCGCAGGGGGACCGCGGCGTGGTCGCCGTACTGGACCAGCGGCTGACGACCGCGCGGTACGGGAGCTATATCAAGGCGTCACTGCCGGACTTCTGGTACACGACGGACCGTAACCAGGTCCGCAGGTCGCTCGCCGCGATCGACAAGGCGGCGAAGGACACCGAAGAGGCGGAGAAGGCAGAGGCATGACGAAGGGCTGTTGGCCTGTCTGGATCGGGACAGGCCAACAGCCCTTCGTCGAGCAGGGCCCGAATCGCTCATCGGACCCCGGGACAGCCCAGGGCCCCGGAACCGGCGCAGTGGATTCCGGGGCCCGGATCAGGGGCGGGGCGAACACGGGTGACCGCCACCGCTGGGTGTCAGACGCGGCGCAGGACCGCCACCACCTTGCCGAGGATGGTCGCGTCGTCACCCGGGATGGGCTCATAGGCGGCGTTGTGCGGCAGCAGCCAGACGTGGCCGTCCTCGCGCTTGAAACGCTTGACCGTGGCCTCGCCGTCCAGCATGGCGGCCACGATGTCGCCGTTCTCGGCGACGGGCTGGCGGCGGACCGTCACCCAGTCGCCGTCGCAGATCGCGGCTTCGATCATGGAATCACCGACGACCTTCAGGACGAAGAGCTCACCATCGCCGACCAGCTGGCGGGGAAGCGGGAACACGTCCTCGACGGACTCCTCGGCGAGGATCGGGCCACCGGCCGCGATCCGACCGACGAGTGGCACGTACGACGCGGCCGGCTTGCCCGCGGTGTCCGTCGGCTGTGCCGAGGACTGGTCGGAGCCGCGGACCTCGTACGCACGCGGGCGGTGCGGGTCACGGCGCAGGAAGCCCTTGCGCTCCAGTGCCATCAGCTGGTGTGCCACGGATGAGGTGCTGGACAGGCCGACCGCCTGGCCGATCTCCCGCATCGACGGCGGGTATCCACGCCGCTGTACCGAGTCCCTGATGACCTCGATGACCCGGCGCTGCCGGTCGGTGAGCCCGGAGCTGTCCGCCCTGATGCCTGGAGGTCGGCCGGGCAGGGCTCGCTTGGGCCCGTCATGGTTTGTGGCTTCGTTCATCGCATGCACCGGCTCGAGTCGGCTCTGGGAGCGGTCCTGGGCAGTGATGGTGGCACTGTCAGCGGTGGTGGTCACGTCGGCCCCTCTCGATGGTCTCCCGTGCAGCACAACGGTAGTTGCTTTCGAAAGGTTGCGCCAAACACACGTTCGAGTGAAAAACCGTGGATTGTCTGACGTGACCATGTGTCTGGGTGTAGGGGCTCGTGGGCCCGGCGGACAAAGGTGCTGATTGCTGTACTCTTCACCGCCGGGGCGAGGGTCTTGTGGGCCGCTGTCGCCGCATGGCCCAGTCTGCCACCCGGCGCCCCGGTATCCCGGTACCGCCCCCTTTCCCTGTGACGCGCCGGGCCCTGTTCCCGTCCGTTCCGCGACGGCGCGGCTGCGCTCCGCGACGGTGTTGCCGACCGGCGCGCCGATACGTGCGCGACACGCGCGTCGTGGGTGGATTTACCTGCCAGGCCCTACATCTAGTGCTTGGATTGCGACAACAGCCCAGAAGTTGTGGTCCCCCGGGTCCTCGGGCTCATGGTCATCCCCTATGCTTGGGGCTGCTTCCGCGGGGCCCGAGTGGTCCGTGGGGCTACTGAATCGTGCTGTGAGGAGGGTTGGAGTTATGCACTGTCCCTTCTGCCGGCACCCCGACAGCCGCGTCGTCGACAGTCGTACGACGGACGACGGCACGTCGATCCGCAGGCGCCGTCAGTGTCCGGACTGCTCCCGTCGTTTCACGACGGTGGAGACGTGCTCGCTGATGGTGGTCAAGAGGTCCGGCGTGACCGAACCCTTCAGTCGTACGAAGGTCATCAACGGTGTCCGCAAGGCATGCCAGGGACGGCCTGTCACCGAGGACGCGCTCGCCCAGCTCGGCCAACGGGTCGAGGAGGCGGTGCGCGCGACCGGAAGTGCCGAACTGACCACCCATGACGTGGGCCTGGCCATACTCGGCCCGCTACGGGAACTCGACCTCGTCGCCTACTTGCGGTTCGCCTCGGTCTACCAGGCGTTCGACTCGCTGGAGGACTTCGAGGCCGCCATCGCGGAACTCAGGGAAGAGCAGGGGAAGCGCCCCGACGCGAACGACGAGGACGTCGAGAGCGCGGTCGAGGAGCGCATGGGGAACGACCGCGGGTCCGGAGGGGCTGTCCAGGCCCCCGTGCCCGCCAGCGCCGCCGACTGACCGGCGGGCCGCGCCGCCGGACGAGCAGGCCCGGACGGGCAGCGGCGATTTCAGGCCTGCCGCGAGCGGCTGTGTCAGCCGGTTGCGGCACAAGACAGAAGACCGTGTCACGGGAACAAGCGTGGCACTTCAGGGCGTTTTCGCCCGTACAGGGAGGCGGCATGACAGAGACGGCGAGCGGTCCGGCACGGAGTTCCCGCGCCAAGGGCACCAAGGCGAGCAAGGGTCTGCGTATCGAGCGCATCCACACCACCCCCGGCGTGCACCCGTACGACGAGGTGGCCTGGGAGAGCCGTGACGTCGTCATGACGAACTGGCGCGACGGCTCGGTCAACTTCGAGCAGCGCGGCGTCGAGTTCCCCGACTTCTGGTCGGTGAACGCGGTCAACATCGTCACCAGCAAGTACTTCCGTGGTGCCGTCGGCACCCCGCAGCGTGAGGTGAGCCTGAAGCAGCTCATCGACCGCATCGTGAAGACGTACCGGAAGGCCGGTGAAGACCACAGGTACTTCGCCTCGCCCGCCGACGCCGAGATCTTCGAGCACGAACTGGCGTACGCCCTCCTGCATCAGATCTTCAGCTTCAACAGCCCCGTCTGGTTCAACGTGGGCACACCGCAGCCCCAGCAGGTCTCCGCCTGCTTCATCCTGGCCGTCGACGACTCCATGGAGTCGATCCTCGACTGGTACAAGGAAGAGGGCATGATCTTCAAGGGCGGCTCCGGCGCCGGCTTGAATCTCTCCCGCATCCGTTCGTCCAAGGAACTGCTCTCCTCCGGCGGCAACGCCTCCGGTCCGGTCTCCTTCATGCGCGGCGCCGACGCCTCCGCGGGAACGATCAAGTCGGGCGGTGCCACCCGCCGCGCCGCCAAGATGGTCGTCCTCGACGTGGACCACCCGGACGTCGAGGACTTCATCGCCACCAAGGTGAAGGAAGAGGAGAAGATCCGCGCCCTGCGTGACGCGGGCTTCGACATGGACCTGGGCGGCGACGACATCACGTCCGTCCAGTACCAGAACGCCAACAACAGCGTCCGCGTGAACGACGAGTTCATGACGGCCGTCGAGAACGGCACCGAGTTCGGCCTGCGCGCCCGCATGAGCGGCGAGATCATCGAGAAGGTCGACGCCAAGGCGCTGTTCCGCAAGCTCGCCGAGGCCGCGTGGGCCTGCGCCGACCCGGGCATCCAGTACGACGGTGTGATCAACAACTGGCACACCTGCCCCGAGTCCGGCCGCATCACCGCGTCCAACCCGTGCAGCGAGTACATGCACCTGGACAACACGTCCTGCAACCTCGCCTCGCTGAACCTGATGAAGTTCCTCAAGGACGACGGCTTGGGCAACCAGTCCTTCGAGGTCGAGCGCTTCGCCAAGGTCGTCGAGCTCGTCATCACCGCGATGGACATCTCCATCTGCTTCGCCGACTTCCCGACCCGGAAGATCGGCGAGAACACCCGTGCCTTCCGCCAGCTCGGCATCGGCTACGCCAACCTCGGCGCCCTGCTGATGGCGACCGGCCACGCCTACGACTCCGACGGTGGTCGCTCCCTCGCCGGCGCCATCACCTCCCTGATGACCGGCACGGCGTACAAGCGCTCCGCCGAGCTGGCCGCGGTCGTCGGCCCGTACGACGGCTACGCCCGCAACGCCGACGCCCACAACCGCGTGATGAAGCAGCACTCCGACGCCAACGGCACGGCCGTGCGCGTGGACGACCTGGACACCCCGGTCTGGGCCGCCGCCACCGAGGCCTGGCAGGACGTGCTCCGCGTCGGCGAGAAGAACGGCTTCCGCAACTCGCAGGCGTCCGTGCTCGCCCCGACCGGCACCATCGGTCTCGCCATGTCCTGCGACACCACCGGTGTCGAGCCCGACCTCGCGCTGGTCAAGTTCAAGAAGCTGGTCGGCGGCGGTTCGATGCAGATCGTCAACGGCACGGTCCCGCAGGCCCTGCGCCGCCTGGGCTACCAGGAGGAGCAGATCGAGGCGATCGTCGCCCACATCGCCGAGAACGGCAATGTGATCGACGCCCCGAGCCTCAAGCCGGAGCACTACGAGGTCTTCGACTGTGCCATGGGCGAGCGCGCCATCTCCCCGATGGGCCACGTCCGCATGATGGCCGCTATCCAGCCCTGGATCTCCGGCGCCATCTCCAAGACGGTCAACATGCCGGAGACGGCGACCGTCGAGGAGGTCGAGGAGATCTACTTCGAGGCCTGGAAGCTCGGTGTCAAGGCGCTCGCGATCTACCGCGACAACTGCAAGGTCGGCCAGCCGCTCTCCGCGAAGACCAAGGATTCGCAGCAGGCGGAGATCACCGAGAAGGCCGAGGAGACGATCCGGACCGCGGTCGAGAAGGTCGTCGAGTACCGCCCGGTCCGTAAGCGCCTGCCCAAGGGCCGTCCCGGCATCACGACCTCCTTCACGGTCGGTGGCGCCGAGGGCTACATGACGGCCAACTCCTACCCGGACGACGGTCTCGGCGAGGTCTTCCTGAAGATGTCGAAGCAGGGTTCGACCCTCGCGGGCATGATGGACGCCTTCTCCATCGCGGTCTCCGTCGGCCTCCAGTACGGCGTTCCGCTGGAGACGTACGTCTCGAAGTTCACCAATATGCGCTTCGAGCCGGCCGGCATGACGGACGATCCGGACGTGCGGATGGCGCAGTCGATTGTCGACTACATCTTCCGCCGTCTAGCGCTCGACTTCCTGCCCTTCGAGACACGGTCCGCGCTCGGCATCCACTCCGCCGAGGAGCGTCAGCGCCACCTGGAGACCGGCTCGTACGAGCCCACCGAGGAGGACGTCGACGTGGAGGGTCTGGCGCAGTCGGCCCCGAGGCACACGGACCTGAAGGCCGTCGCAACCCCGAAGGCCGGAGCCGAGGTGGCCGTGCCCGCCCCGAAGCAGGCCCACACCAGCGCCGAACTGGTGGAGATGCAGCTGGGCATCCACGCCGACGCCCCGCTGTGCTTCTCCTGCGGTACGAAGATGCAGCGGGCCGGCTCCTGCTACATCTGCGAGGGCTGCGGCTCGACGAGCGGATGCAGCTGATCTGAGCGCCTCCTGGGCGCGAATCAGCAGGTGAGGGCGGTGGAGCGAAGTCTCGCTCCACCGCCCTCGGCATATGTGTTTGGGCCGTCAGGACTGTGCGGGGCGGCCCATGGCGCGTGCGAAGGTCGCCGGGTCCTCGTCGTAGCCGCGGAGGCCCGGGTGGAAGGTCCACTCGCCGGTGTCGTCGCGGACGAACTCGGCGACGGCGGCGGCCGTGGAGCCGGGAACGCCACCGAAGTCGTCCTCCGCCAGGACGGTGTAGCCCTCTCGGATGCGCAGGGCGGGCTTCTGGACGTCGCCGAAGGTCTTCGGACCGGTGCCCTGCTGTATGGCGACACCGATCACGACCCGCCCGTACCGGCTGTCGAGGCGGTTCAGTTCGACCGTCATGACCTCGTCCCAGCCGAAGCCCTGCCCGGTCTTGCTGTCGCGGTTGAGGGTGATGGTGCCGTCGGGCGAGCGGCTGTCGAAGTGCACGACATAGGCGGGAGCGCCGCTCGGATCGGCCGCAGGGTAGGTCGCCGCGACGATGTCGAGATCCGCGGGCGGTTGGCCGGCGGGGCTCGGGTCCCACTTCACCGACACCTCGACCTTGCGGATGCCCTTGTTGAGGCCGTTCAACAGAACTCTCCTCCCCGTTCTCCTGTGCTTGCGGGTCGAACTGCCTGGTGGTCCAGGCCAGTTGCCCATCCTTGCATGTGCGCGGGCGCGTTCGCCCGGGTGCAACCGGCCGCAGGGTGACCGGCGCCACGCTCCGTGGCCTTACCATGGCGCGGTGCTGGTCAAGTGGATTCGCTGCACCGTGGTGGACCGCCGCGGTTTCGAACGGGGGCAGCGAAAGTGGGCGGGGCTTCTGGGGGAGCCGGGATTCCGTGGACAGGGTGGGGGCTGGAGCAGGGCACGGCCCGGAGTGGCGCACATCTTCTCCTTCTGGGAGAGCCGGGCTTTCTACGACTCCTTCATGGCGCGCTCCCACGACAGGCTCGCCGCCTCACAGTCGGGCACTCACAAGAACAAGCAGGTCAAGCTCTTCGATCATCGGTTCGACGTGAAGACCGGTTTCGAGCCGCGCTTCGCGGACGCCGATCTGGTGCGGGTGGCGCACTGTCGTGTCCACGAAGAGCGGGCCGAGCATTTCGCGCTGATGCAGGAGAAGGTCTGGAACCCCGCGATGGCCGGGTCCCCGGGCATGCTGCGAGGGCTGTTCGGCGAGGCGCCGGGCCATGAGTTCGTGATCCTTTCCATGTGGCAGTCGGCCGCCGAGCACGGCAAGTACCGCGTCGAGCGCGTCGAGCGCCTCGCCCTGCGGGCCCAGATCGAGGCCGACGTCGCCGCCCTCGCGGGCGACATCGTGGAGCTGGAACCGAGCTGGACAGTTTGAGATCCGAACTTTGGCTAGTTTGGATTCCCAACTCTGCCGGTCGGCGTGGTGGACGCATGTGATCTACGCCGTATGCCAGCCGGACGAGTGCTCGATCCGTCGCCGTCGCCTTTAGGGTCTTGGCATGGCACGACCACGGCGCATCATCCTTGTCCGGCACGGTGAGTCAACGGGCAATGTTGATGACACCGTGTACGAGCGCGAGCCCGACCACGCACTCGCGCTCACCGACCGCGGCTGGCGGCAGGCTGAGGAGACCGGCAAACGGATCCGTGACGTCCTCGGCCGCGAGCGTGTCAGCGTCTACGTCTCCCCGTACCGCCGCACCCACGAGACGTTCCAGGCGTTCCATCTGGACCCCGGACTGGTGCGCGTACGCGAGGAACCCCGACTGCGTGAGCAGGACTGGGGTAACTGGCAGGATCCCGAGGAGGTACGACTCCAGAAGGCCTATCGGGACGCGTACGGGCACTTTTTCTACCGCTTCGTGCAGGGCGAGTCCGGTGCCGACGTGTACGACCGGGTCGGCGGCTTCCTGGAGAGCCTCTTCCGCAGTTTCGAGGACCCCGACCATCCGCCGAACGTCCTGCTCGTCACCCATGGGCTCGCGATGAGGCTGTTCTGCATGCGCTGGTTCCACTGGACGGTCGCGGAGTTCGAGTCGCTGTCGAACCCGGGGAACGCGGAGATGCGGATGCTCGTTCTCGGGAAAGACGGCAAGTACACGATCGACCGGCCGTTCGACCGCTGGCGCGAGCCGGAATCGTACGGGGCCACCGGATAGAGTGGCCGGGCGATGACCGCTGACTTCTCTCCCGACGGCCGCCTGGAGCGTGCCCTGGCCAGCCTGCGCGGACTCGCGGTGGGGGACGCGCTGGGCTCGCAGTACTTCGTGCCCGTGAACCACCCGCTGCTCAAGCGCCATGAGACCCCGCCCGGCCCCTGGCAGTGGACCGACGACACCGAGATGGCCTGTTCCGTCGTGGCCGTCCTGGCGGCCCACCAACGGATCGACCAGGACGAACTCGCCCGCTCCTTCGCCCTGCACCACGACTTCGACCGGGGCTACGGCCCCGCCGTCAACCGCCTGCTGCGCCTGGTCCGCGAAGGCGGCGACTGGCGCGAGCTGGCCTCCGCGCTCTTCAACGGCCAGGGCTCCTGGGGCAACGGCGCCGCCATGCGAATCGCCCCACTGGGCGCATGGTACGCGGACGATCCCGAGCAGGCCTCCCACCAGGCGGAAATCTCGGCCTACCCCACGCACCAGCACCGTGAGGCCGTCGTCGGCGCCATGGCCGTCGCCGGGGCCGCCGCTCTCGTGGCCGACCCGGCCGGACCGCCGAGCGCCGGGGCACTGCTCGACGGCGTCATCGCGCTCGTCCCGAAGAGCGCCGTCGGTGCGGGACTGCGGCGCGCCCGGGACATGCTCGACTACGCCGACGCGGACACCGTCGCCGCCGTACTGGGCTGCGGACGGCGTACCACGGCGCACGACACCGTGCCGTTCGCTCTCTGGTCGGCGGCACGCGCCCTCGGCGACTACGAACAGGGCTTCTGGACGACGGCCCAGGTGGGCGGCGACGTCGACACGACCTGCGCCATCGTCGGGGGAGTGGTCGCCGCCGGGAAGGCCGGGGCGCCTCCGGAGGCATGGGTGGAGCAGACCGAGGCGCTGCCGGACTGGATGCACGTGGAGTAGCCCGCCGGAAGGCAAACACGCTTCCCGGGCTCCACCTGTCACAACCACCTCGACTGTCACGGGAGTGCCACAGTCGCGCTCCTCGGCCGTCGTGGGCGCTCTCCCGCGGCATAGCCTGTCCGCCACGCCGCTGTCGATCATGACGAGACGCGGCGACGAGATACCGGCCACGAGCCCTCTGGCGCAGCTGCGCGCGCTGCGTACGGCGGGCGGTGCGGGCCGGCCGGGGAGGGGGTCCCATGTCCGACACACCGTCAACACCAGCCGCGTCAGAGCCCGACGGCCAAGCGCCCAGGTCGCACGCTTCGACCGGCGATGGCCGTTCCGGGGCGCCGGCTCCCGCGGACGTCGTACCGGAACGCAAGGTCGGCGGGCCCGGACCGATATCGGGCGGGCTGCCTCTCGCACCACCCCGGTCGGCCGACTTCGTCCCTGACGAACCCGCGCCGATCCGTACCGCGACCCTGTGTGCCGCCCTTGCCACTGGCCTCCTCGGCATGCTGTTGCTGGGCGAGGCACTGGCCGTCAACATCCTCGTCGTCGCCGTGCCCGCCACACTCGCCGTGTACTTCGCCGGACGGCGAGCCGGTCGGCGCCCCCGCCCGTGGGCGCTCGTCTGGGGCGTCGGCGGGCTCGCCCTGCTGACCGTGCCGGCGTTGCGCGCCGCCGAGTGGCCCACATTCCTCGCCGTCGTCACCGCGCTCGCGGCGGGCTCGCTCGCACTGCACGGTGGCCGTACCTGGCCCGCCGTCCTGCTCGGCCCGATCGGTGTGTTCACCTCACTGGTCACCGGTCCGGTCTGGGCCTGGCAGGGTGTGCGCGAGCGGATGGGCGGCGACCGGGGCCGCCTGGGACCGCTGCTGCGGGCGTCGGTCGTTGCCGCGGTACTGCTCCTGGTCTTCGGGGCGCTGTTCGCCGGAGCCGACGCGGCCTTCGGGGACCTGCTCGGCGCGCTGGTCCCCGACATCTCCGTCTCCGACGGGCCCTGGCGGCTCCTGCTCTTCGCGGTGGGCCTGTTCGGGACCCTCGCGGCGGCCCGCACGGCCGCCGCGCCCGTCCTGTGGGACCGGGTCCGGGTGCCTGCGGGGCGCGCCCGCGGACGCGTCGAGTGGGCGCTCCCGCTGATCGGGCTCGTCGCGCTCTTCGCCGTCTTCAACGCCGTCCAGCTCGCCGTACTCTTCGGCGGCTATGACGCCGTCCTGAAGGAGACCGGCCAGACATACGCCCAGTACGCGCGCCAGGGCTTCGGGCAACTGCTCATGGTCACGCTGCTCACCCTGCTGGTCATCGTCGTCGCCCTGCGCTGGGCCCCGCGCGCTCGATCGAGTGACCGGACGCTGGTCCGGGGAGTGCTGGGAAGCCTGGGCGCGCTGGCGCTCGTTGTTGTGGCATCCGCTGTGCGACGTATGGACATGTATGTGGAGGCCTATGGGCTGACGCGGCTGAGGATCTCGGTGCTGTCCGTCGAGCTCTGGCTCGGCCTGGTCATCGTGCTCATCATGGCTGCCGGGGTGTGGGGCGCCCGCTGGCTCCCGCGTGCCGTCGCGGTCAGCGCGGTCGCCGGAGTGCTCGCGTTCGGTCTCGTGTCGCCGGACCGAGTGATCGCGGAGCGCAATGTCGAGCGGTACGAGACCACGGGCCGTTTCGACCTCGAATACGCGAAGGGGCTCTCCGCCGACGCCGCGCCCGCACTGGACCGGTTGAAGGAGCCCATGCGCTCGTGTGCGCTGTGGGACATCGACGCCGACCTGGAAGACCGCGACCACACGCCTTGGTATGCCACGAGCTGGGGAGAGGCCGAGGCCCGGCGCATCCTGGACGAGCGACCGGTGTCGCAGGGGGCGAGCGGGCCGGCATGCGGTGCGCTGGGGTCGGAGACGCTGTACCGCTGAGGAGTCATCGAGCGGTCGGGCCTGCGAGCAGCCGGGGCCGCCAGGCCGACGGTGCACGTGTCGCGGCCTGCCGACCCACAGTGGTACCCGACGAGACGACGGTGAACGCCGCGTTCCCGTGGACGGACGCCCCCTCGGCCCTCTGGGAGACGCGCGGCCGTCAGCCCCCGGCGGCCGTGCCGGCCGTGCCGGAGAGGGCGTCCAGGTCGCTCTTGCGGACCCTGATCACCAAGGTGGCGGTGACCAGGGCGAGTACGGCCATGGCGATGGCCGGGACGAACGCCGTCGAGATGCCGTGGGCCAGCACTTCGTGGCTCCAGGGGGCGGGCAGCTCCTGGGTCCTGGCGAATTCGGCCTTCTGCTCGGCCGTGGCCTGCGCCATGAAGAGCTGCACCTGTTTCTCCGCCTCGGCACGGCTGGCCGTGCCGAAGACCGTGGTGAGGATCGACAGGCCGAGGGCGCCGCCCACCTGCTGTGTGGTGTTGAGCAGGCCGGATGCCGCGCCCGCCTCGTGCGGGGCGACCCCGGAGACGGCGGTCAGAGTGAGCGTCACGAAGTTCAGGCCCATGCCGAAGCCGAACAGCAGCATCGGGCCGAGGACCCCGCCGACGTAGGAGCTGTCGGGGGTGATGAGGGTCTGCCAGGCCAGGCCGAGCGTGACGATCGTCGAGCCGACCACCATGAACGGCTTGGGCCCGAGCACCGGCAGGAACCGCTGGGACAGGCCGGCGCCCGTGATGATCGCGGCGGTCACCGGAAGGAAGGCCAGGCCGGCCTCGATCGGTGTGTACCGCAGCACGTTCTGCACGAACAGCACGATGAAGAAGAACATCCCGAACATCGCCGCGGCGAGACTCAGCATGATCACGTAGGTGCCCGAGCGGTTGCGGTCGGTGAACATCCTCAGCGGAGTGATGGGGTCCCCGGCCCGCCTCTCGACGAAGCCGAACGCCAGCAACAGGACCACCGCCGCCGCGAAGGAGCCGATGGTCAGGCCGTCGCGCCAGCCCTCCTCCGCCGCGCGGATGAAGCCGTAGACCAGCGAGGCCATGCCGGCCGTGGAGGTGAGCGCGCCCGCGATGTCGAACCGCCCCGGGTGACGCTCGGACTCACTGATGTACATCGGCGTGAGGAAGGCGATCAGCACACCGATGGGCACGTTGACGAAGAGCACCCACCGCCAGTCCAGCCACTCGGTGAGCATGCCGCCCGCGAGAAGACCGATGGCGCCGCCACCGGCGGAGACCGCGGCGAAGACGCCGAACGCCCGGTTGCGTGCGGGTCCTTCGGGGAACGTCGTGGTGATGAGCGCCAGCGAGGTGGGCGACGCGATCGCGCCACCGGCGCCCTGGAGAGCGCGGGCCGCCAGCAGTTGCCAGGGCTCCTGGGCGAGTCCGCCGAGCAGCGAGGCGAGCGTGAAGACGAGAATCCCGGTCATGAACACACGGCGGCGGCCGAGGATGTCGCCGGCCCGGCCGCCCAGGAGCAGCAGGCCGCCGAAGGTCAGCGTGTAGGCGCTGACCACCCATGTCAGGTCCGTGGTGCTGAACTTGAGGGCGTCTTGAATGTGCGGGAGCGCGATGTTCACAATCGTCGCGTCGAGTACCACCATGAGTTGGCAGGCCGCGATGACGGTGAGCGCGATGCCGGGGCTCCCCTCCCGGCGGGCGGCTCCCGGCTTCTGATCCTGGATCAACGGAGAGGTTGTCACTATGGGTCCCCCACAAGTGCCTTAGTGGACGCTCGCGTTCACTGTCGCGTCCACGGTAGTGAGTCCCCCTTAGTGAACGCAAGCGTTCACCGATGGCGCTGCCGTAGTGCGCTCCGCCCGTCCGCTTCCGCTTCTCGAACCCTCACCCCTCAGGCTCAACGGAGAAACACAGATGGTCACTTCGCGCTGGACGGCCGCTCCTGCCCGGACGGCCACCCCGCGTCGGCGTGGTGCCGTGCTGGAGCGTGCGATCCTTGATGCCGCGCTGGAACAGCTCAGTACGGTCGGCTGGAGCGGCCTCACCATGGAGGGTGTCGCCGCGGGCGCCCAGACCGGCAAGGCGGCCGTCTACCGCCGCTGGCCCTCCAAGGAGGACCTGGTCGCGGACGCCCTCCAGGCCGGACTGCCGCGCTTCGAGGAGGCGCCCGACCTGGGCGGCGTGCGTGAGGATCTGCTGGGGCTGTGCCGCCGGACGCGTGAGGCGATGTTCTCGCGCCCTGGGTCCGCATTGCGCTCAGTGATTCACGAATGCGACACCACTCAGGCCGAACGCTTCCATGGTGTGATCGTCGAAGGCGTCGTGGAGCCCACGGTCAAGCTGCTGCAGGAGGTTGTGGAGCGGGGAATTCGCCGGGGTGAGGTGCGGCCCGACGCGGCCAACGGCTATGTCTTCGACGCGATTCCGGCCATGATGATGTACCGCTCGAAGATGTGCGGGAGCGAATGGAGCGAGCGTGACCTTGAGGAGATGGTCGACCAGTTGATGATGCCGCTGCTGTGTCGGCGAGGGGGCTGATCGGGGTCCGCGGCCGGGCTGAGGCTTCCTCGGGAAGCCTGGGTGTCGCGCGGGGGCGGGGGCGGCGTAGGCTAAGGGCGCCATGCCGTACGAACCACCTACTCACACCGTCGAGCGCTCCCTGCGCGCCACGACCGGAGCGAAGATCATTGCCGGTGTCGACGAGGTGGGGCGCGGAGCGTGGGCCGGGCCCGTCACCGTCTGTGCGGCGGTCACCGGATTGCGCCGACCGCCCGAGGGGCTCACCGACTCCAAGCTCTTGACGATCAAGCGACGCGAGACGCTCGCCGAGGAACTGCTGAAGTGGGTGACGTCGTACGCCCTGGGTCACGCCTCTCCGGAGGAGATCGACGACCTGGGCATGACGGCCGCGCTGCGGCTGGCCGCCGTCCGGGCCTTGGAGGCGCTTCCGGTGCGACCCGACGCGGTCATTCTCGACGGCAAGCACGACTACCTCGGCTCGCCCTGGCGGGTGCGTACGGTGATCAAGGGCGACCGGTCCTGCATCGCCGTCGCGGCTGCCTCGGTGATCGCCAAGGTTCAGCGCGACAAAATGATGGCCGAACTGGGTATCGGCCATGCAGACTTCGGTTTCGCGGCCAACGCCGGGTATCCGTCGCCTGTCCACAAGGCCGCGCTGGCGGTACGGGGTCCCACCCCGTACCACCGGTTGTCGTGGGCGTATCTTGATGCGCTGCCCCAGTGGCGGCACCTCAAGAAGGCCCGCAACTGGGCGGACGGAAGCGTTCCGGAGATCGAGGGTCAACTCGGCTTCGACTTCTGACGGATTCGTTCGCACTCATGTGCCACCCGCCGACGCGCGTTGCATCGGCGTTTGATAAACATCAGCTCATGCCTCTCATTCCCGAGGAGCCTCAGATTCACGAGAGTGCCCAGGGCCCGCGTGCCACTCCGGCCAGCGGCCGGGTCGCGCCGACCCCCCGTCCCGTACCCGGTCCCCGTCCCGCGGCTCCGCCGCGGCCCGGTCGTCCGGGGCCTGCCCGGCCGGTGCCGGCCCAGCGCGCGGCGCATGCCGTGGCCAAGCCCGGACCGTCCGCTCCTACCGCCACCCCGCAGGTCCAGCTGATCCCGGCTTCCGCCGAGGGTGCGCTGGACGCCGCGGAGGAAGCCGTCGACCTGCTGCTGGAGTCGGGCCGTGCCCCCGGCGACGTGCTGGTGATCACCACCGGCGAGTCGCATCCGTGGGCAGCCCACGAACTCTCCTTCGGCGAGACCGCCTACTGGGCGCAGCACGACGCCGGCGACGACGTCTTCTACGCCGATGCCTCGGCCGCCGACCGGGCCGGGCCACGTCCCGTGGTCGTGGTCGCCGTCAACGGCGGAACCGACGCCGACACCGCGCAGGCGCTGCCCAAGGCCCTCGGCCGGGCACGGGCCCTGCTGATCGTGTGCGGCGACCCGCAGACGATCAACTCGGTGCTCGGCGCCGGAGTCTGAGCGACTGCGGACCTTGCCCCGGTCCGCCCGTCAGGGCTCACCGGGGAGCCGTGCGCGCCCGGGAACGATCAGGGCGCCACTACGGCCACACCCCGCGACGGGGCGCTTCGGCGTGCCCGCGGGGTGTTTCGGCGCGTCCGGAGACGTGGATGTCGAAGGCCCGTGGCGCGTCCGGTGTCTTCGAACCGGGATGCCGGAGTGCCGGGGCCGACTTCGGTCCTGGGGTGGACCGGGTTCGCCGGGGCCGGGGTGGATCTGGACATGGCTGTGTATCGACGTCAGGGCAGGGCCTCAGTGCCCTGCGGGTGAGGGTGCGGGTGCGGAGGGTCCCAGTCGCAGTTGTCTCGCGAGCCGGTGTCAGGGGCCGGTGTCAGCGGGCTGCCGCCCGGCGCAGTACGTCTGACGCGACGCCGCCGGTGCGTGGCATCGGCGGCGGTGCCACGGCCGTGGCGAAGGGCTCGGCCGGTGAGTCCGCGTGGGGGCGGCGTCCGCCGCGGCCTTCGCCGAGAACCTGCCAGCCGTCACGTGTCAGCGTGATGTACGCCCCACAGCGCAAACCGTGCAGTGTGCAGGCGTCCCGCAGCCCCCACATCCACGCTCCGTCCTCCTCCGTCCAACGCGCGTCGCCGTCACGGCAGTAGAGCAGCACGGCAGTACGCACCGGAGTGCGTCGTCGCAGATCGTGCGGGATGATCCGGCGCAGTTGGGCGAGGAGAGCGTTGCGGAACATCCAGCCGTCGGCCGGGGCCGGGCGCCGGATGAACGAGGCGCTCGCCCTCAACCGCTCGTCCGGGTCCAGGACGGCGATGACCGCCGTCGCGGGCCGGGGCCGATGCCGCGCGTGCAGCCCGCTGACGACCTCCCGGGGATTGCGCAGCAGCGGAATCCCGGCGGCGGCCCATTCCGCGGGCTCGAGCATCCGGTTGGCGGAAGCGGCGGACAGGTCGGCAGACGTCGACACGGAGGCCGCCGAGGACGGAGCGAATCCGAAGGTCACGATCCTCCCTTCGGCTACGCGCCCACACTGGGGGCGGGGGTCGGACTGGGGGAGCGCACGCCGCAGCAGAAGCCCTGCCGATTCACGAGTAGGCCGTGCGGGGAGCGGACTCCAATTCTTCCTGGCGAACTTGGTTGCGGCAACGAGCAATTGGGACCACTGGCGGTTTTGTGGTGATCCATCGCTTATATCCCTGCGCACAGGACGCGTCGGCAGCGCCCAGGAGGCACCAAGCTCACGCGCGGTTGACGGTCGGTCAGGCGCGCACGGCGAGAACGAGCGGCAACACCCCCTGCGCGCCCGCGCGCCGCAGCACGCGTGCGGCGACCGCGAGTGTCCAGCCGGTCTCGGTGGCGTCGTCGACGAGGAGCACGGGCCCGCCCGCCTCCTCGAGGGCGACGGCCAGCTCGGGCGGTACGGTCAGCGCCCCGTCGAGCGCCTTGAGTCGTTGTGCGCTGTTGCTACGGGTGACCTGGGAAACCGGGCCGGTGTACGCCACCGAGCCCAGCAGGGGCAGGTGGCCGATCTCGGCGATCCGCGCGCCCAGCGAACCGATCAGCTGCGGCCGGGAACGGGACGCCATCGTGACGACACCCGCCGGGCGGGGCCGGGCGTCGGCCTGCCCGGAGGCCCAGCCTCCGGGCCCCTTCGCCCAGTCGGCCAGCACAGCCACCACGGCCTTCGCCACATCGTCCGGAACCGGCCCGTCCGGGGCCTGCGGGGCGAGCATCGGCCGCAGCCGGTTGCCCCAGCCGATGTCCGACAGTCGCCCCAGCGCCCGGCCCGGAGCGGCCTGTTCACCGGCCGGAATGCGTCCCTTCAGATTCACCCCGACCGTCGGCAGCCCCGTCGGCCACATCTTGCGGGGTTCGACCTCGACGCCCGCACGCCCCAGCTCACCACGCGCCGCGTCCAGCGCCGCAGGGGAGACGGCGTCCGCGAACCTGGGCTTGGTGCAGGTGTCGCACCGCCCGCACGGGGCGGCCTCGTCGTCGTCCAACTGCCGTCGCAGGAACTCCATGCGGCAACCCGGCGTCGCGACATAGTCGCGCATGGCCTGCTGCTCGGCGGCGCGCTGCTTGGCGACCCAGGCGTAGCGCTCGGTGTCGTACGTCCAGGGCGAGCCGGTGGAGACCCAGCCGCCCCGGACGCGCCGCACCGCACCGTCCACGTCGAGGACTTTCAGCATGGTCTCCAGCCGGGAGCGGCGCAGCTCAACCAGTGGTTCCAGGGCAGGCAGGGACAACGGCCGCTCCGCGCGCGCGAGGACGTCGAGCGTGCGCCGCACCTGCTCCTCGGGAGGGAAAGCGACCGAGGCGAAGTACTCCCAGATCGCCTGGTCCTCCTTGCCGGGCAGGAGCAGCACCTCGGCGTGCTCGACACCACGGCCCGCGCGCCCCACCTGCTGGTAGTAGGCGATGGGGGAGGAGGGCGAGCCCAGGTGCACCACGAAGCCCAGGTCGGGTTTGTCGAAGCCCATGCCCAGCGCGGAGGTGGCGACCAGGGCCTTGACCCGGTTGGCGAGCAGGTCCTCCTCGGCCTGCTGCCGATCCGCGTTCTCCGTCTTCCCGGTGTACGACGTCACGGTGTGCCCGCACTGGCGCAGGAACGCGGTGACCTCTTCGGCGGCGGCCACCGTGAGCGTGTAGACGATGCCGGAGCCCGGCAGCTCGTCCAGGTGGTCGGCGAGCCAGGCCATCCGGTGAGCGGCGTCCGGCAGTTCGAGCACTCCGAGGCTCAGGGTCTCGCGGTCCAGTGGTCCGCGCAGGACCAGGGCGTCCGTGCCGCCGCCGGTGCCCAGTTGCTCGGCCACGTCGGCCGTCACACGCGCATTGGCCGTCGCGGTGGTGGCGAGCACCGGGACCCCGGGCGGGAGGTCGGCCAGCATCGTGCGCAGTCGGCGGTAGTCGGGGCGGAAGTCGTGGCCCCAGTCGGAGACGCAGTGAGCCTCGTCGACCACGAGCAGGCCGGTCGCGGCCGCCAGCTCGGGCAGCACCTGGTCGCGGAAGTCCGGGTTGTTGAGTCGCTCCGGGCTACGGCACTGGGAGGGCATTCAAATTCCAGGCGGATGTGGAGCCCTGACCTGCGTAAATGTGCTGTTCGGGGGTGGTCGTGGCGGGAGGGTCGGTTTCGGCCGTCCTCGATCGGCGTGTGCCTGTGGACCGTTTGTGAGCGGTTGGTGACACGGGGTGGAGTCGTCGATTGTCGGTGCTATCGGGTTGCATGGGGGTATGGACACCCTGGAACTGCGCGCTGAAGCCGATGCCGTCCTCGTTGAGCTGGTCGGCGCCCCTGCGGGGTCTGCGCGGTTGCGGGAGGATCAGTGGCAGGCGGTGGCGGCCCTGGTCGAGGAGCGTCGTCGGGCGTTGGTGGTGCAGCGCACTGGGTGGGGGAAGTCGGCAGTGTATTTCGTGGCCACTGCTTTGCTGCGGCGGCGTGGGGCTGGCCCGACGGTGATTATTTCGCCGCTGTTGGCGTTGATGCGTAACCAGGTCGAGGCGGCGGCGCGTGCGGGGATTCAGGCGCGCACGATCAACTCGGCTAATCCGGAGGAGTGGGAGGCGATCTACGGGGAGGTGGAGCGCGGGGAGACCGACGTTCTCCTGGTGAGCCCGGAGCGTCTCAATTCTGTGGACTTTCGTGATCAGGTGCTGCCGAAGCTTGCGGCGACGACCGGGCTTTTGGTGGTCGATGAGGCGCACTGCATTTCCGACTGGGGTCACGATTTCCGGCCTGACTACCGGCGGCTGCGCACCATGCTGGCGGAGCTTCCGACGGGGGTGCCGGTGCTTGCCACGACAGCCACGGCGAACGCTCGGGTGACGGCGGATGTGGCGGAGCAATTGGGTACCGGCGGTAAGGATGCCTTGGTGTTGCGGGGGCCGCTGGACCGGGAAAGTCTTCGCCTTGGGGTGCTGGAGCTGCCGAATGCGGCGCACCGGCTTGCGTGGCTGGGGGAGCGGCTGGGGGATCTGCAGGGTTCGGGGATCATTTACACGCTGACGGTGGCGGCGGCTGAAGAGGTCGCGGCGTTCCTGCGGCAGCGTGGATATCCGGTGGCTTCCTATACGGGGAAGACGGAGAACGCGGACCGGTTGCAGGCGGAGGAGGATCTGCTGGCGAACCGGGTCAAGGCGCTGGTTGCCACGTCCGCGCTGGGAATGGGTTTTGACAAGCCGGACCTCGGATTTGTGGTGCACCTGGGTTCGCCCTCGTCTCCGATTGCTTATTACCAGCAGGTGGGGCGTGCGGGGCGTGGTGTGGATCATGCGGATGTTTTGCTGCTGCCGGGGCGGGAGGATGAGGCGATCTGGGCGTATTTCGCTTCGGTGGGTTTCCCGTCCGAGGAGCAGGTGCGGCGCACTCTGGATGTGCTTGAGAACGCGGGGCGTCCGTTGTCGCTGCCGGCGCTGGAGCCGTTGGTGGATCTTCGGCGTTCGCGTCTGGAGTCGATGCTGAAGGTCTTGGACGTGGACGGGGCGGTCAAGCGTGTGAGGGGCGGCTGGACTGCCACAGGGCAGCCGTGGGCGTATGACGCGGAGCGGTACGCCTGGGTTGCGAAGCAGCGGGCCGCGGAGCAGCAGGCCATGCGGGACTACGTGGCGACCACCAGCTGCCGCATGGAGTTCCTGCAGCGGCAGCTCGATGACGAGAAGGCGGTTCCGTGCGGTCGATGTGACAACTGTGCCGGCCCCTGGCTCGATCCCGCCGTGTCGTCCGGGGCTCTCGCGGCGGCGACGGGGGAGCTGGACCGGCCGGGCGTCGAGGTCGAGCCCCGCAAGATGTGGCCGACCGGCCTCGCAGCCGTCGGCATGGACCTTAAGGGCCGCATCCCTGCGGGTCAACAGGCGGTGACCGGGCGGGCGCTGGGGAGGCTGTCGGACATCGGCTGGGGCAACCGCCTGCGCCCACTCCTGTCGGCGCAGGTAACAGACGGGCCGGTGCCGGACGACGTGCTGAACGCTGTGGTGACGGTGCTGGCGGACTGGGCCCGTTCACCGGGCGGCTGGGCCAGCGGTACTCCTGACGCGGTGGCCCGGCCCGTCGGCGTCGTCGCCATGCCCTCCCGCACACGCCCTCAGCTGGTCGGCTCCCTGGCCGAGGGAGTGGCCAGGGTCGGCCGGCTCCCGCTCCTGGGCAGCCTGGTCTACACCCCGCACGCCGACGAGCACACCGCGCACCGCAGCAATTCGGCCCAGCGGCTGCGCGCGCTCGCAGACTCGTTCACCGTTCCCGACGGACTCGCCGCCGCCTTGGCCGCCACTCCTGGCCCGGTTCTGCTCGTCGATGACTACACCGATTCCGGCTGGACCCTCGCGGTGGGCGCACGCCTCCTGCGCCAAGCCGGAGCCGACCAAGTGCTCCCGCTCGTCCTGGCGCTCGCCGGATAGCCGCTATGTGGACTCTCGAAGATTGCTGCTGCGGAGGGCCGGGCTTCGACCTTGGCCTCCACACTCGCGATGAAGCGGACCTACGAGAGGTTGAGCCCTTCCCGGGGCATTCGGGTGTGACCATCCAGCTTGGTGTGGCTGGCGGAACACCTCCGCGTACGCGGAGCGAACCCGGGCGTGTACGTCGAGGACGACATGCACGGCAGAACATCTCCGCGCACGCGGAGCGTACTTCCAGATGTAGTTGCCGTCGCCGTCCTTCAGCGGAACATCTCCGCGCACGCGGAGTGGACCGACTGATCTTTGACGCCAAGTCAGGTCGGAGCGGAGCATCTCCGCATACGCGGAGCGGATCCTGAGTGGTCCACGGCGACGAACTCGGGGTCCGGAGTATCTCCGCGTACGCGGAGCGGACGCGATGCCGCCGCCCAGCGTGGACTTGCCGTTGGGAGCATCTCCGCCACGCGGAGTGGGCTGGGCAACTATGTACCAGGCGCACCCGTCCGTCGGAACATTTCCGCGTACGCGGAGCGGACTGGCGGGTGATCGGCACCCAGTGCACGACCGTCGAAACATCTCCATCGACTCGGAGCGGACCCGCCTCTGGCCCCCGGCGGCCTGTTCTTCGTCGGAGCATCTCCGCGTACGCGGAGTAGACATGACCTTGGACGGCGAGGCGATGCCCAGCGCCGGAACATCTCCGCGTACGCGGAGCAGACAGGATGCACACGCCGCCGCACGTGCCGGACTCCAGAACATCTCCGCGTACGCGGAGCGGACGTCCTGGACCGGTTCCTGGGACGGGTGGTCATCGGAGCATCTCCGCGTACACGGAGCGGGCTTGGCCAGTGGATTAACTGAAGTGCCGTAGAG
This sequence comes from Streptomyces sp. TG1A-60, assembly GCF_037201975.1. Classification (NCBI taxonomy): domain Bacteria; kingdom Bacillati; phylum Actinomycetota; class Actinomycetes; order Kitasatosporales; family Streptomycetaceae; genus Streptomyces; species Streptomyces sp. TG1A-60. The sequence continues at coordinate 2,064,976 of NZ_CP147520.1, read as the reverse complement.
CGGAGCGTTTCCGCATACGCGGAGCAGGCTCGGCGGCGTAGCGTAAGTGCCGGCCTTCCGACGGAGCATCCCGCGTACGCGGAGCGGACTGCAGGCCCTTCTTCGCCAGGGAGTAGACGCACGCAGCATCTCCGCGTACGCGGAGCAACCGTATTGGTGGAACCTGATGGACGGTAGGCAAGGGAGCACCTCCGCGTATGCGGGCCGAACATCAGGACGAGCATCGCGACAGGAATCACCATCGGAACATCTCCGCGTAGGCGGAGCGAACCTGAACTGGTACCGCGTGCGGCTGCCGTTCATCGGGACATCTGCGCGTACGCGCAGCGAAGCTGGCCTTCGTGGCGCTGCAGTCAGTTCGCCGGAACACCTCCGCGCACGCGGAGCCAACGAGGAGATCCTCTGGCTGCGCTACCCGCACCCTGGACCACCTCCGCGTATGCGGAGCGGACAGCGCGTGCCCGTACGATCGCTGCACCCACGGCGGGATATCTTCGCGTACACGCCTACGGCAGCCGTGAGCAGCACAAGCATGGAAGATCTCCGGGTACGCGGAGCAGACGCCCTTCAGGCCATGGCGGACGACACCAAGATCGGAACATCTCCGCGTACGCGGAGCAGGCGCGGCCCCATGCGCACGGACGGCCGTGTCGTACGGAACATCTCCGCCTATGCGTAGCGAACTTGAACCGCTATCGCGTACAACTGCCGTTCATCGGGACATCTCCGCGTACGTGCAACGAACCCGGCCTTAATAGCGCGCTACCGGTAGAACGCTGGGATATCTCCGCCACGCGGAGCGGACAGCCGGTTGCCCGACTGGCGGAGCTTCGCGTCCGGAGCATCTCCGCGTACGCGAAGCGGAAGTCGACCTGTTCCTGCCATACGTCGGGGATCTCGGAGCATCTCCGCGTGCGCGGAGCAGACCAGCCTATCCGCGAGGCCCTAGATGTGTACGACGGAACATCTCCGCGTACGCGGAGCAGACATGATGACCTGACCGACTCCGCCGCCGGCGGTTGAAACATCTCCATGTACTCGGAGCGGACCCGCCCGCTGTTCCCGGCTGCCTGTTCTTCGTCGGAGCATCTCCGCGTACGCGAAGCGGACGGCCTCCACAGGAGGTCCTACACCTCCTCCGGCGGAGCATCTCCGCGTGCACGGGCAGACGCCACCCCGCTCAATCCCGGGGTTTTCGACAGCTGAGCATCTCCGCATACGCGGAGCAGACCCAGGACCCGTGTGCTGAACTTTTGTCCAGTACGGAACATCTCCGCGTACGCGGAGCAGATATCTGGTTCGGATCGAAGTCGGCCGCACCCCATGGAGTATCTCCGCACACGCGGAGCGAACCATGAGTTCGCGGAGGGGATCGTCACTGCCTGTGGAGCACCTCCGCCTGCGCGGAGCCAACGAGGAGATCCTCTGGCTGCGCTATCCGCACCCTGGAACACCTCCGCGTATGCGGAGCGAAGGGCGGCGTCCAACCGATGTAGGTCGCGCACCACGAAACATATCCGCGTACGCGGAGCGGACTCCAGCTGCGATATGTCCAGTTAGAGATGTCGACCGGAGCATCTCCGCGTACGCGGAGCAGACGACGGCACCGGCCGTCACGGGCACGTCGTAAACGGAGCACTCCGCGTACGCGGAGCGGATTTGCTCGGCACGCAGTCGAAGGCCCCTGGGCAACGGGGCATCTCCGCGTACGCGGAGCGAATGCGGCCAGCAGGCTACGACGCCTCGGGGGTCCGGAGAACCTCCGCGTTCGCGGAGCGGATCCGGAGTAGTCCACGGTGACGAACTCGGGGTCTGGAGTATCTCCGCGTATGCGGAGCGGATTAGCCGTAGGCGCAGTAGACCAGGCACATCCGCGGCGCATCTCCGCGTACGCGGAGCGGACTGCGCCTTGAGGTGCCGGGCTGCTTACGGGTCGGAGCAATTCCGCGTACGCGGAGCGGACTACGGGATCACCGGCTCGACGTCGGAGCGCTGCGGCGCATCTCCGCGTACGCGGAGCGGACGTCAAGACGTGCACTTCAGGCATGGCGACCACCGGAGCATCTCCGTGCACGCGGAGCGTACGCCTTGGTGCGCGCGATGATGGCGTCGTCGAGCGGAGCATCTCCGCGAATGCGGAGCGGACAGGAGGATGGCCGCGATGCCGCCACCCATCCACGGAACATTTCCGCGTGCGCGGAGGAGACGAAAGAATCGCATTCCAGACCGCCCGGGAGGTCGGAACATCTCCGCGTACTTGGACCGGACTTTGGTACCTGACCTCCCACGCGGGGGTCATCGGAACACCTCCACGTATGCGGAGCGGACAGCCGGGCCCGGTCCTCTGGAGTGGCACCGAACGAAGCATCTCCGCGTATGCGGAGCGAAGGGCGGCGTCCAACCGATGTAGGTCGCGCCCCATGGAGCATCTCCGCGTACGCGAAGCGGACGCCAAGGTCGGCTGTGTTCCCAGCCTTCAGCGGAGCATCTCCCGAGCGCGGAGCAAACTTGCGGGCAATGCAGACGACGGCCATGCGGTGCGGAGCATCTCCGCACGCGCGGAGCGAACGCGGTCGCCCTGTTCGGTACCAAGGCCGAGGACGGAGCATCTCCGCGTACGCGGAGCGAACACCCGGGGCCGCATACTGCCGTACCCGGACCACGGAGCATCTCCGCGTAGGCGGAGCGGTCCCGGACCGTTTGGTGGGCGGAGCAATCCCGGGTACGCGGAGCGGACAGGAGCTGGCCGGTCGCGACCTCTAAGGCGATTGGAGTAGCTCCGCGTACGCGGAGCAGACGAGATAAAGGGAACCGTTCCTGGGGAGCACCCGGAACACCTCTGCGTACGCGGAGCGAACGAGGACATGCTCTGGCTGCGCCGCCAGCACCCTGGACCACCTCCGCGTATGCGGAGCGGACAGCACGTGCCAGTACGATCGCTGCTCCCACAGCGGGATATCTCCGCGTACGCGGAGCGAACTGCGGCGTTCAACCGATGTAGGTAGCACCCCACGAGACATATCCGCGTACGCGGAGCGAAGCCGGCGGTGATCGTCTTCGACAACCTCATGGACGGAACACCTCCGCGTATGCGGATCGGACGGATGGGACGAGCTTCCCTTAGCGATCATCATGGGAGTATCTCCGTCTACACGGAGCGGGACTCGGGACGGCCCATTGACGCACGCGGATGGCTGGGATCATCTCCGCGTACGCGGAGCGGACTTCGGGCGGGCGGGGAGCGCCTTCGAGAGGGCCGGAGCATCTCCGCGTACGCGAAGCGGAACCTGTGGCAGGTCGTGTGGGTGATCGCCCCGATAGGAGCATCTCCGCGTGCGCGGAGCAGACGCCACCCCGCTCAACCCCGAGGTCTTCGACAACGGAACATCTCCGCGTACGCGGAGCAGACGAGATGGCCTGACCGATGCCGCCGCCGGCCGTTGGAGTATCTCCGTGCACTCGGAGCGGACTTGCGGGTGATCGGCACCCAGTGCACGACCGTCGAAACATCTCCGCGTACGCGGAGCGGACCCCCGGTGGCCGCGGCCCATCTTGGCCTTGAACGGAACAATGGAGCGGACTTCTGATATCTGACCTCTCACGTTGGGGTCATCGGAACACCTCCGCATGTGCGGAGCGGACAGCGACTACCCGGCCGTCGGCACGCAGTCGAAGGCCCCTGGGCAACGGAGCATCTCCGCCTACGCGGAGCGGACACCAGGTGGTAGGTCTGGCCCTCGATCATCGCCGGAACATCTCCGCGTGCGCGGAGCGGACCTGGCCGTTGCCGCGTATCTGGTGATCTTCGGCGGAACATCTCCGCGACCGCGAAGCGAACCAGCACGTGGCCATCCGCGCCATGATCTACGACGGAGCACCTCCGCGTACTCGGGCAGCAAGGCCACGACGGCGCGGGGGTTCGGAACACCTCCGCGTTCGCGGAGCGAACTCCCCGGCCCTGGAGTACGTCCAGGAGACCATCGGAACATCTCCGCCTGGCGGAGTGAAAGTGCGCGCCACGCCTGTCAGGTTCCGGAACATCTCCGCGTACGCGGAGAGGACGGCTAGAGCCGCACGGGCATCACCTGGGGTCACGGAGCATCTCCGCATACGCGAAGCGGATCTGGACTTCGGGAACAGGTCACGGATCTGCCACGGAACATCTCCGCGTACGCGGAGCCGACCCCCGCAGCGCAGCAGTCATCTCGTTGATGTACGGAACATCTCCGCCATGCGGAGCGGAAGAGGGCTTTCCGTCGCTGGAGGAAGCACGCGCCGGAGCATCTCCGCGTAGGCGGAGCGGGCGTCTCCGCATCCTGGAAGAGGTGGCCGCGGGTCGGAGCATCTCCGCGTACGCGGAGCGGACTCTGGAACTGGCGGGAAGGTCCACGGATCCGACGGAGCACCTCCGCGTACGCGGAGCGGACTCGGCCTGCTCGGTGAGCGGGCGTTCGAGGTACGAAACATATCCGCGTACGCGGAGCGAACCTGAACTGCTACCGCGTGCGGCTGCCGTTCATCGGGCCATCTGCGCGTACGCGCAGCGAACCTGGCCTTCGTGGCGCGCTGCCGTCAGTTCGCCGGAACACCTCCGCCCACGCGGAGCAAACGTCCAGGGAGGGGACGACTCGGACGCCTGGTACGGAACATCTCCGCGTACGCGGAGCGAGACCGGCGGTGATCGTCTTCGACAACCTCATGGAGGAACACCTCGGCGTATGCGGATCGGACGGATGGGACGAGCTTCCCGTAGGCACCATGATGGGAGTATCTCCGTCTACACGGAGCGACACTCGGGACGGCCCATTGACGCACGCGGATGGCTGGGATCATCTCCGCATGCGCGGAGCGAACTTCGGGCTCCCGTTCCCACACCACTGGTACGCCGGAGCATCTCCGCGTACGCGGAGCGGATCCCGAGTAGTCCACGGCGACGAACTCGGGGTCCGGAGTATCTCCGCGTACGCAGAGCGGACACGGCCGCGATGCGGCGCTTCCGGCCCTCTTCCGGAGTGTCTCCGCGTACGCAGAGCGGACGACAAGGCCATCACCCGCCTCACCTCCACAGACGGAGCACCTCCACGTACGCGGAGCTGACAACAACTCCGTCATGAGAACCGCGGAGCATCACCGCGTGCGCGGGAGCGGACGACATCTGGAGCGCCTCGTCCGGGTAGGTCGCCGGAGCATCTCCGCGTACGCGGAGCGGACCACAACGCCCAGGTCGACGGTAACGGCATCAACGGAGCATCTCCGCCGACGCGGAGCGGACGTGCTGTCGAACACCGCGGTGATGTCGACCCAAGGAGCATCTCCGCCTACGCGGAGCGGACGGCATCTACTCCACCGCCGGCGCCGTCACCGGCATCTCCGCGTACGCGGAGCGGACTTGCACGAGCCTGGATGTTGCGCTGGTTGGTCGGAGTATCTCCGCGTAGGCGGAGCGGGCAACAGAGGGTGCGGGAAGGTAAGGACGTCGCCCGGAGTATCTCTGCGTGCGCGGAGCGGACATCAAGCGCGACGGCGAGTGGATCCCCAGCGCCGGAGCATCTCCGCATACGCGGAGCGGACACGGTACGGCACAGCACTGACAGCGGCGTCTACGGAGCATCTCCGCGTGCGCGGCGCGGATCCGGAGTAGTCCACGGCAACGAATTCGGGGTCCGGAACATCTCCGCTTGCGCCGAGCGGACGAGGCGCCGCGGGCGCGGTCGCCGATGTTCGCCGAAGCATCTCAGCGTGCGCGGAGCAGACCAGCCTATCCGCGAGGCCCTAGACGTGTACGACGGAACATCTCCGCATGCGCGGAGCGGGACCGACTGCCGCCGTGGACCAGTCATCCGGTCCGGAATATCTCCGCGAACACAGAGCGGATGTCGGCCGTGCCTGCTCGGTGATCTCAACGGCCTGGGCATCTCCGCGCACGCGGAGCGAACCACGCGTTCGCGGAGGGCATCGTCACTACCTTTGGAGCACCTCCGCCTACGCGGAGCGAACATCAGGACGATCATCTCGACGGGCATCACCATCGAAGCATCTCCGCGACCGCGAAGCGAACCAGCACGTGCCATCCGCGCCATGGTCTACGACGGAGTACCTCCGCGTACGCAGGCAGCAAGGCCACGACGGCGCGGGGGTCCGGAACATCTCCGCATTCGCGGAGCGAGCTCCCCGGCCCCGGAGTACGTCCAGGAGACCATCGGAACATCTCCGCCTGGCGGAGCGAAAGTGCGCGCTACGCCCGTCAGGTTCTCCGGAATATCTCCGCGTCTACGGAGCGGACGCCTCTCGCCGGGGCATCGCCCATAGAGCACGCGGAGCATCTCCGCGTACGCGGAGCGGAAGCCGCCACCTTCGACGACCCGAACGCCATATACGGAGCATCTCCGCTACTCGGAGCGGACTTGTCTGCACAGGGGCGTGGACGCCGGACCCCGGAGCATCTCCGCGTTCGCGGAGCGGTCCCTGCTGTGGCAGTCCACCTACGCCGAGGTCCACGGAGCATCTCCGCGTTCGCGGAGCGGACTTGAACCGAGCCTGGATGTTGCGCTGGTTGGTCGAAGTATCTCCGCGTACGCGGAGCGAAACCGGCTGTGATCGTCGTCGACAACCTTATGGAAGGAGCACCTCCGCAATTTACGGAGCGATCTGCCTGCACGTCCTTTGACGCGTCGGGCGCTCTGGAACGCTTCCGCGCACGCGGAGCAAACATCCAGGGCGGCAAGGAATCGGACGCCTGGTACGGAACACCTCCGCGTACGCGGAGGCCCGATCGTGTGCGAGGCGAAGGCGGCCATCGACGGAGCAACTCCGCGTTTGCGGAGCGGATGGCGGCGTCCAACCGATGGTAGGTCGCGCCCCACGGAACATCTCCACATACGCCGAGCGGCCACTGCGCCGAACTCTACCTACTGCCGGTTCTACGGAAAATCTCCGCGTACGCGGAGGGGACCGCGTGCCGATTCATCCGTGCATGGTCGAGGATGGAGCATCTCCGCTTACGCAGAGCGGACCCACCCCCGTAGACCGTCAGGAAGTTCGCCATCGGAGCATCTCCGCCGACGCGGAGCAGACGTCGTACCAGCGGTCTGGCCGAGGATACCCGCCGGAACATCTCTGCGTGCGCGGAGCGGACGCGGGCCTGTACGTCGAGGACTGCACGACGGGGCATCTCCGTGTACGCGGAGCGGACGAGGGCTCCCTCAAGTTCAACAGCGAGCCGAACGGCGTATCTCCGCGTAGGCGGAGCGAAGTGCGGGCAGCAGGGCTACGACGGCGCGGGGGTCCGGAAAACCTCCGCGTGCGCGGAGCGGACGTACGGATCCTCCCACTCAACGCCGCACAGTGCGGAGCATCTCCGCGTATGCGGAGCGGATCACGCTAAGGACTCCGTCGTCTGGAAGAACTACGGAACATCTCCGCGCATGCTGAGTGAACCACCGGACCACCGAGCCCATGGTGGTCCAGCGCGGAGCATCTCCGCGTACGTGGAGCGGACGCCATGATCCAAAAAGCGGAGGTCTACCTGGACGGAGCATTTCCGCGTTCGCGGAGCGAACCGGTGGCCGCGCGAGCCCGGTCGAGCAGGCCCACGGAATATCTCCGCGTTCGCGGAGTCGATTGCCGGCTAGGAGCTCGATGGACTCCGCCAGCGGACCATCTCCGCGTGCGCGGAGCGGACGTCATCAACTACCTGATCTGGAAGTGGAACGACGGAGCATCTCCGCTGTATACGGAGCGGACGTGACCTTCGACGGGGACGCGATGTCAAGCGCCGAGCATCTCCGCGTACACGGAGCGGATTCGTCCAGATTCTGGGACGCGGACCCGTACAGCGGTGTGTCTCCGCATACGCGGAGCGGACAGAATCACCTTGATGGTCGCGGCGGCGAACATCGGGGTATCTCCGCGTATGCGGAGCGGACACGTCAGCTGTGCGCTGCCGGCCGGGCAGGAGCGGAATGTCTCCGCTTACGCGGAGCGGACGACCCTTATCGCTGGGAAGAGCCGCTAGACAACGGGACATTTCCGCGTGCGCGGAGTAGTCCACGGCAACGGATTCTGGGTCCGGAACATCTCCGCCTGCGCGGAGCGCCCGCGATCGGCTCGGCCCGCAGCCGCTTGCCCTGCGGAGCATCTCCGCGTACGCGGAGCGGACGACATTGGCCGTGTCGGTTGCTGCCACCGCGGCGGAGCATCTCCGCGTACGCGGAGCGGACCGCTGCCGACAACGGAGCGACGGTATGAGGGACGGAGCATCTCCGCGTACGCGGAGCGGACCTTTTGTGGCCTGCGCTTACCGGATGGCTTTGCCGTTTCTTTGCGTGGGTTCTGGAAGGCGGGCGAGAGTGAGGAGGCCGCAGCCGTAGGCGCGGCCTTGGCCGATGCCGGTGGTGAGGAGGGCGCGGAGGGCGTCGGGGTCGGTGACGTGGAGGGCTCCTTCGTAGGTGGCTGTGGTGAGGGCGACGCGGATGCGTTTGTCCTGGTGGTCGAGTTTGTCGAAGGTGTTCTTGCCGCGGTGTTGTAGTTGGAGTTGCAGGGGGATTGCGCCGTCGGGTCCGAGGTCGTCGGAGTTGCCGGCCAGGGGGATGGTGAAGCCGTTTCGTTCTGCGCGTTCGGTGAGCCAGCGCAGTTGGTTGTGTGTGGTGGTGTGGGGGAGGCGGCGCCCGCGTTGGTTGGGGCCGGGGGAGGCGGTGCGGTGTGTGGGGGATGCGGTGAGGCGGAAGGCGTAGCGCTGGCCTTTTTGGATGTGGTTGAGGAGTGGGGTGTAGGTCTTTGTTTCCCATTGGGGTGTTTCGGCGGCGGGCCATCCGGCGTCTTCGATGAGCTGGGTGAAGTCGGGGCGGGTGGGCGAGACGGTCCACAGGGTGGGGCGGCGGGTGTCGTCGCTGTCGAGGCGCCAGAGGATTCGGGGTGGTGTTTGGCCTGGTGGGGTGGGGGGTTGGTCGGGGAAGCAGCCCATGATGAGGGCGTGGAGGGCTCGTGGGTTGCCGATGAGTTTGATGGCGCCTTGGCGGCGGGGGTTGATGTAGGCGCGGGTGAGGTACATGGCGGGTCCTGTCAGCCGAGCAGGTCGAAGGGGTCGTGGGCAGCTTTGTGGGTCGACAGGGGCAGGGTGATGTGCCCGTGTCTGATGGGGCGTTCGGTGTACCGGCGCCGGAAGGGAGTGGTCGGCGGGAGCGGCTGGTCGGGCAGGACGTCGGTCCCTGCTGGATCTTCGATGACGGTGTCCAGGCTGATGCTGGACTGTCCTCGGGCGTGGTGGCGGGCGATCGTCCGGTCGCTGGCCTGCCAAGGTGTGGCGCGCAGTGCGTCGTCGAGGCAGGTCTGGTGTTGGAGCCCGATGAGTAGGGGTTTGCTGGGCGGGCAGGAGCGGCGGCCGAGGAAGGGAGGGAACCGGGGCCGTTGGAGGGCGCGTGCCGCAGTGGCGAGTGTCTCCGCGTCGCCTTCGAGGTAGGCGGTGAAGACGGCGTCGCTCAGGTAGTGGCGTCGGGTGATCTTGGTGGATTCCTTGACCTGCAGTCGGCCGTTGTCGGCTTTGGGCAGGCGTTGCTGGACGGGGTCGGTGGGGGCGTGGGAGGCGCCGCTGACGGTGTGGTAGTCCACGAGGAGTTCGCCGGGCTGGTCCGCGCGTGCTGCGAGGCGGAGGGGGGCGAGGTCGGCGAGGGTGAGGCCGGTGGTTTGCGAGGCACTGCAGTCTCTGGGGATGCCGCAGGCGGCTGCCAGGAGCCCGATGACGCCCGACTTGCTGGGGTAGGGGAGGGTGGCTCGGATGGTGTGCCGGCTTTCGATGCCCCAGGACTGCAGGGGGCCGGCGAGCCGCAGGATCAGGACGCTCATGTCGTCGGAGCCTTGGGCAGTGCCGCGGTGATCGCCTTCTGAGCCTCGTCGAGGGCGGTCTTCCACGTCGTGGGCGCAGGCAGATTAGGGCTGGTGTTGCGCAGCGCGGAGGGGTAGACGGCGGCGGACCAGGCCGGGGCGTCGCCCCACTGTTCGTCTGCGTCGTGGATGTGCGTGAACAGGGCCTCGACGGATGCGGTGAGGTAGCCGTCGGAGCTGCGGGCGATGGGGCGTTCGAAGGCGTCGACGTGGCTGACGGGGCGGTCTTCGCGGAGGCTGAGGACGATGGCTTCGGGGCGGGTGTGGTGGGCGAAGGTGTTGGCCTTGCCGGTGGGCATGCTTGAGGTGAAGGCGCGTACGAAGCCGAGGGCGGACTTCACGGTGCTGTCGTGGTCGTTGTCGAGGTTGGCGTGCAGGGTGCGCAGGTCGAGGGTGGCGTAGCGGTAGAGGGTCGCGGAGTTGAACTCCAGGGACCCGATCATGCCGGCGCCTTTGTTGTCCTCCTTCTGCATGTCGTCGACGGCGGTGAAGTAGTCGAACTCGGTGATCGCTTCGTGGGTGGAGATGGCGTGCGCGACCTGGCAGCCGGCGTCCACTCCGGTGTCCGGCGAGTTGGCGACCATCCGGCCGAAGAGCGCCACTGCGCCGGGGTGAGCCGTCACACCCATCTCTTTCAGACCCAGCGATCCCACGATGTCCGCGATCTTCTTGTCGGTGCTCGCGGTGGCGAGGGCGTCGACCTCGGTGGCCAGGGCGTCGACGACGGTGCTGATCTGGGTGCGGCCGAGGAAGAGGAGGTATTCGGTGACGGGCCGGTCTTCGGCCGGTGCGCCGGTGGAATCCTTCTTCGCAGAGGGCTTTTTCGCGGCGACCTTGAACATCGCGAACGCCGCTGCCATGCCGATGGCATCCGCCTTGCCGGCGAGGGCCGGTGTCTTCTGTGTGAGTTCGTCCGCGATCATCTGGGGGAGTTGCCTGGTACGGACGGCGTCCTCCCCGGCCAGGGCTCCGTCTGCCTCGAACGCGGTGCGGGCGGCACGCTTCCACGCCTGGGAGGAGACGCGTGCGCGCCTGACTCCGCCGAAGACGGCAGTCTTGGGGCTGCCGTCCTGGTCCCGGTTGATGTTGGAGGGCGGTACGTTCTGAAGGATGTGGAGGTCGAGGAAGGCCATGGCGCTACTCCTTGATCGGTTCGGTGGTTGCGTCGGTGGGCTTGTGAGGGGTGCGGTGGAAGTCCATGCCCCAGATGCGCTTGAGGCCCTGTCGCCGGGCGGGGGAGTGCCAGGCTGCGAGGGCGTCGGCCAGCGCGACGTAGTCGAGAGTCACGTTGTAGGTGCGCATGAGCGAGACGAGGAAGCGCACGTGGCTGGTCAGCTCGGTCGTCGAGTCGGCGCCTTGGGCAGCGCGAAAGCGCCTGGACGCGCCGTCCTTCGACGGCATTGCGTTCTGCAGGCTGCGGATGGCTGCCCCCAGGGAGATGCCGTCTCGGTGCACCGAGGTGGACTTGGACTGCGCGTGGCACGCGTACAGGGCGAGGGTGTGGTGAACGGCTGCGATGACCTCGTCGCGCTGCCATGAGGGCACGTACTCGGCGAGCGGTGTGTTTTCGTTGCCCTCCAGTACGTAGGAGATGGGCTGGTGCATGTCCAGTTCGTCGAGGGGCTCCCTGTTGCGTCCTCGGCGGCAGGCGGCGGCAAGTCCCGGGTCCCGGTCGATGGCCCGGAGCTGGGTGACGAGGCGTTTGTGCCATGCAGGTGGCTCGGTGGAGGGCTTCTTGTTGCTGGTCGTGGTCATGGCGTGGGTGGCTCCAGGTCGTCCGGGTCGTCTTCAGGGGCGAGAAGTTCGTGCAGTGCTTTGTGCAGAGCACTGTGGAAGTAGATTTCTGCGAGGGACGCGTCCATGACCTGGCCGTCCTCTGTTTCGTGGCCATGCCACGCTGACGGGCTGGTGGCGTTCAGGAGCGTGCCGGACCTGGCCCGGATGATGGTCCGGACCTCGTTCGCCCATAGATCGAGGGTTTGATCGATGTCGGCGTCGCTCTCGGTTAGTGAGGACAGCCACCGTCGGAATGGTGTGTCCAGGGCGGCGTACGCGGTCTCTCGGGCGCGCTCCCGGTGCCCGGCCAGCAGTCCCTCCTCGGAAGGGCGGCACCCCGAGGCGACTGCCAGGTTCTCGGCTAGCTTCGCGAGCGCGTGCACGGCAGCGGCGGTAGCCCTGACCGCGTCGAGCACGGCGTGGCGCCACTCGTCACTTTGGGCGGAAAGAACGATCACGGGCAGAGGGAGCACGTCCCCGTACGCCTCGTTGATCACCGCGCTCTGGTTGCCGTACTCGAAGCCGACCGCGAGAACGTGCAGAGGCATGCCTTTCAGGGCTGTCATGCGTGCTCTGCTGCCCAGCTGAGACAGCACCGCAGGACCCTGGAACGTCGGCGCGTCCCGGACTGCTGATGCGGTGGTCGGCTCCGCGCGTGCCAGAAGCGGGCCCAGCCCGCGCCACAGCTGCCGCTCAACCTGGTGGCGCACGGGCCAGTACACCAAGGGGAAGCTGCGCTTCTTCTCCAGGTTCGAACTGCGCTTCCACGCCGAATGCGGTTCACTGCGCATCCATGCTCGAAGGTCCTGACCGGTCTCCAACGAGAGCCGGTCCCCACCACACACCACGACCTGTCGCACCACGAACTGCCCCGGTACTTCCGGGGCGGGTTCGGGGACCAGACGGATACGGCGTGCAGGCCAGGTGAACAGCTCGAGCCGTCCTTGCGGCGCCCGCTGCGACCACTGCGCCGACAGAGGGGGACGTTCCCACACCGGCAAGTCCGTCCCCCGGCCTCAGAGCTGGTGAGAGGCAGAAGGTTGCACATCAGGGAATGCCACAGCGTGGGTCCCATGGGCATGACCACGCCGAGCTGGCCGAGCGATCCGACAGGGTTGGACAGCGTCTTGCCCCTGACGGCCTGGTCGTCGCCCACGGCTCCGGTCTTGATCGCCGCGGTGTCCCAGGCATGGGCGTGCAGCAGCCACCGTGCGGCCTGAGCCGGAGACAACGCGGCCGGCTGGTCATCGCGTTCGGCCGAGAACAGCGGCACATTGTTCCCGCTGGCGATGTGCGGGAGCAGCAGAGCTGCGGTCTTCGTCTTTCCGTTGAGCGCTTCCAGCCCTCCCACCTGCATGAAAGGCGACTGCGGGTCGAACAGGTCGAACCGTGCTCGGTGCTCATCGAGGTATCTCCCGACCACCTCGGCGTCGAAGGCCCCAGCGTCCCACCAGGAAACCCACTGAGGCTCCGCCAAGCTCGTTTCCGCAGTTCAGTGGGGCTGGTGTGATGGGTCGGTGAGGTCCTCACGCTGGCAGGTGGGGTGATCGTTAGCACGAGATCGTCTGGCGCAGGTGTTCTCGTGGGTTCTGGAGTGAGGTTCGGGGGTCGCCGCGTAGGTTCTGCGCTGGGAGGGATGTTCATGACGGACGTGCTGGCGTGGACGATCGAGCGGCGGCTTGAGCTGGCGAAACGTGCCGAGCTGCTGCGCAAGGAGCTGGGTGAACTCGAAACGGAGGTCGCCCGGTTGGAGGCCGCCGAGGTGGTGTTCGGGCAGTGGGCCGAGGCCACTGATGGTGGACGGCGACCGCCGGGCATCGTGTCGCCGGAGCCGGAGCCGGAGCCGGAGCCGGAGCCGGAGCCGGAGCCGGAGCCGGAGCCGGAGCCGGAGCCGGAGCCGGAGCCGGCCGTTGTGACGGTGGGTCCGGGTGCGGGCGGGATGCGAGTGGTGCCGGACCGCGTCGAGGGGATGGGACTGGAGGTCCTGACCTCAGAATATCGACGGATCATGGAGATCGTGGCCGGGGCGGACGGTCCGGTGATGGCCAAGGACGTCGCCCTCGGGCTGGGCCGGGAGGCGAGTCCGGCGAAGATCGAGCCGGTCCGGGGCCAGCTGCGCAAACTTGCCGACCGGGGCTGGCTCTCACGTACCGCGTCCGGGCGTTACCTTCCCCGCTGACCAGTAACGCCGCTGGCCGGACGGGCCGATTCCTGCCATAACGCGAGTGCCCCCGGCGGGAGTTGGTAAGTGTGTGACCAAAAACCAGCCCGCCGAGGGCCCTCGGGATGTTGTCTACCAGGTCCGCCTCCCGCTGTCGAAGCGGACCATCGATCTCGTCGCCGACCTGATACGCCAACGCCGCAACCGGATGCGCTCTGTCTGGCGCAAGGCCGAACCCGGTAAGCAGGCCGTCATCGTGCTCGCCGTACTCCGTCACGACCAGCGCCTGGCCGACATGGCCGGCGGCAACCAGGTCGGCGAATCCACCGTCCGCCGCTGGGTGAAGGAAGTCGTCAAGCTGCTGGCCGCCCGCGCCCCGCGCCTGGACCGCGCATGCAAGAAGATCGCCCGCAGCGGCGGGGTCGTGGTCCTCCTCGACGGCACCCTGATCCGCACCCACCGCCGCACCGGGAGGGACGACCGGAAGAACTACTCCGGCAAACATAAGGCCCATGGCCTGCTGTTTCTCGCTGTCACCGACGAGAAGGGCAACCTGATCTGGATCTCCGCGGCCAAGCCCGGCCGGTCCAGCGAGATCACCACCGCCCGCCACAACAAGATCACCGGACACCTGAGGGAAGCCGGCCTCGGCGCCCTGGCCGACCTCGGCTTCGTCGGCCTCGACGACAAGCCCGAAGACGACCCGGTGATCATCACCGGCCGCAAGGCCACCCGCAACCACAAGCTGACCGTCGCCGAGAGGGAAGCGAACCGCCTGGTCAGCCGCGAACGCGCCGCCAACGAACATGGCTTCGCGAACCTCAAGTCATGGCGGATCCTGACCAAACTCCGCACGGACACCCGGCAGGCGACCACGCTCCTGCGGGCCCTGCTCGTTCTGGCGAACAGCGAAGTACAGCGCTGACGGAGCGGGCGGATGATCTCGCCCCGACGATCACGCCACCTGCCAGCGTGAGGACCTCACCAACGCATCACACCAGCCCCACTGAACTGCGGAAACGAGCTTGGCGGAGCCTCACTGCTTTTCACTGGTCGGCCCCTGCAGAGCGCGATGCAGTACAGCCAGCAACAGACGCATGACCGGCGGAATTTGGGAAGGGGCGTCGAGGGCCAGGCTCCGGATTTGGCCAGCGCGTGTCAGGACGCTGCGCAGGGATACCTCCGCAGACGTGCCGTCGGTGAGGACGACCGGGATCCAGTCGTCGTCGACCAGGTTGAATTCCATACCGCTCCAGCGCGTAGGCATGACGAATCACCCTGCGTCCAGGCGTCTTTCAAGTGCCTGGCGCGGACTCACATACCTACAGGACCCCACTGACAACGGGCGATGAACTGCAAAAACAGGCTGAGAGGAGACCGATCAGACGATCTGCAAGCCATCCTGTGAGCAGTAAGTGACCCTCTTGCGACCCAACCGCAGGGGCCGGCCATCCGCTGGAAGGAGGAGCACGCGGACCGAACCCAGCCACGCAGAGTCCCGCCACGCTTCCGGAGTGAAGGCAGCTGCGCCCGCGGCATCCGTCAGCTCCTGCGACCACCCGGGCAACCGGATCGCCTGGTCCAGCACCATCTCGACTCCATCCGGATCCGGCAGGCTTCCCAGCGACACCACTGAGCCTTCTCCAGCGGAGACAGACGCAGCCGTGCCCGCAGCGGCTCCCCCACGCATCAAGATCACCTCCAACGACGGCTTCCCGAGCCGCACCAGCGCCTGGACCTGCGCCGTGCCGTCATCGTCCTCACCACTGAAGGCGGCATCCCTGTGGAGGTCCGCCAGGGTCTCCACATCGCGCGGACTGGGCAGAGTCACCTGTGCCGCCAGCGTCGCCATCCGGTCACGATCTTCCTCATCCTGGCGCGCCGCCTCAACCAACCGCTCCTGCCAGGAATCCGGCCCCACCCCTTCATCGCCGTAGACACGGTTGACCAGCTCTGGAATGGCAACCGGCATCTCCAGCACGCCCCGGTCCAGCAATACCGCTGCTGTGCGCCACAACAGGTGATCCCCGTACACGGTGCGCGACCCAGCCGGAACCGAAGGCGGCGCGTCGACGCCAACCTGATAACCGGTCACGACAACCCGAGCCTGCGCGAGCATCCTCGGGCGGTCGGCCACCAAATGCCGGTGCATCCGACCAATGCGCTGGAACAGCAGGTCAATGGGGCACAGATCCGAGATGAGCCCGTCGAACGACACGTCCAAGGACTGCTCGACCACCTGCGTGGCGACCACCACGTGCGGCACAGGCCGCGTCCCGGCCGGCCCAAACCGCTCGATCAGCCTCGTCTCCAGGCGCCGACGGTCGGCCACGGTATACCGCGCGTGCATCAGCGTGACAGCGTCCTCCCCAAGAACTCCCCGCAGTTGCGCCGCCAGCTTCTGCGCCCTGTCCACCGTGTTGCGAATGACCAGGAGGCACCCACCCTCCGACACCATCTCCACTGCACGTTCTGCGACCGCGGTGACATCCGGCTCCGGCAGCATCTCCACCTGCACCCCCAGCCCGCGATCCGTCGTCGCAGCAGTAACCTGCGGCGCCGAGCTTGGTCGGCCACTACCGGGGGCGTCAGCCCATGTCAGCCGCGGATACGCCTCGTCGTCTACCAGTGCCAATCGCCGCCCCGCGTACGCATCGAGCAGCTCCTGCCGCTGCCTAGCGGGCAGAGTCGCCGACAGCAACACCACCGGCACACCGCACGCACCGAGCCACTCCAGCACCCGCTTCAACAGCCCTGACATGTATGCGTCATAGGCGTGCACTTCGTCCAGGACCACCACCTTCCCGGCCAGACCCAACATCCGCACCGACACATAGCGCGACGCGAGGCCCGCCAGCAGCAACTGGTCAACCGTCGCCACCACCACCGGTGCCAGCAGCGCCCGGTAGCGGCCTTGGACCCACAGCGACGCGATCAGCCCCGTGCACTCGTCCACCCCTACGGCACTACTTAATAGAGCCCGGTAGTCCTCCTGCCGTGCCGCTTTCCCGTGCGCCAGCGCCACCGTCGTGTCGGCCCCCTGTCGCTCCAACCACTTCACGACCCGCCCGAACATCTGATTCGCCGTCGCCTGCGTGGGCAGACCGAAGAACACCCCGTTCGCGCCCAGCCTGGCGGCTAGCACTTCCACCGCTGCCAGGGCGCCCTCCGTCTTGCCTTCTCCCATGGGCGCCTCAAGGATCAGGAGACCAGGGTTACGCACAGAGCACGCGACCGTACAGATTGCCTCCTGTACGGAACGCGGCTCAGCAATGCCGAACCGAGACCGATACAGCGCACGCGCTCCCAACCGAGCGCTTTCTGCATCCGGCTTCCAAGCTCCCCGCACCCCCATGACCTCACCCGCGTGCTGGACGCGGGAGGCGGAAGTCCTCATGTATCCGTCCGGAAAACGGCCTTCATAAGGGAAGAGATTCTCGTTACTGGCCAGCCAGTCCGCCAGCGTCACCGCGCCAGCCTGCACCAACTGGGCCGGCACCGACGGCACACTCCGGCACCACTTCTCCAGGAACAGCTCAGCTCCGCTGCCTTCTACAGCTGCCCTGTGTACGGCATCCTGCGCCGGCAGCCACGCACCGGTACCCCGCCGCTTGGCCCGGATGCCCTCATCCAGCCAACCCACCCGGGGGAACACACCATGATGGCCAGCCAGCGTCAGGGCCACGAACTCGGCAGCCTCGGCATCCCACCCCTCGGCGCACAACATGTCGAAGATCAAGCGCCCTGACAGCCAACTGTGGGGAAGTGAGCCCCTGACGGACAGATCCACCGGCAGCCCAACAGCCATCAATTCCGCTCGGCGGCAGCTATCCAGGCCGGCGAAAGACGGCGTCGCCTTCCCCAGATCATGCGAAGCGGCCAACCACACCAACCGAACACGAGCCGACTGGGCATCCTCCGCCAGGTCCGCAGCGAGCAACCGGCGAACCTGGAGCGCGAGAAAGTGATCCCACAACCAACCACCCGCGTGACCGCTGTCCCACACATGCGCGATCAACGAATGCCACAAAGCTCCGGGCGGCGTATCCGGCGCCCAACGATTCCGACGCCACGTCTTCGCCCACAAGAGCCGATCCACGTCAGACAACTTCGACATCCAGCCTCCACGTCCTCCCGCACAGTCCTACCGGCAGCCTCTGACAGAGGACAGCAGAAATCCCGCACGCGCTACTGTGACAACCATGGCCGTCTCTCCCGAAGGCTGGTCTTGCATTTTGATAAACCAACAGCAAATCCGCCACAGAAGGCCAGGTGAAAGAGGGTCTGCTCCGCGCAGGCGGAGATGGCCCGATCGCAGCACTTGCCATGCGGCCCGAGGGCTGGTCTGCTCCGCGCAGGCGGAGATGGCCCGCCGGATCGCAGTACCAGGTGCATGAAGTCCACGTCTGCTCCGCGTAGGTGGAGATGGTCCGGACCTCGACAAGGTGCGCGCCCTGCAGCGCCCGGGGCCTATGCCGTCGGGGTGATCTCCACGCGCGCGCATCCCACGAGCGCAACAGCGACAGGAGTTCAGCCAGCGCACAGTAGCGCTCCAGCAGAACAGCGCCCTCCATGGGACGCTGAGCGCCGCGGTGAAGTCCGCCAAGCTCCGGCAGCGCGGGCTGTCGTACGCGCGCTACACGCGCTTCCTTTACATCGGTCGCTGAGCCCGAGCCCGCCCGGGGGCAGTTGCTGATGGGTGCCTTGGGGAGGCGGTTGCCGGCGGGCGCCAGGAGCCGTGGCCGCGGCAAGGAGGGCGGGGGTGCGGTCGACGGGGCCGGCCGGAAGGGCGTGCGACCGTCGAGGCGTCTGTGAACTCAGTCAATGATTGCCGGTGTAGGGTGGCTGATCTACGATGCTGGCGTCCCCGTGTCAGGCCCGTCCGAAAGTCGCCCCCCGCTCGGAGAATCACATGTCAGACTCCATCGACGCGCCCGTCACCCTGGCGGGAATTGCACGCATCGCGGGTGTAGGCAGAGCGGCGGTAAGTAACTGGCGGCGCCGCCACGACTCGTTCCCAACACCCGTCGGGGAACGGACACCAGCCCGCAGTTCTCCCTGGCCGACGTCGAACGCTGGCTGTACGCCCATGGAAAGATTGAGCGGATCGGGCTGCGTGAGCGGCTGTGGCCGCACTATGAGGCGCTGGGCGAACGTGCGGTCATGGGTGCGGCACTCGCGGAAGCTGGCCGCCGCCTTCTCGCCGCGGAGGGCGCGGGCCAGGCCGTGCCCGAGCAGTCCTCCCTTCCGGAAGAGGCCGTCCGTGTGGTGGACGAGACGGTCGATGCCGCACGCCACGAAGGAGGCCGCGCGACCTTCGACTTCCTGCTTTCACGTTGGCTCGACGCCCATGTGCGGCAGGTCAGCACCACTCCGGCCCCACTCGCTCGGCTGATGGCGGACATCGCTCTGACTGTCAGAGCCGGAGGGCCAGGGGGCACGGATGTGCGGATTACCGTCCTCGACCCCGCATGTGGCGTTGGTGGGCTGCTCCTGGCCGCCGGTGAGGGCATGGGGGAGCGGGGGGCCAAGGCCAACTCCACGGCTCCGACGCTCCTCGGGGCCGACCTTGACCCGGTGCTTGCCGCGCTGGCAGCCGCCCGGCTGGGCTTTGCCCGCGCAGACGTGGGAGGGGTGGGCACGGAGATCAGGGCGGGAGATTCGCTCCGCGCAGACCCGCACGGTGTCGTGCGGGCCGACGCCGTCCTGTGCAATCCCCCATTCAACGCGCGCGACTGGGGTCATGAGGAACTGGCCACCGACCCCCGCTGGGTCTACGGCCTGCCACCGAGGACAGAGCCCGAACTCGCTTGGGTCGAGCATGCGCTGGCCCGCCTGGCGCCCGGCGGTGTCGCCGTACTCCTGTTGCCACCGGCGGTGGCCTCCCGGCGTGCGGGCAGGCGCATCCGCAGGGCGTTGCTGCGCACGGGCGCGCTGCGAGGAGTCGTCGCGCTGCCAGCCGGTGCCGCGCAACCGCATAGCGTCTCACTCCAGTTGTGGATTCTCAGGGCGCCCGCCTCCGACGGCGGGACGGCTCCGGGTGAGCGGCTGTTCCTGCTCGACGCGGCGACCTCGCAGGGCACGGGCCGGGGAGCTCAGGGTATCGACTGGCCCCGGCTGAGCGTTCAGGTCCTCGACGCGGTACAGGCCCACTCCTGGTCCGAGGGCCAGCAGGCGGGAGCGGGGGAGCGGCTACCCGAAGGGTGCGTCACCGTCCCCGTGATGGACCTGCTCGACGAGCAGACGGATCTCACGCCCGCACGCTACGTGCCGGAGACGGCCATGGAGGCCCAGGTAAAACTCCACGAATCCTGGGGGCGCCTGGATGGTTTGCTCGACGAGGTGCGCGGTCATTCCCGTACCCTCGCCACGATCGACCTGGCGGGGGGCGGCGATGCCGCATCCACGGTTATGGTCTCGGACCTGGACCGCGCCCACGCGCTCAAGCTGCGGCAGGGGCAGACGCTTCCACGCGAACTCCTGCACGGCGATGCACTTCCGCACGGTGCAGTGCCAGTCCTGAGCGTTCCCGACCTGGTACAGGGAGGGGGGCCGGGCGGCTGGCTTGCCGGGGCCGTGGTGGAGAAGGGTGCCAGAACCGGCGCGCTCACCGTGGCCGAGCCGGGGGACGTTGTTGTGGTGGGCGTGGAACGGGCCTATCGCGTATGGGTCCAGGTGGACACGCCCCTGGTGCTCGGGCCTCAGCTATACGCGCTGCACCCGGACCCCGAACTGCTCGACGCCTGGTTTCTCGCGGGCTGCCTGCGAGCTCCGGCCAACGCGCGGCAGGCTGGCTCCCACACCTCCAGTTCGGCCCGCATCGACGTACGTAAATTGCAGGTACTCCAGCTTTCTCTCACCGAACAGCGGCCTTACGCGGCGGCCTTCAGGGAACTGCTTGCACTGGAGGAGTCACTTCGCTCCCTTGCGGCGGTGGGCGAGGGCCTTGTCCGGGGCCTCGGGGACGGGCTCGCGGCTGGAAGGCTGCACTGATCGCCCGGTGAGTCTGCCGGTCCCGCATCATCTAAGCGAATGCGGAGGGGCACCCGCGCCAGGTCGTCCGCCTACATCTCGTAGCCCAGCTCGTCGAGCTCGATACCGACGTCGTGGCATCGCTCTGCCAGTACCTGGGCGCGAGGGCCGGTGACGCGGGGCAGCTCTTCAAGCACCATGGCCAGCGCCGATGCCGCAGGGAGCAGGTCGCCGAACGGGATACGGCACTCCGCCGCGCCGAGCGTGCCTTCCAGGTAGTCGGCCAAATCGTTCGGGCTCACGTTGCCCTCCGCCCGCAGGGCCAGATCCTCGTAGAGCGCGATCGCCTCCTTGCAGCGCCCGGCAATGCGCATGCCGTTCGCGGCCACACGGAGGGCCGCCCGGACCCGTGGGTCGAAGGCGCCCCAGTCCCGGCGGGCGGCCGGCAGCAGCTCCGCCAGTCTGTCGACCGCGCTCGCGGGCTCACCGACATCGATCTCGGTCTCGGCCTCGGCGGTGAGCTCCTGAAACACCCTGCGGCTGAGGAACCCGGAAGTGCGGTGCCTCCTGTTTGGCCTGGTCGCGATCGCCGGTGCCGCAGGCGCGGCGGGCAGGTCGTACTCAGCCGGCAGGCGCAACGGACGCGTAGGGTCCGGCTCCAACCGAGGGGAAGGGGCGGCGTCACCCGGGCGCGGCGCGTACTTCCGCAGCGCCTCCGCTACCGCGCGGGCGTCAACCGGCCGGTCCTCCGGCTCCTTCGCCAGCAACTTCAGCACCAGAGCTTCCAGCTCCGCCGGGATGTGCCCGACGTGGCAGGTCGGCGGGATCGGAGCGTCCTTGACGTGCTGGTGCTTCAGGCCGTCCCCGGAGAATGGCGGGTGGCCGGTCAGCAGGTGGTAAAGGATGCAACCCAGCGCGTATAGGTCGGTCTTCGGGGTGATCTGGCGTTCCAGGATCTGTTCCGGGGCCTCGTACCCCCTGCTGCCCACAGTGGAACCGTGCTGGGTGTAGTCCGTGACGCCGGGCCAGAGTGGCTTGGCGATGCCGAAGTCGATGAGGACGACCACACCGCTCTCGTCGATGATCAAGTTGTACGGCTTGAGATCACGGTGCACGACCGGAACGTCATGGGCGCAGGCTAGCGCCTCGGCGATCTGGACTCCGATGGCTGCGGCGACGCCGACGGTGGGGGTGTACTGGTCCAGGAAGCGGTGCAGGGGCTTGCCGTCGACGAAGCGCATGACGAGGTAGGGCTCGGTGCCGTGGGATCCCTGGTCGTACAGCTCGGGAATGCTCCTGTTGCGCATGCGTCCGAGAAGTGCGCCCTCGCGCCGGAACCGGCCACGCATGCGCCCCAGCTCCTCGTGTGCTTCGTCTTCGTCCAGTGAGTCCAGAAGATCGCTGTTCGTGCGCAGGCACTTGACGGCCACCAGCCTCTCGTCCCGCAGGTCCTCCGCCTGCCAGACCACGGCCATGCCGCCGCTGCCCAGGTGCTTGCGCAGCTTGTACCGGCCGCCCAGCACGTCGTCCTTCTTCATGCCGCCCCTTGCCTCCGAAGCGTCCCTCGTCCGTCACGAAGAGAGGCGCGACGGTGATGGGGTTTCCGGTTCCGCCGGACCGTTGCGTGGCGGATGCGCCCAGTGTAAAGCGATCGAGAACGATTTCGTGCATGGACTGAGTTCACAGCCGTCGTGTGTCATGCTGGAGTCGCCCGACACCCGGCAAGCCGCTCTCGATGGTGTCGCGTCGGGCCGCCCTGCCGTACCGCTTGGAGGAGCACATGAGTAACTGGCCGCGCCCCGCCGGAACCAGCGGTGACACCAGGCTGGTACGTATGAACCTCGGCGCTGCGCGGCTCGACCCACGAGACTGCCCGACGAAGCGCAGCAGCGACGCCCGCCCGATGCTGATTGCAGA
The DNA here is from genome assembly GCF_037201975.1 of Streptomyces sp. TG1A-60. NCBI lineage: Bacteria > Bacillati > Actinomycetota > Actinomycetes > Kitasatosporales > Streptomycetaceae > Streptomyces > Streptomyces sp. TG1A-60. The sequence goes on along the minus strand of NZ_CP147520.1, from coordinate 2,042,271 downwards.
TCCGGAACCGCCCGAACTCATCGAAAAATTTCAGGACTTCACTCTCAAGGTCTTTATGGATGCGCTCGACCTGATTGAACACGAGCGCAACGATCCGGAGTGGGTAATCGGAGAACTCTGGCGCACGAAGGGAACGTTCGGGCTCTACCGTCGCCGCGCGTCGCACCCTCTGCTCCTGTCCTGGTCGGCCGAGGCGGTCCGGCGTTATCTGGAGGCCAGGGCGGCGGACCAACACGCCCGCCAGGCAGCCGGCCTCACGCTCACCGTCCCGATCCGTGACACCTGGGTGCTTGGCAAGAGCCCCGGGCCGGTCGACGCCCGGGGCGCGGACACCTATGAGATGACCGCCTGGGGACGCCGCTACGCGGCCGTCGACGGCTCCACCAGGGACCTGTGGCTGCTCACCTTTGGCGCTGCCAAGGACGATCGCCCTGAGGGGGAGAAAGCTGCAGCCGCGTACGTCGCGGCCCGGGGGCGGCCGGCGGGCGGGGGCTGGCGGAAGCGACACACTCCGGTCCCCTTCGACAAGCTTCCGCCGTTCCGCACCAACCTGCCCACAAAGGTCAGGGTCATCGAATTCGGCTGTGGAGATGGAAAGCGCAAGGAGCTGCTCGACTGGAACAGGCAGCAGGCGCGGCAGCACTTCACGGCGGAGGGGTGGCCCGCACTCCTCCAAGCCATCGACGGCACCGGGACTCGCCCCGGATCCGGCTGCGTCGACTGCAAGGCGATGACCGGCTGCGAGACACTCCCGCGTACTCCGGAACTGCTGCGGATCACACCACCGAAACCCCAGCGGCCACGACGCAGCGCCTCGGTCACTGATCTGCGCGCCTACCGGGACTGCCCGGCGAAATACCACGTGACCCGGCAGCTCAAACTGCGCTCCTCGAAACCCGAGAGCCCGGAGGTACGACGCGGCCGCGTGGTTGACGACATCCTGAACCAACGGCACGGCAGCAAGCCCTACCGGAGCTGTGAGGCGCTCTCCGGTCCGGCGGACCCAGCATCCTGGGGCGCGGGCGGCCTGCACCTGAGCGGTCAGGAAGCACTCGACGGCGCCGCCATGCTCGAACAGCACGCCTTCTACTGCCCGCTGGACGGCCTCCTCGCGGAGGAGGAGGTGCGTGTGCAGTACCAGGCAGTCTGTTACGACCCCGAACTCGATCTCGTTCTGATAGCCACCCCCGATCTGCTCCACACCCGTCGCGGGGGCTGGATCTGGCGGGAGACCAAGACCGCGAGCAGGTACCTCTACGAAGGGGAGCCGCTGTTGAAGCGCTATCCCCAGCTGGCACTCGGCGTGTTGATGCTGGCCGCCGGCGTCCTGGGCGGAGATGTGGCGCGCTCCAGGGTGGAGCTCGAACTTCTCCACACCGACGACGTGACCTTCGAGGAGCTGGACCCCTCGCGCCCGGGGACCGTCGACGAAGCGAGAGAAGTGATCGCGCAACTCGCCCAGCCCTGGGCCCAGGATCAGGACTACCCGACCACTCCAGGCCGGCACTGCGGCAAGTGCGAAGCCCTCGAATGGTGTCACCCGGGAATCGAACATCTCGCCACGACGGAGCAGGAGTCTCGATGACCACCGCCTCTGATACCCACACAGCCCAGCGCGGCGACTGGCTCGACTTCCCCGACGTACGGCTCGTCCGTACTCTGGCCGGCGCGGTAATCCAGCTCGCCGACCTCGGATCGCTCTCCTCCTTCAGGCTGCCCTACCCGGCCGAAGCCCAGCGCGCCCTCGACCGGACCGTCCTCGCCTGCCTCCTCAGAGGCGTCGAGGAGATCCCCCGCAGCCTCCCGGAACTGCTCTTCTGGTGCCACAGCCGCCCTCTGGAGGACTGGCCCCTCGACCTGCCGCCGGATGCCTTCGGGCCGGATGACTACCTGGTGGACCCCGAGGCGCTAGTTCCCACCCAGCTGTGCCACGAGTGGTGGATCAGAGGCAAGGACGCCGGTGCCGCCCAATTCGACCGGGAGGTCATCCACACGGCGATGCGCCTGTGCCGCAAGGCGTCGTCTCCCGAGTCCTACGTAGCCTTCCGGAAGCTCCTGGTGGAACGCCCGGTGCTCACCGGAGTCGAACGGTTCGAGACCGAGACCGACCTGTTCCTTGCCCCCGTACAAGAACTCCTGGACCAGTGCTACGCGGCGGTCCCGGCCTCCTACGAAGACGAGGGAACCTACGTCACCTGCGGCCGCTGCCTGACCCTGCTCACTCCGGTCGCGGGCGGCGCATCATGGTGGTGCGAACGTGACCGGTGCCGCCGACGAGGCGCGCCGCCGCACGGGCGGACCTTGGCCGGAGCAGACGCTGCCGGGCTGCTGCAACTCGTGCGACCACTCAGGCAGTTCGTCACCAGCCCCGGGCGCGCCGAGGTCGAACTGGAGGCCAGGCTGAGCGCGCTCGGACTCGAAGTCCAGCTCTGGCCGGGCTTCGACGCCTACGACTTGCGCGTGACCTTCCCCGACGGGCACGTCTGGGCCATCGATGTCAAGGACTGGAAACATCCCGGTCTGCTCGGCCGTGCCGCGAAACCCGTCCGCCCAGAGCCGCCCTACGACGAGTCGTGCTGGGTGGTCCCCCGAGAACAGGCCGAAGCCCATCGCGACTACCTCGGCACGTACCGGCGAAACCGGCCCGCCGCGGCCGAGGGCCTGCTCTTGCTCACCGACGACCGGCTCGTCGCACTCGCCTCCGCCCGGCTCCGAGGGGAAGGCGGCCCTCACCTGATGGACTCCACACCGACGAACGGATCGCCCCGTGCGTAACAGCAGCGAGTGGTACCAGCCACTGGCCAAAGCCCTGGAGCCGGTCTGGCCCCAGGAACATCAGGATGTGAACCCCTCCCTGCTCTGCCAGGTGGAGCTCGGCCTCTACCTGATGGAGACCCTCGACCCGTCCCGCGACGCCCGAGGCGTCTACACCCTCTTGGGCGGCTACCCCTTCGCCGTAGCCGCGGGCCTCGTGACCACGCCGGCCCAGTGCGACCGGCTGGACGTGGCACGCCACCTTCTGTGGAAGCTGCGCCGCCGACGCATGTGGCACCAGTGCCTGGAGACGTATGCCCAGCTACCCGAACGGCTCCGTGGATACCGACTGCCCGAGGGGGGAGGGCCGGCGCGGCGGGTTGAGCCGACGGTCGCAGGCGACCGCTTCGGCAAGTTCGAGCGTGCGCTGTCCAGGCTTCCGGACTTCGACCGGCGCTTGCTGCCGCCTGCCCCGGCGGGCCAGGCCCGCTTCACCGAGCGACACCGGCCGGCCTCCGTGACCATCCCCGAGCAGTTGTGCTTCCCTCCGCCTGCCGGCCACGACCTGGGCCGGGTCCCGGGCACCGCAGGCCGGCCCCTGGACATCCCACTGGCCGAACTCGCGGAAACGGCACGCTGGATGGAGGAGTCCGAGACCACCGGTGGTCTCCCCTCCGGGAAATGGGTGCGACGCCTGGAGGATCTGCAGCTCGATGTCCTCTCCACCGACGGGCTGCACTTCGAGGAGACGACAACACTGCGCCTGGACCAGCTGCTCCATCTGGTCGGCATGGTGGGCGCGGGGAAAAGCACCCTGATGAATCTCATCGCCGTCTGGGGTGCGTGCAAGGGGTTGCGTACGACTCTCGTCGTCGGCGATGTCGCCGAACAGCTCACCCTGGTCGGCCAGTTCCGGGACTTGGGGCTGAAGGCCGCCCCCGTCATTGGCGGCACCACCCGCGAGCAGCACGCGTCCCGGCTGCACCGCCGACTCGCCGCACGCGGCCAAGCCTCCCTGCTCCAGCACGACGATCCGGCCTTCGACGACCTGAGCACGGTGTGCGTCCTCGACGCACAGCGCGGACTGGAAGCGGCCGAACCCCTGCGCTATGTCGACGCCCCCTGTACGGAACTGCGCCCGGTCAAGACGCCCGGTCTGACCGCCGCCGAGGACATCCCGATGCCCGTGTACCGGCACGACGCATCCGCGCGGCAGAGAGAGGAAGGCGCAGGGGGGACGGAGCCTGAGACCTCCCGGTCCGACCACGGCTGTCCGGTGTGGAGCGTCTGCCCCCGACACGCCACCGACCAAGAGCTGGTCGACGCCCTGATCTGGGTGGCCAACCCCGCCAGCTTGCTGCAGAGCGCCGTCCCGAACCACCTCAACGCGGAACGTCTGAGGCACCTCGAACTCGCCTGCCTACGCAGCGACATCGTCATCGTCGACGAAGCGGACCGCGTACAGATGCAGCTCGACACCGCCTTCGCCCCGTCCGCGACGCTGATCGTGCGAGGCCCGGAATCCTGGCTCGACCGGCTCGGCATTCACAAGATCGATGAATTGGCCCGGCAGGGCCGACTTCCCCTCTCGGCACGCGACGTCGAACGATGGTCGGCCTCCCTCGACCTCGTGCACATCGCCGCCAACCGCCTTTACCGCAGGCTGATCACTGAGGACGACCTCCGTGAGTGGGCGGACATCGAATACTTCAGCGCCTGGACCCTCCAGGAGAAACTGATCAATGAGTGGTACCCGCGGCCGCACGTCGATGGATCCGTCCTAGACGGGATCTCCTCCGACACTGAGGTGTACGACTCCGACGGCGACTCCGACGGTCTCGCCTCACCGCGCACCCCGGGCACGGAGGCGTGGGACGCACGCCGCAGCGAGGTGACCCAGGCCCTCGATGCCTTCCGTGACGACCCACTCGGTGATCGCGGCCCGCACGGTGAACTCACCGACACCCTGATCCGCAGGGCCGGAGATCTCCTGCACAACCTCGACCAGGCGGCGACCAGCCAGCGTGTCCGCTCCGTCCTCGATGTCTTGCTCACAGGGTCGCCCATCATGGACGGTTCACTGCAACAAGAGGCACCGGGGCCCGGGAAGCCCGACCGGGACCCCGTGGATTCCTGGGGGACCGAGCCCTGGCTGGAACGGGCGACACGGCGCCTCGAGTTCACCCTGGTACTGGCCGCACTGCATCAGCGCCTCGAACGCGTCACTTTCCTGTGGCCGCAGGCCGAGGCAGCCCTCCACCTGGACACCGCCGACAACGAACTCTCCCGCAGGCCGCCCCTGGACTACGCACCGGTCGTGCCGGAAGCCCCCATGGGTAACGTCCTCGGATTCCAGTACCTGCCCGAAGACCCAGAGCGAGGGCCGGAAGGCGACGAACACCGTAGTGGCACCCTCCGTTTCTTCCGGTGCGCCGGCGTCGGCCGGGAACTCCTGCTCACCCTTCCCGCACTGGGGGCCGACCCCGCCGCGGGCCGACCCGGACCACACGTGGTGCTCATGTCGGGCACCAGCTGGGCCGGTACATCGACCCGCGCACACGTCATGGCTCCAGTCAAGGCGATCCTCAAACCCCACCAGGCCGCCGTCGACTCCATCCGGCAGACCCGCTTCAGCACGCTGTTCCTCTACGACGGCGAAGGAACCCCGCTCACGCTCTCCGGAGCCAAACTCGACACCCGCGAACGGGTTCTGGCCCAGATGGTTACTCAACTCGGGAAGTCGGCCCCAGGCAGTACATCGCTCTTGGACCGGGAACTCCGGCAGATCGAGGACGGCGAACGCCGGCGGGCATTGCTCCTGGTCGGCAGCTACCACGATGCCAGGACGGCCGCTGACCTCCTTGAACGCATGCCCCGCTGGCGCGGCAAAGTCCGCGTCCTGGCCTCCGATAAGGCGGAGCTGGACCACACCGGCCCCGGTGACTCGGCCACGGGCGACTTCACCAGCGCCTCCGCCGTACGACGAGGCGACCTGGCAGCCTTCGCCAAGGACGAGGACGCCGAAGTCCTGGTCGCCCCCTTGATGGCGATCGAGCGCGGTCACAACATCCTCAACCAGAGCCACAAGGCCGCCTTCGGTACCGTGCTCTTCCTCGCCCGTCCCCACCCGCGCCCCGACGACCTCTCTCTGGCCGTCTTCGCTGTCAACGACTGGGTCACCAGGTTCGTCCGCGACCAGCCGGATCCCGAAGCGGGAACCTTTGGCAAGCTCGTGGCCGACGCTGCGGACCTGGACGCCGCTGGGCTCGGCTTCCGCCTCGCCGCCCGGAAGGAATGGCGCCGCCTGCTCTCCCGGCGCTACATCTACTCCCGGCTCAGCGACGCGGAGAAGACGTCCTTCGCCTGGGACCAACTCGTCACCATCTGGCAGGTCATCGGCCGCCTGGTGCGAGGCGGAGTGCCCGCACGTGTCGTGTTCGTCGACGCGGCCTTCGCCCCCGCCCTTGCCGAGGCCGGGGCACCGCCCGCCGCGGCGACCCGGAGCGGACGCAGGCGCAACGACGACGGTCTGCTCATCAAGCTCCGTGACGTCCTCGCGCCCTACTTCGACGACGAGACCGCCCCCGAATCGTTTCCCGAACCCGCCGACCCCGCCCTGGTGCGCACGCTTTACCACCCCCTCTACGACGCCCTGTGCGGCCTGAGCGCCGGAAACTGACCCCCGAGAACCGAAGGAGACCGTGGAGTCCCATGGCCGCCAAATACCGTGACACCAGCCGGGCCGCTTACCTCCTCAAGCCCGACGCCACCCCCTGGACCGCCCGATACCGCGCGCTGCCCTTCCCCGAGCAGTGGCACTCGAGCATCCTGGAGCTCTGCAACCTCGGACGCGACCCCGAAGCCGACCCTTACCGCACCGCGCCCGTCGCCCGCTTCAACGGAGTACTACAGAGCCTTGCCCCCGAACTGATCGTCCGGGGACGCCCCCGCGACCCTCTCCAGCAGGCCGAGGACTTCTGGCTCTACGCTCCGCACGACGTCCCCCACCCCCTGCCGGGTGACACCCTTGACCGGCTGAATGGCTCCTGGCTCCAGGACATCCGTGCCGAGCCCGAGCACTACCGCGCCGTCCTGGACACGCACACGGCACTGCGCGCCTGCCCGCCGCAGTGGCAGGACGTCACCGTCGACCTACTCGGCTGCCCCACGACCGACGGCGGAACCGCAGCCCCGCGCGACCGGCAGTACCAGCTCGCGACCGATGCTCTGGCCCGGCGCATCCTCGCTCTCGGCCCCTACGAGCACAGCGCCGGCAGCCTGCACTTCCGCGCCGTGCCGCGAGGACCGCGCCAGCAGGGGGCGGAGCTCCTCTCGCAGCCCCTCTCGCACGTGGTCAAGGGGCGCGAGTGGTGGTTCTCCGTCGTGATCAACATTTCGCTGCACTCCGTCCCCCTCGACCCTCGCCCGCGTCTCCACCTGCACACCGGAGTGCGCCGCTGGGCGACTCGCCTCGATGCGAAGAAGCAGCGGCTGCGGCTGCCGTACGGCCGCGACACCTCCGTATATCTGCTGCCGGGCATCCCCTGGCTGCCCGGCACACCCACCAGCGACCGCTACGCGGTGGCGCGTCTGACTTGGGACCGCGGGACTCAGGGCTACGCCTGGAAGAACAACGGACCCGCCCAGATCCTGGGCAGGCTGGCACTCAACCGCCCCTTCCCCGACCCGGACAGCCTGCTCACCGAACCCGAGGAATGGATCGGCGACGGGGACGGCACCCGAGCCTCGGTTGTCCACAGCACACACATGGGTGCCCATGGCATCGGCACCGGCCTCATGTCGCACCAGCGTTCACAGATCGTCGAATGGGCCGAACAAGCGCTGCCCGAGCAGATGCGCCGGGTCCCCTCCCTCAGCCGGGCGAGCGCCGGCTCCAGCGCCCCCGCCAACGCCCGTCCCAAGCCCAAGGCGGCCGAGAAGGCCGCCGAAGCGGAACGTGAAGCCCTTGCTCGCCGGACTGCACTAGCGGTGGCAGCCAGGATCAACGAGGGCCAGGACCTCTCTGAAGCGGTTGAAGGGAGCGGAGACGTGGCGGTCGTCGAGGCTCGACTGTTGTGGCAGAGTCCCTCCTTCCGGGATGCGGCCATCGAGGCCGTCGCCGATGTCCTCGGGCTGGACGGTGACGGCGGCCGACCGGCGCCCGTCAACGCCGAGGAGGCATACGAGCTGGCTGCGCCCGGAAGCCCGGTCGTCCTCGAATGGAAATCCCCGGAACTGACCCTTCGCCTTCGCTGCCTGCGCACCACAGGTGGCATCACCGACACCCTGGGCATCGACCCCAAAGCGCGCCCGAGGGGTAAGGCCCTGGAGACGGGCATCAACACTCGGCGGAAGGCGGTCGAGGAGTTCCTCACCAAGGATGGCGCCGACCCGCTCTGCCCTAGCTTCGCACTCGTGGAGATCGACCGCCGTCAGGACTTCGCCCACCGCCTGGACGACCCCAAGTACGCCCTCCGCCTGGGCTGCGCGGATGCGGGCGCGCTCACACAGTTCGCTCTCGTCCCCAAGAAGGCCAAGGGGCACAACACCGAGAAGAACCTCTTGCACCGGGTCCACTCAGGATGGGAGGACGCCCTGCGCCAGTACGGCGTGCGCGTCCTGCCCGAGCACACGCTCGGCGAGGCGCTTCCCGCGGACCTGCGCTACGTCGCCACATACATGGTCAAGCGACGCAAGGACGGACCCACACGGCTTCCCCGCCACACCCCGGTGGCCGTCATGGTGACACCGCTCGCACCGGGCAGCGGCCTGGCCGCGGTCGCTGGCTGGGACGAGCGGACGGGACGCTGGATTCCCTACCCAAGCTTCCTCCTCGGCCTGGTCAAGACGGCCGAGATTCCTGAGGTGAGCGAACCCGCCGGGGCCGACACCGCCCCGGTCTCCGAAGCCTCTGCCTTCGTACCCCGACAGCGTTCGAAGTACCGCATCTGGCACCAGAACATGGACCAGCAGCGCAAGGCCACCGCCCGCTACCTCCAGAAGATGATCCGTTCTCTCCGCGGCCGGCCAACCGTCCTGCTGACTCATTCCCAGAACAGTCGGCTGCACTGGCCGTGGCTTCAGGACGGCCAAACCGAACGAGACCTGATCAAGACAGGACACGCGCAGCCGGCAGGGCTCGACCCCGACCTCCGGCTGGTCCGGGTACGTACCGCAGCGGGTCGGGAGACCCCCCAGTGGTGGGGTAACGCGGCTCCTGGCGAGGTTAACGGCCTGCCTCAGGGGCTGTGGACGGAAGACGAAGACGCGATCCGGTCCTCGGGGCGGATCTTCTACAGCACCACTCCCAAGGCGGGCACCTTCCGGGACTCCGCCGTCGAGGCCGACAAGATCGCTCCCCGCCCTCTGCGTCAGGGCCCCAACAAGGGCAAACCCACCATCGACACGCACATCCCCGCCTGGAACCCTGGGCTGGTGGAAATCGCGGTCCTGGGTTGCCACCCGGACGCCGGCGACTCGCCCGAAGCCCTTGCCCTTGCCGTGCACCAGCTCCGTCAGGCTCCCGACTACCTGGACGCACTCTCGCTGCCTCTACCTCTGCACCTGGCGAGCCTCGCCCAGCACTACGTTCTGCCAACGGTCGCCGAGGGAGAGGACGAGGCCGATGAGACCTCTCCGGAGGAGTCAGCTGCTGACAAGGCGGAGAGCACCGTTGATGGGCAGCGTGTAGTCGCGGCGCTGGGTTTGATCACTGAGGAGGCGGACACCGAACCGGTGGACGTGGATCCGGAATACGCGCAGGGTCCCGGTCTCGCGCAAGCCCCTGAGGACGAGCAGCTCGCGCTGTTCTCATGAAGGAACGGGCAGAGTCGGAATGAGAGGACCGTGCTCTGCCCGGTGACATCGATTCAGAATACGTCCGACTTCGGGTACCGCCACCCGCCCACGTCAGCAGACTCTGCTGCCGTTCATCCAGATTCGGGAGCAACATTGCCTAATCCGCTGCGAGTTCATCGCGGGCCTCCTGTGATGTGCCAATTCACACCACGAGCGACCGAACGGAAACAGCTGGTTGATTCTCTGTGAGCCCTTTGAACGGCCTGCCATCTGCTCGCCTGCCGAGGTTTTCGCGACGCACCCATCGGGGTAACGGATCTGACGTGCAAAACGCTCATGCAACGGCTGTTGTGGCGGCCCGCCTGCGTTTGGAGCGGAGGGCGCTGCGGGCTGTGGACTACCTGCGCGTGTCCACTGAGGAGCAGGCCAAGGGCTTCGGCATCGCGTACTCGGGTAAGAAGACGGGCGCGTACATCGGTCAAAAGGGCTGGGAACACGTTGGAACCTTCGTAGATGAGGGCGTCTCAGGGGCGCTGGAGGCCCATGAACGTCCGGCTCTGCGGCGGCTGATGGAGGATGCGCGGAAGGCGCCGCGTCCCTTCGACATCGTCGTCGTCAACGAAGGTCGTGCTATCGGTCGTACCGGGCGCGCCTTTTGGAAGTGGGTCTGGGAGCTCCAGGAGATCGGCGTCTTCGTTGCCGTGGTCAAACGGGACTACGACAACAGCACTCCCGAAGGGGAGAGCAAGATGCGCAAGGACGCCGACTACGCCGAGGACGAGCGGGACATCATCCGCGAGCGCACCCAGGGCGGGATCCAGGAGAAGGCCGAGGCCGGAGGATACGTCGGCGGCAAGGTGCCCTACGGGTACCGCGTGGTCGATGGCCGCCTGGTCCTCGACGAGTGCCCCGACAGCAGAGACTGCGGGGCGAAGCATGAGGCGTGCGCCCTGCGCCGAGGGCGGTCGTTGTTCGTTGCGCTGCGTGACTGGGGCGAGGCGGCGGTTGCGCTGAACGCTGAGGGCTCTGCGAAGCGGGACGGTCGGCCGTGGGCTGGCCAGAGTCTGCGTCAACAGGTACTCAGCCCCATTGTGTTGGAGGCGCGGCAGGCGTTCAGGGGCTCAAGCGGGGTGAAGCGGGATCACGACGGCCGGCCTGTGAACGGAGATCCGGTGGTCATTCGTCTGCCTCCTGTCTTCACCCGCGTCGAGGTCGCGGAGGTCAGGGCCGCCAGCAGGCATCCGGCCCACACGCCGCAGAAGGCTCGTGTCTACCCCCTCACCGGCCGGATCGTCAGCCCCTGTGGCAAGCGCTATATCGGTGGCGGAACGATCGGCCGGGTTCCGGCGTACAGGTGTCAAGGGCGGAGCGAGGCATACGTCGGCGCGCCCACCTGCTCGTGCCCCTACCTGGCCGCCGACCCGGTCGAAGAACAGACGTGGCGACAGGTGAGGACGTTCCTCAGTGACGCCGACAGACTCAAGGCCGCGGCGGGTGACCGGACCGGGCTACCAGCCGGTCAGCGTGACGGACTCGAGGAACGCAGGGCGGAACTCGACCGGCAGATCAGGAACCAGAGGCGGGCTGTCGTCATTGCCATCGGCGTGGCCGCGAAGGAGGTGGCTGTGCGCGACCTGTGTCTGGCGGAGTCGGAGAAGGCCGTCGAGCGGGCGATCGTGCCTCTGCAGGCCGAACTTGACGTCATGCTCGCGTCCAGGAGGCAGATGACTGCCCGGCTGGCGGAAGCAGAGACGGCACAGGTGAGGTCTGCACAGCTGATTGAGCTGGCGGCCATGGCACGCCGGACTCTGCACCATCTTCCGCTAGAAGAGCAGAAGAAGTTCCTGGCCGCGATCGACGCCAAGGTGACCCTCCTGGAGCCCCCTCGACGCGGGCGTAAGGGGCAACCGTGCGCGCTGGCGGCATGGTTCACCGAGAGACAGCTACCAGTCCCGCTGTTGACCGACAAGGGATGGGCAACGGTCGAGCCCATGATCACCCATAAGCCCCGGAGCGTCAGCCCCCGGCTGGTGATGACAGGAATCCTCTACAAGGTTCGCACGGGCACCCCCTGGAGCGACCTCCCGGCGCTCTTTGGCGAACCAGCGACCCTGCGGACCTACTCGGCCCGCTGGCGCCAATCCGACTTCTGGACGAAGGCGATACAGGCCCTCGCGGCTGTCGAGAGCACAGCACTGCCTGCACTGTCCGAGCTGACCATGCGAATCGAGTGCACCATCGAGCCGCAGCATCTACTGAACAACAGACAGAGCGCGAACACGGGGAAGAAAACGTCTTGGGGTGACACGGCAGCCAAGGTGTTCAACTTACCAGTGACACTGGAGTGTTGACCTGTGGAAATGCGTTGTGCGGCTGGAGCGGGGCCAAGCGTGCTGGGCTCCGACCGAGCCCACTGAAGAGTGTGCAGAGCCCGAGTTTGGAGAAGGCAGTTCGTCGGGGCTGACCAGGAGGACATCGACCGCGCCGGCGGTGATCTCCTGGCGGATCGTGTCCCACTCCTCCGTGTTCGAGGAGTTTATGGTCCGCGCGCGAATACCGGCGCGGGCAGCCGCCTCCACCTGATTGCGCATGAGCGCGAGGAGTGGGGAGACGATGACGGTGGGGCCCGCGTCCCGCTCGCGCAGCAGCGCGGTCGCGACGAAGTACACCGCTGACTTGCCCCAGCCCGTGCGCTGCACCACCAGGGCTCTGCGCTTGTCGGCGACCAGTGCCTCGATGGCGTGCCACTGGTCCTCGCGCAGCCGCGCTGTGGCCGCCGGGGCGCCGACGAGGCGGGCGAGCACGGCATCGGCGGCCTTGCGTAGAGCTTGGCGGTCCGTGGTGGGCAGGTCTTCGTAACTCATGTCCCCATGCAACCCGATGCCTCGGACATCGCGCGAACGAGCGGGACGAACTGTGGACAGCTCCTGACGTGAACATGGTCGGACTTATCCACAGGGCAAAGCGGAATTTCAAGATCCGCGAGATGGTCGCCACATGACGAATCACAGCGAAGCGGCCGGGACCTCCGGCAACAGTGACATCAGCGGGCAGAACGGATGTGGGCGAGCCGGCGAGCCCCCCGCCTATCTGGGACACGGGGCGACCGCCGGGCCTCGCGAGGAACACCAGGTCACCCTCCGCACACCGGCCGAGCTCGCGGACGCCCTGCCGTACTTGCTCGGATACCGCCCAGAGGACAGCATCGTCCTCGTCGCGCTGCACGAGCGCGACACCCGCGGACGGTTCGGCGGGCGCGCCCGGCTCGGCATCCCGGCCCAGACGGACGACTGGCCCTCCGTGGCCCAACAGCTGGCCCACGGCCTGGTGACCGGAAGTGAGCGGCGGGGCGCCAAGCCGGAGAGCATGGTCGCCTTCCTCTGCCAGGACCCGGCGAGCGGTGAGTCGGCGCGCGACGTCATGGAACGCCTGCGGCCACTCGCCCAGCTGCTGCGCAGGGCATGCGGCAGTCTCGACGTGCCGGTGGTGGAGGCGCTGTGCATCTCCGACGGCCGCTTCTGGTCGTACTGCTGTCCCAGCGCCGAATGCTGCTCAGCCGAGGGACAGGCGATGGGGCTGCCGGGCACCTCCGTGCTGGCCGCCGCCGCGACCTACGCCGGCCTTCAGGTGCGCGGCACTCTGAAGGAGATGCGGGCCCGGCTCCTGCCATGGGAGACCGCAGCGGCTCTGCAGCAGGAGGACGCCCTCGACACCGCCCAGTCCGCCCTCATTCCACGGATCCTGGACGCGGAGAGCCGCGCGGACGTGGCGGAGGGGACGCTCTCGGTGGCCCGACGCGTCCTGGGACGTTTGGCGGACAGTCCGACCGTGTCGAACACGCTGGACGCGGATCTCCAAGACGACGAGCTCGTGGGGCACGACGACGCAGCCCTCCTGATTCTCGGACTCCAGGACCGGGCCACCCGTGATCGCGCCGCCGAATGGATGGAGGGCGACGAAGCCGGTCCGGCCCTCCGCCTCTGGCGTGCCCTGGCCCGGCGCTGCGTCGGACCCTACGGGGAGCACGCAGCCGCGCCGCTCACACTGGCCGGCTGGGTCGCCTGGTCCTCCGGCGACGAGCTGGAGGCCCGCGAAGCCCTGGCCATGGCCCTCGCCGCAGACCCCGACTACCTGTTCGCCCGCCTGCTCCACCAGGCATGCAACGAAGGTCTGGACCCCGAGTCCATTCGCCGCTGCCTGCGCGCGGAGCGCAGGGGACGCGACCTGGCGACGGCCGTCGAGGGCATCGACAGCGAACCGAGCCCGGACCAGTCTCCCGGCGTGGCACCGGCCACGGACCAGCCTTGTACCGTCACAGGATCCCGCCGTCGGCGCAAGCACCGCCCAGAGGCAAGCCCCGCCGCCCTCACCACCCGGCGAGCCCCTGGCACGGTTCACGCCCGCCGCTCGTGTTCCGCCGGCGTCCGCGCACCCGCCGACCGGCGGCCGGGGCGCGCGGCCGACGGCGCGAGCAGTCGGACACGGGGCCGCCGCAGTGGGGGAGGGAAAGCCGCGGAGGGGAAGACGTGAGCGCGCCGATTCAGCCGGGGACGCACGCGAGTGTGCTGCATCGGTTCCGGGCTGACGAGAGGGGCTCTGCCCCGCCTCTGGGGTCGCGCCAGTGCGTCGCCCCCTGTTCCGGACCTTCACGGGCGTTCTGTCCCGCATCGCAGTCCTCATGAGCGTGCCGTTCCGGTTCCCCGTTTGCCTGAGCGCCTGTCGGGTGGCCTCCGGTTGTTAGGCGAACGGGCCCTGGTGCGTGCGATCGCAAGGCACCGGAGCGTCCTCATAGCGGAGCTATGAGGGTGTTTCGGCAACCCGGCGCGCGTGTGTGCCAGGGTTCGGGCGCCAGACCGGAGGTCACCCGACAGGTTCTGAGCCTGTTCCCTCGCTCCGGCGCCCCCAGCGTGCTGTCACAGCTCCGGGCCCACGCCGACCTGTCGCCTCACCCCGAGCCCCACCTACCCGAGGGCATCGTCTCTCGCAACTCCCCGACCGTCCTCAGCGCACCGCCCCTCATTCGGTCGGCTCGCCGAGGCTGGGGCGTGACCCGGAGCAGAGCCGTTCCGTTCACCTGTATGGCGGTACCCGTGGCTCGGCCGCACCGCCGCGTCCCCCGTCCCTCTCCGGCTCACCACCTGGTGCCGAGCGCACCCCGCGCACGCACCGATCACAGAGGAAGCCGCTCCATGCCCCTGCCCTCCATGCCCGTGTTCTCCATGCCCGACGCCTACGACGACGTGCCGATTTTTGGCGGGTCCGCCCAGCCCTCCGCCAGAGCCCGTGGGGACGGCAGCGGCGCTCCCCGCGTGGACGTGCGCAGCCCGACGACCCGGCCGACGGGCGCTCGCCCGGGGCGTCCGGGTGGCCCGGTGTCTCCCGCGCTCGGCACAGGGTGCTCTCCAGGGCCGCCTCCCACAGGTGGAGGAGGTCCCGCGTCCCCGCAGGCGCCACCTGCCGCCCCACGTCGTCCTACGGAGCTCCCGCCGACCCACGCCACGCTCATCTGTGTCGCCCTGCCGGGCCTCGCGATCTCCACGGAGCAGGGCCAGCTGACCGGCATTGGACTGGAGGGATTTTACCGTGCGGGACGGCGCATGCTCTCGCGCTGCCAGGTGCGGGTGGCCGGACGGGAGCCGCTCGCCGTGCAGGCGCGGATGGTCACGGCCGACCGAGCCCGGTTCATGGGCACGCTGCGCATCGCCGCCGACGCCGGACCGGATCCCGACGTCATGGTCGAGCGCACGCGGTACGCGGACGGCACCGAGCGGATCACGTTGCACAGTACGGCCCGACGCCCACTGCGCCTGCCCATCGAGGTGTCGCTGGGCACGGACCTCGCGGAGCTGGGCGCCGTCGCCTCCGGTGGCGCCGGACCGGAACTGCCTGCCAGCGTCCACGGCTCCGGCCTCCGCTGGTCCTGCGCCAACGGATACTCGACCGTGTCCGCCCACCCTCCGCCCGCCGACGCTCTGGCATCCGCGGGACTGCTGCGCTGGGAGTTGGAGCTCCCGCCTGGCGGCACCCGGAGCCTGGAGCTGCGGGTACGGCCGGACGGGGCGGGACCCATCAGACCTGTGGGACGCGGTGCCGCGAGCCCCCTCGCCGAGGCGCAGGCCGCGGGCGACGACCCGACGGCACAGTCTCTGCTGCGGACCTGCCTGGAGGACTTGGAGGTCCTGCTGCTGCGCGACCCGAAGAACCTGTCCGACACCCATCTCGCGGCGGGCGCGCCCTGGCGCTGTGGCATGGCGCCCGCCGACGCACTGGTCGCGGCCCGGATGACACTGCCGCTCGGCACGCGCCTCGCCGCCGGCACCCTGCGCACCCTCGCCCGCACCCAACTCGCGGGCCCGGAAGCACAGTCCGGCATGATCCCGGGCCCCTGGCGGGACGCGGGCCCGCATCTGCCGCCGGGCTGCACCGGCATCGAGGCGACCCTCCTGTTCCCCGTACTCCTCGCGGAGGCCCGGCGATGGGGACTTGCCGAGCAGGAGGCCGAGGAACTGCTCCCCACAGCCGAACGCTGTGTGCGGTGGCTGCGGACCGCTGTCGGAAGCGGTGCGTATCTACCCGACCCGCGCCCCGGCGGAACATCGCGCTGCGAGACCCAGGCACACGCCCACCGGGCCGCGCTGCTGGGTGCCGATCTCCTCGACGCGTACGGCCGACCGGGCGGGACCGAGCTGAGGGACTGGGCGGGAGAGCTGCGGACCCGGTTCGAAGCGGACTTCTGGGTCGAGGACCGAGGCGGCGGCAGACCCGCCGCCGCCCGGACCCCGGACGGGCGTCTCCTGCCACACCTGGGCGCGGGCGCCGCCCACCTCCTCGACACCGGGCTGCTCGGCTCGGGAGAGCGGGCCCCGGGACTTCTCGACAAGGTGCGGACCGAACAGCTCGCGCGGCTGCTCGGCGGGCCGGCCATGGACTCGGGCTGGGGGCTGCGAAGCCTGAGCGCGAAAGAGGTGGCGTACAACCCCTTCGGCCATCGCAGCGGTGCCGTGCGGGTGCAGGAGACCGCGATCGCGGTCGCGGGGTTGGCGGGTGCCGGATACGAGAAGGAGGCGAGTTCGCTGCTGCGGGGGGTGCTGGCGGCGGCCGAGAGCTTCGGGCACCGGCTGCCCGAGATGTACGCCGGGGAGCAGCGCACGGCAGATGGTGCTCCGCTGCCTCACCCGGCCGCCTGCAGACCGGCCGCGACGGCCGCCGCCGCAGGGGTTCTGTTGCTCACCACCCTCGTCGGCATCCGCCCCGACGCCCCTGCTGGGACGGTGACGCTGCGGCCTGTGCGCAGTGCGCCGCTGGGTGAGATCGGCCTGACGGGACTGCGTGTTGCGGGCGCACCGTTCGCCGCGCGCGTCAGCAGGCTGGGGCTCGCCATGGTCGAGGAGGCGGCCGACGGGCTGCAGTTGGGAGTGTGACCTCGCGTGCGGGTGGCGTGACGTGATGATCAGCGGACGATCGGCGCGGAGTCCATGGAGTCCATGATGTGGGCGGCAGGCTCATGAGGTCGGTATCGGACAGAAGCGGATCAAGCAGGGAAGCGACAGGCGAAGGGCATGTTTATCGTCAGGAAGACGACTATGATCGCGGCATGCCCTACGACCCGTCGGACTATCCGCCCTTCGCCGTCACCGTGGACCTGGTCGTGCTGACCGTCCGCCGCCACGCGCTCTGTGCACTGACGGTACGGCGGGGCGAACAGCCGTTCCAGGGGCGGTGGGCGCTGCCCGGTGGCTTCGTGCGGCCGGACGAGGACCTGTCGCAGGCCGCCGCACGGGAGCTGGCAGAGGAGACCGGGCTGACCGCCCACGAACCGTCCGAGCCCGCGCAGGGCCACGGCGCGCACCTGGAGCAGTTGGCGACCTACGGCGACCCGAAGCGGGATCCGCGGATGAGGGTTGTCAGCGTCGCCCACCTCGCTCTCGCCCCCGACCTGCCCGCACCCCGTCCGGGCGGGGACGCCAACAGCGCACGCTGGGCGCCCGTCGAGGAGTTGCTGGCGCAGGGCGGTTGCGGGCGTGACGGCGAACCGGTGGCGCCGTTGGCCTTCGACCACGCGCAGATTCTCGCGGACGGGGTGGAGCGCGCCCGTTCCAAGATCGAGTACTCCTCCCTGGCCACGGCCTTCTGTCCGCCGGAGTTCACCGTCGGCGAGCTGCGGCGCGTCTACGAGGCGGTGTGGGGCGTGGCCCTGGATCCGCGCAACTTCCATCGCAAGGTGACGGGGACGCCGGGCTTCCTGGTGCCCACCGGCGGCACCACCACACGGCAGGGAGGCCGCCCCGCCCAGCTCTTCCGCGCCGGCGGCGCCACCCTCCTCAACCCGCCGATGCTGCGTCCCGAGGTCTGACACCACGACGCCGGGGCCCTCAGCGTCTGTGCGTGGCCTCCGAAGTGCCTCAGGATGCCCTAAAATCCGGATATACCGCGCTATCTTGCTTCGGGTGATCCAGGCCATCGGACTGACCAGCAACCCTCGCAAGGAGCTTCGCCCCGCCGTCGTCGACGTGTCCTTCGAGGCGCACTCCGGCCGCGTCACCGCACTCCTCGGCACCCCGGGAGCGGGCAGGTCGACTGTGTTGAAGCTCATGCTCGAACTCCAACAGGGCCGCGGAGTCACCTACTTCAGAGGCCGCCCCCTGCACCGCATCGCCCACCCCGCACGAGAAGTGGGGGTGCTGCTCGGCGATGTGCCCGGCCACCCGGCCCGCACGGTCCGCGGTCATGTGCGCATGCTGTGTGCCGCCGCAGGGCTGCCCGTCCGGCGCGCGGACGAAGTCCTGGAGGTCGTGGGCCTGGTCAGCCTGCGCGAGGCGCGGCTGAACACCCTCTCGCGGGGCATGGACCGCCGCCTCGGCCTGGCCTGCGCCCTGCTGACCGATCCGCACACCCTCGTCCTGGACGATCCCGCCGACGGGCTGTCCGTCCGTGAGGGCCGGTGGCTGCACGGGATCATGCGGGCGCACACGCATCGGGGCGGCACGGTCCTGTTCACCACCGGCGACCCCAAAGAGGCCGCGTGGACCGCCGACCGAGTCCTCACCCTCGAAGAGGGCAGGCTCGTCGCCGACCAGGAGGTCGCTGACTTCTCCCGCACCCGGCTCCGGCCCAGGGTCGCCGTCCGCACCCCGCACGCCGCCCGACTCGGGGCGCTGCTCACCAAGGAGGCCCGGACCGGGCGGCGTTCCGTGGAGGTCGTGCGCGAAGGCGGCAACCGGCTGGCGGTGTACGGCAGCACGTGCGCGGAGGTCGGCGAGACCGCGTTCCGGCACCGCATTCTCGTCCACCAACTCGCCGACGAGGTCGGAGACATGGGGCCCACGCCGTCACCGCTGACGTCATCGCCTGCCGAGGGTGCCCCTGGGGCGGCCGACAGTGGTGGTGGCGAGGTGCAGGAGGTCCAGGGGGCGGTCGATGGGCACCAGGCGCTCGCCGAAGGGCCTGAGTCGGCCACCGCCGGACCACGGACACCGGCTGACGACGCACAGGAGGTCAACTCCGCGCTTCACACGGACGCCGCGACGGGTGCTCACCTCGTGGCTCACGTCGAAATCGCGGCCGGTGCTCGCTCCGTGCCTCACGTCGAAGCCGGGATCCGCGCTCACTCCGCGCCTCACTCCGAAACCGACGTCGGTGTTCGGTCTGTGCCGGCCTCTGATCCGGCACCTCGCGCCCAACCCGCGCCGGCCCCGCCCAGGTCTTCCGCGCCGGGCCCGCTGCCGCCGCTGCCACCCCCCATCACCGTCCGGTCGGCGCCGAGCCCGCTGCGGCCGTTGCGTTACGAGTTGCGCCGGGCCGGCGGCGTCGGCACCGCGTACGTCACGGCCACAGCCGTACTGGTCACATCCGCTCTCATGGCTGTACTGCTGGCCAGGATCGGGCACACCCCGCAACCACGGCTGCTGGCCGCGTGGCCGCGGGAGCTGCCGCTGCCGCCCGCCGCGCTCGGAGCGGGGCTGCTCGGCGCGGTCGCCTTCGGTGACGAGTTCCGCCACCCCGCCCTGGCCGTGGACCGCGGCACCGTCCCCCGTCGACTGGGGTTGCTCGTCGCGAAGCTCCTCGTCGCCGCGGCCACCGCGCTGGTGCTGGCCGTCCTCACAGTGGGCTGCGACCTCGAAGTGCTCTACCTCGTCTACGGATCGGAGCTCACCTCCGTCCCGGCCGACTGGTTCTCGCTCGGCGCGAGTTGGATCGGCCTCGTCGTGGGGTGCGCCTGGGCGGGAGTGCTCGCGGCGGGGGTCTTCCGGTCCACGTCCGCCGGGCTCGCGGCCGTGGTCGCCGTGCCTCTCCTCGTCGTACCCCTGGTGCAGAAGGCGCTGGAAGGGCCGGCTGTGCGGAGCGCTGTCGGGTTTCCGATGCGGCTGCGTGAGCTCGTACTGATGCAGTGGCCGTTCGGTGGAGAGCGCTATCTGGAGGCCGTGACTCGGGCGATCGCCCAACCCGTGGGCGGTGCGCTGCTGTTGTCGCTGATCGCACTGCTGGGCGCCTACGTGCTCACGAACCTGCGCGGCAGGGTCCGCTGATGATCGTCCTCATTCTTTCGTGCTCACCCTCCGTACTCTTCCCTTGCCGCAATGCGTACAACTCATCATGGAACGCGCATTTCTTTCCGATAAGGCGTCAATTGCGACGAGGTGAGCGATCACCCTTTCGTGTGCTTTTCACCAAAGACCTCAAGGGAGTTGAGGACGCAGCCGACAAAGGATGCGTGAGTACCCTTGCGCACACCATGATGACCGCCGCCCGCTCCGCCGCCTCCGGCCTCGCAGGATCGGGCGAACTCGACCGCTACCCGTATGCCGAGGCCCCCGGTGTCGACCGCGTCGGCCTCCCCGCCTGGGATGGCGCGGACCCCGAGCTGGGGCGTGTCGGCCGACGCGCCACCGGGAGCCGCGGGCGCGGACTGCACGGCCAACTCGTCCAGCAGCTCGGCCAGATGATCGTCTCCGGTGACCTGGGCGCGGACCGCCCCCTCGTGCCCGAGGAGATCGGCCAGCGGTTCGAGGTCTCCCGGACCGTCGTCCGCGAATCTCTGCGCGTCCTGGAGGCGAAGGGCCTCGTCAGCGCCCGCCCGAACGTCGGCACACGCGTACGGCCGGTCAGCGACTGGAATCTGCTCGACCCGGACATCATCGAGTGGCGGGCCTTCGGCCCGCAGCGCGACAACCAGCGGCGCGAGCTCAGCGAGCTGCGCTGGACGATCGACCCGCTCGCCGCCCGTCTCGCCGCCGGGCACGGCCGTGACGATGTCCAGCAGCGCCTCGGTGACATGGTCGAGCTCATGGGTCACGCCATGGCGCAGGGCGACGCGCTGACCTTCTCGCGCGCGGACGGCGAGTTCCACTCGCTGCTCATCCAGCTTGCGGGCAACCGCATGCTGGAGCACCTCTCCGGGATCGTCTCGGCGGCCCTGCAGGTCTCCGGCGGTCCGACCGTCGGTTGTGACCGGCCGGGCGAGTCGACCCTGGTGTACCACGCCCGGATCGTCGACGCCCTCGCCACGGGCGACGGTGCGGCGGCCGAGGCGGCCATGCGTCAGCTGCTCACCGTCCATCCCGAGGTGGAGCGCGTGGTGCCCGCGCCGCGCGAGCACTGAGGGCGCAGAGAGCGCGACAAGGCGGCACGGCCGGGACGCGAGTCCGTCCGTGGCATCGCCCGACCGGCGAATCCGTGCCGCCGGGCCCCATCGGATCCTCCTGGGATGCGGCGGGGTCCCGGCGGCACGCCGGACGCCGGACGTCGTCCGGGCGCGGCTGGGGTGACCTGTTTTGGAGGGGCGGTCCATCTCGGCGGGGCGCCCCGTCCCGATGGGGTCGGTGGGTCCTGGGCGAGAGCGGTGGATCCCTGCGTGACGGGCGGTCCCGGGCAGAGGGCCGGATTTCGGTGTGGACGGTGATCCGCATGGAGGAGTTCGTTCGGGAATCGTCCGGGTACCCGCTTAAGCAGTACCGGTAGTGGCCTCGGTCGAGCACCTCTGACGGTGTCTGATCGCTTTTGAGTGCTTACGGGGTGTGACTCGGGCCACGCGGATTGGGCGTAACGCTCGTGGGAACAACGCGATGACCTAAGAGGTGACAGCCGCGGAGGGAATACGGACGCCGTTCACGGCGCTGTGCATCTTCCCGGCCCCCGCCCGCACCGTCGGCCCATTCCCAAGCCGGTGGTCGGCTCCGGTCCGCAGTGGACGGGGCCGGAAGCCGTTTTCCAACGTTCCGAGAGGTTGTTCGTGTCGGCCAGCACATCCCGTACGCTCCCGCCGGAGATCGCCGAGTCCGTCTCTGTCATGGCGCTCATTGAGCGGGGAAAGGCTGAGGGGCAGATCGCCGGCGACGATGTGCGTCGCGCCTTCGAAGCTGACCAGATTCCGGCCACTCAGTGGAAGAACGTACTGCGCAGCCTCAACCAGATCCTCGAGGAAGAGGGTGTGACGCTGATGGTCAGTGCCGCGGAGCCCAAGCGCACCCGAAAGAGCGTCGCAGCGAAGAGTCCGGCCAAGCGCACCGCCACCAAGACGGTCGCGGCGAAGACGGTGACCAGCAAGAAGGCCACCGCCGCAGCCGCTCCCGAGGTGCCCGCGGCCGACGTCTCCGCCGAGGACGCCGCACCCGCCAAGAAGGCCGCCGCCAAGAAGGCGACCGCCAAGAAGGCGGCCCCCGCCAAGAAGACCGTCGCCGCCAAGAAGACGGCGGCCAAGAAGACCACCGCCAAGAAGGACGACGTCGAACTGATCGACGAAGAGGTCCTTGAGGAGACCCCCGGCGCCAAGCCCGGCGAGGAGCCCGAGGGCACCGAGAACGCCGGATTCGTGCTGTCCGACGAGGACGAGGACGACGCGCCCGCCCAGCAGGTCGCAGCCGCCGGCGCCACTGCCGACCCGGTCAAGGACTACCTCAAGCAGATCGGCAAGGTCCCCCTGCTCAACGCCGAGCAGGAGGTCGAACTCGCCAAGCGCATCGAGGCCGGCCTGTTCGCCGAGGACAAGCTGGCCAACGCCGACAAGCTCGCACCCAAGCTCAAGCGTGAGCTGGAGATCATCGCCGAGGACGGCCGCCGCGCCAAGAACCACCTCCTGGAGGCCAACCTCCGTCTGGTGGTCTCCCTGGCCAAGCGTTACACCGGCCGCGGCATGCTCTTCCTGGACCTCATCCAGGAGGGCAACCTCGGTCTGATCCGCGCGGTCGAGAAGTTCGACTACACCAAGGGCTACAAGTTCTCCACGTACGCCACCTGGTGGATCCGTCAGGCGATCACCCGCGCCATGGCCGACCAGGCCCGCACCATCCGTATCCCGGTGCACATGGTCGAGGTCATCAACAAGCTCGCCCGCGTCCAGCGCCAGATGCTCCAGGACCTGGGCCGCGAGCCCACCCCGGAGGAACTGGCCAAGGAACTCGACATGACCCCCGAGAAGGTCATCGAGGTCCAGAAGTACGGCCGTGAGCCCATCTCGCTGCACACCCCGCTGGGCGAGGACGGCGACAGCGAGTTCGGTGACCTCATCGAGGACTCCGAGGCCGTCGTCCCAGCCGACGCGGTCAGCTTCACGCTCCTGCAGGAGCAGCTGCACTCCGTCCTCGACACGCTCTCCGAGCGCGAGGCCGGCGTCGTCTCGATGCGCTTCGGCCTCACCGACGGTCAGCCGAAGACCCTCGACGAGATCGGAAAGGTGTACGGCGTCACGCGTGAGCGCATTCGCCAGATCGAGTCCAAGACGATGTCGAAGCTGCGCCACCCGTCCCGCTCGCAGGTCCTGCGCGACTACCTCGACTAGGTGGCACAGCGCCTGCCCGCGCAGCCGGCTCGAAGGCCCGGTTCCCTCGAAGGAGCCGGGCCTTCGGCGTGTGCGTGCCCATGCGGCAGCCCATCTGGTAGATCACTCTGGGTGTGTTATCGAAGCCCAGAGTGAGGAGCGCGCATGCGTCGATCCTTCGCCCGACTGCTGGCCCTCGTGGCCACCACGGCCGTCATCCCTCTGGCGTCACCGCCAACGGCGACGGCGGAGGTCGTCATCGGCGGTCAACCGGTCGAGATCTCCCAGGCGCCCTGGGCGGTGGCACTGTCCAGTCGTGACCGGTTCGGGGGTACGCGGGCCGGACAGTTCTGCGGGGGCGTCGTGGTGGGGCGCTCGACCGTCCTGACAGCCGCCCACTGCCTCAGCGAGGACGTGCTGGGCGCGCCACCGGAACGCATTGTCGACCTGAGAGTCATCGCGGGCCGCGCCGACCTGCGGTCGGCCGAGGGCCAGGAGATTCCGGTGAGCGGCACCTGGGTCAATCCGGAGTACGACGCCTATACGAAAGCCGGGGACTTCGCGGTGGTCACCCTCGCCTCGCCGCTGCCCGCGGACTCCGTCATCGGATGGGCGGGTGCGGGCGACGCGGTATACGCGCCGGGCACGCGGGCCGGGGTCTACGGCTGGGGGGACACCTCGGGTGCCGGCGACTACGCGCAGATCCTGCGGGCCGCGCCGGTGAAGGTACTGGCGGACGCCGTCTGCGAAAGGGCCTACCCGGGCAGCGCGGCAGGCAGATATCTGCCCGGCTCCATGGTGTGCGCCGGGGAGCAGACCGGCGGCCGGGACGCCTGCCAGGGGGACAGCGGAGGGCCGCTCGTCGCCCAGGGAAAGCTGATCGGCCTCGTGTCGTGGGGGAGCGGCTGTGGGCTCGCCGGGAACCCCGGCGTCTACACCAGGGGCTCGTACGCGGCCCGGGTGCTGGCGGGGAGCCGCTGAGGCGGCGCCGACGGCTACGCGGGCCGTGCGCCGAGTCGTGCACGGTACGAGAGCGGGCGGCCACCCCGTGGATACGGGAGTGGCCGCCCGATTACCGGCCCTGAGCCGGCGGCGGCTCGTCGTAGGTGCGAAGCGTCAGCGCTAGTCCTCTTCTGCGGTCGCGGGAACGGCCGTGAGCCGCTCCGTCTCGTCCTGTATCTCCGCGGCGATCTTCTTGAGCTCCGGCTCGAACTTGCGGCCGTGGTGGGCGCAGAACAGCAGCTCTCCACCGCTCAGCAGGACGACGCGCAGGTAGGCCTGGGCGCCGCAGCGGTCGCATCGGTCAGCGGCCGTCAGCGGGGTCGCGGGGGTCAGAACAGTAGTCACGTCGCCTCTTCTCTAGCTCGACGAGCTGTCGTACCAGGGTCAACATCCAACCAGGCCGAAAACGTTCCCGCTCGCGGCTTTAACTCGAAAAAATCTTTCCGGGCCGGCTGTCTGCTGCCGGTTGGCGGCGAATGAGCCGTAGTGCGTGTCTTCGTGTCGTACGGGTTCGCGCTGTCTGTCGGTGGTTCTGGTGGTCGTTCTTTCGGTTGTACGGTCCTCCCGGCTGGGTTGCCGGTTGTTCATGAGGACGTGCCCGGAGCCTAAATGGTTCATGCCTCGAAGGGAACGTGATATGTACTTCACCCCATCGAGGGATCGAACGTGCATGCGACTCTGGACTACTCTGAGTTTCCGACGAGGGTGGTGTTACAGCGGCTCTACCAGGCCTCTGTACCCTCGGACCGGCAACAGAGCCCGGCCCCTTACCCCAAAGGGCCTCACCTGAAATTCAGCGAGGAGCGAACCGCGTGACCGCCGACACGTCCGTGCCGTCCACAGCGCTGCTCACCGGAGCAGACCGGGACGGCTCCAACTACACCGCGCGGCACCTCCTCGTCCTCGAGGGGCTCGAGGCCGTGCGGAAGCGCCCCGGAATGTACATCGGATCGACCGACAGTCGAGGCCTGATGCACTGCCTCTGGGAGATCATCGACAACTCCGTCGACGAGGCTCTCGGGGGCTACTGCGACCACATCGAGGTGATCCTCCACGACGACGCCTCCGTCGAGGTCCGGGACAACGGCCGCGGCATCCCGGTCGACGTCGAGCCCAAGACCGGCCTCTCCGGCGTCGAGGTCGTCATGACCAAGCTGCACGCCGGCGGCAAGTTCGGCGGCGGCTCGTACGCGGCCTCCGGCGGTCTGCACGGCGTGGGCGCCTCCGTGGTGAACGCGCTCTCCGCCCGCCTGGACGTCGAGGTCGACCGCAACGGCGGTACGCACGCCATCAGCTTCCGGCGCGGCGTGCCCGGCTCCTTCGTGGGCACCGGCCCGGACGCCAAGTTCGAGGCTTCCAGCGGCCTGCGCAAGGCCAAGCGGATCCCCAAGACACGCACCGGCACGCGTGTGCGCTACTGGGCCGACCGTCAGATCTTCCTGCAGGACGCCAAGCTTTCGCTGGAACACCTGCACCAGCGCGCCCGCCAGACCGCCTTCCTCGTGCCCGGCCTGACGATCGTCGTGCGCGACGAGTTCGGCCTCGGTGAGGGCGGTAGCAAGGGCGAGGAGTCCTTCCGCTTCGACGGCGGCATCAGCGAGTTCTGCGAGTACCTGGCCTCCGACAAGCCGGTCTGCGACGTCCTGCGCTTCTCGGGGCAGGGCACCTTCAGGGAGAACGTGCCCGTCCTGGACGAGCACGGCCAGATGACGCCCACCCAGGTCACCCGAGAGCTCGGCGTCGACGTCGCCATGCGCTGGGGCACCGGCTACGACACGACCCTCAAGTCGTTCGTGAACATCATCGCCACCCCCAAGGGCGGCACCCATGTCGCGGGCTTCGAGCAGGCCGTGGCCACCACCATGAACGAGGTGCTGCGCGCCAAGAAGCTGCTGCGCGTCGCCGAGAACGACATCGTCAAGGACGACGCCCTCGAAGGCCTCACCGCCGTCGTCACCGTGCGCCTGGCCGAGCCGCAGTTCGAGGGTCAGACCAAGGAGGTTCTCGGTACCTCGGCGGCCCGGCGCATCGTGGCGCAGGTGATCTCCAAGGAGCTCAAGGCGTTTCTGACCTCCACGAAGCGGGACGCCGCCGCCCAGGCGCGGGTCGTCATGGAGAAGGCCGTAGCGGCCGCCCGTACGCGTATCGCCGCACGTCAGCACAAGGACGCGCAGCGGCGGAAGACGGCGCTGGAGTCGTCGTCGCTGCCCGCCAAGCTCGCCGACTGCCGCAGTGACGACGTGGACCGCAGCGAGCTGTTCATCGTCGAGGGCGACTCGGCGCTCGGTACGGCGAAGCTCGCGCGGAACTCCGAGTTCCAGGCGCTGCTGCCGATCCGGGGCAAGATCCTCAACGTCCAGAAGTCGTCCGTGACGGACATGCTCAAGAACGCCGAGTGCGGCGCGATCATCCAGGTCATAGGAGCCGGGTCGGGACGTACGTTCGACATCGAAGCGGCCCGGTACGGCAAGATCATCATGATGACCGACGCCGATGTGGACGGGTCGCACATTCGGTGCCTGCTGTTGACGCTCTTCCAGCGCTACATGCGGCCGATGGTCGAGGCGGGGAGGGTCTTCGCGGCGGTGCCCCCGCTGCACCGGGTCGAGCTCGTCCAGCCGAAGAGGGGCAGGACAAGTACGTCTACACGTACTCGGACAGGGAGCTGCGGGACAAACTGCTGGACTTCCAGAGCAAGGGGGTCCGGTACAAGGACTCCATCCAGCGGTACAAGGGTCTCGGCGAGATGGACGCGGATCAGCTGGCGGAGACGACGATGGATCCCCGGCACCGGACGCTGCGGCGGATCAACCTGTCGGACCTGGAGGCGGCGGAGCAGGTCTTCGACCTGCTGATGGGCAACGACGTCGCACCTCGCAAGGAGTTCATCTCCAGTTCTGCGGCGACGTTGGATCGGTCACGCATCGACGCGTAGCGGCTGCGCCGCGGGGGTGCCCGGCCTCGGTCGGCGCGGAAGGGGTCGGCCGGGAGGTCGCACCTGTTGACGCGCAGGCCGCTGCGGGCGGACACCCCGGGCACGTCCCTTCTCGTCGTGCGCGGCCGGCCCGTCGTCGGTCGTCCCTGGTGGGGAAGTCGGCCGGTGCTTCACCTGATGGAGTGAAGAAGTGTGAAGACGAGAGTCGGGGGTCTTTCCGTTCTGTCCATGCTTGGGCATGCAGTCAAGCACCAGCCGTTCCCGTCGAGGCGGGGGTGGTTCTGAGAGCCCGGTTGAGCAGCACGAGGGGCACGGCCTCGCCAGCGCGGATGTGCGGTTCGACGATCCCTGGTACGACGCGCTGGCCTCCGGCTGGGGGGAGTTGGACGGTACGGGCGGGTCGGCACCGGTCGTGCCCGATGCGCGGGGGAGCCGGGGCGCGGCGGACATCTATCTGGAGGTCCAACGGAGCGCGGCCTTCCAGGAGGTGCGCAGCCGCTACCGCAGGTTCGTGATCCCGGGTGTCGCCGTCTTTTTTGGCTGGTACGTCGGGTACGTGGTGGCGGCGACCACAGCACCGGGGCTGATGGCGCGGCCCGTGACGGGCGCGGTGAACGTGGCGATGCTGGCCGGGCTCGGGCAGTTCGCCACGACGTTCCTGTTCACGTGGGCGTACGCACGTCACGCGAGGCTGCGCCGGGACCGGGCGGCGCTCGATCTGCGCTGGGACACCCAGGAGTTGACCCGTGGGGTTCGAGGGGGCGAGCGGTGACCGCCGACCATCAGACGCTGGCGCTGGTGCTGTTCAGCGCGTTCGTGGCGGTCACGTTGGGCATCACGACGTGGGTGGGCCGCAATCGGCATGGTTCGGCGGAGGAGTTCTATGCCGGCGGGCGGCTGTTCTCGCCGATGGAGAATGGTTTTGCCATCGCGGGCGACTACATGTCCGCCGCCTCCTTCCTCGGTGTCTCCGGTCTCATCGCCCTGTTCGGATACGACGGCCTGCTCTACTCGGTGGGCTTTCTGGTCGCCTGGCTCGTGGTGCTGTACCTGGTGGCCGAACTGGTGCGCAACTGCGGACGGTTCACGCTCGCCGACGTGGTCGCGTCGCGGATGAGCGAGCGGCCCGTGCGCATCGCGGCGGGAACTTCCTCGGTGACCGTGTCCGTTCTGTATCTGGTGGCGCAGATGGTGGGAGCGGGCACCCTCGTCGCGCTGCTGCTGGGAGGCGAGAGCGAGGCGGCTCAGGCCTGGACGGTCGTAGGGGTCGGCGCCCTCATGGTCGTCTATGTGTCGTTGGGAGGGATGCGGGCCACCACCTGGATCCAGATCGTCAAGGCGGTCCTGCTGATGGGCGGGACGATCGCGCTGACCGTGCTCGTACTGCTGCGGTTCCACGGAAACTTCGACCAGCTGCTGCGGACGGCGGCCGAGCGCAGCGGACACGGGGGCGCGTTCCTCGCGCCCGGGTTGAAGTACGGCGGTGACTGGATCGCGCGCTGCGACTTCATCAGCCTCGGACTCGCCCTGGTGCTGGGCACGGCCGGGCTGCCGCACATCCTGTCGCGCTTCTACACGGTGCCCACCGCGCGGGCCGCACGCCGATCGGTGGTCTGGTCGATCGGCCTCATCGGCGGCTTCTACCTGATGACGATCGTGCTGGGCTTCGGCGCTGCCGCCATCGTCGGCCCGGATGCCGTACGGGCGTCCAACGCGGCCGGGAACACGGCGGTGCCGCTGCTGGCGCTCGACCTGGGGGGTGGCACGGACTCCACCGGCGGCACGGTTCTGTTCGCGATCGTCGCCGCCATCGCCTTCGCCACGATCCTCGCGGTCGTCGCGGGCATCACTCTTGCCTCGTCGGCATCCGTCGCCCATGACCTGTACGCGTCGTTGCGGCGCAGGCGTGCGAAGCCGTACAGCGAGGTCGCCGTGGCGCGCGCTGCCGCCGTGGGGATCGGTGTGGCCGCGATCGGGCTCGGACTGCTCGCCAAGGACCTCAACGTGGCCTTTCTCGTCGGTCTGGCCTTCGCGGTCGCCGCCTCAGCCAATCTGCCCGTGCTGCTGTACTCGCTGTTCTGGCGCGGCTTCACCACACGTGGCGCGGTGTGGTCCGTGTACGGCGGACTGGTCCCCTCCGTGCTTCTCGTGCTGCTGTCGCCGGTGGTCTCGGGAAGTCCCGACTCGCTGTTCCCCGGCGTCGACTTCCAGTACTTCCCGTTGCAGAACCCGGGCCTGGTCTCCATCCCCCTGGGGTTCCTCGCGGGCTGGCTCGGCACCGTCACCTCCGCCGAGCCGCCGGACAAGGCGAAGCACGCGGAGACCGAGGTACGGTCGCTGACGGGCGCCGGGGCGGTGTGACGGCCGGGGGCTCGTGACTTCAGGGGCGGGTCGCCCACGCGTAGCGGTGCTCCGGCCGGCCCGCGTCACCGTACTTGAGGGTCAGGCGGGCCCGTCCCGTGCGTTCCAGGAGCTTCAGATAGCGCTGGGCGGTCTGGCGGCTGAGGCCGGTCCGTTCGGCGACCTCCTGGGCGGACAGCGCGCCCTCGGCGGTCATCAGAGCACGGCGTACGAGCTCGGCGGTGGTGGGGGAGTGGCCCTTGGGCAGGTCGGGCTCGCCGCCCGCCGACAGCGCGCCGAAGATCCGGTCCACTTCGGCCTGTTCGGCCTCGCCGCCGCCGTCCAGGGTGCGCCGCAAATCCGCGTACGCCTCCAGCTTGGCGCGCAGCCCGGCGAACGCGAACGGCTTGACCAAGTACTGGAGCGCGCCCTGGCGCATCGCCGCCTGGACCGTCGAGACGTCACGGGCCGCCGTCACCATGACCACGTCGGTCTGGTGGCCCCTGCGACGCATCTCCTGGACCACAGCGAGGCCCGTCTCGTCCGGCAGGTAGTGATCCAGGAGGACCAGGTCCGTGTGAGGAAGCGTCCCCAACTGGTGGAGTGCCTCGGCCGCGCTGTGGGCCACGCCCGCCACGTGGAAACCGGCGACCTTCTCCACGTAGGCGGCGTTGACGCGGGCGACCCGGGTGTCGTCGTCCACGATCAGGACCTCGATCATCGCGACTCCTTCTCGGCGGCTGTGATGGCGGCTTCGGACTCCTGCGCGGGCCCCGGTCGCCCGTCGCGGTCGGCCGTCGGCTCGTCGTGCCGAGCCGGCTCGTCGTCGGGTGCCGTAGAGGTAAGCGTCGACCCGGACGTCTGAGTCACCAGGGCCGGCTCCGCGAGTGCGTCGGGCAGCACGACGGTGAACTCCGCGCCGCCGCCCGCCGCCTCCGTGACCCGGGCGCCGCCACCCTGCCGTTCGGCGAGGCGGCGTACCAGAGAGAGCCCGATGCCGCGTTCGCGGTGGGCCGGTGGCGTCTTGGTGGACCAGCCGTCCGTGAAGATCAACTCCCGTTGGTCGGGCGGGACTCCGGGACCGGTGTCGCGCACCCGGAGGATGGCCGTACGGCCTTCGGCGCGCAGATCGACCGCCACGCGCGCGTGGCGGGTGCCCGCGACGGCGTCCAGGGCGTTGTCGACGAGGTTGCCGACGATGGTGATCAGCCCACGGGGGTCGATCAGCCGGTCCGGCAGCAGCGTGCCGCTCGCGACCGACAGCGCCACTCCGCGCTCGGCCGCGACAGTCGCCTTTCCGACCAGCACCGCGGCGAGCAGCGGATCGTGGATCTTCTCGGTGACCTGCTCGGCGGTCGTCCGGTGGTCCCCGACCACCTCGCCGACGAACTCCACGGCCTCGTCGTACATCTCCAGTTCGAGCAGGCCGAGGAGTGTGTGCATCCGGTTGGCGTGCTCGTGGTCCTGGGCACGCAGGGCGTCGATCAGGCCGCGCGTGGAGTCCAGTTCACGGCCGAGTTGCTCCAGTTCGGTGCGGTCGCGCAGGGTTGCGACGGCACCGCCGTCGCCGGTGGGCATGCGGTTGGTGACCAGGACGCGGTGACCCCGAACGGTCAGCAGGTCGGTGCCCGTGACCCGGCCGGCCAGTACATCGGTCGTACGGCCGGGGCCGAGCGCGTCGTCGAGCGACCTGCCGACCACCTCGTCGCCGATGCCCAGCAGCCGGTGCGCCTCGTCGTTCAGTAGACGCACGTGGCCGGCGCGGTCCAGCGCGACCACGCCCTCCCGGATGCCGTGCAGCATCGCCTCACGCTCGGCCAGCAGCCCCGCGATGTCGGAGAAGGCCAGGTCACGGGTCTGACGGTGGACCCGTCGGGAGATCAGATACGCGGCCAGCGCACCGACGGCCATGGCCCCGCCGGCGTACGCGAGGAGCCCGGGGATCGCGTGGACCAACCGGGCGCG
Organism: Streptomyces sp. TG1A-60; assembly: GCF_037201975.1. Classification (NCBI taxonomy): domain Bacteria; kingdom Bacillati; phylum Actinomycetota; class Actinomycetes; order Kitasatosporales; family Streptomycetaceae; genus Streptomyces; species Streptomyces sp. TG1A-60. Next base: position 2,010,724 of record NZ_CP147520.1, on the reverse strand, counting down.
CACATTGTCGTACTCGATACCGACCGAGACGGCGCCCACGATCTTCCCCTCGGCGTCGCGCAGCGGCACCTTACCCCGGGCGGAGCGCCCCAGGGTCCCCGAGTCGATCTCCATGATCTCCTGCCCGGCCAGGGCGCGGCGCGGGTCGGTCGACACGACTCCGCCGATCTCCGCTGCGTCCGGGTGCGACCAACGGGTCCCGTACGTGTCCATCACGACCACGTACTCGGCCCCGCTGGCCCTTCGGATTCGCTCGGCCTCGGCTTGCACGGGGCCGTTCACGGACGGCCGCGTCGAGACGAGATCCTCGGCGAGCTGCGGCTGCACCGCCGTGGTCTGCGCGATCGCGAGGGCCCGGCGCATCGCCTGGTCGTCCAACTGGTCGCCGAGCGGCGCGAGGAACAGGCCCGTCGCGAGGACGGCGACACCTGCGGCGATCACCACCTGCATCAGCAGGACCTGCGAGAACACCCGCCGCGGCAGACCGAGACGCAGACGGCGTGCGGAGGGAGTGGGGCTCATACCCACGACGGTACGTGGACGGGGCGGGCCGGCCGTAGTGGGGTGTGGCGCGGATCTCAGGCGCGGGTTCCTGTGCGGCGAGGGGGCGGAGCGGCGTCCTGAGCCTGGATGCCGGGTGGCCGGCAGTCCGTCCGGCAGTCGGTCTGGGAGCCGCTGGGACGGGACGCGAGCCAGACGGGACTTTCGAAACACGCCCTAGAAGGCCGATGAAGATCTTGCTCTGGCCGCCCGGCTCGCCCCGGATCGCCGGTAGATGTCAATCGGAGTGAATGGGTGCAAGCCGGGCGCGATTTCAAGATCTTCAGGGCACTTCTAGCGCGTCGGTGCGGCCGGGGCGAGTTCTCGTACGGTCATGACGTCCATCGTGGCGGGGGAGCCGAGCGGGGACCCGCAGCTTTCCGGGCGGGGCGGCTGGGGGGCGCCCTGGGTGACGGCGACGGTCCAGCGGCGGCCGTCGGCGTGGGTGACGGTCACCGTCCAGCGGGGTGCCGTGCCGTCCGTGCGGACGACGGTGAGCGCGTCGGCCGCGTCCTCGCCCGTCTCCGTGCGCACCGCCAGCTCGGCCGCCTGTCCGGGGCGCTCCCAGGCGGAGTTCCCGCGGCACCCCTCCGTGACGATCCGTCCATCCCGTACGCCGTGAAGGACCTCCTTGACGTGAGGGGCCTCGGCGCGGCCGTACACGTATCCGAAGGGCAGCACGAGCAGGGTCGGCGAGAAACGGTGACCGCCCAGATGGGTGACCTCCCAGGTGCCTTCGAGTCCGGAGGCGGCCAGTTCGGCGGCGAGCGGGCGGCCGAGGAGGGCGCAGCAGCGGTCGCGCTTGCCGTTGGTGCAGACGAGCGCGAGGGGGTCGCCGGTGTGGGGTCGGCCCTGCAGAACCGTCCCGAAGGTGCGATGGTCGCCCCTGCCGAGGGCGGCGAGATCGAGGTCGAGCAGTTGCCGGGGGTCGGACGTCGTGGCGCTGTGCAGCCAGATGTTCCCGGGAGAGGTGTGAGCCGCGTACACACGCCGCTCACGGACCTCACGGCAGTCCGCGTGGCGGCCGGGGCGCCGGATGAGCGCCACGCGTACGCCGGTACCCTCCGCCGCCGCTTCGAGGGCGTGGCCGAGCGCGGGATCCAGGTGGCTCGAAGTGAGCGCCTTGACGCCCCAGGGTCCCGGCTGTTCCAGCAGCAGCCATGTCCTCGCCGTGGCGGCGGTCCCCGCGAGAGGCTCGTCGAGGTGTCGGGACGCGGATGTGCACGTACTCACAGAGGTGAGCCTAACCTGAGTTGCGCATGAGTGACTTCCGGCCGGGCCGAAGGGGCGGCGACAGGGGCGCCAGGGGCGCGTCGGGGACTCAGGGTTGTGGAGCATGAAGTGCTGCATGGGTTCACCCCGGGAGCGGTTGCGGCGGGCGCGCTCCCACGTACTGGCCGCTCGGGCGCATCCGCAGCGGGCGTTCCCCGTACTCCTCCAGAGCATGAGCGATCCAGCCCGCCGTGCGGGCCACGGCGAAGACGGTCTCGCCCGCGGAGGAGGGCATGCCGTAGGAGACGGTGAAGACCGCGAGTGCCAGGTCGACGTTGGCGTGCAGGGGCGTGTGGCGGGCGGCGGTCGCCACGATGTCGCGGGCGGCGGCGATGGCCGGTGCCGCCCGGGGCACGTCCTCCAGGATCGCGAACAGGACACGCGCGCGTGGATCCTCGCCCGGGTACAGGCGGTGGCCTAGCCCGGCGATGCTGCGGCCGGCCCGCAGTTCGTCCGCGATCACCGGGGCGGCGTCGCCCTGGTCCAGTACGTCGAGAAGCAGCCGGTGGGCGAGCGCGCTGGCCGCGCCGTGCAGCGGGCCTTCGAGCGCGCCCAGCCCCGCCGAAACGGCCGCGTACACGTGGGCGCGGGCCGACGCCGCGACACGGACAGCGAGTGTGGAGGCGGCCAGGTCGTGATCGACGAGCAGCCCGAGTGCCGTGTTCAGGACATGCAGTGACGCAGTGTCGGGGGTACGGGCGCTGAGCCTCGCCCAGAGGCGGTCGGCCAGCGGCCCCGAGTCACGGTGGGAGCGCAGGACCGGCGGGAGGGCGCCGACGAGGGTGGGGATGAGGGTGCGGGCGGTGCCGAGGACGGCCTCCTCGGAGAGGTCGAAGCGCAGGGGGTCCGCCGCCGAGGCGGCGATCGCCGCCACCCGAAGCCGGTCCAGGGGCCCGCTGTGCTCCGGCAGCGCGTCCACCGCCCGGCGGGCGGCGGTGGCGGACGCCTTCGGGGCGGTGAAGGTGACGCCGGGCCGCAGCTCCCCCGTCCACAGCCACTCGGCGACCTCTTCGTAGGAGCGGTGCGCGGCGAGTTCGGTGGCGTCGACCCCGCGGAAGTAGTAGCGGTCATCCTCGATGAGGGTGAGCCGGGTACGGACGGCGAGTTCGCCATCTGTGGCAGGGCTTCCGCTGCTCTCCCGCCTGTTGCGACGGGCGAGCGCCGCCACCTCCTCGGCGGCGAAGGTGCTGCCCCGCCCACCGGGATCACGTCGGCTGCTGAGCTGCCCGCGGCTCACGTACGCGTACACGGTCTCCGGTTTCACGCCGAGGAGTTCCGCGGTCTCCCGGGTCGTGAGCCGTCGGCCGGCGTAGGCGGGGGTGTTCGCCGCACTCGCAGATTCTCGATCGCCTTGCTCCGTCATGGACGCCACCGTATCCGTGCAGATATTACATTGATTCAATCAATATTGACAGGAATGAGTCAATCATGGACAGTCGAATCAAGTCCAAGGAGGAGACATGCCGATCGACCGTGCCGCGACCGCCCCCGTCGACGTGCCGCGAGGACTCGCGGGCGTCGTCGTCACCGACACCTCATTGGGTGACGTCAGAGGGCAGGAGGGCTTCTACCACTACCGCCAGTACTCGGCCGTCGAACTCGCGCAGACCCGTGACTTCGAGGACGTCTGGCACCTGATGGTCCACGGCGAACTGCCGGACGCGACGCAGCGGGCCGCGTTCGCCGCCCGGGTCCGCCTCCTGCGTCGGCTGCCCGACGACGTAAGAGCAGCGCTGCCCGCGATCGCGACGGCGAGCGCCCACTCCGGACCGCTGTCCGGCCTCCGCACCGCCCTGTCGCTGTTCGGCGCCTCCAGGGGATTCCGGCCGGTGTACGACCTCGACGCGGACCGGCGCCGCGCGGACGCGCTGGCCGTGTCGGCTGCCGTGCCCACCCTGCTCACGGCCTTGTACCGGCTGGGACGGGGACAGGATCCGATCGAGCCGCGAGACGACCTTCCGTACGCCGCGAACTACCTCTACATGTTGACCGGTTCGGCACCGGATCCACTGCGGGCACGGGCGATCGAGCAATACCTGATCTCCACCATTGACCATGGATTCAACGCGTCAACCTTCACGGCGCGAGTGATCACGTCGACGGGCGCGGACGTGGCGGCGTGCCTCGTGGGTGCCGTGGGTGCGCTCTCCGGTCCTCTCCACGGCGGTGCCCCGAGCCGCGCCCTGGACACCCTCGACGCCATCGGGACCCCCGAACGCATCGACTCCTGGATCCGCGAACGCGTCCTCTCCGGCGACCGGATCATGGGCTTCGGCCACCCCGTCTACCGCACGGAGGATCCTCGTTCCCGCATGCTCCGCGGCATCGCGGAGCAGTTCGGGGGCCCGCGGGTCGCCTTCGCGGTGGAGGTGGAACGCAAGGTCGAGTCGATTCTCGCCGAACTGAAGCCCGGCCGCGCGCTGCACACGAACATCGAGTTCTACGCCGGCGTCGTCATGGAGCTCTGCGGTTTGCCCCGCGAGATGTTCACCCCCACCTTCGCGGCGGCCCGTACCGTCGGCTGGAGCGCCAACATCCTCGAACAGGCGGAGGACTCGAAGATCATTCGCCCGGCGGCACGGTACGTGGGGCCGGGAGCGCCGGTGGCGGTTCCGGTGGTCAGAGTCGGCTGAACAGGGGCCGTGACCTGTAGACGAGCGCTGGACTGTCCTCTCGGGCCGTGGATGGAGGCGTGCCGCGGTGGAGCTCCGCCAGCACGGTTTCGAACAGGAGGAAGGCGTTTGTCACGGGCGCTGATCGACCGCCACGTGTCAAGCACCTGTGCCGTCGGCGTGGGAACGGTCCGGGGCATGGGGATGTCCCGGACCGTCACACGGCGGCGTCAGACGTCGGGGATGTCCGCCTTGGCGCGGATGAGGGTTTCGCGGCTGATGACGACGATGCGTTCGTAGTCGGCGCGCGCTGCGTCGGGCGGCAGTTCGCTGTCGAGAGAGGTGGTGGCTTCCGTGCCGATGACGGCGAAGTTTCCGTCACTGAGTTCGAAGATGTCGGGGCAGGTCTGGCCCGTGGCGCTGCCGCGCTCCTTGGGCGAGGCGCCGACTCGACGCACGATCTTCAAGTCCGGTTCCTAGGGCAATCGAGAGGGATGGGCCCACACGTGAGCGGAGCGCTGCGCGGGCTGATGGCCCATCTTGCGTCCGATCGATTCAATGAGCGGGCCCACGGATGCTCATGAAAGGGCTGCTGCCTCGGGTGGGGATCTGCAGCCCTACGCCGCACATGCAATGACCTGAGCAGGATGTTCCTCCTGGGCAGGATGCGGGCAGAGTATCGGTCTTGCCGTCCGAACGTCTCGCCGAACCAAGGGACTTGAGTGTGAATCACTCGTCCGGCGGTTGCCCTATGACCCACCATTCGTCACCGTCGTCGTGCTCCTCGACCAGTTTGTTCATTTCCTCCACCAGACGGTTCATCATCTCGCCGAGCGCCGCTTCGTCGGATGTGTCCGGCAGGCTCTCCCGGTGATGACGGGTGGCGGCCCAGTAGTCCCGGAAGATCGTGTTGCGGGACATCACCCGCAGGTGTCCGTACAGCTCCGGCAGACTGAGCGCCCCGATGCGGTGAAAGTACAGGGCGTTGACGTAGAGAGCGTTGGCGAAGAGGTACTGACGCTGTCGCTCCGGTGGGGTGTCGCTCTCATAGGTATCGAGCACGGCGGCCAGCGCGGGGTCGGCCATGGCCCTGCACAGCAGGTCGAAGTGCAGTCGGTGTTGCTCGGCGAGTGCGGCGCGCTTGCGCTGTCGGGAGCTTCGCTTCGCCAGGGCGTGCGCGGTCGACGCAAGCCTCTGCCGGGCGGCGGAGCCCCACCTCCCTGTCCCAATGTTCTGTGTGATCATGTCAACCCCCGGTTCAGGCAGCCGTCCGCCGGTCGTCGGAAGTGGGGCGACAGGTGGGGACCGGCGAGCGGTGGGCGGCGCTTGCCGCCTCCAGTGTGTCCGAGCGGCACTGGTCGGCTGGGAGGCGGAGAGGAGGCGCACAGAGGGATGTGCGGGTCGCGCGAATCGGCGCCATGCCCAACGTGTGCCCCGCGGGCGCCGCTGACAATCGTTCACTCCCCGGGGCGTTCGGGACCACTCGTATCCTGGGGCGGCATGCAAGGGACGCACGAGAGCTGCGGCGTTCCGGCGAGAGCCGGTCCATGAGCCGTCCTCGTGCGGTGGCCGGTCGCGAGCCGGCGCACGCAACGGTGGGAGAGAGGACGCGTGTTGAGCCAGTCGTCGATTCAGAGTCCGAGTCCGAGTCCGCAGGGGGCGCGGCAGATCCCGGTCGTCGTCCTCGCCGGGTTTCTCGGTTCGGGTAAGACCACCCTGCTCAATCACCTCCTCCACCGCAGCGGTGGCAGCCGTATCGGTGCTGTCGTCAATGACTTCGGAGCCATCGAGATCGACGTGATGGCGGTGGCCGGGGCACTCGGGGACTCCACCGTGTCGTTGGGCAACGGGTGTCTGTGCTGTGCCGTCGACGTCAGTGAGCTGGATGTCTGTCTGGGGCGGCTTGCCGAGCCCGCCGCCGGGATCGATGTCATCGTCATTGAGGCCAGTGGTCTCGCGGAACCGCGGGAACTCGTGCGGATGGTGCTCGCCAGTGAGAATCCCCGGGTGGTGTACGGCGGGCTCGTCGAAGTCGTCGACGCGGCCGAGTTCCTCGAGACCCGGCAGCGCCATCCCGAGACGGACCGGCATCTCGCCATCGCCGACCTCGTCGTCGTCAACAAGCTCGACCGGGCCGAGGACGGGGAGCGCGTCCTGTCGCTCGTCCGCTCGCTCAGTGACCGTGCGGCCGTGGTGCCCGCCACCTACGGGCGGGTCGATCCCGAGTTCCTCTTCGACTGCCGGCCCTCAGAGGAGCGCATCGGCCAGCTCTCCTTCGACGACCTGCATCGGCACACCCATGGCGAGGACGGGGACGACCACGTCGGGCATCTGCACTCCGGCTACGACAGCGTCGCCTTCGTCTCCGGCGTTCCGTTGCATCCCCGCCGGCTCATGGACTTCCTCGACAGCAGGCCCGATGGGCTCTACCGCATCAAGGGGTACGTCGACTTCGGGCCGTACGACCTCCGGAACCGTTACGCCGTGCATGCCGTCGGGCGTTTCTTGCGGTTCTATCCCGAGCCCTGGACGGGCGGTGACGAGAACGGTGACGAGAGCCGTCTCAGTCAGCTCGTGCTCATCGGATCGGGGATCGACGGCACGGCCCTGAGCAAGGAGCTGGAGGCCTGCAAGGACGACGCCCCACACGCCGACGAACACAGCATGTGGGGCGTCCTGCGCTACGTACAGGAGGCGGAGGCCGAGGAGCCCGACGTACCCGAGGGCCCGTACGACGGTCTCTGACCGCGCCGCCAACGGCCGCTCGCTACGCCCGCCCGCGAAGGGCCCGGCCCCCGCTCACACCGGCCCCGCCACCGACGACACCGTCTTGCCCAGGGACACGCCCGAGCCGTCGCGGCGCGGGTCCATCTCGGGGAGGTCGGCCGGGGTGCCGTTCTTCTGGGCGGCGCGGGCCGGGGCGGGGCCCGCCCAGGCGATGGACAGGCAGTCCTCGCCCCTGAGGAACCGCTGGCAGCGGACGCCGCCCGTGGCGCGGCCCTTGCGGGGGTACTGGTCGAACGGGGTGAGCTTGGCGGTGGTCTGGACGGAGTCGTCGAGCGTGCCCCGGGAGCCCGCCACCGTGAAGACGACGGCGTCCGCGGCCGGGTCGACGGCCGTGAAGGAGATGACCTTGGCGCCCTCGGTGAGCTTGATGCCGGTCATACCGCCGGCCGGACGGCCCTGCGGGCGGACCTGGGAGGCCTGGTAGCGCAGCAGCTGCGCGTCGTCCGTGATGAAGACCAGATCCTCCTCGCCGGTGCGCAGCTCGACGGCGCCGACGATCCGGTCGCCCTCCTTGAGGGTGATGACCTCCAGCTCCTCCTTGTTGGAGGGGTAGTCGGCGACCACGCGCTTGACGACGCCCTGCTCGGTGCCGATGGCCAGGCCGGGCGACGACTCGTCGAGCGTCGTCAGACAGATGGCCGTCTCGCCGTCCTGGAGGGAGAGGAACTCCGCGAGCGGGGCGCCGCCCGAGAGGCCGGGCGCCGCCGCCGTCTCCGGCAGCTGCGGCAGATCGACCACGCTCAGGCGCAGCAGACGGCCCGTGGAGGTCACCACGCCGACCTCGCCCCGGGCCGTCGCGGGGACGGCGGAGACGATGACGTCGTGCTTGGCGCGCTTGCCGTCCCCGCCCGCGAAGGACTCGCCGCCCGCCGTACGGGCCAGCAGACCCGTCGACGACAGAAGCACCCGGCACGGGTCGTCCGCCACCTGGAGCGGGACCGTCGCCACCGAGGCGCCCGAGGACTCCAGCAGCACCGTACGGCGCTCGGTGCCGAACTTCTTCGCCACCGAGGCCAGTTCGGAGGAGACGAGCTTGCGCAGCTCCGCGTCCGAATCCAGGATGCGGGTCAGCTCCGCGATCTCGGCGTTGAGCCTGTCCCTCTCGGACTCCAGCTCGATGCGGTCGAACTTGGTGAGGCGGCGCAGCGGGGTGTCGAGGATGTACTGCGTCTGGATGTCCGACAGGGAGAAACGCTCCATCAGGCGCTCCTTGGCCTGCGCGGAGTTCTCGCTGGAGCGGATCAGGCGGATGACCTCGTCGATGTCGACCAGGGCCGTGAGCAGGCCCTCGACCAGGTGCAGACGGTCACGCTTCTTGCCCCGGCGGAACTCCGAGCGGCGGCGGACGACGTTGAAGCGGTGGTCGAGGTAGACCTCCAGGAGCTCCTTGAGGCCCAGAGTGAGGGGCTGGCCGTCGACCAGGGCCACGTTGTTGATGCCGAAGGACTCCTCCATCGGCGTCAGCTTGTAGAGCTGCTCGAGAACGGCCTCAGGCACGAAGCCGTTCTTGATCTCGATGACGAGACGCAGGCCGTGCTGGCGGTCGGTGAGGTCCTTGACGTCGGCGATGCCCTGCAGCTTCTTCGAGCCGACCAGGTCCTTGATCTTGGCGATCACCTTCTCCGGGCCGACGGTGAAGGGCAGTTCGGTGACGACGAGGCCCTTGCGGCGGGCCGTCACGTTCTCCACGGCCACCGTGGCGCGGATCTTGAAGGTGCCGCGGCCCGTCTCGTACGCGTCCCTGACCCCGGAGAGACCGACGATCCGGCCGCCGGTGGGCAGGTCGGGGCCCGGCACGTGCTTCATCAGCGTGTCCAGGTCGGCGTTCGGGTGCCTGATGAGGTGGCGGGCGGCGGTGATGACCTCGCTCAGGTTGTGCGGCGGCATGTTGGTGGCCATGCCGACGGCGATGCCCGACGCGCCGTTCACCAGCAGGTTCGGGAATGCGGCGGGCAGCGCCACCGGCTCCTGCTCCTGGCCGTCGTAGTTGGGCGCGAAGTCGACCGTGTTCTCCTCGATCGACTCCGTCATCAGGCTCGTCGCGTCGGCCATCCGGCACTCGGTGTACCGCATGGCGGCCGGCGGGTCGTCGTTGCCCAGCGAGCCGAAGTTGCCGTGGCCGTCGACCAGGGGGAGCCGCATGGAGAAGGGCTGGGCGAGGCGCACCAGGGCGTCGTAGATCGAGGAGTCGCCGTGCGGGTGCAACTTACCCATGACCTCGCCGACGACGCGGGCGCACTTCACATAGCCGCGGTCGGGGCGCAGGCCCATCTCGTTCATCTGGTAGACGATCCGGCGGTGCACCGGCTTCAGGCCGTCCCGGGCGTCCGGCAGGGCTCGGGAGTAGATGACCGAGTACGCGTACTCCAGGAAGGAGCCCTGCATCTCGTCGACGACGTCGATGTCGAGGATCCGCTCCTCGTACGCGTCGTCGGGCGGCGGGGTCTTCGTGCTGCGGCGGGCCATCGCTGCCGGCTCCTCTTTTTCTGGTCGCTCACCTACGGGGCGCTCACGTCCGCGGCGCGCTCGCGCCGAGACGGGAACAGGGTCTGATGCGGACCATTGTGGACTGCCGCACTGACAACGCGGACACGACCCGGCGTCGACCGCACGCCCCGGCCTTCGGGGCCGTCGCGTCAACCGTGTGCGCCGACCTTAACCAACCCTTCGCGCCCCGCAACCTCCGGTCTCGCTCTCGGCGTACGCGACGCGGGAACTTCTCCGGGGGCCCGCGCGCTTGCATACAGTGGCAGGACCGGCAGGAAAACGGCGGTCCCACGACGATTCCACGACGGACTCGGCGACGGATTCCGCGACCACAGCACAGCGATCGAAGGGACGTACATGCCCATGGGTCACACGGCCACAGCCGAGGCAGGCTCCGGAGGCCTGACAGTGAAGGAGCACCGCCTGGACAACGGCCTGCGCGTGGTGCTCTCCGAGGACCACCTGACCCCGGTCGCCGCGGTGTGCCTCTGGTACGACGTCGGCTCGCGCCACGAGGTCGAGGGCCGCACAGGTCTCGCCCACCTCTTCGAGCACCTGATGTTCCAGGGCTCCGGGCAGGTACAGGGCAACGGGCACTTCGAGCTGGTCCAGGGCGCGGGCGGTTCGCTGAACGGCACGACCAGCTGGGAGCGCACCAACTACTTCGAGACCATGCCCACCCACCAGCTGGAGCTCGCGCTCTGGCTGGAGGCCGACCGCATGGGCAGCCTGCTGGTCGCGCTCGACCAGAAGAACCTGGACAACCAGCGGGACGTCGTCAAGAACGAGCGTCGGCAGCGCTACGACAACGTGCCGTACGGCACCGCCTTCGAGCGGATCTTCCGCCTGGCCTACCCGGAGGGCCACCCCTACCGCCACACGCCGATCGGCTCGATGGACGACCTGGAGGCGGCGAGCCTGGAGGACGCCCGCCAGTTCTTCCGGACGTACTACGCGCCCAACAACGCCGTCCTGTCGATCGTCGGCGACATCGACCCGGACCAGACGCTCGCCTGGGTCGAGAAGTACTTCGGCTCCATCCCCTCCTACGACGGCAAACCCGAACCGCGGAGCGGCGCGCTGCCCGACGTCGTGGGCGAGCAACTGCGCGAGGTCGTCGAGGAGAACGTGCCCGCGCGCGCGTTGATGGCCGCCTACCGCCTGCCGGAGGACGGCACGCGCGGGTGCGACGCGGCCGACCTGGCGCTCACGATCCTCGGCGGCGGCGAGTCCTCCCGCCTGTACAACCGGCTCGTACGCCGTGACCGTACGGCCGTGGCGGCAGGGTTCGGTCTGCTGCGGCTGGCCGGCGCGCCCTCCATGGCGTGGCTGGACGTGAAGACCTCGGGCGATGTCGAGGTACCCGTCATCGAGGCCGCCGTCGACGAGGAGCTCGCCCGGTTCGCCGCGGAGGGCCCCACGGCGGAGGAGATGGAGCGTGCCCAGGCCCAGTTGGAGCGCGAGTGGCTGGACCGGCTGGGCACGGTCGCGGGCCGCGCCGACGAACTGTGCCGGTTCGCGGTCCTGTTCGGCGACCCGAAGCTCGCCCTCACCGCCGTCGACCGCGTGTTGGAGGTGACGGCCGAAGAGGTCCAGGAGGTCGCCAAGGCGCGCCTGCGGCCCGACAACCGCGCGGTGCTCGTCTACGAGCCCGTCGCCGGCGACGAGGAAGAGGAGGCCGCCGCGGCGCAGGCCGCCGAAACCACCGACGAGAACGAGGAGTCGGAGAAGTGACCGATCTCGCGACCATGGACTTCCACCCGCAGCCCCAGGCCGGCGAGGCCAGGCCCTGGGCCTTCCCGGCGCCCGAGCGCGGCACCCTGGACAACGGCATGACCGTGCTGCGCTGCCACCGTCCCGGCCAGCAGGTCGTCGCCGTCGAGGTGCTCCTCGACGCGCCTCTGGACGCCGAGCCGGCCGGCCTCGACGGCGTCGCCACCATCATGACCAGGGCGTTCTCCGAGGGCACCGACAAGCACTCCGCCGAGGAGTTCGCCGCCGAGCTGGAGCGTTGCGGCGCCACCCTGGACTCGCACGCGGACCACCCCGGTGTACGCCTGTCCCTGGAAGTGCCCGTGTCCCGGTTGGCGAAGGCGCTCGGCCTGCTCGCCGACGCCCTGCGGGCACCCGCGTTCGCCGACAGCGAGATCGAGCGGCTGGTGGCAAACCGGCTCGACGAGATCCCGCACGAGACGGCCAACCCGGGCCGCCGGGCGGCGAAGGAGCTGTCCAAGCAGCTGTTTCCGGCCGACTCGCGCATGTCGCGCCCCCGCCAGGGCACCGAGGAGACCGTCGAGGGCATCGACTCCGCGGCCGTACGCGCCTTCTACGAGAGGCACGTGCGCCCCGCGACGGCCACCGCCGTGGTCGTCGGCGACCTCACCGGTGTCGACCTCGACGCGGTGCTCGGCGACACCCTGGGCGCCTGGACCAGCTCCCCGGCCAAGCCGCGCCCGGTGCCGTCGGTGACCGCCGACGACACCGGGCGGGTGATCATCGTGGACCGTCCCGGCTCCGTCCAGACCCAGTTGCTCATCGGCCGAGTGGGCGCCGACCGGCACGACCGCGTGTGGCCGGCCCAGGTGCTCGGCACCTACTGCCTCGGCGGCACCCTCACCTCCCGTCTGGACCGGGTCCTGCGCGAGGAGAAGGGCTACACCTACGGCGTGCGCGCGTTCGGCCAGGTGCTGCGCTCGGCGCCCGACGGCTCGGGCACCGCGATGCTAGCCGTCAGCGGCTCGGTCGACACGCCGAACACCGGGCCGGCGCTCGACGACCTGTGGACGGTGCTGCGCACCCTCGCCGCCGAGGGTCTGACCGACGCCGAGCGCGACGTCGCCGTACAGAACCTCGTCGGGGTCGCCCCCCTCAAGTTCGAGACCGCCGCGGCCGTGGCGAGCACACTGGCCGACCAGGTCGAGCAGTACCTGCCGGACGACTACCAGTCGACGCTCTACCGGCAACTCGCCGCCACCGGCACGGTGGAGGCCACCGTGGCCGCCGTGAGCGCCTTCCCGGTGGACCGTCTGGTGACCGTCCTCGTCGGCGACGCCGCCGCGATCGAGGAGCCGGTCAGGGCCCTCGGTATCGGCGAAGTCACCGTCGTACCGGCGGAGTAGAGGCAGGACGGAAGGCGGCGTACAGAAGGGGCCCCGGTGACTGAGGAGTCACCGGGGCCCCTGTTTGTCCATATTGATGGCAGAGGTTGCACGTCTGCCCTGTGGCGTGCGCTACAAAACCCGTGATTCGTTTGTTATTTCGAGGACGGCCCGCTTAGCGTCAGTCCGGCTGTTCGTCAGCAGTCCGCCGCAGCCGCGGCACCGGACAGTCATCGCCGAGTCCCCGTATGGCGCGAGCCAGGGGAGCCGGGGACCCACCGCAGTCCCTGGGGTGAATCGGACGCCCTTCGCGAAGCGCCGCGACACGAGGGGTTTCCGTAGGAGACCTTCCTGCTCCGAACCCGTCAGCTAACCCGGTAGGCGAGAGGGAAGGAAAGGACCAGCCACTTCATGGCGTTCACCCGCGCCCCCGGGAAGCACCGCCGACCCGGCCGCGTGAAGCGCGCGACCACGAGGAACGTGGGCGTCGCCGCTCTCACCGGCACCGGTGTCATCGGAACCCTCGCCGCTCCCGCGCTCGCCGCGGAGCCGGCTCCCGAGCAGACCGGACTGAACCAGATCATCACCCTCGGGGACACGGTCGCCGAGCAGGTCGACGCCCAAGCCGTCGCCCAGCAGCAGGCCGCCGAGGTGGCCGCCGTCAAGAAGAAGGCACAGGAGGCGGCCAGGAAGGCCGCCGCCGAGAAGGCCGAACAGGAACGTGCCGCCGCCGAGGAGCGCGAGGAGATCAAGGCGCGTGCCGCCCGCGCCGCCGAGCGTGAGCGCCTCAACTCCTACGTCGCCCCGATCAGCGGCTCGTACGTCTCCACCGGCTACAAGGCCGGCGGCGCCGTCTGGTCCTCCGGTAGCCACACCGGCGTCGACTTCCACGCCGCGGCCGGCACCGCCGTCCAGGCGGTGGGCTCCGGCACCGTCGTCGAGGCGGGCTGGGGGGCTCGTACGGCAACAACATCATCATCAGGATGAACGACGGCACGTACACCCAGTACGGCCACCTGTCGTCCATCGCCGTCTCCGTCGGCCAGACGGTCACCCCGGGCCAGCAGATAGGCCTTTCCGGGGCGACCGGCAACGTCACCGGCGCGCATCTGCACTTCGAGGCGCGGACGACGGCCGAGTACGGCTCGGACATCGATCCCCTCGCGTACCTGCGCTCGCACGGCGTGAACGTCTGACGCGCTCACAGTGCTTCGCGGGAGGCCCCGGCTCGCCGAGCCGGGGCTTTCCTCGTTGTGGCGTACCCGATGTCCAAAAAATATCCATGGATTCCGGCCTGCCATCGGAAATTCCGGCTCGCTGCAATAGAGTCGCTGGAACACGCGTCAATCATCGACGTTTCACGGGGCTTAAGGCGGAGGTCGGTATGCGTATTCCGGCGCATTCGGTATGCACGGCGATCCGTGATGACATCGTCGCGGGTGTCTACGAGCGCGGCAGCCGCCTCACCGAGGAACTGCTCGCACGCCGGTACGGCGTCAGCCGCGTCCCCGTGCGCGAGGCGCTGCGCACGCTGGAGGCCGAGGGCTTCGTGGTGACCCGCCGACACGCGGGCGCGTGCGTCGCCGAGCCGACCGAGCAGGAGGCCGCCGATCTGCTGGAGATGCGCATGCTGCTGGAGCCGCTGGGCGCCGCCCGGGCCGCCCAGCGCCGTACGGAGGCGCACCTCAAGGTGTTGCGTGGCCTGGTCAGGCTGGGCCAGGAGCGGGCTCGGCGGGGCAGCAGCGAGGATCTGCGCTCCTTGGGCGGCTGGTTTCACGAGACGCTCGCACAGGCGTCCGGCAGCCCCGCGCTGACCTCGACACTCGCCCAGCTGCGGCACAAGATCGCCTGGATGTACGCGGTGGAGGCGCCGGCCGACCCCGTGGAGTCCTGGGCGGAGCATGGCGGCATCGTGGACGCGGTCGCGCGCGGCGACGGCGAGCGGGCCCGCACGATCACATCCCTGCACACCGAGCGCGCCACCGCCGCGCACCGGCTGCGATTTCCGGGCGGGCCCGGCGGGACGGAGCGCCCGGGTCGTGTGAGGACTTCGCAACACCACGTAAACATGCCGAGCCTGCGGCATTAACACGGGCGCCGTATACAAAGAGAGAAGAATTCTGTGGGGCATTATTCATGCTGCCCGCAGGCGGAAATGCGAAGGGCCCGCCCGATAAATCGGACGAGCCCTTCGGTGTGTACGCGGGTGGCCTTCCAGGCCTTTTCCGCTTTCTCTACCGGACCACTCAGACCGTCTCGGGGAGTTCTTCGAGTCCCTCGGCCACGAGCTTCGCCAGCCGGTCCAGCGCGGCGTCCGCCCCCTCGGCGTCGGAGGTGAGCACGATCTCCTCGCCGCCCTGGGCGCCCAGGCCCAGGACCGCCAGCATGGAGGCCGCGTTGACGGGGTTCCCGTCGGTCTTGGCGATCGTCACGGGGATGCCGGAGGCCGTGGCGGCCCGGACGAAGATGGATGCGGGGCGGGCGTGGAGGCCCTCGGCCCAGCCGACGTTGACGCGGCGCTCAGCCATGTGATGCTGCCCTTCAGATGTCTCGGGTACCTCAGAGAGGTCTAGACCTCTTTGTCCAGACCAGTTTCCCACAGGGTGAAGCGCGCCGGACCGGGCCCACGGCCTGACCACGAACCGGCTGCCGTCCTCCCGTTTGTGCTTGCCCAGACTGCCTCGCGCCACTGTCGTACGCGAGCCGTACGCTGGGGCCCATGCAGACCTCGTCGGACCGGCACGAGTACCCCGCCCACTGGGAGGCCGACGTGGTGCTGCGCGACGGCGGCACCGCACGCATCAGGCCCATCACCGTTGATGACGCCGAGCGTCTCGTCAGCTTCTACGAGCAGGTCTCGGACGAGTCGAAGTACTACCGCTTCTTCGCGCCGTACCCTCGCCTGTCCGCCAAGGACGTCCACCGCTTCACGCACCACGACTTTGTGGACCGGGTGGGGCTCGCCGCCACCGTCGGCGGCGAGTTCATCGCCACCGTACGCTACGACCGCATCGACGCCGAGGGAATGCCCGCGTCGGCCCCTGCCGACGAGGCCGAGGTCGCCTTCCTCGTCCAGGACGCCCATCAGGGCCGCGGCGTCGCCTCCGCCCTCCTTGAACACATCGCCGCCGTCGCCCGCGAACGCGACATCAGGCGCTTCGCCGCCGAGGTGCTGCCGGCCAACAGCAAGATGATCAAGGTGTTCACGGACGCCGGGTACCAGCAGAAGCGCAGCTTCGAGGACGGCGTCGTCCGCCTGGAGTTCGACCTGGAGCCCACCGACCGCTCCCTCGCCGTCCAGCGCGCGCGGGAGCAGCGCGCCGAGGCCAGGTCCGTCCAGCGGCTTCTCGCCCCCGGCTCGGTCGCCGTCATCGGCGCCGGGCGCACACCGGGCGGAGTGGGCCGCAGCGTCCTCGCCAACCTCCTGGACGCGGGGTTCACCGGTCGGCTGTACGCGGTGAACAACGCCTTCGGGGAGGACGAGACGGAACTCGCCGGCGTGCCCGCCCACCGGTCCGTCACCGACATCGAGGGGCCCGTCGACCTCGCGGTCGTCGCCGTCCCGGCCGCGTACGTCCCCGAGGTCGTCGCCGAGTGCGGTGAGCACGGCGTGCAGGGGCTCGTGGTCGTCTCCGCCGGGTACGCCGAGAGCGGCCCCGACGGGCGGGAGCGCCAGCGCGAACTGGTGCGCCAGGCCCGTACGTACGGCATGCGCATCATCGGACCGAACGCCTTCGGGATCATCAACACCGCCCCCGGCGTACGGCTCAACGCCTCGCTCGCCCCCGAGACGCCGCGCCCCGGACGCATCGGCCTCTTCGCCCAGTCCGGCGCCGTCGGGATCGCGCTCCTGTCCCGGCTGCACCGGCGCGGAGGAGGGGTCACCGGCGTCACCGGCGTCTCCACCTTCGTGTCGTCCGGCAACCGCGCGGACGTGTCCGGGAACGACGTCCTGCAGTACTGGTACGAGGACCCCGACACCGACGTGGTCCTGATGTACCTGGAGTCCATCGGCAACCCGCGCAAGTTCACCCGCCTCGCCCGGCGCACGGCGGCGGTCAAGCCGCTCGTGGTGGTGCGGGGGGCGCGTCATGGCTCCGCGCCCCAGGGGCATGCCGTACGCGCCACCAGGTTGCCCCACACCACCGTGTCCGCGCTGCTGCGGCAGGCGGGGGTGATCCGGGTCGACACGATCACGGAGCTGGTCGACGCGGGTCTGCTGCTGGCCCGCCAGCCGCTTCCGGCGGGGCCGCGCGTGGCGATCCTGGGGAACTCGGAGTCCTTGGGGTTGCTCACGTACGACGCGTGCCTCTCCGAGGGCTTGCGTCCGCTGCCCCCGCTGGACCTGACGACAGGGGCCTCGGCGCAGGACTTCTACGCGGCGTTGTCACGGGCGTTGGCCGACGAGTCGTGCGACGCGGTGGTGGTGACGGCGATACCGGCCCTGGGGGAGGAGTCACCCGGTGACGCGGCCCTGGCCGAGGCGCTGCGGTCCGCGACCGCCGCGAATCCGTCGAAGACGGTGCTCGTCGTGCACGTCGAGCTGGGCGGGCTCGCGGAGGCGTTGTCGGCCGCGGCCAGTACCGCGCCCCGGGCGGGCGACAAGGCGCCCGGGGCCGCAGGCGGTGCCCACCCGTTCCGCCCCGCCGGACGACCGCCCGCCGAGGGGACGACAGAGCCGGCGACGGTGCCTCCTGCCGACGCGGCCGACTCCCGCCTCATCCCCGCCTACCCCGCCGCCGAGCGCGCCGTCCGCGCGCTCTCCGAAGCCGTGAACTACGCCCGGTGGCGGCGGGAGGCGGCCGACCCCGGGCGGGTCCCGGAGTACGAGGACATCGACGAGAAAGGGGCGGCCGAGCAGATCGACGCGCTGCAGGCGCGCGGGGAGCGGCTCACGCTCGGGTCGGAGGAGACGGGCGCGCTGCTCGCGCGGTACGGCATCCGCCTGCGGGAGGCGCGGCCCGCGCCCACGCCCGACGAGGCCGTGGCCGCCGCGCGGGCCGTCGGCTATCCGGTGGCGCTCAAGACGACCGCCCCGCACCTGCGGCACCGGGCCGATCTGGGCGGCGTACGGCTCGATCTGGCGGACGAGGAGCAACTACGGCGGGCGTACACGGAGTTGACGGAGCTGTTCGGGACGCCGGAGGAGCTGCGTCCCGTGGTGCAGGGCATGGCCCCACGCGGGGTCGACACGATCGTACGGACGGTCGTCGACCCGGCGGCCGGAGCAGTGCTCTCGTTCGGGCTCGCCGGGCCGGCGTCGCAGCTGCTCGGGGACATGGCGCACCGCCTGATTCCGGCCACCGAGCGGGACGTGTCCTCGCTGGTCCGATCGATCCGGACGGCACCGCTCCTCTTCGGCTGGCGAGGCTCGGCCCCCGTCGACACGGCGGCGCTGGAGGAACTGCTGCTGCGGGTGTCCCGCCTGGTCGACGACCACCCCGAGGTCGTCGCGGTCTGTCTGGAGCCCGTCGTCGTGGCCCAGCGCGGCCTGAGTGTCCTCGGCGCCACCGTACGGCTCGCGCGCCCGCCCGCCCGTGACGACCTCGGCCCGCGGACCCTTCCGGTGTACTGAGGCCGGCGCGTCCGGCGCGCTCAAGGCGGCGCGCGGCCCCCGTCCGGACGGCGCACGGACTCGCGCATCCATCGGCCCACGACAGAACGGAGACCGCAGAGCGGTCCCTCGCAGTCGGTGCGCCACCGTAGGATGGACGTCATGGCCAAGACCAGTACGACGACCCAGGGGCTGCGTGCGGCGATCGAGCGCAGCGGCTACTACCCGGCCCTCGTGGCCGAGGCGGTGGAGGCCGCTGTCGGCGGCGAGGCCGTCAAGTCGTACCTGGTCCATCAGGAGACCACGTTCGACGCGAACGAGGTGCGGCGGCACGTCACGGTGCTCGTCCTCACGGGCAACCGCTTCATCGTGAGCCACACCGACGAGCAGGCCGCGGACACCACCTCGCCGACGCCGTACGCCACGACGTCGACCGAGTCGGTGAAGCTCGGCCGGATCTCGTCGGTCGTGCTCAGCCGGGTCGTCGCCAACCCCGAGTCGTACGCACCGGGCACCCTGCCCCGTGAGGTCGTCCTGACCATCGGCTGGGGCGCCGTCTCCCGCATCGACCTGGAGCCCGCCGCCTGCGGCGACCCCAACTGCGAGGCGGACCACGGGTACACGGGCAGCTCGACGGCGGACGACCTCAGCCTGCGCGTCAGCGAGGCCGGGGACGGGCCGGAGACCGTGCGGCAGGCCCTCGCCTTCGCGCAGTCCCTCTCCGAGGCGACCGCGGACACCGCCCGTTGATGGCGCTGCCCACCTGGGACGACCCGGAGCCCCTCGCCGTCGGCTCCGCACCCGTCCCCGAGTACGGCGCGGGCTCGCTCGCCGACCTCCTGCCCACCCTCGCGGCGGGCATGGAGGTCCCCGGTACGGCCGCCGCGATACCGGAACTGACGGCGGCCGACCGCAACTGCGTGTTCCTGGTCGACGGGCTGGGCTGGGAGCAGCTGAGGGCGCACCCGGACGAGGCGCCCTTCATGACCTCGCTGCTGGCGTCCTCGCGCGGCGGCACCGGCCGTCCCATCACCGCGGGCTACCCCGCCACCACCGCGACATCCCTCGCCTCCGTGGGCACCGGCCTGCCGCCGGGCGCGCACGGACTGCCGGGCTACACCGTGCGCGACCCCGACACGGCGGAGCTGATGAACCAGCTCCGCTGGCAGCCGTGGACGGCGCCGCGTGTGTGGCAGCCGTACCCCACGATCTTCCAGCTCGCCGACGAGGCGGGGGTGCACACCGCGCAGGTCACCTCCCCGGCCTTCCAGAACACCCCCCTCACCCAGATCGCGCTGAGCGGCGGAACCTTCCACGGCCGGCTCTCCGGCGAGGACCGCATGGACGTGGCGGCCGGACAACTGGCCGCAGGAGACCGTTCATTGGTCTACACCTATTACTCCGAGGTGGACGGCGCGGGGCACCGCTTCGGCGTCGACTCGGACGCCTGGCGCGGGCAGCTCATGCATGTGGACCGGCTGGTCCAGCGCCTGGCGGAGCAGCTCCCGCCGCGTACGGCTCTGTACGTCACCGCCGACCACGGCATGATCGACATCCCGTTCGACGAGCGGCACCGCATCGATTTCGACGAGGACTGGGAACTGCGCGCCGGGGTCGCCCTCCTGGGAGGCGAGGGCCGTGCCCGCCATGTGTACGCCGTGCCGGGTGCCGAGTCGGACGTCCTGACCTGCTGGCGCGAGGTGCTCGGCGAGCAGTTCTGGATCGCCTCACGCGACGAGGCGATCGCGGCGGGCTGGTTCGGCCCGAAGGTCGACGAACGGGTGTACGCCCGTATCGGCGACGTGGTCGCTGCCGCGCGCGACGACGTTCTGATCATCGCCTCCGAGCGGGAACCCAAGGAGTCGGCGATGGTCGGCAACCACGGCTCGATGACACCGGTGGAACAGCTCGTCCCGCTCCTCGAAGTGCGCTCCTGAAACCACGCCCGCCCTGTCGCCCTCCTCGCCGAAAGGTGCTCAACTCACCATGTCCGAGCTGGTGTTCTTCTCCGGAACGATGGACTGCGGGAAGTCGACGCTGGCCCTCCAGATAGAGCACAACCGCTCGGCGCGCGGCCTCCAGGGCATGATCTTCACGCGTGACGACCGTGCGGGCGAGGGAAAGCTCTCCTCACGCCTCGGTCTGGTCACGGACGCCGTCGAGGTCGAGGACGGCCAGGACCTGTACGCGTACCTCGTCGACCATCTCTCGCAGGGCCGCCGCGCGGACTACGTGATCGCCGACGAGGCCCAGTTCCTCGCCCCCGAGCAGATCGACCAGCTCGCCCGCGTCGTGGACGACCTGGGAGTCGACGTCTACGCCTTCGGCATCACCGCCGACTTCCGCTCCAAGCTCTTCCCCGGCTCCCAGCGCCTGGTCGAGCTGGCCGACCGCGTCGAGGTCCTCCAGGTCGAGGCCCTCTGCTGGTGCGGCGCCCGCGCCACCCACAACGCCCGCACCATAGGCGGCCACATGGTCGTCGAGGGCGCCCAGGTCGTCGTCGGCGACGTCAACCAACCGGACGACATCGGCTATGAGGTCCTCTGCCGCCGCCACCACCGCCGCCGTCTGACAGCCGCCACAGCCCACGCCGGCGCCCTCTCCCCGGACGTACTGCCGGTCGAGGCGGTCTGAGCGGACTGCCGGGCCCGGGGCCACCCAAGACCACCTGCTCGTGCGGCCGACACCCGGCGGCTCAGTGTTCCGTACGGACCACCGCGAACTTCGCGCCCTCCGGGTCGGCGAGGGTGGCTGCCGGGCCGTGGGGGGTGGGGTGAGTGGGTTCGAGGATGTGGCCGCCCAGTTCGATGGCACGGTTCGCGGCCTCCTCGGGGTCGGTGACCTCGAAGTAGGTGAGCCAGTGGGGTCCTCGGTCGCGATGGAGGGCGGTGCCGATGCCGTGGATGCCGGCGACGGGGCGCCCCTCGATGCTGAGGGTGACGTAGTCGAGGTCGGCGGTGACGACCGGCTCCTCCTCGTAGCCGAAGGCGGTCTCGTAGAACTTGGCGACGAGCGAGCTGTCGACGGTGAGGAGTTCGTCCCAGGCCGGGGTGCCGGGGACGCCCGTGATGTCCGCGCCCAGGTGCTCCGCCGCCTGCCAGATGCCGAAGACAGCGCCCGCGGGATCGGAGGCGATCGCCAGGCGCCCCGCCTCGCCGGCGTCCAGCGGGCCGACGCCGACGGTGCCGCCGCAGTGCCGTACGGTCTCCGCCGTCGAGTCCACGTCGTCCGAGGCGAAGTACGGTGTCCAGGCGATGGGGAGATGGCGGTCGGGCGGCAGCTGCCCGATGCCCGCCACCTCATGCCCGTCGAGCAGCCCCCGCACGTACGGGCCGAGCTGTCGGGGGCCGGGCTGGAACTCCCAGCCGAACAGCCCTCCGTAGAATTCCTGGGTCGTGGTCGGCCCGTGCACCATCAGACTCACCCAGCAAGGTGTGCCCGGTGGATACGCCGTACCGTTCCGGCCGGTCGACCCCCGTGCCTCGGTCATCGTCACTCTCTCCTCGGCCCCTCGCGGCGGCCGTGTCCGTCGCCCTCCGTACGCGTGTACCGCGTCCACCCGCGATCACGCCCCGTGCCGATGCTCGCACCAGCCGTAGTGCCACGGGGGCGCGCCGCACCGCCGCGCGACGCGTACGTACGCACGGACGCCGGGCTCCCGTTTCTCCGCGTCGCCACCCGTGCGGTGTCCATCGGCTGCACGCCATGTGCCCGATCCCGTACGCCTCGTGATCGGGTCCGTCCGGCGGGCAGAGTAGCCGGACCTGGACGACGCGGCCACCCCGTACGCGAGGATGGTGGCCATGAACGTCATCATCACCGCATCCGATCTCGCGAGCGAGCTGGCGGGGCGCGCCCCCCGGTCCTCCTGGACGTCCGCTGGCAGTTGGGCGGCCCGAACCTGCGCCCCGAGTACGACAAGGCGCACATCCCAGGGGCCGTGTTCGTCGACCTGGACTCCGAACTCGCCGGCCCGGCAGGCTCCGCCGGCCGCCACCCCCTGCCCGATGTGGAGGCCTTCGGTGCGGCGATGAGGGCTGCCGGCGTCTCCTCCGACCGCGCCGTCGTCGTCTACGACGGCGGGCTCAACTGGGCCGCCGCGCGCGCGTGGTGGCTGCTCCGCTGGGCGGGCCACCCCTCGGTACGGGTCCTGGACGGCGGTCTGGCGGCCTGGGGCGGCCCGCTGACCACGGAGATCCCGGAGCCGGCCCCCGGCACCTTCACCCCTGCCCCCGGAGCGCTGCCGCTGCTCGACGCGGACGGCGCCGCCGCGCTGGCCCGCACGGGGCTGCTCCTGGACGCACGGGCCGCCGAGCGCTACCGCGGCGACGTGGAGCCCGTCGACCCGGTCGGCGGTCACATCCCGGGCGCGGTGTCGGCACCCACCACGGAGAACATGGCCGAATCCGGCCGCTTCCGGTCCTCCGCCGAACTCACCGACCGCTTCGAGGCACTTGGCGCGAGGGCCGACTTGGAGGTCGGCGTCTATTGCGGCTCGGGCGTCTCCGGCGCCCACCAGGTGCTGGCGCTGGCCGTCGCGGACATCCCGGCGGCCCTGTACGTCGGTTCGTGGTCGGAGTGGTCCCGCGACGGCAACCGCCCGGTGGCCACCGGGCCCGACCCCCGGTGACACACGGCCGACGGAATGCCGTGGGGCCCGCGACTGAACGACGCGGGCCCCACACACGTATGAATGACCGACCAGGCCCGGACGGATTCGGCACGGAGGGGTCTTTTGCGGGCGGATTCCTACGGACGAGAGGCGGAAGGGAGGCGAAACGGATCTGCGTGGACGACCGGTCCAACTCCCCACCGTGGTAGGCCCGCTACTCCTGCTTTTTGCGTCGGGTGCCGAACACGATCTCGTCCCAGCTCGGCACCGCCGCACGACGGCCCGGCCGGACGCCGTCGGCCTCGGCCTGGCGGTCGGTGGAGCCGATGAGCCGGTCACGGTGGCCGTTGACCGACCGCGGCATGAGGACGTCCGCGTAGGCGGAGCCGGCCGAGGCGGCGGGCGCCGCGGACTCCTCGTCCGCCACCTCCTCCGCGGATTCCTCCTGCGGTTCGGCGGCGGGCAGTTCGGGCACGACCAGGTCGCCCCGGTAGCTGGGGACGGCCTCCAAAATGCTGGTGAGCGAGTCGCGCTCGCTCGCCGTCTCCTCGTCGGACTCGGCCGTTGCGGGCAGGACGGGACGTTCCGCCTGACGGTCCAGGGGGCGGTCACGGGGCAGTCGCGCGATTCTCGGCACGAACGGGAAACTCGGCTCGGGCGTGCCGAGATCGTCGGACTCGCCGATCAGCGAACGCGCCTCGTCGTCGACGGCCTGGACGAGCCGACGGGGCGGGTCGTACGTCCAGCTCGCCGAGTGCGGTTCACTCGCGACGCAGTACACCAACAGCACTTCCCAGGTGCCGTCGTCGCGGCGCCACGAGTCCCACTGCACGGTGTCCTTCTCGGCGCCGCGCAGCAACAGCCGCTCCTGGACGGCCTCGCCGAGCTGGGGCCCCGCGGCGTTCTCGCCGGGGCGGCGGACCGGCGTCTTGCGGGCCCGCTCGGCCATGAAGGCGCGCTCGGCCAGTACGGGACCCTCGAACCGGCGTACCCGGTCCACGGGGATACCGGCGAGCTGCGCGACCTCCTCGGCCGTGGCACCCGCGCGTATCCGCGCCTGGATGTCACGGGGGCGCAGATGGCTCTCCACCTCGATCTCGATCTGACCGAGGCGGGGGCGGTCGCCGCGCACGGCGGCACGCAGCCGTTCGTCGATCGGAAGCGTGTACTCCGTGGAATCGGCAGCCTTCAGCACCAGCCGTGTGCCGTCATTGGAGACGGCCACGACACGCAGTTCGGGCATGGGGACCTCCCGGGTGGTGCCTGCCGACGTCACGTGCGTCGCTGCTTCCGCTAGTCGAGTGTGGCCTGCCCGGGTGCAGCCTGCCACAACCTTGCCGAGTTGCCCGGCGTGTCGGGCGTGAGCCCGGGGCCGCCGTTATGGCACGGTCACCTATTCGCAACGCTAAGTGACGAACCTCATCACCCTGTGCAACGATCCCCCTCCAGGCGGTCCTCGAAGGCCCCGGACACCCTGGCGGGAGTCCGGGGCCAGGGCTCGCAACAGTACTCCATTCGGGCCACTTGCGTGGATCGGCACGCCGCTCAACTTCTCATGAGGGAAGCCGATCGGACGCCGGAATGGACCTTTTCGTGACCTCGGAGAGGGACCTGCTTCACTCGATCACCGGAACCGCCCGCCCGGCTAGGCCCCGAGGACCCGGCGCAAGTAGTCGTTCTGGAACCGCCGTTCGGGGTCGAGCCGGTCACGCAGCGCGATGAACTCGCCGAAGCGGGGGTAGACCTTGGAGAAGTAGTCCGTGTCGCGCGTGTGCACCTTGCCCCAGTGCGGACGCCCCTCGTGGGCGGTGAAGATCCGCTCGGCGGCGGTGAAGTACGCCTGATAGGGCGTGCCCTTGAACATGTGCACGGCGACGTAGGCGGTCTCGCGGCCCGAGGCGGTGGAGAGGGTGATGTCGTCGGCCGGGGCGGTGCGGACCTCGACGGGGAAGCTGACGCGCAGGCTCGAACGGTCGATCATCGCCTTGAGTTCACGCAGCGTGTCCACCACGGCCTCGCGCGGGACGGCGAACTCCATCTCCACGAAACGCACCCGGCGCGGAGACGTGAAGACCTTGTAGGGGATGTCGGTGTACGTCCGCGCGGACAGGGCGCGGCTGGAGATCTGCGCGATCGTCGGGATGGTGGCGGGCACTGCCTGGCCCACCCAGTTGGCCACCTGGAAGACGCCGTTGGAGAGGAACTCGTCCTCGATCCAGCCGTTCAGCTGTGGTACGGGCCTCTCTGGGCCCGCGCTGCGGTTGTTGCGCTTGGTGTTGGTGTTTCCGGTGTGCGGGAACCAGTAGAACTCGAAGTGCTCGTTCTCGGCGTGGAGTTCGTCGAACTCCGC
Organism: Streptomyces sp. TG1A-60; assembly: GCF_037201975.1. Taxonomy (NCBI): domain Bacteria; kingdom Bacillati; phylum Actinomycetota; class Actinomycetes; order Kitasatosporales; family Streptomycetaceae; genus Streptomyces; species Streptomyces sp. TG1A-60. The sequence continues at coordinate 1,985,412 of NZ_CP147520.1, read as the reverse complement.
CAACACCTTCTCGAACGGCATCGGCTCCTCGCGTGCCGTGAGCAGGAAGATCGGCTCCACGGCGAAGGTGATCGCGGTGACGATGCCGAGGGCGCCGATGCCGACGCGGGCGGCGGCGAAGACGGCTCGTTCCTCGTCGGTCCCCGTCGCGGAACAGGTGAGGACCGAGCCGTCGGCGGTGACCAGTTCGAGTCCCTTGATCTGGGCGGCGATCGAAGCCGAGTCGCGGCCGGTGCCGTGTGTGCCGGTGCTGGTCGCGCCGGAGACCGTCTGCTCCATGATGTCGCCCATGTTCGTGAGCGACAGCCCCTCGCGCGCGAGCGCCACATTGAGTCGCTTGAGAGGAGTGCCGGCGGCCACCGTGACGGTCATGGCCTCGCGATCGATCTTGCGTATGCCCGTCAACAGTTGAGGGCGGATCAAGACGCCGTCGGTCGCGGCGGCGGCCGTGAAGGAGTGGCCCGTGCCGACGGCCTTCACCCTGAGGTCGTCCTCGGCGGCCTTCCGTACGGCCGCGGCCAGTTCTTCGACGGTGGCGGGGGTGACCTCCCGTACGGGCCGGGCGGTGACGTTCCCCGCCCAGTTACGCCACGTGCCGCTCTTCCCGATCACTGTGGTGCTCATGGGGCCCTCCCCGCCTTGTAGCCGGCCTGCGTAGCCGGCGGTACCCGAGGAAACCGACCGCGACCGCGACGGCTCCGGACACCGCCGGAACCCCGTACCCCGCCTCCGCCCCGGCCGCGTCGATCACCCAGCCGGACGCCGAGGAACCGAGCGCGACCCCGACCGCGAGCCCGGTGCTCACCCAGGTCATGCCCTCGGTCAGTTGTGCGCGGGGTACGTGCTCTTCGATCAGTGACATCGTCGTGATCATCGTGGGTGCGATGGACAGGCCCGCCACGAAGAGCGCCACGGCCAGAAGCGGCAAGTTCCCGACCAGTAGGAGGGGGATCATACTCACGGCCATGGCACATACGCCCAGCAGCCATCGAAGCTCGGGGGCCCCGGCGAAGCGCAGCAGCCCGAAGACGATGCCCGCCAGGCAGGATCCGGCAGCGTAGAGGGCGAGGACGAAGCTCGCCGCGGCCTTGCTGCCCTGTTCCTCGGCGAAGGCCACGGTGACCACGTCGACGGCTCCGAAGATCGCCCCGGTCGCCACGAAGGTGGCCACCAGGACCTGCAGGCCCGGCGAGCGCAGTGCCGAACGGCCCTTGCCGCGGTGCTCGCGCGGGTGCGGCGCCGGCTCGGTGGCGCGCTGCGCGGTCAGCCAGAAGACACCGGCCGTGAGGAAGCAGGCGGCGAGCAGTGGCCCGGCCTCCGGGAACCATGCCGTGGACAGCCCGATGGAGATGATCGGCCCGAAGATGAAACAGACCTCGTCGACGACCGACTCGAAGGAGTACGCCGTGTGCAGCTGCGGTGTGCCCCGGTACAGGGCCGCCCAGCGCGCCCGGGTCATCGCCCCGATGCTCGGCACACAGCCGATGCCGGCCGAGCAGACGTACAGGACCCAGTCCGGCCAGCCGTAGTGCGCGGCGAACAGCAGCCCCGCGGACGCCGTCAGCGCGCAGAGCGTCGCAGGGCGCAGTACCCGCCGCTGCCCGTACCGGTCCACCAGACGCGAGATCTGAGGTCCGGCCACGGCGGCGGACAGCGCGATGGTCGCCGAGAGAGCGCCGGCCAGGCCGTACCGCCCGGTGAGCTGGGAGACCATCGTGACCACGCCGATGCCCATCATGGACAGCGGCATGCGGCCGAGGAGACCCGCGGCGGTGAAGCCCTTGGTGCCGGGGGCGGCGAACAGGGCGGTGTAGGGGCTGGGCACGGAGGCTCCGGTCGGTCCAGGAAGGGGAGGAATGAATTCCGCGTAAGGCGCGAAGTCGGCCGATACAGCTTACGAGTCAGGTAACCCTAAGTCATCCCAGGGCGTGGGCCGGGATCCCGTCTGTCGGGGCCGGGTGGCAGGATCGGAGTCATGCCACACGCGCACGACGCCACCCCCTACGACGCCCTCCTCCTGCTCTCGTTCGGTGGCCCGGAGGGCCCGGACGACGTGGTCCCGTTCCTGGAGAACGTGACGCGGGGGCGCGGCATCCCCGCGGAACGCCTCAAGGAAGTCGGGCAGCACTACTTCCTGTTCGGCGGGGTCAGCCCCATCAACGACCAGAACCGCGCCCTGCTCGACGCCCTGCGCAAGGACTTCGCCGAGCACGGCCTGGACCTCCCGATCTACTGGGGCAACCGCAACTGGGTGCCCTATCTGACCGACACCCTGCGTGAGATGGCCGCCGACGACCGCCGCCGAGTCCTGGTGCTCGCCACCAGCGCGTACGCCTCGTACTCGGGCTGCCGCCAGTACCGCGAGAACCTCGCCGACTCCCTCGCCGCCCTGGAGGCCGAGGGGCTGGAGCTGCCGAGGATCGACAAGCTCCGGCACTACTTCAACCACCCGGGTTTCCTGGAGCCCATGATCGACGGTGTCGTGGAGTCCCTCGCCGACCTCCCCGAGGGCGTCCGCCACGGCGCGCACATCGCCTTCTGCACCCACTCCATCCCGAACGCCTCGGCGGACACCTCCGGCCCGGTCGAGGCGCACGGGGACGGCGGCGCGTACGTCGCGGAGCACCTGGACGTCTCGAAGCTCATCGCGGACGCCGTGCGCGAGCGGACCGGCGTCGAGCACCCCTGGCAGCTCGTCTACCAGTCCCGCTCGGGCGCCCCGCACATCCCGTGGCTGGAGCCCGACATCTGCGACCACCTGGAGGAGCGCCACGCGGCCGGGGTCCCGGCCGTCGTGATGGCGCCCATCGGGTTCGTCTCGGACCACATGGAGGTCCTGTACGACCTCGACACCGAGGCCATGGCCAAGGGCGGGGCGCTGGGCCTGCCGGTCCGCCGCTCGGCCACCGTGGGCGCCGACCCGCGGTTCGCCGCCGCGATCCGCGACCTGGTCCTGGAGCGCGCCGCGACCGAGCGGGGCCAGGACGTGACCCCCTGCGCGCTCGGCGCGCTCGGCGCGGGCCACCACCTGTGCCCGGTCGGCTGCTGCCCGGCCCGCGCCCCACGGCCCGCCGCAGCGGGCGCCGACAGCCCGTACGCATGAGGAGCACCGTGACCGACCAGTCAGAGCAGCCCGACCGGCTGAAGGCCGAACTGCTGGAGATCGCCCTGGAGGCGGCCCACCGCGCGGGGACCTTCCTGTGCGACGGCCGGCCCGACGATCTCGGCGTGGCCGCCACCAAGTCCAGCGCGGTCGATGTCGTCACCGAGATGGACATCGCCTCCGAGAAGTTGATCACTGGCCTGCTGGCCGAGCGCAGGCCGCACGACGGCGTGCTCGGCGAGGAGGGCGCCAGCGTCGAGGGTACGAGCGGTGTCCAGTGGGTGATCGACCCCATCGACGGCACCGTCAACTACCTGTACGGGCTGCCGAGTTGGGCCGTCTCCATCGCGGCCCGGGTGGACGGTGAGACGGTCGTCGGCGTGGTCCACGCCCCGGTGCGCGGCGAGACCTGCCGGGCGGTCCTCGGTGAGGGCGCGTACGTGAACGACCGCCCCGCGCGCGTGCGCCCCGCGCCCGCCCTGGAGCTGGCCCTCGTCGGCACCGGCTTCGGCTACCGCGCCGAGCGCCGGGCCAGGCAGGCCGACGTACTGCGCGAGCTGATCCCGCAGGTACGCGACATCCGGCGCGGCGGCTCGGCCGCGATCGACCTGTGCGACGTGGCCGTGGGCCGCCTGGACGCGTACTACGAGCGAGGTCTGAACGCCTGGGACTACGCGGCGGGTGACCTCATCGCCCGGGAGGCGGGCGCCCTGACCGGTGGCCGCCCCGCAGAGCCCCTCTCGCCCGACCTGACCATCGCGGCCCCACCCGGCCTCTTCGAGGCCCTCCAGGCCCGCCTGGAGGATCTGGGCGCCTGGCACGACTGACGCAGGCCTCGGCCCCCCGTACGTGGACCGGGCCCGAAACGGGCGGGACCCCGGGTCTGGATCTCCCGGGGTCCCGCCGCCGTACGCACGAGCCGTCGATCAGACGCTGTACGCGCCGACCTCCACACCGTGATCGGCGGCGAGGCGGCGCAGGTCGTCGAGCTCGCCCTGCTCCACCTCGACGAGGAACTCGTCGCCCTCGTCGCGAGCCCTCGTCAGGTCGGACTCGGTCGCCCTTATGCGCTGCAGAAGTCCTGCGGTGAATGCGTCCATGCTGCGCCCCCTCGTCCTGGGTCGTGGGTCGATGGCACGGGGGTGTGCCGTTCGGAAGGGGCGATCACGTCTCCTGTGGATGCCCAGCGCCGCCCGTGCCGGGCGGCGACGGTGCCGGACACCCACGCCCGCTCCGCGGAAAGCGGATCGCTTCATACCGCATGGTGGTACGGCACGAGCAGAGCGTGATCGCGGGGTGTAAAGCCGTCTTCCCCCCGTCCCTCGGACGGAAACCTCACCCGGACGAAAAATCCCCGCCTCTGACGCACGCGCCCCCGCACTCGCCCGGACCCTTGGACCGCCTTACCGCCGACTTACGGCCGAAAAAGGCAGGATGGAGGTCACACACCCACGAACACCCCGCCCGTCGCGCTTCCGACGCGCTACGCGGGTGGACACAGGAAGGACAAGCGACGTGCGCGTACTCGTCGTCGAGGACGAGCAACTGCTCGCCGATGCGGTGGCCACCGGACTGCGCCGGGAGGCCATGGCCGTCGACGTCGTGTACGACGGTGAGGCCGCCCTGGAGCGCATCGGCGTCAACGACTACGACGTGGTCGTCCTCGACCGCGACCTCCCCCTCGTCCACGGCGACGACGTCTGCCGCAAGCTCGTCGAACTGGGCCTGCCCACGCGCGTGCTCATGCTCACCGCGTCCGGCGACGTCAGCGACCGCGTCGAGGGCCTGGAGATCGGCGCCGACGACTATCTGCCCAAGCCGTTCGCGTTCAGCGAGCTCATCGCGCGCGTGCGGGCCCTCGGCCGGCGTACGAGCGTGCCGCTGCCGCCCGTCCTGGAGCGCGCCGGCATCAAGCTCGACCCCAACCGCCGCGAGGTCTTCCGCGAGGGCAGCGAGGTACAGCTCGCCCCCAAGGAGTTCGCGGTCCTGGAGGTGCTGATGCGCAGCGAAGGTGCCGTCGTCTCCGCGGAGCAGCTCCTGGAGAAGGCCTGGGACGAGAACACCGACCCGTTCACCAACGTCGTCCGGGTCACCGTCATGACGCTGCGACGCAAGCTGGGCGAGCCACCGGTGATCGTCACCGTGCCCGGCTCCGGCTACCGGATCTGATCCGCCATGGCCGCTACACCGGCACCCCCCGCGGCGCCGCCCAAGCCCACCTGGGACCCCCAGCGGCCGCAGACTCCCTTCCCGTGGCTGCGACCGACCATCCGGATAAGGCTCACGCTGCTGTACGGCGGCATGTTCCTGATCGCCGGGATCCTGCTGCTGTCGATCATCTATCTGCTGGCAGCCCAGGCCGTGAACACCGGCAACGCGCCGCTGTTCAAGATCGTGGGCGGTACGGACATCAGTGTCGCCAGCGACAAGTGCCCCGCCGTCGACGCCGACTCGGCCAATGTGCCGCTCACCGACTTCAACACCGCGATCGCCGACTGCATCGACGACCAGCGCCGCGTCGCCCTGGACACGCTGCTCAGCCGCTCCCTGCTGGCCCTGCTCGGACTCGCCGTGATCGCGTTCGCCTTCGGCTACGCGATGGCGGGCCGGGTGCTCGCCCCGCTCGGCCGGATCACCCGCACCGCCCGCGCGGTGGCCGGCTCGGACCTGTCCCGGCGTATCGAACTGGACGGTCCGGACGACGAGCTGAAGGAGCTGGCGGACACCTTCGACGACATGCTTGAGCGGCTCCAGCGGGCCTTCACGGCCCAACAGCGGTTCGTCGGAAACGCCTCGCACGAGCTGAGAACACCGCTCGCGATCAACCGCACGCTCCTTGAAGTGCACCTGTCCGATCCGAACGCGCCCGCGGAGCTGCAACAGCTCGGCAAGACGCTGCTGGCCACCAACGAGCGCAGCGAGCAGCTGGTCGAGGGTCTGCTGCTGCTCGCCCGCAGCGAAAACCAGATCGTCGAGCGCAAACCCGTGGACCTCGCCGAGGTCGCCTCCCAGGCCATCGACCAGGTGCGCTGCGAGGCGGACGCCAAGAAGGTGGAGATCCGCGGAGAGCGGGCCGCGGCGGTCGTCCAGGGCAACGGCGTCCTGCTGGAGCGGATCGCCCTGAACCTCCTGCAGAACGCCGTGCGGTACAACGTGCAAGGTGTGGGCGGCTGGGTCGAGGTGACGACGGAGCTCCAGCACGGCCAGGCGGTCCTGGTGGTCACGAACACCGGGCCCGTGGTCCCGGCGTACGAGATCGACAACCTCTTCGAGCCGTTCCGGCGACTGCGTACGGAGCGTACGGGCAGCGACAAGGGTGTGGGCCTCGGTCTGTCGATCGTCCGGTCCGTGGCCCGCGCGCACGGCGGCCACATCGCCGCCCAGCCACGTGAGGGAGGGGGCCTCGTGATGCGGGTGACTCTGCCCGTCTGAGAAGATGACCCGCGGTTCCGGGGCGTGTTCGCTTTGCGCGGAATTTTCCGGACGGCCGATCGAAACGGTCGCGCACGACCAATGTGTGATCGATCACATGGGCGATTCTCCAGCCATCTACCGAGAGTGATCATGTAGCCGTCGGAAAGCCGGGAAAATCCGAGTTTTCGGGGGTTGATATCACGGGAAGTACATGCTGAGGCGCCTTTGGTATGCAGCCTCTAGACCGTGTACGGTCCCGTTCGCCATCCAAGCCGATCACTCTTGAGGGATCCGGTTGGGTGTCGATTGAGTAACAGACCTTGATGTGAGGCAAAATCTCCGCCTCAGGTCGGGCACAAGTCCGGCCTCTCACGCGTTACGTGCGCTGGAGACACCGCAGACACCCAGAGGGGGAGAGCGACATGGCAACGGATTATGACACCCCACGCAAGACCGACGACGACGTCGACTCGGACAGCCTGGAAGAACTCAAGGCTCGCCGGAACGACAAGTCGACTTCCGCCGTGGACGTCGACGAGTTCGAGGCCGCCGAAGGCCTGGAACTGCCCGGCGCCGACCTCTCGAACGAGGAGCTGGCCGTCCGGGTGCTGCCCAAGCAGCAGGACGAGTTCACCTGCATGAGCTGCTTCCTGGTGCACCACCGCAGCCAGCTGGCCCGCGAGAAGAACGGTCAGCCCATCTGTCGCGACTGCGACTGAGGGAGGGTCGGCCGTGACTGGCTCGACCCCTCCCTGGAAGCGCCGCTTCCGCAAGGAGGCGGACCAGGAGCCGTTCGACGGCTCTGACGGCGTGCGTGATGACGAGCGAGGCTCCTCCGACCAGGGAGCGGCCTCGCTCGAACGTGCGTCCGACACGGCGTCGGGGGGCGCCACGGAAGAGCAGGGCCGCCTGCCCGTACCGGTGGACAGTCCGGCGCGGGTCGCCAGACGGCGCACGGCCGTCGTCCGGGACGGACTCAAACAGGGCCTCAAGGTCGGGGCCCGCAAGAGCGGTGACCGCGCCAGAGCGGGGCTCGCCCATCTCACCGACCGGATCATCGAGATCGCCCCCCGGATCCCCGTACGGGACCTCGCCGGCCTGCGCGCGCAGTTCCCGGGGCTAGGGCCCGAGCAACTCGCCGACAAGCTCGTCGCGGGAGCCGCGAACGCGTCCTCCACGGTCGGCGCGGGCGTCGGGGCCGCCGCGATGCTGCCGGTGCCGCCGGCCATGCCCGCGGAGCTGGCCGCCGAGATCACCGGGGTCGCCGCGGTCGAGCTGAAGCTGGTCGCCGAGTTGCACGAGGTGTACGGGGTGCGACCGCCGGGGAATCTGCGGCAGCGCAGTACCGCCTATCTGGACTCGTGGTCGGGTGAGCGCGGGATCGACGTGACCAAGCCGTCGACGATCAACTCCGCGCTCGGCGGGCAGATGAAGCGGCAACTGCGGCAGCAGATCACGAAACGGACGGTGCGGAATCTGCCGAACCTGATGCCGTTCCTGGTCGGGGCCGCGGTCGGGGCGGTCATGAACCGCCGTGACACCAAGCACCTCGCGGAGCGGATCAGGAAAGACCTGCGGCGGATCCAGGTTCCGTGGGAGGCGTTGCCGGAACTGCCGCCGTTGGAGAAGCCGGCGGATCCGCTGAGGGTGGGGGAGCTGCCGAAGGAACTGGGCGGAGAGTGACCGATCGGTGCCGGGCGCTCCGGTTCGTCTGCCGGGCGGGCGCGTCGCTTCGGCACCGCGGAAATCGCGTCGGCTCGGCACCGCCGAAAACGCGTCGGCCCGGCTGATCGCCGTCGCGGCCGAAAGAAATGTCTCCGGTCGGTGCCTGAAGTCGCCGGACGGTAGGAATCGGGCAGGAAATCCACCGCCGTCGAGCAACCGAGCAGCACTCCGGGGTCGGACGACCCGCGACGCCCCGCCGTCAGGCGACACACGGTGCGCCGCCGTCTGTCGCGCGCGGCAACGCTTGGCTGTCGGTGACGCGACGATTCCGGGATCGGGCTATCCGCGATGCCCCGGTGCTCGGGTGACATGGAGTTTCCTGGCGCGGGCGCGCGGCGTCGCTCCGCTGTCGGTGACGCGACGCACCCCGCGTCGGGCGACGCGCGACTCACCCGTCGTCCGCCGGCCCCCTGGCGTCGGACGGCACCCGGCGTCGTTCCGCTGTCGGTCGTCGGCGCCCCTGTCGTCGGGTGACGCGCGGACGGGCCGTCGTCCGTCGGCCCAAGGCGTCGCCTTGCCGCCGGTGACGTGAGCCGGCTCCTCGGGGGCCTCTACGCGGTGCTCTTCGCCTACGCGGTGCTCTTCGCCGCTTCCAGGGCCGCTGCCAGGCGCTCCGGTTCCCTCGTCGACAGGTACAGGTACGGGGTCGGGTCGGCCGGGTCGGTGACGGGGATGCGGAGGGCGGTGGGGATGTAGGCGCGCAGCAGCATGAAGGCGCGGGGGTCGGCCTTGTGGGTGCGCCAGGCACGGGCCTCCTCCGAATCGAGCATCTCGGGCTCGCCCAGGGCGCTCACCGGGACCTTCGCCTCGCCCGCGATCAGGGAGTCGCCGACGACGCGGACGCGCACCGAACCGTAGGAGCTGGCCACGACCGCCGCCGCCGCGGTGCCGCCGACCAGGCCGCCCAGGAGGGGGAGCGTGCCGAAGGGCAGCAGGATGAGGGCCATGGAGACGCCGACCAGAAAGCAGACCAGCCACCAGGAGCGGGGCGCGGTGAGGCGTTCTTCGTACGGCGAGGCGGAGAGCTGCATGGCCTCAAGCTTGGCACGCTGACCGCCCGCCCCCGGAATAGGGGCGCCCGAGGGGAAACCCTGCCCGCGAAGACGATGGCCGGACGCTGACGGACGGGTAAGGTCTGCGCCTGTGAGAGGTACTTCCGCGGCCCTGCAGCCCCCGTCGGACGCCACGGCGCCCGTACGGCATCCCGAGGCACCCGCCCCCGGCGCCTTGCTGGGCGCGCACTACGGGCAGTGTTTCGGCTGCGGTGACGAACAACCCCACGGGCTGCACCTGGAGGCCCGGGCCGGCGAGGGGGTCTCCCTGACCGCCGAGTTCACGGTGAAGCCCGCGCACCAGGGGGCACCCGGCCTGGCGCACGGCGGAGTCCTGGCCAGCGCCCTCGACGAGACGCTCGGCTCCCTCACCTGGCTGCTGCGCACCATCGCGGTGACCGGGCGACTGGAGACCGACTTCGTACGGCCCGTGCCGGTCGGCACCGTGCTGCACCTCCAGGCCGAGGTGACGGCGGTGGCCGGGCGGAAGATCTACGCGACCGCCCAGGGACGCATCGGCGGCCCCGACGGCCCGCCGGCCGTCCGTGCCGACGCGCTCTTCGTCGAGGTGAAGGTCGACCACTTCATCGACCACGGCCGCGAGGAGGAGATCCAGGCGGCCATGAACGACCCGGACCAGGCCCGGCGGGCCCGTGCCTTCGAGGTGAACCCGTGAGCGGCGGCCGTGCCCCCGTCGACGTTCTGATCCGGCGCGTCGACCCGGAGGTTCCGCTGCCGGAATACGCGCGGCCCGGTGACGCGGGTGCCGATCTGCGCACCACGGAGAGCCACGAGCTGCAGCCGGGCGAACGGGCCGTACTTCCCACGGGAGTGTCCATCGCGCTCCCCGAGGGGTACGCGGCCTTCGTGCACCCACGGTCCGGTCTGGCCGCCCGCTGCGGCGTCGCCCTGGTGAATGCCCCGGGGACGGTTGATGCCGGGTACCGTGGGGAGATCAAGGTGATCGTGGTGAATCTCGACCCGCATCAACCCGTGCGGTTCGAGCGCTTCGACCGGATTGCCCAACTGGTCGTCCAGCAGGTCGAGAAGGTGCGCTTCCAGGAGGTGGCGGAGCTTCCCGACTCGGCGCGGGCCGAGGGGGGCTTCGGGTCCACCGGCGGTCATGCCGCCGTGGGCGGCACAACGGGTGGGAATCGATACGCTTCGGTCGTATCCGACCGGGAAGGACAGTGACGTGTTCGGACGTCGCAAGAAGAAGGGTTCCGCTGAGGACGCGGCGGACGCGGCGAGCGAGGCCGAGCAGGTCGACGGCGTCGCTGGGGACGCCGACACCGAGGCGGACGAGGGCGGGCGGGAGCGCGTACGGCTCGAACCCGAACCCCGCCCCGACGGGCCGTGGGACAGCTCCGAGGTGCGCGAGCCCGGCGAGGGCCGGGTGGACCTCGGCGGCGTCTTCGTGCCCGGAGTCGACGGCATGGAGCTGCGGGTCGAGGTCGCCGGTGACGCGATCGTCGCGGCGACCGTCGTGCTGCGCGACAGCGCGGTCCAGTTGCAGGCCTTCGCCGCGCCCAAGCGCGAGGGCATCTGGGGCGAGGTCCGCGAGGAGATCGCCACCGGCATCACCCAGCAGGGCGGTGTCATCGACGAGGTCGAGGGCCCGCTGGGCTGGGAGCTGCGCGCCCAGGTGCCGGTGCAGCTGCCGGACGGCACGGGCGGCTTCCAGGTCGTCCGGTTCGTCGGTGTGGACGGGCCCCGCTGGTTCCTGCGCGGGGTGATCTCCGGCCGGGGAGCGGTGGAGCCGCAGACCGCCGGGCTGCTGGAGCAGATCTTCCGTGACACGGTCGTCGTCCGCGGCGACGGCCCCATGGCTCCGCGCGACCCGATCGTCCTGAAGCTGCCCGACGACGCCCAGATGGTCCCCGAGGGCGTCCAGCAGGAGGAGCAGAGCGGTTCCCGTTTCTCCGGCGGCATGGGACAACTGCAGCGCGGACCGGAGATCACCGAGGTCCGCTAGCGGACCTCCGCTCACGTAACCGCCGTGCACGCGCATGGGCCGCACCCCCGCCGGGGGTGCGGCCCATGCGCGTGCACGGCGGTTGTCGGCAGGGGCCAGGGCGCGGGGCCGTCGCTCGGGAGGCGGGCGGATGCCCCGGCGTACGGGGGGCGGCTCTGCCGGCGGGCCCCGGTAGGCTTTTGCCATGAGTGCTGTTCCTCGTTCCGAGAAGCCGGCGGGCCGGTTCCGGCGCATGCTCGACCGGCTCTCCTCGTCCCAGCAGGACCTGGAGTCGGAGGAGCTGCGTGAGGACGCGGACACCGCGGGGTGTACGCGCATCTGTGACTGCCACGACCGACAGATAGTGACGGTTACTGGTACCTTGCGCACGGTCACGCTGCGCCCGCGCGCCGGTGTCCCGGCCCTGGAGGCCGAGCTGTTCGACGGTTCGGCCGCCCTGGACGTGGTGTGGCTCGGCAGGCGCTCCATCATCGGGATAGAGCCGGGGCGCAAGCTGATCGCATCCGGCCGGGTCTCGATGAGCCGGGGCCGTAGGGTGCTGTTCAATCCGAAGTACGAACTCAGACCGCTCGGACGGGAGTAGCCGGTGACGTCGCTCGACAAGCCGACGGAAGACACCCAGCGCGACGTCCAGGACGCCCACGGCGCACAGGACGGCTCGCACGACTCCAGGGCGGTGACCGAGGCCGCGTTGTTCGAGGCGTTCGGCGGCGTGCGCGGCATGGTCGAGACCGTGCTCCCGGGCCTCATCTTCGTCTCCATCTACACGATCAACAAGGACCTGCACGCGTCGGCCCTCGCGGCCCTCGGCGTGTCCGTGCTGCTGGTCGTCGTACGGCTCGTCATGAAGGGCACCGTCAAGCACGCCTTCAGCGGTGTCTTCGGGGTCGCCTTCGGCGTGGTCTTCGCGATGATGACCGGCAACGCCAAGGACTTCTATCTGCCGGGCATGCTGTACACGCTGGGCCTCGGGCTCGCGTACATCCTCACGACGGTGGCGGGTGTGCCGCTGATCGGCCTGATGCTCGGCCCGGTCTTCAAGGAGAACCTGTCCTGGCGGACGCGGAACCCCGGCCGCAAGAAGGCGTACACGAAGGCGAGTTACGCCTGGGGCGCGATCCTGCTCGGCAAGTGCGCGATCCTCTTCCCGCTGTACTGGTGGGCCGACACCACGCAGCTGGGCTGGGTGCTCATCGCGCTGAAGATCCCGCCGTTCCTGCTCGCGGTGTGGCTGACCTGGGTGTTCCTCGCCAAGGCGCCCGCTCCCATCGACGTGTTCGCGGAGATGGAGGCCGAGGAGCGCGCGGAGAAGGAACGGAAGGCCGCCGCCCGCTCGGCCGACTAGCGCCACGGCAGGCACCGTTTGCCCGTCAGGGAGCGGCCGTCCGGTGTGGCGAGTGGGGCGGCCACCGGAGCCGTTCCTTGAGGCGGTGGGGGAGCGCGCCGGGCGTTCGCGGCGGGGCGAACGTAGGCACCCGGCGTCCGTGAGGCCCTGGCTGAGGGCCGCCGCCCCGGGCCCCTTCCGGCTCGCACGGCCTCGTCCTCAAGCGCCGAACAGGCTGGGTATGTGAAGGGGGCGCCCCGAGTCTTCGGAGCGCCCCCTTCACATATCCAGCCCGTACCCGCACGAGGTCGTGGACCCCGCCGTTCAGCTCGTCGCGTCGTCGCGGCGGACCGACAGCAGGTCCTCCAGCTGTTCCTCGCGGGCCTGGGCGGCCACGAAGAGGAGTTCGTCGCCCGCTTCCAGGGAGTCGTCCCGGGTCGGGGTGAGGACCCGGGTGCCCCGGATGATCGTCACCAGGGACGTGTCCTCCGGCCACTCGACGTCGCCGACCTGGGTGCCGGCCAGGGCGGACTCCGGCGGCAGCGTCAGCTCGACCAGGTTCGCGTCGCCGTGGCTGAAGCGGAGGAGGCGGACCAGGTCACCGACGCTGACGGCCTCCTCGACCAGGGCCGACATCAGTCGGGGGGTCGACACGGCCACGTCCACGCCCCAGGACTCGTTGAACAGCCACTCGTTCTTGGGGTTGTTGACGCGGGCGACGACGCGTGGGACGCCGTACTCCGTCTTCGCCAGCAGGGAGACGACCAGGTTGACCTTGTCGTCGCCGGTCGCGGCGATGACGACATTGCAGCGCTGGAGCGCCGCCTCGTCCAGGGACGTGATCTCGCAGGCGTCGGCCAGCAGCCACTCCGCCAAGGGGACGCGCTCGACCGAGATGGCGGTCGGCGCCTTGTCGACGAGCAGGACCTCGTGGCCGTTCTCCAGCAGTTCCCCCGCGATCGAGCGGCCGACCGCGCCGGCTCCGGCAATGGCGACCCTCATCAGTGACCGCCCTCCTTGTCGGGGCCCTCGGTGAAGGACGCCTCGACCTTCTCGACGTCGTCCGTACGCATCATCACGTGCACCAGGTCCCCCTCCTGCAGCACCGTCTGCGAGGTGGGCAGGATCGCCTCGCCCAGGCGGGTGAGGAAGGCGACGCGGACGCCGGTCTCCTCCTGTATCTTGCTGATCTTGTGCCCCACCCAGGCCGAGGAGGCGTACACCTCGGCGAGCTGGACGCCGCCGGTGGGGTCGCGCCACAGCGGCTCGGCCCCGGAGGGCAGCAGCCGGCGGAGCATCTGGTCGGCGGTCCAGCGGACCGTGGCGACCGTCGGGATGCCCAGCCGCTGGTAGACCTCGGCCCGGCGGGGGTCGTAGATCCGTGCCGCCACGTTCTCGATGCCGAACATCTCGCGGGCCACGCGGGCGGCGATGATGTTCGAGTTGTCACCGCTGGAGACCGCGGCGAACGCGCCCGCCTCCTCGATGCCCGCCTCGCGCAGCGTGTCGCGGTCGAAGCCGATACCGGTGACGCGACGGCCGCCGAATCCCGAGCCCAGACGACGGAAGGCCGTGGGGTCCTGGTCGATCACGGCGACCGTGTGCCCCTGTTGCTCCAGGGTCTGGGCGAGGGTCGAACCCACTCGCCCGCAGCCCATGATGACGATGTGCACGACCGTCCTTCCAGTGTCCATAGCTACTGTTCAGCCGAAACGTCAAAAACAGGGTCTCAGACCGTCGCCCAAGCTATACACGCGCGGTCCGCGGAAGGCACCCCCGTACGGTTCCGGGTCACATCGTGGGCGGTCGTCGGCTGATCCGGCGGACGCTGATCATCGTCAGGACGCCGAGTCCGGCGAGGGAGGCGAGAGCGCCGATCAGTTCCGCGGTCGCGGCCTGCATGGGGCCTCCAGAAGGTGAGGGACGGGAGCCGTCATGTGGACGGGATCCGCCCGGCTTCAAGGAATTGCTCGGGTGCGCGGGATCCGTCATACAGACGTGAGGACGCCGTCCATTAGGCGGGAGGATGTGTGACGTGACGCACTTCGCGGTGGCCGCCGGGCGGATTTCACCCCGGGGCCCGTTGGGATTTCACCCGGATGTGCCCAGAACCAGCCAGGGCGCTTACGATCCTCTCCGTGTCCAAACTGACCGACGTGCCCAAACGGATTCTGATCGGGCGCGCCCTGCGCAGCGACCGGCTTGGAGAAACGCTCCTGCCGAAGCGCATCGCACTCCCCGTCTTCGCCTCCGACCCGCTCTCGTCCGTGGCGTACGCACCCGGCGAGGTGCTGCTGGTCCTCTCCGTCGCGGGCGTGTCGGCCTATCACTTCAGCCCCTGGATCGCCCTCGCGGTCGTGGTGCTGATGTTCACCGTGGTGGCGTCGTACCGGCAGAACGTGCACGCGTACCCGAGCGGCGGCGGCGACTACGAGGTGGCGAACACCAACCTCGGCCCGAAGGCCGGCCTCACCGTCGCCAGCGCTCTCCTCGTCGACTACGTGCTCACCGTCGCCGTGTCCATCTCCTCCGGTGTGGAGAACCTCGGCTCGGCCGTCCCGTTCTTCGTCGAGCACAAGGTGCTGTGCGCGATCGGCATCATCGTGCTGCTCACGCTGATGAACCTGCGTGGGGTGAAGGAGTCCGGCAAACTCTTCGCGATCCCGACGTACGTCTTCGTCGTCGGCGTCTTCATGATGATCGCCTGGGGCGCGTTCCGCGGTCTGGTTCTCGACGAGACCATGCGGGCACCCACCGCCGGCCTGGAGATCAAGCCCGAGCACCAGGGCCTCGCCGGATTCGCGCTGGTCTTCCTGCTGCTGCGCGCCTTCTCCTCCGGCTGTGCCGCGCTCACCGGCGTCGAGGCCATCTCCAACGGTGTACCCGCCTTCCGCAAGCCCAAGTCGAAGAACGCGGCCACCACCCTCGCCCTGATGGGCTTCTTCGCCGTCACCATGTTCTGCGGCATCATCGTCCTCGCCATGGCCACCAAGGTGCGGATGGCCGAGAACCCGTCGATCGACCTGCTGCGCGACGGTGCCCCGGTAGGTGACTCCTACGTCCAGGACCCGGTGATCTCACAGGTCGCCGCCGCCGTCTTCGGCGACGGGACGTTCTTCTTCGTCCTGCTGGCCGCCGCCACCGCCCTCGTGCTGTTCCTGGCCGCCAACACCGCGTACAACGGTTTCCCGTTGCTCGGGTCGATCCTCGCCCAGGACCGCTACCTGCCGCGCCAGCTGCACACCCGGGGCGACCGCCTCGCCTTCTCCAACGGCATCGTGCTCCTCGCGGGCGCCGCAGTGCTCCTGGTGTGGATCTACGGCGCCGACTCCACGCATCTGATCCAGCTGTACATCGTCGGGGTGTTCGTCTCCTTCACGCTCAGCCAGACGGGCATGGTCCGGCACTGGAACCGCCATCTGAGCGTCGAGAAGAACCCGGCCAAGCGACGCCACATGGTCCGCTCCCGCGCGATCAACGCCTTCGGCGCGTTCTTTACCGGGCTGGTCCTGATCGTCGTTCTCGTCACCAAGTTCACGCACGGTGCCTGGGTCGCCCTGCTCGGCATGGTGATCTTCTACGCGACGATGACGGCCATCCGTAAGCACTACGACCGGGTCGCCGAGGAGATCGCCGCGCCGGACGGCCCCAGCGACGACGTCGTACGGCCCTCCAGGGTCCACTCCGTGGTGCTGATCTCCAAGATCCACCGCCCCACCCTGCGCGCCCTCGCCTACGCCAAGCTGATGCGCTCCCACACCCTGGAGGCGCTCAGCGTCAACGTCGACCCGGCCGAGACCAAGGCGCTTCAGGAGGAGTGGTCCCGGCGCGGCATCGACGTACCGCTGAAGGTCCTCGACTCGCCGTACCGCGAGGTCACGCGGCCGGTCATCGAGTACGTCAAGGGACTGCGCAAGGAGTCCCCGCGCGAGGCGGTGTCGGTGATCATCCCCGAGTACGTGGTCGGCCACTGGTACGAGCATCTGCTGCACAACCAGAGCGCGCTCCGGCTCAAGGGCCGGCTGCTCTTCACGCCGGGCGTCATGGTGACCTCCGTGCCCTACCAGCTGGCGTCCTCCGAGGTCGCGAAGCGGCGGGAGCGCAAGCGCCAGGAGTGGAACGCGCCGGGTTCGGTGCGGCGTGGTCCGGCGCACGAGCGCCCGAAGGAGCCGGCCAAGGTGTCCTCGAAGGGTCCATCGAGGGGATCCTGGGGCAGCAAGGGCTGAGCGCGGGGAGGCGCCCGGCGCCGCTCGTGGTCAACGGCCGGACGGCACCCACGTAGACTGGTGGGCTGTTGTCCGGCCGTTCCGCTTTCCCCTCTCTCCTGGAGTCACCCCACCATGCAGGCAGAACCGAATAAATCACTGGTGGGAGAGGAGTACGAGGTCGAGGTCGGACCCGTCGCCCACGGCGGGCACTGCGTCGCGCGCACGTCCGAGGGGCAGGTCCTCTTCGTACGGCACGCACTGCCCGGCGAGCGGGTCGTGGTGCGGGTGACGGAGGGCGAGGAGGGCGCGCGCTTCCTGCGGGCGGACGCGGTCTCGGTCCTGTCGGCCTCCAAGGACCGCGTCGAGGCCCCCTGCTCCTATGCCGGGCCCGGCCGCTGCGGCGGCTGCGACTGGCAGCACGCCAAGCCGGGTGCCCAGCGCCGTTTCAAGGGTGAGGTCATCACCGAACAGTTGCAGCGTCTCGCGGGCCTCACGCCCGAGGAGGCCGGCTGGGACGGCACGGTGATGCCGGCCGAGGGCGACAAGGTGCCGGCGGGCGAGGTACCGGCGTGGCGCACGCGGGTGCAGTACGCCGTGGACGCGTCCTCGGGGCGCGCGGGCCTGCGCCGCCACCGCTCGCACCAGGTCGAGCCGATCGACCACTGCATGATCGCGGCACCCGGCGTGAGCGAGCTGGGCATCGAGAAGCGTGACTGGACGGGCATGGCGTCGATCGACGCGATCGCGGCGACGGGTTCGCAGGACCGTCAGGTGATCCTCGAACCCCGGCCGGGTGCGCGCCTGCCGATCGTGGAGCTGGACAAGCCGGTGTCGGTGATGCGGGTCGAGGAGAGGGACGGGGGCGTGCACCGCGTCCATGGGCGCCCCTTCGTCCGTGAGCGCGCGGACGACCGTACGTACCGTGTCGGCAGCGGCGGCTTCTGGCAGGTCCACCCGATGGCCGCCGACACCCTCGTCAAGGCCGTGATGCAGGGTCTGCTGCCCCGCAAGGGCGACATGGCGCTGGACCTGTACTGCGGGGTGGGGCTGTTCGCGGGCGCCCTCGCCGACCGCGTCGGCGACAAGGGCGCCGTCCTCGGCATCGAGTCCGGCAAGCGCGCCGTCGAGGACGCCCGCCACAACCTCGCCGACTTCGACCGCGTCCGCATCGAACAGGGCAAGGTCGACGCCCTCCTCCCCGCACCGGCATCACCGAGGTCGACCTGGTCGTCCTGGACCCGCCGCGCGCCGGGGCGGGCAAGAAGACCGTCCAGCACCTGTCGTCACTGGGGGCGCGCCGGATCGCCTACGTGGCCTGCGATCCGGCGGCGCTCGCACGGGATCTGGGGTACTTCCGGGAGGGCGGATATCGGGTGCGGATGCTGCGGGCGTTCGATCTGTTTCCGATGACGCATCATGTGGAGTGCGTTGCCATTCTGGAGCCGGTCCGAGAGGGCGTCTGACCTGCAGATTTTGGGAATGGCCGTCGGTTCGACCTGTTTCCGGTGGTCGCAACAGGTGGACGTGGAGAACCCAGCCTGAGCTGGGGTTTCCGGTGCTCCGGTGGCGGTTTGCGTGCGGGCCGCAGCGATTCCTGACGCACGGATGACGCACGTTCTGATGGGGCGTCAGCTGCGATTCGAGGGCTGCTGGTTCATGGCTTGTCGCTGGCCGGTTTCGGCAGCCGGGCTGCGTGGTGACGTGGGTCAGCCGGAAGGTTGTCGAGAACGCTGAGACCGTCAGTGTCTGGTGTGCTCCGAGGTGTCGAGCCAGAGCCCGATGCGCGGAGTCTCCGCCCGCAGGGCGTGGTCGAGTGTCTCGACCGTCCAGACGCCGTACCCGGCCTTCGGGCGCGCGGCCTCTCTGGCCGGCACGACCGCGATAGCGGGGGCCAGCACAACGACGAACAGCGGTCGGGTGTGCACCCTGGTGACATGCCGGGTCAGGTCGTCGCCCAGGGTGATGTCCTGGACGACCGCGGTCCATCCGTGGTGCGCGTACTCGTCGGCTACGAGCGCGGAGAGCCGGAGCGAAGACCCAGTTGGGCTCGGGCCTCCGTGGTCTCCTCGGGTAACAGTTCCTCCCGGCCGGAAACCGCCATCCGCCGGAAGACGTCACCGCGCACGTGGGCGGCTCGGGGCAGCTGCCCGGCCAGGAGTTCGGCCACGGTGGACTTCCCCGACGCCATCACGCCGGTGATCAGCGCGACTGCGGGACCCGGATCGTACCCATTCAGACCTGTTTCTCAGGAATGCGACAGCGTGCAGAGGCGTCCGCACCGCAACGACGCTTCCTTCTTGCAGGCCCACGCGACCTCACCCCAACCGGAGGTTGGGGTATCAGGGGCATCGTGCCCAGAACAAGGCGTGCCCGCTATCGCCTTCGGGTACGAACTCCTCCCGTTCGACGGTCACCCCGGCGTGGGGCATCCACGCGCAGTTGGAAGTGCCAGGCCATCTTGCCCTTGGAGGTGAGGCGATGGCTGTGGCTTCCGCGAGCTGTCAAGTGCTGTTGCAGAGGACGTTGACCTGCCCAGGTCCTGCCATCTGAGCTCGGTCTGATGTCGGCGCGCGGGTGTGCCCGATATGAGTTACTACCTATCATCGCAAAGTGACGAAAGTGCTTCCGGAATGTTCCGTCTCGGCATACCCTGCGGGAATTACCGCACGTCAGACCGCAGCGGTCTGAAGCGCGGCGGAGGTGTCATGGGTGGGGACCCGTATGTATCAGCAACGGTTGACGAACGTGGGGGGCCGGAGGTGTCGTCGACGCCCCGCGACAGGGCGCAGGTGCCTGATCCGTACGGTGACCGGCCTCTGTTGACCTCTGCAATGACGAAAGGCTATGACGCCGTACCCGACGAAGAACGGGATCGGTTGCGGCGCTATCTGGAAGCGGTTGTCGTCGCCCGCCCGGCGCCCGTGCACACTGCCGTCGCCTTCAACGCGGTGTACTTCGGGTACGACCTCGGCGGCGACGGCTACGCCGGCAGCCCGCTCTGTCTCGACGACTTCCCTGTGATCACCTTCGGCGAGTGCGTCCCCGTGCTCCCGGTCGGCGCAATGGTGTGTGTCGCCACCGGGTCGGACCCGTTGTACGCCGAGATCGTCTATCGGGAGGGTGCCCGCCCAGAGGTGGGCGCCCTTGGTGACGTACCGGCCTGGGTATCGGGGGCGCCTGCAGGGGCCGAGGGCCCGGGGCGGCCGGGAGACGGCGCCGCGCCACGGCGAAGGGAGCTCCTGGTCCCGGATCTCCATGCTTTCGGCCCGGCTCTGAGCCTGTCATCGGCCCAGCTCGTTCGCTTACGCACGCGCCGGCGCTGGATCAACGAGGACGGGCATGTCGTCGTCGACGTCTGCTACCCGTCCCCGGAGGCGGCATGGCGCGACGACCTGACGGCCTATGCGGAGCATCTCCTGACGACGGCACGGGAGCAGCTGCTCAGCCCTTTCGTCCCCGTGTCCCTCGCTGCACTGGTGGGCAGCGCGCACGACGACGACCTGCGAGCAGGGCTGCGCGGTCTCCTTGGCACGGTGAAGGGTGCGCTCAACTCCAGTGCCGTCTTGCGCACATGGGTTGACTACACCATGACCCGGAGCTCCCTCGCGGACTGCTGGCGGGACACCGGGCCGCTGGGCGGCGATGACCTCAGGTCGCTTGCCGCAGCGGTCGAACGCGCGGCCACCCCGGGGAGGCGCCGCTACGGCCTTACCACGCCTGTCACCGTGTACACAGCGGTTGGACCGCGGCTTCGCGGGTTCCCGGGAGCGACGGAAGTGCTCAGGGGAGTGGGATACGCCGCAGCGGTGTGCCGGGCGAATGTGGCGCTCGCCGACGTCGTCCAAGGGGACAGCGACCAGGGCCTGTTCGAGAACGGCTCCCGGATCACGCTCGACGACGCCTTCGAGGGCGGAGGCGTGTGGCGGTCACATCATCCCGGTGACGCAGAAGCGCACGGAGATCCCCTGGCCCCGGCCGGACGCGGCTGGACGTCCACGTTGCCCGCGATATCGGAGCCAGAGCCGGAAACAGAGTTGGACCCGGTCGATCTGCCTCTGGGTGACGATGCCTCTCTCGGCACCGGTGAACTCCTGCGGAGTGACGCACAGGAGATCGTCTGGCGGGCACCCCTGCGGCTGTCCCAGCTCATCGACGGCTGGTTTCCCTTACATCCGTACGTCGTCGAGGAACTTCGCCGGTCTCACGGTGAGCGCCCCACGGTTGGCCTCGAACTCGACCATGCCGGCGAGGCGTTGGACGAGAAGGAGGCAGTGCAGGACGTCATCGCCGAACTCGATGACACTTCGGGCCGTTTGACCGGGATCGTCTGGCCCGGCGACTTCTTCCCCGGCCTGATGCTTGAGCTGCGCAGCCTCCGCGGCGGCTCGGTGATCCGCATGGCCACGACGTCGCTCGAGGAACGCGTGCTGGTCGGCGACCGTGACACCGGGCATTGTTATGACCCTCTTGTGCTTACCAGGGAGGACGTCCCGGGAAGTGACCGCCACGGTGACAGCGCGGTCGGGCTGGGCCCCCGGCAGCTGGTGATGCGCACGGTGCGCCGTTGCGGTCTGCTCACCCTGGACGGCCATGCCCTTATGGACCGTTCGGTCCTGCCGAGCGCGGTCTACGGGCGTCGGCCGGCCCGGTCACAGGCCGCCGCCCTGGAATCGGCCGTTGCGGAACTGCTCGCAGAACGGCTTCTGGAACCGGCGCTCGGCAGTCGAGACGCCTGGGGCCAGCCTCATTTCCCGCCGCGCGACGGACAGCGGACCATTCCTCTCATCGGCTACCGCCCCGCGCGGCCGCGGGCGATACGTCCCTGGGGCGGCACCGAACCGGGCGGCGAGGGGCTTCGGGGGATCCAGTTCGTCCCCGGTCATCTGCGCCGCCTGCGACCGGGGTGCTCGCCCAGCGTCGTTCAGCGTGCGGCCTTTCGGGAGCACTGCCGCAGGCTCGGCAAGGCGGACGGCTGGGAACTGCCCTACGGATACACGTTCGTCACCGAGCACACGCGCGGCTGCTGATTCATCACGCGGGTCCGGCCAGCCTCTTCCGACTCCTTGGTGTCCACAGAAATGGAGTACGCGTACATGCAGGACCGCTACCGCGTCGTCACGGGGCCGCCGTGGTCCCCGTCGAGCGTCTCGGCCCAGGACCTCGAAGGCCTGGCCGCCGCGCTCAACGCCTTGGACCACCCAGCCGTCACCGCCCTCAACGACCTCACGGCCGACATGGTGGAACTGGCCTTCAACTCCCTGCGTCCAAAGGACCGGCAGGAGTTGCTCGGCAGGCTGGGCATCCGCATAGCGGCCCCCCGACGGGTGAGCAAAGCCCTGTGCCAGGACGTTCTCGCCAGGCTGCGGCGTGAGGCACGGCAGCACACCTGCACATGCGGAATCAAAGAACTCACGGTCACCGTGATGAATCAGGTGGGCAACTTCGTCGTCGCGCAGGACGGCGAGACGGTTTCCGACCCCGTTACCCGGTGGGGCGCGACGCTTGTCCGGGCCACGGTGTTCGCGTGGTGCAACGCCTCGGTCACCGACGCCCACATCCTTGCGTGGGCGGCGGAGCAGGACTGGTTCGCGGTGACGGCCGACGACAAGGAGACGGCTCAGCTCGCCGCTGTCGGTGCCGCTGCGCGCTCCATCGTGGCGGCGAACCCGGACGTCGCACCCGGAGCAGCGGAAGACGAAGAACCGCCGGTCGCGGGCGACGGGAATTCTGTGCGCGCTGCCGTCGCCGACCGGCCAAGCACTCATACCCCCACTCCCGAGATCGTGGTATCCGACCCCGGCACCTCTCACGAGACGACCGCTACGGCGTCCGACAGCGCCGGAACCGATGAGGGGACGGATCCGGAATCGGCCTGCCGACAGTTGCAGTCGGCCCTCGCGCAAGCCCGGCAAGCTGCGGAGAAGGTGACCAGTGCGGTCCGGGACGGCTGCCCCCGCAGGAGGAGGACCTGGCCCCGCTGGCTGCGCTAGGTGCCGTCTTCGACAGCGTCGACGCGGTGCTCCGCACGGCGGGAATCGAGGGGGTGCCTCGCCGCCTGGAGGATATGACGTGCGCCGTACACGCGCACCGGGCTGCGCACGAGCGTGACCTCCGGGCACGGGAGCCTCTGCGGGAACTGTTGGATGTTGCCTCCCGCTCGGACAGCTCCGCCGCTGCCGCCTCTGCGGCTGAGGCCGTGCGCGGCGCGGCCCGCCGCTTGCTGGACACACCGGTGTGGGAGGAGCCGCAACGGGAGGAAAGCGCAGCGCTGGCCGCCTTGGCCCGGCTCATCAGGCTGGGCCGGCAGGCGGAGGCGGCGGCGGAGATCCTGGTTCTGCAGGAGCAGGTCGTGCGGGTGCTGCCCACGTGTGCCATCGCGGTGGTCATGGCCCCAGAGCTGACGTTGGCTCAGCCAGAGGATGCCGGCCGCGAACCCACCGGGGCCGGGGCGGACGGAACCCCTCAGCGCGCCGACGCCGAGACGACCGTGGAGTATGCGGCCGTACAGCCTGAACCGCCCCGGGTTTGATGGAGGCATCGAAGACCCGGAAGGATGCCGATCATGGCTGCTCCCCGTAAGTACCCCGACGAACTGCGTGAGCGTGCGACGCGGTTGGCGATGGAAGCCCGTAAGGACGCGGTTGGCCGGGCCGGTGCGATCAAGCGCATCGCCGACCAGCTCGACGTGCATCCCGAAGCCCTGCGCGGCTGGGTCAAGCGGGCCGAGACCGACGAAGGCATCGTTCCCGGCACTACCAGCACCGACGCTGCACGGATCGCTGAGCTCGAGCGGGAGGTGAAGGAACTGCGGAGGGCGAACGCGATATTGAAGTCCGCCTCGGCTTTCTTCGCCGCGGAGCTGGACCGTCCACTGCGATGAAGGTCGCCTACATCGACCAGTACAAGGAGACGTTCGGCGTCCAGCCGATCTGCGACGTCCTCTCCGAGACGGACGCGCCGATCGCGCCGAGCACCTACTACGCCGCCCGCACCCGCCCGTCCTCGGCCCGCAGCCTGCGAGACGAGCACCTCACCGAGGAGATACGCCGGATCCACGAGGCCAACTACAGCGTCTACGGGGCCCGCAAGGTCCACGCCGCCCTCCTGCGCGAGGGGCACAAGGTGGCCCGCTGCACGGTCGAACGCCTGATGCGCCGGGCCGGACTGCGTGGCGTGATCCGGGCCAAGAGCCCGCGCACCACCCGCCCCGCGCCCGAGACGGCACGGCCGGCTGATCTGGTCGAGCGGGCGTTCACCGCGAGTGCGCCGAACCAGCTGTGGGTGGCCGACATCACCTACATCAGAACCTTCTCCGGCTGGGTCTACGCCGCCTTCGTCATCGACGTCTTCTCCCGCATGGTCGTCGGCTGGCAGGTCGCCACCTCCCTCTACACCGACCTCGCCCTGGACGCCCTGGAGATGGCCATCTGGCGGCGCCGGCACGCCGACGGCGACCTGACCGGGCTGATACACCACTCCGACCGCGGCGTTCAATACCGTGCCATTCGCTACACCGAACGCCTGGAACAACAGGACGCCGTGGCCTCGGTCGGTTCCAGGGGCGACTCGTACGACAACGCCCTGGCCGAGGCGTTCAACAGCCTGTTCAAGGCCGAGCTGATCCGCAACAAGGGACCGTGGACCGGCATCAACGACGTCGAGGTCGCCGTCGCCGAGTACGTCGACTGGTTCAACCAGCGCCGTCTCCACGGCGAACTCGGCCACGTCACCCCTGCCGAGCACGAGGCCACCCACTACCTCGCGACCGAACCTCCTGCGTCACTCCAGACAACCAGCTAACTCAGTCTCCACGAAACCCGAGGCTTGACAGCCTGCCGGGCAAACGGCGGAGAGCATTGGCCAAACCACCAAGGAGACCGCGCCCGAGCATGCCTCCAAGCCGGAAGCTGCGACGGCCCTTGAGCCGGCGTATGCCCACGACGCAGAGGCTGCGCCACCTGCGGACACCGGCCCGGTACCGCTCACGGACCCGGATGCGCTCGCCCTGATAACGGCCCGGGAGCCCGTCCACGCTGCCGATGCGCATGCCACGCCTCCCGCCGCGAGCGACCCGGTACCCCTCATGGACCCGGGCGAGCCCGTGTCGGTGTCCGCCGCACCTTCCATCTGTCTCAAGGAGGACACGCCCGTCCGGGAAGCGGGGCCAGCCGTGGGTGACGCCTCCGACGACGCCGTAGCCGAGCGGGCGTTGGCGCATCTAGTCGCGGATCGACGCTTCGGACTCGCCCACCATCTGGCGCGGGCCACCGGCCACCCCGAGCCCCAGGTGGCGGCGCTCCGCCTGGCAGGTGCCGCCGCGCTGCTCACATCCGGTGACAGCCAGGGCGCCCGGCTGACGGCGGACCTGCTCCAGCAGTACGGCGGATACGCGGGCCACCACACCGAGGGCAGCGAACTCCTCGTGCTGCCTGCCCTGCTGCGTGCCGCACTGATCACCGGCGACCACTCGGCAGGCGCTCAGCTCAAGGCGCTGGCACCCCGACTCCCGGACCGGCTCGCGGAGGCGGCGACCACCGTCGCGGACCGTGCCCTCAGCGGTGCCCTGTTGATCGCTTCCCCGCTGGTCGCCGATGTCTCCGAGACAGAGGTCCGGCTGCGGGAGCTGCGTGAGCAGAGCCGTGCCCTGCTCGTGCCACAGAGGCTGCGGTTCGCGCGGGCGACGGAGATCGCCAAGCGTTGGCTCGCCCCCGACGACGGGATGCTCGGATCGCTGCTCATGACCGTCGTCGGCGACAACCGCGACGCGATACAGCAGGTGCGGGAGCAGGCCGAGCGGCTGGCGAAACTGGCCGAGGTCAACAGCGAGATCGACCGCATGGACCGCAGACACCGCTCGTCCAGCGGCAAGCCGCTGCAGGGCTCAGGGCGGCAGGATCTGGTGCACCTGGTGGAGCGAGCCGTCAGCCTGGTTAAGGAGTGGTGCCTGGCGGTCGAAGGTATCCGTCGCGGCGACCGTTCCGACGGCAACCGGGCGGCCAAGGAGATCTCCTCCCTGCGCCAGTCCCTGCTGGACGGCAGGGAGGCTTCGCTGAGCGAGCTGGAGCAGATGGCGCGGCGCTCGGACGCCATCGCCGCCGCGACGGCTTGGGCGGCTCGCGCATCGATGGAGGAACTGTTCGCGATGCTGGCTGGTGGCAGCGTGACCAGGCGTTCCGGCGCTCCGGTTGACCCAGAAATCGTCCTGGACGCGGAACTGCTGAAGGTGTGCGACACCTGTGACGAGCGGCCGTCGCTCGACGAGCTGCTGACCGCGGTCGACCGGAGCTGGCAGGACGCCCTCGACGAGCGACTCTCCCACGACGCCTTCACCGCGGCTCGTAGCATCGTAGAGCTGGCCGGACAAGAGTTGCTGCCCGCCGCCCGGGCTGGTGAGTTCGTCCCGCCCGCGGACGCTGAGATCGACGACCGGGAAGCCGTCCGGCGCACGGAGTTGCGGAAGACACACGCCGAACTCGTCGCCGAGGTGCACCGCGCGCAGGCCGACGGTGCCGTGACCGAGGATCAGGACTTGGGCCTACAGGAGCTGCTAGCCGACGCCCATGACCGCCTCGAAGGCGGCGACCGGCACGACTTGCTGGACGTGCGGCGGGCGCTCGACACGGTGCGAAGTGACCTGCCCGCCTTCCGGCAGCAAGCGTCCGACCGGATCCGCGCCCGGCTCGATGCCCTGGACCCCACCGCGGAGGAGCGGGCCCAGGTGCTGCGGCGCCTGGAGACGAACGACCTGGCTACCGCCGCCGACCTCGTCTACTTCCTGGAAATCGGCGAACCCGTCCCGGAGATCGAGGGAGGCGAGTCCCACCTGCCCGACTTCTTCCCGGCTGTGCCCGACGGCCTGCCGGGAGGCATCGACCACGACCTCGTCGAACTGGTCCGGTCCGGCGGTAAGCATCCGACGCTTCCCGTCCTGGACTACGGCAGCCTCTCCACCGACGAGGCGGCACTCGCGGCCGAGGCCCTCGACGAGTGGCGCGCGCTGGCCGCCGTCGAGCGGAAGGACCGGCTCCAAGTGGCTCCGACGAGACAGGTGCCCCCGCTCCTCAAGCTCCTCGGGTACGACGCCAAGAGCGCCAGGCCGCTTGACGACCGGTCCCAGCACCGGCGGGAATACCGTCTCTTCGAAGCGACCGGAGTGGAGATCAACGGCAGGGCGAAGGCGCCCGCGTTCGGCTCGCAGATCAGGGAGCAGGGCGGCAATCTGCGGGTGATGATGGTCTGGGGCAGACCGCCTGCCAAGGTCGTCATGAGCTGGGCAGAGCGCGACACCAGCGATGCGAGCCTCCTCGTCGTCTACTTCGGCACGCTGAGCCGCGAGGCCCGCGTCGAACTCGCCGTCGGCGCAAGCCGGTTGCAGCCGCTGCTGGTCGTGGACGACGCCGCCCTCGCCTATCTCGCTGCCCGCGGCAATCGCCAGGTCAGCACCGCCACGCAGACACTGCTGCCCTTCTCGGGCGTCAACCCATACATCAGGGAAAAGCGCGGCCGGATCGGCGGCGAGATGTTCTACGGCCGTGACGCCGAACGCAAGAGCATCCTCGACCCGCGCGGCACCCAGGTCATCTACGGCGGCCGGGGGCTCGGTAAGTCGGCACTGCTCGCCGACGCCGGGGAACGGTTCACGGAGCAACGCCCCGGCTACCACCAGGCGGTGTACGTCAACCTCGACCAGGAGAACATCGGTAAAGGCAGCTCGTTCGGTCCGGTGACGCTGTGGAGCGTCCTGGAGCGGGAGCTGACCGAGGCGCAGGTACTCGACGACCGGCCGCAGGGGCGAAGGAAACGGCAGGAGATCTCCGAGCGGGTGCGCGTCGGAATCCGCGCATGGCTGGACGGGGACTCGCGCCGCCGTCTGCTGGTCCTGCTCGACGAGTGCGACCAGTTCTTCGAGGCGGACGCCCCGCGCTTCGACCAGACCAAGAAACTCAAGGGCCTCGGGTCCGACACAAAGGACCGCGCCAAGGTCGTCTTCGCCGGACTGCACTCCGTGCAGCGCTTCTCCAAACTCGCGAGCAACGGGCCGTTCGGCCACCTCGCGCAGACCCCGAAGGTGATCGGTCCGCTGGCTCCCCAATCCGCGGCCGAGCTGCTGGTCGAGCCGATGCGGGCGCTCGGGTTCGAGTTCAAAAACCTGGATCTCGTCAACCGGGTGCTCGGCTACTGCTCCTACCAGCCCTTCCTGCTCCAGATGTTCGGGCACCGGCTGGTCGAGCTGATGCACCGCAAGCGGGCGCGGCGCGGAGCCGAGGGACCCTCCTATGAGGTGGAGGTGACCGACATCGAGGTCGTGGAGTCGGACGCCGCGCTCAGAGACGGCATCTCGGCGGCTTTCAAGGACACACTGAGCCTTGACCACCGCTACGACGTGATCGCCAACGTGCTGGCGTACCACGCCCGCCATCACGGCCTCGAGGTGCGGCTGAGCGACACCGAGTTGCGCGAGGAGTGCGAGACGTACTGGCGCAAGGGGTTCGAACAGCTTGACACCGAGGGTTTCCGCGCGTACCTCTCCGAGATGGTCGGGCTTGGTATCCTCGCGCCCAACCACGACGGCCTGGGCTGGCATCTGCGCGGACCCAACGCCCTGCGCATGATCGGGACCTCCCACGAGGTGGAGGCCCGCCTGCTCAGGGCCGAACAGGACTGTGAACTCCAGGAAAGCATCGTGCAGGAAGGCCGCCCAGAACTCCCCGACGGCCAGCCGGCTCCGCTGACCAACACTCAGCTCGACGACCTCCTGGGCGAGCGGTCCAGCCGGACCAGGGTCGTCCTCGGCACCTCTGCTACCGGAGTCACCGACGTCGCCCGGACCTTGCGTACGATCGCCGGACCGATCGATGGCTGGACGCTGCCGCCCGTCGGCAAGCCCAGCGTCTACAAGCAGGAGCTCACCGGAGGACGCCCTCGCGAACGACGTGTCGTCATCAGTGACTTCGTCAACTACCGGGACCCGGTGCGGCCTGAGACCTGCCGGGAAGCCGTCGACCTGGCTGAGACGCTGCTGCCCGTCACCCCGGGAGTCACCCGCGCGGTCGTCCTCGTCACTGACACCACCCAACTGGCCCTGTGGCGGACCCTACTGATGGGAACCGAACCCACCTCGGCAGCCCCGGTGGTCCTGCGCCGTCACGACCGCCGCAGCCTGCGGGGCTGGGCTCAGCGTGTCAACGTGTTCCACACGGAGGACCGCCTGGACCGTCTCCACGAGCTGACCGGTGGCTGGCCGCTCTTGGTCAGCCGAGCACATCTCCTGCATGGCGAACTGGGTGACCCCGACGAGGTGTTGCGCCGCCTGGCAAACCTACGCACGGACCGGGTCGAGGCCCGCGCCTTGGCCGAGGCGGCCGGCGTGTACGCGGACCCGCTGCTTGCCGCTGGGTACCGGGCCCTCGACGACGAGTTCAAGGACGGCCCTTTCGATCTGGAGGGCGCGGTGACTGCTGTGGCACTCAAGATCGAGGACGAGGACGAGGGGCGGTGGATCGTCAACTGCCTCGACGCTCTTCAGGTGTTCGACCGCGAGGACACTCAATTGCACCTGGAACCGCTGTTGCGCCAGTGCGTTGCGCTCCGCATGTGACGGTGCGTGATACCGGTCCGGCCGCCCGCATGCCCGGGCGGCCGGTCGCCTTTTGCGGTCACCTTGCCGATAACCGACCAGACACGGCGAGGTAGACTCTGGACTGCCAGGGCCGTCCCATGACGGGCCGCGCGTTCGGCTGACGCCGGACCCGGCGTACGCATCCCGGCGGCACTCTGCCCTGTTCACGCCGCCTTCCCTACGGTCGAGGGCCTGGAGGCCAGGTTCATAGGCGCGCACGAGGGATGACCCCAGTTGGTCACCGTCCCGATGGGGCCGCAGCTTGCCCGGCGTGCTTGCTGTGACAAGCTCGCGGCATCGTTTGCAGCTGTGATCTCGTCCGGACGCGATTAGTCGATGTCCGGCTCATCGGCCTCTTCAAGGAGCCGGGTCGCGAGGTCTTCGGCCCACTCCAAGGCCCATGTGCGGAGAGCACTGATGGTGGCCTCGTCCAGGCCGTAGGCAGTGAAGGCTTCGTCGTCGGTCCACTCGGCGCCCGTGAGGTTCGACTGCAGATCCTCGCGCTCGAAGCGGCCACGCGCGTGGCGGCGGCCGAACTCCTCGAGCTCGGCATTGCTCCAGCGGCGGGAGGCCGCGAACACGTCAATCAGGTCGCGGGGCGCCCCGCGGTCGGCGAGGGCGCGGACTTTGGTCCCGATCACGTCCTCCTCTGCGAGGACGGGTCCGTACGGGCTCTGGGCGACCGGCCGCCAGAAGATCTCCTTGAGGATGTCGACCTCGCATTCCTGCCCGGTGACCGGGTCGGTCACGGTGAAGCGGGCGGACAGCGGGGCGGTCTCCAGCGCGTGCACCTTCCAGCCGCGGGCTTCCAGGCCGGCGCCGAGGGCGGCGGCGATGTCGGCCATGGGCGCCGGGTTCTCGGTGGCGACATCGAGGTCCTGGCTCGGGCGGTTCACGAGGCGATGCGCCCGCACGGCATACCCGCCGGTGAGAACCAGGGGATACGGGGAGCCGAGAGCGATCACATCCGCCAGGAGCCGCGTGTGCAGCTCCGGCATGTCTGTCACGCGGCCGCCCGGGTGCGGGACGCGAGCTTGGGAAAGGCGTCTTCCCACACGGCGCGCACGGTACGGCCGACGAGTGTGCGCAGCACCGGCCACAGCTGGAGGAGCAGATCCTGGTTGAGGTACCGGGGCAGGTCATCGCGCAGACCCTCGTGCAGGACGGTGCGGTACAGGCCCATGCGCTGGCGAGGCTTGCTCATGTCGTACGAGGTCATCCCCGACCAGGCCATGTGCAGTGGCAGCACCACGACCCCCTGGGTCGGGCCGTGCAACTCGTCCAGCGACTCCGGCAGCCGGAGCCGAAACTTCTCCCGGTACAGCGCGAGGTCCTCGGCGACTGCGCCCGAGATGTCGCTCGGCGTGGGTGAGGCGGGCTGTGAGCTGGAGGGCATGACTCCATTATGGCGGTCTGAGAAGCGGTGCGGGTCATGATGTTCGAGCCTGCGTCCAGAGTAAACGGGAGCGGGCTCGTGCAGGTGAGCTGGTCGTGGCGGCCTCTTCCGCCCGAAGAGGAGGGATGGACTGTTGGTCATGACGCTCATTTGACGCTCTGGGCGCCCGCGCCCGGGACAGGAAGTCGATGATCCGGCTTTGACCTGGGCTTTTCCGCGACTCGCCCAGGCCGACATCTTTCCGATGACGCATCATGTGGAGTGCGTCGCGATCCTTGAGCCTGTCGAAAAGGGCCGCTGACCTGGCATTTCTCCGAGTGTGCGTTATGGGCGTTACATGCGTTAGGTGCGATATCTTGACGTATATCTGAGGCATATCTGACGCACGTTTGACGCATGAACGGCGCAGTTTCTGATGGATCGTCGTGCGCGATTGGCGACCGCCGGGCGGAGCCGCCAGCTGTATGGAGGTGGGCACGTTGAAGTGGCTGGGGCGCTGGCTGCCGAGCTGTTGGCTGCCCCTGCCCATCCGCTTCTCGGCAGTGACGTTCCGTGACGCTAGGTGGGGTGTCTGGTGTGTGTTGTGTCAGGGGTAGTACGACGAGTACATGAGTGGCGCGACACAGGCCAGCGGCCTGTCACTCGAAGAAGCGATCACCTTCGAAACCCGGGTGCCGCTGGCCGCGCTGCGAGCCTCCGGATCGCTCCATCCGTCGCAGAGCCATCGGTACTTGACCGGTGAAGACCTCCGGAAGGTCGCTGAGGCGCCACCGGTGACCCGCGCGACGCTTCAGAGCGCGTTGGACGACCTGACGCCAGCCTAGGCCGAATGCACCTCATCAACGTGTTGGGGTCTGCTCAGGGCTTGGTTGAGCAGCGGGGCCAAGAGCGGTGCCATCCGGTCACGAGGACGGTCATGGCCTTCGACGAGGGACTGGCGGACCGGATCCGGGCCCACCTGGGTGCGGACCCGAACGTCACGGAGAAGCGGATGGTCGGCGGCCTGGCCTTCCTGCACGCCGGCAACATGGCCGTGGGCGTGATCGGCGACGACCTGATGGTCCGGGTCGGCCCCGACGCCACCGACGCCGCCCTCGCGCGCCCAGGAGCGAGGGTCTTCGACTTCACCGGTCGCCCGATGCGCGGCTGGGTCGTCGTCAACGCCTCCGCCGTAACCGAGGACGAGGCCCTGGCCGAATGGGTGGACCAGGGGTACGCGTTCGCCGCCGGTCTGCCGCCCAAGTGGCGTGACGCGCTGGGTTCAGACAGGAGTCGCAGGGGGCGTCGGCGCGGCCTAGCGTGGACGGAAGGGGGTTGGTTCGGCTCGACTGAGAGGAGTGGTCGCCATGGCGGGACGTAGCCGGAGCGAGGTGGAGGCGGAGATCAAGGAGACTCTGGGCCTTGTTCCCCATTTCTTCTCCCGGATACCCGATGACCTGCTGGACCACGAGTGGGAGATCTTCAAGAAGCTCGAGCTCGGCGAGACGCTGATCCCGAACAAGTACAAGGAGCTGATCGGGATCGCGCTGCACTCGGAGACGAAGTGCCGTTACTGCACGCTCTTCCACACCGAGGCGGCGAAGCTCTTCGGGGCCACGGACGAGGAGATCCAGGAAGCGGTCCACTACGCGAAGAACAGCCTCGGCTGGAGCGGGTACCTCAACGGCATCCGAGAGGACTACGACGACTTCGAGAAGGAACTCGGCCAGATCAAGCAATACCTGTCGTCGAAGGGCTGATCATGCAGCTGGAGTGGGCCCGGCCCGGCGTCTTGCGGGCGACAGCGCACGCCTTCGAGTTCGCGGCGCTGGTGGCCGCCGCCCGTTACGTGGCCGAGTCCGCTCCGCCCGACATCCCCGAGGAATCGCTGGAGCAGCTCAGGCACGTGTTGAGCGACTACGACACCCAGGCACGCCGACTGCATCGCACGCCCGCCTCTGACGGGTAATGAAAGACCCCAGCGCAGAGCCTGCGACAGCCTCGTCGATCAGGCGCCCCGAGGCACCTTTCCAGCGATCAGCAAGGCGCAGCCCAGCACGCGGTCCCCCACCGCCGCACTGGCCCCGTGCACGACGGCGGAAGCCGCAGCGACGTCCACACCGGGTTCGGTGAGGCGGGCCGGGGCGGTGATGCGCAGGAGGTACAGCCTGCGTTCAGCCGCATCGAAGAGCCGACGGGGATCCGGCACAACGCGAACGGCTCGACGTGTACGGCGAGGCTGTCCGGCAATCGCTCCAGCAGCATGCACCGACCGTAGCAACGTGGAGGTCCTTGGACGCCGCCGCACGTATGAGAGACCCATCCGCTGGGGCGATCTCCCCGAGCACGGCAGGCTCCCCGCCGGATCCTGCTCAGGCACCGGCCGGGGGCGAGGTCACCCAGGAGCCGAGCGCTACCAGCAGGACCACCAGGAGTGCCAGTCGTACCCACGCCGCGCGCGCCGACCGCGGTGCCGGCCTGTCCGGGGCCGCCGCATCGGACGGCGGGGGCTCGGTTACGGATGAGGGGGCTGCCGGACGGTTCATATCGGCTCCTCTGATGGTTTTTCGGTGGGAAGGTCGGCCACCACGCGGCGCAGCGGCAGCTCAAGGCGTCGCCCCGACGCCGCCCACCGCGCCAGGGAGCGCTTGGCGGCCTCGGCGCGCCGAGGTGACAGTCCGGGCAGGTACAGGGCATCGGGCAGCAGGGCCGCGGCGTCGGCCGAGTCGATGGCGAGGGTGAAGACGCGGCGCTCGTCGGAGCGGACGCGGAACCCCGCATCGCGCAGCAGGGCGGCCAGCCCGTCGCGGGCCTGCGGGTTGGGCCACGGCTGGCGTACGGCGCGCAGGGCGGTCATCACCCGGAGCCAGCCGAGCATGCCGGACGGGGAGAGTCCGGTCTGGGAGGGCACCAGCGCCGCGAGCGTCCCGCCCGGGCGCAGTACGCGCCGGATCTCCTCGAACACCTGCGGCAAGGGGGTGACGACTGGCAGGCACATGGCCGCGCAGACGGCCGCGACGCTCGCGGAGGCGGCCGGGAGCGCGTCCGCGCCGGCTCGCACCAACGGCCCGCGGCCCCGCCGCGCCGCTTCGGCGAGCTCGGCGGCCGAGAGGTCGACCCCGATCCAGTCGGCGTCGGGCAGCTCCGCACGGGTGGGTGCCGAACCGCAGGCCAGGTCGAGGACCGTGCCCTCGATGCCGTGGAGCGGTTCGGCCAGCCAGGCGTACGGGGAGGTGTCGGCCAGGGTGAAGAGCTGTTCGGTGATGCCGGGATGCGCGTGGTGGTAGGCGGCGATGAAGCGTCGCCAGTCCTGTTCGTCCATCCGGTCCTCGTCTCTGTTGTGGCCTGCCGACCGCTCGCCCCGGTGCTTGCCGCCGGGAACCCTGCCGGGCGGGCTCCGCATTCCGCTTCGGACACGCCGGTTCGGGCTGGATGATTCCGGCCGGCCCGCCGGGCGGGAATCGTGTGGCCGAGAAGGGAAGGCCGCGGGCGTGTCACCGGGTTCCCCTCGCGTCCCACTGCTGCGCACCGACCGGAGAGAGCCCACACGATGAGTACGTACGACCTGGTGGTCATCGGCGGCGGAAGCGCCGGCCTGACCGCGGCCCGGACCGCCGGGCGCTTCGGCGCCCGGGTGCTGCTCGTCGAGCGGGACCGGCTGGGCGGGGACTGCTTGTGGACAGGGTGCGTACCGAGCAAGGCGCTTCTGCATGTGGCCGCCGACGTCCAGGCGGCCCGCCGCGCCGCGGCCTACGGTCTCCCGCCGGTGTCCGGCCGCGCCGACCTGGCGGCTGCCATGGGGGAGGTGAAGCGGGCGATCGGCGCGATCGAGCCGCACGACTCGGCCGAGGCGCTCGCCCCGTTCGGCGTCGAAGTGACACGCGGCGCGGCTTCCTTCACCGGTCGGAGAACCCTGACCGCGGGCGGGCGGGAGATCTCCTTCCGGTACGCGCTGATCGCGACCGGCTCCTCGCCGGCCCTGGTGCCGGTCCCCGGCCTGGCCGAGGCCGAACCTCTGACCAGCGACACCGTCTGGGAGCTGACCGAACTCCCGCAGCGCCTCGTGGTGCTGGGCGGTGGACCCATCGGCTGCGAGCTCGGCCAGGCGTTCGCCCGGCTCGGCTCGCAGGTCACCCTCGTGGAGGCGATGGACCGCCTGGTGCCCCGAGAGGAACCGCGGGCCTCGCAGGTGCTGCGGGAACGGCTGGAGGCAGAGGGAGTCACCGTGCTGACCGGCTACCGCGCCGAGAGAGTCGATGCCGGCGCCGTCCACGGGCCCGGTGGCCCCCTCCCGTACGACACACTGCTCGCCGTCACGGGCCGCCGGGTCAACACCGAGGGGCTCGGCCTGGAGAAGGCCGGCGTCGAGCTGACCGAGACCGGTCACGTCCGGACCGACGGCAGGCTGCGCACCGCCAACCACCGGATCTACGCCGCCGGCGACGTCACCGGCCGTTCGGCATTCACCCACCTGGGCGGTACGCAGGGAGGAGCGGCCGCCGCCGACGCGCTCCTGGGTGTGCGCCGCCCCATCGACTACCGCGCGGTGCCCCGGGTGACCTACACCGATCCCGAGATCGCCCGCGTCGGCCTCACCGCCGACGAGGCGCGCGAGACGTACGGCGACACCGCGCGCGTCCACACGCTGGAGAACGACCGGGTCGACCGGGCGGTCGCCGACGGCCGCACCGAGGGCTTCGGCACCCTGGTCCTGGGCCCGCGCGGAAAGATCG
The DNA here is from genome assembly GCF_037201975.1 of Streptomyces sp. TG1A-60. NCBI lineage: Bacteria > Bacillati > Actinomycetota > Actinomycetes > Kitasatosporales > Streptomycetaceae > Streptomyces > Streptomyces sp. TG1A-60. The sequence continues at coordinate 1,949,884 of NZ_CP147520.1, read as the reverse complement.
TCGGAGCGACGGTCGTGTCACCGAGGGCCGGAGAGACCATCGCCCATCTGGCGGCGGCAGTACGTCTGGGCTGGACGCCCTCCGACTACGCCCGCACCGTACACCCGTACCCCACCTACGCCGACGGGCCCTGGCACGCGGCACTGGCCGACGTCTACACCCGTCTGGCCCGGGGCAGCGGCGCCATCCGCGCACTGCTCGGCCTGCGCAGAAGGCTGAGCCGATGATCCTCCGCATCGGCCTGGGCGTCGTACTCGCGGCGATGGCAGGAGGCCAGCTCGCCTCGTTCGACGCGATGCCCGGCATCATCAGCACCTACGGTGTGACGTCCGGCGCGGTCTCGACCGCACTGACGGTGGCACTGATCGGCGCGGAGGCCGTCACGGCCGTCTGGTTCCTCGCCCGGCCCCGCTCCCGCGCGGCCGCACCCGTCTGGCTGTACACCGCCGTCGCAGTGGTGTGGGCAGTCCTCGCCGCCCAAGCGTTCGCCCGCGGACTCGTCCTCGACAACTGCGGCTGCTTCGGCACGTACGCCGCTCAGCCCCTGCGCTGGTACGTACTGGTCGAGGACGCCCTGATGCCGCTCTACGCCTGGCTGTTGTGGCGAGCTCTGCCCCGACGACCGCGACGGGCCCGCACCGCCCCGCCCACCGCCGGGGCCTTCGCGGTATCCCGGACACAGCAGGAGAACCACTGATGCGGATCATCGCCACGCTTCGAGCTCTCGAGCGCGCCACCCGCCCCTACGACCCCGAGTTCGCCGCGGCCATGGAACGCCGCTGGGCGGAACTCCCCGAGACCGCGCGTACCCCCGGCCAGATCCTCGGCAGGCACGGTGTCGGCTGCGAGGGCACGCACGGCGTCTTCCCGAAGTGCAACCTCAAGTGCACCCCCTGCTACCACTCCCGGGACGCGAACCAGGTACGCGTCGACGGCCCCCACACCCACGAACAGGTCACGGCCCAGATGCGCCTGCTCCGTGAACTGCGGGGCCCGCGCGCCCACACCCAGCTCATCGGCGGCGAGGTGAGCCTGCTCCCTCCCGACGACCATGCCGCCGCCTTGACGATCATGCGGGAGCACGGCCGGGAACCGATGAGCTTCACCCACGGCGACTTCGACTACGACTACCTCACCCAGCTCGCGCTCGGCCCAGACGGCACACGGCGCTTCGACCGGCTGTCCTTCGCCGCGCACTTCGACAAGTTCATGTACGGCCGACGCGGCATCGAACGCCCGCCGAACGAGAAGGTGCTGAACTCCTACCGGGCACGGTTCGCGGCGATGCTCGTCCGTCTGCGGAGCGAGCACGGGGTACGGTTCTTCCTCGCCCACAACATGACCGTCACCCCGGGCAACCTCGACGAGGTCGCGAGCGTGATCCGCGACTGCCAGGCCATGGGCTACGGCATGTTCTCCTTCCAGCCCGCCGCCTTCCTCGGCGACGAGCGCCGCTGGAAGGAGAAGTTCCGCGAGGCGACCCCGGACGCGGTGTGGGCGGAGATCGAGCGTGGCGCCGGAACCCGGTTGGATTACCGGGTCTTCGAGAACGGTGACGTGCGCTGCAACCGCACCGCCTACGGCTTCTACGTCGGCCGTGGCTGGTACCCGTTCCTCGACGGCGGCGACTCACGCGATCTCGCCGTGCGCGACGCGTTCTTCCGCTACTTCGGGAAGGTGACCTTCACCGGCACCCCGCCCGCCCTCCTCGCGGCCAGGGTCCTGCGGGTGGTGGCCCGCCACCCGTCCACGGCGGTGACGGCGCTTCGCTGGCTGAGCCGCACCGTCCGCCGGGTCGGAGTGCTGCGGCTGGTCCGGCACCGGATGCGAGTGCGTCCGGTGACCTTCGTGATGCACCAGTTCATGGACTCCGATGTCGTCGGCCCGGCCTGGGAGATGATGCAGCGCGGCGAGCAGGCCGAGGACCCCGGGCTGCGCGAGACCCAGGAGCGGCTGGCCGCCTGCCACTACGCCATGGCACACCCCGAGAACGGCACCCTCGTCCCCGCCTGCGTCCAGCACGCCGTACTCGACCCGGCCGAGAACGCCGCGCTGCGCACTCTGCTCCCGATCGTCGAGGTCCGCACCCCCGCCGGCAGCTCGTCCGGCACATCACCGAAGGAGAAGTAGTCCATGCGCATCGGTGTGATCACCGGCTCCGGCAGCTACGACTGGCCCCACTTGGAGGGGGCGGCCGAGCGGACCGTCGTCACGGACCACGGCGTCGTCACCGTCACCGAAGGACACCTGCGGGGCACGGAGATCGTGCAGCTGTCCCGGCACGGCGCCGGTCATCACCGGCTCTCCAGTCAGGTCGACCACAAGGCGAACCTTTCCGCTCTGCTGGCCTGCAAGACAGAGGCCGTCGTGTCCTTCACCGTCTGCGGCTCCCTCGACCCGGCCGTCCGACCAGGCTCCCTGGTCGTCTTCGACGATCTGTACTTCCCCGCCAACCGGCTGCCCGACGGCACCCCGTGCACCCGGTACGACACTCCCGGCGAGGCCGGGCGGGGCCACTGGATCTTCGATCGGCCCTTCAGCGAGCCGCTGCGCCGGGCGCTGATCACCGCTGCCGAGCAGACCGGGGTGCCCGTTGCGACGCGCGGCGTGTACGGGCATGTCGATGGCCCCCGGTTCAACTCGCGCCCCGAGGTGGCCGCCCTGGCCGCGGCCGGGGTGTCTGCCATCAGCCAGACCGCGGGCCCGGAGGTCGTACTGGCCGGGGAGGCCGAACTACCCATGGCCCTGGTCGGTTTCGTCACCGACTACGCCAACGGAGTCGCCACCGAACCGGAACCGGTGCAGGCCCTGCTCGACCGCATGGAGGCGAGCAAGGACATCTTCGCGACGCTGGCCGGACATGCGCTCCCTTCCCTGGACCGTACGACCGGGGCCGGCTTCGTCTACCGGTTCGACGCATGAACACCCCCGGCCCCCAGGGCACTCCCGCCATCCTGATCATGGCCAAGGCGCCCCGTCCCGGACTGGTCAAGACCCGGTTGCACCCGCTGCTGAGTCCTCTGCGCTGCGCGGTTCTCCAGGCCGAACTGATCCGCCACACCGTGGAACTGGCTACCTCCCACACCCCCAGGGCCTACCTCGCCTACGCCCCGGGCGAAGGCGAGGACGCCATCAGCGCGGCAGTGCCCGCCGGTGTCCGCTTGCTGCTCCAGCGCGGCGGGAACCTCGGAGAGCGCCTGGCCACGGCCGTGACCGATGCCTTCGCCGACGGTGCGGGACCCCTGCTGGTCGTCGGCACCGACGCACCGACCCTCACCGGCAGCCATCTGACCGCCGCCTTCACCGCCCTGGAGAACCATGACGTGGCACTGGGCCCTGCACTGGACGGCGGCTACTACCTGATCGGCCTGCGCGCGCCCCACACCTCCCTGTTCGCCCTCGGCCCGGAGGTCTGGAGCACGGACCGGGTACCGACCGCCACCCGCGCCCTCGCCCATGACGGCGGGCTGAGCATGGGGACGCTCCGTCCGCTGCGGGACCCGGGCACCCCCGATGACGCGACGGCGCTTCTCACGGATCCGGTGCTGCCGGCACGTATCGCCGCTCTGCTCCGGCCCGAGGAGACGTCATGCCCCTGACCCCGCCCCGAGTCTCGATCATCGTCCCGGTCCTGAACGAGGAAGCCGCCATCCACAGTGCGGTGAGCCGCCTGTGCCGGGACTTCCCCGACTGCGAGCTGATCGTCGTCGACGGCGGCTCCACCGACGCCACCGTCGAACTCGCGGCCCTCCACGCCACCGTGGTGACCAGCGAGCGTGGCCGGGCCAGGCAGATGAACGAGGGCGCCCGTCACGCCACCGGCGACATCCTCTGGTTCGTTCACACCGACACCGCTGTCGACCCCGACGCACTGGACCAGATCCGGGCCGCTCTCGCCGACCCGGCCGTCGTCGGTGGCGGACTCACCATCCGCTTCGACCGCAGAACACCCGGCCTGAACTATCTCGCGTGGACGTCGAACGCCCGGGCCCGCCGACTGCACCACATCTTCGGCGACCAGGCCATGTTCGTCCGCCGCACCGCCTTCGACAGGCTCGGCGGCTTCCCCGACCTGGCCATCATGGAGGACCTGGAGATGTCCCGGCGCCTGCACCGCCACGGCCGGCTGCGCCTGCTGCCCGCGACCTCGACGGCCTCCTCACGCCGCCTCGTCGCGCACGGCACATGGCGCATGATCGCCTTCATGCAGTACCTGAAACTGCTGTACTTCGCCGGCGTCGATCCGGAAACCATCCGCACCCGCTACACCGCGGGCCCCCGCCTGTTCGGGCGCAGACGCACTGCCCCGACGGGGACCGCCCGGACCTGAGCCCCTCTCTCACTCGCTCCTTCTCTCCCTCCCCTTTAGACATCTTGGAGACCAGTCCTCATGCGCATCGCAGTCAGCGGAGGCCCCTACGGAAACCCGTACGCCCTCCAGGCGTTCGTCGACGACGCCCGCGCCCGCGGCTGCGAGCGCCTGTTCTGCCTGGGCGACCTGGGAGGATTCGGCGCCGACGTGAACGCACTGTGGCCGATCCTTGCCGACAACGACGTCGAGTGCGTCGCCGGGAACTACGACGTGGCGATCGCGCGCGGCGACACCGACTGCGGCTGCGGCTACCGCGACGCCAAGGACAACGAGTACGCCCAGCTGATCTACGACCACACGCTCGCCACCACCCACCGCGACTTCGCCGCCTGGATGGGCACCCTGCCCACCGAGCGCCGGGAGACCATCGACGGCGTCGACGTGCACATGGTCCACGGCTCGACGCTGGCACTGAACGACTTCTGGTGGGAGTCGCTCCCCGAGGAGCAGCACCGCCTGCGGGCCGAGGCATCGGGTGCCGACGTCGTCCTGTGCACGCACAGCGGCCTGCCCTGGCAGCGCCAGGTCGACGGCACCCTGGTGGTGAACGTCGGAGTGCTCGGCAAGCCGGCCAACGACGGCCGTCAAGAGGTCTGGTACGCGATCCTCGACCTGGACGGCGGGCGCCCGACCGCCGAGCTGGTCCCGCTCTCCTACGACTGGCAGGCGCAGGCAGCCTCGATGCGCGCCGCCGGGCTCCCCGAGACCTTCACCGAGACCATCGAGACCGGCTGGTGGACCACCTGCCTGGAGATCCTCCCGCCGCGCGAACGTTCGCGCGGCCGCTTCCACCTCTACCGCTCCACCCTGCCGGGCGGGTTCCGACCCGCGGACGACGGCTGGGGCGAGGACGCGTCCGCCGGGGCCACGGAAGGCGACCGCCCCGTTGTCCCCCTCTTCGGCACGGCATACTTCCCGTCGCGGCTCTGGGTCTACACCAACTTTCACTGCAACCTTGCCTGCGACTACTGCGCGGTCGCCTCGTCCCCGAAGGCGGCACCCCGCACCCTGCCCGCGACCGACTTCCACGCACTCGTCGACAAGGCCGTGGAGGCCGGGTTCACCGAGTTGTACGTCACCGGCGGCGAGCCCTTCCTCCACCCCGACATCGTCGGCCTCCTCGACTACGCCACCACGCGACTGCCCACCGTCGTCATGACCAACGCGATGCTGCTGCGCGGCCGGCGGGCCGCCGGGCTCGCTGCACTCGCGGGCCGCAAGCTCACCGTCCAGACCTCCCTCGACGGCGCGACACCGGCCGTGCACGACGCACACCGGGGCGCTGGTTCCTGGCTGCGCACCCTGGACGGCATCCGTCATCTCGTCGACCTCGGACTGCCCCCGCGGGTCGCCCTCACCGAAACCCCGGACAACACTCACGAGGTCCCGGCGGTCGCCGAACTGCTGGCCGGACTCGGCCTGTCCGCCAGTCACTTCGCCGTGCGGCCACTGCTGCGCCGAGGCTTCTCGGACACCGGCGCGGAGATCGGCGAGGACTCCAGCATCCCGGAACTGACCGTCACGGCCGACGGCCTGCACTGGCACCCCGCCGGCGCCGACCTGGCCACCAGCCCCGACCTGCATATCGCCCCCGCGGGCACCCCGCTCGTCGTGGGCAAGGAGCTGGTCACCGAGCGGTTCTTCACCGCCCGTCTGAACGACGGCAGCCTTCCCCGGCCCGTCCACTGCGCCGTCTGATCCGCCCGTACACGTAGGGAAAGGAAGTCCACCACCATGCAGCAGCGACAACCGCATGTCGCGATCCTCGGCGCCGGACCCGTCGGGCTCGACGCCGCCCTCGCCTGCGCCGACGCCGGATGGCCGTTCACCGTCTACGAGGCGGCGGACACCGTCGCCGCCCATGTAGGCGGCTGGGGTCACGTACGCCTGTTCACCCCCTGGGACCTGAACGTCTCGCGCCGGATGCGCGCCCGTCTCCCGCACGCGCCCACGGGCGACGCGTGCCCCACGGGCAATGAGCTCATCGGCGAAGTACTCTCTCCGGTCGCACAGCTCCCGGCGCTGGAGGGGCGGATCCGCTACCGCACCCCCGTGGCTGCCATCGCACGCACCGGCCTTCTCAAGCACGAACAGATCGGCACCGATACCCGGGCGGCGGCCTCCTTCAGGCTTCTGCTGGACAGCCCCGACGGCGAGGAGACCGCCGAAGCGAGCCTGGTCCTGGACTGCACTGGTACCTACTCCCACCCCAACCCCCTCGGGCAGGGTGGCATCCCCGCCCCGGGCGAACGGGCCCTGCACTCCCGCATCACCCGCACCCTGCCCTCGGCCGACGATCCCGACCGCTGGGGGGAACCGTTCTCCTGGTCGGTGCCGGGAAGTCCGCCCAGACCGCCGCGCGGGACCTCGCCGCGCTCCCCGGCACCCGCCTCGAATGGGTGGTACGCAGCCCCGCGCCCGACTGGGGAGCCGTCCCCGAGGACACTCTGCCGGGCCGCCAGGAACTCGTCTCCACCGCACGGGCCCTGGCGACGGGCGCGCACGACCGCGTTACCGTCCACACCGGCGCCCACGTCCAGGCCCTGTCCCAGGCTCCCGATGGCGAGGGCGTGCTCGTACGCCTCGCCACCGCCGACGGTCCCCGCGAGGTGCTCGCCGATCACGTCGTCTCGCTCACCGGCTACACCGGCGACCACACCCTCTACCGTCAGCTCCAGATCCACGAGTGTTACGCCACCGGCGCCCCCATGAACCTCTCCGCCGCCCTGCTCGGCGCGGCGGGCGGCGACTGCCTCACCCAGCCCGCCACCGGCATCGCCCAGCTCCGCAGCCCCGAGCCCGACTTCTTCATCCTGGGTGCCAAGTCCTACGGCCGCCTGAACACCTTCCTGCTGCGCACCGGCTACCAGCAGGTCGACGAGATCGCCACCGGATACGCCGGGGTGGAAGGCCCACGCCCGCTCGGCGGGTTTCCCTCACAGGCAGAGGATCCGAATCGCAGGAGCTTGCCATGACCAGCACCACCACCGTCGACCGGCCGGAGCCCTACCGCATCGACCGCCCCACGATCCGCGTCGTCATGAGCGACATGCTTCTTCCCCGGACCGACCTGGGCGTCGGGTCGCTGACCTGCCCGGTCACCGAAAGCTCGGCAGAAGGCATCCGTGACCTGCACTCCCGGTACGGCGACCGGATCCGGATCATGTGGAGTGTGTGGCGATTTTGGAGCCCGTCACAAAGGCGCTCTGGCCTGCTCCTTTGTATTCCAGGTGGCCAGTTCGACTTGTTTTCGCTCGCGGAATGCGTCGGCTGAGGTTCGCTTGTGCGGAAACGGTCTGAGCTGCAGCTTCAAGGGCTGGCGCGGGTCTCGCGGGCGACGTGGCGATGCGGAATGCAGAATTTTGACGCTCGGATATCGAAAGTCTCAACCTCGCGGACCTCTCCGGCCCGGGCCGCGGACCGGGGGCCGTCGGCACGGGGCAAGGACTTTGGTTCGAGGGTCCGACCGCACCTGCCCGGCGGCGGCGCGTCCTGCCACCTTCGCACGCACCTTGGAACCGGGAGCGCGGCCCGACCGGGCCGCAAGGGACGGCGCCGTGGTCCGTGGTCTTGAGTGGCTGGTGTCACCTCGCCGCCTAGATACCAGTCCGGTATCATCGCTATATGGCGATGACACTCCGACTCCCCGACGACCTTGACGCGAAGCTCACCGAGCGGGCTCGTCGGGAGCGCCGCAGCAAGCAGGAACTTGCCATTGAGGCCATCCGTGACGCCCAGAACCGGGCCGAGCTGAAGGTCGATGACGTCCTGGCCGAGCTCATGGACAGCGATGCGGAGATCCTGGACTACCTGAAGTGACCGAAGTGCGCTACATCCAGATCGACGAGATCCTGGCCATCGCCCGCAAGGTCAACGGTACCGAGCACAGCGTGCGTGACCTGGGACTTTTGGTGTCAGCGATCGAACGGCCCCGGACCAACGTGTTCGGAGCCGAGCTGTATCCCACGCTGCACGAGAAGGCGGCGGCACTGCTGCACTCCGTTGCCCGCAATCACGCGCTGATCGACGGCAACAAGCGCACCGCCTGGCTTACCATGCGTGTCTTCCTGCGGCTCAACGGCGTCAGCGCCAGTACCGTCCCGCCGCCCGTCTCCGTTGCCGGCCCGTTCGTCGAGGAGGTCGCGCAGGACAACATCGATGTACCGGCCATTGCCAAGCGCCTGTCGACTTGGTTCCCCGTTTCCTGACGTTCCACGTCGTGAGGTACGGGTGAGGTTCCCCTCGTAGGGTGGAGTCGGTGAGAGCTGCTGGGGCCATCTGACCTGCTGCTTCATTCAGTGTGGGTGTGAGGAGCAGGTGCGTGTCGCTTTCCCGCCGGACTAGGATCGACCATCCTGACGCTCTTCTGACGCTGGTGCTGATGGTGCGTCATTTTGTCGGGCCCTGAGGGCCGAGCGGTGAGGAGGCCGACGCAGTGGCAGCATCGGGAGGGGAGCCGCGGCGGACACCCGGTCCGGCCGTGCCCGAGCCGGGACCGGTCAGGCCCGCTCAGCAGTGGTTCCAGGAGCGTCCCTCTCCCTACTCCTGGGAGCAGGACGCGCTGGACCACGTCAGGCGTCTGATGCCCGCGGCCGAGCCGTACCGGGCCTGGGCGACCTTCTCCTTCACCGCCCGGTCGGGCCGGGTCAACGAGTGCGATCTGCTGGTCGCCGTCCCCGCCGGCCTCTTCCTCGTCGAGATCAAGAGCCATCCCGGCGAGCTCCGCAACACCGGGTCCACCTGGAGTTTCCGCGGTGCCGACCGCACCCGGACCATCAACAACCCGCTGCACTTCAACGACCTCAAGTCCAAGGAACTGCGCAGCCAGCTTCAGTGGGCCGCCCGGAAGCTCTACCGGAGCGACCGGATGGTTCCGCGTATCGAGCCCGCCGTCTTCCTTTCGGCCCCGGACCTGGTCAGCCACCTCGACGACGTCCAGCGTCTTCGCGTGTACGGGCGCGACGACGGCGCGAGCGGCCTCGGCCGCATCTGGCAGGACTTCCTCGGACTGCCCCCCGACCGGCCCGAGCGGCGCATCACCGAGGAGTTCTCCCGGCACCGGCTGCCCGAGCTGCTGAAGACCATCGGCATCCGCCAGTCGACCGGTCATCTGCGTTTCGGTGACGCCTGGAAGATGGAGCCGCACCCCCTCGACGCGGGCGCCTCGTGGGAGGACCGCCTCGCCAAGCGGGACGACGGTCTGGCCCAGGAGGAGGGCCGCGTCCGTATCTACCTGGTGAGCCAGGGCGCGACCGACGCGGACCGCGGGAAGACGGAGCGCGCGGCCCGCCGTGAGTACCAGGTTCTGCAGGGCATCACGCACCGGGGCATCGTCGACGCCGTCGAGCTGCGTGACCACGAGGGCGGCCCGGCGATCCTCTTCCGCCACCGGCACACCGACCTGCGCCTGGACCAGTACCTGGACACCTACGGCAGCAGGCTCACCCCCGAGATCCGCCTCGACCTCGTGCGTCAGCTCGCCGAGGCCGTCCGGCACGCCCACAGCCGCTCGCTGTACCACCGGGCGCTGGCGGCGCGTTCCGTCTACGTGTCGTTCCGGGGCGAGGGCGCAGGCCCCGAGCTGCGTATCACCGACTGGCAGACCGCGGCCCGCGACTTCGACAGCAACGCCACCTTCTTCCGGTCCATCGGCGGCTCCGCGCTGGACGCGGCGCTGATCGAGGACGCGGCCCACGTCTACCTCGCCCCCGAGACCGACCAGCCCTTCCCCGACCCCGGGGACCTGGACGTCTTCGGGCTGGGCGCCGTCTCCTATCTGATCCTGACCGGCAGGCCGCCGGCCCCGCAGCGCAGCGTTCTCAAGGAGCGGCTGCGCACCGAGTCGGGTCTGCACCTGTTCGCGGTCGCCGACGGCGTCTCCGACGCGCTCGACGCCCTGGTCTTCCGGGCCACCCGCGCCGACGTCGACGACCGGCTCAGTTCCGCGGAGGAGTTCCTGGACCTCCTCGACGAGGCGGAACGGGCCGGCGCCGTCCCCGACTCGGCGGCGACCGAGGCCGTCGACCCGCTGGAGGCGCTGCCCGGCCAGGCCCTGGACGACGAATGGTCGGTGCGCCGGGTCCTCGGCACGGGGGCCACGGCCCGCGCCCTGCTCGTGGAGCGTGCCGTGGAGGACGACGACGGCACCGTCCGCGTCGAGGAACGCGTCTTCAAGGTGGCGCTCGACGAGCAGAAGGCCGACCGGCTGCGCGCGGAGGAGCGCGCGCTGAAGCTGGTCGGCGGCGGCGCCGTGGTCCAGTTGCGCGGCGACGGGCTGCGCGAGATCGGTTCGCGTACGGTCCTGCAACTGGAGTACGCCGGTGAGCAGTCCCTCGGTGCCCGGCTGCGCGGCGAGGGCCAGCTCACCTACGACGACCTGGAGCGTTTCGGTGAGAACCTGTTCCTGGCGCTCGACCAGCTCGCCGCGAACGGTGTCCGCCACCGCGACATCAAGCCGGACAACCTCGGCATCCAGCGCCGCAAGGACTTCACCTGGCAGCTGAAGCTGTTCGACTTCTCCCTGACGGACGCCTCCGACCGTGATGTGAAGGCCGGAACCCGCGGCTATCTCGATCCGTTCCTCGGTTCGGTGCGCCGCCCCCACTTCGACGACCACGCCGAGCGTTACGCCGCGGCCGTCACCCTGCACGAGATGGCGAGCGGCGAGCGGCCACTGTGGGGCGACGGCCGCTCGGACCCCCTCACCAACGAGTCCGCCGAGCTGCACATCGCCGGTGAGGTCTTCTACCGGCCGTTGCAGCCCGGTCTGACCGCGTTCTTCCGGCGTGCCCTGCACCGTGACATCGAGCACCGCTTCGACACGCTGCGGCAGATGAAGGACGCCTGGCAGAAGGTCTTCCGGGACGCCGACACGGACCGGCCGCCGACCACCCCGTCCACGGTGGGCACCGAGGCGGAGGGCACGGAGCAGGCACGGGACCGTGCGGCTCTCGCCGCCGACGCCGGCACCGAGCTGGAGCTGGCCGGCCTGTCGCCGCGTGCGGTCACGGTCGCCGCCGGTCTCGGCGCCACCACGGTGGGGCAGCTGCTGGACGTCCAGCCGTCCGTGATCCGCAAGGCCCGGGGGGCCGGCCCGCTGGTACTCAAGGAGCTGAACCGCCGCCGCAACCAGTGGGTGGCCGCCCTGCGCGGGAAAGCCGCCGTACCGGCCGCGCGCAGGGCCGCCTCCCCGGCGGGGGACGAGGACACGCGGGCCGGGGTGACGGGCATCCTGTCGGTCGACGACATGGCCGGTCTGCTGACGCCGCCGTCCGGCCGCAAGGGCTCGCACCGCGCCGATGTCGTACGCCTCACCCTCGGCCTGCCGCCCGAGGACGGCGGCCTCTCACCGCTGGGCCCCTGGCCCGTGCAGGCGCGGATCGCCGAGCATCTGGGCATCAAGCAGCCGCCGGTCTCCCGCCACCACCGTGCGGAGATCAAGCGGTGGGCCGAGGCCAGGTGGCTGCGGGAGGTGTGCGGCGAACTGGTCGAGGTGGTCGGGAACTTCGGCCGTGTGATGACCGCGTCGCAGGCCGCCCAGGAGCTGCGTGCCCTGCACGGGGCGCAGGACGACGCGCCCGAGCGGGTGCTCGCCCGGTCACTGGCCGTCGTCCGTGCGGCCGTCGAGGCGGAGACCCGCGAGGAAGAGGGGCACGAACCCCGCCTCGCTGTCCACCGGCGCGGCGACACGGTACTGCTGGCGTCCGAGTCCCTGCCCGGCACCGACGACCCGAACCCCCGCGAACTGGCGGACTACGCGGCGGAGTTGGGTGCGACCGCGGAGAAACTCGCCGGCCGGGAGCCCCTTCCGGGACGCGCGGAGGTGGTGCGCGAGTTGCGCGCGGTGCCCGCCCCGGAGGGGTTCACGCCGCTCGCCGACACACATCTGGTGCCGCTGGCCGCCGCCGTGGCCTCGTCCGCGGTGCGCCACACACCCCGCCTGGAGCTGTACCGGCGTGACCTGGGCCTGGAACGCGCGCTGCGCATCTCGCAGGCCGGAGCCGGTGTCCGGGCGGACCGGGGGATCTCGGCGACCGAACTCGTCGCCCGGGTGCGGGCCCGCTTCCCCGACCTGGATGTCCTGGCGGACGGCCGGGAGCCGACCCCCGTGGTGCTGGAGGACGCGCTCCGGGCGGCCCGCTTCGACCTGCGGCACGACGACGAGGCCGGACGTTTCCTTCCTCCGGCGCCGAGCTCGACCGGTCCCTGGTCCTCCACGGGCTCGGTCACCAGCATGCTCCCTCCGGTACGTGCCCACGCGCGCCGCGAGAGCGACGACGCGCACGGGGCGCTGCGCGAACAGCTCACCGAGAGCGCCGACCGCGGCGGATTCCTCGCCCTCACAGTCAAGGCCGCCCGTCTGCAGGGCACGGCCGAGATGATCGCCGCCCGCTTCCCGGTGGTTCCCGTCGACCTCGGGGCCCTGTTCCTGAGGGAGTTCACGCGGCTCGTCGAGGAGAAGGGCCAGGACTGGCGGACGGTCCTGCGCGCCGACGCGGCCTCCGCGCCGGGCCGCGTGAAGCCGGGGCTCGCCACGTTCGTCCGCGTCGTGTGGCAGCGCGTCGCCGACGACCTCGCCGCCCGCTCCGCCGAGCCGCGCACGATTCTCTTCCTCCACGACGCGGGCCTGATCGCCCGCTACTGGGACGAGGGCGGCCGTACGTTCCTGGTCGCCCTCCAGGCCGCCGCCCGCCTGCCGTCCAAGGGGCCGCACGGCCTGTGGCTGCTGTGCCCGATGGAGTCCCGCACCCAGGACCCGCACCTGGACGGACAGCCGGTCGAGGCCCTGCGCAACGACGGGGAACTGGCCTATCTGGACGGGGGATTCCTCAAGCAGCCGGCCTAGAGGCGGCGGGAAGAGGCCCGTCTGCCGGAGGGGCCGGCAGGGACACGGCCATGGTGGCGAGACGGCGGGCGAGGTCGGCCTCGGTGATGGACGTCTCGTCGCAGTAGCGCCCCTCGACCGCCCACCCGTGGAACGGGTTGGTGGCGATGAGCTGGCTGAACAGGGGGCCCACCTCGCGTCCCCGTCTCCGTCCGGCGACGGCGCACAACTGGCCCCACGGCCAGGGCAGGTGGCCGTGCATGTAGTCCTGCTGCGGGAGGTCCTTGACCCCTCCCGTTCCTTGCGCTCCTTCGCCTCTTCCTTCAGCTCCGGGTGGAAGGGCCGTCCCTTGCCGGTCAGGGCGGAGCCGAGGCAGTCGAGCAGGATGGCCTTGATCGCGCATTCGGCGGCCAGTCCCGCGAGGTGGTCGGCGGATATCCGTAACCGGTTCCCGGCGGCCAGCTGCGCGGTGTCGTAGTGGTGTCTGCTCGCCGCCCTGAACGCCGGCGGCGGAACGCCCGGAGTGGTAGGAGCCGTCACGGCGATCACTTTGACGGCGTGATCACGGGAAATGGCGCGGTCTCGGCATGACGGGTGGCCCTCCGTCCGTGCCCCGTCACCTGGCAGGATTGGGGCTCTGGCGCGAGGGACCTCGGGGGACCGTAGTGCGCGCGGTGCATCGAGAAGGAAGCGGAACGTGACGGACGTCAAGGCTGGTGTGGACCCGGCGGCCCTGCTCAAGGATCTCAAGCGGCAGGTCACGGCGCTGGAGGACGACCTGCGGGAGCGTGCCGAGTCCGTGGACGAGATCCGGGTCCGCCTGGAGGCCGAGTACCGGCACGCCCGGGAGGCCCGGCGCACGGCGGCGACGTACGGGGCCTGGCGGGACGAGCGGGTCACGCAGTCCGCAGCGGCCTGGGTGCTGGCCTGTGTCTTCGTCCGCTTCTGCGAGGACAACGGTCTCATCGACGAGCCGTTCATCGCCGGCCCGGGGGAGCGGCTGGCGGAGGCCGAGGCCCGGCACGAGGCGTACTTCCGCGAGAACCCGACCAAGAACAACCGCGACTGGCTGTTCGCCGCGTTCGACGCCCTCCGCGAGGCGAACGACACGGCGGCCGGCCTCTTCGACGAGGCCCACAACCCGCTGTGGGACATCACGCCTGGCTACGAGGCGGCGACCGGACTGCTGTCCTTCTGGCGGCGGTGGGGCGCCGAGGGCGAGATCCGCTACGACTTCACCGACCCCGAGTGGGACACCCGCTTCCTCGGCGACCTGTACCAGGACCTCAGCGAGCACGCCCGCAAGACGTACGCGCTGCTGCAAACCCCGGAGTTCGTCGAGGAGTTCATCCTCGATCTCACCCTCGAACCGGCCGTCTCCACGGACGCGTTCGGCCTGAACCCGGCGTGGGAGGGCCCCGACGGCAAGGAACGGCGCGGCCTGCGCACCATCGACCCGGCCTGCGGCTCCGGCCACTTCCTGCTGGGCATCTTCCACCGCCTGATGGACAAGTGGCGTGCGGCTGAGCCGGGGACCGACGTGTGGACGCTGGTGCGCCGTTCGCTGGAGTCCGTGCACGGCTGCGACAAGAACCCGTACGCGGTGAGCATCGCGCGGTTCCGGTTGCTGGTGGCGGCGATGCGGGCGGCGGGGGCGGAGAGGCTGAAGGACGCGCCGCCGTTCCCGATCAACGTCGCGGTGGGGGACTCGCTGCTGCACGGGCGGGATGCGGCGGGTATCCAGACGGACTTGGACACGTTGTTCGCGGAGGTGCAGATCGGGCGCGAGGAGGGGGCGGCGTTCGCGTATTCGACGGAGGATGTGTGGGAGTACGCGAAGCGGGTTGATTTGTTGGGGCGGGGATCTTATCACGTGGTGGTGGGGAATCCGCCTTATATCACGGTTAAGGATAAGCAGGAGAACGAGAATTACCGCGCTGCGTACGATGCTTGTACAGGGACGTACGCATTGTCGGTGCCGTTTGCTCAGCGATTGTTCGAGTTGGCGGTGAAGGGGGCAGGCGGCCGTCGCGGTGGTGGCGGCTTCGTGGGGCAGATTACCGCGAACTCTTTCATGAAGAGGGAGTTCGGTAAGAAGCTCATTGAGGTTGTTTTTCGAAACCGCGTCGAGCTTTCTCACGTGATTGACACTTCAGGGGCGTATGTTCCGGGGCACGGGACGCCCACGGTTATTCTCGTTGGGCGGAATCGAGTTCCCAGTCCTGAGCGAGCCGTGCGAGCGGTACTTGGTGTCCGTGGTGAGCCTGATCAGCCGAGGGTTGCCGCGCAGGGGCGTGTTTGGAAGGCGATCGTTCGGCAGGTGAATGACCCTGGCAGCGAGTCCGACTGGGTCACCGTGGAGAACACCCTTGCTGCACGTTTCATGGATCATCCGTGGGCTGTGACCGGGGGTGGTGCAGGTGAGTTGCAGCAGTTCATTGAAAGTCACTCGGCGTTGGTCCTGGGTGCACGCACCTCCTCTATTGGGTTCGGTGCCGTGACACGAGCGGACGATGTTTACACGCTGGGCAGAGGAGCCCTCTCTCGTGCCCATGTCTCGAGAGACTTCCAACGTCCGATGGTCGATGGTGAGTCGAGTCGGGACTGGCGTATCACTGAACCGGTAACTGTTCTCTGGCCATACGCTGAGGAGTTTCCTCATCATGCGGTCGCTGATGAAGCGATCCTTCGGTTGGCGTGGCCTAATCGGGTAATCCTTCGGGATCGCGTTGCGTACGGTAAGACCCAGTTGGAGCGAGACCTCCAATGGTTTGAGTATTCGATGTTTTTCCATCGCCGATTCGGTGGTTTCAGTCTCGCTTTTGCATGTGTTGCGACACATAATCACTTTGTTCTGGGGCGAGGGGAGGAAGTATTCAATAGGCACGCTCCTATCGTAAAGTTGTGTGATGGGGCTAGTGAGGATGAGTACCTGCAGCTGTTGGGAGTACTGAACTCTTCGACTGCTTGTTTCTGGCTGAAGCAGGTCAGTCAGGATAAGGGAAATCGAGGAGGTGAGCGGTCCACAGGGAGGTACGCGTGGGAAAGCTTCTACGAGTTCACCGGTACCAAGCTTCAGGATTTCCCCCTTACCGAGCGGCTTCCGCTTACGCTTGGCCGCATGCTGGACTCGGCGGCGAGCGGAATCGCGCTGTGTGAGCCAGATGCTGTGATTGCGAAGCAAGTCCCGATGAGTAGTGTGCTTGGCGAGGCACGTGCCAGCTTTGAACGCATCCGTCGCTGCATGATCGCTACACAGGAGGAGCTGGACTGGCAGGTCTATGGTCTCTACGGACTGCTTAGTCCGGCAGACGTCGAGAGGGCTACCGTTCCTTCGGAACGGCTGACTGAGTGTCCCGAGGTCGAGTTGGGGCATCGCGCCTTCGAGTTGGTCATCGCCCCCAACGCTGAGCGGGACGAGGCAGTCGAGCAGTGGTTCCGGCGGCACGGGTCCACCCCCGTCACCGAGATCCCCGCCCACTGGCCCGACTGGTACCGCGACATCGTTCAGGCGCGTATCGACATCATCAACTCCCGCAAGGACATCGCCCTCATCGAGCGCCCCGAGTGTAAGCGCCGCTGGGCCACCGAGCCGTGGGAGAAGAAGGAACGCGCCGCGCTGCGGAACTGGTTGCTGGACCGGTGTGAGAAGCAAGAGCTTTGGTACGAGGTCCGGGACGGGCTCAAGCGGCCTCGTCCGATGACGGTCAACTACCTTGCCGACCAGCTCGGTACGGACGAGGACTTCCTCTCCGTCGCCGCGCTCTACGCCTCCGACCACCTCGGTAAGCCCGACCTGCCCCTCGCGCAGACCCTCACCGAAGTGATCGCCGACGAGCATGTGCCCTACCTCGCCGCGATGCGCTACAAGGACCCCGGCCTGCGCAAGCGCGCTCAGTGGGAAGACGTCTGGCGGCAGCAGCGCGAGGAGGACCGTACCGGGCAGCGGCTCGACATCCCCGTACCGCCGAAGTACACGTCCGCCGACTTCGCCCGCGCGTCCTTCTGGTCCAACCGCGGCAAGCTCGACGTGCCCAAGGAGCGGTTCATCTCCTACCCCGAGGCCGGGCCGGACAGTGACTCGACGCTGATGCTCGGGTGGGCCGGTTGGGATCACAAGGACCAGGCGCAGGCGCTCTTCGAGTTGCTGACCGCCCGGACGACACGGGACGGCTGGAGTTCCGAACGGGTCGTTCCGCTGCTGGCCGGCCTCCACGAGGTCATGCCGTGGGTCAAGCAGTGGCACGGCGAGTACGACGACGAGTGGGGCGACGTACCGGCCGACGAGCTGGAGGCCGAGTACGAGAACCAGCTCCGCAAGCACCAGGTCGGCGCCGAGGAGCTGAAGGCCTGGCGTCCTGTGCGGAAGACGCGTGGCCGCAAGGCGGCGGTGAAGCAGCCAGCGTTGGACGTGGAGTAGGCGTGACGCATTCGGTGGGGCAGCGACAGGCGCTGCCCCACCGGAAGTTCAGACGCGCGAGTCGGCCGCCAGCGTCGTGAACGCCGACCAGGCATCGCGGGAGACGGCCAGGGACTCCTTCTGGGTGTCCTTCGAGTCCCGGACAAGAACGACGCTGGGGCGCACTGCAACCTCGATACAGTTGTCACCGCCGCCGCCGCTGTAGCTGCTCTTGAACCAGGCCAGCTCGCTGGTGCTCATAGCGCTCCTCGCATCTGCTCCAACAGGCTCACCGTGGCTTGATGGCTCAGAGCCTGCGAGCGCATCTTGCCATAGCGCTGGAGCATGTGACTTACCGATTTCGGGTCGCTGATGAGCATGCTGGTGCCGTGGCCCTCGACGTACCCGATCCAGCGGTGATCGGCCGTCTCGGCAAGGTACATCTCGCCCTCGAAGCCTGAGTGTTCCTCCTGTAGCAGAGGCATGATCTGTAGTTCTACGTTGCGGTACCTGCCGACTGCGATGAGGTGATCGAGGAGAGCTTTCGTTACGGAAACCCCTCCCATGCGACGCTCCAACAGAGCCTGTTCGATGACGAAGCTGAACGTCGTGTTGGGGCGATCGACGAGAAGTTGCTGTCTGGCCAGACGCGCTGCCACTTGCCGTTCGGACTGCTCCTCGGTGAGCGGAGGCAGGTACCGGTCGAAGAGAGCCCGAATGTAAGGCTCGGGCTGCAACAGCCCTGGAACGACTCGGCTTTCGTATGCATACAGCGAGAGTGCTTCTTCTTCGATGGTGGCCCACTGCAAGAACCAGGACGCCAGCCCCGCCCTCCGCGTCAGACTCTTCGCCGCCGCCCCCAGGACCCGCCCCGCGACCGCCCCCAGCACCTCCTCCGACCGCTCCAGCAGATCCCGTGGCGGGAACCGCTTGCCCTGTTCGATCTTGGCGATGTACGCGACCGAGTACCGCACCAGTGGCGCGAACTGCTCCTGCGTCAGGCGGGCTTCCTCCCGTAAGGCCTTGAGGACCGCGCCGAAGGTCCTCAGACTGTCCGAGAGCTCCGGCTCGCAGTTACCGCCCCCGCCGAGCCCTCCGCCCTGCCCGGCGTTCCCGCCCGCCCCGCCGCCGTTGCCCGTCGCCATCGCAGCCGCCTTCCCCTGTGCCGCCGGGCCGTGCTCGTGCCGGGCCCGGACGTTTGCCGTACCGTCTGCCGTGCGCGCTGCGCCACGCGTGACCCACTCATCGTCACGTACAGCGACCGACCCAGTCCAGTGAGTGAACCAGTACAACGTGATCTGTATCAGCGCCGGACCTGCCGACGGGCCGTCACCTCCCGGCAGGGTGGCCGCCATGCCAGCCCCCCGCACCCAAAGCCCCGCCCCGGCCCGTACGTTCGCGCAGCGCTTCTCCGCCACCCGGCGCGGTGCGCGCCTCGCCCGGCTGCTCGCCGCGCACCAGCTCACCGAGTGGGGCCACCCGCACGGCACCCAGGCACACGACACCGTCGTCCTCGTCGTCGCGGAACTCGCCGCGAACGCCGTCCTCCACGGCCGCGTCCCCGGACGGGACTTTGCCCTGTCCCTGTCCCACGACGAGAGCCGGGGCATGGTCCGGATCGAGGTGACCGACACCCACCCCGCCCAGCCGGCGCGACTGACCCCCGGCCCGGACGAGGACGGGGGACGCGGCCTGCTCCTCGTCGACGCGCTCTCCGCCGACTGGGGCGTACACGACCGCCCCGGCCCCGGCAAGACGGTCTGGGCGGAGTGCACGACGGCTCCCCGGGCCTGACAGCCCGAGTCCGCGAACGCACCTGACACAGGACGCGATTCTGAGACTGGCAGGTCAAGCGGTTCACCCTTTCGGGTGGCCAACTCCGTTGGCGGACCGTCACGAAAGATCGCGGCTAAATGGCATCCTGTTGTTCCAGCCATTTCGTGATCGCCTGGTTCGTTTCTTCCGGCTTCTCCTGCTGGATCCAATGACCGCAATCCAGATTGACCACTTCCACATGGGGTACGAACTCCGCCAGCTTTTCAGACCTCTGGACCGCATCCCGGTCGCCGTAGATCATGAGTGTGGGCTGCTGGATGATCGGGTCCACGTCCGCCAGCAAGCGCCAGTTGCGGTCAAGGTTCCTGTACCAATTCACACTGCCCGTGAACCCTGTCGATTCGAAGGCGGAGACGAAAACGGCCAGTTCGCTGTCGCTCATGACGGGATCACCGAGTGGCGTTTCCGCTCTGGCGAGATCGATCAGCGCCATACCCGGCTGAGGCTCCCTGGGTGGCTCGTTCTTCCGGTACATGTTGCGAAGGAACCGGAAGGTGTTCTCTTCGAACACGGCGTCCGCGACGCCTGGCTGCCGATTGAAGTGGACGAAATAGAAGTCGCCGCCAAGCACATCTTCCATGAACTCGAGCCAGGGCTTTTCTCCGCGCTCCTGGTAGGGCAGGCTCAGGTTGATCACTTTGTTTACACGGTTCGGATGCAGCAGGGTCAGTCCCCAGACGACCATTGCACCCCAGTCGTGACCGACAAAGGTGGCATCTTCGTATCCGTAGTGATCGAGAAGTGCGACGAGATCACCCGACAGGTGTTCAATGTCGTAGTCCGTTACTTCGGTCGGACGGGATGAGTTCCCATAACCCCGCTGGTTCGGGACGATGACATGGTAGCCCGCTGCGGCGAGGGCGGGCATCTGATAGCGCCAGGAAAAGGCGTGCTCCGGCCAGCCATGACAGAGCACAATGGGCTTTCCGGTATCCTGCCGGCCTGCTTCAAAGACTTCAAGCTCCACACCGTTGACCGAAATAAGGGTGGGCTTGGGAAAATCGGCCGGATCGAACATTGCATTTCCTCTCCTTCTTTTCGGGGTGATCAGGCTCAGGCGACGAAGGTTCCCGACGACGGCGTCGGCGCACCCCCGACGGGCCGGGGGCCGATACGGCCGTGGGCGGTGGGAGTCGCCGGTGAGGCCATGTCGCCATCCTGCCGACCAAAACCGGTCACCCCATGACCGGTTTTTGTGGAAGTGTCGTCGGCATGCGAACCGACCGGCTGGTGGCCATCCTCCTCCTGCTGCAACGGCGCGAGCAGGTGACAGCAGCAGAGGTCGCCCGAGAGCTGGAGGTCTCCGAGCGCACCGCCCGCCGCGACCTCGACGCCCTGGCCATGGCCGGGGTGCCCGTGTACTCCCTGCAGGGCCGAAGCGGCGGCTGGCGCCTCGTGGGCGGCGCCCGCACCGACCTGTCCGGGCTGACCGCCAGCGAGGCCCGCGCCCTGTTCCTGGTCGCCGGCCCGGCCTCGGCCGCGACACCGGCCGTGAAAGCAGCACTGCGCAAGCTCGTCCATGCCCTGCCGGAACCCTTCCGGGTCCAGGCCGAGGCAGCAGCGTCGTCGCTGGTCACGGACCCGCAACGATGGGGGCGAGCCGGATCGAGCACCGACCGCCCCGCTTCCTCGACGAACTCCAGGACGCGGTGATCCGCGGAGTCCAGGTACGGCTCGGCTACATCGACCGCAAAGGCACCGAAACCGAGAGAACCGTCCACCCTCTGGGCATCGTCGCCAAAGGCCCGTCGTGGTACCTCGTCTCCGACACCGAGGCAGGCCGGCGGACCTTCCGGATCGACCGCGTGTCGTCCGCCGACCCGACCGACGATCCCGTGCACCGACCCGAGGACTTCGACCTTGCCGAGAGCTGGCACGAGATCGCCGACGAGGTCGACCGCAAGCGAACGCCCCTCGAAATCCAGGCGGTATGCGCACCCCACGGGATAGGCGTGCTCCGGATGGCGCTCGGCGGTCGGCTCGAGGTGGGAGGTTCCACGACCGACGGCCGCATCGAGGTCGTGATCCGCGGCCACAACGAGTACGTGCTCGCCGGCGAGCTTGCCGGGCTGGTCGAATGGCTCGAGGTGACTGGCCCTCCGGGTGTGCGAGACCACCTGGCCTCGATCGGCAACGCGCTCGTTGAGCGATACGGCTGAGTCCGTCCCATAGTGTCGAAGTGCGGATCTTGGAGGCGTCCTCGCGGAAAGCGGTGTCCCGGACGAAGTGGAGCCTGTTTTCGATCACCCAGCGCGCCCTCAAGATCGTCGCGATGCGTTCCGGGGACGCCTGCCGACTGGTCAGACCGGTGATCACGTAGACGGTCCCGTGGCTCTGCTTGCCGGTCTTGGTGTCGGTGCGGTGGCGTACGACCTTGGCGACCTTGGCGGCGTGGGGGAAGTCGACGCCGAGGTCGGTGACAGTCAGCACCTGCACGACCCGGGTCTCCTTGCGGCCGTGCCCCTGGGAGCGGTCGTAGAACTTCGCCGTCACCTCGCCCCAGGGCAGGGTCCGCATCTGTTCGAAGAGGTTCTTCTGGTTCCGCTTCGCCGTGAAGGCGTAGTGCGCCTTCTTCACCTCGGCGAGGATGGGTGCTGCTGCTCAGCGCCTCGTCTCGTACCTGGTCAGGACCACGCCGCCGGGAAACGTCCGCGTCTCCACCAGGTTCAGGTTCACCCAGTTGTCCAGCGCGGTGAAGAACGGCGTGCCGCCGCCCCCCAGGACCGGCGCGGTGGCCAGCACGTACTCGTCGATCAGCCCGGCCCGCATGGCCGCCCCGGCGAGCGTCGCGCCGCCGATGTCCATCGGGCCGCCGTCCTCGGCCTTGAGCCGGGTGATCTCGGCGACCGCGTCGCCGGTGACCAGGCGGGTGTTCCAGTCGACCTTGTCGATCGTCGAGGAGAACACCACCTTCGACATGTCCCGCCAGCGGCGCGCGAACTCGATCTCCGCCGGGGTGGCGTTGGGCTGCTGGTCACCGGTCGGCCAGTGGGAACTCATCGTCTGCCACAGCTTGCGCCCGTACAGCGACAGGTCGGTCGCCTGCAACTGGTCGGACCAGAACAGGAACAGCTCGTCGCTCGGCACGCCCCAGCCGATGTCGTCGCCGGGCGCGGCGATGTAGCCGTCCAGGGTCAGGTTCATGCCGTAGATCAGTTTCCGCATGGCTCAGCCTTCCGTTCGTGGGTGTCCGGCGTATAGACCAGCGCGGCGCGGGAAACTCATCGGTGCGCGATCCGGGCTCGCCGGTAGCCCTCGTGCTCGGGGCTCAGCGTGGTGTACTCCGCTGACTCGGACGAGCCGCCTGATCTCGACCTCGCCCCCGCGGGGAGATGCCACGGATTTGAACTGATCATGGGTGACAAGGCCGTGAGACAGCCAAGAACGCCCAGGTCACGCAAGATCGACATGTCACGAGCGGCGAGACCCTGCACTCGCGGTGATCCTTCCGGCACCGTGCGGTACGGCGGATTCCGCACCGGCGGGCCTGCGTGTCGGTGCCCCCTGGCAGGATTGGGATGCGTCGACCAGCGCGCGAGCCCCGTAGCCGTACCGCGAGCCGAGAGTAAGGACCGACCGCCTGATGCCCACGAGCGAGCTCCTGCTGAAGGACGTCATCGAGATCAAGGAAGACGTCCATGCCGGCGACTTCAAGATCGAGCTCTCCCAGGGGTTCAGCGAGACGGACGCCCGGGTGGCCGAGTACGTGGTCACCGAGCAGCTCCGGGAGGCGTTCCGGCAGGCGCTGGACATCGTGGCGGCCTGTGTCAGGTCGGGCAATTCGGAGGCCGCCTATCTGCACGGTTCGTTCGGCTCCGGCAAGAGCCACTTCCTGACCGTGCTGCACGCCGTGCTCAACAACCACCCGGCCGTGCGCACCAAGTCCCGGCTGGTGGAGGTCGTCGCGCCGCACGACGAGTGGCTGCGGCACAGCCGGTTCCTGATGGTGCCCTACCACCTCGTCGGCTCCGCCGACCTCGACTCCGCGCTGCTCGGCGGCTATGTGCACACGGTGCGCCAACTCCACCCCGACACACCGCTGCCCGCCGTGTACCGGGCCGACGCGCTGCTCGCCGACGCCCGCACCCAGCGGGCGTTCCTCGACGACGACGCCAAGTTCCTCAAGTGGCTCGGCAAGGGCGCCGCGGCCCTCACGCCGAGCGCGGCCGTGCCCGTGGAGGCCGACCCCGACGACATGCCGATGCTGGACGGTGAGGCCGGGGCGCTGCCCGCCGGGACGTGGACCGGCGCGGACTTCGACCGGGCCTTCGCGGGCGCGCCCGACGACCCCTACCGCGAACGGCTGGTCTCCGCCCTGCTCAGCGGCCCCATGGCCGCCTACGCGCAGGGCATGCGCGGCGAGGCCAGCGCGTTCCTGCCGCTGGAGAACGGCCTCAAGGTCATCTCCCAGCACGCCCAGTCCCTCGGCTACACCGGAGTCGTCCTCTTCCTCGACGAACTGGTCCTGTGGCTCCAGGCCAAGATGGGCAACCAGGACTTCGTACGCGACCAGGTCCAGCGGCTGGTCAAGCTGATCGAGTCGGGGGACAGCGGTCGGCCGGTGCCGATCGTGTCGTTCATCTCCCGCCAGCGCGACCTGTCGCAGCTGATCGGCTCGGACGTCGTCGGCGCCGACGTGACCAACCTCGAAAGCCAGATCGAGTACCTGGCCGAGCGGTTCAACGTCGTCGACCTGGAGGACAGCAACCTCGTCGAGATCATCAAGCACCGCGTGCTCGCCCCGAAGCCCGGCATGGAGTCCGTACGCGACGACGCGTTCAAACTCGTCGAGTCGTCCAACGACGAGGTGCGCCAGATCCTCCTCGACGGGCAGGGGCGCACCGAAGCCACCTGGGACGACTTCCGCGAGCTGTACCCGCTGTCGCCGGCGCTCCTCAACGTCCTAGTCGACCTCTCGGGCGCCCTCCAGCGGGAGCGCACCGGCCTGAAACTCGTCCAGGAGCTGCTGCGCCGACGCCGCGAGGACCTGAAGCTCGGCGAACTCATCCCGCTCGGCGACCTGTGGGACGTCATCGCGCAGCGCTCCGGCGCCGCGTTCACGCCCCGGCTGCGCAAGGACGCCGAGACCGCCGACCAGTTCCACGGCAGGGTGCGCGAGGAGCTGCTGCGCAAGTACAAGACCCCCGACGACAAGCGGTTCCAGGCCGACGAGCGGCTGGTCAAGACCCTGCTGCTGGCCGCGCTCGCACCCAACGTGCCCGCGCTGACCCGGCTCACCGGCACCCGGCTAGCCGCGCTGAACCACGGATCGATCCGCACCCGCGTGGGAGACGCCGGTTCCGTCGCCGCCAAGCGGCTGCGGGAACTGCAGGTCTCCTTCGACAGCGAGCTGCGCAGCGACGGGGACCGCACCGACCCCGTCTTCCACCTGCACCTCTCCGACATCGACGTCGAACCGCTCCTCGAAGAGGTGCAGGGCGTCGCCGACCAGCTCGGCTACCGACGCCAGTGGATAAAGGACCAGCTCTGGCGCGAGCTAGGCATCCAGGACACACAGCCCTTCGTCTGCGAACGGGACGTCGTCTGGCGCGGCACCCGGCGCACGGTCGAGTTCGTCTTCGGCAACGTGCGCGACACGCACCTGCCCGACGACGAGTTCGCGCCCCAGCAGCGCGGTAACCTCCGCATCGTCTTCGACTACCCCTTCGACGACGGCGACCACGGTCCCATCGACGACCTCCAGCGTGTCAAACGGCTCCGGGGGGCGGGCAGTACCGCGCCCACCCTCGTCTGGCTGGCCGACTTCTTCTCCGAGCAGACCTCCCGGCAGCTCGGCCGCCTGCTGAAGATCAACTACCTGCTGGAGCGCGACCGGCT
The DNA here is from genome assembly GCF_037201975.1 of Streptomyces sp. TG1A-60. Classification (NCBI taxonomy): domain Bacteria; kingdom Bacillati; phylum Actinomycetota; class Actinomycetes; order Kitasatosporales; family Streptomycetaceae; genus Streptomyces; species Streptomyces sp. TG1A-60. The sequence goes on along the minus strand of NZ_CP147520.1, from coordinate 1,924,615 downwards.
CGACGAGCACACGGCCACCCGCCCCGCCGAGGAGCGGGCCCAGATCCGCAACCAGCTCAAGGCCAGCCGCGACAACATCAGCGGCCATCTCACCGAGGTCCTGCTCCAGCTCTACGGGATCAACCGCGCCGAGCCGGAGATCGTCGGGGCGACCCTGCCCGACGGGGAGCACCTGGTGTCGCTGCTGCCGGGCTTCACCCGTACCCGACCCGAGCCGTCCGTCGGATTCGAGCAGAACCTGCTGCTGCTCGCCGACGGCATGTTCGCCGCCCGCTACCCCAAGCACCCCGACTTCGACCCGCGCCTGACCCGCAAGGCCATCACCCCGCGCGAACTCAAGACCGCCATGGAGTGGATCGCCCGCGCGATGGAGGACGGCTCCCGGCGGGTCGTGGTGGACAGCCACCACCTGCCCGTCGTCCGGAAGATCGTGCACGCGCTCGGTCTGGGCGAGGTCCACGACGGACCGCTCAACGTCGGCAACGACTGGCGGCTGCGCATCAACAAGAAGGCCGCCGAAAGCCCCGACACCGGCCCCGACCTGGCCGTCGAGACGATCCGGGAGTGGATCACCGACCTCGGCTACGAGGGCCTCGACCGCAACGTGACCAACCTGATCATCGCGACGTACGCGCTGCTCGACGACCGCACCTGGATCTACCAGACCCAGGTGGTGCCGCAGGCCCCCGAACTCGACCGCGTCGTCCCCGGCTACGGTCTGCGTGCCGTCGCCCTCCCCGACGAGGACACCTTCACCACCGCACTGCGACGCGCCGGGGCGGTCTTCGGGCAGAGCGTGTCGCCCGTCCTCTTCGCGAGGAACGTCTCCCGGCTCGCCGCGCAGGTGCGCGCCGTCGCCGAGGAGCACCGCACCGCGGTGGGGGATACCCGGACCCTGCTCCAGGACAACGCCGTACGGCTCGGCCTCGAAGGGCCCGGCGGCGCGGACGCGCCGCGGCTGAAGTCCACGAAGGCCGCCGCCGACCTGATCGCCCGGCTGCTGCGCACCACCGACGCCACCCTCCTCACGAACGAGCTCGCGAGCGCCGCATACGAGGTGACGGACCGTGAGATCGGCGCCGCCCTCAAGCAGGCCCCCGAAGTGCTCCGGGTGCTGCGGGCACAGCGCGACACCCGCTGGTCCGACCTGGACATGGTCCGCGAACTCGCGAGCCGCGACGACGGCGTCGGTGACCGGGCCATGCGGCTGCTCGACTCCGTCCGGCGGGCGGCGAACGCCCACGAGGAGGACGAGTCCCTCGTCCCGGTGCTGGACTCGCTGCAGGAGTCGGCCGTCGCCCTCATGCGGGAGGCCACCCGGCTCGCCCAGGCGGCCAGGCCCGTGGAGCCCGCCCCCCGCGCGCAGCCGGATGCCGCGCCGACCGCGGAGGACGTACGCCTCACCGAACACGGCACGCCTCCCGTGCCCGCGGTTCCCGCCGTGCCCGCGGAGCCGGACCGAGGCGCCCCGCACTCCGGACCGGCCGCGCCGGACCCGCGCGTGGGCTACGCGGCCGGGGCGGACCGTCGCCCCGCCGCGTACGTCGTCGAACCCACCCGGCTGGAGAGCACGCTCGCGGCGACCGTCGACGGACTCAGCGCCGACATCCGCCGCTTCCTCACCGCGCACCCCGGTACCCGTGTCCAGGTCACCTGGCAGGTCGTCGAAGACGCCCACGGCGAGGCCGACGCGGCCGGCCGGGACGAGAACCGGGACGAGAAGGGGACCGAACGCTGATGGCGCTCCTGCCCCAGGTGGGACGGCGCTCCGTCGAGGCGCTCCTCGACCGGCACGCCAGGAAGCTGGCCGAGCACAGCCTCATGCTGATCCACGGACAGTACGCGGCGGGCTCGGCCACCACCTTCACCGCCGAGGTCGGCGAGCAGACCCGACGCGTCACCGTCCGCGACGAGTCCTCCGTCCTCGGCATCCTCACCGCCTGGCACAGCCACCGCGCCGAGGCCGCGCCCGGCGACCTGCTGGTCGTCACCACCGGTGTCGACGACGACCAGCTCGGCTGGGACCTGCGCGGGCACGCGGTGCACCGGCGCACCCTCACCGTCGAGAGGGCCGAGATCGTGGCGCAGCGGTTCGGGGCCACCGGGCTCGACGTGCGGATGTACCGGGAGGACTGGCTGCTCCAGGCCCTCGTCGACGCCGAACCCGCCGGACGGGGATGGCCGCGCGCCGCGGGCGTCCTCACCCGGGACGCCGCCCTGCGCGCCCTGGCCGTCGAACGCCTCGGCCTCGACCACCCGGACATCTCGCCCCACGCCACGGCGGAGGCCGCCGTCGACGCGGACGTCCTGCTCGCCTGGTCACGCACCCCCGCCGGGCCCCGCCGTTTCGCCGAACTCCCCGACACCGAACGCGGGGAACTGAAGAAATGGCTCGGCGAGGTCGCCGGACCCGCCGTCCCCGTCCTGCTCACCCTCGCCGAGACCGGGCGAGGACACGACGCGATGGCGCTCGGCCTGCTCGGCGCCGCGCTGCGCGACCCCGCCGCCGACCCCGACGTGGCCCTGGCCGTCGGAGGCCTCTTCGGCAAGGCCGGTCCGCGCCGGGGCGAGATCGGCGCCTTCACCGACGCGGTGGAGGGCACCCTGCTGCGCTGGATCGCCGAGGCCGCGCAGTCGGTCGACGCCCGGCAGAAGGTGTTCGCCGTACTGCAGCGCGCCGACGAACTGGCCCGGGACGCGGGACTCGCCGCGGGCCTCACCGGCAGCCGCTTCCTCGTCTCCAGCTTCGCCGCCGAGCTCGCCGCCGTCGTCGACGGCGCGCACAGGTCGCCCGCCGAAGGGGAGGCCGCGCTGGCCGAGCTGTCCGGGCACGCGCTGGCGGGCCTCTTCCCCGACCGGGTGCGCGTCGCCGAGATGGCCGTGCGCCTCGCCCGCTGGCTGCGCCGGGGAACACCGGCCGTGACGTCCGTCGCCACGGGCGTACGCGAGCATGTCGCCGACTGGGGCTGGGCCGACCGGGCGCTGTCCGTGCTCTGGGCCGGCGACCCCGGCGGCGACCCGGCCGTCGCGCGGAGCCTGCGCGACCTCTACGAGGACGGCCGCGCCCAGCGCGAACGGCTGGACGAGCAGTTCGCCCGGCACCTGGCCGGCTGGACCCCGAACGCCACCGCCCAGCAACCGGGCGGCTGCCTCGTCGTGGAGAACGTCCTCGACGCCGTCGTCCGCCCCCTGGCGGCGGCCGGATCGCCCCTGGTGATCGTGCTCGACGGAATGAGCAGTGCCGTCGCCGCACAACTGGGCGAGGAGGCCGAGCGCGAAGGCTGGCAGGAGATCGTCCCCCGGCCCGACGAGGGCACACGGCGCACCCGTCTCGCCGCCGTCTCCATGCTGCCCTCGATCACCCGCACGAGCCGGGCCTCCCTGCTCAGTGGCGCGGCCACCCAGGGAGGCCAGTCCACCGAGGTCTCCGGGTTCGCGTCCTGCTGGACGAAGCGGCGCAAGGACGCGGTCCTCTTCCACAAGGCGTCGATAGGGGGAGACGCGGGCCACTTCCTCGCCCCGGAACTCACCTCCGCACTCGCCTCCGACGCGGTCGTCGGCGTCGTCCTCAACACCATCGACGACGCGCTCGACTCCGGCCAGCAGGGGCAGCGCACCGTGTGGTCCCTCGGCGACATCACCTACCTGCGGGAGCTGCTGGCCGCCGCCCGCAGCTACGCACGTCCCGTCGTCCTCGTCGCCGACCACGGACATGTCATCGACCGCGGCCGGGGCCGGCTGACCCCCGCCGCGGACGGCGGCGGGTCGGCACGCTGGCGGCCGGACACCGAGGCCGGCGACGGCGAGGTCGTGCTGAGCGGACCCCGCGTCCTCGAAGGAGACGGCACCATCACCGCCGCCTGGCACGAGGACATCCGGTACGCCGCACGCCGGGCCGGATACCACGGCGGAGCCTCCCTCGCCGAGACGACCGTCCCCGTCCTCGTACTCCTCCCCACGATGCAACTCGCTCCACGCGACTGGGAACCGCTGCCCCGCGAACAGGCCACGCCCTCCTGGTGGACGCCCGCCACCACGGCACCCGTCGAGGTGCCCGAACCCCGCCCCGCAAGCGCCGCGCAACCCGCGCGGAGGCCGGCGAAACCCACGCGCCGACAGGACGAGGAACTGTTCGGCGCCGACGACGTCGTGATGCCGGAAGCACTGCCCGGGGCGGCCTCCGCTCCCGCGACCCTCGGGGGGAGCGTGGTGGCGAGCGAGGTGTACGAGGCGCAGAAGGAGTACGTCCGCAAGGCCCCCGAAGGCAAGGTCGTCGCCGCCGTCATCGACGCCCTCGCCGCCGCCGGGGGCACCATGTCCCCGGCAGCCCTGGCCGCCGCCATCTCCGCGACCGGCCGGGTGCGACGCAACATCGAGGGCTTCGTCGCCACCGTGCAGCGTCTGCTCAACGTCGAGGGATACCCGGTGCTCGGCTTCGTCGACGCCGGTCACGCGGTCAAGCTCGACATCGCCCTGCTGCGCGACCAGTTCCTGGCCGCCGACGCCAAGGCCGGGCCGCCGAGGAAGGACACGCCGTGAACGCGGCGGCACCCGCCAGTCCCGTACGCCTGCGAGAGGTCGTGGACGCGCTGCGGCGCGGCACCGTACCGCAGGCCGGGCTGGACCTGCTCGCCGTCGGCCTGGGCCGGTTCGAGGCCGCGCTCGACGACGACCTGGCCGGGGCGGCACGAGGCGGAGCGGCGTTCCACGCCATTCGCGGCGAGTACGGCTCCGGGAAGACGTTCTTCGCGCGGTGGCTCGCCGAGCGCGCCAAGCGAGCCGGACTCGCCACGGCCGAGGTCCAGATCTCCGAGACCGAGACTCCGCTCCACCGGCTGGAAACGGTCTACCGCAGACTCACCGAGCGCCTGACGACCGCCACCCACCAGCCCAGCGCACTGCGCGCGGTCGTCGACTCGTGGTTCTACACACTGGAGGAGGAAGTCCTCGACGCCGGGGAGACGGACGAGGAGGACGAGGTGGCGCTCGCGGCGGCCGTCGACGAGCTCATGGAACGCAGACTCGCCGACGTCGCCAGGACCACCCCCGCCTTCGCCGCCGCACTGCGCGGCTACCGCCGGGCCGTGGCCGCCCGAGACGGCGCCACGGCGGAAGCACTCATCGCCTGGCTCGGCGGCCAGAAGTCGGTCGCGGCCTCCGCCCGCCGCAGCGCCGGCGTCCGTGGCGACCTCGACCACTTCGCGGCCCTCGGCTTCCTGCAAGGGCTGCTCACCGTGCTGCGCGACTGCGGCCACCCCGGCCTCCTCCTCGTCCTCGACGAGATCGAGACCCTGCAACGCGTCCGCGGCGACGTCCGGGAGAAAGGCCTCAACGCGCTGAGGCAACTCCTGGACGAGATCGACGCCGGCCGGTTCCCGGGGCTCTTCCTCGTCATCACCGGGACTTCTGCGTTCTACGACGGACAGCAGGGAGCGCAGCGGCTGCCTCCGCTCGCGCAACGGCTGGCCACCGACTTCACGACCGACCCGCGCTTCGACTCCCCGCGCGCCGTCCAGCTCCGACTGCCGGGATTCGACCTGACGCAGCTCGGCGAACTCGGCCGTACCGTACGCGGCTTGTACGCCCAGACCGCCCGCCATCCCGAGCGGGTGGCCGCGCGGGTCGACGACGCGTACCTGGCAGAGCTGGCCAGGGCCGTCACCGGCGGACTCGGCGGCAAGGTCGGCATCGCGCCCCGCGTGTTCCTGCGCAAGCTGGTCGCCGACATCCTCGACCGCGTCGACGAGTTCGAGGACTTCGACCCGCGCACGCACTACGCGCTCACCATCACCTCGTCCGAACTCACCGAGACCGAGCGCAACGCGGCCGCGTCCGGGGACGCGGACGCCGGCGCCGTGGAACTGGAGCTGCCGTGAGCGGCGGGGACCTGGACCCGGCGCTCATCCACCACATCGTCAACACCCTGGGCTGGCGGAGCCTGCGCCCACTCCAGGAGGCCGCCGTCACCCCCCTGGTCTGCGGGGACGACGCCGTCCTGCTCGCTCCCACCGCGGGCGGCAAGACGGAGGCGGCCGTCTTCCCGCTGCTGACCCGGATGGCGGGGGAGCGCTGGAGCGGCACCTCCGTCCTCTACGCCTGCCCGCTGAAGGCCCTGCTCAACAACCTGCTGCCACGGCTGGAGACCTACACCTCCTGGCTCGGCCGCACCGCGGCCCTGTGGCACGGCGACACCACGGCCGGCGCCCGCAAACGCATTCTCGCCGCGCGGCCCGACGTCCTGCTCACCACGCCGGAATCGCTGGAAGCGATGCTGGTGAGCGCCAACGTCGACCACGCGTCGTTCTTCTCCGGGCTGCGGGCCGTCGTGGTGGACGAGGTGCACGCCTTCGCCGGCGACGACCGGGGATGGCACCTCCTCGCCGTACTCGAACGACTCCAACGGGTCGCGGGCCGACCGGTGCAGCGCGTCGGCCTCTCGGCCACCGTCGGCAACCCGGAGGCGCTGCTCACCTGGCTGCAGGGCTCGGGGGCGGGCAAGCGACCGGGGCAGGTGATCGCCCCTGACCGCACAGGGTTTTCGGCGACGACCGGTGCCGGGGTTTCGCCCGCGGCAGCCGGCGCCCCGGCCGCCGTACCGCCGGGAGACATCCAGCTCGACCACGTCGGCTCGCTCGACAACGCGGCCACCGTCATCGCCGCGCTGCACCGCGGAGAGAAACGCCTCGTCTTCTGCGAGTCGCGGCGGTACGTGGAGGAACTCGGCGAGAAGCTCCGGGCGAAGGGCGTCACCACCTTCCTGTCGCACGCCTCGCTCTCCCTCGACGAGCGCCGACGTGCCGAGGCAGCCTTCGCCGAGGCCCGAGACTGCGTGATCATCTCCACCAGCACCCTGGAACTCGGCATCGACGTCGGGGACCTGGACCGCGTCATCCAGATCGACGCCCCCGCCTCGGTCGCCTCCTTCCTGCAGCGCCTGGGCCGCTCGGGACGCCGCGAGGGTGCCGCACGCAACTGCCTGTTCCTCGCCCTGGACGAGGACGGTCTGCTGGGCGCGGCCGGACTGCTGCTCACATGGTCGCAGGGCTGGGTGGAACCGGTCGTGGCCCCGCCGGAGCCCCGGCACATCGTCGCCCAGCAACTCCTCGCCCTGTGCCTGCAGGAGAACCGCGTCGGTGAACACCTCTGGCAGGAATGGTGGAACGGACTCGGCCCCTTCGGCACATCGGCCGAGCCGATCGTGCGCCACCTCGTAGACCAGGGCTACCTGGACCGGGACGACGGAATGCTGTTCATCGGCCCGGAGGCGGAACGGCGCTTCGGCCACCGTCACTTCATGAACCTCACCGCCGTGTTCACCGCGCCCCCGCAGTTCACCGTCCTGCAAGGACGCGCGGAGATCGGCCGCACCGACCCCAGCCTCCTCACCGAACGGATCGACGGTCCGCGCCGGCTGCTGCTGGGCGGTCGGAGTTGGCAGGTCACGTACATCGACTGGCGGCGCAGGCGCTGCTTCGTCGAGCCCGTCGACGGCGGAGGAAAGGCCAAGTGGAGCAGCGCCGGGTTCGGCCCGGCGGGTTCCCATGAGCTGACGCGCGCCGAACGCCGGGTACTACTGGGCGAGGACCCGCCCGTGAGGATGACGGGGCGGGCGGCTGCCGCCCTGCGCCAGGCCCGCGAGGACTACCTGGAGCGAGTGCACCCCGGAGGCACCCTGATCATTCAGGACACGGGCGGCCACCTGCGCTGGTGGACCTGGGCGGGCCACCGCACGAACGCCACACTTGCCGCGACCCTCGGCACGGTCGCCGTGCCGGGGCAGCACATCAACGACCGCTGGATCCGACTGCGGGAGGACATTACCGCGCGCACCTGGAGCGACGCGACGCGGGACGTGACGGACCGGTTGTGTCTGCCGGACGTCGACGAACGCGCCCTGCGCGGCCTGAAGTTCGGCGAGGCCCTTCCTCCACGCCTGGCCGAGGCCACCCTGTCGGCCCGGCTGGCCGACACGGAGTCCGCTACCGCCGTGCTCGCGGAACCGGTGCGTTTTGTCCGGAGCCGACGGTGACATCGTCGGTGGTGCTCCGGCTGGACCAGGGGAAGGGCGGCATGGGCGTGCCGAGCACACGAAAAGCGGACGTCCCGCCCCAGCAGAGGGTGCCGGTCCGGAAACGGACTGACGACGACCTCCAAGACGCCCGAGTCCTCCCCACCCGGCACCCCGCTCCGCGCACTCTTCGCCCACCTCACCGCCCCCGGGGCTGCAGCCTGCTCGCCGACTGATTTCCCAGGGCCTGCCCGATGTGCTTGAGGTGGGACAAGCCGGCGACTGGCTGCTTTCCTACCTGCTCGTCTCTTGCCACCTGCTCCGGTCGCACTATCCCGACCTCTACGAGGACCGTTCGAGCCCTACCTTCACCAACAGACCGCAGCCAAGACCTGGGACACCGACCAGATCCTGGTACTGGCCGCCACGGAGAACCGGGCAGCGCAGACCTGATCCGGCTGCCGAGACAGCGAGTCGTGCCCCATGTCTACGAATCGGTCTCGATCCGGGCCACCGCTTGGGCCCTGAGGGCGGTGCGGCAATCATGGGGCCCATGCACCGGCCGCCGCTCCGCCTCCACGCCTCCGAGTGGTTCACGGCCGACGAGTCAACCCTGAATGTCGCGTTTGTGTATCCGATGCAGGGTCCTGCCGGAATCTTCGGCCCCGCCTGTGAGGCATGCGCGCGGCTGGCTACCGAGGAGATCAACAAGGCGGGCGGTGTCCTCGGCAAGGAACTGCGGCTGCTTGAGGTCGACGGCGGCGCGGAGCCCCAGCGGGTCGCGGACGTGGTCGAGGCCCTGGTGGCGGCGGGTGCGGTGCAGGGTGTCACCGGCTGGCACATCTCCTCGGTGCGGCAGGCGGTGGCGCCGCGGATCGCGCACCGGGTGCCGTACGTCTACACGGCCCTGTACGAGGGCGGCGAGCGCACCGAGGGCGTCTTCATGACCAGCGAGACCCCCGCCTGGCAGCTGCTGCCTGCGATGCAGCTGCTCGCTGAGGCGCGGGGTGTGCGCCGCTGGTTCGTCGTCGGCAACAACTACGTCTGGCCCCGGCGCACCGCCCGGGCCGCGCGCCGCTACGCGCGCGAGGGCCGGGGCCGGGTCTCCGGTGAGGCGTACCTCCCGCTGGGTATCGACGATTTCACCGACGTGCTGCGGCGCATTGAGCGGGCGGACGCGGACGGCGTGCTCATGCTCCTTGTGGGCAGCGACGCGGTTCGCTTCAACCGGGCCTTCGCCGCTGCCGGCCTCGATCAGCGCTGCCTGCGGCTGAGCACGCTCATGGACGAGAGCATGCTGCTGGCAAGCGGCCCCGAGGCAACCACCGATCTCTACAGCACGGCCGGGTTCTTCGCGTCACTGGCCGACCAGAACACGATGGACTTCCACGGCCGGTACGCCGGCCGCTTCGGGATGGACGCACCGGCGCCCGGCAGCCTCGGCGAGTCCTGCTACGAGGGCGTGCTGCTGCTCGCGGCGCTCATCGAACGGGCCCGCACCCTGGACGTTTCCGCCATCGGAGCGGCCGCCGAGAACGTCGCCTACGAAGGTCCACGCGGCTTGCTGAGCCTGGACGGACGGCATGTGCGCCAGCGCATCTACCTGGCGCAGGCGGACGGTCTCGACTTCAACGTGCTCGCCCAACTGCGCGCTCCGCACGAGCTGTTGTGACTCCGCCGTTGCCCTCCAGTGCCCCGGCCAGCTGATCGAGCAGGGTCTTCAGCTGCTCCGCTTCGTCCTCCGCGAGCAGGGGCTCCACGCCGCCCCAGTCGGCCCGGACCGCGCGGGACAGCCGCTGCCAGCGCTGCATGCCCCGTGGTGTGAGCTGGACCAGGACCCGGCGCCGGTCGGCGGGGTCGACGCGGCGGAAGACCAGGTTCTGGTCGACGAGTTGGTCGATCAGCTTGGTCAGGGTCGGTGCTGGCACGAAGGCGTGGTCGGCGAGGGCCGTCATGATGTGTCCGTCGCCGTCGGAGAGCAGGTCGAGTACCCGCCACGCCTCGATGGAGCAGTCGAACTCGTCGAGCACGGACTGGACTCGGCGCACCGAGAGGCGCTCGGCCCGTGTCAGCAGGTGGAGCAGGTCCTGGGGCCGCCTCGCCATCGCACTCCTCAGGTCGCATCCGCAATGTCCCCGCGGCGGGGGCGACTTGAGCCTACCGTCGACACCTCACTCTTGACAGTGGATTCCCAGAATCTGATCCTTCCCGGTGGAAGCAATAAGTGCCGTCACTGAGATGCCGCCATCCGTGCGTCGCCAGTTACGGCTTTTCTCTTTCTGACCTACCGAGATACTTCCGCTGGAAACTGTTCTTCAATTGCACGGAAACACGGTTGAAACAGTTCCGCCGCAGGCTGTGGACGCACTTCAGCGACCAGCCCGGAGGTCACCCCGGAACGGCTGGGGGACCCGCGCGCCAACGCCGCCGCCTCTCTGAAGCGCGTCTCATCCACTCCCTCCATTCCTTCCCCAGAGACTTCCGCTCACTTCGCACCGCCCTTCGGGGCAAGGAGGTATTGCATGTCCGGGCTCAGCATCAGCAGACGCGGTCTCCTCACGGGCGTATCCGCCCTCGGCGCATCCGCCGCTCTCAGCGCGTGCGGCGCCAAGACCGGCAGTGACACGTCGTCCGGCTCCGGCGCCAAGGCGGACACCTCCGGCGACACCGTCAAGGTCGGTCTGCTGAATTCGCTCTCGGGCACGATGGCCATCAGCGAGGTGACGGTCCACAACGCGCTGTTGCTCGCGGTCAAGGAGATCAACGCCGCCGGCGGTGTACTGGGCAAGAAGCTGAAGCCGATCAGCCAGGACGGCGCCTCCGACTGGCCGACCTTCGCCGAGAAGGCGCAGACCTTGATCACGGACGACAAGGTCGTGGCCACGTTCGGCTGCTGGACCTCGGCCAGCCGTAAGGCCGTCAAGCCGGTCTTCGAGCGGAACAAGTCGCTGCTGTTCTACCCGGTGCAGTACGAGGGCCTGGAGCAGTCGCCGTACATCTTCTACATCGGTGCGACCACCAACCAGCAGATCGTTCCCGCGCTGGACTACCTCAGGAAGCAGGGCCTGACGAAGCTCTACCTGGTCGGTAGCGACTACGTCTTCCCGCGTACCGCCAACAAGGAGATCCGGGCGTACGCGAAGGCCAACGGCATGGAGGTGGTCGGCGAGGACTACGCGCCGCTGGGCTCCACGGAGTTCAGCACCATCGTCAACAAGGTCAAGGACGCCGGCGCGGACGCCGTGTTCAACACCCTCAACGGCGACAGCAACGTGGCCTTCTTCAAGGAGTACAAGTCCGCGGGGCTGACCGCGAAGAGCCTGCCGGTGCTGTCGGTCTCCATCGCGGAGGAGGAGGTCAAGAGCATCGGCACCCAGTACCTGGAGGGCCAGCTGACGGCCTGGAACTACTACCAGACCACTCCGGGCGCGGCGAACGAGAAGTTCGTGAAGGCGTACCAGGCCGCGTACGGCAAGGACAAGCCGACCAGCGACCCGATGGAGGCCGCCTACATCTCGGTCTACCTGTGGAAGGAGATGGTCGAGAAGGCGGGCTCCTTCGACGTGGCGAAGGTGAAGGCGGCCTCCGGCGGCGTCACCTTCGACGCCCCCGAGGGCAAGGTCACCGTCGACGGCGCCACTCAGCACGTCTACAAGACGGCCCGCATCGGCAAGATCGGCTCGGACGGCCTCATCGAGGAGGTCTGGAACTCGGGCAAGCCGATCAAGCCGGACCCGTACCTGAAGGGCTACTCCTGGGCCTCCGGCCTCTCCTGAGCCCCGCTCGGCCCCTCGCGGTAGACCCGGCCTCGTCGTGAGGCCGGGTCACGCCATGGAAAGCCCGCACCTATCGTCCCGGACCCGGAGCCGCTTCATGACGGTCATCCTCAACCAGTCCTTCACCGGCATCAGCATCGGTGCCGTCCTGCTGCTCATCGCGCTCGGCCTGACCCTGACCTTCGGTCAGATGGGCGTGATCAACATGGCGCACGGCGAGTTCATCATGGCCGGCGCCTACACCACGTACGTGCTGCAGAAGTCCGTCAGCAGCGCCGGCGTCTCCCTGCTCGTCGCCCTGCCACTGGCCTTCCTCGTCGCCGGCGCCATGGGAGCGCTCCTGGAGTGGCTGCTCATCCGCCGCCTGTACACCCGGCCCCTGGACACCCTGCTGGTCACCTGGGGCGTCTCCCTGATGCTCCAGCAGCTCGCCCGTGACATCTTCGGCGCCCCCAACGTCCAGACCCACGCCCCGGACCTGCTGACCGGCAACATCTCGGTCGCGGGCGTCACCCTCGCCAACAACCGCCTGTTCATCCTCGTCCTCGCCCTGCTGTGCGTCCTCGCCCTCACGCTGATCCTGCGGCGCACCCCGCTCGGGCGCCGTGTCCGGGCCGTCGTCCAGAACCGCGACCTCGCCGAGGTTTCCGGCATCGCCACCGAGCGGGTGGACCGTACGACGTTCTTCATCGGCTCGGGCCTGGCGGGTGTGGCCGGCGTCGCGCTCACCCTGGTCGGCCCGATCGGCCCGACCATGGGCACCAACTACATCGTCGACGCCTTCCTGGTCGTGGTCGTCGGCGGCATCGCCCAGCTCAAGGGCAGCGTCATCACGGCCTTCGCGCTCGGCGTCCTGCAGTCCGTGCTGGAGTACTCCACGACCGTGAGCGTCGCCAAGGTCATCGTGCTCGTGGCGATCGTCGCCTTCCTTCAGTGGCGACCCCAGGGCCTGTACACACTGCGCACCCGGAGCCTGGCATGACGACAACGACCTCCCCGACCGAGACGACGTCCGTGGTGCAGCCGTCGGTGTCCCTCCTGGAGCGCTTCCGCGTGCCCGGCGCCTTCCTCCTCGGCGCCCTCCTGCTCCTCGGCGTTGCCCCGCTCGTCCTGTCCGACTTCCGGCTCAACCTCCTGGCCAAGTACCTGTGCTACGCGATCGTGGCCGTCGGCGTGAGCCTCGCCTGGGGCCGCGGCGGACTGATGGTCCTCGGCCAGGGCGTCTTCTTCGGTCTCGGCGGCTACGCCATGGCCATGCACCTCAAGCTCGCCGACGCCGCAGACACCGGCCAGAGGCTGCCGGACTTCATGCAGTTGTACGGCACGGGTGACGCGCTGCCCTGGTGGTGGAGTCCGTTCGCCAACCCGGCGTTCGCCCTCGCGATGACCGTGCTGCTGCCGATGGCGGTGGCTGCGCTGCTCGGCTTCTTCGTCTTCCGCCGCCGGGTGAAGGGCGCGTACTTCGCGATCCTCAGCCAGGCGCTCGCCGCCGCCCTGGCCATCTGGCTCGTCGGCCAGCAGGCCACCACGGGCGGGACCAACGGCCTGACCGACATCCAGGGCTTCTTCGGCTACGACCTCAACGACCCCGTGAACCAGCGGATGGTGTACCTCATCATCGCCGCCGTGCTTCTGTTGCTGATGGCCGCCGCCCGCCAGCTGTTCGTCAGCCGTTACGGCGAACTCCTCATCGCCGTACGGGACTCCGAGGAGCGGGTCCGCTTCCTCGGCTACAACCCGGCCAACGTCAAGCTGGTGGCGTACGTCGTCGCGGCCGGCATGGCGGGCCTGGCCGGTGCCCTCTTCGTGCCGGCGGTGGGGATCATCTCCCCGGCGCTGATCGGCATCGTGCCGTCCATCGGCTTCGTCATCGGCGCGGCGGTCGGCGGCCGGGCGTCGCTGGTGGGTGCGGTGCTGGGCACGATCGCGGTGGCCTGGACGCAGAGCACGCTCTCGGACGCCTATCCCGCCGCGTGGACGTACCTCCAGGGTTTGCTGTTCGTGGTGGCGGTCGGTTTCCTGCCCGGGGGTCTGGCCTCGCTGGTGACCGTCCTGCGCAAGCGCCGTACCCCTGCCCGCACGACTGGAGAGACAGCATGAGCGGCGAGGGACTGACCGTCCGCGACCTGCGGGTCACGTTCGACGGCTTCAAGGCAGTCGACGGCGTGGACCTGGACATCCGCCCCGGCGACCTGCGCTTCCTCATCGGCCCCAACGGCGCGGGCAAGACCACCCTGGTCGACGCGGTCACCGGACTGGTGAAGGCCACCGGGTCCGTGCGCTTCGGCGGCGAGGACCTCCTGGGCAAGCCCGTGCACCGCATCGCCCGCCTCGGGATCGGCCGTACCTTCCAGACGGCCACGGTCTTCGAAGAACTGACCGTCCTGCAGAACCTCGACATCGCCGCCGGAGCCAGGCGCGGCCCGCTGACGATGCTGCGGCGCCGCAAGGACATCCCCGAGGCAGTGACGAAGGCACTGGAGACCACCGGCCTCACCGACCTCCGTGACCGCCCGGCGGGCGTGCTCGCCCACGGCCAGAAGCAGTGGCTGGAGATCGGCATGCTGCTCGTCCAGGACGTGAAGCTGCTGCTGCTCGACGAGCCCGTCGCCGGCATGAGCCACGACGAACGCGAGGCCACCGGCGAACTGCTGCAACGGGTCAGCGAGGACCACACGGTCGTCGTCATCGAGCACGACATGGACTTCATGCGTTCCTTCGCACGCAGCGTCAGTGTCCTGCACGCCGGCAAGGTGCTCAGCGAGGGCTCCGTCGCCGAGGTCCAGGCCGACGCCGAGGTCCAGGAGGTCTACCTCGGCCGCGCATCCGAACCCGAGCCCGCTGCCGTTCCTGTCCCCGAGGAGGCGTGACGCCCATGCTGGAGATCAACACCGTCCGGGCGGGCTACGACCGCACCACCGTGCTGCACGAAGTGACCGTCGCGGTACCGAAGGACGGCGTCGCGGCCGTCCTCGGCCACAACGGCGCCGGCAAGAGCACCCTCCTGCGGGCGGCCATGGGGCTGATCAAGCCGACGGGCGGGACGATCCTGCTGGACGGCGAGGACATCACCCGCCTCGCTCCGCACCAGCGGGTCGCCCGAGGTATGGCCTACGTCCCGCAGGGCCAGCAGTCCTTCCCGCACCTGACCACCGCCGAGAACCTCCAACTCGTCGCCGACGGCCGCCCCGACGGCAACGAGGCCATCGCCGAGTCCCTGGACCTCTTCCCGGTCCTGCGCGAGCTGTCCGGCCGCCGCGCCGGACTTCTCTCCGGCGGCCAGCGCCAGCAACTCGCCATCGCCCGCGCCCTGATCACCCGCCCCCGACTGCTCCTCCTCGACGAACCGACCGAGGGCATCCAGCCCTCCGTCGTCTCCGAGATCGAGGAGACGATCCTCGCCCTGACCCGGCGAGGCGGCCTGTCCGTCCTCCTCGTCGAACAGCACGTCGGCTTCGCCATGCGGGCCGCCCAGGGCTACTACGTGCTGGAGGCGGGCCGGGTCACCTCCTCCGGCGAGGGAGGAGCGGAGTTCGAGCAGACCGTTCGGGCGGCGCTCAGCGTGTGACGGAAGGGGCAGGCGCCCCGAGTGCCTGCCCGCTCACCACCTGACCTTCCCCGCCGTGATGCCGAAGCGCGTCGGGCCAGGGCTGTGCAGCGGATGTGTCAGGCCGACCGCCGACAGGCTTCCAGCGTGCGGTAGCCCTGTCCGGGCGGACGGCCCCCGCCCCGGGCCGGGTGCGCGCGGGCTCCTGCATGGAAGTACCCCTCGCAGCGCTTCTGCGGACGTGCGTCATCCGGCGCGAACGATCGTGGGAGCGCTGAAGTCTGGCTGTGGTGTCGGGGGCATCGGCTTCTACAACGGCAGACCGCGGCTCACGTCACGCTCGACGGGAAGGCACGAGCCTCTGGAGCGGCGATGCCGACTGTTCGACGGAACAGCGGGTGGCCGCCGTTACACCGGCGGTACGGGCGGTGAGGTGGTCGACGGTGTCCGGCAGCATCCGGCACATGAAGGCGTGGTGCTCTTCGAACCGGCCGGTCAGGGCCTCGGCCAGGGTGCTGTGGCTGGCATCGATGGTGCCGTGGGCCAGGTCCGCCAGGGCTTTGGGGCTGCGGCCGAGTCGCCGGAGTACCCTGCTCGCGCTCATGCTCCGCGTCCCACGGCACCGCCATCACCGGCGGTGCTCGCCGCGCACCCGCGACCGCGGTCTTGCCGTGACGGTGCCGTGGGACGCCGGACGGCTCAGCCGAACAGGGCGTTGTCCACGTCGCTCTGCCAGTAGGTGACGTAGTTGGAACTGTTGAAGTACACGCCCCCGTTGGGCAGCTTCAGAGTCTTGCCCGCGCCGATCGAGCCGTTCAGCTGCCTGTTGGAGAACGACACGCCCAGGGTCTTGGCGGTGTGGCCCTCGTAGCCGTCGGGCGTGTACGTCCCGATGCCGGCGTACGCGGACTCTCCGGGAGCCAGTGTCACCACGGCCTGAGGCCGGCTGGACTCCAGCCACGGGACGGCGGCCTGGGCACCGGCGCCGGCGGCCAGGAAGGGCGCGCCGTAGGCGTTGCAGAGCTTGGTGCCGGTGTTGGTGACCGTGAGCAACAGGTGGTTTATGGGGTGGGGGACATCTTTGACCGTCAGCTTCGTGTTCTCCGTCGTGCAGTCGACGATCGAGGCGGCCTTCCTCGGGGCGGCGGCGGAGGCGGCCTGGACAGCGACGAGCGAGAGGGCCGCGGCCACGACCATGGATGAGACGGCCGCGCGGGCGGTGAAGCGGTTGGCGCTACGCATGGAAAGACTGCTTTCTGTGATGTTCCGAGAAATGATCTTCTGGTCCTGGCCGACGGTCGGTCGTGCCTGGGTGTGCCGTGCTGGTAGGTGGTGCCGCTGCCCGGCCGGATGCCGGAACGCTGCCGTGCGACGGCCCTGCCTCAAGGCCGACTTGGTGCCAAATCCAGGAGAGTCCAAAGCGCCGTCACCGGGTGGCCGGAGCGGCGTGCTTGGATGACCAAAGCCTGTGCCATGCTCCGTCCCATCCGCCATTCCAGGCGGGCACTTCGGGACGCTGGGGGCAGCACACGGGCCTACGACTGCGTCCTCGTCGTCGTCCCCCTCTGCACGGCCAAGCCGCTCTTCCGCCTCGCAGACGCCGAGCGCGCGGCCGTCGACGTCGGTGAGCGGCGGTGCCACCGTCGCCCCGGACCGGGCCCAGGACACCGCCCCGGACGGTGCACCCGCGCCACTGACGGTGAGCGTCCGTGCCCACGCCTGGAAACACCCCTGCGACGCTTCCTCCCTGGTCGACCGGCCCCCCACCAAGGTTCCGCAGCCGCCGCTGCCGCAGGACGCCCAGGGCTGGGCGAGCGAACTCGGCGCCGTCCCCGCCGGCGGGCAGCGCGTGGCCTTGACCGTCCAGGGCACCGGGGAGCAGGCCGTGGTCATCGAGTCGCTGTACGTCCGCGTGATCGGCGCCGAAGCGCCGTTGGCCTGGAACGCGTACGCCATGGGCGATGGCTGCGGCGGAGGTGTGGCGACAAGGCCGTTCGAGGTGGACCTCGACGCCGCACGGCCCACTGTGGTGCCGAAGGGAGGCCAGCGCGGTTTCCCCTACAGCGTCAGCCGATCCGACCCCGAAGTGCTTCACATCACCGCCCACACCGGCTCCCGCTACGTGAGGTGGTATCTGGAGCTGCAATGGTCCAGCGGCGGCCGCCAGGGAACGATGGAGATAAGGGACCAGAGCGAGCCCTTCCGTACCAGCGCCATGAACGGCCGTCCGCGCTACGGATTCCCGCTCGGTGGCACCACGTGGTTCAAACGGGAGGAATGAACCTTTCGTCGTCTCTGGGGCCGTATCTGCCGGCTTCGGGCAGGCGGGGAGGCCGGGGAGGCCGGTTCCACAGGGCATGACCCTGCCGGGATTCGATCGTTGTCGTCCGGGCTTCGGGGAATCAACTACCGGCCGCCCCGTGGGCGGGTGATGGTACAAGAGACAGGTGATCAGGTCGGTGGCCGCGCGAGTACGGTGGAGTGGCCTGCCCGGATGGCCTTGGGGGAATTCATGACGTTCGAACAAGAATGGGCCGAACTGCGCGCGGCGGCGGCCGAGCGGACTGCCATGCAGATCAACAGCATTCCGGCCGACGGCGGCGGAGGTGGTGGTGGCGGGAACGACCTGGTGGTCAATCGGGACGACCTCGGCGCTATCGGCAATGACGCGTATGACCTGCTGGGTCGGCTGGCGAAGGAGGGCGACATCGCCCGTCCTTCCACGTTCGACGCGGCGACGGCGCTGACCAACGGGAACTTCGTGAGCGGTTCGGCCGTGCTGAAGGTGCATGACTTCTGGCAGACCCACCTGAAGACGCTGCTGGACGCCTGCGCGCAGATTTCGAATCACCTCGACTACAGCAAGGCCCAGCACGCCAAGGACGAGGCGAAGATCGAGGGAGATCTGACGCGGATGTCGGTGCTCACGGAATACATGAAATAGGGCTCGGGGGAGCGCGCAAATGCTGAAGTACGAGGACATAATCGACGCCCCGGTGGCGAAGCTGAAGGCCGCCGCCGACGACTGGTCGGAGATGGCGGGAAAGCTGGACAAGCTCGCCACCGACGCCGCCGACGGGATGAAGGCAAAGGCGGACAGAGCGGCCTGGGAGGGCGTCAACGCAGGGGTCACCAAGGCGTTCATCGGTAAGACGGCCAAGGAGTTCGCGGACGCCGCGGCCGAGGCCAAGGGTGTGAAGCTGATCCTGGAAGAGGGTTACGCGGCCATCAAGAAGGCCAAGGACGACCTGGTCAACATCCAGGACCACGAGGGGCCCGCGGCCGGCATCCGCGTGGACGGCAACGGCAAGGTCACGGCGCGGAACCCGTTGTCCGGGATCCCCGCGGCGCGGCACGACCCCGACTACAGCCAGCTTCTACGGGAGGAGGAGCGGAACATCGAGTCGTGGCAGAAGAGGATCGACCTCATCGTCGACAACTGCAACGACACCGACCTCGCCCTCAAAAACACCCTTGAGGCCAACGTTACCGACCGCAAGGACTTCAGCGCTCCGACGTACACGAAGCTGGACCAGGAGGAGGCCGCCCGCGCCGCCGCTCTGGCGGCCAAGGGCCGGGACATCACACACGCCGAACTGCAGCAGCTCAACGAGCTGCTGAAGGACAACGGTTCGTCGGTGGAGTTCTCCAAGAACTTCTACGAGAAGCTCGGCCCCGAGAAGTCGCTCGCGTTCTTCGGCCAGCTCTCCACGGACACGTACGAGTACGGCAAGGTCGACCCGCAGCGCCTCAAGGACGTCCAGGACCTCCAGGAGAACCTCGGCCTCAACCTGGCCACCGCCTCCCACGACAAGGCATTCACCGACAAGTGGGGTCCGGAGCTCCGCCAGTTGGGTACGGAGCGCATTCCGCTGGCCAAGCACGACTACGGCGGGCCGTTCGGATACCAGCTGCTCGGCGGGATCATGCGGTACGGGAACTACGACGCGAAGTTCCTCAACCCGATCGCCGAACACGTGGCGCAGCTGCACGCGAAGGACCCGTACATGTTCGCCGAGAACAAGGTGGTGAACAGTCCGTTCAAGAACCCGTTCAACCCCTCCGGCGTGAACGGGGCCGGCTACGACCCGGCCACCGCGATGCTGGAAGCCCTCGGCAACAGTCCGGAAGCGGCGAAGAAGTTCTTCGCCGACCCCCCGACCGCGTACAACGAGGACGGCACGGTCAACCGCGGTGCCACGGCCGACCTCGGGAAGGACAAGGACGGCGAGGCGATCGACAACTACCTCGACTTCTTCGGCAACGAGAAGTGGGAGTCCTTCCCCGACGTCAACTCGCTCGACGAGAAGGAGCTCAAGGCGTCGCTCGACCAGATGCCCGACGCCCTCGGCCACGCCCTGGAGGCAGCGACCCTCGGCTACCCGGCCGGGCACCCGGACCCCGGCGTGGTGCGGGACGCGGACAACGCCGCGGTCATGCAGCAGGTCATGGAGAAGTACGGTGCGGACCCGGGTCTGCTCAAGGAGCACCACGAGGCGATGGCCGACAGCCTGGGCGTCATGGGCGGCGGCTACATCGACGACGTCAACTGGGCGTTGGCCAAGAACCATCCGGACAGCGTGTTCGCGCCGGGCAAGAACCCGGAGGGGCACCTCGACTTCGCGGACACCGTGGACGGGAACGGACGGAGCGTCGTCCGGGGCTTCCTCAGCACTTTGGGTCAGCACCCGGACGCCTACGCGACGGTCTCGACCGCGGAGCAGGTCTACACCCGCAGCGTGCTGGAAGGGGCAGTGGGCCCGGACGGAAAGATTGACGACGAGGTCGCTGCCAGGGCCAGGGCGACCGTGCGCGTGGGCGCCGAGGTGCAGGGCATGCTCGACCAGTCCCGGGCCGACCAGGTGGAGGCGACGAACCTCAAGACCCACGAGGACTACGAGAAGGCGGTCGCCAAGCGGGCGGGCTGGGTCGAGTTCGGGGCCGCGGCGGGCATCGCGGCGGGCGTCGCCTTCCTGCCCGCGACCGCGGCCGTGGGCACGGCCGCGGTGCTCGTCCCGCTGGCGACCGACACCGCCAGTGGTGCTGCCGAACAAGTCATCGGCCAGATGGTCGGCGACATCTCCGACAAATCAGTGGACGAGCACAAGGAGAAGATGGAGGAGCTCACCGATGAGGAGAGAATGGCGATCTTCTCCGCCGGTGAGGCCCTGGCTGAGGCACCGATGGAGGAGTTTCTGGGGCGGCACGTCCCGGACCCCGAGAACAGCACGTTCGCGCAGGACCTTCGCGAATCGATGCTGATCGGCTACGGGGTCGGCAACGACCGGGAGAACCAGCAGGGCAACCGCCCGGAGACCGGCTGAGGCCGGCGGCCGAGGACACGTAAGGATGCGGATAGTGATCAATCGTAGGCCGGTGCGCGTTGGACTGCTTGCCACGGCCGTGGCCGGCTTGTTGTATCTCGGGGCCACCGGTTGTGGTGGGGACGGAGACGAGGAGGCGGCCGACAAGGCTCTGCCGGGGACGCAACTGTGCGGTGGCGACGCCGTGTCCGCCCAGGCGTCCAAGGCGCTGAAGGTGATCACGGGGTCGTCGCGGTTCGGGACGACGGCGGAGAAGTCCACCGTCGCGCGGGCCGCGACGGACCTCGTCGAGGCGTTTCCGGTCGCCACCGGGGGGCGCGACGACGTCTGCCGCATCTACACGGCCGACGGTGCGCCGGATTTCGCGATCCGAGTCACCTGGGGGCTGGATGGCGGCCCCCCGACGGGAACTCCGGCCGCGGATTTCACCGTGCTGGATATGGGGGAGCGCACCCTGGCGGCGGCGAACAGGGCGTCGGTCCGGTTCGCGTGCCGGAGCGACAGGTTCCCCAACTCGACGAATGCGGCTCACGTCGCCATCGGCGTGGAGCGCTGGGGCATGCCGACGGAGCCCGAGGGCGACATCGAGGCGTTGAAGGACGCCTACGCGACCGTGGCCCACTCCTTCTCGCTGGCCATGGCCAAGGAACTGCGCTGCGAGAAGAACGGCGGGCTCCCCGCGAGGCCCGTGCTGGATCCCGCGTAGCCGCTGACGTACGCGGGTACGGCTGTGATCAGGGGGCCCTTCCTGTCCGGAGGAGGGGCCGTCTGCGGTATGCGGTCCGCCACGGGCGAGCGGTGCACGGACCTCGTCTCCAGGCGGCAGTCCCAGCGGTGGGGCCCGGCTGGTCTGGCCCAACCTCGGCTTGGAGCGTCCCGCCTACTCGCGTGAGGAGGTGTCCCAGCCATCCTTCGTTGGAAGACGGCTGAGGCCGTCGCTCGCCCCATCTCTCCGTCATCGCCCGGGGCAGTGACACGGCGTGGGAGCTGCAGATTACGGGGGCGGGCAGGGGGAGCACCGCCCCCGGCATGATCTTCGCCCTTGGTCGCACGGTGCGACCGGGCACTGGCGCAGAGGAGGGCGCCGACGGTGACGCCGGCGGCGAGCCCTGCGCCGCTGAGAATCGGGGGACGGGTCAGTTGCGTCCGGCCATGACGCCGCCGTCGACGTCCCAGACGGCGCCGGTGACCCAGTCGGTCCGGTCCGACAGAAGGAAGGCCACGGTGGCGGCCACGTCGTCGGGGGTGCCGGTCCGGCCGAGAGGGTGGAAGGTGTTGAAGCCGTCGAGGACGGAGTCGACGTCCGCCTTGGGGATGAACTCCTCGTAGATCGGGGTGCGCACGACGGCCGGGGCGACCGCGTTGACGCGGATACCGTGCGGGGCGAGTTCCATCGCGAGGTGCTGGGTCAGCGAGTGCAGCCCGGCCTTGGCCATCGAGTACGCCGACGAGGGCGTCGCGGCGACGGCCTGGTGTGCCCACATGGAGCCGATGTTGACGACGGAGCCCTTCGCGCCGCGCTCGATCATGTTGCCGACGACGGTCTGGGTGAGGAAGAAGAAGGCCCGGTTGATGGCCTGGTAGCGGTCGTAGTCCTCGGACGTGTGCTCCAGGAAGGACTTCGGGGCGAAGACACCGGCCGCGTTGACCAGGAGGGTGGCGTCGGCGTGCTCCTCGGTGAGGACGGCGCGCAGGCGGTCGACGGCCGCGGGATCGGCCAGGTCGGCCGCGAGGCCGACGGCCTTGCCGTGGGTGGACAGGGCGTCGGCCGCCTCGTCGGCGCCGGACTGCGTGCGGCCGGTGACGACGGCGGTGCCGCCGGCGTCGAGGACGTGGCGGGCGACGGTGTGGCCCATGCCGCTGGTGCCGCCGATGACGACGACCTTCTGGCCGGTGAAGTCGAGGGGTGTGGTGGACATGTGGTGCTCCTGGTGCAGAGGGGTGGCCCGGGCGGTCGTCCGGTGCGGGCTCAGGCGTAGGGGTTGAGGACGAGGTAGCCGTCGACGCGGCTGAGCCGGTCCGAGACGGGGTCGTCCGGCAGCTGGTGGCCGAGGTTGTCGGCGCGGACCTCGCTGATCCACTGGTCGTGCTGG
Organism: Streptomyces sp. TG1A-60; assembly: GCF_037201975.1. Taxonomy (NCBI): domain Bacteria; kingdom Bacillati; phylum Actinomycetota; class Actinomycetes; order Kitasatosporales; family Streptomycetaceae; genus Streptomyces; species Streptomyces sp. TG1A-60. The sequence continues at coordinate 1,901,867 of NZ_CP147520.1, read as the reverse complement.
TACTCGTGGTTGACCAGCGCGGTCAGCAGATGCGTTCCGACGGTGGTCAACTGGGTGGGCGCGCCGACGCTGCCGGAGGCGATGTCGCCGATGCGGGCGTGGACACGTTCGGCGACGGTGCCGCGGAACGCGGCGAGCCGTTCGACCGTGGGCAGCGCGCCGCGGAACCTCTCCGGATTCGCCGCGTCCATGAGTCCGTCGAGGTGCGGATCGGGGCTGGGCTCGGCCGCGGTGAGATTGCGGATCATGAAGTGCGCCACGTGGGCCTGGTGGCCGAGATGCCAGCCGATGGCGCTGGAATTCTCGTGCGGGCGCCAGGTCACCTCGTCCGCGGTGAGGTCCTTCCACAGGTCGTCGGTGTACGCGCGGGCACGGTCGTACTCGCGCAGCAACGCTTCGAGTTCGTGCATCACCCCACCCGCCGCGTTCGGACGGCGTCCCGGAGGCGCACCTCGGGTGCCGCCTTCAGCGGGGGAGGCGGACCGCCGACCACATCGCGGGTGAACAGGGCGCTCGCCAGGTACGCCTTCGCCCCGGATACGGTCCGAAAGGCGTGGGAGACCTGGACACCCTCCTCGCGGACGAGGAGTTCCTCGCCGGTGGCGCCCGGGACGGTGTCCAGGAACGGCTGCTCGTACTTCTCGTACACACCCGTGGCCGCGACGCGGTCGGCGGGGTCCACCTGCAGCGTGATCTCGCGATACGCCATGGTTATGCCTCACTTGATCGGCTGGGATGGGCAGTGGCGGTAGGTTCCGCGACGTGCCTGCCAAGTTAGGCATTCCATACGCCGTCCGGTAGGGGCGTCCGCTGAATCGCGCCATAAGCAACGTGTATGGCTAGGGGCGGGCGGCCGCGAGGCTGTCGGCGAGGCGGAGCAGGTCCGCCGCGAGCGGGGTGCCGGCGCTCCAGACCGCTTCGAAGGAGATCTGCACCTCGCGTCCCCGGTTCAGCAGCGGCCGGTGGGGCACGTCGGGCGAGGTGAGCTTGGATCGGGGGACCAGGGCCGAGCCCAGGCCCAGCTTCGTCCAGTCCTCCAGGACCTGGTAGCCGGCGGCTTCTCCCGGATAGGTGCGCAGGGGCATCTCGTGCGACTGGAAGAGCCGCGTGGTGAACGTGGTCAGGCCGCACGTGTCCGGAACGAGGATGAAGCACTCCTTGCCGGCCTCTTCGAGTTCGAGCGGAGCCTGAGCGGTGTCGGGGCTGACGACGACGATCGGCTCGACGTCGATGACCCGGTGCTCGAAGCGCGGCATCGCGGCCACGGCCGGGATCAGGATGATGTCGAGCTGACCGGCCAGCAGACATTCGCGCAGGTCCTGCATGTTCGCCTCGCGCAGTACGAGGTCGCGGGGCACGGGAAGGCCCTGGACCATGCTGAACGCCCGGGCGACCAGGTGTGAGCCGATCAGGGGCGAGACACCCATGCGGATCTTCTGCTCACCGGGTTCGTTCAGCCGTCCGGCCTCCGCCGCGACGGCGTCGAGCGCGTCCAGGGCCCGCTCGATCAGGGGCAGCATCCGGGCACCGAACGCCGTCTGGGTCACACCGCGCGGCGAGCGGTCGAACAGCTTGTCGCCCAGGCGCTCCTCCAGCTTGGCGATCCCGTTGGACAGGGCGGGCTGGGTGACGCCGTAGGCGCGTGCGGCGGCGCTGAACGACTTGGTCTCGGCGACCGCCTGCGCGTACCGGAGCCCTTCGGGATTCAGGCGATCGATGATAGCCATGGGTTATCGCTCCATTCGCTGATGTCTCCTACCGGGGCTTGTTGAGCTCTGCCTACGGTGGGACTCCTGCTGATTCAGCATAGCCAGCAGCTATAGGCATGGTCGTGTGCGCCGACATCGGTGGAGTGCATCTGCCGCCCGCTGCCGACGGATCCGGGCACGCCGACAGGACCGCCGCCGACCAGCCCCGCAGGCCCGAGGGCGAAGTGGAGCTCGACTTCGTGGGCTCCCTGGACAACGCGGCCAAACTCATCGCGGCCCTGTCGTCTTGGAGATCTCGCGACACAGGGGTTGGCTTCCTGAACGTCCGCCGGGGTGTGCGGCGTTCGACGGGCCGGCTCCTGCTGGGGCAGGGGAAGGCTCGGCGGCTCAGTCCTCCGTCCGCGTGCCTGACCTCGCCGGGACGGGTTGCCGGGCGGCGTCGTAGCTCTCGCGCGCCGCGAGTACCTCGGTGACGTGTTCCTCGGCCCAGCGGCCCAGGGCCTGAAGGGGCGCGTGCAGGGTGCGTCCCAGTGCCGTCAACTCGTACTCGACCCTCGGGGGGACCTCCGCGTACGCGTGCCGGGTGACGATTCCGTCGCGCTCCAGGTCGCGGAGCGTCTCGGTGAGCACCTTCGCGCTGATGCCGTCGACGGTGGTGCGCAGGTCGCGGAAGCGCAGGCGTCCGCCACTCAGGGCGATGACCACCATCGCCGTCCACTTGTTGGCGATGCGAGCGAGCGACGTACGGGAGGGGCAGGTCGCCGTCATGACGTCGAACGCCGGATGCTGTGGCATGCGTCACACTCCTCCATCGGTTACGTTGAGGTGACTGGTTACCGTTCGTGAGTATAGGGCCCCACCAGGCAGTACTCGACTGCACTTGACCGAGGAGAACCGATCATGGAGCCCACCTCCACGCTGGCCGTCGCCAACCGTTACGTCGACGCGGTGTCCGCCAAGGACTTCGCCGCCGTCGCGGGCATGTTCGCCGACGGCATCGTCTGGCACCAGCCCGGTGCCCACCGCTTCTCCGGCAGCCACCGCGGCGGGGCGGCGGTGGGCGAGTTCCTCGGCGCCCAGATGGCCGCCACGCAGGGGACGTTCGACCTCGCGCTGACCGGTGCCCCCATGATCAACGGCGATCTGGTCGCGATTCCTGTCCACTTCTCCGCCAAGTGTGAGGGCGGGGAGATGTCGATGGGCGGGGTCGATGTGCTGCGGGTCGAGGGCGACAAGATCGCGGAGGTGTGGCTGTTCTCGGCCGACCAGGAGGCGGAGGACGCCTTCTTCGGCGCCTGAGCCGACGGGAACCCGGCTGAGCCGTTCGGTCGGTTCTGCTTGCTTGGCTCACGGGCAACCGCCTTCCGGCCGCCGCCCGTGGCAGGTCCTGCGGCGGTCCTGCGGTGGTGACGTCCGGGTGCGGGAGTCGTGGTGGCAGCGAGCGGACACGGCCGTTGCGGAGGCACTGTGTGCGGAGGGGGCGGGTACGCCGCCTCCGCACCGGGGACTTGCCCGCTTCGAGTGGACGACACTGGCGAGGGGAAGGGCGAGTTTCGCTGCGGGGCCCGCTCCAGGCCGGTGACCGCGGACTCGATGGCGGACTCGACGCCGGACTCGTGGCTGGCGGAGGTCGGCCTTCGCCCGTCCGGTGCCTCGAGGACGACCAGGGCCGTGGCGGGACGACGATCCACAGTGTGAGAAGAGCCGTCGTCGCCGGAACGCGAGCCGGGCCCAGCCGGTGGAGGAAGGTGGCCATGGAGGTAACTCCACCGAACCGCCCCTTGAGGAGCGGTCACCTTCGCGCTGCCGACCGGGCGGTGGCCCGGCCGGCAGCGAGGCGGGATCACCTCCCCACCGGGTCCCCTTCGGCGCCGTCGTCCGGCGTGCGGAGCATCGCGTGGCCGCCGTGGTGCAGTGGCGTGTCCAGCTTCGCGCGGGTTGTCTCAGCGGCCGTTCGGGCGTCGAAGACGTGAACTTCGCCGTGGCCGCCGCGGGTGACGGCGACCCAGTCGGCGCCCGGCGAGGCGGCCACCGCACGGCGCTGGACGCCCTCCCAGGGGGTGCCTCCCCGGCGGGGAGCCCCGTCCATGGCGGGGAGGGGGACGCGGCGTACGGTGTGGTCGGTGTCCAGCAGGACCAGTTCGTCGCCGTCCGGGTGGATGCGGGTGAACGCGGTGTGGTCCTTGGTGAGGGCCAGCCGGAAGACCAGCCCCGGGCCCAGGTCCGTCAGGGTCGTGCGACCCGTTTCCAGATCATGGCGCCACGCCTGGTTCGTCCACTCCGGCCAGCGCAGCGGGTCCGTGGGGCCGCCCCGCAGGGTCGACCACAGTGCCCGTCGCCGGGGGTCGAGCCGCAGGTACCAGCCCCGCGCGGGCGAACCCCACGGGAGCGTCGGCTCCGGGACGAGCGCGTCGCCCTCGCGGCGCGCCCGGTGCACGCCCTCTCCCGTGGCCGCGAACACGTGGCCGCAGTACGAGGCTTGCGCGTCGCCGTGCCCGTCGTCCGGCAGGACGAGGTGTGCGTGGGGCGTGACCGGCGGGCAGCCGGTCGGTGAGCCCAGCAGGTCGGCGAACCGGTGGACGGCGAACGCGCCGGGTTCCCGGTGGCGCAGGACGACCAGGGGGTCGCTGTCGCCCATGACCGTCACACCCGGCTCGCCCACGCGGGTACGCACCCGCGTGGCGTCCGTCGTGGCCAGGTCGACCACCGTCAGCAGGTCCGACCACGGACCGCCGTTCTTCCCCAGGCCCGTCGTGACGGCCACCCACCGGCCGGACGGGTCGCAGGCGAGGTGCTCGGCCGGCACGGCGACCGGGACAGCGGCCTCCACCAGCTCCGCGCCGAACGGGTCGAGCACCAGCAGCTCGCCCCTGCGGTCGTCGACGCAGGCTGTCCTGCCACCCGGCAGGGCCAGGAAGCCGGCGTGTTCGGAGAGGTGGCGGCCGGTGAGACGGTGTGCCTCCACGCCGTCCGGGACGGTCAGCACGTGGACGGATCCGCCTATGTGGTCGGAGACGAGCAGCAGTGGGCCGGCGTTCATCGAGGACCTCCCTGATAGAGCATCTGATGAAAACGATTATCATCGTGTATCTTCGATGCGTTCCGGGACCATGAGAAGAAGCGAGGGCATCGATGCTGGGCTCACCGTCGAGATTCGTCCGCACCTGGGTCAGCGTGGCGATAGTGGGTTCCGTCCTGGCCGGGTGCGGTGCGTCCACCGAACCCGCGAGTGAAGAGAGCGCAGTGGCCGACGCGAAGACCGACGTCACCGTGGAACCCATCAAGGCGACACGTCGGTTGACCGACGCGAACGGCGTCGAGATCTCGTTGAATCGGGAGCCGGAGCGCATCGTCTGCCTGTTCGCGCTCTGCGACGACATCCTGACCGAGCTGGGCGTCGTCCCCACGGCCACGAACAACGCCCTCCTGGCCCAGCCCGGATTTCTGGGGGCGGAGAAGGCGAAGAAGGCCGCCGTCGTCCCCGGCGGGTTCATCGCGCCCGAGGTGGAGGCGATCCTCTCCCACAAGCCCGACCTCGTGATCGGCCTCGAGGACACCCACGGCAAGCTCGCCCCTGCCCTGAAGGGCGCCACCACGTTCTGGCCCATGCAGCCCGAGGAGTGGCAGGACAGCGTCGGTTACCTGCGCGACGTCGCCGCGCTCACCGGCCGCACCGCCGAGGGCGAGAGGGCCGAGAAGACCTTCCGCACCAAGCTCGCCGACGCGGAACGGACCAGGAGCGACAAGACCGCGCTCATCATCTACGGCAGCGACGAGAACTTCGGCGTCGCCACCCCGGGGACGGACGTGGCCGCCGGACTGTTCCCCAAGCTGGCTGACTACCCGTGGAAGTCCCGGGGTGTGGAGGGCAGTTACAGCCTCGAAGAGATCCTCGCGCGGGACGTGGACGTGCTGTTCGTCGAGACGATCAGCTTCGGCGAGCCGGACGGCAAGCTGTCGGAGAAGCTGGCGAAGAACCCGCTGTGGGGGAAGATCCCGGCCGTGCGGAACGGCGACGTACACGAGGTGAACTCCGAGGTGTGGGCCAAGGGGCGCGGCACCCGCTCGCTGGGCATCGTCCTCGACGAGGCCACGGCCGCCCTGCGGTGACCGCGCCGACCGCGACCCAGAACGCGGCCGGAGACGCTTCGGACGGGCGGCGGTCCGTACGGTTCCCGCGCCCGGGCAGACGGTGGCAACTCCTCGCAGTGAGCGTGCTGTTGGTCGCGGCGTCCGCCTGCATGCTGAGCCTGGGCACGCCCTACGTCCCAGCGCACCGCCTGCCCGGTGCGCTGCTGGACGGGGACAGCACGCTCGCCGGGGTCGTCGTCACCGAACTGCGTGTTCCCCGGCTGGTGCTGGCGCTGATCGCCGGGGCCTGCCTGGGCGCGGCAGGGCTCGTACTGCAGGAGGCGCTGCGTAACCCGCTGGCCGTTCCCGAGATGCTGGGCGTGTCCTCCGGGGCCGCGCTCGGGGTCGCCGCGCCCCTGGTGCTGGCGGTGTCCATCCCCGCTGTCGCCCAGCCCCTGCTGGCCATCGGCGGGGCCGCGCTCGGCGGCGCGCTCACGCTGCTCGCCGCCGGACTCGGGCGCAGCCCGTCCGCCGTGCTGCTCACCGGGGCCGCGGTCGCCGCCGCCCTGCAGGCCGCGCTGCTCGTGCTCATGGTCATGGCCGACCAGCTGGACCTCCAGCTGATCTACCGGTACCTGCTCGGCTCGCTCTCCGCCCGTACCTGGGACGACGTCACCGGGCTGTGGCCCTGGCTGCTCGTCGCGGCACCCGCGCTCGTGCTGTGCGCGCCGGTGCTCTCGGTGCTGCGGCTGGGCGACGACGACGCCGAGGCGTTGGGCGTCCGCGTCCACCGTGCCCGGTTCGCCGCGCTGGCCATCGCCGTCCTGCTGATCGCGCCCGTGACGGCCGTGTGCGGTCCGGTGGCGTGGGTCGGGTTCCTCGCCCCGCATCTGGCGCGACGGCTCGACCCGGCGGCGGACGCGGTGCGTTGGCTGCCCTGGTCGGCGCTGTGGGGCGCCGTCGTGGTGGCCGTCGCCGACGTCCCGGCCCGGCTGGCGCTGGCACCCGTGGAGACACCGGTCGGCGCCTGGACGTCCCTGTTCGGTGTGCCCGTCGGTGTCGCCCTGCTCCGGTCGGGAAAGCGGAGGCCGAGGACTCCACGGCCGGCGGCGGGCTCCGAGGCCGAGCGCGTGGAGCAGTCGGGGGCCGGTTCCGAGGCCGCGCACGTCGAGCCACCGGGGGCGGAAGTCCCGCCGGGGCCACGAGGACGCGGCCATGGCGAGATGTCCGAGGGCGACGGTCCTGCCGGCACCCGTCTCCCGCCCCATGGGGCAACCGCGTCGGAGGAGGCGCGGTGAGCCGGCGTTTCGGGGTGCTCGCGGTACTCGTCGTCCTGTGCGCCTGCGGGGGCCTGTTGGCCGGTCGCGGCATGTCCCCCGCCGTGGTCTGGGACGTCCTCGGCGGGGGCGGTGACGCGACGGAGCGGCACATCCTGCTCCAACTCCGCCTGCCCCGGCTGCTGGTGGCCCTCGGCGCGGGGGCATGCCTCGGTGTGGCGGGTCTGGTGCTGCAGTCCGCCCTGCGCAACCCGCTCGCCGGGCCCGAGGTCACGGGCGTGACTCCGGGCGCGGTGCTCGGGGCCGTCACCGCGACCGGCCTCGGGCTGGCGGGGTGGGAATCGCCGCTCGCGGTCGTCGTCGCCGCGTGTCTGGGCGGGTTCACCGGGGCGGCGTTCCTGTGGCTGCTCGCCGGGCGTGGCGGCGGCGATCCCGCGCAGACCGCCGTGTACGGGGTGCTGGTGTCGGCGGTCCTCGGTGGGCTCACCGCCATGGTGCTGCTGGTGGCGCCGGGGGAGCTCGGCAGTGTCGTCCAGTGGCTCGTCGGTACGACGGAGGGCCGGGTGTGGGAGCACTGGCACCTGTTGTGGCCGTGGGCGTTGGCCTGGGGCGCGCCGGCGTGGCTGCTGGCGGGTCCGCTGACCCTGCTGCGCTGCGGCGACGACATCGCCGGTGCGGCGGGGCTGTCCGCCGCGCGCGCCCGGAGCCTCGCCCTGTTGTGCGCCGTGGCACTGACAGCGGGCGCGGTGGCTGCCGTGGGGGCGCTGGGTTTCGTGGGGCTGCTGGTGCCGCACCTCGCGTTCGCCCTGTTCGGCGCGGACCTGCGGCTGACGCTGCCTGGTGCCGCCCTCGTCGGGGCGGCCGTGGTGGGCGGGGCGGACGCGGTGGCGCAACTGTCCTCGCGGCTGCTGGCCGTCGTGCTGGACTCCGGACGGTTCACGCTGCCGGTCGGGGCGCTCACCACCTGCCTCGGAGCGGTGCTGCTGCTGGTCGTCGTGCGCCGGACGCCGAGCCGAACGTTCTGATGTCGACGAAGGACAGAACATGACCGAACCCGTGGGTATCCGCGTCGAGAAAGTCCGCTTCGGCTATCCCGGCCGCCCCGTGCTGCGCGGCGTCGACGTGACCGTCGAACCGGGCGAGCTGACCGCCCTCATCGGCCTCAACGGCTGCGGCAAGTCGACCCTGTTGCGGCTGGCCGCCGGCCTGCTGCGGCCGGACGAGGGGCGCGTCCTGCTCGGCGGCGACGACCTCGCAGGGCTCTCCCGGCGCGCCACCGCCCGGCGGGTCGCGCTGCTGCACCAGTCGGCCCCGGCCGTCCCCGGTATGACCGTCCGGCACCTCGTCAGGCAGGGGCGGTATGCGGCGCGCGGCCCGCTCGGCATGCTGCGCGAGGGCGACGACCCCGTCGTACGGCGTGCACTGCGCGACGTCGGCGTGGAGCAGTGGGCCGAGCGTGACATCGACGCGCTGTCCGGGGGTGAGCGGCAGCGGGTCCGGCTCGCGATGGCGCTGGCCCAGGACACCCGCGTCCTGCTGCTCGACGAGCCGACCACCTACCTGGACCTGCATCACCAACTCGATGTGCTGCGGACCGTGGTGCGGCTGCGCGAGGAGCGCGGCCTCACCGTCGTGATGGTGCTGCACGACCTGGCCCACGCGGCCCGGTTCGCCGAGCGGATAGTCGCCCTGCGGGACGGCCGCGTGGTGGCCGACGGGACCCCGAAGGAGGTCGTCACCCCCGGGCTGCTCGCGGAGGTGCTCAAGGTGGCGGGACGGGTCGGCCGGGACCCCGAGGGCGGCTGGCCGGTGTGTTACCCAGATCACCCCCTCCCGGGACTAGAATATGAAAATCATATTCAGTAAGTTGTCATGTGGCGCTCAAAGGAGTGCCGTACTTCCCTTGCGACGAAGGAGAGTTCATGGACAACGAGCAGGTCTTCGCGCCGATCGCCGACCCGGGCCAGCTGGCTCACGACTCGGCCTCCCACTCCAACGCGCTCGTCGAGAACCCCTTCGACGACACCGAGGAGTAAACGCGGGTCCAGCACCCTCGACCGTGGGCCCGCCCGTCACCGTGCGGGCGGGCCCACGCCCACTCAGGCCCTCTTCCCCAGGAGAACCGACGTGTCCCGCAGCCAGCTCGCATCCGGTGTCGAGATCGTCGCCGTACCCGGGCGGGGGCTCGCCGTCCGCACGGCCGACGGGGAGTTCCTCACCGTACGGACGGGTGACGCGGACGACAGCGCTCTGCTCTCCCGGCTGTCCGGCCGGTCCACCGGCGAGCCGGACGCCGAACTCGACCGGCTCGTCCGGGCCTTCGACGGTGCCGGCTACCTGGCGGGCGGTCCGCGCCGCGCCGAATGGCCCGCCGAGCGCCGGGACGTCCTGCTGCTGGGCGATCCCGTGCTCACCGAGCCGCTGGCCGCGCTCCTGCGATCCTCGGGCGCGCGGCCACGGTCGGCGGAACCCGGGGACCCGACCGGGGTGGCCCCCGTGGCGTCCGGCGGCCTGGCCGACGCGGCTCCGGCGACGTCCGGCAGTCCGGCGGGCGCGACTCCCCCGGCACGCGACGACCTGGCCCGCGTACACCGGGCCGCATCCGGCGCCCCGGCCGACGCGGTGCCCGCCGCCGTCGTGTGGTGTCTTGACGGTCCCGTTCCCGAAGGGCTGTGGGACGCCGCCGACCGGCTGCCCGAGCGCGGCATCGCCTGGCTGCGCTGCCACCGTGAGGGCTGGCAGGTCTGCGTCGAGCCCCTCGCGGCCGCTCCGGGGGACGTCACCTCGGCCCATGTCCGTGCCCGCAGGCTGGCCGCCACGCCGGCGCACCGCGAGCTGGCCGCCTACTGGAGCGGACCTCGCACGTCCGGCGCGTCCGTACACCTCACCGCTACCGCGGCCGGGTTGCTCGCCGCCCTGCTCGCAGACGACCTCACCCGGTGGGCCACCGGCACCCCCCACCTCGGCGGACTGCCCGCGCGGCGCCGGCTCCGGCGCGTCGACCTGCGCACGCTGACCGTCACCGAGCACCCCGTCCTGCCCGTCCCCGACGTCGCCCCCATGCCGGGGAAGGCCGGATGACGGCGTTCACCGAGCCCGTCGAGGGCCTCGCCACCGACGGCCGGCTCCCGGACGGCGAGGGGCCCTTCCCCGCCGTCCTCATCCGCACGCCCTACGACCGACGCCGGCACCGCGCCGAACTGCGGGGGTGGGCCGAACGAGGGTTCGCCGCCCTCGTCCAGGACGTACGCGGCAGGCACGCGTCGCCCGGGGAGTGGCACCCGTACGAGAACGAGGCCGCCGACGGGGCGCTGACCGCCCGCTGGATCCGCCGGCAGCCCTGGAGCGACGGGCGCGTCGTGGCGGTCGGCGCCTCCTACGCCGCCCACTGCGCCGTCGCCCTCGCGCTCGACGCGCCCGAGGACGCCCGCCCCGACGCCGTCATCGCCGCCGTGCCCGCGCTCGGCGCCGCCGATACGGCACGCGAGCCCTCCGGCGTGGAACGGCTGGCGGCCCGCGCGGGGTGGTGGGCCGCCCATGGCGACCGGCGCGACTCCGACGAGGACGCCCTGGCGGACGTACTCACCACGGACCCCGGCATCCTTGCCCACCTGCCGCTGATCGATCTCCCTGCCCGGCTCGGCCGGAGCCTTCCCTCCTGGCCGGGCCTGTGGCGGCACCGCGAGCGCGGCCGGCTCACTTCACGGGCCGAGCGCGCCGGGATGCCCCTGCTCGCGGTGGGCGGCCACCACGACCACTTCACCGAGGACACCGTCGCGCTGTGGCGCCGCTGGGGCGGCCCCTCCGCGCGGCTGCTGCTCGGCCCCTGGGGGCACCGCCTCGCCGCCGCGCCCGGCACCGACGCCCGGCCCGCGCACCGGGTGAGCCTCGGCGATCTCTACGCGCGCTGGGCCCGGCTCGCTCTCACCGAGGGCCTTGTCTCCGGACACCGGGGCGCCGTCGCGCTGGGCGGCGGCCCCCTGTGGGTGCCCGCCCGGACCCAGGGCGAGCCGCGCACTCAGCACGTACGGCTGCTGCACGGTGCCTCCTTTACGGCCGACCCCGAACGGCCGGTCCTGTCCGAGGAGTTGACCGTTCCCACGGAGGGCACGCCCGACCGCTGCCTGTTCGCCACCCCGCCGCTGCCGCGCCCGCTGGATGTCGTCGGCGCCGCCGAGGTCCGTGTGAGGGCGACCGCCGACACCCCCTCCGCGGACTGGGCGGCACGGCTCGTCGCGGTCACCCCTGAAGGGGCGGCCGAGCGGCTCGCCGTCGGAATCGTCCGCCGCGCGGATCCCCCGGGAAGGGCCGCCGAGTTCACCGTGGGGCTCGGCCGGCTCGCACGGCGGCTGCCCGCCGGCACCCGGCTCCGCCTGGAGATCACCGGCCACCACTTCCCCGTCCACGCCCGCAACCCCCACACCGGCGACGACCCGGTCACGGCCACCCGGCTCCTCGCCTCCCGGCGCGAGGTCGACCCCGGGCACGTGGCGCTCCGTCTGCCCGTGCTCCGCTCCCGTCCCACCCCCACCGATCCCGTACAGGAGATCCTGAGATGACGGCGCTGCCGCTGGAAGCCCTGGTCGACCCCGTGTGCGGCATCGTCCGCAAGGTCAAGCCCGTCGAGCACCCTCCGGGCACCCCACCCCGCTACACCGCGCTCACCGCGGAGATCGCCGATGCCCGCAAGCTCGGCCTGTGGCCGGCTGACCGGGTGTCGCTCGGCACCACCTTCGGCGACCCCGAGGGTGCCCGGATCGCCGCGATAGCCGAGGGAGTCGAGCGCTACTGCGGCAACCGCGTGCCCCCGCCCGGACACCCCGACGCCCCGCTGCGCGCCACCGCCGCCGAACTGGTGGGCAGGGGCCTGCGGCTGTACGGACCCGACGAGTTGCCCGCCTACGCCGACTGGCAGTACGCCCGCGAGCGGTTCCCCTACCGCCCCCTCACCCCCGACACCCCGTCCCTGTGGACACGCGGCGAGGAACGGCTGCCCGACGGGGAGAGAGCCGAGGTCTGGGCACCGGTCGCTCTCACCCACCTCAACTGGCGCCAGGGCGAGTTGCGTTCGCTGCCCCGCACCCACCACCTCAACTACGCGGGCATCGCCACCGGGCAGGGCTTCGACGACGCGGTCGAGCGCGGCCTGCTGGAGATCGTCGAACGCGACGCCCTCGAACTGTGGTGGCACCTCGACGGCCCGACCCGTGGCATCGACCCGGCTAGCGTGCCCGGCCTCGCCGACGACCTCGCCGGATCCGGGCTCGACGTCCACCTCGCCGAGATGCCCTCGGAGTTCGCCCCCTGTATGGCCGCACTCGTCCACGACCGCCGACTCGGCCTCTACGCCGCCGGGTTCGCCTGCAAGTACGACCCGGCCGAGGCCGCCCGCAAGGCCGTACTGGAGGCCGTCCACACCTGGGTCTTCACCCAGGGCCTCGCCGATCCCGACGGCTGGGTGTTCCAGGCCGTCGAGGCGGGGCTGCTGGCACGCGGGCTCTACCTCGACCACCGCGAGGACCGCCGCTACCTCGACGCCTGCGGCGAAGGCTTCGCCCACGTACGGGACCTGGGCGCGCACGTACAGGTCTGGCTGGACGAGCGGATGGCGCCCGAGGCCCGCCGGTTCACCGAGCCCGCGCACGGGACCATACCCGTCGACGCGGTCGAGCCCGGCAGCCGGGACCGACTTCGGCGCGCGCTCCACGACGGCGGCCACCGCCTCATGACGTTCGACCTCACCACCGAGGACGTGGCCGAAACGGCGCTGCGCGTCGCCCGGGTCCTCGTCTCCGGCCTCATCCCCAACGCCCCGGCGGCTTTCGGGTACTTCGGCTCCCCGCGCCTCGCCGACGCCGCCGTGGCCCGCGGGTGGCGCACGACCGCGCCGAGCGCGCCGGAGGACTTCACGCTGGCTCCTCCGCCCCACATGTGAGGACCACCCAGTGGATCTCGTCACCGCGCTGGCCCAGGCCCGCACTCCACAGAAGCCGGGCCCGGACACACCTGCCGGGTCCGCCGTCCCACCGTGGCCCGGACCGGCGCTTCCCCTGCCGGACTCAGGCCCCGCAGAACTCGACCTGGGCCGGCTGCTCCATCTGTCCCTGGCGGCCTCGGACGGGTCCGCACGGCTGCGGCCCGCCCCGTCCGCCGGCGCGCTGCACCCGGTGGACGCCCGGCTCGTCGTGGGCACCGGCTGCCCACTGCCGCCCGGACGCTACGGCTACGACCCGCTGGGCCACAGTGTGCACCGTCTCGGCCCGGCACCCCACGGGACACCGCCCGGTGCCACCGTCGAACTCTCCGTCACCGCGCAGCGCACGATCTCGCACTACGACCACCGTGCCTGGCCACTGATCCTGCTGGACACCGGGCACGCCGCCGCCGCGCTGTGGCTCGCGGCGCGCGCTCTGGGCACAGGGCCCGGGGAAGTCCACCTCGACGGGCACACCGAAGACCCCCTCGGCGCACTGCACTTCGCCCCGCCCGAGGCGGCACGCCGGACCGTGGACGCACCCACCCCCCGCGACCTGCTGACCCGCCGCAGCGCCCGGCCACCGCTGCGGGGTACCCCGCCCCAGGAGGCCCTGCGGGCGGTGCTCGCGACCGCCGTCGAGGCCGGCGCCGGCGAACTCGCGTGGTGCGCGGCCGTCGGCGAACCACAGCCCGCGCTCGTCGAGCCGGCGCCCGACGGCACAGTGCGCCGTCTCGCCGCCGGTGAGGCCCGCCCGACCCTCGCCGCCTGGGCCGCGGGCCAGGCGTGGATCGCGGACGCGGGCGCCGTTCTCCTCGGCCACGGCTGCCCGACGGACGCCGAAGCCCCGCAGATCCGCAGGGCCCACCTGCGCGCCGGCTTCGCCGTCCACATGGCCCATGTGACCGCCGGCCGGCACGGCCTGGCCGGCCGCCCCGTCGGCTCCTGGCAGCAGGCCGACCTCGGTGCCGCGCTCGGCGCCGCACCGGGCAGGGACTGGATCGTCCACGGCCTGGCCCTCGGCACCACCCACTCCGAAGAGGGGACCCCGTGATCGTCCACCCCGAGCTGCGCCGTGCCGCACGGCACGCACAGCGCCCCCTGCTCGCGGCCACGCTCCTGCAGGGGGCCGTCACCCTCGCCCACCTCGCGCAGGCCGTGCTGCTCGCGGTCGCCCTCGCCGACGTGGCGCGGGGCGACGCGGACCGGCTCCCGCCGCTCCTCGGGGCAGCGCTCGTCGTCGTCGCCGCCCGCGCGGGGCTCGGCCACTGGCAGCGGCGTACCGCCACCCGTGCCGGGGCGCGGGTCAGGGTGCGTCTGCGGGACGAACTCCTCACCCACCTCGGACGGCTCGGGCCCGCACACCTGACCTCCTCCGGTCTTCGGCCGGGAGGACCGCCGTCGCGCGCCGGGGCGGTGCGCACCGCCCTCGTCGACGGGGTGGAGGGCGTCGACGCCTATGTCTCCCGCTACCTGCCGCAGCTCCTCGTCACCGTCACGGTGCCGCCCCTGCTGCTCGCCGTCCTGGCCGCCGTCGAACCGCTCGCCCTCCTCGGCCTCGTACCCGCGCTGCTGCTGGGCCTGTTCGGCCCACGTGCCTGGGACCGGCTCCTCGCCAAGCGCGGCAAGGAACACTGGGACACCTACGAACAACTGGGCGCCGACTACCTCGAAGCACTGCAGGGCATGCCCGCGCTGCGGGCCGCGGGCGCCGTCGGACGCACCCGCCAGCGGCTGGAGGAGCGTTCGGCGGCGCTGCACCGGGCCACCGTCGCCAAGCTCCGGGTGTCGCTGGTCGACACCGGACTCACCGACCTGGCCATCCAGGGCGGCGCCGTGGCCGCCGCGCTGCTCGCCTGCTGGTCGGCCGTCACCGGATCCACCACGCCGACCGGCACCTACCTGGTGCTGCTCCTGGCCTCCGAGTGCTTCAGGCCCGTACGCGACCTGTCCCGCGAGTGGCACGCCGGGTACCTGGGAGTGTCGGCCGCGGACGGGCTGGCGGCGCTGCGCACCGCCGCCCCCTCGGTCCCCGACACGGCGACGGAACCAGCGCACTGGCCGGACCCGCCCCAAGTGCGCTTCGAACAGGTGGGGTTCAGCTACGACGGCGCCGGGACACCCGCCCTCCGCGAGGTCACCTTCACCGCCGAGGCGGGGCGTACCACCGCCGTCGTCGGCCCTTCCGGGGCCGGCAAGTCCACCCTGCTCGCCCTGCTCCTGCGCCACGGTGACCCGCAGCAGGGCCGGATCACCGTGGACGGCCGCGACGTGGCCGGGTACGCACTCGACTCACTGCGGCGGGGCATCGCCGTCGTCTCGCAGGAGACCTACCTCTTCCACGCCACCATCGCCGAGAACCTGCGCCTGGCCCGGCCGTCCGCCACGGACGACGAACTTCTCCGCGCGGCACGGACCGCCGGCATCCACGACGAGATCGCGGCCCTCCCCGACGGCTACGCCACCGTGCTCGGCGAACGCGGCGCCACCCTGTCCGGCGGACAACGCCAGCGCCTCGCCCTCGCCCGCGCCCTGCTCGCCGACGCCCGGGTGCTCGTCCTCGACGAGGCCACGAGCGCGGTCGACGAACGCCGGGAGGCCCACATCGTCCGCGAACTGCTGGACGCCGCGGGCGGCCGGACCGTCCTGCTGGTCGCCCACCGGCTCGCCGCCGTCCGGCACGCCGACCGCATCGTGGTGCTCGACGGCGGACGCGTGGACGCCATCGGCGAACACGCCGGCCTCCTCGACGCCGGAGGGGTCTACGCCGCACTCGTCGAAGCGGGCCAAACCCACGAAGGAGGGCTCGCCGCATGAGCAGCACCATCGACGCCGATGCCGACGTGACGCCGGGCGGCACCACCGACGAGTCCGTGCCCCCGCGAGGCTCACTGCGTGCCCTGCTGCCCGCCCTCGCCGGGCACCGGGTCATGATGGCCCGCACCTGCGCCGCCGCGCTCGTCGAACAGGGCTCTCTGGTGGCGCTGCTGACGCTGGCCGCGCACAGCGTCGGAACCGCCGTCATCGAGGACCGCGCCCCCTCGCCCGGCACGGTCACCGCGCTGGTCGCCCTCGTCCTCGTACGCGCCCTGATGACCTGGCGCGAGATGGACCTCTCCCACGACCTGGCCTACCGGGTACTGGCCGAGCTGCGTGTGCGGGTCTTCGACGGGCTCGCCCGCGGCGCGCCCGCCCGCGTGGCGGGCCGGCGCAGCGGGGACCTGGCCGCCACCGCGATGGCCGACGTGGAGGCGCTGGAGTTCTTCTACGCCCACACCACGGCCCAACTCCTGGCCTCTGGCGTGGTGTTCACCGGTGGGGCCGCGGTGCTGGCGACGGCGGAGGCGTGGCTGCTGGCGGCGGTGCTGCCGGTCGCCGCACTGCTCGCCGTGGCTCCCTTCGCGGACGCGCGGGAACGCGCCACGCGCGGGGCCCGCGCGCGGGCGGCCACCGCGAAGCTGTCGGCCGACACCGTGGAGACCGTCGACGGGCTGCGCGAACTGCTCGCCTTCGGGGGGCTGGCCGAGCGGCGCGGCCGTCTCGCCGAGCAGGGCCGGCGGGTGGGCGAGGCACAGCGGGCCGAGGCCACCTGGGAAGCCATGGCCGCCGCCGTCCGCGATCTGCTCATCGTGCTCGCGGTCCTCGGCGTGGTGGCCGCAGCCGCGCAGTCCGTGACCTCCGGGCGCCTGCACGGCGCGTGGGCCCCGGCGGCGATGACGCTGGCACTGTCGGTGCTCGGGCCGGTCGCCGAGTCGGCCAGGGCCCTGAGCCGGGCCGTCGGCCTGCGCGCCGCCGCCGCCCGCGTCGACGCGGCGGTGAAAGCCCCCGCTCTCGCCCCGCTGCCCGCCTCACCCCGCCCGATCCCACCGGGCCCGCTGGGCGTCCGGCTGCACAAGGTGAGCTTCGACTACGGGGGCCGGCCCGTGCTGGACGCGGTCGAGCTGACGGTTCCCGCGGGGCAGACCCTCGCCCTGGTCGGTGTCTCGGGGGCGGGCAAGTCGACCTGCGCCCACCTGCTGGCCCGTTTCTGGGACCCGTCCGAGGGAGCGGTCCAGCTGGTGCCCCGCGACGGCGACCCCGTCGACCTCCGTGACGTGGCCGACGCCGAACTGCGCCGCGCCGTCGCCGTCGTGGGGCAGGACACCCCCCTCTTCCACGGCACCCTCGCCGAGAACCTGCGCCTCGCCGCGCCGGACGCGAACGACGACCTCCTGGCCGAAACCGCCCGGCTGTGCGGCGTCGACGGGATCGCCCCCATGGACTCCCCTGTCGGGGAGCGCGGCTCCACCCTCTCCGGCGGCCAGCGCGCCCGTATCGCCCTCGCCCGCGCCCTGCTGGCCGGGCCCAGGGTCCTCGTGCTGGACGAGACCACCGCCCACCTGGACAACGCCGGCGACGCCCAGCTCGCCACCGCGCTCGCGTCAGGCAGCCGTACGACCATCGTCATCGCACACCGCCCCGCCACCATCCGTCGCGCGGACCGTATCGCCGTCCTGGAATCCGGCCGCATCGCGGAGGTGGGTACCTGGGACGACCTGACCACCCGCCCCGACGGCGCGCTCAACCGCGTGCTGACCCTCACGCCACCCTGAGCCCCGTGCTGGAGCGTGCGGAATCCTCCTGACGCGTCTGCCGGACGGCTGCGGCTGCGACTGTGAGGGACAGCCGCCGGGTCCGGTGCGGACGGGCCGGTGAACGAGGGCGGTGCCGTGCTCGTGGAGTCCCTGCGGCTGCGTACGCCCGCCTTCGGCTCGTGCCGGCCCGGCCCGGCCCGGCGTGTCGTGGTGTCCCGGCCCGACTCCGACGGGCTTGCCGGGCCGCCTCAGGCGTCGGCGGTGACGCGTTCGGCCCACTCCCCGACGGCTTCGGAGTCCGCCGGACGCCCGCTGTCGGGCCGTCGGGAGGCGCACACCGATTCCCCCCGGTGCCGGGCCGTGTCGCCGGCGACGTCCTCCCCAGGGGGCCGGTCAGCCCTTGAGTGCGACGAGGACGTGGCTGTCGCCGCACTGCCAGACCGGGGTGATGCCGCGAAAGCCCGACTGCTCCAGGAGTTCGGCGTGGCGGGTGAGCGTCAGGTCGTTGTCGTTTCCGCCGTGGTTCGCGAGCGCCGCCTGGCGCTTCTCGCGTTGGGCGAACAGGTCGGTCAGTTCCGGGTCCTGGGCCGCCGCACTCCACCAGGCGTCCCAGTCCTCGTGGTCGTGGGTGCGTGACCGCTCGGCTCGTCGTCGCCCCACATAGGCGGTGAGTTCCGAGCAGCGCCGGTCGTCCGGGGCGAAGTGGTCGCCGTTGACGAGGGCGCCCCCCGGCCGCAGCAGGCTCTCCAGCCGACGGTAGGTCCGCAGCAGGGTCCGTTCCGAGAGGTAGTGGAGGGCTGTCGTCGAGACGACCGCGTCCAGCGGGCGGTCCAGGCCGAGGGCGTCGGTCCATCCGCTGTCCCCGATCACGGCGTCCACATAGCGGGCGGCTTCCGCGTGATGGGCACGGCCGAGCTCCAGGAGCACCGGATCCATGTCCACGGCGACGACCTCCGCGTCCGGCAGCCTCGCGACGAGCCGGGAGGCCAGCGATCCCGGTCCGCAGCCGAGGTCGAGGACCAACGGCCGGTCCTGGTGCGCGACGACGTGTTCGACGACGTCGGCGATGACCGTGAACCGCTCCTCGCGGGCGATGGCGTAGTGCTGCTGCTGCAGTTCCCAGCGCTCCACCCACAGCTTGGCCGTGTCCATGCTTACGCCCATGCTTCGCGTCGCCTCTTCCGTCTCTCCATCGCCGAGTAGGCTCAGAACCTACCCCTTGTTGGAAACGGTTTCCATTCGCCTTACTGCTCCAGGGTCGTCAGCACGCTCAGCAGGCGGTCGATCTCCTGCGCGGTGTTGTAGACGTGCAGGCTGATCCGCACCGAGCCGTCCCGCTTGTCCGTACCGGCCTGGCACAGGTTGTCGGCCCGCACCATGATGCCGTGGCTGTACAGGATGAAGCCCAGGTCGTCCGACGGGATGTCGCGGTGCCGGAAGGTGACGATGCCGTGGCGCCGCTGCGCGGCCGAGTCGGCGGCCAGACTGGCCTGACAGCCCAGCACCTCGTACGGGGCCAGACGGCGGAGCCCCTCGGTGAGCCGGGCGGTCAGGGCGGTGGTCCAGCGCGCGATCCGCTCGGTGTCCGCCGCGTCCAGCCAGTCGAGCGCGGCCCCCAGGGAGGCGATGCCCACCGTGTTCGGGGTGCCGCTCCAGCCGCCGGGCCGGAACTCCCCGCCGCGCCCGGGTGCGTTGCGGGCCCAGACGGCACCGGAGCCGGGCAGGGCCAACGCCTTGTGTCCGGAGAAGACGACGAAGTCCACGTCGAGCCGGTTCACGGACACCGGGAGATGGCCGATGCTCTGGGCGGCGTCCAGGCAGATCGGCACGTCCGGCCCGACGGCCTCACGGATGCGGTGCACGTTCATGTCGCCGCCGTAGACATGGTGGACGTGGGTGGCGGCGACGAAGCGGGTGCGCGGGCCGACGACTTCGGCCAGCGCCCGGTGGTCGTAGTCGCCCGACGACTTCTGGTACGGCAGCTCGCGCAGGTGCACGGTGACGCCCCGCGCCGCCAGCAGCCGCCGGACCTCCAGCCAGGGTTCCAGGTTCGCCCGGTGGTCGGCGAAGGGAACGAGGATCTCGTCGCCCTGCGAGAGCCGGCCCGGGAGCCAGTCGCGGGCGACGGTCCGCAGCCCTTCGGTGGTGCCGCTGGTGAAGTGGACTCGCGAGCACTCGGGATCGGGGTCGCCGAGGAACTCCTTGACACGCCGCCGGGTCCGTTCCACCAAGGCCGTCGTCTGGTTGGCCCACGGGTAACTCCCGCGCCCGGCATTGGCGTTCGCCGTCGTCAGATACGTCTGTACGGCGTCCAGGACGGCCCGCGGCTTCTGCGAGGTGGCCGCGCTGTCCAGGTAGGCCACGTCGGGGTGCGCGGTGATGATGGGGAACTGGGCCCGCAACTCCCGCTGCCACCCGGCCAGTTCCGTCAGGTCGGTGCCGGCCATGGCGTCAGTCCCTCACCAGCGGGGCGCCGGCGTCACGCCACGCGACGATCCCACCGGACAGACTGCGCACGTCGGGATGGCCCATGCGCGTCAGCAGCGCGGCATAGCGAGCCGACTTCTCGCCGACCGGGCACGCCAGCAGCACCGGCTGCCGTTTGCTGAACGGCAGGCCGCCGCGCACGAGCTCGTCGAACAGCTCGTCGGCGATATTGACCGAGCCGTCGATGTGCAGCGCGGCGTACGCGTGCGGACCGCGCAGGTCGACCACGAGGGGGCGCGGCTGACCGTCCTCGATCCATCGGCGAGCGTCCGCCGCGTCGACGACCGCGGCCTCCGCTCGCACCTCGGCGTCGGAGAGGGCCGCCGCGGAGTTCTTCCGGGGCGGCCGGCCCAGAAGCTCGGGACGGCGCTGCCGTACGTAACTGAGGTAGCTCTCGGCACGGTCGCAGACGATGAAGACCGCCGTCCGGCGCCCCGCCGCCCCCGCCTCCGTCAGTTCCGCGTCCACCGTACGGAGGCGGCGCACGGCGCCGTGGTAGGCGGCGCCACCCGTGGGTCCGGCCAGCAGCCCGCAGCGGCGGATCAGCGTCAGCATCCCGTCGATGGCCTCGTCGGCGGTCACCGACTCGATCGTGTCGTACGTCGCCGGGTCGAACAGGCCCACCTGGTGCACCTCGTCGATGGTGCGGATGCCGGGGATGAAGTCCGACTTGTGGGCGACGAGCCCGACCACCGCTACCCCGGAGTCCTGTTCGCGCAGCGCCCGGGCGACACCGGTGGAGGAGCCGGCCGTGCCCACGCACGCGATGAACCAGTCCGGAGCCCGCCCGTCCAGGTCCTTGACGATCTCCTGCCCGGTGCCCGTCACATGGGCCTCGGTGTTGCGCGGGTTGAAGTACTGGTCGGTGTGCAGATACGCGCTCCCGTCCTCGGCGAGCGCCTGGTGGAAGCGGGTCAGCGGGTCGTCCGTGGCGGTCGGGTCCAGGCACTCGCTCTGCCCCGGCAACTCCTCGATCTCCGCACCCAGCAGCAGAAGAAGCTCCTTGATCTCCGGCACCCGCATCCGGTTGGTGACGCTCTTGAACCTGAGGCCGTGCATCCCCGCGAGCAGGGCGAGGGCCTTCGCCGTGTTGCCGCTCGACAGCTCCACCACCGTCGCACCGCGCTCAGCCGCCGAGGCGAGACCGGGGCCGGCCATGTTCCACGCGGCCCGGTCCTTGACCGAGCCGAAGGGGTTGAGCATCTCCAGCTTGGCGTACAGATCGATGTGGCGCAGGCCGTGTACGGCCGGATCGATCCGCACCAGCGGTGTGTTGCCGATGGCCTCCGTGATGCTGTCGTACCTCATGAAACGGGTTCCCCTCGCGTGATCGGCCAGTACTCCTCGTCCAGGCACCAACGCCAGGAGGTTTCCTCCCGGGTGACGGCGACGGTCCGCGCGACCGGCTGCCGCTGCGCACGGTGGGCGTGGAAGTCCATCGCGTAACCGGCGGTGTTCGCGAAGGCCAGCAGGTCGCCCGCGCGGGGCAGCCGGGGCAGGAAGACCTTGCGTCGCGTGATCAGATCGGCCTCCAGGCACAGATTGCCGGCCAGGAAGACCCCCACCGGCCCGTCGTCATCCCTTTGCGCTCCGGAACGGGGAGGAGGACCGGATCCACGAGGACGCCGTGCTCCTCCAGGCTCATGTCACCGGCGTTCATGCCGAGGCGCACCAGGACGTCACCCGGGTCCCGGCCGGTACGGCGCACGTCGAGCACCCGCGCCAGTGACAGTCCGCACTGGTCGACGAGTGCCCTGCCCGGTTCGCAGACGAGGTCGTGGAGGTGCTCCAGGAGGAGGGTGGCGAGCGGGCGGCCCGAGGAGGGGGCGGGGTGGGCCAGCAGTTCGTCGAGGTATCCCGGCCCGGCGGTGGGACGGTGGGCCGGGTAGAGCGCCGGGGCTCCGCGCAGGGTGCCGCCCTCGTTCCGCAGTCCGTAGCCATGGCCGCGCCAGGTCAGGGCCGGACGGGTCCCGAGCACGGCCTCGGTGAGTTCGGTGGTGTAGCGCTCCCACTGACCGGCGTCGGCGACATAGCCGACTCCGAAGCCGCCGCCGATGTCGATGACACGGGGTTCCATGCCGCGGGCGCGGCATTCGTCCATGACCGTGATGCAGCTCTCCAGTGCGACGGCCTTCTCCGTGAGCCCGGTGGTGTCCAGGTGGTAGGCCACCCCGGTCAACCGGACGGCGTCCTGGTGCCGCTCGACCGTGTCGAGCAGGGCGTCGAGCTCCCGCACGGGTGAGCCGAAGCGGCTGCGCCGGAAGAGCACCTTCGTGCCCGACGCGGCGGAGTCGGAGGCCTCGAACTCCGACAGCCGCAGCAGGATGTCCGTCCGAGGCAGATCGTACTTCCGTATCAGCCGGGCGAGTTGGTCGAGCTCGGCGTGCGCGTCGATGTTCACGCAGGCGCCGGTGCGGGCGGCCAGCCACAGGAACTCCGGGTCCTTGGGACCCGTGGCCATGATCCGGTCGGGGGTGAAGCCGCACCCCAGCGCGTGTCGCAGCTCGTCCAGCGAGGCGACGTCGATGCCGACCGAGGCCGGGTCGGTCGCCGTCAGCCGCCGCGCCAGGCTGTACGCCTGGTTCGCCTTGTGCGCGAAGTAGACCCGGCCGGTGAGGTGATGCTTGTGGTAGACGCCGCGGAACCCTGCGGCGTTCTCGACGATCCGGTCGGGCAGCAGCACGTTGAGCGGTGAGCCCAGGGCGTCGACGAGGGAGTGCAGAAAGGACGCGGCATCCAGCAGCGAGTCGAGCGGTGGCTCCAGCCGAGGCTGGAGGTACAAGGGCGCACGCACGGCAGGGCCCCTCCCCGTGCAGGGGCTGCCGCAGCCCCAGGCGGCCGAGCGACACCGCCGTGGAGCGTCGGCAGCCACTCGGACAACCGTTCGGGGATCATCATTTCCCGTTGCATATCCCTTTAAGCCCTGGGAAGAGCCCGGGGTTCGGCCGTCGAGGGCGGCTGCTCCGTTCGGCTGCCGCGTTGTCAGTTCTTGAGGACGTGTCCCGCCCACTCGCCGGAGCCGCCCGTCTCGGCGGCGGCCTCGGTGTGGCAGGCCGGCGTACCGCGGGCCGCTGCTCGGACCACGCGAAGGCCGGGACTATCCGCTTCACCGCGTAGAGAGGATGCTTGCAAGCCGCTGGGTCAGAGACCGCAGCGAGGCTTCTGAACTGCACCGATGGGCAGCCCCCGCACTCGCCGCCGATCTTCTCGCGGAGGGCCTGGAGACGCTGGGCCACCACCGGAGCGGCTGTTCGGCGGTACGTGAGCGGCAGCCGCCTCGCCCGCCGAGTTCCTCCTACGGCCCGTCCGGCGCCTTGCCGGCCAGGTAGACGGTGTTGGTCGAGGTACCGCCTTGCAGGGGGTTGTCGAAGTCGACGACATGGGCCGCTGCCTGTGCGAAGACGGCCGTGAGCGCGGAGGCGAACTGCTCGTCGGGCGGGTCGTTCGACCACAGGGCGAACACCCCGCCCGGGTGGAGGTGGCCGGCGAGGGCGCGGAGCCCGGCGGGCTGGTACAGGGCCGCGTGGCGCGGGTGGAGCACATGGCGCGGTGAGTGGTCGACGTCCAGCAGGACGGCGTGGAAGCGGCGGCCCGGCTCCTCGGGGTCCAGACCGCCGGGGTCGGCGGCCAGCGCGAAGAAGTCGCCGTGGACCAGGCGGCAGCGGGCGTCCGACGTGAGCCGGGCTCCGAGGGGCACCAGGTGCCGCTGATGCCAGTCGATGACTTCGGCGAGCGCGTCGATCACGGTCAGCGAGCGCACCCGGGGGTCGTCCAGGGCGGCCTGGGCGGTGTAGCCGAGTCCGAGTCCGCCGACGGCCACGTCCAGTGCGGTGTCCGGCAACTGCGCCAGGGCGAGTTCGGTGAGCGCGATCTCGCCGCTGGTGAAGAGACTGGACATCAGGAACTCGTCGCCGAGCTTCACCTCGTACACGTCGTCTCCCGAGACAGGGTGGCGGCGCCGGCGCAGACTGATCTCGCCGATCGGTGTCGGCTGCCAGTCGATCTCCTCGAAGCGCAGGCTCATCGTTCACCTTTCTGACGTTCGGGGACGTTCGGGTGCCGTGGCCGCGTGGCGACGCATGCTCTGCCCCGGCGGGGGAGGGGGAGTCGGGGCGGCGGCCCGGTCAGGCGTCGATGATGACGGGGATGATCAGTGGCCTGCGGCGGTGGGTGCGGAACGCCCAGTTGGCCACGGCGCGGGCGATGAGCTGTTCGAGCTGGTGGGCGTCGCCGACGCCCTCCTGCGCGGCGTTGGCCAGCGTTTTCTCGATGACGGGGACGACCGGCTCGAAGGTGGTGTCGTCGTGGACGAAGCCGCGGGCCAGGAAGTCGGGGGCCTCGGCCAGGGCGCCGGTGTCGGCGTCGACGATGGCCACGACCGTGACGACGCCCTCCTCGGCGAGGGTGACGCGGTCCTTGAGGGACGCCTCCGTGGCGCCGCCGACCTCCATGCCCTCCACGTAGACGTTGCCCGCGGGCACCTTGCCGGTGATGGAGGCGCGGCCGTCGACGAGGTCGACGACGACACCGTCCTCGGCGATGACGACCCGGTCGGGGTCGACGCCGGTACGGATGGCGAGGTCGGCGTTGGCCCGCAGGTGGCGGAACTCGCCGTGCACCGGCATGACGTTGCGGGGCCGGACGATGTTGTAGCAGTAGACGAGTTCGCCGGCGCTGGCGTGGCCGGAGACGTGCACCTTGGCGTTGCCCTTGTGGACGACGTTGGCGCCCCACCGGGTCAGGCCGTTGATCACGCGGTAGATGGCGTTCTCGTTGCCGGGGATGAGGGAGCTGGCGAGCAGGACGGTGTCGCCCTTGCCGATGCGGATCTGGTGGTCGCGGTTGGCCATCCGCGACAGGGCCGCCATCGGTTCGCCCTGGGAGCCCGTGCACACGAGGGTGACCTGGTGGTCGGGCAGCTTCTCCAGTTCCTTGGCGTTCACGACGAGGCCGGGCGGGACCTTGAGGTAGCCCAGGTCGCGGGCGATGCCCATGTTGCGGACCATGGAGCGGCCCACGAAGGCCACCTTGCGGCCGTGCTGGTGGGCGGCGTCCAGGACCTGCTGGATGCGGTGCACGTGGCTGGCGAAGCTGGAGACGATGACCCGGCGGGGCGCGGTGCGCATCACCTGTTCGATCGCGGGGTTCAGTTCGCGTTCGGAGGTGGTGAAGCCGGGGACCTCGGCGTTGGTGGAGTCGGTGAGGAAGAGGTCGACGCCCTCCTCGCCGAGGCGGGCGAAGGCGCGCAGGTCGGTGATGCGGTCGTCCAGGGGGAACTGGTCCATCTTGAAGTCACCGGTGTGCAGCACCATCCCGGCGCCGGTGCGGATCGCGACGGCGAGGCCGTCGGGGATGGAGTGGTTGACGGCCACGAACTCGCAGTCGAAGGGGCCGAAGCCGCGCCGGTCGCCCTCGCGCACGCGCACCGTGCGGGGCCGGATCCGGTGTTCCTTGAGCTTGGCCTCGATGAAAGCGAGGGTGAGCTTGGAGCCGACGACGGGGATGTCCGCCCGCTCCCGCAGCAGATAGGGCACGCCACCGATGTGGTCCTCGTGGCCGTGGGTGAGCACGATGGCCACGATGTCGTCGAGGCGGTCCCGGATGGAGGTGAAGTCGGGAAGGATCACGTCCACGCCGGGCTGGTTGTCCTCCGGGAACAACACGCCGCAGTCCACGATCAGCAGCTTTCCGGCATGCTCGAAGACGGTCATGTTGCGGCCGATTTCGCCCAGGCCGCCCAGGGCGGTGACCCTCAGCCCTCCTTCGGGCAGTGGCGGGGCGGCTTTGAGTTCGGGGTGCGGATGGCTCATACCCTCACGTTATCGGAGACTCTGCCGGGGTGATCCACTGCCTGCACGGTGGAGGCGAGGCGAGGCACGGCGGCGGGCGCCTCGGTCACCGCGAGGGGAGGGACAGGGAGTGGTGGAGGCGGTAGCGCCCGCCGCCGGTGGGCCGTACCCCGGGTGTGCTGGAGAAGATCTCGTGCCCTTCGTCGTGGTGACCGGCGTCAGCGGCTTCCCGGTGTGCCTCGATGCTGGTCCACACGGTGTACAGCAGGACGCGGCTGCCGTCGGCGCTGCGCAGGGAACCGCTCGACGTGCCTGTGGCGAGGTGCTTAGGATCTCTGGCGCGGCATCGCGTGTCGGTCATCGGTCGGGTGAGGCATGGAGGCGCCGCGGAGATGCCCGTGGAGGCATCGACCAGTGTCAGTCGAGTTCAACCACACCATCGTTCTCACCCGTGACCGGGAGAAGTCCGCTCGTTTCCTTGCCGGGATCCTGGGCCTTGAGGTCGGGGAGCCGGCCGGGATGTTCCTGCCCGTGACGACCGCCAACGGCGTCACGCTGCCGCCGGATGCGGGGCCGTTGGGTTCGACGGCGTCGTGAGGCCGCCCGTCCCGGCCGGTTGCCCGGGGCGCGGCGGAAGCACTTGTCGAGCGGAGAGACGAGACAGCCGCGGGACACGTTGTAAAGAGATGGCAAAGCCGTCGGTCTCGGAGGACGGCGGTCGGCCGTTGTCGCGATCTCCCGCATGCGCGGCAGGGGTTCCACGGTCTGCGGTGGTCGGGAACCGACGGTCGACGGTGAGCAGGTGCGCGGGTCGCCGCGCTGGCCGCCGAAACCCGGCGAGGAGCGGATTCCCGGGCGGGCATGGGATGCCGAGGCGGACACGCTCGGCCGGACGCGGTGCGGCGCACCACACGCCTCCCGGCAGGGCTGGATCTGAACCAGGGACGCGCGGGACCGCCGACAGAACCGATCGACGCTCAGTACACGTCCCGCACGTACCGCTTCTCCGTCGCCAGTTGCTTCACATACGCGGCGGCCTCGCCCTCGGTCATCCCGCCGTGCGTGACCGCGATGTCCCGCAGCGCCTGGTCGACGTCCTTCGCCATGCGGGAGGCGTCACCGCAGACGTAGAAGCGGGCGCCGTCCTGGAGCCAGTGCCACAGCTCGGGGCCGTGCTCGCGCATCCGGTCCTGGACATAGACCTTCGCGCGCTGGTCACGGGAGAACGCGGTGTCCAACCTGCTGAGGACACCCGTCTCCTGAAGGGCCGTCAGCTCCTCTTCGTAGTAGAAGTCCGTCGCCCGGTGCTGCTCCCCGAAGAACAGCCAGTTGGGCGCCCGGTGGCCGAGGGCCCGCCGTTCCTGGAGGAAGCCGAGGAAGGGGGCGACGCCGGTACCGGGGCCGACCATGATCGTGGGGGTCACCGGGTCGGCCGGCGGCCGGAAGTGCGGTGAGCTCCGCACGAACACCGGCACCTCCATGTCCGCGTCGCCGTCCGCGAGGAAGGGTGAGCAGACGCCGCCGCGCGGGCGACCGCGCAGGTTCTCGTACCGCACGACCGACACCGTCAGCGAGACGTGGCGCGGCTCGACGAGCGGGCTCGACGAGATGGAGTACAGCCGGGGCTGGAGCCGCTTGAAGACGCCGGTCCAGTCCTGCGCGGAGGCCCGCGCGGCGAACTCGGCCACCACGTCCACGGCCTGCCGCCCCCACGACCACTGGGCCAGCCCGTCCTTGTTGTCCGGGCGCATCAGCTTCTTCAACTCCCGGTTGTCCCGCGTCCGTTCACAGACGAAGCGGAGCAGGTCAGGGGTGATCCGGGTGATGTCCAGGTGCCGGTGCAGGGCCTCGGCGAAGGGCACCTCGCCCACGCCGCCGACCTCCACGGGGGTCGAGCCGTCCAGGCCGGTCACCGCCAGCCACTCCGCCGTCAGGTCGAGGGAGTTGACCGGCCGCACGCCGAGCGCGTCGCCCGCCTCGTACGACAGCCCCGTCCCGCTGGTGTCGAAGGTGAACCGGCGTACCTCCTTGCCCGCCCCGGCCCGGCTGAGCAGCCGGTTGCCGACCAGCCGCGCGGAGGCGGGCACGGGCTTGGCGGAACGGATGAGGGGGGCCGGGGCGGCGGCGGGGTCGGCCTGCGGCTGTGCTCCCGGAGCCGCGTCCGTGTCCGTGCCGGTCCCCGCCCCGAGCGCGGTGATGACCTGGCCGAGCCAGGCGTCCGCCGACGGTTCGTAGTCCGGCTCGCAGTCCGTACGCGGGGCGAGGCGCACCGCGCCCAGCTCGTCGAGGCGTGCGTCCAGCCGTCGGCCGTGCCCGCAGAAGTCGTCGTAGGAGGAGTCCCCGAAGGCCAGCACCGCGTAGCGCACACCCTCCAGGCGCGGGGCCTCCTGGTGCGAGAGCGCGTCCCAGAACCCCGAGCCGTTGTCGGGCGCGTCGCCGTCACCGAAGGTACTGGTGATCAGCAACAGGTCGGCACCCAGCGGCAGTTGGCCCGGGTTCGCCTCGTCCATGCCGACGAGCGTCGCCCGGTGTCCCGCCGCGCCGAGATGCTCGGCCGCCGCCGCCGCGAACTCCTCGGCGGTCCCGGTCTGCGAGGCCCACAGCACGACGACCTCACGCCCGGCCGGCTCGACGGCGGCGGGTGCCGCGCTCGGAGGCGCCGACCGCGAGTACATCCCGGCGAGCACGCCGTTCACCCACAGCGCGTGCTCGGGGCTGAACGGCGCGTCGGTCGGCAGCACGGGGACGCCCCGCACCCCGGAGCCGAGTCCGGCGAGGAAGCCGGTGAGGTACTGCCGCTCCTGGGCGGACAGGACGGGCGGGGGAGCGGGTGCCAGCCCGAGGGCGGTCATCGCGGCCCCGGGTGACGACGTCGCGGTCCCGGGCGCGGTCCCCGGAAGCGGGGGCGACGGGGCGGCGACCCCCCTGGACGGGACGGGCAGGGGCGGCGGGGGCGAGGAAACCCTGGCCAGCCCCACCGCGCACACCTTCAACTCCGGCTGGAACGACAGCGGGTCCACCGCGTCACTCGTCACCGCGTTGATGCTCAGATATTCCCCGAACAGGTCGTTCCAGTGGAACGGCGCGAACAGGCACCCCGGGCGCACCCGATCGGTCACCACCGCCGGCAGCACGGCCCGCCCCCGCCGCGAGGCGACCTCGACGGAGTCCCCCTCGGCGATCCCCAGCGACTCGGCGTCCTGCGGATGCACCTCCACGAAGGGCCCGGGGTTCAGCCTGTTGAGCTTGGCGACCTTGCCCGTCTTCGTCAGTGTGTGCCACTGATGCTGGAGCCGCCCGGTGTTGAGCACGAACGGATAGTCGTCGTCCGGCATCTCGGCGGGTGCCAGGTGCGGCCGGGCATGGAACACGGCCCGCCCGCTCGCCGTGGGAAACACCGGCGAACCGCTCTCCCGGTAGCGGATGGGGTTGCGGTCCGGCCCCTCCTCCGAGGCCGCCGGCCACTGCACCGGCCCCGACCGCAGCCGCTCGTACGTCACGCCCCGCAGATCCCACCCGGTCTTCGGGTTCCAGGCCTGCTTGATCTCCTCGAACACCTGCTCGGCACTGTCGTACGAGAACCCCTTCTCGAACCCCATCTCCCGGGCGACGGCGGCGATGATCCGCCAGTCGGCCATCGCCTCGCCGGGCGGATCGGCGGCGGGGGCCGCGAGCGTCAGATCGCGCTCGCTGTTGATGAGGACGCCCTCGGACTCGGTCCACATGGCGCCGGGGAGCACGACATCGGCGTACGCGTTGGTCTCGGTGTCCGCGAAGACGTCCTGCGTGACGACGAACTCGGCGGCCTCCAGCCCCTCGATGACGGTCTTCCGATTGGCGACCGAGGCGACGGGGTTGGTGCAGATGATCCAGCAGGCCTTGATCTCCCCGTCGGCCATCTTCTGGAACATCTCGACGGTGCCCTTGCCGACCCCGCCCTTGCGCAGGGTCTCCGGCGCCAGCCCCCACAGCTCCTCGACGAACGCCCGCTCCTCGTCCACGAGCACGGACCGCTGACCCGGCAGCCCCGGCCCCATGTAGCCCATCTCGCGCCCGCCCATGGCGTTGGGCTGCCCGGTCAGCGAGAACGGGCCGCTGCCCGGGCGGCAGACGGCGCCGGTCGCGAGGTGCAGATTGACGAGGGCGTTGGTGTTCCAGGTGCCGTGCGTGGACTGGTTGAGCCCCATGGTCCAGCAGCTCGTCCACTCGCCGGCCTCGCCGATCAGCCGGGCGGCCTCGCGTATGTCGTCCGCGGCGAGACCCGTGATCCCGGCGACGGCGTCCGGCGGGTAAGCGGCGAGGAAGCCGGGCATCGCCTCCCAGCCCTCGGTGTGGGCGGCGATGAAGTCGGGGTCGGTGTGCCCGTCGGTGTGCAGCAGATGAAGAAGGCCGTTGAGCAGCGCGAGATCCGTACCCGGGTGTATCTGGAGGAACAGGTCGGCCTTCTTGGCGGTCGCCGTCCGCCGCGGATCGACGACGATCAGCTTGGCGCCCGCCTTGACCCGGTCCATCATCCGCAGGAAGAGGACGGGATGACAGTCGGCCATGTTCGAGCCGATGACGAGGAAGACGTCCGCCTTGTCCAGATCCTCGTACGAGCCGGGCGGTCCGTCGGCGCCCAGCGAGAGCTTGTAGCCCGTGCCGGCGCTCGCCATGCACAGGCGGGAGTTGGACTCGATCTGGTTGGTGCGGATGAAGCCCTTGGCCAGCTTGTTCGCCAGATACTGGGCTTCGAGGCTCATCTGGCCGGAGACGTAGAAGGCGAACGCGTCGGGCCCGTGCTCGTCGATGATCGCTCGCAGCCGCCGGGCGGTCTCGGTGATCGCGCGGCCGACGGGAGCGGGGACCGGCTCCTCGCCCCGGTCGTCCCGTACGAGGGCGGTGGCGAGCCGGCCGGGTGCGGACAGCATGTCGGCCGTGGTCGCGCCCTTGGTGCAGAGGCGGCCGAAGTTGGCAGGGTGTGACTTGTCACCGGACGCCCTCAGGACCGTACGCCGGCCGTCGGGGCCCATCCCGACGTCGAGGAGCATGCCGCAGCCGACACCGCAGTACGAGCACACGGTCCGGACCTGGCTCGTGGTACTCCGCGGGCCCTGTGCGGCCACGGGCGGCCCCTCTCTGTCGGCGTCCGGGATGTCCGGGCGGTGTCACCCCGGGGGTGTCCGGGCGGGTTGCCGGCCGCTGTCCGGTACGGCGGCCGGTCGCTGCGCGGTGCCGCGTCCGGTCGCCGTCTGGTACGGCGGCCGGACGGCATCCGCTCAACGTCTACCTCGCCGCCCGGCACGCACGATCGGCCCGGCACGCCCGATCGTACGAATTGCCCGTTACGCCGATGTCACATGACGCGATCATGAGGGGTTACGCCCGCCACACACGGCCGCGCAAGGGGCTGTGAGGGCGTGAACCGGCCGTTGTACCGGACGGGGGCGTCGCGGTCCGTGTCGCTGTTGGGCCGAACGGGTGACCATGCGTAAGAATGGCTGATGCAGTCATTCAGTGCGAGCCAGGGGGAAGGCCGGTGAACAGGGTGAACAGCCACGATGTCACCGACGAACAGTGGGAGGGGCTCGCCCAGGTCGTGCCGCTGCGGGGCCGGGACGCGTGGCCGTCCGCGGTCGGCCATCGGTCCATACCGGAAGCCGAGACCGAGGCCCGGCGCCGCTTCGTGGTCCTGCGCGTCAATGTCTTCGCGGACGCCCGGGAGGTGGCGGAGACGCTGATGGCGGGCATTCCGGTGCTGCTCGATCTGTCGGGCGCGGAGTCCGACACCGCCAAGCGCGTCCTCGATTTCAGTACGGGGGTCGTTTTCGGCCTCGCCAGCGGAATGCACCGCGTCGACCGGAACGTGTTCCTTCTCACGCCGCCCGGCACCGAGGTGCGAGGGCTCATGGAAGACGCCGGGATCCCCGGCATGTGACCCGGGCCCGGGACGCTCCCGACCCGCGCGCCGACACGGCCCGAGGCGCCCCCGTCGGTCCGGAGCGTTCCGGCTGACGAGGGACGCTTCCATCCGGTTTGCGGGGCGCGCCCCGTTGGCCCGGAGCGCTCCCGGCCCGCGCGGGACGCTCCCGGTGTCGGTCCGATGAGCGCCTGGTCGATCTGATGCGCTCCCGATTGGTTCTTGAGCGGTCGGCCCGCCCGGCACGGGTGGCCGTACCGGGGAGTCGCAGGCCCGGCCGGTCCAGGGCGCTCCCGATCGTTTCGAGGGGCTTCCCGATCGGTCCGGAGCGCTTGCGACCCGCCGGGAGCACTTGCGGCTTGCCCGGAGCGCTTCACGCTCGCCCGGCGCTCCCTGGTGGAGTGGGGCGCCGTGGACTGAACCGGGGCGCTCCCTCGATCGTAGGAAGATCCACTGGGTGGAACGGTTCACCTGACGGGTGGGCGCCTAGTGTCCGCATATGACCGTGCCATCCCTGTCGCCGACGCGCCCCGGCATGGACGCCGGGGCGCGTCCGGAACGGCCGAGCGTCACCGAACTGCGGCTCTCCGCCTTCGCCGGGCACCGGGGCGCCTTCCTCTCGATGGGGCCGCTGACCCTGCTCGCGGGACGCAGCGGCAGCGGCAAGACCACCGCCCTGCGGGCGTACGAGGCGCTGGCGCGGCTCGGCGGCGGCGCCCCTGTCGACGAGGCGTTCCCGGAACCGGAGGGCTGTGTCCCGGAGCGGGCGCGCCCCGACGCCCAGCGGCGGCGCGGCTTCCGCATCGGCTGCACGGCCGACGGGCCCGAAGGACCCGTCCAGCTCGACATCGCCGTCCAGGCCGAGCCCGAACTCCGCATCGTGGGCGAGCGGCTGACGGCGGGCGGGCTGATCCTGCTGGAGACGGCACTGGTCGACCCGGGCCGCCCCGTCGTCCAGGCCGCCTGGCACACGGCGGGCTCCACCCCGGTCACCCGAGGCCCGCTGCCCGACGACCGGCTCGGCACCACGCTGCTTCCGCTCCGCGTCGCCGGCAAGACGGACGGCCAGCGCCGGGTCCTCGCCGCCGCCGAGCAGATGGTCGTCGCGCTGCGCTCGGTCTACGCCTGCGATCCGTGCCCCGGACGTATGCGCGCCGCCGTGCCGCTCGGCACCGGACGGCTGCTCCCGGGCTGCGACAACCTCGCCGACGTGCTGTGGCGTACGCGGACGGAGTGCGGCCGGCGGCACGCGCTGCTGGTCTCGGCCGTCCGTGACGGCTGCGTCGGGCCGGTCCTGGACCTGCTGGCCGAGCCGCTGCGCGACGGTGCGGTACGGGCGGTGCTGGACCGGGGCGACGGGGTGCGCACGGCCCTGGGCCTGCTCGGGGACGGAGAGCTGAGGTACCTCGCGCTCGCCCTCGTGCTGTTCACCGGTCCCGGAGTGCTGGAGGTCGACCCGGTCGCGGAGGTGCCTGCCGCGCTCCAGACACTCACGGTCCTCGCCGACGGCTTCGACCGCGCCCTGGACCCCGGGCAGGCCCTGGAGCTGGTGCGGCTGGCGGCCCGGATGTGCGACCGGGGGCACATCCGGCTGGTCGGCGCGGTGAGCGACGCCTCCTGGGCCGCGGGGGTGCCCGGGGTGACGGTGGTAGACCTGAACCGTGAAAGATCCTGAACCCGCCCGGAAACCCGATGTGGCGACCCTGCAGCGACGGCTCGCCGAGTTCGCCGCCGCCCGTGACTGGCAGCCCTACCACACGCCCAAGAACCTGGTCTCCGCCCTGAGCGTCGAGGCGTCCGAACTCGTCGAGGTCTTCCAGTGGTTGACGCCGGACGAGTCCGCGCGCGTGATGTCGGACCCGGAGACCGCCCATCGGGTCACGGACGAAGTCGCCGATGTGCTCGCCTACTTGCTCCAGTTCTGTGAGGTGCTGGGCATCGATCCGCTGGCGGCGCTGGAGGCGAAGATCGACCGCAACGAACACAGGTTTCCTCCGTCGAAGCGGCTCTGACGGTGCCGGGAGATGAGCGTGTCAGTCCGCTTGTCACTCTCCGGAGTTGAAGTGTTGTCCACAGTCGATTTGCTATCCACAGATTTCGGGCTTCCTCTGGCTTTCCGTCTCACTCGGCTTCACTGTGGGTAATGAACAGGCAGGAGTTCAGGCGGACGTGTGAGAGCGCGTCGGGACAGTCGGGGGCAGCGCATGGATGCGGTGCGGCTCATCTTGTTGAGCAGACGTGCTCTGGCGGGCAGCGTCGAGGGACGTCAGATCATGGCGGAGGCGTGGCAGTCCTGTGCCCTCGCGCAGGCGATCGGCAGCCGCCTCGCGGTCTCAGGCCCTCCCGAACTGCGCGGCGAGGCACTGGGGTTGACCGAGCTGGCGGGCAGCGGCTGCGGCATACTCGGCGCCCCGCCTCTCGGCGTGGGCGATTTACGCGCCGCCCGGCTCACCGAGCTGGGCGACGCCCATGAGTCCCTCCACCGCCTCGGCGGTCTCCTCGGCGAGGTCGGCATAGCCCTCGTCGGTCTCGCCAGCGCCGCCGACGAGGAAGCGACCTACTGGCAGTGCATGGAAGCCATCGACGCCGCGGACGAGGCACGCGACCGAGTCCTGGAGATGCTCCGCCGTCTGGCGGTGAGAGACCAGGTACTGACCGAGAGGGACGCGGCAGCGGGATGAGGGCCCCGCGCGGGGTGCGGGGACGGCGCGACCGGCCCGGACGCTCCCACGCACATCCACGCACGCGGCGAGGGCCCGGGACGCGCAGTGCCCCGGGCACGGTTCGGGGCGCAGCCCCGTGGGACATGGGGAACGCCCGGCCCCGGGAATCGCGGCCGGGCGCCGACGAGCGGTCGGGGCAGGTCAGGCCGAGTCGGTCCGCTCCGCCGGGGCGGGTCGCGGCGTGGAGAGATCCGCGTCGAGCTGGGACAGGTCCGCGTTCAGGGCAGCCATCAGCTCCTCCATCTGCTGGAGCAGACCTCTGGGCTGCGCAGGCACGGTGGCCTGCTCCGGCACGGCTTCCTGGGACATGTGACGGCCTCCTCGGCCCTCGCCCCCCCCGAGGGGGCACGTGTGCAAGCGTCCCGGCAGCGGCGGCCGGACGGGTGCCGGGCGGTCCGGCTCCTCCCGAGCAACGATCACCGTTCCCGCCGGTCACTGGCCCGAGCCCGTCCCAGGCGCCGGATTGACGGATATTCACCCGACCGGGAACCCTTGCGGCTCCGGCGGGACCGGTGGGGTTGACCGGTGGACCAGCGTGCAGGATGGAGTCATGGATCTTCGCATCTTCACCGAGCCCCAGCAGGGGGCGACCTACGACACACTCCTCACTGTCGCCAAGGCCACCGAGGACCTCGGTTTCGACGCCTTCTTCCGCTCCGACCACTACCTCCGCATGGGCTCGGTCGACGGCCTGCCCGGCCCCACCGACGCCTGGATCACCCTGGCCGGACTCGCCCGCGAGACCAAGCGCATCCGCCTCGGCACCCTGATGACCGCCGGCACCTTCCGCCTGCCCGGCGTGCTCGCCATCCAGGTCGCCCAGATCGACCAGATGTCCGGCGGCCGGGTCGAACTCGGCCTGGGCGCGGGCTGGTTCGAGGAGGAGCACAAGGCGTACGGCATTCCGTTCCCCAAGGAGAAGTTCGCCCGCCTGGAGGAGCAACTGGCCATCGTCACCGGCCTGTGGGCCACCGAGGTCGGCAAGACCTTCTCGTACGAGGGCAGGCACTACCAGTTGACCGACTCGCCCGCCCTGCCCAAGCCGGCGCAGGCCAAGGTGCCGGTCCTCATCGGCGGGCACGGCGCGAGCCGCACCCCGCGCCTCGCCGGGCGGTATGCCGACGAGTTCAACATGCCGTTCGCCTCGATCGAGGACAGCGAGCGCCAGTTCGGCCGGGTGCGCAAGGCCGCCGAGGAGGCCGGCCGCACGGGCGGCGACCTCGTGTACTCGAACGCCCTGGTCGCCTGCGTCGGCAAGGACGACGCCGAGGTCGCCCGCCGCGCCGCCGTGATCGGCCGCGAGGTGGAGGAGCTCAAGGCCAACGGGCTCGCCGGCTCCCCGGCCGAGGTCGTCGACAGGGTCGGCCGTTACCAGGCCATCGGCTCCCAGCGCGTCTACCTCCAGATCCTCGACCTCGACGACCTGGACCACCTGGAGCTGATCTCCTCCCAGGTGCAGTCGCAGCTCTCGTAGCGGCACCGCCCGACACGGCGGGCCGGTCCCCGCACCCCTCAGGGGGCGCGGGGAACAGGGCCGGCCGAAGCCGACGCCGTACCGAAAATGCCTCCGTGGTCCCGCGGCCCTCGCTGTACGTTGGGGAAGCGCGCCGCAGCGGGTATGCGCAGCTCAGCCACCCATACGCCACCCACCCATCGACCTCAGACACCCGGCTCAGTCACCCACCACGAGGCAACCCCACTGTGTTCCTGACGATCAGTACCACCGGTACCCCAGAGCGCCCCGCGACCGATCTCGGTTTCCTGCTGCACAAGCATCCCGACAGGGCGCAGGCGTTCTCCACCTCCTACGGCAAGGCGCACGTGCTCTACCCCGAGGCGGACGTCGAGCGGTGCACGGCCGCACTGCTGCTGGAGGTGGACGCGGTGGCACTGGTCCGGCGCGGCAAGGGCAAGGGCCGTGGCGGGGCCCCCGACGCCGCCCTCGCACAGTACGTCAACGACCGCCCGTACGCGGCCTCCTCCCTGCTCGCCGTCGCACTGAGCAGCGTGTTCTCCAGCGCGATGAGCGGACGCTGCGACGCCAGGCCCGACGCCCCGGGACAGACCCGCCCCCTGCGCGTCGAGATACCTGCGCTGCCCGCGCGCGGCGGCCGGGACCTCGTCGCCAAGCTCTTCGAACCGCTCGGCTGGACGGTCACCGCCGAGGCGGTCGCACTGGACACCCAGTTCCCGGAGTGGGGCGACTCCCGCTACGTACGGGTCGTCCTGGAGTCGCAGTCGCTGACCCTGGCCGAGGCGCTGCGCCACCTGTACGTGCTGCTGCCGGTCCTCGACGACGCCAAGCACTACTGGGTGTCGTCCGACGAGGTCGACAAGCTGCTGCGGGCGGGCGAGGGCTGGCTCCCGGTCCACCCGGAGCACAAGCTGATCACCAGCCGGTATCTCTCCCGCCGCTGGTCGCTGACCCGGCAGGCCATGGAGCGCCTGGAACTCGTACGGCTGGCCGAGGCCGACGACAGCGAGGTCGAGGCGATCGACAACGCCGTCGAGGAGTCAGCGGACGGCGAGACCGAGGAGAAGCCGACGCCGCTGGCCGTGCGGCGCCGGGACGCGATCACCGCCGCGCTCACGGAGGCCGGCGCCGCGCGCGTCCTGGATCTCGGGTGCGGTCAGGGCCAGTTGGTGCAGGCCCTGCTGAAGGACGCGCGTTTCACCGAGATCGTCGGCACGGACGTGTCGATGCGCGCGCTCACCATCGCCTCCCGCCGTCTCAAGCTGGACCGCATGGGCGAGCGGCAGGCCTCCCGCGTCCAGCTCTTCCAGAGTTCCCTCGCCTACACCGACAACCGGCTCAAGGGCTATGACGCCGCCGTGCTCTCCGAGGTCATCGAACATGTCGACCTGCCCCGGCTGCCGGCCCTGGAGTACGCGGTGTTCGGCGCGGCCCGTCCCCGCACCGTCCTCGTGACGACCCCGAACGTCGAGTACAACGTCCGCTGGGAGACCCTCCCGGCCGGGCACGTCCGCCACGGCGACCACCGCTTCGAGTGGACGCGCGAGGAGTTCCGGACCTGGGCGAACGCCGTGGCCGAACGGCACGGCTACGCGGTGGAGTTCGTCCCCGTCGGGCCCGACGACCCGGAGGTGGGCCCGCCCACCCAGATGGCCGTCTTCTCCATGAAGACAGCCACCACCGAGACCACCACCGAGTCCGTGAACGCGAAGGAGGCGAAGGCGGCATGACCGAGACCCAGCTGAAGCGGGGACGCACCCTGCCCGTCACCGACCTCTCCCTCGTCGTGCTCATCGGTGCCTCCGGCTCCGGCAAGTCCACCTTCGCCCGCCGGAACTTCAAGCCCACCGAGGTCATCTCCTCCGACTTCTGCCGGGGCCTGGTCTCCGACGACGAGAACGACCAGAGCGCGACCCGCGACGCCTTCGACGTGCTGCACTACATCGCGGGCAAGCGCCTCGCGGCCGGCCGCCGTACGGTCGTCGACGCGACCAGCGTGCAGCCGGAGGCCCGCAAGCAGCTGATCGAGCTGGCCAGGAAGCACGACGTGCTGCCGATCGCCATCGTGCTCGACGTGCCGGAGGAGGTGTGTGCCGGGCGCAACGCGGCCCGCACCGACCGCGCCGACATGCCGCGCCGCGTGATCCAGCGCCACACCCGCGAACTCCGCCGTTCCCTGCGGCACCTGGAGCGCGAGGGCTTCCGCAAGGTGCACGTCCTGCGGGGCGTGGAGGACGTCGAGAGCGCCACGGTCGTCACCGAGAAGCGCTTCAACGACCTGACCCACCTCACCGGCCCGTTCGACATCGTCGGCGACATCCACGGCTGCGCGAGCGAACTGGAGTCGCTGCTCGGCACGCTGGGCTACGTCGACGGTGTGCACCCAAAGGGCCGTACGGCCGTCTTCGTCGGCGACCTCGTCGACCGCGGCCCGGACAGCCCCGGCGTGCTGCGCCGCGTCATGTCGATGGTCGGCTCGGGCAACGCGCTGTGTGTGCCCGGCAACCACGAGAACAAGTACGGCCGCTACCTCAAGGGACGCAACGTCCAGCACACGCACGGCCTCGCCGAGACCATCGAGCAGATGGAGGGCGAGAGCGAGGAGTTCAAGAAGCAGGTACGGGAGTTCATCGACGGTCTCGTCAGCCACTACGTCCTCGACGGCGGCCGGCTCGTCGTCTGCCACGCCGGTCTGCCGGAGAAGTACCACGGCCGGACCTCCGGCCGGGTGCGCAGCCACGCCCTGTACGGCGACACCACGGGCGAGACCGACGAGTTCGGGCTGCCGGTCCGCTACCCGTGGGCGGAGGACTACCGGGGCCGTGCGGCCGTGGTCTACGGCCACACCCCGGTGCCCACCGCGACCTGGCTGAACAACACCATCTGCCTGGACACGGGCGCCGTCTTCGGCGGCAGGCTCACCGCGCTGCGCTGGCCGGAGCGCGAGCTGGTCGACGTACCGGCCGAGAAGGTCTGGTACGAGCCGGCCAAGCCGCTGGCCTCGGAGGCGCCCGGCGGGCACGAGGGCCGACCGCTGGACCTGGCGGACGTGCACGGCCGACGGGTCGTCGAGACCCGGCACGCGGGCCGGGTGTCGGTCCGCGAGGAGAACGCGGCGGCGGCCCTGGAGGTCATGAGCCGCTTCGCGGTGGACCCGCGGCTGCTGCCGTATCTGCCGCCGACCATGGCGCCGACGGCCACCTCGCTCATCGAAGGCTATCTGGAGCACCCGGCGGAGGCGTTCACGCAGTACAAGGCGGACGGTGTCGCGCGGGTCGTGTGCGAGGAGAAGCACATGGGATCGCGGGCGGTAGCCCTGGTCTGCCGTGACGCGGACGCGGCCCGCGAGCGCTTCGGCGTGGACGGCCCCACCGGCTCCCTCTACACCAGGACCGGGCGCCCGTTCTTCGACGACGAGGCCCGCACCGAGCTGATCCTCGGCCGGATGCGCGAGGCCGTGACCGCGGCCGGACTGTGGGAGGAGCTGGACACCGACTGGGTGCTGCTCGACGCCGAGCTGATGCCGTGGTCGCTGAAGGCGTCCGGGCTGCTGCGCACCCAGTACGCGGCCGTCGGCGCCGCGTCCGGCGCGGTGTTCCCGGGTGCGCTGGCCGCCCTGGAGGGCGCCGCGGCACGCGGTGTGGACGTGGGTGAGCTGCTGGGCAGGCAGCGCGAGCGGGCCGCCGACGCGAGCGCGTTCACCGAGGCGTACCGGCGCTACTGCTGGCCGACCGAGGGCCTGGACGGTGTGCGGCTCGCCCCCTTCCAGATCCTCGCCGTCCGGGGCCGCAGCCTTGCCGCCCTGCCGCACGACGAGCAACTGGGCCTCATCGACCGGCTCGTCGAGTACGACGTCAGCGGCCTGCTGCAGACCACCCGACGGCTCTTCGTCGACACCGGCGACGAGGACTCGGTGCGGGCCGGCACCGACTGGTGGCTGGAGATGACCGGCCGGGGCGGCGAGGGCATGGTCGTCAAACCGGTCGGGGCGGTGGTACGCGGCGATCAGGGACGGCTGGTCCAGCCGGGCGTCAAGTGCCGGGGCCGGGAGTACCTGCGGATCATCTACGGCCCGGAGTACACCCGGCCCGAGAACCTCGCGCGGCTGCGCGGCCGGTTCCTCAACCACAAGCGGTCGCTCGCCCTGCGCGAGTACGCCCTCGGCCTGGAGGCCCTGGACCGGCTCGCCGAGGGGGAGCCGCTGTGGCGGGTGCACGAGGCGGTGTTCGGGGTGCTGGCTCTGGAGTCGGAGCCCGTCGACCCCCGGTTGTGAGGGGCGGGGACCCGCCCGTGACCCGTGTACCCGCGCCGGTGAAGCGACTTTGCGGCTGATAATGTCGCAGAAAGGCGTGGCCGTGCACTGCGTTCGAATGGTTCCCGTGGTTCCAGCGGTTCCGGCAGTGCTCGGGTGACAGTGACCGCGGCCAGGCGCGGACGGTCGCCGTCACCCGGGTCGGTCCCATCGGTCCCACTCGAAGGTATGCGGGGTTTCCCATGCGTCGCACCACAACGCGGTCCCGGACACGGTCCGGGCGAGCGCGATCGGCACTCGACGCCGGGTACGACGAGTGCCGCCGTCTGGTCCGCACGACCCGGCCCACCGAATACGCCCTGATGCAGCTGATGCCGCCGGTGGTCCGCCCGGTCTCCTGGGCGCTGTACGCGGCCTTCGGCTACGCGGACGACCTGCTCGACCTCTCCGAGGAGGCGCCGCGGGAGCGGGGCCGCCGGCTCCGGGAGTGGCGGGCCGCGCTGGAGGCGGACCTGGCCAGCGGGACCAGCGACGACCCGATCCGGCTCGCGCTGACCGACGCGGTGTGGCGCTGGGGGCTGGACCTCGGCGACCTGCTGGGCGCGCTGGACGCGGTCCAGCGGGACGACGACCGCAAGGGCGTGACGACCTGGCAGGAGTGGCGGGAGCGGGCCCACGCCCAGAACATCAGCTGGCCCGAACAGCTCATGCGGATGCTGGTGCGCTGTGGGCTGCCCGTTCCCGTGCGGCTTCGGGACCTCGCGGGGTTCACCCGTTTCGTGGAGGGGCTGTTCCTCACCGACATGCTCCGCGACCTCCCCGAGGACCTGGACGGCGGACACGTGTGGTTCCCCGCCGAAGTCCTCGACCGTTTCCATGTCACCCCGGACGAGCTGATCTCCCGGCAGTGGACCCCCGCCGTGCAGCGGATGATCGGCCACCTCGCCGGCGAGGCCCGGGAGTGGCTGGAGGGCTCCCGCCGGGCGCTGCGCGGCTCCCTGCCGCTGGGCCCCGCGATCGTGCTCGACACCGCCGTCGACCTGTTCGGCGCGGAGCTGGACGCGATCGTACGGGCCGGTTCCGCAGCCCTGCGCCGCCCGGTACGCGTCGCCCGGCACACCGAGTGGCGGATCCTCGCCCCCGCCCGGGCACGGGCCGCCGTGGTGTGGCGTCTGACGCTGCCGCCGGGCAGGGACACGGCCATGGACACGGCCATGGACACGGTGGGGCGGGCCGGCGCGGACGGGTCTCCCCGCGACGACACGGCACCGGCCCCGCTAGCCGGCCCCGAGCGGCACACGGCCCGGATCGCCGAACCGCCCCTGCCGCCGCGTCCGCACCGCGACGGTGCCCGCCCGCCGGCCATAGCCGCGGCCCATCTGCCGCAGCACGTCGCGATCGTGATGGACGGCAACGGCCGCTGGGCCACGGGCCTCGGACTGCCCCGCGACGAGGGGCACCGCGCCGGAGCGGTCGCGCTGCGGGACGTCGTCCAGGGTGCCCTGGAGATCGGCCTCCCCCACCTGACCGTCTACGCCTTCTCCACCGAGAACTGGAAGCGCTCGCCCGACGAGGTCTCCAAGCTCTTCGCGATCATGCGCGCCGAACTCCTCGACGGTGAACTGCTCGACCACGACGTACGGCTCCGCTGGGTGGGGTCCCCCGACGGGCTCCCGGACGACGTGGTCAACGTACTCCGCAGCCAGGAACACGCCACCCGCAACCGTACGGGCCTGACCCTCAACGTCTGCGTCAACTACGGCGGTCGCGCCGAACTCGCCCAGGCGGGCGCGGCCTTGGCCCGTGCCGCCCTGGCCGGTGAGGTCGATCCCGCCAGGGTCTCCGAGCAGCTCTTCGCCGCCCATCTGCCCCACCACGCCCTGCCCGACGTCGACCTCCTGTGGCGCACCAGCGGCGAGATCCGTACCTCCAACTTCCTTCCCTGGCACGCCCATTACGCGGAACTCCACTTCACCGACCAGCCCTGGCCCGAGGTCGACCGCCGCGACCTCTGGGCCGCCGTCACCGCCTACACCCACCGCAAACGCCGCAAGGGAGGCACCACGACACCGACGGTGCCCACACGGGCGCCGGGGGAGACCGAGGGCTAGGCCAGGGCCGCTGCAACAGGGTTGCCATGGGGGGCTCGGTGTTCTCTTCGGCCAGGTCGGCCCGGCAGCCGCAGGCGCACCCCGGCCACACCCATACCGTCTGGCCCCACGTCAGGTCCAGTGCGTCGCTCTCCATCCGTTCCGAAGGCGATGAGGCGGTCGGATGCGACGGTGAGGTGGCGGTGTGCGGTGACCGTCGAGCCGGCCGGCGACGAGGGACGTTCCGGCCGCCTCCCCGTGCCGGTCCCCGCGAGCACACCGGACGAGGCGTGGGGCTCGACGGCACCCCTGTTCGCCGTCGAGCCCCAGACGGTACCGGCGGTCTGGTGCCCCGCCGCGCCGAGGAGAGCGACTTCCCGGCCTGGTCGGGCCGGTGGCGCACCGGCCATGGACGCCCCCCTCGGTGGTGCTTCAAGGCT
Organism: Streptomyces sp. TG1A-60; assembly: GCF_037201975.1. Taxonomy (NCBI): domain Bacteria; kingdom Bacillati; phylum Actinomycetota; class Actinomycetes; order Kitasatosporales; family Streptomycetaceae; genus Streptomyces; species Streptomyces sp. TG1A-60. The sequence goes on along the minus strand of NZ_CP147520.1, from coordinate 1,859,108 downwards.
CGTTAGCGTCGCTTGGACGATAATAAGGCGGCCCGTTTATCGTCAAGAGGACGAAATGAAGGAGTCGTTTCCGTCGGCCAGTGGGTGAACACGCGCCCGAATGGTCAGGATGAAGGCATGGGATTCCATGTCGACTCCGAGGCCGGGCGCCTGCGCCGCGTCATCCTGCACCGGCCGGATCTGGAGCTCAAGAGGCTCACCCCCAGCAACAAGGACATGCTGCTCTTCGACGACGTGCTGTGGGTGCGCCGGGCGCGCGCCGAGCACGACGGACTCGCGGACGTCCTGCGCGACCGGGGGGTCGCCGTCCATCTCTTCGGCGACCTCCTCACCGACGTCATGCGGATCCCCGAGGCCCGGGAGCTCGTCCTCGACCGGGTCTTCGACGAGAAGGAGTACGGCCCCCTCGCCACGGACCACCTCCGGGCGGCCTTCGAGTCCCTGCCCCTGCCGGAACTGGTCGAGGCGCTGATCGGCGGCATGACCAAGCGGGAGTTCCTGGACGCGCACATGGAACCGGCGAGCGTCCGCTTCCATGTCATGGAACTCGACGACTTCCTCCTCGGTCCCCTCCCCAACCACCTCTTCACCCGCGACACCTCCGCCTGGATCTACGACGGGGTCTCCATCAACGCCATGCGCTGGCCCGCCCGCCAGCGCGAGACCGTCCACTTCGAGGCGATCTACCGGCACCATCCCCTCTTCCGTGACGAGACGTTCCACGTCTGGTCGGAGGGTCAGGCCGACTATCCGTCCACCATCGAGGGCGGCGACGTCCTCGTCATCGGCAACGGCGCCGTCCTTATCGGCATGAGCGAGCGCACCACCCCGCAGGCCGTCGAGATGCTCGCCCACAAACTCTTCGCCGCCGGCTCCGCGCAGACGATCGTGGCCCTCGACATGCCGAAGCGCCGGGCCTTCATGCACCTCGACACCGTCATGACCATGGTCGACGGTGACACCTTCACCCAGTACGCCGGACTCGGCATGCTCCGCTCGTACACCATCGAACCCGGCGTCGGCGAGAAGGAGCTCAAGGTCACCGACCATCCGCCGGAGCACATGCACCGCGCGATCGCCGCCGCGCTCGGCCTCAACGAGATCCGGGTGCTCACGGCCACGCAGGACGTCCACGCCGCCGAGCGCGAGCAGTGGGACGACGGCTGCAACGTCCTCGCCGTCGAACCGGGCGTCGTCGTCGCCTACGAGCGCAACGCCACCACCAACACGCATCTGCGCAAGCAGGGCATCGAGGTGATCGAGATCCCGGGGAGCGAGCTGGGGCGGGGGAGGGGCGGGCCGCGCTGTATGAGCTGCCCGGTGGAGAGAGCGGCGGTGTAGGGGACCGGCCGTCGAGGGGGGCGACCACCGAGAGGGTGGCCGTATAGAAATGTGGAACATCGTATAGACTTCCAGCCTTCCTTGTGCTGTCCCTGTCCCCGTCAACCCAGGAGCGCCCCATGGCGACTGTCCCCCACGCCCTCGCCGGGCGCCACTTCCTCAAGGAGCTGGACTTCACCGCGGAGGAGTTCCGTGGGCTGATCGAGCTGGCCGTGGAGCTGAAGGCGGCCAAGAAGGCCGGGACGGAGACCGAGCGGCTGCGGGGCAGGAACATCGCGCTCGTCTTCGAGAAGACCTCGACGCGCACCCGCTGCGCGTTCGAGGTCGCCGCGGCCGACCAGGGGGCCCGGACCACGTACCTAGACCCGTCCGGCTCGCAGATGGGTCACAAGGAGTCCGTGCGGGACACCGCGCGGGTACTCGGCCGGATGTTCGACGCGATCGAGTACCGCGGCGCCAGCCAGGCGAACGTCGAGGAACTCGCCGCGTACGCCGGCGTGCCGGTCTACAACGGCCTCACCGACGACTGGCACCCCACGCAGATGCTCGCCGACGTGATGACCATGACCGAGCACAGCGCCAAGCCGCTCGACGCGATGGCTTTCGCCTACCTCGGCGACGCCCGCTTCAACATGGGCAACTCCTACCTGGTCACCGGGGCCCTCCTCGGTATGGACGTCCGTGTCGTCGCCCCGCGGGCCTACTGGCCGGCCGAGGAGGTCGTCACCCGCGCGCGCAGGCTCGCGGAGGTCAGCGGGGCGCGGGTCACGCTCACCGAGCAGGTGTCCGACGGGGTCGCGGGCGCCGACTTCGTGGCCACGGACGTCTGGGTCTCCATGGGGGAGCCCAAGGAGGTCTGGGGCGAGCGCATCGGCGCCCTGTCCCCGTACGCGGTGACCATGGACGTTCTGCGTGCCACCGGGAACCCGGACGTCAAGTTCCTGCACTGCCTGCCGGCCTTCCACGACCTCGGCACGAAGGTGGGGCGTGAGATTCACGAAGTCCACGGTCGGGAGTCGCTGGAGGTCACCGACGAGGTGTTCGAGTCGGCGCACTCGGTCGTCTTCGACGAGGCGGAGAACCGGCTGCACACGATCAAGGCGGTTCTGGTGGCGACGCTGGCCTGACGTTCGGCTTCGGGGCGGTCCATGTGGGGCGGCTCATGTGGGGCGGCGCTGTGGAGGCACCGTCGGGAGGCGGAACCAGACCGCCTTGCCGGAGTCCGTGGGGCGGTGGCCGCAGGAGGAGCTGAGGGTGCGGATGAGGAGCAGGCCGCGCCCGTGCTCCTGCCAGGGGTCGGGCTCGCCGCGGCCCGGGGCGGTGAGGTCGCCCGGGGGTGCCGGATCGGGGTCGTGGACCTCCACCTTGCAGCCGGACGGCAGCAGCTCGACGACCAGCTCTATGGGCCCGTCCCCGGCCGCGTGCTCGATCGCGTTCGCGACCAGTTCCGCCGTGAGCAGTTCCGCTGTGTCGCAGTCGGTCCTGTGCTCCAGCTCCGTCAGCGCCGTGCGGACCAACGCGCGGGCCACGGGCACGGCCGCGGCGGTGTGCGGCAGCGCGATGCGCCAGGAGGCGGGGGCGGAGGGTTCTTGCACGGCGGTGGGTCCGTTCATGGAGCAGGTCATGGCTCGTCCTGCTTTCAACGTCACGAATGGTACGGCGCGGACCGTCAGAGCCGCTCGGCGGGCGCCGTGCGGGGCCTTGGGCCCCGTCGTCAGCCCGTCTACCCACACCGACGCTCCGCGGCGCCCGACCGAGCCCGCCGTTACCGGCCTGTCGAACGTCCGTGACCGAGTCACGGCCCCCGCCCGCCAGGCCGACGGCCGCACCCGGTCTGTCGCGCACCCGTCGCACGGCATCGCGTACTCGTGACGGCAGTCAGATATCAGCGATAACTTCAGGGCCGGAGGCACCTGCCGACGCCGACAGGGTGCCCGTCGCCACGGTGGCGGGGCGACCCCGACCGGGACAGCATGGAGACGCTCATGCGAGGCCCCGATCCGCGAGCAACGCGTACACGGCCGCGGCCGATTCGTCGGGCGTCTGGTGCTGCGTCGGCACCACGAGCGCCGGGTCGGCCGGAGGCTCGTACGGGTCGTCGACACCGGTCAGGCCCTTGAGCCGGCCGGCGGCCTGACGGGCGTACAGGCCCTTCACGTCGCGCTCGCTGCACACCTCGACGGGGGTGGCGACGTGCACCTCGAAGTACGGTGTGCCGCTCACGTCGTGGCGCTTGCGGACGGCCTCGCGGCTGTCGGCGTACGGCGCGATGACGGGGACGATGGAGAGCACGCCGTTGCGGGCGAGGACCTCGGCGACGAGGCCGATGCGCTGCACGTTGGTGTTGCGGTCCGCGCGGGAGAAGCCGAGGCCGGCGGAGAGGAAGCGGCGGATCTCGTCACCGTCGAGGACCTCCACACGGTGCCCCTCGGACCGCAGCCGGCCGGCGAGGGTCCGGGCGATCGTGGTCTTGCCCGCGCTCGGCAGCCCGGTGAGCCAGACCGTGGCTCCCCGAGCCCTGGACGAGGTGCTCATGCGCGTGTTCCTTTCGCGGCGGCGCCGGTGCCGTGCCGTTGCTCGTGGAGGGAGGTGAAGAGGGACTCCCAGCGGTGATGGACGGAGTCCGGGCCGTACGAGGCGGCCGTGAGGACCGCGGCCACACCCATGTCGGCGCGCAGCGCCTCGTCGGCCATCAGCCGGGCCATCGCGTCGGCGAGCGCGTCGGGGTCCTCGGGCGCGACGAGCAGCCCGTCCACGCCGTGCGTCAGCACGTCGGCGGGGCCGGTCGGGCAGTCGAAGCTCACCACGGGCAGGGCGTGGCTCATCGCCTCGATCATCACCATCGGCAGTCCTTCGAAGCGTGAACTGAGCACGTAGAAGGAGGCCTTGGCGAGTTCGTCGTCCAGGCGGTCGGTGTGTCCCATGAGGAACACGTGATTGTAGAGATGGTGTCCTTCGATGAGGTCGCGAAGTTCCGACTTCTTCTCGCCGCTGCCGTAAATTCTCAGCTGCCAGTCGGGGTACGTCTCGACGAGCTTCGCCCAGGCCGGGATCAGCAGGTCGAAACCCTTCTGCGGGAAGAGCCGGCCTGCCGCCACCGCGATCTTCGACCTGGGGTCGGCGGGGACCTGGTCGAGGGAGTGCACGGCGTTGGGGACGCGGACGACCCGGGCCCCGGGCAGGATTTCGGCGTACTCGCCGCGGTCGCGCTCGGTGAGCACGGCGACCGCGGCGAAGCGCGGGTAGGTCTCCTGGATGCGCTGCTGCACGTCCCGCTTGTGGGTGCCGAGGTTCATGTGCTCCTGGGCGACCCGGACCACACCGCCGGTGGCGTACTCGGCGGCCAGGAAGTTCAGTGCGGGCCGGGTGGTCACCAGGATGCCGTCGGTCAACGACCGCAGGTACGCGATGAGTCGGTCCTCGACGTACCGGTTGAAGTGGCGGTAGCCGAACTCGCCCTTCGGGATGTGCTGCGAGGGCGCCTCCAGCAGCTCGCCCCGCTTGCGGTCGCGCCAGCGGGCGACCAGGCCGGACGGTGGGGTGTAGGCGCCCTCGCGCAGATCGACGACCGCGGAGACCCGCACCCGGGGGTCGAGGGGGAACTGTATGTCGTCGCGGCGGCGGGTCGCGCTGACGATCTCCACGCTCCAGCCCGCCGCCACGAGCGAGTTGGCCTGGTTCATCACGGTGCGGATGGTGCCGCCCCGGCCGTACGCGTGCAGCAGCAGATACCGGATGCGGGGGCGCTGGGGGAGGGGGCGACGGTCGATCATGCGGAGCCTCCCGTGCGGCACTCCAGAGACAGGTTGTCCTTGATCGTGTAATAGGGGCGCACGCGGAGGTCCCCGGTGCGCTGCTCCGGATACACGAAGATCTTCTTCTTGCCGCGCACGTCGTCGAGATGCCTTCCGGCGCGCAGTTCGACCTTGCCGTCCGTCAGGTGGATGTCCCACTCCTCGACGGGCGCGTAGTCGGACGCGGCGAGGTCGTCGACGGGCAGCCGGCTCTCGAAGCGGTCGCCCGTGACGTCGGCGGCGTAACGCAGCCGGCGGTCGGCGTGGGCGCGGCGGGTGAGAAGCAGCTCCCAGGTGCCTTCCGCCGGGACCCCGTGAATGCGTCCGACGAGTCTGATGCGGCCGTCGCGCGGCCACACCTCGGTTATCTCGGCGTGCGGCTTCACCGGCTGTAGTCCCACGCCCGGCACATCGGCCGGAGGATCTCCGGGATGTCGTCCTCGGTGGGGAGTGCGCGCCCGGCCTGCACCTGACCGGTCTTGATCTTGTCACGCCAGTCGCCGAGGCCCTTCACGACCTGTGTGTCGTCCTTCCGGCCGTAGTCGAGCATGGCCGGCTCGAAGTCGATGTCGAGGAACGCGCACAGCCGTCGCATCTCCTTCCCGGGGTCGGCGGTGATGTCCTCGTAGCGCACGGTGTGGCCGGTGAGCGCCTTGCGGGCCCTGTCGACGGCCTTCATGTAGCGCAGCGCGTCGGCGGCGGCCTCGTCGTAGGTGCGCTTGTCGGGGTCGCCCTCGTGCCACGACTGGGCGATGGAGACCGGGTGGCGCAGCAGGAAGACGAAGCGGGCGTCGGGCCAGCAGTCCCGGATGCGCTCGTGGACGAAGGCGTTGCTCGGGGTCTTCTCGACGACGAAGTCCTTGCCCGATCTAACCAGTTCGCGGTGCATGACCCGGTCCCAGAGCAGATGCTCCAGGTCGCCGCGCTCCAGGTCGAGGGCGCTCATCGCCTTCTGCGCCAGCTTGCTGCCGTAGCCGACCTCCAGGCGGCGTATGTGCAGCTCGTGCGGGGAGTGCAGCCGCGAGTGCGCGTTGAGGAGCATCCGCAGCAGGGTCGAGCCGGAGCGCACGGGCGACATGATGAAGACCGGCTGCCTCAGCAGCCTGTCCATGGCCAGTTCCTCGGGAGCCGGACATCGGTACACCGCCGTGGGCTTCTTCACGGCCGGCTTCGCAGCCTTGGCCTTGGGCGCGGCGGGCGCTACCGGGGCGGCCTTGCGCACTTGCAGGCCGGTGGTGGCGGTGAGTGCACGGTTCAGGTTGCGCAGGAGACTCATGCGTCAGAATAGTAAGTAAGGATTCTGAGAAGACGGAAGGAGAACCCTGAGGGTTCCCTGAGCGGGCAGAGTTGTTACGGGTTTTCACGGTTGGCTCGCGGTCACGCCGGCGTAGACGGCGCCCGCGTCCCGCAGCCGCGTATGCAGTGCCCGGAAGACGGCCGCCGAGCGCACCCCCGGCCAGTCCGCCGGCAACAGCGCGGTCGGCAGTCCCGGGTCTGCGTACGGCAGATGGCGCCAGGAGTCCACGGCCAGCAGATAGTCGCGGTACGCCTCCTGCGGTGGGGTGTCGGCGCGGTGGTCCCAGCCGTGCAGCACGGGCGCGTGCCGGTCGAGGAACGCCTCGTGCTGCTTGGCGATCCCGGCCAGGTCCCACCAGCGCGCCACTGCCTCGGCGGTCGCCGCGAACCCCAGGTGCTTGCCCCGGAACAGGTCCACGTACGGGTCGAGCCGCAGCCGGGTCAGGGTGTGCCGGGTCTCCTCGTACAGGCGGGCCGGCGCGATCCACACCCCCGGGGCGGCCGTGCCGAAGCCGAGTCCGGCCAGCCGGGAGCGCAGTACATGCCGCTTCTGCCGCTCCGCCTCCGGTACCGAGAACACGGCCAGCACCCAGCCCTCGTCCTGCTCGGGCGCCGTCGCGTAGATCCGCCGGTCGACGTCGTCCAGCAACTGCCGCGCGTCCTGAGACAGCGCGTACCCGGCCGCCCCCGCCCCCGCCGCCGTGCGGGCCGGCAGCAGCAGCCCGCGCCGTTTCAGCCGGGACACCGACGAGCGGACGGAGGGCGCGTCGACACCCACCGCGGCGAGCAGCCGGATCAGCTCGGAGACGGGCACGGGACCCGGCACCGACCGGCCGTACGCGCCGTAGAAGGTGACGATGAGCGAACGCGGTGCATGCTGTTCGGACACGTTGATCATTTTAGGTCTTCGGTGTCACCGCTGGTCACTCAGGGTGCGTAGGCGGAACCGCTGGAGCTTGCCGGTCGCCGTGCGCGGCAGCGCGTCCAGGAACACGATCTCGCGCGGACACCTGTACCGCGCCAGCTCCGCCCTGGGGAACGCCCGCAGCCTCTCACCGTCCCGGGCCGCCCCCGCCGAGGCGCCCACGAAGGTGAGCTCGGGCCACTGGGCCGGGGCGGCAGACGGTGGCGGGCGAAGGTGTCGACATGGCGGTGACCCTGGAGTTCATCACGTTCGCCCCGGAGGTCACCCTCGTCGAGGGCTGAGCCGCGACAACGGCGAAGGCGGCCCCGGTGGTGGGTGTCCACCGGGGCCGCCTTCGCCGTGCCAGGGCCTGAGCCTCCTACTTGAGCAGGTGCACCCGCTGGGTCGTCAGGTCGTAGCGGGCGCCGACGATGGCCACCTTGCCCGTCTTCACCCTGGCGGCGAGGTCGGCCTCGGCGGCGAGGCGGGAGCGGACGAGCCGGACGTTCGCGTCGATGGCCGCGGTGATCCGGGCGTCCCCCTCCAAGCGGTGGTCGATGACCGGGGCGATCTCGTCGGCGATGTACTGGATGTGGGCCGGCAGCGCCTCACCGGTCTGATCCGCCTGGACCGCCGCCGTCACGGCTCCGCAGGACTGGTGGCCGAGCACCACGACGAGCGGGATGTCCAGTTCCAGGACGCCGAACGCGACGCTGCCGAGCACGGCCTCGTCCAGTACCTCGCCCGCGCTGCGCACGGTCATCAGGTCGCCGAGGCCCTGGTCGAAGACGAGCTCCGGCGGAACACGGGAGTCGATGCAGCCGAGGACGACGGCGAAGGGGTGCTGACCGGTCGTCAGGGTCTTGCGGAGGGTGGCGCTCTCGTCGGGGTGCCGCTGCTTGAAGGTCCGCCAGCGGCGGTTGCCCTTCGACAGCTCCTTCAGCGCCGCTTCGGGCGTGCTCGGCCGGGGGGCGGCCGAGGACGAGCGAGCGGCGCCGGTGGAGCGGCCGGCGGGTTCCGCGTCGGCCGGGAAGGTGCCGATCGCGAGGCCGCCGCCGAGCACGGCGGTGCCGGCCAGTGCGGTGCGCAGAAAGGTGCGCCGGGCGCGGGGCTTCGCGTGGGCTATCGGGAGGTCGGCGCTGGTGGCGGTCGCCGTGGCGTCGTCGCCTCTGCGGGGTGCTGCGTCTGAGTTCACGGGCAGGAACGTACGCCCGACTTGAACGCTCAAGCATTCAAGTTGCTGAATCATGGACGAGCGTTGATGAATCGTGGCCGGTCCTTGAACGGTTCTTGGTCACTCCGGGATGCGTTCTTGGCCGGGATGGGTGAAGCGCCTGCCTGCCGTCCGGCACCCGTGCGCCCTCGGGCTCAGGTCAGATGCGCGAAGACCACCAGGTTCTCCGTGTAGTCCTTCACCGCCCGGTCGTAGTCGCCCGCGCAGGTGATCAACCGGGCCTCCGCTCGGGCGGTGTCCCCGTACACCCGCTCGTCGGGGAAGTTGGCCTTCTCGAACGTCTCCACGCTGTCGACGACGAAGGTCGCCTTGCGTCGATCGGCGCGTACGACGTGGAAGACGTCCCCCTTCTTCAGTTCGCTGAGCCGCGCGAAGACGGCGGCAGTGGTCGCCGTGTCGACGTGCCCGGCGATGATCGAGGTGCCCGTCTCCCGGGGGAGGCGCCTTCGGCGTGCCAGCCGACGAGGTTGACGTCGTCGGCGGGCGGGGCTTCGAGTTGCCCGGAGCGGCCGACGGCGAGGGGGGTGAACGGGGCGTCCACCTGGATCTTCGGGATGCGCAGCCGGACCGGCTTCGACCGGGGCAGATGCGGGCCCACGGGGTGTACGGCGGCGGAAGGCGACTCGGAGGCGTGCGTGGCCAGCGGGGCGTGCCGGGCGTTCGGCGGGCGGGAGGCGTCGGACGAGGAGTCCTCGCCGCCGGACAGAATCACCGCCAGGATCAGCAGGACCACGGCGCACAACACGGTCAGATCGGCGCGGGTACCACGGCGTGCCGGCACCGGTCCGGTGCCGGGGAGAAGGGCGGGCTGCCATCGAACACCACCTCACTAGGCACGGCAGCTGGGCGGACGGGTGGAGGGCGGACGAGGACCAGGCCGTGGCCGCCACACGACACACGGTGTGGCGGCCACGGTCGCTATCGCGTCAGGTGTCTATCGCACCTGGTACGGCTAGGCCGCGCTTCCGGCGGTCTTCCTGCGGCGCAGGACGTACAGGCCCGTACCGGCCACCGCGAGGACGGCCAGCCCGCCCGCGGTCACGGGCGGCGTGTCGAGCGCGCCGCCGCCGGTGTGCACACCGCCGCGGGGCTTGTCGTGGTCACCCTTCCAGGACCCCTTGTCGTGCTCGTCCTTCCAGGACCCCTTGTCGTGGCCGCCCTCCCAGGACTCCTTCCCGTGCTCGCGCTCCTTGGAGGCGTCCGGCTCCTGCTTGCCGGCCCGCTCCGAGTTCCACTGCTCCTCGTCGTTCACCGCGGCCAGCGCTCCGCCACCCGTGTGAACACCGCCGCGCGGTCCGTCGTGCCTGCTGCCCTTGTCGTGCTCCTTGCCGTATCCGTGGTCCTCGCGGTCCCGCTGGTCCTTGTCGTGCTCCTTGCCGTATCCGTGGTCCTCGCGGTCCCGCTGGTCCTTGTCGTGCTCCTTGCTGTAACCGTGGTCTTCGCGGTCCCGCTGGTCGCCTTCGGCGTATGCCCCGGGTGCGGTGATGGTGAGCACGGCGGTGGCCGCCGCGGTAGCGAGCAGCATGCGAGCAGAACGCATCTGATGGTCCTTCCGCCGACAGCCGGGCAGCTGGCACTTCGTCAGCTGACTTGACCCGGCCCCGACGTGATCCACCGTTGGCCACTTCTCCCGGCTTCACCACTCGGGGCGCTCAGCCGGGTGAACCGGGGCCGGGCGACCGGGTGACCGTGATCCGCCTAGGTGGAGTCCCTGAAGGCCCGCAGGATGCGGTCGGCGGCCAGTGTGGCCGTCAGCTCACCGTCTCTGACCTGCTGTTCCAGGGTGGGGGCGAGGCTCCGTACGCCGGGATGGGTGCGCAGCCGGTCGAGGAGTTCGTCGCGGACCATGGACCAGGTCCACTCGATCTGCTGGTCGCGGCGCCTGGCGGTGAGGCGGCCGGTGGAGTCGAGGAGGGCGCGGTGCTGTTCCAGGCGTTCCCAGACGGTGTCGAGGCCGGTCGACTCGCGGGCGCTGCAGCTCAGCACCGGCGGCGTCCAGACCGTGTCCTTGCCGCGCACCAGCCGCAGGGCGCCCGCGAGTTCGCGGGCTGCCGTGCGGGCGTCGCGCTCGTGCGGGCCGTCCGCCTTGTTGACGGCGAGGACGTCGGCCAGCTCCAGGACACCCTTCTTGATGCCCTGCAACTGGTCGCCGGTGCGGGCGAGGGTGAGGAGCAGGAAGGAGTCGACCATGTCGGCGACGGCCGTCTCGGACTGGCCGACGCCGACGGTCTCCACGAGCACCACGTCGTAGCCGGCGGCCTCCATCACCACCATCGACTCACGGGTCGCCTTGGCGACACCGCCGAGCGTGCCGGCGGTGGGGGAGGGGCGGACGAAGGCCGCCGGGTCGACGGCCAGGCGTTCCATGCGGGTCTTGTCGCCGAGGATCGAGCCGCCCGTACGGCTGGACGAGGGGTCGACGGCGAGGACCGCCACCCGGTGCCCGAGCGAGGTCAGCATCGTGCCGAACGCGTCGATGAACGTCGACTTGCCGACACCCGGCACCCCGCTCACCCCGATCCGCCGGGCCCTCCCGCTGTGCGGCAGCAGCGCGGTCAGCAGTTCCTGGGCCGGCACCCGGTGTGCTGGCCTGGTGGACTCGACGAGGGTGATGGCGCGGGCGACGATCGCCCGCTTCCCGTCGAGGACGCCCTTCACGTAGGCGTCGACATCGATCACAGGTCGTGCCCGAGGTCGTCCGACAACCGCTTCACCAGGTCATGCGCCGCGTCCGGGATCACCGTCCCGGGCGGGAACACGGCCGCCGCGCCCATCTCCAGGAGGGTGGGCACGTCCTGCGGCGGGATCACCCCGCCGACCACGATCACGATGTCCTCGCGCCCCTCCTCGGCCAGCTGCTCCTTCAGCGCCGGGACGAGGGTGAGGTGCCCGGCGGCCAGCGACGACACCCCGACGATGTGCACGTCCGCCTCGACGGCCTGGCGGGCCACCTCGGCCGGAGTCTGGAACAGCGGGCCGACGTCCACGTCGAAACCGAGGTCGGCGAAGGCGGTGGCGATCACCTTCTGGCCCCGGTCATGGCCGTCCTGGCCCATCTTGGCGACCAGGATGCGCGGCCGGCGGCCCTCGGCCTCGGCGAACGCGTCCACCAGGGCCCGGGTGCGCTCCACGTTCGGGGACTCGCCTGCTTCGGTGCGGTACACACCGGAGATCGTACGGATCTGGCTCGCGTGCCGGCCGTACACCTTCTCCAGGGCGTCGGAGATCTCCCCGACCGTCGCCTTCGCGCGGGCCGCGCGCACCGCCAGCTCCAGCAGGTTGCCCTCGCCGCCGGCGGCCCGGGTCAGCGCGTCCAGCGCGTCCTGGCACTCCCGCTCGTCGCGCTCCGCGCGCAGCCGGCGCAGCTTCTCGATCTGCTGGGCGCGGACCGAGGAGTTGTCGACCTTCAGGACCTCGATCCGCTCGTCGTTCTCCACGCGGTACTTGTTGACGCCGATCACCGGCTGCCGCCCGGAGTCGATACGGGCCTGTGTGCGGGCCGCGGCCTCCTCCACGCGCAGCTTGGGGATGCCCGCGTCGATGGCCTGGGCCATGCCGCCGGCCAGCTCGACCTCCTGGATGTGCTGCCAGGCCCGCCGGGCGAGGTCGTACGTCAGTTTCTCCACGTAGGCGCTGCCGCCCCACGGGTCGATGACGCGGGTCGTGCCGGACTCCTGCTGGATGAGGAGCTGGGTGTTGCGGGCGATGCGCGCGGAGAAGTCGGTGGGCAGGGCCAGCGCCTCGTCGAGGGCGTTGGTGTGCAGGGACTGCGTGTGGCCCTGGGTGGCCGCCATCGCCTCGACGCACGTGCGCGTGACGTTGTTGAAGACGTCCTGCGCCGTCAGCGACCAGCCCGAGGTCTGCGAATGCGTGCGCAGGGACAGGGACTTGGGATTCTTCGGGTCGAACTGCCTGACCAGCTTCGCCCACAGCAGGCGAGCCGCCCGCAGCTTGGCGACCTCCATGAAGAAGTTCATGCCGATCGCCCAGAAGAACGACAGCCGGGGCGCGAACGCGTCCACGTCCAGGCCCACCTCCCGGCCCGCCCGGATGTACTCCACGCCGTCCGCGAGTGTGTACGCGAGCTCCAGGTCGGCCGTCGCGCCCGCCTCCTGGATGTGGTAGCCGGAGATCGAGATGGAGTTGTAGCGCGGCATCCGCTGCGAGGTGAAGGCGAAGATGTCGGAGATGATCCGCATCGACGGCTTCGGCGGATAGATATAGGTGTTGCGGACCATGAACTCCTTGAGGATGTCGTTCTGGATGGTCCCGGCCAGCTTCTCCGCCGGCACACCCTGCTCCTCGGCCGCCACGATGTACAGCGCCAGCACGGGCAGCACGGCGCCGTTCATCGTCATCGACACGGTCATCCGGTCGAGCGGGATGCCGTCGAAGAGCTGCCGCATGTCGAGGATCGAGTCGATCGCCACGCCCGCCATGCCGACGTCACCCGTCACGCGCGGGTGGTCGCTGTCGTAGCCGCGGTGGGTGGGCAGGTCGAAGGCGACGGACAGGCCCTTCTGGCCGGCCGCCAGGTTGCGGCGGTAGAAGGCGTTGGACTCCTCGGCGGTGGAGAAGCCCGCGTACTGCCGGATCGTCCACGGCTGGTTGACGTACATCGTCGGGTACGGGCCGCGCAGATACGGGGCGATGCCCGGGTAGGTGCCCAGGAAGTCCAGGCCCTCCAGGTCCTGCCCGGTGTACAGCGGCTTGACCTCGATGCCCTCCGGGGTCTCCCACAGCGGGTCGTCACCGCCGGCCGCCTTCTTGACCGCCGTACGCCACTCGTCGGCGCCGCCGTCGACGGCCGGGGAACCCAGCTCGATCCCGGAGAAGTCGGGGATTCCCATCAGGACACTCCCATGCGGTCGAGGGTGGCGGACAGGACGGCCACGGCGTCGCAGCCCGCGAAGACGTACGCGTCGACACCGGCGTACGAGCCGGGGCGGCCGGCGAGGAACACCTGCGTTGCCCCGGCGGTCCTGAGCTCCGCGGCCACGGTCGCGGCCCGCTCCTCGTAGAGGGCGTCGCTGGAGCACAGGCACACTTCGGTGGCGCCGCTCTCCTCGAACGTGCCCTCGGTGACGGGTTCGATACCGCCCGCCTGGAAGACATTGGCGGCGAAGGTCGTACGGGCCGTGTGGGCGGCGGCCGGGCCGAGCGACGCCAGGAAGATCCGTGGCCGGGAGCCGGTGGCGGCGAGGTGGGCGTCGGAGCGGGCGCGCAGCGCCTCGTACGCCTCGTCGCGGCGGACGCGGGGGAGGCCGCCGGACTGCGGCTCGGGGGCCGGCGCGCGGACGACCGGCTTCTCGGCGACATACGGGAACTCGCTGACGCCGGTGATCGGCTCGCGTCGCTCGGCGAGCTTGTCGCTCCGGGCCGCCCAGGTGTCGGCGAGGGCCTGGCCGAGGTGTCCCGAGCGCAGGCCTGCCGCGTGGCCGCCGGCCCGCTCGATCCACTGGAAGAACTCCCAACCTGCCCGGGCGAGTTCGTCCGTGAGTCGCTCCACGTACCAGGAGCCGCCCGCCGGGTCGATCACCCGGGAGAGATGGGACTCCTCGATGAGGATCGTCGAGGTGTTGCGGGCGATGCGCCGGGCGAACGCGTCCGGCAGCCCGAGCGGGTGGTCGAAGGGCAGCACGGTGACGGAGTCGGCTCCGCCCGCCCCGGCGGCCAGCGTGGCGACGGTCGTGCGCAGCATGTTCACCCACGGGTCGCGGCGCGTCATCATCACCGGCGAGGTCACCGCGTGCTGCGTCTGCGCCCCGGCGGCGGGCACCCCGCACACCTCGGCCACCCGGGCCCAGAGCCGGCGCGCGGCCCGCAGCTTGGCGATGGTCAGGAACTGGTCGGCGGTCGCCGCATAGCGGAACTCCAGCTGACCGCAGGCCTGTTCGACACTGAGCCCGGCCTCGGTCAGCTCCCGCAGGTAGGCGACGCCGGTCGCCAGCGAGCAGCCCAGCTCCTGCGCCGCCGAGCCGCCGGCCTCGTGGTACGGCAGCGCGTCCACGGTCAGCGCCCGCAGCCCCGGGTACTCCTCGGCGCACAGTCGCGCGAGCCCGGCCACGGGAGCGAAGTCGTACGCCTGTCCGGTACGGGCCTCGTGTCCGAGCGGGTCGGCGCCGAGGTTGCCGCATGCCGCCTCCTTGGCGACACCCCGCTCCTCGTACAGCCGCAGCAACTCCCGTGCGGCGGGCTCGACCTCGGCGCCCGCGTCCAGGACGACCGGCGCGAGGTCGAGGTGGACGCCGTCGAGGACGCGGGCGAGCGACGACACCGGAAGGCCGGTCTCGCCGAGCACCAGCCACAGGGAGGTGACACCGTTCTCCAGGTCCGCGAGCACCGCGTCGCCGTCCGCCGCCGTGTGCCGCTGGCGTACGTCCCAGCCGCCCGCGCTGTTGCCCGCGGCCCGGCCCCCTCGTACGAAGGGCGCGAAGCCGGGGAAGCCGGGGGCGGGCGCGGTGTCGTGCGCGGTGTAGAGAGGGCGGGTGCGCAGCCCGTCCTCCAGCGCGGTGGACAGGGCTTGTTCGGCCTGAGCACCCTCGACGTCCTTGCCCGACTTGCGCAGCACGCCCGCGACGAGGCGCTGCCACTGCTCGTGGGTCGCGTCAGGGAACTCGGCGGCCAGCTCAAGCCCGTCGTCAGGCAGGACCGTCATGCTCGGATGCTAGGCCAGAGGCACAAAGGAGCAGCAGAGGGCACGGCTGTGACCTTGCCCTCTCTTGGCGACCTTGAAGCCGGAGCGGTCACGTACTACATGGCGGCTGAACGGGTGGGACCCCTGACCCCCGGCACGGCCGCGACCACCGCCCCCGGCACGGCCGCCGCGTGCCGCTCTCCGGCGCGTCGCGCCGGAGGAACGCGTGCTGCTCGCGAGACGCTGCCGCAGGGACGGTGGAATCCCGCCCCCTCCCGCGCCCTGTCCGCTCCCCCGGAGTCCACCATGCCGGCATCGCCCACGCCGTCCACCGAGGACGGCCACCGTTTCGACGATCTGCGCGCGCTCTTCATCAACTGCACGCTCAAACCGTCCCCCGAGCGCAGCCACACCCAGGGACTCATCGACAGGAGCCGGGCGATCATGGACGCGCGCGGGGTGACCACGGACCTCGTGCGCGCGGTCGACGAGGACATCGCGCCGGGCGTCCGACCGGACATGACCGAGCACGGCTTCACCACGGACGCCTGGCCGGCGCTGTACGAGCGGGTGATGGCCGCGGACATCCTGGTGCTGGCCGGGCCGATCTGGCTGGGCGACAACAGCTCGGTCACCAAGCGGGTCGTCGAGCGCCTGTACAGCTGCTCCAGCCTGCTCAACCCCCGGGGCCAGTACGCCTACTACGGCCGGGTCGGAGGATGCCTGATCACGGGAAACGAGGACGGCGTCAAGCACTGCGCCATGAACATCCTCTACAGCCTCCAGCACCTCGGCTACACGATCCCGCCGCAGGCGGACGCCGGCTGGATCGGCCCCGCGGGACCGGGCCCGTCGTACCTGGACCCCGGTTCGGGCGGCCCGGAGAACGACTTCACCAACCGCAACACCGCCTTCATGACCTGGAACCTGATGCACCTGGCGGCCCTGCTCAAACGCGCCGGGGGCGTCCCGGCCCACGGCAACCAGCGCACGGAATGGGACGCCGGCTGCCGGCCTGGCGCGGACAACCCCGAGCACCGCTGAGCCGGCCCGGGAGCACGCCGTAAGGATTCCGTCACCACCTGCGGGGTGGGGGACGGCCGCCCGCTGGCGTTGAATGGGGGTGACAGTAGAACTTCCAGGAGACGAGGCAGAGATGGGGCGCGCGCGCAAGAGGTCGACCGGAAGGTCGGTCATCGCGGTGCTGGTGGTGGCGGTCGTCGGAGTCGGCTTCGGCCTGTACTGGTTCCAGCCGTGGAAACTCTGGCAGGACCAAACCGTCCAGGAGGCACTGCCCGGGGCCGCTGCGGAGCCCGTCGCCCCTCCCGCCGAGGAACCCGCCGCCCCTCCTGCCGAGGAACCCGCCGCCACGACCCCCTCGGACGAGCCGTCCCAGCCGCCCTCCCCGGCCCCCGGCCCCCGCACCCTGGCGAGTGGTGAGCTGATCAGCCACGAGCACGCGACGTCGGGCACGGTGAAGCTCGTCCAACTGGCCGACGGCTCCCACATCGTCCGGCTGGAGAACCTCGACACCAGCAACGGCCCGGACCTGCGCGTCTGGCTGACCGACGCGCCCGTGAAGCAGGGGCAGGCCGGCTGGCACGTCTTCGACGACGGCAAATACGTCAGCCTCGGCAAGCTCAAGGGCAACAAGGGAAGCCAGAACTACGCCCTCCCCGCTGACGTGAATCCGTCGGAATACAGCAGCCTGAGCATCTGGTGCGACCGCTTCGACGTCTCCTTCGGCGCCGCCGAACTCGCCAACGCCTGACGACGCGGCAGCCGGTGTGCACGACGCGCTGAGCGAGTACCTGGGCGCCGAGGTGCTGCTCTCGCGTCCGTCCACCGCGACCATGGAATTCAAGACGATCCCGGGCAGTTACCTCGACGCGCACCCCTCCGCACCTCATCACCACGGGGACTCTCGACGCGCTCGCCTCCGTGCCATCGGTGAGTACGGCGATGCTTCGGAACGTCGTCCTGCCGAGCCGGGCGGCGCCGTGGACGAGCTGGCTCTGGAGCCGGCCGGACGCTGTTCGGAGTGGGCACGTGGGTCCGTGTGCGCGATCTGCCCTGTGCACCGGCTTCCGGGGATGCCAAGTCCGAGGGAAGCGACGCCAGGCGAGTTCAAGGCACACCTGACCTGAAGGGGCAGAGCCCCCTGCGGACAGGACGCCGAGGCGGAGGGTGAAGCGCGGAGCGGGCGGTTCGCGCAGGAACGCTCGCACCGTCCGGCGACCCGGTGGGCTGTGGCCGCCCAGGCCGGCGCCTGTCCGGTACGGCTTCGGGAAGTGCCGTACCGGACAGGGGAGTCACGCCTCGCGGGACCCCTCGTACATGGCCTCGATGGACTCGGCGTACTCGCGCTCCACGACAGGCCGCTTGACCTTGAGGCTCGGGGTGAGCTCACCGTGCTCCACGTCGAGGTCACGCGGCAGCAGGGAGAACTTCTTGATCGTCTGCCACCGTTGCAGGTCGCCGTTGACGCGCTGGACGAAGCCGTCGATCAACTCGTGAACCTGCGGTGAGGAGACGACCTCCGCGTAGCTGCGGTC
The DNA here is from genome assembly GCF_037201975.1 of Streptomyces sp. TG1A-60. NCBI lineage: Bacteria > Bacillati > Actinomycetota > Actinomycetes > Kitasatosporales > Streptomycetaceae > Streptomyces > Streptomyces sp. TG1A-60. The sequence continues at coordinate 1,841,347 of NZ_CP147520.1, read as the reverse complement.
GCCGAGGCCGTGGGAGGCCGCCCACGGCATGATGACGGTCTCGTCGAGGGCGATCAGGGCGGTGCAGTAGTTGCGGCCGTTGCCGATGACCAGGACGTTGCTGACGAAGGGACAGACGGCCTTGAAGCGTCCCTCGATCTCCGTGGGAGCCACGTACTTGCCGCCCGAGGTCTTGAACAGATCCTTCTTGCGGTCGGTGATCCGGACGAAGCCGTCCCTGTCGACCTCGCCGATGTCGCCGGTGTGGAACCAGCCGTCGCTCTCCAGTACCTCGCCGGTCTTCTCCGGAAGGTTGTGGTACCCGCGCATGACTCCGGGGCCTCTGAGAAGGATCTCGCCGTCCTCCGCGATGCGGATCTCGGTCCCGGGCAGGGGCTTGCCGACGGTGCCGACGCGAAGGTCGTCGGCGGGGTTGACGGTGCAGGCGGCGCTGGTCTCGGTCAGACCGTAGCCTTCGAGGACGGGCACGCCCGCGCCGGAGAAGAAGTAGCCGATGTCGGGGGCGAGCGCGGCGCTGCCCGAGACGCTGCCGCGCAGATTGCCTCCGAACGCGGCACGGATCTTGCCGTACACCAGCCGGTCGGCGACGGCGTGTTGGACGGAGAGCCACAGGGGGACCCCGCGGCTCCCGGCCGCCACGGTGTTCTCTCGCGCTCTGGCGTAGTCGCGGGCGACCTGCGCCGCCCAGAGGAAGATCTTGTACTTGGCGCCGCCCTCGGCCCTCGCCCTGCTCGCGATGCCGTTGTAGACCTTCTCGAAGATCCTCGGCGCGGACGCCATCACCGTGGGACGGACGGCGGGCAGGTTGGTGATGATGTGGTCGACACGCCCGTCCACGGCCATCACATGCCCGGTCCTGACCTGGCCGGAGATGAGCGCCTTGCCGAAGACGTGGGACAGCGGCAGCCAGAGGAACTGCACGTCGTCGGGGCGCAGCAGCCCGCTGACCTCCTGGGCGACGCCCTGGTACGACCAGCAGTCGTGGACCAGGCGCACGCCCTTCGGACTGCCGGTCGTGCCGGAGGTGTAGATGAGGGTCGCGAGCTGCTCCCGGTCGATGGCGTCGACCGCTGCCTCGACCGCGTCAGGGTGCTCCTCCAGGTACCCGGTGCCGCGTTTCTCCAGCTCGGCAAGGGAGAGCACCTCCAGCCCCTCCACGGCAGCCGCGTCGGCTCGGGGGTCGAAGAGGATCGCGTGGTCGAGTCCGGGCAGGCGGTCGGCATGGGCGACCACCTTGGCCAGCTGGGCGGCGTCCTCGACGAAGATCGCCCGGCTGCCGGAGTCCGCGAGGATGTACGCCGTCTCCTCGCCGTTGGTACTGGGGTAGACGGCGGTGGCGGCGGCGCCCGCGCACATGACGCCCATGTCGGCCAGGATCCACTCCACACGGGTGGAGGAGGAGATCGCCACCCTCTCCTCGGGCCGCACCCCGAGCGCGAGAAGGCCGGCCGCGATCAGCTTGACCCGCTCGGCTGTCTGCGCCCAGGTCAGTGAGTGCCACTGCTCGGTGCCGGAAGCGCCGTCACCGGTCGGCACGGGGTAGCGGTAGGCCTCCCGGTCGGGTGTGGCCTGGACTCTTGAGAGGAAGAGGTGAGCCACGGAAACGGGGCGGCTCTCAAGAAGGGACTGCGCGGAACTCACATCGACCTCCGGGCCCGGGTGCGCCCATCCAAAGTTTTGTTGACTGACTGGTAACTCGCAAGCAGAGTGAGAGTAGAGGCAAATCTGCCTGCGCGTAAGGGAGGGGCGCCGGTCGGCCTCGGGACGGGAACCCCCGGACGGGGTCGATGGGCTCCGGGGGCGTCGGCTGATCACACCCCGGACGAGACCGCTGTCCTCTCGTCCGCGGTGGGCCGCCCTCCTCCGGCCGCGAGCGCCTTGTTGCGGCGTACGGAGGACAGGAAGGAGGCCGCGATCAGGACCACTCCGACCAGGCCGGTGATGATCTCATCGACCTCGTGCCGGATGGTGACCAGCAGGATCGCGGCGAGGGCACCGATGGCGTAGTGGGCGCCGTGCTCCAGGTAGACGTACTCGTCCAGGGTGCCCTGGCGGACCAGGTAGACCGTCAGGGAGCGGACGTACATGGCGCCGATGCCGAGGCCGAGCGCCATCCAGAAGATGTGGTTGGTGACGGCGAAGGCGCCGATCACACCGTCGAAGGAGAAGGACGCGTCCAGGACCTCCAGGTACAGGAAGAGGAAGAACGCGGCCTTGCCGGCGAGACCGACCGCCGAGACCGGCTTGCCCCCGGCTCCCGCCTTCTCCTCCTCGTGCTCGTGCCCCTCCTCTTCTTCGAGCTTGTCCTCGAAGTATCCGGACAGGCCGCCCACGACCAGGTAGGTGATCAGCCCGGCGACGCCGGAGAGCAGGACCGTGGCCGCCTTGTCCGCGTGGCCCGTGCTGACATGCGCGTGGGTGGCGAAGGTCATGGCGGTCACCGACAGAACGATGAGTGCGACGCACACCGACAGCATGTCGATCCTGCCGAGCTTGGCCAGCGGGCGCTCCAGCCATGCGAGCCACTTGGTGTCACGGTCCTCGAAGACGAAGTCGAGGAAGATCATCAGCAGGAACATACCGCCGAAGGCCGCGATGGCCGGGTGGGCGTCGGTGACCAGGTCCTCGTACCGGCCGGGGTCGTCGATGGCGAGCGCGACGGCCTCGACGGGACCGACCTTCGCGCTGATGGCGACGATCAGGACCGGGAAGACCAGCCGCATGCCGAACACCGCGACCATGATCCCGATGGTGAGGAAGATCTTCTGCCAGAAGGCGTTCATCTTCTTCAGGATTCCGGCGTTGACGACCGCGTTGTCGAAGGACAGCGAGATCTCCAGGACCGAGAGGATCAGTACGATCCCGAACGCCTCCCATCCCCACTGCCACGCGGCGAAGGCGAGGCCGGCCGCCGTGACGGCGAACGACCAGCCGAATGTCCTCAAGATCATTTTTTCCCAAGCAGTCGGAGTGGATGTGGAGGGCGGCAGCGGGCGCGCGGAGGAAGGCCGGTCCTGTTCGGAGGAACCGGACCGGCCACGTCCGCAGCGCACGGCTCAGGAGTTCTGGTCCAGGGCCTTGAGCGCCTTCTCCGCACCCGGGTTCAGCGGGACGGGGGTGACGAGTCCGGCGAAGTCGAGTTCGATCTCCGCCGCGGCCGCGTTCACCCTCTCCAGATCGCTCTTCTTCTCGTAGACGAGGTTGACGATCTCGGCGGCGAGATCAGGGTCGAAGCCCTTCTTCACCAGCAGCACGTTCGGTACCACGATCGTGGGCACGTCCTGGGGCTGGTTGTATACGGACTTGGGGATGGAGCCCGTCTGGTAGACATCGCCGTACTCCTCGATCAGAGCGGGCAGCTGCGGTGTAACGTCCAGGAAGCGGACCTCTTTCCTGAGGCTGGTGGTGAGGTCCGTGATGCCGCCGCTGGGCAGTCCGCCCGACCAGAACAGCGCGTCGATCGTGCCGTCCTTCAGGGCGTCCACGGTCTCCGGGAGGCCGAGACGGTCGGCCGAGACGTCCTTGGCCGGGTCCAGCCCGGCGGCCTCCAGCAGCCGGTTCGCGATCACTTCCGTGCCGGAACCGGGGGCCCCGGTGGACACGCGCTTGCCCTTCATGTCCTCCAGGGAGTCGATGCCCGCGTCGGACCGGACCAGTACCTGGGTGTAGTTCGGGTACAGCCGGGTCAGTGCCTCCACGTCCTGGGGGAGGAGAACGACTCCTTGCCCTGCACGGCGTCGCCGGCGGTGTCCAACAGGGAGAAGGCGAGGTCGTAGGTGCCTGCCCCGAGGCCCTGGATGTTCTGCACGGACGCGCCGGTGGTGGTGGCGGTGGCCCGGTAGCCGTCGAGGTTGTCGGAGATCAGCTTCGCGAGTCCGCCGCCGATCTGGTAGTAGACGCCGGTGGTGGGCCCGGTAGCGATGGTGAGCCGGCCTCCCTTTCCGCTGGTGTCGGCGGCCGTGTTCTCCGTCTGCTTCCCGCCGCCGCAGGCGGTGGTGAGGAGACCCACGGCGAGAGCGGCGGCGGCGAGGCGCAGGGTGCGCTTGTGGTGCTTCATGAGGGGAGTTGTCCTTCCGTGACGGTGTCCGCTGCGTGGTTCCCACCGGCGGTGGGAACCGAGAGGGCGGGCTGCCCGCGGCGCACGAGGTGCACGCCGAGGGCGAGCGCGAGGGACGCGAAGCCCGTGGTGATCGCTACGGGTTCGAGGTAGAGGAGGCACAGGGCGGCGGCTGCGCACAGGATCCGTTCCACCGGGCCCGCCGGGCCGAGGAGCCGGCCTCCGGTGGCCGCGGCCAGCGCGGCCACGGCGAGAGCGGAGAGCGCGGTGGTCCACAGGACCCCCCACAGGCCGCCCGTGCCGAGCAGATGAGCGCCGTTGTCGGTGAGCACGAAGGCGAACGGCACCAGGAACGCGGGCAGCGAGTACTTCCAGGTCGCCACCATCGTGCGCATCGGGTTGCCCCCGGTGATGGCGGCCGAGGCGGCAGCCGCCATGGCCGTCGGCGGGCTCACCTCGGAGAGCACGGCGTAGTAGAAGATGAACATGTACGCCTCGTGGGTGGCGACCCCCAGCGAGAGCAGAGCGGGCGCGATGATCACCGCGGCGATGATGAACGAGGCGGTGACCGGGACCGCGAGCCCGAGGAGGGACACCGCCACCGCCGCGAAGAGCACGGTCAGGACGAGCGTCACGGTCGGGTTGTCACCGAGCGCCCCGGCCGCGTCGACGATTACCGAGGCGAGGTTCAGGCCGAGGCCGGTCTGGGTGACGACGGCGACGATCATGCCCGCGGCGGCGCACGTGGCGACGACGGGCAGCACCGACTTGCTTCCCTCGGCGAGGGCCTGGTACAGCCGTCGCGGCGCCATCCGGTGCGTCGGGTCGAGGAACGACAGCAGGAACTGCAGGGCCGTCGCGTAGACCACCGCCTTGAACGGGGGCAGCCCCATCGCCATGAAGCCGACGATCATGAAGAGGGAGAGGAAGTGGTAGCCGAACCGGCCGAGCAGACGCAGTGCCGAGGTGGGCTCGTCGTCCATCACGGGCCGCGTGTGGTGCTTGCGGGCGTCGATCTCCACCGCGAGGAGGATGCCCAGGTAGTACAGCAGCGTGGGCACCAGCGCGTACAGCAGGACGGTGAGGTAACTCTCCCTCAGGTACTCGGCGATGATGAACGCGGCGGCGCCCAGCGTCGGCGGGGAGAGGATCGCGCCGATCCCGGCGGCGGCGAGCACTCCGCCGCCCTGCTCCTTGCTGTAGCCGGCCCGGCGCAGGACGGGCCAGGCGACCGAGCCCAGGCTGACAGCGGTCGCGGTGCCGGAACCGGAGACCGTGCCGAGGAGGAAGCCGGCGGCGGTCACCGTGCGGCCGGGGGCACTGCGGGAGCCGCGGAAGGCCGCGAACGACAGGTCGATGAAGAACTTGCCCGCACCGGAGATGTCGAGGACGGCGCCGAAGATGGTGAACAGCACGATGTAGGTGCCGGCCACGTTCAGCGGCACGCCGTAGACGCCGTCGGTGCCCATGAAGTAGTGGGCCGCGATCGCGTCGATGTCGAAGCCGCCGTGCGCCAGCGACCACGTGTACGGCAGCAGCCCCCCGTAGTACGCGTACACCAGGAAGCTCGCGCAGAAGGCCGGCAGGACCCAGCCGGTGGTGCGCCGGCACGCCTCCAGGACCAGCACGATCATGGCGATGCCGACCACCGTGTCCAGCGAGGTCGGCAGCTGGCGCCGCTCGATGAAGGCGTCGAACTCCAGCAGCGGGTACAGGCACACGGCGAGCGCCGCCGTGGCGAGCAGCCAGTCGAACCACGCCGGGTTGTCGTGGCGGACGGCCGCCTTCGCCGGCGCCCCGCCGGCGGCCCCGGTGCGGTCACCGCGCCGCCAGGGCAGCAGCAGTGCCGGTACCCGCACCGTCCCCCGGTGGGTCAGGAAGATCAGCGGGAGGGTCCCCGCGAGGAAGATCGTCAGGTAGAACTGGGTGCCCTTCGCCACCGGGAAGAAGACCGCGTGGAGCACGAACACCGACAGGCCGGCGCACACCACGGACACGGCCGCCGACACCCCGGGGGAGAGTCTGCGGGCCGGCCGCTCCTGCTCGAACTCGGCCACGAGATCCTCGGCTGACCGTTGCCTCGGCTCGGACGGCACCGTTGCCATGCTCATCGCGGCATCTCCTGGGACTAGGCGGTTCTTGTTGCCCCAGACCGTGGCAGCCGTTCACAAGCGGGCAACAGGGAACGCCCGAGGACTTAACGTAGGTTTAGGGTTCAGTGACGGCGGTCACTTCTACGCTCGTCGCAACGGCTGTGACCTCTGTGTTCCCTCGGCATCCCTGCCGACGGGCCCCCGGGGCCGCCGGATTCCACCAACCGGGAGACCCCGTGCGGATACTTCTCGTCGAGGATGACAACCGGGTCGCCGACGCACTCACCGGCGCCCTGCGACGCCATGGGTACGAGGTGCGGCGTGCCGCCAACGCGGCCGACGCCCTGGCCGCGCCCGCCGCCGATCTCGTGCTGCTCGATCTGGGTCTGCCCGACCGGGACGGCATCGAGGTCTGCCGGGAACTGCGCGCCCGTGGTGGGGTCCCGGTGATCGCGGTGACCGCGAGGGGGGACGAGCCCGACCGTGTGCGAGGGCTGCGCAGCGGCGCCGACGACTACGTGGTGAAACCCTTCGGCACCGCGGAGCTGCTGGCCCGTATCGAGGCGGTGCTCCGGCGCAGCGTGAGCCAGCGCGGCCATGAGGACCGGCTCGTCGCCGTCGACGGCGTGGAGGTCGACCTCGGCCGGCGCGCGGTCACCGTGGACGGTCGGAGCATCTCCCTGACCCGCAAGGAGTTCGAGATTCTCGCGCTGCTGGCCCGCGCGGGCGGCGCCGCCGTGCCCCGTGACCGGATCGTGGTGGAGGTGTGGCAGACGACGTACGACGGTATGTCACGCACCCTCGACGTCCATGTGGCCACCCTGCGCGGCAAGTTGGGGCGGGCGGGGAGCCTGGTGCAGACCGTGCGCGGTTTCGGGTACCGGCTCTCCGCCGGTCCGGGGGGCGCTGGTGGTCCGGAGGTGACTGGTGGCTCTGGGGCGACCGCCGGTGGTTCTGGTGCCGCCGGTAGTCCCGAGGTGACTGGTGGTTCTGGGGCGGCCGGTGGTCCGGGGGGCGCCGGTGGCCCGGGAGGGGCGGGCGGTCCGACGGCCGGCGGCGGTCGGTCGGCGGCCGGCGGGTGAGGGCGCCGGATGCGCCGCCGACTTCTCGTCATCGTCTTCGCCCTGGTCGCGGGTCTGATCGTCGCGCTCAGCCTGCCCCTGGTGCGGGCCACCGCTGAGCGTACGGTCCAGACCTCGTTCATCGGGCGGGTCGAGGACGGCGCCTGGTTCGCGGACATGGCCGCCACCGCCCTGGAGTCGGGACGGACCGGCCGGCTGGAGGCCGCCGCCGACCGCTACGCGCACCTCTACGACTCACGCGTCGCGGTGGTCGACGCCGACAGCGAGACGGTGGTCGCCTCACGCCCCGTCGACCTGGCGGATCCGCAGGTGCGAGCGGCGCTGCTGCTCGCCCTCGCCGACCGGCCTCCCGAGCAGCCCGGCGTGTGGTGGCCGTGGGACGACCGGCCCTTCGTGCTGGGTGAGCCGGTCCGGCGCGACGGCCGTGTGCTGGGCGCCGTGCTGATCGTCTCTCCCACGGACCGGGCGCGTTCCGAGGTGGCCGACCATCTGGCGCTGGTGATCCTGGGCAGCCTCGCGGCACTCGTCCTGGTGGTGATCGCGGTCGCGGCGCCGGTGGTCCGCTGGGTGCTCCGCCCTGTTCACGACCTGGACCGGGCCACCCATGAGGTCGCCCTCGGGCGCCTGAAGACCCGGGTGTCGGAGCGGGTGGGCGCCCCCGAACTGCGCCGCCTCGCCAACGCCTTCAACGTGATGGCGGACAGCATGCACGCCTCCCAGGAGCAGCAGCGGGCGTTCGTGGCACAGGCCTCCCACCAGCTGCGTAATCCGCTGACCGCGCTGCGGCTGCGGGTGGAGAACCTGGAGGAGTTCGTGAACGACCCGCGCGGTCTGAACGAACTGCACTTCGCCGTGGAGGAGGCCGACCGGTTCGGCGAGATGCTCGACGGGCTGCTGCGGCTGGCCAGGGCGGAGGCGTCCGAGGCGGAACGCGCACCGGTCGACGTCTCCGCGGTGGTGAGACACCGGGTCGATGCCTGGCGAGCGGCCTTCGCCGGCGCGGGCGTCCCGCTCACCACGCGGATCCCCGACGGGGTGAGCGCGTTGTCCCTGCCCGACTGCCTCGACCACGCACTCGACACCCTGCTCGACAACGCGCTCAAGTTCGGCGCCGGCGCACCGGTCGACGTCTCGGTCCACCGCACCCCTGTCGGCGCCGATGCCGACGCGGACCAGGGAGGAGCGGCCGTCGACGACGGCGACGGCCAGGGCGCCAACGTCGCGGGGCGTGTGGCGGACCCTGCCGGGGAAGCGGTGGAGACGGTCGATGTGACGGTACGGGATGCCGGTCCCGGCCTGACCGAGGAGGAACTGTCCCAGGCGGGAGGGAGGTTCTGGCGCAGCCCACGCCACCAGAACGTCCGTGGCACGGGGCTCGGACTCGCGCTCACCCGCATGGTGGTGGAGGCGGGCGGCGGCGAGCTGCTCCTGGCAGCCGCGCGGCCACACGGACTCTCCGCCACGGTACGGCTGCCCGCCGCTCCCGCACTCCCCGGCGAGCCGGTGTGAGGGGAGTCGGCGAGGGGCCCTGTGAGCGGTCAGGGATGCGACTCGCGGTACCACCGGGCGGCGCCGGGGTGCAGCTCCAGCGGATGGGTGGCGATCGCCGTGCGCCGGTCGAGGCGGCGGGCCTCCGGATGGGCCCGGATGAGCCGTGACTGCCCCTCGTACAGCAGCCGGGTCAGCCAGTACGCCTCCGAGTCGGGCATGTCCCGTCGCACCACCAGGAAGTTGGGCACGCTCACCGTGGTCACCGCGCTCTGCGCCCCGTAGACGACGGCGGGCACGGTGGTCTCGGTGTAGAGCTCGCCGTAGGACCGGGTGAGCTGCCCGACCACGTCGCCCAGGTCGACGAGGCGGATCGTGGTGGTCCGGCGGAGCTCGGTGATCGCTCCGGTCGGCAGGCCGCCGCTCCAGAAGAAGGCGTCGATCCGCCCTTCGGCCAGAGCCGTCGCCGACTCGCGCACATCCAGCCGCAGCGCGGTCAGGTCACCGTCGGGGGAGAGCCCGGCGACCTTCAGGACGCGCTCGGCGATCAGCGCCGTGCCGGAGCCCTCGGACCCGACGGAGACCCGCAGCCCGCGCAGCGCTTTCGCACTGCGCACCGGGCTGCCCGCGCGGACCACCAGCTGTACGTAGTTGTCGTAGAGCGCGGCGAGCGCCACCACGGGCAGTTTCCGGGAGAAGGGCGGGCTCCCGGCGACGGCGTCGGCGGCGGAATCGGCGAGGGTGAAGCCGACCTGCGCCTGGCCGGCGTCCACCCGGCGCAGGTTGTCCACGCTGCCCCCGGTGTGCAGGACCCGTGCCGAGGCGTCGGGCAGCCGGCGCTCGACGAGGCCGGCATAGCCGGCCCCGTAGTCCGCGTAGACACCGCCCCGGTTGCCGGTGGCCACCTTGATCTCTCCGGACGGGCGGGGCGGAGCGTCGCTTCCACCGCACCCCGCGAGCAGCAGCGCCCCGGCGAGGGCGGCGGCGAGCACGCGTCCCAACCGCATGGGGCCTCCCTCGACGCTCCGAGCCGCGCACGGTCGTCCGGCCCCTGTCGTGCGGCGCGGTCCGACGGGCCGACTCGATCAGCCTAGCCGCCCGCGCGGACGGCGGCCGTGACCGGGGCGGTGGGTGGCGCCACCGGGGGCCGGCGACGGTGAGCGGCCCGAGGACCGGAAGCGGCGCGGCGCGCGGGACGTCCACGGGCGGCGCCCACCCCTGGGCCCCCGTCAGGGGCTGCGGTCAGCCGGCGCGGTGGTCGGCGGTCGCACCCCCGCGCGAGCCCGGGCCGTTCGCCCGAGAGGCGGGCGTCCGCACGTGGCCGCCCGGATCCTGGGCGACCGGCTGCCCGTGCTCCGGGTGAAACCGGACTCGCGTACCGGATTGGGTACTTCTGCGGGTCCTCTCGGGATGCGGCATGCGGCATGCCGCATGCGCGAGGCTCCCTCCAGGCCCAGGCCCCGGTCACCGCACCGGTCACCGCACCGGGCGAAGGGGACCGCGCAGCGATCCGGGCGCCCCGGCAGCGAGTGCCCCGGGCGGAACCGCGTCTGGCAGCCCCCAGGGGGCAGACCCGCATCAGTGCTGGTCAGACAGAGTGCGACGGCGGTGGCCTCCGTCGTTCAGATATCCCGAAAGATCTCGATCTGCGCCCCCACTGTGTTCAGGCGCTCCGCGAGGTCCTCGTAGCCGCGGTTGATGACGTAGACGTTCCGCAGGACGGACGTGCCGTCGGCGGCCATCATCGCGAGGAGGACGACGACGGCGGGGCGGAGGGCGGGTGGGCACATCATCTCGGCGGCGCGCCAGCGGGTGGGGCCCTCGACGAGGACGCGGTGCGGGTCGAGCAGCTGCAGCCGTCCGCCGAGGCGGTTGAGGTCGGTCAGGTAGATCGCTCGGTTGTCGTAGACCCAGTCGTGGATGAGGGTCTGCCCCTGGGCGGCGGCGGCGATGGCCGCGAAGAAGGGGACGTTGTCGATGTTCAGGCCGGGGAACGGCATGGGGTGGATCTTGTCGATCGGTGCCTGGAGCTTGGAGGGCCGGGCGGTGAGGTCCACCAGGCGCGTACGGCCGTTGTCGGCGAAGTACTCCGGTGAACGGTCGTGGTCGAGGCCCATCTCCTCCAGGACCGCCAGCTCGATCTCCAGGAACTCGATGGGCACCCGGCGCACGGTCAGTTCGGACTCCGTGACCACCGCGGCGGCGAGCAGGCTCATCGCCTCGACCGGGTCCTCGGAGGGCGAGTAGTCGACGTCCACGTCGATGTGCGGCACCCCGTGCACGGTCAGCGTGGTGGTGCCGATGCCCTCCACCCGTACGCCGAGCGCTTCCAGGAAGAAACACAGGTCCTGGACCATGTAGTTGGACGAGGCGTTGCGGATGACGGTCACACCGTCGTGGCGCGCGGCGGCGAGCAGGGCGTTCTCGGTGACGGTGTCGCCGCGCTCGGTCAGCACGATCGGGCGGCCGGGGGCGACGGACCGGTCGACCTCGGCGTGGTACAGCCCCTCGGTGGCCGTGATGTCGAGACCGAACCGGCGCAGCGCGATCATGTGCGGCTCGATCGTCCGCGTACCGAGGTCGCAACCGCCCGCGTACGGCAGCTTGAAGTGCTCCATACGGTGCAGCAACGGGCCGAGGAACATGATGATGGACCGCGTACGGCGGGCCGCCTCCGCGTCGATCGCGGCCAGCTCCAGCTCGGCCGGCGGCACGATCTCCAGGTCGACACCACCGTTGATCCACCGGGTGCGCACACCGATGGAGCCGAGCACCTCCAGAAGGCGGTACACCTCCTCGATCCGGGCCACCCGGCGCAGCACCGTGCGCCCCTTGTTCAACAAGGAGGCGCACAGCAGCGCGACACACGCGTTCTTGCTGGTCTTCACGTCGATCGCGCCGGACAGCCGACGCCCGCCGACCACCCGCAGATGCATCGGACCCGCGTACCCCAGTGAGACGATCTCGCTGTCCAGGGCTTCACCGATTCGAGCGATCATCTCAAGGCTGATGTTTTGATTGCCGCGCTCGATACGATTCACCGCGCTCTGACTCGTGCCGAGTGCCTCCGCCAACTGCGACTGCGTCCAGCCACGGTGCTGCCGTGCGTCACGGATGAGCTTGCCGATGCGTACGAGGTAGTCGTCTGCCATGAGGGCGAGGTTATCTCAGATATGAGATGGCGCCTCTCGGGGAGTCCGTTGGGGTTCTTCGGGGGTCCGTTCAGGCGGCGGACCGTCACATGAATGATGGCCCCGAAGAACCCCAACGGAAGTTCAGTGGCGCCTGGCGCTGCGCGTACGGCGCCAGCCGAAGGGCCCGGGCAGATCCATCGAGGTCGTACGGCGCCCCGTGCTGCTGCGCGTGCGTCGCGGGCCGTTGCGGCCGCCGGTGGTGACGGACCAGGAACGCTTGTTGATGTTCAGTCGCACACCCGGCAGGATGCGGAAGCTCTTGCGGAACGTGAGCGGCATGTGTGCCTCCTTCCGATGCGCGGCGGGTACCCCTCTCGCCGGTTCGCATGCGGCCACGGGCGTCGACGGCCCGCCGCCGGGGCGGAGTCCCGGTGCCCCTGACGCACCCTCACCACCCTTGGTGTGGACGTCTGCTCCTCCTCGGGCGGGTCCATCAGGACGGTCGGTCGCGAGACGGGCTTGGCGCGCGTTCCCGCAACTGCGCCGGGAACCTGACGGAGACGGCGAATCGGCGCTCCCCTCCTCGGCCGTCGAGGCCGTCGTCGAAGGGTGCGCGCAGGGCGAAGGGTGCGGGCAGGACGAAGAATGCGGGCAGGGCGAAGGGTGCGGGCAGGGCAGAGCGCGGCCATGTGCTGGACGCCCCGCGCGACGCCCGGCGGCCGTCGCGCTCCACGGCGCGCATTCGGGCGGCCTCGTCCCCACCGCTCAGCGGCTTCCCCTCATCGTCCACACAGGACGATGTCCGCTGGATTGAGACAGGCCCCCGTGGTGAGGCAAGAGTCACCCCAAAGCGGGGCAGTCCACTCAAACCTGCCCCGGCCTTCCCGTCGCAAGCCCAGTGCGGAGACCGTTGCAAGCCGGGGCTCGATGCGACGGGACACAGCCACCCGGTACCCCCAGCGCGATCACCCGCACGGCTGGGTTCACTGAGGCAGACGGCCAAACGGCTGGGTTCGCTGAGTAAACGACTCGATTGGATGACAGCGGACAACCGGCCCTGGGCATGACCGGTCCGCGCTCATGTACTAGAGTTATCTCGACATCGAGATATCTGCCGAGGCGCACTGCGAGCCGCCACCCCGGTAAGGGGTGCCTAACTTAGCCTTACCTTAGCGGATCGGCCAAGACGGCGTGGCGGCAGGATGCGGTGGTACGCGCACATGGAATGAAGGAGACTGTCGTGTCGGCGAACAGCTTCGACGCCCGCAGCACGCTGCAGGTGGGCGACGAGTCGTACGAGATCTTCCGGCTGGACAAGGTGGAGGGCTCGGCTCGCCTGCCCTACAGCCTCAAGGTCCTGCTGGAGAACCTGCTCCGCACGGAGGACGGCGCGAACATCACCGCCGACCACATCCGTGCCCTCGGCGGCTGGGACTCGCAGGCCCAGCCCAGCGAGGAGATCCAGTTCACGCCGGCCCGCGTGATCATGCAGGACTTCACGGGTGTGCCCTGTGTCGTGGACCTCGCCACCATGCGTGAGGCCGTGAAGGAGCTGGGCGGCGACCCGGCCAAGATCAACCCGCTCGCCCCGGCCGAGCTGGTCATCGACCACTCCGTCATCGCCGACAAGTTCGGCACGAACGAGGCCTTCGCGCAGAACGTCGAGCTGGAGTACGGCCGCAACCGAGAGCGCTACCAGTTCCTGCGCTGGGGCCAGACCGCGTTCGACGAGTTCAAGGTCGTCCCCCCGGCACCGGCATCGTCCACCAGGTGAACATCGAGCACCTGGCCCGCACCGTCATGGTCCGAGGCGGGCAGGCGTACCCCGACACCCTGGTCGGCACCGACTCCCACACCACCATGGTCAACGGCCTCGGTGTGCTCGGCTGGGGCGTCGGCGGCATCGAGGCCGAGGCCGCGATGCTCGGCCAGCCGGTCTCCATGCTCATCCCGCGCGTCGTCGGCTTCAAGCTGACGGGTGAGCTCACCCCCGGCACGACCGCCACCGACCTCGTGCTGACCATCACCGAGATGCTCCGCAAGCACGGCGTGGTCGGCAAGTTCGTCGAGTTCTACGGCGAGGGCGTCGCCGCCACCTCCCTCGCCAACCGCGCCACCATCGGCAACATGTCGCCGGAGTTCGGCTCCACCGCCGCGATCTTCCCGATCGACGGTGAGACGCTCAAGTACCTGAAGCTGACCGGCCGTTCGGAGCAGCAGGTCGCGCTCGTCGAGGCGTACGCCAAGGAGCAGGGCCTCTGGCTCGACCCGGCCGCCGAACCCGACTTCTCCGAGAAGCTGGAACTCGACCTCGCCACGGTCGTCCCGTCGATCGCCGGTCCGAAGCGCCCGCAGGACCGCATCGTCCTCGCGAACGCGGCCGATCAGTTCAAGACGGACGTCCGCAACTACGTCGACTCCGTGGACGAGGCCGGCAAGGAGTCCTTCCCGGCCTCCGACGCCCCGGCCGTCGCCCCGAACGGTGCCCCGTCGAACCCGGTCACCGTGACCGCTCCCGACGGCTCGACGTACGAGATCGACCACGGCGCGGTGACGGTCGCGGCCATCACCTCCTGCACCAACACCTCCAACCCGTATGTCATGGTCGCCGCCGCCCTGGTGGCCAAGAAGGCGGTCGAGAAGGGCCTGACCCGCAAGCCGTGGGTCAAGACCACCCTCGCCCCGGGCTCCAAGGTCGTCACCGACTACTTCGACAAGGCGGGCCTGACCCCGTACCTCGACAAGGTCGGCTTCAACCTCGTCGGCTACGGCTGCACCACCTGCATCGGCAACTCCGGCCCGCTGCCGGACGAGGTCTCCAAGGCCGTCAACGACCACGACCTCGCGGTCACCTCGGTCCTCTCCGGCAACCGCAACTTCGAGGGCCGGATCAACCCCGACGTCAAGATGAACTACCTGGCCTCCCCGCCGCTGGTCGTCGCGTACGCCCTCGCGGGCTCCATGAAGGTGGACATCACCAAGGACGCGCTCGGCATCGACCAGGACGGCAAGCCGGTCCACCTGTCCGACATCTGGCCCTCCGAGGCCGAGGTCAACGACGTCGTGGCGAACGCCATCGGCGAGGACATGTTCAACAAGTCCTACCAGGACGTCTTCGCGGGCGACGCCCAGTGGCAGGCGCTGCCGATCCCGACCGGCAACACGTTCGAGTGGGACGCGGAGTCGACGTACGTCCGCAAGCCCCCGTACTTCGAGGGCATGACGATGGAGACCACCCCGGTCTCGGACATCGCCGGCGCCCGCGTGCTGGCCAAGCTCGGCGACTCGGTCACCACCGACCACATCTCCCCGGCCGGCGCGATCAAGGCCGACACCCCGGCGGGCAAGTACCTCACCGAGCACGGTGTGGAGCGCCGTGACTTCAACTCGTACGGTTCCCGCCGAGGCAACCACGAGGTCATGATCCGCGGTACGTTCGCCAACATCCGCCTGCGCAACCAGATCGCGCCGGGCACGGAGGGGGGCTACACCCGCGACTTCACGCAGGACGGCGGACCGGTCTCCTTCATCTACGACGCCTCCCGCAACTACATCGAACAGGGTGTCCCGCTGGTCATCCTGGCCGGCAAGGAGTACGGCTCCGGTTCGTCCCGTGACTGGGCGGCCAAGGGCACGGCCCTCCTCGGCGTCAAGGCCGTCATCGCCGAGTCGTACGAGCGCATCCACCGCTCGAACCTCATCGGCATGGGTGTCCTCCCGCTCCAGTTCCCGGAGGGCGCCTCGGCGGCCTCGCTCGGCCTGACCGGCGAGGAGACCTTCTCCTTCACCGGCGTGGAGGAGCTGAACAACGGGACCACCCCGCGCACGGTCAAGGTCACCACCGACACCGGTGTCGAGTTCGACGCGGTCGTCCGCATCGACACCCCCGGTGAGGCCGACTACTACCGCAACGGCGGCATCATGCAGTACGTGCTGCGCAACCTGATCCGCAACTAAGCAGTACGGCAAGGCAGCCGAGGGCCGTATCCCCGTGACGGGGGTGCGGCCCTTCGCCGTGTCCGGGACCGCGTGCCCGTCGCCGACGACGAACGACGAACGCTGTCCGACAACGATATGACGCTGCC
The DNA here is from genome assembly GCF_037201975.1 of Streptomyces sp. TG1A-60. Classification (NCBI taxonomy): domain Bacteria; kingdom Bacillati; phylum Actinomycetota; class Actinomycetes; order Kitasatosporales; family Streptomycetaceae; genus Streptomyces; species Streptomyces sp. TG1A-60. The sequence continues at coordinate 1,825,408 of NZ_CP147520.1, read as the reverse complement.
CGGCCTCTACGGCCTCCACGGCCTCCAGGTCCCTGCGGTGACCGCTGTGACGCGTTCGGGGCCCTGGGCGACACGTTCGTTGCCCCGGGTGACCGGGTTGTGCCGTGGGCGACCCGGCACAAGGGCCAAGCCCTTCCCTCGATGCGCGGCAGCCGTTTACAACCTCCCCGCTCCGCGCTAGCTTCCGAAGAAGGTGGGGGTGGGAGCGCTCCCATAAAGGGCGGTGGACCGGAACCCGCCGCGCGGGACCCGCTCTCACCCCGCACCACATCCGCACACGCACAGGAGCACGCGCACGTTCCCCACGGCCATGCACACAAGGAGTTCTTGTCATGCGTGTGACAAACTTGCGATTAATGTTGCCTCGGCGCCACAGAGCGCTTCTGCTCGTGCTGCTCGCTCTCGTGACCACGATCCCGGCGCTCGGCCTGGTGGTCACGGCCGGCAGCGGCAAAGCGGAGGCGCACGGCACTCCGATGAAGCCCGGTAGCCGCACGTTCCTGTGCTGGCAGGACGGGCTGACCGACACCGGCGAGATCAAGCCCGTCAACCCGGCCTGTCGCTCCGCGCAGCAGGTGAGCGGGACGACCCCGTTCTACAACTGGTTCTCGGTGCTCCGCTCGGACGGCGTCGGCCGCACCCGCGGCTTCGTCCCGGACGGCGAGCTGTGCAGCGGCGGCAACACCAACTTCACCGGGTTCAACACCCCCAGCGCCGACTGGCCGTTGACCCATCTCACCTCCGGCGCGACCGTCGACTTCTCCTACAACGCATGGGCGGCGCACCCGGGTTGGTTCTACGTCTACATCACCAAGGACGGCTTCGACCCGACGAAGACGCTCACCTGGAACGACATGGAGGCGCAGCCCTTCCTGAGCGTCGACCACCCGCCGCTGAACGGCAGCCCGGGTACGGTCGAGGCCAACTACTCCTGGCGGGGCCAGCTTCCGGCGGACAAGTCGGGCCGCCACATCATCTACACGGTCTGGCAGCGCTCCGACAGCCAGGAGACCTTCTACTCCTGCTCCGACGTCGTCTTCGACGGCGGCAACGGCGAGGTCACCGGTATCAAGGAGCCCGGCAACCCCTCCGAGCCGGTACCGGGCGAGTGCTCCGCGACCCGTCGTACGACGGGCAGTTGGAACGGTGGCTACCAGGCCGAGGTCGTCGTCACCAACACCGGCGACGTGCCGATGCTCGGCTGGATGGTCAACTGGACGCTGCCGTCCGGCCAGAAGGTCGACAGCCTCTGGAGCGGCAGCGCGACCTACACCGGACAGGACGTGATGGTGCACAACGCCGACTGGAACGGGGCGTTGGATCCCGGCGAAACCGCCACGTTCGGCTATGTGGTGCAGGGGTCGGGAGGTGACCCCGCCACGGCACTGCCCTGCCGGGTGGGCTGAGGACCCGATCCGTCGGACAGGTTCCGCGCTCGGGGCGGGCCGGATGGGCGCGTGTGTGTGCCCACCCGGCCCGCGGTCCGCACCCGGTCCGCAACTGGTACGGGAGAACCGGGCGCGGAGGGAGGTCACCCGACAGGCTCTGAAGGCATCCATCGACAAGACGACGTTGTGGAGTGGGCCGAGCACCCCACCGACGGATGATCATCGAGTGGAACAAGCCCACTGGGCGACTGCTGGACGCCGGTGCCCGGCGCGGGCTCACCGAGTCGGCTGTACGACTGCACGCGGGCCACCAGTAACGCGGACAACCTGCCGACCACCTGAACCTCGTCGACGGCGAGCCCGGCACCAAGCTGCTCGCCTTCCGTCTCAAGGAATGGCCGACACGGGACAACGTTGTCGACCGCGTCGCCAGGATTCGTGGTGGTTCAAATAATGGGCGATGTCAAGCGTGCTGAATGAGCCATCCGGGTGTAATGGCGGAGGGTTTCTGGCCGGGCGGCGCGCGGGCGCCCGCATTTCCGCGAGGTCTCAACTCGGAAAAGACCCATGGTCAACCTTGCATTCGATCTTGCTCCCCTGGTGGGAAGTGGACTATACCTGTCGGCGTCCGCATAGTGGTCGCGCAACCGTGGACAGGCGCTACCCGGGGGGAATTACCGGTGGTCGCGGACGTGTCCGCGCGCCGACCGCCGTTCTGCCCCTGTTGAATCCTCACGCATGACCCCAGCTTGAACCGACCGCGGTGCCGGGAGGATCCGGTTCACCGCCTGAGTCCTGGAGAAGGCGAGGACTTGAGCATGGGATCCACGACCGCTGAGAACAACACCGGCCCCGAAGGCGTCGGCAGCACCGGCCCCGAAGGCGTCGGCCGCCGTGATCTGATCAAGCGCGCCGCCGCGCTGGGCCTGATCTCCGTACCGACGACGAGCTTCCTGTCCGCTTGTGCCAGCAGCGGTGGCAGCGGTGACGAGGAGAAGGCGGAGGCGGGCGAGAAGACGGCGAAGAACCCGCTCGGCGTCAACGGCAGCGCGCAGCTGGAGTTCGTTCTGTTCGACGGCGGCTTCGGCAAGGAGTACGCAGAGGACGCCGTCAAGGTCTACGAGAAGAACTTCCCCAGGGCGAGCGTGAAGTTCTCCGCCACCCAGAAGATCCAGTCCACTCTCCAGCCCCGCTTCAACCAGGGCACGCCGCCGGACCTGATCGACAACTCCGGCGCCGAGCAGATGGACATGGGCGTCCTGGTCGGCAAGGACCAGCTCACCGACCTCACCCCGCTGCTGGACGCGCCCTCCTACGACGACCCGGACAAGAAGGTCCGCGACACGCTGCGGCCCGGCATCGTGGAGATGGGCCAGTTCGACGGCGACCCGGTCTGGATCATGTACTACGCCTACACGGTGTACGGCGTCTGGTACTCGCGGAAGGCCCTTGACTCGCTCGACGAGCGGTATCCCGAGACCTGGGACCAGATGCTCGCGGTCTGTGAGAAGGCCAAGAAGAGGGGGATGGCGGGCTGGACGTACGCGGGCAAGTACCCGTACTACATCCCCTTCTCGCTCTACCCGATGATCGCCAAGGTGGGCGGCCGGGAGGTGCTCGACTCGATCGACAACCTGGAGCCGAACGCCTGGAAGCACCCGGCGGTCAAGGCCTGCTTCGAGGCCTACTACGAGCTCTATCGGAAGGGCTACGTCCTCAAGGGCACCCCGGGACTGGACCACATCCAGTCGCAGACCGCCTGGGCCCAGGGCAAGGCGCTGTTCATCCCGAACGGCTCCTGGGTGGAGAACGAGTCGGCGAACGTCATCCCTGCGGACTTCGGCCTCGCCGTCTCCGCGCCCACCGGTATCGACGGCTCGGACAAGATGCCCTTCGGCACCATCTGGGCCTCCGGCGGCGAACCCTTCATCGTCCCGGCCAAGGCGAAGAACGGCACGGGCGGGATGGAGCAGTTGCGCATCATGCTCGGCGAGGCGTCCTCCAAGAACTTCACCGGCAAGGTCAAGTCGCTGACCGCGTACAACGGCGGCACCGACGGCATCAGCCTCACCCCCGGCCTCGGGTCCGGTGTCGCGGCCCTGGACAAGGCCGGCGACAACGTGGTGAACCCGCGCATCCAGGACTGGTACGTGCAGTTGCAGAAGGAGCAGATCGGTGTGGCGGGCCTCGGCGAGATGATGGCCGGCCGGCTCACCCCGGCCGAGGCCATCAAGAAGATCCAGGGCTTCGCCGACGCGGCTGCCGAGGACTCGTCGATCAAGCACTACAAGCACCAGTGAGAAATCGTCACCAGGGCCTGTCCGGTGTGCTGCGGCCGTGCGGGCCCTGGGGGCCGGGGCCGCGCGCAGATCGGGGTCGGTGGTAATGCAGCACGGCAAGTACCCGTTCATCGTGGGGTTCCTGGCAGTGCCCCTCGGGCTTTACACGCTGTTCGTCATCTGGCCGTTCATCCAGTCCTTCTATTACTCGTTCACGGACTGGACCGGTCTGAGCCCCGAATTCGGGACGGTCGGCTTCGCCAATTACGAACGGATGCTCGACGACGCCATCTTCTGGAAGTCGCTGCAGCACAGTCTGCTGTTCGCGTTGGTGCTGCCGCTGGTGACGATCAGTCTGGCGCTGTTCTTCGCCTTCATGATCAATGTGGGCGGACGTCACCGCAGGGGCGGGCCGGTGGTCACCGGAGTCCGCGGCTCGTCCTTCTACAAGATCGTCTATTTCTTCCCGCAGGTGCTCTCGATCGCGATCGTGGCGCTGTTGTTCGCCTTCGCGTACAACCCGGACAGCGGCGCGATCAACTCGATCCTGCGCGGCATCGGGCTGGACGCAGTCCAGCCGCTGTGGCTGGGCGACCCGAGCCTCGCCCTGTGGGCCGTGATGGCGGTCCTCGTCTGGTCCACGGTCGGCTTCTTCGTGGTCCTCTTCTCTGCCGGTATGGCCTCCATCCCCGCGGACCTGTACGAGGCCGCGCTGCTCGACGGGGCCGGCCGGGCCATCACGTTCTTCCGGGTCACCCTGCCCCTGCTGTGGGACACGGTGCAGTCCGGCTGGGTCTACATGGGCATCCTCGCCCTCGGCGCCGAGTCGTTCGCGGTCGTACAGATCATGACGACCGGTCCCGGCGGCCCGGACTACTCGACCACCGTCATGGTCCTGTACGTGTACCAGAAGGCGTTCCGTGACGGGCAGGCCGCCTACGCCACCACGATCGGCGTCGCCCTGCTCGTCGTCACGCTGGCCTTCGCCGCAGTCGTGATGCGACTGGGCCGGCGCGAGCGGCTGGAGTACTGAGTTCATGAAGACGACCGAGACCCCCGCCCCGGTACCGGCCGAGTCCGGTGCGCGCGTCGCCAGGCCCGACGGCCCGGCCGGGCCGCGCCGGAAGGAGCAGAAGAAGGAGGGAGTCACCCTCAACGTCTTCTCGCACGGGATTCTGATCATCTGGGCGATCATGGTCGTGATGCCGTTGGTGTGGGCGGTGATGACGTCCTTCAAGGACGACCGTTCCATCTTCGCCTCGCCCTGGTCGCTGCCGGACAAGCTGCACTTCGACAATTGGTCGCGGGCGTGGACCGAGGCCGACATGAGCGACTACTTCCTCAACACCGTCCTGGTGGTGGGAGGCTCGCTCATCGGCACGCTGGTGCTCGGTTCGATGGCGGCGTATGTGCTGGCCCGCTTCGACTTCCCGGGCAACCGCTTCATCTACTACCTGTTCATCGGCGGCATGAGCTTCCCGATCATGCTGGCGCTGGTGCCGTTGTTCTACGTCGTGAACAACATGGGCCTGCTGAACACGATCCACGGCCTGATCCTGGTCTACATCGCGTACTCGCTGCCCTTCACGGTGTTCTTCCTGACGGCGTTCTTCCGCACACTGCCGACGTCGGTGGCGGAGGCGGCCTTCGTGGACGGCGCCTCACACACGAGGACGTTCTTCCAGATCATGGTGCCCATGGCCAAGCCCGGCCTGATCAGCGTCGGCATCTTCAACTTCCTCGGCCAGTGGAACCAGTACATGCTGCCCACGGTCCTCAACACCGACCCGGAGAAGCGGGTGCTGACCCAGGGACTGGTTCAACTGGCCGTCAGCCAGGGCTACAAGGGTGACTGGTCCGGCCTCTTCGCGGGTCTGGTGATGGCGATGCTGCCGGTGCTGGCCGCGTACATCGTGTTCCAGCGGCAGGTGGTGCAGGGGCTGACGGCGGGCGCCCTGAAGTGACGCTGCGGAACCGGCTGTGAGCGTGCCGCACGGATCCTGCGGGAGCGGTACGCCCGCCATGCCCGCATGCGCCGAAACGGTTCAACCTCTTGACGGGAGGCAACCCGAACAGCTCAGCTTAGAGTTCACTAGTTGGACATAGACGGGGTCTCGCCGACGCGGCCTCGCGCGCAGGAGGTCGTCGTGGAGACTCCGGGGTCGCAGTCGTCGCTGCACCGAGCAAATCTCGAGCGCGTAGTCCGGGCGGTGCGCCTCGCCGGGTCGCTCACGCAGGCGGAGATCGCCAGGACGACCGGTCTGTCCGCCGCCACGGTCTCCAATATCGTGCGCGAGCTGAAGGAGGGCGGAACCGTCGAGGTCACGCCCACCTCGGCGGGTGGTCGCCGGGCCCGCGCGGTCTCCCTGAGCGGGGACGCCGGCATCGTGATCGGCGTCGACTTCGGGCACACGCATTTGCGCGTCGCGATCGGGAATCTCGCCCACCAGGTGCTCGCCGAGGAGTCCGAGCCGCTGGACGTGGACGCCTCCTCCACTCAGGGCTTCGACCGGGCGGAACAGCTGGTCACCCGGTTGATCGAGGCCACCGGCGTGGATCGCGCGAAGATCGCCGGCGTGGGCCTCGGTGTGCCCGGCCCGATCGACGTGGAGTCGGGGACGCTCGGCTCCACCGCCATTCTGCCGGGCTGGACCGGAACCAAGCCCGCCGCCGAGATGCGCCACCGCCTCGGCGTACCGGTGCACGTGGACAACGACGCCAACCTCGGCGCCCTCGGTGAGCTGGTCTGGGGCAGCGGGCGGGGGGTGCGGGACCTCGCGTACATCAAGGTGTCCAGCGGCGTGGGCGCCGGACTGGTGATCGATGGCAAGATCTACCGGGGCCCGGGTGGCACGGCGGGAGAAATCGGGCATATTACTCTTGATGAATCCGGCCCTGTCTGCCGTTGCGGCAACCGGGGCTGCCTGGAGACCTTCGCCGCCGCGCGCTATGTGCTGCCGCTCCTCCAGTCCAGCCACGGCACCGGTCTGACCATGGAAGGTGTCGTACGGTTGGCGAGGGACGGGGACCCGGGCTGTCGTCGGGTGATCGCCGACGTCGGCCGCCACATCGGAAGTGGAGTCGCCAATCTCTGCAATCTGTTGAACCCGAGCCGCGTGGTCCTCGGTGGCGATCTCGCCGAGGCCGGAGAGCTGGTGCTCGGACCCATAAGGGAGTCGGTCGGCCGGTACGCGATCCCGAGTGCCGCACGTCAACTCTCAGTGTTGCCAGGGGCACTTGGCGGTCGCGCCGAGGTGCTCGGGGCGCTCGCCCTGGCCCTCGGCGAGATGGGTGATTCAACCCTTCTGGACGGGACCCTGACCTCCGCGACCCCTGCCTTCACTTAGAGAACGAAATACGCCGTTGCCAACCCGTTAAGGATTTACTTCTTGACGTCGCACGTGTGGCCGAGTTGACTTCCAGCCACCTCGGCCGCAGTGCTGCGGCCCGTGTCAGGGAGGCACAACCCACATGAACGCAACGATGCGTAGAGTCGTGATCGGCGCCACCGCGGTTTCGCTCGCGCTCTCCGTGGCCGCCTGCGGCAAGGCCGGCGACGACAACGACTCCGACAACGGCAGCGGCTCGGACAGCAAGACCATCGGCCTGCTGCTCCCGGACAGCGTGACCGAGCGCTACGCGAAGTTCGACCGCCCCTTCTTCGAGGCCAAGGTCGAGGAGCTCTGCTCCGACTGCACCGTCGAGTACGCGAACGCGGCGGGTGACGCGGCCAAGCAGGCCCAGCAGGTCAGCAGCATGATCACCAAGGGTGTCAAGGTGATCGTGGTCAGCGCCCAGGACTCCGCCGCCATCAAGTCCTCCATCCAGTCCGCGGTCGACAAGGGCATCAAGGTCATCGCCTACGACCGTCTGGCCCAGGGGCCGGTCTCCGCGTACGTCTCCTTCGACAACGTCAAGGTCGGTGAGCTCCAGGGCGAGGCCCTGCTCACCGCGCTCGGCGACAAGGCGACCCCCAAGTCGAAGGTCGTCATGATCAACGGTGACGACGCCGACCCGAACGCCGCACAGTTCAAGGAAGGCGCCCACAAGGCCCTCGACGGCAAGGTCGACATCGCCTACGAGCAGTCCGGTCTGTGGAAGGACACCGTCGCCAGCCAGAAGATGTCCGCCGCCATCACCCAGATCGGCGCCAAGAACATCGCGGGCGTCTACGCCGCCAACGACGGCATGGCCGGTGGTGTCGCCACCACCCTCAAGGGCGCCGGCATCAGCGGTATCCCGCTGACCGGTCAGGACGCCGAGCTCGCGGGCATCCAGCGCATCGTCGCGGGCACGCAGTCCAGCACCGTCTACAAGGCCTTCAAGCCGGAGGCGGACGCCGCCGCCCAGCTCGCGGTCAACCTGCTGGAGGGCGAGGACATCAAGGACCTCGCCAACCAGACGCTGACCAGCGGCTCCGGTGACAAGGTGCCCTCGCAGCTGCTGACGCCGGTCTCGGTCACCAAGGACAACATCCAGGACACGGTGATCAAGGACAAGCTGTACACCGTCGCCGACATCTGCACCACGGAGTACGCCAAGGCGTGCAAGGAGGCCGGCCTCGTCGAGTAGTCCTTCGAGGCGCGACCGCTTCGCGGTCCCGTAGAACCCGCCGACGCCCGCCCCGCTTTCAGACCCCGCTTCCGGGGCGGGCGTCGGACGGAACCGCTGCCGAGCGCGGCGGATCTGCGCATGTCTACCTTGTAAGCCCTGTGCGTCACGCACATTCCTCCGCGCCTGATCCCAAGCGCGGCATCCCGCCGGTCAGGCGGCGAAGGAGATGGTTCACGTGTCCGCTACGCCCGTGCTGGCGTTGCGCGGAGTCTCCAAGCGATTCGGTGCGGTCCAGGCACTCACCGAGGTCGAACTGGAGGTCCACGCCGGAGAAGTGGTCGCCCTGGTCGGCGACAACGGCGCCGGGAAGTCGACCCTGGTCAAGACGATCGCGGGGGTGCACCCCATCGATGAGGGCGTCATCGAGTGGCAGGGCGACCCGGTCAGCATCAACAAGCCGCACGACGCCCAGGGACTCGGCGTCGCGACGGTCTACCAGGACCTCGCCCTGTGCGACAACCTCGATGTGGTCGGCAACCTGTACCTCGGTCGCGAGCTGCTCCGCAGGGGCGTCATCGACGAGGTGTCGATGGAGAAGAACGCCCGGGAACTGCTGTCCACGCTCTCCATCCGCATCCCGAGCGTGCGCATCCCGATCGCCAGCCTCTCCGGTGGCCAGCGTCAGGTCGTGGCCATCGCCCGCGCCCTGATCGGCGACCCCAAGGTCGTCATCCTCGACGAACCCACCGCCGCCCTCGGCGTCGAGCAGACCGCGCAGGTCCTCGACCTGGTCGAGCGGCTGCGCGAACGCGACCTCGGCGTCATCCTCATCAGCCACAACATGGCCGATGTGAAGGCGGTCGCGGACACCGTCGCCGTGCTGCGCCTGGGCAAGAACAACGGCTCCTTCTCGGTGAAGGACACCAGCCACGAAGAGATCATCGCCGCCATCACGGGCGCCACGGACAACGCCGTGACCCGTCGTGCGGGGCGTCGCACCACGGAGGCGGCAAAGTGAGCGACACGTCCAAAACCGTGAAGGGCGAATCCGCCGAGGCCGCGAAGACCGGCAAGGGCGAGGGCATGGCGGAGGGGCAGACCACGGTCGCTCCCGCCGACGACCCCACGGCCGCCCCGGTCAGCGTCGTCGACCCCCGGCTGCTGGTCCGTGAGGAGGGCCTCAAGGGCTACCTCACCGAGTTCAAGCGCAAGGTCAAGGGCGGCGAGCTGGGCTCGATGCCGGTCGTCATCGGTCTGATCGTCATCTGGACGATCTTCCAGCTGCAGAACGACCGTTTCCTCAGCGCCGCCAACCTCTCGAACATCAGCTACTTCCTCTCGGCCACCGGCATGCTCGCCATCGGCCTGGTGTTCGTACTGCTGCTCGGTGAGATCGACCTGTCCGTCGGCTCGGTCAGCGGCCTCGCGTCCACGGTCTTCGCCGTCTTCGTGGTCACCCACGGCATGAACGCCTGGCTGGCGCTGGTCCTGACGATCGTCACCGGCCTCGGCGTCGGCGCCCTGCACGGCTGGTTCTTCGCGAAGATCGGCGTACCGGCGTTCGTCGTCACCCTGGCCGGCTTCCTCGGCTGGAACGGCATGATGCTGTGGCTGCTCGGTGACAGCGGCACGATCAACATCCCGTCCGGGGACGGACCGATCCAGCTGTTCGGCCAGAACTCCTTCTTCATGGACCAGGCCATCATCGGCGCCTACATCCTGGCCGGTCTCGGCGTCGCGTCCATGGCCGTGGGCTCCTTCGGCGAGCAGCGGCGCCGCCGGGCCGCCGGGGTGCCGCACCGGCCCACCAGCGAGATCCTGCTGCGCGTGGGCGCGCTCGCGGTGGCGTCGTTCGCGGCCGCGGCCGTGCTGAACAACGCGCAGGGTGTCTCCAACGCGCTGGTCGTCTTCCTCGCCTGCCTCGTCATCGTCGACTTCGTGCTGCGGCGCACGCCGTACGGCCGCAAGGTCTTCGCGGTCGGCGGTGGCATCGAGGCGGCGAGGCGTGCCGGTATCAACGTGCCGATGATCCGCATCACCGTGTTCGCCCTCGCCGGCATGTTCGCGGCGATCGGCGGCATGCTCTTCGCGGGGCAGACGGCCAGTGCGACACTCAACGCCGGTGGCGGCAACACGCTGATGCTCGCGATCGCGGCGGCGGTCATCGGTGGCACCAGCCTCTTCGGCGGGCGCGGATCGGTGTGGTCGGCGCTGCTGGGTATGTTGGTGATCCAGTCGATCCAGACCGGTCTCGACCTGCTGAACATGAACACGTCGATCCAGTACATGATCACGGGTGCGGTTCTGCTGGGTGCCGTCGTCATCGACTCCGTCTCCCGTAAGAGCCAGAAGGCGGCCGGCCGCGCGTAGCGCCGTCGGGTGCGGTTCGCGCTGCGGGCGCCGGTCCGATGTGGCCGGCCGCGTTCACGCGGCAGAGTCGCGGAGGGAGCGGCCCCGCGCTCCTGAAGGCGCGAGCCAGGCGTCCCTCGTCGAACAAGTGCCCGGCGTCAATCCTGACGCCGGGCACTTCTCTTCGTGGTCGGACGTTTCGTACGGGTGCGTCTGCGCAGGATGGTCTACGGCCGTTCGCGTGACGCAGGACCCACCCGCCCGGCGGTGGGTGGGTGACGCGGAAGATTAGACTTCGACGAGCCCGGCAACGCTCGAACGCAACTGCAAGGAGGCACGGGTGCCGCTGCTGACCCGCATCAGGGGACCGCGCGATCTGGACCGGCTCAGCCTGGAGCAGCTGGACCAGCTGGCGGAGGAGATCCGGACCTTCCTCGTGGAGGCGGTGTCAAAGACCGGCGGCCACCTCGGCCCGAACCTCGGCGTGGTCGAGCTCACCATCGCGCTGCACCGGGTCTTCGACTCGCCGAAGGACAAGGTGCTGTGGGACACGGGGCACCAGTCCTACGTCCACAAGCTGCTCACCGGCCGTCAGGACTTCTCCAGGCTGAAGATGAAGGGCGGCCTCTCCGGCTACCCCTCGCAGGCCGAGTCCGAGCACGACGTCATCGAGAACAGCCACGCCTCCACGGTGCTCGGCTGGGCCGACGGCCTCGCGAAGGCCAACCAGGTGCTGAAACGCGACGACCACGTGGTCGCGGTCATCGGCGACGGCGCGCTCACCGGCGGTATGGCCTGGGAGGCGCTGAACAACATCGCGGACGCCAAGGACCGGCCGCTGGTCATCGTCGTCAACGACAACGAGCGGTCGTACGCGCCGACCATCGGCGGGCTCGCCAACCACCTGGCCACCCTGCGCACGACGGACGGGTACGAGCGGTTCCTCGCCCGGGGCAAGGACCTGCTGGAGCGGACGCCCGTCGTGGGCAGGCCGCTCTACGAGACGCTGCACGGCGCCAAGAAGGGACTGAAGGACTTCATCGCCCCTCAGGGCATGTTCGAGGACCTGGGACTCAAGTACGTCGGGCCGATCGACGGACACGACATCGAGGCCCTGGAGTCCGCGCTGTCCCGCGCCAAGCGGTTCGGCGGGCCGGTCATCGTGCACTGCCTGACCGAGAAGGGCCGCGGCTACCAGCCCGCCCTCCAGGACGAGGCGGACCGCTTCCACGCCGTCGGCAAGATCCACCCGGACACGGGCCTGCCGATCGCCTCCTCCGGCGCCGACTGGACCTCCGTCTTCGGCGAGGAGATGGTCAAGCTCGGCAAGGAGCGCGAGGACGTCGTCGCCATCACGGCCGCGATGCTCCAGCCGGTCGGGCTCGACAAGTTCGCCAAGGCCTTCCCCGAGCGGGTGTACGACGTCGGCATCGCCGAGCAGCACGGCGCGGTCTCCGCGGCCGGCCTCGCCACGGGCGGGCTGCACCCCGTCTTCGCGGTGTACGCCACCTTCCTCAACCGCGCCTTCGACCAGGTGCTGATGGACGTGGCCCTGCACCGGTGCGGGGTGACCTTCGTGCTCGACCGGGCCGGTGTCACCGGCACCGACGGGGCCTCGCACAACGGCATGTGGGACATGTCGATCCTCCAGGTCGTGCCGGGGCTGCGGCTCGCCGCGCCGCGCGACGCCGACCAGGTGCGCGCCCAACTGCGCGAGGCCGTCGCGGTGACGGACGCGCCGACCGTGGTCCGCTTCTCCAAGGGCGCCGTCGGCCCCGCCGTGCCGGCCGTGCGCCGCGTCGGCGGCATGGACGTGCTGCGCGAGCCGGACACCGACACGCCTGACGTGCTCCTCGTCTCCGTGGGCGCCCTCGCGCCGATGTGCCTGGAGATCGCCGGCCTGCTCGACAAGCAGGGGATCACCACGACCGTCGTCGACCCGCGCTGGGTGAAGCCGGTCGACGAGCACATGGCGCCGCTCGCCGACCGGCACCGTGTGGTCGTCACCGTCGAGGACAACTCCCGCGTCGGCGGCGTCGGCTCGGCCGTCGCCCAGGCCCTGCGCGACGCGGGCGTCGACATCCCGCTGCGTGACTTCGGCATCCCGCCGCGCTTCCTCGACCACGCCTCCCGCGCCGAGGTACTCGCGGAGATCGGCCTCACCGCGCCCGACATCGCCCGCCAGGTCACCGGGCTGGTCTCCAAGCTCGACGGCCGTCTCGACGGCTCTCCCGCCGAGGCGGAGCCCGCGCGCGACTGACGTGCCCGGTCGGGCTGCTCGGGCCGGTCCCGCCGTCCTCCGCGGTGGCGGGACCGGCCCATTCGGAGGTGTGCCTGTGAGCAGCACACCCTGACGGTCTTGGGCGTCGGTGTCATGATCGGAACCGGCGCATCACAAGGCGCCGGGCCACGACGCCCCGTGACCGGCTCTCCGGCGGACGGCTCGGCTGCCGGTTTCCGGCGCGTGCCGGGCCCGGCACCTCACGCCCTGCCGGGCGGTGCCCCCGTCACGGCTGGCGTACGGCCGCTCACGACTCCCCGCGCACCGACCGGGGCCCGGTCACCTCGGCACCCAACTCCCCGACTCTGCGCCGTAGTTCGCGGTCCGCGGTGACGACGAGGCAGGGGCGGTCACGGCCCTCCTCGGCGACCAGCTCCACGACGCGGTCGTCGCCGCTGCGGGGGGCCGCGTCGACCCGTACGCCGGGCACCGGTTCGACACCGCGGGCGGCGCCCTCGACGACCATGACGAGTTCGACGGGCTTGTCGCGGCCGGGGACGCCGTCCCGGGCGAGCCGGTCGCGCAGGCGTTCCGCCGCGCCGCGCCGGTCGCGCCACCAGCCGTCGGGGACGGAGCCGATGACGTTGGCGGCGTCGACGATCACGAGCAGGGGGGCGTCCATGGGGACAGGGTCGCACGACCGGCCGCCCCGAGCGGCGCCGAGCGTCATGGAAGGGCAGGGTCACGTCACTTAGGACTTGCAGAGAATTAACTTACTGGTCCTGAACTTGACTTCGCAGACCAGTGCGCTACTCGCCCGCATGTTGTTCCTCTGCAGGCCCTTAGGGGTCCTTGCACTGTGAGCGACCGGGTCGCGCGGCCTGGCACCACACCTCGCCGCGTCGCCGAAAGCCCTGGTAGCTCCTTCCCCACGCTCGACTTCGCTCGCGCGGGAGGGGCCCCATCGAGGGCTCTCCGGTGCCTTGCGACGCACGGGACCAGACCACGCGACCTCATCGGGCGCTCATGGTGCAAGGACCCCTTAGCCCGTAAGGGCATCGCGCTGCTGGAGGCGGAGAACGCAGAACCGAAGGCCCGGCTCCCCGCGGCCGAAGGGGACGCCGAGCGCATGAGAAGAGGGCCCCCGCCGCGGCGGGGGCCCTCGACCGTGTCCGGTGGTTACGCGGGGACCGAAGCCACCCCGGCCTCCAGGAACTTCTTGCCGTTCACGCGCTCGCTGACGCCCTCACGGTCCAGGTACGGCGTGATGCCGCCCAGGTGGAAGGGCCATCCGGCGCCGGTGATCAGGCAGAGGTCGATGTCCTGCGCCTCGGCGACGACACCCTCGTCGAGCATGAGCCCGATCTCCTGGGCGACGGCGCCCAGCACACGCGCCCGTACCTGCTCCTCGGACAGGACGACATCGCCCTGCTTGAGGAGCGCGGCGACCTCCGGGTCCAGCTCCGGCTTGCCGGAGTCATAGACGTAGAAGCCGCGCTTGCCGGCCTTGACGACGGCGGCGAGGTTCGCGGAGACGGTAAAGCGGTCCGGGAAGGCCCGGTTGAGGGTCTCCGAGACGTGCAGACCGATGGCGGGGCCGACCAGCTCCAGGAGCACCAGCGGCGACATCGGCAGACCCAGCGGCTCGACGGCCTTCTCGGCGACCTCGACCGGTGTGCCCTCGTCGATGACGTTCTGGATCTCGCCCATGAAGCGGGTGAGGATGCGGTTCACGACGAACGCCGGGGCGTCCTTCACCAGCACCGCGGTCTTCTTCAGCTTCTTGGCGACGCCGAAGGCCGTGGCGAGCGAGGCGTCGTCCGTCGCCTCGCCCCGGACGATCTCCAGGAGCGGCAGGACGGCGACCGGGTTGAAGAAGTGGAAGCCCACGACCCGCTCGGGGTTCTTCAGCTTCGACGCCATCTCGGTCACCGACAGCGAGGAGGTGTTGGTGGCGAGGATCGCGTGCGCGGGGGCGACCGCCTCGACCTCCGCGAACACCTGCTGCTTGACGCCGATCTCCTCGAACACGGCCTCGATGATGAAGTCCGCGTCCGCGAAGCCCTCGGCCTTGTCCAGGACACCGGTGACCAGTGCCTTGAGACGGTTGGCCTTGTCCTGGTTGATCCGGCCCTTGAGCAGCAGCTTGTCGATCTCGGCGTGGACGTAGCCCACACCCTTGTCGACGCGCTCCTGGTCGATGTCGGTCAGCACGACCGGAACCTCCAGGCGGCGCAGGAACAGCAGCGCGAGCTGGGAGGCCATCAGACCGGCGCCGACGACACCGACCTTGGTGACCGGACGCGCCAGCGACTTGTCCGGGGCGCCCGCCGGGCGCTTGCCGCGCTTCTGCACCAGGTTGAAGGCGTAGATACCGGCGCGCAGCTCGCCACCCATGATCAGGTCGGCGAGGGCGACGTCCTCGGCGTCGTAGCCCTGCTGGAGGTCGCCGTTCTTCGCGGCCTCGATGACGTCCAGCGCGCGGTACGCGGCCGGGGCCGCCCCGTGCACCTTGCCGTCCGCGATGAACCGGCCCCTGGCGACGGCCTGGTCCCAGGCCTCACCGCGGTCGATGACGGGACGCTCGACCTGGACGTCGCCCTTGAGGACGTTCGCCGTCCAGATCAGCGACTGCTCCAGGAAGTCCGCGCCCTCGAAGATCGCGTCCGCGATACCGAGGTCGAAGACCTGCTGACCCTTGAGCTGCTTGTTCTGGTTGAGCGAGTTCTCGACGATGACCGTGACGGCCTTGTCGGCGCCGATCAGGTTCGGCAGCAGCGCGCAGCCGCCCCAGCCGGGGATCAGCCCGAGGAAGACCTCGGGGAGCGAGAAGGCGGGCAGCGCCTTCGACACGGTCCGGTAGGAGCAGTGCAGGCCGACCTCGACGCCGCCGCCCATCGCGGCACCGTTGTAGTACGCGAAGGTCGGGACGGCAAGGGCCGCCAGGCGCTTGAAGACCTCGTGGCCGCCCCTGCCGATGGCGAGCGCGTGCTCGTGCTCCTTCAGCAGCTCCACGCCCTTGAGGTCGGCGCCGACGGCGAAGATGAACGGCTTGCCGGTGACACCGACGCCGACGATCTCGCCGGCCACGGCCTCCTTCTCGACCTGGTCGAGGGCGGTGTTCAGGTTCGCCAGCGACGCCGGGCCGAAGGTGGTCGGCTTGGTGTGGTCGAAGCCGTTGTCCAGCGTGATGAGCGCGAAGCGCCCGGCGCCGTACGGCAGGTCGAGGTGGCGTACGTGCGCGGACGTCACGACCTCGTCGGGGAACAGCTCGGCCGCACCCTTCAAAAGCTCAGCGGTGGTGCTCACTTGCTGCCTCCGGCGGACTCGAAGTGCGGGTTCTCCCAGATGACCGTCGCGCCCATGCCGAAGCCGACGCACATGGTGGTCAGGCCGTAGCGGACCTGCGGCTGCTCCTCGAACTGGCGGGCCAGCTGCGTCATCAGCCGGACGCCGGACGAGGCCAGCGGGTGACCGAACGCGATGGCGCCGCCGTACTGGTTGACGCGCGCGTCGTCGTCGGCGATGCCGTAGTGCTCCAGGAAGGCCAGGACCTGGACGGCGAAGGCCTCGTTGATCTCGAACAGGCCGATGTCGTCGATGGACAGCCCCGCCTGGGCGAGCGCCTTCTCCGTCGCCGGGATCGGGCCGTAGCCCATGACCTCCGGCTCGACACCCGCGAAGGAGTACGCGACGAGGCGCATCTTGACCGGCAGGTTGTTCTCGCGGGCGAAGTCCTCGCTCGCGATGATCGACGCGGTGGCGCCGTCGTTCAGACCGGCCGCGTTACCGGCGGTGACCCGCCCGTGGACGCGGAAGGGGGTCTTCAGGCCCGACAGGTTCTCCAGGGTCGTCCCCGGCCGCATCGGCTCGTCGGCGGTGACCAGGCCCCAGCCCGTCTCACCGGCTTCGCCCGCGGCGGAGCCGCTGTCGGGCACAGTGGTGCGGCGCACCGAGATCGGCACCAGGTCCTGCTGGATCTTGCCGTCGGCGTACGCCTTGGCGGCCTTCTCCTGCGAGCGCACGGCGTACTCGTCGGCGCGCCGCTTGGTGATCGTCGGGTACCGGTCGTGCAGGTTCTCGGCGGTCATGCCCATGAACAGGGCGGACTCGTCGACCAGCTTCTCGCTGACGAACCGGGGGTTCGGGTCCACGCCCTCGCCCATCGGGTGGCGCCCCATGTGCTCGACACCACCGGCGATGGCCACGTCGTACGCGCCGAAGGCGACGGAACCGGCGACCGAGGTGACGGCGGTCAGGGCGCCCGCGCACATCCGGTCGATGGAGTAGCCCGGCACGGACTGCGGCAGACCGGCGAGGATGCCGGCCGTACGGCCGATGGTCAGGCCCTGGTCGCCGATCTGCGTGGTCGCGGCGACGGCGACCTCGTCGATCTTCTGCGGCTCCAGACCGGGGTTGCGGCGCAGCAGCTCCCGGATCGCCTTCACGACGAGGTCGTCGGCGCGGGTCTCGTGGTAGATGCCCTTCGGGCCCGCCTTGCCGAACGGGGTGCGGACGCCGTCGACGAAGACGACGTCCCTGACGGTACGAGGCACGATGGCTCTCCTCCAGGGTGCGGGATCTGCACTGCTGCGGCACGCAAGCGCTGAGCGCGCGCTCAGACCCATGCTACTTGCGGGTAACAGCACTGCACACCCCTGGGAGACGGAGCGGCGAAGGTCACACCCGATTGCACCCCTCCAGGGACGCGGGGGACCGCGCGACCAGTCCGAAAGCGACCGCAGCCGCGTACGGTGCTCACCCGCGGGCCCGTACGGCGCTCACGGGGCGGGCGCTGTGGAGCCCCGAGGCACCAGCACCGGCGTGGCCACCGGATGCGACCTGCCGACCCCCTTCTCCCCGGCGATCACCCCGAACAGGGTCCGGGCCACATCCGCCCCGAACCCGTGCACGTCATGACTCATCGCGGAGAGCGTCGGCCGGGTGAGCCGACAGAGCTGGGAGTCGTCCCAAGCCAGCAACGACACGTCCTCAGGCGCCCGCAGCCCCAGCTCGGCGGCCACCGACAGACCCGCCACCGCCATGATGTCGTTGTCGTAGACGATCGCCGTGGGGCGGTCGTCCCCCATACCGGTCAAGAGCGACCGCGTGGCCCGGCCCCCCGCCTCCCCCGAGAAGTCGGTGGCGACCTGCCACGCCCCGGCCAGCCGCAGCACCCGTGCCGCCTCGTCGAACGCCGCCGCACGAATCGCCGTGTGCCCCAGAGCCGCCGCACCCCCCACCCGCGCGATCCGCCGATGCCCGAGCGCCGCCAAGTACCGCACGGCCTCCGTCACCGCCGTCGCGTCGTCCGTCCACACGGACGTGAGCCCCCCGGTCAGCGACGGGTGCCCGACGGCCACCACCGGCATCCCCAGCCGCCCCGCCGCGGCCACTCTCGGATCGTCCGCGCGGAAATCGACGAGGATCGACCCACTGACCTGCCGCCCCCGCCACCACGCGTCCTGCAGCCCCACCTCTTCCTCCAGGTTCCGCACCAGCCGCAGCAGCAGCGAGCAGGACCGTTCGGTCAGCACGCTCTCCACCCCGGAGACGAACTCCATGTAGAACGGCTCAAGACCCAGCAGCTTCGCGGGCCGGCAGATCGCCAGCCCGACGACGTCCACCCGCTGACTCGACAGCGACCGCGCCGCCAGGTTCGGCGCCCACCCCAGCTCCCGCGCCGCCGCGAAGATCCGGTCCCGAGTGGCGTCGGACAGCCCCCGCTTCTGGTTGAACGCGAGCGACACCGCCCCCTTGGACACCCCGGCGCGCGCGGCGACGTCCTTGATCGTCACCCGAGGTACGGTCATCGCGCGGGCTCCACGCAGTACAGCGCCTTGCGGGCGGCATCCGCGTCGGGCGTCTCCCACCCACGTACACCGATGGTGACACGCTCACCGGGGAGCAGCGTGACCAGCCCGGTGTCCGCCCGCGCCGCCTGATCCAGCCGGTCTGCCTGCAGCAGCAGGTCCCGCACCAGGGTGTGGGCTGTCACGGTCACGGCACCCGGTGCGACCTCGACGTCGAACTCCGGTCGGACGTACGGGATGTCGCGGTCCGGAACGGGGAAGTGCAGGGCGCGCACCCCGTCCGCGTCGGCGACCAGGAACTCCCGCGGTCCCACCGGCTCCAGCCCGGCCGGCACCCGCACCTCGGCCACCGTGCGCGCGACGGCCGTGACCTCCGTGCGGGCCTCGTTCACCACCGCACCCGCGACCGTCATGCGCCGCAGCCGCAGCGCGGTCGACCATGCTTCGCGGGCCTGGTTCACCACGGCCGACACCAGCCCTCCGCCCCGCGCCTGAAGCGTCAGCAACCGGTCCGCGTACACCCGCCGCAGTTCGTGGTACAGCGGCTTGGGCAGGCCGTCCCATGCGAGCGCCGCCCAGGACGTCACCGGCCAGCAGTCGTTGAGCTGCCACACGATCGTGCCCGCGCACACGGGCCACCGCGACCGCCAGTGCTCGATCCCGGTGGCCACGGCTCGGGCCTGGTTGACCTGCATCAGGTAGTGCCAACGGTCGAAGTCGTCCTTCGGCACGGTGAAATGACGGGCCAGCCCCCGCTCCAGCTTCCCGTTCCCGTCCTCCGCCTTCTGGTGGTGCAGCATCCCGGGCGAGTCGGCAGAGAGCTCCTCGTCCGGCAGCGCGCGCCGCAGCGTCGCGTACCCGGGCGGCGCCTGCCACCCGAACTCGGCGACGAAACGCGGCACGTTCGCCCGGTACCGCGCGTAGTCCTCCCGGTTCCACACATCCCAGGAGTGGTGCGTGCCGTGCGCCGGGTCGTTCGGATGACGCTCCCACGACCCCGACCAGGGACTGCCCGCCGTGTACGGCCGCGTCGGGTCCGACTCCGCGACGACACGCGGCAGTACGCCCAGGTAGTACCCCTCGCCCCACGACTGCCCGGCGAGCCGCTCCTCCCAGCCCCAGTCCTTGAACCCCCACAGGTTCTCGTTGTTGCCGTTCCACAGCACAAGCGAGGGATGCGGCATCAGCCGTACGACGTTCTCCCGCGCCTCGGCCTCCACCTCGCCCCGCAGCGGCTGCTCCTCCGGGTAGGCCGCGCACGCGAACGGGAAGTCCTGCCAGACCAGCAGCCCCAACTCGTCGCAGGCGTCGTAGAAGTCCCCGCTCTCGTAGATGCCGCCGCCCCAGACCCGTACCAGGTCGACACCGGCCTCGGCCGCCTGCGTGAGCCGCGCGCGATAGCGCTCGCGAGTGATCCGGGACGGGAACACGTCGTCCGGGATCCAGTTGACCCCACGGGCGAACAGCCGCTCGCCGTTGACGACGAGGGTGAAGCCGGTGCCGTGCTCATCGGCGCTCCGGTCCAGCTCCACGGTCCGGAACCCGATCCGCCGCCGCCACACATCAAGCGCCCCGCCGTCGCCGGACAGCGTCAACTCCACGTCATACAAAGGCTGTTCGCCATATCCGCGAGGCCACCACAGGTCCGCGCCCGGCACCTCCAGCCGCACGGACCCGCTCGTGCCCTCGACCACCGCGACCGCGCTGACGCCGCCCACCCGGGCCTCCAGCCGCAGCCCCGCCTCGACGGCCGCCCGCTCCACGTCGACGAGCAGCTCAACGTGCCCGGTCGTGCCGTCGACCGTCACCAGCGGCCGTACCCGGGCGATACGAGCCGTGGACCAGCGCTCCAGCCGAACGGGCCGCCAGATCCCGGCGGTCACGAGCCTCGGCCCCCAGTCCCAGCCGAAGGAGCAGGCCATCTTGCGGATGTACTGGAAGGGTTCGGGATACGCGTTCGGCCGGTCGCCGAGCCGCTCGCGCACCGCCTTCGCCTCGGCGTACGCGGAGGCGAACCGCACCGAGAGCCGCCCGCTCATCCCGGTGACGTCGAAGCGGTACGAGCGGTGCATGTTCCGTACGGAGCCGAGGAGCCGTCCGTCGAGCCGGATCTCGGCGGCCGTGTCGAGCCCGTCGAAGACCAGGTCGGTCTGGTCGTGCCCGTCGGCCGCCCCGACGGCCGGCAGCTCGACCTCGTACGTCCACCCCCGGCGCCCCACCCACGCCACCTCGGTCTCGTTCCGCCCGAGGAAGGGGTCCGGGATCAGCCCCGCCGCCAGCAGGTCGGTGTGCACGCACCCGGGCACCGCGGCGGGCAGCCCGCTCCCCTCGTGCCGCAGGATCCAGCCCTCGGTGAGCGGTGTGGCGTCCAGCATGCGCACTCCCTAAACCGGTCCAGTTCGGTTCCTCGACAGTACCGCGAAATGTTTCGACATCCTTGGCGAAATAGGGACTTTACCGGTTCAGTGAACGGCTGCCAGAGTGCCGAACCAGCCATCCCACTCGTGCTCGTCCGTCCCGAAACGGAGCTGGTGCACATGAGCCACCGAAGGACACTCGCCGGAACACTGGTCGCAGCGGCCCTCCTCGTCTCGGGCTGCACCGGCAGCGGGGGCAGCTCGGAAGGCGCCGACGCCAAGGCTCCTGACGACCCGTCAAAGGTCTCCGGAACCATCAAGGTCCTCACCCACCGCACCGACATCGTGCAGGACGGCACGATGAAGAAGTACGCGGACGCCTTCAACAGGACCTATCCCAAGGTCAAGGTCGAGTTCGAGGCCCTCACGGACTACGAGGCCGAGGTCAAGATCCGTATGAACACGGAGAACTACGGCGACGTCCTGATGATCCCGGCCGTCATCAAGAAGAACGACTACCCCAAGTTCTTCGCCTCGCTGGGCACCGAGAAGGAGCTGAGCGAGAAGTACCGCTTCACCGACTTCACGGCGGTCGACGGCAAGGTCTACGGGCAGACCACGAACGGCGGCACCCCCGGCTTCGTCTACAACAAGAAGGTCTGGGCCGAAGCCGGTGTCACCGACTGGCCCACCACTCCGGACGAGTTCCTCACCGCTCTGAAGGCCATCAAGTCCCGGACGGACGCGGTGCCTTACTACACCAATTTCGCGGCCCAGTGGCCGCTCACGTCCTGGACGTACGTCAACGGCTCGGTCAGCTGCGACACCGGGGCCACCACGGCGCTCACCGAGGGCGACCCGTGGGCGGAGGGCGCCGACCTGCGCGTGGGTGACACCCTCCTCCACGACATCGTGCATCAGGGCCTCATCGAGAAGGACCCGACGACCACCAACTGGGAGGGCTCCAAGCCCCGGCTGGCGAAGGGCGAGATCGCCACCGCCTGGCTAGGCTCGTGGGCGGTACTCCAGTTCCGGCAGGCCGCCGAGAAGGCCGGCACCGACCCCGACGACATCGGCTTCATGCCGTTCCCCGCCCAGGTCGACGGCACATTCTGCGCGGTCCTCAGCCCCGACTACAACCAGGCCGTGAACATCAACTCCAAGCACAAGGAGGCGGCCCGCGCCTGGATCGACTGGTTCTCCACCGAGTCCGGCTACGCGGACGACAACCTGCTGCCGTCGGTCCTCAAGGACGCCCCTCTCCCGGAGGCCCTGAAGCCGTACGAGGAGGCCGGGGTGAAGCTCATCGAGCTGGACGACGCCAAGGGCGGACTCGTCAAGGAGATCGACAGCGCCTCCGAGGTCGGCATCCACGGCCCCGCCTACCGCCAGGACCTGGTCGACCTCGCCCGCGGCGCCGAGGACGGCGACCTCGACGACTTCCTCGCCGACCTCGGCAAGCGCTGGACCGAGGCGGCGAAGACCGTGGGATCCTGATGCCCCGCACGCGTACGACCGACCCCTCGCACGCGACAGAGAAGGCGGCGCGGCCCCCGGTGGCCGCGCCCCCGCCCCCCATGCCCCGGCGGGCGCCCCGCAAGGTGCGCCTGTGGCGAAAGCTCACCCCCTGGCTCTTCCTGGCCGCCCCGCTGGCCCTCCTGATCGCCTTCACCTACGCCCCGGTCGCCAACATGCTGGCGTACAGCTTCACCGACTGGGACGGCGTCAGCCCCGAACTGCGCTACACCGGCCCCGACAACTACATCGAGATCTTCACCCGCCCCGAGCTGTTCCAGGTCTTCTTCGTCAGCGGCTACTACCTGGCCGCCTCGGCGCTGCAGATCGGCGTCGCCCTCTACTTCGCGACGATCCTCAGCTTCGACCTCCGCTTCCGGAACCTCTTCAAGGGCGTCCTCTTCTTCCCGTACCTGATCAACGGCGTCGCGATCGGCTTCGTCTTCCTCTACTTCTTCCAGGACGGCGGCACCCTCGACTCGCTCCTCGCCCTCCTCGGCCACGAGTCCGACCGCGCCTGGCTCGGCACCTCGACGTCCGCGAACATCTCCCTCTCCGGCGTCTCCGTCTGGCGCTACACGGGCCTGAACTTCGTGCTCTTCCTCGGGGCGATCCAGTCGATCCCGGGGGAGCTGTACGAGGCCGCCGAACTCGACGGCGCCAACCGCTGGCACCAGTTCCGGTACATCATCGCGCCCGGCATCCGCCCGGTCCTGAGCCTGAGCGTGATCCTCTCGATCTCCGGGTCCCTGTCGGTCTTCGAGATCCCCTACATCATGACCGGCGGCGCCACCGGCACCGAGACCTTCGTGATCCAGACAGTCAAGCTCGCCTTCCAGTTCAACAAGACGGGCCTCGCGTCGGCCGCCGCGGTCGTCCTCCTGCTGATCATCCTGGCGGTGACGTGGCTGCAGCGCCGACTGGTCCCCGACGACAGGGCGGACCTCGTATGACGACACTGACGATCCCGACCCCTGTAATCCGCAGGCGGGTCGCCCGCACCCTCACCTATCTGTCACTGGTCGGCGCGTCGGTCGTGGTTCTCCTGCCCCTCCTCGTGGTCCTGCTGACCTCGCTCAAGACCGAGGAGCAGATGGCGGACGACAGCGGCGCCCTCACCCTGCCGGACAACCCGCTGAACCTCGCGAACTACGCGACGGCGTTCCGCGACGGCGAGATGCTCGCCGCCTTCGGCAACACGGCCTTCATCCTCGCCTTCGCCATCACAGGAACGGTCCTCATCGGCTCGATGGCGGCCTACGCGATCGACCGCTTCACCTTCCGCTTCCGGAAACTGGTCGTCGCCCTCTTCCTCGTCGCCACCCTCGTCCCCGGCGTCACCACCCAGGTCGCGACCTTCCAGATCGTCGACAGCTTCGGCATGTTCGACACCCTCTGGGCCCCGATCGCCCTCTACACGGGCACCGACATCGTCTCGATCTACATCTTCCTGCAGTTCGTGAGATCGATCCCGATCTCCCTCGACGAGTCCGCCCGCCTGGACGGCGCCAACGCCTTCACGATCTACCGAAAGATCATCTTCCCGCTCCTGAAACCCGCGGTCGCCACCGTCGTCATCGTCAAGGGGATCACCGTCTACAACGACTTCTACATCCCCTTCCTCTACATGCCCTCCGACGACCTCGGCGTGATCTCCACGTCCCTCTTCCGCTTCAAGGGCCCCTTCGGCGCCCACTGGGAAACGATCTCGGCAGGAGCCGTCCTGGTGATCCTGCCGACCCTGATCGTCTTCCTGGCGCTCCAGAGATTCATCTACAACGGCTTCACGAGAGGAGCCACGAAGTAAGGGCGACTCATCAGCCGGGCGGGGGCACCGCCGCCTCTCAGGGGCGCGGGGAACCGCGCGAGCAACCACGGCGAACCCGCACCCGCCGGCGCCCAGACGGCCCTAGGGCGACTGGGCCCCCTTCGCCTTCGCCGTAGCGGACAACGCCCCCACCAGCACCGGCGTAACCAGCTCAACCTGCCAGGCCCGCGCCCCGTACCCCGCAAGCGCCGCGCTCACAGCCTCCGCGTCCAACGACTTCGGCGGTTCCCAGCAGAGCCGCCGAACCGTATCCGGAGTGATCAGATTCTCCTGGGGCATGGTGAGCTGTTCGGCCAGCGCGGACACCCCGGCCCGAGCAGCGGACAGCCGAGCGGCCGCCGCCGGGTCCTTGTCGGCCCAGGCCTTCGGCGGCGGCGGCCCGGTCACGGGCTGCCCGTGCGCCGGCAGCGCCGAATCCGGCAGCGCCTTGGCCCGGTCCACGGCGGCCTGCCACTGCTCGAGCTGCCGCCGCCCCGTCCGATGCCCGAATCCGTTCAGCGCGGCGAGGGCGTGCGCGGTGCCCGGCAGCGCAAGGGCGGCCTCCACGATCGCCGCGTCGCCCAGCACCTTCCCCGGCGACACGTCCCGCCGCCGCGCGATGCGGTCCCGCGCCTCCCACAGTTCCCGTACGACCGCCATCTGCCGTCGGCGCCGCACCTTGTGCATCCCGGACGTACGACGCCACGGATCCTTGCGCGGCTCGGCGGGCGGCGCGGCGGCGATCGCGTCGAACTCCTGGCGGGCCCATTCGAGCTTGCCCTGCCGGTCCAGCTCCTTCTCCAGGGCGTCCCGCAGGTCCACCAGGAGTTCCACGTCGAGCGCCGCGTACCGCAGCCAGGGGTCGGGGAGCGGCCGGGTCGACCAGTCGACCGCGGAGTGGCCCTTCTCGAGGACGTAGCCGAGGACGGTCTCGACCATCGCGCCGAGACCGACCCGGGGGAACCCGGCGAGCCGTCCGGCCAGCTCGGTGTCGAAGAGCCGCGTCGGGACCATGTCTATCTCGCGCAGGCAGGGCAGGTCCTGGGTGGCGGCGTGGAGCACCCACTCCACTCCGGAGAGCGCCTCGCCGAGGCCGGAGAGGTCGGGGCAGGCGATGGGGTCGATCAGCGCGGTGCCCGAGCCCTCGCGGCGCAGCTGCACCAGATAGGCCCGCTGGCCGTAGCGGTAGCCGGACGCCCGTTCGGCGTCCACGGCGACGGGGCCGGAGCCGGCGGCGAACGCGGAGATCACCGCGGCGAGCGAGGACTCGTCGGCGATCACGGGCGGAATGCCGTCTCGGGGCACCAGCAAAGGGATCGGCGCCCCCGCTTCAGAAGATCCGCCGTCGTCCGGAGGGGCGCCTCCGGTGGTGCGCAGGGTGCTGTCTGCTGCGGTCTCTTGGGCGTCGGTCACCTGTCAAGGGTATCTGTGTATGGACATGGCCCGTAGACGGAACGTTCCGTCTACGGGCCTTCCAGGGTCGTAAACCAGTCACGTGTCACACGTGTCAGTGAATGTTCCCGGCGAACCGGGAGAGTACGGATATCGGAGAACGATCCCGGCCCCTTCCTGCCTCGGCACCCTCGGCGTCAGTGGATGATCCCGGTGCGCAGCGCCACCGCCACCATCCCGGCGCGGTCGCCGGTGCCGAGCTTGCGTGCGATCCGGGCCAGGTGGCTCTTGACCGTGAGCGCGGACAGGCCCATCGAGACGCCGATCGCCTTGTTCGACTGCCCCTCCGCGACCAGGCGCAGCACCTCGACCTCGCGGCCCGACAGTTCCCGGTAGCCGCCCGGGTGGCTCGGGGCACCCGGGGGGCGGCGGTGCATACGGGCGGCGGAGCCGAGAGGCGCGGTTCCCGGGCGGGCGGGCAGTCCGATGTTGGTGCGGGTGCCCGTGACGACGTATCCCTTCACACCGCCCGCGAGGGCGTTGCGTACGGCGCCGATGTCGTCGGCGGCGGAGAGGGCGAGGCCGTTGGGCCAGCCCGCCGCGCGGGTCTCGGAGAGGAGGGTCAGGCCGGAACCGTCCGGCAGGTGGACCTCCGCGACGCAGATGTCACGGGGGTTGCCGACGCGGGGGCGGGCTTCGGCGATGGACGAGGCCTCGATGACATCGCGGACACCGAGGGCCCACAAGTGGCGGGTGACCGTGGACCGGACGCGCGGATCGGCCACGACCACCATCGCCGTCGGTTTGTTCGGACGGTAGGCGACCAGGCTTGCGGGCTGCTCGAGGAGAACGGACACCAGGCCTCCTGGGTGCGGGACGGGGGCGGCTCGCTGGGCTCGTGGGGTTTAAGCCGGGACGAACCGTACTTTCAAGGTCACAGGGGTCTTCGGCACCAAACCCATGCTCCTTTAGAGAATGATCACGATTTGGTGAGTAACAATCCGTGCAATTCGGACACGTCTTCGATCATTCGAAGATCGAACGGTGTCGCTTCACGTCAATACGCGGCCGAAAGTGGCCGTATCGACAAAGTGATGGTTTTGTTCGGCGTGGCGAGAGGCGCGGAAAGAGACCGCGTGACGGAGGCACGAAAAGGACCGCACGCCCCACGGCGCACGGTCCTCTGTTCTGCGAAGGTTCAGCGGGACTGCGGCCCCCGCCGCTGCGGCAGCGTCACCACAGCCGCGTCCTCCGGGTCGACCGCCGGCGGCAGCCCCGCGATCTGGGCGAGCAGGTCGCACCAGGAAGCGAGATGCGAGGCCGTGTCGGGAACACCGCCCAGGGCCTCAAGCGGGGTCCAGGACGCCCGGATCTCGATCTGGGACGCGGCCGGCCGCGTGGACAGCCCGCCGAAGTAGTGGGAGCTCGCCCGCGTCACCGTGCCACTCGGCTCGCCGTACGGCAGCCCCCGGGACTGCAGCGCACCGGTCAGCCACGACCAGCACACGTCCGGCAGCAGCGGATCCGCCGCCATCTCGGGCTCCAACTCCGCGCGGACCAGGGTCACCAGCCGGAAGGTGCCCTGCCAGGCGTCGTGTCCCGCCGGCTCGTGCAGCAGCACGAGCCGCCCGTCGGCCAGATCCTCGTCGCCCTCGACGACCGCGGCCTCCAGGGCGTACGCGTACGGCGCCAGCCGCTGGGGCGGCCGGGTCGGTTCGATCTCGATCTCCGGCCGCGGCCGTGAGGTCCGCAGCGCTTCGACGGCGGAGCGGAACGGCAACGGTGCCGTCTCCATCGCATCGCGCTCCCCCTCCTTCGCGTCGCCCGTCCCGCCAGCGCCGTCCGACAGTCGTCCCTGAGCCGCAGCCATGCCGGAACATTAAGGGGAACTGGGCCTCGGCGCAGGGCAAGACACCCGTGCCCTGGGTCACTGTCGCATCGCACTCAGCGAACGGAGGCGGCGTCGGCCACCGGCGGCGATGGCCGGAAATGATCGCTTGCGGGTTGTCCGCAGCCCGGACCGTCCCTGTCAAGCGGTCGTGCGAGACTTTGCTTCGTGAGTGCCAACGCCAGCCCCTCGGGCCACCAGCCGACCGCCACGTACAACTCCGCCTTCCTGAAGGCGTGCAGGCGCGAGCCCGTGCCGCACACACCGGTGTGGTTCATGCGGCAGGCCGGGCGCTCGCTGCCCGAGTACCTGAAGGTGCGCGAGGGCATCCCGATGCTGGAGTCCTGCATGCGGCCCGAGCTGGTCACGGAGATCACCCTCCAGCCGATCCGCCGGCACCACGTGGACGCGGCGATCTACTTCAGTGACATCGTGGTCCCGCTCAAGGCCATCGGGATCGACCTCGACATCAAGCCCGGCGTCGGCCCGGTCGTCGAGAAGCCGATCCGCAGCCGCGCCGACCTCGTCCAGCTGCGCGACCTGACCGCCGAGGACGTCTCCTACGTCACCGAGGCGATCAGACTCCTCACCGCCGAGCTCGGCGGAACCCCCCTCATCGGCTTCGCCGGCGCGCCCTTCACCCTCGCCAGCTATCTCGTCGAGGGCGGCCCGTCCCGAACGTACGAGAACGCCAAGGCGATGATGTACGGCGACCCCGAGCTGTGGAGCGACCTGCTCGACCGCCTCGCCGGGATCACGGCCGCGTTCCTCAAGGTCCAGATCGAGGCGGGTGCCTCGGCCGTCCAGCTCTTCGACTCCTGGGCCGGCGCGCTCGCCCCTACCGACTACCGCCGTTCGGTCCTCCCCGCCTCGGCGAAGGTCTTCCGGGCCGTCGAGTCCTACGGCGTCCCGCGCATCCACTTCGGCGTCGGCACCGGCGAGCTGCTGGGCCTCATGGGCGAGGCCGGCGCGGACGTCGTCGGCGTCGACTGGCGCGTCCCGCTCGACGAGGCTGCCCGCCGCGTCGGCCCCGGCAAGGCGCTCCAGGGCAACCTCGACCCGACGGTCCTCTTCGCCGGCACCGAGGCCGTCGAGACCAAGACCCGCGAGGTGCTCGACACGGCCGCCGGCCTGGAGGGCCACATCTTCAACCTCGGCCACGGCGTCATGCCCAGCACCGACCCCGACGCCCTGACCCGGCTCGTGGAGTACGTGCACACGCAGACCGCGCGCTAGTGCCGCGAGCGCCCCGGGGCTCACCAGCCCGGCCGTGTCCGCCTGAAAGGCATGCGACTGTGCTGAGCCGACCCGTTGTCGACATGCGTACGCCATTGAACTCCTCTCGGTAACACCTCGTGACGTACGAACCCCGAACAGTGATGGCCGGTCAGGCCAGCGCGCCCAGGACCGGTCCGCCGGCGATTCCGAGAGCGAGCGAGACCGCCGTGGCGGTGTATGCCGTCACACGTGCCGTGCGGTCGCCCTCGGGAGGCGGTGAGGATCCGCTTCGGGAGACCGCGGGCACGATCCAGCGCAGGTAGTAGAAGAGGGACGCCACGGTGTTGGCGGCGGCCAGGGCGGCGAGCCAGGCGTAACCGCCTTCGAAGGCGGCGCTGAACGCTTCGAGTTTGCCGAGGAACACCGAGGTGGGCGGGGTGCCGACGAGTCCCAGTAGGCAGATGACGAGGCTCGCGGCGAGCAGCGGACGCTCCTTGGCCAGACCTCGGTAGTCGTCCGGTGTGAGGGCGCGGGGGAGGGCGCAGACCACGGCGAAGGCGCCGAGGTTGGTCACCGTGTACGCCGCGAGGTAGTACAGCAGCGCTTGTTGCGCGAGGTCCGCGCGTCCGGCGACGGCCACCGGCATGAGGAGGTAGCCGACCTGGCTGATCGTCGAGTAGGCAAGCAGTCGCTTGACGTCCTGCTGGAAGAACGCGCCGAGATTGCCGAGGGTCATGGAGGCGGCGGAGAGTACGGCGACGAGCGCGGGCCAGGGCAGGGGGCTGTCGGCGAAGACGACGTCGCCCAGGCGGAAGAGCGCGGCGAGTGCGCCGATCTTCGGGATGGTGGTGAGGAGCGCCGCGACCGGCGGGCTGCTGCCCTGCACGGCGTCGGGGACCCAGAAGTGCGCGGGTACGCCTCCGGCCTTGAACAGTACGCCTGCCAGAAGCCCCGTCGTGCCGGTGGCGATCAGCGCCTGGGGCGCGTCGCGGAACGCTTCCCCGAGCATCGGGTACCCGGTGCCGCGTCCCGTCGCGTACAGGATGGTGATGCCGGTCAGTATCAGTACACCCGACAGGGCGCCGACCACGTAGTACTTGAGTGCCGCCTCGGTGCCCGGCCCGTCCTTGCGGAAGCCGGCGAGGGTGTAGGCGGGGATGCTCGCCAGCAGGTACCCGGCGGCGAGCAGCAGCAGGTCCTGCGTGCCCGCCATCATGAGCGCGCCGAGGGCCGCCAGCTGCAGCAGTACGTAGAACTCCGTCTCCCTCGGGTCCCCTTGCAGAGGGTGGAAGGAGACGCCGAGGACGAGGAGCGTGCCGCCGAGGACCACGATCCGGGACGTGCTCGTGACCGGGTCGACGGCGAAGGCCTCGCCGAAGGCGGTGACGGTCGGCTTCCCGGCGGCCACCGAGGCGGCGACGATCCCCGCCACGCACGCGACGGCCGCCAGCAGACCCACGATCCACTGTCGGACGCGCGGCAGCCAGGAGCCGAGCAGCAGCCCGAGTACGGCGGACGCGGCGAGCAGTACCTCGGGGAGGAGGTCGAGTGGATTCTCGTTCATCTCGGTCATCGGGCGAGCAGTTCCAGGACGGACCGGGACGCGGGCTCGATGACGTCCAGCAGGAAGCGGGGCGCCACGCCGAGGACGAGGGCCAGGACGAGGAGCGGTACGACAGCGAGGCTCTCGTGTGCGCGGATGTCCGGGAACGCGCGGGGCGTGCCCGGTGCCTCGGGAAGACGCAGCGGGCCGGTGAAGACCTGCCGCAGCGCGCGCAGGAACAGCCCGGCGGTGAGGAGGATGCCGAGCACGGCGAGTGTCGTGGCCAGAGGCTGTGGCCCGAGGCTTCCGGTGAAGATCTGGAACTCGGCGATGAAGCCGGAGAATCCCGGCAGCCCGAGAGAGGCGAAGGCCGCGACGCCGGTCATGGCGGCGAACGCGGGCGCCGCGCCGGCGACTCCGGAGTACGAGCCCATGTCGTACGTCCGCCCGCGCTCGTACAGCACCCCGGCCAGCAGGAACAGCGCGCCGGTGAGCAGGCCGTGGCTGACCATCTGCGTCACCGCCCCGGTGACCGCGAGGGAGCGGGCCTGTTCGGAGCTGTCCGCTGCCGCGGCGCCGGCGCCGACGGCCAGGACGACGTAACCCATGTGGTTGACGGAGGTGTAGGCGACCATCCGTTTGAAGTCGGTCTGTGCGAGGGCGACCAGGGCTCCGTGAAGGACGGAGAGGACGCCGACGACGACCAGGACGAGGGCGTAGCGGCGCCAGGCCTCGGGGAGCATCGGCATGGCGATGCGGACGAAGCCGTATGTGCCCATCTTCAGCAGGACGCCGGCCAGGATCGCGGATCCGGCGGCGGGCGCCTCGACGTGGGCCGGTGGCAGCCAGGTGTGGAACGGCACCGTCGGGGTCTTCACCGCCAGGCCGACGACCACGGCCAGCAGCACCAGGGCGCCGTGGACGGAGCGGCCGGCCAGCGGGTTCTGCTCCGTCAGCTCGACCATGTCGAAGGTGTGCGGAGACGCGGCGAGGTACAGGCCGATGAAGCCGAGCAGCAGGGCGAGCGAACCGAGGAAGGTGTACAGGAAGAACTTCAGCGCGGCGCGCGCAGCCTGCTGGTGGCCCCATCCGGCGATGACGAAGTACATCGCGACGATGGACAGGTCGAAGAACACGAAGAAGAGGATCAGGTCCAGGGCGGCGAACAGACCAAGGCAGGTGGTCTGCAGGAAGAGGAAGAGCGCGGCGAACTCGCGGATACGGCGACCTTCGCGCAGTGAGTACAACGCGCAGGCCAGGAACAGCAGGCAGGTGAGGGCGAGCAGCGGCAGCGACAGCCCGTCGGCACCGACGTGATAGCCGACCCCGGCGCTCGGAATCCACCGGGCGCGCTGCTCGTACTGCATCCCCCCTTCGGCCTCGTACCCGGCCCACACCGCGATGACCAGGGCGAGTTCCAGCGCGGACGTGACGACCCACACGGCGCGGAAGACCCGCGGTGTCGTACGGCGGGGCAAGGCGAACAGCAGCAGCGCGACGGCCGTGGGTGCGAAGACGAGGGCGGACAGCAAGCGGGTCACCTCACGAGGACGAGCACGACGGCGAGGACGGTGAAGGCCGCGACGGCCTGGGCGAGGTACTGGTGCAGCTGCCCGGTCTGCGGGCGGCGGGCCCAGCGGCCGAGCGCACGGGTGCCGTCGGCGACCGCCGTCACCGTGCCGTCCACCGCCCGCTCCACGACGCCGTCCGTCCAGCGGGCGAACCGCACGGAGCCCGCGGCCGTGCCGTCGACGGCACGGTCCAGGACCCGGTTGTCGAACGCCGCGGCCAAGCGCGCCAGCCGCATCACGGGAGCGACCAGGACGACTTGGGCGGCACGCTCGAAGAGCAGCCAATTCGCGAGGACCGTCTTCGCCCATGGGGACCGGGCCGACGGGCGCGTGTACCAGATCCAGGTGACCACGACCGCCAGTAGTGCAAGGGCACCGGAGAGCACGGACTCCCATGCCTGCGGTTCAGGTTGACCGGCCTGCGCCAGGACACGCCCGACACTGTCACGCAGCGGAGGAAAGGCCACCGGCGTCAGCGCCAGGCAAGCCAGGGCCAGCGAGACCAGGGGCACGACGGCACCGACCGGGACACGGTGCGCGTCGGGTCGCGGGACGGCAGGTCGCCACACGAACCACAGGGCCTTGGCGCTGTAGACCGCCGACAGCAGGGCAGCGGCCAACGCGACGGCGTACAACCAGGGGCTGCTCTCCAGCGTGCCCGCGAGCAGGACGTCCTTGGCGGCCCACAGCGACAGCGGCGGAATCCCGGCCAGGGAGAGCGCGCCGACGGTGAAGGCCACACCGACTGTCCGGTTGTGGCGTGCGGCGCCGAGCAGTTCGGGGAGCCGCTGGGTGCCCAGTGCGGTCAGCCAGGCCCCGGCGGCCAGGAAGAGCAGGCTCTTCGCCGAGGCGTGGGCGATGAGCTGCAGCGTGCCACCCGATGCCGCGCCGGTCCCGGCGGCGAGCACCATGAAGCCGATCTGGGCACAGGTCGATGCGGCGAGCAGTTGCTTGAGGTCGGTTTGCGCTACCGCGACGAGCCCGAGGAAGAGCGCGGTGGCGGCGCCCGTCCACGCGACCACGTCGTCGCCCCAGCCGGAGGCGTTCAGCAGCGGTCCGGTCCGCAGCAGCAGATACGCCCCGGCGGCGACCATGGTCGCCGAGTGCAGCAGCGCCGAGACGGGGCTCGGGCCCTGCATGGCCTTCGACAGCCAGAAGCTGAAGGGCAGTTGGGCGGACTTGCCGAAGGCGGAAACGATGAGGCCCGCGGTGATGAAGGAGAGCCACGGGTCGTCGGCGCGCGCCAGTCCGTCGAGCGAGAGCGTCGTGTCCCGGCCGCTCGCGAGCGCGGCCCCCGCCGCCAGATAGAGACCCAGATCGGCGGTACGCGTGGTGAGGAACGCGGTGTCGGCCGCGCTCGTACGCTCCGGATCCCGCCACCAATATCCGATCAGCGCCCATGAGGTGGCGCCCATGACTTCCCAGCCCATCAGCAGGACCGGGAGGTTCGCGGCCGTGACCGTGACGAGCATACTTCCGGCGAACAGCAGCATCAGCCCGAAGAAGCGGGCCCGGGCCTCGCTCGTGCTGAACTCGGCCGCGCTGAAGAGAAGTACGGCCAGCGTGACCCCGGTGACCGTGACAGTCATGAGTCCGGACAGGCCGTCCACCGCGAGTCGCACGGGAAGTCCGTCGAGGAACGGCGCCCGTACGGCCGGGTGCCGAAAGGCCGTGGCGATCGCGAGGCCCAGAGCGGCGCCTGCCACGGCGAGGGCCACACCCGGTGCCGCACGGTCGGCCCGCCGCCCCACCAGGAGCAGTACCGCCCCCGCCCCGAGCGGCAGCGCGACCAGCGCCCCCAGCAGGGCGCTCACTCCTTCAACTCCGCCGCCATGTCGGTCATGTCGACCTCCCGCGACCGGAACAGGGCGGTGACCACAGCGAACCCCATCGCCATCTCCAGGGCCATCGCCGTGACCGCGAGGACGATCAGGGCCTGGCCCTCGGCCGCCGCCGGAGCGATGTAGTGCCAGGCGGTCGCGGCACCCAGGATGACTCCGCCCAGCATGAGTTCGAGGCCCATCATCAGCATCACGATCGACTGCTGGGTGAGCGCCCCGAACAGCCCGACGCAGAACAGCGCGGCGGCCAGCAGCAGGAACGGTTCCAGACTCACCGGCCGACACCGCCTCGTACGGGATCGTCCGCGTGCCGCGCCCGCAGATCGTCGCCGAGACGGTCGTACCGTCCCCGCCGGGTGGCCAGCACCACCGTGGCGACAATCGTCGCGAACAGGGCCATGCCCAGCGTCATCATGGTCAGCATCTGCGGCCCCATGAGGGACATGCCGAGTTCCATGGTCGGGTCGGCGGGCGCCTTCCCTCGACGGGCGGGCCAGGGCGCGAGCAGGATCCCGGCCGCCAGGAGCAGGAAGAGAAGGCAGCAGACGACGGCCGCGCCCTTCTTGTTGTGCGTCATCGTCATCGGCATGAGCCCGGCCGGATTCATCATGTACATCACCATGAAGACCGCCATGATGGCCATCTCGATCGTCATCATCAGCACGATGACGATGCCCAAGTAGGCGAGGCCGAGCAGCACGACGAGGCCGCCCACGCACAGCAGCGAGGTCAGCAGGGAGAAGGTCGCACGGGCCATGGAGTCGAAGCGGAACACCATCGCGCCGCTGACGACCGCGAGGACGGCCAGCACACAGAAGGTCGCGACATCCATTTACGTCCGACACCTCGCTCTCGTCATCGGCTTCACCGGTTCAGCACCACCACGGCCACGACCAGTGCCTGCGCGATGGCCAGCGGGGTCAGCACGACCCAGGCCAGCTCCAGGTACCGGTCCATGCGCAGGGTCGGCACCCGTCGCCGGGCCCAGACCAGGAAGGCCAGTACGGCCGCCGTCTTGAGTACGGTCCATGCCCAGCCGGGCAGCAACGGGCCGTGCCCGCCGCCCATGAAGAGCGGCACGCTGAACGCCGCCGCCACGACCAGCAGCAGCCACCGGCCGCCGAGGAAGAGCACCCGGTCCGCACCGGACAGCTCGGAGGCCGCCCCACCCGCCACGTCGTGTCCGGCGGGCTGGTCGAACGGCCCCCAGAACGCCATCGCCATCGCGCTGAGCAGATAGATCCCGAAGGCCGCCGGCATCCACACCGCGAACCACACCCCGGCCTGGGCGTCGACGACGTCGCCCACCCGCAACGACTCCGCCCCGAGCGCGGCCGTGGTGATCGCGAGCATGTGCGGCAGCTCGTACGCCAGCCCCTGGGCCAGGAACCGGTACCCGCCGATGAGCGAGAGCGTCGAGTTCGGGCCCCAGCCCGCCAGCCAGACAGCCGCCCAGGCCAGCGCCTCCATCGCGTTGAACCAGACGATTCCCTCCGGAAGGTCGCTCACCGAGCGGAAGCCGAGTGGCAGTACGACGGCAGCGAGGACGGCGGCGACGGGAAGGAGAGCCGCTCCGACCCGGGCCAGCGGCACGTCGGAGGCCCGGGTCCGCCGCGGCTGTTGGACGAGTTGGCGCAGCACCTCCCGGCCTGGCTCCGTCGCGCGGGCGGCTGCCTCACGCGGGGAGCCCAGGCGCCCGTTCCGCGCGCCGGCCGCGAGTACGGCGTCGAACCCGGCCGTCACCAGCGCGACCGCGAGCAGAAGAGCGGGCAGGACGAAGATCGCCCACAACGGAGCACGTTCAGCCATGGGCGACCCCCGGCACCGGAAGGCGCGCGAGCTCGTCGAGGTCCGGGTCCAGACTCGCGACGATGATGCGCGCGCAGGCGAACTCGGTGCCCTCCAGCAGGCCGGGCAGGGCATTCAGCATGGCCTGGGACGGAGGCACGGGCCCGTCGAGCCGCCCGCGAGGGCCGACTGCTTCGGCCCCGTCGAGAACGTCGCTGTCGTCGCAGGCGGCCGCACTGCGCCCGACCGCGTCGAGCCACACGAGCATCCGGCTGTGCGCGTCCCCGTCGGCGGCCAGGGCAGGTCCTGTGACTCCCAGGTGATGCGCGTGCCCGGCGGGCAGCGAACCCAGTCCGGCGGTCAGCCGGCGCAGCGTGCGGGACCTCGCGGCCCTCCGGGCCAACGGACGTACGAGGCCGGAGAGTTCAGCAGTACTGGCCCCGGCCAGGGCTCGGTCACGTACGTGTCGGGCGCGGGCGGCCAGGTCGGCCCACCCCGTCACGGCGAAGAACCTGCCCAGGCTGTCCAGATGCGCCGCACACAGCCTCCGGGCGGCATCACCCCGGGAGACCCGCTCGCCCACGCGTGCCTGGAGCCACGGTTCGTTCCAGAAGGGCGGATACGGCGATGTGGGTGCCGTCGCCTCGACGTCGGCCTGCTGGACGACGTCACCCTGCAGGGACAGGCGCAGCACCAGCCCGGCGGGCCAGTCGAGGAGGGCCGGGCCCAGCGGCACGTGCAGCCGGTCGAGCCGCAGCCCGTCCCTGTCCTCGGCGCGATCGGCCATGGGCAACCCGTCCACGACGCCGCCCATGTCGTGCCCGGCGTGACCGTGATGCCCGCCGTCCATCTCGTGTCCGCCGTGTCCGCCGTGTCCGCCGTGGTGATCTTCGTGCTCGGCGTGCTGAGCGTCTTCACCGTGTTCGTGGTGACTGCCGTGCTCGTCGCCCGAACCCTGGGTCTCCTGCCCACCCTGGTCGTCGTGACCGGCCGGGTTGTCGTGACCACCGTGGTCGCCGTGTTGCGAGTCTCCGTGAGGCGGTTGGTGATGGTGCCTGCCGCTCTGGGCCGCCGTTGATTTTCTGGCGGGCGGCCCCTCTCCGTGACCCCCGTCCGGGGCTCCGACCGGACCTGCGGTTTCCCCGCGCCGGACTTCGGCGAGCCCACGATCGAGGTTCTCGGCGACCTGCTCGCCGTTGGTGAGCCGTACCCAGGACTTGGGGGCCGGGACGGCACGCCACAGATTCGCGATCCAGTCGCCCTCCTCGGTGTCGAGACCGCCCACGACCACCAGCAGATCCGCCTCCGCGGGCACGGCCACGCAACGCCACCCGCGCCGCGCCAACTCGGCCTCGGCAGTGAGCCGTTCTCGCGTGGCACCGGGACACACGGCCAACAGAACCCCCGGCCGGGCCATCGCTGTTCGCGTGATCCTGCGCCTCAGCTCCACCGGAAGGCCCCCTCTCGCCAGGCGTACGCGACGCCCGCCAGCAGGATGCCCAGGAAGAGGAACATCTCGACGACCGCGGTCGTGCCCACGGCCGAGACGACCTTCGTCCACGGATACATGAACAGCATCTCCATGTCGAAGGCGAGGAAGACCATCGTGACCGGATACCACCGGACGTGGAAGCGCGAGAGTGGATGCTCTTCCGGTTCGAGCCCTCCGCTGAACGGCCCGGTGCGCAGCGGTTCACGGACCGCCCTCACCGCGATGGCCAGCGCATGGAGCAGCACGACGGCCCCTGCGACCAGCACGAGGAGGGCCAGCACCGGCTGCCAGTCCGATGTCCGCACGTGGGCCCCTTCCCGACGCTCGCCGTCACACGGTTACCACGCCAGGCAGCATGTCAGTCCGCCGTGCGGCTGGGTGCGTACGACACCGGGACCGCCGGAGCGCAGCCGGTCAAGTGGAAGACGCAGCGCCACCCCGGAGTACTCCCAGGCCGCTGAACCGCCTGCCCCAGCCGCCGCTCGCGCTCTCGCCTTCTCAGCGCTGCTGGAGGACCACCTGGGGCACTGCGTGCACGATGCCATCGATGCCGGAGGAGACGAAGCCCAGGACAAGGTCGCCGAGCCTGCGCAGGCCATCGCCCGGCTCTTGCGTGCCTGAGTCCGGCCCGAGCGGATTCCGCACAGCGAGGCGCGCGGCCGGAAGGCCGCGTGCCTCGGTGGGCATCGTCCACGTGCCTACTTGAAGGACCGCAGCCGCAGGCTGTTGGTCACCACGAACACCGACGAGAACGCCATCGCGGCGCCCGCGATCATCGGGTTGAGCATGCCGAAGGCGGCGAGCGGCAGGGCCGCGACGTTGTAGCCGAAGGCCCAGAACAGGTTGCCCTTGATGGTGGTCAGGGTCCTGCGGGAGAGCCGGATGGCGTCGGCGGCCACCCGCAGGTCACCGCGTACGAGGGTGAGGTCGCCCGCCTCGATGGCCGCGTCCGTGCCGGTGCCCATGGCCAGGCCCAGGTCGGCGGTGGCGAGGGCGGCGGCGTCGTTGACGCCGTCGCCGACCATCGCGACCGTACGGCCCTCGCTCCGCAGCCGCTTGACCACGTCGACCTTGTCCTCGGGCAGCACTTCGGCGATCACCTCGTCGATGCCGACGGCCTTGGCCACGGACTCGGCGACGAGTTGGTTGTCGCCGGTCAGCAGGACGGGCGTCAGGCCCAGCCTGCGCAGCTCGGCCACCGCCTCGGCGCTGGTCTCCTTGACCGCGTCGGCGACGGTGAGGACACCGCGCGCCTCGCCGTCCCAGGCGACGGCGACCGCCGTACGGCCTTCGGCCTCCGCGGCGGCCCTGGCCTCCGCCAGCTCCCGGGGCAGCTCGACGCCCCACTCCTTGAGGAGCTTCTCGCGGCCGACGAGGACAGCGTGCCCGTCGACGACGCCGTGGACGCCGAGGCCGGCGACGTTCTCGAAGTTCTCCGGTAGGGGAAGGGTTCCGGTCCGCTCGGCCGCCCCGGCCGCGATCGCCCGGGCGATGGGGTGCTCCGAGGCGTGCTCCAACGAGCCCGCCAGCCGCAGCAGTTCGGTCTCGTCCACGCCCGGTGTGGTGAAGACGTCCTGGAGGGTCATCCGGCCCGTGGTCACCGTTCCGGTCTTGTCGAGGACGACGGTGTCGACGCGGCGGGTGGACTCCAGGATTTCGGGGCCCTTGATGAGGATGCCGAGCTGGGCGCCGCGGCCGGTTCCGACCATCAGGGCGGTCGGCGTGGCCAGTCCCAGGGCGCAGGGGCAGGCGATGATCAGGACGGCGATGGCCGCGGTGAAGGCGGCCACGGTGTCGCCGGTGGCGCCGAGCCAGATCCCGGACGTGGCGACCGCGATGAAGATGACCACCGGTACGAAGGTCCCGGAGATCCGGTCGGCGAGGCGCTGTACCTCGGCCTTGCCGTTCTGCGCGTCCTCGACCAGCTTCGCCATCCGCGCGAGCTGGGTGTCCGTGCCGATGCGGGTCGCCTCGACGACGAGCCGGCCGCCCGCGTTCACGGTCGCGCCGGTGACGACGTCCCCGACGGTCACGTCCACCGGCACCGACTCGCCGGTCAGCATGGAGGCGTCCACCGCCGACGCCCCCTCGACGACGGTGCCGTCGGTGGCGATCTTCTCCCCGGGCCGTACGACGAAGCGGTCGCCGACGGCCAACTGGGCGAGAGGGACGCGTACTTCCCGGCCTTCGCGCAGGACCGCGACGTCCTTGGCGCCCAGCTC
The DNA here is from genome assembly GCF_037201975.1 of Streptomyces sp. TG1A-60. Taxonomy (NCBI): domain Bacteria; kingdom Bacillati; phylum Actinomycetota; class Actinomycetes; order Kitasatosporales; family Streptomycetaceae; genus Streptomyces; species Streptomyces sp. TG1A-60. The sequence continues at coordinate 1,786,170 of NZ_CP147520.1, read as the reverse complement.
CATGAGTGCTCGCAGCGCAGCACCCGCCCTGCGCTTGGACTTCGCCTCCAGGTAGCGGCCCGCGAGGATGAACGTGGTCACTCCGGCCGCGGCCTCCAGGTAGATGGAGGAGGAGCCGTCCCCGCGGGAGACTGTGAACTCGAAACCGTGGCGCATGCCCGGCATTCCGGCGTGTCCCCAGAACAGCGCCCACACCGACCAGCCGAGCGCGGCGAGTGTGCCGATCGACACCAGCGTGTCCATGGTCGCGGCACCGTGCCTGGCGTTCGTCCAGGCCGCCCGGTGGAAGGGGAAGGCCCCCCAGACGACGACGGGAGCCGCCAGGGTCAGCGACAGCCACTGCCAGTTGTCGAACTGCAGAGCCGGAACCATCGCCATGAGGACGACGGGCACGGTGAGTACCAGCGAGATGTACAGGCGCTGCCGCAGGGGCAGCAGCTCGCTGTCCGTCGCCGGAGCGGTCTCACCCTCGCGCTCTTCGGTGAGGGCGGAGGCGGGCGGGGGCGGCTCCTCGGCGGTGTAACCGGTCTTCTCGACGGTGGCGATGAGGTCGGTGACCTCCACGCCCGCCGGGAACGAGACCTTCGCCTTCTCGGTGGCGTAGTTGACGGTCGCGGTGACGCCGTCCATGCGGTTGAGCTTCTTCTCGATGCGGGCCGCGCACGAGGCGCAGGTCATTCCGCCGATGGAGAGCTCGACCTCGGCGGCGGGCGCGGGCGCCGTGCCGGTGAGTGTCTTCTCGGGAGCCGTGCTGGTCATGGGCGTATCTCCAGGGGGAGGCCGGGACGTACGGCGTCCGTATCAGCGGAGCGGTACGTCCAGGCACGGGAGGAATTCGCTGCCCGGGGCCGTGGGTGGCCCCGAAGGGAGCGTCAGGCGCGGCCGACGAGCTCGTAGCCGGCCTCGTCGACGGCGGCGCGGACGGCCTCCTCGTCGAGCGGGGCGGCGGAGGTGACGGTCACCTCGCCGGTGTCGGCGACGGCCTTGACCGCGGTGACGCCGGCGAGCGCGGAGATCTCCTGGGAGACCGCGCCCTCGCAGTGGCCGCATGTCATGCCGGTCACCTTGTAGGTGGTGGTGACGCCGACGCCCTGGACGTCGACCGTGTCACCGGAGCCGCAGGATCCGCAGCAAGAGCCGGAGCTGGAGTTCGTCTCAGTGGTCATGGCTACTTCCTCGGGGTGTGGATGCGTGAGTCGTCCTGCGGGAGGGGCGTGGTTCCGTTGTCCTCTCGCGCAGACGTCGATACTATACCCCCTAGGGGTATAATTTCCAGTGTGGCTCCGCCCACGCGATCTGGTCGGTGTGGCCGTCTACCGCTAACGCGATTGGTGAGTTCCGTGACGTGCGGCGAACAATTGCACGTCGAGGCGACGATGGGCAGGGAGCCGGTGAGATCCGGGGTGGTCCCACCACTGTGACCGGGGGGTGTCCCAAGTGGGTGAACGGCCAGCCCTGTGGCCGGGCGCCTCGGGGGCCGCCGAAGCGCTCACGGGGCCTCCTCGTGGGGTGCACGCGCCCCACCGTTCAGGAGGGCGACGGGTTGGTGTCCGACGCTCGGGTCCTCTTCGCCGTCGCGTGCGCCGTCCTGGATCGCCGGATCCCGTGCGCTCTGGCGGCGGTGGCTGACGCCGGCGGGCGCCGGGTTCACCGGGGTCTGGCTGCTTCTTCTTTTCCGCTGTCCGGCTGACCCGCCGGGGGTGGGCGATTCGGGAGCGCTCGACACCCGGGTACACGCATGGCTCGCCGCCATGGCGATCGGAGTGATCGCCGTCGTACTGGCCTGGCGCGTCCATGGGCGGCTGGAGTGGCGCGGTCGTCCGGCGTCGCCGCGCCGGCTGGCCGTGACGGCCAGCCCTCGCGCCAGGGCATCGTGTGTGTCAGAATCTTCCCGGAAGTACTAACGACTTTCGTAGATCCGAGCCGGTGCGCGTGGCCGTGGACGGTGCGACAGGAAGCGGTACGCAAGTGTCGGCACCGTCCACGGCCACGTCGTTCGGCCGGCCGGTCGTCCGGGTACCCCCTGGGGGTAGAATGCCGGTCCGGTAGGCACGGCGCAGGTGGAGTACATGGAGATTCGGTCAGCTCGGGGCGGTGGCGTAACCGGCCGCTGGGCGTACGGTGTGTTCCTCACCCTGTCCGTCGTGCTGGCCGTGCTCGTTCACCACGAGACGTCTGGCGTGGGTGTCTCGCCGATGCCGAGTGCAGCCCATGCCGCCATGCCCAGCACGGCCCATGCCGCACACACGATGCCGGATGAGCCGGCACCGGCGGTCTTGGACCACTCCTCGCACAGCGCCGACGGCAACGGCGGATGTTCCTCGCCCGGGACGCAGCATTGCGCGACGTGGAACGTCGCTTCCGTGCAGCTCGCCGTACCCGCCAAGGTCGCGTACGACCCGCTGGCGAACCTGCGTCAGGCCCTCGCCGGGCACGCACCCGCCGCCACGGTCGGCCGAGCCCCGCCCGACCTCTCCGTCCTCTCCCAACTGCGCATATAGGCCGCGCCGGACGGTGCGCGAATGCCCGTCCCCTCCGTGACCACATCGGCAGTTTTGAGCCAGAGGACACAACCCCATGAACAGCATCAACCGTCGCTCCGTCCTACTCGCCGGGTTGGGGGCCGCCGGTGCCGGTGCGCTCGCTGCCTGCAGCGGCAGTTCCGGCTCCAGCGGCAACGCTCTGATCGACCCGTCCGGCTCGGCGGTCGCCGCCGCCGAGAAGAAGCGTCCCAGCACCGGACGGCAGCAGAAGCTCACCCTGACGGCCGCGCCGGCCATGATCGATCTGGGTGGCGGCGTCATGCCCAGGACCTGGGCCTTCGACCAACGTATCCCCGGAAGGGAGGTCCGGCTCTCGGCCGGTGACACCCTGGTCGCCGAACTGTCCAACCAGCTCCCGAACAAGACGGCCACGTCGGTCCACTGGCACGGCCTAGCGCTGCGCAACGACATGGACGGTGTGCCGCCCGCCACCCAGACCGCCGTCCGGGCCGGCTCCACCTTCACGTACCAGTTCGTCGCCGACGCCCCTGGCACCTACTTCTTCCATCCGCACGTCGGCGTCCAGCTCGACCGAGGCCTGTACGCCCCGCTGATCGTCGAGGATCCCAAGGAGACCCTCGCCTACGACGACGAGTGGGTCGTCCTCCTCGACGACTGGGTCGACGGCGTCACCGGTACCCCCGACGAGGTCTTCGCAGAGCTCAGGCAGGGCATGGGCGGTATGGGGGGCCACGGCATGGGGGAGAGCAGCAGCCCCAGCTCCAGCGGCATGGAGGGCCACGACATGGGGGACATGGGCGGGATGGACATGGGGGACTCCGAGTCCCCCTCGGCCTCCCCCTCCTCGTCCGGCGGCATGTCGATGAAGTTCATGCTCATGGGCGCCGAGAGCGACCTGCTCGGCGGCGACGCCGGCGACGTGAAATACCCGTACCACCTGATCAACGGCCGGGTGCCGGCCGACCCGGACGTGTACACCGGCAAGCCCGGTAAGAAGGTGCGGCTGCGCATCATCAACGCGGGCGGGGACACCGCGTACCGGGTGGCCCTCGGCGGCCACAAGCTGACCATCACTCACACCGACGGCTTCCCGGTCGAGCACCAGGAGGTGGACGCCCTGCTGGTCGGCATGGGGGAGCGTTACGACGTCCTCGTCACCCTGGGAGACGGGGTCTTCCCGCTCGTCGCCCTGGCCGAGGGGAAGAACGCGAACGGCCTGGCCGTGGTGCGTACGGGTTCGGGGAGTGCGCCGAAGGCGACCGTCCGCCCGAAGGAACTCGACGGCATGATCATGACGGCGGCGCAGCTGCGGGCGGCCGACGGTGTCCGCCTGACGTCCGCCAGGACCGACGTCACGCACCAGATCAAGCTGACCGGCGGCATGGACAAGTACAACTGGGCCATCAACGGCACGCCGTTCGACATGAACGACCCGCAGGCGAACCCGATCCTCATCGAGGAGGGACAGCGCGTACGGCTCGAATTCGTCAACGACACCGACATGTGGCACCCGATGCACCTGCACGGCCACACGTACCAGCTCGGAGTGGCCGGCCCGCGCAAGGACACCTCGATCGTGCTGCCCAAGAAGAAGCTGTCCGTCTTCTTCGACGCCGACAACCCTGGCCAGTGGATGCTGCACTGCCACAACGCTTACCACGGCGAGGCCGGGATGATGGCGAACGTGGCCTACAAGGCATGACGCTCCACTGACTCCGGCCAGGGCCCACGGGGCGGGGCCGCCGCTGCCGTACCGGGAACGACCGGTACGGCAGCGCGGCCTGACCGCCCTCAGGCGGTCAGTGGCCGTGGCCGTCCTCCGCGTGACCGGACTCGGCCTCGGTGGTCACACCGGATTCCGGTGCCGGGGAGGACGCGGCGGAGGTGGGGCGGAGGACTCCTTCCCGGTGCTGCGCCCGTCCGTATCCTCCTCTGGCAGCGCCACCGGTGCGTACGGGGCGTCCGAGCCGAGCCCCGGCTCGGACGGATGACCCCGCGCTTGCGAAGCCGGGTCAAGAAGCGAGCGGCGCCAGCTCGGAGAAGGTCTTGCCGCCGTCACGCGATTCGTACACGCCCGTCATCGTCGCCGCGAGGATGTGGTCGGCGTTCACCGCGGTAAGTGCCTGGGGCTGCCCGCCGGGCACGGTCGTCAGCTCCTTCCACGACCTGCCGCCGTCCGCGCTGCTGCTCAGCTTCCCGGACGTGCCGATGCCGAAGAGGGACTTCCCCGCGGACCAGGACACAAACGCCTGCACCGGCCCGGCACCCTTGCCGAAGGTACGGCCGCCGTCGGTGCTGGTGGCAACACCCTCCGCCGTGGTGGCCAGCAGTTTGTCCCCGGCGGGGCTCACCGCGAGGTCGAGGGCCTCCAGCTTCGCCCGGTCGTCCCAGGTCTTCAGATCGTCGCTGACCCGGATTCGTCCGCCGTCGTATCCATAGACGGTGCCCTTGGCCGAGTCCAGGGAGTGGAAGTCGGCCTCCCCCGACAGCGACCGAGACGTCCAGGTGCGGCCCGCGTCCTTGGTCTCGATCAGGCCGACGTTGCCGGGGCGGTCGCTGCCCTGGGCGCCGTGTCCGCTGGCGATGAAGGTCTTCTCGCCGGTCACGGTGAAGCCCATGAAGTCGTCCCTGCTGTCGCCGACGAGTTTCGGCTTCTGTCCCTTGGCAACGGTGTAGAGGCCGTTGTGGGTGGCGACGTACACGCGTCCGTCAGCGGGGTCGACGCCCAGGCCGTGCACATGGGAAAGGGCCTCCGAAGACTGCGATGTACTCGCTGCCTCCCCCGTGTCCGAAGAGCCGCCTCCGCAGGCGGCGAGGACCAGAGCGGCGACGGACGCGCCCACGACGGCGAGCGGGGGACGGATGGCGGGGTGTGCGGTCACGGAAGTTCCTCGGGTGGTACAGAGGTTGTGCTCAGGGCCTGCTCGCGGCGAAGAACGGCATGGAGTCCAGCGGGACGATCTCGATGTTCTTGCCGGTGCGCGGGGCGTGGATGGCCTTGCCGTTGCCGACGTACATGCCGTTGTGCTGGTTGTCGTTGTACCAGTAGACGATGTCGCCGGGCTGGAGGTCGGACCTGGCCACCTTGCGGCCGGCGTCGTACTGCTGCTTGACGGTACGCGGCAGTGAGACGCCCGCCGCCCGCCAGGACGCGCCGGTCAGGCCCGAGCAGTCGAAGGAGTTCGGTCCGGTGGAGCCCCACTCGTAGGGCTTGCCGAGCTGCGCGTACGCGAAGTCGAGTGCGGCCTTGGCGCGTCCGCTGGCCGGGCCGTTGTACGTGGCGGGGGAGTCGCTGGCGCCTGCGGAGGCGTCGTCGCGCTCTTGGTCGGCTTCCATCTCGGCGCGCTGGGCGGCCGTCAGGCTGTTAAGGAGCTTGCGGGCCTCGGCGAGCTTGTCCTGGACCTCGCTCTTCTTCTCGCCGGCCTTGGCGCGGGTCTCCTCCAGAGTCTTCAGACGCGTCTGGGCGGCCTCGCGTTCCTGGGTGAGTTCTCGCTGCTTGCCTTGCATGGCCCGTAGGGCCTCGGCTTGCCGTCCGCTCGTACGGTCGAGCATCTGGGCCCGGTCGAGGTAGTCGTCGGGGTCGCCGGACAGGAAGAGCTGCACGCTAGGGTCGATGCCACCGTTGCGGTACTGCTCGGCCGCCAGCGGGCCCATCTTCTCCCGCAGCTCGTTGACTTGCTGCTGCTTGAGGGCCAGGCGGTCCCGTACGCCGTCCACCTCGCGCTGCAGTTCCTCCTGCTTCTCGCTGATGGCGTTGTACTCCTCGGTGGGAGCCTCGGCCTCCTCGTAGAGCTTCTCGACCTGCTTGCGGACCTCGTCCACCGTCGGTTTGGGGGCCGCCTGGCTCTGCGTCGGCAGGAGGCTGACGGCACCGGCGGCCATGCCGAGGGTGGCGATCCGGGCACGGCTGGGCGGCTTCGGCCGACGGTGCGTTGCCATCGTGGTGCGACTCCTCTGCGCGGTCTGTGTACCAGGGCGACGGGCCGGCGTCCGTCGTACCGGCGCCCAGGGCGCCGACCGGTCAGGCGCGTTAGAACTTAGTAGCTTCGTAGTTCGTACCGCAAGCGAGCTCCAGCCACTTCCGTCTCACAGAAACCGGTCAGCCGAGCCAAGGAGGGCAGGTGAGGAGCAGTGGCAGCAGCGGAGCAGCCACGGCCGCGGCGGCCACGGAGCCCCACAGCGCGGGGTGCGGCGCCTTGCGGGGACCGAGGACCCGCTTCAAGCGGATGAGGACGGTGTGGCCGCCCGCGGCGAGCGTGCCCTTGGGTGCGCGGGCCGCGGCCATCTCGTACATGGCGGTGGCCAACACCTCGTGGGAGTGGCTGCGCAGGGCACGGTCGTCCGCGACCATCTCCAGCAGCAGTGCCGTCTGCTCTCGGGCGTGACGTGCCAGGGGGAGCCCTCGGAACACCGAGCGGAAGGCCTCCGCGGCGGCCAGGACGAGGTGGTGGCGGAGCGTGATGTGGGCCTGCTCGTGTTCCAGAACGGCGCCGAGTTGCTCCGAGGTCAGCTCGCGCACTGCCGCGTCACTGATCACGATCCGGGGATGGCGGCCGGGCAGGCAGTAGGCGGCGGGGATCTCGTACGGCAGGACGGTGGCGCTCAGTCCTGCCGAGTGGCGGCCCACCAGATCAAGGGTCGCCCGGTGCTCCGTGCGTGCCCGGCAGGCCCGCGTCACGTGGAAGACGAAGGTCGCCGCCAGGGCGATCGCGATGGCGGCGGGCACGCCGACGGCCAGTCGGCCCACCGTGTCGGGGTCGGGTCGGCCTGATCCCAAATCGAGCCCGCAGGAGTGCAGCAGCCCCACCAGTCCCGCGTGCAGATGCTCGGTCGGCATCGCCAGGTTGTACGCGGAGAGTGCGACCCCGATCGAGAAGGACACCGCCAGTGCGTGCCAGACCGCCACCGCCAGGGCGGGCGCCCGGTGCGGCCAGCCGGCGCGCAGCAGCAAAGGCGGGGCGACGAAGCCCACCACCGCCGTGTAGCCGACCAGGACCGGGGCCGAGTTCATGGCTTCGCCTGTCGTCCGGCGCTCCGCAGGGCCCTGCGCAGGGCGGCTTGCTCTTCCTCGGTCATGTTCTCGACGAAGTGGACCAGTGCGGCCGGACGGTCCTTGCTCTCACCCAAGCCGTCCTCCATGAGCGCGGCTGCGTACGCCTCGCGGCTGCGTACGGGGGAGTACAGCCAGGCGCGGCCCTGCTTGCCCCGCAGCAACCAGCCCTTGTTGTACAGGATGTTGGTGACGGTCATCACCGTCGTATACGCGAGGGGCCGGGTCCTGTTGATGTCGTTGACGACCTCACGCACCGTGGCCGGACGGTTCCACGTCCAGAAGCGGTCCATGATCTCCGCTTCGAGATCCCCCAGCCGTCGCATGGCCCTGACTCCCTTTCGCCACTGAATACGCAGGCCCATAGTAGGCGGCTGGGCCCTCGGTCCTCTGGGCGGCGGATGCTCACCCCGCCCGGTCGCTTTGGTTGCTCTTGCGTTCCGAGAGCGGCGACGAGGCGCCCGGTTCCGCGCCCGCCAGGCACACCGCGGCACTAGGTCGGCGCGTTCCGAACCGGTCGCCCCTTCCTGGGACTTCTGGACTCGGCCCAAAGCCGCGTCACGCCTTCTCCCTGCGAGGGTTGTTCGTGCTGCTGACGCGCCTTGGTGATCAACACAATGTGCCGGAGCCGCCCGCTCGTTTGGCCACAGCGTCGAGTGAAGTCCCTCTGCCCGCATGGGCCTTCGACAGTGAGAACCTCGACCCCGTCCGAGCTCCCGACCGCTGCCACGACCTCCGCCTCGGGAAGGCCGTCTTCCCGCAGTCGTCCCCTCGGGTTCCACCGTGCGCCCTCGCTGACGGACGACACAGCAACTCACATGCGCCAACTCCCTCTCGACTTTCACTTTTGTGACCAGCCGTCAGGTAGGTGGCTCACATGGGTGACTTGTGGTCATCGGTCCGTCCCGGGGCGGGACAGCGAGGAAGTATCGGCGGTGCTTGCTCCGCCTCCCGAAGGGGCCGGAATCAGTGGGCGGGCGTCGGCGCCCACGCCCGGTGAACGTGAGCGGCGGCTGATGCGTATGACTCCTCAACCGCGGATCTACGTGAGGAACACGCGATGAACGACCGAGTCACTCCTCCGATGCACGCCACCCCCGATGGTGAGGCCGAGATCTCGCTGGTGGTGCGGCTGCCCTGGGAAGACGTCGCCGCGCTCGGCCAGGAGGCCGGGCGGCTGGCGGCGCGGATGCAGCGGCCGGTGACGCTGGACGAGGCGGTCAGCCACCGGTTGCGGTCGGCGCGGCCGGCCGCGGCGCATGCGAAGCCTGCGACGGCGCCTCCGGCGGCGTCGGCCGCGGTGACGTCCTCGGCTTCGGTGTCCTCGTTGCCTGCTCGGCCGCCGACCGAGCAGGCTCGGCAGGCTATTGATCGGATAAACGGTACGTCGGCTGTTTAGTGGGGTCTCGCCGCAGGGGTGCTGTGCGTTGCCGGCTGCGGGATCGTGGTGGCTGGTCGCGCGGTTCCCCGCGCCCCTTGGCCGACGGCCCCCGTTATGAGGCGCCCGACCTCACCGCCGCCACCGCCTTCCTCGCCGCCACCAGAACCGGGTCCCACACCGGCGAGAAGGGTGGGGCGTAGCCGAGGTCCAAAGCCGTCATCTGCTCCACCGTCATGCCTGCCGTCAGGGCCACCGCCGCGATGTCCACCCGCTTGCCCGCACCCTCCCGGCCGACGATCTGGACGCCTAGGAGGCGGCCTGTGCGGCGCTCGGCGAGCATCTTCACCGTCATGGGGGCGGCACCGGGGTAATAGCCGGCGCGGCTGGTGGACTCGATGATGACGGTGACGTACCGGAGGCCGGCGCGGTCGGCGTCCTTCTCGCGGAGGCCGGTGCGGGCGATCTCCAGGTCGCAGACCTTGCTGACGGCGGTGCCGACGACGCCGGGGAAGGTGCCGTAGCCGCCGCCGACGTTGGCGCCGATGATCTGGCCGTGCTTGTTGGCGTGGGTGCCGAGCGGGATGTGGCGTTCGCGGCCGGAGACCAGGTCGAGGACCTCGACGCAGTCGCCGCCCGCCCAGATGTCGTCATGGCCGCGGACACGCAGGGAGAGGTCGGTCAGCAGGCCGCCGTGCTCGCCCAGCGGCAGTCCCGCCGCCCTGGCGAGCGTCGTCTCGGGGCGTACGCCGATGCCCAGGACCACCACGTCCGCCGGGTACTCGGCGTCCTCGGTGGCGACCGCGCGGACCCGGCCGTCGGCACCGGTGCGCAGGGCGGTGACCTCCGAGTCGTCGACCATGGTGATGCCCATGCCCTCCATGGCCTTGTGCACCAGGCGGCCCATGTCCGGGTCGAGCGTGGACATGGGCTCCTTGCCGCGGTTGACGACCGTGACCTCGTACCCCCGGTTGACGAGCGCCTCGGCCATCTCCACGCCGATGTAGCCCGCGCCGACGACCACCGCGCGCACCCGAGGCGCGGAACCGATCCGGCCCTCGGTGGCGGCCAGGGTGTCGAGGAGGGCCTGGCCGTCGTCCAGGGTCTGCACCCCGTGCACCCCGGGCGCGTCGACGCCGGGCAGATCGGGGCGGATCGGGCGGGCACCGGTCGCGATGACGAGCTTGTCGTACGAGGTCCAGGACTCGGCACCGGAATCGACGTCCCGCGCGCGCACGCGTGCGCTCCCGACGTCGATCTCCACGACCTCCGTACGCATCCGCAGATCGATGTCGCGGGTGCGGTGCTCCTCGGGCGAGCGGGCGATGAGCCGGTCACGGTCGGGGACGTCGCCGCCCACCCAGTAGGGGATGCCGCACGCGGAGTAGGAGGTGAAGTGGCCCCGCTCGAACGCCACGATCTCCAGCTCGTCGGGTCCCCGCAGCCGGCGCGCCTGCGACGCGGCGGACATGCCCGCCGCGTCGCCTCCGACGACCACCAGGCGTTCCCTCGAACGTTCTTCAGTGCGGCTCATGTTCATGGGAACACGCTACGGCGGTCCCGCATTTCGGTGCTGCCTCTCGGCTGCCACCGGTTCGGCCGGTCGGTTTCGCCGGTTCGGCCGGTCGCGCCGACTCGGCCGGTCAGTCCTGGTCGTCCTCGTCCGGTGCGGCGGACGGGAGTGAACCGGCGGTGCCCGCCGTGGTCGTGGCCGGGGCGGGGCGGCGGGAGCGGGCGAAGCGGAACCACACGAGCAGGACGAGGGCCGTGGCGAGGGCGAAGGGGAGGATCGCGGCGAGGGCCATGCCCAGCCAGCGGAACACGGCGACGAAGGCGTTCCAGCCGCCCGCCAGCGCGTCCACGAAGCCGGGGTCGTCGTCCTTGCCGGCCTTCTTCACCGCGGTCTCGGACAGGGACAGCGTGATGGTGGCGAGGCTGGTGCGGTCCTTCAGGGACTTCCGCTGGGCGAGCAGTGCCTCCAGGTCGGCCTGACGGCCGCTCAGCTCGCCCTCCAGGGTGACCACGTCGCCGAGCTTGGTCGCCCGGTCCATCAGCTCGCGGATCCGCGCCACACTCGCCTGCTGCGTCCTGACGCGGCTCTTCACGTCGACGACCTGGTCCGTGACGTCCTCGACCTCGGTCTCCCGCTCGATCAGCTTGCCGGTGCCCTCCAGTTCGTCGAGGACCTCCTCGTACTTCGCGGTGGGCACGCGCAGGACGACGCGGGTGCGTTCGCGGTCCTCGCCGTCCCGGGTCGTGGATTCGTTCCCGACGAACCCGCCCGCGTTCTCGACGGTGGTACGGGCCTCGTCCAGGGCCTCCGGTACGTCCTTGACCCGCACGGTCAGTGAGGCGGTGCGGATGATCTGGTTCGTGAGGAGGTCCGGCGGGGCGTCGGCGGCCCCGCTCTTGCTCTCGTCGCCGCTGCTGCCGCTGTCCAGCGCGCCCTCCTGCCGGGCCGTGGTGTCGGCCCTGCTGTCGCCGGCCCCGCCGTCCGAGGCATCGTCGCCGGTGCCGCACCCGGCGAGCGCCAGTGTGGCGGCGAGGAACAGGGCGGCCAGGGCCGGCCCCGCGGGCCGCCGGGAACGTCGTACGTGTGTCTCTGCCATTGCGGCGTACCCCCCGAGGGTCGTGACGGGCTTGCTTGCCTTGCTGACGGTCCTTCGACGCCGGGGCGGGCCGGAACGTTGGACGGTCACGGTCCCGAAGGGGTCACGGTCCGGACTCGGCACGGCCACATGGGCGGCCGTGGTGACGACGGAACCGACGACATGACTGTCAGTGACATCTGAGAGGGTGGAACCATGAGCGGATCACGCACGGACGCCGGGCACGTCGTCGTCATCGGGGCCGGAATCGCGGGGCTGGCAGCCGCGCACGGACTGCTGGACCGGGGCGCGAGAGTGACCGTCCTGGAGGCCTCGGACCGGGTCGGCGGCAAGCTGCTGCCCGGCGAGATCGCGGGCGCGCGGGTCGACCTCGGCGCCGAGTCGATGCTGGCGCGCCGCCCAGAGGCCCTCGCCCTGGCGCGTGAGGTCGGTCTCGCCGACCGGCTCCAGCCGCCCGCCACCGCCACGGCCTCCCTCTGGACCAGGGGCGCCCTGCGGCCCATGCCCAAGGGCCACGTCATGGGCGTCCCCGGCACCGCGTCCGCTCTCTCCGGGATCCTGTCCGACGAGGGGCTCGCCCGGATCGAGCGGGACGCCGACCTGCCGCGCACCGAGGTCGGTGACGACGTGGCGGTGGGGGAGTACGTGGCGGCCCGCCTCGGCCGCGAGGTCGTCGACCGCCTGGTGGAGCCGCTGCTCGGCGGCGTCTACGCGGGCGACGCGTACCGCATCTCGATGCGCTCGGCCGTCCCGCAGCTCTTCGAGGCCGCCCGGACCCACACCTCCCTCACCGAGGCTGTTCGGGGCATCCAGGAGCGCGCCGCGACCGCCCGGCAGACCGGGCCGGTCTTCATGGGCATCGAGGGTGGAGTGGGCCGACTGCCGTCGGCGGTCGCCGAGTCGGTGCGGGCACGCGGCGCCGAGATCCGCACCGGCACGCCCGTCACGGAGCTGCGCCGCGAGGCCCCCGGCGGGTGGCGTGTCAGCACCGGGAGCACCGGGAGCGCTGAGGACCGCGTCCTGGGCGCCGACGCCGTCGTCGTGGCCGTGCCCGCTCCGATCGCCGCCGCCCTGCTGCGCGCCGAGGCCCCGGAGGCCGCCGCCGAGCTGGGTGCCGTGGAGTACGCCTCCATGGCGCTCGTCACCCTCGCCTACCGCCGCGCGGGCCTCACCCTCCCCGAGGGCAGCGGCTTCCTGGTGCCGCCGGTCGACGGCCGCACGATCAAGGCGTCCACCTTCGCCTCCCAGAAGTGGGGCTGGCTCGCGGACGAGAACCCGGACCTGCTCATCCTGCGCACCTCCGTCGGCCGGTACGGCGAGACGGCGATCCTGGACCACGACGACGCCCACCTCGTGGACGTCTCCCGCCACGACCTGCGCGAGGCCACCGGCCTGTCCGCGACCCCGGTGGCGACCCGCGTCACCCGCTGGGACGACGGCCTGCCCCAGTACCCGGTCGGCCACCACGCGCGCGTGGCCCGTGTCCGCGAGCACATCGGCAAGCTGCCCGGCCTCGCGGTCTGCGGCGCCGCCTACGACGGCGTGGGCATCCCGGCCTGCGTCGCGAGCGCCGCCGCCGCGGTCGACCGGATCCACGGTGCCCTGCGGGCTGCGCGGGAGCTCACCGCCAACCCGGTGCAAGGCCTCCACGGCGGAGCGGGAGAATAACAACCATGAGCGACGACGCCCCCACCACCGAGCCCGGCCGCATCCCCAACAAGGGCAAGCTGGCCAAGGACCTCAACGAGGTCATCCGCTACACGCTGTGGTCCGTCTTCCAGCTGAAGGACGTGCTGCCGGAGGACCGGGCCGGTCACGCCGAGGAGGTCCAGGAGCTGTTCGACCAGCTCGCCGCGGAGGACGTGACCATCCGCGGCACGTACGACGTGTCGGGGCTGCGCGCAGACGCCGACGTCATGATCTGGTGGCACGCGGAGACCAGCGACCAGCTCCAGGATGCGTACAACCTCTTCCGCCGCACGAAGCTGGGCCGCGCCCTGACGCCCGTGTGGTCGAACATGGCGCTGCACCGCCCCGCCGAGTTCAACCGCTCGCACATCCCGGCGTTCCTCGCCGACGAGACGCCCCGTGACTACGTCAGCGTCTACCCCTTCGTGCGCTCCTACGACTGGTATCTGCTGCCCGACGAGGACCGCCGCCGCATGCTCGCCGACCACGGCAAGATGGCCCGCGGCTTCCCGGACGTCCGCGCCAACACGGTCGCCTCGTTCTCCCTCGGGGACTACGAGTGGATCCTGGCGTTCGAGGCCGACGAGCTGTACCGCATCGTCGACCTCATGCGCCACCTGCGCGCCTCCGAGGCCCGCATGCACGTCCGCGAGGAGGTCCCGTTCTACACGGGCCGCCGCAAGTCGGTCGCGGAACTGGTGGCAGGGCTGGCATGAGCTCCGTGCGCGTCGCGGGGCGTCACAGGTACGGCTTGGCCGCGCGGGTCTGACCGGCCACTGACGACCGCAGCTCTTCGACGCCCCCGCCGCGCCGAGCGCTCGGCTCCGGGTGCGGTGCGCACGCCGCGCGCCGCACCGGGAGGCGGCCCTCCAACAGGTACGCCTCCAGATACCCGTTGACGCACTTGTTGGGCCCCCCGCCGATCCCGTGGTTCCCGGAGTCCCGCTCGGTCACCAGCACCGACCCCCAGAGCCGCCGGTGCAGTTCGATCGCCCCGTCATAGGGCGTGACCGCATCCCGCTCGGCCGCGAGGATCAGCGTGGGCGGCAGCTCACCGGGCCCGGTCCGCACATCGACGGGCCGCTGACGCGGCCCGCCCCAGTACGCGCACGGCAGATTCGTCCACACGTTGTCCCACGTCCCGAAGGGCGCGGTACGCGCGAGCCGCGTGTTGTCGCGGTCCCAGACCCGCCACCGCGTCGGCCAGGGCCCGTCGTTGCACTCGACGGCCGTGTGGACGGCGTTCGCGTTCTCCTGCTCGACGGCCGCCTCCGGGTACGGGCCCGCGATCTGGACCAGCGGCTTCGGGTCGCCCTTCAGATACGCGGAGAGGGCCAGCGCGCGCTGCGGCCAGTAGTCGTCGTAGTACGCGGCCTGCAGCAACGCGCTCCGCAACTGCCCCGGCCCCACCTCGCCGCCGGCGGGACGGACGGCCAGCCGGGCCGCCGCCCGCTCGTAGCTCCGCAGCACCTGCTCCGGGGTGTCGCCCAGCCCGTACACCCCGTGGTGCTTGGCCACCCAGGCCCGGAAGTCCGCCCAGCGCTCCTCGAAGGCCGCCGACTGGTCGAGATTGTTCTGGTACCAGATCTGGTCGGGGTCCGGGTCCACCGCCGAGTCGAAGACCATTCGGCGAACACGCGAAGGGAACAGCGTCGCGTACAGCGCCCCGAAGTACGTCCCGTACGACGTCCCCATGAACGTCAGCCGCCGCTCGCCGAGCGCGGCCCGCAGGACGTCCAGGTCGCGGGCGTTGTTGAGGGAGTGGTAGTGCCGCAGCGCGCTCCCGCTCCGCTGCGCACACCCGCGCGCGTACGCCTTCGCCCGCGAGATCCGCTCCCTCTTGTACGCCTCCGTAGGGTGAGTCGGCGCGGGTGAGGGCCCCCGGTGCAGCCGCCCGGGGTCCTGACAGGACAGCGGCGCCGACCGCCCGACCCCGCGCGGGGCGTACCCCACGAGGTCGTACGCGGCAGCGATCCGCTTCCACTCCGGGAGGTAGCCGATGAGCGGAAAGAACATCCCGGATGCCCCGGGCCCACCGGGGTTGAAGACGAGCGCCCCCTGCCGGGCGACCTTCTCGCCCTTGGCGTCCTTCCCGCCGGCCTTGACACGGCTGACGGTCAGCGAGATCTGCTCGCCGTCGGGCCGGGCGTAGTCGAGCGGCACCTTGACCGTTCCGCACCGCACCCCGTCCGGCAGCCCCTCCACCGCCGGACACCTCCCGAACCGGATGCCCTCGTCCGCGGCCCGCTGCGCCGCGACGGCGACCTCCCCCGCCGCCCGACTGGCACTCGTGACACCTCCGGCCGGCGGCACGGTGAGGGCGCTCAGCACCACCGCCCCGACGGTCCCGTGGAGAACGGCAGCTCGCATCGAGAATCCCTCCGCAGCACGACAGCGACAAAAGGGATATGTGCTTTGAAAGAGGTAGAAATAAACCACCGGTCGTCTGTGTCGCCGCTGCTTTCGAGGGGCGGCCCACCTTGGGATGAACGCCCCGGCTCAGCGTCGTAGCAGCACCCGGCGGGTCGCGCGGGCCAGCCGGGCCGTCGGGCTCTGCGAGAGCGGGGCCGGACCCGAGCGCTCCAGCCACCACCGGCGCAGCTCGCGCTGGGCGTCCGTGTCCTCGGGCGCGCCCGTGAGCAGCACGTGCTCGGCGAAGGAGAGGGCGTCACGCCGGTAGCCGTCGGCCATCGGGTGGCCCTGCGCGTACGCGACGAAGGTGGGCCGGTACGACGTGCCGAGGATGTCCCGGAGTTCCGGCGCGACCTTCGCCACGAGGTCCGCCCGCTTGGCCGCGAGGGCCCGCGCCTGGACGCCCAGCCGCACCCGGTCGAACCCCTCCGGCACCGGCGTCCCCGCGACCAGCGCGGACAGCAGCGAGACCTGCACGAGCCCGAGCCGCTGCCGGGCGGCGGGCTCGGCCTCCTCGACGCAGTCTCGCCCGGCGGACGGCGCCCGCTCCTCGCGCCCGCGCACCTCGGCCTTCTCCAGCACCCCCCGGATCGCGCCCAGCTCCCGCTCCAGTTCGTCAGGCCCGGGGAAGTTCTCGTCGCGTTCCAGGAGGACCCCCGGCGGGGTCACCCGGGAGGCGAGGTCCGCGAGGACGTCGAGGACCTGTGGGGGCACGGGGTGTGCGTGGCTGTCGTGCCAGACGCCGTCACGCTCGAACCCGCCCGCTACATGGACGTACGCGATGGCCTCGACCGGCAGCTCGTCGAGCGCCTTCGCCGGGTCCTCGCCCCGGTTGACGTGGTTGGTGTGGAGGTTCGCCACGTCGATGAGGAGCCGCACCCCGGTGCGGTCGACGAGGTCGTACAGGAACTGCCCCTCCGTCATCTCCTCGCCCGGCCAGTCGATGAGGGCCGCGATGTTCTCCAGGGCCAGCGGCACGGGCAGCGAGTCCTGGGCGATGCGGACGTTCTCGCAGAGCACGTCCAGCGCGTCCCGGGTACGGGGCACCGGCAGCAGATGGCCGGCCTCCCACTGCGGCGACGCGGTGAGGGCACCCCCGGCCCGTACGAACGCGATGTGCTCCGTGACGAGGGGCGCGCCCAGGGCCTCCGCGCGCCCGGCCAGGTTCCGCAGCCGCTGCTCGTCGGGGCGGTCGGCGCCGCCGAGGCCGAGGGAGACGCCGTGCGGTACGACCGTGACGCCGCGCTCGCGCAGGCGCAGCAGCGACTGGGGGATGTGGTCCGGACAGACGTTCTCGGCGACCACCTCCACCCAGTCGACACCGCCGGCCGGCCCGGCCATGCGCTCGACGGCGTCGGCGATCTCCGGCCGCCAGCCGATCCCCGTCCCCAACTGTGTGATCTGCTCCATCGTCCCCTCCTCGGTCACTTCGGTCACGGCTTCACCAGGACCGGGTGTGCGTCTCCTTGCGGCGGACCCGTGTTCCGGCGTGACCAGGTCATGGCCCCGGCGGCCGGGGCCGAACCCCGGGGAGGGAACCTTCAGAGCAACATTTGAGCTTCCTCCGGCCTGCCGGCCGAGCCCACGGCGGGCTTCCGACCGCGTCCCTCCGGCTGCCACGCCCGCGGTTCGCGCCGGTCCCGTCGGGACGCGCCAGAAAGGTCGTGCGAAGAGCTTCGCGCGGGGCCGGGAACGAGCCTCGTGCGGGCCGGGAGGGCCCGGCTCAGCCGCGCAGGACCCGATGGTCCGCGACCACCGTGCTGGAGCCCGGGGCGACTTCCGTGAAGCCCGCGTCGCGGACGAGAGGCAGGCCGGCGCTGGTGAGGGCCTGCCATCGGTCGGGGGCGGCAGTGCGCACGGCGAGCGGGAAGCCCGCGTCGCGCCAGGCCGCGCGGGCCGTGCCGGAAAGGTCCCACCAGGCGAGCTGGGCGGCGTGGCCCGCCTGCGCCATCGCCTTGCCGGCCGACATCCCCACCTCGGGGTTCAGCCACAGCACCGGGGCGGCGGGGTCGGGGCCGGCCGGCGGCTCCGGATCCTCCAGGTCCGTGCCGGAGACCTGGAGACGGGCCAGGTCCTTGGGCCAGCCGTCGAGCGGGACGGGCGGAAAGACGCGCACCTCGGCCGACTTGCCCGACACCGTGATCCCCGGCAGGGACGCGGCCCGCCGCCACTCCGCGCCGCGCGCCCGCCGCACCACCTTCCGGATCCGCGCGTCCTGCCAGCTCCGCACCGCCTCGGCCCACTCGCCGTCCCCCAGCGTCCGTACGTCGCTCAGCAGCACCAGCACCGCCCGCGCGGCCGTCTCCAGCGCGTCCGTACGCGCCGGGGGAGCGGCCCGCTCGACGCGGGCGACCAGGGGCAGCACGAACTGCGGCGCCTCGTCGCGCGAGGTCCGCGCGTGGCGGAAGGGGTTGTCCCGTGTGGGGGTGGGGGCCGGGGCCGAGCGGGAGACCGAGGCAGAGGTGGCAGCAGGGGTCGGGTCGCTGGTGGTCACCCGCCCAGTCTGCCAGGCGGAAGACCCGTTCCCGCCACCTGTAGTCGCGCACCTGTACGAGGATGGGGGCATGGAACGTGAGTTACTGCTGAGGCTGGAGGGTGTCGGCCGCCGTTACGGGGTCCGCGGTCCCTGGGTCCTGCGCGGCGTCGACCTGGAGATCGCTCCCGGCGCGCTGATCCGGGTGGAGGGCGCGAACGGCACCGGCAAGTCGACGCTGCTCCGCGTCCTCGCCGGGATCGACGCGCCCACGGAGGGGCGGGCGACGGGGCGCCCGCGCACGGCGTACGTCCCCGAACGCTTCCCCGCCGCGCTGCCCTTCACGGCCGCCGGGTACCTCACCCACCTCGGCGCGGTGCACGGCCTGGACCGCCCGGCCGCCGCCCGCGCCGCCGACGAGTGGCTGGAGCGCTTCGGGGCCGCCGAGCACGCCCGCACGCCGATGGCGGAACTCTCCAAGGGCAGCAGCCAGAAGGTCGCCGTGGCCCAGGCCCTGCTCGCCGACCCCGAGTTGCTCGTCCTCGACGAGGCCTGGACCGGCCTGGACGCCGACGCCCGGGAGGAGTTGGAGCGCGTGGTTGCCGAGCGTACGACAGCCGGGGCCGCGGTCGTGTTCGTCGACCATGACCAGCGCCGGCTGACAGGAGTGCCGGACGCGACGTACGCGGTGATCGAGGGAGCGCTCGACCTCCGTGAGGCGAGGGGGACTCCGCGGGCGGAGGCGGGCGACGACGCTTCGGCGGCCGTGTCCGTCGTCGTCGAGGGGCAGGGGCGGCCAGGTCCCCAAGTCCCGGACGAGATAAGGAAATGGGTGACGACCCACGAGGAAACCGGCTCCGGTGAACACCGATTCACCATCCCGGAGACTCGGTCGGACACGCTGCTCAGGGCGTTGCTGGGGGCTCGTCCGCCCTGGCACGTCGTGAGCGTGGGTCCGGCGCCCGAGCCGGCCGACTCACCCGCATCCGCGGCCCTGGCCGAACCGGAAGTGGAAAGCTCCTGATGACCGCCCTCCTCCGCTACCAGGCCGCCCTCCTCGTCCGCTCCCAGAGATGGCTGGCGCCCGTCATCCTGTACGCGGCGTTCCTCGGCATCGGCGTGCAGAACGGGCAGCCGGTGCTCGACTCGCTCGGCTACACGGCCGCCGCGCTGCTGCCCGTGGCCGCGTGGCTGATGCGGATCTGTGCCACCAACGAGCCCCCGGCGGCCCGCAGTTGTGCGGGCGCGGCGGCCGGTCCGGGCCGGGCGCACCTGGCCTGCGTCCTGGTCGCGCTCTCGGCGGCGGCGCTCCTCGGGACGGTGGCCACGGTCGTCGTCACGATCATCAGTGCCCCCACGAGCACGGACCACCAGACACGCGTGGAGGCGATCCCGGCGGGCGGCGCCGGACTGCTGGCCGCCCTCGCATGCGCCCTCCTCGGCACGGCCGTCGGCGCGCTCACGAACTGGCCTCTGCTGCGCTCGCGGGGCCGGGCCGTCCCCGCCCTGCTCCTCGGCGCGCTGCTGGCCCTGGTGGTGGCCGGCTCCCCGGCGCGGGCGGCGGTCACCGCCCTGGTCGACGGCTCGCGGCACGGGACCATCCCGGTACCCGTCCTGCCCCTGGCCGCAGCCGGGCTCCTCGCGGCGGTCGCCACCGCCGTGGCCTGTGCCCTGACGACCCGACGCTCAGCCTGAGCAGGCGGCCCGCTCGGCCTCCCGCCACTCGCACACCGGACACAGGGTGATCCCCTTGTAGGACTCCGGGTACTCGGTGGGTCTCTGGCACAGCACGCAGTCGGCGAAGGGCGGGCCGTCGGCCGTGGTCTGCGCCACCCGAGCGGAGGCCTGAGCGCAGGCCCGAACCTCGGCCGGTCGCCCGGTCGTCGGTTCGGTGCCGCGGTAGTCGCTCGTACGTCCAGCGTAGAGCGACCGTGCGGAGGAGGGCTTCAGTGAGCCGTTGCCGTTGCCGTTGCCGTTGCCGTTGCCGTTGTCGTACCGACCAGCTCCGACACCTTCACGAACCGGTACCCGCGCTCCCGGAGCGCCGGCACGATCTTCCGTACGGCCCTCTCGGTGACCGGCGCGGCACTCCGCGTGCAGTGCATGACCACGACGGATCCCGGCCGCACCCCCTCCAGCACCTCCCGCACCACCGCGTCCGCGTCCGTCGCGAACGCGTCCCCGCTCACCACGTCCCACTGCACCGCCGTCACCCCGGACGCGGTGAGGCTTCGCAGCGCGCGTCGGTCGTAGCAGCCACCGGGGAACCGGAAGTAAGGCATCGGATTCGCCACCCCCGCCTCCCGGAACACCCGGTAGGCCCGCTCCAGATCCGCGCGCATGCGCCCCGGTGCCATCGTGGGCAGGCCGTAGCAGTCCGCGGTGAAGGCGTGATGGCTGTACGAATGGTTCGCGACCTCGAACAGGGGGTCCCGCCCGATCGACCGCGCCTGGATCGGATACTCCTCGACCCATCGGCCTGTCATGAACACCGTCGCCGGAACCTTCAACTGCCGCAGTGCGGCGATCAGCTCCGGGTTGTCGAACCGTTCACCCGCGGCGGCCCTGTCGCCCTGATCCGCGGTCATGTCCGCGTCGAAGGTGAGCGCGACCGTCTTGTCGACGCGCGTACGGGGGCCGTGCTCGAACACGGGCGTCAGCCCGGCCGGGCCCGGGGCGAGTGTGGGGGGACGGGACGAGGAGACCGCCGAGGGGTCGGCGGTGGCGGTGGCGGTAACGATGCGGGTCGAGGCGTGCGGCGCGCCACAGGCGGTGAGGGCGGCGCCGAGTGCGCAGAGAGCGGAGAGCACGGTGATTCTTCGTACAGGAGTGATCACCGGATGAACGTAAAGGGGTGGGATCTGCGGATTGTCGGTTCCGCTACCGGGTTTCCGGGAGTCCGGCGCAAACTCACCCGTCTGGGCGATGAGGCCGCATGCGCGTCGTACCGCAGGGGCGGCGCCCACCGGTCTCTCGCCCTGTCCGTCGAACGCGCGTGTACGGCGATGGGCCGTCCACGCGCGTTCAGGCCGGCGGCATCAGCGGGGAAATGTACGCGGGGAGCATGAAAGGGGCCGTCTTCGGGCGGCCCCCGCGCTGGTCAGGTCAGGTACGACGCCACGGCCCCGTCACCGCGAAGGTCGTACCCGGGGTGTAGCAGTTGAGGTACATCGTGTCACCGTCGGGGGAGAAGGTGACACCGGCGAACTCGCCCTGTTCCGGGGCGGTGGAGGTGCCGCCCGCCACAGCGGCTGACGTGATCGCCTGGGCGTTGCGGGCCATGGCGTAGACGTGGCCATGGCGGGTGACGCCGTAGACGTATTGGGTGCCGTTGCCGTCCTCGCAGACCATGAGGCCGCCGCTGGGGGCGAGGCAGATGTTGTCGGGGGACTCGCCGGGGAGCTGGGTGTCGGTGTCGGGGCCGAAGGCGATGACAAGGGTGAGGGCGTGGTGGTCGGGGTCGTAGCGCCAGATCTGGCCGTAGTGGTCGGCGGCGGAGCCCTCCGCGCCGCGGGCGAAGGAGGAGACGAAGTAGGCGCACCGGCCGCCCCAGTAACAGCCTTCCAGTTTCTGGGCGTGGGTGATGCCCTGGGGGCCGAAGTCCTGGTGGCGGATGGGAGTCCGGGAGGCGAGGGGGTCGGGGACGTCGACCCATTCGATCCGCTCGAAACAGGCGCCGGTCTCCTGGATGGAGGACAGGTCGGGTACGCCGGGGACGCGCAGCGCCTGGAGCCGGCCGCCCGCACGCAGTGAACCGAGGCGGCCTTTCGGCCTGTCGGGGAGGAAACGGTAGAAGAGGCCGAAGGGATGCTCGAAGGCGTCCTCCGTTTCGTAGACGACGCCTCGGCGCGGGTCCACGGCGATCGCCTCGTGCTGGAAACGGCCCATCGCCGTCAGCGGTACGGCTCCGGAGCGGTGCGGGTTCGCCGCGTCCACCTCGAAGACGAAGCCGTGGTCCTTGGTGTAGCCGTTGGTGCCGGCCTTGTCCTCGGTCTCCTCGCAGGTCAGCCACGTGCCCCAAGGGGTGGGGCCGCCCGCGCAGTTGACGGCGGTGCCGGCGATGGCGACCCGTTCGGAACGGACCTCGCCGTGGGCGTCGAGAGTCAGGGACGTGCAGCCGCCCTTGCCCATCGGGTCGTAGGTGAGCCCCTCGACGGTGGGGACCGGGATGCGGCCGTTGTGGCGGTTCTCGTGGTTGCGGACGAGGTGGACGCGGCCGTGTCTGCCGGGGAAGGCGGACATGCCGTCGTGGTTGCTGGGGACCCGGCCCTCACCGGAACGCAGAGGGTCGCCCTCGCGGGACAGGACTCGGTAGCGGAAACCTTTCGGCAGGTCGAGCAGGCCGTTCGGGTCGGGGATCAGCGGACCGTAACCGGAGTGGCCGAGGCCGCTCTGTGCGGCGGCGGTGCCCGCGAAGAGTTCGGACAGGGCTCCGGTGAACGCGATGCCTGCGCCCAGGGCGCCGGAGCGGGCCAGGGCCTGGCGGCGGGTCACTGACACGGGGGACAGCCTTCCTGCTGGCGGACAGGATGTGACCCGCCTGTGTGTATCACGCGGTCACGACCGCGTGAACCACGCGCGTAGGAGGTGGGAAGGAGTCGTTCCCGTGTCACTCGGTCGGAGGGGGCGGGAGGGGCGGGGTGTCCGGGGGTGGGCCTGCCTGGGCTCGTTCCAGGAATCTGAGCAGTTCCACCGGGAAGGGGAGTACGAGCGTGGAGTTCTTCTCGGCGGCTACGGCCACCACCGTCTGGAGCAGGCGGAGTTGGAGGGCGGAGGGGGTGTCGGCCATTTCCTTCGCCGCCTCGGCCAGTTTTCTGGAGGCCTGCAGCTCGGCGTCCGCGTTGATGACGCGGGCGCGGCGTTCGCGGTCGGCCTCGGCCTGGCGGGCCATGGAGCGCTTCATGGTCTCCGGGAGGGACACGTCCTTGATCTCTACGCGGTCGACCTGGACGCCCCAGCCGACGGCTGGGCTGTCGATCATCAGCTCCAGGCCCTGGTTCAGCTTCTCGCGGTTGGAGAGGAGGTCGTCGAGGTCGCTCTTGCCGATGATCGAACGGAGGGAGGTCTGGGCCATCTGGGAGACCGCGAACTTGTAGTCCTCCACGGTGATGAGCGCGCTCGCCGCGTCCACGACCTTGAAGTAGACGACCGCGTCGACGCGCACGGTGACGTTGTCGCGGGTGATGCCCTCCTGGGCGGGTACGGGCATCGTGACGATCTGCATGTTCACCTTGCGCAGGTGGTCGATGCCGGGGACGACCATGGTGAAGCCGGGGGATCGGGGCCGGCCTCGCAGGCGGCCGAGGCGGAAGACCACGCCGCGTTCGTACTGCTTGACGACTCGGGCCGCGGCCGCGACGTACACGAGGGCGGTGGAGGCGGCTGCTGTGGCCGCGACGAGGAGCTCCTGGACCATGACGATCACCTTCGAGCCGTCTTGTTTCGCCCGGAAATACCACGATATGCCGGGGTGGGGGCTCGGTCGACTGCCGTCAGGGGAGGGACGGGCTGTTGGCCGCCGCCGCGCGGGCGGTCAGGGACGCGATGGCGCCCCGGTCCGGGGACCGGGGCGCCGGGGTCTCAAGGCAGGGTCAGGGGGTTCCTGACGTCACCTTCTCCGGTTCCGGAACCGTCATGCGTACCGGTTCCGTGCCGGTCGAGCTGTGACGTTCCGCCCAGTTCTCGAGGGCGGTGCGGCAGGCGTGGTCGAGGTGGTGGAGGCCGGTGAGGTGGAGTTCCACCGGGCGGTCCTGGGGGAGGGATTCGAGGTCGTCCAGTATTTTGGGCAGGCGCAGGAAGGTCGCGTTGCCGGAGAGATAGGCCTGGACGGGGCCGGCGCCCTTGTCTATGACCTCCAGCTTGATGTGCGAGGCCTCCCAGGCGGTCTTGGCCACGGAGAGGGCCAGACCGATCAGTACGCCTTCGAACATGTTCACCGCGACGATCGCCACGGCCGTGGTGACCAGGATCAGCGCCTCGCCCCGGTGCGACCGCCACAGCGAGACGATCTCGCGCAACGGGATCAGCTTCCAGCCCGCGTGGACGAGGATGCCGGCCAGCGCGGGGAGCGGGATCAGGGCGAGGGCGCCCGGCAGCAGGGCCACGAAGAGCAGGAGCCAGACGCCGTGCAGGACACGGGACGCCTTCGTCTTCGCGCCGGCCTGCACGTTGGCGGAACTGCGCACGATCACCGCGGTCATCGGCAGCGCGCCCAGCAGCCCGCACACCGTGTTGCCGGCGCCCTGGGCCATCAGCTCCTTGTCGTACTCGGTGCGCGGCCCGTCGTGCATCCGGTCCACGGCCGCCGCGCTGAACAGGCTCTCGGCGGAGGCGATGAGGGTGAAGGCGAGGATCGTGCCGATGATCGCCACGTCCGCCAGCTGCCCGAAGGCGTCGAGGCCGGGAGGCTGGATGACGTCCAGCAGGCCCCTCACCTCGACGTTGGCCACCGGCAGGCTGAGGGTCAGGGTGGCGACGGTGGCCAGGACGACCGCGGCGAGCGCGCCGGGCACCACCTGGGCCCGCTTCGGCAGACGCTTCCACAGCACCGTCACGGCGATGGTGCCCGCGCCGACCGTGAGGGAGGCGAGCGAGGCGGTGCTGCCCAGGGCGTCGACGAAGGCGCCGGGCAGGCCCGCGATCTTGTCGAGGCCGGAGGTGGGGGCCTTCAGGCCGGCCGCCGCGTAGAGCTGGCCCGCGATGATCACTAGGCCGATGCCGGCGAGCATGCCCTCGACGACGGAGACGGATATGGCGCGGAACCAGCGGCCCAGCCTCAGTGCGCCCATGGCGAGCTGGAGCAGGCCCGCGGCGAGCACGATCACCCCGAGGGCGGGGAGGCCGAACTGGCGTACCGCCTCGAAGACCAGCACGGTCATACCGGCCGCCGGGCCGGAGACCTGCAGGCTGCTGCCGCGCATCAGACCGGCGACGAGGCCGCCCACGATGCCGGTGACCAGGCCGAGCTCGGCCGGGACCCCGGAGGCGACGGCGACGCCCACGCACAGCGGGAGAGCGACCAGGAACACGACGAGCGAGGCGCCGAAGTCCTGCCGCAGATGAGGGAACCTGGACGTGAGGGAGGCCTTGGACGTCATGCCGGACACCTGGCCGCCGCTCACAGAGTCTCGAACTTGTCGCTGTCCGCACGGTGTTCGCGCACGGAACCGGTGTGGACCTCGTAGTACCAGCCGCGCAGCCGCAGCCGGCCGTCCGCGAGGCGCTTCTCCACGCAGGGGTAGGAGCGCAGCCGCAGCAGCTGGCTGAGGACGTGGTTCTGGACCCCGTCCGCGACGGTCGGATCCTCGACCGGCCCTTCGGGGCGGGGTGTGGCGTTGGTCAGCCAGTCGCGTACGGCGGGTACGGCGTCGAGGTCGTCGCCGCGCACCAGCGCGCCCACGGCGCCGCAGTGCGAGTGTCCGCAGACCACGATGTCGGTGACACCGAGGACCTCCACGGCGTACTCGATGGTGGCGGTCTCACCGGTGGGGCGGTCGGACGTGTACGGGGGCACGATGTTGCCGGCGGTGCGCAGCTCGAAGAGCTCGCCGGGGCGGGCGCCCGTGATCAGGGCGGGGACGACCCGCGAGTCGGAGCAGGTGATGAACAGGACCTCGGGGGACTGGCCTTCGGCCAGCCTGGCGAACTCCTCAGGGCGCTGTCCGAACGTACGGGCGTTGTCGATGAGGGGCTGCATGATGTGGTGACTCCTCCTGGCGCGCCACGGCGGCGCGTCGGGCTTGCACGACAGAGTGTTGTGTGTGGGGGGACAGGCTCCGCGGCTCAGCAGCGGAAGACCTGGAGAGCGGCCGGGGTGTGGGCCGCGGGAGATCTCGACGCCCGGTGGTGCCGGGTCGAGGACCGTTCCGGTTCGCTCGCGGCCGGCGGGTTCTCCCCCAGCGACGGACGCGCGGGCGCCCCGGGAACGGTGTGGGTGATGGCGCGATGCCGGTCGTGCGTGCGGTGAGGACCGGTCGGGTCCTGCGAGGGTGCGCACGTGCGGTAGGTGACCGCCTTGTCACGCACCGGCTTGGCCTTGAGTGTGTTTCCGGGCTCAGCTTTGGCCTTGACGTGACCAGGTGTGTGCGCGGCTGCGAAGGATGCCGTGGGAGCGAAGAGCTGGAGGGCGAACAGGACGGCGGTCAGTGCCGAAAGGACGGTCCGGGTCGTCTTACCTCGCAACAGAAGCCCCCTTACTGGCGGTTCGCGGTGTCCCTCGTGCGCCGGGAGTTGCTCGACTTGGTCAACCAATGGTCAATCGCTGGTCAAGAAACACGTTAACCCTGCAAAGTTGTTTGCAGGGTTAACTTAACGTTGCGAGCTGAAGAGAGCCTGAAAAGCGGGGTCGGATTGGCTGAAAACAGCCCTTGACCCGGAGGGGTGTCGACTGGGAGAGCGTACGGCTGATGCCGGTGGGGTCAGTGCTCCACGAGGGGCTTCGCGTCACGGGCGAGCGCGGTGAGGCGGGAGATGGCGCGGAAGTACTTCTTGCGGTAACCGCCCTTCAGCATCTCCTCGCTGAACAGCCGGTCGAAGGGCAGCCCCGACGCGAGCACGGGCACCTCGCGGTCGTACAGCCGGTCGGCGAGCACGACGAGCCGCAGGGCCGTGGACTGGTCCGGGACCGGCCGCACATCCGTCAGGCACACGGCTTTCAGGTCGTCCGTGAGGGCGCCGTACCGGCTGGGGTGGACACGCGCCAGATGGTCCAGCAGGTGGGGGAAGTCGTCGAGCGAGGCGCCCTCGGTGGCGTACGCCGCCTTGGTGACCTCTTCGTCGGCGTACGGCGCCGGGGCCTCGGGCAGACCTCGGTGGCGGTAGTCCTCGCCGTCGATGCGCAGGGCGCGGAAATGGGCGGACAGGCCCTGGATCTCCCGTAGGAAATCGGCCGCCGCGAACCGGCCCTCGCCGAGCTTGCCCGGCAGTGTGTTCGAGGTGGCGGCCAACGCCACACCCGCGTCCACGAGCTTGCCGAGCAGGGTCGACACGAGGACGGTGTCCCCCGGATCGTCCAGTTCGAACTCGTCGATGCACAGCAGGCGGTGCCCGGAGAGGGTCTGGACCGTCTTCTGGAAGCCGAGCGCGCCGACCAGATTCGTCAGCTCCACGAAGGTGCCGAAGGCCTTGAGCGCGGGCTCGGCCGGTGTCGCGTGCCACAGGGAGGCGAGCAGATGGGTCTTGCCGACGCCGTATCCGCCGTCCAGGTAGACGCCGCGCGGGCCCGCGGGGACCTTGGGGGGTCTCGCCCTTCCGAAGCCGAGGAAGCCGCGCTTGCCGGCGCCCGTCGCGTGCGCCCCGCCAAGACCCGCCGCGAAGCCGCTCAGGACGCGGACCGCCTCCGTCTGGCTGGGCTGGTCCGGGTCCGGGATGTACGTGTCGAAGCGGACCGAGTCGAAACGGGGCGGCGGCACCATCTCGGCGACGAGCCGGTCCGCGGGCACGTGCGGCTCGCGGGTGCACAGGGACAGGGGGGCAGCTTGGGATGGCGGACCGATCCCGGACACGGCGGCTGAGGACGACGACACGGTTACCGAGTCTAAGGGCCGTGCCACACTGCACGGCATGCGACGTCTGTTCCCTGTGACCGAAGAGACAGCGGCCCGCACGCCGGAAGCGACCGGTGGTGCGCAGGTGACCGGGGTTCGGCCATCGGGTGGAGCGGAGGGGGCGGCCGGGCGGGCGGATCTCGCCGATCGCGAGTGGAGTCTCGACGAGCTGGCGTCGGCGTACGCGTATCCCGAGCCGCCTCCGGGCGGGCGTGAGCCCTGGCTGCGGGCGAACATGGTCTCCACGCTCGACGGGGCCGCCCAGCACGGCGGTCGCTCGCAGCCGATCTCCAGCGACGCCGACATGCGGATCTTCGGCACGCTGCGAGGGCTTGCGGACGTGGTGATCGTCGGCGCGGAGACGGTACGCCGGGAGGGGTACCGTCCGGCGCGCGTGCGGGAGGCGTTCGCGGAGGCCCGCCGGGCGGCCGGACAGACCCCCGCCTCCGCCGTCGCCGTGGTGAGCGCCAGCCTGGACCTGGACTTCTCCCTGCCCCTGTTCACCTCCCCGCTGACGCCCACGCTGCTGCTCACCGGTGCCGCCGCGGCCCCCGACCGGGTCGCCACCGCAGAGAAGGCGGGCGTGCGGGTGGTCATCGCCGGGGACGGCATGGGCGTCGACCCCGCGCGGGCCGTGCGGGCCCTCGCCGACCGGGGGCTGACCCGGCTGCTCACCGAGGGCGGTCCGCGCATCCTCGGTCAGCTCGTCGCCGCCGACGTCCTCGACGAGCTGTGTCTGACCGTCTCCCCGATGCTCACGGCGGGGGACGCGCAGCGGATCGCCGGGGGCCCGTCGGTGCCGGTGCCCAAGCGCTTCGAACTGGCGTCGCTGCTGGAGGAGGCCGGGTTCCTGTTCGGTCGTTACCGTCGTACGTGAAAGCGGTCGGAATCTTCCGTTCCGTTCAGCTTTCGACGGGCACACTAGAACCCTGAGGAGTGAGGGCCCGTGGGGTCCTCCGAGGAGAAGGGCGCCTGTGGTGTCGTTCACGAGCGTATTGATGATCGAGAAGGCCCTGACGTCCGCGGACGTGGAGTTCGTCACGACCCTGCACGGCGACGAGCCGGCCTCCTTCCATGTGCTGCTCCAGCCGCGCGGCAATCAGGCCGACCGGTTGCTGCGGGCCATCGACGACCTCGCCCTCGGCGAGCTGGACGAGGCGGCGCGGGAGGGGGAGACACCGGAGGGCGAGCAGGCGCTGGACGCCGGGGATCGGGCGCTGGAGGTCTCGTTGCGGGCGCTGCGCGGGGCCGGGAGCACGGCGGAGGGGCGGCTGATCGAGGACCATCCGCTGGACGCGCTCAAGTCGCTGGTGGAGGAGGTCGGTGCCGATGAGGTGCTGGTGCTGACCGACCCCCACTACGTGGAGGAGTTCTTCCACCGGGACTGGGCCTCGCGGGCTCGGCACAAGGTGGGGGTGCCGGTGTTGAAGTTGTTCTCGCACAGCCGGGCGTGAGAGAGGTGACCGCCGCTCCATGGCGGCCGCGATGGGCATAGGGTTGCCCTGAACCTTCGCCGTACCAGTACTGGAGAACACGCATGGCACCCGGCCTTCCTCTCGCCATGGAGCGACCGCACTTCATCGGGATCGGCGGGGCCGGGATGTCGGGGATCGCGAAGATCCTCGCCCAGCGCGGGGCGAAGGTGGCGGGCAGTGACGCCAGGGAGTCGGAGACGGCCGAGGCGTTGCGGGCCCTGGGGGCGACCGTGCACATCGGGCATGCCGGTGAGCACCTCGCGGACGATGCGACGTGTGTGGTCGTGTCGTCGGCCATCCGGGCCGACAACCCCGAACTGGCCCGCGCCGCCGAACTGGGGATCCCCGCCGTCCACCGGTCGGACGCGCTCGCCCGGCTGATGGACGGGTTGCGGCCCGTCGCGGTGGCCGGTACGCACGGCAAGACGACGACCACCTCCATGCTGGCCGTGTCGCTGGCGGAGCTGGGGCTGAAGCCGTCGTACGCCATCGGGGGCGATCTCGATGTGCCCGGGTCGAACGCGGTGCACGGGGACGGGGAGATCTTCGTCGCCGAGGCGGACGAGAGCGACCGCAGCTTCCACACGTATGCCCCCGAGGTCGCGATCGTCCTCAACGTGGAGCTGGACCACCACGCCAACTACGCGTCCATGGAGGAGATCTACGAGTCCTTCGAGACGTTCGCGGAGAAGATCGTGCCCGGCGGCACGCTGGTGATCTCCGCCGATCACGAGGGCGCGCGGGAGCTGACCTCCAGACTGTCGGGGGTCCGCGTGGTGACGTACGGCGAGCGCGAGGACGCCGACGTGCGGGTGCTGTCGGTCGTGCCCCAGGGGCTGAAGAGCGAGGTCACGGTCCTGCTGGACGGGCAGGAGATCACCTTCGCCGTGTCCGTGCCCGGACGGCACTACGCGCACAACGCCGTGGCCGCGCTGGCGGCCGGCGTCGCGCTCGGGGTGCCGGCGGACCGGCTGGCGCCCGCGCTGGCGGCGTACACCGGGGTGAAGCGGCGGCTGCAGCTGAAGGGCGAGGCGGCCGGGGTGCAGGTCATCGACTCCTACGCGCACCACCCGACCGAGATGACGGCGGACCTGGAGGCGATGCGGGCCGCCGCCGGTGACGCCCGGATCCTGGTGCTCTTCCAGCCCCACCTGTTCTCCCGCACCCAGGAGCTGGGCACGGAGATGGGCCACTGCCTGGCGCTGGCGGACGCGTCGGTCGTCCTCGACATCTACCCGGCCCGCGAGGACCCGGTCCCGGGTGTGACCAGCGAGCTGATCATCGACGCGGCGCGGGAGGCGGGCGCGGACGTCACGGGCCTGCACGACAAGGCGGAGGCCCCCGCCGTGATCGCGGGAATGGCGAAGCCGGGTGACCTCGTTCTCACCATGGGCGCGGGTGACGTGACCGACCTGGGCCCGTGGATCCTGGACCGTCTTTCGAGCTGAGGGGCTGACGCTCATGTCGTACGACGTCGAGAAGCCGGACGAGCAGTGGCGCGCGGAGCTGACCCCGGCCGAGTACGCCGTGCTGAGGCAGGCAGGCACCGAGCCCGCCTTCACCGGTGAGTACACCGACACCAAGACCAAGGGTGTCTACTCCTGTCGCGCCTGCGGCGGTGAACTCTTCACCTCCGACACGAAGTTCGCGTCGCACTGCGGCTGGCCGTCCTTCTACGACCCGAAGGACAACGACGCGGTGGAACTGCTCGTCGACCGGTCGCACGGCATGGTGCGCACCGAGGTGCGGTGTGCCCGGTGCGGGTCGCACCTCGGGCACGTCTTCGAGGGGGAGGGGTATCCGACCCCGACCGACCAGCGGTACTGCATCAACAGCATCTCGTTGACGCTGACCGCCGACGAGGGCTGACCCCTGGCCGGTCACCGCGGGCACCCGTGCGACCGTCACCGCGGACGCCCCTCATCCGGCGCCGCCCGTACGCCCGTCGCCGGGGTTGACGACGTGACTACTGTGTGAAGGATGTTGACGGGGCAGATCGAGCGGAAGACGCAGAGGCCGGGTGCCCAGCCGGTCACCGGCCCCGCCCGGACGGATCTGCGCGGCCGGCCGATGGGGGTCGGCGGCGACCTCACGTACGCGGTGCGCGGCGTCCCCCGGTGCCCTGACCTCCCGGAGACCGCCGGGACGAGCGTGCCGTTCCCCGGGCAGGGGGCCGTGGGCCTGACGTGAACGGGCTGATCTACTTCCTGGCGGCCACGCTCCTGTGGACCGGCTTCGCCGCACGGTTGCCCGGCCTGTGGCGCGACTGGCGGGACCCGCTCAAACGGGCCCTCTGCGCGGTGATCTTCCTCGCCGGCTGCTGCTTCGCCCTCGGCGCCCCGCCCACCGTCGGTTTCATCAACCGCGCCGTCGGCGTGCCCAACGCCGCCGCGTGCCTCATCTACGGGGCCGTGAACGCCTTCTCCGCCGCCTCCCTCGTCCTGGTCGTCCACTGGCGCGGCGCCGACAACCCGGCCCGGCTGCGACGGATCTCCCGCACCTGGCTGATCGCGTACGCCCTGGTCATCGTTGTGCAGACGGCGCTCTTCGTCGCCGGTGACGCCTCCGTCGAGCGACGCACGGACTTCGACACCTACTACGCCACCACGCCGTTCATCCGCGAGATGATCGTCCTCTATCTCGTGGCCCACCTGGCGGCGGCCTGCACCACCACGGCCCTGTGCTGGCGCTGGACCCCGCGGATCCACGGGTGGACGCGGCGGGCTCTGGCCGTGCTCGCCCTCGGATGGCTGTGCACCAGCACGTACGGCGTCGTCAAGATGATCGCCGTCGTCGGCCGCTGGAGCGGACACCAGTGGGACCCACTGAGCACCCGGCTGGCCCCGATGCTGGTCACCGTCGGCGCCGTCCTCACCTCGGCCGGCTATGTCCTGCCGCTGCTCGGGCCGCGTGTCGACAGCCTCGTCGCGTTCCTCCGGCTCGGCCCGCTCTTCCGGCTCGTCGGCTCCGGGAACAAGCGGAACGCCGTGCTGTCCTGGCGTTCCCTCGGCGACGTCGAGCTCTGCCTGACCCACCGTACGACCGCCATCCGTGACGGACTGAGGGAGGTGTCCGTCCACTTCGACGAGGTGGTCCGTGAGCGCGCCTACGACCAGGCGCTCTCCCTCGGCTCCAGCGTCGGCGAGGCCGAGGCCATCGGTGACGCGGCCATGGTGGCCGTCGCCGCGCTGGCCGGCACCCACGACCGCGCCGGGGGCCTCGGCCCGGCCGTCCTGGACAGCGTCACCCTCGAAGCCATCGCCGACATCGCCGGCGGATACGCGGGTCCCGTGGTCGGCGGACAGATCCTGGACACCGGCCAGCCGTCCCTGATCCGGATGTCCCGGGCCGTACGGGCCACCGTCGTCGAGTGCGCGGTCCGCGCCGAACGCGCCAGGAGCCGACAGGTGTGGTGAGGGGGGCGAGGTCAACGACTCCGGTCGCCGGCGTCGAGAACGTCCTCGCGGATGCCGGTGATGCCGAGTGCGGCCAGCCAGTGCCCGACGCGGGTGCCGCGACCGCTCGCGTCGACGACCAGCTCCGCGCGCAGACTCTCCTCGGCGTCCCCCTCGTCGGCGGTGACCCGGACGCCGGTGACCCGCTCGGCCGTGCCCAGCGGCCCCGTGGCCGAGGCCCGCCGGACCTTGACGCGGGTGGTGTTCGCGAGGACGGCGTCGCGTACGGTCCAGTCCATCAGGTCGCGGCTGCCGATGAGCAGGGGATGGGTGTCGTGATGGCGTGAGCGCCGGTACCAGCCCTGGGGGCCCAGTGTCACCAGCCCCGAGGTGAGACCGCGCTCCTGGGCACCGGCGGCCAGCAGCCGCTTGCGCACCCCGCCCCCGGGCACGAGCTCCTCGATGGCGTCGCGTCCGCTGGGCAGGAGGATGTGGGCGTGCCGGCCCTGTGGGAGGCCTTTGCGCGGTCGGGGCTCGTCCACGAGCTCGTCGCGCTCCAGCACGATCACTTCGTCGGCCGGGCCAGGGCCGCGGCGGCGAGCATGCCGGCCATGCTCGCACCGATGACGACCGCGGTACGCCGCATGTGTCCCCCTGCTCTCGACGGAAGCCTTCACCGTACATACACCTGCCCGATCGCAACAGACGATCAGGGTTTCCCGGGCGGGATACCGACGGCGCGTCTCATGACGACCGTGGCTCGGTCGCCGACATGCCACGGACGCGTGGCTCGCTGTTCACGGACAAGGACTTGACCGGATGGCGCACATACTGGTGTTCCTCGAACATGCACCTGACGTGAGGAGCGGGCACCGGTGGACTCTGCGTGGGGAACGGGCTCTTGGAACCCGCACGGCTCGACTCGCCCGGATCGCCCGCCCGGGCGGCACGCGGTGGTGGTCGGCGGCAGTCTCGCGGGGCTGCTCGCGGCGCAGGTGCTCGCCGGGCATGTCGAGCGGGTCACGATCGTGGAGCGTGACCGCCTCGTGAAGGGGGACGGGGAGGGGGCGGCGGGCCGGCCGGGAGTGCCGCAGAGCCGGCATCCGCACGTACTGCTGGAAGGCGGTCAACTCGCCCTGGACGAGCTGCTGCCCGGGTTCATGGCCGAGTTGAGGGCCGCGGGTGCCCCGCGGGTCGGGATGCCGGCGGACATGGTGCAGTGGCAGGCCGACCGCTGGTTCCGGCGGGTGCCGGCGTCGACCCACATACACACCGGATCACGGGCGCAGACGGAGCGGTTGGTACGGCGTCGGGTTCTCGCCCACCCGTCGATCTCCCTGATCGAGGGGACGGACACGGTCGGTCTGCTCGGGGACGCCGCGCGGGTGCGGGGCGTGCTGCTGTGCGAGCGCGGCGACGGGCACCGGGGCGAGCGGCGGGAGTTGGCCGCCGACCTGGTCGTCGACGCCTCCGGACGTGGCACGAAGGCCCCGCGGTGGCTGGCCGCCATCGGCGCCGAACCCCCGCACGAGGAGATCATCGACACGGGGCTCGCGTACGCCTCCCGCGTCTACCGTGACACGACCGGAACCCTCGGCAGCGAACCGTCGGCCGACGCGCTCGGCCTCTATGTCGTCCCCAACCCCGCGCAGCCGTACGGCGTCGTCGTCCTGCCCCTGGAGGACGGCACCCATCTGGCCACCCTCTCCGGCCTGCGCGGCGACGAACCACCCACGGACGAGGACGAGTTCGAGGCGTATGCCAAGCGGCTGCCGCACCCGGTGGTGTACCGCTGGATGCGCGAGGCCGAGCCGCTGTCGCCGGTCTCCGGCTTCCGGCGGACCGCGAACGTACGGCGCCGCTACGATCTGCCCGGCCGCCGCCCCGCCGGGTTCCTGGCGACCGGCGATGCCCTGTGCACGTTCAACCCGGTCTACGGGCAGGGCATGGCTGTCGCCGCGATGAGTGCCGTGGCCCTGCGTGACGCGCTGACTGATCCGCGCCGTACGCCCACCACCCACCGCGTGCAGCGGGCGCTGTTCGCGGCGTCGCGGCAGGCGTGGGACATCTCGGCCGGGTCGGACAAGAAGATGCCGGGGGCGGTCGGCGACGCGGTCGCCGCGCGGCCCGTGGACCGCCTCGTCGGCTGGTATCTGCGCCGGGTCCAGGAGCGCACCCCGGGCGACCCCGTCGTGGGCCGCGCCTTCCGCTCCGTCGTCTCCCTCAAGGAGCCGCTCGGTGCCCTGTTCGCCCCGCCCGTGGCGCGGGCCGTCCTCTTCGGGCCCGCCAGGGAAACGCCCGCCGAGCCTCCGATGACGCGTGAGGGAAGTGAGGGATCCGAGTACGGCGCTCCGGACTCTTGACGGCGGTGGAAAGCGCTTGCCACACTCGCGGCCCGCCACATGAATCGCCTGCCATCACCGCCGTACGGCCCGGTGCCGTGCGAAGCCGCGCCACTCCAGGTCATCAGCCCCTCGGCCTCCGCGCTCGTGCACGACTGGGTCGAATCGGGTTCGACGAAGGAGGGCGCGGCGAAGTGCGGACGGACGGCAGGCGAGCCGATCCCCCCACAGGAGAAGCCGAGATGGGACGCAGAGCCGCAGCCCACCGCACCGACTCCACGACGACACGTACAGCTGACGCGACGTCAGTGACAGCCGCCGCCCGCGCGGTTGAGCCCGCCGTCGGCACCGCCGGCGCGACCCGCACAGCGCTTCGCACCCGAGCCCTCGTCACCGCGGCCTGCACCACCGCCCTGCTCACGGGCGCCGCCGCGCTGACCGGCCCCGCGAACCCGGCCCCGGAACTGGACGCGGCCCCGGTCGCCGCGCCGCTCGCCGCCCCGGCAGGGATCGCGGCGGCCTGCGGTGAGGGCTCGTACCAGGCGGAGGCCGTGCTCAACGGCAGTACCTGGACGGCCCGCCGGGGCGGCAGGGTGACGTACACCGGTACCGACATGCGCGCGGCGATCCAGGCCGCCGTCAACAGCCTGACGTCCGGCCGGACGTCGAAGGAGCGGGTCGTCGTGCGCGGCTCGGGGTCCATCAGCGCCGGCTCCCGGGTCTCACTGCCCAGCTACACCGTGCTCGACGTGTGCGGCACCATCAACGTCACCGGCTCGGGCTCCGGCGACCAGGCGCCGGTCTACTCGCGCGGCACCCGGGACATCGAGGTCCAGCACCTCAACCTCACCGGCACCCCGCTGTACGGGATCTTCCTGCGCAACGTCCAGAACGTCGTCCTCGGCCAGCTCGACATGCGCCTCTCGCGCGGCCTGGGCGTGCGGATCGACAACCGGGGTAACACCAGTCAGTGGACACGGAACGTCAGGATCGACAACGTGTACGTGTCGGGCGCGAGCAGCCACGCGGTCGAGACGTACGGCGTCGACGGCCTTACCGTGGGCACCGTGACCGCCCGCAACGTCGGCGAGTCCGGTCTGCTCCTCAACCAGACGATCAACGCCAGGGTCACCAAGGTCGACGCGGACGGCGCGGGCGCCGGCACCGGCTACGCCGCCTTCCGCATGGCCAACCGCAACGGCCGGGTGGGCAGTTCGTACCCGACCAACATCCGGGTCGGCGAGGTGATCGCGCGCGGCGGCGGACGCGGTGTCTTCTGTGTCTCGGAGAGCGGTGGCGCGGTCATCGACCGGATCAACCTCACCAACACCGGCAACAACGCGATCCTGATCGAGAACTGCTACAACGTGAACCTCGCCGCCCAGAGCGGCACGGTCTCCGGCGGCGGTGAGATCCGGCTCGCGGCCCGCTCGGAGTTCGCCAACAACCGTGACATCACCGTCCAGAACCTGACGGTCACGAACTCGTCCATCCGGGAAAGCCCCTGCGGCGAGAACACCACATTCCGCAACAACCGCCTGGTCAACAGCGCCCAGAACGTCTGCTGACCCCGCTCCGGCGGGCGCGCCCGGCACCCGCCCCCGGGCGCGCCCGCCCTCGCCGATGCCGACCCGTCGCCCCGTCGGCGGGGCGGCGTGATCAGGTCGCCGCCGCGTAGCACCGGACGCTCACCCTCTGGTCCGGGCCCCACTGCTGTTCGACCGTGGCCAGCAGCTGCCAGCCGAGCCGCTCGTACAGCGCCGCCGCCGAGGTGCCGGCCGCCACCACGTCCAGCACCGGATGCAGGCCACGCCCCCGCGCCTCGGCGACGGCCTGCGCCATGAGGAGCGCACCGAGCCTTTTGCCGCGGGCCGAAGGGGCGACGAACAGCCGGCTGATCACGGCGGTCTCGTCGACGCCCACCCCCGCGCGGGCGCTCCACAACCCGGGGGCGGCGTCTTGCGCGTCGCTCCGGGAGAGGCCGATGTGGCCGGCGATCCGGCCGTCGAGTTCCACCACCCAGGCGGCGACCATCGAGGGTGGCGTCAGCCACGCGTCGGGCCGGACGGGCCAGTTCATCGGATAACCGTCGCCCTCATGGACCTCCGCGAGCATCCGGACACAGTCCCCGAGGTCACGACCGGTCCGGTAGCGGACGCTCTGGGCCACATCGTGACCGGACACGCTCTCGCTCTTCATCGCGGCATCGAAGCACAGCCCCGGGATCCGTCACCAGCCGCTTTCCCGGCGGCGACCGTTCCCTCGCCGTCTTGACGGCAAGAATGTTACCGGTAACACTTCGGGGGTCGCAGTCAGGAGGAGGCGGAATCCCGCGTGCCCGACACACCGATCGCACCAGAGGTGAAGCCCGCCCAACCCCTGCCGGCAAGGGTGTTCAGCCCCCCGGCCGCGGTCGCGTCCTGTGCCGGCTTCGTACTCATCGGTGCGCTCCAGGCGCTCTACGGCCCCGCCATCCCCGCCTTCCGCGACGCGTTCGACCTGTCGCCGTCGGCCGCCGGACTGGGGCTGAGCGCCCACTTCGTCGGCGGGGTCGCCGGGGTGCTGCTCTTCGACCGGTTCTACGGGCGGATGGGCAACCGGCGGATCCTCGGCACCTCGTACCTGCTGATGGCCCTCGGCGCGGCGGGCTTCGCGCTCGCCCCGAACTGGCCGACCGGCCTCGCCGCAGCACTGCTTGCCGGACTCGGCTTCGGCGGCATCGACTACGGCCTCAACCAGCTCTTCGCCATCGGCTTCGGCCACCGCTCGACCGCGATGCTGAACATCCTCAACGCCCACTTCGGCATCGGTGCGATCCTCGGCCCCGCCCTGATCGCCGCTGTCGGCGCCGAGCACTACCCGGCGGTCTTCCTCGCCTTCGCCGCCGCCAACCTGCCCCTGCTGTTGTGCCTGCGGGGCGTACGTGACCGGGCGCCCCAGCCGGCCGTCGCCGTGTCCGGCGGGGAGGCGGGCGGCCCGGCCCTCGGCCGGAGCCTGGGCTCGGTGCTGGCCGTGTTCGTCACCCTCTACGTCCTGCACGTCGGCATCGAGGCCGGCGTCGGGGGCTGGGAGCCCACCCACCTGGAGACGGTCGGCTACGGCGCCGGGGCCGCCGCGACCGCCACCTCCGTCTACTGGCTGATGATGACCGTCGGCCGCTTCCTCGTCGCCCCGCTCGCCCTGCGCCACTCCCCCCAGACGATCATCACCGTCTCCTGCGCCGGCATGACGGTCTGCCTGCTGCTCGCCGTCATCCCCTGGCTCGCCCCGTACGCCTACGCCGGGGTCGGCCTGTTCATCGCGCCGATCTTCCCCACCGGCCTGCCCTGGCTGAACGCCGCCGCACCCCGGGCACGCCGGGCCGGAGCGCTCGTCATCGCCGCCTCCATGATCGGGGGAGTGGCGGCCGGCCCGGCGCTCGGCAAGGCCATCGAGTGGTCCGGTGTCCGCGCGGTGCCCCTGCTGCTCTGCGCGGTCTCGGGCCTGTGCCTGCTGGCCACGCTGTGGCTGATCCGCGCCACCCGGTCGGCCCGATGAACCCGGTTGACCCCGTCCCCCCGCTCGCCCCGCTCCAACTCCCCGCCCTCGTGACCCTGCCGCGCCACCGGCCCCTGTCACCCGTACGTCCGAACCCGCCCCCCATCACCCCTCGTCGCCCCCCCGTACGCCCGAGCCGAAGGGAAACAGCCTTGCGTACACCCGCTCTGACCACGTCGTCCGACGGTTTCCTCCTCCACGGTGAGCCGTTCCGGATCATCTCCGGCGCGATGCACTACTTCCGCATCCACCCCGACCTGTGGGCCGACCGGCTGCGCAAGGCCCGGCTGATGGGCCTGAACACCGTGGAGACCTACGTCCCCTGGAACCTCCACCAGCCCGACCCCGACAGCGAACTCGTCCTCGACGGCCTGCTCGACCTGCCCCGCTATCTGCGCCTGGCCCGCACCGAGGGCCTGCACGTGCTGCTGCGCCCCGGCCCGTACATCTGCGCCGAGTGGGACGGCGGCGGCCTGCCCTCCTGGCTCACCTCGGACCACGACATCCGGCTGCGCTCCAGCGACCCGCGCTTCACGGACGCCCTCGACCGCTACCTCGACATCCTGCTGCCCCCGCTGCTGCCGTACATGGCCGCGAACGACGGGCCGGTCATCGCCGTCCAGGTGGAGAACGAGTACGGGGCGTACGGCGACGACACCGCGTATCTCAAGCACGTCCACCAGTCGCTGCGGTCACGCGGCGTCGAGGAACTGCTCTTCACCTGCGACCAGGCGAACTCCGGCCACCACCTCGCCGCCGGCAGCCTGCCCGGCGTTCTGTCCACCGCCACCTTCGGCGGCAGAATCGGGGAATCCCTGAAGGCGCTGCGGGCCCACCAGCCCGAAGGGCCCCTGATGTGCTCCGAGTTCTGGATCGGCTGGTTCGACCACTGGGGCGAGGAGCACCACGTACGGGACGCGGAGAGTGCCGCCGCCGACCTCGACAGGCTGCTGGCCGCCGGTGCCTCCGTCAACATCTACATGTTCCACGGGGGCACCAACTTCGGCTTCACCAACGGCGCCAACCACGACCAGTGCTACGCGCCGATCGTCACCTCCTACGACTACGACGCCGCCCTCACCGAGTCCGGCGACCCCGGCCCCAAGTACCACGCCTTCCGTGAGGTGATCGCCCGCCACGAGCCCGTCCCGGCGGAGCCGGCCCCGGCTTCCGCGCCCAAACTCTCCGGCATCACAGTTGAGTTGGACCACCGGGCACCCCTGCTGCCGTACGCGACCGGCCTCGATGCTCCGCTGGAGCGCACCGAGCACCCAGTCACCATGGAGGAGTTGGGGCAACGCTCGGGCTATGCGCTCTACCGCGCCACTCTCCCCGAGGCGGGCGACGGACTGCTCCACTTCACCGGCGGGGTCGGCGACCGCGCACAGGTCTTCGTGGACGGCGCACCCGTCGGCGTACTGGAACGCGAACGCCACGACGAGACCCTGCCCCTGCGCGTCCCCCGCCCCGGCGCCACGCTCGACGTGCTGGTCGAGAACATGGGCGGCGTCAACTACGGCCCGCGTATCGGCGCCGCCAAGGGCCTGCTCGGCCCGGTCACCTTCAACGGCACCGCCCTGCTCGGCTGGGACACCCACCGCCTGCCCCTGGCCGACGTGTCCACGGTCCCCTTCGCCCCCGCCGAGGCGACCCCGGTCACCGTCCCCGCCTTCCACCACGGCACCTTCGACGTCGGCACCCCCGCCGACACCTTCCTCTCGCTCCCGGGCTGGACCAAGGGCCAGGCCTGGATCAACGGCTTCCACCTCGGCCGCTACTGGAACCGGGGCCCACAGCGCACCCTGTACGTCCCGGCCCCCGTCCTGCGCCCCGGCGCCAACGAACTGGTCCTGCTGGAACTCAACGCCACCACCAGCCCCCGCGCGGAGTTCACGGACACGCCCGACCTGGGGCCGGTGAAGCCCTGATGTCGCCGCGGCACCACGCCCGCCCCCCGGGGCCCGCCGGACCGCCGCGGCGGGGTCCTCTCCCTTCGGGGACGCGCCGGTGCGGCACACCCGACCTCGCCCTGGACGCCCACAAGTTGACGACCCGCGCGGCGTCTTCGGGCGAGGTCACGACGGCCGGCGACCGCGTCCCGGCGACGGAGCTGTACCCCGGCACCCACGCGCCGGTCGGGGTCGGCACAGGCACAGGCGCAGGCGGCCGGACGGGTCTCCTCGTCCTCGACGCGGCGACGGCCCGTACCGTCCACCGGGGCGTGCCTGGGGTACTGGGCGGCTGATCCTGTCCGGCGGCGGGTGGTCCTCGACGCCCACGCGGACGAGGTACGCGTCCACGGCTCGGCCCCGGATCCGTCGTTCGCCGTACCGCCCACGCACGAGCGGGCACCGGTGGCCGGCCGGGGTGATGCCGCAGGACGCGTCGGACGGGGCCTTGGCCGCCGCACCGGCACCCGCCCCCACAACCCCGGCCTCCCGGGCTCTCGGGTGCCCCGCCCTATCCTGTTGGCCCCAGGCCGAGCCCCGTCGAAGAAGAAGGCAGCCGCAATGCCCCGAAGTGTCACGGACGGCGCCGCGGCCGAAGGGCCCGGCGCGGCAGGCAGGGGCGGAACCGGCGGCCCCCGCACCCCCGGCAGCCGCAGCCGGCGGAACTTCGCGGGCTCCCGCCCGGTGATGGACGACGTCGCCCGCCTCGCAGGTGTCTCCAAGCAGACCGTCTCCCGTGTCCTCAACGACAACCCGGCGGTCCGGGCGGAGACCCGGGAGGCCGTGCGGGAGGCGATGCGGACGCTCGGCTACCGCCCGAGTCGCAGCGCGCGTTCGCTGGCCAGCGGCCGGACCCGGATGCTCGGCGTGATCTCGTTCGACGCGGCGCGCTACGGTCCCGCCTCCACCCTGACCGCGATCAACACGGCGGCCCAGGAAGCCGGCTACCTGGTGAGCTCCATCGCGCTCGACACGGCGGACCGGGACACCGTCGTCCAGGCGGTGGACCGGCTGTCGGCCGAGGGCGCGGACGGGATCATCGCGATCGCCCCGCAGCGCCCGGTGGCCACCGCGCTCGCGCAGGCCCGTCCGGACACCCCGCTGGTGATGATGGACAACGGCCTCGGCGACGGCACCCCCGTGGTCTCCTCCGACTTCACGGCCGGCGCACGGCTGGCGACCGAGCACCTGCTGGGCCTCGGCCACTCCACCGTCTGGCACATCGCGGGACCGAGCGGCTGGACGTCCGCCGACCGACGCGCCGAGAGCTGGCGGCGGACTCTGAACGAGGCCGGCGCACGCGTCCACGACCCCCTCGTCGGGGACTGGAGCGCCGACTCCGGCTACGAGCTGGGTCGGCGGCTGGCGGGCGGCCCGGACGTCACCGCCGTGTTCGTCTCCAACGACCAGATGGCGCTCGGCCTGCTGCGCGCCCTGCACGAGGCCGGCCGCCGGGTCCCGGCCGACGTGAGCGTCGTAGGCTACGACGACATCCCGGAGGCTGCCCATCTGCTGCCCCCGCTGACGACCGTACGTACCGACTTCTCCGAGATCGGCACGCGGTCGCTGCGCATGCTGCTGACCCAGCTGGACGACCCGGCGGACCCGGCCGACTCCCCGGAGAGGGAATCGATCATCCCGGTGGAACTCATCGTCCGTGACAGCACGGGGCCGGCACGCTAGTCCGTTCGCCGCTGGGGGTGCTGTGACCGGGCGCCGGGCGCCGGGCATCGACGTCGGGCGTCTGCGGCGGTGTCGTGGCTGGTCGCGCGGGTCCCCGCGCCCCCAACGCCCCCTGTGACCCGGCACCGAGCGGTCGCAAGACGCCGGGCCGGGAGGCAAGCCGCTCCCGTCAGGGCTTCCGGGCGATCGCCCCGTACATCGCGATGTCCTCGTCGCGGATGTTCTGCTCGCCCGTGCCGTCCGGGTTCCACTTGTGGACCTGGACGATGCCGGGCTCGACGAGTTCGAGACCGTCGAAGAACTCGTGGGCCTCGTCGACGGTGCGCAGCCGCATCGGCATGTCACGCGCCGCGTACTCGCGGGCGACGCGGCCCACTTCCTCAGGGGCGAACTCGGCGGTGCCGATGGTCATCGCCAGGTAGCTGCCGGAGGGGAGTGGTTCGAGGAGACGACGGACGATTCCGACCGCGTCGTCCTCGTCGAGGACGAAGTGCACGATCGCGATCACGGTGAGCGCGACCGGCTTGCTCAGATCGAGGGTCTCCAGGAACTCGGGGGAGCCGAGGACGGTCTCCGGGTCCTGGAAGTCGGCCTCGATGTACGCGGTCCGGCCCTCGGGGGTGCTGGCCAGTAGTCCCTGGGACAGGGTGAGGACGATCGGGTCGTTGTCCACGTAGACGACCCGGGACTCGGGGGCCACCGACTGGGCGATCTCGTGGAGGTTGGGTGAGGTGGGGATACCGGTTCCGATGTCGAGGAACTGGCGCATGCCGGCCTTCTCGGCGAGCCAGCGCACCGCGCGGTTCATCCAGTCGCGGTTGGCGCGCATGTGGACCGGCAGGGCCGGCCACTCGTGCGCCATCGCGTCCCCGGCCTCCTTGTCGGCCGGGTAGTAGTCCTTGCCACCGAGGATGTAGTCGTAGATACGCGCGGAATGCGCGTGCTCGGTGTCGATCCGGTCGGCCGGCCATCCGTTGTCGGGCAACGCCGCCCCTCCCATCAAGTCGTGTCGTCCAGGTGCACGGTCGGGCAGAGCTCCCGGTTCACCGATCGGGCACCCGGGATTCGAACAGGTTGTGCGTCAATGAGGCGTGGAAGCAAGGGAGTTCAGCCTGTTCCTGTTCAGAGCAGGAAGTCGGCCTCGCCCGCCTTCACGCCGTCCAGGAAACTGGTCATCTCCCGGGGGGTGAAGAGCAGTGCCGGGCCGTCGGGATCGGTCGACTGGCGCACGGCGACGCGGCCGTCGGCGAGCCTCTTCACCTCCACGCAGGCACCGCCCGCGTCGTCGCTCCACGGCCGGTGCCAGTCCTGGGTGCCGAGGTCACGGGCCTTCATGCCGTTGCGTATGAGGTGGTGCACGTCACAGCTCCTTGCGTATCGCACCGAGGAGGACCTCGGTCTTGCGGGCGGGCGCCGACTGCGCGCCCAGCCGGTCCAGGGCCTCGCGGTAGACGACGACGTCGTCCCCCTTGTCGAGATACACGGCGCCCACCAGACCGCTGAGGTAGACGATGTCCGGCAACTCGGGTGCCCTGAACCGGAAGAGGTGGAACGCACCGGCCCGCATCGCCGGATGCGGGCCGGTGCGGAACGGCATGAGCTGGACCGTCACATGCGGCAGCCGGTTCAGCTCGATCAGATGGTCGATCTGCGCGCGCATCACGTCCGGCCCGCCGACCGGCCATCTGAGCACCGTCTCGTCCATCACCACCCACAGCCGCGGCGGTTGCTCACGGGTGAGGAGTTCCTGACGCCGCATCCGCAGCGCCACCCGCCGCTCGGTGGCCTCGGTCGCCGCGTGCGGATTGCCCGCGCCGAGCAGGGCGCGCGCGTACTCCTCCGTCTGGAGCAGGCCGTGCACGAACTGTGCCTCGTACGCGCGGATCTGCAGCGCCGCCTGCTCCAGACTGAGATAGGCGGCGAACCAGTCGGGCAGCACGTCGCGGTAGGTGTGCCACCAGCCACGCTTGTTGGCCTCGCGGACCGACTTCAGGAAGGTCTCGATCTCCTGCTGGTCCCGGACGCCGTAGACCTGGAGCAGTTTCTCGACGTCCGCGAGGCGGAGCCGGGCGACCTTGGCGGCCTCCATGCGGCGGATCGTGGAGTGGCTCACCCCGATCGCCTCGCCCGCCTGCTCGAAGGTCAGCCCGGCACGGGTGCGCAGCTCCTCCAGCTGTCTGCCGAGGATCATGCGCAGCACGGAGGGGGCTCCACCCCAGTCGGTCTCCGCGGTCACGCCCACCCCTCCCCTCACACCGAGCACAGAGGTCCTGTCAACTGCCTTGTCGGGTATTGCGCGCTTTCCCTCGATGGATGCGTGTTGTTGTGCGAGTCGCTTCGAGAGCGCAGTCTGACACGATCTTGGCTCGAACGGGGGCGGCATGCGACCCACAAAATGCAAATTTCAACTTGCTGGTTGCGAGGTGTTGTTCGCGGATGCCACAGTGGACGTACCGTCACGGCTTCGGCGAACGCCGGTGTCGCGCGGCCAGGTTGGGGGAGATGTGGCCGCAACTCAGCGCCGCTCTGCGTAAGTCGCGGCAGACTCGCGGAGATGGCGAGGCGGTCCTGGCACCGGCACCTCTCCGGTGCGAATAGCCCACGAAAGGCATACGGCGATGGCTTCGCCCACCCTCCCCCGGTCCACGG
The DNA here is from genome assembly GCF_037201975.1 of Streptomyces sp. TG1A-60. Taxonomy (NCBI): domain Bacteria; kingdom Bacillati; phylum Actinomycetota; class Actinomycetes; order Kitasatosporales; family Streptomycetaceae; genus Streptomyces; species Streptomyces sp. TG1A-60. The sequence continues at coordinate 1,741,480 of NZ_CP147520.1, read as the reverse complement.
ACAGGTTGGCCCCGGTCATGTACCCACCCCTTGGAGCAGAGGCCTACGAACCCCACAGAGCGGGGGTGTTCGGGCTTCCGGCGATGCCCGCCTCGGCGGGCGAGGCGCGCCGGACCATGCGCGAACTGCTCGACGAGTGGCGGGTGCCCGCGGGGACCCGCGAGGACGTCCTGCTGATCACGTCCGAGCTCGTCACCAACGCGCTCACGCACACGGACAGCGAGTGGATCGTGTGCCGGCTGCACATCACCGGCGGTCGGCTCCGGATCGAGGTCGAGGACCAGAACAGCGGCCACGCGCAGCCCGCCCGGCGTCGTCCGGGCCCCGACGACCAGAACGGGCGAGGGCTCATGCTGGTCGGCCTGCTCAGCAGCGGCTGGGGGGTCCGGGACACCCCACAACGGTCCGGTCGCGTCGTCTGGGCAGAACTGCCGTCGGAGGGCCGGGAATCCGCCGAACCCGCCCCTCCGACGGCCCCACCGGGCCACCGGCCCGCCCCCGCACCCGACCTGACCGACCCGTCCTGGACGTAGGCCCCGGTCGCACGGATCGCGACCGGGCCGGACCCGTCCCGACTTCACCGGCCGTGCCGAACTCCCCGCCGGGTCAGCCTCATCGCGGCCCTGACGCTCAGCCCGGCCGGAGGCCCGCGGCCACCAGCCGGGCCTCCATCCTCCGGCGGGCCGCACCGAGCACCGCCAGCAGGACCTCCTTGCTGGACTGACGTTCGCGTACGTCGCAGAGAACGACCGGCACGGTGGGCGCCAGGGCGAGCGCCTGGCGCACCTGCTCGGCGTCGACCTCACGGCGGCCGTCGAAGCAGTTGACGCCGACCGCGAACGGGATACCGCGGGACTCGAAGAAGTCCACCGCGGCGAAGGAGCTCTCCAGCCGCCGGGTGTCGGCGAGGACCACGGCCCCGAGGGCGCCGCTGGAGAGGTCGTCCCACATGAACCAGAAGCGGTCCTGGCCCGGCGTACCGAAGAGATAGAGCACCAGCTCGGGCGAGATGGTGATGCGGCCGAAGTCCAGGGCGACGGTGGTCGCGACCTTCTTCCCGACCCCCCTGAGGTCGTCCACACCCCGGCCCGCCGCGGTGAGGTGCTCCTCGGTCGCCAGCGGGGTCACCTCGCTCACCGAGCCCACCAAGGTGGTCTTGCCGACGCCGAAGCCACCCGCGATGAGGATCTTCAGAGCGGTGGGTACGACCGGTCCGGAGCTGACGGACACCATCCATCACCCTTTCGACGAGTTCCGGGCCCGGCCGTCGGCGAGGCTCACGCGTCCTGCACGTAACCGGACGGGGTTTCCGTACGGGGCGCCGCGCTCAGGTACTTGCCGACCTGTTTGACCAGCGTGCCCATCTCGAACGCCATTATCCCGACGTCCACCTCCTCCGCGGCGATCGCGGCCAGCCGCGCGCCCCGGCCGGCGGCGGTGACGAAGAGGAACGCCCGCTCCATCTGGATGACCGTCTGCTGGACCTCGCCGCCGTGGAAGTGCCGGGCCACGCCCCTGGCCAGGCTGTGCATTCCCGAGCCGACCGCGGACAGGTGCTCCGCGTCGTCGAAGCGGATGTCCTTCGACTTGCCGACGAGGAGGCCGTCCCCGGACAGCACGATGGCACAGCGGATCTCGGGTATCCGTTCCACGAGTCCGTCCAGCAGCCAGTCCAGCCGGGGACCGGGTCGTACCTGCTCTGTCATGTCCTGCGTGTTCCTCACGGTCGGTCGGCACCAGGGGCGGCGCCGGGTGGTCGGGCGCCGGGGGACGCGCCCGTCAGCCGGGGCCGGGGTGTGGTGTCCGCCGGCCGCCGGTGTCGTCCGGTCCGGTGAGCCGGGCGCGCGTCGAGCCCCGCCGGATCGCCACCATGACGCGGGCGAGGGCGTCCGGGCAGAGCGTGTCCGCCGCGTCGTCGTCCTCCACGGGAACCCGGGCCGGTTCCGCGCGGGGCCCCGGCGCGGGCGGCGCGCCCCGGGGCCGCCGGGGCAGGCCCTGGGGGAGGGGAGGCTGGGAGCCGGCCTCGGAGCGGGACGTCTCACCGCTCATCGGGGCCACCGTGTCGTATCCCGCGTGCGGGCGCCGTGGGTGCCTGGCATCTGATTCCTCGTACGACAGCGAACATCCGATGGCGATGGGGGGTGCTGCGGGTCGCTCGGCATCCCCCTGCTCCGACGTGACACGCCGTCGGAGGATGTCAGCGGCCGGGACGGAACGCTATCAGGCCCCGACCCCCGTCGTCAGCACCCGTCGGGCCGCAACTCACCGTCGGGCGGCGGCTCTTGAGGAGCGTCGCGCAAGCGGGTGCGCGGACTCGGGGCCCGTCCGGCGGATCGCCGTGGCGGCGCTGCGGAGCGAGTGCTTGCGGGGCGCTTGCCAAAAGGGGACTTGTCGATACCGCTATGCGCGGGGATCGTCGTTCTCCGGCCAGGTCCGGCACGTTTGGGCGTGGCTTGAAATCTGTCTCGAACCACTCAAACATGAGCGGACGGTGCGTCAGTTTGGTATCTGGCGGCACACGGCGTCGAGAAGAGACGTTCTGGGCCGTGGGTGCCTGGTGGTCAGGCTGGTGGTTGCCTGCGCCCAGGTCAGGGCAACTGTGCAAGTTCGGCTTGGAAAGTATCAAAATGTGGACGCGGTTGCACTCTCGTCTCACATTCATGCTCATACTTCAACAGCCCATATTTCGGCCAAACCTACTAAACGATCTTGGCCTGAGAGGTTGATTTGTAGACCATGTTGCACGTCGGCCAGGTCCCCCCTTTGGAACCACAGCCTGACGGACAGCCACCGCGTCTTGCCGGGCGCGGGGAAACGCGAGAAGGGCTTGGCGTGGAACACGTCTTCACAACTCAACATCACGAGGATCTGCGGCAGCGTGTACGCGAGTTCGCCGAGCGTGTGGTAAGGCCACTGATACCCGAGATGGAAGCCTCCCGTACCGCTCTGGTAGGTCTCTCCCGACTGATCGCCGAGCAGGGCTGGATCGGCGCGACGATCGACCCGGTCTACGGCGGCATGGGCGCGGGGCATCTCGCCAAGACGGTCATCATCGAGGAACTGTCCCGTGTCAGCGGCGCGATGGGGGCGATGGTCCAGGCCTCCCAGCTCGGCGTCGCCAAGATCATCCACTTCGGCGACGAGAGCCAGAAACGGACCTGGCTGCCGAGGATCGCCGGGGGGCAGGTGCTGCCGACCATCGCGGTCACCGAGCCGGGGTCGGGGGGCCACGTAGCCGGCATGGAGAGCAGCGCCGTGCGGGACGGCGACGACTACATCCTCAACGGCCGCAAGGTCTTCGTCGGCAACAGCCATGTGGGAGACGTGCACGGCGTCGTCGTCCGCACCGGTCCGGGCTCCAAGGGCATGACGGCCTTCCTCGTCGAGTCCGACCGTCCCGGCTTCTCCCTCGCCGAGCAGGTGCCCTCCATGGGCCTGCACGGCTTCAGCTTCGGGGAGCTCATCTTCGACGACTGCCGGGTGCCGGCCGCCAACCGGCTCGGCGAGGAGGGCGAGGGCCTGGCCGTCGCCTACTCCTCCTCGGTGCTCTACGGCCGCCCCAACCTGACGGCGGTGTCCCTGGGCATCCACCAGGCGGTGTTCGAGGAGACCGCCCGGTACTGCGGCGAAGTGCAGCGCTACGGAAAGTCGTTGGGGCACCTGCCCAACGTCAAGATCGAGCTGGGGCGGATGCTGCAGCGCCTCACCCTCGCACGGCAGAGCGCCTACCTCGCGGCGCATCTGCTGGACCAGGGCCGGCCCTGCGACGTGGAGCTCATGACCGCCAAGCTCTTCAACGTCGAGTCGTCCATCGAGTCGGCCCAGGCATCCATGAAGATGCACGCGGCCTGCGGCCTGTTCACCGACCGCCCGGTGGAGCGCTATCTGCGCGACGCCCTCCACATCTACGCACCCGCCGGCACCTCCGAGATCCAGGGCCTCAGACTCGGTGAGTTCGCCCTCGGCGAGAACAAGGGCCAGTGGTCCGAACGTCTCGCCGACCTGGTCCGTAGCCCGCGGTTCGAGTCGCGGGAGACGGAGCTGAGCCCGGTCGGCGAGCTGGTCTAGGGCTCGCCGGTCTCGTCCGCCGGGCGGGGCCGGTGAAGCAGGGAACCGCGGACACGACGTCGTGTCCGCGGCTTTCGTGAGCCGGGTGCCCGGCCGCCCGCTTCCCCTCGACCCACCGGACCGGCGAAGGGCACCCGGTCGGACTCAGTTGCCGCCGGCGATGACCTGGATCTGGTCGGACATCTCCTGCGCCATGTGCTTGATGATCTCCAGCCGTTGACGTCCCCACGTCCGGGAGTCGGTGTCGACGACGCAGATCGTGCCGAGGTTGATCCCCGCCAGCGTGTCGATCAACGGCGCGCCCATGTACGAGCGGATGCCGATCTCGTCCACGACCGGGTTGCCCGCGAACCGCGGGTAGTCACAGACGTCGTCGAGCACCAGCGCCGTGGTCCGCTTGACGGTGTGCGGGCAGAAGCCGTGGTCCAGGCGCATCTCCCGGCTCATCGAGGTCTCGCTCGCGTGCCCCTGGGCGACGTTCACGGGCCCCGCGTCGGGCGTGTAGAGCCCGGCGAAGAACTGACGCCTGTCGTCGACGAAGTTGACCATCGCGTACGGCGCGTCGAGCTCCAGCGCCAGCCGCCGCGCGAACGCGTCGAACTCGGCCCGGGGGGTGTTCGCGAGCCCGAGCTGTGCGAGCCGGGCGGCGCGTTGCGGGCCGCCCGGGTCCTCGGGGGTCAGCAGCAGACGGTCGAGCGGTGGTTCATAGGAGGAATAGGGGGTGTTCATGCGAACTCCGTTCGGGGTCGGCCGGGTCGAGTAGGGGTCAGCGGAGCACGGGTGGCTGGTGCGTCGCCACACCGGGTGTCATGCCGAGCAGATGCTGCACGAGTTCGACGAGCACCCCCGTACCGGAGCTGCAGTGCCGGGCGTCGCAGAACACGATCGGCGCGTTGGACTTCAGACCGATCGCGTCGCGGACCTCTTCGGTGGAGTACTGGTACGCCCCGTCGAACTCGTTCACCCCGACGACGAACGGGATTCCGCGCACCTCGAAGAAGTCCACCGCGGGGAAGCACGCGTCGAGCCGACGGGTGTCGGCGAGTACGACCGCGCCCAGCGCCCCGTCGGACAGTTCGTCCCACATGAACCAGAACCGTTCCTGTCCGGGTGTGCCGAACAGGTACAGGACATGGTCCGAGTCGAGGGTGATGCGGCCGAAGTCCATGGCCACGGTGGTGGTGGACTTCTCCTCCACCCCGTCGAGGCTGTCGGTACGGACACTGGCCGTGGTGATGACTTCCTCGGTGCTCAGTGGCGCGATCTCGCTGACCGCCCCCACGAAGGTCGTCTTGCCCACCCCGAACCCTCCCGCTACGAGGATCTTCAGGGCGGTCGGGAAAGGGTCAGAGCCGTGCGCGTAGGCCATCAAGCACCGCCTCCAGAACTTCTCGGTTGGCGGCGGAGGCCGCCTCGACGGCACGGGGCGCCCGTGCGGTGAGCGCCTCGTGCTGCACTAGGTCGGACAACAGGACTTTGGTGACGGCGACCGGCAGGTTCATCCGGGCGGACACCTCGACCACCGGCACCGGCCTGACGCACAGGCCGAGCACCATGTCGTGGTCGGGGCCGAGGTCGGTGATCGGCTGGACGCCGGTGGCCATCACCAGGGTGAGCAGGTCGAACGGCGTCGAGGGCCGAGTGCGCCCGTTGCTGACGGTGAACGGCCTGACTAAGCGTCCGGCCTCCTCGTCCAGGAACATCTCGTCCGTCATCGCGTCACATCCCCGCGCTGGACGGTGCGGTGGTCGGGCGGCGGGCCGGTGTGGCGAGGAACGGCTGCACGGCCCGGATCAGCATGCCCATCTCGTAGCCGAGCGTCTCGGTGTGCGTCGACGCGTCCGCGGTGACCGCCAGCACGGCGCCATGGCCGGCCGAGGCCACGATGAGGATGCCGTTGTGCAGTTCCACGATGACCTGACGGACGGTGCCGCCGTTGCCCAGCACCCGGTCGTGGCCGAAGGAGCGGCCCAGGGAGTTGAGCCCGGAGGCGATGGCGGACAGCCGGTCGGCGTCGTCGCCGCCCAGGTCCACATGTGCCTTGCTCAGCCCGTCGGAGGAGAGCAGCAGCACCTGCCGGGTGCCGGGGACGGTCTTCTTGAGGTTTTCCAGCAGCCAGTCGATGTTCTGCCCGGTGGGGTGGCTATCGCTCACCATGGTGGGGTTCTTCTCCTTGCGTTCGGGGCGGGGCCCAGCGCGTGTCGTCGACGGGGATCGCGTCGGAGGTCGCGCCGGCGAGACCGAAGCCTCGATTGATACCGGCCAGGAGGCCGGGGCTGAAGTTCAGGTCCTGCTCAGTGGTCTCGGCACGGGGGGCGGGCCCGTTGCGGAGCTCGGGTGCCAGGTGCTCCATCGCGCGGCGCTTCGGCAGGACCGGCCGGCCGGAGGGCCCGGAGCCGTGCGGGGCGGCCGTGGGACGTTCGTAGCCCGAGGGGCGGTACTCGGACCTGACCTCCGAGACCGGCTGCGCCCGCTCGTGCCGGGCGGCCACCGGGGCGGGCGCGGGCGCCGGCCGTTGCGGTACGCCCGCCGGATGGCCGGCGTGCGCCTGGGACGGCAGGGGAACCGGCGGCGCGGACCGTGGTGCGGCTTCCCAGGCGGGCACGGAGCCCTGCGCGCGGTGGGGCGCGGGCACCTGCGCCGGCTGGGGCGGGGGCACCTGTGCGGGCTGGGGCGGGGGCACCTGCGCCGGCTGGGGCGCGGCCAGCCGTGCCTGGACCGGCGCCTGTCCCTCCTCGTCGCCCAGCAGCCCCTGCGGCAGCACCAGGATCGCCTGGACACCGCCGTAGATGTTGCCCCGCAGTTCGACCGCGATGCCGTGCCGGCGGGCCAGGGACGAGACCACGAACAGACCGATCCGGCCGTCCGCGAGCAGCTTGGCGACGTCGATGCGGGCCGGGTCGGCGAGCAGTGTGTTGATCCGGTCCTGGTCCTCCTGCGGTATGCCCAGGCCGCGGTCCTCGACCTCGATGGCGATGCCGGCGGTCACCCGCCGGGAGCGCAGCAGGATCTGGGTGTCCGGGTGGGAGAACATGGTGGCGTTCTCGACGAGCTCGGCCAGCAGGTGGATGACGTCGGCGACCGCGTGGCCGCGCAGCGTGCCCTCGATCGGCGGCACCAGCTTGACGCGGGAATACTGCTCGACCTCGGCGATCGAGGACCGCAGCACCTCGGTCAGCGTCACGGGATTGGTCCACTGGCGGCGGGAGACCGCGCCGCCGAGCACGGCGAGGTTCTCCGCGTGCCGCCGGATACGGGTGGCCAGATGGTCGATGCCGAAGATGCGCCGGAGCAGGTCCGGGTCCTCGACCTGGTTCTCCAGATCGTCCAGCTCACGGATGGTGCGGTGGACGAGCGACTGCAGCCGGCGAGCCAGGTTGACGAAGACCTCGACCTTGTCGCTGTTGTCGTCGGAGGTGGCCTGGAAGTGACTCGCCGCCCAGACGAGCGCCTCGCGGGCCCGGTGCTGGGCCTGCGTGACCTCGTACCCCAGTTTCTGGTACGGGTCTTCGGTGCGCGGCGCCTGGTAGGCGAACCCGCGTGAGAGCAGCTGCTCGCCCCGCTTGAGCCTGGTCAGGTCCTCGTCGAGCGCCCAGTTGCCGGTCGTGATGGCCCGCCGCAGCGACTCGGCGCGCTTGGCGTCCGCCTTGGCCCGGGACCTGGCCGCCATCACGGCCCCGGCCAGGCAGCCGCAGCCGAGGACCGCGCCGCCGGCCAGCACACCCCAGGTGGCGGCGTCGGCCGTACCTTCCTGCAGTCGCAGGACCGTGCCCGTGACGGCGGTGGATATTCCGGCCATGAACGCCGCGGGGAGCACGGCGAGCCGCGTCAGCCGGGGCCGGCCCGCCGAGGCATCCGCGGCATCCGCGGTACCGGACTTTCCGTGCCGGGCGCGAGGAGGGGGAGTCGTCGTGTCCGGCCGACCGTGATCCGGGGTCGTTGCGAAGGGTGGGGGTTCAGGCATCGGAGTCCTCTCGATCAGCCAGTACGCGACAGAGTAGCGAAGAACGTCAACTACCTGACCAGCAGTCCTAGACGCCCAGGGGAGGTCTGTCACCTGAAGTGCCGTCAGTGCGGCAAGGGCTTGAGAGGCCTTTGTACCGTCTCTTCGCGACGTGGTGCCGCAACAGTTCTTCACACCTCGGTCATGGCGCCGTGCCACGTGTGAAAGAGGGGCGGCCAAGCGGTGGGCCACCTGCGGGTTCTGTCACGGCGGCCCACGGCCGGGTCCGGGCCGGCGAAGCGCCGGCCGTAGGTTTCGCGCCACTCGGCCGCTTTCCGGCGCACCGCCGACCCGGGTTACCGCGTGCACCGTCGGCCGCGGGGTAAACGCGGTCACACACAGTGGGCACGACGAATCCCGGCAACATTCACACCGGGGAGTCGGAAAGTCCGCGTGTGCCTGCTCGCGGAGGGGGTGCTCACCTCGGCGGGGGCGGGGCGGCCTGGTCGGCTCCGGTTATGCTTTGACCAAGCTTTAGACTTCAATGAGCCTGGGGAGGGCGGAGGTGTGAGAGCCTGTTCACCGGGTGCCGTCGCGCTGCGGACCTGCGGGAACTCCGCTGGTTCCGCCTGGAGTCGAGTCAACGGGTGTTCTGGCGCATCTCCCGTGGGCTGACTCCGTAGCGCCGCCGGAAGGTGGTGCTGAGGGCGCTCGCGGAGGAGAAGCCGACGGAGTGGGCGAGGTCCGTGATCGTCATGTGCTCGCACTCCGCGCACAACAAGCGGTCCCGGACCAGGCGCAGCCGCTCCTCACGGATCAGCTCGCGGGGTGTGGTCCCGGCCTTCTGCAGCGCGAGCTGGATCTGGCGCAGCGACCAGCCGAGGGCGCGCGCCACCGTCGTACCCGTGAGGTTCGGATCGGCCACGTGGTCGCGGACATAGCGGCGGACCATCGACTCCACCTCGCCCAACTGGCCCGGGGCGTCGGGGCGGTCGTCGCCGACGGTGAGCATGCAGACCAGCTCGACGACACGGTCGGCGACGGCGTTGAAATCCGGCTCGGTGAGGTGCTCCCGCTCCTCGTGCAGGCCGGTCAGCATCGAGCCGACGATCCGGCCGAGGCCTGCGGAAAGGTCCAGACCGCAGGCGATCGGTGACCTGCTGTTGAGCCGGCCGTCCACCTCACGGGCCGGGATGGTGAGGATGAACGCGTCGAGGGCGTCGCCCTGAAAGCACTGGAAGGGGGACGCGAACGTGACCAGTGCGCCGGTGCCCGGGGTCAGCCGGGCCTCCTCGCCGTCCTGGCGCAGCACGACCTCGCCGCGCACCGGCAGCAGCAGCCGGTAGTCCTCGTCCGGGTCCTGGCGCACCTGGCGGGGTGTGCGCGTGTACTCGATCTCGTCCGACAGGTACTTCACCAACTGGTACGTGTCGGTGCGCTGCCGGACGGCCTCGCCGCGGAAGGAGTCCGAGTGGGCGTACCGGAAGCCCATGCGGGACTGGTACGTGCCGATCTGCTCGGTCCAGAAGTCGGCGCGCCGGCGCGGCGCCAACTCCTCGGTGGTCAGCGCCTCGACGCTGTAGCTTCCCGCGGGCAACGCTGCTCCTCCCTTGTGCCGGGCCTCCGACGGCGTCCTTGTGGTCTCTTACGGGCCCGGACGGAAAAAGCTTCAACTTCTTTTCGAACTAAGATAGTTACCATCCGGTCACACCCGGAGGGCACCCTAGCGTGGCAAGCGGTTGCCACGCCTCCCGGCCGGTGGTCGAATATGCAGGGGAAACCGTGTGTCCGCCTCGCGCCCCTTGCGCCACTCGTGCGCCCTGTGGCAACTTCCCTGCGCGTCACGGAAAGCACCCGAGCGGTCGCACCGCTAGCGTCGGGCGCTCCGTCAACTCACGCCCGACGTCCTGGACCCGCGGACGCCTGGGGACTTGAGGACGTAAGGACTTGTGGACTTCATGACCGAACCGATACCGCAGGCGGTGATCTGGGTCCTGGCAGCGGCCTTGTGCGTCACCGCCGTACTCCTGCTGCGCCAGCACGGGATCACCAGGCGGCAGCGCCGGCGCAACGCCGCTCTGGCCGACGACGTGCGGGTCCGGGAGGAGGAGCTGCGCCATCTGGTCACGGTTCGGCTGCCGGCCCTCGCGGACCACCCAGGCCAGGGCGTCCCCTGCGTCGGCCCGCTCGACGGACGGATCGCCGACACGGAGTTCGGCAAGGGCCTCGGCGAAGTGCTGGCCCGCTTCACCGGCGCCGTCGAGCACGCGCAGGCCCGCGCCGACCAGTCCGCCAAGGCCGCCCTCAAGGCGTCGATGCGCTCGATCCAGGCCCTCGCCAACGAACAGCAGGTGTCCATCGCCGAGATGCAGGACCGGCACGACGACCCCGACGTGCTGCGCGACCTTCTCGAAGTCGACCACACCAACGCCCAGTTCGGCCGCCGCGCCCAGGCCATCGCCGTCCTGTGCGGCTCCTGGCCGGGCCGGCAGCGCGCCACCTCCCCGCTCGTCGAGGTCGTCCGGGGCGCCACCTCGCGCATCCGCGACTACCGCCGCATCCGCGTCCACGGCCAGGTCGACATCGCGGTGGTGAGCCGTGCCGTCGAGCCCGTCGTCCTCGCGGTCGCCGAACTGCTCGACAACGCCGCCCGGCACTCGCAGCCCAACACCACGGTCGAGGTCAACGTCCAGTCCGTGCACAACGGCGCCTGCGTCGTCATCGACGACGCCGGCGTCGGCATGGACGGCCAGGCCGTGCACCGCGCCACCCATCTGCTCAGTGGACGCAGCGAGGTGGACGTCACCCGCCTCGACGACCCGCCCCAGTTCGGCTTCGCCGTCATCGGGTTGCTCGCCCGCCGCTACGGGTTCACCGTCTCCGTCGACACCCGCTCGCCGTACGGCGGCGTCCGCGCGGTCGCGTTCCTGCCCACCGCGGTGCTCACCCACCCGGAGCCCGCCGTCCCGGAGCCACAGACCGACCCGACACCCGTACCGGACACCGACTCCGCCCCGCACCGCCCGGCCACCGCCGAGGACACACCCGCGAGCACCACCGGGGGCGGGCTGCCCAAGCGCCGCCGGCGCACCCCCAGGCGGACGACCGCCCCCGAGCCGGAGCCCGCGCGGACCGAGGAGGCCCCCGGCCGCTCGCCCGAGGAGAACGCCCGCATCATGGGCGCCTTCGCCCGCGGCACCCGCTTCGGCCGGGCGGCCGGACGCATCCTCGACGAGGACGAGTACGTCCCCGACCCCGCCGCCGACCCCACAGGGCCCACCCCCCACAACAACGAAGGGACCCCCCACGCATGATCGAGCCCACGACCAACGAGCTGGGCTGGATGCTCGACGACGTGCTGAAGGTGCCCGAGGCGCGGCACGCCATCCTGCTCTCCGCCGACGGCATGCTCCGCGCCCACTCCGCCGGCATCGACCGCGACGACGCCGAGCGCCTCGCGGCCGGGCTCTCCGGACTGCAGTCGATCAGCCGCAGCACCGCCGAGTTCTGCGGCTCGGAGGACAGCCCGTGGCGGCAGACCCTGATCGAGTTCGGGCACGGCTTCGTCTTCCTGGTAGCGGCCGGCGAGGGCGCCCATCTCGCGGTGTCCACCGGCGACGAGGTCGACATGGAGGCGGTGACGTACCGCATGCACAAGCTCGTCGACCGGCTCGGCAAGGAGCTCTCCAGCCCCGCGCGGCTGGACACGGGCAGCAGGACATGACACCCCGCCGCAGGCCCGAGGGGCGCCTGGTGCGGTCGTACGTCGTCACCGGCGGCCGGGCCCACCCCACCCGCAACACCCTGGACCTGGTCACGCTGCTGATCGCCACCACCGACCTGCCGCTGACCGGCCTGAACCCGGAGACGCGCCGCGTGATGGAGCTCTGCCGGCCCGGCGCGCTCTCCCTCGCCGAGGTCGCCGGCCATCTGCGGCTGCCGGTCAGCGTGACCAAGGTGCTGGTCGCCGACCTCATGGACAGCGGCCACATCGTCACCCGCGCACCGTCCCCCACGTTCGAACGGACTCACGCGGGGGACTCCAGTCGGCCGTCCGGCCGTTCGACGCCAGAATCCTCCAGGAGGTCCTCGATGGGCTCCGCGCCCGCCTCTGACGACGTCTACCTGCGGCCGACCGTGAAGACGGCGGTCAAGCTGCTCGTCGTCGGCCACTTCGCGGTCGGCAAGACCACCTATGTCGGCACGCTCTCCGAGATCCGGCCGCTGCGCACCGAGGAGGTCATGACGCAGGCCGGCGCGCTGGTCGACGACCTCGCCGGCACCCGCGACAAGACCACCACCACGGTCGCCATGGACTTCGGCCGGCTCACCCTCAACGACTCCCTGGTGCTGTACCTGTTCGGTGCCCCCGGACAGCAGCGCTTCACCAGGCTCTGGCAGGACATGACCCGCGGCGCCCTCGGCGCGCTGGTCCTCGCCGACACGCGGCGCCTGTCCCACTCCTTCGACGTCATGGGCGTCCTGGAGGAGCTGGAGCTGCCGTACGCCGTCGCCGTCAACGACTTCGACGGCGCCCCCGTGCACGGCCTGGACGAGGTGCGCGAGGCCCTCGACCTGCTGGACGAGACGCCGCTGGTGCGCTGCGACGCCCGCGACCCGGAGTCCTCCACCCGGGCGCTGATCTCCCTCGTCGAGTACCTGCTGAGCCGCGAGACCGAACCGGAGCCCGCGTGAGTGCGGTACCGCCGCCGGGCTGCCCGGCCCACCGGCCCATGTACGGGCCGGAGTTCGCCGCCGACCCGGCCGAGTTCTACCGTCGGGCGCGCGCGAGCGGCCCGACCACACCCGTGGAGCTGGCGCCCGGCGTGCGGGCCACCCTCGTCACCTCGTACGAGGCCGCCCTGCACGTGCTGCGCAGCACCGAGACGTTCGCCAAGGACGCGCGCCGCTGGAACGACCTGAACGACGGCACGGTCCCCCCGGACAGTCCCGTCGTGCCGATGATGATGTACCGGCCCAACGCGCTGTTCTCCGACGGCGAGGAGCACCGGCGGCTGCGCGGCGCCATCACCGACAGCCTGGCCCGGGTCGAGCCCAGCACCCTGCGCGGCTATGTCGAGCGCAGCGCCGACACCCTCATCGACCGGCTCGCGCCCACCGGCAAGGGGGACCTCCTCGGCGAGTACGCCCAGGTGCTGCCCCTGCTCGTCTTCAACCACCTCTTCGGCTGCCCGGCCGAGCTCGGGCTGAGGCTGGTCGAGGGCATGTCCGGCATCTTCGACGGGGTGGACGCCGAGCGGGCCAACGAACTGCTCACCAGCACGCTCTTGCAGCTGGTCGCGCTGAAGCGGAAGCAGCCCGCGGCCGATGTGACGTCGTGGCTCACCCTGCATCCGGCGCGGCTCACGGACGAGGAGATGATCCACACGCTCGTCGTCCTCATGGGCGCGGGCACCGAGCCGCAGCAGAACCTCATCGCAGGCGCTCTGCGCCTGCTGCTGTGCGACGACCGCTTCGCGGGTGACCTGTCCGGCGGCAGCCTGCCCGTCGAGGACGCCCTCGACGAGGTGCTGTGGACCGACCCGCCGATGGCCAACTACGCCGTGCACTACCCGAAGCGGGACGTGCTGTACGAGGGTGTGCTCCTGAAGGCCGGCGACCCGCTCGTCATCTCGCTGGCCGCCGCCAACACCGACCCGGCCCTGACGAGCGATCAGCGCGTGGGCAACAGGGCCCACTTGGCATGGAGCGCCGGCCCGCACGGCTGTCCCGCGCAGAGCGAGGCGCGGCTCATCGCGTCGGTGGCCGTGGAGAAGCTCCTCGACCGGCTGCCGGACGTCGAACTCGCCGTGCCGGCGGAGGCGCTGGAGTGGCGTCCGGGGCCCTTCCACCGGGCGCTCGCCGCGCTGCCGGTGACGTTCCCGCCGGCGCCCGTGGTCGGCACGGCGGTCCGGGCGCCCGCGTCTCCCGCGGGCCGCCCGGACAGGCCGCACGGCCGTGGTTCCGGGGCCCGGGTGCCGGCGGAGCCCACCCGCCCGAAGAGCGGCTGGGCCCGGTTGCCGGCCTGGTGGCGCGGCGGGTAGCCGCCCCGTCGAAAACGCCCGGCGGGCGCGCGGACGCGGGGTGTCCGTCAGGCGTCGCGGACGGGGAGGCGGCGGTGGCCGTTGGAGATGAACGACTCCACGTACCCCAACTCCTCGCCCGTGGCGGCCGGCCGCAGCGAGGGGAACCGGTCGAAGAGCGCCGGGAGCGCGATGCGGGCCTCCATGCGGCCGAGCGGGGCGCCCAGGCAGAAGTGGACCCCGTGCCCGAAGGCGAGGTGCTCCTTGTCGGCACGGGTGACGTCGAACCGGTCGGCGTCCTTCCCGTGCCGCTCGGGGTCCCGCCCGGAGGCGGCGTACGCGGCCAGGATCGGTTCACCCTTGCCGATCACCACGCCCTCGGGGCCGCCGAGCTCGGCGAGGTCGAGATCCTCCACGGCGTAGCGCAGCGGCAGGCTCGCCACCGGCGCCTCGTACCGCATCGTCTCCTCCACCACGTCCTCCCAGGTCGCCCGGCCCTCCCGGACATGGGCGAGTTGCTCGGGGTGCGTCAGCAGCGCGTGCACGGCCTGGTCGAGGAGGTTCACCGTGGTCTCGTGCCCGGCGCTGATCATCAGCACCAGGGTGTCGAGCAACTCCTGTTCGCTGAGCCGGGTGTCGTCCTCGTCGCGGGCCGCGATCAGCCCCGTGGTGAGGTCCTCGCCGGGCGACTCCCGCTTGGTGGCGACGAGTTCGCCCAGCACGCCGTACAACTGCTCGTAGGCTGCCGTCATCTCGCCAGGGTCGGCGGAGGTGTCGAAGATCTTGTCCACCAGCTCCCGCAGCAGCGGTCCGCGTTCCTCGGGCAGCCCGAACAGCTCGCTGATCACCTGGATCGGCAGCGGGTAGCAGAACTCCTCCCGCAGATCGACCGTCTCGCCGCGCCGGAAGCCCTCGTCGACCCGGTCGAGCAGCTCCTTGGTGATCTCCTCGACGCGGGGCCGCAGCGCGGCCGTCCGGCGCGCGGTGAACGCCTTGGAGACCAGAGTCCGCAGCCGTTTGTGTTCACCGCCGTACGCGGTGAACATGTTCTGTACGGCGACCCAGGTGAACAGCGGCCACTCCGGGGTGATCTCACCGGCGCCGAGCCTGGGCCAGTGCTGGCGCGCGTCCTTCGACACCCGGGGATCGGTGAGTAACCGCTTGAGCAGCTCGGGGCTGCTGACGGCCCATGCCTCGACGGCGGGCGGCCCCGGCAGCACGACCCGGGCCGCCGGACCCGTCTCGCGGATACGGGCGGCCTCACCGTGGATGTCACGGCCGGTCGCGTCAATCACTATGGGGCTGGGGTTGCCCATCGAACCCTCCTGCGGTCGACATCAGTCCAACAGCACAACGTAGACGTCCGGTCACGCTATGGCTTGGTCGCGACGTCGGGGGAGATCACGGGCCGTGCGCTGCGTACGACGGCAACTTCCCTGCGCGTACTCGCAAGTCGGGTTCCGTACCGGCTCCTAGGATCGGCCTCACCCCCATGAAGAGCCGGTGAATGCCATGACTGTCAGCAGGGCCCCGCGCTGGATGTGCGCTTACAGCCCCGAGGTGCGCACGGTGCTGGCCGGGCGCTGGTGGAACGCCGTACGGGTGCCGGTCGTCCTCGGCGCCCCCGCGCTGAAGTCCCTCGCGGACGAGTCGGGCGCCGTGATCAAGGACGGCTACGGCGGCATCCTGTACTGGCTGATCCCGCCGGGCGCCGCGACCGACTGGCGGCTGACCGGCGTCCAGGTTCTCGGACCGGGCAGCCATGTCGCGGTCCCGCCCCTGCGCCGCACCTCGGGCCCCGGCCTCTTCTGGCGTGTCCCGCTCTCCCGCGAGCACTACTGGACCGATCCGGAACGCCTCCGCACGGCCCTCACGGCCGCCGCCGTCGCCGCACGGTGAGTGCCGTTCCCCGCGCCCCAGGAGAGGCGCGGGGCTGTTGTCGATACGCGGCTCCGCGGCGTGGGCGCGAACGACCACGACTCACCCGCACCCGCCGAACGACCTCGACTAACCGAGCTCCGCCACATGCTTCTCCCGCCGCCTCGCGGAGCGCTTCGGCCGGGGTTCCTGGTCCGGTAGCCAGCCGAAGGCGAGCGAGCTGCCGATCACACCCATCAGCAGGCCGACGACGAAGCCGCCGATGTTGGAGGTGAGCCAGGTGCCCAGCGAGAGCATGATCCCGAGGATGGAGTAGAACAGGCGCTGCGCGGGGTTGAAGACGATCAGCAACCCGCACACGATCATCAGTGAGGGCAGCAGATAACCCGCCAGGCCCTGCATACCGATCTTCAGGATGACCGGCAGCGGCGCCTTCATGGTCAGCAGGATCTCGGCGCCGCCCAGCACCAGCAGCAGTCCACCGGCGAACGGCCGGTGTCCTCTCCATTCCCGGAACCGGCTCACTTCGAACAGCCCTCGCTCTGGAACCTCATGTGCAGGTCGGGGAGCTTGAAGACGGCCGCGGTGGCGGCGTAGTTGTGCTGGTACAGGTCGGTGATGGTGACCGAGTCCGCCTGCTGGCCGTAGACACCGGGGGGACCCTGCTGTCCGACCTTGTCGAACGTGCTGGAGTCGCGGCCGATCTCCATGTTGTTGAACGCGGCGTCGCCCTTGATGTCGTCGGAGTCGATCGCCAGGTTCTTCACACTGACCGGCGTGGACTTGTTGCCGGCGGTGAGGACGAGCTGGATGCCGCCGAGGTCGACGCTCTGGCAGAGGTTGGTCAGCTTGCCGTTCTTGACGACCGAGGTCACGACCAGCACCTGACCGCCGGTGTCGCCCTCGTTGGGGCTGTTCTCGATCATGTGGTCCAGCGCGCCGAACTGGGCGAAGCCCTGGCCTTCGAGCTTGTCGGCGGTGACGACGAACGGCATGCCCGAGATGGCGAACTGGACACCCAGAGCGCCCTGCGCGGTGAGGACCATCAACCCGGCGGCGACCGCCGTGGCCGGCACCGCCATCACGGCGGCGCGCTTCAGGCGGACCCGCCCGCGTCTTCCGGACGCTTCGGGACCCTCGGGTCTTTCGTTGGTGGACGCCGTGGCGTCCGAGGACGAGGCCATGTGTGCTCCCTGGACTTCCAAGTCATTGCAGATGGGGCTTCGACGGCACGTTGTCCTGGCGCGGACAGCGGTTGCGGCGCACACCCGCGCACACCTCCCGAGCATGCGAGGGCCTGCTTGCTACGCCGCAGTAGCCATTCGCGAAGTTACCGGTGGTTACATTCAAGGGTCAAGGCGCTTGTGGCAAAAGGATGTCGGTTGTGCCGCATCCGTGAAAGGTGAACAACTCTCACCTTTGGTTTTGTCGTCCGGCAGCCTTCGGCTGTGCCTCCAGGCGTGTTGTCACGGGTCGTCAACTTCCTTGAAGTGCCTTGACGTTGACTCATTCCCAGGTCTACAACTCTCCCGGGTTCCCCCCGCGGATCCGTGGCGCCGGATCCGAACGCGCGGCGTATGTCACCGTCCCGAACTCCCCGTCGCAGACGGGGTGTGGGTGACACACCCGAACGCGCCGCGCGGCCCAACGCAGCACCACCCCTCGCCGAGGTGCCGGGCACGGTCGCCTTTCCCCTCCACCGGACCGTGCCCGGCCCCCGGCTGTCGCCGTCGATCCGTCACGTACGGAGAAGGCGTGCCACGGATCGGCGGCGACCGTACAGCGCCGTGCGGCATCGCCGCGTCACCCCGCGCGAACGGTCCCGCTCGCGTGCGACTCATCGCAGCCCTCGCTTCCCGAGGGCTGTCACCCGCACCTCCCGAGGGCTGTCATCTGCGGCCCTCGCTTCCTGAGAAGAGGCATCCTCATGCGTACGCGATCCCTTCTTGCCCTCGTCGGAACCACCGCCGCCCTGATGGTGTCGGCCGTCAGCCCCGCCTCCGCCGCGGACACCGTGCTCACCACCGGCGGTCCCGCGGGTGACGCGGTCGCCACCGGGGACGTGCTCAACGCCTCCCTCGCCTCGGGCACCGCCGCCACGTTCTACTCCAGCGCCACCGGCACCAGTGGTGTCTCCTGCGCCGAGTCGGGCTTCGAGGCCGTGGTCGAGGAGAACCCGGCGGCGCCCGGCACGGCCACCGAGACGGTCACGAGCCACACGTTCGGCAGCTGCACCAGCAACGTGTTCGGTGTCCTCGGCGTCACCGGCGTCACGGTCAACAACCTGCCCTACACGGCCGCGGTCTCCTCGGACGGTGCCGTCTCCATCACCCCGTCCGCCGGCTCGGTCATCCAGACCACCGTCGTCCTGCGCACCCTGCTGGGCAGCATCAACTGCGTCTACCAGGCGCCCAGCATCACCGGCACGGCGAGCAACGACGACAACAGCATCAACTTCGTCGGCCAGGCGTTCACGAAGACCTCCGGCTCGTCCCTGTGCTTCAGCAGCGGCTACTTCACCGCGAAGTACGCGCCCGTCACGAACACCACCCAGGGCGGCGCGTCGGTCCACGTCAACTGAACCAGGACACGGATCAGTCGCCTGACGGGCAGCTGATGTGAGAGTGGTGCCCGCGTCCGCGCGGGAAGAGGGCGGTGCCCGCGGCGAGTACCAACGCCGCGGGCACCGCCCTCCACCAGTGGCACGGTGGTGCCGCTCTCGTCCGTCGTGGAGGCCGACGGGGCTGTCGGGGTCGACTGCCCGAGCGTCGCCGGCGCCCGTGTCCGCTGCGACGGGCGGCGCCTCCGTGGACTCCGTGGGCATGGGCATGGGCGTGGGCTTGGCGGCGGGCCCGGGCTTTTCCGCCGCCGACTTTCTCGGCCTCGGTCTCCTCGCCCCCGGCGGGTGGCTTCGCCGGACGTGCGCCATCGGTCTTCGAGTCGGCCTGCTTCACCCAGGGGAACGCCGCGTCCGAACACGAGTAGCAGGTGTCCACCGTGCTCGTGTCGTGCCGGATGGCGCACAGCACATGGTGCCCTGGCCGGTCCGTCGGCGGCTTCGCAGGGAAACGGTACGAGCCGTCCCGGAGCTGCGGGTCGGTGACCGAGGCGAACGGCCTCTCGGGCAGGTCGGACCGCTCAGCGGCTTCGTGGGGTCGTAACCCGGCTCCGCGGGACGGGTGCCGGCGGCTGAGGGCTGGTGCCCGGGGCTTCGGATCCCGGATCCGAGCACCCGAGTCCAGGCTCGGGCGGTCCACGGAGACGTACGGAACCCGCGCGTGCAGTGTTCCACGCGCCGACCTTGTTCGGCCGGCCGGATCCCGTCACGCGCCGTACGGGGGCAGCGCCTCGGCGAAACCGGCGAAGTGTCATATCCGGGCCCGACTGTCGGGCGGCATAGGGAAGTTACCGACGGGTCGAGGGTTTTCCCCGTATCCCCGTGACCTGCGCTTTGCCTATGGTCATCGCACAGCTGAACTCCAGGTAACCCCTGATGCAGCTCGCGCCTGGCCGGCCTCAGCGCCACCCCTTTCTGGACCCCCCCGCCGCTTCGATGAAGAAGCGTTTCACCGCCGCTCCTCCCCTGACATGAGCAGGCCACGAAAGGCGAAGCCCTTGCGTACTTCCCCCTCCCGTGCCGCCGGACGGAAGCTCATCTCCGTCGTCGCGGTCTCCGTTGCCCTGGTGGCGGGCATGACCTCCTCGGTCGCCGTCGCCCAGGCCCCGTCCGACCAGGCCGAGGCCGCCCCCGCCGTGGCCGGTGCCACCGAGGCCGCCCCCGGTACCGTCGCCGAGCGCCTGATCGTCGGCTACAAGTCCGGCGCCGCCGAGGCCAAGTCGGACAAGGCCGCCGACGCCGACGCCGCGGCCAAGGGCAAGGAGGCCGGCGAGAGACTCGGCTTCGAGCGCCGGCTCGGCAGCGGCGCCGCCCTCGTCGACCTCGGCGAGGACCTCACCAAGACGGACGTCGCCGACGTCATCTCCGAGTACCAGGCCGACCCGCAGGTCGCCTATGTCGTCCCGGACCGGCTGAACAAGCCGCTGGCCACCCCGAACGACACCGAGTACAACAAGCAGTGGGACCTCTTCGAGTCCACCGCGGGCATGAACGTGCCGGGCGCCTGGGACTCCGTGACCGGCTCCGGGGTGACGGTCGCCGTCATCGACACCGGTTACGTCGCCCACTCGGACCTCGCCGCGAACATCGTCGGCGGCTACGACTTCATCTCCGACACCGCCGTCGCCAACGACGGCAACGGCCGGGACAGCAACCCCGCCGACCCGGGCGACTGGACCGTGGACAGGGAGTGCTCCGCCAACTGGGTCGGCCAGCCCTCCTCCTGGCACGGCACGCACGTGGCCGGCACCATCGCCGCCGCCACCGACAACGGCAAGGGCATCGCCGGCATCGCCTACGGCGCCAAGGTCTCCCCGGTGCGCGTGCTCGGCAAGTGCGGCGGCTACGACTCCGACATCATCGACGCGATCACCTGGGCGTCCGGCGGCACCGTGTCGGGTGTGCCCGCCAACACCAACGTCGCCAAGGTCATCAACATGAGCCTCGGTGGCAGCGGCTCCTGCTCCACGGCCACCCAGAGCGCGATCAACGCGGCCGTGAACCGCGGCACCACGGTCGTCGTCGCGGCGGGCAACAGCAACGCCAACGCGGGCAACTTCTCGCCGGCCAGCTGCAACAACGTGATCTCGGTGGCGGCCACCAACCGCGCCGGCTCCCGCTCGTCCTACTCCAACTACGGCTCGGTCGTCGACATCGCGGCCCCCGGCGGTGAAACCCGTTCCGCCCTCTCCAACGGCATCCTGTCGACGCTGAACAGCGGCACGCGGGGCCCGGGCAGTGAGAAGTACGAGTACTACCAGGGCACCAGCATGGCCGCCCCGCACATCGCGGGCCTCGCCGCGCTGCTGGAGTCGGCGGACTCCGCGCTGACCCCGGCCCGGATCGAGTCGGCGATCAAGAACAACTCGCGTGCTCTGCCCGGCACCTGCTCGGGCGGCTGCGGCGCCGGTCTCGCCGACGCGGCCAAGACGGTGCGGGCGGTGACCGGCGGCACGGGCGGAGGCGACACGGAGGGCACCACCTTCAGCAACACCACGGCCGTCTCCATCCCGGACCGCGGTTCGGCGATCGAGTCCTCGATCTCCGTCACCGGCCGCACCGGCAACGCGCCCTCGGCCCTCCAGGTCGGCGTGGACATCACCCACTCCTACCGCGGTGACCTGGTCCTGGACCTGGTGGCCCCCGACGGCTCGGCCTACCGTCTCAAGTCCTCCAGCACCTCGGACTCCGCCGACGACGTGAAGACCACCTACACGGTGAACGCGTCCGGCGAGACCGCGAACGGCACCTGGAAGCTGCGCGTCCAGGACGTGGCGTCCGCGGACACCGGCCGGCTCAACAGCTGGAAGCTGACCTTCTGATCCCCGGCTGAGAAGCCGGGCCCACCGACCGCCACCCCCCACTGCCGGCGGCCGACCGATGCGAGCGGGCATCGGCCGGCCGCCGGCGCCCGTGCGTCGGAGCGACCGTTAGCGTAGGGGCATGCCGACAGAGAAGACCGAGGGACCGGCCGGGGCTCCGGCCGCGGTGGTGTGCCCCCGCTGCGGGGCTTCGGGGCCGCCGGTGCGAACGGTCGCCGAGGCCTGCGCCGACCCCGGTTCGGCGCGCTCCGGACTGTCCGACCGGCTGGCGAAGACCCCGGACGTGCCGTCGGGATCCGACAGCGTGATGCACGTCCTCGAAGGCATGGTCCTGGCCGGCATCGGCGCCGGCCTCGCCCACAGCGGCGTACAGCACGACAAACCCCCGTACACGATCGGCGGCACCCTCCTCGCCGTCCTGCTCCTCGTCGGCACCCTCGTCGTGATCCGTGGCGAGTTCCGTGAACGCGCCGCCGTCGCCGCTGGCGAGCCCCGCGCCGAACGCGTGTGGCGCCCGGCCCACCACTGCGCGTCCTGCGCGTGCGTGTTCTACCCCGCCGGCACCCCGTGGCCGGGCCCGCTGACCCCGGACCAGTTCAGGAAGTACGTATGGACCGAGGCCGGCTTCGACCAGCAGATCGACGAGCGGCTGAGGGACGTGGAGCTGCCGCCCGGGACACCCGCGGGCCCCTCCGGTCCGGGAGGAGCCACCGGCCATGCCTGACGCCCCCGTGATCCGCTGCGACGACCCGGCCTCCTTCCCGCACAGCGTCCTCGCCGAACGGCACCCCGCCCTCATCCGCAGGGTCCAGGACGCCACCCCCTACGGCCCCGAACAGCGCCGCGCCCTCGACGACCTGCTGGCCGGCACACTCCACGGCACCGTCGAACCACCCCCGGGCGACGACTGGTGGGACACCTGGAACGTACGCCGCCACGCCGGCCACTCCTGGTTCTCCCTGCCCTTCCTCGTGGCCGAGAGCTGCTTCTATCGCCAGCTCCTGCACGCGGTCGACTACTTCACCCCGGGCCCCTGGCAGGGCGTGGACCCGTTCCGCCCGTTCAAGCTCGCCGAACTCGACACCCCCGAGGCAGCCGCCGAACTGACGGCCCTCGCTCCCCTGTCGCAACAGCCGCTCCCCGCACAGCTCAAGGCCCTCCTCCATGGCTCCCTCTGGGGGAACCGAGCGGACCTGGGCTTCCGCCTCCAGACCACCGAGGAGAACCCGGCCGCCACGGACTCCCGACTGGTCTCGGACGACAGCGAGTCGCTCCTGTCGCTGCTGACGGGCCGGGGCACGGGCCCCGGCGGCAGAACGCTCTGCCTGGTGGCCGACAACGCGGGCCGCGAACTGATCCCCGACCTCCTCCTCATCGACCACCTCCTCACCCACGGCCACTTCGACCGCGCCCTCCTGCACCTGAAGCCGTACCCGTACTTCGTCTCCGACGCCACCACCGACGACACCCTCGACGCCGTACGCCACCTGGTGTCCGCGAAGACCGACGCCGGCGACCGCCTGCGCTCCGCACTCCGCGACGGCCGCCTGACCCTGCGGACCCACCCCTTCTCCTGCGCCCCCTCGCCCTACGCGGACATGCCCTCCGACCTCCGCGCCGACTTCGCCTCCGCCACCCTCACCCTCCTCAAGGGCGACCTCAACTACCGCCGTCTGGTGGGCGACCGACTCCGGCCCCCCACCACCTCCTTCGCCGAGGCCACGTCCTCCTTCCCCGGCCCGGTCGCCGCCCTGCGCACCCTGAAGTCCGACGTCGTCGTCGGCCTGACCCCCGAGACGGAGTCCGCTCTCGTGGCCTCGGAGGGGCAGCGGTGGCGTACGAGCGGGACGAGGGCGCTGATCCAGGTCAGGCTCTGACGGCGGCGGGCGTTCTCCCGAGGCCCCGTGACCCCGTGACGGGCGGGGAGTGGGCTTTCGTGCCCGGATTCACGCGATGGTGTGATCATGTATCCCCGTCCGGATGCCCGCCGAACGGCACGGGTAGGGCCCGGCCATGACGCAGCCGTTCGAACTCCCGCACTTCTACATGCCGTATCCCGCGCGGCTGAACCCCCACCTCGAAGAGGCCCGGACCCACTCGACCGCGTGGGCGCGGGAGACGGGCATGCTGGAGGGCTCCGGCGTATGGGGGCAGGAGGACCTGGACGCGCACGACTACGGTCTGCTGTGCGCGTACACCCACCCCGACTGCGGCGGACCGGCGCTCTCCCTCATCACCGACTGGTACGTGTGGGTGTTCTTCTTCGACGACCATTTCCTGGAGCTCTTCAAGCGCTCCCAGGACCGCCCCGGCGGCAAGGCCCACCTCGACCGGCTCCCGCTCTTCATGCCGCTGGACCTCTCCACCCCCGTACCGGAGCCGCGCAACCCGGTGGAGGCGGGCCTCGCCGATCTCTGGGCGCGCACGGTGCCCTCGATGTCGATGGACTGGCGCCGCCGTTTCGCCGTGGCCACCGAGCATCTGCTCAACGAGTCCCTGTGGGAGCTGTCCAACATCAACGAGGGCCGGATCGCCAACCCGGTCGAGTACGTCGAGATGCGCCGCAAGGTCGGGGGCGCGCCCTGGTCCGCCGGCCTGGTCGAGTACGCGACCGCCGAAGTACCGGCGTCCGTCGCGGAGTCGAGGCCTCTGCGAGTCCTGATGGAGACCTTCTCCGACGCCGTCCACCTGCGCAACGACCTGTTCTCGTACCAGCGGGAGGTCGAGGACGAGGGCGAGAACAGCAACGGCGTCCTCGTCCTGGAGACCTTCTTCGGCTGCGGCACCCAGCAGGCGGCCGAGACGGTCAACGACATCCTCACCTCCCGGCTGCACCAGTTCGAGAACACCGCGCTCACCGAAGTGCCCGCGCTGGCCCTGGAGAAGGGCCTCACCCCGGACGAGGTCGCCGCCGTCGCGGCGTACACCAAGGGACTGCAGGACTGGCAGTCCGGCGGCCACGAGTGGCACATGCGGTCGAGCCGCTACATGAACGACGGAGCCACCTCCTCGCGCGGCCCTCTGGACCTCGGCGGCGCGCTCCTGTCCGGCCCCGCCCTGGTCACCCGGGCCGGGTTCGGCACGTCCGCCGCCGACATGGGGGCGCTGCTCGCGACCGCCGCGGTGGAACGGCTGCGCGCCCACACACATGTGCCGTACCAGAAGGTCGGACCGTCCCTGCTCCCCGATTTCCACATGCCGTTCACGGTGGAGCTCAGCCCGCACCTCGACGCCGCCCGCCCCCGCCTCGCCGCCTGGACGCAGGCGATGGGCATGCTGAGCGAGGGCGTCTGGGACGAGGAGAAGCTGGCCGCCGGTGACCTTCCGCTCTGCGCGGCCGGCCTCGACCCGGACGCCACCCCCGAGGAACTCGACCTGAGCTCCCAGTGGCTGGCCTGGGGCACCTACGGCGACGACTACTACCCGCTCGTCTTCGGCCACCGCCGCGACCTCGCCGCCGCACGCCTGACCACGGCCCGGCTCTCCGACTGCATGCCCGTCGACGGGGAACCGGTCCCCGTCCCGGTCAACGGCATGGAACGGGGCCTGGTCGACCTCTGGGCGCGTACGACGGCGGCCATGACCCCCGACCAGCGGCGCACCCTGAAGGAGGCGGTCGACAAGATGACCGAGAGCTGGGTGTGGGAGGTGCTCAACCAGCTCCAGAACCGCGTCCCCGACCCGGTCGACTACCTGGAGATGCGGCGCGCCACCTTCGGCTCCGACCTCACCCTGAGCCTGTGCAGGATGGGCCACGGCCCCCGCATC
This sequence comes from Streptomyces sp. TG1A-60, assembly GCF_037201975.1. Classification (NCBI taxonomy): domain Bacteria; kingdom Bacillati; phylum Actinomycetota; class Actinomycetes; order Kitasatosporales; family Streptomycetaceae; genus Streptomyces; species Streptomyces sp. TG1A-60. The sequence continues at coordinate 1,716,361 of NZ_CP147520.1, read as the reverse complement.
CCGGACGAGGTCTACCGCAGCGGCCCCGTCCGCTCGCTGGAGAACGCGGCCATCGACTACGCGTGCCTCGTCAACGACGTCTTCTCGTACCAGAAGGAGATCGAGTACGAGGGCGAGGTCCACAACGCGATCCTCGTCGTGCAGAACTTCTTCGGCTGCGACTACCCGACCGGCCTCACCGTGGTGCACGACCTGATGACGCAGCGGATGCGGCAGTTCGAGCATGTCGTCGCCCATGAACTCCCCGTCGTCTACGACGACTTCCAGCTGTCGGATGAGGCGCGCGCGACCATGGACGGCTATGTGGCCGACCTGCGGAACTGGCTCTCCGGCATCCTCAACTGGCACCGGCAGGTCGACCGCTACAAGCCCGAGCACCTGGCCCGCCGAGCCCACGGCTTCCTCCCGGACCGTCCACCGGCCCCGCCGTTCGCACCGGTCCACGCCGGCTGACCCCCGGCCGGTCCACGCCGGCCCGCTCGCCGCCGCCCGGCGCGCACGGTCGACCGAGGGCCTGGGCGGCGCCCCCCGGCGCGGTCGCCGACGACAACGCGAGGTGACGGAGCGTCAGATCCCACCGGCGCCCGTCGTCCGGGCCCACGAGAGTCGACGACACGGCGCGATCGGCTCGCGTGCGCTGCTGCTGAGGGGCAGGATGCTGCCCGTAGCCCCAGTGGCCGGCGCCTCGACACCACCCCGCGTGAGAGGGCGATAGTGGAGTGACCGACCGCGTACCCCCGCTCCCCTGAACCCCGGACGACGGCGCGACCATGACCCAGGCACCGACACCCACCGCGGACAGCGTCCGCCGACTGGTCCGTTCCCTGCTGAAGAACGGGGAGGGCCGGCGCGGCGGCGAGGGTGGCGACGGACCCGACGTACGGCCCGTCGCCGGGGACGACGCGCACCGCACCTGGTGGGTCGGCGACCGCCATGTGCTGCGCCTCGCGTCCGACCGGCACGCCGTCGGGCGCCGACGGCGCGAACTGCGGCTGCGAGACCTGGTCCGGCCGCACGTCGGGGTCGCCGTCCCGGTGAGCGTCGCGCACGGCGAGTGGGCCGGGGGCCTCACCTACACGCTCGACACCAGGCTGCCCGGTGGCACCGCCGAGGACCACGAGGTGTCCGCCGTGGGCGAGGACGATCTGGCGGCACTCCTGACGGGGCTGCGCGACGTGCCGCCGCGCCAGGCCGAGCTGCTCGGGGTGGGTCGGCTCGCACCGCGCTCCCTGGAGGCGCTGCGTACGGCCGCCGGGCGTGCGGCGCGGCACCTCGCCGAGGCCGACGAGTTCGACGCGGCACGGCTCGGGCAGCTCACACCGGCGAGCGCCGCGCAGTTGGCGGCGCCCGCCGCGGTCCTCGTCCATCAACGGCTCACGGGCGACCACCTCCTCGTCAGCGCCGAGGGCCGTGTCCGTGGGGTCCTCGGCTGGAGCGACGCGGTCGTCGGTGACCCCGCCGAGGACATCGCAGGCCTCGCCACGGCCGTCGGTTCCCCCGCCGCCGTCCGCGCAGCCACCCTCGCGGGTTACGGCGCGCGCCCCTGCCTGCGCGGCCTCTGGCTCGCTCGCTGTGACACGGTCATCGCCCTGTCTGAAGGGTTGCGGGGCCGACCGGCCACCCCGCTCCCGGTCCTACGGGACCGCCTGCGGCGCACGTGGGAGGCGATCCTGCTGGAGCGGGTCACGGACCTGCGGGGCGAAGACTGACGAGCGTCCCCCGGTGTGTGTGGTCGGGCACCCGACAGCTCGGGGACGCCTGCCGTGCGGCGACCTCGGGCGACAGGTGGGTGATCGCGCAGTTCCCCGCGCCCCGCACGGGACCCCGCCGACCGAGCCGCGGCGGTTCACGCCGCCATCAGGACCACGCACGACTCCCCGGCCAGCCTCAGCACCCCGTCCGCCCCCGGGGCCCGCACCGGCTCCCAGGCCGCGAGCGCCCGCGCGTGGGGCACCCCGAGCGGAACCGCGACCGGCTGCTCGCCCAGGTTCATCGCCACCAGCACGTCCCCCCGCCGGAAGCCGAACCACCTGGCCTCCTCGTCGAACGTGACGTGGACGTCGGAGAGGTCGGGGTCGGAGAGGTCGGGGAGGGTGCGGCGCAGGGTGATGAGGTCGCGGTACCAGGCGAGGACACGGGCGTGGGGCTCGCGGCCGGGCTCGGACCAGTCGAGGCAGGACCGGTCACGGGTCGCGGGGTCCTGTGGATCCGGCACGTCCTCCTCGGCCCACCCGTGCGCGGCGAACTCCCGCCGCCTGCCCCGCCGTACCGCCTCCGCGAGCTCGGGGTCGGTGTGGTCGGTGAAGAACTGCCAGGGTGAGGAGGCGGCCCACTCCTCACCCATGAAGAGCATGGGTGTGAACGGCCCCGTCAGCACCAGCGCCGCCGCGCAGGCCAGCAGTCCGGGGAGAGGACGGCGGAGAGACGGTCTCCCCGGGCGCGGTTGCCGACCTGGTCGTGGGTCTGGGCGTAGCCCAGCAGACGGTGGGCGGACACGCTCGTGCGGTCCAGGGGCCGGCCGTGGCGACGTTCCCGGAACGACGAGTAGGTGCCGTCGTGGAAGTAGCCGCCCGTCAGGGTCTTCGCCAGGCCCGCCAGGCCGGCCCGCGCGAAGTCCGTGTAGTAGCCCCGCGATTCGCCGGTCAGGGTGGTGTGCAGGGTGTGGTGGAAGTCGTCGTTCCACTGGGCGTGCACCCCGAGGCCGCCCTGGGCGCGCGGGGTCACCAGGCGGGGATCGTTCAGGTCGGACTCGGCGATCAGGAACAGGGGCCGCCGCACCTCGTCGGCGAGGGCGTCCACTGCCGTCGACAGCTCCTCCAGGAAGTGCAGCGCGCGGGTGTCCTTGAGAGCGTGCACCGCGTCCAGGCGCAGGCCGTCGAGGCGGTAGTCGCGCAGCCAGGCCAGGGCGCTTCCCAGGAAGTACGCCCGCACCTCGTCCGAGCCGGGCGCGTCCAGGTTGACCGCCGCGCCCCAGGGCGTGTGGTGCCGCTCGGTGAAGTAGGGGCCGAAGACGGGCAGGTAGTTGCCGGAGGGGCCCAGGTGGTTGTGCACGACGTCGAGCACCACGCCGAGCCCCAGCCCGTGCGCCGCGTCCACGAACCGCTTCAGCGCCTCGGGACCGCCGTACGGCTCGTGCACGGCCCAGAGCGAGACGCCCTCGTACCCCCAGCCGTGCGTCCCGGGAAACGGGCACAGCGGCATCAACTCGACGTGTGTGACACCGAGTTCGACGAGATGGCCGAGGCGCTGGGCGGCGGCGTCCAGCGTGCCCTCGGGGGTGTACGTGCCGACGTGCAGCTCGTAGAGCACCGCCCCCGGCAGCCCGCGCCCCGCCCATGGCGTGCGCCACGGGTACCGTTCGTGGTCGACGACCGCGCTCAGCCCGTCGGGGCCGTCCGGCTGGCGGCGGGAGCGCGGGTCGGGCAGCACGGGACCGTCGTCGGCCGCGAAGCCGTAGCGCGTGCCGTCCGCCGACCCCGCTCCCGGCTCCGGCCCCGCCTCGGCGGTCCACCAGCCCGGCCGGTCCGGGTCCCGCTCCATCGCGTGCGTGGCGCCCGCGCAGTGGAGCGTCATACGGTCGGCCTGCGGTGCCCACACCTCGAACTGCACGAAACGGTTCTCCCTCGGCTGCCGGTCCTGGTCCTGGGGTAGTCAGGTGTAGCCCGTCCATCGTGCGGCAAACGGCATCGGCGCGCGCTCGGATCGGCGCTTTTGCCGCGTGCGTCGCTGTGTCCGGAGATGGTCACCGTTCACGGGTCTTGTGGACACCCCGGTGGTACCGAGGCGACAATCGCGTGCGTGACGTCGTCCTTCGAGTTCCACACGTACCCCGCGCGGCTGTCGGACGCGGAGCGCGACCGCGCGCTGAGCGCGCTCCGTGACGGCGTCGCACTGGGCCGGCTGTCGCACGACACGTTCATCCGGCGCATGGAGCTGGCGCTCACCGCCCGCCGCTCCGACGAACTCGCCGCGCTCACCGCCGACCTGCCCGCCGAGAAGCGGTGGTCCCGGCTGGTGCTCGGCACCGTCGGGGCGATGTCCGGCTTCGGGGTGAAGCTGCGCCGGGCCTGGCAGACCGAGCGGCTGCCCAAGCTCCAGCTGCCGCATCCGGCGAGCGGTCACAGTCTGCGCATCGGCCGCGACCCCGCGAGCGGCCTCCGGCTCAGCCACGAGACGGTCTCCCGGGTGCACGCCGAGCTGAGCCGGCAGGGCGGCATGTGGATCCTGCGCGACCTCGGCTCCACCAACGGCACCACCGTCAACGGCCGTCGGGTGATCGGCGCGGCCATCGTGCGGGACGGCGATCAAGTGGGTTTCGGCCGGATGGCCTTCCGGCTCTCCTCGGAGTGAGACGGAACCGGGCGCCCGTCGACCCACCGCAAAGCTCTGGCCTGGGATTTACGCAGCGAGTTTCCCAACTTCCCTTCGGTTCGAGGGTGTTGACGTACGTTCTCGGCCATGACTGACTGTGCTTACACCATGCACACCAGGTGAACCGACGGCGCCACATTCGTGGAGGTGTGCCCTGCCGCCCCTCCTCCGCTACCCGACCGTGGACGAGTTGTCCGCCCGTGCCGCCGCGATCGTCGCCGGACATCCGCACCGCGCCCGGCTGCGCCGGGTGGGCACCTCACGGGCGGGCACCCCGATGTGGCTGCTGTCCGTCGGCCGGGGCAGCCGCCACACCCTGATCGTCGCCGGACCGCACGCCAACGAACCCGTGGGCGGGGCCACGGTCCTCAGACTCGCCGAACGGGCCCTGGCCGAACCCCGGTTGAGCGACGCCGCCGACATCACCTGGAACCTGCTGCTGAGCCTCGACCCCGACGGCTCCCGCCGCAACGAGGGCTGGCTGTCCGGCCCGTACACCCTCGGACACTACTTCCGGAACTTCTTCCGCCCCGGCTTCCTGGAACAGCCCGAGTGGCTGCCCGACGGCGCGGCCGGGGCCGTCCTGCCGGAGACCCGTGCCCTGCTCGGCCTCCAGGACGAACTGCGGCCCTTCTTCCAGTGCTCCCTGCACGGCGTCGACGTCGGCGGCGGCTTCGTCGAGCTGACCCGAGAGCTGCCGGGCATCGTCCAGCGCGTCGCCCACACCGCCGCCCGCCTCGGCATCCCGCGCGAGCTGCGCCCGTACGACACCCTGTACTGGCCCTGCCTCGGCCCCGCCGTCTACCGCATCCCGCCCCCGCGCCGGGGCGACCTGGCCGCCGCCATGACCGAGGCGGCCGTCGAATCCACCTGGTTCCACCCGCACCGCTACGGCACGGTCACCGCCGTCGTCGAGGCACCCATGTGGGGCGTGAGCGCAGTCGAGGACGCCTCCGCGTCACCCGACGCCGACGCCGTACTGCGCACCGTCAGCCGCGTTCTGCGCCGTGACACCCGCCTGCTGGGGGACATCCTCGCCCGGGTCCGCCCCTCGGTGAGCGGTGGCCCGGACGCCGCCCGGCTGCTCGCTCCGGTCGACGACTACCTTCTGGTCGGCCCCGGCCTCGCCGACTCCTGGGACCCCGACGTCCACGACGGCGCCGCCCGGCCGCTGCCACCGCTCGACACCGCCCGGCTCGCCGCCCTCGCCATCTCCGGCCGCCGGGTCGCCCTGCGCGCCGCCGGGCTGCTGCACCAGCTGGTGACCCGTGCCGGACACGACCCGGCCGGCGCGTTGCCCGAGCTGGACCGGCTCATCGACGAGTGGTGCGCCGACTACCGTGACGGCTACCGGGCGCGCTGGATCCCCGTCGCCCGCCAGGCGGAGTACCAGACACGCGTGGTCCTCGCCGCCTTCGACCTGGCGGCCGGCCGCCCGCGCACGGCGCCCGCCCCGCCGGCCGCCTGCCCGGACGCCCACGCGGATTCCCGTTCGGGTGAGCCGGGATGGAGTTCCGAGCCCGCCGTGCCGATGCACCGGGAATGACGCACACCATCCACGCGGTACGCAGCGGTCTGCTGGCGGCGCTCGCGCTGCTCACCGTCGGCGCCTCCGCTCCGGCCGGAGCGACCTCCTTCAACGGTGACTGGCTGTATGTCTCCGTCACCCGCGGCGACGCCCGCTCCTCCGACACCCGCGGCACCCTGCTCCTCTGCGACCCGCCCCAGGGCCACGGCCAGGCCGTCCAGGCCTGCGCGGAACTCCGCGAGGCCGGCGGGGACATCACCCGCATCCCCCACGAGGACGCCGTCTGCACCGAGATCTACGCGCCGGTCCGCGTCACGGCCCGCGGGCAGTGGAACGGCCGACCGGTCGGCTACGAGCAGCCGTTCGCGAACGGCTGTGTGATGGCGGCCCGGACGGGAGCGGTGTTCGCCCTGTCGAGCTGAGAAGCACGTCTCGTACGGCCCACGGACAGCAGCCGCAGCGGCCGGCCCGCCCGCGAGACACCGATCCGCCGCAGCGCGCACAGTCCCGGCCGACGCGCCGTAGGGCACCGTGCCGCCGCCTTCAGTTGCGCCACCGTGGGATGACCGAGGTCCAACAGGAGACCCACCCCCGTCCAGTCCGCCTGGCATCAGATCCCATGCACCCGATCGAGCCCCGAGTGGGGGAAATTCCCCAGTGTCCTTCCGTGGACGGGGCGGCTCGAGGCGCCCAGGGGCATTCGGCCTTGGCCGGCACGGGAGTCACCACTCCCCGGCAGGCGAGTCTCGGTCACCCGTCGACCCGCTCCAGCAGCGCGACCGGCAGCGTTCCGAACAGCTCCGCCACCCGGGCACCCCCCATGAACTCCCGCTCCCCGTCGACCACGTCGGCCCACCGCCCCTCCGGCAGCGTCAGCCGCGTCTCCCCCCAGCCCCCGGCCTCGGCCAGCCGCAGCGACAGCCGCGTGACAGCCGTGACCACCGCACCGGACCGCACGAAGGCGACGCAGTGCCCGGCCCCCGGCCCGTCAGCGGCCAGCGGCGTGTACGTCGCCGCCTCCCCGAACACCTCGGGCCGCCGCCGGCGCAGCCGCAGCGCGGCCGAGGTGAGCCGGGACTTCTCCGAGGATTCCTCCCGCGGGGCGAAGGGCCGCCGGTTGTCGGGGTCCACCAACGCCCGGTACTCGCCCTCCGTCCCCTGGTAGACGTCCGGCACCCCCGGCATGGTCAGCTGCACCAGGGCCGCACCGAGACCGTTCGCCCGCACATGGGGCTCCAGGGCGGCCCGCAGCGCGGCCACCCGGGTGTCCACGGCGGGCCCCCGCGCCACGAAGTCGGCCACCGCCCGCTCGTACGCCGGGTTCTGCTCTGTCCAGGAGGTGTGCAGCCCCGCCTCCCGCACATGCTTCAGCAGCGCCCCCTCAAGCCGCTCCCCGTCCGCCGGCCCGAGCCCGAACGCCGTCTGCCACGCCGCCCACGCCAGCTGCGCGTCCGGCACACCCGCACCGTCCCGCGTCACCTCCGCCAGCACGTCGGCCCACCGCTGCGGGCACTCCCCGAGCACCGCGATCGCCGCCCGCACATCCGCGCTGCGCTTGGTGTCGTGCGTCGACAACACGGTCCCCGTGCCCGGCCAGTCCCGCTGCGCACGCGCGCAGTACGCGTGAAAGTCCTCCGGCGACACGGCAGGACTCCCCGGCTCACCGCCCACCTCGTTCGCCGACAGCAACGGCACATAACGGTAGAACGCCGTGTCCTCCACCGACTTGGCCCGCAGCGCCGACGAGGTCTGCGCGAACCGCGCCCGGAACTCCACCTGCTCGGGCCCCTCCCCGAACCGCCCGAGCACCAGATCCCGTACGGCATCCACCGACCGGGCCTCCTCGGGCACCACGAACACCGCGCGCGCCTCGGCCGCGGCCTCCTCGGTGACGACGAGGGAGGCGTCCTGGGAGGCGTACGGGCGGTACACCGTCATCCGCGCGAGCAGCTCGCACAGCGCGGTGCGCAGTGCCCACGGCGCGTGGTCGCGCAGGGCGAGATCGGGGGAGCGCTCGCACAGCCGGTGCGCCACCCGGGTGAGCCGTTCGACCTCCGTGACCAGCTCGTGCGTGAGCACCCGGTACGCGGCCCGCCGCACGGTCGGCTCCCACTCACCGCCCCGGTCGGCCTGCACGGCCGTGAACCGCCGGTAGTGCCCCAACAGCTCACCGGTCCCGGCCGGATCGTTGAACAGCCCGTCGACGTGCCGCAGCGCGTCATAGCCGGTGGTTCCCGCGACCGGCCACGCGGCAGGCAGCGCCTCCCCGTCCGCGAGGATCTTCTCGACGACGGTCCACCGCCCACCGGTGGCCTCGTGCAGCCGCCGCAGATAGGCGTCGGGATCGGCGAGCCCGTCAGGATGATCGACGCGCAGCCCGTCGACGACATCCTCGTCCAGCAGCTGGAGGATCTTCGCGTGCGTCGCGTCGAAGACCTCCGGATCCTCCACCCGCACCCCGATCAGCTCCGAGATGCTGAAGAACCGCCGGTAGTTCAGCTCCGTACGGGCCAGCCGCCACCACACCGGCCGGTACCACTGCGCGTCCAGCAACCGCGGCAACGGCAGCTTCTCGGTGCCCTCCCGCAGCGGGAACACGTGGTCGTAGTAGCGCAGCTCCCGCCCGTCCACCACGAACTGCTCGACCTCCGCCCCCAGCGGCCCCCCGAGCACCGGCAGCAGCACCCGCCCGCCCTGGGCCTCCCAGTCGATGTCGAACCACCGCGCGTACGCCGACCGAGGCCCCTCCCGCAACACCTCCCACAGCGCGCGGTTGTGCCGGGGCGCCATGGCCATGTGATTGGGCACGATGTCCACCACCAGCCCGACCCCGTGCTCCCGGGCGGTGCGGGCCAGCGCCCGCAGCCCCTCCTCCCCGCCCAGCTCGCCCCGCACCCGCCCGTGGTCCACCACGTCGTACCCGTGTCCCGACCCCGGCACGGCCTCCAGCACGGGGGACAGATGAAGGTGCGAGATCCCGAGCGAGGCGATGTACGGCACGGCGGCCGACGCGGCGGCGAAGGGAAACGAGGGCTGAAGCTGAAGCCGGTAGGTGGCGGCAGGCACGACAGAGGTCATGCAGACCTACGTACCCGCAGGACCACGATTCGTGCGCTGTGACACGCGACGGCATCCCCGGCTTTCGAGGGGCGCGGGGCTGTTTCGACGGCTCCGCCGCGTGGGCGCGCCCAGCCACAGGCAATCCGCGGCCGACGAAGCACCGTCACTCCTACGGCGCTCCCACAGGCATCTCTATGCCGGCCGCCGCAACACCGCAAGGCTCCGATCCACCAACGTCACCCGATCCCCGGCCGCCACCTTCGGCCCGTCCTCAGGAACCGCGTCCTCCCGTCCCGTATCCACCACCACCTGCCACTGCTGACCGTGGTCGACCGGAACCACGAACTCCAGCGGCAGCGCGGAGGCGTTCACCATCAACAGGAACGAGTCATCGGAGATCCGCTCCCCCGAGCCCCCGGCTCGGAGATCGCGTTCCCGTTCAGAAACACGGTCAGCGCACCGGCCTGAGCCGAATCCCAGTCCCGCTGCACCATCTCCTTCCCCCAGGCGTGAACCAGGCGATGTCCGACAGCTCGTCGTGCGTCCCCTCCACCGGCCGCCCGTGGAAGAACCGCCGCCGCCGAAACACCGGATGGTCCTTCCGCAGCCAGACCATCGCGCGGGTGAACTCCAGCAGATTCCCGAAGACCTCGCCGTCGTCGGCGGACGGCCACGGAACCCAGGACAAGTCGTTGTCCTGGCAGTACGCGTTGTTGTTGCCGCCCTGCGTCCGTGCGAACTCGTCGCCGTGGCTGAGCATCGGCACGCCCTGCGACAGCATCAGCGTGGCGATGAGGTTCCGCATCTGCCGGATCCGCAGGCCCGTCACCCCGGGGTCGTCGGTCTCGCCCTCGGTCCCGCAGTTCCAGGACCGGTTGTGGCTCTCGCCGTCCCGGTTCTCCTCGCCGTTCGCGTCGTTGTGCTTGTCGCCGTAGGAGACGAGGTCCCGCATCGTGAAGCCGTCGTGGCAGGTCACGAAGTTGATGGAGGCCAGCGGGCGCCGCCCGTCGTCCTGGTACAGGTCGGACGAGCCGGTCAGCCGCGAGGCGAACTCCGCGAGTGTCCGCGGTTCGCCCCGCCACAGGTCCCGGACCGTGTCCCGGTACTTGCCGTTCCATTCGGTCCACAGCGGCGGGAAGTTCCCCACCTGGTAGCCGCCCTCGCCGACGTCCCAGGGTTCGGCGATGAGCTTCACCTGGGAGACCACGGGGTCCTGCTGGACGAGGTCGAAGAACGACGAGAGCCGGTCCACCTCGTGGAACTGCCGGGCCAGGGTGGCCGCGAGGTCGAAGCGGAAGCCGTCGACGTGCATCTCCGTGACCCAGTACCGCAGCGAGTCCATGATCAGCTGCAGGACGTGCGGCGACCGCATGAGCAGGGAGTTGCCCGTCCCCGTGGTGTCCATGTAGTAGCGCGGGTCGTCGGTGAGCCGGTAGTACGACGGGTTGTCGAGGCCCTTGAACGACAGCGTCGGGCCCAGGTGGTTGCCCTCGGCCGTGTGGTTGTAGACCACGTCGAGGATGACCTCGATCCCCGCCTCGTGCAGCGCCCGGACCGCCGACTTGAACTCCAGAACCTGCTGCCCTCGGTCGCCCCAGGAGGCGTACGCGTTGTGCGGGGCGAAGAAACCGATCGTGTTGTAGCCCCAGTAGTTGCTGAGGTTCAGGTCGGTCAGACGGTGGTCGTTCACGAACTGGTGTACGGGCATCAGCTCCAGGGCCGTCACGCCCAGCTCGGTCAGGTGCTCGATGATCGCCGGATGGGCGAGCGCCGCGTACGTGCCGCGCAGCTCCTCGGGCAGCCCCGGATGCCGCATGGTGAGGCCCTTGACGTGGGCCTCGTAGATCACCGTGTGGTGGTACTCGGTACGGGGCCGCCGGTCGTCGCCCCAGTCGAAGTACGGGTTGACCACGACCGACGTCATCATGTGCGGTGCCGAGTCGAGGTCGTTGCGCTTGTCGGGCGCCCCGAAGTGATAGCCGTACACCTCCTCGCCCCACTCGATCGAGCCGCTGATGGCACGCGCGTACGGATCGAGGAGCAGCTTCGCGGAGTTGCAGCGCAGCCCGCGCTCCGGCGCGTACGGGCCGTGCGCACGGAAGCCGTACCGCTGCCCGGGCATCACGCCGGGCAGATACGCGTGCCGTACGAACGCGTCCGTCTCGCGCAGCTCCACCGCCGCCTCGGAGCCGTCGTCGTGCAGCAGACACAGCTCGACTCGGTGCGCGGCCTCCGAGTAGACCGCGAAGTTGGTACCGGCGCCGTCGTACGTGGCGCCGAGCGGATACGCCTGTCCAGGCCAGACCTGCATGAATACGACTCTTCCAGTTGTCGCGCGCCGCTGAGGGCGACTTTCGGGGGAGTCTCCCCCAAACTGATGGAACCTCCTAGGACATACCTCCCTTCTGCCCAGCGGCGGGCACGTTCTGACGCTCCACTGGCCGCCGGTATGGCGGGCGCCTCGGCCCGACCGCTATGAATCGGCTCACTCCCGGCCGCCGCAGCGGGCCGGAACAGCCCAGTGACGTGCGGTAGTTGAGAAACGACCTGTCCATCCGGCTGCATCGCCGACCGCTACCGGAGTACCCTTCCTTGATCGTTGAGTAGGGGTGAGCTCGGGGAGCGGAAGGCGGTGCGTGGGTGGGCTCGGGAGGGCTGGAGCTGCCTCCTGGTGACGAAGGTCACGAGGGGGACTCCACAGATGTCCCACCCGGCGCGGTGTCCCTGGCACGGCCGATGGAGCTGGGATCCATCGGCCCGGAACTGGACTGGAACGCCGACGCCTGGCTCGAAGTGCGTACGCGCGCCCAGCGGGCCGGCCGTGCCTACATCTGGCTGAACCTCGTCGAGCAGCGGCTTCGCGCCGTCGTCGCCGCCGTGCTGCGGCCCGTCTACGAGCCCGTCCACGGCGACGACTGGGTGGTCGCCGCCGCCGGACCCGCCGGACAGGAGTGGGTGCAGCGCGCCGTCGCGGTACGTGAGGTCAGCCGCCGCAAGGGCTATCTGCTCGACCCCGCCGACGACAACGTCCTCAGCTTCCTCACCCTGCCCCAGCTGCGCGAGCTGATGGTGCAGCACTGGCCCTGCTTCGAGCCGTACGTCGACGAGCGGCGCGACGTGGAGCTGGCCCTCGACGAGCTGGAGGTCACCCGGAACGTCGTCTCCCGCAACCGGGCCCTCTCCGAAGCCGTCCTCGCCCAGGCCGAGCGTGCCTCGGCGAAGCTGCTGGAGATCCTCGGCGCGGGCAGCGACGTGCCGTCCGCGCGCCGACTGCCCGTCGACGCGGTCGAGGACCTCGTCGGTGACCGGTACGCCGACGTCGTCGCCGTCCACCCCGACCGGGTACGGCTGCTGCGGCAGTTTCCCGCCGAGGACCTCTTCGGCGGTGCCCGCCGCCTGGACGCCATCGGCATAGGCCTGAACCTCCTCGTGCAGAACTTCTCCGGGCGGCGGCTGGTGCGGCTCGCCGAGTCGGGGTGCCGGGTGCGCCTGCTCTTCCTCAACCCCGCGTCCAGTGCTGTGAAGCGGCGCGAGCGGGAACTCGGCATAAAACGCGGCGAGTTGAGCCGTGCGGTGGAGATGAACATCCTCCATATGCGCCGGGTCCGCGCCCGGCTGCGCGACCCCGGCGCCTTCGAGATCCAGGTCTTCGACGAGACCCCCCGCTTCACCGCCCACCTAGTGAACGGCGACGGCTCGGACGGCGTCGCCGTCATCCAGACCTATTTGCGGCGCACGCGGGGTATGGAGGCACCGGTGCTCGTGCTGCGCGGCGGTAGCCGGGTCCTCAAGGCGGACGAGAACGGCGAAGTCGGGTTGTTCGACACATACCGCGAGGAGTTCGAAGTGGCCTGGGCGGACTCGCGCCCGGTGTCATGAGCCGGGGTGCGACCCGGCGCCGTGCCCGCGAGCGCGGGCCGGGCGGTGGTAAGCGGAATGCGGTCCTCGGATTGTCAGTGGCCCATGGGATGGTGGTCGTCACTGGGGGAAAGCACCACCAAGAAGGGGGGCCAGCATGGCTTGGCACCGGCAGCTGCTGATCGGCTTCGACCTGGAGACCACCGGGACGGACCCGCGCGAGGCGCGCATCGTCACGGGCGCGGTGATCGAGGTCAGGGACGGGGAGCCGGTCGGGCACCGGGAGTGGCTCGCCGATCCCGGCATGGAGATCCCGGAGGAGGCGGTGGCGGTGCACGGCATCACCAACGCCCGCGCGACGGCCGAGGGCCGGCCGGCCGACCGGGTCGCCGACGCCATCGCCGACGTCCTCGTCTCCCACTGGCAGACGGGCGTCCCGGTCGTGGCGTACAACGCGGCCTTCGATCTCACCCTGCTCTCCGCCGAGCTGCGCCGGCACGCCCTGCCGTCCCTGCGCGACCGGCTCGGCGGCCTCGACCCGGCGCCGGTCATCGACCCGTACACGATCGACCGCTCCATCGACCGCTACCGCCGCGGCAAGCGCAACCTCGAAGCGGTCTGCGCCGAGTACGGCGTCCCTCTCGACGCCGCCCACGACGCCTCCGCCGACGCCCTCGCCGCCGCCCGCCTCGCCCGCGCGATAGCCCAGCGCCACCCGAAGGTCGCCGGACTCGGCCCGGCCGAGCTGCACCGCCGCCAGATCGACTGGTACGCCGAATGGGCCGCCGACTTCCAGGCCTTCCTGCGCCGCAAGGGCAACCCGGACGCGGTGGTGGACGCGACCTGGCCCCTGCGTGAGCCGGCGGACGAAACGGTATGACGACCGCCCTGGTCTCCCTCCGCGAAGTGCGTGACAGTGACCTGCCGTTCTTCTGGAAGCACTTGTCCGATCCGGAGGCACAGCGGCTTGCCGCCGTCACCAGGGACTACCACTACGACCGGGACCTCTTCGACAGCCACTGGGCGAGGGTCCGCGCCGAACCGGACGTCCAGATGCGCACCGTGCTCGCCGATGACGAGGTGGTCGGCCATGTCGCGGTGTTCGGGCCGCCGGGCGAACGCGAGGTCACGTACTGGATCGACCGGGAGTACTGGGGCCGCGGCACAGCCACCGCGGCGCTCCGTGCTCTGATAGGGCTCGTCGGTACCCGGCCGCTGCACGCCCACGCGGCGGCCGACAACGCGGGCTCGGTCCGCGTGCTGGAGAAGTGCGGCTTCGTCGTCACCGGCCACGGCCGATGCTTCGCCCGAGCCCGCGCCGGCGAGATCGACGAAGTGCTCCTCACCCTGACCTGACGTCCCCGCTCAGAACGGATACCACCGGACCGTCCCGTCGCCGTCCCGCAGCGAGGCGACGCGGCGTTCGAACTCCGTCCGTGCCGCCGGGTTGTTCGGCGCGTGCTGGGCTACCCAGGCGCAGCTGGCCGTCTCCCGGGCGCCGCGCAGGACGGAGCAGCCCGGCCACTCGCGTACGTCCCAGCCGTAGGTCGCCGTGAAGGCGCCGTAGTCCTCGCTCGGCAGGCCGTAGCGGTCGTGGGAGAGGGCCATGACGACGAGGTCGTGTTCGCGGAGGTCGCCGGAGAAGGTCTCCAGGTCGACCAGGACGGGGCCGTCCGGGCCGAGGTGGACGTTACGGGGGAGCGCGTCGCCGTGGACCGGGCCGGGTGCCAGGTGCGGGGTGAGGGCGGACGAGGCCGCCGCGAAGCCGTCGCGGCGTTCGCGGAGGTAGGCCGCGTCCGCCGGGTCGATCGCGCCGCCGGCCAGGCGCAGCCAGCGCTCCACACCGTCCAGCAGTTCCCGGCGGGGCAGTGCGAAGGCAGGGGTGGGGAGGGCATGGACCAGTCGAAGGAGTTCGGCCAGGTCGCGGGGCCCGGCGGGGCGTACGGGATCGGGCAGGCGGTGCCACACCGTCACCGGGTGACCCGCGACGAGCAGCGCCTGGGGCTCGGCGGCCCGCACCGCCGGGACGCCGGCCTCGGCGAGCCAGGCCGCGACGCGCAGTTCGCGGCGGGCCCGGTCGAGGAGCCCGGCGTCCCGGCCCACCTTGACCACCAGGTCACCGGCGGCGAACACCGCGTTCTCGCCCAGGGCGAGCAGCCGCGCCTCTCCGGCCGCACCCGGCAGCACACCGGCGGCGACCACTACGTCCCGCGCCCCTGCCTCGTCCATCCTCCGCCTCCGTGTCCGGCCCGGCCGTGCGGCCGACGCCCCGGGAGCGGGACGCAAGGTTCACGCCGTACGGCGGCCAGTCTCCCATTCGTACAGGTCGGCCGATGTGCGCGGTGACTTGACGCCCCTTCACACCGTCAACAAGGCGTACTACGCCCGCTTCCAGGCCTGGCTGGAGGAGAACGGGGTCACCGAGCACCCCGACGTGTTCATCGGCAGGCCCGCCCGCTCCCTCGTCCTCATCCCGAAGGCGCTCCAGCCGAACGCCGACCGGGTCGACGAGAGCCGCTACACCTTCGTCGGCGCCTGCCGGGGCGACCGCTCCGCGCAGGGCGCCTGGCGGCGGCCGGCCGCCGCCGAGAAAGTCGTCCTCGTCTCGCTCGGGTCGTCCTTCACCAAACAGCCCGGCTTCTACCGCGAGTGCGTCAAGGCAATCGGTGATCTGCCCGGCTGGCACCTGGTGCTCCAGGTCGGCAGGCACGTCGACCCGGCGGAGCTGGGCGAGATCCCGGCCCACGTGGAGGTGCGGGACTGGGTGCCGCAGCTGGCGGTCCTCAAGCAGGCCGACGCCTTCATCACCCACGCGGGCGCCGGCGGCAGTCAGGAGGGCCTCGCCACCGCCACGCCCATGGTCGGCGTGCCGCAGGCCGTCGACCAGTTCGGCAACGCCGACATGCTCCAGGCGCTCGGTGTCGCCCGTCACATCCCCATGGAGGAGGCGACGGCCGAGACCCT
The DNA here is from genome assembly GCF_037201975.1 of Streptomyces sp. TG1A-60. NCBI lineage: Bacteria > Bacillati > Actinomycetota > Actinomycetes > Kitasatosporales > Streptomycetaceae > Streptomyces > Streptomyces sp. TG1A-60. The sequence goes on along the minus strand of NZ_CP147520.1, from coordinate 1,700,580 downwards.
GCGGGAGGCGGTCCTCGCCCTCGTCGGGGACCCCGACGTGGCCCGTCGGCTCAGGGAAGTACGGGAGGGGATGGCCAAGGAGGGCGGTACCCGGCGGGCCGCCGACCTCATCGAGGCACAACTGGCGGGCGGCGGAGGGCACCGGGACGAGCGGTGAAGAGCATGACAAGCAGGGCGATTGTGCTCATGCCATGAAGTCTCGGCGCCTTCTGGGTGACGGCCGGGCCGCTTGGTAACGCTCGGATAACGTCCGGTCAGCGTGGACCTTCCATCGACTCTGGTGCCGGGTTCGACCGTTACCCCCTCCGAAAGGTTGTGTCCTGCACTTCTTGTACCTCGGGTGAACGGCTCCCAGGCTGAGCGTGAACACACGTCGAACGCCAGGAAGTTGACCCATGCGTCGAGACATACCCGACCTCGCCGAGGTGCGCCGCGTCACGCAGAAGAAGCGTGACGCCTGGTGGACCGTGCTGCTGGTCGACCCGGTCGCCACACCGCTGGTGCGGTTCACCGCGAAGTGCACGAGGATCACGCCCAACCAGCTGACGTGGGGCGCCTTCCTGTTGGGTCTCGTCTCGGCCGCCTTCTTCGCACTGGGCGACTGGCGCTGGCTGATCGCCGGTGCCGCCGTCTACCACCTGAGCTTCATCCTCGACTGCATGGACGGCAAGGTCGCCCGACTCACCGGCCAGGGCTCCGTGTTCGGTGCCTGGCTCGACTTCGTCTTCGACCGCGTCCGGGTGGCGGTCTGCGGGGTCGCGCTGATGGCGGGGCAGTACCAGCGCACGGACGACGCCCGCTACATCTGGCTGGCCGCCGCCGTCATCGGCCTCGACACCCTCCGGTACATCAACTCCCTGGAGATCTTCAAGATCCGCCACACCATGCGCAAGCAGATCAAGGCCCGGCTCCGTGAGGCCCGCCGCGCCGAGAACGGACGGGAACTCGCCTTCATGGAGGACCTGCTGCGCGACAACCCCGAGGCCGACATCGAGCAGGACCTGCGGACGGCCGTCGCCGCGGCCGACAGGGCTGCTGCCGCCGAAGCCCCGCCGGCGGCCGTGGCCGAAGTCGCTCGGACAGCCGGAGTCCCGTCCCCGCCGACCGCCGCCGTGATCCCGTCGGCGGCCGTCGGTGAGGACGCGCCGCCCGCGACGCGGACGCAGGTCGTCGACCTGCACCAGGAGTTCCGCCGCCGCTTCCCCGCCTACCTGCGCGCACGGTCCTTCCTGCTGCGCCACCGCATCCGCCCCCATCTGATCAGCGGCATCGAGTTCCAGATGGGTGTCTTCATGATCGGCCCGCTGCTCGACTCGGTGCTGACGGCGACCATCGTCTCCGGCGCCCTGCTGCTCGTCTTCGAACTGGCCATCATCTACAAACTGCTGCTGTCGACCCGCGACTTCACCCGCACCCTGGCCTCCTTCGACCGGGGCGACGTGGCCGAGGCGGCCTGACGGGCCGGGCGGCGACCTCTTGCGGCTGCCCCGGGTCCTCGGGGCAGCTCCTCAGGGTGAGCCCGCCCCGCCGTGCCTATCGTGGGCGCATGACGACGTACGCGGCGCTTCTGCGCGGGATCAATGTGGGCGGCAACAAGAAGGTCCCGATGGCCGACCTCCGCACCCTCCTGACCGGCCTGGGCCACGACGGCGTGGCCACCTACCTCCAGAGCGGCAACGCGGTCTTCACCAGCGACCACGGCGACGAGAACTCCCTCGCCGCCGAGATCGCCGCCGCCGTCGAGAAGCACTTCGGCTTCACCGTCGACGTCCTGGTACGCGACCACGCCTACCTGGCGGCGGTCCAGGGCGCCTGCCCGTTTCCGGCGGCGGAACTGGAGGGCAGGCAACTGCACGTGACGTACTTCTCGGCGCCGGTGGACACGAACCGCTTCGAGACGATCGACCAACAGGCCTTCCTGCCGGAGAAGTTCGCACTCGGCGACCGGGCCCTGTACCTCTACGCCCCCGAGGGCCTCGGCCGCTCCAGACTCGCGGAGGTCCTGTCCAGGCCGCGCCTCCTGAAGGGTCTGACCGCCACGACCCGCAACTGGAACACGGTGGTGAAGCTGGCGGAACTGACCCGGTTCCCCTCCTCGCCGTGAAGACCCGGAACGACCCGGGCCGACCCAGGAAACGGAGGCGGCACCGGCGGCCCGGGGTCCGGCCCCGGCGGCGAAGCCGATGTGTCCGGCGGACGAGGCTGTCGCGTTTGTTCAAGAGGACTGAGCGGGCCGTCCCTAGCGTGAGGCGCATGAAGAACCACGACACGCACCCGCACCACCCGTACATGGCCGAATGCGCCGCCGAGGCGGCCCGGGTCGCCCGGGGCGTCACGGCGGCGCAGCTCCCCCTGTCCACCCACTGCCCCGACTGGGACGTCCGCGCCCTGGTCAACCACTGGGTCCTGTACACCTCGCACGGCCTCGAACACCACGCCCTGCGCGAACACCTGCCCGAGGAACTGACCCGGCGCGACTTCACCGCCGACCCCGACTGGGCCGACGCCTACGCCGCCCGACTGGACCGTGCGGTCACGGCCTGGGCCGACCCGGCGCTCTGGGAGGGTGACATCGACCTCGGCATGGGCCCGCTGCCCGCCGTCGACCTCGCCGGCATGATCATCAAGGAGATGGCCGTCCACGGCTGGGACGTCGCCACCGCCACCGGCCAGTCCTTCCACCTCCCGGGCCCGCCCGCCCGCTTCGTCCTCACCGTCGTGGAGACCCACGGCGACCTCTACCGCCGGTACGACGGCTTCGCCGCCCCGGTGCCCGTCCCGGCCGACGCCCCGGTGTTCGACCGCGCGCTGGCGTCGAGTGGCCGCCACCCGGAGCCGGTCGCGCGGTGACGCGGGCTGCCGACCGAGTGTGGCGCTCGGCTTGACGTTCAACCCCGACAAGAGACGATCTTGTCGGGGTTGAACGTCAAGCTCAGGCGCTCGCGCTGATCCGCGTCGACGCCAGCGCCTTCGTGGCCGCCTCGTCGTACCGGCGCAGGAGCAGCCGTGCCACCTCCGGGGCGGGTCCCAGGACATCGGCGAGGACGTCCGCCCCGGCCGCGCCCCGGGCGATGCGGTCCGGGAGGAAGCCGGGGGCGAGGACGTACGGCGCGACGGCGACGCGCTCGCAGCCGAGGGAGCGCAGCTCGCGCACGGCGTCCTCGGTGCGGGGAAGGGATGCGGAGGCGAACGCGGGTCGCACGGCGCACCAACCGGTGTGCCACCACTCCCGCGCGATGTCGGCGATCACCGCGATCGCCTCCGGGTCGGTGGACCCCGCCGAGGCCAGAACGACCCCGGTCGAGGACTTGTCGGCGGGGCTCGACCCCGCCTCGTACAGACGGTGTTCGAGGGCCGACAGCAGCAGCGGGGAGGGGCCCAGGACCTCCGCCTGACGGATGCGCAGCCGTGGCGGCGCGGCACTCAGTACAGCCGGGATGTCCGCCTTCGCGTGGAACGCGCGGGTCAGGAGCAGCGGCAGAGCCACCACGTCGCGTACGCCCTCCGCCGCCAGCGACTCCAGCACCCCTTGCACCGAAGGGACGTTGAAGTCCAGGAAGCCGGTCTCCACGCGCAGCCCGGGGCGCGTCGCCCGTACCCGCCGCACGAGGGCGTGCACGGTCGCGGCGTGCCGAGGGTCGCGGCTGCCGTGGGCGATGACGAGGAGTACGGGGCTGTGCATGCAGGTGGCTCTCTCAGCTCTTCCTTCGGTTCCGTATCGGGGCGTCGGCGGTCGGGATCCGTGCTCAGCGGCTCACGAGCAGACCTCGGCTGCGCAGCACCCACCGCTCCAGCGGGCTGAAGATCAGCAGGTCGATGGCGATGCCGACGATCAGGATGAGCAGGATGGCGAGGAAGACCTGGGACATGCTGCTGTTGGTCCGGCCCGCCTCCAGCAGCTGGCCGAGGCCCGTGCCCATGTCCGGTGCCTGCGCGATGATCTCGGCGGCCATCAGCGAGCGCCACGAGAACGCCCAGCCCTGCTTCAGACCGGCCACGTAACCGGGCAGCGCCGCCGGCATCACGATGTGCCAGGTGCCCTTCAGCCCGGTGGCGCCGAGGGTGCGGCCGGCCCGCAGGAACAGGGGCGGCACCTGGTCGATGCCGGACACCAGCCCGTTGGCGATCGAGGGCACCGCGCCGAGCAGGATCACCGTGTACATCACCGACGGCTGCAGGCCCAGCCAGATCACCGCGGGCGGCACCCACGCCACCGACGGCAGCGACTGCAGACCGGAGAGGATCGGCCCGAGCGCCGCGCGGACGATCCGGACGCGGGCCACCAGCAGACCGAGCGGCGTGCCGATCAGCAGGGCCAGCAGGAACCCGAGCAGACCTCGGGAGACGCTGGTCCAGATGTAGTCGAGGAGGGTGCCCTGCAGCCAGGCCTGCTCCACCTCGTCCCAGACGGCGGACGGGGAGGGCAGCTTGTACGCCGGGGTGACCTCCGCCCAGACGAGGAGCTGCCAGACCGCGAGCGTCAGGGCGACCGCGACGACCGGGGGCAGCACCTTCTGGAGGAGGACCTGGCGCAGCGGCGGACGCCCGGTCTGCACCGCGTCCAGCGCGTCGAGGCCCGCCTCCAGGCCGGCGAGATCGTCCCCGTCCCCGTCCCTGCCGGAGGCGTCGCTCCTGGTCTCAGTGCTGGCCATGGCGGCGGATCTCCCTACGCAGTTCTTCGGTGATCTCGACGGACAGCTCCGCCACGGCGGTGTCCTCGATACGGCGCGGCTGCGGAATGCCCACCGTCCACTCGCGGGCCACCCGGCCGGGGCGCGAGGACAGCAGCACGACGCGCTCGGCGAGCCGGACCGCCTCGCGCACGTTGTGCGTCACGAACAGCACCGACAGCTTCGTCTCGCTCCAGATGCGGGTCAGCTCGTCGTGCAGCACGTCGCGGGTGATGGCGTCGAGCGCCGCGAACGGCTCGTCCATCAGCAGCAGCTTGCTCTCCTGGGCCAGCGCGCGGGCCAGGGCGACCCGCTGGCGCATACCGCCGGACAGCTCGTGCACCCGCTTGCCGTAGGCGCCCTTGAGCCGGACCAGGCCGAGCAGCTCCTCGGTCCGCTCGCGCCGGTCGTTCTTCGGAACCCCCCTGAGCTTCAGGGCGAGTTCGATGTTCTTGCCCGCGGTCAGCCACGGGAACAGGGCGTGCTCCTGGAACATCAGGGCCGGACGCCCGTCGGTCGTGATGCTGCCCGCCGTCGGCCTGTCGAGCCCGGCGACCAGGTTCAGCAGCGTCGACTTGCCGCAGCCCGAGGCCCCCAGGAGGGTGACGAACTCGCCCGGAGCGACATCGAGGGTGATGTCGTCGAGGACGAGCTGCTGCCCGCCAGGCCCGGCGAAGGACTTCGACACGTGCTCGATACGGGCGGCGTGCAGGGCCGTTCCGGCGCTGTCGGCGGCCTTGGCGAGTGCGGTGGCCATGGTCGTCACCTCCTGGGAACTCATCGGACTGTGCGGTTACTCGACGCCGAGCCCGGCGTCGTCGGCCGTGGGCTCACCCGCGGCCTCGAGGACCTTGTTCAGCAAGGTCAGGTCGTAGACGCCGGCGAGGTCGGGCTTCTCGAGGAGACCGGCCCGCACAGCGTGCTCCGCCTCCACGCCGAGGGTGGCGGCCAGCGGGTCGTCGGTGAACCGGATGGACCGCCACGCCGGGTCGAGCACCTCGGCGGGCAGTTCCTTGCCGGTCTCGGCCCTGAGGCGGGCGTTGGCCGCGGCCTTGGCCTCGTCCGGGTTGTCGTGGATCCACGCGGTGGTCTTCACCGAGGCGCGCAGTACGGCCTCGACGACGGCCGGGTGCTTCTTCAGGAACTCCTGCCGCACGATGACGTTCGTGATCACGAACTTCTTGTCCGGCCACAGGTCGGCCTCGTCCAGCAGCACCTTCGCGCCTTCGGCGACCAGCTGGGACGCGGTCGGCTCCGGCACCCAGGCGCCGTCGATGGCGCCGGACTTGTAGGCGTTCGGAGCGACGGAGTTGTCCGTGCGGACCACGGAGACGTCGCCCTTGCCGCTCTCCGCGTCGACCTTCCAGCCCTGCTCCGCGATCCAGTCGAGGAACGCCACGTCCTGGGTGTTGCCGAGCTGCGGGGTGGCGATCTTCTTGCCCTTGACGTCCTTCAGGGTCTTGATCTTGTCCGGGTCGACTACGAGCTTCACCCCGCCGGACGCCGAGCCGCCGATGATGCGCAGGTTCGTGCCGTTCGCCTTGGTGTAGCCGTTGATCGCCGGGGAGGGGCCGATCCAGCCGATGTCGATGGAGCCCCCGTTGAGGGCCTCGATCTCGGAGGGGCCGGCGTTGAAGACCGCGTACTTCGCCTCGGTGCCGCCGAGTTCCTTCTGGAAGAAGCCCTTCTGGCGGCCGACCAGGGCGGTGGCGTGGGTGAGATTGCCGAAGTAGCCGATGTTGACGGAGTCGAGACCGTCGATCTTCTTGGCACCGGCGGCGACCTGCGAGGCGTCGTCGTCGGGAGCCTGGGAGCCGTAACCGCAGGCGGCGAGCGCGAGCAGCGGAAGCGCCGCTACGACCGCGAAGACGCGCCGGAAGGCGGATGAGCGGGAGGCAGGCACGGGAGGTGTTCCTCTCGGAGGCCCGGCGGTCACGGTCTTCTCGGGCGTGGCCGGGGTCAGGAAAAGGGTCTTCGTCGCAGCCGGGACGTCGGGCGGGGGGACGGGGCGCGCATGGGGTGCGCGTACGTCGTCACGCACATCGGGCCACTCCGCCCTGCCCGCTGCCGAGGGCGCCGCTGCCGACCCGGCCACCCTCCTTCGCGAACGTCGCGTAGAAGTCCAGGCAGTTCATGTCAGAAGTCCCACCCGTCGTCCTCGGCCTCGTCCTTGACGGGCTCGGGGGAGGCGAAGGACTCGCCGACCATGCCGGCGGTCAGCGTCGTGCCGTCGGCCGGGTCGATCAGGATGAACGAGCCGGTGCGGCGGGAGTCGGCGTACGAGTCGACCGGCAGCGCCTGGGCGGTGCGGACCTTCACCCGGCCGATGTCGTTCGCGACGAGCTGTCCCGGGTGCGGGTGCAGGGACAGGTCGTCGAGGGTCAGCCGGGACGGGATGTCCTTGACGATCGCCTTGACCGTGCGGGTGCCGTGCTTGAGCAGAACCCGGTGGCCCACGGTGAGCGGCTGGTCGGCGACATGGCAGACGGTCGCCTCGATGTCCTGCGTGGTCGCGGGCGCGTCCTTGCTGGGCACGAGCAGATCGCCGCGCGAGATGTCGATGTCGTCCTCCAGCAGGAGGGTCACCGACTGCGGGGTGTGGGCCGCCTCGACCGGCTTGCCGAGCAGGTCGATACCCGTGACCTTCGTCGTACGGCCGGACGGCAGCACCGTCACCGAGTCGCCGACGCGGAACGTGCCGGCCGCGATCTGCCCCGCGTACCCCCGGTAGTCCGGGTGCTCGGCGGTCTGCGGACGGATCACGTACTGCACGGGGAGGCGGGCGTGGCAGTGGGCCAGGTCGTGGCTGACCGGCACGGACTCCAGGTGTTCCAGGAAGGTCGGTCCGCCGTACCAGTCCATGTTCGCCGACGGCTCCACCACGTTGTCACCGGCGAGCGCCGAGATCGGGATGGCGGTGATCTCCGGGACGCCCAGCTCGGACGCGTACGCCGTGAACTCCTCGGCGATCCGTGCGAAGACCTGCTCCTCGTAGGCGACGAGGTCCATCTTGTTCACGGCGAGCACCACGTGCGGCACGCGCAGCAGCGCGGCGATCGCGGCGTGCCGGCGGGTCTGCTCGACGACGCCGTTGCGGGCGTCGACCAGGATCACCGTCAGTTCGGCGGTGGAGGCGCCGGTGACCATGTTGCGGGTGTACTGCACATGGCCGGGGGTGTCGGCGAGGATGAACCGGCGGCGGGGCGTGGCGAAGTAGCGGTAGGCCACGTCGATGGTGATGCCCTGTTCCCGCTCGGCCCGCAGACCGTCGGTGAGCAGCGCGAGGTCGGGGCCCTCCTGGCCACGGCTCGCGGAGGCGCGCTGCACGGCCTCCAGCTGGTCGGTGAGGACCGACTTGGAGTCGTGTAGCAGTCGCCCGACGAGCGTGGACTTGCCGTCGTCGACGGAACCGGCGGTCGCGAAGCGCAGCAGGGTCGTCTCGGTGAGTTCCGTGGTCGTGCTCATGCCTAGAAGTACCCCTCGCGCTTACGGTCTTCCATCGCGGCCTCGGACATCTTGTCGTCGGCGCGGGTCGCGCCCCGCTCGGTGAGCCGGGAGGCGGCGATCTCGGTGATCACGGCCTCCAGGGTGGTCGCGTCGGAGTCGACGGCGCCCGTGCAGGACATGTCCCCCACGGTCCGGTAGCGGACGAGGCGCTTCTCGACGGTCTCGCCGTCCCTGGGGCCGCCCCACTCGCCGGCGGTCAGCCACATGCCCGCCCGCTGGAACACCTCACGCTCGTGCGCGAAGTAGATCTGGGGCAGTTCGATGCCCTCCCGGGCGATGTACTGCCAGACGTCCAGCTCGGTCCAGTTGGAGAGCGGGAAGACGCGGACGTGCTCGCCGGGCGCGTGACGGCCGTTGTACAGCTGCCACAGCTCGGGGCGCTGGCGGCGCGGGTCCCACTGCGAGAACTCGTCCCGCAGCGAGAACACCCGCTCTTTCGCCCGCGCCTTCTCCTCGTCGCGGCGGCCACCGCCGAAGACGGCGTCGAACTTCTCCGTCTGGATCTTCTCGGTGAGCGGCACGGTCTGCAGGGGGTTGCGGGTGCCGTCGGGGCGCTCGCGCAGCACCCCGCGATCGATGTAGTCCTGGACCGAGGCCACGTGCAGCCGCAGGTTGTGCTCGGCCACCGTACGGTCGCGGTACTGAAGAACCTCGGGGAAGTTGTGGCCGGTGTCCACGTGCAGCAGGGAGAAGGGGATCGTCGCCGGGGCGAACGCCTTCAGGGCCAGGTGCAGCATGACGATGGAGTCCTTGCCGCCGGAGAAGAGGATCACCGGCCGTTCGAACTCGCCCGCCACCTCGCGGAAGATGTGGACCGCCTCGGACTCCAGCGCGTCCAGATGGGAGAGGGTGTACGGGGCACCCGTCTCCTCGGAGACGGTCGCGACGGTCGTCGTCATGCCAGACCCCTCTCGGTGAGCAGCTTGTGGACCAGGGCGGCGGACTCCTGGACCGTCTGGTCCTGCGACTCGATGCGCAGATCAGGGGTCTCGGGAGCCTCGTACGGGTCGTCGACCCCGGTGAGTCCGGAGATCTCACCGGCCGCCTGCTTGGCGTACAGCCCCTTCACATCGCGTACGGAGCACACCTCGACCGGCGTGGCCACATGCACCTCGATGTACGCGGCGCCGCTCGCCGCGTGGCGCTTGCGCACCGCCTCACGGCTGTCGGCGTACGGCGCGATGACCGGCACCAGCGCCTTGACGCCGTTGCGGGCGAGCATGTCGGCGAGGAAGCCGATGCGCTGCACGTTGGTGTGCCGGTCGGCGCGGCTGAAGCCGAGGTCCGCGGTGAGGAACTCGCGGATCTCGTCGCCGTCGAGCACCTCCACGAGGTGGCCCTCCTCGCGGAGCCGGCCCGCGAGTTCGTAGGCGATGGTGGTCTTGCCGGCGCTCGGCAGACCCGTGAGCCAGACGGTGGCTCCGGTCGTCACTTGGTTCTCCTGGTTCGTCACAGGACCGCGGTTCGTCACAGGACCGCGGTTCGTCACGGGGACGGTGTTCTCGGGGGTGTCGGCGGGCACGGTGGCGGTCACAGGTGCAGCCCGCACTCGGTCTTGGCGTTGCCCGCCCAGCGGCCGGCCCGCGCGTCCTCGCCCGGGGCGACACGACGGGTGCAGGGGGCACAGCCCACGGACGGGTAGCCGTCCATGAGCAGGGGGTTGGTGAGCACGCCGTGCTCGGCGACGTAGGCGTCCACGTCGTCCTGCGTCCAGCGCGCGATCGGCGAGACCTTGATCTTGCCGCGCTTGTCGTCCCAGCCGACGACCGGGGTGTTCGCCCGGGTCTCGGACTCGTCGCGGCGCAGACCGGTCGCCCACGCGTCGAACCGGGCCAGGCCCTCTTCGAGCGGCTTGACCTTGCGCAGGAAGCAGCACAGGTCGGGATCGCGGTCGTGCAGCCTGGGCCCGTACTCGGCGTCCTGCTCGGCGACCGTCTGACGCGGGGTGATCGTGAGGACGTTGACGTCCATCACGGCCTCGACCGCGTCCCGGGTGCCGATGGTCTCGGGGAAGTGGTATCCGGTGTCGAGGAACACCACGTCCACGCCGGGCCTGGCCCGGGAGGCGAGGTGTGCGACCACGGCGTCCTCCATGGAGGAGGTCACGCAGAAGCGCTTGCCGAAGGTGTCCACGGCCCACTGGAGGATCTCCAGCGCCGAGGCGTCCTCAAGGTCACGGCCGGCCTGCTCGGCGAGCGCCTTGAGCTCGGCGCGCTTCGCCGCTTCCGGGCCGGCCGCGTCCTCGAAGGACGCGGATGTATCGGAATCCGCCTGAACGGTCGTCATTTGTGGTCCCCTCCGCTGTCGGCTCGCTGAAGGCTGCCTTCCTGAGGGGCGTGAGCCGAGGGAGCGCGACGGCTCACGCCCCGGGCCAGCAGCCCGAGGAACTTCAACTGGAAGGCTCGATTGCAGGCTCCGCATTCCCACGCCCCACGACTGTCTTCCAAGGCTTCGCTGGGGCGCAGGTCCTCGTCACCGCAGTAGGGGCAGTAGAAGGGCGCGGCTCGCTCGCTCACGACAGGGCCTCCTCGCTGGCGCGGGTGACCCAGGCGGCGAACCGCTCGCCGTCCTCGCGCTCCTCCTGGAACCGCTTGAGCACCCGCTCGACGTAGTCGGGCAGTTCCTCGGAGGTGACCTTCAGTCCGCGCACCTTGCGGCCGAACCCGGCCTCCAGGCCGAGCGCGCCACCCAGGTGCACCTGGAAGCCCTCGACCTGCTCACCCTCCTCGTTGAGGACGAGCTGTCCCTTGAGACCGATGTCCGCCACCTGGATACGCGCACAGGCGTTCGGGCAGCCGTTGATGTTGATGGTGATCGGCTCGTCGAAGTCCGGGATACGGCGCTCCAGCTCGTCGATCAGCGCGGAGCCGCGCGCCTTCGTCTCGACGATGGCGAGCTTGCAGTACTCGATGCCGGTGCAGGCCATGGTGCCGCGCCGGAACGGCGACGGGTGCACCGTGAGGTCCAGCGCCTCCAGGCCCGAGACGAGCGAGTCGACCTGGTCCTCGGTGACGTCGAGCACGATCATCTTCTGCTCGACGGTGGTCCGGACCCGGCCGGAGCCGTGTGCCTCGGCGAGGTCGGCGATCTTCGTCAGCGTGGTGCCGTCGACGCGGCCGACGCGCGGGGCGAAGCCGACGTAGTACCGGCCGTCGTTCTGCGGGTGGACACCCACGTGGTCGCGCCAGCGGGCCACCGGCTGGTCCGGCGCGGGGCCGTCGATCAGCTTCCGCTTCAGGTACTCGTCCTCCAGCACCTGGCGGAACTTCTCCGTCCCCCAGTCGGCGAGCAGGAACTTCAGGCGGGCGCGGGTGCGCAGCCGCCGGTAGCCGTAGTCGCGGAAGATCGAGATGACGCCCTCGTACACGTCCGCGACCTCGTCCAGCGGGACCCAGGTGCCGAGCCGCTGCCCGATCTTGGGGTTGGTGGACAGACCGCCGCCGACCCACAGGTCGAAGCCGGGGCCGTGCTCGGGGTGGCGGACACCGACGAAGGCGATGTCGTTGATCTCGTGCGCCACGTCGAGCAGCGGCGAGCCCGAGATCGCGGACTTGAACTTGCGGGGCAGGTTGGAGAAGTCCTTGTTGCCGATGATCCGCCGATGGATCTCGTCCATCGCGGGCGTCCCGTCGATGATCTCGTCCGCGGCGATCCCGGCGACGGGCGAGCCGATGATCACACGGGGCGTGTCACCGCATGCCTCGGTGGTGGACAGCCCGACGGCCTCCAGCCGCTCCCAGATCTCGGGCACGTCCTCGACCCGGATCCAGTGGTACTGGACGTTCTGCCGGTCGGTGATGTCGGCCGTGCCCCGCGCGAACTCCTGCGAGATCTCGCCGATGACCCGCAGTTGCCGGGTGGTGAGCCGGCCGCCGTCGATCCGTACCCGCAGCATGAAGTACTCGTCGTCCAGCTCCTCCGGCTCCAGGATCGCGGTCTTGCCGCCGTCGATCCCGGGCTTGCGCTGGGTGTACAGCCCCCACCAGCGCATCCGGCCGCGCAGGTCGTTGGGGTCGATCGAGTCGAAGCCGCGCTTCGAGTAGATCGTCTCAATGCGTGTCCGCACATTGAGACCGTCGTCGTCCTTCTTGAACTGCTCGTTGCCGTTCAGCGGGGTGAAATGTCCCGCTGCCCACTGTCCTTCACCACGGTGACGGCTCACCTTGCGGCGGGGCGTGGCGGAGTTCTGCGGGGTGGCGGCCATGGTGTGTATGTCCTTCGGGAAAGGCGTGGAAGCGGCTCTGACCTGCGCTGGCGCATGTGGGCACGCGCGCGGCGCCGTGCGGCGCCTGCGCGTCCTTGCGCTGGGTGAAACGGAGGAGGGTGCGGCGCTGTCGCCCGGGGTCGTGACGACCCTCGCGTCGGGCGTCAGCTCACCGGACAGATGGCGCTGGACATGCGGCCGAGGTCGACGTGCCGCCGACTCACCAAGGCAATTCCAGTTCCAGACATGACGGAAGCCTGTCACGGCTCTTTAGACCGAGTCCACCTTCATCCACATAGCGGACAAGGTTGTCTCGCATAGTGGGACAGTGTGATGTGGGTCATGGTGTGGACGTGGTCGCTCCGGGCCAGGGGCCCGGCGCCGGAGCGTCGGCCTCCTCCGTCACCTTCGTGTCGAACAGCCTGAACCCCCGCCGCAGGTAGTTCGCCATGGCGTGCTCCCCGTCCCGGGTGCAGGTGTGCAGCCAGACCCGTTTGGTCGGTGCCGGCCCCGGCCACCGCTCGGCGAGGTCCCAGGCACGGGCCGTCCCGTACGAGAGGAGGTACCCGCCGATACGCCGGCCCCGGAACGCCGGGACCAGTCCGAAGTACCCGATCTCCACGACCCCGTCGTCCTGCGACTCCAGCTCGACATAGCCGGCCGGCGTGCCCCGGTCGTAGGCGACCCAGGTCTCCACGCCCGGCCGCCCCAGGTGCTCCTGCCAGCGCTCGTACGACCACGCCAGCCGGTCGATCCAGAGGATGTCCCCGCCGACGGAGGCGTACAGGAAGCGGCTGAACTCGGGGGAGGGCACCTCGGAGCGGACGACACGCACGTCGTCGCCGTCGGGCGCGGCGGCGGGAAGGAGATCGCTCGGCGAGGTCTGTTCCAGGGACCAGGTGGTGACGGGGCTGCTGCTCATGGGGTCAGGGAATCACGCGGCTCGGCCCGCCTCCAAGGGCGGGTCGAGTTCGCTCTGCCATGACCGGGCCGGGCCGCCTAGCCCAGCGCGCTGTCGACGTCCGACAGCTTCACCGCGTACAGCACACGCTCCGGGACCGGGCCGGTGAGCGTCCACACCTCGTCGGTCTCCGGCGAGTAGGAGAGGGACACGGTCTGCCGTCCCCAGCAGGCGTACGACGTACCGCCCGAGTCGTCGCCCGGCTCACCGCCCGCGCACTTGGCGGCCTTCGCCCCGTCCTCGTCCTGACGCCACAGGGTGCCGCGCCCGTCGCGACTCTCGGCGGCCTGCCCGACGTACCACTGCCCTTCGTGGGAGAGGACACCCCGGACACCGGCGGCCACGGTCCGGTACGCCTCGGTGGCGACGGCGTCGCTCCGGCGTCCGGCGGTGGTGAGCAGGCCGGCGCGGTCGGCGGTGGTGTCGAGGCCGTACCGCCAGACACGGGCGGGCTCCTCCCGGCTCGGCGCGAACCACTCGCTCGCGACGACGCCGGGCGGTGTGGACGTCCGGTCGAGCGAGAGCGAACCGAGGCAGGGCACCCCGTCGTTGTCACGCGCGTCACAGCTGTCGCCCGCCGCCGGACTGTAGGCGGCGACGGCCGGCAGCACGTACCGGTAGTGATGGGCCGACCACCCGCCGCGGACCCTGCCGATCTCGTCGCTGTCGGTCACGTCGGCACGGAGGAAGCGAGCCAGGTCGAACACGAACAGGGAGTCGTCCTGCCGTCCGCGGCTCTCAGCGCCCCGCGCGGTGACGATCAGCTTGTCCTCGTACCAGGCCATGCCGCCGAGCCGGGAGCGCAGGCCCTCGAAGTCCTGTCCGTCGGCCTTCGGCACGACCAGCAGAACCCACCGGTACTTCGGGCTCGCCGGGTCGGCGGTGTCGACGAAGGCGACCCTCGCGAGCCCTTCCTCGTCCGCGCCGGCGCCGCCGGTGCTGTCGCTGCCCGCGCGGCCGTCGGAGCCGTTGTGCGTCCAGCCGGAGACGATGACCCGGTTGTTCCGCGACGTGGTGATGGAGCGGGGGGTCCACCTGTCGTCGACCGCGTCGCCCGGCTCCCAGCAGTACGCCCGCGCGGCCGTCGGCTCGACAGGCAGGTTGTCCTTCTCGGTGACGAAACAGTCGGCCTTGTCGCGCATCGCGTGGTTCGCGCTCCGCAGCACCTCGTCGACATCGACCCCGCCGCCCATGTGGGTGGTGAGGGTGTTCAGCGCGGTCCTGTCGGTCAGGTTCTCCCGCAGCCGGAGCTCACGCAGTTCACCGGCCGAGGAGACCGAGGACAGCGGGCCCGGCGTCTCGCCGCCGGTCGCCTGTGACGTGCTGATCAGCGTGGCCGCCGCCGTGAGCGCCAGCGCGGTCCCTGCCAGGGACGCGCGCAGCGCACGCCCCCTCCTGCGTCGACGGTGCCTGCCGCGGTGCTTCATACAACAACCTCCCGAGGGTGGCGACGGCCAACTGCTCCCCGACTCCAGGACCTTGACGGAGGGGCAGGTGGGGTGGCCTGGCAGCGATGCTACGGCAGTGAGACGGGTGTCACGCCGAGGACGCCTGAAATACAGGGAGATCCCTCACCCCGGGATCATGATCCGTTCACCGGTGGCCGGCGGGTGTTCTTCCCGGAGGCGGTACTTGTTCCTCCCCGGCAGGCCCGTGCGGCCCCACGGCCCCCGGCGGCCGTGGGAGCCCGGATCCGGGTTACGGCGTCGACCGCGGGTTTCGAAGTCTGCCGCTCTTCGGCCACGGAGGAGACGTATGCCGTGTCACAGAGCGCGGACGAGTCGCACCCCCCCCGCACCTCTGGCGAACCGCCGTGGCCTCGTTGAGACTTGTTCGACGCCGCCCAGTGCGGCGTGTGCGCTCCGCTCGAAGGCGCCCGACGAGGCGGGGGTGGTGCCGTGTCGGCGCAGCACCACCCCCGCGTCGTACACCTCGGTCGTACCACTCGAGCGAGGGCGGCCCACCCGCCGGTCTCAGCTCACCGGGCGCGCCCGTTCCACCACCGACGCCAGATCCAGCGTGTGCGGCAGTGTGCCGAAGGCCGTGCCCCGGTCGCCGCCCAGTCGGGAGGCGCAGAACGCGTCCGCGACCGCCGGGGGCGCGTACCGCACGAGAAGCGCTCCCTGCAGGACGAGGGCGAGGCGCTCCACGAGCCGGCGCGCGCGGGCCTCGATGCCGTCCAGGTCGGCGAGTTCGGTCAGCAGGTCCTTGATGGCGCCGTCGAGACGGTGATCGGCGCCCCGGGCCCGGCCCACCTCCCGCAAGTAGGCGTCGAGGGCCTGCGGTTCACGCTGGAGGGCCCGCAGTACGTCCAGGGCCTGTACGTTGCCGGCGCCCTCCCAGATGGAGTTGAGCGGGGACTCGCGCAGCAGGCGGGGCATGCCGGACTCCTCGACATAGCCGTTGCCGCCCAGGCACTCCAGGGCCTCGACGGCCGTCGGGGTGCAGCGCTTGGTCACCCAGTACTTGGCGACCGGCACCGCGAGCCGCAGGAACGCGCGCTCGTTCTTGTCGCCCGCCTCAGCCGCGGCCACGTTGTCGTAAGCTGCAGCCAACCGCATCGCCAGCGTCGTCGCCGCCTCCGACTCCAGCGCGAGATCGGCGAGAACATTGCGCATCAACGGCTTGTCGACCAGCCGGCCCCCGAACGCCTCCCGGTGGGTGCAGTGGTGCACTGCCTGCGCCACCGCCTGCCGCATCAGCGAGGCCGCGCCCAGCGCGCAGTCCAACCGGGTCGCCGCCACCATCTCGATGATCGTGCGCACCCCCCGGCCCTCGTCGCCGACCCGGCGCGCCCACGTCCCGTCGAACTCGACCTCGGCGGAGGCGTTCGACCGGTTGCCCAGCTTGTCCTTGAGCCGCTGGATGCGGAACACGTTCCGCGAGCCGTCCGCCAGCACACGCGGCACCAGGAAACACGTCAGCCCGCCGGGCGCCCGCGCCAGCACGAGGAAGCCGTCCGACATCGGCGCCGAGCAGAACCACTTGTGGCCCGTCAGCTCGTACGTCCCGTCCTCGGCCAGCGGCCGTGCCCCGGTCTTGTTGGCGCGTACGTCGCTGCCGCCCTGCTTCTCCGTCATGCCCATCCCGAACAGGGCGCCGGGCTTCTGGTCGGCGGGCCGCAGATCCCAGTCGTAGAGCAGGGACGTCAGCCGCGGCTCCCACTCGGCGGCGAGCGCCGGGTCCGTGCGCAGGGCGGGCACCGCCGCGTGGGTCATGGACAGCGGACAGCCGTTGCCGGCCTCGACCTGGGTCCACACGACGAAGCCGGCCGCCCGCCGCACATGCCCGCCGGGCCGCGTCCAGGCCGCCGTCAGCCCCGCCGCCACGCCCTTGCCGAGCAGCCGGTGCCACGACGGGTGGAACTCGACCTCGTCGACCCGGTTGCCGTACCGGTCGTGCGTTCGCAGTTTCGGCGGATTCTCGTTCGCCAGCCTTCCCCACTCCTGCGCCTGCGCGGAGCCCGCCGTACGTCCCAGCCCGGACAGCTCGGCACGTGCCTCGTCGAGCACCGCCGGGTCCAGATGCCGGTCGACCGCCTCCGCCAGGACCCGGTCGGCGGCGAAGACGTCGTAGTCCACCAGGGGCGGAGCCTGATTGGTCACTTCGTGGGTGCTGGCTGCCATGACTCGAACCTACCCCTCGGTATGGCGTCGGTGCGGCGACGCCCACCAGTATCCGTCCGGCGCCGGATCACAGCCGGCGGCTCAGACCGGGGCCGCCGGCTCGCCCGTTCCCTGGTCGTCCGTGCCGAACCCGTCCGCCGGATCCAGGACGCCGTCGTCCCGTGCGCCTTCCCCGTACAGCGGCGTCCGCCCGCCGACCAGCGGCGCGGCCGGCAACTGCCACAGGGAGCCGTCGAAGCCCGGGAGGTGAGAGCGGCACGCGCAGACGGATACCTTTAGGGCGTGCAGCCAGCAAGTCAGTCACCCCGACGACCGGAGAGCCCCCATGGGCGTCTCCACCGCGTGCGTGTCCTCTACCGGAACGTCTCCAAGCGCAGGACCGCCTGGCTGCTGCTGAAGGACACGGTCAACTCCTGCATCGAGTACCGCATCCTGGGCCTCGCGGCCGAAGCGGCGTTCTTCACGCTGCTCTCCGTGCCGCCGCTGCTGCTCAGCATGATCGGCCTGCTCGGCTACGTCGACGACTGGACCGGCGCCGACACCATCGCCAGCCTGGAGCTCAACATCCTGGAGGCCTCACGCACCGTCCTGTCCGACAAGGGCGTCGCCGAGATCGCCCAGCCGATCCTGGACGACGTGATGAAAGGCGGCCGTCCGGACGTCATCTCCATAGGCTTCCTCTTCGCCCTGTGGTCGGGCTCCCGCGCGGTGAACGTCTTCATCGACACCATCACCGTCATGTACGGCCTCGACGGCGTCCGCGGCATCGTCAAGACCCGCCTCATGGCGTTTCTGCTGTTCATCGTGGCCCTGCTGATCGGCTCGATCGCCCTGCCCCTGATGGTGGCCGGGCCCGACGCCGTCGTCCGGATCGTCCCGTGGTCGGCGACCGTCGTCCAGGTCCTCTACTGGCCCGTCGTGATGGTCCTGTCCATCGTCTTCCTGACCACGCTGTACCACGTCTCGGTGCCGGTCCGTTCTCCCTGGGTCGAGGACGTCCCCGGCGCCCTGATGGCCCTCGGCATGTGGGTCCTCGGCAGCTTCCTGCTCCGCATCTACCTCACCAGCACGGTCGAGGGGGCGACCATCTACGGCTCCCTGGCCGCTGCCGTCGCCGTCCTCCTGTGGATCGGCGTGAGCGCCTTCGCGGTGCTCGTCGGCGCCGCCGTCAACGCCGCCATCGACCGCGTCTGGCCCGCCGCCGCCACCGCCGCCGCCCGCGCCGCCAACGAGCGACTCCGCGAGGAACAGGCCGCCGAGTACGTCGCCCGCGCCGCCGCGGCCCGCTCCCAGGACCCCGAGGACCCGGACATGCCGTCCGAGTTCCCCGAGCGGTGGTCGCGCTTCCTGCCGCCGGAGGACGTGACGGCGCGACTGCGGTCACCCGTGAGGAAGGGCGAGGACGGCTGAAGGGGCGCGGCGGCGCTCGACGGGCGCAGGCGTAGCCTTTCGGCGTGTATGCGGAAAGGGCGTCTCGGCTGGGCGGGGCCGTTGTGTGGACCAACAGCCCGAGTGATCCGCCGGCCGGTCCCGGGGCCGGCCGGGTTCTGCCGGACGGGTGCCTGGACCTGCTGTGGAACGACGGGCGGCTGCTGGTCGCCGGGCCGGACACACGGGCGTACGTCACCGGAGGGGTGCCCAGCGGCTGGGCGGGTCTCCGTTTCTACCCCGGCACCGCGCCCGCCTTCCTCGGGGTGCCCGCGCACGAACTGCGTGACCGGCGGGTGGAGCTGGCCGACCTGTGGTCCCCGGCGCTTGTGCGGCGGCTCACCGCGCGGGTGAACGCGGCGGCCGATCCGGCGAGCGGGCTCGAAGAGGTGGCCCTGGCGCGGGCGGCCGTGACGGGGCGGTCCGATCCGCTTCTGCGGCGGGTCGTCGCCGCCCTCGACGCGGGGCGGACGGTCGCGGCGACCGCCGACGAACTCGGTCTCGGAGCACGGCAGTTGCACCGCAGGTCGCTCGCCGCGTTCGGGTACGGGCCCAAGACTCTGGCGCGTGTGCTGCGGCTGCAACGGGCGCTCGCGCTCGCCCGGTCCGGGCTGCCCCGGGCCGAGACGGCGGCCCGGACCGGGTACGCCGATCAGGCGCATCTGGCCCGTGACGTACGGGAGTTGGCGGGAGTGCCGCTCGGCGAGCTGCTCGGTGGACGATAGCGGAAGGGCGCGGCGCCGGGACGGCTACTCGCGGGCGGACGAGGGCAGCGGCGCGAAGAGGTCTACCCCGTTGCCGTCGGGATCGAGGACCACGGCGTACCGCTGGCCCCACACCGCGTCCCACGGCTTGAGCTCACCGTGGTACCCGGCGCCCACCAACTCCTCGTACAGCGCGTCGACTTCGGCGGGACTGTCGCACAGCAGCGCCAGCCCGGCGCCGCCGCCCGTTCCCGGCCGGTACTGGGGGTGGAAGGAGCGCACGGTCTCCTCGGTGTCGAGCATCAGTCGCAGCCCGCCGGGCAACTGCGCCTCGGTGTGCGGCTGGTTCTCGGCGCCCTGGGGGAAGGCGAAGCCGAGCCGGCGGTAGAAGGTGACGGAGGCGGCCATGTCCGAGGCCACCATGCCGATCGCATCGAGTCGTGGAGTCATACGGCCACCGTAGGCGGGCCGGGGCGGCCGGTCTTGAAGGAATCGGACACCCGGCCAGGCCCCGCCCGGCCACGCGGCGGGACGCGTCGTACGAGGCCCGGACTTCTCGGCGCGCCCGCGGAACGTGATCAGCCGGCCGGGACGGCCGGGCCGAACGCCGTCATGAAGCGGTCGCGGAACTTGTCCATCCGCCACACCGGGGTGTCGTCGGCGGGCTTGAGGCCGTCCGTCCAGCCCCAGTCGGCGACCTTCTCCAGCACCTCGGGGTCCTGGGCGACGATCGACACCGGCACGTCGTGGCTGGGGTCGGCGCCGGTGACCGTCTTGTTGGGCTGGTGGTCACCGAGGAAGACCAGGACGGTGTCCTTCGAGCCGTACTCGGCGACGTAGTCGACGAGGCTGGTCACCGAGTACTGGATGGACTTGCGGTACTCGTCCCGGACGTCCGAGGGGTCCTTCCAGACCTCCTTGGGGTCCTTGCCCTCCGCCTTCTGGAGCGAGTGGTAGACCGAGCCGTCGCCGATCTGTTCCTCGGGGATCGTGCTCGGGACGGGCGCCCACGGGTTGTGGCTGGAGGTGAGGATGATCTCCGCCATGATCGGCTCGCGGTCCTTCTTGCCGTGCTCCAGCTCCTCGAAGGCCTTCAGCGTGTACTGGTCGGGCATCGTCGACCAGCTGAACTTCGGGCCCTTGTAGCCGAGTTGGTCGGAGTCGTAGATGTGTTCCAGGCCGAAGTACTTGCCCTCCGGCCAGGTCTTCTGGGTGCCCGGCACGATGCCGACCGTGCGCCACGCGTCCGTACGGCGGAACGCCTCGGTGAGGGTGAGACGGTCGCCGGAGACGAGGTTGCGGTAGCGCTGCTGGTTCTTGATCCACAGGCCTGACAGGAACGTGGAGTGGCCCAGCCAGCTACCCGCGCCCGTGATGGGGGAGCGCAGCCAGCCGCTCTGGGACGCGTACCCGGCCTCCTCGAGTTCCCTCGTCTTCTGCGCGAGCGTCTCGCCGAGCGGCCCGCCCATCTGCGGGTCGTCGATCGCGGAGCGGCCGTAGCTCTCGATGAACGTGATCAGCACGTCCCTGCCGCGCAGACCCGTCAGCAGCTCGTCCGGCGGTACGTCGGCGAAGGCGTCCACCGCCGCCTCCTTCTTGAACGCCTCCCCGTCCTTCAGCCCGTTGCTCACCGCCTCGACCCGGTTCTCCACCAGGGTCGCCGCGCTGTGCGAGGCCACCGGCACGTTCGCGATTTCAAGCGTAAGCGTCGAGCAGGTGATCCACGCGGTGCCCAGGACCAGCAGCGTACGGCTCGCCGTGTGCCGGTTGCGCACCATCAGCCGGCTGATCCGCACCACCGCCAGCGTCATCAGCACCGGCAGCGCGACCGCAAGCGCGATCACCCCGATCGTGGCCGCCTGCGCGACCGCGCCGCCCAGCGAGTCCTTCATGAACGACTGGGCGTCGTCCAGCAGGATCCAGTCCAGCACCAGGTCGAACGGGCGGTCCAGGGTCCAGTACGACCCCATGTCCAGCACCTTGACGATCGTCAGCAGCCCGAGCACCACCCCGACCACCACCACCCCCACCCGCCGCGCGGTCGCGGGCAGCACGAGCAGCAGCGCCGCCACGAGGATGCCCTCCGCCGGGATGCGCAGGAAACGGCCGAACTCCAGGTTGGTGACGTCGTTCGGCACGAGCAACGCGAACAGCACGAGGGCGAGGGCCAGCCCGGTGACCGTCCAGGCGACGGTGCGCGCGACGGCGGGGTGCTCGGTGCGCCAGCCGGTGGGGACGGCCGGGGACTCGGCAGGCAGTTGGCCAGGGCCGGTCTCGGGGTCCTGCTCGGGCTCGGGCTCCGCCTTCGGCGAGGGGGCAGGCCCCGTCTCCGTCTCCGCCTTCGACTTGGGCTCCGCCTGCGGCTCGGAGTCCGGCTTCGTCTCCGTCTCCGCCTTCGGCCTGCGCTCCGGTTTGGGCTCGGGCTCCGCCTCCGGCGTGGATTCCGGCCTGGGCTCGGGCTCCGCCTTGGCCCCGGCGTCCGGCGAACTCTCCTCGGGTGCCGGGGCCGGTGGGGCGGCTTCCTCGGGAGCGGTGTCGTCGTCCGGTGCCGGTGCCGGTGCCGGTCCTGGTCCCGGGAGCTGCGGAGAGCGTGTGTGCGACAACCCGAAGGTCCTTCCCTGTGGAGCATGTGGAGCTCAGTGCTGGTGCGGTGGCGCGGGCCGGGAGCGGCGGAACCGCCGGGACACCCGTACGGCCATCCCTATGCGTACGGTCCCACGCCGCCCACCGTTCACCCGCACTCGAGTTCTCCGCACCACTTCACCGAACAGCGACATGCCCGGCGCCCACGGGTTCAGCCCGAGCGTGGGGCCCCGGTACTCGCCCGCTCGACCAGCCGCGTCGACAATTCGGTGCGCGTGCTCTCCGGCTGATCGCCCTCCATCATCCGCACCAGCAGCCGTAGCGCGGCCGAGGCCATCTCGGAGAGCGGCTGGCGGACCGTCGTCAGGCCCGGAGTCGCCCAACGGGCCTCGGGAAGATCGTCGAAACCGACCACACTGATGTCGTCCGGCACCCTCAGCCCCCGCTCGGCCAGCGCCTCGTACACGCCGAGGGCCATCTTGTCCGAGCAGACGAAGACGGCGGTCGGCGGCTCGGGGAGGTCGAGCAGCTGGTGCATACGGCGGCGGGCGGTGGTCTCCACGAAATTGCCGTAGCGGACGTACTCCGGCCGGTACCGGACCCCCGCCGCCATCAGCGCCGAGCGGTGACCCGCCACCCGGGCGCTGCTGCACATATTGCGCCGGTACCCGGCGACCACGGCGATCCGCTCGTGCCCCCGGGCCAGCAGATGCTCGGTGGCGGTCATCCCGCCCTGCCAGTTGGCCGCGCCGACCGACACCACGCCGGGCGGCGGTTCGAGGACCGGGTCGATCAGGACGAACGGGATGCGGTGCCGGGTGAGCCAGGAGTACTGGGCGGGGGACAGCTCGGCCAGGTTGAACAGCACGCCCGCCGAGCCCCGGGCGGTCAGCTTGTCGAACCAGCCGCGTTCGGGGCGGGCACCCCGGGTGCGGGTCAGACCGGCCGAGACCACGACCTCCAGGCCCGCGTCGTGGGCCGCCTGTTCGACGCCGTGCAGGACGGCGCCCGACCAGGAGCTCTCCAGCGAGTGCACCACCAGGTCGACCATGCGCGGCGGCTTCGACGCCTCGAACCGGGGTCTGCGGACATAGCCGAGCCGGTCCAACGCCTCGGTGACCCGGCGCCTGGTCTCGGGGGCCACGTCCTCCCGGCCGTTGACCACCTTCGAGGCCGTCGGTACGGAGACCCCGGCCTCGCGCGCCACCACCGCCAGCGTCGGCCCGGCCGTCGCGTTCCCGCCACGCACCATCGCGACTCCACCTCTCAGGGCCCGTCCCGAGGGCCGGTGAAATTTTCGAACAGCACGCTCGCGCGGCGGAGCCCCACCGCGTAGCAAGCGCTTCCTACGGTAAGCCCAACTCAACACCGCGTGAAGAAGCAGGGATTCGGAGGGCCGCCCCGGCCAGAACTTTCGAAACTTCGAACAGCGGGTGCGGGGTCCGACCGGGGGCCGGGCGAGTGGTTTGCCGGATGTTCGCTGATGACGGTGAGGCGGGCCGAGGGGCCCAGGCGCAGGGGGCCACCGCTCGGCCACGGGACGGGTCGGGCGCGCGGCGCAGGCTGGCCAGGGGCCAGGGGTCGTCGGTATCTGCATCCGACGGGCCGACCTGCATCGCCCCCTCATCGCCGCCGCCTGGGCAGAAACCCGGCCTGGTCATCAGTAACCGGTCACCCCGGAAGTGAGGCCAGCCGCGGGGGAGCGGCGGCAGCGCCGTGCGCGTCAGCCCAGTGTCCGCGCGATCGCCGAGATCGCCTCAGGACCCACCCGGCAGCACCCCCCGATCAGCCGGGCCCCGGCGGTCCGCCATCCCTCCACCTGCTCGGCCGTGAACGTCGACCGCCCGGTCCAGGACCGCGCCGACGCGTCCCAGGCCTCTCCGCTGTTCGGATACACGACGACCGGCTTGCCGGTGACCCGGACGGCCGTCTCGACCGCCCCGTCCACGTCGTCGGGGGAGCAGCAGTTCACGCCCACGGCGACGACCTCCTCGACGTCGGCGGCCAGGGCGAAGGCCTCCTCCAGCGGCTGCCCGGCGCGGGTGCGGTCGCCGGCGACGGTGTACGACAGCCAGGCGGGCACGTCCAGGCCGCGGATGGCCCGTATCAGCGCCTCGGCCTCGTCGGTGTCGGGGACCGTCTCCAGGGCCAGGACGTCCGGGTGGGCGGCGGCCAGTGCCTCAAGGCGGGGCCGGTGGAACCGCTCCAGTTCCGCCACGCTCAGTCCGTACCGGCCGCGGTACTCCGAGCCGTCCGCGAGCATCGCCCCGTACGGGCCGACCGAGGCTGCCACGAGCAGCGGTCGCGTGACGCCCTTCGCCTTGGCCTCCACTGCCGCGTCCGCGGCCAACTCGACGCTCAGGGAGAGTAGTTCGTGCGCACGCTCCCGGTGGATCCCGCGCTCCGCGAAGCCCTCGAAGGTGGCCTGGTAGCTGGAGGTGATGGCCACGTCCGCGCCCGCCTCGAAGTAGGCGAGATGGGCCTCGGTGATGGCCTCCGGCCGCTCCGCCAGCAGTCGCGCCGACCAGAGTTCGTCGCTCAGGTCGTGCCCGGCCGATTCGAGCTGGTTGGACATGCCGCCGTCGAGGACGAGGACGCCGTCGGCGAGGGCCGTGGCGAAAGGGACGGAGTGAGGGCCGGGAAGGGCGGGGGACGTGCCGGGCGTGTTGCTGGTCATGCCGACGACGGTAGTCGAGCCGGACGCGGAGGCCACACCGACGATGTCCAGAAGGTGAACAGGTTGACCACCATGTGGAACGCGGCGGTACGATCACGCCCTCCCCGTCCCCGCCCCATCCCCCGGGAACCGTCATGACCACGACCAGCACCCCCGAGGCCGCCGAGCCCGATCCGACCCCTGTCCCGGGGCCCGAGCCCACCCCGGCCTCGGGGTCCGGGAAGGCCCCGGTCGCCGGGTCCGAGGAGATCTCCGCGACCGGACCCGGGACGAACGCGGCCTCACCGGGCCGCAAGTTCGGCCTCGGCGCGGCCACCGCCCTCGTCATGGGCAACATCATCGGCGGCGGTATCTTCACGCTCCCCGCCGCCGTCGCCCCGTACGGCACGGTCAGCCTGCTCGCCTTCGTCGTCCTCTCCGTGGCCGCCGTGCTG
The DNA here is from genome assembly GCF_037201975.1 of Streptomyces sp. TG1A-60. Lineage (NCBI taxonomy): Bacteria > Bacillati > Actinomycetota > Actinomycetes > Kitasatosporales > Streptomycetaceae > Streptomyces > Streptomyces sp. TG1A-60. The sequence goes on along the minus strand of NZ_CP147520.1, from coordinate 1,675,786 downwards.
CTGGCGCTGCTCTTCGGCAGGCTGGCGAGGCGCAGCCCCGTCACCGGCGGCCTCTACGTCTACCCGCGCGACGCCTTCGGCCCCTTCGCGGGCTTCCTGTCGGCCTGGTCGTACTGGACGATGTGCTGGGTCAGCATCGCCGCCCTCGCCGTCGGTGTCGTCGGCTATGTCGACGTGCTGATACCCCTGGGGGACGGCAAGGTCGCCCTGGCGGTGGTGGCGCTGGCAGCCCTGTGGCTGCCGGCCGCCGCGAACTTCGCCGGCACCCGCTATGTCGGTGCCGTGCAGATCGTGTCGACGGTCCTGAAGTTCGTGCCGCTGCTGCTGGTCGCCACCATCGGCCTGTTCTTCATCGACACGGACAACTACGGCCCCTTCAACGCCTCCGGTGAGAGCGTCCCGGGCGCGCTCGCCGCCGCTGCCGCGCTCCTCCTCTACAGCTTCCTGGGCGTCGAGTCGGCCGCCGTCAGCGCCGGCGAGGTCCGTGACCCGGAGCGCACCGTGGGCCGCGCCAGCGTCCTCGGCACGCTCGCCTCCGCGCTGGTCTACATCCTCGGCACGGTCGCCGTGTTCGGTCTGGTCCCGCACGAGGAACTGGTCGAGTCGGGGGCGCCCTTCGCCGACGCGGTGAACTCGATCGCCGGCGGCAGCTGGGGCGGCACGGTGATCGCGCTGGTCGCCGTCGCCTCGATCGTCGGCTGCCTCAACGGCTGGGTCCTGCTCAGCGCCCAGATGCCGTACGCCGCCGCCCGCGACGGTCTCTTCCCGAAGCGCTTCGCCCGCGTGGGCAAGGGCGGCGTCCCCGGCTTCGGTGTCCTCGCCACGGCGGTCCTCGGCACGCTCCTCATCGCCGTGAACTACGCCGACGACCCGGACACCGCCTTCCGGGTCCTGGTCCTCATCACCACGTTCACCGGCTGTGTCCCCTACCTCCTCTCCGCCGCCGCCCAGCTGTACTGGCTGGCCCGGGGCACCCGCGAGCGCGTCCGCCCCGCCGGCCTGGTCCGCGACCTGATCGTCGCCGCCCTCTCCTTCGTCTTCTCCTTCTGGCTGATCGCCGGCGCCGGCTACGCGGCCGTCTACCAGGGCGTCCTGTTCCTCTTCGCCGGCATCCCGGTGTACGTGTGGCTGCGCGGCCGGCAGGAGAACCCCGGCGCGCCCGAGGCCGGGACGGCGTAGAACCGCGACGGCTTCCCTCAGGGGCAACGTCAAGCCGTGGACCTGCCTGACCTGCTGCCGCGGACTCACCAGATGAGACGAGGTACGAGCGGTGGGCCGTGACGCCGGCAAGCCCGTTGGGGCGACAGAGCCCGATTGACAGCTCTGTCGCCCCGGTTCAGGTGCTTCTTCACGTTGCCGGTCCTTGATCCGGGCGCCGCCCGGACCGGACGGACAGGTTACGGCAGACGGTTGACGAGCTCGGCCCGGAACAGCGTGGTGGTCGATGCGACGGTGAACGTGCGAGGAGAGCTCGTAGAAGCGGGGTCGCGTGTCGGGCATCCACGCCGACCTTGGCGAGTGAGGATCCACCAGTTCTTCAGCAGGTGGCAGAGCCGTGCTCGTTCGCCTCTCGCTCGCGGCTGACCAGCCGTTCGCTCCTTGGGCGTCGGTGAGCGGATGGCCGCGGGTCGCCCGCCGGCCGGTGACGATGACCGGGTCGCCGGGGCCGTCGTCCAGGCCGACGAAGCCGAGGTCGGCCAGAACACCCGGTCCGGCCTCCCGCGGGCGGGTGGTGATCCCGTTGTGGCGGACGGTGGTGAAAGCCCGAGTACGTCCAGGCCCTTCGGGCGGACGACGCCTTCCCGCCGGCACACCGAGAGCACGCACCGGACGCCGCTCCTGCCGCGGGCAAGCGTCGCCTGCCCGCGGCACTGGCCGGAGCGCCCCGGCTTCGCTGCCGGCCGCGCCCCGGTGCCGTTGCGTGGCGCGAGGGCTCAGCCCGTGGCCGCGTGCCGACCGCCCCGGCGGCGGTTGCTCCTGCGGCGTCTGGCCACCGGTACCAGCAGGCCGGACAGCACGACCGCCAGTGCGTACGGCCACCAGCCGAGCCCGGTGTCGGCGGCGGCGCCGGTGTTGCGGGTGGTCGAGTCCTGGAGGCCCGACCCGGAGCCGGCGGCGGCCTTGACCTTGGGCGAGGGGCTCGCCTTCACGGCGGTGAGGACGACGTCGTTCCCGTCCCCGGCCTTGTAGCTGATCTTGTAGGCGCTGTCGGCGAGCTTCACCTCGGCGCCCTCGCGCAGCCCGGTGAACGTACCGGTGTTCCCGTCCTTGCCCCGGTGGTCGATCACCATGATCTCCGTGCCGGGTCCGCCGACGTCACCCAAGTCCAGCTCACCGGCGAGCTTCACCGCGCCGCTCACCTTCAACGGCTTCTCGCGCAGCACCAGTTCACCCTGCTTGGTCTGGGTGTATCCGCCGGTGACCGTGAGGCCGGCCACGACGGTGCCCGCGTTGGTGACCGAGCCCTTCACCGTGCCCCTGCCGGACAGCGACCTGGTCACCTTCAGCCCGGCCGTGCCCACGTCGAGCTTCGCCCCGGTGGTGGTGAGCCGAACGGCCTTGCTGCGGGCGAGCGTCGCTCCCGAGCGGAGGGCCAGCGTGCCCTTGGTGACGGTCGTCCTCCCCGTGTACGTCACCGCGCTGCCCGTCAGGGTCGTCGTGGCCGTGCCCGACTGGGTCAGGGAGCCGCTGCCGCCGACGCGCGACAGCGTCACGGGCTCGGCGACGTTGCGGACGACCAGCGAGCCGTTGTTGACCACCTTGTAGAGGTCGCCCCTGGTGTACAGCCCGCCGTCGCCGCCGGACCTGCCGCTGCCCAGCCGCAGCACCGCGCCCTTCTCGACGGTCGTCGAGCCGTTGTAGTACTGGACGGCCGCGAAGGTGACGTCGTTGCCCTTGGTCCCCTTGATGACGATGTCCCCGGCGCCGGGCTTGGAGAGCGTGTCGTGGAACACTCCGCCGCCGATGGGGGCGCCCAGGGTGACCGGCCCGTTGTAGTCGAAGGTGAGCAGCGAACGGGAGCGGGCGGCGAGGAGGTTGATGTAGACCGTCTCGGCGGTGCCCGGCATGAAGATCTTGTTCGTCGTGCCGTCGCCCCACTGGACGTTGGCGCCCTTGATGTTGGTGCCGCGCTTGTTGACGTTCTTGCGTGCGGGCGTCCAGTTCAGCGCGGGGTCGCTGAGCGAGGGGTTGGTGTCGCCGCCCTGGTCGGACCAGCTGTACTGGCCGGTGAGGATCACCTTGCTGCCGGGCCGCGACTGGACGTTGATGTCGCTGCCGTACTCGCGCTGGTAGAAGTCCATGCCCTGCGTGACGGTCTGGCCCAGCGGGGTGTCCACCGTCCAGGTGCCCTGGTTGAGGACCTTGCGCGCGGCCGGCAGTGAGGTCGCGTACTCCGGGCGGCCGGCGTTCACCTGGGTTCCGTTGTCGACCACACCGGTGAAGGGGTGCGTCCCGGACAGGTCCCAGGTGGCCCAGAGGAACCTCGGCTGGGTGATCAGGCCGGAGCCGCTGATGGTGCCCAGGTTGTACTGGACGTTCTTCAGGGAGAGCCGCAGGGTGCCGTCGACGCGGATGTTGTTCTGGTTGAGCGGGAACGCCGGGGTGTCGTACGGATAGTGGCGGATCACCCCGGTCGAGCCGCGATTCCCGTACTGGAGGGTCGCGCCCTTCTCGACGGTCACGGCCGGCGGGTCGGGGTTGGTGACGGTGACGTACGGGTGGTTGCCGCCGACTGTCCTCACGGTCTGCCGCTGCCGGGACTTCGGCAGGGTGAAGTCGCTGTCCTTGGTGAGGACCAGCGTCCCGGTGCCGCGCACGGTGAGCGTGCCGGTGCCGCTGAACACGCCGCCGTACGTGGTCGTCCCGGACGGCACGGTCACCACCGTGTCTCCGGTGAGCGTGACGTTCCGCCCGGCCAGTACGTCGGTGGTGACATCACGGGGGCCTGCGGCGGTCGCGGTCGGGGCACCGAGCATGAGGGCGGTGACCGCCAGGGCTCCGGCGGCTGCCGCTGTCTTGTGGGTATGGCTGCGCACATCGTCGGAGACGGCCGGTGCCCCGCCCCGATAACAGAAACTTCGCGAGTTCCCCGGTCCGGTTCTTGTCAGCTCGTTTTGGTCTCGCGCAACCCGTTGACCTCTCCGTAACACGCCCTTACCTTTTCGGCGTTCGGAATGAAAGATCTTGTGCGAAATGCCGAACATTTCTGTTTCCTTTTGTTCTTCCCCCCTCCGAGAGGAAGCCTGGATGAGCCGCGAACACGATCTCCCCGAACCCCCCGACCGCAGGCTGCTCCTGAAGGGCGCGCTGGGCGCGGGCGCCCTCACCGCGCTGCCCGCCACCGCCGCCCACGCGGCGAGCTCCCCGGCGGCCGAGGGTGCCCCGGCCCGGTACGCCAACCCGCTGGTCCGCAACCGTGCCGACCCGCACATCCGGCGCCACACCGACGGCTTCTACTACTTCACGGCGACCTCGCCCGAGTACGACCGCATCATCCTGCGCAGGTCCCGCACCCTGCGCGGACTGTCGACGGCCGCCGAGTCCGTCATCTGGCGCGAACACGCGACAGGGGTGATGGGCGCGCACATCTGGGCGCCGGAGATGCACCGCATCGACGGCAAGTGGTACATCTACTTCGCCTCCGCGCCCGCCGAGGACATCTGGGCCATCCGCATGTGGGTCCTGGAGAACTCCCACCCCGACCCCTTCCGGGGCACCTGGGTCGAGCGCGGCCAACTGAAGACGGCCTGGGAGACCTTCTCCCTCGACGCCACCACCTTCACCCACCGGGGAAGCCGCTACCTGGCGTGGGCCCAGCACGAGCCCGGGATGAACAACAACACCGCGGTCTGGCTGTCCAGGATGGCCGACCCGCTGACCCTGACCGGTCCCCAGGTCCGGCTCACCACCCCGGAGTACGACTGGGAGTGCGTCGGCTTCAAGGTCAACGAGGGGCCGGCGGTCATCAAACGCAACGGCCGTCTGTTCATGACGTACTCGGCGAGCGCGACCGACTTCAACTACTGCATGGGCCTGCTGACGGTCGACGCGCACGCCGACCTCATGGACCCCGCGAACTGGTCGAAGTCCCCGACCCCGGTGTTCACCAGCAACGACACCACCAAGCAGTACGGGCCGGGCCACAACAGCTTCACCGTCGCCGAGGACGGCCGCACCGACGTCCTCGTCTACCACGCCCGGCAGTACAGGGAGATCGTGGGCGACCCGCTCAACGACCCCAACCGCCACACCCGCGTCCAGCGCCTCGGCTGGAAGCCCGACGGCACCCCGGATTTCGGCGTCCCCATTGCCGATGCACCCACCCCGAGCTCCCAGAAAGAGAGCTGAGATGAGACGTGCGTACGCGATATTCCTCGCGCTCTGTCTCGCGCTGGCCGGCGCCCTCGTCACCGCCGGCCCGGCCCAGGCGGCACCCCGGACCATCACCAACGGCACCCAGTTCACCGACAGCGGCGGCAACCCCCTGCACGCCCACGGCGGCGGGGTCATCAAGGTCGGCTCGTACTACTACTGGTTCGGCGAGCACCGCAACTCCGACAACACCTTCCGGTACGTGTCGGCCTACCGCTCGACGGACCTGAAGAACTGGGAGTTCCGCAACAACGTCCTGACCCAGGCCACCGACCCCGAGCTGGCGACCGCCAACATCGAGCGGCCGAAGGTCATGTACAACGCCTTGACCGGCAAGTTCGTGATGTGGATGCACAAGGAGAACGGCAGCGACTACAGCGAGGCCCGCGCCGCCGTCGCCGTCTCCGACACCGTCGACGGGAACTACACCTGGCGGGGCAGCTTCCGTCCGCTCGACCGGCACATGTCCCGTGACATCACGGTCTTCGTGGACACCGACGGCACCGGCTACATGATCTCCGCGGCCCGCGAGAACTACGACCTGCACATCTACCGGCTCACCGCCGACTACACCGGCGTCGCCGCCCTCGTCGCCGACCCCTGGCACGGCGGCCACCGCGAGGCCCCCGCTCTGTTCAAGCGGGGCGGCGTCTACTTCATGCTGACCTCGGGCTCGACCGGCTGGAACCCCAACCAGCAGCAGTACGCCACCGCCACCAGCATCACCGGTCCCTGGACAGCCATGACCGACATCGGCGACTCGACGACCTTCGGCTCGCAGACCGCGTACGTCCTGCCCGTGCAGGGCACGTCGACCACCTCGTATCTCTACATGGGCGACCGCTGGGGCAACTCCTTCGGCGGGAAGGTCGGCGACTCCCGCTACGTCTGGCTGCCCCTGACCTTCCCGACCTCCACCACGATGTCCATGTCCTGGACCCCCGAGGTCACCGTCGACACGGCCACCGGCACGGTCAGCGGCACGAACGCCACCTACGACACGCTGGTCGCGCGCCACTCCTCCAAGTGCGCCGATGTCACCAGCCGGTCGCAGTGGGCGGGCGCCCAGATCAAGCAGTACGCCTGCAACGGCGGCGACAACCAGAAGTACTGGTTCAAGTCGGTCGGCAGCGGCTACCACCAGCTGATGACCCGTCACAGTTCCCTGTGTGTCCAGGAGAACGCCAACACGGTGACGCAGGAGAACTGCGACTCCTCGGTGAGCGGCCAGCAGTGGTCCCTCACCGCCACCGGCTCCCACGTCACCGTCAAGTCCCGGGCGACCGGTGAGTGCCTGGACGTGAACGGCGCGTCCACCGCCGACTCCGCCGCGATCATCACGTACGCGTGCAACGGAGGGACGAACCAGCAGTGGACGCGCGGCACATGACGAGGCGTCAGCCGAGCAGGTCGATCGCGTCGATCGACGTGCCCGCACTCAGGTAGGAGGCCGCCCCCGACCCGCTCGCCACGTCGATCTTCAGCACGTTGTACCGACTCGTGTCCGTCAGCCAGGCGGACGCCGGGACGTTGTAGGTGAAGGTGTGGTTGTTGCCCCGGTAGGACCCGTTGGTCAGGGACCGCGTGTTCGGCTGGGGCGGCGGGGCGGGGACGGCCGACGTCCAGGAGTTGACGGCGACCTGCGGCCGGCCGTTGGCGTAGGCCGTCGTCACACCGATGCGCAGGGTGTGCGCGGCGGCGGCCTGCGCGGCGGTCAGCCGGAAGTACACGAGGAGGCCGCTGTTGACGTCCTTCCAGAGGTAACAGGGGAAGGCGGAGGTCTCGGTGCCACTGCCGATGACGACGTTGCCGGTCCAGGCGGCGGCCCGGACGTCCGAGGGGTGCGCGTACGTCATCAGGTCGGCGTTCTTGAACCCGCCCGGCGTGCCGTTCCAGTCGTTGATCCGCCAGATCGCGCTCGCGTTGGACGGGTCGTTCGACGACGGGATCGCGATCGAGTTGAGGGTCGTCGTGCCGCCCGCCGAGACCGTCACCGACGTCTCGTGGACGGCCAGCTCGCCCTTGAAGACCGTGAGCGTGTAACTCCCCGGCAGCACCCCCGAGATGGAGAACCAGCCGTCCGACGCCCGCGCCGCACCCCAGTACTGTGCCGCCGGGTTGGCGAGCCCCACCGTGTAGGCGTACGACGTGTTCCGCCCCGTGATGCCGACGCCCGCCACCCGGCCCCGGCCGCTCGCGCCGACATACCCGGACAGGCCCAGCGAGTCCGCCCACGGGGTGGTCAGCGTGCCCGGGAACAGCGACGAGGAGGGCGCCCCGCCGTCCGTGAAGGCGATGACGTACGGGCCCTGGAGACCGAACCGCTGCCCCTCGGTCTGATTCTGGCCGTAGTACAGGATCTCGTAGAGGCCGCCGCCGTCCGCGCTCTGGTGGCGCAGCAGGGAGCGGTAGAAGGGGCCGCCGGACGCCTTCTCGTGGTTGCTGCGGACGATCCACAGGCCGACGCCGCCCGCCGACCAGCCGACGTAGTCGTAGTCCATGACCCGCAGCTTCGAGAAGTGCTTCGAGCGGGTCTGGCCGTCGGACTTCCGGAACACGTCCGACGCCTCGATGGTGGTGGGCGCGTACGTGTACGAGTCGGGCTCGTCGTTGAGGAACAGGCCGGGCCTGACCCGCAGGATGAAGCGGGTCGCCGAGACCGAGGTGTCGGCCTTGTCGGTCCAGACGTAGACGTTGTTCTCGCCGCTGCTGGCCGCGTAGTAGTGCCTCAGCGTGCCGTGGGCCACCGAGACGAGGATCGTCGAGCCGGACTGCCTGATCCTCACCGTGGAGCTGCCGAGACCGGACTCGATGTGCGAGTTCATGCCGCCGTAGCCCTGGTACTCCGTGCCCCGGTAGACGAGCGAGGACAGGTCGCCGTTGCTCTTCCTGACCTTGAACACGAGGTTCGCGCCGGTGTCGACGACGTAGTGGGTGCCGTCGTCGGAGTAACCGAAGGCGGCGGCGCGGGCGGTGCCGGCCAGTGGTCCGGCGAGGGCGGCTCCGGCGGCGGTGGCGGCGGCGCCGACCACGAAGCCGCGGCGGCCGGGTTCCGGTCTGTCGTTGGTCGCGGACATGGGGGTGCCTCCTTGGGAGGTGTGGGGGAAACGCGGGGTGCTTCGGAGGGTGACAGTTGAATCGATTCTGCGAAAGGGCTTTCGTTCTGAGGAAGTTGAGGATCTTGTGAAATCGATCCGATGTCTAGAAAGCGCTTGCCAAACGATGTACGGTCCAGCCGCCGGGTCTTGTCATCCCTCGCGAGGAGCCGCAATGAGACGTTTCACCGTCGCCGCGCTGACGGCGGCGACCCTGGGCACCGCGTTGACGGCCGTACCGGCCGAGGCGCACCAGGGCCGTCCTGCTCTGGGCCTGCAGAACTGCGCCGCGAACGCCTGTCACTTCGATGTCCCCGCCGGCACGTACGACGTGACCGTCCGGCTCGGCGGCGCGAGCGCGGCGAGCACGAGCATCACCGGCGAGACGCGCCGCACACTCCTGTCCGAGACGGCCACGGCGGCGGGCGCCACGACCTCCCGGAGCTTCACCGTCGATGTCCGCACCCCCGAGGGCGAGCCGACCGGCGCTGCCGGCACCCCCGGCCTGGACCTCGTCGTCGGCGGCTCGGCGCCCGCCCTCGCCGACATCCGCGTGAGCCCCGCCCGGCGCGCCCGGCAGATCTTCCTCGTCGGCGACTCCACGGTCTGCGACCAGCCCGGCGACCCGTACTCCGGCTGGGGCCAGCAGCTCCCGCAGTACCTTAGGAAGGGTCTCTCCGTGGCCAACTACGCCGACTCCGGCGAGAGCACGGTGACCTACCTCGCCGACTCGCGGCTGTGGGCCACCGTCCAGCCGCGGATCCACCGCGGCGACCTGGTCCTGATCCAGCTGGCCCACAACGACAAGCAGACCGACGAGGCGACCTACCGGGCGAACCTCGAAACCCTGGTCGCGGGCGTCCGTGCCGAGGGCGGCAGGCCGGTCCTGGTCACCCCCATCGTCCGCCGCTGGTTCAACTCCGACGGCACCCTGAACAACGGCACGGCCCTGCTCGTGAACGGCCTGGGTGTGGACCACCCGGCGGTCACCCGCTCGGTCGCTGCGGCCCACGACGTGCCCCTGATCGACCTCACCACCCAGACGAAGGCGCTGGTGGAGTCCCTGGGCACCGAAGCCTCCAAGGCGCTCTACCTCTACAACGAGAAGCGCGACAACACCCACACCTCCGTGCACGGCGCGACCGTCTACGCCGACCTCGTCCGCGACGAACTCGTCGCCCGGGGGCTGGTGCCCGAGGGGCAGACCAGGGTGGGATGAGCCCCTGGGGCGCCCCGACCGGAACCGGGGCGTCCCAGGTTCGAACCGCCGAGCAACGACACAGGAAGCGTGCGCACCATGCCCTCCCAGCCCGCCGAGGACCGCGTCCTCAGCCCCCGCACCGGCTACACCCGCGCCCACTGGGAGGCCGCCGCCGACGCGCTGCTGGCCGCCGTCGAACCGTACGCGACCGCCGACGGGGCGCTGTACCACCTGCCGGGCGACCGCACGAGCTGGTCGGGACACCTCTCCGACGGCCTGGAGGGGTACGCCCGGACGCTGCTCCTCGCCGCCTTCCGGCGGGACGAGAAGGCGCTCGCCCGCTACGGCGAGGGCCTCGCGGCCGGGGTGTCGGGTGTCTGGCCGCGTATCGAGGACCGAGGCCAGCCCCTTGTGGAGGCCGCGTCGATCGCCTTCGCGCTGCGCGTCACCCGGGAACTGCTCTGGGACCGGCTCGACGACGCCGTCCGCCAGCGGGCGGCGGCCTGGCTCGGCGACGCGCTCACCGCCGAACCCTGGCCCTGCAACTGGGAGTTGTTCCCGGTCACCGTCGGCGGCTTCCTCGAAGAGGTCGGCCACGAACCGGAGTCGTCGCGCCGGGTGATCGACCACAGGCTCGACCGCATCGAGCAGTGGTACGCCGGCGACGGTTGGTACACCGACGGCGACGGCCGCAAGTTCGACTACTACAACGGCTGGGCGATGCACCTCTACCCGGTGCTCCACGCCTGGCTCGCGAACGACGAACCCCTCCTCGCCCGCTACGGCGACCGTCTCTCGGCCCATCTCGCCGACTACGCCCGCCTGTTCGGAGGCGACGGCGCCCCCCTGCACCAGGGCCGCTCCCTCACGTACCGCTTCGCGACGACGGCCCCCCTCTGGCTGGGCGCCCTCACCGGCCGTACGCCGCTGTCGCCGGGCGAGACGAGGCGGCTGGCGTCGGGCGCGCTGAAGTACTTCCTCGACCGGGGCGCCGTCGACGGCCGGGGCCTGCTGTCGCTGGGCTGGCACGGCCCCGACTCCGCCGTCCTGCAAGGTTATTCGGGCCCTGCCTCCCCGTACTGGGCCGCCAAGGGCTTCCTCGGCCTGCTGCTGCCGCCGGACCACGAGGTGTGGACGGCGACGGAGGAGCCGGGGCCGGCGGAACGGGGCGACGAGGTGCGGCCGGTGGGCCCGCCCAACTGGCTGGTGCAGTCCACACGTGCGGACGGCGTCGTCCGCCTCCACAACCACGGCAGCGAGGACGTCCGCTACGACCCGTTCTACACCCGGCTCGCGTACTCGACGGTGACGGTCCCCGTACCCCTGGCGGAGCCCGCGGAGTCCCACGACAACAGCGTGATCGTCGACGGCGACCCGCGCCGGACGGACATCGAACCGCTGGGCGTGGGCGAGGGATGGGCGGCGTCCCGCCACACGGCCGGCGCGGGAGCACGGGTGACGAGCCTCGTGCTCGCGCGCGGGGCGGTGGAGGTACGCGCTCATCTCGTGGTGGGCGCCGCGCCCGGGACCCCGGTCCGCGTGACCGGCTGGGCGGCACGGGGCGGTGTGCGCACCGAACTCCGCCCCGCCGTCGGCCTCACCGACGAGCACGAAGGAATGACCTCCGACGGCGCCACCCTCTTCGCCGTCCTCGCCCGCCTCACGGCCGAACCGGACCCGGTACCTCTTCAGGAGACGGTGTCGGTACGGGTGGAGGGGCCCGGCGAACTCCTTGTCCAGTGGACCGGCGGGGCCGAGGTACGGGCCCGGCTGACGGACGGAGCGGTCACCTCGCCGGACCTCGTACCCGTCGGCGTCAGGTCGACGTGAGAACACCACAGGAATCTTCCCACGGCAGGCTGTCGTGCGACGGGCGGGGCCTCAGGGCTTGAGGCGGGCGGTCTTCAGCGGCTTCGTGGTCGGGGAGGCGCCGGTGAGGGCGGTCGTGCAGGACGGGGTGGCGGGCGCGTACGCCCGGGTCAGCGTCCCGTCCTTGCACGGACGCCGCCACGAGCGAGCCGACGACGGACTTGCGGGCGAGGCGGCGACGGCGCTCACCGGGCGTATCGGCGCAGGTCAGCCGATCGGCGCGTACAGCACGCCCAGCTTGTCGATCTCGGTGCCCGAGCGGCCGGTGAAGCCGACGATCTGCCAGCCGGTGGGGGCGGTGAAGGTCTTCGTGGCGGTGGTGGCCGTGCCGGCGGTCAGCATACGGCCCTTGTCGGTGCCGAAGGCGGCGGAGAAGATCCGGGTGCGGCCGTTCTTCTGGCCCTGGGTCAGCTTCACGGAGGTGAGGTGTTCACCGGAGGCCAGGGTGAGGGAGGCCGCCGTGCCACCCGTGCCGCCGTGGGCCAGCGTCGTACCGCCGTCGTGCGTGAGCGAGACCGCGTCGAGGCGGGAGCCGCCGCGCAGGGTCAGGGTGCGCGGTGAGACCGTCGCCGGGAGGTCGTCCGCGTCGTTGTACGCGGTGCCGTGCGGGCCGCCGAAGAAGTCGCTGGCCCGGAGCTTGGAGTTGAGGGTCCAGGAGAAGTCGACGGTGTGCGGGAAGTGGTCGGAGAGGTTGCCGCCCGCCGGGTCGAGGAACTTCGCCCACTCGTTGTGGTAGCGGGTGGCGGTCAGGTTCACCACGTCACTGTCCCGGTAGAGGACCTTGTCGACGACCTCGCAGTCGTTGGTCGGGGCGGTCGTCGGGCAGACCAGCGCGTCGCTGCCCGGTGCCGGGGGTGTGCCGCCCTTGACCAGCCGCACCCACGGGTCCGTGAGGCCGTTCTCGGCGAGAAGGGTACGGATGTTGTCGCCGGTGCGCGTGTAGCGGGTGTTGGTGTCGCCCATGACGATCACCGCGTTGCCCGCCGAGTTCGCCTGGATGAAGTCCGAGAGCTGCTCGACGTTGGCCCGGCGGGCGGCGAGCGCGTCGTCGGTGGCGTCGGCGTTGGTGTGCACGTTGTAGAGGTCGACGAAGGCGCCCTCGTCGAGCCGGACCCGGGCCAGCGAGAAGCCCTTGGGGGTGAGGCAGTTGGTGCCGGTGCAGTTGTTCCACTTCACCCGCTCGAAGTCCTCGAACGCGAGGTCCGACAGCGTGTTGAGGCCGTCGCCGAAGGGCACACCACCGCTGGTCGCCGTGCGGTGGGGGTGGTCGTCGCCCGCGTACAGCGCCGCGTGGTAGTTGAAGTCCTCCTGCACGTTGACGATGTCGTACGCGCCGAGGCGCGGCGATATCAGCGGGGTGTTCGTCGCCGGACTGCCGGAGCTCAGCCCTTCCGGGAGGCCGGCGACGTTGTACGTCAGCACGTTGAAGGTGCCGCTGGTGGCCGCCGCCGCGGGCGTCGAGCCGGTGGTGGCGAGGCCGGTGACGGCGAGTGCGCCGGCCGCGAGTGCGCCGAGAAGTCTTCTCATGGTGAAGGTGTCTCCGGTCGGGGAGCGAGGGGGAACGCGGAGGAACTTGAACAGTGCTCAAGTTCAGTGGCGAACAGTGTGACGTGAAAGGTCGGTTGGGGAAACAGTGAAGACAGGGAAGAAGTGCGCCGGGCCGGGAACACGCGTGGGAAGGTGGAAGGGGCCCGGTCCGGCCTCCGGGTCCTGCCGCTCGCGCGTCTCCATGACGGGGCCTCAGTCGTTCGGTTTCAGCCCGTTCGACAGCCCCGTGTACGCCGGCTTCGGCGCGTAGCTCTCGTTGTACGGCAGGGGAGTGGTTGCGGATGCGGAACCTCGTCCCTCCGTCGCCGACGGGCGAGTGAAGGGTGCCGTGCGGCACCCTTCACTCGCCCGGGGACGATCAGCCGATCTCGGAGAACACGAACGAGAACCGCGCCGGCCCGGCGAGCAGGTGGTACTGCGGCAGCGCACCCGGCCCGCAGGACTGGGAGCCGATGCCCATCTGCCCGTGGTCGAGGTTGACCCACACCGTGTCACCGGCCTGGAGGTCGGTCAGGTGCTCGGCGGCGTCCAGCTGCTCGGTCGTCCAGCGGCGGGCGGTGAACCAGAACTCCGGGTCGCCGTCGACGCGCAGCCCGCCCAGCTCCGCCCAGCGGACGTCGGCGCGGGCGCCGTTCTCCTGCGGGCGGACGTACGGGGTCTGGAGTTCGTCGACCGTGGAGTGCCAACGACCCAGCATGGAAGCCGACTTGGTGTCCGGGTAGCCCTCGCCGGGACCGCCGCCGTACCACTTGACCGCGTCCGCGGAGGACAGTCCGAAGCGGATGCCGAGCCTCGGCAGCGGAACGGTCCAGTCACCCTCCGGGTCCACGGTCACGGTCAGCTTCAGCCGCGTCCTGTCGGCGGTCCACCGGTACGTCGTGCGCAGGCCGAGCTCCCAGGCGGCCGGCGCCACCCGGGTCCGTACGGTCAGCGCGTCCTCGCCCAACTCGACGCCGTCGAGGCGGTGCCGCATCCGATGGAAGCCGAACCTGCGCCACAGCAGGCCGTAGCGCACGTCCGGCTGCCAGGGTGCCCCGCCGTCGTTGTCCGTCGGTGCCCGCCACACGTCCAGGCGCAGGCCGGTCACGTCGAGGCCGCCGATGGTCTTCAGCGCGCCCGTACGGGCGTCGAAGGAGGCCGGGCCGAGGTAGACCAGCTTCTCGCTCGCCGTGGGCCCGTCACCCGGTGTCACCGTAGGAAACGGCCGCTTGACGACCGGCAGTTGGGCCCATGCGACCTGGTGGTCCCGCTTCCCCCAGGCCGTGTCCTCGGCCAGCAGCGCCCGTACGGTCCACAGCGCCTCGCCGTCCGGTCCGCCGGACGGCGGCCGGGGCAGCTTCACCTCGGCCGACTCGCCGGGCTTCAGGGCGGGCACGGAGAGGGAGCCCGCCTCCACCGTCTTGCCGTCGACCTGGTACGACCACTCGAAGGCCAGGGAGGACAGGTCCGCGAAGTCGAACGCGTTCCGTACCCGTACGGTCCCGGCGGCGCCGTCGATGTCGATGCGGACCGGCTCGATGACCTTCTTGAACTCGACCAGGCCGGGGGAGGGCGTCCGGTCCGGGAAGACCAGGCCGTCGCAGACGAAGTTGCCGTCGTGCAGTTCCTCACCGAAGTCGCCGCCGTAGGCGAAGCCCAGCGTCGGGTGCTTGACGCCGTGGTCGATCCACTCCCAGATGAAGCCGCCCTGGAGGCGTTCGTGGGCCTCGAAGATCCGCTGGTAGTCGGCGAGGCCGCCGGGGCCGTTGCCCATGGCGTGACCGTACTCGCACTGGATGAAGGGCAGTTCGCGGCGCTTGTGGGTGCCGCCGTCCAGGCTCCGGCCGATGCGCTCGACCTCGGCGTGGTCGGCGTACATGCGCGAGTAGATGTCGGTGTCCCGGCAGTCCCAGTCGCCCTCGTAGTGCACGAGACGCGAGCCGTCGCGGCCGTGGATCCACTCGGCCATGGCGGTCAGGCCGCGGCCGGTGCCGGCCTCGTTGCCGAGCGACCAGATGACCACCGAGGGGTGGTTCTTGTCGCGCTCGACCATGCGGGCCGCGCGGTCCAGCAGGGCCGGGGTCCAGCGGTCGTCGTCGACGGGGTTGTCCCGCCAGGCCTGCTCGGTGAAGCCGTGGGTCTCCAGGTCGCACTCGTCGATCACCCACAGGCCGTACTCGTCGCACAGGTCGAGGAAGGCCGGGTGCGGCGGATAGTGCGAGGTGCGCACGGCGTTGACGTTGTGCCGCTTCATCAGCAGAACGTCCTCGCGCATCGTCTCCAGGTCGAGCGCGCGGCCCTTCTCCGGGTGCCACTCGTGCCGGTTGACGCCCTTGAACAGGATCGCCCTGCCGTTGACCTTGAGCAGGCCGTCCTGAAGGACGACCGTGCGGAAACCGATCCGCAGCGGGACGCGTTCGCCTTCCGTGACCAGCTCACCGTCGTACAGCCGGGGTGTCTCGGCGGTCCACGGCTCGACCGGTACCGTCACCGGCTCGCTTGTGGCGACATCGATGTCCAGGGCGGGCACGGAGACCCGGCCGTCGACGCCGGAGTCGACACGCAGGGTCCCGAGACCGCCCACGTGGTCGTAGGAGGCGTGCACGAAGAAGTCGAGGGCGCTGCCCGCCGGGCGGTGCAGCAGGGTGACGTCCCGGAAGATGCCGGGCAGCCACCACTGGTCCTGGTCCTCCAGATAGGAACCCGCCGACCACTGGTGGACCCGGACGGCGAGCACGTTGCCCGCCGGCTTCAACAGGTGCCCCACCGTGAACTCGTGCGGCAGCCGGGAGCCCTTGAACTCACCGATGTCCGTGCCGTTCAGCCACACCCGGGCGCAGGACTCCACACCGTCGAAGCGGAGCACCGCCCCGCCGTCCGCCGGCCAGCCCTCCGGCAGGTCGAAGTACCGCAGATGGTCGCCGGTAGGGTTCTCCGTCGGCACCCTGGGCGGGTCCACCGGGAAGGGGTACAGGTGGTTGGTGTAGATCGGCGCCCCGAAGGCCCCGCCGCCCTGCAGCACCCAGTGACCCGGGACGGCCACCTCGGCCCAGCCCCCGGCGTCGTAGCCCTCCTCCGCGAAGGAGTCGTCCTCGGCGTCGGCGGTGGGGGAGAGCCGGAACCTCCAGTCGCCGTTGAGCGACAGGGACGCGGCGTCGGAGGACGCGTACCAGGCCCGGGGCGGGAGGGCCCCGCTGCCCGGTGAGACGTCCTCGACGTAGTCGACGGATGCGGTCGTGCGGAAAGACATCGGTCTCCTAGCTGTCCTAACCCTTGATGCCGGTCTGCGCGATGCCCTGCACCAGCCAGCGCTGCAGGAAGAGGAACACGAACACCAGGGGCAGGATGGAAATGGCCGTGGCCATGAAGATCAGGTGGTAGGTGACGCTCTGGCCGGTCATGTAGTTCGAGAGCGCGACCTGGACGGTCCACGCGCTCGGGTCCTGGCCGATGACCAGGGGCCACAGGAAGGAGTTCCACCCGCTGATGAACGTGATCGTCGCGATCGCCGCGAAGAAGTTCAGCGAGTTGGGTACGACGACCCGCCAGTACGCGCCGAGGTAACCGAGCCCGTCCACGCGCGCCGCCTCCTCCAGCTCCTTGGGGAACCCCAGGAAGTACTGCCGGAACAGGAAGCACGTGAAACCACTGAAGAGGCCCGGAATGATGAGACCCCGGTAGGTGTCGATCCAGCCGAGGGACGACACCAGCACGAAACTGGGCACGAAGGTCACGGCGGTCGGGACCATCAGGGTGCCGAGGACGGCGTAGAAGACCTTGTTGGCGTGCTTGTACGGGATGCGGGCCAGGCCGTAGCCGGCCAGCGAGCAGACCAGCAGCGTGCCCACGGTGTGCAGGACGCCGACGACCGCCGAGTTCCACAGCGAGCGCGCGAAGTCGACCGACGGGTCGTCGAACGGCTTGCTGATGTTCCCCCATTGGATCTCGGAGGGGAACCACTGCCACTCCTCGCCCGTGATCTCCGGGTCCGTCATCAGCGCGTTGCGGACGATCAGATAGAAGGGGATGAGGAAGAGCAGGGCGGCTATGCCGGTGGCGACGTAGAGACCGGTTGAGCCGATCGTGCCGCCGCTCCGGACGCGACGTGGCTTGGCCGACGCGTCCACCTGGTCCACCGGAGGTGTTGTCGTGGTGGTCACTTGGACCCCTCCGCTCTTCCGAATCCCATGATCCTGCCCTGGAGCAGGGTGACGAGGCAGATCAGCACGGTCAGGATCAGCGCGCCCGCGCTGCCCGCGCCGTAGTCCTGGCTCTCGCCGAGCGCCTTGTAGTACAGCTCCACCAGCGGTGGCCGGCCCCAGGTCGTCTTCACCAGCAGGTTGAAGAACTCGTCGAACGCCTGGTAGGCAGCCACGAGCAGCAGCAGGATCACGGCGGTGGACGTCGCCCGCAGTTGCGGCAGGGTGATGTGCCAGAAGGTCTGCCAGCCGGGCTTGGCGCCGTCGATCGCGGCGGCCTCGTACAGCTCCTGCGGGATGTTCTGCAGGGCCGCGATGAAGAGGATCATGTAGAAGCCGGCCTGGAGCCACAGGCGTACGGTCACGATGACCAGCCAATACCACGGCGGGTCGGGGCTGGCCAGCCAGGCGGTGTTGTCGATGCCGAAGAGGCCCAGGAAGGTGTTCGCCATGCCGAAGCGGACACCGTTGAAGATGGACATCTTCCAGATCAGCGAGGCGGCGACGTAACTGACCGCCGTCGGCAGGAAGAAGACCGAGCGGAAGAACGCCCGCATGAACCGCATCCGGTTCACCATCAGCGCGAGTCCGAGCGAGGCCGCCCAGGTGGTCGGCACGATGAGCGCTGCGAAGACCGTGAAGGTGACGAGGGACCTCATGAAGTTCTCGTCCGTCAGCATGTGCGCGTAGTTGTCGAACCCGACGAACGTGCTGGGCGTGACCGTGAAGCGGGCCTCGAAGAAGGAGAGCCACAGGCTCCACAGGATCGGGAGGTAGACGAAGATCAGCAGGCCGATGAGGAACGGCCCGGTGAAGAGCCAGAAGTTGAAGGTGCTGGAGCCCCGCAGCCCCCGCCGCGGCCTGGCCGGAGAGGCCTTCGCCGGGGCGGGGCTGGAGACGCCGTCCTTGGTGATGGTCGACATGTCGTGGGTACCTGTCCGTCGGTCTATCCGAAGAGCTTCTTCAGCTCGCGGTTGACCTTCGCGTCGGCCTTGGTGAGCTCCTCGTCCGGGTCGCCGCCCTTGCGGACGGAGTTGGCCATGACGTCCACCAGAGCCGTCCTGCTGGCCTGGGTCCAGCCGATGTTGTCGAAGTTGCCGTACTCGTTGAAGAGCTTGACTCCCTCAGCGGGCAGACCCGACTTCAGCTTGTCGGCGGCCTCCGCGATCGAGGTGCGCGGCGGGATGTGGAAGCCGTACGAGAGCGCCCAGTCCTCCTGGTACTCCTTCTGGTCGATCCACAGCCACTTCACGTACTCCTTGGTCGCGTCGACGTTCTTGCCCTTGGCGTTGACGAACATCGACCAGCCGCCGTTGTAGACCGAGAGCTTGCCCGCGTCGCCGACCTTCGGGAACGGGAAGATCCCGAGGTCGTCGCCGAGTGCCTCCTGCATCTGCGGCATCGCCCACATACCGCACCACTGCATCGCGGTCAGACCCTGGTTGAGGGCGGCCGGGTCCCAGAAGTCGGTCGGCGCGTCGAGCAGCAGGTCACCGCTGGTGAACAGCTTGCGCAACTGCCCCAGGCCGTCGGCGACCGCGTCGGTGTGGTATGCGATCTGGTTCTTTTCGTCGAGGTGCTGAGCGCCGGCCGACCAGATCAGCGGGTCGACGATCGCGTGGAAGGTGTTGCCGAGGTAGGCGCCCTTGACCTTGTCCGTGGTCAGCTTGGCGGCGGCCTCGATCAGCTCCTCCAGCGTCTGCGGGACCTCGACACCGGCCTTGTCGAACATCGACTTGCGGTAGAAGAAGAACTGCGGGTCGTCGATCATCCGGATGCCGTATATCTTCCCGTCGACCGTGTGCGACTGGATGTCGGCCGGGTTGAAGTCGTCCTTGACCGGGTCGATCAGGTCGGTCAGGTCCGCGACCTGACCGCTCTCGATCATCTGCAGCTGGGGGTGGAACTCGAAGCAGTCGGGCGCCTTGTCCGTGAGCAGTGTGGCGAACAGCTTGCTCTCGAAGTTGGAGCCGGTGATCCACTGCGTGGTCACCTTGGACTCCTTGTAGGCAGCGGCGTACTTCTTGATGGCCTGCTCGGTCCCGGCCTCGCCGTACGCGTGGAAGTACTGCGTGAGACCGGCGCCGCCGCCGCTGCCGCGGCCGGTGTTGCTGCCGCACGCGGCGAGTCCGCCCGCGGCGGCCAGGCCCATGGCGGCCCGCAGTACGGAGCGACGATCGAAGTTGCTGTTGCTCAATGCCGACATGCTGACGTCCTTGTCTTGAGTACGGCTGCGGCTCTGCACCCGCGCTGGCTCAGCGGCTCAGGGCCAGTTGGCTCAAAGAGGCTTGCGGTGCGGGACGTTAACCTTCGACTAAGGCTTCGGCAAGGGGTTGGGCGAAGCCTGTTCGAAGCGTTGTATTCGGTTCGAATGTCCGAACGTCCTTGCGGGGCAGAGGGCTTGGTAAGGGGAGGTGAGGGCCGCCGGGTCAGGGTCCGGCGGCCCTCGGCTCAGGGGTGTGGGTGTAGACGTTCGCGCTCTTCGGGGCGCCCTCGGTGGCGTACGACCGGCTTGCTCCCTGCCGGAACGGCGCGTTTGCCCGGCTTCTGCCCCACCGACTGGAGCGCCCCTTCGAGCGCGAACGTCGCCGCGCCCAGGCAGGCCGGGTCGGTGGGGATCAGGGAGAGGACGATCTCGGTGGCGGCCATCGGCCGCGGCAGCGCGTGGCGGGCGACGGCCTCGCGCACCTCGGTGAGCAGCGGCTCGCCGAGGGCGGCGGCGACCCAGCTGCTGAGTACGACCACCTCGGGATTGAACAGGTTCACCAGGTCGGCGATGCCGGCGCCGAGGTAGCGGGCGGTGTCCCGCACCACCCTGAGCGCCACCGGGTCCCCCCGGAGCACCCCCCGGGCGAGCGCGGCGATGGTGGCCGTCTGGTCCTCGGGGTGCAGCAGTGGGCTGCGCGGACTCAGCTCCCGGAGGTTCAGCATGATCCCCGGGGCGCCCACATAGGTCTCCACACAGCCGTGGTTGCCGCAGTGGCACAGCCGGCCGTCCAGCACGATCGTGGTGTGCCCCCACTCGCCGGCGCTGTTGCTCACCCCCCGGTGCAGCCCGCCGCCCAGCACGAGCCCGGCGCCCACCCCGGTCCCGAGGTTCACCACCACGGCGTCCCCGCGCCCGCGCGCGGCCCCGAACCACAGCTCGGCCACCGCGACGGCCCGCAGCGGATTGTCCAGGTACAGCGGGTAGGCGATGTGCTCGGTGAGCAGGTCGAGCAGCGGCACGTCGTGCCAGTCCCAGTTGGGCGCGTACTCCGAGATACCGGTGGCCCGGTCCACCTGCCCCGGCACGCTCACGCCGACGCCGAGCACCCGGGCGCCCTCGATACCGGCCTGCGCGACCACCGAGCCGACGGCGGCGGCCACATGGCCCACCATCTGCTCGGGCAGGTTCTCGCCGGCGCGGACGTCCTCCTCGGCGCGGGCCAGGACGTTCAGCCCCAGGTCGAACAGCTCCACATGGACGTACGTCTCCGCGATGTCGACGCCGATCAGCGCGCCCCCCGCCGCGTTGACGGCCACGAGTCCGCGGGGACGGCCCCCCGCGGAGTCCTCGAACCCGACCTCGGTGATCATGCCGAGGTCGAGCAGCTCGCCGACGAGCGTGGCGACCGTGGCCAGGCTCAGTCCGGTGGCCGCGGCCAGCTCCTGCCGGGAGGTGGGAGACTGGGCGATGATCTGGCGCATCACCTCGTAGCGGTTCGCGGTGCGGATGTCGCGTGAGGTGCGCTTCACCGACGACATGATCCCCTCGATCCCTCCAGGCCATGGCGAGGCGTGCAGCCCCGGCGCGGTCGCCAAGGCTATGGCGCGACCAGGCTTTCTTCAAGGGGTTAGGAAAGGGGGTTTACGAAGTCTCCCGAGGGGGCGCCACCACGTGGCTGGAGAGCGATGGCGCGGCGGGTCCCCAGGTGAGGGCCCCGCACACCGGACGCCCTCACACGCCGAGTACCTCCCGTACGAAGGCGTTGCGGAACTTGCCCGCCGGGTCCAGCGTGTCGGCCAGCGTCCGGAAATCACCCAGCCGTGGGTACGACGCGCGCAGTGCCGCCGCAGGAACCGCGAACACCTTGCCCCAGTGTGGCCGGGCGCCGAACGGCGCGAGCGCCTCCTCCACCTGCCGCACCACCGGCGCTACGGCCGCCGTGTCCGCGATCCAGGTGAAGTGCAGGGCGACCGTGTCCCGCCCGTGGGCGGGGCTGAGCCACTGCTCGTCGGCGGCCACCGTGCGGACCTCGCAGATCTGCAGCACGGGCGCCACTACGCGCCGGACCTCGTCGAGGGCGTGCAGGGCCGCCACCGCGCACGCCCGCGGCAGCAGATACTCCGACTGCAGCTCCTCCCCGCTGCTCGGCGTGAACTCCGCCCGGAAATGCGGCAGTCGCTGGTGCCAGGGACCGGGCACCCCGAACTGCTCGGTGCAGTTCACCGCCGGCATCCCCGGCACGGGGTGCGCCGCCTCGGTGGCCGGCGCGGCCCATGGGAAGTCCTGCCGTGGCCGGTCGGCGCGGTGCTTGACCCAGACCTGGTCGAAGCCGGAGCGCTGCCAGCGGGTGAAGAGACTCACGCTGTACGCCGACGCGGCCACGGCGGTGAAGTCCAGGTCCGCCAGGGAGAGTTCACCGAAGACCCGCTGGCTCACCTCGAAGGCCGGCTCCAGGTCGAGGGTGAGCGCGGTGACCACACCGAGGGCACCGAGCGAGGTGACCGCCCCGCCGAAGCGCTCGTCGCCGCGCGCGAGCGAAAGCGTCGTCCCGTCCGCCGCGACCAGCTCGACCTCGCGCACGGCCGCCGCAAGCGGCCCGTTGCCGTCGCCGGAGCCGTGCGTACCCGTGGCCACCGAGCCCGCCACGGAGATGTGCGGGAGCGAGGCCATGTTGTGCAGGGCGAGCCCATGGGCGTGCGCTGTGCGGGCCAGCTCCGCGTACCGCACACCGCCCCCGACCCGCACCGTACGGGCCGCCGTGTCCACCTCGATCGCCGGCGGCAGGCCGGTCAGGGAGAGGAGCAGACCCTCGGGGCCGGGCTCCGCGATCGCGTTGAAGGAGTGCCCGCTGCCCAGCACCCGCACCTTGTCGCTCCCCGCGACCAGGGCCCTGAGCGCCTCGACGGAGTGCGGCCGGTGCAGCTCCTTGGCGGTGTACGTGATGTTCCGGGCCCAGTTGGTCAGGGTCTCGGTGGTCATGCCCGATGTCCTCCACGATCCGCGAGCGAAGCTGTCCGGCCCATCCTCCCCGGCCCGTCCGGGTCCATTGACCCCCTCGCGAGCAGCTGCCTACCGTAGAGAACGGTTGCTGTCGCCCGCCTCTCCCAGCCGGAAGGTCCTTCCTTGCCAGAGCGTCCCCTCGCACTGTTCGCCATGACGGCCGAGAACGTTCCCCGGATCTTCCCGCCCGAGGTGCTGTCCCGCCTGCGCGAGACCCTGGAGATCGACCCCGGGCTGATCGCCGAGGACTTCACCGACCCCGGGGTCCGCGCGGTGCTGGCCGAGGCCGAGGTGCTGGTCACCGGCTGGGGCTGCCCCCGGCTCGACGAGACGGTCCTGGACGCGGCGCCCAGGCTGCGGGCGGTGCTGCACTCGGCGGGCTCGGTGAAGGGGTTCGCCGCCCCCGCCGTCTGGGAGCGCGGCATCACCGTCTCCACGGCGGCAGCCGCGAACGCCCTGCCCGTCGCCGAGTACACACTCGCCATGATCCTGCTCGCCGGCAAGGACGTCCTCGGCCGCCGCGACCGCCTCCGCGCCGAACGCGTCTCCCCCGGCTGGGGGTTCATCCCCGGCATCGGCAACCACGGCCGCCGCGTCGGCGTCATCGGTGCCTCCCGCATCGGCCGCCGGGTCATCGAACTGCTGCGCCCCTTCGACCTGATGGTGAGCCTCACCGACCCCTACGTCGACGAGGCGGGGGCCGCCGCCCTCGGCGTCCCCCTCCTGCCGCTCGACGACCTGCTGCGCACCTGCGACATCGTCACCGTCCACGCCCCGGACACCCCCGAGACACACCGGCTGATCGACCGCCGCGCTCTCGCTCTCATGCCCGACGGGGCCGTCCTCGTCAACACCGCGCGCGGCGCGCTCGTCGACCACGACGCCCTGATGGACGAACTGCGCGCCGGGCGGCTCTCCGCGATCCTCGATGTCACCGACCCCGAGCCACTGCCCCCTGACTCCCCGCTCCTCGACCTGCCGAACGCCTTCGTCACCCCGCACCTGGCCGGCTCCCAGGGCAACGAGGTGTCCCGCCTCGGCTTCGCTGTCACGCAGGAGGCGGAACGGCTCGCCGCCGGACGGCAGTTGGCTCATGCCCTCGACCGGGCGGCGCTGGAGCGCACCGCGTGACGATCGCCCTGCGGGCGAGACGCCGTCGGCGCCGGTGAGCCCGCCGCACCACCTCGTGTCCTCACAGGGTGCCCGCCGCGCCGCGGAGGACTGACACGGCCGGGGGCCCCGCTCCCACCCGCGCGGGGGCGGAGGCATACCGTGAGGAGGCGAACAACGACGACGGACGACCCCTTACGTGACGTCGGGAGCGAGGAGAACGGGATGGGCAGCCGCACCGCACTGGTGGAGGACCTGATGGAGAGGTTCCCGCACGTG
The DNA here is from genome assembly GCF_037201975.1 of Streptomyces sp. TG1A-60. Lineage (NCBI taxonomy): Bacteria > Bacillati > Actinomycetota > Actinomycetes > Kitasatosporales > Streptomycetaceae > Streptomyces > Streptomyces sp. TG1A-60. Next base: position 1,651,924 of record NZ_CP147520.1, on the reverse strand, counting down.
CCACGGGAGGCCGTCTTCAAGGAGGACCTGCTCAGGGGCGGCGTGGCCTTCGACGCCTCCGCGCTGAGCGACAACGACAAGGGCGAGGTCAAGCCGAAGTCGTACTTCATCTTCTCCTTCGACCACGGCACCCTCCCCGAGCTCGGCGAGGCCGCCCTGCGCCGCCCGCCGGAGGAGATCATCCTCACCGGCGGCCCCTACGACCTGCGGCGCACGGTCGTGTCCGTACGGGTCAACCCGTCCTCGCCCTACCGTGTGGGGGCCGACGAGGAAGGCCTTCTCGGCCTCTACCTCGACGGCCGGCGCATCGCGGACGTCGGCGTGCCGCCCATGCCCGAGTACTACCGGCACACCCTCTCCAACGGGAAGTCCGTGATGGAGGTGGCTCCGACCATCCAGTGGGGCTACCTCATCTACCTCACCGTCTTCCGTGTCTGCCAGTACTTCGGCGCGAAGGAGGAGTGCCAGTACTGCGACATCAACCACAACTGGCGCCAGCACAAGGCGGCCGGGCGGCCGTACACGGGTGTGAAGGACGTCGACGAGGTCCTGGAGGCTCTGGAGATCATCGACCGGTACGACACGGCGAAGACGTCCACCGCGTACACGCTCACCGGCGGCGCGATCACCAAGACGGTCGCGGGCCGGGACGAGGCCGACTTCTACGGCCACTACGCCAAGGCCATCGAGGAGCGCTTCCCGGACCGCTGGATCGGCAAGGTCGTCGCCCAGGCGCTGCCGCTGGACGACGTCAGGCGTTTCCACGACTACGGCGTGAAGATCTACCACCCGAACTACGAGGTCTGGGACCGCCGTCTGTTCGAGCTGTACTGCCCGGGCAAGGAGCGCTACGTCGGCCGCGACGAGTGGCACAAGCGCATCCTGGACTCGGCGGAGGTCTTCGGCGCGCGCAATGTGATCCCCAACTTCGTGGCGGGTGTGGAGATGGCCGAGCCGTTCGGCTTCGCCACGGTCGACGAGGCGATCGCCTCCACCACCGAGGGCCTGCGGTTCTTCATGTCGCACGGCATCACGCCCCGCTTCACCACCTGGTGCCCGGAGCCCACGACCCCGCTCGGCAAGGCCAACCCGCAGGGCGCGGCGTTGGAGTACCACATCCGGCTGCTGGAGGCCTACCGGGCCACGATGGACGACTTCGGGCTGTCGTCCCCGCCCGGATACGGTCCGCCCGGACCCGGCCGCGCCGTCTTCTCCGTCAGCTCCTTCATGGACAGCCTGCCGGCCGTCGAGGAGGCTACCGAGGAGGTTCCCGCCCGGTAACTCCTGTGGCGGTTGAGACGATCGGGCCCGGCGTACGTACCACTCGACAGTGACCCCCGGACTGTGTGACCCCTGGTAACCGCATTTGAAGGCGCGGCTTGTCAGTTGTGTTGGAAGCGTGAAAAGCTCTGGGGCAGCCGCAAGGTGGCCCCATCAACTCCCCTGATTCAGAGGGGATTTGACCGCTTTTGCGCACTTCCCCCTCGCTTTGTTGGATGCAGGAGACCCATGCCCGACCTGCCGAAACCCCAGGACGCCGCCGAGGCCGCGCTGTTCTCGGAGTGCTGGGACGCGGTCCTTTCGTACGCCGACCTGTGTACGTCCGGCTCGGCCGCGGCGGCCCAACTGGCCACCGAGGCCTTCACCAACGGCATGCACGAGTCGCGCGCCCTGGAACTCGACGCGGGGGCCGAGCGCGGCGCCGGACGGCGCGCCTTACGGCTGCCCCGAATACCGTTCCTCCTGACGTGGGTCAGAACCAGTGCCGCGTCCTGGGAGGCGGACGGGAAGGGCCACCGCCTCGACCCCGACCTGCGCCTCTGGCTCAACTCCGACAAGGCCGCGCGCTATGTCGGCCCGCCACTGCACCGCCCCCTCGCCCTGCGCGCACTGCGGGACATGCAGGAACCCGACGCGGCTCTGCTCTGGCTGATCGAGGTCGAGTCGCTGCCCCTGACCTCGGTGGCCCGTCGGCTCGGCCACGACCCGGCGGTCGTCAGGGCCGAACTCGACCAGGTGCGGGCGCTGTTCCGGGACCGCTGTCACCGCAACCAGCTCGACACGCCCCTGCACACCGACTGCCGCAGCTACGCACGGCTGCTGGACGCGGTCACCCGCTCACCCGGCACCGACACCCCCGACGACCTGTCGCGGCACCTCGCCACCTGCGTGGAGTGCGCCGAGGCCGCGGCCTGTCTCGGCCTGCACGGCGGCGGCCTGCCCGCAGCGCTCGCCGGCGGCGTGATCGGCTGGGGCGGACACGCCTACCTGGAGCGCCGCCGCCGCGCGGCCGACGCGGGACTTCTCCCCGGGCGCGCGGACTCCACCGGCACCGACCGGGGATTCTCGCCGGGCAGGGAGCCGAGGCCCCGGCTGGGCCGCAACGGCCTGCTCGCCGGCGCCGGCCTCGTCTCCGTACTGGCGTTCGTCGTCTCCCTGATGCCCTTCGGTGACGACGAGACCGTCGCCGACGGCGCGTCCACGGGCGAGTCGTCGGTGGTGCGGCAGGCCCCGCGCTTCCCGGTGGCACAGCCCCCGGTCGGCGGATCGTCCGAGTTGCAGAGCACCTCCCGGCCCGAGGAGCCCGGCTCCGACGACGACAAGGGCGGCGGCAACAGCAACGAGGAGCCCCAGGGCGACTCCTCGACGCCCGCCCGCGCCTCCCACGAGCCGGTCGATCACGGCAAGTCGTCCGCCACCTGCCACGTCCGCTACGAGATCGTCAACGAATGGCCCGGCGGCTTCCAGGCCGCCGTCACCGTCACCTCCACGAAGGCACTCGACGGCTGGCGCATCGGCTGGACCTACGCGCACGACCAGCGCGTGACCCAGATGTGGGACGGCACCTTCGACCAGGACGGGGCCGAGATCACCGCCTCCGCCGCCGACTACAACAAGACCGTCCCCGAGGGCGGCACCTTCGGGGTCGGCCTCCTCGGCACCTGGCAGGGCTACGACAACCCCGTCCCCGAGGAGTTCACGCTCAACGGGCGCGACTGCGACCACGAGGACTGAGCACGGGCCGACCGCGGACCACAGCGGTCGAGCGGGGGCAGCGCGCCCCCGCCGGGGTGAGACCACCACGTACGGCGGCCGTTCCGGCCGCCGTGGCGAACAACGAGTGAGACAGCAGGTGTCGACCGACGGCCCCGCGTTCCCGCTCGGCCTGCTCCTGACGGCGGGCTCCGGCCGGCCGACGCCGCACGGCTCTGTCCGGCCTTCATCGACACGGTCCTCAGCCTCGCCGCCACGGAAGCGGCGTTCCCCGCCCTCCCACGACAGCAGCGCGAGGCCGACCACCGGGCATGGCGGAACGTCTACCAGGACCTGGATCCGGCGGCACCCGGCCCTCACCGCAGTGCGCCCCGAGCTCCCCGGAAACGGCGGATAAGCTCTTTCGAACAGGCGGTGGAGCTGCTGCTGGAGGCTTTGGCGGCCCGAGCCCACACGACGGCGTTCCGACCGCTGAGGCCCCTCGTCAACGCGCGGCCGACAGCGCGGTGATGCCTTCGTCGAAGGTGATCGGTGGCTTGAACAGCAGGTCACGGCGGGCGGCTTCGATGTTGAACCAGTGGGGCCGCACCAGCTCGGCGACGAGGAAGCGGCTGAGCGTGTGGGTGCGGGTGAGGCCGGTCAGTCGTAGGACCGTCTCGCAGGTCGTCGCGGCGGCGTGGGCCAGCGGGCGCGGGATGGCGCACCACGTGGCCCGCAGGCCCGCCGCGTGCAGGAAGCGGGCGGTGATCTCGCGCAGGGGGCGGGGGTCGTCCTGGGTGATGAAGTAGGCGCGGCCCCCGATGGGCCGGCCCTCCCGGAGTCGGTCCAGGGCCAGCAGGTGGGCGTGGGCGGCGGTGTGCAGGTGGGTGGTGTCGACGAGGTTCGTGCCGTCGCCGGGCATCACCATCCGGTCCGCGCGCACGGCGCGTACCAGGGCCGGGGCGAAGTGCGGGTCGCCGGGGCCCCAGATGACGTGGGGGCGCAGGGAGACGGTGGCCAGGCCGGGGCTGTCGGCGGCCATGACGAGGGCTTCCGCGCGGGCCTTGGTGCGGGGGTAGGCGGCCAGGTGCCGGCGGGGGTAGGGGCAGCGCTCGTCGGCGTTCTCCAGGCCGCCGGGCCGGAAGACGACACTCGCGGTGGAGGTGTGGACGAGGGTGCCGACCCCGTGGGCACGGCACTGGTCGATGACGTTGCGGGTGCCGAGGACGTTGGTTCTCCAGTACGGCGTGAGCGGGCCGCTGACGCCGGCGAGGGCGGCGTTGTGGATGACGGCGTCGCAGCCGGCGAGCGCACGGGAGACGGCGGCCGGATCGGCGAGGTCCCCCAGGTGCTGCCGGACGCCGAGGTTCTCCAGGGCGAGGCTCGGCCGGCGGCCGAGGGAGGAGACGGTGGTGCCGCGTGCGACGAGCCGGCGGCAGATCTCCTGCCCGAGGAACCCGCTCCCGCCCGTCACCAGGACCCTCAACGCGGGCCTCCTGTCACGTACTTGGCGGCGTGGGCGGCGAGCCGGGCACGGTCGGTCTTGGAGTTGTGGCGGATGTCGGTCGGCAACCGCGGGTGGAACAGCACGGTGTCGATGCGGCGGCCGTGCCGGTGGCCGCCGAGGGCGGCGCGCAGCGCGTCCAGGACCGCGTCCCGGCGTGCGCCGCGCTCGGGCTCGACACAGAGCACCGCCCGCTGCCGTCCGGCGGGGCCGACGCCGACCAGGGCCGTGCGGCGGACGCCCCGGGCGGTGTCGGCCGCGGCCTCGACGTCCTCGGTGGTGAGGGTGAAGCCTTCGCCGGTGACGAGGTGGGCCTGGCGGCCGAGGTACCAGAGGCGGCCTTCGTCGTCGAGGCGTCCCAGGTCGCCGGTGCGGTGCCACAGTGTGCCGTCGGTGACCGTCTTGGCCGCGGCCGTGGCGTCGGGGCGGGCGTGGTAGGCCGGGCTGACCACGGGTCCCGCGACGGCGATCTCCCCCAGGCCGGTGTCGTCCGCGTCCAGGACGCGTGCCCCGACGCCGGTCAGGGGCCGGCCCAGGCAGGTGCCCGAGTGGCCCGGGGGCGGCTGGACGCGCAGCGAGCGCAGTTCGTCGGCGTCGATGGCGGCGGCGGGCAGGCACTCGGTGGCGCCGTAGACACTGAGGATCTCCGCCTCGGCCGGCAGCGCCTTGGCCAGGGCCTCGGCGAGCCGCGGGCGCAGCGGCGCGCCGAAGGACAGCACGCGGCGGACCGAGGGCAGCGTCAGGCCGTGGCGGGAGCAGTGGCCCGCGATCAGGCCGAGGACCGCCGGTGAGCCGAGGACGATGTTCGCCCGGTGGCGCAGGAGAGGGCCGACGAGGTGGCCGGGCGGTGTGCGGGCCGGGGCCAGGTGGTCCACCTGCGGGGCGACGGTCGTGAGGCCGAGCAGCGGGCCCAGTGCGGCGAACGGCAGGAAGCAGGAGAGCAGGACGTCGCCGGCGCGGGGGTGGAGCACGGCGTCCAGGGTGGTGAGCTGTCCGGCCAGGGTGGTGTAGCGGTACTCCACGCCCTTGGGCTGCCCGGTGGAGCCGGAGGTGAAGGCGATCATCGCCAGGTCCTCGGGCCGCCATTCCGGGACGCGCGGCGCCGGGCCCCTGCCGTCCGGAACCGCCAACGGCAGGCTTCGCCCCAGGAGTTGGTGCCGGCCGGGGAAGGCGCGGCCGGTCACCAGGGCCGCACGGACATGGCCGCGACCCCAGCCCAGCGCCCGGCGCGCCACATGGGCCAGCGGCTCCCCGACGAAGACGCCGGGGGCGATCTCGTCCAGGCAGCGACGCACCTCCGCGCGCGGCTCGATCAGCACGGGGACGGCACCGAGCGACGTCAGCGCGTAGACGGCCGCGACGAGTTGGTAGGCGTCCCGCGTCATCACCACGGCCTTGTCGCCGCGCCGCACTCCGGCGGCACGGAGGTCGTCGGCGGTGCGGCGGCAGCCGTCCAGCAGCTGTGCCGCCGTCACGTCCCGTGCGGACACGGCGCCGGTGCAGCGTACGAGTACGGTGGCCGGGGCGTGCTCGGTCAGCCCGGCCAGGCGGGTGAAGATGCCGTCGGGTGCGGCGGTCATCGCTGCCCTCGCAGGAAGTCGCGGATGTGGGCGCCGAGTTCGTCCCCGGCGTCATCCATCACCAGGTGGCCGGCGCGCGGATAGCGGTGGACGACGGCGTGCGGGTGGCGGCGGGTCCACTCGGCGAGGATCAGCGGCGTGAAGACCGGATCCCGCATGCCCCAGCCGATGAGCATCGGCAGCCGTCCGAGGCAGTCGTCCCCGTCAGGCGGTGTGAGCAGGCGCCAGGCCTCGTCGGCGGGGTTCCGGGGGATGGCCCGGACGAACTCCGTGATCGTCCGGCGGTTGCCCCGGCGGGCATGGGGCAGCAGGTAGGCGCGCCGCTCGGCGGAGCTGAGCCGGTGGGTGACGCCGAGGCGGACGGTGGCCCGGGCGAAGGCGTTGGTGGCGTGGACGGTGGCGGCCACCGGCCGGTGGTCCCTGATCCAGCGCAGGTAGAACGGCAGCCGGTAGCCGTCGGGCCAGGGGAAGGCGATGGTGTTGAGGACCACCAGACGGGAGACGACGCCGGGGTTGCGCAGGAGCCAGGCGACGCCGAGCGGGCCGCCCCAGTCGTGCACGGCGAACGTCCAACCGCTCGGCGGTACCCCCTCGTTGCGGACCAGGTGGTGGTAGAGGGCGTCCAGGTGGTCCAGTTGGTGCAGGTAGCGGGCCCTCGGGTCGGACGGCGGTTCCACGGGCTGGGACAGACCGAGGCCGGGCAGGTCCGGGGCCAGGCAGCGTGCGTGCGGGGCCAGTGTGGGGAGCAGCTTGCGCCAGGCGTAGCTCCAGGTCGGGTTCCCGTGCAGGAACAGCAGCGGTTCGCCCGAGCCGACGTCGAGATAGTGCTGGCCGGTAGCCGGCACGAGCCGCCAGTGCTCGCGAGCGGGGTAGCCGGGCAGGAGCTGTTGGAGGACGGAAGCGCGGGTGGCGGCGGGTGTGCGCCGGTTCGAGGCGGTCACCAGCGGACCAGCGCCAGGCCGAAGCTCATGCCGCTGGCCAGGCCGAGCATCGCCACGGTGTCGCCCGGCTCGATGCGGTCGGCCTCCTGTGCCTTGACCAGTTGCAGGGGCAGGGAGGCCGCGGCGCAGTTGCCGTGCTCGGCCACGGCGGGCATGCACCGGTCGGCGGGCAGGGGGAGCATGTCGACCATCTCCTGGTAGTGGGCCATGCCGATCTGGTGGAAGGCGATGAAGGCGCTGGAGCGGACCGCGTCCAACTCCCGTTCCGCTGCCCGCTGGAGGAACGGCAGGCCCTCGACCGCGGTCGTACGCAGCAGGTCGCCGTTCAGCCGGATGGTCAGGTGCTCGTCGTCGAACGCCCGCGGGTGCATGGAGCCGCCACCGCTCACGGTGCAGGCGTTCCAGGCGGTGGAGTCCGCGGCGAACCGCAGCGTGAGTACTCCGGGGTCGCAGTCCCCGGCGGGCCCGGCGGTGAGCAGCATGGCGGCGCCGGCGTCGGAGACGGTGTAGCCGGGCATGGCCCGCAGCAGGGCCTCCTGGTCGGGAACGTGCCAGCGCGTGACCATGGATCCCACCTCGCCGCAGGCGATGAGCACCGTGCGGTACCGGCGGGTCGCGATGAACGCGCCGGCCACCTCCATCGCGTTGAGGACGCTGTTGCAGGCGTTCGTCACGTCGAACACCGGGCAGGTGGCGCCGAGTTTGACGGCCACGAGGTGCGAGGTCGACGGTTCGATCATGTCCTGGCTGGTGGCGGCGAACAGCAGCAGGTCCACCTCACCGATGGTCACGCCCGCGTCCGCGAGAGCCTTGCGGGCGGCCGAGGCCGCGAGATCCGAGGCGCACTCCCCCTCCTCGCTGGTGTGCACGCCGCGCACGCCGGTGATGTCCTCGAGCAGGCCGGGCGGCGGTACGTAGGGACTTCCGGCGGCGGCGATCTGGGCCCGGATCTCCTCCATGGTCCGGTAGCGGGACGGCAGGTGGACGGCGGTTGCTGTCAAGCGGGCACGCGGGGCTTCGAGCACCGCGTCACCGTAGCGGCCGGTCACGCACCGTGGACCCCAGTTCACCCGTTTGTGGGGCAAAGGCCACTCCGATGGGTGAAAGGGACCTTGGCCGCCGGGCCGTCTGGGCAGTGTCCTTCCACTCGAACCGGACAAGCAGGGGGGCAGGTTCAATGGCTGAGGGACGGGACGACCGGTCAGTGGCGGTGGTGGGCGTGGGCTGCCGGCTGCCGGGCGGGATCACCGACCTGGACGGGTTGTGGGCAGCCCTGCGGGAGGGGCGTGACCTCGTCGGGGAGATGCCGCCGGACCGGTTTCCCAAGGAACGGTTCGTCGATCCGGGAGCGGTTCGCCCGGGCCGCAGCTACACCGCCGCCGGGGGCTTCCTCGACGACATCGCGTCCTTCGACGCCGCGTACTTCGGTATCTCGCCCAAGGAAGCGGCCCACCTCGATCCGCAGCAGCGGCTGCTGCTGGAGATGGCGGCCGAGGCGCTGGACGACGCCGCCGTCCCGGCCGAGGCGCTCGCCGGGTCCGACACCTGCGTGTACGTGGGGGTCTCCGACCCGGCCTACGGCACCGTCCTGACGTTGATGGAGGACCACACCAGCCCGCACACCATGCCCGGCGCCACCCTGTCCATCGCGGCGAACCGCCTGTCGTACGCCTTCGACCTGCGCGGCCCCAGCATGGCCATCGACACGGCCTGCTCCTCGTCCCTGGTGGCACTGGACCGCGCCTGCCGCACCCTGCGGGAGGGCACCAGCCGCGTGGCGCTGGCGGGCGGGGTCAACGTGCTCGCGAACCCGTATTCGTACGCCGGTTTCTCCTACGCGGGCATGCTGTCGCGGCGCGGGCGGTGCGCGACCTTCTCCGCCGACGCCGACGGCTTCGTGCGGGCCGAGGGCGGCGCGGTGCTGGTGCTGAAGCGGCTGGTGGACGCGGTGGCCGACGGCGACCGGATCCACGCAGTCCTCGCCGGCACCGGCAGCAACTCCGACGGCCGTACGACCGGCATGACGCTGCCCAGTTCACAGGCCCAGGAGGCGCTGCTGCACGCGGTGTGCCAGGAGGCCGGGATCGGGCCGGACGACCTGGTCTACTTCGAGGCGCACGGCACCGGCACACCGGTCGGCGACCCCGCCGAGGCCCGGGCCGTCGGCCGGGCCATCGGGGCGCGGCGCGGCACGGGCCCCCTGCCCGTCGGCTCCGTGAAGTCCAACCTGGGCCACCTGGAGCCCGCGGCGGGCATGGCCGGCCTGCTGAAGGCGATCCTGGTGCTCCGCCACCGGATGGCGCCCGCGTCCCTGCACGCCCTGCCGCTCAACCCCGCCATCGACTTCGGCGCGCTCGGTCTGGCACCCACCGTGACTCCTGTGGAGTTGCCCCGCTCGGAACGGGCCGCGGTCGGGGTGAACTCCTTCGGCTTCGGCGGCGCCAACGCCCACGCCATCGTCGTACCGCCACCTGCGATGCCGGCCGGACCGGAGCACACGGACAGGCCGCTGCCGGTGGTGGTCTCCGCGCGGTCGCCCAAGGCGCTCCAGCAGTTGAGCGCGCGGATGGCCGAGCGGCTGCGCGAAGCGGCACCGGAGGAGTTCTACGACCTGGCCCGCACCAGTACGCTGCGGCGCGGCGCCCACCCGCACCGCGCCGCCGTGCTGGCCGCCGGTCCGCGGCAGGCGGCGGACCGGTTGGAGGGCCTGTTCACCGACGCGCCGCCGCACGGGGCCGTGACCCGCAAGGCCGGGCGGGGCGCCGTGGCGTTCGTCTACTCCGGCAACGCCTCCCAGTGGCCCGGAATGGCCGCCGACCTGATGGCGAGTGAGGCCGTCCTCCGCGCCGCCGTCGAGGAGGCGGACGCCGCGCTGGCCCCGCATCTGGGCTGGTCCGTGGCCAAGGAGCTGGAGCGTCCCACCGCGGCACGCTGGGCGCGTACGGAGATCGCCCAGCCGGTGCTGTTCGCCGTCCAGGTGGGCCTCACCGCCCTGCTGGCCTCCCAGGGGCTGAGCCCGCGTGCGGTCGCCGGGCACAGCGTCGGAGAGGTGGCCGCCGCGTACACGGCCGGAGCGCTGACCCTGGAGCAGGCGGCGCTGGTGCTCGCCCACCGCAGCCGCACCCAGGCCGCCACGGCGGGTCGTGGACGCATGGCCGCCGTCGGCCTGGCCGAGGACGCCGCACGCGAGGAACTGGCCCGCTTCGGCGGGGCGTTGGAGATCGCCGGAATCAACAGCGACCGGGACGTCACGGCGGCCGGCGACCCCGACGCGCTGGCCGCGCTCGGTGCCGAACTGACCGCCCGCGACGTCTTCTTCCGCGAGCTGGATCTGGACTACGCCTTCCACAGCCGCGCCATGGACCCCATCAAGGAGCCCCTGTCCGCCGCCCTCGCCGGTCTGGCGCCCGTCGAGGCACGGGTGCCGTTCGTCTCCACCGTCACGGCTGCCCCGCTGACCGGACGGGAACTGGACGCGGCGTACTGGTGGCGCAACGTGCGCGAGCCGGTCCGTTTCGCCGAGGCCATGGGGCACCTCGCGGAGGAGGGCATCGGCATCGTCGTGGAGATCGGCCCGCACCCGGTCCTGCGCCCCTACCTGCGCCGTACCGGCCTGTCGTACGTGCCGACGCTGCGCCGGGACGGGGACGGGCCGCGCGAGGCCACGGCCGCTGTCGCCGCCCTGCTCGCGGCCGGTGCCGAGGTGGACTGGCAGGCGCACTTCCCGCACCCCGGCCGGGTCGCGGACCTGCCCGGCTACCCCTGGCAGCGTGACCGGCACTGGCACGGCACCGCACACGATCTCGTCGTGCGCACCAGCGGCACCGGAGTGCTGGACCACCCCCTGCTCGGCGAACGCCTGCCCGCACCCCACCCTCTGTGGCACGGCACCGTCGAGCCGCAGCTCGTGCCCTGGCTGGGCGACCACCGGATCGGCGGCAGCGTCCTGATGCCCGCCGCCGCGTACGCGGACATGGCCCTGACGGCCGGGCAGCGGGCGCTGGGCCGCCCGGTGGAGGTGCGGCATCTGGACCTGTCCCGCCCGTTCTCGATCGAGTGGCCGGACCCGGCCGGAGCCGCGCTGCAGACCGCGGTGGTCCCGTCGGACGGCACGCTGACCATCAGCACACGCGACACGCGGGGCGCCGAGATCCAGCCGGTCGTCCGCGCCCAGGTGCGCACCCGGCTGAGCAGCGCTCCCGCTCCACTGGACATCGGCGCGGTCAAGGCCCGCTGCTCCCGCACCCTCACCGGCCCGGACTACTACGAGCACTGCCACCGCCTCGGGGTGCAGCTCGGTCCGGCGTTCCAGGTCCTGCGGAGCCTGGACCTCGGCGAGGGCGAACTGCTCGCGTGGTACGGGCTCGAGCACCCGGCCGACGCCCACACGGTCCACCCCGTGCTGCTGGACGCTCCCTTGCAGGCCACCGTCGCCCTGGCCGACCAGCCGACCCGGGAAGCCGCCGGCTACCTGCCCTCGGCCTTCGGGACGGTACGCGCGTGGCGCACCCCGGCGTCGGAGGGCGTCGTCCACCTGCGGCGCCGCAGTCGCAGCGCCAACGAGATCTGCTGGGACATCACGTACGCGGACCTCGACGGCACCGTCACCGTCGAGATCGAGAAGTGCCGCACCCGACGCGTCCGTCTCACCGACCACGCCCCGCTGACCGTCCAGCGCACCGTCCTGCGCGCGGCCCCGCACCCCACGATGCCCGCCCCGCCGTCCCCGCTGCCCGCACCGGCCGAGGTGGCGGACGCCGCCCGGGCGCGCATCACCGCCGCCCGCTCCGAACTGGACGACAGCGGTCACGCACGGTTCACGGTTGCCGCCGAACGGGCCGGCGCGCACTGCTGGGCCGCCGCCCTGCGCGGCCTGCTGCCCCACCCGGACGAGCCCTTCACCATGCCCGACCTGGTCGGTCAGGGCCTCGCGCCGCGGCACCGCAGGCTGGTGCGTCTGATGCTGCCCATGCTGGCCGAACAGCGACTGGCCGAGGCCGACGGGGAGGCCTGGCGGCTGCTCGACGTCACCGCAAGCCCCGAGGCGGCTCTGCGGACTCTGCTGGAGGACCATCCCCGCTTCGGCCCGGCAGCGGTACTGATGAACAGCCGGCTACGGCAGCTGCCCGAGGTGCTGCGCGGCTCCGTCGACCCGCGCGACCTGCTGCCCGTCGGCGAGAGCTTCCTCGAACAGTGGCAGGAGACCGCGCCCGCTCACCGCTTCACCCACCGGGTGGTGCAGGCGCTGCTCGACCGGATCGTCCGCGCCTGGCCCGCCGACCGCCCGCTGCGCGTCCTCGAAGTGGGCGCGACCACCACGGCCCTGACCGCCGCCGCGCTCCCGCTGCTCCCGCCCGACCGCACCCACTACACCTGCACGGCCCCCTCCAACGCCTCCTTCGTCCACGCCCGGCACCGCTTCGCCGCCTGCCACTTCGTCGACCACCGCACCCTCGACCTGGACGCCGACCCCGCCGTCCAGGGCTTCCCGCCGGGCGGCTTCGACCTGGTCCTCGCCGGTGACGCCCTGCACGCCACGGCCGACCTGGCCGCCGCGCTGGGACACGTACGCTCGCTCCTCGTCCCGGGCGGCCACCTGCTGGCCACCGAGCGGCACAACGATCGGCTCGACGCCCTGCTGCTGGGCGGCCTGGAGTCCCTGTGGAAACGCAGTGACCGGGCCCTGCGTCCCACCACACGGCTGTTGCCCCGCGACGAGTGGACGCCACTGCTGGAGCGGTGCGGCTTCACCAGCCCCTGGCAGACGGGGCCCGACGACCACTCGGTTCTGGTCGCCGCCGCGCCCGGGGAAGCGGCGGACACGCCCGCCCTTCCCCCGCCACCGCCGGACGCGGTCTGGCTCGTCGCCACGGAGACCGACGCCGAGACCCCGACCGCCCGGGAGCTGGCCGCACTGCTGGGCCCGGCGACGGTCCTGCCCGCCGCCACCGACGTCGAGGCATGGACGGCGGCACTGACCGCCGAGGCCGCGCCGCACATCGTCCTGCTCCTGGCCGAGCCCGACCCGCAGCAGCCCGTGGCCCGGACCACGCACCGCGCGGCCGTCCTGCGCACTCTCGCCGCCGCCTGCCGGACTCCGCCCGAGGACCGGGGCCCACAGGTGTGGCTGGTGACACGCCCCACCGGCCTGTTCCCCGCCCCGGAACGCCCCACGCACCCCGAGGACGCGGCCGTCTGGGGCGCCGCTCGCACCCTGGCCAACGAACAGCCCGGCCTGGGACTGCGGCGCGTCTCCCTCGACCGCACGGCGGACCCGGCCGCCGACGCCCGCCGCCTGGCCGCCGAGCTGCTCACCGCGGGCCGCACCGCGGACGAGAACGCGGGCGCCGTCGAGGACGAGGTCGTCCTCACACCGGCCGGCCGCTTCACTCCCCTGCACGTCGAGCACCCGGCCGACGAGCCACCCGCCGTCCCCGCCGGCGTGCCCTTCATCCTCGACGCCCGCGACCCCGGCCCCGCCCGGCGCCTGGTCTGGCGGGAGACACCTCTCCCGCAGCCCGGTCCCGGTGAAGTCGCCGTCGAGATGCGCGCGGTGGCGCTGAACTACCGCGACCCCATGCGCGCCAACGGCCTGTTGCCGCCCGAAGCCGTGGAGGACAGCCCCCTCAGCCGCGGACTGGGCACGGACGGTGCCGGCATCGTCCGCGCCGTCGGACCCGGAGTGCGTGACCTCGCGATCGGTGACCGGGTCTGCGGCCTCATTCCCGCGGCCCTCGCCTCCCACGGTGTCGCCCACGACGACGGCCTGATCAAGATCCCCGACGGCATGAGCTACGCCGAGGCGGCGACCTTCCCCGTCGCCTTCCTGACGGTCCACCACGCCTTGGTCGACCAGGCGCGCGTGGCTTCCGGCGAGACGGTGCTCGTGCACGGCGGCGCCGGCGCGGTGGGCCTGGCCGCCCTGCAGTGCGCTCACGCACGGGGCGCCCGCGTCATCGCCACCGCCGGAAGCGAGACCAAACGGAACCTGCTGCGCAGCCTCGGCGCCTGGCACGTGCTCGACTCACGCAGCCTGGACTTCGTACCGCGGGTCCGCGAACTCACCGAAGGCCGGGGCGTCGACGTCGTCGTCAACTCCCTCAGCGGCGAGGCGATCGCGCACGGACTGGACCTGCTGCGCCCCAACGGCCGCTTCATCGAACTGGGCAAACGCGACATCTTTCTCAACAACCCGCTGTCGCTGCGTCCCTTCGACCGCAGCCTGACGTTCATCGGCTTCAACCTCGACCACGTGGTGCTGGACCGGGGCCGCGGCTCCCGCCTGCTCGACGATGTCGTGTCACTCATCGAGCGAGGTGTGTACCGGCCGCTGCCGCACACCGTCTACCCGGCCGCCCGGGTGGAGGAGGCCTTCCAGGTCCTGCAGCACTCCCGGCACATCGGCAAGGTCGTCGTCTCGCTCGGCGAAGCCGACGCCCACGACCGGGTCGATGCCAGCGGCCGAAGCGAAGCCGACGAGAACCCGCTGGACGAACCCGTCACCGTCCAGCCCGCACCCCACGCCCGCGCACTGGACGCCGACGGCACCTACCTGGTGACCGGCGGACTGAGCGGCTTCGGCGCCGCCACCACATGGTGGCTGGCCGACCAAGGGGCCCGGCACCTGGCGCTGGTCTCCCGCCGCGGCCAGGCCACTCCCGAGGCGCCGGCCCTCCTGGAGGACCTGGCCCGGCGCGGCGTACACGCCACCGCCTACGCGGCCGACGTCACCGACGGGGCGGCGCTGCGCCGGGTCATCGACGCGATCGACGCCACCGGGCACCGGCTGCGCGGCGTCGTACACGCCGCGATGCACCTCGACGACGCGCCCCTGGCCGAACTCACCGACGACCGGTTCACCGCCGTCCTCGCCCCCAAGGCCGACGGCGCGGCCCGACTGCACCGCCTCACCGCGGACCATGACCTGGACCTGTTCCTCACCTACTCCTCGATCGCCACCGCCGTCGGCAACGTCGGCCAGGCCCCCTACGCGGCCGGCAACGCCTACCTGGAGGCGCAGGCGCGCGCCCGCCACGCCCAGGGACGCCCGGCCACCGCGCTCGCCTTCGGCCCGATCGGCGAGACCGGCTACGTCGCCCGCCACGCCATCGGCGATGCCATGGCCGAACGGGGCTTCCAGCCCCTCACCGTCGCCGAGGCCCTCGCCACCGCGGGCGGCCTGCTCCAGCCGGGCACCGACGTGGCGGGCATCGGCCGCTACCGCTGGGGCCGCGCCCGCCGCCTGTTGCCCGCCCTGACCGCCGCCCGTTTCGCCGGACTTGTGCCGGCCGACTCCGCCCCCAGCCCGGAAGGCCGGGCGGAGCTGCGGCGCGAACTGGCCGCCATGACACCCGACGACGCCCGGGCCGCGATCACCCAGACCCTGACCCGGCTGCTCGCCGCCGTTCTGCACAGCGATCCCGAGGAGCTGGACCCAGCGCGGCCCGTGACCGACTTCGGCCTCGACTCGCTGCTGAGCACCGAGTTCATGGTGCGCGCCGGCGAACACTTCGACGTCCGCCTGGCGACCGCCGAGCTGATGAACAGCGACCGCACCCTGACCCACTTCGCGCAGCTGGTGCACACCAGGCTGGATCTCACGTAGGAGCGGCGCCCAAGGGCACGGGCGAAGGCCGTCTCCTCAGGGGTGAGGAGACGGCCTTCGCCCGTGCCCTTGGGCGCCGTTCGGAACACCTCGACCGTCCAGGGGTGTCGTCCAGGCCCCGAGGACGCGACCATGTCCGGGTCGTGGGGAGGTGCCTTTGACCGGCACAGTGCACAGGTTCCCGGCGATCGGTGCCGCGCCTGCCTCGCACCGTCGCCGAATGGGTCGCCGTAATTCGATGGCGTCGCGGCCCGGGTACCTCTAGGGTCGGTTCTGTTGAGGCGGCAACCCGGAGTTGCCGCGGGTGACTTGGTCTGGTTGGGGAGGTGTGACCGATGGCTGTCGTTGCGACGGGCGCTGCCCGTATCCCGAAGTCCGTTCAGTTCACCTCCGTGGCCCCCGGCTGACCTCTCTGTTTCTCCCGCGCCTGTGAGCGCGGTGCCGGGGCCACCCCTGTGAAGGGTCACCCCTTGTCTCTCTCTTCTCTCCCGGGTTCGTCCTCGTCTTCTTCGCATCCGCTCGTGCCGTACGGGTGGGATGCGGACTGGGAGGCCGAGTTCGCCCCACATGCCGAGCAGGGACTCCTGCCGGGCCGTGTCGTCCGGGTCGACCGCGGCCGGTGCGACGTCATCACCCCGGCCGGTACCGTTCGTGCCGACACCGAGTTCGTCGTCCCCCGCGACCCGATGAACGTCGTGTGCACGGGGGACTGGGCTGCCGTCGACCCCGAAGGCAGCGATCCGCGGTATGTGCGCACGCTCCTGCCGCGCCGTGCTGCGTTCGTGCGGTCGACGTCGTCCAAGCGCTCCGAGGGCCAGGTGCTGGCCTCCAACATCGACCACGTCGTCATCTGTGTGTCGCTCGCGGTCGAACTGGACCTCGGGCGGATCGAGCGGTTCCTCGCGCTCGCGATGTCCTGCTCCAGAGGTGATGCACTGCTGCGCGAGTCGGAACCCTCCTGGGAGTCCGGGGCGCGGCCCGTGGTCGTGCTAACCAAGGCCGACCTCGTGCCGGACGCCGCCACGCTGGGGCATCTGGTGCAGGACGTGGAGACCGTCGCGCCCGGCATCGCCGTGCTGACGGTCAGCTCCGCCCTCGACGAGGGCCTCGACGTCCTCGCCGCGGTGCTCTCCGGCGGCACCTCCGTGCTGCTCGGGCAGTCCGGCGCCGGCAAGTCGACCCTCGCCAACGCGCTGCTCGGCGAGGACGTCATGGACGTCCGGGCCATCCGTGACGTGGACGGCAAGGGACGGCACACCACCACCACCCGCAACCTCCTCGCCCTGCCGGGCGGCGGAGTCCTCATCGACACACCCGGGCTGCGCGGCGTCGGCCTCTGGGACGCCGGGAGCGGGGTCGGGCAGGTCTTCGCCGAGATCGAGGAACTGGCCGCGGACTGCCGCTTCCACGACTGCGCGCACATCGCCGAGCCCGGCTGCGCGGTCCTCGGCGCGGTCGAGTCCGGTGAACTGCCCGAGCGGCGGCTCGACAGCTACCGCAAGCTGCTCCGCGAGAACCAGCGGATCGCGGCCCAGTCCGACGCCCGGATGCGGGCCGAGATCCGGAAGGAGTGGAAACGGAGGGACGCCGAGGGGCGCGCGGCGATGGAGGCCAAGCGGAATCGCTGGGCGTAGTCGCCGACGCCCGACGCGGTGACCTGGCGGGTCCGTCCCCGCCGCCCCCGCTGCCGCCCCCGCCGCCTCCTCCGGCGGTGATCGCCCGAGTGGAGCGGCGGGGCGGGGGCGGCCACGGCCCGACGTCATGTCCGATTTCCGCCAGCCGGGGCGGTCCCCGTGGTCGACACTGGGAGGCATGAAGGACGAAGACACCAGGTACGAGGCCGTCCGCAGCAGGGGCGGGCGGTCCGACGGGGAGTTCTTCCTCGCCGTCGAGACGACCGGGATCTTCTGTCGGCCGAGCTGCCCGGCGGTGACGCCGAAACCGGCGAACCGGGTGCGCAGGCCGGGGCGGACGGCCCGCTCGGCGCTCGCCACCGCCCTCACCGACGGCACCGTACGTCTCGACGTGGCGTGGACCGGGACGAGGTCCCGGCGGCGCTGCTCGCGCTGCCGGGCATGGACGGCCGTACCGTCACCGCGATCCGCACCCGCGCCCTCGGTGATCCGGACGTGGCACCGCCGGGCGAGGCCGTGCCGGACGCCCGGCGGCCCTGGCGGTCGTACGCCCTGCACCACCTCAGAACAGCGAGCGCGCCGGAGCCGGGCACGGCTTCGCGGCGACAGCCACAGGGAGTTCAGTCGTGAGCACCGAGCAGCGGACGTACCGCACCACCGTCGACAGCCCCGTCGGACGACTTCTCCTCACCGCCGACGAGTCGGGCGCCCTCACCTCCCTCTCCGTGCCGGAGCAGAAAGGCGGCCGGGTCCCCCTGGCGGGCCGGCTGCGCGACCCGGGGCCCTTCCGGGCGGCCGAGGAACAGCTCGCCGCCTACTTCGCCGGTGAACTAAAGGAGTTCCGGCTGGAGTTGCGGGGTGAGGGCACCGACTTCCGGCAGCGGGTGTGGGCCGCGCTCGACGACGTCCCGTACGGCGCGACCACCACGTACGGTGCCGTCGCCGCCCGTATCGGCGCGCCCCGGGCGGCCGTCCGGGCCGTCGGCGGCGCGATCGGCGCCAATCCCCTCCTCATCCTCCGCCCCTGCCACCGCGTGATCGGCGCGGACGGCACCCTCACCGGGTACGCCGGCGGCCTCGTCCGCAAGCGCCTGCTGCTCGACCTGGAGGGCGTGCTCTGACGCCGGCCGGGACCGGCCACACCCGGCCCCGCGTCGACAACGCCGCCTTCACGGCCACGTGAGGCACGCCTGCACGCCTGCACGCCGGCTCGTGAGCGCGTACGGCAGGCGGGCGACGACGTGATCGTCGGGGACCGGATCCTTGACGCGGTGGCGGACTTCGACCGGGCCGTCCGCGACCCACGCCGCCCGGCCCGGTCCGTCCCCCCGACGACCCGGTGACCACCTCCCCCTCGACGACGCGGGCACGCGCACCCCGCCGGACGTGACTCCCGGAGGGTGACCTCTCCGCGGGGCCGTCTCAGCCCCCGAAGACCACGCCCACCCACGCGCCCACGACCAGCAGGCACGCGAACAGTTCCGCCAGGACGTCCGACCCGCCCGAGCGCATCGCGGTGCGCGTCGCGGCCGTCGCCGCGCCGTGGCGGCCGAGGCGGAGCCGCTCGGAGAGGTAGATGCCGCCGACGAAGCCGGGGATCGCGCCGAGCACGGGGAGGAGGACGAAACCCAGGAGGGCGCCGACACCGGCGTACACCCCCATCCGGGGGGTGGCGCCGCTCTCCTCCGTCCGCCGGGGCGGCAGACCCCAGCGGACCGCCCGGGACAGCAGGAGGACGGCGGTGGAGCCCACGAGCACCCACCAGGCGAGGGGCCGCGGGTCCTCCAGCGCCCACCACATGACCCCGGCCCACACGAGCCAGGTCCCCGGCACGCCGGGCACCAGCACTCCGCACATGCCGAGCAGCAGCACCACTGCGACCAGCAGGAGTTCCCACGCTCCCATCTGCCCAGGGTGCCGGACCGCGCGAGAAAGCGCAGGGCGGTCGTGTCAGTTCCGGGTCACCCAGGACCGCTCGTACGCATGCCAGCCCAACTGCAGCCGGGTCGTCACGCCGGTCAGCTCCATCAGGCGTTTCACCCGGCGCTGCACGGTCCTCAAGCCCAGGTCGAGCTGTTTGGCGACGCTCGCGTCGGTCATGCCGGCCAGCAGCAGGGAGAGGATCTCCAGGTCGGTCTCGTCGGGGCCGTCCGGTACGTCCTCACTGACACGGCCCGCGCCGAGCCGCAGTGGCAGGGCCTGCCGCCACACCGACTCGAACAGGCCCGACAGCAGCTCCAGCAGACCGCTCGCGTGGACGACGAGCGCGGCGGGCTCGGCGGTGTGCGTGGTGAGCGGGACCATCGCGAGCGTGCGGTCGGCGATGACGAGCTTCGTGGGCACCTTGTCCAGCACCCGCACCCGCTCCTCCCGGCCCAGCGCGGCGGACAGCTCGGTGAGCCCGCTGTCCTCGTCCAGGACGGCCCGCTCGACCACCACGCGGTAGCCGACACCGCGGCCGGTGGCCTGCTCCTCCGCCGGGTTGTTCTCCGGTCCGGAGACCGCGATCGGAGCGCCGGTGACCATGGCGCAGACCTCCTCCGTGGCGCCGAGCTGGAGCTGGAGGAAGCGCTGCGCTATCGCGGCCGAGCCGATCACCACCTCGACCAGGTCGTGTGCGGCGGGCTCGGCCGCGCTCGCCCGGTACTCCTCGGCCAGCATCGCCGCCGCCAGCTCCGCCTTCTCCAGCTCGTGGCGCTGCTGGGTGAGCAGAGCGCCCAGGGCCACCCCGGGCGGCGCGGCCACCCAGCGGCCCGCGCGCGCGGAGGACTGGGCAGCGAGACCGTGCCGCTCCAGCCGGCGCAGCGCGCGCTCGGTGTCGTGCTCCCCGAGCGTGAGCCGGCGCGCCAGATCCGGTACGTCGGCGGCGCCCACGGACACCAGTGCCCGGTACGCCGCCTCGTGCGTCTCGTCGAGACCGATCGCTCCCAGCATGCGGCGACGTCCCTTTCCTTTGCCGCGCCGGTCCCGGCGCCCTTCCGCTCGACACATCATCACCGCACCGCGCATCCCGTCGGCAGCCGGGGTCGCACAGCGCAATTCCAGGAACGCGCCGCGCACTTGGACGGCCGGGCCACGCGCAGGCACCACGCCGGTCATCCCGGCGCCGCCGGGCGGTTTCTCCTGTGGGGCGCCGCCGGCGGTCCCTTTCCTCCCTCCGCTCCCTCCGGCCTTTCGACTCCCCTGCCTCGCATCGGAGTTCGAGATATGGTCCGACACGCCGTGGGGTCGTCGGCTCTGCGGGGCGATTTTCCGGATGCCCCGTTTTCATACGGCTCCCGAGGTGGACAATCAGGGGCATGAGCCAGCAGGGGGAGAGGCCGACCGGTCACGAGGACGACTGGTGGCGGCAGTTGTACGACGACTCCAACGGGGACACGGGCCCCTCGGTCGCGGCCGATTCCCTCGACGACCGCTTCGCCTCGGCGGCGGACACGGTCGGGAAGCCGCGGACGACTCCGGCGAGCGGGGCGACTCCGAGGAGCGCGAGTACTCCGACGAGCCCGACGGGTGCGTCGAGCCCGACGGGTGCGTCGAGTCCGACGGGTGCCTGGGGAGCCGTACCGGGCGGGTCCGGTACGGCAGCAGGCAGAGGCGGATCGGGCACCGTCCCGGACGGGCCGGGCGGATCGGGCAGCGGGTCGGACGGGCCGGGCGGATCGGGCGGATCGGGCAGCGGGTCGGACCGGCCCGGTGGATCGGGTGCCGGGGCGCACACGCCGGGCGGGCCTCGCGCGGTTCCGGACACCTCGGAGTCCGCACCAGGTGCCTCGGGCGCCCTTTCGGACAGGGTGCCGCCCCAGGACTCGCCGGGCGGACTCGGCGGACGGGGAGACTTCGGTGGACGTGGTGGGCGCGGAGCGCAGGACGGGCAAGGCAGCCGGCCGGACGCCCCCCAGGCTCCTCCCCCTTCGGCCCCGCCCTCCGTTCCGCCCGTCGGCCCCGCCCCGGCCCCGAGCCCCACGACAGATTCCTTGCGTCGCGGCGGTTCCGCCCCGCGGCCCGCACCCTGGGAGCCACCGCCCGCGCAGCCGACGGGCCCCCTGACCTTCTCGACCGGTCCCACCCCGCCGGGCTTGCGCGCGGCATCCTTCCGACGCGGTACGCCCGCGCGACCGCCCATGGGGTCAGTGCCCGCCTCACGGCCCCCGGAGGGCGCGCCACCTCCTCCCGCCGGCAGGCCTTTGACGGACGCACCCGGCGGGGCCGCGCCCGCGCCGCCACGGCCGTCCGTTTCGCCCGCGCCCTCCGCCGCCGAGCCCTCCGACGCCCCGCCCTCCGCTCGGTTCGACCTCCCCACCGTCCAGACGCGGGGGGCCACTCCGGTCACCGGGCGGCGGGATGTGCGGGTCGACTACGTCGGGTCCGGGCCGCCCACGTACGACGCGGAGCCGACCGCGCTGCCGTCGGCGGATCCGGAGGGTCTGGACGACCTGGTGGCGGACACCGTGCTGGACGGGGCGCATTACGGGGTCTGCACGCTGCGGGCCGCGTCGCTGCGCGGGGACTCGGCGCGCTACCGGGGCGAGCCGCGCCGGGATTCACTTCTGACCGCCCGTTTCGGTGTGGGCGAGCAGGCCCTGGTGCTGGTGGCCGTGGCGACGGGTGTCCGGGCCACACCGGGGGCGCACCGCGCGGCGGCGGAGGCGTGCCGATGGATCGGGCGGGCCGTCGGGCTCAGCCACGCACGGCTGGTGGAGGACATCCGGGCGGCCCGGCGCGTTGACCTCAAGTCCGGGCTGCACCGGCTCACCGACCGCAGCCTCGGCAAGCTGCGGGCCGGCGCCGCAGAGCAGGGCCTCGACCCGGAGGAGTACACGGCGAGCCTGCGCTGTCTGCTGCTCCCGGCCGACCCTCGGTGCCGTACGCGCGTGTTCTTCGGCGCCGGCGCCGGCGGGCTGTTCCGGCTGCGGGGCGGGGAGTGGCAGGACTTGGAGCCGCGCGTCGCCGACACGGCGGGCGCGCCGGTCGTCGGCTTCGGCTCGTTGCCGCACGAGACCCCCGACGGCGACCGCCTCACCATGGACCTCGGTATCACGACGCCCCCGAGCCCGTACGAACCCGCCCCCGCGCCGCCCCGTGAACCCTTCCGCTTCCGGGCCTCCGTGGCGCGGGAGGGCGACGTCCTGCTGCTGTGCACCGGCGGCCTCGCCGAGCCCCTGCGCGCGGAGGCCCCGCTCGCGGAGCATCTCGCGGGCCGCTGGGGAGCCGACGAGCCGCCCGGCCTCGCCGCCTTCCTCGCCGACGCCCAGGTCAGGGTCAAGGGCTACGCGGACGACCGTACGGCCGCCGCCGTGTGGGAGGCCTGACAAGGACCACGGCCGACACGGACGGGTGTCAACCAGTCCCGCCCGGCCGCGCGTTGGCCTGTACCAGCGCAGGATTCCGGCCAATCGGCATCATCGGGGCGAGTGGCCCGCCTTGTGCGGGGGACGCGGCGCCCGTACGGCAGCCGTATCCGGTGGTATACGGCCGGATACGGCAGCTCCACGTGGGCCATCGGTCCCGGCGGTCGGGGCCCCGCCGGGGTCGCCCGGAGAGGGCGCGGCGTCGGGTTCGTCGGCGTGTGCGGTGGTTTCCCGGGCCGGGAAACGCTTCACATGGGCCTGACAGCTGGCTTGACCCTGTGCGTTTGAAAGCGTACGGAAGGTCGTTGGCGATTCGACATGAGTGCCGCGATCCGGACGGGGGATGGTTCCCCGTGTACGTGTTCGAGGCAGGAGGGGGAATCGACATCGGCGCGTGGGCGGGGGGCATGGAGAGGCAGGCACGAGGGGGCGGCCCTGTGGCGATAGGGGCCTTCTTGGCGGAAGCGGTGGGGGAAGCGGCCGGCGGCACGACGGGCAAGGCCGGTGCCGGACAGCTCAGGCGCAGACTCGGGCGGGCGGACCTGAGGGCGGTGCCCGAGGCCCGCCGGGCCCTGCGGGAGCTGCTGCGGCAATGGGGGCGGCCGGGGAGATCGGAGACAGCGGAGCTGCTGACGAGCGAGCTGGTGACCAACGCGCTCATCCACACCGACCACGACGCGGTGCTGACCGCCACCGTCTCACCGCGCGGACTGCACGTGGAAGTACGGGATTTCGTGGCACGCAGGCCCAGACCCAGGATGCCCAGGACCGACGACGGCACCCATGGTCGTGGCCTCCTCCTCGTCCAGTCCCTCGCCGACGCCTGGGGGGTACGGGCGCACGGCGTGGGCAAGGCGGTGTGGTTCGACCTGGACGGCGGACTGACGTAAGGGGCCGCCCCTGGCGACCGGTCCGCGTCGCGGGAGGACGCCGAACGGGAAACGGACCGGGGCGCGGCTTGATGCCGCGCCCCGGTCCGATGTGCGGTTCGGATCAGCCGAACTGCTGCTCAAGGTCCTTGAGCTTGCGCTCCAGGGAGTCGAGCCGTGGCAGGGCCATGGTGTCGTCCTCCGCGGTGAGGTCGACGGTGATCGACTTGTCAGCGCCGTTGCGCACGGGCTGCAGGGAGGGACGCGTACGTACGGGCAGCTGCTCCGGTGTCGATATGGCAGGCTCCGAGGCGACCTGGGCGGCGGGCACGCGCTCCACCGTGGTGTCCACCTGGCGTCCGCCGCCGCCGCCGCCACCGCCGCCACCGCCACGACCCGGCAGGCCCCGGTGGCCCCGGCTGATCGCCTTGAGGTGTGCGCGCTCCAGACGCTCCTGCTCGCGCTTGCGCGTCCGGGTCTCTTCCTTGATCCGCTTGTCCTCGCGGACCTCGTCCACGGCCTCGTCCAGGCTGCGCACGCCCTCCAGGAGCATCAGCGACCAGGCCCTGTACGTCTCGCGGGGGGCCCGCAGCCAGCGGACGACACGGATCTGCGGCAGCGGACGCGGGACGAGACCCTGCTCGCGCAGTGCGGCCCGGCGGGTCTGCTTCAGCGCGCGGTCGAAGAGAACCGCGGCGGACAGGGACATGCCGGCGAAGAACTGCGGGGCGCCGTCGTGGCCGAGGCCCCTGGGCGCGTGCACCCAGTTGAACCAGGCCGCCGCACCGGCGAACGTCCAGACGAGTATCCGGGAGCCGAGGGCCGCGTCACCGTGGCTGGCCTCGCGCACCGCGAGGACCGAGCAGAACATGGCGGCGCCGTCGAGGCCGAACGGAACCAGGTACTGCCACCCGTCGGTGAGGCCCAGGTTCTGTTCGCCGAAGCCGACCAGGCCGCGGAAGGAGAGCGCGGCGGCGACCGCGGCACAGCAGAAGAGAAGGATGTAGGAGGCCGTGCCGTAGAGGGCCTCCTTGCGCCTGCGGCGCTCCTCGCTGCGTTCCCAGGAATCCTCGGTCTTCGCGTGCTCCCCGGAGCGCTTGCCGCGCGCGAGCACCGCAACCGCCGCCAGCATGCCCAGGAGCAGTACGGCGCCCGGAAGCAGCCAGTTCAGCGATATGTCGGTCAATCTCATCAGGGGTCCCTTGCATTGGGATAGGGCGTAACGCCCGCCATGGTGGCCCAATCCTCGCGGCCCTCAGGGGGTTTCGGGGCAAGAGACCGCCAAGGAAGTGCGATGAGTGACGCCAGGCGGCATTCTGCTCGAACTACCGCGCGAGGGACGGGAGTTGAGTGCGAGTGAGATTACCCGTTCGAGTGGTTCCACGGAAAGTTCCCGCGAGAAGTGAGGAATTCGTGAACCACCTGTGACCAACGAGAACCCCGACCGGAGTGGATCTTACGGCACACAACCGCGGGCGATCGCCGGGGGGTCGTCGGGTGAGGCGAGGGGAGGGATCGTCACATGGCGGCGGACGCCGTCAACTTGGCGATCCGCTCGGCCTCGCACGCACGCGGGCAGGTGGCACAGGTGTCCTCGGGCTCCAGCGTGTAGAACATGCAGCAGCTCACCCGGTCGCGGGTGGGCAGCGACTCACCGCCGGGGCCGGTCGGTTCGCGGAACCCCGCGGCGCCCACGTACGGCTTGGTCGCGCCCGGCAGCAGCAGTTCCAGCTCGTGTCGGCAGCGCTCCTGCTCGTCCGCGCCCAGGAGTTCGGCGATGTACCAGATCCCCTCGACGATCTCGTCGGTCGCCATGCCCCACAGCGCGCGCCCGCGCCGCCGCATACGGGGGCCGAAACCGCCGAGCACCGGTTCTATGTGCTCGGCCGGGCCGCCCGCACCTCCGCCCGCAGCGCCTCCTCGTCCGGGACCACGTGGGCACCGGGCTCGGCCGCGGCCGGATCGCCCGGCAGGCAGCTGAACGTTTCGCCACGCACCGCCAGCCGGCTCCGCTCGCGCTGGAACGCCATCTGCTCGGCGCGGAAGCGAGGCACCCGGCGGTGCAGGAACCAGGGCACCGTGAAGAGCAGGCAGGCATACCAGGAGTACCGGTGCAGTCCGAAGGCCGCCACGACGTCCGGGCGGCCCGCGCGGCCGTGGTCCCGCCGTATCTGCGTCTCGTCCCAGGCGAGGAACGCGTCGAACTCGGCGCCCGCCGCCGCGAGTCCGGCGGCGGAGACCCACCCATCGCCGTCGGGCAGTGGATCCACGGGGGAGAGTTCCGTCACGCTCATCATCGGCAGGATCTCGGTCAGGCGGGCGTACGCGGCCGTGACGGGCGACGTGCGCGAAGTGGGGGCCGGTGCCGGTGCTGGGTGGGGCATGCGGAGACCGCCGTTTCACCAGTCGCCACCAAGTAAGGCTTACCTTACCCGAGGTGGTCGAGGTTTGAACTGAGGGCATGTGCGCCTATGGTGCTTTACGACCGGTAACAACCCCAGTAGTGACCTACGGGGTCCTTGCGCCGTGCCCGCCCGGGTCGCGTGTGGTGCGAGGCCCCCGAGTGCCCCATGTATCCCGTCGGCCGCGCTGCGCGACACACGACTCGGCTCGGAGGAGGACCCGTGGAGCAGGCCGGACCTCGCGTGCGCCAGGCCGCTGGTCCGAGTGCGCCGGAGGCCGCCGCCGTCCGGTCGGCCTCGGCCTATCGCGTCCCCGCACAGCCCCAGGTCGCGGACGTCGACCGGGAGCGGGGCATCGCGGCGGACGGCGGCCCGGCGGCGGTACGCGGCGACACCGGTCCCGTGGCGGATGCGGCGCGGGGTGAGCACACGCACAGCGAGACGCCGTTCCCGCTGCCCCGCGCGCAGGGGCGCCCGGTCGTCCAGCGGGCCTCCGTGCGGGGGCAGATCCTCGACGCGCTGCGTGCCGCGCTCGCGGGCGGGGACCTGACGCCGGGGGAGGTGTACTCGGCGCCCGCGCTCGGTGAGCGGTTCGGGGTCTCGGCGACCCCCGTCCGGGAGGCGATGCAGCAACTGGCCGTCGAGGGCGCCGTCGAGGTCGTGCCCAACCGGGGCTTCCGTGTCGTACGACGGGGCGCCCGGGAACTGGCCGAGCTCGCGGAGGTGCGGGCGCTGCTCCAGGTACCGGTGATCATGCGGCTCGCGCATACGCTGCCGGCCGACCGGTGGGCCGAGCTGAGGCCGCTCGCCGAGGGGACGGCGCGGGCCGCGTCGTCCGGGTGCCGGGCCGCGTACGGGGAGGCGGACCGGGCCTTTCACCGGGGGGTGCTGGGGCTGGCCGGGAACCAGCAACTGCTGCAGATCGCCGACGACCTGCACCGGCGTACGCAACTGCCGCTCACCGTCGGCCACGTGGGCGGGGCCGGGGGCGGCCGTACCGAGCTGATGGCGGATGCAGCGGAGCACCTCGCGTTGTTGGACGCGTTGGTGGCGCAGGACCTGGAAGCGGCCTGTTGTCTGGTGGAGACGCACTTCGGCGCGGCCGGTTGAGAGGCGAGCCGGCGCCGTAGGCCGCGGAGCGTTCTCGGCTGCCGGTCGTGTGGGACCTGCGCGACCACCTCGCGCACTCAGGCGAGCAACCATCTGTCCGGCAGTCGCACCGTCGGCGCGCCCCCGCTCACGCCGTCGCCGCCGGTGGCGCCAACTGGCGTGCCAGCCAGGTCGGTACGCCGCCCAGCAGACGGAACAGGCGGCGGGCCTCCTCGCGCAGGCGGGAGGCCTCCGGCTCGGCTTCGGTGTCGGCGAGGGAGACGAGGGCGGGGGCGGTACCGACGAGGTAGCCCAACTCCTCCCGGATGCGCAGGGACTCGGCGAAGCCGTGACGGGCCTCGGCCAACTCGCCGTCGCGGAGGGCGAGTCCGGCAAGGTGGCGCCAGGTGAAGGACTGCAGGAGCTGGTCGTTGTGGGCGGTGGCGCCGGCGTGGGCGCGGCGATAGGCGGCGCGGGCGGCCTGCGGGGAGAGGGCCAGGTTCTCGGCGAGGACGCCCCGGCGGAAGTCGAGCAGGGCCCGGCCGGGGGCGCCGGGGGCGATCAGGGCCGCCGCCCGGCCGAGCGCGGCCCGCGCCTCGTCGGAGCGGTCGCGGACGCCGAGCAGCGTGGCCGCGTACGCCAGTTGGCCGCGCTCACAGGCCGCCGCGCCCCGCTCGTCGTCGGTCCGGGCCCGCGCCTCGGCCGTGCGCAGCGCGTCCTCGGCGTCCTCCCAGCCCTGCTCGGTGTAGAGACAGCGCTCGACGAGCAGCGCGGTCCGCTGGAGCGAGGCCTGTGGGCTGACGGGTTCGATCAGGGCTGCCGCGTCGACCCAGCAGGCGCGTGAGCGCAACCGCCATACCGCGGTCTGGAGTGGATCGTCACCAGCGGTCGTTCCGTTACCAGACATGGCGGTGTGCGCCACGTTGCCCTCCCCGAGCACGCCCTTGAGCTTTGAGTGGTGGCGGCATCTCAGCACGAATTCCGGGGTCGGGCCAGGGGGCGGGTGAAGGAATTCACAAAGTCATGGGGTGCGGACGGCGCACAGGGACCCCCCGGCCACGACCCCTCGACCTCAGCTCATGCGCAGGGCCAGGAAGAAGTCGAGCTTGTCCTCCAGGCGGGAGAGGTCCCGGCTCGTCAACTGCTCGATGCGGCCCACCCGGTACCGCAACGTGTTGACGTGCAGGTGGAGCCGAGCGGCACAGCGCGTCCAGGAGCCGTCGCAGTCCAGGAACGCCTCCAGCGTGGGGATCAGCTCGGCGCGGTGCCTGCGGTCGTAGTCGCGCAGGGGATCGAGGAGGCGGGCCGTGAAGGCGCGGCGCACGTCGTCGGGGACGAAGGGGAGGAGCAGCACGTGGGAGGCCAGTTCCTGGTGGCCGGCCGCGCACACCCGGCCGGAGCGGGCCGCCGCCACCCGGCGGGCGTGCCGGGCCTCCTCCAGGGCGCCGCGCAGGCCCTCGGCCGAGTGCACGGCCGCGCTGACGCCGAGGGTGAGCCGCCCGTCGTCGTCGAGGCCGGCCGTCAGCGGGTCCCGTACGGCCGCGAGGAGCGTGTCGGCGTGGATGCCGGACTCGGAGGGGTCGTGTGCCGAGGAGGCCGCCGGGAGGGGGACGAGGGCGATGGCCTCCTCACCCGAGTGGGCGACGGCGATACGGTCCGACGGCTCGGGGCCCGTCGACCGGGGGTCGACGAGGATCTCCTCCAGGAGCGCCTGGGTGAGCGGCCCGCCGTCGGCGTCGCCGCCGTCCCACTCGACCCGGGCCACGACGACCTGCCAGTGCGGCGCCGCCCCGAGGCCCGGCAGCAGCACCGGCGCGGCGACCCGCAGCCGGGCCGCGATCTCGGCGGGCGCGGACCCCGCCTGCACCAGCTCCAGGACCTCCCGGGCGAGCCGCCGCCGTACCGTACGGGCCGCGTCGCGCCGGTCCCGCTCGACCGCGATCAGTTGCGTGACACCGTCCAGCAGGTCGAGCCGCTCGGCGGGCCAGTCCCCGGCGTCGGCCTCGACCGCGAGGAGCCAGTCGGACAGCACCGTCTCGCGTTCGTCGCGGGCTCCGTCGGGCCCGCGGCCCGCGGTGCTGATCGGGAAGAGCGAGTAGATCGTGGTGCCGACGGTCACGCGGTGCGGTCCGCGCCGTCCCGTGCGCGTCGCCGCCAGGTGCTCGGCGGCCAGCCGCGCGCACAGCCCGGCGGGGAGGGCGGGCCCGGCGGCCTTGGGGCCCGCGATGAGCCGGCCGGCGGGGGAGAGCACCCAGGCCCTGAGGTCCAGGTCGGAGCCGAGGAGGTCCAGGACGACGTCCGGGCCGCCGCCCGCCGGGCCGGAGGTCATCATCCGGCGGTGCCGGTCCACCACGGCCGCCAGGTCCCCGGCACGCTCGCCGGAGACCTGCCGTACGACGTGCTCGGTGATCGTCGCGAAGGCCACCGACTCGTTGACCGCGAAGAGCGGCAGCCGGTGCCGGGCGCAGGCCACGACGAGGTCCTCCGGGATGTCGCCCAGCTCGGCCTCCCCGGCGGCCAGCGCGGTGACGCCGGCGCCCGCCAGGAGCCGCACGAAGGGCTCGGAGTCGGCGGCGTCGCGGCGCCAGGCGAGGCCCGTCAGCACCAGCTCGCCGCCGGAGAGGTAGCGGCTGGGGTCCCTGAGGTCGGTGGTCATCACACCGCGCAAGGCGCGGTCCAGCTCGTCCTCGCCGCCGAGCAGCCGCAGTCCCAGCGCGTCGGTGTCCAGCAGTGCGCGCAGGCGCATTCTCGTCGCCGCCGTTCTTGTCTCGAAAACAACGTTCGGTTCGCCCGGGAAGCGTGTCCGCGACTTCCGGAGGAGGGTGGTCGCGGAGGCCGGGACAGCTCCAGGGCTGGCCTGGGACTTTCGACGATCCCGCTCGCCGGACCCCAGCCGTGTTCTGGATGTTTCCAGAGGAAGACGGAGAGGTTGCTGATGGCCTCCCTTCATACGAATCTACAAGATGCGCCCCCTGGCCAGCCAACTCCTTCATGTCTTCCGTGACTGACCGGGGTGGAGGAGGGAGCTGTGTACTGGGCTTCATCCACAGGAAGAGCACCTGGACGAGCCGGGCCCGCCGCACACGATCTGGCTCAAACGGAACTACTCCGAGACACAGAGACGAAGAAGAGAGCCGGTCACATGGACTTCCTTCGCCCCGCCAGCTGGGAGGAGGCGCTCGCCGCGAAGGCCGAGCACCCCACCGCTGTGCCGATCGCCGGCGGCACCGATGTGATGGTCGAGATCAACTTCGACCACCGTCGGCCCGAGTATCTGCTCGACCTGAACCGCATCGGCGAGCTCTCCGAGTGGGAGGTCGGCGAGGAAACGGTTAGTCTGGGCGCCTCCGTGTCGTACACCCGGATCATGGAACACCTCCGTCCCGAGCTGCCCGGCCTCGCCCTGGCCTCGCACACGGTCGCCTCCCCGCAGATCCGCAACCGCGGGGGCGTCGGCGGCAACCTCGGCACCGCCTCCCCGGCCGGCGACGCCCACCCGGCCCTTCTCGCGGCGGGTGCCCAGGTCGAGGCCGAGTCCGTACGGGGCTCCCGGCTCATCCCCATCGACGACTTCTACACCGGCGTGAAGCGCAACGCCCTCGCGCCGGACGAGCTGATCCGGGCCGTGCACATCGACAAGGCGGACGGCCCGCAGCAGTACTCGAAGGTCGGCACGCGCAACGCCATGGTCATCGCCGTGTGCGCCTTCGGACTGGCCCTCCACCCGTCGACGCGCACCGTCCGGACGGGCATCGGCTCGGCCGCGCCGACCCCGGTCCGTGCCCGGGCCGCCGAGGAGTTCCTGAACGCGGCGCTCGACGAGGGCGGCTTCTGGGACAACGGCAGGATCATCACCCCCTCGGTCGCCAAGCAGTTCGCGGACCTCTGCGCCGGCGCCTGCAACCCCATCGACGACGTCCGGGGCACCGCGAGCTACCGCCGCCACGCGGTCGGCGTCATGGCCCGCCGCACGCTGATGTGGACCTGGGAGTCGTACCGCGGCACCGCCGCCCGCACGGAGGGAGTCGCGTGATGCGCGTCAATCTCACGGTCAACGGCCGTCCGCAGGAAGCCGACGACGTGTGGGAGGGCGAGTCCCTGCTGTACGTGCTGAGGGAGCGGCTCGGTCTGCCCGGTTCGAAGAACGCCTGTGAGCAGGGCGAGTGCGGGTCGTGCACGGTCCGCCTGGACGGCCTGCCGGTGTGTTCGTGTCTGGTCGCGGCCGGGCAGGTGGAGGGCCGCGAGGTCGTCACGGTCGAGGGGCTGGCGGACCACGCCAAGCAGCGGGCCGAGCACGGCGGTTGCGCGTCGGGTGCCTGCGGAACGGCAGGTACGGCAGGGAGGGCCGGGACCTCGCTCGACGAGGCCAAGCGGTGGGCCGCCAGGGGCACCGACTCGCAGACCGGCGAAGGCGTCGAACTCTCCCCGATCCAGCAGGCGTTCATCGACGCCGGCGCCGTCCAGTGCGGGTTCTGCACACCGGGTCTGCTCGTCGCCGCCGACGAGATGCTGGAGCGCCGCCCGAACCCGAGCGACGCGGACATCCGCGAGGCGCTGTCGGGCAACCTGTGCCGTTGCACCGGCTACGAGAAGATCATGGACGCGGTCCGCCTCGCGGCCGCCCGGCAGTCCGAAGGGGTCTGATCATGGGAACCACGGGCCTGCCCACCAACATCACCCAGGGCTCCCGCACCAAGGGCGGCATCGGCGAGTCCACGCTCCGTCCCGACGGCACCCTCAAGGTCACCGGCGAGTTCGCGTACTCGTCCGACATGTGGCACGAGGACATGCTCTGGGGTCAGATCCTGCGCTCCACGGTCGCGCACGCCGAGATCGTCTCCATCGACACGGCCGAGGCCCTCGCCACGCCCGGCGTCCACGCCGTGCTGACGTACGACGACCTGCCGACCGAGGTCCGGAACTACGGCCTGGAGATCCAGGACACCCCGGTCCTCGCCCACGGCAAGGTCCGCCACCACGGCGAGCCCGTCGCGATCGTCGCGGCCGACCACCCGGAGACCGCGCGCCGCGCCGCCGCCAAGATCAAGGTGGAGTACCGGGAACTGCCGGTCGTCACCGACGAGGCCTCCGCGACCGCGCCGGACGCGATCCTGATCCACGAGGGCCGCGACGACCACCACATCGGCCATGTCCCGCACCCGAACATCGTCCACCGTCAGCCGATCATCCGCGGCGACGTGGCGTCGGCCCGCGAGCGCGCCGACGTGATCGTCGAGGGCGAGTACGTCTTCGGCATGCAGGACCAGGCCTTCCTCGGCCCGGAGTCCGGTCTCGCCGTACCCGCCGAGGACGGCGGCGTCGACCTCTACGTCGCCACCCAGTGGCTGCACTCCGACCTCCGCCAGATCGCACCCGTACTCGGCCTGCCCGAGGACAAGGTCCGGATGACGCTGGCCGGGGTCGGCGGCGCCTTCGGCGGCCGTGAGGACCTGTCGATGCAGATCCACGCCTGCCTGCTGGCGCTGCGCACGGGCAAGCCGGTGAAGATCGTCTACAACCGCTTCGAGTCCTTCTTCGGCCACGTCCACCGCCACCCCGCGAAGCTGTACTACGAGCACGGGGCGACGCGCGACGGCAAGCTCACCCACCTCAAGGCCCGCATCGTCCTGGACGGCGGCGCGTACGCCTCCGCCTCCCCGGCCGTCGTCGGCAACGCCGCCTCGCTCGGCGCGGGCCCGTACGTCATCGACGACGTCGAGATGGAGGCCGTCGCCCTCTACACCAACAACCCGCCCTGCGGCGCCATGCGGGGCTTCGGAGCGGTCCAGGCGTGCTTCGCGTACGAGGCCCAGATGGACAAGCTCGCGGCGAGTCTCGGCATGGACCCGGTGGAGTTCCGGCAGATCAACGCCATGTCCCAGGGCACCGCCCTGCCGACCGGTCAGGTCGTCGACTCCCCGGCCCCGGTCGCCGAACTCCTGCGGCGCGTCAAGGCGATGCCCCTGCCGCCCGAGCGGCAGTGGCTCACCGCCGGCGAGGCGGCGGACGTACGACAGCTGCCGGGCGGCCTGTCCAACACCACGCACGGTGAGGGCGTCGTCCGGGGCATCGGCTACGCGGTCGGCATCAAGAACGTCGGCTTCTCCGAGGGCTTCGACGACTACTCGACCGCCCGGGTACGGATGGAGGTCGTCGGCGGCGAACCCGTCGCCACCGTCCACACGGCCATGGCGGAGGTCGGCCAGGGCGGCATCACCGTCCACGCGCAGATCGCCCGCACCGAGCTGGGCGTCACCCGGGTGACGATCAACCCGGCGGACACGCGGGTGGGTTCGGCCGGTTCGACGTCCGCGTCCCGCCAGACGTACGTCACCGGCGGCGCGGTCAGGAACAGCTGCGAGCTGGTCCGCGAGAAGGTCCTGGAGATCGGCCGCCGCAAGTTCGGTACGTACCATCCCGCCTGGGCAACGGCCGAACTCCTCCTGGAGGGCGGCAAGGTCGTCACCGTCGGCGGCGAGGTGCTGGCCGACCTGGTGGACGTCCTCGGGGACGAGGCCGTCGAGGTCGAGGAGGAGTGGCGGCACCGGCCGACCGAGCCCTTCGACCTGCGCACCGGGCAGGGCTTCGGCCATGTCCAGTACTCCTTCGCCGCGCACCGGGCCGTCGTCGAGGTCGACACCGAGCTGGGCATGGTCAAGGTCGTCGAACTGGCCTGCGCCCAGGACGTCGGCAAGGCCCTCAACCCCCTCTCCGTCCTCGGCCAGATCCAGGGCGGCACGACCCAGGGCCTCGGCATCGCCGTCATGGAGGAGATCGTCGTCGACCCCAAGACCGCGAAGGTCCGCAACCCGTCCTTCACGGACTACCTGATCCCCACGATCCTCGACACGCCGACCATCCCCGTCGACGTGCTCGAACTCGCCGACGACCACGCGCCGTACGGGCTGCGCGGCATCGGCGAGGCCCCGACCCTGTCGTCGACTCCGGCCGTCCTCGCGGCCATTCGGAACGCGACAGGGCTGGAGCTGAACAGGACGCCGGTACGCCCGGAACACCTCACGGGTACGGCGTAGCCGGTCCGGCTGCGGCGGGTCGCCGCCACGTGTGCTCCGCGCACCACGCGAGGGCACGTCGCATCCCCGGCCCGCCCGGCACGTACCGGCCGCGCGACCGCCGCTCGATTCGAGCCGTTCCTCCAAGGAGACCGAGAGATGCTGGACATCGCCGAAGAACTGCACCGGTGGGTCGAGCAGGGACGTGACTTCGCGGTGGCCACCGTGGTGGCCGTCGGCGGCAGCGCGCCCCGCCGGCCGGGCGCCGCCCTCGCGGTGGACGCCGACGGCACGGCGGTCGGCTCGGTCTCCGGCGGCTGCGTCGAGGGCGCCGTCTACGACCTGTGCCAAGAGGCGCTGGCAGATGGCGAGCCGGTCCTCGAACGCTTCGGCCACAGCGACGAGGACGCCTTCGCGGTGGGCCTGACCTGCGGCGGAATCATCGACATCCTGGTGACACCGGTGCGGGTCGGCGATCCCGTCCGCCCGGTGGTCGCCGCCGCGCTCGCCGCCGCCGCGAGCGGGGAGGCAGCGGCGATGGCGCGGATCGTGTCCGGCCCGGTGGACCTGCGGGGCCGCGCTCTGCTGGTCCGCCCGGACGGCTCCTACGACGGCGACCTCGGCGCCCACCCCGAACTGGACCGCACGGTCGCCGCCGAGGCGCGCGCCCTCCTCGACGCCGGCCGCACCGGCACCCTGGAGATCGGAGAGCGTGGCTCACGCTGCGGAGCACCGCTCACGGTGCTGGTCGAGTCCTCCGTCCCGCCACCCCGGATGATCGTCTTCGGTGCGATCGACTTCGCGTCGGCGCTGGTCCGCGTCGGCAGGTTCCTCGGCTACCACGTGACCGTCTGCGACGCTCGCCCCGTCTTCGCGACCCGCACCCGCTTCCCGGAGGCCGACGAGATCGTCGTCGAGTGGCCCCACACGTACCTGGAGCGGACGTCGGTGGACGCGCGCACGGTCCTCTGTGTCCTCACCCATGACGCCAAGTTCGACGTACCGCTCCTCCGCCTCGCCCTGCGGCTGCCCGTCGCCTACGTCGGCGCCATGGGCTCCCGCCGCACCCACCTCGACCGCAACGACCGCCTCCGCCGAGTCGGTGTCACCGAGGCGGAGCTGGCGCGCCTGCGCTCACCCATCGGCCTCGACCTCGGTGCCCGTACTCCCGAGGAGACTGCCCTGTCCATCGCCGCCGAGATCGTTGCGGACCGCCGGGGCGGGAGCGGGGTCCCCCTGACCGGAGCGCACACCCCGATCCACCACGACGGCACCCCCGGCGTCACGGAACTCCGGAGCCTGCGCGTCTCCTGAACAGCGCCTGCCGACCTGACGCTGGGCACCCTTCGGCCTCGGTGACCGGTCGGCGACACCGCGATGCTGCTCGCCGTGGTCGTGTGCGGCGCGCTCGGCAGTTTCGTCCACGCGTCATCATGCCGGCGTCGAACCGCAGTCGGGGGTGGGCCCGAGGGTCGTCAGCTCGCGCCCCGGTCTCCCGGGCCCCTCAGCAGCCCGTCCATCGCCCGCCCGAACATCCGCCGTGCCAGCCACCCCAGCGGCCGGTCGAACAGCGCCGGCAGCCACCGCACCCGCAGGTTCTCGCGCCACACAGCACGGGACGCGCCGTCGCCGTACGGACGGACCTCGATCTCGGCCCACCCGGTGACGAAGCGACCGTGCTTGACGAGGCGGCACCTCCCCGCGGTCACCCCCTCCGGCGGCTGCCACACCACGACCTCCATCGGATCGTCGAAGGCGAGCGGCCCGACGCCGCTGCGGGCCACGAACACCGTGCCCTCGCCGGTCGGCGGAGGCGTGCGCATGGTGACGCGGGTCAGGGGGACGACGTCGGCGTGCCGGTTCCAGTCGGTGAGACGTCGCCAGGCGCGGCCGACGGGCAGCGAGGGGAATCGTTCCAGGACGAAGAGCACCACGAAGTGATCGTAAGCGAACAACTGCGGACGGGGCGGGCTCCTTCGGACGCGTGACCTGCCTGACCGTCCTGGACCGGACCGGTCCACAGGCCCGCTGGTCGTGGCGGCGGGTGTGGCGAGCGCCTGGATGCTGCTGCCGCTGGCGTTCCTCGTGGCGGCGTGCCGGCTCTGCGCTCACCGCCGTCGACGTACGGGGAAGGAGCTCGCTCTTCCGAGCGGCGTGTGATGGGGTGACAGCCGGTGCGTGTCACGGCGGGAGCGGGACGACGGTGAACAGACGGCGGTGGAAGAAGCTGTCGGGGCGGCTGACCCTGGCCGCGGGCACCGGTGACCATGCCGGTGTGCGCGAGGTGCTGCGGTCCGGGCTTCACCCGGACACGGCCGACGCCGAGGGCACGACGGCGCTCTACGCGGCGTCCGTCCACGGAGCCACCGACTCGGTCCGCCGGCTGCTGGCCGCCGGGGCTTCGCCCGACAGGGAGAGCGGGCACGGCACGGAAGGCACACCGCTGTGCGCCGCCGCGTGCTGGGGGCACACCGAGACGGTCCGGGTACTGCTCGCCCATGGCGCGGACCCCGACCTCCGCGAGGACCACGGCACGGGCTGGTCGCCGCTCGACTGGGCGGAGCGCGGGTCCCACACCGAGACGGCGGCCGTACTGCGCGCCGCGGGGGCCCGTCCAGGCGACCGGACCGAGTGACTCCGCCGGCACACCACCGGGCTCGGGGCCGCGACGGTCTGCCATCCTCCGAGCGTGGTGCTGACGGCTCAGCGGTCCGTCGGCGGGCCGGTCGTGCCGCGGACCTCCAGGGTCGGGGTGGTCAGGACGACCCTGGCGGGCCGGGCCGGGTCGGCGATGCGGTCGACCAGGCACCGCGCGGCGTCCCGGCCCACGTCGTGGCTGGCGTTGTCCACGGTGGTGAGCCAGAGGTGGCGCAGGCGTGAGACATAGGTGTTGTCGTAGCCGACGAGGGAGAGGTCGCGCGGCACCTTCAGGCCCAGCTCCTCGGCGGCGGACAGGGCGCCCACGCAGGCCATGTCGTTGAACGCCACGACGGCGGTGGGGCGTTCGGGGAGGCTGAGCAGCCGGACCGTGGCGCGGTAGCCGCCCTCCTCCGTCAGGTCGCCGCGCTCGACGGCCGCCGTGTCGCTCAGCCCGTGCTCGCGCATGACCGTCTCGAAACTGCGCCGGCGCAGCGCGCCCACCACGCCGTCCCCCGCGATGTGGGCGATACGCCGGTGCCCGAGACCGATGAGGTGCTCGGTGGCGAGACGGGCCCCGTGCTGGTCGTCGCCGGCGACGACGTCCACACGGGGGAGGGTGGGTTCGCGGGCGCCCGCGACCACGGTCGGGATGAGACCCGCCGCCGTGCGCAGGGCCTCGGACGGCGGCAGGGTGCCCACCGCGATCAGACCGTCGACCCGCAGCTCGGTGAAGGTACGGGTGAGGTCCTCGCCGAGCCGCCGGTTGAGATGGCCGTCGGCCAGCAGCATGCGCAGACCGTTGTCGTGCAGCCGGGAGTTGAGACCGTCCAGCAGCTCGACGAACCAGGGATTGCGCATGTCGTTGAGGAGGACGCCGACGGTGCGGGTGCGGCGCTCGCTCAGGCTGCGCGCGGCGGCGTTCGGCCGGTAGCCCAGTTCGTCCACGGCTGTCAGCACGGCCTCCCGCTTCTCGGGGCGCACCTGGTCGGACCCGCGCAGCACCAGGGAGACCAGCGACTTCGACACGCCGGCCCGCTCGGCGACATCGCGGATCGTCGGGGGTCTCATGGCGTGGACCGTTCCACAGCTGCCGCGCCGTTGTCAAAGGGGTTGACAGCGGCGAAGACGGCCCGCAAGGTGACGATGTACGGTCTGGAACGGTCCAAACGCGGTCCGGTGATTCCAGTGAGGTCCGGGGAAGGGCGGTCATGGTGAGTGCGCTCGGTGTCGCCGTCGTGGGGTTCGGGTGGATGGGGCGGGTGCACACCCAGGCGTACGCCCGCGTGCCGCACCACTTCCCGCAGCTGTCCGTACGGCCTGAGCTGGTCACCGTCGTCGAGGAGGTGCCCGGACGCGCCGAGGAGGCGGCCGAGCGGTTCGGTTTCGCCGGGACCGCCCGGGACTGGCGTGAGGCGGCCGCCGACCCCCGGGTCCAGGCCGTGAGCATCACCGCGCCGAACTTTCTGCACCGGGAGATCGGCGTCGCCATGGCGGAGGCGGGCAAGCACATCTGGATCGAGAAGCCGGTCGGGCTCACCGCCGCCGACGCCCGAGCCGTCGCCGACGCGGTCGCCAAGGCCGGTGTCCAGGGCGCCGTCGGCTTCAACTACCGCAACGCGCCCGCCGTAGCCGCCGCCCGCGAGCTGATCGCCGCCGGTGAGATCGGCACGGTCACCCATGTCCGCGTCCGCCTCTTCAGCGACTACGCCGCCCATCCCGAGGGGGCCCTGACCTGGCGGTACGAGCGGGAGCGCGGCGGCAGCGGAGTCCTCGGCGACCTCGCCTCGCACGGGGTGGACCTCGCCCGTTTCCTGCTGGGCGACATCGCGTCGCTGACCGCGGACACCGCCGTCTTCGTCCCCGAGCGGGCACGGCCCACCGGCGCCACCGCCGGCCACGCCCGCGCCGCGGGCGGCGAACTCGGCCCCGTCGAGAACGAGGACTACGTCAACTGCCTGCTCCGCTTCGCCTCCGGCGCCCGCGGCGTCCTGGAGGCCTGCCGGGTCTCCGTCGGCGAGCAGAACAACTACGGCTTCGAGATCCACGGCACCAGGGGCGCGGTCCTCTGGGATTTTCGCCGGATGGGTGAACTGGGCGTGAGCAGGGGTGACATGTACCAGGACCAGTCCGTCAGCACCCTCTTCGTCGGCCCCGGCCACGGCGCGTACGCCGCCTTCCAGCCGGGCTCAGCCAACGCCATGGGCTTCGACGACCTCAAGGTCGTCGAGGCGTACCACTTCCTGCGCTCCGTCGCCGAGGGCACCCCGCACGGCACCACCCTGGACGACGCCGTGCACAGCGCCACCGCGCTGGACGCCATGGGCCGCTCCGCCGAGTCCGGGGCGTGGGTGACCCTCTGAACCGTCGAACACCCTGCCCGGGGGCACCCTCGCGGTCAGTTGCGCACGAGCAGCTGGAAGTCGAAGGAGTAGCGCGAGGCCCGGTAGACATGGGTGCCGTACTCCACCGCGCGCCCGGTGTCGTCGTACGCCGTGCGCCGCATGGTGAGGAGTGCGGCGCCCTCCGGTTCGCCGAGACGCCGGGCCTCCTCGGGGGTGGCGATGCGGGCGCCGACGCTCTGGTGGGCGCTGTGCAGGGTGATGCCGGCGTTGCGCATCATCCGGTACAGGCCCGTGGACTCCAGGCGGTCCGTGCCGAGGTCGAGCAGCCCGGCCGGCACGTGGTTGGACAGGAACGCCACCGGCTGGCCGTGGGTGAGGCGCAGCCGCTCGAAGAGGTGCACCTCGGCGCCCTCGGCGATGCCCAGGGCTGCCGCGACCTCGGCGGAGGCATGCCGGATCTCGCTCATCAGCACCTGGGTCGTGGGCTGCTGACCGGCCGCCTCCAGGTCGTCGTACAGGCTGCTCAGCTCCAGCGGACGTCTGACCTGGCTGTGCACCACCTGCGTGCCGACGCCCCGGCGGCGTACGAGCAGGCCCTTGTCGACGAGCGACTGGATGGCCTGCCGTACGGTCGGCCGGGACAGACCCAGCCGGCCCGCGAGCTCGATCTCGTTGCCCAGCAGGCTGCCGGGGCCGAGCGCACCGTGCTCGATCGCCGACTCCAGCTGCCGGGCCAGCTGGTAGTACAGCGGCACCGGGCTGCTCCGGTCGACACTGAGGCCGAGACTCCCTGTACTCCCCGTAGTCGCGCTGCTCACGCCCATGAGGGTATCCGTCCGTCCGGATGACAGGAAGCCCTGTCATCGCGTTGTCCTTACATGATCAACCCATGTCCTCGGGGCGTCCGTCACAGATGACGGCGCCGGCCGGCCACCTCGCGGTCGTACCTCACGCGTGCCTCGACGGCCGCCGGACGGGAGGCGGTCTCCGCGACCGGGACGTCCCACCAGGCATGCGCCGGGGGAGCGGTGGGCGCCGGGTCGGTCTCGACGTACACGCAGGTCGGGCGGTCCGAGGCGCGGGCCGTGGCCAGGGCCTCGCGCAGTTCCCGTACCGTCTTGGCGCGGAGGACGTCCATACCGAGGCTGGCCGCGTTGGCGGCCAGGTCCACCGGGAGCGGGGGGCCGGAGAAGGTGCCGTCGGCGGCACGGTAGCGGTAGGCGGTGCCGAAGCGCTCGCCGCCCACCGACTCCGAGAGGCCGCCGATGGAGGCGTAGCCGTGGTTCTGGACGAGGACCAGATTGACGGGCAGGCCCTCCTGGACGGCCGTCACGATCTCCGTCGGCATCATCAGATACGTGCCGTCCCCGACCAGCGACCAGACGGCCGTACCGGGCGCCGCCTGCTGCACACCGATCGCGGCCGGAATCTCGTAGCCCATGCAGGAGTAGCCGTATTCGAGGTGGTACTGGCGGGGACTGCGGGCCCGCCACAGCTTGTGCAGGTCGCCGGGGAGCGAACCGGCGGCGTTGATGACCACGTCCTCGTCGCCGACGACCGCGTCCAGGGCGCCGATCACCTGGCTCTGGGTCGGCACGGCGTGCTCGTCGGCTGCGGTGTACGCGGCCTCGACGACCTGCTCCCAGCGCTCCTTGCCGGCTCGGTACTCGGCCTCGTACGCCTCGCTCACCCGGTGTCCGTCCAGCGCCTCGGTGAGCGCCGC
Source organism: Streptomyces sp. TG1A-60 (assembly GCF_037201975.1). Classification (NCBI taxonomy): domain Bacteria; kingdom Bacillati; phylum Actinomycetota; class Actinomycetes; order Kitasatosporales; family Streptomycetaceae; genus Streptomyces; species Streptomyces sp. TG1A-60. The sequence goes on along the minus strand of NZ_CP147520.1, from coordinate 1,611,261 downwards.
GAGACCGGCGCGCGCGTCACAGACCACCGTCCGGGCCGCCAGCTTGTGGGCGTCGAAGGCGGCGATGTTGAGGTTGACGAAACGGACGTCCGGGGCCTGGAAGAGGGTGTGGGAGGCAGTGGTGAAGTCGGTGTGGCGGGTGCCGACGCCGACGATCAGGTCGGCGGTGCGGGCGAGGTCGTCGCAGACCGCGGTGCCGGTGTGGCCGATGCCGCCGAGGTCGGCCGGGTGGTCGTACCGCAGGGACCCCTTGCCCGCCTGGGTGGAGGCGACCGGGATGCCGGTGGCGTCCGCCAGAGCCTTGAGCGCCTCCTCCGCCTCGCTGTGGTGGACCCCGCCGCCCGCGACGAGGAGCGGACGCCGGGCGGCGCGGATCGCCCGTACGGCGTCCGCCAGCTCGACCGGGTCGGGCACGGGACGCCGTACGCGCCACACGCGCTCGGCGAAGAACTCCTCCGGCCAGTCGTACGCCTCCGCCTGCACGTCCTGGGGGAGGGCGAGGGTGACGGCGCCGGTGTCGGCCGGGTCGGCGAGGACGCGCATGGCGTTGAGGGCGGCCGGGATCAGGGCCTCGGGGCGGGTGATCCGGTCGAAGGAGCGGGAGACCGGGCGCAGGGTGTCGTTGACCGAGACGTCGGCCTCGGTGGGGTGCTCCAACTGCTGGAGCAGCGGGTCGGCGGTGCGGGTCGCGAAGTAGTCGCCGGGCAGGAGGAGCACGGGCAGCCGGTTGATCGTGGCCAGCGCGGCGCCGGTGACCAGGTTGGTGGCGCCGGGGCCGATGGAGGTGGTGACCGCCTGGGCGGAGAGGCGGTTCAGCTGGCGGGCGTGGCCGACGGCGGCGTGCACCATGGACTGCTCGTTGCGGCCCTGGTGGAACGGCATCGACTCCTCACCCGCCTCCAGGAGGGCCTGGCCGAGCCCCGCGACGTTGCCGTGGCCGAAGATGCCCCAGGTCCCGGCGATCAGCCGGTGGCGCACGCCGTCGCGCTCGGTGTACTGCGCGGACAGGAACCGCACCAGCGCCTGGGCGACGGTCAGACGGCGGGTGGACTGGGACATCCGGGTGGGCTGGGACATCGGGACCTCACAGGGGGCGAAGGGATTTTTGCGGGCGCCGGTGACCGGCGGGTCTCGGTGCTCAGGCCTCGACGCGTGCGAGCGGGACGCCGGTCTGCAACGGATGGAGATCGATTCCGAAACGGCCCGTGGCGACCGGACCGAGGGATTCGGCGGACTCGGGCACGCGCGTCGCTCCTCGGGTGGGGGATACGGGGGCCGACGCAGACCCGTGCGCGTGGAGATGCGCGCCCACGGGTCCCGGTGTATCCCATGTGTCCCAGGTGTAGGACCCGGAGCGGTCCACTGTCAAGACTTTGTACGGACATTCGGACCTGTGCGTGAAATGATGTCCTGACAAAGTATTGACAGTCGGGTGTGACAGGGGTTTGTATCCCGTCCCAACGAAACAGCGCGGCCGGCCGACCGGCACAATGATCCGGACTTCGAACGTCCGGGCCCGCGCGGGCACTCCGCCCGACGCTGTCCCGTTCCCTTTCCCCCTGTCGCACAGTGAGGTGCAGGAAAGATGGACCGCACATTTCACCCCCGCTCACGCGGAGTGGCCCCCTACTTCGCCATGGCGGCGGCATCCGCGCTGCTGATAGCCGGCTGTTCCAGTGGTTCCGGCGGCAAGGAGGCCGAGGAGGGCGGGGCGAGCGCCTCCGCGGGCAAGGCCGACACCCCCCGGATGACGGTCGCGATGGTGACCCACGCCGGCCAGGGCGACACCTTCTGGGACATCGTCCGCAAGGGCGCGCAGTCGGCCGCCGCCAAGGACAACGTCGAGCTCGTCTACTCGAACGACCCGGACGCGGCCAACCAGGCCAGCCTCGTCCAGAACGCGATCGACCAGAAGGTCGACGGCATCGCCGTCACCCTCGCCAAGCCCGACGCGATGAAGGACGTCCTGGCCAAGGCGGAGAAGGCCGGTATCCCGGTCGTGGGCCTGAACTCCGGTATGGACGTGTGGCAGGAGCAGGGGCTGCTCTCCTTCTTCGGCCAGGACGAGACCGTCTCCGGCGAGGCCTTCGGCAAGAAGCTCAACGAGACCGGTGTCAAGCACGCGCTCTGCGTCATCCACGAGCAGGGCAACGTCTCCCTGGAGGCGCGCTGCGCCGGCGTGAAGAAGACGTTCGAGGGTGAGACCGAGAACCTCTACGTCAACGGCACGGACATGCCCTCGGTGAAGTCCACCATCACGGCCAAGCTCAGGCAGGACGGCTCGATCGACGAGGTCGTCACCCTCGGCGCTCCGATCGCCATGACCGCCGTGCAGTCCGTGGACGACGCGAGCAGCGAGGCCGAGGTCGCGACCTTCGACCTGAACAATCAGCTGACGGACGCGATCAAGGCGGGTGACATCGAGTTCGCCGTCGACCAGCAGCCCTACCTCCAGGGCTACCTGGCCGTGGACTCCCTGTGGCTCTACAAGAACAACGGCAACTACATGGGCGGCGGTGAGGAGCCGGTCCTGACCGGCCCGGCCTTCGTCGACAAGGACAACGTCGACACGATCGCCGAGTTCGCCGCGAAGGGCACCCGGTGATCTGAGATGACCCAAGCAACGGCACCGGCGGCGAGCTCCCCCTCGCCGCCGGCTCCGCCGGCGGCCCGGAAGGACGGCCGTACCGTGGAACGTTCCCTGGGCCGGCGCCTGCTGGCCCGTCCCGAGGTCGGCGCGCTCATCGCCGCGATCGGTGTGTACGCCTTCTTCTTCGCGGTCGCCCCCTCCTTCCGCGAGGCCGGCTCCCTGGCCACCGTGCTCTACCAGGCCTCCGTCATGGGCATCATGGCCCTGCCGGTGGCGCTGCTGATGATCGGCGGGGAGTTCGACCTGTCCGCCGGTGTCGCGGTCACGACCTCCGCCCTCACCGCCGCCATCCTCAGCTTCCAGCTCACGCTGAACGTGTGGACGGGCGTCGGCGTCGCCCTGATCGTGTCTCTCGCGGTGGGCGCCTTCAACGGCTGGCTGCTCATCAGGACCGGCCTGCCCAGCTTCCTGGTCACGCTGGGGTCGTTCCTGATCCTCCAGGGCTCCAACCTGGCCGTCACCAAGTTCTTCACCAACAACGTCGCCAGTGACTCGATCGCCGACATGGACGGTTTCGACCAGGCGAAGAGCGTCTTCGCCTCGGAGATCGGCATCGGCGGCATCGACTTCAGGATCACGATCTTCTACTGGCTGGTGTTCGCCGCGATCGCGACGTGGCTGCTGCTGCGCACCAAGTTCGGCAACTGGATCTTCGCCGTCGGCGGGAGCAAGGACTCCGCCCGCGCGGTCGGTGTCCCCGTCGACTTCACGAAGATCGCCCTGTTCATGGGCGTCGGCTTCGGCGCCTGGTTCGTGGGCATGCACCTGCTCTTCTCGTTCAACACGGTGCAGTCCAACCAGGGCGTGGGCAACGAGTTCCTGTACATCATCGCGGCGGTGATCGGCGGCTGTCTGCTGACCGGCGGCTACGGCTCGGCCGTCGGCCCGGTCATCGGCGCCTTCATCTTCGGCATGGTCAACCAGGGCATCGTCTACGCCAACTGGAACCCCGACTGGTTCAAGGCATTCCTCGGCGTGATGCTCCTGATCGCCGCCCTCGTCAATCTGTGGGTCCGCAGCCAGGCGACCCGGAGGTGAACCACCCCATGACAACCACCAACGGATCCGCCGCCGACAACGCCCCCGCGCGGGACACCGGCCGGGACGCGGCCCCCGGCCAGGACGCGGCCCCCGGCCAGGACGAGCCGGTCGTCGAGCTGCGCGGCACGGGCAAGTCGTACGGCAACGTCCGCGCCCTGCACGGCGTGAACCTCGCCGTCCACCCCGGCAAGGTCACCTGCGTCCTCGGTGACAACGGCGCCGGCAAGTCCACCCTCATCAAGATCGTCTCCGGCCTGCACCAGCACACCGAGGGCGAGGTCCTCGTCGACGGCCGGCCGGTGCGCTTCACCACCCCCCGCGAAGCCCTGGACGCCGGCATCGCCACCGTCTACCAGGACCTCGCCACCGTGCCGCTCATGCCGGTGTGGCGCAACTTCTTCCTCGGCTCCGAGTTCACCAAAGGCCCCTGGCCCGTCCGCCGCCTCGACATCGACAGGATGAAGAAGACCGCGGACGAGGAACTGCGGAACATGGGCATCGTCCTGGACGACCTCGACCAGCCCATCGGCACCCTCTCCGGCGGCCAGCGCCAGTGCGTCGCCATCGCCCGCGCCGTCTACTTCGGCGCCCGCGTCCTCATCCTCGACGAGCCCACCGCCGCCCTCGGCGTCAAACAGTCCGGCGTGGTGCTGAAGTACATCGCCGCGGCCCGCGACCGAGGTCTCGGCGTAATCTTCATCACCCACAACCCCCACCACGCCTACATGGTCGGCGACCACTTCAGCGTCCTGCGCCTGGGCACCCTCGAACTGTCCGCCGCCCGCAGCGACGTCAGTCTCGAAGAGCTCACCCACCACATGGCCGGCGGCACCGAACTCGCCGCCCTCAAGCACGAACTGGCCCAGGTGCGCGGCGTCGACGTCGAGGAACTCCCCGGGAGGAGGACCTCACCGCCCCCACGGCGGCCTCGAAGGAGCAGACCGCGTGATGCCGGCGGTTGCTCCTCGCGGGCAGCCACCCGGCACCTGCCTCCCGGCGAGGCCAGGGGCGTCCGGCGATGTCTGTTTGATTCACGTACTTGGCTGGCGATCGCCTTGCCGTTCGGTTACCGGGCCGTCACCATGAGGTGTGCCGCCCGGAGCCGTACGCCCGAGGAGACGCCTATGGACAGGTACGAGCAGCCCTTCGCCACGAGCGTCGTCAGGGACTTGCACGACACCTCGCTGGACGAGGTACCGGAGTCCGCGCAGGAGTCGGCTCTGGCAAGGATGCTCGCGGGTGGCGGAGAGCCGGTGGCCGCCTTCCAGTCGTCGCTCTGACCGGGCCGACCGCAACGACGGGGGATCGTCCCGGTGACCGCGGCGGCGCGGCCCTTCCGCCAGTTCGTGATCAAGGTGCACAGCCGTTGCGATCTGGCCTGTGACCACTGCTACGTCTACCAGCACGCCGACCAGAGCTGGCGCGGACGTCCGGTGACGATGTCCGAGCGGACGTTTCGTCGTACGGCGGCCCGGATCGCCGAACACGCCACCGCGCACCGGCTCGCCCGCGTCCATGTCGTGCTGCACGGCGGCGAGCCCCTGCTCGCCGGACGGGAACAGTTGCGCGGCTTCGCCCGCGCGCTGCGCTCCGCCCTGGACGGCGTGGCCGAACTCGACCTGCGGATGCAGACCAACGGTCTCCGGCTGGACGACGCGTTCTGCGCGATGCTCGTCGAGGAGTCCATCGTCACCAGCATCTCGCTCGACGGCGACGAGGCGTCCAACGACCGCCACCGGATCAGGCGGGACGGCTCGGGCTCCTACCGGGACGTGGTTCGCGCGGTGCGCCGACTGGGTGCCCCCGCCCACCGGAGCGCGTTCGGCGGACTGCTCTGCACGATCGACGTCGAGAACGACCCGGTGGAGGTGTACCGGGCGCTCGCCCGACTGCGCCCGCCCGCCATCGACTTCCTGCTGCCGCACGCCACCTGGGAGTACCCGCCGCCCCGCCCCGGCGGCGAGAGCGGCTCCGACTACGCCGACTGGCTGATCGCCGTGCACAAGCAGTGGACCGCCGACGGCATGCCGACGCGGATCCGCATGTTCGAGTCGATCAGCCGGTTGTCCCGTGGCCGCGGCAGCCTCACCGAGGCGCTGGGACTGGGCAGTTCGGACCTGCTGGTGGTGGAGACCGACGGCGCCGTCGAACAGGCGGACTGGCTGAAGACGGCCTATCCGGGCGCCCCGGGGACCGGCATGCACATCGCCACCCACCGTCTGGAGGAGGCCGCCGCGCACCGGGGCATCCAGGCCCGCCGCGCCGGACTGGACGGCCTGAGCGCGCAGTGCCGCGCCTGCCCGGTCGTATCGGTCTGCGGCGGCGGCCTCTACGGACACCGTCACCGCACGTCCAACGGCTTCGACAACCCCTCCGTCTACTGCGCCGACCTGCTGAAGATCATCCAACACGTCCAGACCACCGAGCGCGACGACGCCGACGTCCGCCACGGCTGGCACGGCCTGTCCTGGCTCCACTTCGACGAACTGGCCACCGGACACGGCAGCACGGCGGCCGTCCGGTCGCTCGCCGCGGCCCAGAACAGCCAGCGACGGGCGTTGCTGGCCGCCGCCCGCCGCGCGGAGACCCCCGGCCCTCACGGCTCGGCGGACTCGGCGCCCGGCTGGGAAGCGGTCCTCGCGCTGCCCGCCGTCGCCCTGGACACGCTGCTGGCCGACCCCTATCTACGCGTGTGGGCGCTCGCCTGCGGGCAGTCGGTACGGCGGGCCGAGGGCCACCCGGCCGAGGCCGCCCTGTCGGCCGTCGCCCGCACCGGCGGACAGCTGACCCTGCCCGTCCCGCTGCGGCACGGCCCCGACGGCTCGGCCATCCATCTGCCCGGCATCGGACGGCTGCTGGTGCGCGCCGGCAGCCGCGACCGGCGGCCGGGCACCGTCACCGTGACGGCCACCGACGCCGCGATCACCGTCGAAGGACGGACCCTGGGCCGGGACCGCCCGCCCGCCGGCATGGTCTGGCAGCCGCTGCGGCACCTGTCCGCGGACGGCCCGGCGGTCGCCCTGGACGACGTGGACCCCTCCCGTGACTGCTACCGGTACCGTCCGCTTTCCCGGCTCTCCGAGGCCGGATTCCGACGCTGGGAGGCGATGTTCAAGGAGGCATGGCGGCTGATCCGGACCGAGTACCCGGACTACGCGCAGGGCATCGCCGCCGGGCTCACCACGGTGACCCCGCTCGCGCCCGCACGCTCCGGCCACGACGTCAGCGCCACCTCCCGGCACGCCTTCGGGGCGGTCGGCATCGCGCTGCCCCGCACGGCCGAGGACCTGGCCCTGCTGCTCATCCACGAGTACCAGCACGTCAAACTGGGCGCGATGCTCGACATGTTCGACCTGCTCGACGGCCTCGACGAAGGCCGCCACCAGGTGCTGTGGCGACCCGACCCCAGGCCGCTCGACGCCATCGTCCAGGGCGCGTACGCCCATCTCGCGGTCGCCGACGTCTGGCGGATCAGGGCCCGCCGCGGTACGGCCGTCGGCGCCGCCCTGCACGAACGCTCCCGCGTCGAGGCGGACAAATGGCGTACGGCGGTGCTGGACGCCCTCGACACCGTGGCCGGAACCGGCTCCCTGACCGCCCTGGGCCACCGCTTCGTCCGAGGCCTCCGGGGCGAGGTCGAAGCCCTGGGCGGAGTGGCCGAAACCGGTCCCGTCGCGGTGTGATGGCGGACAACTCACGTTCAGCGCACCGGTGTCCGGTACAACTTGCTCCGGCCGACCCCTGGCACCCGCGGTGGTTTTCGCGTTCCAATGGATCCCGGACGAGATCCGGCTGTGATGCTCGGGGCTGGGAGACCCGAGGTGGGCGACGGGGGAGGGGAAAGGCGAGTCCATGATTCATCCGGCTTCTGAGGCGACCCGGTCGACGGTTTCCTCCGATCCGTATGTGTTCTTCATGAGCTATGCCCGGACCCCTATGACGGGGGAACGGCCGAGGAAAGACCAGTCGGATGTGGCGCTGGAGCAGTTCCACGGCCAGTTATGCAGCGCCATCATGCAGCTGACCGACCACGACGGAGAGGAATCGCCCGGATTCCTCGACCAGCGCATGGGGGTCGGCGCCGACTGGGAGAACAGACTCAAACAGGCCCTGGCCACCTGCCGGGTCTTCGTACCTATCTACAACAGCCGGTACTTCAGGCGGGAATGGTGCGGAAGGGAATGGGACGCCTTCGCGCGGCGTCAGGAGGAACAGCTCCGTACCCGGCCGTACACGGGTAACGCGATCATCCCCGTCCTCTGGGTGGGGACACAGCATCTGACACTGCCGCCCGTGGCGGCGAAGGTGCAGTACGCCCACCCCGATCTGGGTAAGGACTACCTGCAGTCCGGTCTCTACGGACTGAAGCAGGCGGGCCGCCACGCCAAGTACCGCAGCATCGTGTGGGAACTCGCCCAGATGATCGTCAACGTGGCTCAGCAGACCAGGCTTGAACCGTGCGACGTGGAGCTGTTCAAAGACCTCCGGAACGTCTTCGAGGGGGAATAGCGGGATGCCGATGTTCTTCATGAGCTATGCGCGGGTCCCTGCTCCCCGACACCGGGACATTTCGCAGGACCCCAATCGTCTGGTTTTCCAGTTCTTCGACGAACTGTGCGCGAAAGTGGCGCGGCACGCGCGAGTGTCACGGGAGGAGGCGGGTTACGTCGAGCGGCCCGGTGCCCCCGGGGAAAGGTCGATCAAGGCGCTTCTGGACTGCCAGGTCTTCGTTCCGCTGTACTCGAAAAGGTACTTCAGCAACCCGCAGTGCGGGCGCCAGTGGACCGCCGTCACCCAGGGGGCCGCTCAGGGCGCAAGGCCGAGCATCGTCCCGGTGCTGTGGACCCCGTACTCGCCCACGTCGCTGCCCAAGAGGGTAAAGGAGCAGTACCCCGAGGTGCCGGAAGGGATGGGCGAGGCAGCCGAGAACTACGCCTCCGTGGGGCTGCACCGGCTGCTGGACCAGCTGCTCGACCTGACCGAACGGCCGGACCCGGAGGACGAGCACGCGGCGGCCCAGGTCGCCTCCCAGGTCGCCCAGGTGACCGACTGGCTCGCCCAGCGCATCGTCGACCAGGCGGCCACGGTGCCCGGGCAGCCGCGGACGCCCGCCGGCGGGGGAGGGTGCCCGAGCCGGTGACGCTGGCCGGGCTGGACGACGCCTTCGCCGACCCTCCCTTCGCCTCCCCGCTGCACATCACGGTGCTCGCCCCGACCGAGGAACAGTTACCGGTAGGCCGGGACAACACACGCTACGGACCACGTGTCGACGACTGGCGGCCCTACGGGCAGGCAGTGGGTCCCCTGGTCGAACAGATGGAGGCCCTGGCCCGCAATCTCGGCTTCGAGCCCACCGTGCTGCCCTTTCACAAGACGCAGGCGGAGCTGAGGAGCACGGAGATCCCGACGGCCCCCTGGATCCTGGTGGTGGACCCCTGGGCGCTGGAGAATCCCCGAATGGCAAGCCAGGCACGGGAGTTCGACAGGGCCCGGCGTCCGTGGACGGCGGTGCTGAGTACCCTGGCGGGCGACGATCTGCAGACCAAGGAGCAGTCCGATCGGCTGCGTGGGCTGCTGGCGGCGAACTTTCCGCGCTTCCTCAGCGAGGGCCGGGCCGGGGAACAGGAAGCGGTCCGTGGTCTCGCCGGGGCGGATGTCTTCACCCGCTGGTTCGGTGAGCTGGCCGAGGCAACCAAGATTCGCTATCTGCGGTACATTCATTCGCAATTGTCCCGGAGCGGGACAGGCGCCCGGGATGTTCCGGAATCCGGTGCGGACCTGCCCGGGCGGCCCGTCGCCGGACGGGACGACGGGGCATCGAGCGACGGACGTCGCGTGGAGGGCAGGCCATGACCGGCGAGGATGCTGGCAGGATCATCACGTTCTACTCGTACAAGGGCGGTACGGGGCGGACGATGGCGCTCGCCAACACGGCCTGGATCCTGGCCTCCTCGGGCAAGAGCGTCCTGGTGGTCGACTGGGATCTCGACGCGCCGGGCCTGGACCGCTTCCTGCACCCCTTCCTGAGCGACGGTCAGCTGCGCACCACCCCGGGCGTCCTCGAACTGGTAAGCCGTTCCACGCAGTTGATGCTCCAGACCTCGAACTTCATGGAGCAGGGGCGTCAGATCGAACCGGGTTCCGAGGCACCGGCTTCCGGGGTCGACTCCTGGGCTGCCGACGGGATCTCCCTCAACAGCTGCCTCATCCAGGTCGACTGGGACTTCCCCGCGGGCGGCCAGCTCTACTACCTCCCGGCCGGCACGAAGAACAAGGGCTATCTCTCGGCCTTCTCGCAGTTCGACTGGAAGCCCTTCATGGACGGCCCCCTGGCCACCCGGTTCCTGGAAGGGCTCAAGCGCGAGTTCGTCGAGAACTTCGACTACGTCCTCATCGACAGCCGTACCGGCCTCAACGACATCTCCGACATCTGCACCGTCAATCTGCCGCACACGCTGGTCACCTGCTTCACCCCGAGCAGCCAGAGCATCGAGGGCGCGGCCGGCGTCGCCGAACGCATCGACGGGATGTACGGCAACCGGGACATCCGGATCCTGCCCGTCCCCATGAGGGTGGAGAACGCCGAGGCGGACCGGCTGGACGCCGCCCGGGGGCAGATCCAGTACCGCTTCGACCGGATCGTGCGCAAGCACATCACCGACCGGGACCCGGAGGACTACTGGGGCAGCGTGGAGATCCCCTACCGGCCCATCTACTCCTACGAGGAGACGCTCGCCCCGTTCCGCGAGCAGCCCGGTGACCCCAAGAGCCTGCTCGCCGCCTACGAAAGACTCACCACGGTCATCACGGACGGCCAGGTCGAGTCCATGCCCCGTATGGACGAGTCGCTGCGTCGCGACACCCTGGACCGGTACACCCGCCACCGCCCGCCGCGCATCTCCGACGTGTACGTCAGTTTCGTCCCGCAGGACCGGAGCTGGGCCAACTGGGCGGGCGCGGTCCTGGAGCAGTCCGGTTTCAAGGTGCACCTCGCGCAGGAGGGCACGACCGAGGGAACCCTGCTGAGGGAGGAGATCGAACGCGGCGTCGAGTCGGCATCGCACACCCTGGTCGTCTTCTCCAAGGCCTACCTCAGGTCGTCCCGCTTCCGCACGACCTGGGAGGCGGTCTACGCGGAGGGCGACCGGCGGGCCCATCAGCTGGTCTCGATGCAGGTAGACCGGAAGCTGTCGCTGGACGCGCCCTTCACCGAACAGCTCGCCGACATGACCCGCTGCTACACCGGCGAGGTGGGCCGTGAGGCGCTGCTGAGCAGCTTCGGCAGGACGGCGGAGTCCCTGGCCCACAGCCACTTCACGGGCGGCGAGCGGAGGGTGCCGCGCTATCCGGGGGCCGAGCCGCCGGTCTTCTCGGTCCCGCTGCGCACCTCGTCCTTCACCGGCCGTACAGAACTCCTGGAAGGCATCCGGGAGAAGCTGTGGAAGGAGGACACCCGTGCCCTCGTGCTCAAGGGCATGGGCGGGGTGGGCAAGACGCTGCTGGCCCAGGAGTTCGCGTACCGCTACAAGAGCGACTACGACGTCGTCTGGCACATCCAGGCCGAACAGCAGATCCTGGCCGTCGAGCAGTACGCGGGCATGGCCGAGAGGCTCGGTCTGCCGGAGCGGACGAATCCGACCGACACGGCCAAGACGGTGTACGAGACCCTCAACCAGGGTGATCCCTACGGTAGTTGGCTGCTGATCCTGGACAACGTCACGGAGGCGGACTACCTCCCCGAGTTCATGATGGACGGTCGGACCGGACACATCCTGATCACCAGCCAGCGTTCCGAGGGCTGGGGCCGCTTCGTGGACATCGTCGACGTCCCCGTGTTCGAGCGGAACGAGAGCATCACCCACCTGCACAGCCGTCTGCCCGACTGCGGTTGGACGGAGGCCGACCAGATCGCGGACGCCCTGGGCGACCTGCCGATCGCCATCGAACGGGCCGCGGCCTACATCGAGCAGACCAGGGTCGACGTCCGCAGCTACATCAAGCAGCTCCAGCCCCAGGCCACCGGGGCCCCGGCCGCGGACACGGTCGGGGAGGTCGTCAAGTCCAGCACCAACACCTGGGAGTTCGCCCTCGGGCAGCTGAAGGAGAACTTCCCGGCAGCGGTGAGGCTGCTGCAGATCTGCTCGTACTACAGCCCCGAGCCGATCTCCATGGACCTGCTGGAGGGCTTCGAGGTCTCCCGGGCGCTGGGCGGGGTGCGCATCGTCTCCCGCGCGTACAAGGAGCTGAGCAAGTTCTCCCTGGTCACGGTGGACCGCAAGGCGCGGAGCGTGACCGTGCACCGCATGATGCAGATCGCCATGCGGGAGGAGATGACCGAGGCGGAGCGCGAGGCGGCGCAAGAGGTCGTCTACCGCTCGCTGATCGCGGCCAGGCCGAGCGGGGACGACCCCGAGAACCCCAACACCTGGGAGAAGTACCGCATCATCTGGCCACATCTCGGCACACCGTGGGCCGAGACCGCTCCCGACGAGGGCATCAAGGAACTCTTCGTCGACCGGGTGCGCCAACTGCGCCGCCGGGGCGAGTTGGCCCAGGCCATGGACTACAGCTCCCGACGGGTGGCCGCCTGGTCCGCGGACGGCTCCCCGGACGAACGCTGGACGCTGCACATGCGCTTCCAGATCGCCAACATCCTGCGCGCCCAGGGCAGATACGAGGAGTCCCTCTCCCTGGACCAGGAAGTCCTGGAGCGCCAGCTCGCCGTACTCGACGACGTGGACGACCAGCACATCCTCATGACCACCAGCAGCATCGCGGCCGACCTGAGAGGTCTGGGCCGGCTGACGGAGGCTCTGCGCTACGACGAGGAGACGTACCAGAGGTACGAGCAGATCTACGGCGAGGACCACGCACGCACCCTCAGCGCGGCCAACAACCTCGCCGTCGCCCTGAGGCTCTCCGGTGACTACCACAGAGCCCGCGATCTCGACCGCAGGACGCTGGAGCTGCGGGAGGCGATCCAGCTCCACGATCACCCTCTGACGATCGAGTCGGCCGTGAACCTGGGCCGTGACCTGCGTGACTGCGGTGACTACGAGGAGTCCGTCACGCTGCTGAAGCGCGCCTACGAGCGCTGTCTGCGCAATCCTCGCCTCACCCAGGGTTCGCCGACCGTGCTCAACACGGCCAAGGGCCTGGCCGGTTCGCTGCGCCGGGCGGGCCGGGCGGCGGAGGCCGAGGAACTGGTGCGCCATGTGCTGAGAAGCACGCCCGAGGGGGAGAAGGGATCGGCCTCGGAGCGGCTGCTGCTGGAGATGAGCCTTGCCGGAGACATGGCCGCACAGGGCCGTGTCGACGAGGCCCTGACCCTGATCCGCAGGGTCCGGGGCGACCTCAGGGACAGCCTGGGGGAAGGCCACTCCCAGACCGTGGCCTGCGCGGTCAACCACGCGGTCCTGCTGCTCGGCGACCTCGAGTCCATCCGTCCCGAAGTGGCCGCCGAGGCACGGGAGTCACTGCGGGAGTCGCAGGAGAGGTTCCGCGTCCTCAACGGCGAGCACCATCCCTATGTACTCATCTGCCGTGCGAACCTCGCCGTCGCGGAGGCGGCGCTCGGCGAGTGGGAAGCAGCCCGTACGACCAGCTTCGAGGCCTTCGAACTGCTCAAGGAGGTTCTTGAGCCCACTCACCCGTCGGCGCTGACCTGTGTGGGCAACCACGCGGTCGTCCTGAGCCGACTGGGCCGAGCCGACGAGGCCCGCAAGAGGCACAACGACACGCTGGCCGCGCTCAGCAAGCGCATCGGCAGGGAGCACCCCCGTGTGCTGGCCCTCCAGGAGTGGAACCTCAGCTGTCTCGACCTGGAACCGCACCCGATCTAGCCGGTGCGTCGCGGCAGTCCGCTGCGGCGGTGCGGCCGGTGCCGTGATCCGGCAACGGCCGCACGCGCGGGGGCGCTGGTGGTCAGCCGGCCTTGTCGCGAGCCCAGGCGAGCACCTGGGGCAGGGCGGGCAGCGCCGCGAAGTGGGCCGCGGACGGCTGCAGTACGGCCTTGGCCGAGGGGATCTTCCTGGCCAGCCAGTGGAAATGGGCGACCGGGGCGAAGACGTCGCGCTCGCCGTGCCAGAGCATCACCGGCACCGAACCGTCGATCTCCTTGAGGTCGAACCCCCAGTGCGTGCGGAACGCGACCAGGTCGTCCACCCAGCCCATGGGCGCGCGCGGATCGACCGCCGAGCCCTCGCCCTCCTGCGTCCGGCCCACCGCGGAGAGGTAGTTGACGAGGAGGTGCTGGCGGATTCCGGCGTCCTCGACGATCACCCGGTCCACGTTCGGCATCTCCTGCCGCAGGGACGCGAGGAACACGGTGGGATCGCGACGGATCGTCTCGGCGTTGCGTGCCAGCAGCGCACCCAGTTCGGTCACGTCGGGGGCGTGGCGGTCGAGCAGGTCGTAGGTCGACGCGTTGGATTGCGACATCCCCTTGAGCCAGTCCAGTCCGTCGTCGTCGGCGTCCGGCGGGGCGAGGGAGACCAGCGCGGCGACACTCACCACCTGGCTGCCGATGTTCTTGGCCGCGCAGGCCAGCGCGTGGGGCGCGCCGCCCGATCTGCCCACCACGGAGTACTGCTTGAGGTCCAGGTCCTGGGCGATGGCGTCGACGTCCTCGGCCGCGTCGACGACCGTGCGTTTCTCCTGGCGGTCGGAGCCGCCGTACCCCGGCCTGTCGTAGGCGATGAGGCGCACGCCGAGCTTGTGCAGATCGAAGGTGCGCAGTCGCGGGCCGAGTCGGCTTCCGGGAGTTCCGTGCAGCAGAAACACCGGATGTGCTTCCGGGTCGGGATCGCCCCATGTCTCGTAGGCGATCGTCCGCCCGGACGGTGTCTTCACTGTCTTGACCACCCGATGCCCTCCCGTTGCCAGCGGCTGTGGACTGGAAGCGCGGGACCTCCCAGCATTGCGCATGGGAGGTCCCGCTCCTAGTAGCTGCTCAGCCGTTCTGGCTTCATGTGGCAAGAATTGGGTAGACGTGGGCCGCTCGGCTGTTCACGCCCCAAGGTAGTCCACCGCGCCACGGGTCGCCGGACGAGGAGGGAATCCTGGTGGACGAGTGAGCCGTGGGACAAACGGCGTCACCGCGCATGTGGGGCGGTCTCCGGATCCGGGCGGTGCCCGGCACGTGGGTGAGGGCGCGACCACCCGTACGGACCAGGACGGACGCTGACGTTCCGGAAGTGGCGCGCCCCACGTTCCGTCCGCCGGTTCGAGGCGGTGTACACGGCGTGGCCGATGGCCCGGGCGCTCCCTGGCTGTCGGCCGATCTTCGCGGCTGTGGTCCGGCACCGCGTGCACGACCCGCTCCGGATGCGGGACGGGTACCCCGAACCGGGTGAGGGAACCGCGCGTGGGCCGGTGGTAGCCGTTCACCGCGGTGCTGGGCCGGGCGGGTGAGGGGGGCTCGTGGGCCGGTGCGCCGTATCGGCGATCGATAGCGAATATCTCATCCTTTTATAGCTTTACAGGCTTTTTGCCCGAGTTCAGGGGATGGGTCATGCGGATCAGCTCTTCGGACGCCGCGCCGGTCGTCACGCCCGTGGCCGTGCGGGCCGCGCCGTTCCTCGCGCCCGTCGCCGCCGTGGCGGGCGCTTTCACCCTGGCCCAACTCCTGCTCGTACCACCGGGGATGGGGCTCGGCTGGGACGAGACGGTGTACGTCAGCCAGGTCAGCCCGCAGGCGCCGGCGGCGTTCTTCAGCGCGCCACGCGCCCGCGGGGTGCCGCTGCTGGTCGCGCCGATCGCGGCGTGGTCCTCGTCCACCGTCCTGCTGCGGGTCTATCTGGCGGTGCTGTCCGGTCTGGGGCTCTACCTCGCGCTGCGCGTCTGGCGGGGACTGTTCCCGGTACGGGTGCTGGCGCTCGGGGGCGCGCTGTTCGCGTCCTTGTGGATGACCCTCTTCTACGGGCCGCAGGCCATGCCCAACCACTGGGTCGCGTTCGGCGCGCTCGGCTGCGCGGGGTGCTTTCTCCGGGTGCGGAACGATCCCTCGGACCGGGCGGCGTTGTGGGGGGCGGGCGCCGGCACCGCGCTGATGGCCTGGATGCGGCCCACGGACGCGGTGTGGGTGACCCTTCCGCTGTTCGCGCTCCTGGTCGGCGCACGACGGTGGCGCCGGCCCCGGCTGCTCGTGGCGATGGCGGCCGGGCTGGGCACCGGGGCGGGGGCGTGGGTCGTCGAGGCGTACGCCCAGTACGGCGGGCTGGCACAGCGGCTGGCGGACGCGTCCCGGATTCAGGGCGGGCTGGGCTGGAACATCGCGGTCGACGATCAGTTGCGCAGTCTGGTGGGGCGCACGCTGTGCCGTCCGTGCACCGGCGATCTGCCGAACCCGGCGGTCATCGCGTGGTGGTTCGTGCTGCCGGTGCTGGCCGCGCTCGCGCTGGCCGTCGCGCTCCGGGCCGGGAGGGCGACAGCCACATCGGTGCTGCTGGTCTGCGCCACCACGGCCGCCGTCCCGTACCTGTTCCTGATCGGATACGCCGCGCCCCGTTTCATGCTGCCCGCGTACGCCCTGCTCGCGCTTCCCGTCGCCGACGCGCTGCTCGACCTCGTCACGGGGCCGGGCGGGGCGTGGCGGCCCGTCGTCGGGGCGGTCGTGGTGCTGGGGCTCGTCGGGCATCTGGCGGTGCAGTTCGTGGTGCTGACGCGCACCGTCGAGCGCAGCACCGCGTCCCATCGCAACTGGGACCGCACCGCCGCCGAACTACGGCGCCTCGGCGTACGGCCGCCCTGCCTGCTGACCGGTGACTTCTCCATCCCCATCGCGTACTACGCCGGCTGCGCCTCCGCCCACACCCACGGCAACAACGCTAACGCCACCCGGGAGGGCATCCTGCGCACCGCCGAGCGCATCCCCGTGGCCGCGCTCGTCGCACCGGGCGGCAGGCCTCCCGATTTCGCCCTGGGGTGGCCGACCCGTCAGGCCCCGGGGTTCCGACTCCATGTGGCGCCCACGGTCGGCGCCGACGGGCAGCGGGGTGACGGCGTCGTCGAGGAGAAGGGGGACGGGTCTCAGGAGACGCCCGCGGCGAAGCCGTCCCTGACCTTGTCGAAGACCGGCCGGTGAGTGTCCCATTCGGTGTCCGGGGCCGACAGATAGATGTCGTACTCCCGTTCGCCTTCGCGGCCGTATCCGAGGTCGATGGCGCGGAAGGCTCGGGCCCGCCCGTGGAAGGTGAACTCCCAGACGGCCGCCGGCTGCCCACGGAAGGTGGTCCGCTGCATGCGCAGTCTTCGGTACGACGTCGGGTAGTTGACCTTGGTGTTCGCCTCGATGTCCTCGAAGTGGGCCATGGGGTGCGAACCGGCCGGGTCCACGACGCCGATCGTGAGCTCGACCAGGCCGGCCTGGTCCGTGTAGGTGACCTGCTCGGCCGTCCGCCTGCCCGCCTTCCAGCCGTCCGGGACGGGGAAGGAGACCCCGAGGCTCTGGTCCGTGACCAGGTGGAAGCCGACGGGGACGGGGGAGGGGGAGGGGGACGGGGCGGGCCCGGCCGAGTTTCCGCCGCTCGGCGATGCGGACTCCCCGTCGGGGTCCGACCCCGTGTAGAGCGCCGCCCCGACGATCGCGGCGGCCACGGTCACGGCGACGGCGACCTGGAGGAGGGCCCGGCGCCTGCCCCGGCCCGGACGCGTGGAACGGTCCGCCCCCGGGCCCGCGTCGGCCGGTGAGCCACCCCGGCCCGCCCCGGCTCGGCCACCGTCGCGCTGCGACCGCCGATCCGCGGCCGGACCGGTTCCCCGGTCGGCCGGCGAGCCCCCGGGGGACGGATCCTCGCCGAAGGAGTGCCCGGGTCCCGGCACCGGCAGGGCGATCGTGGCCGCTCCGGACACCACGGCGCGCAGCGCCCGTTCCGTCTGCGCGGTCGTGGGACGGTCGGCGGGGTCCTTGGCGAGGAGCGCCTCGACGAGCGGTTCCAGGGCGCCGCCCTGCTTCATGGGCTCCAGGGGGTCGACGGCGATGGCGTACGCGGCCTCCATCGCCGTGAGGCGGCGGAAGGGCGGGCGGCCCTCCACCGCCTGGTAGAGGGTCGCGCCCAGGGCCCACAGGTCCGAGGGCGGGCCCGGCTTCTGGCCGCGGATCCGCTCCGGGGCCATGTAGTGGATGGAGCCGACCATCTCGCCGGTTCTGGTCAGGGTCGAGGCGTCGGCGGTCATCGCGATACCGAAGTCGGTGAGCACGACGCGGCCCTCGGCGCCGAGCAGGACGTTGCCGGGCTTGACGTCGCGGTGCAGTACGCCGGCGGCGTGTGCGGCGCGCAGCGCGGCCACCATGCCCAGACCGACCCGAGCCGCCTCCTCGGGCGGGAGGGTCCGGCCGTCGGTGAGGAGATCGGCGAGCGTGGGCGCCGGGACGTACTCCATGACGATGCAGGGCCGGCCGTCACCCGTGCCGCCTTCGGCGTCGCCCAGATGGTCGTCGACGACGTCATGGACGACGATCACGTTGGGGTGCGCGATCCGGGCCGCGCTGCGGGCCTCGCGGCGGGTGCGCTCGTACAGGGTGACCAGGTCGTCGGGCGACAGATGCGGCTGCACATGCAGCCGCTTCACCGCGACCTGGCGGTCGAGGACCTCGTCCCCGGCCCGCCACACCGTGCCCATGCCGCCGCGGCCTATCTGCTCCGTGAGCCGGTAGCGCCCGGCGATGAGCCGTCCTACGTCCGACACCACGTGTCCTCCGCCAGCCCTGCGTACGTTCGATTCGCCTGGTCACCTTAACCGGCCCTCGGCAGGAGCCGGGCAGGCGGACCGGCCCACGAGGGGGCGTGAGCGGTGGTTCGGCGCAGCGTCGTGACGGTGGACCCCACGGCTGACGGCCCCGTGCCCCGCGCCCGTGTCGCCCGTGTCGCGCGTGCGCCCTCAGCGAGAGTGGACGAGCTGATCGCCGAGGTCGAGCGATGCCTGCGCCACCGTCGACATTCTCGACCTCTGCCCCCGGGCCCGCCGCTCGGCGTGGGTGGGCAAGCCGTTCGAGGCGGCGGAGTTCGAACTGCCGTCCGGGACGATGCCGTCCGGGGCGGCTCTGTCCGGGATGCCCGGGATGCCGTAGTCCTTCACGGGGCAAGCCCACGGCGAGCCGGCCCGGGCTCGGCTTCGCATGGCGGTGCGACCGGTTCCACATCGTCACCCACGTCGAGGACCCCGAGACGTTCCCCGCCCGCCTCGCCGAACGCGTGGGCGCCGACGGGCGGGTGTCAGTGTCGGGTGTCAGGCTGACATCACAGGACCTGCGAACGCGAAGGGGGAATCCTCGTGATCACCACTGACCTGACTCCCGGCTCGCCCTGCTGGCTCGATCTCGGTGCGCCCGACGTCCCGGCCGCGGCGGCCTTCTACGGCGCGGTGCTCGGCTGGGAGTACGAGTCCATGAGCGACGGCGCGGGCGAGGGGGAGGAGACGGAAGGCGAAGGCGGAGCCTTCCGGAAGGACGGCAAGGTCGTCGGAGGGCTCGGCCGGCTCACCGAGGAGGGCGCCCGTTCCGCCTGGATGATCTACTACACCGTCACCGACGCGGACGCCACGACCCAGGCCGTGGAGCGGGCGGGTGGCACGGTGCGGGTGGCACCGAGGGACCTCGGCGACTGGGGCCGGATGGCGCAGTACAGCGACCCGCTCGGGGGCCAGTTCGCCGTGTGGCAGCCGGGGAAGAACACGGGCTTCGAGCTGGCGGACGAGCCGGGTTCGCTGTCCTGGACCGAGCTGTACACGACGGACGCGGCGGCGGCCAAGGAGTTCTACGGCGGGATCTTCGGCTGGGAGTTCGGCGACATGCCGATGCCGGGCGGCGGAGGTACGTACAGCCTCATCACACCCACCGGGCTTCCCGAGGAGCGCATGCAGGGCGGCCTCATGGAGCTCGGCGCGCAGGCCCTCGCCCTGGCGAACGGGCGGCCGTACTGGCACCCTGTCTTCGCCGTCGACGACTGCGACGCCGCGGTCGCCCGGGTCACCGAGAACGGCGGCAGTGTGCAGATGGGACCGGAGGACGCGGAGGGCGTCGGCCGCCTGGCGGTCTGCCTCGACCCGTCGAACGCCGACTTCGTCCTCCTCACCCCGGCCCGGAGCTGATCTCCGCACGGCGGACTCGGCGGCCCTTCGACTCGACAGCCGTACCGTCGGCGGTGTCCAGGAGCGCGGTGCGGGACGCGGGCGGGGCGGCGGTCTGCCCGGCGAGAAGGCCGGGGCGGGTGGAAGTGCTGTCCACGTCGGGCCCCGGGCGCCGCTCGCATGCGGGGGCGGCTCGTCACGGCGGTTCAGCGGGCCCGCAGGACGTCAAGTGCCGTGAGGGCCACGTGGAGTTCGGTGCGCTGCCCTCCGGATTCGAGGTCGCAGTCGAGGAGGCGTTCGATGGTGCGCAGGCGTTGGTAGACGGTCTCCCGGGAGAGGCCGCCGTGGCGGGCCGCGACCGTCTTGTTGCCGGCCGCGTCCAGGTAGTGGCGCAGGGTGGTCAGCAGGTCGGTGCCGTGCGCGGTGTCGTGGTCGACGAGCCGGCCGAGCCGGCGTTCTGCGTAGTCCTGGATCCGGGTGTCCGCGCGGAGGGCGAAGAGGAGGCTGCGCAGGCCGATGTCGGACCGTTCGTGGTAGGAGCGTCCGGCGGGCAGCGGCCGGCCGGGTTCGGTCGCCTCGGCGACGCGGATCGCCTCGCGGAAGGAGCGGGCGACCTCCGGGAGATCCGTCGTCGCGCCGCCGACGCTCACCGCGGCACCCGGCGTGACTCCCAGCGCGGTGCGGCCCAGCTGCTCGACGACGGGCCGCCACGGCTGGTCGGGGCGCAGGGACAGCAGGATGCCGAGGCGGGCCGGGCCGAGCAGGCCGGTGAGGGCCTGGACTCCCTTCGTTCTGAGGTCGTCGGACAGGAGGGCTTCCGCCTTCGTCGTGTCGTCCTCGCGCGGGACGTCCGTCAGCACCGCGACGAAACGGGAGTCCCGCGTGGGCAGGCCCAGTGCGGCCACCCGGGCCTCGGCGTCGGCGGGGGAGAGGTGGCGCTGTTCCACGAGGTCGCGCAGGACGTTGCGGTGTGCGACGCGTTCCCAGGGCGTGGGGTGGATGAGGCGGGCGATGGTGAGGGCCATCGCCGTTCTCTCCAGGACCGTGACGTCCTCGGGGCCGAAGGACCGAGTGACGCCCGGGCCGGGCGGAGCGGGCAGCATGACGGCGCGGCCCCACCGTTCGCCCTGGTACTCCACGGGCGCCACCAGCCAGCTCTCGGGGCCGGAGACGGCCGTGCGGTCGGCCGGCGGTGTCGCCCGGGAGCGCTGTTCCCAGCCGGTGAGCGCCACCTCGACCGTGTGCCCGGAGGGCTCGCAGACCAGCGCCTGGTGGACCAGGTTCTCCAGGACGACCGTGTGACCGCTCATCTCCGCGGCGGCCCGTACGACGTCCTCCGGTCCGGCGCCGCGCAGCGTCAGGGCGGTGAACGCCTCGTGGACGCGCTGGGTCCGGCGCATCACCTCCGCCTGGTTGCCCAGGATGAGGGCGTGGACGACCTGGGTGACCTCCAGGAAGTTGACGTCCTTGGCCAGGGTGACGAGGGGGAGCCCACGGGCCCGGCAGGCGTGGACCAGGGCGTCGGGCGGCCGGTGGTAGCGGCGGACCAGTTCGATGACCAGGGCCGCGGCACCGATGTCGGCCAACTCGTCGACGTAGCGGCGTACGCCGGCCGGCTCCTCGGGCAGGGGCATGCCGGTGGTCAGGACCAGTTCGCCGCCCTTGAGGAAGGAGGCGGGGTCGGTCAGCTCGGTGATGTGGACCCAGCGCACGGGCTGGTCGAGCCCGCTCACGCCGGTGACGACCTGCGGCTGCCCGGCGGTCAGGACGGGGAGCGCCAGAACGTCGGCGACGGTCGGGGGACGGCCGGGCGCGGCGCCGCCCCGGTCGCCGGAGTCCGGCGGTGGCGGCGGTGGCGCCTGATGGTTCTCGGTCACGGTGACTCCCTACCTGCCCGGTCACTCTGACAAGCCGCGCTGACCTGCGCAAGAGATGTTTCGACCGGGGCGTACGGGGCAGCGCGCGCCGTCCTGCCGCCCGAGGTTGACACAACGTCCGAACACCGGGCCCCCGCCGGACACATCACGTGTTGTCGCGTTCCCGGGCGGCCTGGATGCTCGGGATGCCGGAGCAGACCACCCAGGTCACGCAGACCACGACACACGGCCGGGAGACGACCATGACCGCACTGTCGCCGCACCTTCGCCAGGCCACCCCCGTGGTGGCGGCCCGGGGCGAGGGCGTCCACCTCTACGGCGAGGACGGTCGCCGTTACCTCGACTTCACCGCCGGCATCGGCGTCACCAGCACCGGACACTGCCATCCCCAGGTGGTGGCGGCGGCGCAGGAGCAGGTGGCCACGCTCGTCCACGGCCAGTACACGACCGTCATGCACCAGCCGCTGCGGCGGCTCGTGGAGAAGCTCGGTGAGGTGCTGCCGGCCGGGCTCGACAGTCTGTTCTTCACCAACTCCGGCAGCGAGGCGGTGGAGGCCGCGCTGCGGCTGGCCCGGCAGGCCACCGGCCGCCCGAACGTCCTGGTCTGCCACGGCGGCTTCCACGGCCGTACCGTCGCCGCCGCCTCCATGACGACCTCCGGCACCCGCTTCCGGTCCGGGTTCTCGCCCCTGATGAGCGGCGTGGTCGTCACGCCCTTCCCGACGGCCTACCGCTACGGCTGGGACGAGGAGGCGGCCACCAGCTTCGCCCTGAGGGAGCTGGACTACACCCTCCAGACGATCTCCTCGCCCGCCGACACGGCCGCGGTGATCGTCGAGCCGGTCCTCGGCGAGGGCGGATACGTGCCCGCCACCCGCGCCTTCCTGGAGGGCCTGCGGGAGCGTGCGGACCGCCACGGATTCCTGCTGATCCTGGACGAGGTGCAGACCGGCGTGGGCCGCACCGGCCGCTTCTGGGGCCACGACCACTTCGGTGTCACCCCGGACATCCTCGTCACCGCCAAGGGCCTGGCCAGTGGCTTCCCGCTGTCGGGCATCGCCGCCCCCGAGGAGCTGATGAGCAAGGCGTGGCCGGGCTCCCAGGGCGGCACGTACGGCGCCAACGCCGTCGCCTGCGCCGCGGCCTGCGCCACCCTCGACGTCGTACGCGACGAGAAGCTCGTCGAGAACGCCGAGGCCATGGGCGCGCGGCTGCGCCAGGGCCTGGAGGCGGTGGCCGACCGGACGCCGGGCATCGGGGACGTACGGGGCCTGGGGCTGATGCTGGCCACCGAGTTCGTCACCGAGGACGGCGGCCCGGACCCCGAGACCGCCGCCCGCGTGCAGCGCGCCGCCGTCGACCAGGGACTGCTCCTGCTGCTGTGCGGCGCCTGGAACCAGGTCGTGCGCATGATCCCGGCGCTGGTGATCGACGAGACGGCGGTCGACGAGGGCCTTCAGGCGTGGGCGACCGCGGTGGAGGCTGGCACCTCAGGGGCGTCGGACCGATGACGGAGACCGCCGCGCCCGCCACGACCGTGGAGCCGCTGGTCGCGAGACTCGCCGAGACCGCTCCCGGACTGCGTGTGGAGACCGGCCCCGGCGCCACCGGCCTCTACGCCTACGACGCCTCCAACTACCGGGTGCCGCCGCTCGCCGTGGTGTTCCCGCGTACCGCCGACGACGTGGTCGCGGTGGTGCGGGCCTGCCGCGCGACGGGCGTTGCGGTCACCGCGCGCGGCGGCGGCACCAGCATGGCGGGCAACGCGGTCGGGCCGGGCGCCGTCCTGGACTTCTCCCGCCACATGAACCGGATCCTCGACATCGACCCGCGGGCCCGCACCGCGCGCGTCGAGGCCGGGGTGGTCCTCGACGCGCTGCGCGGCGCCACCGCGCCGTACGGGCTGGACTTCGGCCCCGATCCGTCCTCGCACAGCCGGTGCACCCTCGGCGGGATGATCGGCAACGACGCCTGCGGCAACCGGTCGGTGCGGCACGGCCGTACCGGCGGCCACATCGAGTCCCTGGAGATCGTGACGGCAGACGGCGTACGTGCCGTCGCCGACCGCACCGGACTGCGCGCCGCCGACCCGGACGACCCGGACGCCGTGCGGCGCGTCGCCCGGCTCGAAGCGGACGTACGGCGGCTCATCGACGCCAACCTGGCGCCGATCCGCACCGAACTGGGCCGTATCCCGCGCCAGGTCTCCGGCTACCAGCTGCACCACCTGCTGCCCGAGCACGGGTTCGACGTGGCCCGTGCCCTGGTCGGCACCGAGGGCTCCTGTGCGGTCGTCACCGCCGCGACGGTCCGCCTGGTGGCGACCGCACAGGCCGCGACGCTGCTCACCCTCGGCTACGACGACGTCGTGGACGCCGCCGAGGACATCCCGGAGATCCTGCGCTGGAACCCCACCGCCGTGGAGGGCATGGACGAGGCGATCGTCGCCACCATGCGCGCACGCCGCGGCCCCGACTCCGTCACCGGGCTGCCCGACGGGCGGGCCTGGCTGTACGTGGAACTCGACGGCGACGACCAGGCCACGGTGAACACCCGCGCCGCCGAACTGCTGGACGTGCTCAAGGCCCGGGGCCGGACGACCGGCGGGCGGGTCGTGGAGAGCACGGCCGAGCGGCGCTCGCTGTGGCGGGTCCGCGAGGACGGGGCCGGGCTCGCCGCCCGCCTCGTCGACGGCGGGGAGTCCTGGCCCGGCTGGGAGGACGCGGCGGTCGCGCCCGAGGACCTTCCCGGCTATCTGCGGGACTTCCGTACGCTGCTGGCCACACACGGCCTGACCGGTGTGCTCTACGGGCACTTCGGCGCCGGCTGCGTCCATGTCCGCATCGACTTCGACCTCGCCACGGACCCCGGCCGGGCCGCGGCCCGCCGCTTCCTCACCGAGGCGGCGGCCCTGGTCGTCGAGCACGGCGGCACACTGTCGGGCGAGCACGGCGACGGACGGGCGCGCGGTGAGCTGCTGGAGGCCATGTACAGCCACCGGATGATCCAGGCGTTCGCCGCCTTCAAGGAGGTCTTCGACCCCGACGGGCTGCTGAACCCGGGCGTCATCGTGGCCCCGGCGCCCCTGGACGCCGATCTCGCGCTGCACACGCCCTCCGCCGTGCTGCCCGTCGAGTCGCTCTTCTCCTTCCCGCACGACGAGGACGGCTTCGCGGGTGCCGTGCGCCGCTGCGTCGGCGTCGGCCGCTGCCGCAGCGACGCGGGCGGCGTGATGTGCCCCAGCTACCGGGCCACGGGCGAGGAGAACGACTCCACGCGCGGCCGGGCCCGGCTGCTCCAGGAGATGGTGCGGGGCGGGACCGTCCAGGACGGCTGGCGCTCGGCCGAGGTCAAGGACGCCCTCGACCTGTGCCTGTCCTGCAAGGCGTGCTCCAGCGACTGCCCGGTCGGCGTCGACATGGCCACCTACAAGGCGGAGTTCCTGCACCAGCACTACAAGGGCCGGCTCAGGCCGCGCTCCCACTACTCGCTGGGCTGGCTGCCCCTGACCTCCGCCCTCGCCGGCTACGCGGCCCGGCCGGTGAACGCCCTGCTGCGCGGCCCGGTCGGCAGACTGCTCGCCCGCCTCGGCGGTGTGACCACGCGGCGCCGGATCCCCGCCTTCACCTCCCGGCGCGCCCTGCGCGGGGTCCTGCGCGCGGCGCGGACGGCCGAGCCGCCCAAGGCGCTGCTCTTCGTCGACAGCTTCACGCGCGCCTTCCGCCCCGAGGTCGCCGGAGCCGTGAGCCGTGTGCTCGCCGACGCCGGCCTCCCCTGCACGGCCGAGGACGACCTGTGCTGCGGCCTGACCTGGGTCAGCACCGGCCAACTGTCCGTCGCCCGCCGTGTCATGGCCCGTACGGTCGCCCGCCTGGACGACGGCGACGACCGGCCCATCGTCGTCGCCGAGCCCAGTTGCGCCGCGGCGCTCAGACGTGACGTGCCCGAACTCCTCGACACCGACGCGGCCCGGCGCGTCGCGGCCCGCGTCCACACCCTCACCGGCGCCCTCACCGACCTCGCCGCGCCGGACTGGACGCCCCCGGAAATGCCGGACGACGTCGTCCTGCAGACCCACTGCCACGAGTACGCCACCTTCGCCGGCCGCCGCCCCCGCGACCTGCTGCGCCGCCTCGGCGTGCGGAAGGTCGACGAGGCCGAGGGCTGCTGCGGACTCGCCGGAAACTTCGGCTTCGAGGAGCAGCACTACGCCACCTCGATGGCCGTCGCCGACCTGGCGCTGAAGCCCCGTCTCGACGGCCTCGACGAGGACGCACCGGGTGTCGTCGTGGCCGACGGCTTCAGCTGCGCCACCCAGATCGACCATCTCGCCGGAGAGCGGGGCATCCGCGCCCTGCACCTCGCGGAACTGCTCGACCCCGCCGCCGACCGACCAGGAGAGACCCCATGACCGACACACCGACCCAGCTGTTCATCGGCGGTGCCTGGGTGGACGCCGCGGACGGCGCCACCCTGCCCGTCGACGACCCCGCGACCGGCGAGATCCTCTGCCACGTCGCCGACGCCGGCCCGAAGGACGCCCGGCTCGCGGAGGAGGCGGCCGTCGCCGCGCAGGAGTCGTGGGCCCGCGCGGCACCCCGGGCGCGCAGCGAGATCCTGCGGCGCGCCTACGAGATCATCCTGGAGCGCACCGACGAGCTCGCCCACCTGATGACCTCCGAGATGGGCAAGCCCCTGGCCGAGGCCAGGGGAGAGGTGGCGTACGCGGCGGAGTTCTTCCGCTGGTTCTCCGAGGAGGCCGTCCGCATCGACGGCGGCGCCGGGATCCTGCCCGACGGCCGTAACCGCATGCTGCTCACCCGCCGCCCGGTCGGCCCCTGCCTGCTGATCACCCCGTGGAACTTCCCCCTCGCCATGGGCACCCGCAAGATCGGCCCGGCGGTCGCCGCCGGCTGCACGATGATCCTCAAGCCGGCCCCGCAGACCCCGCTCTCCAGCCTGGCCCTCGCCGCGATCCTCAAGGAGGCCGGGCTGCCCGACGGCGTGCTCAACGTCGTCACCACCTCCCGTGCGGGGAGGTGTGCGAACCGCTCCTGCGCGGCGGGCGGATTCGCAAGCTGTCCTTCACCGGCTCCACGCAGGTCGGACGGGTGCTGCTCGCCCAGTGCGCCGACACCGTCGTACGCACCTCGATGGAGCTGGGCGGCAACGCGCCCTTCATCGTCTTCGAGGACGCCGACCTGGATGTGGCCGTGGACGGCGCGATGCTCGCCAAGATGCGCAACATGGGCGAGGCGTGCACGGCCGCGAACCGCTTCTTCGTCCACCGGTCGGTGGCGGAGGAGTTCGGGCGGCGGCTCGCGGAGCGCATGGGCGCACTGGTCGTGGGTCCCGGCACCCGGGGCGGCGTCGATGTCGGCCCGCTGATCGACGGCGCCGGACGCGCCAAGGTCGAGGACCTGGTGGCCGACGCGGTGGAGCGCGGGGCGCGGGTGCTCGTCGGCGGCCGTACGCCCGAAGGGCCGGGCTGCTTCTACCCGCCGACCGTGCTCGCGGACGTGGACCCGGGCAGCCGCCTGATGGACACGGAGATCTTCGGCCCCGTGGCGGCGATCCTCACCTTCGACGACGAGGACGAGGTCGTCCGCCGCGCCAACGACACCCCCTGGGGGCTGGTCGGCTACGTGTTCACCGAAGGCCTCGACCGAGCCCTGCGCGTCAGCGAACGCCTCGACGTGGGCATGGTCGGCCTCAACACCGGCCTCGTCTCCAACCCGGCCGCGCCCTTCGGCGGCGTCAAGCAGTCCGGGCTCGGCCGTGAGGGCGGCCGGGTGGGGATAGACGAGTTCCTGGAGTACCAGTACCTCGCGGTGCCCGTGCGATGACGGTGGCCGTCCTGCCCTGACATCCGCCCCGTCGCGCACCGCGCGGAACGCCCCCGTGCCCGTGCCGGACCGTCCGTCCGGCTCGGCACGGGGCGTCGTGGGGCGCACAGCGCCGCAGACCCCAAGAGGACACAGGGCCGTCCTCCGGCGTGAGACCGCCCTCAGCCCAGATGGCGGGCGGTGATCTCCGCCGCGGTGTCGGTCACCAGGCGTCCCAGCTCGGCGAGCCGGTCGGGGGCGAAGCGGGAGTCGGGCAGGGAGACGGCCACGGACGCCAGTGGCACGCCGTCACCGTCCAGGACGGGTGCCGCGATGGCGCAGATCCCCGGGCGGTACTGGTTGTGGTTGACGGCGTATCCGCGCTCCCTGACGCGCTGAAGCTCCGCGCGCAGCTCCACCGCGTCGGTGATGGTCTCCTCGCCGTAGCCCTCCAGGGCGCCCGCCCGCGAACTCGTCGACCTCGTACAAGTTCGTCCACGGCCTGGCCGGGGCCGCCGAACGGGCCGGCGCCGAGATACTCGCCGTGAAGCGGTCGCGGCAAGCCCCCGCCGGTCGCCTACGAACGTCCCGATCACAGGTAGGTCCAGCTCCGCCCACCCGCATCCGACCGAGCGGGTTCTCGGAAGGCCGGGCAGGTTCCACCGGTCGGGCGCGCTGCCGAGCCACTTCCAGGCAGACAGCCGGACGCTCGCTCCCTCCTCCCACGGTCCTGCCCGCCACGTCCTCACGCCCGGTGGTCTCGGGGCTGGTCGGCATCGTCGTCGTGCGGGGAACGCCGGTGCGCCATGTCTTCCAGGGCGCTTCCTGATCCGTAGTGCGAGCGGGAGATCACACTGAAGCTGCCGTCCGTCTCCAGCACGACTGTGTGTACCAGTTCGAGTGCCCCCGTCCCTTGGGCGCGGATCGCCTGGCGCACTTCGTCCGGCGTGACCCGCTCGCGGCGCATCACGTCATGGAACATGCGGCCGTCGTGCAGCAGCAGAGTCGGTTCGGCTTTCACCAGCCGTCGCACGCTACGACAGCGGACCGATGCCCATGCGGTGACGAACTGCAGGGCCACCAGCGATCCGAACGCGAGAGCCCCTTCCCCGAGGGCTACCTGCCGGTTGAGCAGGACAGTGGCCAGGGTCGAGCCCAGCGCGACGGTGACCACCAGGTCGAAGGCGTTCATCTTCGACAGTGCCCGCTTGCCCGACGCGCGTACGGCGGCGATGAGGATCAGGTAGGCCAGCACGGCCATGACGAGTACGCGGACGAGGTCGTTCCAGGAGTCGAAGAACATGAACCGACCGGTACCCCGCGCGAGAGCGCTTCCCACAAGGAGGAGCACGGCGCGGTGAAGATCAGTCCTGCAGGTCGATGACCACCTTGACGTCGTCCGGCTGAGTCTCGAATGCCCGGGCGGCGTGTTCGAGCGGGACGCGCCTGGTGATCAGACGCTCCAGCCACCTCCTGTCCGCCTTCGCCAGAGCGGCGGCGGCTTGCCGGAAGTGTGTGAGGTTGGCGTTGACGGAGCCGACCACGGCGTCGTTCTGGAGCACGATCTCCCGGTTGATGCTGCCGGCGTCCACGGTGATCCTGCGGCCGGCGGGCGAGACACCCGTCAGGCAGACCACGCCGTACGACGCGGTGCCCGTCAGCGAGGCGAAGACCAGGGCGCTGGCTCCGGTGGCTTCGATGATGACGTCCGGGCACACTTTGTCGATCACCCGCTCTACGTCATCAGTGTGGTAGGTCGCGCCGAGATCCCGTACCAGCGAGGGTTTGGGGCCGCTGCTCACGCGGTCAAGAACGTGCACCTCCAGGCCTTGCTGCGTGCCGAGAAGGGCGGCCAGCAGGCCGATCGGCCCGGCACCGGTGACCAGAACACGCCGAGGCTCGAACCAGGAGCGCCCGCCCACGCGCTCCACCTGCTCCCATGCCTTGGCCACGACCGAGGCCGGCTCCATGAGCACGCCGACATCCTCCAGGTGCGGCTGCAACCTCACGGCGTAGCCGGGCTCCACGCACCACAGCTGGGCGCCGTAGCCGTCGATCTCCTTGATACCGCGCTCGGTGTAGCGGCCGTTGCGGCACATGTCGAACTCTCCCCGGGCGCAGGCACCGCACGGCACGGGGTCGGGGCGGCGCACCACTCCGGCCACCAGGTCACCGGCCGAGAACCCGCTGCCCGGCGGAGCCTGCTCGACCCGGCCCAGTGATTCGTGCCCGAGGACGAGCCGGTCGCGGCCGGGCGGCGCCCACCCGTACGTGCCGCCGGTGATCTCGCGATCCGTTCCGCAGACACCCACCGTCAAGCCGCGCACCAGCAGCTCGCCGTCGGCCGGGGACGGGTCGGGCAGTTGTCGCGGTTCGAGTGAGTTCTGCCGGCCGGGGTGCACGGTCAGTGCGCGCATGGTGTGCCGCCTTTCTCGTGGTCATGTCGTGGCCTTGCCCGCTACCTCGGCCGGGGTCTGTCCAGCGGGTGCCGCCCGAGGCGTGTCGCGAGCAGTCTGCGGATGGCGATCACGGCCGTAGCCGCGGCGATGCTGCCCCACGACGGTTCGTCCGCGAGCCTGATCAGTCCGGCAGCGGTGAGGAAGTCGAGCAGTACGCCCAGTGATACGCGTACCTGCCTGGTGGACATGTAGGCCGCGCCCGCGCCGATCAGGCCTGCCGCCGTTGTCAACACGGCCGCCGTCTGCAGCCAGGTGGTCATGAGGTGGCGGCCTTCTCCTTCTCCTTCCCGTCGAGTTCGGCGCGTTCCTGCGCGATCTCCCGGCCCAGGAAGTAGTTGAGTGCGGTACGGATCGCGGCGATGGCCGCCAGCTGCCCGATCTCCGTGTAGCTCGGCGCCACGGCCGTGCGCAGTACGTCACCGGCGAGCTGGAACTCGAGCCCGAGGACGAGGAAGCGTCCGAGGCTGAGACGGATGCGGTTGAAGCCGGACACCCGTCGGCCGCCTCGCATCCCGGCGAGAAGGAACTGGACGAATGCCCAGACGGCCCCGATGAAGATGATCAATGCGCCGGCGGATTCGATGACTCTGACGAGCAGGCCGATCACATCACGCAGGGTGGACTCGGGCAGCAGTTCCATCGACAGGGGCATGCTCACGGCGGTACCCCTCACACGGGCCCGCTCACCGGTCGTGCGGGTGTCTCACCCACACGGTTCACACCTGAAGCCCACGTCGACGGGTCCGGCGACAAGCTGCGGCCGTCCGCCCCGCACGCGGGACGCACCCCGGCACGCAGGTTTTTCACGCCTCCGTATCCGGGTACCCGGCGTCGTGCGCAACGACCGTCAGCGAGGAGGAACCGATGAGTACGGTGAAGGAAGCGGTGGACGTCGAGGTGCCCGTGCACACCGCCTACAACCAGTGGACCCAGTTCGAGGACTTCCCGAACTTCATGGAGGGCGTCGAGGAGGTTCGGCAGCTCGACGACCGGCACAACCACTGGACCACCAAGATCGGCGGAGTGCGGCGCGAGTTCGACACCGAGATCGTCGACCAGCTGCCGGACGACCGGATCACCTGGCGGGTCATCGGCGGCGAGCCCCGGCAGCGGGGATCGGTGAGGTTCGAACGGCTGGACGACACCCACACCCGGGTGGAGCTCACGATGGAGGTCGAGCCCTCCGGCATGGCGGAGAAGGGGGCGGACATGCTCGGCATGATCGACCGCCGCGTCAAGGGAGACCTGCACCGCTTCAAGGACTACATGGAGCAGCGCGGCGGAGAGACGGGCGCCTGGCGAGGACGTGTCCGGCCCGAAGACCCCGGTTCGGCCTGAGACCGAGGCGCTGTACGGCTTCGGAGCGGGCGCCCCGGGCCACCGTGGCAGGGCCCGGGGCGCCGGACGACCCGCCGCACGGTCGGCGTCCCTCGGTGACTGCACACCCGGTCGACTCGCCCCACCTCCTTGGAGGCGCGAGGGAACCGACGCACGCCGCCCGAGGCCCCCATGCCGTTCCCCGTGGGCCTGATCACCGGCTCAGGCTCCGGGATCGGCCGCGCCACGGCTGTCCGGCTGGCCGAAGCCGGCATGCGTCACATGTTCAGGGCCACCGCCATGCCGATCAGCCCGACCGCTACCAGGGCCACCACCACGATGATCAGAGCGAGCGGCAGCGGTCCCCATCCCTTGCGCAGTTCGGGCGGCTCCGGATGGGAGATTCCGTGAGTGCCCCCTTCGGCGGGTGGAGTCTCACCCGGTGACACCCCACCGCCGCCTGGTTCGAGTCCCGGCGTTCCCCTCGGCTCGGGGTCAGGAGGAGTCGGCTCGGGGTCAGGAGTGGTCATGGCGCACGTTCCTCTCTTACCCAGCCGCCTATGGTTGGCTGGTCGTCCTGGTCGTCCTGGTCGTCCTTGGGGTCGACAGGTGTTTCAGACGTGCCGCGGGGCGGGTGGGCACGCGGCCCCCCGCCCGACGGCGTCGTGGTGGCCGAGAGCGGTCCGAAACCAGTCGGCCCCCGGCTCTCTCGCCACGGTCACAAAAGGACGAGGCCGCGCTACGTGTTGGGCCTCGCCGCGCTGATGTCGCCGAGAGCCGACTCGGGGTCGCGCTCGATGGCCAGGTCACCGATGGAGACGATGCCCACCGCGTGCTGCCCTTCGTCGACGACCGGCACACGGCGCACGGCATGCTCACGCATCACTTCCACAGCGCGGCCCACGTCGTCCTCCGGCGTCACCGTGACCAGATCGTCGCTGCACGCGTTCGCCACGGTCGTACGGTTCGGGTCGCCGCCCTCGGCCACCGCGCGAACCACCAGGTCGCGGTCACTGACGAGGCCGCGCAGCCGCTCGCCCTCGGTGACCAGAACAGCGCCGATGCCCTCGTCCCGCATCATCCGGGCCACGGCCGTCACCGAGGTCTGCGGTTCGACGGTCACCGGGGCACTCGTCATGACGTCGCTGACACGCTGAGTCATGGAACCTTCCCTTCATGGAATGGACGGTTCTTCCACCGCCGCTCAGCCTCCCGAGTACCCGTAAGCCACCGGACCCCACATCGGTCACCGAGGTCGCGCCGATTCGCTCACGCGGACGTCAGGGGAGGCGCGGGGGCCGGCACTCTGACAGGGGCCGGGCCCCGCTGGGTGGGCGTGTGCTTGCCCAGGACCCCGCGCACGTTCCAAGGGGAGCCGGAGCCCCCATCACGCGGTCCGGCCCGTATGCCTCGGTCGGGCGGCGCTCACGACCCGGTCCTCGGGACACATGATCAACCGACTACCCAAGGCTCCGGCATTCCACCGGCTCCGCACAGCTGCTCCGCGGTAGGCGGGTTATCGGCGACGCGGACACGGCCGACCGTCTTACCGGCGCACGTCTGGGCAGCGATCCGGGCCGCCACTACACCAACTTCGGCGGTCCCGCGATGAAGGGGCAACTCGACCCTCTTCCGGCCGTGATGAGACTTCCCCGCCTCAGCCTGGGCACCGTCCCAAGTCCTCCCCCACCTTCAGGCGGTGTCGGGCCCCGTGAGCGCGCTGCCTGCCGGGCCTCCCGGCCCGGCGGTGCCTCGAAACAGCCGGACGCCGGATCGCTACAGGTCGCGGCATTGCGCCGACTTCGGACCACTCACCGTGTTGGTCGATCCGTTGTTCACCGGTGGCTGAGCGTTTCCCCGCACATCAGCGGGCCGTTGATCGTGTTCCCGGCGATCACGTTCCACCCATGCGTCCGCGTCACCGTCACCGGGCCGGTGATCGTATTCGGAGCACATCCCAGCACCGGGTTGCCGATCGTCACCGACGAGGTCCCGGACAACGTCACCGGGCCGGAGATCCGGCTGTCGCAGATCACCACCCCCGCCGCGCCGTCGGCCCGCACCGGGCCGGCGATCACCGCACCGTCCACCTGGAGCGAGGCACCGGCACGCACCGACACCGGGCCCGACACCGTCGCTCCGTCCAGGCAGGTCACGCCCTCGGTCACCGTCAACGGCCCGGCATGCCGACCGGTGATCACCCGGTCGCAGTCGAGGCCGGCATACGCTTCGACCACGTCGAGCATCGCCGTCACCGGACCGTACTCGGTCGAGCCGTGGACCGTGAGCCGGCCGGCCGTGTCGGTGGCGCCGTCCGGTACCGGGTCCCATTCCACCGGGACCGGTGCGGTCGAACCATCGGCCATGGTCAGCACCCGCGCCGAATCCGGTAGCACCACCTCGTCGCTGACCAGTGCGGACGCGTACACGGTGTCCTCCACTACGTGGGACGCGCGACTCTTGGTGAAGATGTCGATCGACGCGTTCGGCTCCCAGGTGCCCGTCATGCCCGGTACGGCGGTGAACAAGGACTGCCATCTCGCCGGCTCCCACGCCAGCACGCCCAAGCCCTGGTTGTCCGGGATGTCGTTGGCGATCTGGAACACGCGCTGGAGGGCGTCCGCCTGACCCTGAACGGTCCGCGGATATGTCGAGTTGGGCATCGGGGCCCCGCCGCCACCCGACGCCGGGTACGAGGTCTCGGCGATATCGATCTTGTACCCCGGGTGCGCCGCCGCCACCGCGTTGATGTTGAGCTCGTAGTGGTCCGGCGACCCGTGGTACTGCGGGTAGTACGAATGGGCGAGAACGTCCGGGTCGGCGCCTTTGGCGTTCACCCGGGTCAGGTACTGATCCCAGAACTCGAGCGTCTTGGCGCCCCGACCATTGCCGATGATGATGTGCGTCTCGACGTCGATGTCCTCGCCCTGGTGGGCCGACGCGTCGCGGACCGCGCGGATCCCTGCCGCGGACAGCGTCGTGAACCGGTCCCACGCCTCCTCGTAGAGCCGCTGCTCCTCCGGGTCGTCGGAGCCCCAGTAGTTCCAGAGCAGGCCACCGCCGGGCTGCGCCTGGTAGATCTCCGGCTGGTTCCGGAAGTACGCCGGATCGGTGGTGCCGATCAACGCCGCCTCACTGCCGTACATGAAGCCGTTGACGATCTCGTTGCCGATCGCGACCTTGTCCGGCGTCGTGCCCTGCTCGATCAGCTGCCCGACGTAGTCGTAGGTGTACTCGTACACCGCCTGGGTCAGGTCGTCGAACTCCAGTTGGGCCCATGCCCGCGGCTTCGGCTGCTTGGACGGGTCGGCCCACGAGTCCGCGTAGTGGAAGTCGATCCCCAGGCCCATGTCCCGTTCGGACTTGATCCACTTGGAGACCTCGAGTGACCGCTTGGGGCCTTGGTACGGGACGGCCGGTACGTCGCCTGAGGACTCGCTGCGAGGCTCGTTGAAGACCCGCAGCCGGACGTACTCGACGCCACGGTCCTGGAGCACGTCGAGCAGGTGGGGACCCGCGCCTTGGTCCTCCTCGGTCGGACTCACCCAGTACTTGCGTCCTTCGGCGACGTCGTTGTCCACCCAGGAGGCATCGGCGCCGAGGATCAGGTCGTCGCGCAGATAGTTGTGGACGCTGAGCTCACTGATTCCCATGGTCGCGCCGGGCGAGGCTCCCGTGAACGTCACCCGCACGAATCTCGTCCCCGGCCGGGTGAAGAGGTCCACCGATCCGCGAGCGGGCCGGTGGTTGGCCGAGTGGTCGGCGATGACGTTCCAACTGTCGCCGTCCGCGGACGCCTCGACCACGTACCGGTAGGCGGCCCCGGTGCCCGGGAAGACGACCCCGACCTTCCTGACGTTGTCGTAGGCGCCGCCCAGATCGAGAGTCAGCCACTGGTTCGCGGACGTGCCATCCGCCATCCACGCGGTCTGGTCGTCCTGGTCGATCGCCAGGTCAGCGGTGGACGCCCCGCTGCTGACGGCGACGCTCGCCCAGGATTTCGCGCTGATGTCGCTCTCGATCGGCGAGATCTCGGCCTCGCCGAAGTGTGCGGAGGCCGGGGCAACCGGCCCGAATGCGGCTGCGCCGCAAGCCAAAACGACCGCGGTCGTGATGCTGAGTGCCGTGCGAACAGGGTGTTTTCGCATCACTGCCTACTCCTCATCTCTGCCCCCGGACAGGAGCAGCTCCAACGGGCCCGGTCCGGTGTGCCCCGCATCGGGCCCGGAGCAGACCCAGGCGCCGGCCGGGGTGCCGGGTGCGCCGCCCGGCGCTCCTGCTTGAGCCGACTTCGGGCCTCGGGCCCGCCCGTTTCAGCCGTGAGTCCACCGCTGGTCGGACCCGCCGTTGCAGGTCCACAGGACCAGTTGGGTGCCGTTCGCGGTTCCGGCGTCATACGCGTCCAGGCACAGGCCGGACCGGGTGCTGGTGATGGTGCCGTTTGGGTTGACTGCCCAACAAATGCGACCCCTGTGCGGGACTCCGGAAGCACGCCGTCACGGGGGTGGATTCGGCGGGTTACGAGACCGGCACGTCGTCCGGTTCGGGCGTGACGGGTTCTGTCGCGACGCGTGCGGCTCGTCGTCGCGACGCCGGAGAGGTCGTTGAGGTTCTTCCGGTTCTGTTGACAATTGAGGACGGTACTAAGGCGCCCGGCATACGGCAAGGCATCAGCCCGCCAGGTACCCGGGTCTCGCCGCAGGGCGGGAACCAGCGCTGATCAGGCAACGACCGCCCTCTGCTCCCAGGTTGGGATCAGTCGACGCGCTGGCGTGAATCGGTCGCATGCGGGGACGGGCAACCGTGACCCTGCGTCGGGGAACCCACTTGATCAAACAGATTGTCACATTCAGTCCGTGCATAGGTCTTGCCGCTCCGGGAGGCCCCTTCTAGCCTCGGTGGGAGCGCTCCCACTCGCCGAAGCGAGACCCCTGCCTCAAGAACGACGTGGGTGAATCGTTTCATCCACGGTGTCGCGGACCACGCAAGCTCTTGCCCCCCACCTCAAGGAGCCGCACATGTCCGTCCACAGTCTGCGAAGAACCCGCGGGCCGGTCACGTTTTTGCTGGCGGTGTTGCTGGCCGCCGTCTCACCGGTCGCCCTGCCCGCGTCCAGCGCGAGCGCGGCCGTGATCGACACGTCCGCCTACTACCAACTGGTCTCACGCCACAGCGGCAAGGCCGTCGACATCTCGGAAGGCTCCACCGCCGACGGCGCCGGGGTCGTCCAGCGGACCCCTGGAACCGCCGCCAGCCAGCAGTTCCAGTTCGTCGATTCGGGCAGCGGGTACTACCGGATCAAGGCCCGGCACAGCGGGAAGGTGCTCGACGTCGAGGGGCGGTCCACGGCCAACGGCGCGAACGTGCTGCAGTGGACGGACAACAACGCCGTCAACCAGCAGTTCGGCGTGGTCGACATCGACAGCCAGTATGTGCAGCTGATCAACCGCAACAGCGGCAAGGCTCTGGACGTCTGGGAGCAGTCGGCGGACGACGGTGCCCGGATCTCGCAGTACGACGACGTCGACGGCTTCAACCAGCAGTGGCGGCTGGTCAAGGTCGGCGGCACCGCCCCGGATCCCGATCCGCCGGCCGGTGAGGCCCTGCAGATGGAGGACCTGAACCGGGGCCTGGTCTCGGTGCGTTCGGGCTCGAACAATCTGGTGTCCTGGCGGCTGTTGGGCACCGAGAGCTACGACACGGCGTTCAACGTGTACCGCAACGGCACGAAGGTGAACGGCTCGCCGGTCACCGACTCCACCAACTACCTGGACGGCGGCGCCCCTTCGGATGCCTCGTACACCGTGCGCGCGGTGGTGAACGGCACGGAGCAGCCGGCTTCGGAGTCCTCGCTGCGTTTCACCGGCGGCAACCACCTCGACGTGCCGCTGTCCTCGCCCGGTTCGGGTTACACACCGGTGGAGGCGAGCCCGGGTGACGTGGACGGCGACGGGCAGTACGAGCTGATCGTCAAGTGGGACCCGAGCAACGCGAAGGACAACTCGCAGTCCGGCGTGACCGGCAACGTCTACATCGACGCCTACCGGCTGGGCGGCCAGCGGCTGTGGCGCATCGATCTCGGCCGCAACATCCGGGCCGGGGCGCACTACACCCAGTTCCAGGTGTACGACTACGACGGCGACGGCCGGGCCGAGGTTGCCCTGAAGACGGCGGACGCCACGCGCGACGGCCAGGGCACGGTCATCGGCAACGCAGGCGCCGACCACCGCAACTCCAGCGGCTACATCCTGGCCGGGCCCGAGTACCTGACCATGTTCAACGGTCTGACCGGCGCCGCGATGTCCACCGTCACCTACGACCCGCCGCGCGGCAACGTCTCCTCCTGGGGCGACAACTACGGCAACCGCGCGGACCGCTTCCTGGCCGGCACCGCGTACCTCGACGGCCGGCGCCCGTCCCTGATCATGGCCCGCGGCTACTACACCCGCGCGGTCATCGCCGCCTGGGACTTCCGCAACGGGCAGCTCGTCAAGCGCTGGACGTTCGACTCCAACGCCTCGGGCAACGGCGCCGCGTACGGCCAGGGCAACCACCAGCTGTCCGTCGCCGACGTCGACGCCGACGGCCGCCAGGAAATCGTCTACGGCTCCGCGACCATCGACGACAACGGCCGCCTGATGTATGCCACTGGCTTCGGCCACGGCGACGCCCTGCACGTCGGCGACTTCGTGCCGGGCCGCGCCGGCCTGGAGGTCTTCTCCATCCACGAGGCGAGCAACCAGCCCGGCTCCGACCTGCACGACGCCCGAACCGGACAGGTCATCCACCGCACCCCCACCAGTGGCTCCGAGGGACCGGGCCGCGGCGTCGCCGGTGACATCCACGCCGGCAACGCGGGCGCCGAGTTCTGGGGCTCCGGACCGAACATGAGCAACCTGCGCAACTCCTCCGGCGGCAACGTCGGCCGCAACCCGTCCTCGGCGAACTTCCTCGCCTGGTGGGACGCCGACCCGGTGCGCGAACTGCTGAACGGCACCCAGATCGACAAGTACGGCACCGGCGGCGACACCCGGCTGCTCACCGGCAGCGGCGTGGCCTCCAGCAACGGCACCAAGTCCACCCCGGTGCTCTCGGGCGACCTCTTCGGCGACTGGCGCGAGGAAGTCATCTGGCGCCACTCCGGCAACAACGCCCTGCGCATCTACGCCACGTCCACCCCCACGACCACCAAACTGCACACCCTGGCCCACGACGCCCAGTACCGCACCGCCCTGGCCTGGCAGAACACCGCCTACAACCAGCCGCCCCACCCCGGCTACTTCCTCGGCGCCGGCATGACCCGCCCGCCGCAGCCCGACATCTACGTGCGCTGACGGCACCCCGTCGGCACGCGGGGAAGGAACAACACCGCCAGGCCGGCCGGGACAACCCCCGGTCGGCCTCGCGGTCCCCATGTGCAGGGGGCCAAGGCGAAACGTGAAGGTGAACAGGGTGAGGACAACACCCACATCGTCTCCCACCGAACACCTGCGTCAAAGGCAAGGGAGTCCTCACCGTTCCGATGCGCCGCATGTGGAGCCGACACGGCTTCCGTCAGTCCAGGGCGCCGAAGACCTGGACGCCGGCCCCCACATCAGCCGACCAACCACCCGCTCATCTCACACCAGGAGTCATGTGATGCGACGACGGACATTCCTCAGCCTGAGCGCGGCCGGAGCGACGGGCGTGGGCCTGTCTCTGGTCGGCGCGGGACAGGCACCGGCCGCCGTCGGGCCGCTGGACACGGCGCCGACCACGCCGTTCGCGGTCGGCGTGCGCCGGTACAACTGGACCCGCGGCAGCCGCCCGTGCACCACCTACGTCTACTACCCCGCAACCGGCACCCCCGGCGGCAACCCGGTGACCGACGCCCCCGTCGCCAACGGCGTCTTCCCCGTCTACAACATGACCCACGGCTACGGGAGCAGCCCGCAGAACTCCCTGTTCATCATCCGGGCCCTGGCCTCGGCGGGCTTCGTCGTCCCCGCCCCGCACTTCAACCACAACTTCAGCGACGTCAACAACGGCAACACCTCCAAGGACGTCTCGCAGATCCTCACCAACACCCTCGCGCTCAACGCGAGCGGACCGCTGGCCGGGCACGTCAACACCGGCATCGGGGTCGGCGTCTCGGGCCACTCCCTGGGCGGCATGGTCACCCACGGTCTGCTGACCTCCTGGCCCGACAGCCGGATCATCTCCGCCAACCCCCAGTCCTGCGTGGACATGGGCAACCCGTCCAGCTCCGTCTCGGCCAAGGTCCTGTTCGTGCACGGCGACCGGGACTCGACCACGTCGTACTCCTCGGCCCGGCAGGCGTACTCGGAGATGACCTGGCCCAAGGCGTTCCTCACCTTCGTCGGCGGCAGCCACACCAGCTTCTGGAGCGACCAGCGCTTCCCGAGGACCGTCGTCGACTGGGCCCGCTGGACCATGTACGGCGACACCGCCGCACGCGACCGCCTCCCCGCCGACGCGTCCGGGTCCAACACCAGGTGGGAAGCCCAGCTGGGCGACACCCCTGGCGGCCCGGCCCACTACCGCCTGGTCGCCCAGCACAGCGGCAAGGCGGCCGACATCAGTGAGGCATCCACGGCGGCCGGGACGAGACTCATCCAGTACAGGGCCGGCAGCGGAACCAACCAGCAGTTCGAGTTCCTGGACTCCGGGGACGGCCACGTCCGCATCAGAGCCCGCCACTCGGGCCTGGTGCTCCAGACCGCCGGCAACGAAGGCGGCGCCGACATCACCCAGCAGTCCGACACGGGCGCCGTCGGCCAGCAGTGGAGGGTCGTCGACCACGGCGACGGCACGGTCAGCCTGGTCAACCGGGCCAGCGGCCTGGCCATGGACGTCTGGGAGTACTCCACCTCTGACGGAGCCCGCTTTTCCCAATGGACCTACACCGGCAACGCCAACCAGCGCTTCACGCGCCAACGCGTCTGAGCCCACCGGCCGGGAGCCCAGCTCAAGCGACCAGAGCGGGGCACCGCCGATAGCCGGGCGGCCCGGAACTCTGCTGCGATCCGAGTCGATGGGGGTGTCGAGGAGAACCCGGCACTCGACACGCCTTCATCCCGGCCACCCTGGCGGAGACCGAACAGAACCCTCAACTCGACTTCGCGGCTGATCCCTCACCGGTCTGCGACCGATGCCGCACGCCGCAACGGTGCGCCGCCTGCGCGGAGGCGTGCCTGACCGAACAGCGCGAGACCGACGCACCCGACATCGTGAGGGGGCGCTGCGAACCGCTCGTGGCAGGTTCGCAGCGCCCCCTGGTAGTTCCTGAGGGCGTACCTCAGGAGTCTGTCGGCACGCGCCGCGCCTCGGCTACGAGGCGATCTGCGCGGCCACCGTGTTGGAGAAGGTGGTCAGCCGGGTGTAGATACCGGGGTACTGCGCGTCGGCGCAGCCGTAACCCCAGGAAACTATGCCTGCCAGGCGTCCCCCGATCATCAGGGGACCGCCGCTGTCGCCCTGGCAGGTGTC
The DNA here is from genome assembly GCF_037201975.1 of Streptomyces sp. TG1A-60. Classification (NCBI taxonomy): domain Bacteria; kingdom Bacillati; phylum Actinomycetota; class Actinomycetes; order Kitasatosporales; family Streptomycetaceae; genus Streptomyces; species Streptomyces sp. TG1A-60. Next base: position 1,570,535 of record NZ_CP147520.1, on the reverse strand, counting down.
GACGCCGCCGGAGGAGTAACCGGCGCACACCATGGTGCTCGCGATGAACGCGGAGCCGTAGGAGCGGGAGCTGCCGCAGACCGAGTCGGCCACCATCGGCACGGTCGCGGTGCGCAGCTGGTTGGAGGAGGCGCCACCCGAGGACGTGGTGCCCCAGCCGATGATGCGGGCGGTGGTGCCGGCCGCGTAGACGCCGGTCTGTGAGGAGGTGACGTACGACGTCGTGGTGTACGGCTGCGCGACCGCCAGCGTCAGCACCGCCACGTCGTTGTTCAGGGTGGAGTCGTTGTAGCTCGGGTGGATCCAGATCTTGCTGAGCGTGCTGACGGTGCCGTTCGTGCCGTTGCGGTAGGTGCGGCCACCGACGACACGGGTGTTGGAGGTCGTTCTGCCGTCCACGCAGTGGGCGGCGGTGATCACCTTGGTGGGTGATACGAGGGTGCCGCCGCAGAACTGGGTCTGCGAGGCGTTGGTGATCTGCATGACGTACGGGTACGCGCTCGCGGTGGTGGTCGTACCACCGACGATGGGCTGGGGAGCGGCGACGGCGGCTGGAGCGGTGAGCAGCGCGGCTGCGGCGGCGGCAGCGGTGGCCGCGGCGGCGACCATCGACTTCTTGGCGCGGTTGAACCCGAACATGGTTCTCCTCATGGGGGGTTGCCGGTGGGGGACGCGCGGGTGGGGGGTGGTGCACGGACCGTGCGGACCGCCCCGCCCGGGGGAGCCGAGCGGGGCGGTGAGCCGGTCCGTGTGCCCTGGCGTGCGGCACGGCGTAAAACTATGAGCGGTGGTAATCCGCTCCCAAGGGGGGATCCCCCTAGCCGAGTCGGGGAGGGAAAACCCTCGATGACCCGGGCCGGGGTTTGAGCCTAGGCTGGAGCCGCAAGGTCGCTGCGCGCACCGGTCCCGGGAGGGGCTCGTCAGCCGGTCCCGGGGAGGTCAGTTCGTACGGTGTCCCGCCGCCAGACGCACGATGTCCACACGCGACCGGATGCCCAGCTTCCGGTAGACCCGCGTGAGCGTCGCCTCGACCGTCTTCACGCTGATGTACAGCCGACCGGCGATCTCCCGGTTGGTCGCCCCCTCCATGACCAGCTCGGCCACCTGGCGTTCCGTCGTCGCGAGCACGGCGAGGGCGTCCAGCGCCGGCGGCGCGATCGGTGGCTGCTGCGGGGGCGCCGGGGCCACGGAGGCCTGCTCCACCTGACGCAGCCAGGGCAGCGCACGGCAGCGCCGGAACAGCCGCGTCGCCTCGTCGTACGCGGCGGGCCCGGGCGCGGGCGTCCCCCTGGCCGGGCGGGGCCCAGAGCCTGGGGGAGGGTGCGCAGCCCCGCCTGGGCGTACGCGGCCCGCGCCTCCTCAAGCCCGTAGCCGAGCTTGGCCAGCCGGTCCTGCGCCGAGGTCAACTGCCTTACTGCGGCGTCCTGTTCACCCCGGGCCGCGCGCACCAGCGCCTCCGCCCGGTCGAGGACGGCGAGCACGCTCTCCCGGCCGAGCCGCAGCGCCTGCTGCCGGGTGACGTTGATGACGTCCTGCGCCTCGGCCAACTCGCCGACCCGTACCAGGGCTTCGGCGAGATCGCCGTGCCAGCGGCCCCGCGCGGGGTCGGTGACCCCCAGTCCGTCTTCCAACTCCCGTACACGGCGCAGGGATCGGACCGCCCCCGGCGCGTCCCCCGCCACCAGCCGGGCGTGCCCGAGGGCGCCCAGGGCGCGGGAGAGATACATCAGGTCGCCGTCCTGCTCGGCGTGCTCGGCGGCCTCCCGGGCGAGGGCCTGGGCCCGCTCCACGTCACCGCCGGCGGCCTCCGCGAACGAGGTGAGCATGGCGGAGGCACCCTCGCCGATACCGGAGTCCCGGGCCAGGACATAGCCCTCCCGGGCCAGGTCGAGGGCCCGGCCGCAGTGTCCGGAACGCAGCTCGGTCTCGGCGAGGAAACGCACATAGTGCACCTCGCTCTCGACCATGCCGCGCCGCCGCACCTCACGCAGCAGCGAGGTGATCGTCGCGCGCGCCTCGCCGAGCTGGTCGCTCATCATCAGCCAGCGGAAGCGGGTCGCTCCCGCCCCGTTGTGGTGGCACGCGAGCTGCGGGTCCTGCGGCTCCCTCAGCGCCCGCTTGATCGTCATGGGCGCGTCCGGGTGCCCCATCAGGATCTCGGCCTGTGCCTGGAAGGCGAGGGACAGCAGCTCGGTGCGCCGGTCCTCGGCCCGCCCGGCCAGCTCCGCCGCCCGCGCGGCCTCCTCCCGGCCCTCCGCGAAGTCGCCCTCCAGGACCAGCGCCCGCCAGGCGAGCTGGTAGCGGACCAGGCCGAGCAGCCGCGGGTCGTCGCCCGCGTCGGCGAGTACCTGCGGGTAGACGGCGTCGACCTCCGCGAGGGACTGCCCGGCCGCGTCGATCACCACCATCCATGCCCGCACCCGCTCGGCGGGCTCGGTGGCCCGGCTCAGCACGTCCCGGGCGATGTCACGGGCGAGGTCGTTCTCCCCGGCCGTCAGCGCGTCCTCGGCGGCCTGCAGCCGCCGCTCGTCCGGGCCGGGCGTCGCGTCCCCCGGGGTGTGCCGGGCAGAGAGCAGCCCCAGCTCGGCGGCGACCGAGGGCGCGCCCCGGTCCCGGGCCACGGCCGCGGCCTCGCCCAGCTGACCGGCGACCTGCGGATCGGTGCCGTGGGTGGCGAGCGCCAGATGACGGGCCCGCTCGATGGGGTCGACGGCGGCGGTGGACAGCGCGGCGTGGGCGGCCCGCCGCTCCTGGGCGGTGGCCTCGGCGTACAGGGCGGCCGACACCAGGGGGTGCGCGAACCGCACACCCGGCCCCTCACACTCCGGCGCGAGCAGCCCCAGCTCGACGGCGCGCGCGGTCTCCGCCTCGGCGTTCTCCCGCCCGGCGGCGTGCAGCAGGGCCACCGTGGGCCGGGCACCCCCGCTGGCGACCAGCAGGGTGTGCCGGGCCTCGGCCGACAGCATGTCCAGCCGGTTCAGCACCAGGGTCCGCAGCGAGGTCGGCACCGGCAGCGGCTCCCCCGGGCGCGGCGGGGTCGGGCTGTCGGCCAGGGCGCGGCCCAGCTCCAGGGCGAACAGCGGGTTGCCGCCGCTGGTGTGGTGGATGTCCCGCACGGTCGAACGGGGCAGACCGGTGTAGCCGCGGTTCTCGAGCAGCTCGGCGACGTGCGCTCTGGACAGCGGGTTGACCCGCAGGGCGAGAGTGTCGGGAGGGGACGCGCGTAGATACCTGTCCTGCTCGTGGCCATGGGGGTCCGTGGAGGTACGCACGGCACACAGCATGCGCACCGGCATCTCGCCGAGCCGGCGCGCGGCGAACCCGAGCAGCTCGACACTGGCCGGATCCAGCCACTGGAGGTCGTCCGCGACGATCAGGACGGGACCCTTGGCGGCCAGGGCCCGCAAGGTCGACAGGACCGCGAGGCGCAGGGCCAGCCCGTCCCGCTGGAGCGTGGACTCGCCACGGCCGGTGAGAGCCGATTCCAGCGCGGTGCGCTGCGGGGCGGGCAGCCGGTCGGACACCTCGTCCAGGACGAGACCGAGCAGGTCGGTCAGCGCGAGGAACGGCAGATGCGACTCGGACTCGGTGGCCGAGCAGCGCAGCACCGTCCGTGCCGACGCCTCGTTCTCCGCGGCCAGAGCACGCAGGACGGTGGATTTTCCGATGCCCGCCGAGCCGTGCACGAGCACGCTGCCGCCGCGCGCGAGCTGCTCACGCGCGCCCACGAACAGCTCCTCCCTGCCTATGACCAGGTCGGGGCGGGGTCTCCCAGGCTCCTTGAAGTCCCGTCGCACGGGCCACCGCTCCCCTCGAGTGTCGTGTCCGGGCCAATATTAGGCGTCCGGTCCTTGAATTTCGGAACTTAGCCCTGGTGAGGGAAATAACAGGGAGGGTACGTCATCAGGAATTGCGCACGCCTGTCACCCGAAGAGCGAGCGGGCGACCCCGCCGGTGGGGTAGTGGCCGGGAACCGTCGGCCCTACGGGAGCAGCCCCGCCCGGCGGGCCGCCACCACCGCCTCCAGACGTGTGTGAGCCCCCAGCTTCCGCATGGCTGATCGCAGATACGCCTTGACGGTCTCCGGGCGGAGCCCCAGCCGCTCGGCGGTGCCCGCGTTGGTCGCGCCCACCGCGACGCAGGCCAGCACATCCACCTCGCGCGGGGTGAGGGCGACCGCCCCGCCGCCGTCCGTGGCGGGTGTGGCCGGCCCGGTGCCCGCGCCGGAGGCCGTGGCCCCCGCCAGCCGTCCGCACACCTGGAGCAGCTCCGCCCGCAGCACCGGATCGTCGATACGCGGGGCGAGCGCGCGCAGTGCCCCGTGCGCCTCCCGGACCTCCTCCCACGCCCCCGGCGAGACCTCGTGCCCGACGGTGGCCCGGATCGCGGCCAGCAGACTGTGTGCCTCGTCCCGCACCACCAGTGCCTGCTCCATGTCCCGTGCCGCCTCCAGCGCCGCCTCCACGACGCGGTCACCCAGCGGCCGGGCCGCGCGCAGGGCGCCGTAGAGCACCCCGCGGACCTGCCGCCGTACGACGACGGGGACGGCCAGGACGGAGCGGATGCCCTCGGCATCGACCGCGGCGTCGTACTCGTGGCTGATCTGGCGGGAGACGGAGTAGTCGGTCACTTGGCACGGACGGGCCAGCGCCACCGTCTTGCCGCCGAGACCGTTCCCCGGGCGCACCGCCAGGCCGCTGAGTGCGGTGGTCCGGTTGCCCTGGAGTTCGCTGATGCGCAGTTGCCCGGGGCCGGGCTCGACCAGCCCGGCGAAGGCGAGCGGCAGCCCGGTGGCCCGCCGGAGCCGGTTCAGCGTGCCGCGCATGTCCGCCCGGCCGGACCAGGCCGTCCCGACGGAATCCGAGGGATCCAGTGCCACGAACTCGCCCCTTCCGCGCGGCGCACACCCCCGTTCGGGGGTAGTGAGACGTGTATCACGCATTACACGATGTCAGGCGACCGTCCGGCAATGAGGAGGACACATGTCGGCGAGGACGAGCGCCACGGACGAGTTCCGGGCTGCCCGGGACTTCCTGCTGGCCCACCGCGAGGACTACGCCACGGCCTGCAAGGGCTTCACCTGGCCGCGCCCGGAGTACTTCAACTGGGCGTTCGACTGGTTCGATGTGATCGCACGCGGGAACGACCGCACCGCCCTGCACATCGTGGAAGAGGACGGCACCGAGACCCGGCTCTCCTTCGCCGAGCTGTCCGAGCGCTCCTCCCGGGCCGCGAACTGGCTGCGGGACCGCGGCGTCCGCGCCGACGACCGCGTCCTCGTGATGCTCGGCAACCAGGCGGAGCTGTGGGAGACCGCCCTCGCCGCCATGAAACTGCGCGCCGTCCTCATCCCCGCCACCCCGCTGCTCGGCTCCGCCGACCTGCGCGACCGGGTGGAGCGCGGCCGGGTCAGGCACGTGATCGTCCGGGCCGAGGACGCCCCCAAGTTCCAGGACGTACCCGGCCGTTACACCCGTACCACGGTCGGCGGCACGGTGGACGGCTGGCGGCCGTACGAGGACGCCTACGCGGCGCCCGCCCGCTTCGAGCCGAACGGCGCCACCAACGCCACCGACCCGCTGATGCTGTACTTCACCTCGGGTACCACCGCCCGGCCCAAACTGGTCGAGCACACCCATGTGTCCTACCCCGTGGGCCACTTGGCGACCATGTACTGGATCGGCCTGAAACCCGGCGACGTCCACCTCAACATCTCCTCGCCCGGCTGGGCCAAGCACGCCTGGTCCAACCTCTTCGCCCCGTGGAACGCGGAGGCGACCGTGTTCATCCACAACTACACCCGCTTCGACGCGAGCCGGCTGCTCGCCGCGATGGAGCGCGCGGGCGTCACCACCTTCTGCGCCCCGCCCACCGTGTGGCGCATGCTCATCCAGTCGGACCTCTCCCGGCTGCGCACCCCGCCCCGCGAGACCGTCGCGGCCGGGGAGCCCCTCAACCCCGAGGTCATCGAGCAGGTGCGCCGCGCCTGGGGCGTCACCATCCGCGACGGCTTCGGCCAGACCGAGACCGCCGTCCAGGTCTCCAACAGCCCCGGCCAGCGCCTGAAGACCGGCTCGATGGGCAGGCCGGGCCCCGGCTTCAAGGTCGTCCTCCTCGACCCCGTCTCGGGCGCCCCCGACGCCGACGAGGGAGAGATCGCCCTCGACCTCTCCAACCGGCCCGTCGGCCTCATGACCGGTTACCACGGCGACCCCGACCGAACGGCAGAGGTCATGGCCGGCGGCTACTACCGCACCGGGGACATCGGTGCACGGGACGCGGACGGCTACATCACCTACGTGGGCCGCGCCGACGACGTCTTCAAGGCGAGCGACTACAAGATCAGCCCGTTCGAGCTGGAGAGCGCCCTGCTGGAGCACGAGGCGGTCGCCGAGGCGGCCGTGGTGCCCGCGCCGGACGAAACGCGGCTCGCGGTGCCGAAGGCGTACATCGTGCCGGCCGCCGGCTGGGAGCCGGGCCCGGACACCGCCAAGGTGCTCTTCGAGCACTCCCGGACCGTCCTCGCGCCCTACAAGCGGGTCCGCCGCCTGGAGTTCGCCGACCTGCCGAAGACCGTGTCGGGCAAGATCCGCCGCATCGAGCTGCGCGAGTCCACGGCCCGGGGCTCGGACGCGGAGTACCGCGAGGAGGACTTCCGGTGACGGCACACGCGGGTCCTGCGGATCCTGGACTCCTTCCCGATGACGGTGTCGGGGAAGGTGCGCAAGACCGAGCTGCGGGAGCGGTACGCCGCCGTGGGGCAGCCCCTCGCCGGGGCCCAGGCCCTCAGGTCCCCGCGCCGGTGGCGACCAGCTGCGTCGCCGCGCCGTTCACCGGCTGCGGGGTGCCCGTGAGGTCCAGGACGAACAGGCAGACGCCCAGGCCGTCGGCGCGGTCGCGGGCGTCGGGCGCGTACCCGGCGAGGGAGAAGTAGACGCAGTCGGTGGACTCCGTCATGGCGGTCAGCCACAGACACTCGACGTCGCGCGGCGAGGCCGGGCGGACCGAGGGGTCCACCTGGGCCAGGACGCCCCGCGCGGCCAGGCCGACCCCGGAGGGCTGCCGCTGGTCGGCGCGGCGGATGTCCCGGTAGCCCAGCCAGCGCAGATAGAGGGCGACGGCGGTGACCGCGTCGCGGGCGGCACGGATGGTGACGGGTTGGAAGGCTGTACGGGGACGGGCGGCCGGGTCGGCTCCGTTCGGATCCCCCAGTGGCCGCAGGGCGCCCGCGACGGGGACGCGGAGCACGGTTCCGCAGGCGCACCCCAGTTCGGGGTGGGGCCACTGGTCCCGCCGTCCGCAGCTCCCGCAGCGGACCGTGACCCAGTCCTCGTCCCAGGTGTGGTGGGTGAGGGTGGCGGGGGCGGCCCGGCGGTTCAGCGGCGGGGCGACGGGAGTGCCGCAGGCGCACGGGTAGGCCGGGGCCGCGTACTGATGCTCCCGCCCGCAGTCCGGGCACCGCACCGGCATGCTCTCGCTCATGCTCCACCCCCACCTCCGGCCACATCGCAGACGCCCCCTCATCGTCGTGCAGACAAGGCCGTTCCGGCAGGGAAACTCCTCGACCGGCCAGGCCGATCCGCTGTCCACGCCGTTGACGATCCAGGCCCCGGGCCCAAGCCGCAGCGCGTCTACGAGGAGATGAACATGACCTTCGGCCCCGAGACCCGTACGTCTCCACCGTCGGCCTCTCCCAGAGCGCCGGCGCCGCATCCCGTACGTCCACGTCCTGGTCAACAACTCCTACCTGGGCCTGATCCGCCAGGCCCAGCGCGCCTTCGGCATCGGCTTCCAGGTCAGCCTGGAGTCCGAGAACGTCAACTCGCCCGAGCCGGGCGTCTACGGCGTCGACCACGTCAAGGTTTCGGAGGGCCTGAGCTGCGAGGCGACCGACCCGAACGAGCCGGGCGCCGCCTTCGCGCAGGCGAAGAAGCTCACGGCGGACTACCGGGTGCAGGTCGTCGTCGAGGCGATCCTGGAGCGCGTCACCGACATCTCGATGTCCACGACGAACGACATCGGCAACGCGGTGGAGTTCGAGGACCTCAAGACGGAGCCCGCCCACGCGCCCACGTCGATCAGGCCGTTGAAGGTCTGAGGCCACGGACGACCGAGAGCGCGCGGACGTCAGCGGCCGGCCCGTCCGGAGGGTGGGCCGGCCCGCCCCGTTCCGCGCCGAGGGCCGGAACACCCCACGCCGCGGCGGCGCGACTTCCCCTGCGGGCCGCCTCGTCGCACTGCCGCGGCGTGGGGTCCCCCGGTTCCCCCGTCCTCCCCCGTTCCCCCGTGTGCTCCCCCGTCGAGGCCCGCCGCCCCCGTGCCGACGGGCCTCGTGTGATGAGAATGTTCCCTCACCCAGGGGCAGTTGAAGCCCGTGCGCAGGGGTTCAGAGGTTGATTTGAGGTTTCCGTAAACGGCCTACGCACACTTGCGTAGGCAGGACGGCGCTGCTCCGGGAATCCCATAGGGCCTCTGGTGCCGCCGTTCCGCAATGACTTCCGCATTGCGGAACACATTTTCTGCTACTCCTGTGGCGCTGCTCGCGGTGACGCGCGGGATCAACGCGTCACCGCGAGAGGCGGATGTCGGCCGGAGCGGACACGGGCGGAGGAGGGCCGCGGCGACACCGGCGCCGGCGATCAAGCGCGAGCGGTTCTGCGATCCGGCTTCTCGCCGGGGCCCTGAACCCGACGGGTCAGAAGATGCCCGGACCGGGTGTCAGGATGCCGCTCGGGTCGTAGCGATGCTTCCACGCGGTGAACTGCGACCACATCGAGCCGTAGTGCGCTTGCCAGTCGGCCTCCGTGAACGGGCAGGCGCCGTGCGGGTAGCGCACGCCGCCGACGGCCGCCGCCTCCTGGTAGAAGCGGTAGTTGCGGTCCGTCATCCGGGACGCGAACTCAGGATCGGGGCCGGACTCCGCTGAATCGGTCAGCACGCTGACCAGCCACACCCAGGGGCCGCTCGCCTCGCTGGGGAGCCGCAGCAGCGGTCGGCCGTAGCTCGAACGCAGCATCGGGAAGACCAGCCCGAAACCGGTCGGGCCAAGGTCCTCGGAGGTCAACGACGTGAACACCGACTCGACGTACTTCTCGACGGCGCCGTCCGGCAGGAACAGGTCCGACCAGGGCTTGACCTTCGCGTCCCAGTCCAGGTTCGCCGCGAACGCGTCGTACATCGTGGTGACCAAGGAGATGTAGTCGAGATAGGGGGAGTCCTCGAAGGGCGCCGTGTCCGCGGCCGAGCTGAGCCCACGGAGGAGGTGGGACGTGTCGGGTACCTCGCCCGGGTTGTGGAAGACGGTGGCCCACAGCGTCAGGGGCTGTGCCGTACCCGGCTGGGGAATGCTGCCGAGCGAGTCGAACTCGCCGCGGTTCGCGAGGACGCGGACGTCCTGGAAGAAGGTCGGAATGTCCGAGTACCCGATCCGGAACGTCCGGGCCAGCTGCTTGGCCGGTACCAGATCGACGGTGGCTCGCGTGATCACGCCGCACTGGCCGAGTCCGGCGAGTGCCGCCTCGAACAGGTCGCTGTTCTGCGTGTCGGAGCACTGCTTCACCAGCCCCTCGCCCGTGACCACCTGGAGCTTCCGGGCGTGATCGACCTGCGCGCCGACCCGGTAGGCCGACATCATCCCGATGCCGCCCATGGACAGCGTCCCGCCGACCGTCGTCTTGGTGTAGCTGGTGATCGACGACGGCGTGAGACCCTGCTCGTACGTGGCCTCGATCAGGTCCTTCCACAGCACGCCGGCATCGACGTCGGCGCCGTCCGTGCCGATCGAGTGGATCGTGTTCAGTGACTGCATCTCGATGATCAGGCCACCGCTCACGAGCGGTTGACCGAACATCGCGTGGTGCGTACCGGCCGGTGCGACCTTGATGTCGTGGTGGGCGCAGAAGCCCACCATCTTCCGGATGTCCTGGACCGACCCCGGCCGGAGCACCGCGCACGGTCTCCGGAACACGATGTTGCCCTGGTCGTGCGAGTTCGCCGCTATGGACTCCGCGTCGAACGTGAGGGTGCCGTCGAGAGACGGCGCTGTGGCGAACGAGGCACCTTCCGCGGCTGCGGCCTCGGTCACCCACTGCCGGGCGACCAGGTCGAAGCCCGCCACGAGTGCTACGGTCCCGGCTCCGAACCGGGACAGGAACTGACGTCTGTTGAGGGGACCATGCTCTTCGGGTGACATGACACTCTCCGTGGTAGTGGCGCGGCGGGTCGTAGGCACACCCGCCTCGGGTTCGTCGTCTTGGCCTCGGGGCGAAATCAGCTGAGCGAGTCGTGCGGGGTCGACGGCCGAACTCCGGCGCACGGCCCGGCCTCCACGTTCCGCACGGTGACGCCGTGCCCCGGTCGGCGGCATGCCGGCGAACCGCCTTCGCCGCCCGTACCCGGGGTGACCGCCGGAGGACGCGTGCCCCGGCCGCACACGGCCGCGTACAGCCGACACCGCCGTTTCCCCGAACACGCCGCCTGCGCTTCCCGTGGGTCCGGGGGAGCGGCGCCGACGTCGGGATGGCTTGGCCGACGGCGTGGCGAGTCAAACGAGTGCCCTGACCCGGGTCCGGTGTCAGGGCCGTCGTTCCCACCCACAGCGATCTCCCCCTGAAATTCCGCTTACGGCCCATCATGGCTTCCGAGGGGCTCACCGCGCGACAGGCCGAACCACCAACGGCGGGCGGAACCACGGATGGTGACGCGTGGATGGTGCCTCGGTCCTGCCGTCCCCGTCGACGAAGCCGCCCGTCCGACTCGCCCCGGCCGTGGGCGCTCCCGTATTCCACACCCTCGCGGCCCCACGAGCCGAGCGTCCGCTTGCCCGGCCCGGTCCGAACGGCGGACTCGGCCGCCGGTGCTCGACTGCGGCGACGTGCAGGGTTCGGGGTGGGTGACGCAATGCACCCGTCTATCATCCGTACACCCGCGTGCGGGACGTTCCGGGGCGGGTCAACTCACGTCGGTGTTGCGTACGTTGACGGGCCGTCATCAGTCGGAGTGATGATACGATCACGGCACTTGCCGAACGGGCGGATGGGTGCAAAAGGAGCATCTTTCGCCACTGGTGGAGGCCTGGATGGCAACTCCCGAGTGGCTGGCCTTCGGTCTGTGTGAATTGACGGGAATTCAGTAGCTGGCTTTCGGCCGCCTGAAGAGGGTCTCATGACGCAATACATGCAAAATCCGGCGCTCTGGGCACTCCTTGCCGTAGCCCTTGTCGCCGCCGTCCTGATTGTTCGTCAGCGACGTGCGGCGCGGAAGTTACGACAGGAGATCGCGGAGCTCAGGAACCACTACGGCGAGTTGGAGAGCCAATACTCGGAATCCGTCCGTGCGGCCCAGCAGGAAGCCGAGGGAGAAACGAGGACGGCCCTGAAGTCCGCCATGCGGACATTGCAGGGTCTGGCCGCCGAGCAGCAGCGCGTCATTTCCGGGCTGCAGCGGAAGTACGGTGACTCCGTCATGCTCCAGGACCTCCTGGAGATCGACCACATGAACGCGCAGTTCGGCCGGCGTGCACAGTCCATCGCCGTGCTGTGCGAGGGCTGGCTCGGCCGGCACCGTGACGTGGCCTCGGTGTACGACGTGGTGCGCAGTGCCCAGGGAAGGATCCGGCACTTCCAGCGGGCGCAGATCCTGTCGAAGGTCGACTTCGGCATCACCAGCCGGGTCGTCGAACCGGTGGCGCTGGCGCTCGCGGAGTTGCTCGACAACGCGACCAGTTACTCCAGCCCGGACACCGTGGTCGAGATCAACGTCCGTTCCGTGCCCAAGGGCGTCTGCATCATCGTCGACGACGCCGGTGTCGGTATGAACGAGGAGGAGAAGGCCAGAGCCGAGAAACTCCTGACGAGCGAGCGGGCCACGGGCGTATCGGGGCTGGGTAACCCTCCGCAGTTCGGCTTCGCGGTGATCGGTGTGCTCTGCGAGCGGTTCGGCTTCACCGTGTCGGTGGACTCCACCTCCCCCTACGGAGGTGTGCGGGCGGTCGTGCTGCTGCCCGACGAGTTGCTCACCAGCATGCCGGAGCCGAAGCAGCCCACGGCGTCGGTGGACTCGGTGACGCCGAGGGAGGTGTCGTCGACCGTCGAGGCGGGTGCCCCCTCGTACGAGACCGATCCCGAGCCCTCGCTGCCCATGGCCACGACCGAGGACGGTCTGCCCAAGCGGCGGCGCAAGCGGCCGATGGCCCTGGTCTCGACGGGCCCGTCCGCCTCGCCGGCCCCGAAGCGTCGCAGTGAGGACACGGCAGCGATCATGGCCGCCTTCAAGCAGGGAACGGACGCGGGCCGCGCCACACATCCCGAGGCGGCGGAGCGGCCGAGCAGCACCCTTGACGCAAGCAGCGAAGGGCACGAGGTCTGATGAACAACGATCTTTCATGGATGCTTGACAGCGCCTTGGAGATCCCCGGAGCTCTCCACGCGGTTCTGGTCTCCTCCGACGGCCTGCTGAGAGCCCGTTCGAAGGACGTGGACAAGGACGACGCGGACAAGGCCGCCGCCGCGATGAGCGGCATGCAGTCGCTCAGCCGATCGCTGGCGTTCTTCTGCTCCCGGTCGGATCTGCGTTGGCAGCAGACACTGGTCGAGTTCGACGGCGGCTGGATCTTCCTGATCTCTGCCGGTGACGGCGCCTACCTCGCCGTGTCGGCCTCCTCCGACGTCGACATGGCGGACATCACCTTCCGGATGCAGCAGCTTGTCGGCCAGTTGGGGAAGGTCATGACGGCCCCTCCCCGGGAGAGCAGCGTGGTACGGCCATGACCGATTCCGACAAGCAGGAGCCCGAGGCCGCCGAGTTAGTGCGGCCATACGTCATCACCGGTGGCCGCAGTCTCCCCGGCGAGAACCAGCTCTCCCTGATCACGCTGGTCACGGCGGTGGCCGAGCAGCAGCAGCGGCCTGCCCGTCTCTCGCCCGAGGAACAGAACCTCCTGCGGATGTGTGTCGGCGGCTATCTCTCCGTCGCCGAGATCGCGGGGCACACCCACTTGCCGGTGGGGGTGGTCAAGATCCTGCTGGCCGCCCTCTCCGAGGCGGGCTATCTCGTCACCCGCCCGCCGGTCACGCGCGCTCCCGTCGCCAACCTGAAGATTCTCGAGGAGGTGCTCCATGGTCTCCAGTCCAAGTTTGGATGAGCGCGCCTACGTCCCGGGCGGCGAGACGCAGACCGCCGTGAAGATCCTGGTCGTCGGGCACTTCGCGGTGGGCAAGACCACGTTCATCGGGTCGATCTCCGAGATCTCGCCGCTCACCACCGAGGAGACGATGACCCAGGCGGGCGAGGCGATCGACGACCTGAAGGGCGTCCAGAACAAGACCACCACAACGGTCGCCATGGACTTCGGCCGTCTCACCGTCAGCGACCGCGTCGTGCTGTATCTCTTCGGTACACCCGGCCAGCAGCGCTTCGTGCAGATGTGGGAGGACATGGCCCGCGGCGCCCTCGGAGCGCTGGTGCTGGTCGACCCCGAGAGGCTGGCCGACTCGTTCGCCGTGATCGACCTGATCGAGCATTACGGACTCGACTACGCGATCGCGGTCAACCATTTCGACGGTACGTCGATACGTGACGCAAGGGCGCTGCGCGAAGCGCTGGATCTGCTCGACGACACCCCTGTCGTCACCTGCGACGCGCGGGATGAGCGGTCGTCCGCCGAAGCCCTGATCACGCTCGTCCGCTACTTGATGGACCGCGCCCGTTAGGAGCAGAGCTGATATGACCCCTGATTCCGCCCTTCCCGCACCCCCACCCGGCTGTCCGGCCCACGACAGCGGACAGCGTGTTCCGTTGTACGGGCCGGAGTTCGCGGCCCACGCGCAGGCGTACTACGCGCACATGCGGCTCTACGGGCCGACCGCGCCGGTCGAGATCGCGCCCGGTGTGGACGCGACCCTCGTCACGGACCACGCGACGGCGCTGAGACTGCTCCAGGATCCCGGCAACTTCCGCAAGGACGCACGCCGTTGGCGGGATGTCGCCGAAGGCAGGGTCGGCCCGGACAACCCGGTCGTGCCGATGCTGGGGTACCGGCCCAACTGCATGTTCACCGACGGTGCCGAGCACGCGCGACTGCGCCAGGCGGTCACCGACAGCCTCGCCAAGGTGGACTCCCGTCGACTGAGTGACATGACCAGGCGGGCCTCGGACTACCTCATAGCCCAGGTTGCCTCCCGCGGTTCGGTCGACCTGATGTACGAGTACGTCAAGCAACTGCCGCTGCTGGTGTTCAACGAGCTCTTCGGCTGCCCGGCGGACGTCGGCGACCGGGTCGTCTTCGGCATCTCGGGAGTCTTCGAAGGCGTCAACGCCGAGAAGGCGAATGAAGTGCTGGGGCAGGCCGTGTTCGAACTGGTGGCGCTCAAGCGGGCCAGGCCGGCCGACGACGTCGCCTCGTACCTGATGAGGCACGAGGCGGGGCTGACCGACGAGGAACTGGTCCACCAACTGATCCTGCTCCTGGGGGCGGGGGCCGAACCGCTGCGCAACCTCATCGGCAACACGTTGCACCGGTTGCTTCTCCACGACCGGTACGCCGACGGTGGCCTGATCGACGAGGCCATCGACGACACGCTGTGGGAGAACCCGCCCATGGCGAACTACGCGCCGCACTATCCCGCGGCCGACATGGAGTTCGGCGGGACGAAGCTGAGGGCGGGCGATCTCGTCCTCGTCAGCATGACGGCCGCCAACACCGACCCGGCGCTCACCGCCGCCCGCCAGACCGGCGGCAGGCGGTCCCACTTGTCATGGAGTGCCGGCCCGCATGCCTGCCCCTCCAAGGAACTCGCGCGCCTCGTCACCATGGTGGCCGTCGAGAACCTGCTCAATCGGCTGCACGACATCGAACTCGCGGTGCCAGAGGACAGCCTGACCTGGCGTCCGGGCCCGTTCCACCGCGCGCTGGCCGCGCTTCCCTGCCGCTTCACCCCTCAGGTCGTGCAGCGGCCGAACCCGCCGCACGCGACGGAGACGTCCGCACGCGGCGAGAACGCCACGGCGGGCCGCAAGCCGGAGCGAGGTGTGTGGGGCTCCTTCCTGTCCTGGTTGAAGGGGTGACGTACACAACAGCCTGTGACAGGAGGTACTGCATGAGTGTTCAACCAAAGGGGTAGTAACGCGGCGGCATTCGTGGTGACCAATGAACAAAGGGAAGTGTCGTGTACCACATATCAACCGACGCAGGTTCTGCTCTACATCCTGACGTTTCCCACCGCTCCCGACGACGCACCCCGTTACACCACGCGGAGGCCGCGAGACGCGTGCCCCGCCACCGGCCGCAGCGAGACGAGATACCCGCCCGGGTAGGCGGGTATCTTTCTGTATCCTCCCGCGCCCTCGCCACCCACGGGGTGGTATCCCCGCCCGGAGCCCTGCCTCCGCACTCCGACCGGCGGCAGGAGCATCGGTGAGCGCCATCGGGTCCGGCGCCGGCAGGACCCGGCAGGAACGGACGCTCGGCGGGCTCGTGACGGGCCAGTTGCTGCGGCTGTGCCAGGTGTCGGGACTCGGACGGTCCGACGCCGAGACATACGCGCACGTACTGACCGACGCGCTGGGAGCGGCGGCCGAACGGCCCCTGGACCTGCCGCCCCCCTCCCGGAGTTTCCTGTCCGACGACTCCACACCGGTGGAGTTCTCGCTCTCCTTCACACCGGACACGCCGCCGACGGTGCGTGTACTGCTGGAACCGGGATGCGGTGCCGGCGGCCTGGGGGAGAACGGGCGCACCGGGCTGCGCGTCATCCGGTCGATGGCGCGGCGCTGGGGCTTCGCCACCGATCAACTGGACGTGCTGGAGGACCTGTTCCTGCCTCCCGACCCTCAGGGTCCGCTGGCGCTGTGGATCGCGCTGGAGCTGTTCCCCGGCGGTGTCCCCAGGGCCAAGGTGTACCTGAACCCGGCGGCGGCCGGCGCGACGCGGGCCGCCGAGACGGTACGGGAGGCACTGGACCGGCTGGGCCACCGGCACGCCTTCGACGCGTTGCCGCCGGCCGACGGCTATCCGTTCTTCGCGCTCGACCTGGGCGACTGGGCGGAGCCCCGAGTGAAGATCTACGCCACTCATCACGGGCTGCCGGCAACAGCCGCCGGCGGTCTGTGCCGGATGGAATCCGGCCCCGACAGCGAGACGTTGCAGGAGTTCCTCCGCACGGTGGGCGGATTCGACGACGGGACGGGGCACCCGGGTGCCCGGTCAAAGGAACGGTTCGACCGGCGGCCCGTCCTCTCCTGCCACTCCTTCAGACGGACGACGGGCGGACCCACCGGCTTCACCCTGCATGTACCGGTCAGGGACTACGCCCGGGACGACTCAGAGGCGCTCGGGCGGGCGAGGGCCGTCCTCGACCGCCACGGTGTGGACACCGCCGCCCTGCTCGACCGGTCGCTGGCTGCCGTCACCTCGCGGCAGCCGCAGGACGGTGCAGGGCTCATCGCGTACGTGGCACTGGCCCACGAGCAGGGCCGGCCGCCGCGGGTGACCGCGTACATTTCGTCGGAAGCCTACGAGGTCCGGCCGCCGACCGCGCCACTGTCGTCTCGGGGGGTGCCCGCCGCCGGACGGCGTTAGCCGGTCGCCGGCACGCCGGACACGAAACAAGCACGCGGAACACGAAGCAAGCCCACGGAACGTCAGGAGCAGGGATCAGAGTGGAGCCCTACCGCATCAAGGTTGTCGAGCCCATCGCGCTCACCACTCGGGAACAGCGCGAAGCGGCGCTGAAACGGGTGCACTACAACCTCTTCGACCTGCGCGCCGAGGAGGTGACCATCGATCTGCTCAGCGACTCGGGCACCGGCGCGATCTCGGCCGCACAGCTCGCCGCGGGGATGGAAGGCGACGAGTCCTACGCGGGTTCGCGTTCCTTCTACCGCTTCCACGAGACGGTGACGGAACTGACCGGCTACCAGCACATCCTGCCGGCGCACCAGGGACGTGCGGCAGAACGCATCCTGTTCTCGACGCTCCTCGAGCCCGGCGGCGTCGTCCTGTCCAACACCCACTTCGACACCACCCGGGCCAACGTGGAGCTTTCCGGGTGTCAGGCGCATGACATACCCTGCGACGAGGCCCGGGACCTGGACAGCGAACTGCCCTTCAAGGGGAACATCGACCTGGACGCGCTCCGGCGCACGCTCGAGGGACCGGAGGGCCCCCGTGTCCGCGTGGTGATCATGACGATCACCAACAACGGCGGTGGCGGCCAGCCGGTCTCCATGGAGAACCTGCGGCAGACCGCCGAGATCTGCCGTCGGCACGGTGTCCCCATGATCCTGGACGCCGCCAGATTCGCCGAGAACGCCTGGCTGGTGACCCGCCACGAAGCGGCCTACCAGGGTCACACCCCCCGCCAGGTCGCCGAAGAAGCGTTCCGCTTGGCCGACGGCTGCGTCATGAGCGCCAAGAAGGACGGCATCGTCCACATCGGCGGCTTCATCGGGCTCAACGACCACGAACTCGCCGAAAAGTGCGAACGGCTCCTCATCGCCACCGAGGGCTTCGCGACCTACGGCGGTCTCGCGGGACGCGACCTCGACATGATCGCCACCGGCCTGGTCGAGGTGACCGAGCCCGCGTACCTCGCGGAGCGGGCCGACGTCGCCTCCCATCTCGCCGACCGTGTCCGCGCGGCGGGCGTCGACATCCTCGAACCCCCGGGGCTGCACGCCCTGTACCTCAACGCCGGACGGCTGCTTCCCCACATACCGCCCCACCACTACCCGGGCCACGCCCTCGCCTGCCGCCTCTACCTCGAAGGCGGCATCCGCTCGGCCGAACTCGGTTCCCTCTATCTCGGCGAGGAGGACGAGGACGGCAACCCCGTCAAGAGCGCGCCGTACGAACTGGTCAGACTGGCGCTCCCACGCCGTGTCTACACCCGCAGCCACTACGACCACGTCGCGAGGTCCCTGGAACGGATCGCCAAAGACGCGGAATCCGTCCGCGGGTACCGCATCGTGGAGCAGTCCCCGATTCTGCGGCACTTCCGCGCCAAACTGCAGCCGGTGACCGCCTGAGGCGGTCCCTGGGCGGTCACCGCAGACCCCGCCTCGACCGACCGGAGCCCGGTACGACGACCGGCCATGGGGCCATGGCGCCGCGCGGGCGGCCTGGCCCCGTGCGGGGCGGAGGGATGTTTCGGTCGGTTAGGGTCGCCTCGTGGCGATGCGATTGAGAGTGGAGTTCACGACCGAGCCCTTCGACCTCGACGAGGCCCCCGCGCACGCGCTCGTGGCCCGCGAGGTCGTCGAGGCGGCCGAGCTGGACGCGGTGGACGTGGGACCGTTCGGCAACACGGCGGAGGGCGGGGCCGACGTCGTGCTCACCGCCGTGGACACCCTGCTGCGCAAGGCCCTGGAGTCCGGCGCCACCCGGGTCTCGCTCCAGGTCAATGTGATCGGGGAGGGCGGAGCGTGACCGCCACCGGCGACGAGCCCTTCGTCGCGGCCGTCAAGCCGCTGGTCGACGCGATGGGCGGGGTCATGCTGCCGCCGGACGAGGCCGGTCCCGACGACGTCGTGCTCGCCTGGGCGGGCGCCGACGTCGTCGCCGTACGGCTGCCGCAGCTCGCCGAGTCGCTGGACCACATCCTGGCAGCGATGGAGCGCCAGCGGGGCAAGCCGCTCGCCGACCTCGATCGCAAGGCCAAGCAGGAGGTCGTACGGTTACTGGAGGCACGCGGCGCCTTCTCCGTGCGCCACGGCGTGGAGACCGTCGCGAGCGCGCTCGGCGTCAGCCGCTTCACCGTCTACAACTACCTCAACCGCGAGAAGGAAGCCTGAAGGCACCCGAGATTTTTCAACAAACTGTTGACGCGATGTCGTCGCAGGGCGTTAGCTTGCCGTAGCCAGTCCAGCACCACGGCCACGGAGGCTCCCGTGACTTCGCGTTCTTCGACCCCGGGCCTCGCCCGGTTCAACGCCCTGGAGGAGTACGAGGCCACCGCGGCGCTCCACGAGGCGTGCGCCTCGGCGGAGTGGGGGCGCAGGGTGCTCGCCGGCCGTCCGTACGCCATCGTCGAGGACCTCTACGCCGCCAGTGACGCCGCCATGGCGCAGCTGACCGCCGAGGACCTGGCTGAGGCGATGGCCGGACACCCGCCGATCGGCCGCCCCAAGCCGGGCGACCCGGCCTCGGCCCGCGAGCAGCGCGGCATGGCCGGCGCCCCCGACGAGCTCAAGGCACAGATGCTCGAACTGAACCTCGCCTACCAGGAGAAGTTCGGCCATGTCTTCCTGATCTGCGCCACCGGCCGTACCGGCGAGCAGATGCGCGACGCGGTCAAGGAGCGGCTCGGCAACGCGCCGGAGCGGGAACGCGAGATCGTCCGCACCGAACTGGGCAAGATCAACCGCATCCGCCTCACCCGACTCGTCGGAGACGACTGAGCAGACCGAAGAGAGCTGACGGCCGTATGAGCACCAGCACCACCGCCTCGGTGTCCACGCACATCCTGGACACCAGCGTCGGCCGCCCCGCCGCGGGCGTCGCCGTCCGGCTCGCCGCCCGCGGCGGGCGCGCGGCCGACTGGCAGGACCTCGGCGGCTCCGCGACCGACGCCGACGGCCGGTGCAAGGACCTGCCGGCCCTGCCGGAGGGGACGACCCAGGTACGACTCGACTTCGAGGTCGAGCCGTACCTCGAGGAATCCACGAACAAGCAAGCCGATGCGCAGCAGGACGCCCCCGCGAACCGGGACAGCGGTGCCGTGTTCTTCCCCGAGGTCGTCATCACCTTCGCGGTGACGCCCGGCGAGCACTACCACGTGCCGCTGCTGCTCAACCCGTTCGGCTACTCCGTATACCGAGGGAGCTAGCTACATGACCGACAACGCCCGCCCCGGCCGCCCGGTGTTGGGGCAGAACCAGTACGGCAAGGCCGAGAACAGGGTCGTCAGGATCACACGGGACGGCGCGACCCACCACGTCAAGGACCTCAACGTGTCGGTGTCGCTGAGCGGCGACATGGACGAGGTCCACCTCTCCGGCTCGAACGCGAACGTCCTGCCGACGGACACCACCAAGAACACGGTGTACGCCTTCGCCAAGGAGCACGGCATCGAGTCCGCCGAACAGTTCGGTATCCACCTCGCCCGCCACTTCGTGACCTCCCAACCGGCGATCCACCGGGCGCGTATCCGGATCGAGGAGTACACCTGGGAGCGCATCGAGCACGCCGGCGAGGGTGCGCACTCCTTCGTCCGCAGGGGCCAGGAGACCCGCCTGGCCCAGATCACGTACGACGGCTCCGCGTGGGAGGTCGTCTCCGGCCTCAAGGACCTCACCGTCATGAACTCGACCGACTCCGAGTTCTGGGGCTACGTCAAGGACAAGTACACGACCCTCCCCGAGGCGCACGACCGCGTCCTCGCCACCGAGGTCGCCGGCCGCTGGCGCTTCAACTGGACCGACGACGAGCGGGAGGCGCCCGACTGGGAGACGTCCTACGAGCAGGTCAAGAAGCACCTGCTCCAGGCCTTCGCGGAGACGTACTCGCTTTCGCTCCAGCAGACCCTGTACCAGATGGGCGCGCGGATCATCGACCACCGAAGCGAGATCGACGAGGTCCGCTTCTCCCTGCCGAACAAGCACCACTTCCTGGTGGACCTCGCCCCGTTCGGCCTCAAGAACGACACCGCCGAGGGCGCTGTGTACTTCGCCGCCGACCGCCCCTACGGCCTCATCGAGGCCACCGTCCTGCGGGACGGCAGCGAGGCGCGGATCCCCGCGGACCTCACCAGCCTCTGACGCGGACACGGACACAGGAAGCAGGGACGAACGATGGCACAGCGCATCGTCATCGAGAACGCGGCGATCGCGACCGTGGACGCGAAGGACACCGAGCACGCCTCCGGCCATGTGGTCGTCGCGGACAACGTGATCGAGTCGGTCGGCGCGGGCACCGCCCCCGAGGGCCTGACCGGCGTCGTACGCCGGATCGACGCGGCCGGGCATCTGGTGACCCCCGGCCTGGTCAACACCCACCACCACTTCTACCAGTGGATCACCCGGGGCCTCGCCACCGACCACAACCTCTTCGACTGGCTCGTCGCGCTCTACCCGACCTGGGCGCGCATCGACGAGCGCATGACCTACGCGGCGGCCCAGGGCTCGCTCGGCATGATGGCCCGCGGCGGCGTGACCACGGCCATGGACCACCACTATGTCTTCCCGAAGGGCTCCGGCGACCTGTCGGGCTCCATCATCCGGGCGGCACGGGAGACGGGCGTCCGCTTCACGCTCGCCCGTGGCTCCATGGACCGCAGCGAGAAGGACGGCGGGCTGCCCCCGGACTTCGCCGTCGAGACTCTCGAGGACGCGCTCGCCGCCACCGAGGCGACCGTCGACGAGCATCACGACGCCTCCTTCGGCGCGATGACCCAGGTGGCCGTGGCCCCCTGCTCTCCGTTCTCCGTCTCCACCGAACTCCTCAGGCAGGGAGCCGAGTTGGCCCGCCGCAAGGGCGTGCGCCTGCACACCCACGGATCGGAGACGGTCGAGGAGGAGAAGTTCTGCCACGAGCTGTTCGGCATGGGCCCGACCGACTACTTCGAGTCCACGGGCTGGCTCGGCGAAGACGTGTGGATGGCCCACTGCGTCCACATGAACGACTCCGACATCGACGCCTTCGCCCGTACGAGGACGGGGGTCGCCCACTGCCCGTCCTCCAACGCCCGGCTGGCCGCGGGTATCGCCCGCGTCCCGGACATGCTGGCGGCCGGCGTCCCGGTCGGCCTCGGCGTCGACGGCACCGCGTCCAACGAGTCCGGCGAACTCCACACCGAGCTGCGCAACGCGCTCCTCATCAACCGCCTCGGCGCCCACCGCGAAGCGGCGCTCAACGCCCGCCAGGCACTGCGCCTCGGTACGTTCGGCGGCGCCCAAGTCCTCGGCCGGGCGGGCGAGATCGGCTCCCTGGAGCCCGGCAAGCTCGCCGACCTGGTCCTGTGGAAACTCGACACCCTCGCCCACGCGTCGATCGCCGACCCGGTGACCGCCCTGGTCTTCGGCGCTGCCGCCCCGGTGACGGCGTCGTTCGTGAACGGCCGGCAGATCGTGGAGAACGGCCGCCTGCTGCACGTCGACGAGGACGCCGTCGCCCGCTCCACGCGGGAAGAGGCCCGGCGCCTGGCACGGATCGCCGCCGGGAGCTGACCCGGCAAGTCCCCCGTGCGTACGGCACCTGGACTCCGGCCGAGGGGGACGGCCCTCGGCCGGAAGCCGGGGACCCGGGCGGGGTGCACGGCGGCCGTCTCCGGGGCGCACGCACAAGTGCGCCCCGGAACGGTTCCCCACCGGGACAGGTGGAACCGGCGGCCCGGCCACCACCGCCAAGCGGCCCTCGGCGAGAGCGTTCCGAGTCGGCGTTCGTACGGCCTGGGACGACGAGCGAGGGCGCTTCCGGCTCCGTTACTTCAGCACCGCCGCCGAGGTTCCGTTCTGCGGACACGCCACCATCGCCACGGCGGTGGTGCTCACCGAACGCCTCGGCGCGGGTGAACTCGTCTTCGACACACCAGCGGGCCTCCTGCGGCAGCCCCGTGCCGGAGGCACACCGGTGACATTCCCGGGTGCGGGACCGGCGGGCGGCGGGCCACGTCGGTGGCGGCGGGGAGACGGTCGCGGTGGCTCGCGACCCGCGACCCGGCGACGCGACCGTGCGGCCCGGCCGCATCGCCCGTCAGGAGAGCGCCGCCAGCCGGTCCCGGACCTGGGCGGCGACCGTGTACGTGTCCCCGGTCGGCTCGGTCGCGAGCGGTCCGGGGTCACGGGTCCAGCGGTCCTCCAGGGCGAACCAGTCGATCTTCTCCGGCGCCCGGCCCTGCTCCATGGCCGTACGCACCTCCTCGAAGTACGTCGACCAGCGCAGCCGGTACAGCCCGCCGACCAGCCCCGCCCACTCCCGGTTGGCGTAGTCCCGTAGCCCGGCGTCCGCGCCCTTCCGCGTTCCCCAGACGGTCAGCAGCGACAGATTGTCGTACGCCAACTGCTCCCGCTCGGCGGCGCGCGCGCCCCAGGAACGGGCGTCCGCGACCCAACGGCCCAGCAGATGACGGGAGTCGGTGGCCAGCAGCTCGTCCAGCAGGTCCATCAGCGAGAGCCACACACCGCTCGCCTCGTCGAAGCGGGCGATGTCACCGGCGTCGTACGCCTCCTTGATCCTCGGCAGCAGGACCCGGCTGCGGTTGGACAGGGCCTGACGGGCCACGTCGAGGAGGTCGCGACGGTACGCCGACGACTTGCGCAACTCGGCGCGTACACGCAGCAGCTCATCGAGCGCGGGCTCGAAGCCGGCGGCGTCGTAGCGGAGCTGCTTCGGCGACCAGCGGGCGGCCCGTACGGAGTTCAGTGCCGGGCGGGCGCCGAACAGGCCGTCGGCGCCCTCGCTCCACCGGTCGGCGCGGGTGGTGCCGTACGCGGTGCGGCGCAGGATGTCCCAGGCGGCCTCGGCATGCGGATCACGGGCCCCGTACCGGGCGCGCGCCCAGTCGGCGAACCATGCCTTCAGGTTCAACTCCCCCTCTCGCCAGGCGAGTTCGGAGAAGAGGGCGAACGCGGCCGGGTTGTTGTCCGCCGCCTCCGGCATCAGCGCGATCCCGTGCAGCTTGCTGCCCTCCTTCGTGCGCCACTTCTCGTACAGCTCGGCCCAGTCGGGGGTGTTCGCGCCGAGCGCGGTGTGGCCGCCGAAGTTCCAGATCGAGCCGAAGGCGTACGGGGTGTCGCCCCAGTCGGCCTCGCGGTCGGTGACCGTGGGGAAGCGGTCGGAGAGGCCGTCGACGACGAGCATGTGCTGCTTGTCGACGGCGTCGACGATCGCGCGCGGCGGGTTGTGCTGCCAGCCGAGGATCACCCAGGTGGCCCCGGGGTGGGCCCGCTGGAGCGCCCGCTCGACACCCTTCGCCGCGTCGCCGACGGGCACGTCGCCCGGGTCGCCGCCCTCGTGCAGGAGGTCCATCTTGTACAGGGTCGACGGGCCGAACATCTCGTCCTGCACACGGTAGAAGGCCGCCGCCACCCGCGCGAACTCCTCCGTGCGCGGGTCCAGCCAGTCGGGGCGCCCGAAGCCCATCCAGTCGCCCTGCGGCACGGTCCGCGCCCCCGGATCGCGCTCCGCGAAACCGGCCGGTACCGTTCCGAAGTAGCCGGGGAACACCGGCGTCATGCCCAGCTCACGCACCCGGCCGGCGATCCGGCGGCCGAGGTCGGCCCGCGCGTCGAGAAGCTGCCGGGAGACGGGGGATGGGAACGCCGACATGTTCTGCAGCAGCCACCACGGCTGATGGGCCGGGCCCGGGATCCACTCCCGCAGTTCCTCCTCCCCGTACCCGAACTCCTGGAACACCCGGTGGTACAGCGCGTCCGCGCCCGCGTAGACCAGGACCTCGTTGTAACCGTGCAGCGCCAGCACATCCAGCTCACGCTCCCAGTACGCCCAGCCGAGGTACGCACCCGTGTAGCCGTCGTTGGTGTCGTTGAGCGCGAACCGGTGGGGCACGTTGGCCCGCCGCGTGACCGGCGCGCCGAGGCCCGGCAGCTTGCGCGGCAGCAGGTCGGTCTGCTCGCCCGCCCAGTTGATCTCGGCGTACGCGACATGCCTCAAGTACCAGTTCAGCCCGGTCAGTTGGGTGGCGGGGCTGTCGCCGGCGACAGTGACGCGGCCGTCCCGGCCCGATACCCGGAAGGTGTCCCGCTCCTTCCCTCCCACGAACGTGATCTGCCACCAGTGGCGGGGCAGCAGCCGCCGGGCCGCCGCCGCGGCCGTCGGCAGCGCCTTGCCGGCGCGGGGGGCGTCGTCCGAGGGGATCGCACGGGCCGAGGTGCAGGCCACCGCGGAACCGGCGGCGAAGGCGGCGAGAAGGGCACGGCGGGCGAGCGGCATGGTGTCTCCGAGGTGCGGTGGGGGGTACGCCGTGGGAGGAATACCCGCCGAAACCACCCTTGTGCCCAGACACGCGGTCACAAGGGGGAGAACCCGGCGTGAACGGCTCCTTCCGCCGCGTCAGCCTACCTTCGGCCGAAGTCCCTGCGGATCACCGCTCGTACCGTCCCCGCTCGTCAGGTTCGCCTTCGTCCCGTACGGCGTCTTCATGTCGAGGCACCCGGAGTGCCCGAAAGGACTTCCCCCGGGGCCGGATGCCTACGGCTCGTCAACGACTCTGCGGCGAACTGGACACCCGCCGGCCTACTGAGTGCTTGCTCATGCGCTAGGTCCGTCTCGGCGATGCCAGCAGATACCGCTCCCGCGTACGCGGATCCGTGTGTGCGCCGACCTGCCAGCCCGCCTTCTCCAGCGTGGCCGCGCAGGCCCGCAGCGCCTCGGCGTCCGGCTCGCGTACGGCGACGGCCTCCGGCTGGGGCGTGGCCCGTACGCGATAGCCGCCGTCCGCCGCGTGCGCCCCCGCAGGGCGATGGCCGGCGGCCTCCAGGGCCAGCGCGGCGGCCTGCACCAGATGGGTCCGCTCCCAGCCGCACGGGCGGTCCCTGGCACCGCCCGGATCGGTCATCCGGCGCAGCTCCAAAAGTCCCTGCCAGGCGCTGTGCACCTCCCGTATACGCGCCGGCCCGGTCTCGGCGGCCTCCTCACCGCCGATCCGCGCGGCGAAGACACCGGTCTCGGCGGGTGCGGTGTCCTTCGGAGCCGTCTCCGCGACTTCGGCTGGTGGCGTCTCCCGCACGCGATGCCCGGCCGGTGTCAGGAAGTGGTCGTGCGGCGGGCGCGGATGCCGGAAGGCGAGACCCCGCTTCACCAGCGCCGCGAGCTGCGCCTGCGTTCCCGTCAGCCGCCCGGTCACGGGCTCGGCGGCGTCGATGATCCGCCGCTGGGCGGCGGTCGGCGGTCGTGTCACGGCACCCTCCTCACGCGAGCCGGCTGTCGGTCAACCCACTCGAAGACTACGAGGACGGTCTGACATTCCACCCCGCGACGACCGGACGCCCGTGCTCCGTACCGAGTCGGCACACCGTGCCCGTGGCCAGTTGGAACAGCGCTCCACCGGAGGCGGGCAGTCCGAGATGGCGGGCGGTGAGGACGCGCAGGAAGTGCCCGTGGGCCACGAGCACCACGCACCCCTCGGTGTTTCCCAGCGCCGCGTGCACCCTCGCGAGCATCCGGTCGGCGCGCGCCCCGACCTCCTCCGGGCTCTCCCCGGGATGCTCCGGCGGTCCGGGCGCGACCCCGTCCGTGAACAGGAACCAGTCCGGTCGGGTGCGATGGATCTCGACGGTCGTGATTCCCTCGTACCCGCCGTAGTCCCACTCGACGAGATCCGGGTCGACGCGCGCCCCGGTGAGCCCGGCCAGCTCCGCGGTCTCCCGGGCCCGCTTCAGCGGGCTCACGAAGGCAGCGCCGATGCGGTGCGAGCCGATCAGCGGAGCGAGCCCGCGCGCCTGCTCACGGCCGTCGTCCGTCAGTGAGAGGTCGGTCCAGCTGGTGTGCTGCCCGGACGCCGACCACTCGGTCTCACCGTGCCGCACGAGAAGAAGATCACCCATGCTTCCAGGCTACGAGCCCGCCGCACCGACGAGATGTCCGCGCCTCACAGGGCACGAGCCCACCGCTCCAACTCCGCGAACTCCGCCTCCCGCAGCCCTCTGCGCGGATCGATCCGCAGCAGCAGCGCCGCCGCGTCGTGGTGCTCGGCCACATGGCGTACGTCGAGGTCGGTGATCATGTCGTCGACCCACACGAACGGCCGTCCCTCCGCCCACTCCAGGACCCGCCGGGTCTTCCAGTACAGCCCGTCCGGATCCCGGGCGAACAGGTCGCTGAACTCGATGACCGGCAGGTCGCCCGGCAGCCCGATCACCGGCCCGATCATCTCGTTCGCGTCGTGCATCCAGGTCGTGGCCCACGCCAACTCGTAGGGCAGTGCGAGCAGTCGTTCCCCGTGCGCCGGGTTGAGCCGGATCCGCAGGCCCCGGCGCAGCCGCCGGGAGCCCGGCTTCTGCCGGGAGGACCAGTTCGCGGGGTGCACGCGGCACGTGACATAGCCGCGCGGGCGCCGTAGGCGGGCGCCGAAGGGGTTGAGGGGGCCGTCGACGTCGAGGAGAAGCAGCGGACGATCGCTCATGGAGGAATGGATACCCGCCCCCGGTGCGCGTCGACGCCCGGACCGCCGTCGAAACTACTGCCGATAACCGCTCAGGAACCGTCCGATCCGGCTGATCGCCGCATCGAGGTCGTCCGCGTGCGGGAGGGTGAGGATGCGGAAGTGGTCGGGGGTGGGCCAGTTGAAGCCCGTGCCCTGTACGACCTGGATCTTCTCCCGCAGCAGCAGGTCCAGGACGAACTTCTCGTCGTCATGGATCCGGTGGACCTCGGGATCGATGCGGGGAAAGGCGTAGAGGGCGCCCCTGGGCTTCACACAGGAGACGCCGGGGATCTCGTTCAGCTTCTGCCAGGCGACGTCGCGCTGTTCGTGCAGGCGCCCGCCGGGCGTGGTGAGGTCGGTGATGGACTGGCGCCCGCCGAGCGCGGCCTGGATGGCGTACTGGGCGGGCGCGTTGGCGCACAGCCGCATGGAGGCCAGCATCGTCAGGCCCTCCAGGTAGTCGCGGGCGTGCTGCCGGGGGCCGGTGACGACCAGCCAGCCGGAGCGGAAGCCCGCGACGCGGTACGTCTTGGACAGGCCGCAGAAGGTGAGGACGACCAGATCGGGGGCGAGCGCGGCGGCCGAGTGGTGGACGGCGTCGTCGTACAGGATCTGGTCGTAGATCTCGTCGGCGAAGACCATCAGGCCGTGGCGGCGGGCGAGGTCGAGGATGCCCTCGATGATCTCCTTCGGGTAGACCGCGCCGGTCGGGTTGTTCGGGTTGATGATCACGACGGCCTTGGTCCGGTCGGTGATCTTCGCGGCCATGTCGTCGAGGTCCGGGTACCAGTCGGCCCGCTCGTCGCACAGGTAGTGGACGGCCTTGCCGCCGGCGAGGGTCGTGACCGCCGTCCAGAGCGGGAAGTCCGGGGCGGGAATGAGGACTTCGTCCCCGTCCTCGACCAGCGCCTGCACGGCCATGGAGACCAGCTCGGAGACGCCGTTGCCGAGGAGGACGTCGTCGACGTCGACGTCCAGGCCCCGGTCCTGGTAGCGCTGGGCGACCGCCCGGCGGGCCGAGAGGATGCCGCGCGAGTCCGTGTAGCCGTGGGCCTGCGGGAGCATCCGGATCATGTCCTGGAGGATCTCCTCCGGCGCCTCGAAGCCGAAGAGCGCGGGGTTGCCGGTGTTGAGGCGCAGCACGCTGTGGCCCGCCTCCTCCAGCGCGTTGGCGTGCTCGATCACGGGGCCGCGGATCTCGTAACAGACCTCGCTGAGCTTGTTCGACTGCCGGAACTCCATGCGCCTAGCCCTCCGGTTCGTTGTGTTGCTTGGTTTTACCAAGTAGAAGCTTGGAAAGTCCAACGACATGTCTAGACTGCGTCCCATGCCACCTCGCCGAAGCTACGACCAGTACTGCTCAGCCGCCCGCGCGCTCGATCTCGTCGGTGACCGCTGGACCCTGCTGATCGTGCGCGAACTGCTGGCCGGCCCGCGCCGCTACACCGACCTGCACGCGGACCTGCCGGGCGTCAGCACGGACGTTCTCGCCTCGCGGTTGAAGGACATGGAGCGCGACGGACTGACGACGCGACGCCGGCTGCCGCCGCCGGGGGTCGTGTACGTGTATGAACTCACGTGGCGGGGGCGGGGGTTGCTGCCGGTGTTGCAGGCGCTGGGGGCGTGGGGTGAGGTCGCGCTCGGGGAGCGTCGGCCGACGGACGCCGTACGCGCGCACTGGTTCGCGTTGCCGCTGCTGCGGGGCCTTGAAAGCTGCGGGAACGCCGGGCTCGTCGAAGTCCGCCTGGAGGAAGGCGGGTTCCATGTGCGGGTCGGTGCCGTCGGGGAGGGGCCGGTCTACGGTGACGGGCCCGCGCCCGAGGAGCCGGATGTACGGCTCTCCCTGAGCGGTGAGGTCTCCGGCGCCATCGGACGGGGGGAGTTGAGCGTGCGGGACGCCGTTCGGCTGGGGCGGGTCGAGGTGGTGGGGGAGGGGGCGCTCGCGAAGGAGCTGCGGGATGCCTGAGTGAGGGGACAGGAAGTCGGTGGCCGGCCGCGGGTTCGTCGTGGCACGTCGCGCGGATCCCCGCGCCCCCGACGGGGCGCCGGGCACGCCGAACCCGCTTGGTCCGGCGTGCCCTTGACCAGCCGTCAGGCTCCGGGCTGTCGCACCCTCGGCGGGCGGTCGGCGCCCCTTGTCAGCGTGTACCCGCCGATGCCCGCCAACGCGGCGAGGGCCGCGCCGAGCGCGGTCCAGACCCAGCGGTCGCTCCACCGGCCGGAGGCCCAGCCGTCGTCGGGTTCGAGGGAGGAGAGGACGGCCTCGGCCGAGGAGTCCTCGTCCTCCTGCTGCCGGGAGGGGACGGCGATGCCCGGGACCAGCGGCTGCGCCAGCGAGCCGTCGACCGCCGCGGAACCGCCGATGTCCACGGAGTCGACCCGGACCTCGGCCTCGACGGGCAGGCCCAGGTCGGCCGTGGCCGGCCGGGTGGTGGTCAGACGGATGTAGTACGTGCCCGGCAGCGGATCGTCGGCCCACTGCTCCGACCAGGCGCGGACCGTGCGCAGCGTGCAGGACAGCTCGACCGAGGCCGCCTCCGCCCCGGCGGTCCGGGTCTGCGCGCCGTACTGGCAGGCCTGGCGGCGCCGCAGTCCGTCGTACACGTCGACCTGCCAGGTGGACGACGACCGGGCGGCCTCGGGCAGCTTCACGGTCGCCCGTACGGCGGGCCGCTGCCCGGCGTCGGCCGGGAAGGACCAGTAGAGGTAGTCACCGGTCGAGGCGTTCGCGGTCGCTGTCTGGCCCTGCTCGAACTCCGTCGCCGTACGGAAGGAGGTGCCCGCCTCGGTGGGCGCGTCACCGTCCTCCGTGGGGCTCGCGGAGGGGGTGGAGTCGGCGACGGCCGGGGACACGGCCAGGCCCAGCATCAGCGCGGCCGCGCTCAACACACGTGTGTTCCGCATCAGTTGGTCCTCCAGACCGCGACACGCCAGCGTGACAGCCAGCCCCACAGCACACCCGCCAGGAACCCGACGAGCACCAGTACCCCGAGCAGCCACCAGCCGCGGCCGAGTCCGAAGGAGGCCACGTCGGCGGCCTGGTCCGGCCCGTCCACGACGTCCACGGTGATTTCGAGCGGCAGACCGGGCGTGGTCTTCACCCCGCTCGCGGGCGAGTAGGAGTGGGTCACCTGGAGGCACACGGCCTCGGCGACATCCTCGTCCTCCTCGTCCTCGGCCGCCGCCTTCGGGTACCGCAGGCCGGTGGAGATGACGTCGGTACGGCCGGTGCCGGCGGCCTCGCCGCGGACGATCTCGCGGTTCTCGACGGTCACCGCACGCAGCAGCACCCCGTAGTCCGGATTGACCTCCCGGTCCGCCGCGACGCTCACCGAGGCGCGCAGCTCCTGGCCCGGCTTCACGTCCACGCGGTACCAGCGCTGCTTCCCGAACTCCTCGCGATCGGTGTACAGCCCCGATGCAAGCGTGGGCGCCTCGGCGCATGCCCCGGCGCCCTCGACGGCCTTCGGCACGACCACCGGGTCGGCGGCCCGGTCGACCAACTGGTTCACACGGTCGGTCAGTTGGTCACGGTGCTCGATCGAGGTGTACGTGCCGCCGGTCGCCTCGGCGATGCAGCTCAGCTGTAGCCGCATCTTGGCGTTCGGGACCAGACCGAGTGTGTCGATGGTCAGGCCGATGCCCTTCGCCGCGATCTCGCGGGCCACCTCGCACGGGTCGAGCGGGGCGCAGGTGTCCTCGCCGTCGCTGATCAGCACGATGCGCTTGGTGCCCTCGCCGCCCTCCAGGTCGTCGGCCGCCTTCAGCAGCGCGGGACCGATCGGGGTCCAGCCGGTCGGCGTCAGTGTCGCCACCGCCGTCTTCGCCTCGGTGCGGTCCAGCGGCCCCACCGGATAGAGCTGTGCGGTGTCCTCGCAGCCCGTCTTGCGGTCGTCGCCCGGGTAGTCGGCGCCCAGCGTGCGGATACCGAGCTGGACCTCCTCGGGCGTGGCGTCCAGCACCTCGTTGAACGCCTGTTTCGCCGCGGCCATGCGGGACTGGCCGTCGATGTCCTTCGCCCGCATCGAACCGCTGACGTCCAGCAGGAGGTTGACCTTGGGCGCGGTGGCCGTGGTCTCGTCGGCGACGGCCGTGGAGGGGATCGCGATCCCGGCCGTCAGGGCGGCGAGCAGGGCGAACACCCCGGCTGCCGACCGTTGTCTTGTGATCATCGGCGGATCCTATTGATCCGGAGGGGCACGCTTCAAAACGAGACCTCCTGTTGACGAACCGTTCACCGCAGCGGACTCGGCACCTGGGCCCAGATGTCCCCGGGCCGCTCCGGCGAAAGTCGCATCAGGGTCAACGCCTTGGTCGGTACCGGCCCCTCCAGCAACGTGTCGAGATCGGGGGAGCGCGGCAGGTCCCGTACGGCGGTGGAGAGCGCCTCGCCCAGTACGGGCGTCGAACCGGCCGTGGCGCCGAGCGTGCCCGTGATCAGGGCACCGAACAGCTTGCGGCGCAGGGTGGTCTCGTCGTCCGTGATGATGCGGCCGGTCATCGCCGGGGCCGGAACGCCGTGCCGGGCGAGGCGGGCGGGGCTCACCCGGATGTCCGCGAGGTCACGGTAGACGAGGCGGCGGGGGGCTCCCGACGGGGACAGGACCACCAGGAGGTTCTGGCCGTGTGCCTCCAGGGCCACACCCAGGTCGAGCAGCCGGAGACAGACCGTGAGCGCGAGACGGGTGAAGTCCGCCAGCCACGACGGCGACCGGGGCAGCCCGGTCGTCGACAGCGCGGCCACCGGCACGACCCGTTCACCGCTCACCGTGTCCGCGTACGTCTCCGGCGACTCGCGCAGCACCGCCGCCAGATCGGGAGAACCGGCGGTGACCGCGCCGAGCGTGCGGGTCACATGCAGCAGCCCGTCCGTGCGGGCGGCGACCTCCGTCATGAAGTCCGAGACGACCGCAGACGTCTCGATCGAGTAGACGGAGATGTCCCGCACGGAGGAGGTCAGGCGGGCGCTCAACGCCGTCTTGACATGCGGCCCGCCGTCCGGGAGCGCGAGGGTGCGCAGGGACATCAGCGGATGAGCCTCGATCACCTCCCCCAAGGGGCACTTGAGCACATGGGCCGCCTGCCACGGATGCACCGGAACCAGCACCCGCCCACCGTCCCGCAACCACTGCGGCCACTCCCCGACGACCAGCGCCTCGTCCACCGGTGCCAGCCCCAGCCGTACCACCTGCCGGTGCTCCGGCCCGTAGGCGAGCTGATCGGTTGCCGAAAAGCCCGGCCGGGCACGGCAGTTGGGATGGAAGGGATGCCCGTCGACGATGCGCTGCTCCCACTCCCAGCTCGCCACCGGGGACGCGGTGGCGGTCCGTCGGCCGGCGCGCGAGAGCGCCAACGAGGCCGCACTGTGGTCGAGTTCGGCGGCGAACGCGGCGCTGTGCGGAACGGCGAGGGCGGCCATGAGCCGCGCCGGGCGAGCGTACGGCCGCTCGTCGAACCACACCTCCTCCACCTGCGCGGCGGTGCTGTACGGGTCCACGGCCGGGCCGTGCAGCCGGCGTCCGTCGGCGAGGTGCAGCGTGACCCGGTCGCCCCCGGCCGCGTCCCGGCGCACCACCCAGGGCAGCGGCTCATGGACGAGGCCCCGCCACAGCCGGGTCAGCACGGCCGCGCGGGCGCCGGGCAGCGCGATCGTGTAGGGCAGCGTCAGGTCGGGGCGTACGACGCCCAGTTCGGCGCCGAGCGCCGCCTCGGCGTCGGCCATCGGGTGACGGTCCACGGACGGGCTCCTCTGGTGCGGGACGGTGGCCGCGCGGGTACGGAACCCGCGTCGGCCCATCGGCATCGGCGTACGACCACTGCCCGCCCGCCTCCGCCGCGACGCATGACGGCGTCGCGGCGGGACGCCACACGGCCGCTTCGCGACGAATCGTGATGGGCAGACATACTGATCACGAGTGCACCGTATGGAACGAATGGACCCCGTGGACGCCAATCCGCCCCACGACGCCGCCGGCATCGCCGCCGACGCCCACGCCGCCGCTCCGCTGCTCAACTGCCTCCTGCGTGAGGTGGCGGAGCCCGTCGGGCGGGCGGCGGACGGAGTGCACCGCCTCAAGGCCAGCGGACGCCTCCTGCGGGTCCGGGGCACCCGTCGCCCCACCGGACCCGAGGTGCTCACGGCGGGCACCTGGCACCCGCTCACCCACACCGAACTCGTCAAGATCGCCGCCGAGGAACTCCGCGCCGTCACCGGCCTGTCCAACTCCGAACTGCCCGCCGAGATGCTCGACAGCCGCGAGGCCGTGGCCGCCCTCCTCACCGCCCGCACCCACACGCCGACGCCCCAGGACCCGTACCGGCGCTCCGAACAGTCCCTGATCACCGGGCACCCACACCACCCCGCCCCCAAGGCGCGCGGCGGCGGCCCGGCCGCCGGCTGGCTGCCGTACGCGCCCGAGGCGTACGCCCACTTCCCGCTGACCCTTCTCGGCGTCCGCGAGGACACGGTGGTCGAGGATGGCGACACCACCGCCCTCGACACCCTGGGCACGGCCCCGCCCGGCTACCGACTCCTGCCCGCCCACCCCTGGCAACTCGCCCTTGTGGGCGGCGAGGCGGCCGACGCCTTCACCGACGGCCGCCTCGTACGGCTGGGCCGCACGGACGGCCGGGTGTGGCCCACCGCGGCGATCCGAACGGTGTGCGTGCCGGGTCGCTCCTCCGCCGGGTCCCGCGACGCGGATCTCTTCCTCAAGTTCAGTCTGGATGTGCGCATCACCAACGACGTACGCCGTCTGTGGCGCCACGACCTGCTCAAGCTGCGCCGCACGGACCGGGCGGTCACCGAGGCCTTCGTCGATCTGCCGGGCGCCTGGCTGAGCGACCGCGGGTACCGCACCGCCGACTTCGCCTTCGAGGAACTGGCGGTACTGGTGCGGGACGGTCTGGACGGCCATGTGGCCCCCGGCACGACCCCCTTCCTCGCCGCCGCCTTCACCGAGGGAACCGACGCCTTCCCGGGTAACCCCCTGGCCGGCGCCGCCGACCCCCAGGCCTGGTGGGAGGCGTATCTGCGCGCGGTCGTGCCACCGGCTCTCGGCGCCTTCCACCGCCACGGCGTCGTCCTGGAGGCCCATCTCCAGAACACCGTCGTCGCCTGCGACACCTCCGGCACGCCCGTACGGGCCGTCTACCGTGACGCCGAGGGCGTGAAGCTCCTGCCGGACGTGACGCGCGAGGCGGGCTGGGAACGGCTGGTGTACTGCCTGTGCGTCAACAACCTCCTGGAGATCGCGGCGGCCGTCACCGAACACCACCCGGGGGTCGACCTCTGGACCGCCGTGCGACGGCAGTTGGGACGCCACGGCGAAGTCCCGGAGGTCGCCGACCTGCTCGACTCGCCCACTCTGCCCGGCAAGGCGAACCTGCTGCTGCGGTGGACCGGGGCGGACGGCGCGGACGCGCGGTACCTGCCGCTGCCCAACCCGATCCGGCGGAGCGGCTGAGCGGTCCGGACCTCCCGGGCGCGGTGGCGAGAAGAACGCCGTCCGGTGAATCCGCCGCGCCCGCGCGCACCGACCACCATGAGCTGGGCGCCACGACTCGTAAGCTGCTCAGCCGATCCGGGGGTCGGCCGCCGCGCGGGCCGCGCGGAGCAGGGCCGCGCCGGCCAGGAAGCCGGCCAGGGCCGCGGTCGGCAGCCCGAACGGGCCATGGTCGGCGGGACCGGCGTCGGCCACCCCGAGCAGGCCGAGCACGCAGGCGGCGTAGCCGACGGTGGTTGCGGCGGCGCGCGGCCTGGGCCGGCCGAGCGCCCTCGGCATCCACCACCTGCGCGGCATCGCGGCGTCGCGCCGCAGGCCGCGCCGTTCGATCCGGCCGAAGACCGCCACGAGCACGCCGAGCACGAGGAAGAGCACGGCCAGCCACGGCAGCTTCCACAGCAGCCACGCCTCGGTGTCCCCGGGGGTTGGGGGAGCGGGAACCGGCCGGAGGCGTACACGGCCACGGCGACGAGCACGAACGCGCCCATGTGCCACAGCAGCACGGTCAGGATCACCGAGTTCACGGTGATCACGGCCATCCAGGGCCCAAGCCGTTGCAGCCGCCGAGTCCCCGCGTCGCGCAGCAGCAGCACCAGCCCGAGGTGGGCCGTGGCCAACGCCAGCAGCGCGAGCGTCGGCGGCGAGAGGTTCCGCAGCGGCATGCCGGCATAGTCGACCATGCTGACCGGGTAGGGGCCGGCCACCGTGAGCAGCACCGCCACCGCGGCACCGCCCACCAGCAGCGGCACGGCCACCTTGGGCCGGACCGGGAGCGTCCCGTCCTGCCAGGCGAAGCCGATCTGGTGCACCGCCAGCCAGGCGAACAGGTAGTTGCCCAGTTGCAGCGTCGGCGCGCCGAACGCCAGCCGCGCCATGTCCCCGGCGGCGACCAGCCCCACCAGGACCAGCGGCACGACCGGCCCCGCCCGCCGGTGCAGGCGGTGCATCAACGGCGTCAGGAAGACCACCACGAGGTAGACCAGCAGGAACCAGAGCGGGATCGAGGCCAGCCACACCGCCCGGCCCGCCTGCACGGGGTCGGCGCCCGTCAACCGGGCGATCAGCGCGGCGGCGGCAAGCGTCACCAGGAGTGCGGTCGTCGGCCGTACGAGCCGCGCGCTGCGGTCGAGCAGCCAGTCCTGGACGCCGCCGCCCCGGCGGGTGTGCGAGGTCAGCGAGGCGGCGTTGGCGAACCCACCCACTATGAAGAACACCGGCATGACCTGTGCCAGCCAGGTGATCGGGCGGCCCCACGACAGCACTTCCAGAGCGCTGAAGCCATCCAGCCCGCGTGCGCCGCCGGTGACCACGATGACCATCCAGTGGCCGAGTACCACGATCAGGATGGCGAGCGCCCGCAGCAGATCGACGTAGCGTTCCCGCTGTGGCGGTGTGCGCTCCGCGAGCTCGCGCAGGCCGGGCATGTGGCCATCATAGGAACCGGTGGCCGGCGGGGCCCGCAACCATCGCCCGGGGCGGGCTGGGCGCGTGCGCCGCCCCGCCCCAGACGGCACGCTCGCCCTTGGCAGCGAGCGGTTGGCCAAGACCGCCCTGCTCGCCCTGCTCGGCACCGCAGTGCTCCTCCTCCACCGACGGCTCGTGAAGGCGAAGGTCAACCGGTCCGTCGCGGCGGGCTCACCGGCGCCGCCGTCCTCACCGTGGCCGGCGGCGCCGTGTGGGTCGTAGCGGCTCTGGCCACCGCCGGCCGCGGTGGGCCGGGCGGGCACGCTGGCGGCGCGGGTCCTGGACGGCAGAGACGGGAGTCCCTGTCGTGTGCTCCCTCGCTCGGACTGCCGGTCGCCCCGCGGCTGGACGCCCTGTCCTGCTGACGCTGTGGATTGTCGCCGGTGGGCACCCTGATGCTGATGTACTGCCAGTACTGCGTCGAGCAGGATGCCAACCGCCCTGCTGCCGGCCTCCACCCGGAGGCGGCGTCGCTGAAGGCGACCGCCGCAGCACCGATACCGATTGGAGGACCGGTGCTGGACATCAGCGCACTCACCTGGGCCGTCACCATCGGCCTGATCCTCGCCCTGCTCGCTGTCGACCTGATCCTGGCCGCCGCGCGCCCGCACCGGGTCGGCTACGGCGAGGCCACCGCGTGGTCGGTGTTCTACATCCTCGTCGCGCTGGGCTTCGGCGTCTGGTTCGCCGCGCGCTACGGCGGAGAGTTCGGCACCGAGTACTTCGCCGGCTACATCGTCGAAAAGAGCCTGTCGGTCGACAATCTGTTCGTCTTCGTCATCATCATGACCACCTTCGCCGTGCCGGCGGAACACCAGCACAAGGTGCTCACCTTCGGCATCGTGCTCGCCCTGGTCATGCGCGCGATCTTCATCGCGCTGGGTGCCACCCTGCTGGCGTTGTTCTCGTTCATGTTCCTGCTGTTCGGCCTGCTGCTGATCTACACGGCCGTGCAGTTGTTCCGGCACCGCGACGAGGACCCCGACATCGAGGACAACGTCATGGTCAAGGCCGCCCGCCGGCTCCTGCCGATCACCGCCGACTACGTCGGCGGCAGACTCACCACCCGCGTCGACGGGCGCCGGATGGCCACCCCGCTGTTCATCGTCCTGCTCGCCATCGGCAGCATCGACCTGCTCTTCGCGCTCGACTCGATCCCCGCGGTGTTCGGGGTCACCCGAGAGCCCTACATCGTCTTCACCGCCAATGCCTTCGCCCTGCTCGGCCTGCGCGCCCTGTTCTTCCTCGTCAAGGGGCTGCTGGACCGGCTGGTGTATCTGTCCGCCGGACTCTCGCTGATCCTCGCCTTCATCGGCGTCAAGCTCATCCTGCACTGGGCACATGTCGACCTGCACGAGGGAGTCCCCGAGATCCCCACCCCGATCAGCCTCGCCGTGATCGCCCTCGTGCTCGTGGTCGTCACCGCGGCAAGTCTGATCAAGACCAGGCGCGACCCGACCGCCAAGGCTCACCCCGGCTCACTGCGCGCGCATCCCCCCAAATCCGCCGACTCCGGCCAGGAAGCCGGACCCTACTGAGCTGCTCCTCCTCGTGGCGGCGCCGGGCAGGGTTGCCCGGCGCCGAACAAGGGGTGCTTGAGGCGATGTACGCGAATCGCGCATGCGGACCCGCTGGCCATCAGGCATACACGGCTGAGGCACCGTCCGGCTTCGCGCCCCAGCCGCCCGCTGCCGTTCCCCGGTGCCGCTTGGCGTCCCGGCCTGCGGGTCGGGGAAGGCGGCGGGTGGCTTCCTTGCGTCTCCCTTACAGTGGGTGTAGGGGCAGGGAAGCCTGTTTTCAGCCACTGCCGTCGTAGGTGTTTCGTGCGTTTTGAGAAGGAGCGACGTTCCGCCGATGGGTGAGCCTCCCAGTGCCGGTACCGCGCGAGCCGTACCCCGCCCGATGTCCGTGAGTGGGGGATCGGGGGTGGCACGGTGACCGAGGTCCTGCTGCTCCTGCTGGCCCTCCTTCTCACCCTGGCCTGCGCGCTGTTCGTCGCGGCCGAGTTCTCTCTGACCACGGTCGAGCGCGGCGACCTGGAGCGCGCCGCAGAGGCCGGCGAGCGCGGCGCCGAGAGCGCGCTGAAGGCCGTACGCCGCCTGACGCTCCAGTTGTCCGGCGCCCAGCTCGGCATCACCGTCACCTCGCTGGTGATCGGCATGCTCGCCGAACCGTCGCTCGCGGCGCTGCTGCGCGGTCCACTGCGGGCGGTCGGCCTGGGCGGTGCCGCCTCGTCTGTGGCGACCGTGCTGGGCGTGGCGGTGTCCACCGTCGTGCTGATGGTCGTCGGCGAGCTGGTGCCCAAGAACTGGGCGATCTCCCGGCCGTTGGCGGTCGCCAAGGTCGTCGCCGGACCGCAGCGCGGCTTCACGGCCGCCTTCGGCCCGTTCATCCGGCACCTGAACAGCACCGCGAACCGTTTCGTACGCCGTTTCGGCCTGGAGCCGACTGAGGAGCTGGCCTCCGCCCGCGGGCCCGAGGAGCTGGTCGCGCTCGCCCGGCATTCGGCCGCCGAGGGGGCGCTGGAGGCGGATTCGGCCGAGCTGTTCGTCCGTACGCTCCACCTGAGCGAGCTGACCGCGGAGAACGTGATGACCCCGCGTGTGGACGTCAAGGCCCTGGAAGTGCACGCGACGGCCGCCGACGCCGCCAACCTCACCCACGCCACCGGCCTGTCCCGCTTCCCGGTCTACCGCGACAGCCTGGACGAGGTCGTCGGCACAGTCCACATCCGCGACGTCCTCGCCCTGGAACCGGGAGAGCGTGCCGTCACGCCGGTCACCGAGCTGACCACCGAGCCACTGCTGGTGCCCGACAGCCTCACGGCCGACCGGCTGCTGGAGCGGCTCCGGGTGACCCGCACCATGGCCGTGGTCATCGACGAGTACGGCGGTACGTCGGGCGTGGCGACGGTGGAGGACATCGTCGAGGAGGTCGTGGGTGAGGTCCGCGACGAGCACGACCCCCTTGAGACACCCGACCTGGTGCCCGCACCCGCCACCGGGGACGGCCGTGCGGTCTGGGATTCGGACGGCAGCGTACGCCTCGACCAGCTCGCCGGCATAGGACTCACCGCACCCGAGGGCCCGTACGAGACCGTGGCCGGCCTGATCGCCACCCGCCTCGCCCGCATCCCCGCCAAGGGCGACGCCCTCCACCTCGACGGCTGGCAGCTGGACGTCCTCGAGGTCGAGCACCACATCGCCGACCGGATCCGCATCACCGAACCGGTCCGCGTTCCGGCGCAGACGGGGAGGAGTCGCGATGACCGCCCTTCAGCTTGCCGTCGGCGCTCTGATGGTGCTGGTCAACGCCTTTTTCGTCGGCGCCGAGTTCGCCCTGATCTCGGTGCGCCGCAGCCAGATCGAGCCCCGTGCCCGTGCGGGCAACAAGCGGGCGCGGATGACCCTGTGGGGTCTGGAACACCTGTCCGCGATGATGGCCACCGCCCAGCTCGGCATCACCGCGTCCTCGCTGGTGCTGGGCGCGGTGGCCGAACCGGCCATCGCGCGCCTGCTGGAGCCCGGCTTCGAGGCGGCCCACATCCCGCACGGTCTGGTGCACCCGATCGCGTTCGTCATCGCGCTCAGCCTGGCGACGTACCTGCACATGCTGATCGGGGAAATGGTCCCCAAGAA
Source organism: Streptomyces sp. TG1A-60 (assembly GCF_037201975.1). Classification (NCBI taxonomy): domain Bacteria; kingdom Bacillati; phylum Actinomycetota; class Actinomycetes; order Kitasatosporales; family Streptomycetaceae; genus Streptomyces; species Streptomyces sp. TG1A-60. The sequence continues at coordinate 1,530,830 of NZ_CP147520.1, read as the reverse complement.
CATCGCCCTGGCCGCACCGGCCCCCACCGCCCTGTTGCTCGGCCCGCCCCTGGTCGCCCTCACCCGGGCGCTCAAGCCGGTCATCTTCGGCATCAACGCCTTCGCCGACGCCCTGCTGAAGCTGCTGCGCGTCGAGCCGAAGGGCGAGGTCGAATCCGCCTTCACCGACGACCAACTGGCTCGCATGGTCGTCGACTCCAGCGAGGCGGGCCTGCTCCCGCCCGCCGACGGCGAACGGCTGCGCGACGCGCTGGAGCTCGGCACCCGGCCGGTGGGTGAGATCCTCGTCCCCGCGCAGCGGATGCACACCGTCGAGCACACCATCACCCCGGCGCAGCTGGAGCGGACCGCGGCCGAGGCGGGCTACTCCCGTTTCCCCGTCGCGGGCCAGGACGGCACCCTCCTGGGGTACCTGCACATCAAGGACACGCTCGGCCGCACCGACCGCGACCGGCCCTTCCCACGCGCCGCACTCCACCCGGTCACCCAGGTCCGCATCGACACCCCGCTGGACGACACTCTCACCGCACTGCGGGCCGACGGCAGCCACCTGGCCGCCGTCCTCGGCGAGAGCGGCAAGGTGATCGGCTTCGTCACGATGGAGGACGTCTTGTCGGAGCTGGTCGGACCGGCGGCTCCGGCCACCGCGTGACCGCGGACGTTCACCGATGAGGAACACGGTTTCGGCCACCTCCGTGCCCTCGATCACGCTGGAAGCGGGGGAGCCCGTAGTGACCTTGGCACGGTGGCTCGGGCACTCCTCACCAGCGGTCACCGTCGGTTACTATGCTCACTTCATGCCGGAGGCCGGAGGCCGGAACAAGAGGCGGAGGGCCATCGACGGACTGCTTGGGGAGACAGGGAGATCCGCGTGCCGGTCGAGACTCCCCAGATTCTCCCCAGGGCTGACGACGGGCGATTGCCGCTGTTGTCCGCCTCCGAGGACGAGCGTGGATTCAAGGTTGAAGGGATGGGTGACCTGAGGAAATGCTAAGAGAGGTCACCGCGACCCGCTATGTCGAACCCCTGCGCTCCGGCGGCTCCGTTCCCGGAATCGTCGAGGCCGACGACCTGGGCACCTACGTCGTGAAGTTCACGGCCTCGGCGCAGGGACGCAAGGCGCTGGTCGCCGAGGTGATCGTGGGCGAGCTGGCGCGTGCGCTCGGGCTGCGGTTCCCCGAGCTGGTCCTGGTCCACTTCGACCCGGCGATCGCCGAGGACGAGCCCCACCAGGAGGTGCGGGAACTGCACGGCGCGAGCGCGGGACTCAACCTCGGCATGGACTATCTGCCGGGTGCGAAGGACTTCACCCCGGAGGTCGCGAAGGAGTTTCGTGTCGATCCGTTCGAAGCCGGCCGGATCATCTGGCTCGACGCCCTCACGGTCAACGTCGACCGCACCGTGCACAGCTCGAACCTCATGGTCTGGCCCACGTTCGGCACCGCGCCCCCGCGTCTCTGGCTGATCGACCACGGCGCGGCTCTCGTCTTCCACCACCGCTGGGACGCCTCGGACCCCACGAAGGCGTACGACTTCCGCCACCACGCCCTCGGCCGCACCCAGGCTCTCGGCCCCGCTCGACCAGGGGGGACGTCCCTCGCCCCGGACGTGAGCGCGGCCGACGCCGAGCTGGCGCCGAAGGTGACGGAGAAGCTGCTGCGCCGGATCGTCGCCGAGGTCCCGGGCTCCTGGCTGCCCGCCGAGGACGGCTTCGCGTCACCCGACGAGGTCCGCGACGCCTATGTGCGCTACCTCCACGCGCGCGCACGGGCCTCCGCCGCCTGGCTCCCCACCGGCTTCCCCACCCGGGAGGAACTCGCCGCCGAGGAGGCCCTCCGCGCGGCGAAGACACGGCAGGGCCGCCCGGACTGGCTCAAGCGGGTCCCCGACCTGCACGGCGAACCGGCGGCGGAACAGGATTGGTCGGTGCATCTCGGATGAGTCCCGTCGTACAGATCGAGTACTGCACCCAGTGCCGGTGGCTGCCCCGTGCGGCCTGGCTGGCACAGGAGCTGCTCACCACCTTCGAGGCGGAGCTGAGCGAGCTGTCGCTCAAGCCCGGCACCGGCGGTGTCTTCGTCGTCCGTGTCGACGACGAGGTGGTCTGGAACCGCCGCGACCAGGGGTTCCCCGAGCCCACCGCCGTCAAGCAGGCCGTACGGGACCGAGTGGCCCCGGGAAAGTCCCTGGGCCACTCGGACAGGGCCGCGCGGGAGTAGGTCAGCCCTTGAGCTGCTCGTACGCCGGCAGGGTCAGGAAGTCGGCGTAGTCCTCGTCGAGGGAGACCTGGAGGAGCAGGTCGTGGGCCTGCTGCCAGTGGCCGGCGGCGTAGGCCTCGTCGCCGATCTCCGCGCGGATGGCGGCGAGTTCCTCGGCGGCGACCTCGCGGGCCAGTTCCGGGGTCGCCTTCTCGCCGTTCTCGAACTCGACGCCCGCGTTGATCCACTGCCAGATCTGGGAGCGGGAGATCTCGGCGGTGGCGGCGTCCTCCATGAGGTTGAAGATGGCGACGGCGCCGAGGCCGCGCAGCCAGGCCTCGATGTAACGGATGCCGACCTGGACGGCGTTGACCAGACCCTGGTACGTCGGCCTGGCGTCGAGGGAGTCGACGGCGATCAGGTCGGCGGCCTTGACGTCGACGTCCTCGCGGAGCCGGTCCTTCTGGTTCGGCTTGTCGCCGAGGACGGCGTCGAAGGAGGCCATGGCGATCGGGACCAGGTCGGGGTGGGCGACCCAGGAGCCGTCGAAGCCGTCGCTCGCCTCACGGTCCTTGTCCGCCTTGACCTTCTCGAACGCGACCTTGTTGACCTCCGCGTCGCGACGCGACGGGATGAACGCCGCCATTCCGCCGATCGCGTGCGCGCCGCGCTTGTGGCAGGTGCGGACGAGGAGTTCGGTGTACGCCCGCATGAACGGGGCCGTCATCGTCACCGCGTTGCGGTCCGGGAGGACGAACTTGGCGCCGCCGTCACGGAAGTTCTTCACGATCGAGAAGAGGTAGTCCCAGCGGCCCGCGTTCAGCCCGGAGGCGTGGTCGCGGAGTTCGTAGAGGATCTCCTCCATCTCGTACGCGGCCGTGATCGTCTCGATCAGGACGGTGGCGCGGACGGTGCCCTGTGGGATGCCGACGTGGTCTTGCGCGAAGACGAACACGTCGTTCCAGAGGCGGGCCTCCAGGTGCGACTCCGTCTTCGGGAGGTAGAAGTACGGGCCCTTGCCGAGGTCGAGCAGCCGTCGGGCGTTGTGGAAGAAGTACAGGCCGAAGTCGACGAGCGCGCCGGGGACGGGCGTGCCGTCGGCGTCGACGAGGTGGCGCTCGTCCAGGTGCCAGCCACGCGGGCGCATGACGACCGTCGCCAGCTCCTCGTTCGGGCGCAGGGCGTACGACTTGCCGGTGCGCTCGTCGGTGAAGTCGATGTTCCGGGTGTACGCGTCGGCCATGTTCACCTGGCCGAGGACCACGTTCTCCCAGGTCGGCGCGGAGGCGTCCTCGAAGTCCGCGAGCCAGATCCGCGCCCCGGAGTTCAGGGCGTTGATCGTCATCTTGCGGTCGGTGGGGCCGGTGATCTCGACACGGCGGTCGTCCAGGGCGGCGGGGAGGGCGCCACCTTCCAGGAGTCGTCGGCGCGGATCGCGGCGGTCTCCGGGAGGAAGTCGAGCGTGGAGGTACGGGCGATCTCGGCACGGCGCTCCGCACGGCGGGCCAGCAGCTCGTCACGCCGGGGCGTGAACCGCCGGTGCAGCTCGGCCACGAAGGCGAGGGCGGCGTCGGTGAGGACCTCGTCCTGGCGGGGCAGGGGCTCGGCGTCGACGATGGCCAGCGGGGACGGCGCTGGTGCGGACATGAGCTGTCACTTCCTTCAGCGGGCGTGGCACCGGGTGTCGGTCGACCCGGGTAGGGCGGCGAGCGCCTCCGGACCATGAGACGCTTCTGAGAAGTGGATACTAGTTTTCTCATGGTGGAAGTTCAATGTTGTGTTGATGTCAGGCCCTTTGGGGTCGGCGAGGTGGCGTTCGGTGTCATTTCGCTCACGCAAGGTGACCCTTGCCCGCCCGGGTCACTCCAGGTGGACCAGATCGGCCGCCGTGTCGATGTCGTACGGCCGCGCCACGTCCCCGCACTCGACGAGCGTGATCGCCTCCTCGTGCGCCGTCAGATAGGCGCGTGCCCCCCGGTCGCCGGTGGCGGTCGCCGCGACAGCGGGCCAGTGGCCCGCGCCGAGGAGGACGGGGTGGCCCCGCCGGCCGTCGTACGAGGCTGCGACGAGCGCGGTGTCGGGCCGGCTCGGCGGGCCCGGCTCGTGCGGCGGGCCCGCCGGATGTGACCGGGGCGCGGCGAGGACGCGGGCCACCGCCTCCGGCCCGATGCCCGGCTGGTCGACGAGCGAGACCAGGACGGCGTCGATGCCCGTTCCGGCCAAGGACTCCAGCCCCGCCCGCAGCGACGAGCCCATGCCCTCGGCCCAGTGCGGGTTGTCGACCAGCACGCAGCCGGGCAGTTCGGCGCGGGTCCGTACGGTCGCCGCCTCGGCGCCGAGGACCACGTGGATCCGGGCGCAGCCGCCCGCCCGCAGCACCGCGACCGCGTGCTCCACCAGGGGGCGGCCGTGGTGGGTCAGCAGGGCCTTGGGGCGTCCCCCGAGGCGCCGCCCGCCGCCGGCGGCCAGCAGCAGCCCGGCGACCTCGCTCCTGTGGTGGGCCGCGCGTGGTGTGGTGTCCTGGGCCCCGTGGTGGGCCGCGCGTGGGGCGGTGTTCTCGGCCTCGTGGTGCGTCATGCCTCTTGCATACCCGACCCGGCGTGGGCGTCGCGTGAAAGCCGGACCGGCCGTGGGCCGGCTCTGTGATGCTTGGGGACTGGAATTCAGTCCCCGTAGTGGCGCTCGCCACACTGATTGGCGTTTACTTGCCCGCGCCGCCTTTGGCGACCGACCTACGCCACGGGGCGGCCGGCCGTGCGGTGGCGTTCGGCCGTGACTCGCGTCCAGGGGTGTGGGCGAGCAAGGGGGAGGCGGCTGTGTTGCGGAGCTTGGGGCAGAGGCCAGTGACCGGCAGTGACAAGGACCCGAGGGTGGCGGAGTTGCGCTCGGCCGTGTCCCGGCTGCGTCGTGAACTCGCCGCTTATCCGGTGGAGTTCTCGGACCGGGGGATCGCGGAGGACGAGCTGGCGGCTCTTGCGGCGATGGCCGTCAGCGGCGCCCCGGAGGTTCTCCGGCTGCGCCGCTCCCTGCTTCTGATAGCGGGCTCCATCGGCTCCGTCAGCGCGCTGGCGAAGGGGCTGGCGGAGGTGCGTACGGCGGTCGAGGTGTTCGGGGAGCCGCCGCGGCGGTGATCGGTCGGCGGGTGCGGGCAGTTCGTGGGTGCTCGTGCGGTTCCCCGCGTCCCTTGAAGGGGCCTGCGGCCCTTCGAGGGACGCGACCGGGCAGCGGTGGGCCCGTGGCCGAACGTCTCGGCTGTCAGCCGCTCGCGGTCGAACTCGCCAGAGCCTCCGACAGCTCCGCTGCCACCTGCCGGAGCACCGGCACGATCCGTTCCGTCGCCGCCTCGGTGACGCGTCCCGCGGGTCCTGAGATCGAAATGGCCGCGGCGGTCGGGGAGTTGGGGACGGAGACGGCGAGGCAGCGGACGCCGATCTCCTGTTCGTTGTCGTCGACGGCGTAACCGAGGTCGCGTACGTCGCGGAGCGCGGCGAGGAAGCCGTCGGGTGTGGTGATCGTCCTCTCCGTGGCGGCCGGCATGCCCGTGCGGGCCAGCAGGGCGCGCACCTCGTCGGCGGGGAAGCCGGCGAGCAGGACCTTGCCGACGCCGGTGGAGTGGGGAAGCACCCGGCGGCCCACCTCGGTGAACATCCGCATGGAGTGCTTGGACGGCACCTGGGCCACGTACACGATCTCGTCGCCGTCGAGGAGGGCCATGTTCGCCGTCTCGCCGGTCTCCTCGACGAGGCGCGCGAGGTAGGGGCGCGCCCAGGTGCCGAGGAGGCGGGACGCGGACTCGCCGAGGCGGATGAGGCGGGGGCCGAGGGCGTACCGGCGGTTGGGCTGCTGGCGTACGTAGCCGCAGACGACCAGCGTCCGCATCAGCCGGTGGATGGTCGGCAGCGGCAGCCCGCTGCTCGCGGAGAGTTCGCTGAGGCCGACCTCACCGCCGGCGTCCGCCATCCGCTCCAGCAGATCGAAGGCGCGCTCGAGGGACTGGACACCGCCGGAGGGCGACTTGGCGGAGCCGGTGGTGCTGGCGCTGGACGACGGCACGGGCGCGGTCCTTTCGGGATGGCGGGCGAGGTCGCAGCCTACCGGGCGGTTCGTTGACCACTGGCTTGTCTGTCACTACGTTCTGTAAAATGGAATCCTGATTCCGTCTTGTGAAAACATCCAGAGTGGACGCGTCGGGCAGGGTGGAGGGGTGTGCCCTTGACGCGGCGGGGACGGGAGTGAAAACTCCTTCAACAGAACGTTGAATTCCGTTACGCGGAAGTACATACCGTACCCGGAAGTCAACAGCGGTACGGCGAGAGGGGTCCCGGTGTCCGAGGCTGAACTGGTGTTGCGCTCGTCGCGCGTCATCACCCCCGACGGGTCGCGCCCCGCCGCGGTCGCCGTCGCGGACGGCAGGATCACGGCGGTACTCCCGTACGACACCGACGTACCGCCCGGCGCGCGTCTGGAGGACCTCGGCGACGACGTCCTGCTGCCCGGCCTCGTCGACACCCATGTGCATGTGAACGACCCGGGCCGCACCCATTGGGAGGGCTTCTGGACCGCCACGCGCGCCGCGGCGGCCGGCGGCATCACCACCCTCGTCGACATGCCCCTGAACTCCCTCCCGCCGACCACGACGGTGGACCACCTCCGTACGAAGCGGGAGGTCGCCGCCCGCAAGGCCCACATCGACGTCGGCTTCTGGGGCGGTGCCCTGCCCGGCAACGCCAAGGACCTCCGGCCGCTGCACGACGCCGGGGTCTTCGGTTTCAAGGCGTTCCTCTCACCGTCGGGCGTGGACGAGTTCCCGCACCTCGACCAGGAGGGGCTCGCCCGGTCCCTGGCCGAGATCGCCGGCTTCGGCGGACTGCTCATCGTCCACGCCGAGGACCCCCACCACCTCGACGCGGCCCCGCAGCGGGGCGGCCCCCGGTACGCCGACTTCCTCGCCTCCCGCCCGCGCGACGCCGAGGACACCGCCATCGCGGCCCTCATCGCCCAGGCCCGCAGACTCGACGCACGCGTCCACGTCCTCCACCTGTCCTCCAGCGACGCGCTCCCGCTGATCGCCGAGGCCAAGCGGGACGGCGTGCGGATCACCGTCGAGACCTGCCCGCACTACCTCACCCTCACCGCCGAGGAAGTCCCGGACGGGGCCAGCGAGTTCAAGTGCTGCCCGCCCATCCGCGAGTCCGCCAACCAGGACCTCCTCTGGCGGGCCCTCGCGGACGGCACCATCGACTGCGTGGTCACCGACCACTCCCCGTCGACGGCCGACCTGAAGACCGACGACTTCGCCACCGCCTGGGGCGGCATCTCCGGACTGCAACTGAGCCTCGCGGCGGTCTGGACGGCGGCCCGCGAGCGCGGCCACGGCCTGGAGGACGTGGTCCGCTGGATGTCCTCACGCACGGCCGAACTGGTCGGCCTCGACGACCGCAAGGGCGCCATCGAGTCGGGCCGCGACGCCGACTTCGCCGTCCTCGCCCCCGACGAGACCTTCACCGTCGACCCGGCCGCACTCCAACACCGCAACCGCGTCACCGCGTACGCGGGCAAGACCCTGCACGGCGTGGTCAGGTCCACCTGGCTGCGCGGCGAGCGCATCGTCGTGGACGGCGGGTTCACCGAACCGAAGGGGCGGCTCCTCACCCGCACCGCCTGACCGCATCCCGCACTCCCGGCGGCCGACAACCGAAAGGCAGACCTGATCATCGTGACGGCGCAGCGAGAACCCTCGGTGGCGAGCTTCACCGGCGACGCGAACCCGTACCGCGGCGGCGACCCGTACGCGGACTACCGCACCGCCGACTTCCCCTTCACCCGGTACGCCGACCTCGCCGACCGCAGGCTCGGCGCCGGTGTCGTCGCCGCCAACGACGAGTTCTTCGCCCAGCGAGAGAACCTGCTGGTGCCCGAGCGCGCCGAGTTCGACCCCGAGAACTTCGGGCACAAGGGCAAGATCATGGACGGCTGGGAGACGCGGCGGCGCCGGGGCGCCTCCGCCGGCCATCCCTGGCCTGCGGCCGAGGACCACGACTGGGCGCTGGTCCGCCTCGGCGCGCCCGGTGTGATCCGGGGGGTCATCGTCGACACGGCCCACTTCCGCGGCAACTACCCGCAGGCCGTGTCCGTCGAGGGCGCGTGCGTGGCCGGTTCCCCGTCCCCGGAGGACCTCCTCGCCGGTGACGTGAAGTGGACGACCCTCGTCCCGCGCACCCCGGTCGGCGGCCACGCGGCCAACGGCTTCGTGGTCTCGGTCGAGCAGCGCTTCACCCACCTCCGCCTGAACCAGCACCCCGACGGCGGCATCGCCCGCCTCCGCGTGCACGGCGAGGTCGTGCCGGACCCGGCCTGGCTGACCGCCCTCGGTACCTTCGACGTGGTCGCCCTGGAGAACGGCGGCCGGGCCGAGGACGCCTCCAACCTCTTCTACTCACCCGCCACCAACACCATCCAGCCCGGCCGCGCCCGGGTGATGCACGAGTGCTGGGAGACCCGCCGCCGCCGGGACCAGGGCAACGACTGGATCCGCTACCGCCTGGCCGCCCAGGCCGAGATCCGCGCCCTGGAGCTCGACACGGCCTACCTCAAGGGCAACGCGGCCGGCTGGGCCACGGTCTCGGTGAAGGACGGAGAGGACGGCGACTGGACCGAGATCCTCCCCCGCACCCGCCTCCAGCCCGACACCAACCACCGCTTCATCCTCCCCGACCCGGCGATCGCCACCCACGCGCGCGTGGACATCTACCCCGACGGCGGAATCGCCCGCCTGCGCCTCCTCGGCTCCCTCACGGAGGAGGGCGCGGCCCACCTGTCGGCCCGCCACCGGGAACTGGGCGCCTGAGCGGACAAGTGCCTCCCCGCCCACCGATGAGTTGCGGGCGCCGACGGGGTCTGCCCTGATGACGACAGACCGCTCACGACAGCGGGCCGCCGGGGACGGCGGACCGCCGACGACACAAGGCACCCCGCCACGGAACAAGGAAGCAGGCACCCGCCATGGGCAAGCTCTCCCTCACCTCCTTCGTCACTCTCGACGGCGTGTACCAGGCCCCCGGCGGCCCCGACGAGGACCGCCGCGACGGCTTCGAGCACGGTGGCTGGAGCGTCCCGTACGGGGACGAGGACTTCGGACGGTTCATCGACGGCGTCTTCGGCCGCGTGGGCGCCTTCCTGCTGGGCCGCAGGACGTACGAGATCTTCGCCGCGCACTGGCCGAAGGTCACCGAACCGGCCGACCCGGTCGCGGGGAAGCTCAACTCCCTGCCCAAGTACGTCGTTTCGAGCACCGTCACGAACCCGGAATGGAGCGGCACCACCGTGCTCTCCGGCGACCTCGCCAAGGAGGTCACCGCCCTCAAGGAGCACACCGACGGCGAGGTGCAGGTCCACGGCAGCGGCGACCTCGCCCAGTCGCTGCTCGCCCTCGACCTGGTCGACACCGTGCACCTGCTGACATTCCCGGTCGTCCTCGGCTCCGGCCGCCGCCTCTTCGCCGAGGGCGCTCTGCCGACCGCGTTCCGCCACGCCGCGGGGAGCATCACGAGCACGGGCGTCTCGATCCAGACGTACGACCTGGCGGGACGTCCGCAGTACGGCACCTACGAGCTCCCGCGGAACGCCTGACTCGACACCGACCGTTTGCGCGGGACGGCGAGAGCCCCCTCCGCTGGACCCTCCGCGTCCCGGCTACGGCCGGCACCGTCCGGCCAACGCCGCTCATGTGTGATGCGCCGGTGAAGGACGTGCACGCCTGGGGCTTATTTGTGTGTTTGCCGGGAACTCGTAGTGCGCAGCGATCGCCACGGGTCTCCTTCCCGGCGGGCGATCTCGGGTAACGGACGAGGGAGAGGCCGTGACCGTTCGAGTGGGCGTAGAGGAAGAGTTCCATGTTCTGGACGCGAGGAGCGGGCGGCTCGTCCCGGGCGCCGACGCGCTCCTCGGTCGCCTGCCCAGAAGCGAGTTCAAGCCCGAGCTGCAGCGATCGGCCGTGGAGTGGAACAGCCCGGTGCACACCGCGCTGGACTCCCTGCACGCCGATCTGTCCGGGGCGCGGCGGCGGCTGGACGCGGCGGCCTCCCCTCTCGGGCTGGCCGTCGTCGCGGCCGGCACGGTGCCGCTGGCGCGGGTGACGCGCGGTGACGCCACCGACGATCGTCGTTACCGGCACATGGTCGACGCCTACCGGCGGGTCGCCGACGAGCATCTCGTGTGCAGCGCGCAGGTCCATGTCGACGTACCCGACCGCGACACGGCCGTCCGGATCATGTGCGCCGTCTCCCCGTGGCTGCCCCCGCTGCTGGCTCTGTCCGCCAGCTCACCGTTCTGGCTCGGCGCGGACACGGGGTACGCCAGCTGGCGCACGATGCTGTGGCAGCGCTGGCCCACCGCGGGGCCGGTCGGCTGCTTCGCCGGAGCCGCCGACTACGACGCCACGGTCGAGGCTCTGGTCCGCTCCGGTGTGATCAGCGACCGGGGCATGGTCTATTACGACGTACGGCCGTCCGATCACCAGCAGACCCTGGAGCTGCGCGTCTGCGACGCCTGCCCGCGCACCGAGACGGTCGTGCTCGTCGCCGGGCTGTTCCGCGCCCTGGTCGAGGACGCGCGAGTCCGGCTGGAGCAGCCGGGCCGGGTCTGCGACGGCAGGCACGAATGGCTCCGGGCCGCCGTCTGGCGGGCGGCCCAGGCGGGGCTGGAGGGCACCCTGGTCGACCCGGTCACCCGTCTCGCCGCGCCCGCCCCCACCGTCCTGCGCGACATGCTGCGGAGGCTGCGCCCGGCCCTGGAAGCCTACGGCGACTGGGACTCCGTACGCGTGCTCATGGAAGAGGCGCTGGCTCGGGGCAGCGCGGCGCGGCGACTGCGCGGGGTCGCGGAGGAGGAGGGCCTGCTCGCCTGTGTGGAGACGATGGTCGCCGAGACCCGCGGTGAGCACAGGCGGGGCCCCGCTTCCGGAGCCGCCCGCCGCCCCGTCGCGGCGGCGGGTGCCGCCCCGCCAGGGGCCCCGCCACCGTACTCGGTGGAAACCGTCGGCGGCTGACACACCGCGGCCATGCATAAAGGCAGGCGCCGGCCGTCGCCCCGCGACAGGGTGCCACGGTGCGGAGAACCCGCCGTCCGCCCCGTGGCGCCGGTGCCACCGTGAACAAGGAGAGTGGCTCGCATGCCCAGCAGCAGGACCCACACGCGACGGACCGCATCGTGCTCGTTCAAGGCCTCGCCTCCGGGCACGGCCCACAGCGGCCCCCTGCGAGGAGGTGTGGCCTGATGTGCGGCCTGAGCGGAGAGATCCGCTTCGACGGCGGACGGCCCGACCTGGCGGCCGTCGAGCGCATGACCGACCGCCTCACCGCCCGGGGACCGGACGGCAGGGGGCTGTGGTCGCAGGGCGCCGTGGCGCTGGGCCACCGTCGGCTGAAGATCATCGACCTGTCCGAGTACGGGGCCCAGCCCATGGCCGACTCGGCGGGGCGGATCGCCGGTGTCTTCAACGGCTGCATCTACAACTACAAAGAGCTGCGCGCGCAACTGCGCGGTCTCGGCCACCGCTTCTTCTCCGGATCCGACACCGAGGTGGTGCTCAAGGCGTACCAGCAGTGGGGAACCGCCTGTGTCGACCGCCTCTACGGCATGTTCGCCTTCGTCATCGTCGAGCAGGCCACCGGGCGGCTCGTCCTGGCCCGTGACCGGCTGGGCATCAAGCCGCTGTACCTGGCCCAGGCGCCGGGGCGGCTGCGCTTCGCCTCCTCGCTGCCGTCCCTCCTGGCCGGCGGCGGCATCGACACCTCGCTCGACCCCCTCGCGTTGCACCAGTACCTGAGCTGGCACGCCACGGTGGCCGCGCCCCACACGGTCCTCACCGGAGTACGCAAGCTGCCCGCGGCCACCGTGCGCGTCGTGGAACCGGACGGCCGCCACCGCGACGTCCGCTACTGGCAGCCGTCGTACACCCGCCGGCCCGAGTACGCGCACCTGGGCGCGGACGAGTGGCGCGACGCGGTGCTCGACGCGCTGCGCACCGCCGTACGCCGGCGCATGGTCGCCGACGTACCGGTCGGCGTGCTGCTGTCGGGCGGCCTCGACTCCAGCCTGATCGTGGCGCTGCTGGCCGACGAGGGGCAGCGCGACCTCGCGACGTTCAGCGTGGGGTTCGAGTCGGAGGGCGGCGAGGAGGGCGACGAGTTCCGCTACTCGGACCTGGTCTCCCGGCACTTCGGCACGGACCACCACCAGCTCATGGTGCCCTCGGACCGTGTGTCGACGGCGCTGGACGCGGCGATCGAGGCGATGAGCGAGCCGATGACCAGCCATGACGTGGTCGCCTTCCACCTGCTGTCGGAGCAGGTCGCGAAGGAGGTGAAGGTCGTCCAGAGCGGTCAGGGCGCCGACGAGGTCTTCGCCGGCTACCACTGGTACCCGGACATGGCCGCCGCCCCCAGAGAGCGGGCGGCCGAGGCGTACGCCGAGACGTACTTCGACCGGCCGCACGCCGCCCTCACCGGGATCGTGGATCCCTCCATGCTGCCCGGCCACGACGTGTCCGGCCGCTTCGTACGGGAGCACATGGCGCATCCGGGCGCCGAGACCGCTCTCGACGCGGCGCTGCGGCTCGACACCCATGTGATGCTCGTCGACGATCCGGTCAAGCGCGTCGACAACATGACCATGGACTGGGGACTGGAGGCCCGCGTCCCGTTCCTCGACCACGAACTGGTGGAGTTGGCCGCCGCCTGTCCGCCGGACCTGAAACTCGCCGACGGCGGCAAGGGGGTCCTCAAGGCCGCGGGCCGCCGGCTCCTGCCCGCTCAGGTCGTCGACCGGCCCAAGGGCTACTTCCCGGTCCCCGCCGTCAAACACATGGCGGGTCCCGTGCTGGGGCGGGTCCGTGAGGCCATGTCGGCGCCCGAGGCCAGGTCACGGGGTGTCTTCCAGGACGGGTACGTGGCCAGGCTGCTGTCGGCGCCGGACGAGCACCGCACCAGGCGTGGGGCGAACGAGCTGTGGCAGGTAGCTTTGCTGGAGATATGGCTGCAAACGCACGGAATCAGCTGACCGGGGCGCAGGGGACTCAGCCCTCGCGCCCGGCGACGGCGGCCCCACCGCACCCCCTCGCGGCTCCCCCGGCGGCGGGGGCGTCGCCGACGGGGTGCCGTGGCGGCCCGAGGACCACGGTGGCGCCTCCTCCGCGCTGACGGCGGGGGCGGCCGGGGCGGCCGGCGGCCGGGCGGTGTCGGCGACCGGCCCGACACCGGCCTCCACGGCTCCCGTACCGGTACTCCTGCCCGACACCGCCGGGTACCGGGACACCCCGCAACGGCTGACGTCCCACGGCTGCTGGTATCCGTCCGTGGACCCGAGCGGTGGGCACGTCGCGTTCATCTGCGACCGGGGCGGGGTTCCGCAGCTGTGGACCGGCCCCGTCGACGGGCCCGAGGTCCATCTGCTCGACTCCGACCCCCACCCGGTCAAGGAGGTGGCCTGGTCGCCGGACGGCCGCTGGATCGCCTACACCACCGCCCCCGGGGGCGGCGAACACACGCGGGTGCTGTGCGTCCGCCCGGACGGAACCGGGCGACGCGTACTCGCCGGTGCCGAGCCCGGCAGCTCCGCGTACCTGGGCTGCTGGCAGCACGACGGCTCGGCCGTCGCCGTCACCGTCGCCGAGCCGGTTCTCGCGCCCGGCGGGGCCGACACGGAAGAGGGCCCCGCCCCTGCGGAGCCGGGCCTCGCCGACCCACGGACCTACACCGTCCCCCGTCCGGCGGGCTGGGCCGTCCGCGACGGCCGCGCCGTGCTGCTCGGCGGCCCGCACCACGGCGACGCCGGTCGTGGCACGGGGGGCCCCGGTGCCCACGAGCGGGAAAGCGGCAAGGTGGATCCCGAGGGGGCGGCCGGCGGAGGGCTGGCCGCCTACCTCGTCGACCCCCTGGGCGCGGCGGCACCCGCCCTGCTGGCGGTCGAACGGGGCGCCGCCACGCTGCGCGTGTGCGACATCAGCCGGGACGGACGGCTGGCACTCCTGCGCCGGGGACCGAGGGGCCGCCGCGAAGCCCTCGTCGTGCGTACCGCCGAGCTGCGGACCACCTGCGCCCTGCCGGTCGCCGACGGCGATCCCTGGGTCGGCCGGTTCTCCCCGGACGGCACCACGCTGTGGCTGCGCAGCGACGCGGCACGCGAGTTCGCCGCGCTGTTCGCCGTCCACCTGGACGGCGGAGGGGCGCGGCGGGGGCTGACCGTCGCCGCGGAGCGCGAGGACTGCGGACTGGAACTGCTGGCGTTCGGCCACGACGGGCACACCGCGGCCCTGGCCTGGAACGTGCGCGGGGCCAGTGAACTGGAGGTCACCCCCATCGTGGCGGCATCCGGCGGCGACGCCCGGGTGGGTCCGCCGCGGGCGGTGCCGCTGCCGCACGAGGTGGTGACGCGTATCGCGCGGGCCGACGGCCGGGCGGGACCTGTGCTGGCGCTGTCCGGGTCGCAGCGCCGCCCCGGTGTGTGGTGGTTCTCCGAGGGCGCCGCGCTGCGGACAGAGTGGTCCTCCCGCGACGAGGACGCCGTCCCGCCGGGCCGTCCGCCCGTGCGTCCCGTACCGCTGCGGCCGACGGCACGCGACGGGTTGCCGCTGAGCGGCTGGTACTACCGGGCGCCGGGCCGGGGCCCCGGGGAGCCGGCACCCTGCGTGATCCATCTGCACGGCGGCCCGGAGGAGCAGGAGCGGCCCGTGTTCAACCCGCTCTACCACGAGCTGCTGGGCCGGGGCCTGGACATCTTCGCTCCCGACGTGCGCGGCTCCTCCGGCCACGGCCGGTCCTTCGTCGACTCCGACCTCGGCAAGGGACGGTTCGCCGCGATCGAGGATGTCGCCGACTGCGCGGCCCACGTCGTCGTGGCCTCTCTCGCCGATCCGAGGCGGCTGGCCGTCATGGGCCGCTCGTACGGCGGCTACCTGGTGATGGCGTCCCTCGTGTGGCACCCGGACCTCTTCCGCACCGGCGTCGCGGCCTGCGGCATGTCCGACTTCGCGACCTTCTACGCCGGTACCGAGCCGTGGATCGCGGAATCGGCCGCACACAAGTACGGTCACCCGCAACACGACCGGGAGCTGCTGCACGCGCTGTCCCCGATGACCCGCGTCGACGCGCTGCGCGTCCCGTTGCTCGCGGTCCACGGTGAGCACGACACCAATGTGCCCCTCGGTGAATCCGAGCAGTTCGTGCGCGCGGCCCGCGAGCGCGGTCTGGAGGCCGAACTGCTTACGCTGCGTGACGAGGGCCATGACTTCCTGCGCGCGGACAGCCGGAAGATCTTCCGCCGGACCGCCGCCGACTGGATCGAGCGCCACATCGCCGAGTGACGTCGGCACACCGCGCCGCGCCCCCGCGTGGCAGCCGACGCGCGCCGAGTGCCGGCGGCGCGTTGGACATGCCTCCGATGTGAGCCTCAGTAGTGTTTTGTCCGCATAAAGATCCCTAGCTTCTCGGGAAGGCGCTACGTGAGCCCCAACGGCTGTGACCGATCGTCGCGGCGTCCGATGCCTCGGAGGCCACTGCGGGCGCTGACCGCGGTCCTGGTCCTGGTCCTGGCGGCCGTTTCCGGTTGCGAGTACACATGGCGAGACTTTCCCCGTCTCGGGATGCCCACCCCGGTCACGGAGGAGGCGCCGAGGATCCTTTCCCTGTGGCAGGGCTCGTGGGCCGCGGCGCTCGCCGTGGGCGCGCTGGTGTGGGGGCTGATCCTCTGGGCGGCGATCTTCCACCGGCGCAGCAGGACCAAAGTCGAGGTGCCCCCGCAGTCCCGGTACAACATGCCCATCGAGGTGCTGTACACGGTGGTCCCGCTGATCATCGTCTCGGTGCTCTTCTACTTCACGGCCCGTGACGAGGCCGAGCTTCTCGAAGTCTCCGAGAGGCCGGCGCACACCGTCGGTGTGGTCGGCTTCCAGTGGAGCTGGGGCTTCAACTACATCGAGGACGTGGACGGCAGCACCGGCACGGGCGACGCGGCGGCCGACCCGGCCCTGGGCATCGTTCCGGACCGATACCGCAGGGCCTTCCCTCCGGGTGCCGAGGGCGTCTTCGATGTCGGTGTCCCCGGCACCCGCAACCCGCAGAACGGCAACCCGGGTCCGACCCTGTGGCTGCCGAGGGGCGAGAAGGTCCGGTTCGTGCTGTCCTCCCGTGACGTCATCCATTCCTTCTGGGTGCTGCCGTTCCTGATGAAGCAGGACGTCTTCCCCGGCCACAACGTCAACGTCTTCGAGGTGACGCCCACGCAGGAGGGCACCTTCCGGGGCAAGTGCGCCGAACTCTGCGGCGTCGACCACGCCCGGATGCTCTTCAACGTCAAGGTCGTCTCTCCGGAGCGCTACCAGAGGCACCTGCGGCAGCTGGCCGACCGGGGGCAGAGCGGCTTCCTCCCGGCGGGCATCGAGATCACCGACCCGGCCAGGAACGACGAGCCGCGCAAACTGTGAGCGACGGCCCTCGGCACGGAGTAGGACCATCCGGCCCGGGGCACCCAGGCCGACGGCGAGAGCCTGACGTGACGAACGACGGCGGCTGCCGAGCGGGCGGCCTGGCCGTCGTGCATGGCCCGGTCGACCGGCAGGGGCTGCCGCCCAGGACGTTCTGGGCGGTTGCCGGGTAGTCGGCGCCGGGTCCCTCGCTCCGCGGCCTTCCGGGGCTCAGTCGTCCCCTGTCGCCTTGCCCACCAGCGCGCCGTACGCCAGTTGCAGGGCGTCCGCGCCGGCCAGTGCCGCGAGCCCGCCCGTGGCGGTGCGGGTCGCGCGCGGCCAGAGCAGCCCGCTCGCGGTGAGGGTCGAGGCCACCCAGACGCTCACACAGAAGGGGCAGGTCACCAGCTCACCGACGGTGTCCTTGCCGTCCTCGGGCTGTGCCTCCTCGTGCAGCTCGGCCGGGCCCTGCGGACCGACGTACCTCGTGAAGGGTGCCCGCAGCGGACTGGTGACCGCCGCCTTGCTCAGAAGCCGGCTGAGCCGGAACGTGGCCACCGAGGTCAGGACCACGTCCCAGGGCTCGGGCCGTTCCGGCAGCGGACGTCCGCGGAGTCGCACCGCCGTGGCCCAGGCCGCCGTGTACACCCCGAATCCCGCCATGGCCGCCAGATAGCCGCCGAGCGACCGCTCCCGCCCTGCCGAGTAACGTCGCTCCGTACGCTCGACAAGCCTGTGCAGACGCCCCGCGAGACGGAGGTCAGCTGCCCAGTCCATGGACTGGGCCCGCCTCCACCGCGTTCCTTCGCCGGTCCGCTTCCCGGCTCTCCTCCGTGTGCTTCCGCGGGTTCCGCTCGCGCAGGCGCACCTCCACGTGGCCGTCGACGATCCGGGTGTCGAAGGAGGGCTGGGGCGCCGTGGCGGGGCCGCGTACGTTCCAGCCGTCCGAGAGCCGGAAGACGCTGCCGTGCCAGGGACACCGGACACATCCGTCGGTGACGGTGCCCTCCGACAGCGGCCCAGCGAGGTGACTGCATCGCTCGGCCAGCGCGTGCAGCGTCCCGCCGGGTTCCCGCACGACCAGAACCGGCACGTAGTCCACACCGCGCCGCACGGCCCGGCCCACCGGGAACTCGTCCACGCTCCCGACCCTGTGCCAGCCCTCCGTGACGACCTGCGGCACCTCTTCCGCGTGGTTGGCGCCGGACGCCTGCCGGTAGGCCAGGTGGCCGCCCACCATCCCGCCGAGGCCGACCGCTGTCAGCCCCAGGAAGCCGTACGCCTTCCCGGCCCCCGTGCGGCCCTGGACGCGACAGGCGAGCGAGGTGGCGTACAGGCCGACGGCCGTCCAGTTGGCCAGGGCGTGCACCAGCCCGGTCCGCTGCTGGCGGCGGTGCAGTTCCGCCCAGTCGACGGCCCCCGCCAGGGCCGCGGGGGCAGCCGTGGCCAGCCCCAGGCCGACCAGCAGCCCCGCCTCGCGTGAGCGTCCGGGGCGCAGATCGAGTACCGCCGCCGAGAGCCAGCTGCCGATCGGCACCTGCACCATCAGCGGATGCACCGGGTGCCCCAGCCACCTGCCGTGCAGCAGGTCCTTTCCGCGCCCCAGGGGCAGGGACCTCACCTTCCGCCCGAGCGCGTCGATCAGCGCGTCGGCCCGGGGTTCCCCTTCCAGGCGGTCCAGCAGTGACAGGACCCGGTTCCGCCCCGTCAGGCGGCGTGGCATCGTTCTCATGGCGGGCGGGTCCCCGCCCGGGGAAGCGACAAACAGGACAAGCGGGCGGCGGTTCGCCGAAGTCCACGGTTCTGCGGTGGAGGAGTTCCCCGGCACGCCGCGGCCCGAGGTCGGACACGCCGGAGCCCGGGGCCGGACCGGCCCTGACGGGGCCGGCCTCGGACTCGGGCTGTCGACGTTCGACGCGTCGGGTAGGGGTGAGTGCCGGTGGGGTGGCGCGTGTCTCCGGTGTCAGGGAGTCGGCCGGTCGGAGGGGGTGGAGCGGGCGGAGCGGTTACGTCCGCTCCTGTCGGTCTCGCCCGCCGCTGCGGCGGCGGCCAGTGCGAGGAGCAGCCCGACGACGCCGACGATGATGTTGTTGACGATGGTGCGTGTGGTGTCCACGTTCCCCGCCACCACCCAGGGCGCGATGACGGTCCAGGCTCCGAGCAGCGCGGCTGCCCAGGCCCTGGCGTGCGTGCGCTCGTAGGCGTGGCCGAAGCCGCTCAGCAGGAACGTGTAGGCGATACCGACGATCAGGTTGTTCACGGCCAGGGTGGTGAAGTCGTTGAAGCCCGCGATCCAGGGAGACGCGGCCAGGTACAGGCCGGTGACCAGGGCCAGCGCTTCGACGGCCTGGCCCCGCTGGGTCGTGGCCGCCCGCTCGGCCCGGGTGTGGCGCTCCCGCATCTCCAGGATGTCCGGATGCGACTCGAGGGTGGTCTGCTGGGTCCGGTCGGTCATGCCCGCCTCCTTCGTCAGGGGTCCACGACGCGCGCGTCCCCGGTGAGCGGGACCCGAGTACCCACCAGAGGCACGCAAACCCATACATATGGAACCGAATAGTTTCCGTGCGTGTGTGCGTGTGTGCGTGCGACGGCGACGGCGACGGCGACGGCCGACCCGACTGGGCCGTCAGTCCGCGGTCTGGGTCGGCTCCGCCGTCACCTTGCGCAGCAGCGGCCTGCTGGCGCCGATCGCGCCGAACACCGCCAGCGTGCCCACGACCACGCAGACGGCCAGTTGCAGCGCGCCGGAGGTGTTCATCGTGCTGCCGGCCAGCTGGTTGACCTGGAAGGCGCCGTAGGCGCCCATCGCGGTGGTGCCGCCGGCCAGGACACCCAGGGGAAGGGCCGTCTCACGCGTGCGGACCCGGTCCAGCATCTTCAGCGGAGTACCGGCCAGCCGCAGCAGACCGTAGACGCGGCGCCGGTCGAGGACGCTCGCGGCGGCGGTCAGACCGGCGGAGACGGCGGCGACCAGGAAACTCACGGCCAGGGTGGCGGTGCTGACCACGCCGAGGCGGGCCACGGGCACGTTGTCCATGGCGTTCGGGTAGTCCTGGGTGAACGGCAGCCTCGGTGCCGCTCATGGCGTACGTGGGGGTGCCGGGCCCGGCGGCCACGGCCGCCACCGCGGCACCCGGCGGGACAAGGGGATTTCGCTGCATGAAGTACTCCGCATCGCATCGGGAGGTGGGTGATTCCAATCTCTCCGGTGGGCGCGGGCGGCGGCATCGGCCGAACGGCCAGATCGGCCCTGCCGCCGGGGCCGGTTCTCTCGGCCGTTCGGCCGATCCTCCGCGCCGGGGCGGCTGCCTTACCGTCAGCGCATGAGATCCGTTTCCCCTCGGGGCTGCGCCCGGGGCGTCGGCGTCGGCGCCCTGCTCGCGCTGTGTGTCGGCGACCTCGCCCTGTCGGGCGCACAGGGCCGCAGCATCGAGCCGTCCCTGGTCGTGCTCGCCGTCGGCCTCGCCGCCCTCCTGTGGCCGGCCGACCGCCGGCCCGTGTGGCTCACGCTCCAGGTCCGCACCGCGGTGCCCGCCGTCGTGTCCCTGGCCCTCACGGTCGGGATGGCGCTGACCGGCCACGGCCGTCTGTTCGGCCCCGGCGAGAGCGTGATCCTGCTGTGCCTGGCGTTCCTCGCCGTACGGCGTCTCCCCCTACGGCAGGCCGTGGCGTGCGGCGCGCTCGACGCGGTCGCCGGGCTCGTCCTGCCGATGGGCTATCTCGGTCTGCGCGAGGAATCAGTGGCCTACTTGCTGCTCGGCCTGCTCTGGGTCGTCATCCCGGTCACCGGACTCGCCGGCTATCTGCGCTGGCGGGAGTACCGCAGGGCGACCGCGGTGGCCGAGACCCGCCGTGCCGAGCGCGTGGCCATCGCCGCCGACCTGCACGACTTCGTCGCCCACCACGTCACCGGGATTCTCGTGCAGACGCAGATGGCGCGCATGATGGCCGCCTCCCACACCGACGGCCTCGATCCGGTCCTGGCCGGTATCGAACGCGCCGCCACCGAGGCCCTGGCGTCCATGCGCCGCACCGTGGGCGTGCTGCGCCACGCCGGGCCGGAGGCGGCCGACCTGCGGCCCGTGGGCGACCTCGCAGGGATCACCGACCTGATCCAGGGCTTCGCGAGCCCGATCCACCAGGTCACGCTCCACCGTGACCCGTCCGTCCGCGACGACCTCCCGCACGAGGTGCAGGCGGCTGCCTTCCGGGTCGTCCAGGAGGCCCTGACCAACATCCGGCGGCATGCGGCCGACGCGACGGAGATCGGCGTCGGTCTGCGGTGCGAGGACCGGCGGCTGACGGTCACCGTGGCGGACGACGGCCGCGGCGGCACCCAGCTCCCGGACGCGGCGCACGGCGGCGGCTTCGGCCTCGTCGGCCTGACGGAACGCGTGACCACCGTGGGCGGCACCCTGCACGCGGGGCCACGGGCCGGGCACGGCTGGGAGGTCCGCGCGGACCTCCCGCTACGCAAGCCGGACTGACACCACCGACCGGTCACGTCCGCCGCACGCGGATGCCCTTGATCGCCTCGTCACGCGTGGGCCGCCGCCGAACGGCGGTAGCGGCCGGGCGCGATGCCGTGTTCGCGGGAGAAGGCCCGGGAGAAGGCGAACTCGGAGCTGTAGCCGACCTCGGGCGATGTCGCCGACCGGGTCGCCGGTGTCGCGGAGCAGCCGGGCGGCCAGGTCGATCCGTACCCGCGAGAGATAGGCGAGGGGGGTGAGGCCGACCACGGTCTTGAACTGGCGCGCGAACGCCGGTGCCGATGGCGGCGTGGTTGCCCGCCAGCACGTCGAAGACCGAGATGCCCGCCCGGTACGGCGGCCCGTCCGGACCACCGGTGAGGCTCATCAACCCGGAGATCGCCTGCACCATCAGGTCGTACCCGGGGACCTTCCGGCCGGGCCCGGCGCCGAAACCGCTGATCGAGGCATACACCACGCCCGGGTTCACGGCGCTCACCGAGGAGTGGTCCAGGCCGTACCTGGCCAGCCCGCCGGGTTTGAAGTTCTCGATCACGACGTCCGCGCGCCGCGCCAGTTCCCGGGCCAGCCGCGCGTCGGTGTCGTCGCGGAAGTCGAGCGCGATCGACCGTTTCCCGCTGTTGATTCCCAGGTAGTAGGTCGAGACACCGTCGCGTGCCGGGGGCGTCCAGGTGCGGGTGTCGTCCCCGTCCGGCCCTCCGACCTTCACCACGTCGGCCCCGAGGTCGGCCAGCAGCATGGTCGCGTACGGGCCCGCCAGGTTGCGGGAGAAGTCCGCGACCAGCAGCCCGTCCAGGGGCCCGCGTGGCGCGGGTGAACCGCCGTCCATGGGCTACGCCTCCTCGTGCTGCGCCGCGACGCCTTCGCCGCGGTACTCGCTGTAGGTGTAGGGGTTCGAGAACGCATGGTTGAGTCGTAAATCAAGCCCTGTGCACCGCGTGGCCCGTCACTCACAGGTGACAGGCCACGCGGTGCGTTCGGCAGTCCGGAGGGGGTCAGAACATCGTGTTGTCGTTGGCGGAGGTGGCGGGGACGTCCTGGACGACGTCCCAGTGCTCGATGATCTTGAGCTCGCCGTTCTTCTGCTTCGCGACGCGGAAGATGTCCACGACGGACTGGCCGAGGTCCTCGGGGCTGAGGCGGTAGTGGGCGTGGATGGCGACGTAGTCCTTGTCGGCGATGACGCGCTTGCGTTCCACGATCAGGTTCGGGAACTGGCGGAAGAAGTCGGTGAACTGCTCACGCAGGCCGGCCGAGCCGCTGGGGATGGTCGGGTTGTGCTGGTAGTACTCCGGCGCGAGGTACCTGACGGCATCGGGGTTCTTG
This sequence comes from Streptomyces sp. TG1A-60, assembly GCF_037201975.1. Lineage (NCBI taxonomy): Bacteria > Bacillati > Actinomycetota > Actinomycetes > Kitasatosporales > Streptomycetaceae > Streptomyces > Streptomyces sp. TG1A-60. The sequence continues at coordinate 1,508,358 of NZ_CP147520.1, read as the reverse complement.
TCGACGAGGAGGGTGTCGAAGTAACGGGTGGCGATCTTCTCGCTGAGGGGTGTCTTCCAGCGGGGGCCGCTCGGCTGGTCGGTGTGCGGGTTGCTGATCGTGCCGAACATGTCGTTGCCGTTGACGGTGGTCGGTGGCACGTCCTGGACGGTGTCCCAGTGCTCGGCGATCATGCCCTGCTTGTCGAAGCGGAAGATGTCGACCACGGCCACCCCGCGGGTGCCGGGTTCGTAGACCGGGTTGGCGTGCACCAGAACCAGGTTGCCCTGGGCGAGTACCCGCTTGATGTTGTACTTGTGGTCCGGGTACCGGGCGGTCCAGTCGCGGATGAAGCTCTTGATCGATTCCCGGCCGTCGGGGGCGACGGGGTTGTGCTGGATGTAGTTCTCGCGGATGTAGCGGTCGGCGACCTTGAGGTTGCCCTCCTCGAAGAGCTGGGTGAGGACGTGGACGGCGACGCGCTTGTTGCGCTCCTGCGTGGCGGGACTCGTGTGCGAGGCGTCGAGGCCGATGCTCTGGCCGCTCGGGGCCGGTGGGGAGGCGGTGGCGGCGGGTGCGAAGCCGGCCACGGCTGCGACGCTCGCGGCGGCGAGGAGGGTGGCTATGGCCCTGCGGGGCAGCCGGGTGGTGCTGTTCATGGGATCTTCTCCAGAGTGTGCGGATGGCGGCGCATGCGCCGATGGGTGTCAGGTGCGGGACCGGGCGGAGTGCGCGGGCGCCCGGGTGCGGGTCAGGCGCGGTCGAAGGCGAGGAGGAACTCGATGTCTCCCTCGTCCTCCACCGCGATCCCGCCGAAGTCGGGCGCGTCGATGCCGTAGTCGGCGAAGGTGACGGGGATGGAGCCGTTGACGCGGAAGCCGTCGGCGGTGCGCTGGGCTTCGAGTTCGAAGGAGACTGAGTTGCTCTCGCCGTGGACGGTCAGCTCGCCCGTGGCCTCGGCGCTGACCTGCTCGCCCACCTCCGGCGTCGAGCCGAAGTCGACGGGCTCGGTGAGCTCGAAGGTGGCCTCCGGGTACTGCTCGGTGTTCATGACCCGGCCGCGGAACTGGCCGTCGCGCTGGTCGGAGTCGCTCTTCACCGAGGCCAGGTCGACGGTGAACGATCCGCTGACGGCCCGGCTGCCCTCGATCTCCAGCTCACCGGTGACCTCCTCGGTCCGGCCCACCGCCGTGACGTTCTGCCCGAAGAGGACCTCGTCGACGCGGTAGCCGGCCTGGGAGCCGCTGCCCACCCGCCAGGCGCCCTCGACACCCTCCTGCGCGGCCTGATCCCCGGAGGCGGAGGAGCTGCCGGAGGAGTCCGACCCCGGAGGGCTGTCCAGGGAGAGGGCGGCCGGCGGCTTGTCCTGGATGTGGTTGATGTAGACGTACGGGCCCGCCGTGCCCAGCACGGCGGCGGTGGCCACGCCCGCGATGAGCCAGCGCTTCCAGTGCCTGCGGATGCTGCCTGCCATGGTGTCTCCCTAAGTATTTGAGTATTTCAACTGAAGTTTCAAGTATTGCCTCGCGCGTCGCCCTGGAGCTTGCCCCGCGGTGGGCCCTTCGGGCGGGCCGCGTCAGAAACACATCCCCCCGCTTCGGCCACCCGGACGGCCCGGCCGCCCCAGTTCCCGAGCCGGCCGCGACCGGTGCGACGACGTCGGCCGCGACTACGCCGCCACCCGCGAGACCGTCCTGTCCATGGACCCCGGCGGCAGCCCCGCAGCGATGAGCGGGTACGCCGCGCCGGGCATCGACGAGGCCGTCGTCACACCCCCGGACGGCGCCCCCGCCATGTGGATCGAGCGCCATGTGGCCCCCGCAGCGCGGGCACTGGCCGAGCTGGGCCGACGGTGCTTCAGCCGCTCAGGTTCTCGAACAGCACCATCCCGGCCGCGGTGTTCGACGCGGGCACGTGGTAGGTCTCGTGCACGCGTCGGATCCGGGAACCCAGCGCGCCGCGCATGATCAGCCACATGATCAGCTCGATGCCCTCGGAGCCGGCCTCACGGATGTACTCCTCCCGCGTGAGTGCGGCCAGCTTCTCGGGCTCGTCCTCGATCGCGTGCAGGAACATCCGGTCGAAGTCCTGGTTGATCAGCCCCGCACGGGCGCCCGCGAGCTGGTGCGACATGCCCCCGGTGCCGAAGACGGCCACCTTGAGGTCCTCGGGGAAGGAGCGGATCGCCGCGCCGAGCGCGTGACCGAGGGCCAGGCACCGCGCGGCGGTGGGCTGCGGGTACTGGATGACGTTCACCAGGAGGGGGACCACCGCGCACGGCCAGCGTTCGCCGGGGTCCGGGCAGTACACCGACAACGGAACGGTCAGGCCGTGGTCCACGTCGAGTTCCTGGAAGACGGTCAGGTCGAAGGAGGAGTCGATCAGGCTCTTGACGAGATGGTCGGCGAACTCCGGGGCGCCCGGGACGGCCGGCACGGGCCGGCTTCCCCACCCCTCGTCGGCCACGCGGTACGTCTCCGCCGTCCCGAGCGCGAAGGTCGGGGTGACGCTCATGTCGACGGCGTTGGCGTGGTCGTTGTAGACGACTACCGCGATGTCGGGCGTGTGCCGGGCCATCCACTCCCGGGCCGGCGTGTATCCGTCGAACAACGGCTTCCAGTAGGGGTCCTCGGTCTTCCCGCGGTCCATGGCCGCACCGATCGACGGCACGTGCGAGGTGGCCAGACCCCATATCACCTCAGCCAAAGTTCCGCCCTCCCGCTTTCAGCGCCTGCGCGAACTCCTCGGTGGTCATGCCGGTGAACACCCCGCCGAGGTACTGCATGGACCTCTGGTCGACCATGGCGAGCTTGAAGACGTAGAAGATGGAGCCGCCCAGCTCCATCATCAGGTTCCAGTCCCGCCGCAGGACGGCGTCCCGCTGCCGGGCCGTGAGCCCGTACGCCTCGCAGTACGCCCCTTCGTCGGCTTTGAACCTCTCCCGGTTCCCGGCCTCCTTGAGCGATCCGCAGAGCCGGTTCAGTGCCCGGCCGCGTCGGCCTTCCGCCGCGTCGAAGACGTAGGTGCCGGGGACCCGGGGTGTGATGCCGTTCATTTCGTTCCTCTCCTCTCCCGTGGTGTCGCCGGTCAGTGCAGGAGTCCGCCGCCGTCGCAGACGAGTGTCTGGCCGGTGACCATGACCGCGTCGGGGGACGCGAGAAGGGAGACGAGCCCCGCGAAGTGGTCAGGGGTGACGAACTCCTCGATCGCCTGTCGGCGCATGGTCGCGGCGAACACCTCGTCGCCGGAGTGCGCCCGGGTGCCCGGGGTGGCCACCTGCGCGGGTGCCACCGAGTTGACGGTGATCCGGTGCTCGCCCAGTTCGCGGGCCATCACCCGGGTCATGCCGATGAGTGCGCCCTTGCTGGCCACGTAGGCGATCTGTCCCGGCGCTCCGGTGAAGAAGGTGCGGGACGCGACATTGATCACCCGCCCCCGGTGCGGGCTCGCGCTCAGCCAGGGCACGCACGCCTGCACCATGAGCAGCGGGCCGACGGCGTTGACGGCGAAGAAGCGGTGCAGTTCCTCCGGGGTCGTGTCCAGCAGCGGAGCCCGGCCGGAGAGCAGTCCGGCGTTGTTGACGAGGACGTCGACCCCGCCGTACGCCTCGGCGATCTCCGCCACGGCCCGGCGGGTCGCGGCGGGATCTCGGACGTCGCAACGCCAGGTCCGGACGCCCGCGATGGCGTCCGTGTCGTCGGGTTCGGCGATGTCCAGGGCGGCGACCGTGAATCCGTCCCCGGCCAGTCTGCGGGCGACGGCGAGCCCCAGGCCGCCGGCGGCGCCCGTGACCACCGCGACCCGTGGGCTCCGGCCGTCAGGGCCCGCGGTCACGGCGCCTTCTCCTGCGGATGGGTGGCGAGCGCCTCGACGGTGATGTCCATCCACTTCCACATGGGCAGGGAGGCCAACGCGTCGTGCAGTTCCGCCGGATCGGCCGCCTCGTACAGGCCGATGGTCGCGTTGCGGCCCGGAACCCGCCACAGTCGCTTGAGGATTCCGGCCTCCCTGAGCCGCATGGCCCGTTCGCGCTCGCCCTTGCGCAGGGACGCGCGTACGTCGTCGGGGGTGTCCGGGGGCAGCGTGTTCTCGGTGCGGACGAGGAATTCCACGGGGCGTCCCTTCACGGGTCAGGCTGCGGCGATCTCCAGCAGCAGTTCGGCCAGTCGGCCCGGGGCGGTGACCATGGCCTCGTGGCCGGTGGCGAGCTCGTGGACCGGCCAGCCACGGGCGGCGGCCCGTTCGGCGTGCGGGGTGAACACCCGCATCCAGTCGGTGCACTCGACGAAGGCACCGGGGACCTGGTCGGCCCTGCCGGTCAGCCGCAGCGGTTCGGTGTAGGTCAGCCACGGATGCGGGGTCAGCCGGGGGCAGAGCCAGTCGAGATCCGCCTGTTCCTCGACGCCGAGCACGCTCAGTGAGCGCACCGGCACGAGCCAGCCGAATCCGGGTCCGGCGACGGACTCCCGGTAGTGCCCGGCGATGCGTTCGGGAAGCAGGTCGATCGCCGCGTCACCGTCGTCGCCGACGAAGGCGTCGAGGTGGACCCGCCTGGCCAGCCGGCCCGGGATCCGGTCCGCGACCCCGGTGACGACCTGGCCGGCGTAACTGTGCCCGACGAGCACGACGTCCCGGGCGTCATGGGCCTCGATCAGTGCCACGACGTCCTGGATGTGCGTGCTGAGCCCGGTCTGCGGGCTCAGCAGGTGGGCGCGGTCGCTCACCCCGCTCAGGGTGGGGGTGTGCACCTCGTGCCCGGCCGCACGCAGCGCCGGTGCCACGCGCTGCCACACCCAGCCGCCGTGCCAGGCCCCGTGGAGCAGGACGAAGACGCTCATGCCGACGCCCTGGGCCGTGTGCCGCCGGCCCGCTGTTCGCGGGCGAGCATCTTCGCCACCGCACGGCGACCGCGGAGCGCGGCGAGGTCGGACTTGATGCTGGACTCCGCCGTTCCGCCCGGATCGGTGGCGTACATGACCTCCTGTGCCTCCAGGGCGTCGACGTCCTCCTGCATCACGGCGAGTTGCTGCTCGTGCTGGAACTCGGTGAGTTCCTGGTCGTCGATGAGGTAGTCGCGGCCCAGCGCGTAGAAGTCGTGCGTCTCGTTGCCGCGCCCCGGCGTCATCCCGTACAGCACCTTCATGTGGAAGCCGTCCGGCTCCTCGGTGCCGGTGGCCGCGACGCGGATGTTGAGGACGAAGATGCCCGGCGGGTAGAAGTCCCCGTCCTGCCAGCGGTCCACCGGGGAGGTCAGACCGCAGGACTTCTCGTAGAACGGCGGGGCCTCGATGCCGATCATGCGTCGGCTGAAGCCGACCCGGTCGCCGTCCACGGTCACGTCGATCGGGGTCGCGGCGACGGCGGCGTTGCCGATGCTCGTCGGATGCAGGAACGTCTCGTGGGTGAGGTCGAGCAGGTTCTCCAGCAGCAGCATGTGCCGTGCCCTCAGCGGGACGACGCCGTGCACATGGGTCCAGCTCGGGTCGGTCAGCCACGAGGTGTCGGGCAGCAGGCTCTCGTCGGCCAGTTCGGGATCTCCGGGCCAGATCCAGATCGCGCCGTCCCGCTCGACCAGGGGGAACCGGCGCAGCGCGGCCTTGGGACGGTCGGCCTGCTCGGCGACCCCGACGCACACACCCTGTCCGTCGAAGCGGTAGCCGTGGTAGTCGCACTGGAGGGTGCCCTGGTCGTCCAGGTGGCCCAGGGACAGCGGGTACTTGCGGTGGGGGCAGCGGTCCTCGACGGCCGTGACCGCCTGGTCGGGCAGCCGGTAGAAGCAGACCGGGATGTCGGTGATCCAGCGCTGCTTGAGGGTCCGGCCGATCTCGTCGGACCAGGCTCCCAGGTACCAGCCGTTGCGCACCTGCTGTGTCAGTGTCATCGCGGGTCCTTCCTTCGGCGTCGGCCGTCCGGCTCGGGCGTGTGGTCGGTGACGGGTGCTGAGGTGTACGGGTCCGACGGCGACCGACCGTGCGCTGCCCGGACCGGATCGACGGTGTGTCAGAGGTCCAGGACGAGGCGTCCGCCCCGCGCGCGCGAGACACAGATCAGCATCGTGTCGTTCGCGGCCTGTTCGTCCTCGGTGAGCAGTGAGTCGCGGTGGTCGATCTCGCCCTCCAGGACGGCGGTCTCGCACGAGCCGCAGATGCCTTCCTCGCACGAGGACAGGACCGGGACGCCCGCCCGCTCCACGGCCTGGAGAACCGACAGCTCGGGCGGCACGGTCAGCGTGGTCCCGGACGCCCGCAGTTCGACCTCGATCGGCTGCTCGGCCGCACCACCGGCGGGCCGGCGCACGGCCGCCGCGGCGAACCGCTCCACGTTCAGCGTCCCGGTCGGCCAGCCGGCGCAGTGCGCCTCGACCGCGTCGATGAGCCCGGCGGGGCCGCAGCAGTACACCAGGGCGGACGGGTCGGGATCACCGAGGAAGCCGGCGAGGTCGAGCAGGCCGTACTCGTCCTGCGGACGCACGGTCACGCGCTCGCCGTAGCCCTCCAGTTCGGGCAGGAATGCCATGGAGGAGCGCGTGCGGCCCCCGTAGAGCAGGGACCACTCGGCCCCGGCGGCCTCGGCCCCGGCGATCATAGGGAGCAGGGGTGTGATGCCGATGCCGCCGCCGACGAACAGGTACCGGGCGGCGGGCCGCAGCGGGAAGTTGTCGCGAGGGCCGCGCACCCGGAGCTCGCCGCCCTCCTCGACGTGGTCGTGGATCCACTGCGATCCGCCGCGCCCGTCGGGCTCCCGGAGCACCGCGACGCGCCAGCGGGCCGTGTCTCCCACCGGGCCGCAGAGCGAGTACTGCCGGGTGACGCCCGTGGGGAGGGCGACGTCGATGTGCGCTCCCGGCCGCCAGGCCGGCAGCGGTTCGCCGGAGCCCGGTGCGAGCTCCAGCGACACGACGCCGTCCGCCACCGTCCGCCGGGTCACCACGGTGACGGCGCCCTCGAACCCGGCCTCGCGTCGGTCCTCTGACGGCGTACCGGCCTCGGTGGTACCGAGGGGGTGCGTGTCCGGGGCGGTGGCTGATGGGCTCGTCACGTTCGTCATCTCCTCGGTACGGTCGGCAGGGATCGCTCCGGCCGCGGTCGGCGGCTGCACGATCGACGCTAGCCATCGAAGAACACCCAGGTCATCGCTCGAATGACCGGACCGGGGCGGCGCATGGTCGTGGCCGGGACTACGTCATCCGTCGTGCGGGGCGGGCACCCCGGCGCGCACGACGGGCCGCGGGGCCTGGTCGAGATGGATCCGCACCTGGCGGTCGTCCTCGTTCCACAGGGCTTCCACGACGGCGTGCAGCCGCTGGACGTCGGTGCGCCACATCGGTACGCCGTAGCGGTCGTCGCGGGTGAACGCGCCCTCGAAGGCGGCGTCCGCCAGCAGGCTCCGGCGGTCGTACGTGCGGGCCGTCGCGTCCGCCCCGTCGGTCTCGTCCGCGAACCGCACGTACAGGGACGTGTCACGGAAGGGAACCCAGATGTGCGTGGCCGCGCGGGCGCCCGCCGTGTCCTGCGCCGTCATGCCAGCACACCCGTCGTCTGCGGGTAGAGCCGCACATACGCCTCGCCCAGGGTCCCGTGCGCGAGGCCCAGGTTGGGTCCGGCGTTGCGCTTGAGCTGGACGCCGCGCCGCTTGGCGAGGTCGGTGTAGTAGTCCCACATGTGCTGCTGGGCGGCCAGGCACTCCATCGCCTCGCGCTTCCTGTCGAAGACGGAGGTGATGTCCAGCAGGACGTTCGGCTTGAAGTCGCACTGCTCCGGCTGGTGCGGCTCGAAGAAGAACACCGGGGGAGCGCCGAGGGGTTCACCGGGCGCGTCGTAGCCGACCGCCTGGGCGAGCACGCGTGCCTGGAGCGCCATACGGGCGGCGGCCGGATGGTCGCCGTTGTAGGGGTCGGCGAGCGTGTGGGTGAGAACGACCGCGGGGTCGACCTCCCGGTACACGCGCACGACGCGATCCACCAGTTCCGGTGTCTCCAGCAGGGGGTAGTCCCCGGCGTCCAGGAACTCGATCTCCGCGCCCAGGGCGTTCGCGGCGTTGGTGGCCTCCGTGCGGCGGAGTTGCTTGATCTCGTCCAGACGCAGGCCGTCCCGCCAGGCACGGGCGGACTCGCCGCGCTCACCGAAGCTCAGGCACAACACCTTGGCGCGCTGCCCGCGTTCGGCGGCCAGGGCAAGGGCACCGCCGGCCCGCCAGACGAAGTCGCCCGCGTGCGCGCTGATCACCAGCAGCGCGCCCTCGGACGGAGTGGAGGTGTCGTGGTTCATCAGGACTCCTGGGGGTCGAGTGGAGTGGGCGGGTGGCACGGCGCCGGGTGCGGGCCGGAGTCGGCCGGGTGGTCCGTGGCGTGCCGGGCCGGAGATCTCCGGTGTGCCGGGTGGGGGATCTCGGGTGTCTCGGCCGAAGTCCCGTGTCCCGGAACGGACTTGGCGGACGGAGGCGGGACGAAGCAGGTCGACCGGACCCAAGTCACCATATCTCCAACGTTTCTGTTGACAATAGTGTCGACTTCGGTAATTCTCCTGACACCAGTCCAGAGCAGCCCGGAGGAGACATGCCCGACCGCCATGTCGTCGTGAGGAACATCGCCCGGCCCGCCGCCGACGTCGTCGCCCGGCTCGCCGAGGCGGGGGTGTCCACGGTCCACGAGGCCATCGGCCGCCGCGGCTTCGCGGGAACCGGCCTGTGGCCGAACCAGCGGAACGTGCGCCTGGCGGGACCGGCGGTGACGGTCAGCTCCCATCCGGGGGACAACCTGATGATCCACGCGGCCGTCGAGGTCTGCCGGCCCGGGGACGTCCTCGTGGTGACCACCACCTCGCCGTCCACGGACGGCATGTTCGGCGAACTGCTGGCGACGTCCCTCGCCACCCGGGGCGTCATCGGCCTGGTCACGGGAGCCGGTGTCCGCGACACCGCCGAACTGCGGGACATGGGCTTCCACGTCTGGGCCCGGGCGGTGTCCGCCCAGGGCACCGTGAAGGCATCCCCCGGCTCGGTCAACGTGCCCGTGACGCTCGGCGGGGTGACCGTCGCGCCCGGAGACGTCGTCGTGGCGGACGACGACGGCGTGGTCGTCGTACCGCTCGCTCAGGCGGCGGAGGCGGCCGAACTCGCGGAGAAGCGGACCGCCAAGGAGGCGGCCACCCGCGAGGTGCTGCGCTCCGGAACCCTGGGCGTCGACCACTACGGGCTGCGCGCCAAGCTCGCCGACCTGGGCGTCGTTTACCAGGACTGACCGGACTTCCCACGGTGAACGTGGTGCGGACGGAGGCTGAGCACCGTGAGCGCTTCTGTCGGGACCGACGTCACCGGTGCGATCCGGGACGCGCTGCCGCGCGGTGCGTACGCGCCGCGACAGCGTCTGGACGAGGCCGACCTCCGCGGACGGTTCGGCGCCGGCCGTGCCGGCGTCAGGTCGGCACTTCGGCAGCCGGCGGTGGGGGGGCTGGTGGAGATCCAGCGCGACCGCGGCGCACGCGTCCGGGAGACCGGCTTCGCCGAGGCCGTCCGGATCACCGGGGTGCGGATGGTCGCGGACGGCCTGATCGCCGCCCGCGAGTCGGCACGGGGCGTACACCTGCGGCGGGCCGGTGCCGCCGCAGGAGTGCCGCGTGGACCGCACGGCGGCGCCACCGCCGGTCAGGGCTTCTCGCACCCGACCGTCACACTCCGTCGCCCGCGTCGGACTCCTGGACGGTCTTCCTGGCCCAGGCGATTTCGAGTTTGCCGGTCGGGGTCCGGGGCAGGACGTCCGTCAGGACCACGGAGCGCGGCACCTTGTAGCCGGCGAGGCTCCGCCGCGCCCAGTCGCGCAGCTCCCCGGCGGTGACGGGTGTGTCCGCCCGCACCGCCACGACGACACCGACCCGCTCGCCCCAGGTCTCGTCGGGGACGCCGACGACGACACAGTCGGTCACACCGGGGTGGGAGAGCAGGACGTTCTCCACCTCCTGCGGGTGCACCTTCTCCCCGCCGGTGTTGATCACGCCCGAGCCGCGTCCGAGGAACCGGATCGCACCGTCGGCCTCAAGACGGGCGAGATCACCGGGGATCGCGTACCGGACCCCGTCGATGGTGCGGAACGTCGTCGCGCTCTTCTCGGTGTCCTTGTAGTAGCCGAGCGGCATGGGCCCGCGGTAGGCGAGCTTCCCGACGTCGTCACTGCCGGGCTCGACGAACCGGTCGCCTTCGCCGATCACCCTCGTCGCGGGCACGGGGAAGAAGCGGGCGGGCAGGTCTCCCACCGAAGAGGTGATCGCGAAGGCGAAGGGCCCCCCTTCGCTCGAAGCGATGGCGTCGATGACCGTGACCTCCGCGCGCTCGTGCAGCCGCTGCTTGAGCACATCGCTGAGAGCGGTACCGGAGCTTAGGACCCTGCGCACCGGGCCCAGGTCGTGCGGCGTCCCGGCCCGTTCCGCGCGCACGAGCTCGTCGACGAGCGGCCGGCACACGGCGTTGCCCGCGACGATGACCGTCGCGACCCGCTGCTCGGCGACCGTGCGCCAGACGTGCTCCGGGTCGAGTCCGCCCTGCCGCGCGGTGACCGCCCGGCCGCCCACCATCAGGGCGCCCATGGTGTTGAAGAGGCCGGTGGCGTGCATCAGCGGCACGACGGGCATGGTGGTCGGCGCGCGGCCTTCGCGGTGTGCCTCGACCGCTGTGGCCACGGCCTCGTCGAGCGTCGCCGGAAGTTCGGTGACACCGAGCGGATGGAAGACCGGGACCACCAGGGAGTGGAGCAGATCGCTCTGCCGCCACACCACGCCCTTCGGCTTGCCGGTCGTCCCGCCGGTGTACATGAAGAGCCGGTCCGATCCGGGACGCGGCTGCGGCTCACGCGGTTCGTGCGCCGCCAGCAGCTCCTCCAGTTCCGGTACGGCGGGGCCGGCCGGGCCGTCGGCAGGCGGCGCCCCGGCCCGCACGAGCAGCTTCAGCGTGCGCACATGGCCGGCGGCATGCGTGACCCGGCCGGCCAGGGCGCCGCTGAAGACGACCACGGCCGCGTCGGCGTCCGTCAGGAGTTCGGAGAGCTCCTCGCCGGTGTAGCGGTAGTTTGCGTTCACCGGGACGGCACCGAGCTTGAAGGCGGCGAAGACCGTCTCCAGATAGGTGGCGCCGTTGTACAGGTAGCAGGCCACGGTGTCGCCCTCGCGCACCCCGGCCTCCTCCATCGCGGCGGCCAGCCGTGACGCACGCTCGTCGAACTCCCGGTACGTGGTCTCACGACCGGGCTCCGTGACGGCGACGACATCGGGCAGCGCGCGGCAGACCGCCTCCCAGATCGTGCCGATGGACACGTCCACGTCTCAGACCTCCTCGTCCTCGATGGGTTGGACGGACCGCACGGCCGGGCCGGCCGCCCGTGCGCCCTCGCGGGCCCCTCGGGGAAACGGTCCACGGGGGCGCCTTCTCAACCTAGGCAGACGCCCTCACCGTGTGGAACGCGCGCAATGACTGAACCGGCTCGGCGCTTCGACCCGCCGGTGAACAGGTCGAATGACGTAGGACCGCCCCGAAGCCGCCGGGCTACGATGCTGTGGCCGGCCGGCCGCGCGTCGCCCTCGTCCCCGGGTCGACCGGCGCCCTACCGCTCAGGTGCCCGGTGCCACGGCCGCGTCGGTCCGGCCGGGCTCAAGGATCCCTCCAGGGGCAGGTTCTTCGGTCGTCGACGATGAGGAGATCGGTCATGTCCGCGTCGCCGCTCGTGGGGTGGGACGAGCTCGCCGCCGCCGCGCCGGACGGCCTCGCCGTGCTGGACTGCACGGGCCGGTTCCTACGGCTGAACCCGGCGGCTGCCGCGCTGCTGGAGGCGGGCACGGAGGGCGACCTGCTCGGTGCGCCGTCCCCGTTCGCGCTGGTGGAGGGGGCCGCCACGTGCCGTGCGGGACTCCTGGAAGTCCGGTCGGACGAACAGGTGGCCCACTGGGAGCCCCCCGCCGGGCCCCGGCGTGAGTTCGCCTACCGGGCCCGCAGGCTGCCGGCCGACCCGAAGTTCACGGTGGTGTCGTTCCGCGACGTCACCGACGAGTGGCACCGGCAGCGCAGGATCGCGGCGATCGCCCAGACGTCCATCGCACTGGCCTCGGAGGGTTCGCTCGGCTCGACACTGGACGCCGTGGCCCGGCAGATCGTCCAGGCGGACGGCCTGGCCGGCGTGCAGATCCTCATCCTGGACAGCACCGGCCGGGAACTGCGGCTGATGGGCTCCGCGGGGCTGCGGCACTGGGACGGGTTCCTCGACCGTCTGCTGGAGTGCCGTGACCGGGGTGCCCGACTGTGCATGCTGGACACCCTGAGGGAGCGCAAGCCGATCGTCGTCCCGCACCGGTGGGCGCAGATCCGCGAGGACCCGGCCTGGGAACCGCTGCACGGCTACCTCGGCGAGCTGAACTGGGACTCCTTCGTCAGCGTTCCGTTGATGGCGCGCGGTCGTCCCGAAGGGGTGCTGAACGCCTACTTCGCCCCCGGGCAGGAGATCGGCGGCCGGACACTGGAGTTCCTCGCCGCCATGGCGGAGCAGGCCGCCCTCGCCGTCGACCACGCCACGCTGCTCCAGCGGGAACGCGAGGGTGCCCGCCGCGACGAGCGGCAGCGCCTCGCCCGCGACCTGCACGACTCGATCGTCCAGCAGGTGTTCTCCATCGGCTTGCAGGCCAACGCCGTGGGGGTGCTGGGCGCGCGGGGCGAGGTGGTTCCCGCGGAAGCGGTCCGGACCTTCGCGGACGAGGTCGGGGCCCTCTCGCGGACCGTCCTCGCCGATCTCCGGGCCATGGTGCACGAACTGCGTCCGTCCTCCTCCCTCCGGCTCGGGCTGGAGGACGCGGTGACCACGCTCGTCAAGAGCACCGAGAACCGGACGGGCCTCGGTATCCGGCTGGTGTGCGGAGAGGAGGTGGACGCGGTCGAACCGGAACTGGCCGAGGACATGTACCGGATCGTCGCGGAGGCCATCCACAACGTGGTCAAGCACGCGGAGGCCACCACCGCCACCATCCGCCTCGCCGTACGCGACCACACACTGACCGCCTTTGTCCGCGACGACGGTCGCGGAGTCGCGGAATCCGGCGGGCGAGGGGCCGCGCCGGACAACGAGGACGGCGCGGCGGCCGGTGCCGCCGGACACCACGGCTACGGACTGACGACCATGCGGGAAAGGGCGGAGCGATGGGGCGGCACCATGAGGATCAGATCCGGCGCGAGGAGCGGCACGACCGTGCGGGTCGTCATACCCCTTCCGGTCCGGGTGCCCCAGGCGCCGCCCGCGGACTCGGAGGGCTCCCGGAGCGCCCCGTCGACGGTCCCGTTCCCCGAAGCGGCGAACCCCGCCCCGTCCGGGTCCTGATCGTCGACGACCACGCCGTCGTACGCCGCGGAATCCGTGCCTATCTGGAGGTCCTGGACGACATGGAGGTGGCCGCGGAGGCGGCCGACGGGCAGGAGGCCCTCACCCGGCTCGACGCCATGGCCGCGCACCGGGAACTGCCGGACGTGGTGCTGATCGACCTGCTCATGCCCAGGATGGACGGGGCGACGGCGATCGGCGTGATCAAGCAGCGCCACCCCGGCCTGCGGGTCGTGGTGCTCACCAGCTTCGGTGAGATGGAACGCGTCCACGCGGCGCTCGCCCAGGGGGCCGCCGGCTATCTGCTCAAGGACGCCGAAGCGGGTGAGGTGGTCGCCGCGATCCGCGCCGCCGCCCGGGGTGAGGTCTTCCTCGACCCCGCGGTGGCCAGGGGACTCACCCAGGAGATCGTTTCGCCCCCGACCGGGCTCGCCTCGCTCACGAGCCGGGAACGCGACGTTCTCGTCCTGGTCGCCGAGGGGCGGTCGAACCAGCAGATCGCCGACGAACTGGTGATCAGCGAGCGCACCGCCCGCACCCATGTGAGCAACGTCCTGCGCAAACTCCGGCTCACCTCCCGGACCCAGGCGGCGTTGTTCGCGGTGCGGCAGGGGCTGGTGCCACCGAGGGGCTGACCGCGGTGCCGACCACGATGGATGTCCCGGACCGGCCGGGACACAGGTCGGCCGCGGATGCCGTCATCAGCGGGATCCTCACGGGACCCGGCGTTCCCAGGCTCAGGGAGTCGCCGTACCGACCCCGGCCGGTGGGATCACCGGCGGGGCAGCGCGCGAGCTTCGGTCGGACCGCGTACTCGGCGTCCAAGGGCGCGATCGTCGCGATGACCCGCACCTGGGCGCTCGAACTCGCGAAGACCGATGTCACCGTCAACCCCATCGTGCCGACCGCGCTGACGCGCACGGTGGCGACGATGCCCCGGGTCGGTGACCTCGTGGCGAGGTCGACGCGGGGGAGCCCGTTGCCCGACGCCGTCCGGTGGGACAGCGGACCGAGCCGGAAAGGCCGAACGTCGTGCCCGGGATACGTCATTCGTCCTTACTTCCGGGGCTCGTCTCCCGGCTCTCTGTCCAGGCGGGCACCGCTGGGCCATCATCCGAAAACCAGCCGGCCGCAGTGGCGCGACCGGCGTGAGCACGGTGACGGCTGAGCGCCGCACCGGGAGGGCGAGCGGGCCATGAGCGTGCAGCGACCACACATCGAACCGGGCGGGCTGTTCATAGGCGGAGAGTGGCGGAACGCGGAGTCCAAGGAGCGGCGCGACGTCATCGACCCGTCCACCGGCACCGTCGTCACCACGGTCGCGGAGGGCGACGGGACGGATCTCGCCGTCGCGGTGGCCGCCGCCCGCGAGGCCTTCGACGCGGGGCCGTGGCCCCGGACGCCGGCCCGCGAGCGCGCCCGTGTGCTGCACCGGGTGGCCGATCTGGTGCGCGAACGGGCGGACGAGCTCGCCGCGGTGGAGAGCCTCGACGTCGGCAAGCCCGTCTCGTTCAGCCGGGCGGTGGACGTGGAGACCGTGGCGGAGACGTACGAGTACTACTCGGCGCTGGCGCAGACTCTCGACGGGGCCACCCGGCAGATCCCCATCCCCTCCCACGCCTACACCCGGAGGGAGCCCATCGGCGTGGTGGGAGCCATCACCCCGTTCAACTTCCCGCTGATCCTGAGCACGTCGAAGATCGCCCCCGCGCTGGCGGTCGGCAACACCCTCGTCCACAAACCCGCCGACGAGGCCCCGCTCACCGCGCTGCTGATGGCGGAGATCCTCACCGACGCCGGCGTCCCCGCGGGTGTCGTGAACGTCGTCACCGGCAGCGGCCCCGTCCTCGGCGAGGCGCTGGTGCGTCACCCCGGCGTCGACAAGATCGCCTTCACCGGGTCGACGAGGGTCGGCCGCCTGGCGTCGAGCACGGCCGGCGAAGGGCTCAAGCCGGTCACCATGGAGCTGGGCGGCAACGCTCCGCACATCGTCTTCGAGGACGCCGACGTCGGCAAGGCGATCGGCGCGATCATCAAGGGCTTCGTCTTCAACACCGGACAGTTCTGCATGGGCGGACCCCGGCTGCTGGTCCACCGGTCCCTGTACGACACCACCCTGGGCGTCCTCGCCGACGCGGTGCCGGCGGTCCCCGTCGGCGACCCCTTCGACCCGGCAACCGTCGTCGGGCCGATGGCCGGCGCGCGGCACCTGGAGAACGTCGAGCGGTACGTCAGAGCGGCGGTCGAGGACGGCGGCCGGATCGTCGTCGGCGGCGAGCGCATGGAACTCGACGGCGGCTACTACTACCGGCCCACCGTCATCGCCGGCCTGGACAACGACGCCCGCACCGTCCAGGAGGAGATCTTCGGCCCGGTCCTGACCGTCCAGCCCTTCGACACCGAGGACGAGGCGATCGCGCTCGCCAACAGCACGCCGTACGGACTCGCCGCCGGTCTGCAGACCTCCGACCTGGCCCGCGCCCACCGGGTGGCCGCGCGACTCGACGCCGGCATCGTCTGGGTCAACGACTGGGCCATGCTCGATCCCGCCGTGCCCTTCGGCGGTGTCAAGCAGTCCGGCTACGGACGCGAGTCCGGGCCGGAGGCGCTGGAGGCGTACACCAGGACCAAGTCGGTCGTCATCTCGCTCGCCTGACCCCTCGACGATCAGGCGGACCGCCGGGTACGCGGCCGACCGGTCGGCCGGTCACTCGGCCTTCCGGTTCTCGTGTCCAGCACCGCCGGCGGCGCCCTCGTCGCCCTCTTCACACTCGCCGTGCACCGGGCCTTCCGGTGCGTGGCCCGGGTGGCCGCCGCCCTCGCCGTGAGCGCGCTGTTTCGGCGGCCCGGCCTCGGTGACGGCCTTCGCGTGGTGGGAAGTGCGCCGCCTGCGCACCCGACACGGGGTACGGCTGCGCTGAGGGCGACCCACCGACAGGCCCGATCAGACCGTACGCGGCACCACGCGCTGCCCCGCCGACCCGTACACCCACGCCGACGCCTCGTCGATGAAGTCGCCGGGGAATCCGAGGCGGAAGTCGGTGGCCTCCTCCAGCCGGGACAGCACCTCCTCGGAGAGGACGAGCCGGGCGGCGCCGAGGTTGTCCATGAGCTGCTCGACCCGGCGGGCGCCCAGGATGGGGTGCACGGCGGGGGAGTGGGCCATGGTCCAGGCGATGGCCACCTGGGCGGGGGTGGCGTCGAGTTCGTCCGCGGCGGCCCGCACGGCCCCCGCCACCGCGCGCTCACGCTCCCCGATCGCCTCGGCGGACAGTCGGGTCGCGGTGCCCGGCACGATCCCTCCAGGGCGGGTGTACTTGCCGGACAGTACGCCGTTCTGCAGGGGACTCCAGGCCGCGACCGACATGCCGAACGCCTCCGCCATCGGCAGCAGTTCTCGCTCGATGTCCCGGTTGAGCAGGCTGTACGGCACCTGGAGCGCCGACAGCGGCGACCAACCCCGCCATTCCGCAAGGGTGTTGGCGCGCGAGACCACCCAGGCCGGGGCGTCCGAGATACCGACGTACAACACCTTCCCGGACCGTACGGCGTCGTCGAGGGCGCGCATCGTCTCCTCTACCGGGGTGTTCCGGTCCCAGATGTGCACCCAGTAGAGGTCGACGTAGTCGGTGCCCAGGCGCCGCAGGCTCGTCTCCAGGGACAGCGTGAGGTTCTTGCGGTGGTTGCCCGCGGCGTTGGGGTCGGAGCCGTCGCGCGAGACGGTGTACTTCGTGGACAGCACGAACCGGTCGCGCCGCCCCTTGAGCAGCTCGCCGACGATGCGCTCGCTCTCCCCGCCCCGGTAGTTGACCGCCGTGTCGATCACATTGCCGCCAGCCTCCCCGTACACGTCGAGGATGCGCGCGCACTCCTTTCGGGGCGCCCCCACCCCGCCCTGCTCCCCGAACGTCATGGCGCCGAGGAAGAGCTCGGAGACGCGGAGCCCGGTCCGGCCCAGGAGTCGGTAACGCACCCATAACCTCCATCAGTTGAATGCCGTACCGGCCGACACTAACGGGTCGGCCCCTGGCAACGCGGCGGTCCCGGACGGGCATCATCACGGTAGCCCCACCGCCGACCCCCGAACGGTGGGCCGATGACCGTGATCCGACCGCTTCTTGGAGGCCGAACGGGGCGTGGGACCGGGCCCTCCCGCGTGGACCCGCGCGTTGTACGGGCGAGGGGGAACTCATGGGACACACACGGGTTGTGGATCTCGGGGAGTACGGGCCGCGGTTCACGGCAGACCCGTATCCCGTGTACGCCGAGCTGCGGGCGCTCGGCCGGTGCACCGGGTGCGCATGCCGAGGGCCGACGCGCACCACGAGGTCTGGCCCGTGGTGGGGTACGAGGAGGCGCGGGCGGCGCTCGCCGATCCCCGGCTGGCGAAGGACGGCTCGAAGGCCGGGGTGACCCTCCTCGACGAGGAGCTGATCGGCAAGTATCAGCTGGTCGCCGACCCGCCCCAGCACACACGGCTGCGCGGGCTGATAGCCCGGGAGTTCACCTGCCGTTGCGCTGGTGAGGGAGGCTGGGGGACACCTCGGCAGGCGAAGAGCCGCAGAACCCGGCGGCGGAGCCGGGCTGCCGAACCAGGCGGCGGAGCCGGTCGTCTCGCCGCACCGGCCGAAAGCCCGAGTACGCCCAGTGCGGGGACGTCCGGCCGGCACACCGAGAGCACGCACCGGACGCCGCTCCTTCACGGGCGGACGCCGCCTGCCGCGGCACTAGTCCCGCCCGCCCGGGATCTCCCCCAGGTTCACCGGCCGATGCTCCAGGCGCGACAACTCGCACGCCTCCGCGACCCGCAGGGCCTGAAGGGCCTCGCGCCCGTCGCACGGGTTCGCCCGCTCGCCGCGCACCACCTCGACGAACGCCGCGATCTCCGCCTCGTACGCGGCGGCGAAGCGCTCCAGGAACCCGGTCCACGGCTTGTCCGCCGGAGGTGGTCCGCTCGGCTCCGTGGACGCGACCGGCGTACGGTCGTCCAGCCCGACCACCACGGTGTCCAGTTCCCCGGCCAGCTCCAGCCGCACGTCGTACCCGGCCCCGTTCACCCGCGCAGCCGTGGCCGTGACGAGCGTCCCGTCCTCCAGCGTGAGCACGACCGCCGCCGTGTCGACGTCATGCGCCTCCCGGAACATCGGGTGCCCGGCGTCCGACCCGGTGGCGTACACGGTGGCGACCTCACGCCCCGTCACCCACCGCACGACGTCGAAGTCATGGATCAGGCAGTCCCTGTAGATACCCCCGGAGATCGGCAGGTACTCCGCGGGCGGCGGCGTCTGGTCGGCCGTCAGCGCCCGTACGGTGTGCAGCCGCCCGAGCCGGCCCGAGCGCACCGCCTCCCGCGCGGTGACGTAGCCGGAGTCGAAACGCCGCTGGAAGCCCATCTGCAGCACGGTCCCGGCCGCGTCGACCTCGGTCAGCGCGCTTAAGGTGCCCGGCAGATCCACGGCGATGGGTTTCTCGCAGAACACCGGCAGCCCCGAGCGTGCTGCCCGACCGATCAGTTCGCCGTGGGCCGAGGTCGCCGCCGTTATGACCACGGCGTCCACACCCCAGGTGAAGATCTCGTCCACGCCCGGCGCCGCCGTCTCTCCCAGGCGATCCGCCAGGTCATGGGCTCGTGCCGCGTCGACATCCGTAATGATCAGAGAGCCGACATCACGGTGGCGGCTGAGCGTGGTCGCGTGGATGGTACCGATCCGACCAGCTCCGATGAGTCCGATGCGCATGGGAAACAAA
Source organism: Streptomyces sp. TG1A-60 (assembly GCF_037201975.1). Taxonomy (NCBI): domain Bacteria; kingdom Bacillati; phylum Actinomycetota; class Actinomycetes; order Kitasatosporales; family Streptomycetaceae; genus Streptomyces; species Streptomyces sp. TG1A-60. Next base: position 1,489,286 of record NZ_CP147520.1, on the reverse strand, counting down.
GTGGGGTCGCACCAGCCGCCGTGTCAATGGTTTGTCCGGACAACCGAACTACGCAACTTCCCGTCGACAAGCACCGGGGCTACGCTCGGCCCGTGCCGAAACCAGAAGTGGATCCGACCGTGTCGCTCCAGCTGAGCGTTGACCGCAGCAGCCCGGTCCCGCTCTACTTCCAGCTGTCCCAGCAGCTGGAGGCCGCGATCGAGCGCGGCGAGCTGACCCCGGGCAGTCTGCTGGGCAACGAGATCGAGCTGGCCGCCCGCCTGGGCCTGTCCCGTCCCACCGTCCGCCAGGCCATCCAGTCCCTGGTCGACAAGGGGCTGCTCGTACGCCGCCGGGGCGTGGGCACCCAGGTCGTCCACAGCCAGGTCAAACGCCCCCTGGAACTCAGCAGCCTCTACGACGACCTGGAGGCCGCCGGCCAGCGCCCCGCCACCCGCGTCCTCCTCAACACCATGGTCACCGCCTCCGCCGAGGTCGCCGCCGCCCTCGCCGTCGCCGAGGGCGGCGAGGTCCACCGCATCGAGCGACTCCGTCTGGCCCACGGCGAACCGATGGCCTACCTCTGCAACTACCTCCCCAGCGACCTCCTCGACCTCGGTTCCCCCCAACTGGAGGCCACCGGGCTCTACCGCCTCATGCGCGCCGCGGGCATCACCCTCCACAGCGCCCGCCAGACGATCGGCGCGAGATCGGCCACCGCGGACGAGGCCGACCGCCTCAGCGAGCCGGAGAACGCCCCCCTCCTCACCATGCAACGCACGACCTTCGACGACACGGGACGAGCAGTCGAATACGGCACCCACATCTACCGGGCATCCCGCTACTCGTTCGACTTCCAGCTCTTGGTGAGGTCGTAGAAAGGGGCCCCGCTCCTCAGAGGCGCGGAACCGCGCGACCAGCCCGCACGCACCCGCACCCGGGAACGACACCGATGGCACCCCCGGCCCCCACACCGCACCCAGCGGAGCGTTAAGGCAGAATCGGCCCGATGAGCACCTACCGCGACTTCACCCACCGCGGCTCCGCGCGGGCCACCGTCCTGCGAACCGTGGGAACGCGCGAGCGCCGCTCCCACCTGACGGCCCCCCGCGTCCCGACCGTCGGCATCGACATCGGCGGCACGAAGGTGATGGCGGGCGTCGTGGACGCCGACGGCAACATCCTGGAGAAGCTCCGCACGGAGACCCCGGACAAGTCCAAGAGCCCCCGGGTCGTCGAGGACACCATCACGGAGCTGGTCCTGGACCTCTCCGACCGGCACGATGTGCACGCCGTCGGCATCGGGGCCGCCGGCTGGGTCGACGCGGACCGCAACCGCGTGCTGTTCGCCCCCCACCTGTCCTGGCGCAACGAGCCGCTGCGCGACCGTCTCGCCGGCCGCCTCGCGGTGCCGGTCCTGGTCGACAACGACGCCAACGCCGCCGCCTGGGCCGAGTGGCGCTTCGGCGCCGGCCGCGACGAGGACCACCTGGTCATGATCACGCTCGGTACCGGCATCGGTGGCGCGATCCTGGAGGACGGCCAGGTCAAGCGCGGCAAGTTCGGCGTCGCGGGCGAGTTCGGTCATATGCAGGTCGTGCCCGGCGGCCACCGCTGCCCGTGCGGCAACCGCGGCTGCTGGGAGCAGTACAGCTCGGGGAACGCCCTGGTCAGAGAGGCCCGCGAACTCGCGGCGGCCGACTCCCCGGTGGCGTACGGGATCATCGAGCACGTCAAGGGGAACATCGGCGACATCACCGGGCCGGTGATCACGGAACTCGCCCGCGAGGGCGACGCGATGTGCGTCGAACTGCTCCAGGACATCGGCCAGTGGCTCGGCGTCGGCATCGCCAACCTGGCCGCCGCCCTCGACCCGTCCTGCTTCGTCATCGGCGGCGGCGTCTCGGCCGCCGACGACCTCCTCATCGGCCCTGCCCGGGACGCCTTCCGCCGCCATCTCACCGGCCGCGGCTACCGCCCCGAGGCCCGGATCGCGCGCGCCCAGCTCGGGCCCGAGGCCGGCATGGTCGGCGCCGCCGACCTCGCCAGACTCGTCGCCCGCCGCTTCCGCCGGGCCAACCGGCGCAGAGTGGAGCGGTACGAGCGTTACGCGCGGTACGTGGAGGCCCGCCGCACCACCCAGGACACCGCGTGAGCCCCTCGGCGCCGCGCCGGAACGCCTCCCCCGAGGAGCCGGAGCGGCCCGTCGAGAACCGCCGTCGCAGGATCCGCCGCCGGGCGATCACCCTGGCGATCATCGTGCTGCTCATCGGCGTACCGGCCGGCTATCTGGTGATCTCCGCCAACCAGAGCCGCGACAGCGGCAAGGACAAGGAGGCGAAGTACTCGGCGACCGGCCTCACCGCCCGCTGGCCCTCCCGGGTCCAGCGGCGCCTCTACGAGGTGCCGATCCCGCCGTACTCCGAGTACGTCGCGTACTACGAGACCAACAACTGGAAGACCAGCCGTCTGTACGTGCAGTTCTACACGAGCAACGAGGGCCTGGAGCGCTTCCTCCACCAGATCGGGGTCGGTACGGACGATCTGGAGGACGACGAGATCGCCATCAACACCCGGGACCGGCGGATCGTCGGCTGGGACTTCACCGGCCCCGGCCCCTGGTACGGCCTCGTCAACGACCAGAAGAACCCCGCGCCCACCCATGACATCGTCGTGAACCGGTCCGACCCGGACCATCCGATGGTGTACGTGGTCTCACGGACAGTCCCCTGACCAGGGAGAATACCGGCCCGGACCCGCCCGTGCACAGGCGTCGGAGCCGATTGTCGGACCCCGCCCGTAGAGTCGGAGACAGCTGATCGGAGCCGGAGGCGGCTCATCCGACACAGGGGCGGGAGGTGACCGGACGTATGCGGGTCATGGTTGTTCCGGAGGCCGACACGGCCGTCCCCGCGCGGACGGCCCCCACCTCCCGGCTGGCCGCCGTCTTCCTGCCTGCCCCGCTGCCCCGCCACGGCCGGTTCGCCTTCTGGGACCCCGAAGGCGGGGAGCCGCCGCCGGGAGACACCGAGGACCTCACGGTCGTACGACGACACGGCTCCGGCGTCCGCCGGGGCACCGTCCCCGCCGTGTGCCTGCCGGTCGGTGAAGCCCTGCCGCTGCTCACGCGTGCCCGGCGCGAACCGGCCGCCCATCCCGCCACGGCCTGCTGGGGTGCGGCGGCGCTGCACGCGCTGCGACTGGTCGCCCGGGGGCGGCTGCTGCCGGGACTGACCGCCGAGGGGTACGACGCGTGGCGGGCGGGACCGCTCGACCCGGACGACATCGCGCACCTGAGAGCCGTCGCCGCGGCACTGTCGTACGAGGGCCACGCCGTGCCGCTGCCCGGCACGGGCCCGCTGCGGCTGCCCGAGCCGGAGCCGCTGATGCGGTCCTTCCTGGACGCGGTCGCCGACACACTGCCGCGCGGTCCGGCGGCGCCGTACGTCTCCGGGAAACCGTTCGCGGCGAGTGCCGGACAGCGGCTGCCGGGCGCACGTGACTGGGCGGCCGAGGTCGCCGCGGGTATGGACGCGGGCGTACGCGTCTCCCTGCGCCTCGACCTGGCGGCACACGAGCTCTTCGACGACAGCGAAGGGGCCTCGCGGGCGGGCGCGGCCGTCGTGCAGGTGCACAGCCTCGCCGACCCCACGCTCGTCGTCGACGCGGCGGCGCTGTGGGCGGGCGACGCGGACCCGGCGTTCGGGCCCCGCGCGCGCGTGGACGCCGCCCTCGCCGTCCGACGTGCCGCCCGGGTCTGGCCGCCCCTGGACCGCCTCTCCGAGCAGGACGTGCCCGACGTCCTCGCCCTCTCCGAGGACGAGCTGTCCGACCTGCTCGGTGTCGCCGCCACCCGGCTCGGCGCGGCCGGCGTCGCCGTGCACTGGCCACGGGGCCTGGCCCACGACCTGAGCGCACGCGCCGAGGTACGCCCGGCGCCGGGCTCCGCCACGGACGGCACCGGCTTCTTCGAGAGCGAGGAACTGCTGCGGTTCCGCTGGCAGTTGGCGCTCGACGGCGACCCGCTCACCGAAGCCGAGATGGACACCCTCGCCGAGGCACACCGGCCGATCGTCCGTCTGCGCGACCAGTGGGTCCTCGTCGACCCGGCCCTCGTCCGCAAGGCCCGAGCCCGCGAACTGGGCCTGCTCGACCCGGTGGACGCGCTGTCCGTGGCCCTCACCGGCACCGCCGAGGTCGACGGCGAGACGGTGGAAGCGGTACCGGTCGGCGCACTGGCGGCCCTCCGCGACCGACTGACGGCCGGCATCGGCCCTGTCGACCCGCCGCCGGGCCTCACGGCCACCCTGCGCGACTACCAACTGCGGGGCCTGGCCTGGCTGGACCTCATGACCTCACTCGGCCTCGGCGGCTGCCTCGCCGACGACATGGGCCTCGGCAAGACGATCACGGTCATCGCCCTGCACCTGCGCCGGGCCCGCCCCGCCCCCACACTCGTCGTCTGCCCCGCCTCCCTGCTGGGCAACTGGCAGCGCGAGATCGCCCGGTTCGCCCCCGGCGTGCCCGTACGCCGCTTCCACGGCCCCGACCGCACCCTGGACGATCTCCACGGCGGCTTCGTCCTCACCACCTACGGCACCATGCGCTCGGCGGCCCCGCGCCTGGGCAGGCAGGAATGGGGCATGGTCGTCGCCGACGAGGCCCAGCATGTGAAGAACCCCTACGCGGCGACGGCGAAAGCCCTGCGCACGATCCCCACCCCCGCGCGCGTGGCCCTCACCGGCACCCCGGTCGAGAACAACCTCTCCGAGCTCTGGGCCCTGCTCGACTGGACGACCCCGGGGCTCCTCGGCCCCCTGAAGTCCTTCCGCGCCCGCCACGCCCGCGCCGTGGAGAACGGCGAGGACGAGGAGGCCGTGACCCGCCTCGCCCGCCTGGTCCGCCCCTTCCTGCTCCGCCGCAAGAAGTCAGACCCGGGCATCGTCCCCGAACTCCCGCCCAAGACCGAGACCGACCACCCCGTCGCCCTCACCCGCGAACAGGCCGCGCTGTACGAGGCCGTCGTCCGCGAGTCGCTGCTGGCCATCGAGACGGCGCAGGGCATCGCCCGCCGGGGCCTGGTCCTGAAACTGCTGGGCGCCCTGAAGCAGATCTGCGACCACCCGGCGCTGTATCTGAAAGAGGAGGCGGGCGCGTCCGCCGGGGACGGCCTCGCCGCCCGCTCCGGCAAAATGGCCCTCCTGGACGAGCTGTTGGACACCCTGCTCTCCGAGGACGGCTCCGCGCTGGTCTTCACCCAGTACGTCGGCATGGCCCGTCTGATCACCGCGCATCTCGCCGCCCGCGCCGTCCCCGTCGAACTGCTGCACGGCGGTACGCCCGTGAGGGACCGCGAACACATGGTGGACCGTTTCCAGAGCGGGGTGACGCCGGTACTGGTCCTGTCCCTCAAGGCCGCGGGCACCGGCCTGAACCTCACCCGTGCCGGCCACGTCATCCACTTCGACCGCTGGTGGAACCCCGCCGTCGAGGAACAGGCCACCGACCGTGCCTACCGCATCGGCCAGACCCAGCCCGTCCAGGTCCACCGTCTCATCACCGAGGGCACCGTCGAGGACCGCATCGCCGTCATGCTGGAGTCCAAGCGGGCCCTCTCCGACGCCGTCCTCGGCTCGGGAGAGGCCGCCCTCACGGAACTCACGGACCGCGAGCTGACCGACCTGGTGTCGTTGCGGAGGCCGGCGTGAGTGGGGGAGAGGGGACGCCGGGGCACGTGGACGGACCCGCCGGGAAGGGTGACCGGCCCGCAGATGCGGCCCGCCGGGCGTTGCGGGCCGCGCGGGAACGGGAGAGGTACGGGGCCGAGGCCGGGGAGCCGCGAGGCTCGGCCGCCGCGCGCGCCGCCGCTCGGCCGGGTGACGTGGCGCGGGAGGCGTTGAGGAAGGCCGCCGAATCCCGGGCGGCGGGGGCGGAGGGCCAGGCGGCGGAGCGGGGCGCCGCCGCGCCGACGACGGGACGGGATCCCGGTGCGCGGCCTGGTGAGGAGGCTGAGCCCGGCGCTCGTTCCGGCGAGGACACCAAGCCGGGGGCTCGCCCCGGTGACATCGCACGGGAGGCATTGCGTGCCGCGCGTGACGCGGCTGACCGGGCCCGCGTCGAGGCGGAGGGCACCGACGCCGAGGATCCGGGCGGCAAGGGGGGCCGGGGTTCGCGGCCGGCCCGGCCGGGGGAGGGGCGAGGTACGCGGGGCGGTGCCCGGCGTGCACTCGGAGACCGAGACGAGGGAAACCGGGCTCGCGCCCTGCGCGAACTGCTCGCCGACGCCTTCCAGTCGCCGTCCGAAGGGCCGGAACCCCACGAGACCCCCACCGAGGGCACGGACCACGGGCGGGCCCGTGACGGTGTGACGGCCACCGGCGAGGGCGTGCCCCATGCCGCTGTCCACGACTCCTCCGTCCACGACCACACCGCGCACGACGACCCTGGCCTGTCCCTGGCCCCGGGCGGCACCTCCGCGCGGCGGGAACCTTCGCCGGCCGAAGCCGAGCCAGGGGCCGTGTCCGGCCCGGAGTCCGCCCCCGGCGTCGACCGGCGAGACTCACTTACCGCCCTGCCCCCTGGCGCCGACCACCCACGTGCCGACCGCCCCGGCGGCCCCCGACCGGACTCCCCCGCAACCCCCCGCGTCCCCCGCACCATGGCCGCCCCCTCCCGGGACGGCGAGCTGCGGCGCACCTTCCGGCCCTTCCCGCCGCGTCCCTCGGCCGGGGAGGCGTTCGCGGGGAGCTGGTGGGGCAACGCGTGGGTGACGGCCCTGGAAAAGGAGGCGTTGGACCCGGCGCGGCTGGCGCGGGGGCGGGCGTATGCCGACAAGGGGCACGTGGACGCGATCACCGTCACGCCGGGGCTGGTGCTGGCGTACGTGCACGGGAGCAGGCCTCGGCCGTACCGCGTACAGGTCCGCCTGCGGACACTCGACGACGGCGAGTGGGACCGCTTCCTGGACGCGGCGGCGGAGCAGCCGGGACACATCGCCGCCTTGCTGGACAAGGAGTTGCCGCAGGCTCTCGCCGGACCGGAAGGTGGCCCCGGACCCGCCGCACCGCGAGGCGTGCGGCTCCTGCCCGGCCCCGGAGAGCTCGAACCCCGTTGCGGTTGCCCGGACTTCGGGCACCCCTGCAAGCACGCCGCCGCGCTCTGCTATCAGACGGCGCGACTGCTGGACGAGGACCCGTTCGTGCTGTTGCTGCTGCGGGGGCGCGGCGAGCGGGAGCTGATCGACGCGTTGTCGCGGCGCAACGCGGCCCGTGCGGCACGCGCCGCTCAGGAGCGCGAGCCCGCACCGCTTCCGGGCGTGCGGGCCCGCGACGCCCTCGCCCCGCGCACCCTCCCGCCGCTGCCCGCCCCGTTGCCCCCGCCTCCGCACCCGGAGCAACCCCCGGCGTACCCGGGCGGGCCCGGCGACCCCGACCCGTTCGCGTTGGACCAGCTGGCCACCGACGCCGCTGCCCGCGCGCACGCGCTGCTCACCACCGGACGCGACCCGGTGGCCGAACTGACGCTGTGGCAGGACGCGGTACGGCTCGCCGCCGCCCGCCCCGGCTCCGGTCTCACCGCCGCGACCCGCGCCCTGTACTCCTCCCTGGCCGCCGCCACCGGCCGGACCCCCGCCGACCTGGCCCGCGCGGTCGCCGCCTGGCGCCAGGGCGGCCTCGAAGGGCTGACCGTCCTGGAGGAGCCCTGGGACCCGCCGGCCGGCCGCTTCGACCGCGCCCGCCCCCTGCTGCTCGCCGCCGACCTCCCGGCGTTCCGCCCCTGGCGCAACCACCTCACCCACCCCCGCGGCCACGTCCAGCTCCGCCTCGGCCGCGACGGCCTCTGGTACGCCTACGAGTCCGAACCCGGCCGTGACGACTGGTGGCCGAGAGGCACCCCGGACCTCGACCCGGTGGGCACGCTGTCGGGCCTCGGAACCACCGAGGACTGACCCCATGGACCGGTCGTTCTCCCGACTGTCGACGGTGCGTGGTTTCCAAGCCGGGCGACGACGCGGTCCGTGCGTCGTCCGGATCGCCGGCCCGGCCCGCGAGGTGACGGCGGCCGAGGAACTGGGGCTGACCGTGGCGCGGGTGTCGTCCTACTCGCCGTACTCGGTCGCGGAGTTCGCCTGGGCGCCGGCGCTCGCCGTGGACCGCCGGATCGTGCGGGCCGCGCACCGCACCCGGGAGTTCGACCTCAGACTCGACGGGCTCATGGGCCGAGATCTGCGCGGCCGGACGGCCGGGGTGGTGGGGACCGGAAGGCCCGCCCGCCGGTCAGGGCCGTCGCCGACGGGTTCGCCCAACCGGTTGGCGTGCAGCCGTCAGCGGGTGAGCAGGCAGATCAGTGTGCTGATGCCGCCGGAGCAGGCGAGGAAGGCGGACGCGCAGGCTGCGTGGCGTTTGAGCAGGGAGCGCCGCAGGAGGGCGTAACGGGTCTCGTACTCCTCCTGGAGCTGTGCGGCCCGCTCGGTCGTGGACAGCAGTATCCGGCGGGTCAGGTCGATGCGCCGGCGGAGGTAGTGGTGCGTGACGTCCTCCGCCTGGGCGGTGGTCAGCCAGGGCATCCGGGCGCAGAGGTCCTCGGCTTCGCGCAGTGCCTGCTCCTGGTGGGTACGGGCGAGGAGATAGCCCTCGATCGCGTCGGTCGGCAGGCCGTCGCGCCCGTCGAGCGGCGCCTCGTGCCGGCCGCGCTTCACCGCGGTTCGCCCTTGTGGCTCTCGGCGTCCACGGCGTCGCGCCTGCCCACGTTCTCACGCTGTTCGATCTGCGCCAGCCTGGGGTGGTGCAGATCGAAGGCGGGGGATTCGGAACGGATGGGTGGCAGCGTGACGAAGTTGTGGCGCGGGGGAGGGCAGGAGGTGGCCCATTCCAGGGACCGGCCGTAGCCCCAGGGGTCGTCGACCTCGATCTTCTTGCCGGTCTTGGCGGTCTTCCACACGTTGTAGAGGAACGGCAGGGTGGACAGGCCGAGGAGGAAGGCGCCGATGGAGGAGAGGGTGTTGAGGGCGGTGAAGCCGTCGGCGGCCAGGTAGTCGGCGTAGCGGCGGGGCATGCCTTCTGCGCCGAGCCAGTGCTGGACGAGGAAGGTGGTGTGGAAGCCGGTGAACAGGGTCCAGAAGTGGATCTCCTCCAGGCGGTGGTCGAGCATGGTGCCGGTCATCTTCGGCCACCAGAAGCTGAACCCGCCGAACATCGCGAAGACGATGGTGCCGAAGAGCACGTAGTGGAAGTGGGCGACGACGAAGTAGCTGTCGGTGACGTGGAAGTCCATCGGCGGTGAGGCGAGCAGGACGCCGGTGAGGCCGCCGAGGAGGAAGGTGACGAGGAAGCCGGCCGCCCACAGCATCGGCGGTTCGAAGGAGATCGAGCCCTTCCACATCGTGCCGATCCAGTTGAAGAACTTCACCCCGGTGGGCACGGCGATGAGGAAGCTCAGGAAGGAGAAGAACGGCAGCAGTACCGCGCCGGTGGCGAACATGTGGTGGGCCCACACGGTCGCGGACAGGCCGGTGATGGCGATGGTGGCGCCGACCAGTCCCATGTATCCGAAGATCGGTTTGCGGGAGAAGACCGGCAGGATCTCGGTGACCACGCCGAAGAACGGCAGGGCGACGATGTAGACCTCGGGGTGGCCGAAGAACCAGAACAGGTGCTGCCACAGGACGGCCCCGCCGTTCTCGGGTGCGAAGACGTGGGCGCCGAACTCGCGGTCCGCCTCCAGTGCGAACAGGGCGGCGGCCAGGACGGGGAAGGCGAGCAGGACCAGCACCGAGGTGAGCAGCACGTTCCAGGTGAAGATAGGCATCCGGAACACGGTCATGCCGGGGGCGCGCATGCAGATGATCGTGGTGATGAAGTTGACCGCGCCGAGGATCGTGCCGAACCCGGCCAGCGCGAGCCCCATGATCCACATGTCGGCACCGATGCCCGGGCTGCGTTCTTCCCGGCTGAGCGGCGTGTAGGCGGTCCACCCGAAGTCGGCGGCGCCCTGGGGCGTGACGAGGCCACCCAGCACGATCAGCCCGCCGAAGAGGAAGAACCAGTACGAGAGCATGTTCAGCCGGGGGAAGGCGACGTCCGGCGAGCCGATCTGCAGCGGCATGATCGCGTTGGCGAACCCGGCGAAGGTCGGCGTCGCGAACAGCAGCAACATGATCGTGCCGTGCAGCGTGAACGCCTGGTTGTACTGCTCGCTGGACACCAGTTGCAGTCCCGGCCGGGCCAGCTCCGCCCTGACCGCCATCGCCAGCGCCCCGCCGATCAGGAAGAACCCGAAGGACGTGATCAGGTAGAGGTGACCGATCTTCTTGTGATCGGTCGTGGTCAGCCAGGAAACGACCACCTGCCCCTTGCTGCGGCGCTCCACCGCGGGAACCGGAGCAACCGGTTCAGTATGCGTCGCCATCAGTTCCCTCGGTCGGCAGTAGCGGATGGTCGGGTACGGGGGAGGGAGCGGGTGCCGCGCCCTGAGTGCTCCTGACGTCGGGCTGTGCGCAACCAGCCCAACGGAAGGTAGGCCCATCGATTCGGAAGCGCGCCCGGAATGGGCTGGTTTCTGGGCTGAATGACCGAACGATCCATCCGTCTGAGCGGTGTTCCGCCTTGTGGGAAGGAGTACGAGGACGAGGCCGTTCGCCGGGGGCTCGCCGGCGATGCGTGGAGGAGGCGGTCCCCGCGCTGACAGGCACCGCCTGGGCCGGGTGCCGGCGTCAGGCCATGTCCGAGCCCCGCAGCAGGAGCTGGACCACAGCGATGCCGGCCACCACGATCGACACCCGGAACGGCCACCGGTCCCGGGCCCCCGACGGCACAACCGCAGCCGCGACCGTGACGATTCCGGCGACCCCCGCCAGCGCCCGGGCGGCTGTCTCCGCCGTCCCGGGCGGCCCCGCGACGACCAGGCCCACGGCCGCCAGCATCACGAACGGGGCCAGCCACCGGCAGGCCGGCCGGCCCAGCCGCTGCGGCAGCCCCCGCACACCGGTCGCGAGATCGTCCTCGATGTCGGGAAGGACGTTCAACAGATGCGCCCCGACACCCAGCAGCGAGCCCGCTGCCACGGCCCACCAGGCGGGCCAGGACGGCGACGGCAGACCGAGGGTGATGAAGGCCGGCAGCGAGCCGAAGCCCACGGCATAGGGCAGCGGTGAGAACACTGTGCGCTTCCACCGCAGGTTGTAGGCCCAGCCCGCCGCCACACCCACCAGATGCACCGCTCCCGCAGGGATGCCGCTCAGCAGGGACAGCGGCACGCACAGTCCCAGAGCCGTCCCGGCCGCGACAGCCACCGTCCGGGGCGGGAGTTCACCGGTGGCGACCGGCTTGTCGCGGCGCCCGCAGGCCGTGTCGCGCCGCGCGTCGGCCGCGTCGTTGCACCAGCCGATCGACAGCTGGCCGGCCAGCACGGCCGAGGCCACCGCCGCCGACCCCGCCACCCCGCGACCCGCCGCCGCGGCCAGGGCGGTGACGAACACCGTCACGGCGAGCGCGGGTTCCGCATGGCAGGAGCGCAGCAGCGCGGGGAGGCGGTGTGTCGTACGTGAGGGAACCCCAGACGGGTGGAGAGACACGCATGCACGGTAGTCGGGCACCCCGGACGAGGAAGGCATTACCGACATGCGTGTCCCCCTGATCGCCGACCCCGCCCCTGCCTCCGGCCCGGCCCCTGCCCCTGGTCCTTCTCCGGCCACGGCACCGTGCCGGACGACGGTGCCCGCCGCGGCGAGCATCATCGCCGCCGTCTCCACCGCGCTGCCGCCGCACCGTTACGCCCAGGACGACCTCACCGACGCGATCGGCGACCTGTGTCTGCCGTCGGGGGCGGACCGCGCCGTGCTGCGCCGCCTGCACGCGTCCGCCGGCGTGCGCACCCGTCATCTCGCCCTGCCGATCGAGCGGTACGCCGGTCTCGGCGACTTCGGGCGGCGCAACGACGCCTGGCTGGCGGCGGGCCTAGACCTGGGCGAGGAAGCCCTCACCGGCGCGCTGAAGGAGGCGGGGCTCGCACCGGGCGACGTCGACCTGCTGGTGTGCGTGTCCATCACCGGCGTCGCCGCCCCGTCGCTCGACGCCCGCCTGGCCGGGCGCGTGGGACTGCGGCCCGACGTCAAGCGACTTCCGGTCTTCGGCCTGGGCTGCGTGGCGGGCGCCGCCGGCCTCGCCCGGGTGCACGACTACCTGCGCGGGCACCCCGACGACACCGCGGTGCTGCTCACGGTCGAACTGTGCTCCCTGACGCTCCAACACGGTGATGACTCCCGCGCCAACCTCGTCGCCGGCGCCCTGTTCGGTGATGGTGCGGCAGCCCTCGTCGCGCGAGGCGGTGGCACCGGCAGTGGGCCGGGGTCGGCCGGCCCCTCGGTGGTGGCCACGCGCAGCCACCTGTACCCGGAGACCGAACAACTCCTCGGGTGGGACATCGGAGCGAGTGGGTTCCGCGTCGTGATCGATGCCGGTGTCCCCGGCGTCGTCCGGGAGAACCTGGGCCGACACCTGCGTGCCTTCCTGGCCGAACACGGCCTCACCACCGACGACATCGGCACCTGGGTGTGCCATCCGGGAGGCCCCAGGGTCATCTCCGCCGTCACCGACACCCTCGGCCTGCCCGGCGAAGCCCTGGACTCCGCGTGGCACTCCCTCGCGACGGTGGGGAACATGTCCTCGGCCTCCGTACTGCACATCCTGGAAACCATCAGGGAGTCCCGCCGCCCCCGGCCCGGTACGTGGGGGCTGCTCCTGGCGATGGGCCCGGGTTTCTGTTCCGAACTCGTCCTGCTGCGCTGGTGAGGGATTCTCATGCCCTGGTACACGCTTCTCGTCCTCGCCGTCGCCGCCGAACGCGCCGCCGAACTCCTCGTCGCCCGGCGCAACGCCGCCTGGACCCTCGCCCGCGCCGGCGTGGAGCACGGCCGTGGCCACTACCCGGTGATGGTCGTGCTGCACACGGGCCTGCTCGTGTGCTGCCTGCTCGAACCCGCGCTCACCGACCGCCCGTTCCTGCCCGCTCTCGGGTGGCCCATGCTGGCGCTCGTCGTACTGGCCCAGGCCCTGCGCTGGTGGTGCGTCACCACACTCGGGCCGTACTGGAACACCCGGGTCATCGTCGTTCCCGGGGCGCGCCTGGTCGGTGCCGGCCCCTACCGTTTCCTGCGTCACCCCAACTACGTCGCGGTCGTCGTGGAGGTCGCCGCCCTGCCCCTGGTGCACTCCGCGTGGCTGACCGCGACGGTGTTCACCGCCGCCAACGCCGTACTGCTCACGGTCCGGCTCCGCTGCGAGAACACGGCGCTCACCCAAGCGGTACCCGCGTGAGCGGCGGCCACGACCTGCTGATCGTCGGAGGCGGCCCGGCCGGCCTCGCCACCGCCCTGCACGCCGCGCGCGCCGGCCTCGACACCGTCATCGCCGAGCCGCGCCAGGCGCCCGTCGACAAGGCGTGCGGTGAGGGCCTGATGCCCGGCGCGGTCCGCGCCCTCACCGCTCTCGGCCTGGACGTCCCCGGCCACCCCGTCACCGGGATCCGCTACATCCAAGGATCCCGCCAGGTCCAGGCCGCGTTCCGGCACGGCCCCGGCCTCGGCGCGCGCCGCACCGACCTGCACGACGTCCTGCACCACGCAGTCCTCGACGCGGGCGTGCCCGTACTGCCCCTGCGCGTGGGGGAAGTACGGCAGGACACCGCGGGCGTGACCGTTCCGGGCACGGGGCTGCGCGCCCGGTGGCTGGTCGCCGCGGACGGCCTCCACTCACCCGTGCGACGCTCCCTCGGCCTGGATGTGAGAACCCACGGCGTACCCCGGTACGGGCTGCGCCGGCACTACGCGGTGCCGCCCTGGTCCCCGTATGTCGAGGTGCACTGGGGAGCGCGGGAAGAGGCCTACGTCACCCCGCTCGGCCCACGACTCGTCGGCGTAGCCCTGCTGACGACCCGGCGGGCCCCCTTCGCCGCCCAACTGGAGACCTTCCCCGAACTGGCCGCCCGCCTCCCGCCCGAAGCAGCCGTCACCGCGGTACGAGGCTCGGGACCGCTGCGCCAGAGAGCTCGCACCCGCGCCCACGGACGGGTACTGCTCGTCGGTGACGCCGCCGGATACATCGACGCACTGACGGGTGAGGGCATCTCGCTCGCCCTCACCGGCGCCGAGGCCCTGGTCACCAACCTGCGCCGGGGCACACCGAGCCGCTACGAAGCGGACTGGAGGCACGCGACCCGCCGCCACCGACTCCTGACCGAACTCCTGGTGAGGGCCCGCCAGCGGCCCGCGCTCGCCCCCCACATCATGCCCACCGCCGCACGCCTGCCGCGCCTGTTCACCGCGGCCGTGAACGCTCTGGCGTGAACGCCCGGCCGGATGCCCGGCCGCGTCCTTGCTCGGCGGGCCGCACCGGCGTGGCGACCACCGAGCGGTGGTGTGTGAAGTCCGAGGCCGAGGATCTTCGCGAGGGTGGTCCAGTCTCATCAGGAACCAGTGGTAGTCGCTGCCGAGGCGGAACCGGCGCCCACCGCATGTAGAGGATGAAGTCGCCCGGCGACAGAGTGCAGAGGCGGCCAGCCCTTCTGTTCGATCGTCCCGTCTCCCGCCACGAGCAACCCCGGCACCGTCCCGACTCCGAGGGCTGAGGCGAACGTCTGGTGAAGGAGATCCCGATGACCGACGAGACCACGATCGCCACGCTCATCCACCGTATCGAGGTGCTGGAGGCCGAGGCCGACATCCGCCGGATCCGGGCGCGGTACATGTTCCCGTGCGACACGCCGTGCGGCCGGCACGGCGGTGGCACGCTCCGGCGCGGACGGCGTCCACACGGAGCCGCGCCGGGGACCACCGCCGACCGCGCACAACGATTCGTCGGCCGTACGGTGGTTCAGGACTCGGCCTTCTGCAGAGCGCGTCCGTCCGACTGGGCCGGTTCCGCCGTCTGCCCGCCGCCGCCCGGGCCGCCGTCCGCCGCGGCGTTGCGGTGCTTCGCCCGCTGGATCTGCTCGTAGACGTGTGCGCGCAGCTCACCGAAGCGGGCGCTGGAGCGGGTGTGCAACTGGTCCCGCTCATCAGGCAGATCGATGGCCAGATCCTCCAGCACGATCGTGGGCGACTTCGACAGGATGAGGGTGCGCTGTCCGAGGTAGACGGCTTCGTCGATGTCGTGGGTGACGAACAGGACGGTGACGCCCAGCTCACGCCAGAGGCGCCGGACGAGGTCCTCCAGTTCGGCGCGTGTCTGGGCATCGACCGCCGCGAAGGGCTCGTCCATGAGCAGTACGTTCGGCTCGAAGGCGATGGCGCGGGCGATGGCGACCCGCTGCTGCATCCCTCCGGAGAGCTGCCAGGGGTAGGCCTGGTGGGCGTCGGCGAGCCCGACCACCTCCAGCGCGTGGTCCACCAGCTGCTTCTCGCGCGCCTTGCCCAGCTTCTTCCGGCGCAGCGGCAGAGCGACGTTGTGGCGTACGTCCATCCAGGCGAACAGGGAGCGGCCGTACTCCTGGAACACCACCGCCATGCCGGGCGGAGGCCCGGCGATGGGACGGTCCTCCAGGCGCACCTCGCCTCCGGTGGGGGCGAGCAGGCCCGCCATGCACTTCAGCAGTGTGGTCTTGCCGCAGCCCGACGGGCCGACCAGGCACACCAGTTCACCGGCATCCAGGTGAAAGGTGACATCGCGCAGCGCCTCGACGGTGCGATGCCGGCCGGTGTAGGTCTTCTGCAGGTTTCGTACGTCGAGCATCGACGCCTCCTTCATGAAGCTGTCCGTAGAGCGGCCGGTGGCCGGGCCGGTCAGGGGTTGCGCTGGGCGCGGCGCAGACCGTGGTACCAGGCCAGGGCACGGTTCTCCACGAGTCGGAAGAGCAGCGAGAGGGCGAACCCGAGCAGGCCGAGCAGCAGCACGCCGCTCCACATCTCGGGGATCGCGAACGAACGCTGGAACTGCACGATCGTGAAGCCCAGTCCGTTGCTGGAGGCGAGCATCTCGCTGATGACCATCAGGATGATCCCGATCGACAGGGCCTGGCGCATGCCGGTGACGATCTGCGGGCTCGCCGAACGCAGTACCAGATGCCACAGTCGTGAGGGGCCGCTGACGCCGTAGGAACGGCAGGTGTCGCTGAGCACCTCGTCGACGGCGCGGACGCCCTCCACGGTGTTGAGCAGGACCGGCCACATGCAGCCGCTGACGATGACGATCACCTTCATGGTGTCGCCGATGCCGGCGAAGAGCATGATCACGGGTACGAGCACCGGTGGCGGGATGGCCCGAAAGAGCTCCAGGACCGGTTCCAGGACATCCCGTACGACCCGGCTCATGCCCACGACGAGGCCCAGTCCGACCCCGATGAGCACGGCGAGAAGATAGCCCGCGGTGAGCCGGAGCAGGCTGGGCAGGACGTCCGACAGCAGCCGGTCGACTGTCCAGACCTCCCCGAAACTGCTCAGGATGGTGGACAGCGGCGGGACGTAGAAGCTGGTGCTGCCGGCGCTGGCGAACCACCAGGCCGCGAACAGGACCGCGGGCAGGCCCAGGACGAGCAGCATGCGCCGGGCCACGGTGAGGACGGTCATCCTTCTAACCCTCTCTGCGCAGGGACTGGTGCCAGTGCAGCGCCCGTCGCTCGACCGCACGTGCCACCAGGTTGATCGCGATCCCGAGCAGCCCGGTGACGAGAACCAGTGCGTACACCTCGGGCACGGCGCCGGACGTCTGGGCGACGGCGAGTTCATGGCCCAGCCCGGGCGAGCCGATGACGAGTTCGGCGGTGATCGTGAGGACCAGTGCCACGGTGGCGCCGAGCCGTACGCCCGTCATCACGTAAGGCAGCGCGGTGGGCCACATGACATGGCGCATCCGCCCCCATCTGCCCAGTCGATAGCTGCGAGCGGTGTCGTCCGCGACCGGGTCGACGTCGTGCATTCCGGCCAGTACCTGGATGAGCACCTGCCAGAAGGAGGCGTACACCACGAGCAGCAGCTTCGACCGCAGATCGGTACCGTAGAGCAGTACCGCGACGGGGATCAGGGCCACGGACGGGATCGGCCGCAGAAACTCGATGGTGGAGGCGGTCACCGCCCGCAGCACTGGCATGGAGCCGATGACCATTCCGGCCACCACCCCTGCCGCGACGGCGATCGCCAGGCCCACTCCCCAGCCGGTCAGGGTGTCGCCGAAGGCGCTCCAGAAGGAGGCCTCAGCGAGCAGGTGGAAGAGGGTACGGCCGATCTCCGAGGCCGGTGGAAGGTACTCGGCCGACACCACCGGCGTGCGCGGCAACACCTCCAGCAGCACCAGCAGACCGGCCAGACCGGCAAGGCCCCGAAGCCAGGGGGCTGCGGCGCCCACGCTCGCCCGGATCCGGGCGCCGCCGGAGCCGGTACCGGCCCCGGCGATCGTCGTCATCACAGAACCGGCTCCTGACCGCGTCATGAGAACAGGGCGTCGAGATCCGGCTTGGTGCCGCCGAAGATGCCGTCCTTCTCCCCCAAGGAGGCCAGCTTCTCCAGGGAGGCCATGTCGATCTGCGCCGGCCAGCCGGGCAGCGTCAGGTTCTTCAGCACATCGCCCTTGATCTTGGTGTAAGTGGTGAGGATCTGGCGTGCCTCGTCGGGGTGTTCTGAGGCGTACTTCAGCGACTCGGTCATCGCCTCACTGAACTTCCTCACCAGGTCGGGGTTCTCCTGGAGGAGCTTGGCCGAGGTGAAGTACGTCGCCACGGTGAGCTCGGGATCGGTCTCGACGAACGGCCACGCCACGACGCGGGCACCCTGGGACTTGGCGATCGTCATCGCCGGCTCGCCCATCCACGCGGCGTCCACCTGCCCGCCGTCCAGGGCGGCGGGCATCTGGTCGAACGGCATCTCGACGAACTTCACCTCGGAGGGGTCGCCGCCGTCCTTGCGTATCGACTCACGGACCGTGGTGTCGCCGATGTTCTGCAGCGTGTTCACCGCCACGGTGCGCCCGGCGAGGTCCCTGGCGGACTTGATCGGGCTGTCCTTCTTGACGCCCACACCGGTGACGTCGGCTCCGGCCCTGCCGTTGGAGGACGCCCCGTTGACCACGGACTTGACGGGAACACCCTTGGACTGAGCGATCATCAGCGACGTGGTGTTGCTGAACCCGAACTGGAACTGGTCGCTCAGCACACCCGGAATGATCGCGGCGCCGCCCTGCGCGCTCTCCATCTTCAGGTCGATGCCACGGCTGCTGAAGAATCCCTTCTTCTGCCCCAGGTACAGCGGCGCCACGTCGACGATAGGGATGATGCCCACCTTGACCTGCGTCGACTTACTCCCGGCCGAGGGCGACGAACCACCGCTTCCCGAGTCCGAAGACCCGCATCCGGCCGCGCCGAAAACCGTCACCACCGCTATCGCAAGCCCGAGAGTGCGCCTTTGCATGGGTCCTCCTAGCGAGAACAAAACATCTGGGATGCGCACATGAGTGCGTAAATCAAAACGAGTCGGGCGGGACGCTAGGGCGATCTCGAGAGGCCGTCAATGGGTGACGCCTGGAAGTCGAGGAACGTGCCCCATCGCTGCCTGTCGACACCGCCCCCGGAGCAGGCATGCCCGCTCGGCATCACCGAAGAGGAGTGCCTCGGGGCCTGAGCGGCCCGTGGCGCCGACCGCACGAAGCCCGCTGACCCGACCGGTTCGGCCCGGTGACCGCGGCGATCCGACCGGCCGTCGAAATCGTTGTGCAGAATATTGACGACAGCAATGTACACGCCTACCTTCGCGATGTCAGTCCCTCTGCGGCAAGGAGATTGCACCGGTTCATCTCCCCTCCCCGCCCCCTCACCCGGCCCCTGAGCCGGCCCTCCCGACCGCGCCCCGCTCCTTTCCGGGCCCGGCCCCATCGACGGGTTTCCGATCGAGCCACCCCGCGCTCGTCGGTAGACGGCGCGCCGCCCGCTCCCTCTCCACCCCGCCACGAAGGAGCTGTCACCCCGTGAAGCCCCGCATCCGCACGCGTACGCTCGTCGCCCTGGCTGCCCTGCTGCTCGCCGCCCCCTTCACCCCGGCCGCCCACGCCGCCGACACCGACGCCCACATCGACGGCCGCCTGCCGTCCGGCGCCGCATACACGATGGACATCCCCGCGCACTGGAACGGCACGGTCCTGCTGTACAGCCACGGCTACACACCGACCGGAGTCCCCAACCCCGCACGCAACGCCCCCGACGACGCCACGAAGTCGCTCCTGCTGGACCAGGGCTACGCGCTCATCGGCTCCTCGTACGCCAGCAACGGCTGGGCGGTGGCCGACGCGGTGCCCGACCAACTCGCCACCCTCGACGCCTTCACCGTCCGCTTCGGAACCGCCCGCCGCACCATCGCCTGGGGCACCTCCTACGGCGGGCTCGTGACCACCGCCATCGCCGAACGCCACGCGGAGCGCATCACGGGCTCACTGTCCATGTGCGGCCTGGTCCAAGGCGGCGTCGCCAACTGGAACAGCACGCTGGACCCGGTCTTCGCGCTGAAGACGCTCCTCGCCCCCGGCGCCGACCTCCGTCTGACCGGCCTGGAGAGCCAGGCCGCCGCCACCGACGCGGCGAACGCCCTGGCAGGAATCGTCGCCCAGGCGCAGGGCACCGCCACCGGGCGGGCCCGCATCGCACTGGCGGCCGCCCTGCACAACATCCCCGGCTGGAACAACCCCTCCCAGCCCCGCCCCGGACCGACCGACCGGGAGACCCAGCAGGCCAACCAGTACCAGGCCGTCATGGGGCTGGTGCAGTTCCCGGCCTTCGTCTGGCGCCACGAGGCCGAGAGCCGGGTCGGCGGCAACATGTCCTGGAACACCGGCGTCGACTACGCCGCGATGCTCCACCACTCCCCGCTCCACAAGGAGGTCGCCGACCTCTATGCCAAGGCCGGCCTCTCCCTGAAGTCCGATCTCACCACCCTGAACCGAGCCCCGCGGATCGGCGCGGAGCCGAACGCCGTGGAACGGATGGGCAGAACCAGTTCGTTCACCGGTCGGCTGACCAAGCCGCAGATGAACATACACACCACGGGGGACGCGCTCATCCCGGTACAGGCCGAAAGCGCCCTGCGCCGCGCGGTCTCCGCCGCCGGCTCCGCGCGCCTGCTGCGCCAGGCCTACGTCGAGAACGCCGGACACTGCACCTTCAGCCCCGCCGAACAGATCGCCGCCCTGCACACACTGGAGGGCCGCATCACCACCGGCCGCTGGCACGGCACCGGTCCCGCCGTCCTCAACGCCCGTGCCACCGAAGCCGACCCCTCCACACCGGCACGCTACGTCCGCCATCACCCCACGCCCTATCCGCGCCCCTACGACCTGGCCCACCCCAACGACCGGCACCAGCCGTGACACCGCACTCCCCGCGGGGGACACACCGGGTGGCCGTAACCTGGTGCAGGTGAACGACGTGCATCCGCCCAGTTCCCCCGGCGGTCCGCAGTCGCGTCCCCAGTCGCTCCTGCTCGCCTTCTTCGGCAACCACATGCTGGCGGAAGGCCCCGTGTGCGTGTACTCGGGCAGCATCATCGACGTCCCCGCCCGCGCCGGAGTCGGCGAGCAGGCTGTCCGCTCCACCCTCACCCGCATGGTCAACCGGGGCCTTCTGCGACGTCAGCGGCAGGGACGCCGAATGTACTCCGGTCTGACCCCGCATGCCACGCAAATCCTCCACGACGGGCGGCACCGCATCTGGGAGACGAGCGCCGTCAACAACGACTGGGACGGCACCTGGACCCTGTCTCCATGGCCGGCGCCACGCAGCGTTCAGTATTGCTCGGTCTCCACGAAACCCGCGTCCGCGTCGTCGTCCGCGCCGAAGGCGTCCGCCGCGGCGGACGGGTCGAATCCGGGCGGGCTGTCCTTCAGGCCCAGGCCCATGCCGGCGAGCTTCGCCTTGACCTCGTCGATGGACTTCGCACCGAAGTTGCGGATGTCCAGGAGGTCGGCCTCGGAGCGGGCCACGAGCTCACCCACGGAGTGGACGCCCTCGCGCTTGAGGCAGTTGTACGACCGGACGGTGAGATCGAGCTCCTCGATGGGCAGTACCAGGTCGGCGGTGAGGGCGGCGTCCGTGGGGGACGGACCCATGTCGATGCCCTCGGCGTCGATGTTGAGCTCGCGGGCGAGCCCGAACAGCTCGACGAGCGTCTTGCCGGCGGAGGCCATGGCGTCACGCGGACGCATGGCCTGCTTGGTCTCGACGTCGACGATCAGCTTGTCGAAGTCGGTGCGCTGCTCGACACGCGTCGCCTCGACCTTGTACGTGACCTTCAGGACCGGCGAGTAGATGGAGTCGACCGGGATACGGCCGATCTCCTGGCCCACCTGCTTGTTCTGCACGGCGGAGACGTAACCGCGGCCACGCTCGACGGTCAGCTCCACCTCCAGCTTGCCCTTGCCGTTGAGCGTGGCGAGGACGAGGTCGGGGTTGTGCACCTCGACACCGGCCGGGGGCGCGATGTCGGCGGCGGTGACCGGGCCCGGGCCCTGCTTGCGCAGGTACATCACGACCGGCTCGTCGTGCTCCGAGGAGACGACCAGCTGCTTGATGTTGAGGATCAGGTCGGTGACGTCCTCCTTGACGCCCGGCACGGTGGTGAACTCGTGCAGGACACCGTCGACACGGATGGACGTGACCGCCGCACCGGGGATCGAGGAGAGGAGCGTACGACGGAGGGAGTTGCCGAGGGTGTAGCCGAAGCCCGGCTCCAGCGGCTCGATCACGAACCGGGAGCGGAACTCGTCGACGACCTCTTCGGTCAGGGACGGACGCTGAGCAATCAGCACGGGTGTTGCCTCCAGTGGTTCGGCGCCCGCTATGTGACGCCCTAGACCACGAAGGGTACGGGCGATACGGGCGGTTCCGCCTCCGCGGAGGCCCGAACCGCCCGTTTCGCCCGTACCCTGCGAGGAGGATTCGGGCCTCCCCTCCGCGTACGCCTTCTGCAGGAGCAGCGAGCGGCGCACGTCGGGTGGCGCGGACCGGGCGGATCGGGGCGGGCGTGGCGGACCCTGGCCCCACACCGGCCCCTCGTCCCGGTCAGGCGAGCGTCACCCGCGCCACGGGCACGAGCCGCCCCTCGTCGAGCAGCGCGCGGCAGCGGAAGCGCTGGATCTTCCCGCTGGGCGTCTTCGGGAGCACCCCGCGCGCCAGGAACAGGCACTCCGCGAGCGCGACCCCGGCCTTCTCCAGGGCCAGCGAGGCGGCCTCCTCGGCGATCGGCCGGAAGTCCCGAGGGTTGCCCTGGGGCTCCATCATCAGCACGAGCCGGGACATGCCCGAGTCGCCCGCGTCGACGACGACGGCGCAGCCCTTGCGGACGTTCTTCAGGGAGTCGACCGCCGACTCGATCTCGGAGGCGTAGACCTTCCGGCCGCCCACCGAGAGCATGTCGTCGGCCCGGCCGAGGACGTACAGTTCGTCGTCGCGCACGAAGCCGAGGTCGCCGGTGCGCAGCCAGCCGTCCTGGAACCGTGCGGCGGTTCGTCCGGGGTCGGCGTAGTAGCCGCTGGCCAGACTCGGCGACGACACCAGGATCTCCGCGATGCCGCCGCCGCTCCCCGCCCGGACCGACACCCCGGGCAGCGTCACGCCGTTGGAGACCAGCCGGGCCGCCTTCGGATGGTCGGGCGCCACCTCGATCACCGAGCCCTCGACGAGCGCGGGACCGTCGAAGGCGAGCGCCTTGGGTGCCTGGGCCCACGGCTTCCCGGTCACCGCGAGCGTCGCCTCGGCCATGCCGTACGCGGGCTGGAAGGCGGTGTCGGACAGACCGAACGGCCGGAACTTCTCCGTCGCCGTCGCCAGCGTGTCCCAGTCGACGCGCTCCGCCCCGATCACGGCAGCCCGCAGCTTCAGTTCCTTGGGCAGCGCCCCGCGGCCCTGCGCCCGCGCCGCGAGGTACACGGCGGTGCTCGTGCCCGCCGTCATCGTCGCCCCGTACTCCGACATGTCACGGAACCACGTACGCGGCGCCATCCCGAACCGGTCGGGCGACGACAGCACGAAGTCGAAGTCGTACGCCCACGAGTACAGCAGGCAGCCGAACATGCCCATGTCGTGCGAGAGCGGCAGCCAGGAGGCGACGGTGTCGGCGCCGGGTCGGCCGCCCGTCAGGTGCAGGATGATCTGCAGCTGCTGCTCGATGGCGCGGGTGGTCAGCGCGCAGCCCTTGGGGGTGCTGGTGGACCCGGACGAGTACTGGATGAAGGCCACGTCGTCCCGGCCCGGTGGGCTCGGCTCGATGCGTCCTGCGCCGCGCAGGGACGACCAGCCGCGGACCGGCAGTTCCTTGCTGAGCTCCGCGGGAACCGTGGCGGTCAGCCAGTCGTCGACCAGGAGCAGCGTCGGGTCCAGCCGCGCCGAGAGCGCCACCAGCTGCTCGCCGTACGCCTCCTGGCTCTGGCCGCGGGTCGGCAGCGGCAGCGAGGCCACCGCGCCGCCGGCCAGCCAGATCGCCAGCAGGCCGCGGACCGTGTCGGGCGTGTTGGCGAGGATGGCGGCGACCCGGGTGCCCGGCCCGACGCCGAGGGTGCGGAGCTCGGCGGCCATGCCGTGGGCGTCCCTGACGACGTCGCGCCAGGGGGTGTGCTCGAACTCCTCGCCCGTCCATTCGTGCAGCACGCCGTGCGAAGCCCCGTTGGTCAGGGCGTGGAATAACTCCATGTACGTGATTCCCGTCTGCTCGTCCGGTGGCCGGGCTATTCCACGTCCACCAGCGAGGCATCGGCCTCACGGGCCTCGCGACGGCGCTCCGCCATGGGCGCGATGTTCTGCTGGGTCTCCAGGAGTTCCCTCTTGTCCAGGGAGAACGCGTTGACGCGGCTGACGCCCGCCTCGCGCATCTCCATGCGCTCGGGGTCGATGCGCACGACCTTCCAGGCGAGGTGGGTCTTCTCCAGGCTCCAGATGAGGATCGCGGAGAGGTCGATCTCGTACCACTTCATGCCGTGGCGGGCGGAGCGAGGGAAGGCGTGGTGGTTGTTGTGCCAAGCCTCACCGAAGGAGGGGATGGAGAGCCAGGCGACGTTGCGCGACTGGTCGGTGGTCTCGAAGCGGCGGCGGCCGAAGACGTGGCCGACGGAGTTGACCGCGTAGGTCATGTGGTTGATCAGGAAGATGCGGACCAGGCCCCCCCAGAGCATGCCGGTCAGGCCGGCCTGCCAGTCGCCGCCGGTGATGGCGTAGGCGATGAGGCCGGGCAGCACGACGCTGGCGGCGGTGACCAGCAGGAGGTTCTCGCTGAGCCAGCGCAGCGGCTTCTCGCGCACCAGGTCCGGGCAGTAGCGCATCGGGTCGGAGGTGAGGTTGACGTCGAAGAGCCAGCCCAGGTGGGCGTGCCAGAGACCGGCCATCGTGCCCTTGAAGCCCGGTTCGAAGTCCAGGTGGGGGCTGTGCGGGTCACCGGGCTTGTCGGCGACGCGGTGGTGCTTGCGGTGGTGGGCCGCCCAGATCAGCGGCGGGCCCTGTCCGGCCATCACCCCGGCGGTGGCCAGGGCGACGCGGATGGGCTTGTACGTCTCGAACGAGCGGTGGGTGAGCATCCGGTGGTAACCGGCCGAGATACCGAAGCCGGAGACCGCGTACATGATGACCAGGACCACCACGTCCGACCAGCTGAAGATCTTGTTCCACAGCAGGGCCATGGCGCCGAACACCGCGACCAGCGGTATCAGCGACGCCCCGAGGATGAACCAACGGTGCTTTCTGCCGTCCATGTAGCTGTTCCTCTCACTTGCGGAAGTTGGGGGTACCGACTCACGGGCGGGTGTGGGAGCCGCTCCGCGCGCTGCGGAAGACGGGCAGCACCAGCGCGCGCAGCACGGGAAAGAGCAGGGGACGCGGCGTGTGGCGGCCCGCGAGGTACTGGGCCTTGGCGACCGGCCCCGGGATCACCACGCGGCGCCCCTGCGCCAGGCCGCGCAGGCCCGCCTCGGCGACCCGCTCGGGCGTCAGCCACGCCAGGAACCTCCGCTCCTGGAGCCGTGACATGCCGCCCACCGCGTAGAAGTTGGTGCGCACGGGGCCGGGGGCGAGCAGGGTGCAGTTCACCCCGGTGCCGCGCAGTTCGACGTGCAGCGACTCGGCGAAGGTGTTGGCGAACGCCTTGCTTGCCGAGTAGGTGGCCGCGGTCGGCACAGGCTGACAGCCCGCGGTCGAGCCGGTCACCAGGATCCCGCCGCGCCGCCGAGCCAGCATGCCCGGCAGCAGCGCCTGCGTCAGCGCGTGCAGTGAGACGACGTTGACCTGGACCTCGGCGCTCTCCCTGGCGGGGTCGTTCTCGCTGAACGGCCCGCAGGTGGGGAAGCCCGCGTTGGCGCAGAGCACGGAGACCGGCTGCCCGGCCAGTTCCTCTTCGAGCACCCGCCGCGCGGCCGGGTCCGCGAGGTCGCAGGTCCGCACGCGCACCGGCACGCCGTGCCGGTCGCGCAGCTCCTTGGCGAGCAGTTCGAGGGCGTCGGTGGAGCGGGCGACGAGCCACAGTCCGTACCCGCGCGCGGCCAGGCCCCGGGCGAGGTGCTCGCCGATGCCGGACGAGGCGCCGGTGACCACCGCCCAGTCCGCCGGGCTGTTCATGCCGCCGCCCGGGCGGGTGCCGAGGGCGAGGTGAGGTGCGCGGCGAGCCGGCCGGCCGCGGCACGGCCAGTGCGGGCGCACGCCTCGATGGACACGCCCTGGATGTAGTCGCCCGCGAGCTCCAGGCCCGCCACGCCCGCGACGCTCTCCCGAACCTCGGCGAGGAAGTCGGCGTGGTGCGGGAGGTAGCCGCTGTAGGCCGCCTTCCAATGCTTGACCAGAAGGTTGACGCGCTCGGCGCGCGGCGCCCCCAGGTACTTCACCAGGCGCTCCTCGGTCTCACCGGTCAGCCGGTCGATGTTCTCCGGGCTGAGGTCGGTCAGGCGCCCCTCGTGCCCGCTGTAGGTGTAGCGGACGATGTGCCGCTCCTCCATCCCGTACGAACCGGCGTTGCTGCACGGCCCGTCGTCCATGGCGAGCGCGCGCACGTCGTGGCCGAAGACGGGCCGGTCGTACTCGACGAGTACCACGGTGGACGGGAAGTAGTTCACGTCCGACAGCCGCCGGGCGAGCGCGGGCCGCGCGGAGCGGACGATCTCGGCGGTCGCGTAGGCCGGGGTGGCCAGCACCACGCCGTCGTAGTCGCTGGTCCGCGCGGGCGCCCCGCCCTCCAGGACGCGCAGTCCGGTGACCTTGCCGTCGCGGACCTCGAGGCCCTCCACGGTGGCGCCGAGCCGCACCGGGACCCGCTTGGCGAACGCGTCCAGGACCGGCTGGATGCCACCGGCCAGCTGATCATAGTGGTCCATCAGCATCGCCAGGTTGGTGCCGAACGTGCCGGGGTAGACCTCGTCGGGCTCGGCCCCGTTGTTGCGGATGACCATGGGACGCACCAGCATGTCCGTCATCTCGCGCCCGAAGAACGAGCTGAGCGGGGCGTGGTCGTGGCGCCGCGAGATGCCGCTGAAGTAGCGCGAACCGAGGAAGCGGTTGCGCTCGTCGGCTCGGATCCGCGCCGCCATCGCCGCCATCCGTGCGAAGTCGCGGGCCGAGCCCATCCGCCGGATGTTCTTCAGGGTCTGGCTTCGCCGCTCGCTGTCGAGGGTGAGGATCTCGCCGTCCTTGATGCGGGACGCGTTGTAGCCGAAGGAGTCGTACGCGTCCGCGCCGAGCTCCGAGGTGAACCAGCGGAACGTGTGGTAGCGGCGGCCGATGTTCTTCCCGCCCGTCATGACCTGCCGGTCGCCGAGCTTGTCGAGGCCGAAACGGCCGCCGAGGATCTCGGCCGCCTCGACGAGCTCGACGTCGTACCCGAGGAGGTCGAGGCGGAGCGCCGCGGTGAGACCGGAGATTCCCGCCCCCACGACCGCCACGCGTCGCCGGTTTCCTGCGCTTTCACCCGTGTGTGCAACTGCCATGGATCAGACTCCGTCCGCTCGCGCGGTCGATCGGGGACGCGGGGCCGCGTCGGGAAGCAGGTCGATGCGGCCCTCGACGATGGGCTTGCCGAACTGCCGCAGGACCACGGCCACCGGGACGCGGCCGTCCGCGCCGGGGGCGCCGACCTCAGCCTCGTGGACCAGGTCGGCCTCGAACTCGGCGAAGTCCAGGAAGGCCGCCTCGCAGCCGACGGTGAGGGCGTGCGGGGTGGCCATCGCCCCGGCCCGGCAGGCCGCGGCCACGGCGGCCTGCCGCATGCCCTCGACCATCAGGGGGCCCGGCACATGGTCGTACTCGTGGTCGAAGAAGGCGGGGTGGTGCGGGTCGGCCGCCAGCAGGCAGCGGAACGCCCCGTCGTCGGGTCCGCCGTCCGTCCGCGCCTCCGGTCCCGGCAGGCCGATGACGACGTTCCGCGGGTTCTCGCGCCCCACCAGGCCGGCGTCGAGCCGCCGTGCCGGGGTCAGGCGGGCGTCGGCCACCGGCTTCTGCGCCCGCTGGAAGGCCCGGAAGATGTCGTAGTCCTCCCGCGACATGAAGGCGAGCACCGCGCTCAGGGTCATCGCCGGGCGCCCGCCGATCTCCATGACGCCCTGGAGGACCATGCTCACCACGTCGGAGCCCTTGCCCTGGCGTTCGGTGACCCGGTAGTGCACATAACCCTGGAGCGCCGACGTCCCGTCGTGGGCGTACGCCTGTGGGTCCGTCACCCGCAGCGTGATCCGCTGGAGGCTGAAGGGCAGCCCGACGGGCACCCCGACATGGCGGTGCAGCAGCACGAAGATGGACTGCCGCGCGGCCTCCGCGGACGCGAACGGGTCGTGGAAACCGGCCCGTTGGTCCGACCAGAGGCTGTGGGCGCGGGGGACCTGGAAGGAGAGGTGGAAATCGTCGTCGGACCCCTGCGCGGAGTCGGTGACGAACACCTCTCCGATCTGCCTGCGGTGGGCGAGGGCACGGGGCACCGTCTGCTCGAAGGCCAGTTCGACGCCCGGGGGTGGCAGTTGGCCGCGCGCGGTGGTGTGCGGGATCGTGCTGGTCATCGGCTCAGCTCCGGTTCGGACGTGTCCTGGTGTACGGGGCGCGGCGCCGGGCCGCTCTGGAAGACGGGCTTGCGCATCGCGTTCCTGCGCCGGATCTCGGTGGTCGCGAGCCGCCCCAGCTCGCCGAGCGTGGCGCGGCGCCCGCCGGGGGCGCGCAGCAGATGCCCGCCCGTGGCGCCGAGCACCCGCGCCGGGGTGAGGACTTCCAGGACGGAGGCCCGGTGGCTCAGCAGGTTCAGGACGCCGTCGACCTTGCCGCGCGCGTGCAGCCCGCGCACGACCCGCGGGACGACGCCCGCGATGGGTCCGGCCACGCCGAGATCCGCGGCCAGGCCGTAGTACTCGGCGTACGTGCGGTCCCGCCAGCGGCCGAACTCCGCGACGGCGCGGTCGAGCCGGACGCCCGACCCGATGGCGTCACCGACCGCGTCGGCGAGCCGTTCCGCCTGGTGGAAGGCGTCGCCGATGCCGCGCCCGCCCGCCGGGTCCTTGAAGTGCCCGGCGTCGCCGAGCAGCACCCAGCCGGCGCCCGCCGCCTCGCGGAAGTAGCCGAAGAAGCGCCGGATGCCGTAGATCCTGCTCGCCCTGGTGGCGCCCGAGAGGGCGTCGGCGATCGGCGCGCAGCGCATCGCGTGGGCGCGCACGGAGCCGTCGAGGTCGGCGCGGAAGCTCTCCCGCTCGTGGCGCTGCGGGGAGACGCCCACGATGTAGAGGCCGTTGTCGGCGGGGCCGCCCAGCATGTGCCGGTCGCCCCAGCGGTGGAAGACGAACGTCGGCCGCGGACCGGTGTCCGCGCCCTCGAAGTACGTCCAGTAGTAGCTGCGTTCGCCGGGACTCACGTGGTACATGCGGGACCCGCACACCTCGGCGACCTTCGAGTTCCGCCCGTCCGCGCCGACCACCACGCGGGCCCGTAGCCGCGCCTCGACGCCGCCCGACACCGCCCGGACCCCCGTGACGCGGCCGCCCTCCCGGATCACCCCGACGACCCGGGTGCCCAGCCGCACCTCGGCGCCGGACGTGCGGGCCGCGTCCACCAGGACCGGGTCGAGGACCTCGCGGCGGATGCACGCCGCGCCGCCCACGTCGCCGGGCTCCTGCGGGAACGCGGCCCGGCAACGGAACTCCTCCAGGCGCATGTCGACGTGGCTCATGGTGGTGACCCCGGCCGCGCGCAGCCGCTCCATCACGCCGAGGCGGTTCAGGAAGGCCAGGGAGTCGGCCTGGAGGATGTTCGAGGAGAGAGTCGAGCGGATCTCTGCGGCCTGGTCGAGGACGGCGACCCGCAGACCGCGGCGCGCGAGGAGCGCGCCGAGCGTGGCCCCGGCGCAGCGCGCGCCGACGACGATCACGTCGAACTCCATGGTCCCGCCGGGGCGTTCTGCCTCACCGAACCGCTCCGTCGCGGCGAGCCGGTCGTTCTCGACGGACTGCCCGGCCCGCTCGTTCAGCTCGCTCACGAGGCGCCGTTCCAGCGCACCGCAGCAGCCGCAGCGAAGTCACCGGCGTGCGCGAACCCCGACATCACCACGAGGTCGCCGTCACGCAGGTCTCCGGCGCGGGCCGCCCGGTCGAGGGTGACGGGCACGGCGGCGCCGTACAGGTTCCCGTAGCGGTCGAAGGTGTCCAAGTGCCGCGCCTCGTCCAGTTTCAGGGCCTGGCGCCAGTTCTTCAGGAAGATCCGGTTCGGCTGGTTGGTGACGAGCACGTCGATGTCGGACGGCTGCTCCCCGAGGTCTGAGCAGAGCTTCCCGACGAGCTCGGGCACGAGGGTGTTGCCGCGCTGGAGGATCTCCGTCGTCTTGCCGGCGTCGAAGTCGATGTCCATCTGGCCCTCGCCCGGCTCCCAGTACCTGCGCCCGTCCGGGGTCTTGATGCCGAGGTCCACGGAGTACGCGGGGATGCTTCGGGTCCGCACCCCGAGGAGCGGCGAACCCGTGCCGGCCTCCAGGTAGGCCACGCCGCAGCCGTCGCCCGGAATCGGCGCGTGCGACAGCTTGCGCACTTCGGACTGGGCGTACATCTGGCCCGCGGTGTTCTGCACGTTGGCGATCAGCGCGGTGTGTGCCGCTCCGTCGGCCATGATCTTCTGGGCCAGCGAGAGCATGTACGGGAACGAGGCGCAGCCGCCGTTGTGCAGGTCCACGATCCACTCGGGATCGATGCCGAGGGCGTGCGCGGCCTGGGCGCCGACACCCATGAACGGCTCGTCCGGCAGCAGCACGTTCGTCAGCAGCACGTCGACCTGGCCCGCCGGCCCCTTGCCGAGGCGCTCGAAGACCGGCCGGGCCGCCTTGGCGATCATGTCGGCTGCCCGCTCGCCGGGGGCGACGTGGTGCCGGGTCGGGGGCACGCGGAACAGCGGGGTGTTGGCCAGCGGGTCCACCGGGGCGTTCTCGTCCAGGAAGAACTCGGGCCCCACCACGTTCTCGGGCAGATAGCTCCCGAAGTCGACTATGCCGACGGGCTGCATGACAGTTCCTTTCGAAGCCATTCCTCGACGGTGCGTGCCGTGTGAGCGGCGTGCTCCTCGAGGAGCGAGAAGTGGTCGCCGGTGACGGGCGTGACGGTGTCCGCGGCCTGCCAGAGCCGCCAGGCCGCGCCGTCCGGCGCGTCGGGCCCCCGCTCGGCTGTCAGGAGCAGCGCGGGCGCCGTCAGCGGGTCGGCCACCCAGTCGTCGAGGAGCCGCAGATAGCCGCCCATGGCCAGCACGCCGTCGGCGTCGATGTCGGCGGGCGCGCCGTCCCGGGCGAGGATGCGGCCCATCGCCCAGGCGAACACCGCTTGCTGCTGGGCGGGTTCGGGTTCGTAGGTGTCGATCAGCACGACCCCTTCGACGCGGTGCCCGGTGCGCTCCAGCGACGCCGCGGCGGCGTGCGCGAGGGCGCCGCCGATGGAGTGCCCCGCGAGGACCAGCGGGGCACCGCCCGCGGTGTGCAGCGCGGCGGCGGCCAGGCTGTCGACCGCTGCCCGCCACGAGCCGGGCAGCAGTGCCGAGGTGCCGAGGCCGGGCAGGGTGAGCGCGGACATCCGCGGCCGGTGGGTGAATCCGGCGGCGAACCGCGCGAACTGGTGCGGGCCCGACCCGGCCAGGAAGGACGGCACGCAGACCACGGCGGGCGTAGCGGGTCCGTCGGAGACCAGCACGGACTCCGGCGGGCCCGCGGGCCGTTCCGCCGTGGAGAAGGTGGGCCGGTCCGCGGCAGCCGCCCGCAGCAGCGGTACGGCGTCACCGAGTTGCCCTCGCCGGTGCAGGTCCCTGAGCAGGTCGGCCGGGTCGGTCGGAGCGCTCGGGGCGAGCAGCGGCCGCAGGTGCTCCGCGAGGGCCGCCGGGGTGGGGTGGTCGACCAGGAGGGTGGCCGGAAGGTCGAGGCCGGTGACCGAGGCGAGGCGCCGCTGGAAGCGGACGGCGCCGAGCGAGTCGATACCGAGCTCCAGCAGCGTCAGGTCCGGGTCGATCCGCGCGCCGTCCTCGTAACCGAGGACGAGGGCCGCCTGGGTACGAACCAGCCCGAGGACGTCCCGCTCCTGGTCCGCCCGCTCCGGCTCGTCCCGGCTCGGCTCTTCCTGCGCGGCCGGTGCCGGAGCCGCCTGGTCCGCCGACGGGCCGGACTCCGTGCCCCGTACGGTCTGCGGCACGTCGATCCAGTGGCGGCGCGGCTGGAAGGCGTACGTCGGGAGCGGCACCTGGCGAGCCGCGTCCCGGGGAAGGAGGGCCGCGAGGTCGCCGCACGCGCCGTGCGTGTGCAGTTCGGCGAGCGCGGTCATGAGGGCGGCGGGCTCGGGCCCGCGCCCGTCGAGGGCGGGAGCGAGCACCGCGGACCCCGGGTCGCGCAGGCAGTGCCGGGTCATCGAGGTCAGTACACCGCTCGGCCCGAGCTCCAGGAACGCCGTCGCCCCCGCGCTTTCCAGGCGGCGTACCCCGTCGTGGAAGCGGACGGGGTGCGCGGCGTGGCGGACCCAGTAGTCGGGCGTGGCCAGGTCGGTCGCGTCGGCGAAGGTCCCCGTCACGTTCGAAACGATCGGTACGGTCGGCGCGTGGTAGCTCAAGCCGCCCGCGACGGCTGCGAGTTCCTCGAGCATCGGCCGCATCAGAGGCGAGTGGAAGGCATGGCTGACGCGCAGTCGGCGGGTGCGGCGGCCCTGCTCCTGCCACGCTCGCTGCCAGGCCGCGAGGGGGTCGGCGGCGCCGGACACGACGACCGAGCGGGGCCCGTTCACGGCGGCCACGGCCAGTCGGCCGTCGTCACGCAGGCTCTGCAGGACCTCGTCCTCCGTCGCCTCCACGGCGACCATCGCGCCGCCCTCCGGCAGGGCCTGCATGAGCCTGCCGCGCGCGGCGACCAAGGCGCTCGCGTCGGCCAGGGACAGCACCCCGGCGACATGCGCGGCGGACAGCTCGCCGATCGAGTGGCCCAGCAGGAAGTCCGGTGTGAAGCCCCAGGACTCGACGAGGCGGTAGAGAGCCACCTCCAGGGCGAACAGCGCCGGCTGCGTCCAGCCCGTGCGGTGCAGCAGCTCCGCCTCGGGGGTGCCGTCGGCGGCGTCCATCACCTGGCGCAGGGGCAGCTCCAGATGCCGGTCGAGCTCGGCGCGGGCCGCGGCCAGGGCGTCGGCGAACACCGGGTGGGCGGCGGCGAGTCCGCTGCCCGTACCGGCCTGCTGGGACCCCTGCCCGGAGAAGAGGAAGGCGGTCTTCCGTGCCCGCGCCGCCACTCCCAGGACGGCGTTGCCCGGCAGTTCCCCCGCGCCGAACGCCGCCAGCCCCGCGAGGAGTTCGGTGCGGGTGGTGCCGGTGAGGGTGGCCCGGTGGTCGAAGTGGGCGCGGGTGTGGGCGAGGGCGGCGCCGACCTGGGTGGGGGTGGCGTCCGGTTGTGCGGTGGTGAGGTGGGTGTGCAGGCGGCGGGCCTGGGCGCGCAGGGCGGCCGGCGTCTTGGCGGACAGCACCCACGGCACCACCGGCAGGGTCTCCGGCTCCCGCCCCGCCCCGGTGTCGGGGGACGCGTCGAGCGGTGCCTCCTCCACCACGACGTGCGCGTTGCTGCCACTGATGCCGAACGAGGACACCCCGGCCCGGCGGACCCGCTCGCCGCGCGGCCACGGGGTGGCCTCGGTCAGCAGGGAGATGCCGCCGCCGGACCAGTCGGCCTTGGGCGTGGGCCGGTCGACGTGCAGGGTCCTGGGCAGCACCTCGTGGCGCAACGCCTGGATCATCTTGATCAGTCCGCCGACGCCCGCGGCGGCCTGGCTGTGCCCGATGTTGGACTTCAGCGAGCCCAGCCGCAGCGGGTGCACGGCGGTCCGCTCGCGGCCGTAGACCGCCGCGAGGGCGTCGATCTCGATGGGGTCGCCGAGTGTGGTGCCGGTGCCGTGCCCCTCGACCGCGTCGATGTCGCGGGGGCGCAGACCGGCGTCGGCGAGTGCCTGGGTGATGACGCGCTGCTGGGAGCCGCCGTTCGGGGCGGTGAGGCCGTTGCTGGCGCCGTCCTGGTTGACCGCGGAGCCCGAGATGACCGCCAGGACACGGTGGTTGTTTCGGCGGGCCTCACTGAGGCGCTCCAGCAGGACGACCCCGACCCCCTCGCCCCAGCCGGTGCCGTCGGCGGCCTCCGCGTACGAACGGCACCTGCCGTCCGGCGAGAGCGCGCGCTGCCTGCTGAACTCGGTGAAGACGCCCGGTGTGGACATCACCGTCACGCCGCCCGCCAGGGCCAGCGAACACTCGCCGTGGCGCAGTGCCTGCACCGCCAGGTGCACGCCCACCAGCGACGACGAACAGGCCGTGTCGACCGTGAGGGCCGGGCCCTCGAACCCCAGCACGTACGAGACGCGACCGGAGAGCACACTGCCCGCCGAGCCGATGCCCCAGTAGCCCTCCAGCTCGTCCGGACCCGACCGCGCCAACTGCGCGTAGTCCTGGCCCGTCGTCCCCACGAACACACCCGTCCGCGAGCCGCGCAGGCCGCCCGGGTCGATGCCAGCGTTCTCCAGGGACTCCCAGGCGGTCTGCAGGAGCAGCCGCTGCTGCGGGTCCATCGCCAGGGCCTCGGTGCGGCCGATGCCGAAGAACTCCGCGTCGAACTCCGTCGCCCCCTCCAGGAACCCGCCGGCCCTGGCGTACGTCGTGCCGGGATGGTCCGGGTCGTCGTGGAAGAGCCGGTCCAGGTCCCAGCCCCGGTCCGCGGGGAAGTCAGCGACCACGTCGCGCCCGGCGGCCACCAGGTCCCACAGGTCGTCGGGGGAGGTCACGAGTCCCGGATAGCGGCAGGCCATGCCCACCACCGCGACCGGCTCGTACGCGCGCTGCTCGGCCTGTACCAACCGCTCACGGGTGGACTGCAGTTCGGCGGTGACACGCTTGAGGTACCGCAGTGTCCTGTCGTCGTCCGGCATGATTCAGCCCAATCCCAGGTCGTTGTCGATCAGGTCGAACAGGTCGTCGGCGGACGCTTCCTCGATGAGCTCCCTGCGCAGGCTGCCGGCGCCCTCGCCGCCCCTGTCGTCGAGCGCCGAGAGCAGGGACCGCAGCCGGGTGCGGACAGCCGCCACGTCGGAGTCGGCGACCGACGGGAGCAGCCCGGCGAGGCGGTCCAGATCCGTGTGCACACCGGGCGCCGCCGCTGCCTCCTGCCCCCCGGCGCCGTGCTCGTCGAGCAATGTGCGCAGGTGCGCGGCGAGCGCGGGGACCGTCGGGTGGCCGAACACCAGGGTGGACGGAAGGCTGAGGCCGGTCACCTGGCTCAGCCGGTTGCGCAGCCGCACCGCGCCCAGCGAGTCCAGGCCCAGTTCCTTGAAGGGACGCTCCGGGTCGACCGCGCCCGCGTCCTCGTACCCGAGGACCACGGCGACCTCCGCGGCGACCGCCGCCAGCACCAGCACGTCCCGCTCCTCGGGCGGAGCGGCCGCGAGGCGCGCGGGCAGCGCCGGGCACGACCGGCCCGCGGGCCCCTGCGCGGCCGGCACCAGGGCCCGCAGTACGGCGGGCAGCGAGCCCTCGCGGGCCTGGGTGCGCAGGGCGCCCAGATCGAGCCGGGCGGGCAGCAGCAGCGCGTCCTCCGTGCCGTGCACCGCGTCGAACAGGCGCAGCCCCTCGTCGGTGGCGAGCGGCGCCAGCCCCGACCTGCCCAGCTGGGCCACCTCGGCGTCCCCGAGGTGCCGGGTCATGTCGCTCGCCTCCTCCCACAGGCCCCAGGCCAGCGAGAGCGCCGGCAGCCCCTGGGCACGCCGCCACTGCGCGAAGGCGTCGAGGAACGTGTTGGCCGCCGCGTAGTTGCCCTGTCCCGGGCCGCCGATGGTGCCCGCGACCGAGGAGAACAGGACGAACGCGGCGAGCGGCACGGACTCGGTCAGCTCGTGCAGATGCAGGGCCGCGTCCACCTTGGGTGCCAGCACGCGGTCCAGCCGCTCGGGCGTCAGCGCCTCCAGGAGGCCGTCGTCGAGCGCCCCCGCGGAGTGGACGACGGCGGTCAGCGGATGCGCGGCGTCGACCGACGCGAGGAGCGCCGCCGTCGCCGACCGGTCCGTGACGTCGCAGGCCGCGACGGTGACCTGGGCGCCGAGGCCGGCCAGTTCGGCCGTCAGCTCCGACACGCCTTCGGCGTCCCGGCCGCGGCGGCTGGCCAGGAGCAGGTGTCGCGCGCCCCGTTCGGCGGCGAGGTGCCGGGCCAGCTGGGCGCCGAGTCCGCTGGTTCCCCCCGTGATCAGGACCGTGCCGTCCGGTTCGAAGGGGAGCGGCCCGCCGGAGGCGCCGCGGACGCGGACGGCACGGGGGATGTGGAGCACGCCATTGCGTACGGCGACCTGGGGCTCCTCGGCGGCGAGCGCGACGGGCAGGACGCGCGCGGGATCGTCGCAGGCGTCGCCGGCCAGATCGACGAGCGTGAAGCGGCCGGGGTGCTCGGACTGCGCGGTACGCACCAGACCCCACAGGGGCGCGAGGTCGGGGGCGACGGCCGAGCCGGGAGCGGTGGCCACGGCGTCCCGGGTGACCAGCACCAGACGCGCGTCGGCGAACCGCTCGTCGGCCAGCCAGCCGCGCAGCAGCGCGAGGGTGTGGTGGG
Source organism: Streptomyces sp. TG1A-60 (assembly GCF_037201975.1). Classification (NCBI taxonomy): domain Bacteria; kingdom Bacillati; phylum Actinomycetota; class Actinomycetes; order Kitasatosporales; family Streptomycetaceae; genus Streptomyces; species Streptomyces sp. TG1A-60. The sequence goes on along the minus strand of NZ_CP147520.1, from coordinate 1,453,264 downwards.
CGCGGGCGCGGGCCGCCTCCGCGGTGGGCGTACCGTGCGCCGCGGGCACGAGCGCGACGACGGTGTCCGGCACGGGTTCGCCCGCGTCGAGCTCGGCGGAGAGGTGGGGGAGGCCGGGGTAGGTGGGGAGCGGCGGGGCGGTGGAGTCGGCCCCGGAGACCGAGCCGATCACGGCATCCGGGCTCGCCATGGTCGTCCCGTCCTCGGCCAGGACCGCCCAGCGTCCGGAGACGGAGTCCGGGGCGGGGCCCGGGCCCGGTGCCGCCTGCCAGTCCACGCGGAAGAGGGAGTCGGCCGGCCCGCGTGCGCCGACCAGGCGGGCCGGGGCCACCGGGCGGGCCACGACCGAGTCGACGGTGACCACCGGGGCGCCTGCCGCGTCGACCGCGGACATCCGTACGGTGCCCTCGCCCAGCGTGGTGAGGGACACCCGCAGGTGCGTGGCGCCGGGTCGGACGACGCGCACACCGGACCAGGTGAACGGCAGCCACGCCTGCCCGGACGCTCCGTCGGCACCGGCCAGTTCGGTCAGCTGGGCATGGAACGCGGCGTCGAGCAGGGCCGGGTGCACCCCGTACCCCTCGGCGCCCCCACTTCCCCCGGCCGCCGCGGCGTCCACCTCGGCGAGGAGCACACCGTCGCGCCGCCAGGCCGCGCGCAGCCCGCGGAAGACGGGCCCGTATCCGAAGCCCCGGTCGGCGAGCCGGTCGTAGAGGCCGTCGACGTCCAGCGGGTCGGCGCCCGACGGGGGCCACGAGAGGGGAGCGGGGGAGGCGTCGCCGTGCGCCGGGGAGGGCGCGAGGAAGCCGCCGGCGTGCCGCGTCCAGTCGTCGCCGCCCGCCGCGTCGGCCGGCCGGGAGTGGACCGCGACCGGCCGCCGTCCCCGGGCGTCCGGGGCCCCGACCGACGCCTGGAGGTCGACGGCGCCGTCGTCGGGGAGTACCAGCGGCTCCTCCAGCGTCAGCTCCTCGACCACGTCGCAGCCGACGTGCGAGGCGGCGAGGACGGCCATGTCCACGAAGGCGGTGCCCGGCAGCAGGACCGTGCCGTAGACCGCGTGGTCGTCCAGCCAGCCGTGCGTGTCCCGCGAGACGCGCCCGGTGAACAACCACCCGCTGCCGTCGGCGAGTTCGGCTCCGGCGGTCAGGAGCCGGTGACCGGTGGAGCGCAGTCCCGCGTCCCCGGCGTCGCCCGCGGCGGGCCGGGGCGCCGCCCAGTAGCGCGTCGACTCAAAGGAGTACGTGGGGAGTTCTACGTTGCGCGCGGAGGCCGGGTCGAACACCGTGTCCCAGTCCACGGGTATTCCGTGGGCGTGCGCGGCGGCGAGCGAGGCGGTGAACTGTGCCTGTTCCTGCTCGCGCCGGGCCGAGCCGAGGACGGTCGCGGCGGTCCGGCCGCTTCCGCCTTCCCGCCCCCCTGTCCGCTCCACTGTCTGCTCCACCGCGAAGGTGAGGATCGGGTGCGGACTCACCTCGACGAACGTGGTGTGCCCCTGGTCGAGCAGCGCGCGGACGACCTCCTCGAACCGGACGGTCCGGCGCAGGTTTCGGTACCAGTAGTCGGCGTCGAGGCCGCTGGTGTCGAACTCGCCCGCGGTGACCGTGGAGTGGAAGCGCACCTCTCCGGAGCGTGGCGCGACCGGTGACAGGACCTCGGCCAGACGCTCCTTGAGCGACTCGACCTGGGGGGAGTGCGAGGCGTAGTCGACGGGGACCCGCCGGGCCCAGATGTTCTCGGCGGCGCAGCGGGCCAGCAGCCCGTCCAGGGCGTCGGAGTCACCCGAAACCGTCATGGAGGAGGGGCCGTTGACGGCGGCGACGGAGATGAGCCCGTCCCAGCCCTCCAGGAGCGGCAGCAGCCGCTCGGGCGACGCCGTCACCGACGCCATGCCGCCTCGCCCAGCCATCTCCGCGATGGCCTTGCTGCGCAGCGCCACGACGCGGGCGGCGTCCTGGAGCGAGAGGCCCCCGGCGACGTACGCGGCGGCTATCTCGCCCTGCGAGTGCCCGACCACGGCGTCCGGGTGCACGCCATGGTGGCGCCAGAGCGCGGCGAGTGCCGCCATCACCGCGAACAGCGCGGGCTGCACGACGTCCACCCGGTCCAGCGGGGGAGCGCCGGGCGCCCCGCTCAGGACCTCGTCGAGCGAGAAGTCGGTGTAGGGCGCGAGCGCGGCGGCGCAGGCGCTGAGCTCTTCGGCGAACACAGGGTGGGCGGCGGCAAGTTCACGGCTCATGCCGATCCACTGGGAGCCCTGGCCGGGGAAGACGAAGACGGTCTTTCCGGTACGGGCGTGGGCCCGGGTGACCTGCTCCGCCTCCTCGCCCCGGGCGAGGGCGGCGACCGCGTCGAGGAGTTCGGTGCGGGTGGTGCCGGTGAGGGTGGCCCGGTGGTCGAAGTGGGCGCGGGTGTGGGCGAGGGCGGCGCCGACCTGGGTGGGGGTGGCGTCCGGTTGTGCGGTGGTGAGGTGGGTGTGCAGGCGGCGGGCCTGGGCGCGCAGGGCGGCCGGCGTCTTGGCGGACAGCACCCACGGCACCACGGGAGGCGTCGCCAAGGGGGTGGAGGAGGAAGGGAGTTCGGGCCGTGGCGTCCGGGCCTCGGGCGCGGGCGTCCCCGCCTGCACGGTGGGCGCCTCCTCCACCAGGACATGCGCGTTGGTCCCGCCCACACCGAAGGCCGACACCCCGGCCCGGCGGACCCGCTCGCCGCGCGGCCACGGGGTGGCCTCGGTCAGCAGGGAGATGCCGCCGCCGGACCAGTCGGCCTTGGGCGTGGGCCGGTCGACGTGCAGGGTCCTGGGCAGCACCTCGTGGCGCAGCGCCTGGATCATCTTGATCAGTCCGCCGACGCCTGCCGCGGCCTGGCTGTGCCCGATGTTGGACTTCAGCGAACCCAGCCGCAGGGGCTGTCCGGCGGGGCGGTCGTGGCCGAACACGGCCGCGAGGGCGTCGATCTCGATGGGGTCGCCGAGTGTGGTGCCGGTGCCGTGCCCCTCGACCGCGTCGATGTCGCGGGGGCGCAGACCGGCGTCGGCGAGTGCCTGGGTGATGACGCGCTGCTGGGAGCCGCCGTTCGGGGCGGTGAGGCCGTTGCTGGCGCCGTCCTGGTTGACCGCCGTGCCCGGGATGAGGGCGAGGACACGGTGGTTGTTGCGGCGGGCCTCGCTGAGGCGTTCCAGGAGGAGGACGCCGATGCCCTCGGCCCAGCCGGTGCCGTCGGCGGCCTCCGCGTACGAACGGCACCTGCCGTCCGGCGAGAGCGCGCGCTGCCTGCTGAACTCGGTGAAGACCTTCGGCGTGGCCATCACGGTGGCGCCGCCCGCCACGGCGAGCGTGCACTCGCCCCGGCGTAGGGCGTGCACCGCCAGGTGCACGCCCACCAGTGACGACGAACAGGCCGTGTCGACGGTGAGGGCGGGGCCCTCGAAGCCGAAGGCGTAGGCGACCCGGCCCGACAGGACGCTGCCCGCGGCGCCGATGCCCCAGTAGCCCTCCAGCTCGCCGGGGCCGGACCGCGCCACGATCTCGTAGTCCTGGCCGCTGCTGCCCACATACACGCCGGTCCGCGACTTCTTCAGGCGGCCGGGGTCGATGCCCGCGTTCTCCAGGGACTCCCAGACGGTCTGCAGGAGCAGCCGCTGCTGGGGGTCCATAGCCAGTGCCTCGCGGCGCGAGATGCCGAAGAACTCCGCGTCGAAGTCGGCGACCGGGTCGAGGAATCCGCCGGTGCGGGTGTAACTGGTGCCGGGCTGCTCGGGGTCGGCGGAGAAGAGACCGTCGAGGTCCCAGCCCCGGTCGCGGGGGAAGTCCGAGACGACGTCGCGACCGGCGGCCGCCACGTCCCACAGGCCGGCGGGGGAGGTCACGCCGCCCGGGTAACGGCAGGCCATGCCCACGACGGCGATGGGGTCGTCGTCGTGGGCATGGCCCATGCCGGCGCCCTCCGCTTCCGCCTCCGGGGCGTCGTCCTCGGGGTGCGCGAAGCCGAGCAGGCCGAGCAGGTGCTCCGCCACGGCGGACGCCGTCGGGTGGTCGAAGAGCAGGGTGAGCGGCAGTTCGAGGCCGGTGGCCCGGCTCAGCCGACTGGTCAGCTCCACGGCCGCGAGGGAGTTGTAGCCGTAGTCGCGGTAGGCCGTCTCCGGGTCGATGTCGAGAGGGTCCGTGCCCGCCAGGCCCGCGGTCTCCTCGCGGACCAGGTCGAGCAGGGCCGCCGGGCGGCGGTCGGCCGGCAGCCCGGCCAGGCGCCCCGCCAAGCTCTCGGTCGGCCCGGACTCCCCGGCCCGCACCTCCCCGGCCCGCACCTCCTCGGCCCGCACCTCCTCGGCCCGCTCTGATCGCCGGGTCCGCTCGTCCATCGCGTCAGCCATGCCGTCCTCCACGTCGTGCTCCCGGCGCCCCCGCGCCTGACCGCCGCTCCCGGGTACGGGATGCGCGGCCACAGAGTTCCGTCGTCCGTTCTGGTGGAAGGCCGTCCTCCTGCCGGGAGGCACTCCTCCGGGGAGCCTCCTACGAGGAGGTGGCCTTGCCCGTCAGCAGGAAGGACCGGATGTGCGCGCTGAGCTGTTCCGGCTGGTCCTCGGGAATGAGGGTGTAGCTGTCTTCGATCTCGACGAGCTGGCCCTTGGGCAGCAGCTCGGCGAGCCTGCGCCCGTGCTCGGGCGGCATCACCTTGTCCTCGGCGGCCCACACCACGAGCGCGGGCCGGTCGAAGTCGCGCAACTTCTCTGCCCAGTCGAGCAGTTCACTCTTCGGCGGCACCCCGAGCACGTACTTGCGCAGGTCGCGACGGATCTCCTTGGAGGTCCACAGCGGTTCGAACCAGGCGTTCATCACCTCGTGCGGGACCGGCCGCTTGCTCATCCAGCCCCAGGTCATGGGCAGTCGGCGCATCGGCTTCCACTTCAGCAGCTTGAAGGCGAAGTTGATGCCGCCCGGCAGCTTTGCCGAGGTGAAGAGGTTGCTTCCGGGCACGCCCGGCGGAAAGTTGTCGAACGCCTCGCACGAGGTGATGACAAGGCGCCCGATACGCTCGTCCCTGCCCTCGGAGACCAGGGCCTGCGCACCGCCCCAGTCGCTCATCACCAGCGTGACTTCGCGCAGGTCGAGCCGGTCGAGGAACTCCGCGACCAGCCGGGCCACGCCCGCGATCGACAGGTCCGCGTCCGGCTTCATCGGCCGGCGATGACCACCCAGCGGCAACGTCGGTACCACGCACCGGAATTCGGAACGCAGAGACGCCACCACGTTCCGCCACAGGGAGCCGTCCATCGCGACGCCGTGCAGCAGGACCACGACCGGCCCCTCCCCGCCGGTGTCCTGATACTCCACCGTGCCAGCCGAAAGGTTTAACTCAGCCATTTCACATCTCCTCAGAGCTCTACGGGTTCGGGAGGCCGCGAAGGGGTGCTCGCACAGTACGCAACTCCCGATGCCCAGTTGGGCGGCGTGGTGGCTGCCCGGACGGATGAGCCGGGATAAGCAAAACATCTCCGACTCGTTTTCGCCAGCAACAACCCGACCAAGAACGATCATTGCCCTTAAGGGCAATAGTCGGTCGACGATCGTCTGGGTACCGTGGCAACTCCCGTGCAGGAGCCGTCCGCAGCAAGATGAAGGACTAGCGCACGGACGAGGTGTGCCGTGCGGCTTCAGCACACGCCCCAGAGGTCATTACTCCCGGTCCCCTGGCGCAGCGGTTCGGATCGCGGGCTCACAGAACCTCGGTCATCCCATCACGTGCATCGGAAAGGCTGCCCCGTGATCACTGCTGAAGAAGTTTGTGCCCGCATTGCCAAGAAGCTCGGCAGCAAGGCGAACTCGTACACCCTGAACGAGGACACCGCTTTTGACTCCGTGGGCCTGTCGAGCCTGCAGATCGCCGACATCGTCTACACCATCGAGGACGACCTCGACATCGAATTCGACGAGAGCAAGGCCGCGAGCGTGCAGACGGTCGCGGACCTGGTGAAGCTCGCCGAGGAGACCAAGCAGGGCAGCGCCGCCGCGTGACGGCCATCGACTACCAGGGCGCCACCGCGGAGTCCATCAAGCATCACTACGACGTCTCCAACGACTTCTTCGCGCTGTGGCTGGACACGGACCTCACGTACACGTGTGCGCTGTGGGACGAGGGCGACACGCTCGAAAGCGCCCAGCAGCGCAAGCTCGACTACCTGATCGAGGGCGCGCGGGCGGCCGGCGCGCGCCGCGTCCTCGACGTCGGCTGCGGCTGGGGAAGCCTGCTCGAACGGCTGGTCCGCACACACGGCGTGCAGCAGGCCGTCGGCCTCACGCTCAGCGACAGCCAGGCGGAACGCCTGCGTGAGCTGGCGCTCGAGCGGACCGAGGTGCGGGTGGAGAACTGGCTCGACCACGAGCCCGCCGAGCACTACGACGCGATCATCTCCATCGGCGCCTTCGAGCACTTCGCGCGCACCGGCCTGTCCCGTGCCGAGCGGGTCGCCGCGTACCGCGAGTTCTTCGAGCGCTGCCGCGCCTGGCTGCCCAAGGGCGGCAGGATCGCGTTGCAGACCAACATCAAGGGTAACAACGTCCAGATGGACAAGCAGACCGTGCGGGATCTGCTATTCATCATCGACATCATTTTCCCGGAGTCCGAGATTCCGGCGCTCTCCGAGGTTCTCGAATCAAGCGAGAAGCGCTTTGATGTCGTCCGTCTGCGCAACGACCCGGATCACTACAGCCGCACCTGCCAGCAATGGCTCGACCGGTTGCGGGCCAACCGTGTTCAGGCCGTGAAGGTGGCCGGCGAGGAGAACGTCGCCAACTACGAGCGGTATCTGAGCTCCACCGTCGGCCACTTCAAGAACCGTCATCTGGGCCTGTCGAGGATCATTCTCGAAGCCGTGTGACCGACAGCTCCACCGGCTCTCGAGGAGCACTCAGTTGAATGCGTACAAGCACGTCGTCTATTGGCACGACACCGAAAAGGTCACCGTCGGGGCCCCTCTCCGGGAATCCGTCGACTGCGACGTCTGCATCGTCGGCGGCGGTTTCACGGGACTCTGGACCGCCTACTTCCTCAAAGAGGCCGAGCCCGCGCTCGACATCCGCATCGTCGAGGCGAACCACTCCGGCTACGGCGCCTCGGGCCGCGCCGACGGATTCGTCACGCCAACCATCGGCAAAGACATCCAGGCTTTGGTCAAGGAATTCGGGCTCCAGCGCGCGCTCGAGGCGTCGCAGGCGGTCGGCCGGTCGATCCTGGAAATCGGCAGGTTCGCCCGCAAGAACCGCGTCGACGCGGAGTACGAGGCCAACGACTACCTGATGGTGGCCACCGACGCCGCCCAGCTCAAGCGGCTGGAGCACGACCGCGGTCTCGCCGAGCAGATGGGCGCCGCGCAGGTGGAGATCCTCCCGCGCGAGGAGACCCAGGCCGTGATCGGCTCGCCCGCGGTGCTCGGGAGCATGCGCACCGGCGGCGCGCTCGTGAACCCCTTCAAACTCTCCCGCGGCATCGCCCGCGTGGTGCGTGAGAAGGGCGTGACGATCTACGACAACTCGCCCTGCCTGCGCGTGGAACCTGGAGTGCGGCCGACGGTCGTGACAGCCGGCGGGCAGGTCAAGGCCGACAAGGTCGTCCTGGCCACCAACGTTCACATGGACGCCTTCCCGCCCTTCCGCAGGAAGGTCATCCCGATCTGGACGTACGCGATGGTGAGCGAGCCGCTCACCGACGCGCAGCTGGGACGCGTGAACTGGGAGGGACGCGAGGGCCTGGTCGAGGCCAAGTCCCTGCTGACCTGCGCCCGTTTCACACACGACAACCGCATCATGTTCGCCGGCGGCCCGGCTCCGTACTACTACGGCAGGGACAAGCGGCAGCGGAACATGAACCGGCCCGAGGTATACCGGGAGATCCACCGGGAGTTCCTGCGGTTCTTCCCGATGTGGGGCGACGTGGAGTTCAGCTACGCGTACGGCGGGACCGCCGATGTCGTCCGTGACTTCGCCCCGCACTTCGGCAGGCTCGGCAGCGGCAACATCCTGTACGGGTACGGCTATTGCGGCAACGGCATCGCGGCCACCCACACCGGCGGCAAGGTCCTGCGCGACCTCACGCTCGGCAAGGACACGGACTACTCACGGCTGCTCTTCGTGGACGACGAGCGGCGCAAGCCGCCCGCCTCCTTCCCGCCCGACCCGGTCCTGTTCGCCGGCACCCGTGCCGTGGCACGGCTGATGGACTGGAAGGACTCCCGCGCATGAGCCGCACCGTGAGCGGAGGGAACGGCGCGGGCGCTCGCCCCACCGTCCTGCTGACCGGCGCGTCCGGGGTCGTCGGACGCTCCCTCCTGCGGGAGCCGGACGGCCCGCGGTTCGTCGTCGCCACCCACAGCACGCCGGTGCCCGAGGCCGGGGACGCGCGGTCGGTCCGCCTGGACCTGACCGCGGAGAGGTTCGGTCTCGACGAGGACAGCTACGCCGCCCTCGCAGCCGAGGTCGACGTCGTCATCCACTCCGCGGGCCTGACCGAGTGGGGTCTGCCCGCCGAGGACTACCGGCCGATCAACATCGAGGGCACCCGGCGGGTCGCGGAGTTCGCCGAGCGGGCGGACTCGACCGTCCACTTCATGAGCACGGCGTTCGTCGCCGCGCTCGCGGACAGCGCGCCCGTGGCGCTCGGCGCGGACAACATCTGCCGCAACTACATCAGCTCCAAGCGCGAGGCGGAGCACGTCCTGCGCGACAGCGGGGTGCGGCACACCGTCTTCCGCCCCACCAACCTCATCGGCGACTCCACCACGGGCTGGACCTCGCAGGGCCAGATCGTGCAGCTGATGTCGGACTGGCTGAGCCGCGGCAGGGCGCCCTTCCTTCCCGCGCACCCGGGCATCCGGATGGACTTCGTCCCACAGGACCTGCTGTCCAAGGCAGTGCTGCGCGCCATCGAACTGGGGGACGAGGCGGGCGAGTTCTGGGTGACGTACGGCCCGGAGGCCATGGACATCGAGTCCTGTCTGCGGGTGCTGGTCAAGCACGCTGCCGGACGCGGGCGTTCGCTGACACCGCCGCCGGTGGTGAACGCCGATGAACTCGCCCCGGACGCCATCGAGAACACCGCCCCGCGGACCCGCTCCTACCTGTCCGTCCTGCGTGACGTCAGCGAGGTCACCCGGTGCAGCGGCGGCGTGCTGCCCACCTCCATGCCCGAGCTGCGCGAGCGCTACGGCATTCCACAAGTCGATGACACGACGGCGTATCTGACGAGCCTGGAGTACGCCGCGGAACACCTCGGCTAGACCGGACGGCCGGACCACGCGGTCAGAGTGAACGGCCGGTCCAAGCGGCCGGACGAACGGAAGGACAGTGCGGTGAACGAGGACTGGAACTCGCCGGACCTGGGCGGCAAGGTGGCCGTGGTCACCGGCGCCAGCCGTGGAGTGGGCCGCGGCATCGCGCTCGCGCTCGGCGCCGCGGGCGCCACCGTGTACGTCACGGGCCGCAGCACTCGGGACGGCGCGAGCACCGAAGGACTGCCCGGCACGGTGGACAGCACTGCCGAGGAGGTCACCGAGCGCGGCGGCAAGGGCATCGCCGTGCGCTGCGACCACGGAGCGGCCGCGGACAACGAGGCGCTCGCCGCCCGCGTCCAGGCCGACCACGGCAAGTTGGACCTGCTGGTCAACAACGCCTGGGGAGGCTACGAACGCTCCTCCGAGGTCCGCTTCGACGCGCCCTTCTGGGACCAGCCGATGTGGCGCTACGGCCTGTTCGAGACGTCGCTGCGCGCGCAGTACGACGTCACCCGCAGGCTCGTCCCCCTGATGCTGCCGCAGCAGAGCGGCCTGGTCGTCGGCATCAGCTTCTCCGACGGCGACATCTACCTCGGCCAGGTCGGCTACGACGTCTTCAAGTCGGCCTCCGACCGCATGTGCCGGGGTTTCGCCGCCGACCTGCGCAAGAAGGGTGTCGCGGCGCTCTCCCTGCACCCGGGCTTCGTCCGTACGGAGCGGGTGGAGGCCGCCTGGGAGGCGATGGGTGACGGTCCCGCTTCGGTGGTCCACTCCCCGGAGTACGTGGGGCGGGCGATCGCGGCCCTGCTCGCGGACCCCGAGGTGATGGAGCGCACGGGCAAGGTGCTCAGCACCGGCGACCTGGCGGTGGAGTACGGTTTCGCCGACGTGGACGGACGGCAGCCGCCGGCCTTCCGCCTGGAGGGCCGGATGAGCCTGGCGACCCGGATGCACCGGCTGAACAAGGTGGTCAAGTCGGCGGCGGAGCAGTAGGCGACCGGTTCGACGGTGCCGGACCGATCACGCTGTCCACCTCAGTCGGGCAGCTCGGCCACGTCTCCCACGCCGGCCGTCGTCCGGAGGTGAGCCGTGCGTCCCCTCGCCCCGGTCACTCAAGCAGCGATTCCAGCAGCAGTCGGGAGGTACGCATGGTGGGGAGCCGTCCTCGTCCCACGGGGCTCTGGAGACGCAGGGCGACGGCCGCGTGGCAGCCGTCGGGCGCGGGCACGTCGAGGAGGGCCCAGCCGTGGGGCCCGGACGGTGCCCAGGGTGGGGCCAGTGCCGCTGCGAGGCCGACGTGATGGGTGCCGACCCCGCCGGGCAGTCCGGTGCCGATCCCCTTGAGGAAGGCTTCCTTGCGCACCCAGCAACCGAGCAGCCCCTCCTGACGCACCGTCGGAGGCAGGGTGTCGAGGGCGCGCCGCTCGTCGGGGTGCAGGCGCCGGGCCATCCGTTCGAGGCCGTCGCCGGCCAGTTCCAGCGACTCGATGTCGGCCCCCACCTGCGAGGCGGCCAGCGCGTAGAGTGCGACGTCCCCGGCGTGCGAGAGCGAGAAGTGCACCCCGGGGTGGTCGGCGACGGCGGGACGCCCGTGCGGCTTCTCGCAGCCGGGCATCCCGCACCGCTCGCGGACGAGCGCGACGTCCTGTGGAGCGGTCCCGAGGCGGGCGCCGAGCAGCACGCGCAGCCCCACGTGGGACGTGACGAAGCGCATGCGTGCTGCGGGGTCCTGGAACCCGGCGGCACGCTTCGCCTCTTCGGCGTCGAGGATCGCGGCGCGCGCGGCGGCTGCCGCGGCGTGGTCCGGAATCCACAGCGTCCACACGTCGACCGCGTCGATCCTGTCCGCCCGGTCGAGCGGATCGTCCGTGTCGGTGTCATGAGGCCCGGGCGGCCCGCCCGCCGCCCCCACCGGAAGGGACTCAGTCATGAAGGTGCCACTACGGCCTGTCGAGGCCCTTCGGATCGAGCCGGAGGTCGTCCGACCACTCCGCCGCGAGGAGTGCGGCCTCCACCCGGGACCGCAGCCCCAGCTTCCTGGTGATGCTGGTCAGATGGGCCTTGACCGTCCGCTCTGCGATGCCGAGCCGGCGGGCGAGCTCCCGGTTCCCCTCACCGTCCGGCAGCACGCTGAACACTTCGAGCTCCCGTGGGGTCAGCACCCGCAGGGCGGATCGCTCCACCGATGCCAGGCGGCCGCCACCGACCCGTATTCGTCCGTCGACGCCTCCGTCGGCCGGAAGCTTCTCCCCATGCATGCGTTCTCCAACTCCTTGAGGAAGCCGTCACCGCAGGAGGAATCGGATCGACTTGTTGTACACAACCGCGATCCCCCCCTCGGCTCGACAGTGAATCTAGACAGCACTCGCACCGGCCGGTCGCCGTTGTGGCTTGCGTCACTCGCGCTGGACTCCCATGGCGAAGGGTCACCGGTTGGACTGGATTCCCACTCGAATATGGGTCGATCCGCCCCGAGAAGGCCGAGACCTGCGGCACGTGGGAATGCTGGGCAGACCAGCCGCCACCCCAAGTCCGGAGCCGGACGCACCGACCCGATCGCCAGAGATCATCAACCATGAAGCGAAACGGTGGTTCTGTTCAAGCTTTTACCGGCGGCCCCGTTGACTGTAATCAAAATGAGTCGATCACTCAACTCTCTTCGGTGACCCAGGTGTTGGCGTGGCCAGTCGCCTGTGTCGGCCACCGTTGCGATGGTCACCGAGGGGTGGACGTACGCCCTTCGACCCTCGTGCAGGAATCTCCGCAGGGGTGGTGAAGCGCAATCCGCACCGTAAAAACCGGTTCTTCATTCAGTCTTCTCCGGTTCGTGGCCGTGTCCGAAGCCGGATGCGGATAAGGAAAAAACTCTCACCCAAGGGGAACTGACGGTTCCGTGCAAAACACCGCCCCGCATTCAAGGCCCCCGGAGGGCCGGATTTTCGGTGCCCGCCGGACCATCCCCGCCGCAGACAGCTTGAGGTGACCGCATGTTGTCCAATTCATTCGCTCTGGCCGGTTTCGACGCCGCGGGCGGTTCCCGGATCGCGGCCGTCGCCGGCGTCCGCCCGGAACGGGTCGTCGGCAACGAAGAGCTGGGGAAAGGCCTCGGCGTCACGGCCGAGTGGATCGAGCGGCGGGTGGGCGTCCGCGAGCGGCGGTTCGCCGGAGCGGAGGAGACCGTCACGGGGATGGCGGCCGGCGCGGCGGCCAAGGCGCTCTCGGCGGCGGGTCTCACCGCCGCCGACGTCGATCTGCTGGTCCTGGCCACCTGCTCCATGCCGTCGCCCATGCCGAGCGGCGCGGCGTCCGTCGCGGCGCTCCTCGGTGTCCCGCACATCGCGGCCTTCGACGTCAACGCGGCCTGCGCGGGCTTCTGTTACGCCCTCGGCGTAGCCGACGGCCTCATCCGCTCCCGCACCAGCCGCCGCGCGCTGGTCATCGGGGCCGAGCGGATGACCGACTGGGTGGACCAGGAAGACGTGGACACCGCAACCGTCTTCGCCGACGGGGCCGGTGCCGCGGTCGTCGTCGCCGCGGAGCGGGCGGGGATTCACCCGGTGGAGTGGGGCGGGGACGGCGACAAGGCCGGACTGGTCGCCATCCCCGACCGACACGGCAGCGTGACCATGCAGGGCCAGGCCGTCTACCGCTGGGTGACCTCGGAGCTGGCCGCGGTGGCGGCGGCGGCCTGCGCTCGCGCCGGGATCACCCCGGCCGACCTCAAGGGCTTCGTGACGCACCAGGCGAACCTGCGGATGATCGAGCGTCTGGCGACGAGCCTCGGCGCCACGAACGCCGCCGTGGCCCGGGACATCGTGGAGACCGGCAACACCTCGGCGGCCTCCGTGCCGTTGGCGCTGTCCCGGCTGATCGACCTCGGCCAGGTCCGGCCCGGTGAACCGATCCTGCTGATGGGCTTCGGCGCGGGCCTCAGCTACGCGGCGCAGGTGATCTCCTGCCCCTGACGAGGGCGCGGCGGAGCGGGCCCGCACCGCCGCGGACGCGCGGCGGGGAAGGGCTCGCCCCGCCCCGGCCGACCGGCACAACGCCGACCGCCTCGACGTTTGGGCCTGGACTGCGACGACGGGACCAGAAACATCGACCGAGACCACCAGCACATGCGCTGACTTCGGCAATAACTTGGCCAGTACAACAGAACACAGCCAAAGGCTGCCCGCTTCGCGGGCCGACCGACCACCACGCCTGCGCCTCTCGCACGAGCGCAACTCCAGGACGGTTTCCCCGGCGTCGAGGCCCGGTGCGGGCTCTGTGCGCAAGAGGGTGTGCGGGTCAGACGGGCAGTGACTTCTTGAGGATCTTGCCTGCGGGGTTCCTGGGCACCTCTTCGATGAACCGGATGTGCCGGGGCCTCTTGTACGCGGCGAGGAGGCCGGCCAGGTGGGCCTGCACCTCGTCGGGGGTGGTCCCGTCCTCGGCCACCACGAAGGCCAGCGGCACCTCGCCGTAGTCGGCGTCCGCCACCCCGACCACGGCGGCGTCGTGCACCGCGGGGTGGGAACGCAGTGCCTGTTCGATCTCCCTGGGGTAGACGTTCTGCCCTGCCCGGATGATCAGGTCCTTGCTCCGGTCGATCAGGTGCACCCGGCCGTCGCGATCGATGAAGCCGAGATCGCCCGTGCGGATCCAGCCGTCCGTCGTGATGTCGGCGGTGGCCTTCTCGTCGTTCCAGTAGCCGCGCATCACTCCGGGGCCGCGCGTACAGATTTCCCCGATGACGCCGGGGGACACCTCCTGGTCCTTCGGGTCCAGGGCCTTCACAGACATGCCGGGGATCACCCGGCCGGCCGGGATCACGTCGGTGGTGCCCGGCGCGGGGTGCTCGTCCGGACCGAGCGTGACGAACGGACCGCCCACCTCGGTCATCCCGTAGACCTGCCGGAAGCCGCAGCCGAGCCGATCGAAGGCCTCGGCGTAGACCTCCGGCGGCATCGGCGCGGCACCGTAGAGCACCTCGCGCAGACTGGACAGGTCCGTGCTCTGCAGCGACTTCGACTGCATGAGGAAACGGATCATCTGAGGCACCAGCCAGACGTGCGTGGCTCGGTTCTCCTCGATCGCGGCCAGCGCCCGCTGAGGCTGGAAGCCCGGCATGAGCACCACGGTGGCACCCGCGGCCATGTAGGTGAGGGAGACCACCATGCTGCCGTGGTACAGCGGGCAGCAGTTGACCATCACGATGTCGTTCGTGGGCCGCACCTGGGCGAGCCAGCCGAGCGCGATGGCGCGGAAGGAGGCGTGGTCGACGGCGACGCCCTTGGCCCGGCCGGTGGTCGCCGAGGTGTGCAGGATCGCCGCCGGCGCGTCGTCCGGCACGTCGGGAAGACCCGAGGTCCCGGCATGGTCTGGCACGGGCGCGTCGGACAGGGCCGGCCCGTCCGCCTCGCACAGTGCGGCGAACTCCGCGCCGTCCACCGGCACGCGGATCCGCACCGGCAGGTCCGGATGCCGTTCCAGCAGGGCCGACTCACCGATCACCGCCACCGGATCGCAGGACTCCGCGATCGCGAACACCTCAGCGGGGGTGAGGCTGTGGTTGAGCGGGACGAACAGCGCTCCCAGACGGGCCAGCGCGAAGTACGTCTCCAGCACCTCGATGCGGTCCAGCGAGAGGACGGCCACGCGGTCGCCGCGGCGGATGCCGCGCCCGGAGAGACCGCGGGCGAGTCGGGCCACCCTGTCGTGGAGCTCGGCCCAGGTGACCGAGCGGCGCGCGTCCACCAGTGCCGTCCGGTCCGGGAAGCACTGGTGGTTGCGCTGCAGCAACTGGGTCAGCCACATCACGCACCGCCCGGCTGCGGGGCGGAGTCGGCACGGTCGGCGAGGAACCGTTCGTAGTCCGCGATGGTGGACAGCTTCTCCATGTCCTGGGCGGTGATCTCCGCTCCCGTGTGCTGTTCGATGAGCAGGATCAGACGAACGAGGTCCCCCGAGTCGATACCGCTGGCGGCCAGGTCGGTGTCGTCGCTGAGTTTCTCGGCGTACTCCGACGTTCCAGTCAGTTCGGTGAGTAGCTCTCGTATGGTGCTCATGCTTGTCCACCCTTCACAACGCCACGCGGTCTCTCGGATCGGAAAGGAGGAGCGGGAGGGTGCCGACAATCCCTGTCGCCGCTGTGGTGTTGCTCACGCGGTTCCGACAGCTGGTGAGGGATTGAACCCGCCGCGCCGCCACTCCTCCGTATGTGAAGCCCATGGGGAAGAGGGCAGAGGAGGTGCCAGGTGATCACCGAGGCAGGTTCCACGGCCGCTGCCGCGGACGACGGGAAGCATCGCGACGAGTACTTCGATGAACTCGTCGCGGCCGACGAGTTCATCGAACCCCGGGACTGGCTGCCCGACGGCTACCGGCGGATGGTGGTCCGGCAGATCGCTCAGCACGCGCACTCGGAGATCATCGGGATGCAGCCGGAGGGGTCCTGGCTGACCCGGGCCCCCTCCCTCCGGCGCAAGGCCGCCCTGCTCGCCAAGGTGCAGGACGAGGCCGGACACGGCCTGTACCTGTACGCGGCGGCGGAGACTCTCGGCGTCACCCGGGCCGAACTCCTCGACGCGTTGCACAGTGGACACCAGCGGTCCTCGGACACGTTCAACCACCCCGCCCTGACCTGGGCCGACACCGGGGCGATCGCCTGGCTGACGGACGGCGCTGCGGTGATCAACCAGGCCCCGCTGTGCCGCACTTCCTACGGCCCGTACGCAAGGGCCATGCAGCGGGTGTGCCAGGAGGAGACCTTCCACGTCCGTCAGGGATACGACCTGCTCTGGACGCTGTGCCGGGGCACGCGGGAGCAGCAGGAGATGGCACAGGACGCCGTCAACCGGTGGTGGCTGCCCGCGGTGGCCCTGATGTTCGGCCCGCCGGACACGGTGGAGGGCGGCGGGGACACGAGGGCCGCGGCAATGGGCGCCGCGGTCAGCCGCCGTTCGATGGCCTGGGGGATCAAACGCCACAGCAACGACGAGCTGCGGCAGCGCTTCCTGGACAACGTCGTCCCGCAGGCGGAGCGACTCGGAGTGACTCTGCCCGACCCGGCGATCCGCTGGAACGAGGAGCGCGGGCACTACGACTTCACGCCGGTGGACTGGCAGGTGTACCGCACGGCCCTGGCCGCCGGCGCTCAGTGCGGCCGACAGCGGCTGGCGCACCGCGTGGCGGCCCACGAGAACGGCGCCTGGGTGCGGGCGGCGGCCGACGCCTACGCGGCACGCCGGGTGACGGAGGGGCAGGAGCAATGAGCCGCGAAGCCGTCGGGGCGCAGACGCCCTGGGAGGTGTTCATCAGGCCGCGCCGTGGCCTCTCCCATCAGCATGTCGGTTCGGTCCAGGGCGCGGACGCCGACATGGCCATCGCCAACGCAAGGGACCTCTACACCCGCCGCGGGGACCCGGTGTCGATCTGGGTGGTGCGCTCCGACGCGGTGCGGGCCTCCTCTCCCGGCGAGAAGGACCCCTTCTTCAGCAACGGAGCCGACAAGCCTTACCGGTATCCGCAGATGTACGTGCCGCTCAACGAGGCAGACGACCATGACGAGTGAACTCCCCGGTGGCTTCGCCGGTACGCGGAACCACGACGTCGCCGACTACGCCCTCAGGCTCGGTGACGACGCGCTGATCCTCTGTCAGCGACTGTGCGCCTGGGTGACCAACGCCCCCACCATCGAAGAGGATCTGGCCCTGTCGAACATCGCACTGGACCTGCTCGGCCACGCCCGGGTCCTGCTGGGCTTCAGTGGCCGTTCGGACGGGACGAACCGCAGCGACGACGACTTCGCCTACCGCAGGACCGAGCGCGAGTTCCGCAGCGCGCTGCTACTGGAGCTGCCGGGCGGCGACTTCGCCGTCACCATCGCCCGGCAGCTGGCGTACACGCACTACACGAGCCTGCTGTACGCGGAGCTGGCGGCATCGGCCGATGAGGGGCTGGCGTCCTTTGCCTCTCGCGCGGCCAAGGAGGCGGAGTACCACTGCCTGCACGCCTCGCAGTGGACCGTACGGCTGGGTCTGGGAACGGAGGAGAGCCGTCGGCGGATGCAGGCTGGTCTGGAACACGTCTGGCCCTATGCGGCCGAGCTGTTCGAGGCCGACGACCTGACGACCCGGCTCGACACGGACGGCACGGCGGTCGCCCCGGCCCGCCTCCGGGCCGCTTGGGAACGGGAGGTGACCGGGATCCTGACAGAGGCCGGGCTCACCGTCCCGGCGCCGTCCTGGCAGGCGACCGGCGGGCGGTCGGGACTCCACACCGAGGCGTTCGCCCCGCTGCTGGCCGAATTCCAGTCGGTCTTCCGACAGTATCCCGGAGGTGTCTGGTGAGCGCGGCCGTCCGGTTGGACCCCGACCAGGTCCGGGCCCGGGTGGAGGCCGTACCGGACCCGGAACTGCCGATGATCACCCTGGCCGACCTGGGAGTGATCCGTTCGGTGCGGGAGGGCGCGGACCGTGTTGTGGAGGTTGTCGTCACGCCGACCTACCTCGGCTGTCCGGCGCTCCCGGTGATCGAGGCCGACCTGCGGACCGTACTGGCGGAGTGCGGGCATCCCGAAGGGCGGGTGACGTGGGCGCTCTCGCCCGCGTGGACCACCGACTGGATCAGCGGGGCGGGTCGCCGCAAGCTCGCCGAACACGGCATCGTGCCCCCCGGTGCCGCAGGAGCACCGCTGCCGGTCCGGCTCGGCCTGGGCCGACCTTGCCCGAACTGCGGTTCCGCGGCGACCCGGCCGCTGGGCCCGTTCGGGTCGACCGGATGCCAGACGATCCTGGTGTGCACCGCCTGCCGGGAGTCCTTCCCCCACATGAAGGCGGTGTGACGGCGCCCATGACGACGACCGAGCAGGGCGTGGTGGCGCTTACCGGGCCCGCGACCGGATGGCACCGGCTGCGGGTGGCGCGGGTGCAGCCGCTCACCGATGAGGCGGTGGCCCTCACTCTGGACCTCCCGGACCGGCTGGCCGGTGCCTTCTCCCACCGGCCCGGCCAGCACGTGACCGTCCGGCACCTCCTGAACGGGACCGAGATCCGCCGCAGTTACTCGATCTGCCCGTCACCCTACGGGCAGCGCGAACTGCGCCTGGTGGTCAAGCGGCTCGGCCCCGGCGGCTTCGCGGAGTACGCCACGACCGTGCTGTCCGCCGGTGACGTGCTGGACATCGCGCCTCCGACCGGCGGCTTCGGACTCGTGGCGCGGCCCGGGGCGCACCACGTGATGGTGGCCGCCGGCAGCGGTATCACTCCGCTGTTGAGCATGGCTACGGCGGCACTGCAGGACGATCCCCGGTGCAGGGTGTCGCTGGTCTACATCAACCGAACGGCCCGGTCGGTGCTGCTCGCTGACGAACTCGTCGACCTCAAGGACGCCCACGTCGACCGGTTCCTCCCCCTGTACCTGCTGACCCGGGAGACCCGCGAGGCCGAGATGCTCTCCGGCCACATCGACACCACGAGGCTGCCGCGACTGCTCCGCGCGGTCGGCGCCGAGCCGGACGGCCACGCGTACTTCTACCTCTGTGGGCCCTGGGCAATGGTCACGTCGCTGCGCGAGGCCCTGACCCAGTGGGGTGCCGACCCGGCTTGGATACGCTCCGAACACTTCTCCCTCGCCTCCCGGGACCCGTCACCGCCGGTGGCCGAACCGCGCGCCCGCACCATGCGGATCACCGCCTCTCTCGGCGGACGGACGACCGTAGCCGTCATGGAGGACCAGGACCGGGTGGCGCTGGACGCACTGCTGCGGGACCGGCCGGACATTCCGTACTCCTGCCGCGAGGGTCTGTGCGGAAGCTGTCGCGCCAGGGTGACCCACGGAGCAGTCACGACCGGCCGCCAGTACGTGCTGGGGCCCGGAGAACTCGCGGCGGGATACACCCTTGCCTGCCGTGCCCGCCCGCAGTCCGACGAGACGGGGCTGGACTTCGACCTCTGAGCGGACGAGAAGGGCACCGCACGACCACTGCCTGCTGCATCCCAGCGCGCTGATCGGCGCACCTTGTTGAGGAGACGCGATGACCGACACCACGTCAGGGCCCCGCGACCCGGGGACGGACGATCCGGTGGTGACCTTCCGGGGAAGGACCCCCTACGACGACTACGTCCACGCCTCGGTGCTGTCCTCCCTGCAGCAGCCTCTGACCGACGACCCGCACGAGATGGGGTTCCTGGTCACGGCCCAGGTGATGGAGCTGTGGTTCACCCTGGTGGTCCACGAGTGGCGGTCCGCCCGGGACGCGCTGGTCAAGGACGACCACGAGCGCGCCATGGGCGCCCTGCGCCGCAGCATCAGCGCTCATCACGCCCTCAACGACTCCCTCCGGCCGATCGCGAGGATGACCCCGGGCCAGTTCAACGGATTCCGCGCGGCGTTCGGCGTGGCGTCCGGCTTCCAGTCGGCGAAGTACCGGCAGTTGGAGTTCCTGCTCGGCGACAAGTCCCGTTCGCTGATGAACCCGCAGCGGGAGGATCCCAGGGCGTACGTCGAGCTGGAGGAGCTGCTGAACGAGCGGTCGCTGTACGACGAGACGCTGGTCTACCTGCACCGCAGGGGCCTGCCCGTCCCGGACCACGTGCTGGAACGCGACGTGACCGCCCCGTACGAGGCCGACCCGGACGTCGAGGAGGTCTGGCGGCGTATCTACGCCGGCCCGCAGAACGACCCGCTGCTGGACCTGGGCGAGGCCCTGACCGACATCGCCGAGCTGGTCATACGCTGGCGTAGCGACCATGTGCTCGCCACCCGCCGGGCGATGGGCTCCAAGGCGGGCAGCGGCGGCTCCTCGGGGGTCGCCTGGCTGGAGAAACGTGCCGCCCGACCCGTGTTTCCCGAGATCTGGAGTGCGCGCGGTCATGTCTAGGCAGATCTCCGCAGTCGCAGTCGCAGTCGCAGTCGCAGTCGCAGTCGCAGCCGAGGAAGAGCGCCGAGTGCTGGGCCTGAAGCCCGTGCTCGCGCCGGTCCACCCTTCCTGCGGCGAGCACTCCAGCCAGGTCTACGACCTGTGGCCGGCCGAGGACCCGGAGGTCCCGCCGGTCCTACTGCGGCACGGTGGCCACTGGCGGTACGACCGGATGCGTCTGACGCGCTTCGCCGCGTACCTGGCGGCGAACGGGTTCACCACGGTGCTGCCCGAGTTCCGGCGGGCCGGTGGCGACGGAGGCTGTCCGGGCGCGTTCGACGACGTCGCTCTGGCGGTGGACACCGTCCCGGCCGGCCGCTCCTGGGTGCTGCGCCGGCGGCCACCTCGCCCTGTGGGCGGCTGCGCGCGGGCGGCTGCCCGCGGTGCTCGCGCCGGCTCCGGTCACCGATCTCGGCAGGGTGATCCGGGAGGGCCACAGCAACGGTGCGGCGCTGGAACTGCTCGGCGGCCCCGACCACGCCGAGTTCCGGACTGCGCTCACGCTGCTGCGGGACAGGGACTCGACCGGCGTGCCGATGACGGTCCCGCACGGCGCCGCCGCCGAGGAGGCGCCGCTGGAACAGTTCTGCGACCACTGGGCGGTGCGCCCCGAGGAGGAGCTGGTCATCCTGTCGGAGGCCGGCCACCACACCCTCGTGGAGCCCGGCGCGCAGACCTCCACGAGGTGACCGCCGTCTTCACCCGGCCGGCCCGCCACGGGAAGGAGCGCCCGTGACCGTCTCCGAGTGCACACCCGCCCTGGAGGAACTGAGGGCACGGGCGTCCGCACTCGACACCGCGGACCCGCTGGCAGCACAGCGGGAACGCTTCGTCCTGCCCGACGGAATCGTCTATCTGGACGGCAACTCGCTCGGTGCCCTGCCGGCCGCGGTGCCGGGAGCGCTCGCGGATGGCGTGCACCGGCAATGGGGTGTGGGCCTGATCCGCTCCTGGAACGAGCACCAGTGGTGGCAGGCGCCGCTGCGGGTGGGGGAGGCGATCGGACGGCTGCTCGGCGCGGCGCCCGGGCAGACCGTGGCGGGCGACTCCACCACCGTCCAACTGTTCAACGGCCTGATCGCGGCAGCGCGGCTGCGTCCCGGGCGGCGGGTGCTGCTGACCGACCCGGGCCACTTCCCCACCGACGGGTACATCGCCGACTCGGTGGCCCGGCTGCTCGGTCTGGAGGTCCGCAGGGTCGCGGTGGACGACCTGCCGCGGTGCTTGGCCGAACGGGGACACGAGGTGGCGGTGGCCGGCTATTCCCCGGTCGACTACCGCACCGGTGAGCTCCACGACATGGCTGCGATCACCCGTGCCGTACAGGAGGCCGGAGGTTTGATGTTGTGGGATCTGTGCCACGCGGCCGGCGCGCTGCCCGTCCGACTGGACGAGCTGGGCGTCGATCTGGCGGTGGGCTGCGGTTACAAGTTCCTGTCCGGCGGACCGGGCGCCCCGGCCTTCATCTACATCGCCAGGCGCCACCAGGCCGCCTTCGACCATCCGCTCACCGGCTGGAACGGGCACGTGGATCCCTTCGAACTGAGCGGTGACTACATCCCTGCCCCGGGAGTGGAGCGGGCCCGTATCGGCACGCCGCCGATCCTCTCCCTGCTCGCGCTGGAGGCGGCCCTCACCGCCTTCGAGGGGGTCGGCATGGAGCAGGTCCGGGCCAAGAGCTTGTCGCTGACCGGGTTCTTCATGGAATGCGCCGACACCCTGCTGGACGGTCTCGGTTTCACCGTGGTCACCCCCCGGGAACCGGACCGTCGCGGCAGCCAGGTGGCTCTCCGGCATCCGGACGCGTATCCGCTGGTGCGCGCGCTCGCCGCCCGCGGCGTCATCGGGGACATGCGGGCTCCGGACCTGCTGCGGTTCGGCGTCAACGCCCTGTACGTCTCCCATCGCGACATGCTGACGGCCGTACGACACCTGCGGGAGGCTGTTACCCGAGGGGAGTACCGGGACCCGCGCTTCCGACACCGCGCCGCCGTCACCTGACCGACCGGCACAAGTGCAGACCACACGCCTCGCGCTGCGCACGGCGGACGTGGCCTCCCGCAGTGCGAGCCGCGCGCCGGCCGGGGCGAGCAGGCCCTGGCGACCAGGACCGGAGCAGAGCGGGACCCGCACGAGCCGCGTCCCGCCCCGGGACGCGGAAGCGGTCCGGCTCCCCCCGGGTCCGGTCGGCGTCGAGCCACCCTCGGACGGCGACGTCCGGCGCGGTCCCGGCGACGAGTTGTCCGTGCCGGGCTGCGCTCGGGTCTCCCGGCCGGCACCAGCAGGCGCAGGCGATGGCAACGGGGTGACTCGCGCGCTGTGCCCGGATACCGAGACGCGACACCAGGCCGCGCGGCGGACCGCTCGTGACCGGAGTCCGCCCTCGGCCTCCTGTTGTCCTGGGCCGGAGATCCCGGAGCGGGAGGGTGTGGCATGACGCCGTGGGCCGGGCTGTCAGGCGGACTGCCGGTGCCAGGCGTCGTGGAAGTTCTGCCGGGCCCGGTGCAGCCGGGAGCGGACCGTCCCGAGAGGGAGGGCGAGCGCCGTCGCCATCTCCTGCTCGTCCAGGCCGTAGACCGCGCGGAGGGTGAGTACCTCGCGATGGTGGTTCGGCAGCCGGTCCAGGACATCGCTGATGTGGACGGCGGCCATGGGATTGTTGTCCTGCACCAGGTCGGGCAGATCCTCGGCCGCGAAGTCACCCAGGCGCCGGTGGGCGCGGACGGCTTCCCGTACGGCGATCGCGCGGGCCCAGGCGTAGAAGGCATTGGGCTCGCGCAGTCCGCGGATGCCGCGGTAGATCGCGAGCATGGCCTCCTGCGCGGCATCCGGGCCGTGCCGCCGGGTGACCCGCTGACAGTGCCGCACGACCAGTGGGGCGACGTGCTGCAACAGGTCGTTCATGGCCTGACGGTCGCCGGCCTGAGCGCGTGGCAACAGGATGCTCACCTGCGGGGCGTGGCGGTCGCGGAGAGGGACGACGTCGGCGTCGCAGGGTTCGGGGCTGGCCTTGGGCGTGCTTGACGTAAGGGTGCTGGACATGGGGCCTCACGAGTGTGGCGGGCGTTCGGGGGCTGGTCTGCTCTCCTTGAGGACGTCCCTCAGCGTCGGTCGCCGTGGTCAGGGGCGGGTGCCGGCCCGGCCGGATCGCGTCCCTCCGGCCCGGCCGGTGAGAGAGGCGGCCCAGGCCGGGGTTCGCGCCGCTGGTGCCGCGGAGCCACGCGGGCAACTCGGTGGACAGGCCGAAGGCGGTCGGTGGTGCACGGCATCGTGGTCTCGCCCGGGCTCAAAGCGATCACCCGGAGTGCTCACCAGCAGAACCCGGACGCTGGTCCGGCCAGAACCGCCGCCGGCAGGCCTGCTGAGAGACGGCCGCCGAGCACTGCGACGTCGTACGCCGGGTGAGCCCTGGCATCGTGGTTTCTCATGCCCCGAAGCCTGGCCAGGCCGACTGGAATCTGCCTGGAACCCCGGCCGAACGGCTCGGGATGTGCTGGCCAGCCGTGCTCGAGGGCCGTTCCGGACAGCCCGCGGAGGGTGGTCGCACACCGTTCGCCCGGCGGTCCGAAGGGATGACTGGCTTCGGCACGGCATCTCAGTACACCGACGCCGTGGCCATCGTGGGCGTGGGATGGCGCTTGCCCGGCGGCGGATCGGGAGCCGAGCGGCTGTGGCGGCTGCTGAAGGACACCACCGATGTCGTCACCGAGGTGCCGCCGGACCGCTGGCACATCGGATCTTCGGGGGCGGCAAGCTGGTCAACGGCTACCTGCAGAGCAAGCGGGCGGCCGAACGGCTCATCCGGCACGCTCGGGCGCGGGGCATCGCGGTCGACGTCCACCGGCCCGGCTCCCCAACGACGAACCGACCGGCCAGTCTTCAAGTGGATTTCCGCCGAAGTGCGACTCGCCAGTGATGTGATCCGGACCGGGCCTGGTGTTCCCGGACCGGCGGAGGGGTACGTGATGCTCGGCAAACCACCGCAGTACAACGTGGCCGCTCCCCGAACTCCCCGTGCAGCGTCGGCCTCAGCTCCGTTCCGGGTGTCCACCCGGAACGGGACCGCTTGCCAGAGGAGGAGTCCCACTGGCGCATCTTCCGGTTCCCGGACATCGCGCCGCAGTTCGCGGACGCGGTTCCGGCCCGGAAGCGTTCGGCTCCAGTCACTCCTCCCGGTAGACGGTGGCCACCGCTGATGCCCGACCTCGCATGCGTCCGGGTTCATCGACGCCCTGTACGACCACATGGCCGGGGCGAAGTGCGTCGTCAGGTATTTCGGCCTCGCCGAGCGCGGACAGAGGCCAAGGCCAAAGCCGTGGGAAAGAAGCTGTTCTGAGTCGAATTGGAGGAATTCCCATGTCTTCTCTGACCGAGGCGGTGCTGGCCGGTGCGGACCCGGAAGAACTGCAACGGGAGAATGTCCCGGACGAATACCTTGCCGCCCACCTTCGCAAGGAAGATGTGGGCATCTTCACGGGGGTCGAGGACAAGGACGTCCGGAAGTCGCTCCACGTGGGCACGGTGCCCATGCCGGAACTGGCCCCGGACGAGGTGCTGGTGGCCGTGATGGCCAGTTCCGTCAACTACAACAGCGTCTGGTCGGCCATGTTCGAGCCGATCCCGACCTTCACTTTCCTGGAACGCTGGGGCAGGGAGGGCGGCTACGCCGCCCGGCACGACCAGCCCTACCACGTCATCGGGTCCGACGCCGCCGGCGTCATCGTCCGCGTGGGCTCCGGCACCCGCAGGTGGCGGGTGGGCGACCACGTCGTGGTCAGCCCCGGACAGGTCGACGACCAGGAGCCGATGACACACTCCGACGGCATACAGGGAAGCGGGCAGCGCGCCTGGGGCTTCGAGACCAACTTCGGTGGGCTGGCGCACTACTCGGTGGTCCGGGCGAGCCAGCTCCTGCCCAAGCCGGCCCATCTGACATGGGAGGAGGCAGCCGTCAACCTGCTGACCGCAGGAACCGCCTACCGAATGCTGATCAGCCACCGGGGGGCCCAGATCAAGCTCGGCGACGTCGTCCTGATCTGGGGAGCGGCCGGCGGCCTCGGCGCCTACGCCGTCCAACTGGTCAAGAACGCGGGCGGTATCGCGGTCGGCGTGGTCGGCTCGGAGGAGAAGGCACGGCTGGTGCGGGCCCTCGGTTGCGACGTGGTGGTCAACCGTGCGGAGATCGGCCTGCACGGCGACACCGCGCCCGAGGACGCGATCACACTGGGCAAGCGGCTGGGCAAAGTCATCCGCAGGGAGACCGGTGAGGATCCCCATGTGGTCTTCGATTTCGTCGGCAGGGCTACCTTCGGGATCTCGGTGTTCGTGGCCCGCCGCGGCGGCACGGTCGTCACCTGCGGATCGAGCACCGGCTACCAGCACCAGTACGACAACCGCTATCTGTGGATGAATGTGAAGCGCATCGTGGGCAGCCATGCCGCGAACCTTCAGGAGATGGCGGAGTGTAACCGGCTGTTCAGCCTCTCGAAACTGCTTCCGGTGCTGTCCGACGTTTATCCGCTCGAGGAAACCGGCGCGGCGGTACGCCTGGTGCAGCAGAACCGGCACGTCGGAAAGGTCGGAGTGCTCTGCCTGGCCCCTCGCGAGGGACTGGGCGTGACGGATCCCGAACTGAGGGCGAGGATCGGGGAGAAGCGGCTCAACTTGTTGCGGAATCCCGACCGGAATCCCGCCCGCAATTGAAGTCGTGCCTGACCCGGAACCCGACATGAACGCGGAATCCCGTCCGAAGGAGAACCTCCCTCCATGCTTTCCCGCCCCATAGGAATCCTGAGTACGGGTTCGTATCTTCCGAAGCAGGAGGTGAGCAACGCCGAGGTCGCCGTACGCGTCGGAGTGGAAACCGAATGGATCGAGCGCAAGACACAGATCAGGAGCCGGCGCTACGCGGCACCCGGCGAGGCGACGTCCGATCTGGCCGCCCGCGCCGCGGCCGAGGCACTGGATCAGGCCGGTGTGTCGGCTGGCGACGTGGACTATCTGATCGTCTCCACCTCGACGGGGGACTCACCGCAGCCTCCCACTGCCTGTCTCGTGCAGGACCTCCTGGGTGCCGCTCGTGCCGCCTGCTTCGACATCAACGTGGTGTGCAGCGGCTTCGTCTACGCCCTCGCGTTAGCCCGTGCCCTGGTCGCCCAGCGGCCGGAGAGCCTTGCCCTCGTGGTCGCCGCCGATGTGTACTCCCGGTGTCTGGACTTCTCCGACCGCCGCACGGCGGTGCTGCTCGGCGACGGCGCCGGGGCGGCGCTCGTCGGCCGGACGGGGGACGGGTACGGGTTCGTCGACTTCGAACTCGCCAGCCGCGGTGATGCCCAGCGGCTCATCCGGGTGGACGCGGGCGGCAGCCGGCTCCCCGCATCCGCCGAGACCCTCGCCCGGGGTGACCACTTCTTCCGCATGGACGGGCGGGGGGTGCGGGACTTCGTGATGGAGAACTTTCCGCCCTTCGCGCGGCGCCTGGCCGAGAGGACGGGCATCCCGCTCAGCGAGGTGCGGCACTTCGTTCCGCACCAGCCCAATGGCGTGCTGCTCTCCCAACTCGTCGAGGTCGGCGGTCTGGCCCACGCGCACACCCACCGCACGCTGGAGCGCTACGGGAACACCGGGAGCGCCTCGGCCGGGGTCACCCTGGACGACGCCGCCCGCGCGGGACACCTGCGGCCCGGCGACCTCGTCATGCTGGGCACCTTCGGCGGTGGCATGTCGATGGCGGCCGCCTATCTGCGCTGGGGGGCCGCCGCATGATGCCGACGTCACGCCGCAAGGAAGCGGTCGGACGGGTGGAGCGGGTCGGTGTCGTCGGCTGCGGACTGATGGGCTCGGGCATCGCCGAACTGTCGGCGCTGGCCGGGTACGAGGTGCGGGTGGCCGTCTCCTCGAAGGACTCGCTCGTGGCCGGGCGGAGCCGCATCCTGGCCTCCCTCGACCGGGCGGTTCGCGCGGAGCGGATCGGCGCGACCGAGGGGGATGCCGCGGTGGGCCGGATCTCCTTCACCACCGACCTGATCGACCTGGCGGACCGTCAGCTGGTGATCGAAAGCATCGCCGAGGACAAGGCCGCCAAGGTCGAGCTGTTCGCCCTGCTCGACAAGACGCTGGAGGACCCGGAGGCGATCCTGGCCTCGAACACCTCCTCCCTGTCCATCACGGCCATGGCGAGCGCGACCGGTCGGCCCGGGCAGGTCCTGGGCCTTCACTTCTTCAGCCCGGCGCAGCTCATCCCGCTCGTCGAGATCATCTCCTCCCTGCAGACGGCGGAGTCGGTGCTGGCCCGGGCCGAGGAGTTCGTGACCGTGGGCCTCGGCAAGCAGGCCATCCGGTCGACGGACCGCGCCGGTTTCGTGGTGAACGCGCTGCTGATGCCGTATGTGTTGGCTGCCGTGCGGATGGTCGAGTCGGGTTTCGCCTCCGCCGAGACCATCGACCGCGGCATGACACTGGGCTGCTCCCACCCCGTGGGCCCGCTCAAACTCGCCGACCTGATCGGCCTGGACGTCCTGCGCTCGGTGGCCGACGCCCTCTACGACGAGTTCAAGAACGCGCTCTACGCCCCGCCGCCGCTGCTGACGCGCATGGTCGAGAGCGGACGCCTGGGCAGGAAGGCGGGGCGAGGGTTCTATCACTACGGGTGATCCGAACCCACTGGTGATCGAGGTGGCACGGGCCTTCTCCGTGCCGCGGAAGGAGACGATCCATGACGCAGGTCTGCACTCCCGAGACCTGGCTTACTCTCTACTGCCTGCCGCACGCGGGCGGCAGCGCACGGCCGTACGGCCGCCTGGAGACCGCGGTGCCACGGGGAGTGCGGGTCGTCCCGCTGGAACTGCCCGGCCACGGGACGCGGCTGCGCGAGCGCCTGCTGCGGGACATCGGGCAGGTCGTGACCGAGGTGATCCGTCTGATGGGGGAGGACGAGGGTCGGCCCTTCGCCCTGTTCGGCCACAGTTTCGGCGCACTCGTCGCCTACGAGACCACGAGGCGTCTGCGGGAGTTGGGCACACCGCCCGAACTGCTGCTGGTCTCCGGGCGCACCAGTCCTGTCTGGCCGCTGTCCCACGAGCCCCTCCACATGCTTCCGGATCCGTTGTTCACGGCCGGACTGAGCCGGATGGGCGGCATCCCTCAAGCCCTGCTC
Source organism: Streptomyces sp. TG1A-60 (assembly GCF_037201975.1). Taxonomy (NCBI): domain Bacteria; kingdom Bacillati; phylum Actinomycetota; class Actinomycetes; order Kitasatosporales; family Streptomycetaceae; genus Streptomyces; species Streptomyces sp. TG1A-60. Next base: position 1,424,947 of record NZ_CP147520.1, on the reverse strand, counting down.
GCGAATCCGTCGGTGCTGCAGGTGTACCTGCCGTCGCTCCGCGCCGACCTGCGGATGGTCGAGACCTACGCCCATACGCACAGTGAGCCGCTGGACGTGCCGATCGCCGCCTTCGCGGGGCTCCGGGACCGGCTGACCGATCCGGCGGGCATGGAGGCCTGGGCCGAGCTCACCGAACAGCCCTTCGACCTGACGCTGCTGCGCGAGGGTCACTTCTTCCTCGACGAGCCGGAGTTCCTGACGGCCCTGGCGGGCCGGCTCGGCCGGATCGGTCCACCGGCCGTTCTGGCGGCGACCGAGTCAGGCCCGACTGCGGGACCGGAGCATTGATGGGTACGCCCTCGCGTCGCAACGGCCGAAACGCCGAGTACGTCCAGCACGAGGAAAAGCTCGGCACGCCGAGAGCGCGCACCGGACACCGCGGGGCCCGCCCTGCGGGCGGACGACGGGACTTCCGACACCGGCCCTGGTCGGGCAGTTCGGTCACGCTGCCGGTTGTCGCCACAGGTCCGCACGGTGCGCCGGCGCAGAGGGCGGTGAGCCGTGGCCGAAGCCGCGCGAGGCTTCCCGCCGGAAGACCGGCCCGACGGCCCGGCTGAGGTCATCCAGCCGGATCGGCCTCCCGCCGAGCGGGCCGGGCACGAACGCGGTGTGGGAACCGCACTCGTCGAGCACCCGCCCGGCCTCGGTCGGCACCTGGCCGCGCTCGTCGACGGCGAGCCGCGTGGCGTGCCCGAGAGCGCCCGCGGCGAACGGCGGGCCGAAGCACCGCTCGAGATCGACGACGTCGGGTGTGGACCGGTGCAGGGGACACGGGGGCCCCGGAGGTCCGCCGGCACGTGGCGGTGGACGGCCCCGGTGGCCCCGGGCAGCCTCAGGCGGCGGTCGTCCGGCTGGTCAGCCGGGCCGCGGTGGCGCTGTGGGATGTGCCGAAGCTGCGGTGGTCGGCAAACTCCTCGCCGGACAGCACCGCCTGGTGGAGCCGCTTCAGTCGTTGCGAGGGTTCCAGGCCCAGTTCCTTCACCAGGGCCGAGCGCAGTCGCTGGTAGGCCTCCAGGGCCCGCCACGCGCCGCCGGACCGGTACAGGGCCGTCATGAGCTGCACGCAGAACGTCTCGTGCATGGGGTGCCGGGCGGCCAGCACGGAGAGTTCCGGGACGAGTTCGCCATGGCGCCCGAGTCCGAGGTCCGCGTCGATCCGCCGCTCCAGGACGGTCATCCGCTTCTCCTCCAGTCGGACGACGTCCAGCTCCAGAACACGGCCCACCTTCACATCCATGAGCGTGGGCCCGCGCCAGAGCCCGAGCGCCTGGCCGAGGAGTCGGGATGCCGTGGGCTCGTCACCCGCCTCGAAGGCTCTGCCACCCGAGGCGGCCAGCTTCTCGAATTCCTGTGCGTCCACCCGCTCGGGCTGGGTCCGCAGGAGATACCCACCGTGAAGGGTCACCAGTACGTCCTTCGCCTCCACCGCGTCGCACTCCAGCGCGGCGGAGAGCTTGCGGCGCAACTTCAGGATGTAGGTCTGCAGTGTCGTGACGGCGCTGCGCGGCAGTTCCTCGCCCCAGATCTCCTCCATCAGGGTTGGCGCGGGGACGACGCGATCGGCCTGTAATGCCAGGAGTGCCAGGATTTGGCGGGGCTTGGTGGCGCTGGGGGCGAACGACGACTGTCCGTAGGTAGCTGTGAACGGCCCCAGAACCGTGATGTCCGTCATTCGGACTCCTCTGCTCCTCTTGCGGAACCCCCCGTGCCTTGAAGACTGGCAGGATCGTGCCGTGGGGCCCAGTGATCCATTCACGAGTTTGCATGTGAATAAGTCATGTCGTGCCTCAAGTGGCCGAGCGGCCTCGGAAGGCCTGTGCCCGAGGGCCGGACGGCATCTGGCCCAGGGCTTCGGCAGTCATGTGGCGTCCGGTTCATGACGGGCTGTCGGTGGCGACCACGGAAACGGGAGGCGGCGCGGCTTCCAGGATCATGGAGCTCTCGACGCCCCGTGATCCGACCGGGAGACCGCACCTGCCGACGCATCATCGCGGATACCGCCTGCCCTTGGCCAACTCCGCCAGCACGGAAGGCCGCAGACAACGCGGTACCGGACCCGTGTGATCCCCGCGGCGTCCGGCGTGCCCTGGCGGTCGTGTACGCGCTGACCGCTTGTGCGGTACCGGCCGGGCGACCTCGTGCCGGCGGTCGGCCAGTGGATCGCTGACGGGCAACGGACCAAGGCCGCCACCGTGAACAACCTGCTGTTTGCCGGGGCCCGGAAGGCCGCCGTCAAGACGATCTACGCCGTCACCGGCCTGACCGTCGCACAGGCCACTCCGCGGCGCTCGCACGACTGACCGCGACCACGGGACCGGCGAATCGCTGCCCCACGTCCGCGCCACCACCTTCGCCGAGGACGCCTCCCGGCTGCGGACCGGCAACGCACCCGGCGCGATGGCGCCTGGCCATCGGCGCTGTGCAGCGAACCGGCGCGATCGGCATCGCGGCAGGACTCCGGCGAAACGCCCGCGACTCCGGACGGCTTTTCGTACTTCTCGGTGCGGGTGATAACAAACCGGACAACGGTCCGACTATGCCGAAGCCCTGGCTCCTTTCCTCTAAATGGAAAGTGAGATCGTTCATGAAAGCTGGGGGAGACTTTAGTGTTCAAGAATCTTGACACGATGGCTGGGTCTGCCATCATGGGTTCATGATCGCTCCCTGCTCATCGCCCCCCCTAATTTCATGTTGGATTTATCGCTGTGGGGCGCATCGCGGAATCAGAAAGTTGTGTTTACCACCGGCTCGGGCGTGGCGAGGGCGGGCGGGGCCCGACGGGGCGGAGAGGGTGCCGGGTGCAGAGACGGTTGACCTGGCCCCTCGCGTATGTGCCGCTCTTGCTAGGGGGGGTTGGGGTGCATACGCCGTCAGTGGTGTATGCCGCATTCAGGTCTGCCCTGGGCGGTTTGGACGCGTGCCGCGGGGGAATGGAGTTCGCGAGGCGGAGCAGAATGCCGGGTCGCCGATGCTCGAGACCTGCCGAAGACAGAAGGGGAAAGCCGAGAAGGAAGGTCGGAGCGCATCCTCGACTTTTGTCTCCGTGTTATTCCTGCGCTCTGATTGCCTCATTCAGGCGCGAAAATCCACGCCTCACCAGCCGCCTCTCGCTGCGGCCGTCCCCAGGTGAACGGAAATGGCGTTCGTATGTCATGGGTGTCGAATTCAGACGGGGGCCGGACCGTGCGCGGCCGGAGTGAGGAGACGAAATGTGGGTGCTCCTCGGAGCAGTGGAAGGCGCGTCGGCGCCTCGCGCAAGACGGTCCCGGGAGTGCTGGGGAGTGGTCGCCGGACGGACAGGACCGGCAGCCGGACCATGACATCCCCATGTACTGGACGACCCGGATCGTCACCGTCGTCCCACTCGGTCATCGCCTCCCAGGGTGTCATTGACGCGGTGACCGGACCCAACCCGCGCCCCTCATCGCCCTCTTCGTGCTCGTGTTCGCCGTTCAGACGGCGCGGGGTCCGGCTCGTCCGGTCCCGGGTCGTCGTCGGCGCTATGGGCATCGCCTGGGCGGAAGCGCCGTTCCACACAGCTGTCCCGTGCGCCGTGTGCACGCTGCTGACGGGGTGGATGACCTGGAGAGCCGCCATCGTCCTGAAGGGGGAGCCGGCCCATCGACGGGTTCCGGCAGAAGCGCACCGCGCCCGTCAGGAGACCGCGGCGATTCCGGACACCTCACGCCAGGCCCTCACCGACCTGCGTGTGGTCGCCAGGGACTACCGGTACTCCATGTCGTTCGCAGCCGACCACGACCGGCCGGACGCGGTGCTCGAAGCCGTCCAGACCATCGTGTCGAGAGAAGAGACCGCCAACGTCATCAGGCACAGCGAGGCCGCGAAGTGCCACGTCACGGTGACCGCGTCCGGCAGCACCGGGCGACTCGTCATGGTGAACGACGGCGTCGTCCGTCCGCCGCCGGACTCCCCGGCGTCCACGGGCCGGTCGATCCCGGAGCACGCCCGGCGGAGTCCGGTGGCCGAGCGGGGGCACCACTGCGGCCTTCGCCCGGTCAGTCGGCCGCTGCCGACAGCGACGGGGCAGAGCAGTGCACCGGCTGGAGCCGGAGCGCATGGAACGACACGAAAGTACGCGATCATGCACACCAGAATCCTGCTCGCCGAGGGCGTCCATCTGGTCCGCGGCGCACTGGCCGCCCTGTTAGAGATGGAATCGGATCTGCTCGTTGTGGGCGCGGTGAGCCGGGTGGACGACATCGTACCGACCGCTCTGGAAACCCGGCCCGACGTAGTGGTACTCGACATCGACGTTCCCGGTACGGACGGGCTCACCGCGGCGGCGGAACTCCACGAGAGACTCCCGAGCTGCCGCACCCTGATCCTCTCCTCCTCCGACAGCCCGGGCCTGCTGCGACGCGCGCTTGCCGCACATGCGCGGGGCTTCCTCGTCAAGGACGCCCCGCCGGGCCAGCTCGCCAAGTCGGTGCGTGCAGTCGCCGCCGGTCAGCACGCCATCGACGCCGAGCTGCTGCTGAACGCCTGGAACTTCCAGCAGAAGCCCCTCTCGGCCCGGGAGACGGAGGTCCTGCGGCAGGCTGCCCGGGGCGCCGACGTCTGCGAGATAGCCAACAGCCTCTGTCTGACCGAAGGGACCGTCCGGAACTACCTGACCTCCGTCGTCTCCAAGCTCGCTGCGCGGAACCGGATCGACGCGGTCCGGATCGCCTACGACCAAGGCTGGTTGCCCTGAGCCGGGCGGCGGGTGTCTCCGCGGCCCACCGGTACAACGGCGTTGCATCGGCCGTCGTGATCTCGAGGCGCTCCAGGAGTTGGACATCCCGGCGCTGTGGGGCGGCGGTGTCCATCGACGGATACGGCTACGGCCGCAGCCAGGCGGCGCACGGTGTCGGCGACCGCGATCGCGCCGGGCGCGTCGGGCTCGATGAGTGTGTAGTGGCCGATGTCGGGCAGAGCGACCGTCTCCAGGTCGTCGTGCACCGCCGCGTAGTCCGTGAACTGCGACAGAGGCACCTCCTCGTCGACCGCGCCGTGCAGCAGCACGGTCCGTACGCCCGTCGTTCGCGGCCCCTTCAGCAGCGTCAGCGGATCGGCGTACTGCATCCGCGCCTCGAACAGGCCCGATCCGCCAAGGAGTTGTAGCGCCGCGTCGTTGCTGAGACGGTCCCGGCGGGTGGCCGCGAGGTCGGTCAGCGGGGCGAGGGCGAGCACGGCGGGTGGGAGGGACGTCGTGTGCCAGGGCGAGTCGGCGGGCAGGAGGGCGCGGGCCGCGCACCACAGGGCGAGATGGCCGCCGGAGCAGTGGCCGGCCAGGACGTACGGTCGGCCCTCGGGCAGCGTGTCGACGATCCGGGCGATGTCGTCGAAGGTCTCCGGATATCCGCCGGCACCCCCGGCCCGGCGAAAGCCCGGCAGCAGCACGGAGAAGCCCCGTTTCGCCAGCCAGGAGGCGAACGGCGTCAGATGCATCCGGTCGTAGCGCCAGTACCCGCCGTGCAGCAGCAGCACCAGCGGTGCTTCCGGGTCCTCGGCGGGCCAGGCGTCGTAGACCTGATGAGGATGGTCACCGTACTTCCCGTGCACCGGGGCGAGGACCGGCTTCAGGCTCAGGACGCGCTGCTCCTCCTCGGCCGCGAAGGCCGAAATCTCCCTCATGAAGTGCTCCTTGGGACTGACGCCCTCTTGAAACGGCTGGAAACGGGCTGGGGATGCGCGAACCGGTCGGTCTACAGGCCGAGGCGGACGCCGCCGGTCGCGTTGAGCCACTGGCCGGTCACCCAGCGGGCGTCCTCGCTCGCGACGAAGGCGACCACGTCGGCGATGTCAGTCGGCTGGCCGAGCCGGTTGAACGCCGAGTACGCGGAGAGCGCCTGCCGGATCTCCGGGTTCTTCAGGGTCGGGTTGATCTCGGTCTCGGTGAAGCCGGGGGCGACCGCGTTCACCGTGATGTTCCGCGGAGCGAGCTCGAGGGCGAGGGACAGTGTCAGGTGGTCCATGGCCGCCTTGGTCATGGAGTACGTCATGATCGCTGGGTACGCGAAGCGCGTGGCCCCCGACGAGATGTTGATGATCCGGCCCCCGTCCCGCAGTCGGCCGATGCCCTGCTGGAGGATGAAGAACGGGGCCTTGGTGTTGACGGCGAAGACGCGGTCGTAGTCCTCCTCGGTGACATGTTCGATCGTCCGCGGAAGCGTGATGCCGGCGTTGTTGACCAGGATGTCCAGGCCCGGTTCGGCATCCGGGGCGTACACGGCTAGCTCGCGGTCGAACGCGGACCACAGGGTGGTCGCGTCACCGGGGACGCCCAGTTCCGCGTGGATCGCGAACGCCCGGCCGCCGTCCGTCTCGATCTCCTTGACGGTACGGTCCGCCGCCGCCGCGTCGTGCCCGTAGTGGACGGCGACCAGCGCCCCCTCCCGCGCCAGCCGCCTGCTGACGGCTCGCCCGATGCCGCGGCTGCCTCCTGTGACCAGCGCGGTCCTGCCCTGGTGTCGTCCGGTGCCTGCCAAGGTCGTCTCCTTGTTCTGAATGAATGAAGGTCTTGCGAGGTGGGTAGCGGGGGAACAGGGTCGGCTCATCCGGAGGCGGGGCGCAGCGCCTTGGCGACCACGGAGCCGATCACGGCCATGGGCGCGGGTTCGGTCATCGTGTAGTGGCCGCACGGCACGGGGTGATCGGTCAGCGATCCGTCGACGTACGGCCGCCAAGCGTCCGCCTTTCCGGCGGCCAGCGCGAGATCGGCGTCGTCGGTGCGGGCGTCCTCGGTGGCGGTGAAGAACAGCACCTCGCCTCGGTAGACGCCGGGACTGAACTGCGGTGCGATGCGCAGATTGTTGCGCATCACGTCGGCGATCGCCGTGGCCTCGGCACGCGACACCGGAGCCGTCGCGTCGCCATCGACCGGGACCGCGCCGATACGCGCCAGTACGCTGTCGACGTCCGGGATCGCGGTGTCCGCGTCGACCGGCAGCCCCGCCACCCGCATCAGCAGCCCGGCCACCTGCCGCTCGACCTGCTCCGGGACGTAGCGCATGCCCCGGGTCTGCGGGGCGTCCAGCATGGCCAGCAACTCGACCCGCTCGCCCTGCTCCTGGAGCGCGCAGGCCATGGCGTGCGCGACGAAACCGCCGTAGGACCAGCCCAACAGCCGGTAGGGACCCCTGGGCCGGACCTCTCGCACGAGGTCCACGTACGACGCCACCATGGACGCTGCGTCCGGCGCGGGCGGGCGGGTGCCGTCGAGGCCGTGCGCCTGGATGCCGAACACCGGCTGGTCCGGGCCGAGCTGGGGGAGCAGTCCGGTGTACCGCCAGGCGACGCCGGCGCCGGGGTGGATGCAGAACAGTGGCGTCTCGGCGCCCTCGGAGCGCAGCGGCAGCAAGGGCCCGAGCGCGGCGGAGGACGGGCCGCCTCGCTCGCCGACCGACTCCAGCAGGCCGGCGACCGTGGGAGCGGCCAGCAGCGAGCCGCCGGCCACGTCCAGCACACCTGTCGCCCGCAGCCGACCCGCGAGGAGCACGGCCCGCATCGAGTCGCCGCCGAGGTCGAAGAAGTTGTCGTGGACGCCGATGCCGTCGATACCCAGATGCTCCTCCCACACCTCGGCCACGGCCCGCTCCCGCTGCGTGCGCGGTGCCACGTGCTCGGTGGTCAGCAGCGGACGGGGCGTCCGCCCGCCCCGGGCGTCCACGGCCCGCTCCCGCTCGGCCGCCCCCGACCCGGTGTGCGCGCCCGGGGCGTCGATCCAGTGCCGCCGCCGGTCGAAGGCGTACCCGGGCAGCCGCACCCGGCGTGGCGGCCCGGCGGGATCGACGGCGTGGGGCAGCGCCGGGTCGACACCGGCGGCCCAGAGCCTGCCGAGCGCGCCTGCGAGGACGAATCCGTCGGGCGCGTCGGCTTTCGCGTGCCGCATGGTCGTGACCGTCACCGGGTCCTCGCCCTCCAGCGCGGCGCGGGCCAGCTTGGTCATGCTGTCCCCGGGCCCGATCTCCACCATCACCGGCCGCCCGTCCGCCCACAGCGTTCCGATGCCGTCGGCGAACCGCACGGTGCGCCGCGTGTGCTCGACCCAGTGCCGTACGTCCGTCGCCTGCGCGTCGGTGATCCAGGCGCCGGTGACATTCGTGACGTACGGGATCCTGGGCGCGCGCAGCCGCAGGGTGCGCAGACGGTCGGCAAAGGTCTCGAGGATCGGGTCGAGGACGTGGGAGTGGGCGGCGGCGGGGATACGCAGTCGGCGGAACGGCATGTCCCGGCGGGTGAGTTCGGCCTCGAGCCGGGCCACCGCGTCCGCCTGTCCGGCGACCGTGCAGGCCGCGGGGCCGTTCACCGCCGCCAGTGACAGGTCCGGGCCGAGCAGCGGCGCGACGGCGTCCGCGGAGGCGGCGACGCCGACGGTCGCCCCGGCGCAGACGGAGATGAGCCGCAGACGCTCGGCGACCACCGGCAGCATCTCGTCGAGATCCATCACTCCGGCCAGACAGGCCGCCGTGTACTCGCCGAGCGAGTGCCCGATCAGTGCGTCGGGGCGCACCCCCTGCTCCATGAGCGTCCTGGCCAACGCGTACTCGGTGATGACCAGCGCGAGGAAAGAGGTGATGCCGCCCGGCTCGACCCGCTCGAACAGAGCGGTGCGCAGATCGCCCTTGACGACCGGCCGCAGGACGCGCGCGCACTGGTCCACGACGTCGCGGTAGACGTCGTCGTCCCGGTACAACTCGGCCCCCATGCCGACGTACTGGGTGCCGCCGCCGGGCAGCAGGAACGCCACCCGCGGCGGATCGTCGGGCACCGGGCCCACCGGCGACTGCGGGGCGCGCAGCGCGGCCACGGCCTCGGCGGGGGTCGTGGCGCTGACGGCGAGCCGGTGGCGCAGGGCCGGGCGCTCGGTGCGCAGGGAGTGCGCGACGTCGTCGAGCCGTGGCTCGGGGTGGACTTCCAGATGGCGGGCCAGGGCCTCGGCCTGGCCGCGCAGCGCGCCGGCCGTGCGCGCGGACAACGGCAGGACATGCCGCCGGGACGTTTCGGCGGGCCGGGGCTCCGGTGTGGAGGCCGGTGCCTCCTCGAGGACGACGTGGGCGTTGGTGCCGCCGATGCCCAGGGCGCTGACCGCCGCCCGGCGCGGATGACCGGCGTCCGGCCACCCCTCCAGCTCGGTCGGTACCCGGAACGGACTCGACGCGAAGTCGATCAGCGGGTTCGGCGCGTCGAAGTGCAGGCTGGGAGGTATCTGCCGGTGTTCGAGGGCGAGTACGGCCTTCACGACGCCGGCGATGCCGGCCGCCGCGCCGAGATGCCCGATGTTGGTCTTCACCGAGCCCAGTGCGCAGAACCCGCGTCGGTCCGTGCTCTGCCGGAACGCCTCGGTCAGCGCCGCCACCTCGATCGGATCGCCGATCCGCGTGGCGGTACCGTGCGCCTCGACCAGCCCGATCGTGCCGGCGTCGATGTCGCCCTGCACCTGCGCGGCGAGGATCACCTCGGTCTGGCCGGCCGCGCTGGGTGCGGAGAACCCGACCTTGCGGCGCCCGTCGTTGTTGACCGCCGAGCCCCGCACCACGGCCCGGATCCGGTCACCGTCGGCGAGCGCGTCCTCCAGCCGCTTCAGTACGACCAGCCCGCCCCCGTTGCCCGAGGAGGTGCCGGCCGCCTGCGCGGAGAAGGCCCGGCAGCGCCCGTCCGGCGAGAACGGCCCGTCCTGCACATGCCGATAGCCGAGAACCGCCGAGGGGTTGAGGAACACCGCCCCCGCGAGCGCCAGGTCACAGCGGTAGTCCAGCAGGTCCTGGCACGCGGTGTGCAGAGCCACCAGCGCCGTGGAGCACGCCGTCTGCAACGACAGACTCGGCCCGGTGAGCCCGAGTTCGTAGGAGATCCGGGTGGCCAGCGCGCCGAGCGAGTTGGCCGTGGCCGCGTGCACCAGCGCCATCGACCCCGGCTGCCCGGCGTACCGGGGATGGATGTGCGCCGGGTAGTAGCGGCTGTCGCCGGCGCCCGCGTAGACGCCGGTGGTGACCTCCTGCGCCTCGCGCACCTGTCCCGCGTCCTCGAGTGCGTGGTACGCGGTCTCCAGCAGCAGCCGCTGCTGCGGGTCGACGACAGCCGCCTCGGTCGGACTCATGCCGAAGAAGTCCGCGTCGAAGAGGTCGATGCCCTCGACCACGGATGCCATCCGGATCAGGGCCGGGTCGTCGAGGTCCTTGGGGTCTCCGCCCGCCGCGAGGAACTCCTCGTCGGTGACCGGCCGTACCGCCTCCCGGCCCGCCGCCAGGTTCTTCCAGAACGCGTCGACGTCGTCCGCGCCCGGGAAGCGTGCCGCCATGCCGATCACGGCGACGGCGGGGACCTCCTCGTCCGGCTCGGTGGTGGGCTCAGCCATCGGTTCGGTCCTTCCGTTCCCGTACGGCGCGACGGGCGCCGCGGGCCGTACGCTGCCGCTGCGCCTGCTGCCTGGCCAGGCCCAGGCCGGTGGGCCGCTCGGGCGCGGGGGCCGCCCCGGCCTCGGCGGCGCCGACTCCGCTCTCGGCCAGGTGCCGGGCGAGCGCCCGCACTGTCGGATGCGCGAACAGGTCCACCACCTTCAGATCGCATCCCAGTTCCTTGTTGATCGCTGCCTGCGCGCCGACCAGGAGCAGCGAGTTGCCGCCCAGACCGAAGAAGTTGTCGTCCCGGCCGACCCGGTCCAGGTCCAGCACCGCGCACCAGATGGCGGCGAGTCGTGTCTCGAGGCGGCGACGCGACTCCTCGCCCGCTTCCGGGGCTTCGGACCGGTGGACGGCCGTTCCGGCCGACCGCAGCACCCACGCGTCGCCCTCCGCGCTCCGGGCCGCCTCGCGGTACAGCGCGCCGAGGTCGGTGCCCTCGTCGAGGGCGACCCGCGCCGTGAGCCGCCGCACCTGTCGTACCGGGCCCACGACGTGGCTGCGCACCCACGGCGCCGTACGGTCGGCGCCGATCAGTACGTGCGGCTCGTCCAGGGAGAGCGCGAAGTCGAACGAACGCACCGCCGTGGCCGGGTCGAGGACCCGATAGCCCCGGGCCTCGGTCAGCGAGGCGAGTTCGTAGCCACGGCTCATGCCACGCTCGCGCCACATGCTCCACGCCAGGCTCTGCCCGGGCAGCCCCAGGTGACGGCGGTGCACGGCCAGCGCGTCCAGGAAGGCGTTGGCGGCCGCGTACGCGGAGTTCATCGCGCCGCCGAACCAGCCGTTGACGGAGGAGAAGGTGACGAAGGAGTCGACCGGGTGCTCCGACGCGACCTCGTGCAGCGCCCAGGCCCCCCGCACCTTCGCCGCCAGAGCCGTGCGCCAGCTCTCCGTGTCGAGCTCGCTCACCGGCCGCTCGTCGAAAGCACCGGCCAGATGCAGCACCGAGGTCAGGGGCACGAGCCAAGCCTCGCCCGCCTCGCGTACGGCTGCCCGCACCTGCGCGGTGTCGGTGACGTCGGCCCGCGCCCAGCGCACGTCCCCGAGCTGTTGGAGCCGCCGCAGCTCGTCGCCGGGCGTACCGCGGCCGAGCAGCAGCAGCTTCGTACCGGGTGTCCTGAGCAGATGCTCGGCGATCTCGATGCCCACCCCGCCCAGGCCGCCGCTGATCAGGTGGAAGCCGGCCGTGGACGGCTGGGCGCGCGGCAGCGGTTCGGGCAGGGGTGCCAGGCGGCGCACATACCGGTGGCCGTCCCGGTGGGCGACCTCGGCCTCCACGGACGCGGCCGTCAGCTCGCCGAGCAGCGTGTCCACGTCCCCGCCCGGCGCCAGGTCGACATGCACACCCCGCAGCCAAGGCTGCTCCTCACGCAGGGACTTGAGCAGACCCACGGTTGTGGCGTGGTCGCAGCGCGGCCGGTCGTACGGCGTGAGGGCGTGTGCGCCGGCCGTGGCGAACAGCAGCGGCACCGGGCGCCTCTTGTCATGCCGGACGATCAGCGCACGGACGAAGGCGAGCAGGGATTCGGCGTGGTCGGCGTGGCCGGCCGAGCCGAATGTGATCACGGCGTCGACCTCGCGCCCGTCGGCGCCGAGCCGTTCCAGCACGGCGGCGAAGTCGCCGGCCTCAGTGGGCCGTACGCGGTAGGCGGCGGCGTCGATCCGCTCGTACGCCGACCCGTCGGTGACCACCGTGCACAGCCCGCCCGCGGCCCGCAGCCGTCCTGCCACGCGTGCGGCGGCCTCGGGATCGTGCCCGGCCAGCACCAGGACGTGCCGCCCCGCCGCTGTCAGCGGCGGATGCAGGGCGTCGGCCCGCTGCCACACCGGCCGCAGGAACCAGTCCGGCAGTGTGGCCGCGCCGCCGAGCAGTAGCTGCGCCTCGCGCATCGCCTCGTCGAAGTCGCCTGCCTCGAAACCCTTGCGGAGCTTGGTGCGCTGGATCTTCCCGATCTCGGTCTTCGGGATGTCCTCGGTGCCGACGGGAATGAGGAAGGCCGGGCTCACGCCGATCTCCCGTGTCACCTTGCCGCCGATCTCCCGCAGGGCGGCGGCCGGGTCGTGGCCGTCGGCGAGATGGAAGTAGAGGGCGAGTTCGTCGGTGGTCGTTGACGGATCGGAGCGGACCGCGACAGCGGCCGTGAAACTCCGTACGACACAAGGGAGTTCCTCGACGCAGGACTCGATCTCGTGACTGAAGTGGTTGACGCCGTTGACGATGATGACGTCCTTGGCCCGGCCGGTGATGTACAGCTCGCCGTCGCGCAGGAAGGCCAGGTCGCCGGTGTCGAACCAGCCGTCCTCGGTGAACGACTCCGCGTTGGCCTTCGCGTTGTCGTGGTAGCCCCGGGTCACCGAGGTCCCGCGCACCTGGAGTCGCCCGACGTCGCCCTCGGCCAGGACGGTGTCCCGGTCGCCGACGACCCGCATGGCGAACCCGGGGTAGGGCAGCCCGCAGCTGACGAACGACTCGTCGTGGCCCGGCGGTTCGGCGGGCAGCACGCTGTCGGTGACCACCGAGCAGGTCTCGGACATGCCCCAGCCGGGGTGCATCACGTCCTGCGGCAGCCCGAACGGGCGCAGCTCATGCACGAAGCGGCGCGCGGCCGAGGCCACGACGACCTCGCCGGCGTTCATCACGAGCCGCATCGGCGACAGGTCCCAGGTGCGGCCCTCGAAGCGGTGCGCCTGGTCGGCGAAGAGTCCGAAGGCGAAGTTGGGCGCCCAGGTGACGGTGACACGGTGCCGGTCGGCGAGGTCGGCCCAGCGCAGCGGGTCCTGGAGGATCCAGGAGGTCGGCGCGTGGACCTGGCGGCAGCCGAGGTACACGTCCCGCAGGTGGAACATCACCACGCCGGTCACATGGTCCAGCGGGATCCAGTTGAGGCTGACGTCGTGCTCGCCGAGGCCGTTCATCGCCTCGGTGGCCGCCGACCGGGTCAGAACGCCCCGGTGGGTGATCCGCACGGCCTTGGGCAGGCCGGTGCTGCCCGAGGTCATCAGCATCAGGATCAGGTCGTCCGGTGCCGCTTCGTGCCAACCGCGGTCCTCGGGCGCCTCGCGCAGTACGTCGGCGGTGGTCAGCCGCGGCCCCGGCCAGCCGTCCCGCTCGGCGAGCTGCCGCAGGCCGGGCGCGTCCGACGGCGAGGCGACGATCCACGGCCGGTCCAGCATCCGCCAGATGCCCTCCAGCTTGGTGACGGCGGCCGAGGGGGTGGTGTAGGAGGCGGGCACGGTCAGGGGCACGGCCACGAACCCGCCGAGGACACAGCCCCACAGCACGGCCACGAAGTCCTCCGTGTCCGAGCACTGGAGGATGACCTGATCGCCGGGACGCAGCCCCTTCTCCCGCAGTCCGGCCAGGACGCGCGAGCCCTCCTCGACGAGTGAGGCATAGCTGCGGCGGGCCTCGCTGCCGTCGGCGCGCACGTGCACGATCTCGCCGTGCGGCCCCGCCGCCGCGCGGGTGAGGGCTGCCGCCCAGCTCGGGACGGACGGTTCGGGCAGGGGCGGGCCCGCGCTGAGAGCGGGGACGCGGCCGGACCGCGACCCGGGCCCCGGGGAGGTCTCCGGCCGGAGCCCGGTCCGCGGCGGCCCGGCGTGGATCCGGCCCAACTCCTCCGGGAACTCCTCCAGTTCGACACTCGCCCCGCGGACTCCGGCGAGCCCGGCCAACTCCCGCTCCCAGCGGGCGGCGGCGGTTCGGTCGACGGCGGGCAGCGCACGCAGGGCGGCGATGTCCAGGGCGCCTTCCGCGGTGCGCGGCAGCCCGTTCACGGCGATGACGCGCGTGGCGTCGAGGGAGTGCTCCACCTGGCCGGGCGCGGTCTCCCGCCCAGGCACCACATACAGGGCCGGCGCGCAGAAGGCCTCGCCGGGCGGCAGCGCGACCGCGTCACGCACACCGGCGACCTCCAGGGCCACGGCGGCCAGGTCATCGGGCAGGCTCTGCGGCCGGGGCCCGCGTGCGGGCAGGCCGCTCACTCGTAGCGCCGGATCCGCGCTCACGGCATCGAGAGCGGCGGACAGTGCCTCCGTGAAGCAGACGGCGGTCTCCGGGGCGAACAGGTCGGTGGCGTACTCGACATGGAGGTCCAGGCCGTCGGGCGCGCCCTGCGCGTCGCGCCGTTCCATGACATCCACGAAGAGGTCGAACTTGGCGGTGCCGGTGGCCGTGGGACGCAGTGGGGTGCGCTGGTCGCCGAGTCGGAGCACGGCCGGTTCGTTGTTCTGCAGGGCCAGCATGACCTGGAACAGCGGATGGCGGGCCGGGTGCCGGGGCGGGTTCAGGTCGTCGACGAGCAGGTCGAGCGGTAGGTCCTGGTGGTCCAGTGCCGCGAGGTCGAACCGCCGGATCCGCGCGAGCAGTTCGCGGAAGTCGGGGTCGTTCGAGACGTCGGTCCGCAGCACGAGTGTGTTGGTGACCAGCCCGATGACGTCGTCCAGCGCTGCCTCGGAGCGTCCGGCCACAGGCGTGCCGATCGCCAGGTCGGTGCCGGCGCCCCAGCGGGACAGCAACGCGGCCACGGCGGCGTGCAGGACCATGAACAGGCTCGCGTCCTCGGCGTCCGCCAGCCGCTCCAGCCGCTCGTGCAGCGCCGCGTCCACGGTCGCCGACACACGCGCGCCCGCGCCGCCGGCCACCGCGGGCCGGGCCCGGTCGGCGGGCAGAGTGCTCTCCGTGGGCAGCCCCGTCAGAGCCTCGCGCCAGAAACCGGTGAGCTGCTCCAGTCGGCCGGGCCCCTCGGGCGCGGGAGCCAGAACCCCGTGCTGCCACAGCGCATAGTCGGCGTACTGCACCGGCAGCGGCTTCCCGTGCGGCGCCCGGCCCTCCCGGCGGGCCTCGTAGGCAGCGCTCAGATCCTCCCCCAGGGGCCGCAGCGACCAGCCGTCGGCCGCGCTGTGGTGCAGGACGAGCAGCAGCGTGCGCCGCGCCCCGGTGCCCACGACCGCGGCCCACAGGGGGCTCTCCCGCGTCAGATCGAAGCTGTGCCGGCCCGCCGCGGCGACCTGAGCGTCCACCTCCTCGCCCGGGCAGTCCACGATCCGCAGCTCCGGACGCAGCGTCCCGGGCGGCAGGATCCGCTGGCGCGGACCGTCCCCGTCGTCCGTGAACACCGTGCGCAGGCTCTCGTGCCGGTCCACGACATCGGCGAGCGCCGAGCGCAGCGCCTCCTCGTCGAGGTCGTGCTCCAGCGGGACGACCAGCGGGATGTTGTACGTCGCAGCCGCGCCGTCCAGCCGGTTGAGGAACCACATCCGCTCCTGCGCGGACGACAGCGGCACCCGCTCAGGACGCGTCGCCGCCGCCAGCGGGGGCAGCCGGACCGCCGTACCGGACTCCTCCGTCAGCCGGAGCGCCAGGGCAGCGGGGGTGGGCGTGTCGAAGAGCGCCGTCATCGGGATGTCCTGGCCCGTCTCGGCACGCAGCCTGGCCAGCAGCCGCACCGCCAGCAGCGAGTGCCCGCCCAGGTCGAAGAAGTCGGCGCCCACGCCCACGGAGTCCTCGGGCAGCCGCAGCACCTCGGCGAACAGCCGGCAGACCAGTTCCTGTTCGGGCGTCGTGGCGCGCTGCCCCGCCGCGGCGTCGGTGAAGTCCGGCTCGGGCAGGGCCCGCACGTCGAGCTTGCCGTTCGCGGTCAGCGGCAGCGCGTTGATCAGCACACAGGCAGCCGGGACCATGTGACCGGGCAGCCGCTCGGCCAGGCGGGCGCGCAGCTCGGCCGGGGCCGGGTGGTGTCCCTCGACGGGCACGGCGTACGCGACGAGCCGCGGGTCGCCGTCCGCGGTCCGCCGTACGACGACCGCCGCCGAGGCGACGTCCGCGTGATCGGCGAGCACGGCCTTGATCTCGCCGGGTTCGATACGGAACCCGCGGATCTTCACCTGCTCGTCGGCGCGTCCAGCGTACTCCAGGATCCCGTCGGCCCCACGCCGGGCGAGGTCGCCGGTGCGGTACATCCGCGTGCCGGGCGAGCCGAACGGGTCCTTCACGAACCGCTCGGCCGTCAGCTCGGGCCGCCCGAGGTAGCCGGGTGCCAGACCCGCCCCCGACACATACATCTCGCCGGTCACCCCGGGCGGAACGGGCCGGAGTGCCGCATCGAGCAGGTGGACGCAGAGATCGGCCAGCGGAGTGCCGATCACGCTCGGTCGGCGTGGATCGTCCAGGTGGGCACGGGTCAGGCGCTGGAAGGTGACATGGACGGTCGTCTCGGTGATGCCGTACATGTTGACAAGCGCCGGCGCGTCCAGGCCGTACCGGTCCGCCCACGGCCGCAACCGCTCCACCCTCAGCGTCTCGCCGCCGAACACGACGTACCGCAGGGCCGTTTCGGCGTGCTCGCCTTCCAGATCCGCCTGCATCAGCTGCTCGAACGCGGACGGCGTCTGATTGAGCACCGTGACCCGCTCTTCCCGCAGCAGCCGCAGGAGGTCGCGCGGCGAGCGGCTGACCGCGGACGGCACGACGACGAGCCGTCCGCCGTGCAGCAGCGGACCCCAGACCTCCCAGACGGAGAAGTCGAAGGCGTACGAGTGGAAGAGCGTCCACACGTCGTCCGCGCCGAAGTCGAAGTGCTCGGCGGACGCTTCGAACAGCCGCAGCACATTGGAGTGCGGAACGGGGACGCCCTTGGGGCGGCCGGTGGAGCCGGAGGTGTGGATGATGTACGCGATGTCGTCCGGGCCCGTGGGTCCGGTGCGGTCCGCGTCGGTGAGGTCGCCGGGCGGGCGTACGGCGAGGTCCCCGTCGGTCTCCGGGCTGCCCAGGACGACGGTCGGCGCCGGTATCGCGGGAAGCGCCCCCACGGTTGCGGTGTCGGTGACGAGCACGACCGGTGGTACGTCCTCGGCGACGAGCCGCAGCCGCTCGGCCGGGTGACCGGTGTCCAACGGCAGATACGCGGCCCCCGTCTTCAGCACGGCGAGCAGCGCCACGACGAGGCGCGTCCCGCGAGGCAGCGCGAGCGCGACCACCTTGCCCGGTCCCGCACCGCGCTCGACGAGCAGTCGCGCCAACCGGTTGGCGTCCGCGTTGAGTTCGGTGTAGCTGTGTTGAACCCGCTCGTAGCTCACCGCGGTGGCGTGCGGAACGCGGGACGCCTGTTCCTCGAAGCGCCGGGTGAGGGTGCCCGTGACGCTGTAGGCGCGCCGGGGCCGGGTCTGCGGTTCCTCGCCCGGCAGCAGCAGTGATACGTCGGCGAGTGCCGACTGCCCGTCTGAGGACGCGAGTTGGTCCACCAGGAAGAGGAACCGCCGCAGGTGGGTGTCCAGTTCGGCCTGCTCGTACGCCGCCGGATTGGCGTCGAACGCCAGCCACAGGCCGCCGGCCTCGGCTCCCGGGCGCACGCTGATCTGCAGGTCGTCGACCGCGCCGCCGGAGAGGTGGTGGGAGGTCGAGGGGTGCCCGGCGAACGTCAGGTCCTCGGCGAACGGGACCATGTTGACCACCGGTCCGTGCACGTTCCGCCCCGCGCCCATGAGACCCAGGTCGCGGCGCACGAACTCGCCCCGGTACTGCTGGTGCCGGCGCAGCGACCGCAGCTCCTCGGCCACTGACCGCATCAGATCGCCCACCGGCGCGGTGGGGGAGACGGGGACGCGCAGAGGCAGGATGTCGGAGGCCGTGCCGGGCGTGCGCAGCGAGGCCGAGCCGATCCGGCTCAGGGTGGCCAGGCCCAGGACCAGATCGTCGGCGCCGGTCATGCGGTGCAGATACGCGGCGACGGCACCCACCAGCAGGTCGGTGCGCGAGACACCGAGGCGGGCCGCCGCCGCGCTGAGCGCCTCGGTCTCGGCGGGTGTGAGGTCGTGGGTGCAGCGCAGGAAGGGCGCCTCGGGCGGGGCCGTGCGCTCGGTGAGACGGACCGGGTCGGGCAGACCGGCCAGCCGGGATGCCCAGTACGCGCTGTCCCGGTCGTGATGCTCGGAGGCGAAGTAGGCGGCTTCCTCGGCCTGGAGCCGGGCGACCGGCTCGAAGCCGGCGGGCTCCGGCTCGCGCCCGGCGGCGAGAGCGGTGTACGTGTCGGCCAGCCGACGGGCCACCAGCTTGTAGCTGTAACCGTCCAGCAGGATGTGATGGGCCCGTAGGAACCAGATGAACCGGTCCGGCCCCAGTGTGATCAGCGCGTGCGAGAACAGCGGCCCCGCGACGAGGTCGGTCGCCGTCGTCAGGTCCCGCCGGATCCAGTCCTCCGCCGCGGCCCGTGGAGCGGGCTCGGCACTGACATCGACACGGTGCAACGGCCAGTCGTCCGGGTCGCCGGCCGCGACGCAGCGGGGGCCGTCCGGGGTCTCGACGAAACGCAGCGCGAAGGTGTCGGCCTCCCCGACCGTACGGCGCAGCGCGGCCTCGAACAGGCCGGCGTCGATCGGGCCGTGTATCTCCACGTACTCGCCGGTGTTGCAGGCGGCAGGGTGCGTCGCCAGCCGCCCGGCGAACCACAGACCCTCCTGGGCTCCCGACAGCGGGCGATGTTCGTGCTGCTGGATGGACATGGCACCAACCCCTCAATGACGAGCGGGATTCACACGAATCACCCGTTGGATGCTGTCGAATGGGGAATATGGGCAGGCGGCGATCACCTTGCGCCGCCCCACAGTGATCGATCGGGAGTC
This sequence comes from Streptomyces sp. TG1A-60, assembly GCF_037201975.1. Lineage (NCBI taxonomy): Bacteria > Bacillati > Actinomycetota > Actinomycetes > Kitasatosporales > Streptomycetaceae > Streptomyces > Streptomyces sp. TG1A-60. Next base: position 1,405,880 of record NZ_CP147520.1, on the reverse strand, counting down.
GGCCAGTCAAGGCGCTCCAGGGAGGCTCAAGTGATGCGCGAACAAGACTCAAGGTAACTTCTCACGCGCTGCTTCCGGGTTTGGTCGAAGGGAATTGGTCTGAGGCGCGACGCCCCGAAGCACCTGCGGTACCTCGGACTCTCCTTGAGTCGCGCTCGACTGTTTCCTCAAGGTTCCGGATTCCGTCGCGCCCGCTCCAGGGGCCGCTTTATCCTGCCGCGTGAGCCGGTCATTCAAGTGAATATCACCGGCAAGTTCGACGAGCAGAAAGGCTGTTTGCATGCGACGCACGCTGTGCCCCGTGGAAAACCTTTACGTCGCCCAGCGAAGCAGGGCGGTCCTTTCCTGCGCCCTGGACGGTCCCGTCGACTCGGCGGTCCTGTCCGCGGCGTTCGAGGCGGTCACGGCGGAGCAGCCGCAGCTGCTGACGCACATCGTCCCGGACGGCGACGGCCACGCCCTCGAATCTCTCCCGGAGGCCGAGCGACCCCGGCTGCGGACGCGTACCGGAGACGGGCAGGCGTATCAAGAGGAGCTCAACACCCCGCTGACGGTGGGGGGTCCGTTGGCCCGGGTGGTCCTCGTGAGCGACCCCGACGAGGAGCGGCACACCCTGGTACTGAGCATCGACCACGTCATCACCGACGGACACAGCGGGATCACCCTGCTCAACACCCTCTGGGACCGCTACCGGGAGCTCATGGGCGGCACCCGGGCCCCGCGCACGCCCGTTGCCGAATTCCCCGGGCCCATCAGCACACTGCTGCCCCGCTCGGACGCGGCAGAGACGGCGAAGTACCTGGAACAGCGTGTGGAGAACGTCGGCCGCCGCCCGGTCGAACTCGTCCCGTACGACGTGAAGGCGACGGAGGAAACGCCCGAGGAGCCCCACCGCATCGAGGTCCAGCGGCTGCTGCTCGACACCGAACCGACCGCCGGGTTGCGCGAGCGGGCCCGTGTGGAAGGTCTGTCCGTGCACGCCCTGATCAGCGCCGTCCTGCTGCTTGCGGCCCGCCGGCGCATGGACGGCACGGATCCGCGCGTCCTGAGCTGCGTGTCACCGGTCGATCTGCGCTCGCGTCTGTCGCCGCGGGTGCCCGCCACGGTCATGGTCGCCGCGGTCACCATGCATCTGCAGGCCCTGCCCGTCGGCGAGGACACCGACGTCCTGGAGCTGGCCCGTGAAGTCGGCGACGGCATGCGGGACTTCCTCGACCGCGGCGACCACTTCCGGGAGATGCGGATCATGCCGTCGGCCCCGCGGCATCCGACACTCCACCTCGGCACGGTCATCGTCACCAACATGGGAGCCGTGTCCGGCCCGCGCCTTCCGGAGGGCACGCGGATCACCGACGTACGGCTCGTGCCCGCCCGCGAACACTACTTCCCGCAGGCCGGCCGCAGCCCGATCATGGCCTGCGTCACGACGTTCGACCGCCGTCTCGCCATCGAGTTCCCGCACCACACCGCCTGCTTCAGCCGGCTGTTCATGCGCGAGCTGGGCGACGAGGTCCACGCGAGCCTGCTCGCTCTCGCCAAGTCCGACGAGGAGCGGCGCTCCGACGCGACTGCCTGACACCGCGTCGCTTTCAAACGGCTGAAGGCGCAGGGCGTCTGCTCCGACGTGGAGGATGGGCCGGGCCCCTTCAGGGGCGGGCGGAGGGGCACGGCCTCGGCCGCGCCCCTCGACTCGTTCCGCGACGCGAAGTCAGGACAGCTTGATGGTGGGGCGGTAGAGGTCGAGCCAGACGGCCAGGTCGAGGACCTGCTCGAGCACGTCACGCCCGTCGCGCGTCAGGGTCTCCGGCTTCCCGCGTACGGCCTCGGTGAGCAGCGCCCGGTCGAAGAACTCCACCGCGCGGTCGCCGGCCGACAGCAGCTCGCCGACCTGGCGCTGCACCTCCCTGAGGTAGCTCAGCTCCTGGGTCAGCGGGAAACTCGCCTTGACCCGGTCCGCCACCGAGGCCGGCAGCGTGTCGCGCACGGCGGCGCGCAGCAGGCTCTTCTCGCGGCCGTCGAACGTCTTCATCGACCACGGCGTGTTGAAGACGTACTGCACCAGCCGGTGGTCGCAGATCGGAACCCGCACCTCCAGGCCGACCGCCATGCTGATCCGGTCCTTGCGGTCCAGCAACGTGCCGAGCCAGTTGGTCACATGGACGTAGCAGAACTCGCGCATCCGGCGCTCGTGCGGGTCCTCGCCGGGCAGGGACGGCACTCGCGCGACCGTGTCGGACCAGCGCTGCGCCAGGAAGCCGGGCAGGTCCAGGGTGTCGAGCGTCAGCTCCCGGTCGTACGTCCTGGCGGGCTGCGCGGCCGTCAGCCAGGGGAACATCGCGGTCTGCTGCACCGCGGGGATGTGGAACCACGGGTAACCGCCGAACGTCTCGTCGGCGGACTCGCCGGACAGGGCCACCGTCGAGTGCTCGCGGATCGCCTTGAACAGCAGGTAGAGGGAGTTGTCGCCCTCGCCGAAGTTGAACGGAAGATCCTGGGCCGCGATCACGGCCCGGCGTACGTCGGGGTCGGCCAGCTGCTGGTGGTCCAGCCGGATGTCGCTGTGCAGCGTGCCGACGTGGTCCACGACCTCGTGGGCGAAGGGAGCGTCCGGCGAGCTGCGGAACTCGTCGCCGCGGAAGCCGTCCGGATCCTCGAAGTCGACCGTGAACGTCATGGTCTCCCGGCCCTCTTCGGCCAGCTTGCGGGCGGCCAGGGCCGTCAGGGCACTGGAGTCCAGACCGCCGGAGAGCAGCAGGCACAGTGGTACGTCCGCGACCAGCTGCCGGCTGACGCTGTCCTCCAGCAGCTCACGGACACGGCGTACCGTCGTCTCCGTGTCGTCGTGGTGCTCCTCGACCTCCAGCCGCCAGTAGACCCGCTCGCGCACCCCGGCCCGGTCGACGATCAGCATGGTGCCTGGCTTGACCTCCCGCATGCCCTTCCACGGGGACCGGCCGGGTTCCTTGACGTACCCCATCATTTCCCGGAAGCCGTCCGCGTCCACCACGGCCTGCACGTCCGGATGAGCGAGGATGGCCTTGGCCTCCGATCCGAACAGGACACCGTCCTCGGTCTCGTACACGTGCAGAGGCTTGATGCCGAGCTGGTCGCGCAGCAGGATCAGGCGGTCCTTGCGGCCGTCCCAGATGCCCAGCGCGAACATGCCGAGGAGATGGTCGGCGACCTCCTCGCCCCACTCCAGGTAGCTGCGCAGGACGACCTCGGTGTCACTGGAGGTGCGGAACGCGTGGCCACGGCGCCGCAGTTCGTCGCGCAGCTCCCGGAAGTTGTACGCCTCACCGCTGTACGTGATCACCACCGGCCCGTCCGGGGTGTCCACCGTCATGGGCTGGACACCACCCTCCAGGTCGATCACCGACAGCCGGCGGTGCCCCAGGGCGGCGTGCGGCGACACCCAGGTCCCCCCGGCGTCCGGGCCGCGGCAGACCATGGTGGCGGTCATCGCGTCCAACGTGGGGCGTTCCTTCTCCAGGTCACGCTGGAAGGCTATCCAGCCGACGATCCCACACATATCCGTCTTCTCCTGATGTCTCGTTCGGTCTTGGTCAGGTTCGCGCGGGTGTCAACGGTTGGCCGCCATGTGGGCCGGCAGTCCGTCGATGTGGGAGCGGGCCGTCGGTTCCAGGACGAGCCGCTTCAGCACGGGCTTCAGATACGACCACGGGCGGTTCAGCTCGCCGGCCCACTGCCAGGTGAGCCGGGAGCCGTCCGGGGTGGACTCCACGACGTAGTCCTCCACGAGGTGCCGGAACATGTCGCGGGTGCTCGCGACGACGGTGAACGTCTTGCGGTGTCCTTCGTCCCAGCGGTAGAAGAGCTCGCGCAGGGCGAAGCCTCCGACGGTCTCGACCTCCCGGGTCGTGCCGACCCCGAACGGCCGGGGAGAGGTCCAGGTCAGCCGCTTCACGCCCTTCGTCCAGTGCGCCGGGCCGGTGTCGTCGGTCAGGGCCGCCCAGGTCTCCTCGGCCGGGTGGGGAACGTCGACGGAGCGCGTCAGGTAGAGGGACGCGGTGGTGAGAAGCGAGTCGTCGGCCTCTTCGACCGGGTACCAGCGGGTGGGCATCGGGGGGTCGTCCTTCCGGAGTCCGGTGGGGAGGTGGGGAGATGGGGAGGTCGATGAGGGTCACCGGGGCAGGGACGCGAGGTGGGTGCGGACCGCGTCGAAGGTGGTCCCGGCGTGCTCGGTGATCATCGTGAAGTGGTCGCCGGGCACGTCCACCTCGACGGGCGCGGGCTGACCGGGCCAGTGCGCCTGCCAGCCGGAGTCGGGGAACCCGGGTTCCGGCAGCGACTCGGTCGCCCGGACCTGGAGGGCCGGGACGTCGAGGTCGGCCGGCCGCCAGCCCGCGAAGACCCGGCCGATCCCGCCCATCGCGGTCAGGACGGTGTCGTCCAGGAGGGTGGCGGCGCCTTCGGCGAGGGACTCGACCATCGAGCGGCCGATGTACTCCCCGATGTGCGGCAGTACGGGGCTGCCGGGCGCGTAGCTGTCCAGCAGGACCAGGGCCGCCGGACGCAGGCCCCGGCGCACCAGCTCCATGGTCACCGCGTTCGCGAGCCAGCCCCCGGCGGAGTGCCCGAGAAGAGCGAAGGGTGCGCCGTCCGTGCACCGTTCGACGTCGTCGGCGTGCAGCCGGACCAGTGCGTGGAGGTCCGCGGGCAGGGGTTCACCCGCGACGAAGCCGGGCGCGGGCAGCACCCAGACGTCCTGTTCGCCGCGCGCGCCGAAGGCGAGCCGGGCGTACTGGTGGGCGCCGGACCTGCCCGCGAACGACGGGAAGCACACGAGTGCGGGTCCGTCACCGCCGCGCGCCAGCCGCACCGGCACGGGCCGCCGTACCGTCCCGGCCTCGACGTCCGCCGCGTCGAACGTGTCCCGGAACCGGGCGGCGTCCTGAAGGAACGTGGTGAACTCGGCGAAGTGACCGTCCTTCGCGGCCCGTGCGGCCAGGGAGGCGAGGACGCCCGCACCGGTGGGCTCCGGGCCGGCCGTCCCGGTCGTGACGGCCGGGGAGTCCCCGGGCTCGTCCCCGGGCGGCGGCAGCAGCGACGCGGTGACAAGCAGCGTGTGGAGGTGGGCGGCGAACCCGTCGAGCGTGGGGTGCTCGAAGAGGGCAGTGGAGGGCAACCGCGCTCCGGTGGCCGTCTGGAGATGGCCGCGGATCTCCGCGGCCATGACAGACTCGATGCCCAGCTCCGGGAGGCTGAACGCCGCCTCGACCTCGGTGGTGTCGGTGTGCCCGAGGGCCGTGGCGACACGCTGGGCGACCAGGGTGCGCAGGACGTCCTCACGAGCGCCGGCCGTGAGCGGCGCCAGACGTTCGTGCAGCCGCGCCGCCGCGTCGTCGGCCGACCGCCCCTCGCTCGCCTCGCCGCCCGTCGCGGCCGCCGCCGGGAGTGTGCCGTCCGGCCAGAAACGGCGGCTCTGGAACGCGTACGTGGGGAGGTCGACAGGGGCGTCGGCAGGGACGTCCAGGACGGCGGACCAGTCGACCCGCGCCCCGCGGACGTGCAGCCGGGCCAGCGCCTGGAGCGCGCTGTGCTGCTCCGGGTGGTCGTGCCGCAGCAGCGGCACCGCCTCGACGGCCGGGCCCGGGCGTTCGGCCGCCACATCCTCGACGAGCGCCGTCAGCACACCGCCCGCGCCGGGCTCGACCACGGTCGCGACCCCGGCGTCCAGCAGGGCGCCCACGACGTCGCGGGCACCGGCCTCCTCACGCAGACGGCGCACCCAGTACTCGGGAGTGCTCGCCTCCTCGGCCGTTCCGCTCGACAGCAGGGCGATGCGCGGAGGCCGGAAGGCCAGCGTGCTCGCCAGCCGGCCGAACTCCTCCAGGGCGCCGTCGGCCGACGCCGGGCGGGATTCCCGCGACGACCGCCGTCGCCCGCCCCCGCCGGACGCCTCCCGCAACAGCCGCCCGCGCGCCGCCACCAGCCGACAGGCGTCCTCGGCCGTCAGCACGCCCGCCGCGTACGCGGCCGTCAGCTCGCCGACCGCGTGGCCGCCCAGCACGTCCGGGACCACCTCCCAGGACTGGAGCAGCCAGAAGGACGCGGCGCCGACGGCGAACATGGCGGCCTGGGCGTACCCGGCGTCGTCCAGCAGGGCAGCCTCAGGGGTGCCGGCCCCGGCGAACAGCACCTCGAGCAGCCGGGGCAGGGCCGCGTCGCCCTCGGGGTTCAGCTCGCGGTCCAGCGCCTCGCACAGTTCGTCCAAGGCCCGTGCGAAGACCGGGTACCGCCCGTACAACTCCCGCCCCATGCCGGGTAACCGGCTGCCCTCGCCGGGGAACAGGAAGCCGAGCCTGCCGGTGGCGGGCGTACCACGCACCAGGCCGGGGTCCGACGCGCCCGACGCCAGGGCCGCGAGGCCCGCCTCGAAGGCCACCCGGTCGGCGCCGACGACCACCGCGCGGTGCGGCAGCGTGGCCCGGGTGAGGGCCAGCGTCCCGGCCACGGCCGTGAGGTCAGTCCGGGACTGCGCGGACAGGTGCTCGTGCAGGCGCTCCGCCTGCCCCCGCAGGGCGGCTGCGCTGTGCGCCGAGAGCAGCCACGGCAGGGCCCCCGGCGCCGTCGCGGGTGCCTCGGGTCGCGGGGTCTCGACCTCCTGGGGCGGCTGCTCCAGGATCACGTGCGCGTTCGTCCCGCTGATGCCGAACGCCGACACACCGGCGCGCCGCGGCCGCCCGGTCTCCGGCCACGGGACCGCCTCGGACAGCAGTTCCACAGCCCCTGCGGACCAGTCCACGTGCGGGGTCGGTTCGGTCAGGTGCAGCAGGCGCGGCAGCAACCCGTGCTCCATCGCCTTCACCATCTTGATCACACCGGCAACTCCGGCGGCGGCGGCCGTGTGCCCGATGTTGGACTTCACCGAGCCCACCCACAGTGGCCGATCGGCCGGCCGGTCCTGCCCGTAGGTCTCCAGCAGCGCCTGCGCCTCGATCGGGTCGCCGAGCGTGGTGCCGGTGCCGTGCGCCTCCACGGCGTCGACGTCGGCGGGGACGAGGCCGGCGTTGGCGAGGGCCTGGCGGATGACGCGCTGCTGGGAGGGGCCGTTGGGTGCGGACAGCCCGTTGCTGGCGCCGTCCTGGTTGGTGGCGCTGCTGCGCAGGACGGCCAGCACGCGACGCCCCTTGCGCCGGGCGTCCGACAACCGCTCGAGCAGCAGCAGACCGACGCCCTCGCCCCAGCTCGTACCGTCGGCGTGGGCCGAGAACGGCTTGCACCGGCCGTCCGCGGACAGTCCGCGCGTCCGGCTGAAGCCGATGAACGCCTCCGGAGTCGACAGCACGGTGGCACCGCCGGCCAGGGCCAGCTCGCACTCGCCCGAGCGCAGCGACTGCGCCGCCAGGTGCAGCGCCACCAGCGACGACGAGCACGCGGTGTCCACGGTCACCGCAGGCCCCTCCAGGCCGAAGGTGTACGAGATCCTGCCGGACAGCACGCTGGCCGCGCTGCCCGTCATCATGAAGGCCTCGACGCCCTGCCGCGCGGACGTGCCCGCCACCAGTTGCGGATAGTCCTGCCCGCTGATGCCCGCGAAGACGCCGGTACGGCTGCCGCGCAGGGTGGTCGGATCGATGCCGGCGCGCTCGAACAGTTCCCAGGAGGTCTCCAGGAGCAGCCGCTGGTGCGGGTCCATGGCGAGGGCCTCGCGCGGGCTGATCCCGAAGAACGCCGCGTCGAAGCGGTCGACGTCGTCGATGAAGCCGGCCTCGCGGGTGTACGTGTGGCCGACGCGCTCCGGGTCGGGGTCGTAGACCGCCTCCACGTCCCAGCCGCGGTCCTTGGGAAAGAACGAGATCGCGTCGGTGCCGTCCGCGACCAGCCGGTACAGGTCCTCCGGCCCCCGTACGCCTCCGGGGTAGCGGCAGGCCATCGCGACGACCGCGATCGGGTCGCCGTCCGCGGCCGCGTCGGCCCGGACCACCGGAGCACGGTCCCGGGTGCCGCAGAGCCGGTCGAGCAGATGCCCGGCGAGGGCCTGCGGCGTCGGGTGGTCGAAGACGACGGACGCCGACAGACGGGTGCCGGTCGCGGCGCGCAGCCGGTTGCGCAGTTCCACGGCGGTCATCGAGGCGTAGCCGAGGTCGTTGAAGGTGCGGCCGGGCGGGACGGGGTCCTGGAGGCCCAGCACGGCCGTGGCATGGTCCACCACCAGCTCCAGCACCCGTTGCTTCCGGTCGGCCTCGGGCAGTTCTGCCAGCCGGCGTGCCAGGTCCGTGCCCTCGACGTCGCCCCCGGATTCCTGGCTGGCGCCCGCCGACGCGAACGCGGGGACGGCGCCCATGGGCGCGGGGGCGGCGCCCGCCCGCTGGACGTCCACCCAGTAACGCTTGCGCTGGAAGGGATAGGTCGGCAGGTCCAGGACCCGGCCGGGCGGGGTCGTGACCCCGCTCCAGTCGACGGGGAGGCCATGGGTGTGGGCCTGGGCGGCGGAGGTGAGGACCCGGGGCCAGCCGCCCTCGTCGCGGCGGAGAGTGCCGGTGACGAAGATGTCGCGCTCCGTCTCCTCGGCGTTGGCCTCGAGGGCGAGGGTGAGGACGGGGTGGGGGCTGCACTCGATGAACGCCGTGTGGCCTTCGGCGAACGCGGTGCGGACCGCGTCGATGAGGCGGACGGGCTGGCGCAGGTTCGCGTACCAGTAGTCGGCGTCGAGCCCGGCGGTGTCGACGAGTTCGCCGGTGACCGTCGAGTAGAACGGGACCTTGCCCGAACGGGGCGTGACGCCCGAGAGGGCCCGGACGAGGTCGTCCTTGACGGGTTCGACGTACGGGGAGTGGGAGGCGTAGTCGGCGTCGATGCGGCGGGCGCGGATCTCCTTCTCCTCACACAGGGCGACGAGTGCGTCGAGGTCCCGCGGCTCTCCGGCGACGACGGTGGCCGCGGGGCCGTTGAGGACGGCGACGGACATGCGGCCCTGCCAGGGCGCGATCAGCTCGCCTGCCCGCTCCTCGGAGACCGCCAGGGAGACCAGGCCGCCCTGTCCGGAGCAGGCGCGCAGGACCTGGCTGCGCAGCGAGACGATCCTGGCGGCGTCCTCCAGGGTGAGGGCGCCGGCGACGACGGCTGCGGCGATCTCGCCCTGGGAGTGGCCGATGACGGCGGCGGGTTCGACGCCGAGGGAGCGCCACAGGGCGGCGAGGGAGACCATCACCGAGAACAGGGCGGGTTGCACGACGTCGGAGCGGGAGATCCGCTCTCCGCCGCACAACAACTCGGTGAGGGACCAGCCGACGTACGGGGCGAGGGCGGCCTCGCAGTCGGCGATCGACCGGGCGAACACGTCGGAGGTTTCCAGGAGTTCGGTGGCCATGCCGATCCACTGCGAGCCCTGGCCGGGGAAGACGAACACCGGACGCTCGTACTGACCCTGCCCGGTGATGACCCCGGGAGCCGCGGCACCGGTGGCCAGGGCCTCGAGTCCGGCCAGGAGTTCGTCCCGGTCGGTGCCGAGGACCACCGCGCGGTGGTCGAGGGCGGCTCGCTGGGTGAGGAGTGCGTGTGCCACCTCGCGTACGTCCGGAAGGTCGTCGAGGCGAGCGGCCAGACGCCCGGCCTGGGCGCGCAGCGCGGCGGTGTCGCGGGCGGAGAGGGCCAACGGCACGACCGGCGCGATGGGCGCGACGGACGGAGCGGGCTCGTCCGCCGCCTCCGAAGTCTCGGCGGGCGCCTGCTCCAGCACCACGTGCGCGTTGGTGCCGCTGACGCCGAAGGAGGAGACCGCGGCGCGGCGGGGCCGGTCCGTGGCCGGCCACTCGCGCTGCTCGGTGAGCAGTTCCACCTTGCCCGCCGACCAGTCCACGTGCGGGGTGGGCGCGTCGACGTGGAGGGTCCTGGGCAGGATGCCGTGGCGTATCGCCATGATCATTTTGATGATGCCGCCGACACCGGCGGCGGCCTGAGTATGCCCGACGTTGGACTTGAACGAGCCCAGCCACAAAGGCTCTTCGCGATCCTGGCCGTACGTCGCGAGCAGCGCCTGCGCCTCGATCGGGTCACCCAGCGTCGTGCCGGTGCCGTGCGCCTCCACCACCTCCACGTCGGCGGGGGTGAGGCGGGCGTCGGCGAGGGCCTGCCGGATGACGTGCTGCTGGGAGGGCCCGCTGGGGGCGGTCAGGCCGTTGGAGGCGCCGTCCTGGTTGACGGCGCTGCCGCGGACGACGGCGAGCACCCGGTGCCCGTTGCGACGCGCGTCCGAGAGACGTTCCAGTACGAGGACACCGGCGCCCTCACTGAAGCCCGTACCGTCCGCCGCGGCGGCGAAGGCCTTGCAACGGCCGTCGGACGACACGCCGCGCTGGCGCGCCGTCGCGGTGAACATGCCGGGTCCGGCCATCACGGTCGCCCCGCCGGCCAGGGCCAGTTCGCTCTCGCCGCGCCGCAGCGACTGAACGGCCACGTGCAGGGCGGCCAGCGACGCCGAGCACGCCGTGTCGACGGTGAGCGCAGGGCCCTCAAGGCCGAAGAAGTACGACAGCCGTCCCGACAGGACGCTCGCGGCGAGGCCGCCGATGAGATAGCCCTCCAGCTCGGGGGCGTTCCGCACGAGCGCCGCGTAGTCCTGCTGGCCGGTGCCCATGAACACGCCCGTGCGGCTGCCCCGCAGCGTCGTCGGGTCGATGCCGGCGTGCTCGAACGCCTCCCACGCGGTTTCCAGCAGCAGCCGCTGCTGCGGGTCCATGGCGAGGGCCTCGCGGGGGGCGATGTCGAAGAAACCGGCGTCGAAGTGGCCGGCCTCGTCGAGGAAACCTCCCTCGCGGTTGTACGTCGTCCCCGGCACGTCCGGGTCCGGGTCGTACAGCGACTCGAGGTCCCAGCCCCGGTCGGTCGGGAAGGGAGACGTCGCGTCCCGGCCCTCCAGGACCAGCTCCCACAGCCCGTCCGCCGACCCGACACCGCCGGGGTACCGGCACGACATGCCGACGACGGCGATCGGCTCGCCCTCGACGGACTCCAGCTCCGTCAGTTGCGCGCGGGTCTGCTGGAGGTCGGCCGTCACCTTCTTGAGGAAGTAGCGGAGCTTGTCCTCGGTGGTCTCGCTGTGCGCCACGGTTGCGCTCTCCTCTCTGTTTCGCACGGGTCAGGAGATCCCGAGTTCCTTGGTGATGAAGTCGAAGACCTCGTCGTCGCCGGCCGAGTCGAGGTGCAATGGCTTTCCGTCCGGGGGCGTTTCGGAGTGCGTCGCCGGTTGCGGGCCCCAGTCGGCGACGACCGAGCGCAGCCGCGCGGCGATCCGGGCGCGGTCGGGGTGATCGGCCGCGACGCCGGCCAGTGAACGCTCCAGCCGGTCGAGTTCGGCCAGCACCGGCTCGACCGACGGGGCGTCGTCCCGCGGCAGCTCGCTGTCCACGTACCGGGCGACGGCCTGTGCCGTCGGATGGTCGAAGACGAGGGTCGCGGGCAGCCGGAGCCCGGTGACGGAGCCCAGCCGGTTGCGCAGTTCCACAGCCGTCAGCGAGTCGAAGCCCAGGTCGCCGAAGGCGCGCCCCGGTGGGACGGCGGAGCTGCCGGTGTGCCCGAGCACCTCGGCGACCGTGCGGCGCACCACGTCGAGCAGGATCCGCTCCCGCTCCTCCGCGTCGACACCGGCGAGCCGCCGCCGCAGTTCGCCGGAGGCGTCTTCCTCCCGTGCCGGTGCCCCGGCTGCTGCCGTCGGGGCCGACTGGCGCACCAGCCCGCGCAGCAACGTGGGAACGGAGTCGCCCGCGCCGCCCAGCGCGGCCGTGTCGAGGCGGACCGGCAACAGCGTGCGGGGCGTTTCATCCCCCTGCGCCCCGTTACCGGAGCGTGGCACCGTCAGGACCGTGTCGAACAGCGCCAGTCCGTCCTCGGGGGACAGCGACAGGACACCGGAGCGCCGCATGCGCCGCACGGCCGTGTCGTCCAGCAGGGCAGCCATGCCCGCGTCCCAGGCGCCCCAGGCCAGTGAGACGGCCGGCAGCCCCAGGGACGCACGGTGCTGCGCGAGGGCGTCGAGGAAGGCGTTGGCGGCCGCGTAGGAGCTCTGGCCGGGTGCGCCGAGCGTGGCCGTGGCGGAGGAGAACAGGACGAAGGCGGCCAGATCCATGTCCCGGGTCAGTTCGTGCAGATGCCAGGCCGCGTCGAGTTTCGGGCGCAGGACGGCGTCCACGATGTCGGGGGTCGCCGCGTCGAGCACGCCGTCGTCGACGACCCCCGCCGCGTGGATCACCGCTGTCAGCGGGTGCGTGGCGGGAATCCGGTCCAGTGCGGCCGACAGCGCGTCACGGTCGGCCGCGTCGCACGCCTCCACGGCCACGTCCGCGCCCAGTGCGCCCAGCGAGTCGGCCAGCTCCCGGGCCCCTGCGGACCGCGGCCCGCCGCGGCTCAGCAGAACCAGCCTGCGCACACCGTGTTCCGTCACGAGATGACGGGCGACGAGACCGCCGAGGGCGCCCGTGCCGCCCGTGACGAGGACCGTGCCCTCGGGCCCGAGCCCCGCGACCGGTGCCGGACCGTCCGGGGTCGGCGCCTGGGCGCGCACGAGCCGAGGCGCCAGCAACGTGCCGTCCCGCAGCGCGAGCTGCGGTTCGCCGCAGCCGAGCGCCGCGCGCCACAGGTCCGCGTTCCGCGCCGCGGCCCCGTCCACGTCCAGCAGGACGAACCGGTCGGGATGCTCGGCCTGGGCGGCCCGCCCGAGCCCCCACACCAGCGCCTGCCGCAGGCCCCGTACGTCGTCGTCGGCGTCGACGGCCACCGCCTCCCGGGTCACCACGACCAGCCGTGCCCCGGCGAGCCGTTCGTCCGCCGCCCAGGCCACGAGCACGGACCGCACCGCACGCTCGACGGCCCGCGCGGCGGCCGGGACGTCCGCGTCGGCGGGCGCCGCCGCGGCGCAGTCCCACACCGCCGTGCCGGGCACCGGCCGGCCGGCCGCCACGGCCGCCCCCAGCGCCGCCACGTCGGCGAACGTCTCGGCGGCCAGGCCGTCCGGCAGTGTGCCGTCGCCCACGGCGACGACATCCCGGGCCGTCCCGGTGCCGGCCCCGGCCGGCGGCTGCCACGCGACGTGGAAGAGGCTGTCCGTGTGCCGGTGCCGGCCGGCGGCCCGCAGCTGCGCGGCGGAGACCGGCCGGCCCCGCAGCGCCTGAACCGAGACCACCGGCGCTCCGTCCGCGTCCGTCACCAGCACCGCCACCGTGTCGTCGCCGACCGGCGACAGACGCACCCGCAACGCCGCGGCGCGGGTGCGGTGCAGCCGTACGCCCTGCCAGGCGAACGGCAGCCGCACCCGGTCGCCGGTGGTGCCGACCAGGCCCGCGTGCAGGGCGGCGTCCAGCAGCGCGGGGTGTATGCCGTAGTGGGCCGCCTCCGCCCGGAAGGGCTCCGGCAGCTCCACCTCGCCGAAGAGGTCCTGGCCCGAGCGCCACAGCGTGCGCAGCCCCTGGAAGGACGTCCCGTACGTGAAGCCGGCGCGGGCGGCCGAGTCGTAGAAGCCGGTGAGGTCGACCGGCTCGGCACCGGCGGGCGGCCACGCGCCCGTCAGACCGTTGTCGGCGGGAGTCCTGGCGTCGGCGTCCGACAGCACACCGTTGGCATGGCGCGTCCAGGTCAGCGCGGGGGCCTCGCCCTCCGCAAGCGCCGGAGGCGCCGGCCGTGAGGCCAGGGTGAACCGCCGGCGTCCGCTGCCGTCGTCCGGTCCGACGGTGAGCTGGATGTGGACGGCATCGTCCTCGCCGAGGATCAGCGGGCTCTCCTGGACCAGTTCCTCCACCGTGCGGCAGCCTGCCAAACCGCCTGCGTGCAGGGCCAGTTCGAGGTACGCGGTGCCAGGGGCCAGGGTCGTTCCCAGCACCACGTGGTCGGCGAGCCAGCCCTGGGTACGGGACGACAGCCGGCCGGTGAGGACCAGCCCGCCGCCGTCCGCCGCGGTGAGGACGGCACCGAGCAGCGGGTGCCGTGCCGGGTCCAGGCCCAGGTCGCCCGGCTCGGTCGGCGCGTCCGGTCCGTCCGTGGAGCCGGACAGCCAGTAGCGCTCGCCCTGGAACGCGTACGTCGGCAGCTCCAGCGGCAGCCGCCCGGCCCCGGCACCGGCGGCCGTGAGGTGCGCCCGCCAGTCCACGGCGACACCCCGGACGTGCGCCTCGGCCACCGCGGTGAGGACCGTGCGGACCTCGGAGCGGCCTCGGCGCAGCAGCGGCAGCGCGAGGACGTCGGAGCGCTCCTCCTGGGGGAGCACGGCGGAGGCGCCCTCGCGGGCCATCGCGGACAGCACCCCGTCCGGCCCCAGCTCCAGGAACGTCCGCACGCCCAGGCCCAGGAGCGTGCGCACTCCGTCGTGGAAACGCACCGCCTGGCGGACGTGCCGCACCCAGTAGTCGGCCGAGCGGATCTCCTCCGCCGTCACCGGACGACCGGTGACGTTCGAGACGACGGGGATCAGCGGCTCGCGCAGCGCGAGCGACGACAGGACCGTGCGGAAGGCGTCCAGCATGCCGTCCATGCGCGGCGAGTGGAACGCGTGGCTCACGGCCAGCTCCTTCGTCCGCCGTCCCCGGGCGCGCAGTGCCTCGGCCACGGTGCGCACCACGCCCTCGTCACCCGACACCACCACGGAGGTCGGGCCGTTGACCGCGGCGATGCCGGCCAGGTCGGTGCGGCCCGCGAGCAGTTCGGTGACCTCGTCCTCGGTGGCCCGGACGGCTGCCATCAGCCCACCGGCCGGGAGCTCCTGCATGAGCCGGCCGCGTGCCGCCACCGCGATGACGGCGTCCTCCAGCGAGAAGACGCCCGCCACGTGCGCGGCGGCCAGCTCGCCGACGGAGTGCCCCAGCAGATGGTCGGGGCGCAGCCCCCAGGACTCGACCAGTCGGTACAGGCTCACTTCGAGGGCGAACAGCGCGGCCTGCGTCCACTGCGTACGGTCCAGCAGCGACGCCTGCGGCGACCCCTCGCCGGCGAACAGCACCTCGCGCAGCCGAAGGTCCGCCCGCTCCTCGAACAGCGCGCAGATCCGGTCCAGGGACTCGGCGAACACCGGCTGGGCGGCGTACAACTCCCGCCCCATGGCGACTCGTTGGGCACCCTGGCCGGTGAACAGGAACGCCAGGCCGTCGCCGTGCGCCGCCGTGCCGGTGATGACCCGGCCGGGTTCGGCCAGACCGGCGCCGTGCAGTGCGTCCAGCCCCGCGACCAGCTCGTCCCTGCCGGTGCCGACGATCACGGCCCGGTGGGTGAGGCTCGCCCGCTCGACGGCCAGCGGCAGGGAGAGCGCGGCCGGATCGAGGTCCGGGTGCGCGAGGACCACGTCGTGCAGCCGCTCGGCCTGGGCACGCAGGGCGTGCGGGTCGGCGGCGGACAGCAGCCAGGGGACGAGCGCCGGGACGGTGGAACCGGTCTCCTCGCCGGACGTGCCCTGCTCGTCGGCTTCCCCGGCGGCGTACTCCTCGGCCTGCTCCAGGATGACGTGCGCGTTGGTGCCGCTGATCCCGAAGGACGACACCGCCGCGCGCCGGGGCCGGCCGGTGGACGGCCACTGCAGCGCCTCCTCCAGCAGCCGCACGGCCCCGCTGGACCAGTCGACGTGCGGGGTCGGTTCGTCCACGTGCAGGGTCGCGGGCAGGATGCCGTGCCGCATCGCCAGCACCGTCCTGATGACCCCGGCGACACCGGCCGCGTGCGAGGTGTGCCCGATGTTGGACTTCACCGAGCCCAGCCACAGCGGCGCCGCCCGGTTCTTGCCGTACGTGGCGAGCAGCGCCTGCGCCTCGATCGGGTCGCCCAGCCTCGTGCCGGTGCCGTGCCCCTCCACCGCGTCCACGTCGGCCGGGGTGAGGCGCGCGTCGGCCAGGGCCGCCCGGATCACGCGCTGCTGGGAGGGTCCGCTGGGGGCGGTCAGGCCGTTGGAGGCGCCGTCCTGGTTGACGGCGCTGCCGCGCATCACGGCCAGCACCCGGTGGCCGTGCCGCTGCGCGTCCGACAGCCGCTCCACCAGCAGCACCCCGACGCCCTCACCCCAGGCCGTGCCGTCCGCGGCGGCGGCGAACGCCTTGCAGCGGCCGTCGGCCGCGAGCCCGCGCTGCCTGCTGAACTCCACGAACATGAACGGCCGGGCCATCACCGACACCCCGCCCACCAGCGCCAGCTCGCACTCGCCGTCCCGCAGCGAGCGCGCCGCCAGGTGCAGCGCGACCAGCGACGCCGAGCACGCCGTGTCGACGGTGATCGCCGGCCCCTCCAGGCCGAAGGTGTAGGCCAGCCGGCCAGAGGCGAGGCTGACCGTGGTGCCGGTCAGCACATGGCCCTCGGTGCCCTCGGACGCGGCCCCCATCCCGGGGCCGTAGCCGAGCGGCGCCGCACCGACGAACACCCCCGTGCGGCTGCCGCGCAGCGACGTCGGGTCGAGACCGGCCCGCTCGACGGCCTCCCAGGAGGTCTCCAGCAGCAGCCGCTGCTGCGGGTCCATGGCGAGGGCCTCACGCGGGCTGATCCCGAAGAAGCCCGCGTCGAACCGGCCGGCGTCCTGCAGGAACCCGCCGTGGCGCCCATAGGTCTTGCCCGGCCGGTCGGGGTCCGGGTCGTACAGCGACTCGACGTCCCAGCCGCGGTCGGACGGGAACGGCGTGATCGCGTCCCGCCCCTCGGCCAGCAACCGCCAGAAGTCCTCGGGCGAGCGCACGCCGCCCGGGAAGCGGCAGCTCATGCCGACGATGGCGATCGGCTCGTGGCGGGCCTGAACCAGTTCCCGGTTCTGCTGCTGGAGGCGCTTGGTCTCCTTCACGGAGTGACGCAGCGCCTCCAGCAACCGCTCGCTCCGGTCACCGCCCGGGCCGGTCGTCCCGGAACCCTCCTCGGCCCGCGTGTCCGGTATGTCCTGCTTCACAGGGATTCCCTCTCCGCTCAAGGTCGTTCTCTCCGCGGTCCGTGCGCGGTCACTGCTCGCCCGCGCCGAGCGCCAGCTCGATGAGGTCGTCCGCGTCCAGGACGTCGATGTCATCCGGGGCGCCGTCCGTCACGGGCGCCGGGCCGCCGGGCGCCTCCCGGGCCGGCCCGGCCAGCTCCAGCAGGGTTGCCAGCAGGCCGGACTCCCGCAACCGGGCCGGTGGGATGGCGGTGAGCAGTCGGCGTACGTCGTCGTCGCTGACGTCGGCCTGCACCTGCGGCGCCGGGTCGAAGTCCAGCTCGCGCAGCAGGTGCTCGCCCAGGGCCGCTGCCGTCGGGTAGTCGAAGATCAGCGTCGCCGGGAGCCGCAGACCGGTCGCCGTGTTCAGCCGGTTGCGCAGCTCCACCGCCGTGAGGGAGTCGAAGCCGAACTCCTTGAACGCCTGGTCGTGGCCGATCGCCGCGCTCGTCTCGTGCCCGAGGACGAGGGCCGCCTGATCGCGCACGAGATGCAGCAGCATCCGGCCGCGCTCGGCGGCCGGCAGCGCGGCCAGCCGGTCCCGCAGGCCCGGCCCGCCCGGCTCCGCACCCGCCGGGCCGGCCGCCACCGCCCGCCGGGCCGGGGCGCCGACCAGCTGCCGCAGCAGGGGATGGACGGTGCCCGAGGCGCGGACCGCGCCGACGTCCAGCCGCACTGCCACCACCGGTGCCCGGTCCGCGCCGAGCGCAGCGTCGAACATCTCCAGCCCCTCGGCGTCGGTCAGCGCGCTCAGCCCGGCCCGGCGCAGCCGTGCCAGATCGCCGGCGTCCAGATGGCCGGTCATCCCGCTCGCGCGCTCCCACAGGCCCCACGCCACCGAGACACCGGCCAGACCCTGGGCCCGCCGCAGCTCCGCGAGGGCGTCGAGGAAGACGTTGGCCGCCGCGTAGTTGCCCTGTCCCGGGGTGCCCAGCGTGCCCGCCGCCGAGGAGAACAGGACGAAGGCGGCCAGATCCATGTCCCGGGTCAGCTCGTGCAGATGCCAGGCCGCGTCCACCTTGGGCCGCAGCACCGCGTCGACCTGCTCGGGCGTCAGCGAGCCCACCAACGCGTCGTCGAGGACGCCGGCCGCGTGCACGACGCCGGTGAGCGGGTGCTCCCGTGGCACCTCGGCCAGGACGGTCGCGAGCGCCTCACGGTCGGCGCTGTCGCAGGCCGCGATCGTCACCTCCGCGCCCGTCGAGGCCAGTTCGGCGCGCAGCGCCTCGGCGCCTTCGGCCGCGAGGCCACGGCGGCCGAGCAGCAGCAGACGCCGGACACCGTGTTCGGTGACGAGCCGACGCGCCACCAGGCCCCCCAGCACGCCCGTACCACCGGTGACCAGCACCGTGCCGTTCGGGTCGAGCGCGGCCGGCGGCATGGTGAGCACCAGCTTGCCGACGTGCCGGGCCTGGCTCATGAAGCGGAAGGCGTCCACGGCGCGCCGGACGTCCCAGGCCGACGTCGGGATCGGCCGCAGCACCCCACTGTGGAACAGCGGCATCATCTCGGCCAGCATCCGGGCGACGTGCTCGACCTCGGCCGAGACCAGGTCGTACCAGAGGTAGGAGACGCCGGGGTGGTCGGCCGCGACCTGCTCGGCGTCACGGATGTCGGTCTTGCCCATCTCCAGGAGCCGGCCGCCGTCGGAGGTGAGCAGCCGCAGCGACGCGTCCACGAACTCGTTCGCGAGCGAGTTCAGTACGACGTCCACCCCGCGGTCGCCGGCCGCCGCCCGGATCCGCCCCTCGAAGTCCAGCGACCGGGACGAGGCGATCCGCTCCTCGGGCACGCCCAGCGCGCGCAGTGTCTCCCACTTGGCGGGGCCGGCCGTCGCGAACACCTCGGCGCCCAGATGCCGGGCCAGTTGCAGCGCGGCCAGTCCCACACCACCGGTGGCCGCGTGGATCAGCACCGACTCGCCCGCGCCGAGGCCCGCCAGATCGACCAGGCCCATGTACGCGGTCAGGAACGCGACCGGCACCGAGGCGCCCTCCGCGTACGTCCACTGCTCCGGCAGCGGCACGAGCAGCCGGCGGTCGACGACCGCGACCGGGCCGAAGGAGCCCATGACCAGGCCCATCACCCGGTCACCGGGAGCCAGGTCCGTGACGTCCGGCGCCACCTCCAGGACCACGCCCGCGGCCTCGCCGCCCATGACGTTCTGGTCGACCACGCCGAGGCCCAGCAGCACATCGCGGAAGTTGATGCCGGCCGCCCGTACCGAGAGCCGCACGTGCCCCGGGGCGAGTGGCGCCGACGCCTCCGGACACGGCAGCAGCGCGAGGTTCTCCAGCGTGCCCTTGCCTGCGGTGTCCAGCCGCCAGGTCGAGCCTTCCGCCGGCGGCTGAAGCGACCGCCCGGCCGAGGCCCGTACCAGTCGCGGCACCGACAAGCGCCCGTCGCGCAGCGCGAGTTGCTGCTCACCGGACGCCAGGGCACGGCCCAGCAGCGCACGCGAGGACGCCCGCCCGTCCACGTCGGCCAGCACGAACCGGTCGGGGTTCTCGGACTGCGCGGAGCGCAGCAGACCCCACAGCGGGGCGTGCACCAGGTCCCGCGCGCTCTCGCCGCCGCCCGCCGCGACCGCGCCGCGGGTGACCACGGCCAGCGTCGCCTCGGCGAACCGCTCGTCCGCCAGCCACCGTTGCACGACGGCGAGCACACGGTGCACCTCGGCACGCACGGCCGCGGCCGTGTCCGCCTCGGCCTCGGCCACGGGGGCCGCGCAGGCCAGCACCACCGTCGCCGCAGGAGCGAGCGCGGCCAGGGCGTCGAGGTCGGCGCACGTTTCCAAGCCCAGGTCCAGGTCGTCCGAACCGAGGACGATCACCCGGTCCGGCTCGGTGTCCGGGAGGGGAAGACCGGTCCAGTCCACCATCAGCAGCGGGTCCCGCTCCGGCGCGAGGGCGGAATGGAGCTGTCCCTCGCTCACTGCCCGGGTCACCAGCGAGTCCACCTCGGCGACCGGAGCCCCGCCCTGGTCCGCGACGACCATCGAGAGCCCGCCCTCGCCCCGGGGAACGAGGCGGACGCGCAGGGCGGTGGCGCCGGTCGCGTACAGCGAGACGCCTGTCCACGAGAACGGCAGCCGGACCGTGTCGACGCCCTCGGCGAGACTGGCGTGCAACGCCGCGTCGAGCAGGGCCGGGTGTATCCCGAAACCGCCGGCCGCGTCGTGCTGCTCCCGCGGGAGCACGACCTCGGCGAACAGCTCGCCGTCACGCCGCCACAGCGCGCGCAGCCCCCGGAACACCGGCCCGTAGCCGAGCCCGCTCTCGGCGAGCCGCGGGTACAGCCCGGACAGGTCCACCGGCCGCGCACCGGCCGGCGGCCACTGCGCGAGGTCCCAGTCCGGCCGGGTGGCGCCGGGCGCCACGAAACCGGTCGCATGGCGTTCCCAGGGCACCTCGGCCGCCGCCCGCTCCGGCCGCGAGTGGACGGCCACCGACCGCCGACCGCTGTCGTCGGCCCCCCCGACCGTGACCTGAAGCCGCAGGACGCCGTCCTCGGGCAGGACGAGTGGCGCCTGGAGCGTCAGTTCCTCCAGCACCGCGCACCCTGCCTGGTCGGCGGCCCGTACGGCGAGGTCCAGCAGCGCCGTTCCCGGCACCAGAGCCGTGCCCCACACGGTGTGATCGGCGAGCCACGGCTGCGCCTTCATCGACAGCCTGCCGGTCAGGACCACCTTGTCGTCGGCGAGGGTGAGCGTGGCCCCGAGCAGGGGGTGGTCGGCGGGGTCGAGACCGGCGGTGCGGACGTCGGCGGTGGTGCTCGGTGCCGCGTCCGGCCAGTAGGTCCTGCGCTGGAAGGGGTAGGTGGGCAGGTCGGGGTCACGGTCGCCGATGCCGAGGAGGGGGGACCAGTCGACGGGGAGGCCGTGGGTGTGGGCCTGGGCGGCGGAGGTGAGGAAGCGGGTCCAGCCGCCCTCGTCGCGGCGCAGCGAGCCGACGGTGAAGGCGTCGGCTTCTTCCAGGACCTCGTCGATCGCGTGGGTGAGGACGGGGTGGGGGCTGCACTCGATGAGGGCGGTGTGGCCTGCGGCGGCTGCGGCCTGGAGCGCGTCGGTGAGGCGGACGGGCCGGCGGAGGTTGGTGTACCAGTAGCCGGCGTCGAGCCCGGCGGTGTCGATGAGTTCGCCGGTGACCGTGGAGTAGAACGGGATCGTGCCGGTGCGGGGGTTGAGGCCGGCCAGGACGCGGGCGAGGTCGTCCTTGATGGCCTCGACGTGCGGGGTGTGGGACGCGTAGTCGACGTCGATCCGGCGGGCGCGGATCTCCTTCTCCTCACAGTGGGCGAGGAGTTCGTCGAGAGCCCGTGCGTCGCCCGCGACAACCGTGGAGTCGCCGCTGTTGTGGGCGGCGACTGCGATCCGCTCGCGCCAGGCGTCGATCAGGTCGGTGGCCCGGTCGTGGGGGAGAGGCAGGGAGACCATCCCGCCGCGCCCGGCGATCTTGAGGATGGCCTGGCTGCGCAGGGCGGCGATCCTGGCCCCGTCCTCCAAGGTGAGCGCACCCGCCACCACGGCGGCCGCGATCTCCCCCTGGGAATGGCCGATGACGGCGGCGGGTTCGATGCCGAGGGAGCGCCACAGGGCGGCGAGGGAGACCATCACCGCGAACAGGGCGGGCTGGACGACGTCCACTCGGGTCAACTGTTCACCGCTGCCCAGGACTTCGATGAGGGACCAGTCGACGTGGGGGGAGAGGGCCTTGTCGCAGTCGGTGATGGACCGGGCGAACACCTCGGAGGCCTTCAGCAGTTCGGTGGCCATACCGGCCCACTGCGAGCCCTGGCCCGGGAAGACGAACACCGGACGCTCGAAGGCCCCCTGTCCGGTGATGACACCGGGCGCTTCGGCCCCGGCCGCCAGCGCCCGCAGGCCGGCGAGCAGTTCATTCCGGTCGGTGCCGAGGACCACGGCCCGGTGATCGAACGTGGTGCGCCCTGTCAGCAGGGCGCGGGCGGTGGCGCGTACGTCCGACGGGCCGTCGCCGATATGAGCGGCCAGCCGCTCGGCCTGGGCCTGCAGCGCGGCGGTGCCGCGGGCGGAGAGCACCAGCGGCACGACCGGCGAGGCAGGCTCGCCCGCCGCTTGCGGAGTGTCGGCGGGCGCCTGCTCCAGCACCACGTGCGCGTTGGTGCCGCTGACGCCGAAGGAGGAGACGGCGGCGCGGCGGGGCCGACCCGTGTCGGGCCACTGCCGTTGCCCGGTCAGCAGCTCCACCTTGCCCGCCGACCAGTCCACGTGCGGGGTCGGCGCGTCCACGTGCAGCGTCCTGGGCAGCACGCCGTGGCGCATGGCCATGACCATCTTGATGACGCCGCCGACACCGGCGGCGGCCTGCGCGTGCCCGATGTTGGACTTCAACGAGCCCAGCCACAAAGGCCGCTGGCGGTTCTGGCCGTACGTGGCGATCAGGGCCTGCGCCTCGATGGGGTCGCCCAGCGTCGTGCCCGTACCGTGCGCCTCCACCGCGTCCACCAGGTCGGGGGAGAGACGGGACTCGGCCAGCGCGGCCCGGATGACCCGCTGCTGCGAGGGACCGTTCGGCGTGGACAGGCTGCTCGTCGCGCCGTCCTGGTTGACCGCGGAGCCGCGGACGACAGCGAGGACCCGGTGACCGGCCCGCCGCGCGTCCGACAGCCGTTCGACGACCAGCATGCCGGCGCCCTCGCTCCAGGTCGTGCCGTCGGCGGAGGCCGCGAAGGACTTGATGCGCCCGTCGGGCGCCAGTCCGCCCAGCTTCCTGAAGCCCTCGAAGGTGATCGGTGTGGCCATCACGGTCACACCGCCCGCCAGGGCCATGGCGCACTCGCCGCGCCGTACCGCCTGCACAGCCAGGTGCAGGGCGACCAGCGACGACGAGCAGGCGGTGTCGACGGTGGCGGCGGGCCCCTCCAGGCCCAGCGTGTAGGAGATCCGGCCGGAGACGACGCTGCCCCAGTTGCCGCTGCTCAGGAAACCGGAGCCGTCATCGTCCGCCTCGCCCAGGCGGGTGGGGTGGTCGTGGTACATCAGCCCCGCGTACACGCCGACCCGGGTGCCGCGCAGCGTCGTCGGGTCGATGCCGGCGCGTTCCAAGGCCTCCCACGACGCCTCCAGCAGCAGTCGCTGCTGCGGGTCCATGGTGAGGGCTTCGCGCGGGCTGATCCTGAAGAACGCCGGGTCGAAGTCGGCGGCACGGTCCAGGAAGCCGCCCTGCCAGCCGGAGGACGCACCGGGCTGCTCACCGTCGGTGTCGTGGAACTCCTCGGTGGACCAGCCCCGTTCGGCCGGCGCCGGGCCGATCGCGTCCCGGCCCTCCGTGACCAGCCGCCACAGGGACTCGGGGGAGTCGACGCCGCCGGGGAACCGGCACGCCATGCCGACGATCGCGATGGGCTCGCGGTCGGCCTCCTCCAGTTCGGCCACCCGGCGCCGGGCCTCGCTCAGTTCGCTGGTGGCCCAGCGCAGGTGCTCGCGGAACTTCTCCACTTGTGACTGCGACGCGGTGTTCGGTGAAGGCGACTGCTGCGACGGTGACGTCGATGACTGCGACACGTGATCCCGCTCCTAAGAACGCTGGTGAATCGACGGAGTTCCGTTGTCGGCGGAGCGCATCTGCTGGAGGACCTCGAAGAGTTCGTCGTCGGACGCCGACGCGAGGTCCGCCGGCTGCGGTCCGTCGTCGTCCGAACCGACGTGGTCGTCCGTTCCCGTGCCACCGGGCCAGCGGGACACCAGGTCCAGCAGCCGGTGGGCGACCGTCTCCCTGGCCTCGGCATCGGCGGTCTCGGCGAAGGAGGCCAGGAACGCCTCCAGCCGGTCCACCTCGGCCAGGGCCGGCCCGGCCGAGGCGTCGTCGTCCGCCGCACCGCCCAGTTGTGCGCACAGGTGGTCGGCGAGCGCGGCGGCGGTCGGGTGGTCGAAGATCAGGGTGCTGGGCAGGTCGACGCCGGTGGCTGCGAGCAGCTTCTCCTGGAGGTCCAGGCCGGCCAGGGAGTCGACGCCCAGGTCGGTGAAGCCCCGGTCCGGCTCGATGTCCTCGGCCGTCCCCTCGCCCAGCGCCGTCGCCGTGTGCGTGCGGACCAGGTCGAGCAGGGCACGCCTGCGCTCCGCCTCCGGCATCGCCCGCACCCGCTCCGCATAGGAGGACGCCGGTGCCCGGCCGGTCACCTCGGCGCGGGTGCCCGGCCGCTGCTCCGTCCCGGCCGCCTCGGCGCCGTCCACCAGCGAGCGCATCCGCGGCTGGAGGAGACCGGCGGCGTTCCGCTTGTTCACCTGCGCCATGTCGAGCCGCAGGGCGACGAGCACCGGCTCCTCGACCGTCTCCGTCATCAGGCGGGCGGCGTCGAAGAGAGCGAGAGCGTCCCCCGTGGCCAGGGCACGCACACCGTCCCGGCCGATGCGCGCCCAGTCCGCCTCCGTCAGGTCACCGGTCAGCGTGCTGCGTTCGGCCCACGGGCCCCAGGCCAGCGACAGACCGGGCAGGCCCCGGGCGCGCCGGTACCCGGCGAGGGCGTCGAGGAAGACGTTCGCCGCCGCGTAGTTCGCCTGCCCGGCGGCACCGAAGGTGCCGGACGTGGACGAGAACGTCACGAACTCGGCGAGGTCCAGCCCGCGCGTCAATTCGTGCAGAAGCCAGGCGGCGTCCACCTTCGGCCGCAGTACGGTGCCGAGCCGGTCCTCGGTCAGCGAGATGACCGCCGCGTCGTCCGTCACTCCGGCGACGTGTACGACGGCCGTCAGCGGGTGCTCCTCCGGTACGCCGTCCAGCACCGCCGCCAGGGCGTCCGCGTCGGCCGCGTCACAGGCCACCACCGTGACCTCGGCCCCTCTGGCGGTGAGCTCCGCCGCCAACGCGGCTGCCCCGGGCGTCGCTTCGCCGCGCCGCCCGGTCAGGACCAGGTGCCGGGCTCCCCGGGCCACCAGGTGCCGGGCCACCAGCCCGCCCAGGGCGCCGGTCCCTCCGGTGATCAACACGGTGCCGTCGGGGTCCAGGGCACGGGCCGGCGTCTCGCCGTCCCGCTCGTACGGTGTCTCCGCCACCTCCGACAGGCGCGGCACACACAGCCGCCCGTCCCGGACGGCGACCTCCGGTTCCTCCCGGACGGCGTCCAGCGCCTGCGTGAACACCTCCGGCGTCGGCGGCTCACCGGCGGCGAGGGACAGCAGCCCGAACCGGCGCGGGTGTTCGGTGCGCGCGCTGCGGACCAGTCCGCGTACGGCCTCGTCGACCAGGAAGGCCTCGCCGTCCCGCTCCCGCACCACCGCCACCAGCCTGCTCGCGCCCAGCGCCGGCTCGGCGAGCCAGGACCGCAGCGCGGCCAGGGCATCGGCGGTCGCCGCACGCACGGCTCCCGGGACATCCGCGAGATCGCGGTCCGCGGTGACCGGCAGCAGGACCACGTCCGGCGCGGGTGCCCCGGCGGCCAGCGCCGAACCGAGGGCGGCGACATCGCCGTAACGGACATCGACGGTCACCGGCAGCGCGTCCGGCTTTCCGAGCGCGGCTACCAGCCCGTCGTCGACAGGCAGACCCGGCCCGGCGTACGGCATCCACCGGCCGCGCAGCAGCACGCCCGCGCCGGCGGCACCGGCCGGTACCCGGCCCAGGGACCTGAGGTGCAGGGCCGCCACCGATGCCACCGGAACCCCGGCCGCGTCGGCGACGTCCATAAACACCGAGGTGCCGGTGCCGCGTGCCGGACCGTCCGCGGGTGCGAGCCGCACCCTCAGCACGCTCGGTCCGGCGGCACCGGTGGTCGTCACCCCGTGCCAGGCGTACGGCACCAGCCGCTGCTCCAGCGGCTCGGGGCGCGCCGCATACCAGGCCTGGAGCGCGGCGTCGAGCATCGCGGGGTGCAGTCCGTACCGCCCGGCCGCCGACCGCGTCCCCTCCGGCAGGGCGACCTCGGCGAACACCTCGTCGCCCCGCCGCCACACCGCCCGCAGGCCCCGGAACGCGGGCCCGTACGTGAGTCCGTGCTCCTCCGCCCGCCGGTGGAAGCCGTCGATGTCCACGCTCCGGGCGTCCACGGGCGGCCAGGTGACCAGGTCGGACCGGCGTGCCGCCGCGCCCGTGCCGGCCGCGTCGAGGGTTCCCGTCGCGTGGCGCGTCCATGGCTCGTCCGGATCGGGCCGGGAGGACAGAGTGAGGCCTCGACGGCCCGTGGCGTCGGCGTCGGTCAGCCGGAGCCGGATCGCCCGGCCCGCGTGCGGATCGGCGGACAGTTCGAACGGGCTGTGCAGGGTCAGCTCCGCCACCCGGTCGCAGCCGGCGTACGCCCCTGCCCACCGGGCCAGCTCCAGCATCGCCGTGCCCGGCAGCAGCACCCTGCCCGCCACCAGGTGGTCGGCGAGCCACGGCTGAGTGGCCGTCGACAGCCGGCCGGTGAACAACAGGCCGCCGTCCTCCGGGAGTTCCAGGGCCGCACCGAGCAGCGGATGGTCCGCGGGCGCGAGCCCGGCCGCGTCGAGCGTGCGGGGCCCGTCGTCCAGCCAGTGCCGGCGCCGCTGAAAGGCGTACGTCGGCAGGTCGGCCGACGGCCGGTCCGCCAGGATCTGGTAGGGAAAGGCCGTGGGCCAGGCCACGGTCGTGTCGGACACGTGCAGCCGGGCCAGCTCGGGCAGCAGCCCGTCCGCACCGCTGCCCCCGCCCACCGGCGAGACGACGACCCCAGCCGTGTGCCCTTCCAGGGCCGTCGTGAGTCGGGGAGCGACGGCCGAGGCGGCACCGACCTCCACGAACAGCGTATGACCGCGCGCGCTCAACGTGCGGACGGCATCGTCGAGCGGGGTCGAGGACGTCGCCAGCAGCGGAATCCGGCCCTCGTCGGGCTCCACCCCGGTGTCGTGAGCCGCCGCCCGCGCGCCGTCGATGAGCGACATCGCGCCGGACACACAGGCCGCCGCGATCTCGCCGACGCCCTCGCCGACCACCGCCGCGGGCCGTACGCCGTACTCCTCCCACACCCCGGCGAGCGCCACCAGCACCGCCCACCGCACGGCCGGTTCGGATCCCGGGAAGGCACCGCCGCGCAGCGCGTGGTCGCCGACCTTGGCCAGCGCCCGTTGGCAGTGCGCCAGCCGCCGGGAGAACGTCTGCGAGGTCAGCACGAGCCGGGCCGCCCAGCCGATGTCCTGCGCCAGACCGTGGTCGGAGAGCACCAGCACGGTACGGCTGTCGGAGGTGACACGGCCGTGGAACAGCCGGGGCGCCGGTCGGCCCGCCGCCAGGGCCGTCAGGCCCTCGAGCAGTTCGGCGCGGTCGGCGCCGAGGACCACCGCCCGGTGCTCGAACACCGCCCGGCCCCGTGCCAGCCCGGCGCCCACCTCCGCACGCGTCACCTCCGGATGCTCCGCCACGTGGGCCGCCAGCCGCTCGGCCTGTGCCCGCAGGGCGTCCACGCTGTGCCCGGACAGCACCCACGGCACCCCGGTGGGCCACGTCCGCATCTGGTCCGCTTCCGAGGGCGGTCCGGCATCGGCGCTCTGCTCCGGCTGCTCCAGCACCACATGCGCGTTGGTGCCGCTCACGCCGAACGACGAGACGCCGGCCCGGCGCGGGCGCCCCGTGTCCGGCCAGTCCCGGGCCTCGGTCAGCAGCTCGACCGCACCGGCCGACCAGTCCACGTGCGGGCTCGGCGCGTCCACGTGCAGGGTGCGCGGCAGCACGCCGTGCTCCATCGCCTTCACCATCTTGATCACGCCGGCCACACCGGCGGCGGCCTGCGGGTGCCCGATGTTGGACTTGAGCGAGCCGAGCCACAGCGGCCGGCCGACGGGGCGGTCCTGGCCGTAGGCGGCGATCAGGGCCTGTGCCTCGATGGGGTCACCGAGCTTCGTGCCGGTGCCGTGCGCCTCCACCGCGTCCACCTCGGCGGGCGCCAGCCCCGCCTGCTCCAAGGCCTGCTGGATCAGTCTGCGCTGCGCGGGCCCGCTCGGCGCGGTCAGTCCGCTGCTCGCACCGTCCTGGTTGATCGCGGAACCCCGGATGACGGCGAGGATCCGTCGGCCGCTGCGGCGTGCGTCCGACAGCCGCTCCAGCAGCAGCATCCCGGCGCCCTCGCCGAGCGAGGTGCCGTCCGCTGCGGCGGCGAACGACTTGCAGCGCCCGTCCGTGGCCAGCCCGCGCTGCCGGCTGAACTGCAGCAGCCACAGCGGCGACCCGATCACCGTCACCCCGCCCGCCAGTGCCAGCTCGCACTCGCCCGCCCGCAGCGACTGCACGGCCTGGTGCAGGGCAACGAGCGACGAAGAGCAGGCCGTGTCGGTGCTGATGGCCGGTCCTTCGAGGCCGAGCGTGTACGCGATCCGGCCGGACGCCACACTGCACGTGCTGCCGTTGCCCAGATAGCCCTCGAACTCGTTCGGGGAGTTGCGCAGCCGGGCCGCGTAGTCCTGGGGGATGATGCCCGCGAACACGCCGGTGCGGCTGCCCCGCAGCGACGCCGGGTCGATATTGGCCCGTTCGACGGCCTCCCACGAGGTCTCCAGCAGGAGCCGCTGCTGCGGGTCGGTCGCCAGCGCCTCGCGCGTACTCATGCCGAAGAACGCCGGATCGAAGCCGGCCGGATCGTCCAGAAAGCTGCCTTCCCGGACGTAGACCGTGCCCTGCCGCGCCGGGTCCGGGTCGTACAAACCCTCGTCCCAGCCACGGTCGGTGGGCAGCGGCGAGCTGACGTGCCGGCCCTCCGCCACCAGCCGCCACAGGTCCTCGGGGGACTCGACCCCGCCGGGGAAGCGGCAGGCCATGCCGACGATCGCGATCGGCTCACGGGCCGATTCCTCGACTTCCCGAAGCCGGTGCCGGGCGTTGCGCAGGTCGACGGTGAGCCG
Organism: Streptomyces sp. TG1A-60; assembly: GCF_037201975.1. Classification (NCBI taxonomy): domain Bacteria; kingdom Bacillati; phylum Actinomycetota; class Actinomycetes; order Kitasatosporales; family Streptomycetaceae; genus Streptomyces; species Streptomyces sp. TG1A-60. The sequence goes on along the minus strand of NZ_CP147520.1, from coordinate 1,377,174 downwards.
CTTCAACGTGTCGATGACCTTGTTGTCGCCGGTCGCAGCGTAGGCCGTCCCGTGCTTCGCACCGCTCGTCATGCCGTGGCCTTTCATGTGCGTGAGGGAGATTTCCGATCGCGTACGGGCGCGTGCGCGCCTACGACTGCGCACGGATGCGTACTACTGAGTACGCGGAGTTCGCGGCAGCTCTTTCTGCCAGGTCATGACTTGCGCAGTTCGTTCTCGGCGAGGTCGAGCAACTCCTCCAAGGACGCGTCCCCGAATTCGTCCTTGTCGTCCGGCGCCAGCCGGTCCAGCAGGTGGCGCAGCCGGGCTGCGACCCGCTTCCGCGCGGGAGTGTTCCCGGGGGCTTCGTGTCCGTCACGCAGCAGGTCGCAGGCGCGCAGTTCGGCTTCCAGGGCGTCGAGTCGGGCGAGGACCGCCGATTCCGGGCCCTGCTCCGCGCCCCGCCGCGGCCCCCGCTCCGTCCGGGCGGTCAGCAGCTCGCCGATGAGGTCCGCGACGGACGCGGGAGTCGGGTGGTCGAAGGTCAGCGTCGTGGGCAGCCGCAGCCCGGTGGCCTCATTGAGCCGGTTGCACAGTTCCACGGCCTGCAACGAGCCGAAGCCCGATTGCAGGAAGCCACTGTCCAGGGCGACCGCGTCCGGGTCGTTGTGCCGCAGCACCATCGCCACCTGGGCCCGTACGAACTCCTCGACAGCGTACGACCGTTCGCCCGCCGTGAGACCCGCGAGGGACAGCCCTGCGGTGCCGGTGCCCCGGGCCGGTGCACCGCCGGCCGCCGCCGCGCCCGGAGCCGTGTCCGTCTCCTCGACGCCGAACGGATACGTCGGCAGGGCGATCCGCCGGCCGTCACGGCCCCGGAAGAAGGCGGCCCAGTCGACGGGGACCCCGCGCACGTAGAGCTGCGCCATCGCCGTCAGCCACTCCGTGACCCCGTCCTGTCCCCGGCGCTGAGTGCCGACCACGCCGGACGATGCCGCCGCCCCGGTGCCCGCGCCGATGTCCTCCAGCGTCTCCTGCACCCCGCCGAGCAGCACGGAATGCGGGCCGACCTCGAGAAACACGTGGTGACCTGCTGTCCACAGGGCACGTACGGCCGCCTCGAAACGGATCTGGGAGGTGACGTTGCGGAGCCAGTACGCGCCGTCCAGGCCGGTCGTCTCGAACTCGCCGCCGGTGACGGAGGAGTAGAAGGGCACGGTGGCGGGGGCCGGCGCGATCGCCGCGGTACCGGTGAGGAGCGGGGTGGCGTCGACGGTCAGGCCCGGTGTGTGCACGGCGAGACCGGGGTACACCGTCCTGGCCGGTATGCCCTTGGCCACGAGCATCTCGACGACTTCGGTCACTGCCGCGCGCTCCCCACCGAGCAGCACGGAGCGCGGACCGTTCGTACCGGCGAAGTGGACCCGGCCGCGCAGGTGCTCGGCGTCGAGCAGCGGACGGAGTTCGTCGGGCGACAGGGCCGCTGCGGCCAGTTCGCCCTCTCCGGCCGCCTCCGCCTGCATTCGGCTCCACAGGACGACCACCCGGGTGGCCTCGTCCAGCGTCAGCGCACCCGCGACATGCGCGGCGGCGACCTCACCGAGGCTGGCGCCGACGACGGCTGCGGGCTCCACACCGCAGGAGCTCCACAGCGCGGACAGCGCCACACTCACCGCGAACAGGACCGGCATGACCACGTCCGCGCCCTCCAGCGCCGGCGCGCCGGGGGCACCGCGCAGGACGTCGTGCAGCGACCACGGAACGAAGGGTTCGAGAGCCCGCGCGCAGTCCTCCATCCGTAGACGGAACACGTCGGAGGCGTTCAGCAGGTCGAGCGCCATGCCCGGCCACTGGGAGCCCACGCCGGGGAAGACATGTACCGCGCGTCCACCGCCCTCGACGCTCGCGCCGGGTGGCGTACGGAACAGCAGCGGGGCGAACCCGCCCTCGGCGACCGCACGCAGTCCGCGCACCACCTCCGCCCGGTCGGTGGCGAGCAGCACGGCCCGCCGCCCTAGGCCGGTCGTACGGGTCGTCGCCAACGACCACCCCAGGTCGTCCGGCGTCAGCTCGGGGTCGGCCTCGAAACGGGCGAGCAGATCCCGGGCCAGCGCCGCCACGGCGGCGTCGCTGCGCCCGGACAGCACGAGCGGCACGAGCCGCGCGGGCGGCGGCGCCGGCACATCGCTGAGGGTGAACGGATCGCCGGAGCCGAACGCCTCCGCCGGTGCGAGCACGCGCTCACCGGCCCGTATGGCGGTGGAGCCCCGACGCAGGACCGCGACCGCGCCCGTGACGGAACCCGCCACAGCCACGTCGCACTCCCCCCGGCGCAGTTGCTCGGCGGCCGACTCGACCGCCGCCGGCGCCGCTAGTTCCGCCCCGAGCGTCACCCGGGGCCCCCGCTCCCAGCGGAGATCGCCCCCGACGAGCGCCGCCAGCGCGTCTGAGCCGTCGGCTTCCCTGTCCCCGGCCTCCGCCTGCACGAGAAAAACACCCACATCGGCGTCGCGCAGCGAACCGGGAACGATCCCGGCGTCCTCCAACGCGGCCCACACCAGGTGCAGTGCGCTGAGCCGCTCCCGGGACGCCCCGCGCACGGAGTCCCCGAAGAACGCCGTGATCCCGTCGGGCGCACAGCGCACCCGCACGCCGACCGGGCCGGACACTTCCGCCCGGCGCACGGCCTCGGGAGCCCCTTCCGGGGCCGCGAGGCCGACGATCACGATCGGGGTGTCCGGGGTGCCGGTGTCATGACCGGGCTCGGGCCAAGGCAGTCTGCTGGTCACGGCGTGGTCCGCCTTCTCGTCACTGGCGTCGTCGTGCGTACCTGTCGGGCGGTTCCGTCCGCAGCAGTTGCCCACCGACTCCCGGACGCCCCGCCAACGCTTGCGTGATCAACAGCACTCTGACGCTGACCGCTTGACCAGACCTTGAGACCGGCTCGACGCCACCGGGCCACTGAAGCCGTCACCCGGCCGATCCGGCCAAGCCCAGTACTCGATGGCTCGCAGCAGCGCCCACTTGCCCGCCCGGTCGCGGTCCAGGTCCGCGGCGTCAGCCAGCGCGTCGATGCGCCACTCGACGCGCGACGAGCCGGGCTCGTCGAACCGGCTCCACAGCAAGGGGGCCATTTGGAATTCGAGGACGCCGCTCACGACCAGCGGGTCGACGACTGCCCAGTCCCCGTCCCAGGTACGCAGCACCTGCTCGTAGCGCAGGTCGTTGTCGGCCCGTCCCTCGCGCGGCGCCGACCAGACTCGCCGCGTCGGATCAGGAGCCGGGCAGGACGGCGGCGAGCACGGAGCGACGACCGTGTGGGAGACCTGTGAAGGCCACGACGGTAGGAGCCGGGGCCAATATGTCCCAGTACCACTACGCCCTCGGCAGCATCGCCGGATGGCTCACCGAGGGCAACCCACGAGCAGGGCGTCAATGAGATCAGTCGAGTACGCGCGACGTGCCATCACCAGGCCCCACGCGCCGGCTCGACGTCGGTATCAGCCCCGGCCGCGACATCTGGCCCAAGTCGCGTCACCTGTCGACGACAGCTTTCGCAGTGCCGCGACCGACCCAAGTCAGTGATCAGGTCAGGCGGTGACCACTCCGCGGGTAAGCACGCTGGGCGGCTCGTTGACCGGCCAGTCGGTGGAGGCGATGTCACTGAGATAGGGACGAGCCATGACGGTCTTGACGGCATCGGAAGACATGAACGCCGTCATCGCCGCCTGGTCGACCCAGAGATAGAACCCGCCGTAGCTGTTGGTGGCCTCGTCCGCCAACCACACCTTGGATACCAGGGTGTCGATTTTTGCGAAGTATGCCGAGTCGGGGGTGACCATCTGCTCGGTGTACTGCTCCACCGAGATGTCCCTGAGCTTGTAGGTGATCAGCTGTGCGTGCATCGTCTGCTCCTCGTGCGTCGTACGCCTGACGTGGGCCGAGACGGCTCCACCGAGATCACTCTACCTACTGGTAGATAGGTTCGTGAAGGGGGGTAGGCTGGTCGAGTGCCGCAGAACTTGAAGGACCACTCCACGGCCAACCGGGTGCTCGATGCCGCTCAGGTATTGGTGAAGGCGCGGGGCTGGTCAGCGGTGAGTTATGCCGACCTGGCCGAGCGGGTGGGCATCCGCACGGCGAGCATCCACCACCACTTTCCGGGAAAGGCCGAACTCGGTCGAGCACTCGTCACGCGGTACAACTCCACATTTCAGTCCGAACTCGCTGACATCGACAAGCGTTCCGACGGCCCGGTGCAACGTCTACGCGGCTATCTCACGCTCCTGCGGGCCGCCCTGGCGGACGGCGGGTCGCTGTGCTTGTGCACCATGCTCGCCGCCGACTACGAAATGCTGCCCGCGCCGATGAAGGATCTGGTCACCAAGTTCAACGACATCAACGTCGAATGGCTCGCCGGGGTCCTCCGCGACGGTGCCGCCGCGGGGCGGTTCGTGTCGGTCGATGACCCGATCACCGAAGCGCAGGTGATTTTTTCCGAAGCGCAGGGAGCTCAGCTCCTGGCCCGGTGCTACCGCGACGCGGCCCGCTACGATCTCGTCACCGACAGCCTCGTAGCCCGGCTCACCGCGCCCCGGTGATACGCGGCAGGTCGAGCAGGTCGATCCGCTGCCGGATTCGTCGCGGTGGTGCTCCGATGGTGCTCGGATGTCGCGAACCGAACGAGCACGAACAGAACTGATTCAGTACAACGAGCCGTCACGCCCTTCGTGCCGCCGCGAGCCGGATGCCCCCTGCCCGCTGACCGAACGGGAACTGGAATCGGTGGAGTGCACGGCGCGGACCAGGGCGCAGTCCGGCTCATCGCGGTGGGCCGGACCAAACCCAGCCGCCTGTCAGCTTGGAGTGGCACCGCCCAGAGACGTCCCGGGCCCTGACCGGTCCGCCGACTGGGCGGCCTGCTGCCCGGTGCACCAGGTCACAGCTCATTCCGGAGGCGACGCAGGCATAGGAGCCGGGTTCTTCCAGCAACCCGATCAGGGCGCCTGGCCTGGGCTGATCATCCCACACGCTGGGGGACAACCGGCGCCAGACATGACCAGGGATCGGCTGGTACAGGCCAGCGGCCGAAGTCGTTGTCGAGACCCGCGGGGTATCACGAACGCCCAGGAAGGCTTTGGGTGTAGCTCTCCTGTAGGGAGCTTTGCCCAGTCGTAGAAGCCCGCAGGCCGTGTTCGCCGCCCAGCTTGACCGGCTTATCGGCGTCATCGGGTTGCACACCGTGGAGCTGGCCGTCGTGCCGTTCTCCGCTTCACTGAAGCTCGCCCCGGGCCACGGCTTCTGGATGTACGACGAGCGGCTGGTGGTCGTCGAGGACCGCCACGCCGAGCTGTGGCTGGAGGACGCGGACAGCATCGCCGTCTACACGCGCACGCGGAGCATGTTCCACGTGCGCGCCCGGCACGTCCTACGTCACCTGATCCGGCCGCCCGGTCGAGAGCGCATCCGGTCGGGGCCTGCGCGCACTCCGGTGTGGGGCAAATGACCGTCACACTTCGCCACCGGGCCGGAATACGCTCTGGCATGTCCGGCTGTGTGGTCGGTCATTTCTCGAAACCATCGACTGTTCCAAGCTGCCGTATCGGACAGCTCTCGTTAGCAGTGAGGTAGTAGTAAGTGCACAAGGGACGTATCGTGTTCGCGGCTGCTCTGGCCACCATGGGGCTCGGGCTTTCGGCCTGCGCCGACGACGAGGGAGGGCCGGTGGCGCAGGATTCGCCGACGGCGTCAGCCCCGGCCTCGTCCGCGCCGAGCAGCGAGAGCCCGACTGCCGACAGCGGCGACGACAGTGCCGCGTCGGCCGAGGGTGACGTCACCGCGCCGGGCACGGAACTCAAGGTCGGCGACAGGGCTGTCCTGCCCTTCGAGTACACGAGCGAGAAGAAGGGCACCATCGCCGTAACCGTCACGGCGATCGAGAAGGGCGCCGAGGCCGACATGGCCGCCTTCGGTGAGAAGGCGAAGGGAATGACGCCCTACTTCATCAAGATGAAGGTGGAGAACGTCGGCGGCACCGACCTGTCCTACGCGTCCCTGAAGCTGGACGGTGTGCTGGAAGGTGGCGCCGGGACGGGCGTCGTACTGTTCGGTGACATCCCGGGCAAGTGCGACCGCGAGAGCGCGCCCACCGAGTTCACCACCAAGGGTGCGTCGTACGAGACCTGCGCGCTCAGCGCCACGAAAAGCTCGCCCATCACCGGCGCCTCGTTCGACGAGGGCGACGCGTACCGCGACAGCCCGGTCGTCTGGACCAACTGAGAATCGGCGCCGGCCTGTACCTCGCCGGCCCGACCGCTGCAGCCGGTCCAGGTCGCCATCGCCCGGCCGGCCATGCCGGGCGGCCAGTTGACCGGACACCCGCTCGTCGTGTGGCAGCGGCACTTCGGCGTGCCCCCCGGCTGACGTCTCCTGACGAAGTCGGCCGAGGGGCACCGCGAAGCCGGTGTTCCGGTACTTCGCAGTCGTCACTCCCAGGTCATCTCGCCCATGGCGACCTTCGCACCGATCTCGGCGGCGATGACCATGCCGTAGTCCGGGTAGCGCTTGACGAGCGCCGCGGTCAGCGCGGCGCCGTCGGCGGCCTTGGCCAGTTCCTCCTCGAAGGTGAGCAGGTACTCGCGGGTGGCGGTGATGGCGGAGGAGTCCGCGGGAGTGTCGGGCAGGCGGTGACCGGGCACGACCAGCGCCGGGTCGAGGGCGGCCATCTCGTCCAGCAGCTTGATCCAGGCAGCACGGATCTCGGGGGTCGGGGTGTCCGCGACCCACACATGCTGCTTCTGGAACAGCAGCACCCCGCCGAGGATCGCGCGCTGCTCCGGCTGCCACAGGTAGTGGCGGTCCGGCAGAAGGGCCGATCCGCCCTTGAGTTCGAGGCGGTGCCCTTCCAGGGTGAGGCCACGGGTCACAGGCTTGATCTGCACCAGGCGGGTGGGCAGGTTGGCCCCGAGGTCGGCCCACGTCTTGAGCTTGCTCTCGAAGGTGCGCCGTATGTGCTTGATGACCGGCCGGGTGGCGACGAACCTGGCGTCGGGGAAGGCGTCGGCCAGGACCTCGGCGCCGAAGTAGTAGTCCGGGTCGCCGGCGCTGATGAACACGGTGGTCAGCTTCTTGCCCGAGTCCAGTACCTCGGCCACCAGCCGGTACCCGTCGGCCCGGGTGAAACCGGTGTCGACCAGCAGCGCCTCACGCTCGCCCGTGACCAGAGTGGCCGTCTTGTTCTTGCTGCCGACCGGGAAGTCCAGGTCCAGGACCTTGAAGTCGAGCGTGCCCCCGGGGTGCTTTTCCTTGTGCTGTCGGGCTCCGTGTCCGTCGGCGAGCGGGGTGGCCGACGCGCTGGCAGGGGTGAGGCCCAGGCCGATGCCGGTGGCCGTGAGCGAGCCTGCCGCGAGGAAGTGACGCCTGTTCATGGGCATGTCTGTTGCTCCCTGTTGATGGTGGGTGTGGGGGTGCACGGGAGAAGGTGCCGCGTGTCGGCCTCTCACGTTTTCGCGGTGGTGCTGGTGTGCGGTACGGCCACCAGCGCCTCCGGGTGCACGTACGTCCGGAGGGCGTGGTTGATCGCGGTGGCGACGTTCAGCGCACGGCGACGGTCGGTCCCGGCTGCCCCCGTCGGCCGGACCGGGAAGGCGCCGGGGAGTGATTCCGGCGACGTGCGGGCGTGTTTCTCCGCCGTGCCTGTCGCCGTCCCGGCGACGGTTCCGTCGAGCGGGCCGCTGACATCGGCGGCGGAGGTGTTGAGGAAGACGGTGCCGTTGCCGACGGTGGACCTCACCGTCTTCCCGGTGTGTGAGTTCGTCTGTGAGGCGCTGCCACGACTACGTCATGGCGTCGCGAACCTTGGCGGTGTCGGTGAACTGCTCGAAGCGGACGATGAGGCCGCCGCGGACCAGGAAGTGGTGGGCGACGCGCACGTCGATCGGCTTGCCGGTGGCCTTGTTGGTCGCGGTGTAGCGGGCGAGGACGACGACGTTCTCCCCTTCGACGACATAGGTGTCGTCGTGCGCGGTCCAGCCGTCCCACTCCTTGCCCAGCGGCTCCATGACGTGGGAGGTGACCCCGTCGGGGGTGCGGTAGGTGCCGGCGAGGGGGAAGCCGGCCATCTCGGTCCACTCCACGTCGGGGGCGAGGGTGGCGCGCAGGGCCTCCAGGTCGCCGGCCGCGGAGGCCAGGTACTGGCGGCGGACCACGTCGGCCGGGGCGGTGGAGGTCGCGAAGTCGGTGTGCTCGTACGTCATGACACTCAGCCCCACTTCATCTCGCCCTTGGCGACCTTCGCCCCGAGCTGGGCGGCGATGAGCATGCCGTTGTCGGGGTAGCGCTTGACGAGCGCCTCGGTCAGCGCGGCGCCGTCGGCCGCCTTGGCGAGCTCCTCCTCGAAGGCGACGAGGTAGTCGCGGGTGGCGGTGATGGCTGAGGCGTCGGCCGCCGTGCCGGGCAGGCGGTGGCCGGGGACGACCAGCTCCGGCTGGAGGGAGGCCATCTCGTCCAGCAGCCCGATCCAGACGGAGCGGTGCTCGGGGGTGGGGGTGTCGGCGACCCAGACGTGCTCCTGCTGGAAGAGCAGGACGCCTCCGAGGAGGGCGCGGTGCTCGGCCTGCCACAGGTAGTGGCGGTCGGGCAGGCCGGTCGGGCCGCCCTTGAGCTCGAAGCGGTGGCCTTCGAGGGTGAGGTCGCCGGTCAGCGGGGTGAGGTCGACCAGGCGGGTGGGCAGGTTCGGGCCGACGGCCTCCCATGCCTTGAGCTTGCCCTCGTAGGAGTGCTGGATGTGCTCGATGACGATCGGGGTGGCGACGAAGGTCGCGTCGGGGAAGTTGTCGGCGAGGATCTCGGCGCCGAAGTAGAAGTCGGGGTCGCCGTGGCTGACGAACACGGTGGTCAGCTTCTTGCCGGAGTCGAGGATCTCGGCGGCGAGGCGGTGGCCGTCGGCGCGGGTGAAGGCGGCGTCGACCAGCAGCGCCTCCTGCTCACCGGTGACGAGCGTGGCGGTCTTGTTCTTGCTGCCGGCGGGGAAGTCGAGGTCGAAGATCTTGAAGGAGAGGGTGCTCATGGGGGGCCTCCTGAAGGGGATGGAAATTCAGTGGGTGGGGGCGGTGGTCAGGGCGGCCAGTCGCCGGTCGATCTCGTCGGCGGTGGCGTGGCCATGTGCCAGGGCGGCGACTCGGTCGCCGTCGACGGCGAGCAGGGTGGGGAAACCGGTGACGCCCAGTTCGGCGGAGCGGTGGAAGTCGTCCGTCGCCGTGTTGTGGGCCTCGGGCGCGTCGAAGGCGGCGACGACGGCGTCGGCGTCCAGACCGGCCTCCTCGGCGACCTTCCGGTAGGTCGCGGGGGAGGAGAGGCTGAGGCCGTCGACGTAGAAGGCCCGCTGGAGGGCGCAGGCCAGTTCCGCCGCACGGTCGGGGGCCGCCCGGCGCAGGGCGGCGACGCCGCGCGCGGCGGCCTCGGAGTCCATCACGAACGACCCGTCGGCGATCAGCCGCTCATAGCTCTCGCCGAACTCGGCGCCGGTCTGCTCTGCGATCTGGGCGTTGGCGCCCTGGACGTAGCCGAACTCGCGGATGGGTACCCGGCGTGGCCCGGTGAACAGACCGCCGGAGACCACCTCGACCGGCAGCGCGGGATGACGGGAGACGACCTCGCGCAGAGTTCCGGAGAACCCGTGCGACCAGCCGCAGTAGGCGTCGAAGACGTAGACGAGCTTCATCGAAGGTCCGAACTTCATCGAAGGTCCCGGCAAAGGTGTGGCGCCCGCTGGTGCGAGCGGTTCGTCTGAGAGAACAGTAACTGACTAGTCAGATATTCCCTTGTGGTGGCAGCTAAACCGGCAATCTCGCTGTCAGTGCATAGGTGAAGCCGCGCGGCCGCAGCCCGGAGGGGCCGTTCAGGGCAGGCGGGGCAGCTCGTCCCGTGCGGAGTGGCTCAGGATCCGCAGGTCCTCGGCGAACCGCTCCCGGTCCTCGGGCGGCAGCGGTGCCAGGAAGTAACGGCGGATGTTCTCCACGTGTACCCGGGACGCCCGCACGGTGGTCTCCTCCCCCAACCGGGTCAGTCGTACCAGCCGCCCGCGCCTGTCACCGGGATCCTCGGCGCGCTCCACCAGTCCGGCTGCCTCCATCCGGTCCACCAGACGGGTCGCCCCGCCTGTGGTCAGCACCTGCTCCTGGGCGATGGCCCGCATCGGCAGCCCGGGATCGCCTGCCCGCCCGAGGATGAGCAGCACCTCGAACATCAGATGACTGATGCCGCACTCCAGCTCCAGCGACCGCCCGAGGATGTACTCCAGCCGGTTCGCCGCTCCCTGCAACCGCCCGAACGCCAGCACCAGCGCATTGTCCGCGGCCTCCTTCGGCGACGCGATCTCCGCCGGCTCTTCCATGTTCCCACCGCCCAACTGGTCCTCCACACCATGCATCCACCGATCATGCCTCGTGCGGCATTGGGGCGGTCGCCGCGCCGGAACACGTCAGTCACGGACTGCCAGAGCACACTGCCCAGGTGCACGGACAGCCGCGAAGCGGAAGATCTGAAGCCTTGCTCGCCTCGCCCTTGCGCTGTCGGTCGGTCTGACGTCGAAACGGACGCCCTCGATCGAGAGACGTCCGTCAGTACGCGACGGTGATGCGGCGGCGGAGCGCCGTGCTCTTCTCGGCCTCGTCGACCAGGGCGACCGCGTAGTCCTCGGCACTGATGAAGCTGGTGCCGTCCTCGGCGAACAGCAGGTCGTCGCCGCCGAGGCGGAAGGTGCCGGTGCGCTCGCCGGGGGCGATCTCGTCGGCCGGGGAGACGTACGTCCAGTCCAGGTCGTCGCCCACCTCGGCGCGCAGCAGGCGCAGCACCTCGCGCTGGGCGAGCGCTTCGGCCTTGTACATCACGGGGAAGTCTGGGGTGTCGACCCGGTCCTGGCCCGAGGCGGTCTTCAGACTGCCCGCCCCTCCGACCACCAGCAGGCGGTGTACGCCCGCTGTGCGCAGCCCCTCGACCAGGGACTTGTACGTCGCCAGCAGCGGGGCGGTCGGGTCGGAGCCGTCGCGGGGCGGGGAGACGGCGGAGATGACGGCGTCGTGTGCGGCGGCGGCCTGGGCGACCTTGCCCGGCGCGGTGGCGTCCACGGCGAGGACGGTCAGCGCCCGGTGCTCCGGCAGGCCGTCCGCACGGCCCGAGCGGGTGGCGGCGGTGACCTCGTGGCCGCGGCCGAGCGCTTCCGCCGTGATGCGGGAGCCGATCATGCCGGTGGCGCCGATCAGGAGGATCTTCACGGGTGACTCCGTTCGTGCTCGTTTCGTATGCGTGGGTGTGGTCAGCGCTGGATCTCGAAGGTGACCTTCGCCCGCTCCACCGTCTCCTGCAGGACGCGTACCTCTCCGGAGGCGTTCTTGTACTTGCCGGTGCCGCCCGTGACGGCGAACCGCTCGTCGAAGACGGGTCCGGAGGCGGAGAGCTTCGCCGTGCCGGCCGTGGTGATCTTGCCGCCGGGCAGCTCGTAGACGAAGGTCAGCAGCTCGGCGGTGCGCGGCTCGGCGTCGGTGGAGACGCCGACGAAGCTGCTGCTGCCCAGCTTGCGGCCGTCGCGGCCGATGAGGTCGCCGGTCCCGATCAGCTGGTCGCCGAGGGCGGAGTCGGCCGGGGCGACGTCGACCATGTTGACCGCGGTGCCCTTCTCGACGGCCTCGATGGTGATCGTGCGATGCCCGTGCGAGACGGGAGCGGCGTCCGCCGAAGCGGGCGCCAGGGACAGGCCGAGGGTGAGGGCGCCGGCCGTGGCGGCGGCGACACCGAACGCGGGGAGGATGCGCTTGCGCATGATCGGGCTCCACATCTGTGGGGGCGTACAGAGAAAAGTATCTGCCGACGCAGACAATATATCTGCAGGTATAGATATTGCAACAGCAGCTTCTTCCGCTGGCGACCTTCTGTCATCCTCTTGGGGTGGACGAGCAACTGCTGAACGACGACGACGTGACGCTCTACGGCCTGTTCGTGGAGGCGTTCGCTCGCCTCAAGCCCGTCGTACACCGCGACCTGGGAGTCCCGGACACCTGGTTCGAGGTGCTGCTGCGGCTGGGCCGCACACCCGGGCACCGGCTGCGCATGACGGACCTGGCGGAGGCCGTGTCCTTCAGCTCGGGCGGCTTCACCCGGCTCGCCGACCGCATGGCGAAGGAAGGGCTGATCCGCCGCGACCCCGACCCCGCCGACCGGCGAGCCGCACTCGCCGCACTGACCGACAAGGGCGCCGAGGCGCTCGACCGCGCCCTGACCGCCCACGTCTCCCATCTCCGCAGCCACGTCACCGGACCGCTCTCCTCCGAGGACCGCCACCACCTGGAGCGCATCCTGCGCACGCTCCGCGACGCCAACGGGTGACCTCCGCTCGGGCGTACGGTCGCGTCGGACGCGGCGGCGACTTCCTGCTGACGCTTTTCATCGGAGTGCTGACAGATCGGCGCGGCTCACTCTCGGCGGGGAAGGGGGAAGGATCGGTCCGGGTGCGTTCATCCGGTCCGGCTCGGCGAGGCGGACACGGAAACGCAGGTGGTCGACGCCGGTGCGAGTTGCGCGTCATGGTAGTGGCCTGGAGCGTTGACGTCTCCAGGTGTCATATCGGGCCATGCAGCGCCCGCCCGACGCGCACGAGGCAGTGGACACAGTCGTTGCGTGGGCGGTCATCGCCGTCGGCGTTGGGTGAGCCGTTCGAGTCGGTGCCCTGCCGGACGGCGAGCGGTATCAGCGCGCGGAGGACCGCAGCGGACATCGCCCACCTTCCTCGCGGGATCCCGCGGGCGCCTCGGCCATTCGGCCACTGCTGAGGCGGCTCCGCTCGGGCGGCGATGGCCGCTCCGGCAGGGCCGCAGGACGCTTACGACTTGGTACGCCATAGTGCTGTCCCGTGCATGATCGTCCGCGCGAAAGGTGGTCGTGGGCGAGTCGTAATGCGGTGGCGGTGGTCGGCGACCTGGTGTTTGGATGCCCCGCGTGACTTCTGTGGATCTTGATGATCGCCCTGCGAGTCGGTCCGTCAGAGACGTGGTCAGCCGTGACGTGACAAGGCCGCACGGGTTGGGGAGGTTGTGACGCCATACCCGGCCCGTGCGGCCTTGTCCCATCCTGCCTTCTGCGGATTGTCCCGTGCACATCTCGGTGATTTGATCGAGGAGTTGGCCGTCCCGTGGACCGCTCGGTGCCAGTCGGCCCTCCAAAAGCGGCGCGCCGGACGCCGGCGACGCGCCGCCGGCGCCGGCCCGACCCATCAACTGGCCTTCACCGACCGGGTGCTGGTCAGCCTGGTCGTGCTGCCCTCCAGTTGCCGCACGCGGCCCTGGCCGCCCTCTATCAGGTCGGATGGACCGGGCAGATCGCCGTCGGCGCGACAAATCGGATCCGCTCGATGGCCAGAACACGGCGCGAGCCGTGTTGAGCGGGCGGGCGCGCGCTCGGGCCAAACCGGGCGACGGGCCGGTGCAGATCGCGAGAATGTACGAACTCACGAAGGTGTCGGCCGTCAAGGCCCGCACTCAGGCCATCAACCAGCTCAAGTCCGTCCTCATCACTGCTGATCCCGCCCTGCGGGAAGACCTGGCTGGACTGGGCAATGCCGAACTCTTCCGGACCTGTGCGCGGTTCATCGATGTGAGCAGTCACGGGGAGGCCGGCGAGGAGTCGGTGCTGCAGGCCACTCGGATCACCCTGGGCCTGCTGGCTCACCGGATCGGCCAGCTCTCCGAGCAGATCCGGGATGTGGACGCTCGTCTGGTCCGGCTCGTGGAATGTCATGCCCCGCAGCTGCTTGAGGTGGTGGGGATCGGTCCGGATACAGCCGTCGCTTTGCTGATCACGGTGGAGGACAACCCGGAACGTCTGGACAGTGAGGCGTCCTTTGCCGCGCTGTGTGCGGGGTCAGTCCCGTCGAGCGTTCCTCGGGACGCCGGCAGTCTCGTCGTCTCAACCGTGGTGGCGACCGGCGGGCCAATGCCGCGCTGCACCGCATCGTGTTCACCCGCCTGCGGGTCGACTCGCGCACGCAGGACTACTACGAGCGCCGGATCAAGGAGGGCAAGACCCGACGCGAAATCGTCCGTTGCCTCAAACGCCACGCTGCCCGAGAGGTCTTCCACCTGGTCATACAGCTGCAGCCAGGACCCCGCTCGTAGGGCTGTGACAGGAATGGCGCTGCCGAACCCCGCTGGCTCGCCTCCATCTGGCGGGGATCCGTGATGTGAGGGGGCACGGTCCCTTAGCTGACTGGAAGGAAACGGCTGACCCCGGGTGCTCGCCGAAGGCCCGGCCGACGCCGGGACGGCGAATAACTTGGTGTGCGGGGTCGACGGAACCCGGTAACGTCTTGGTCATGTTCTTCCAGACGCCGATTTACGAGTGAGAGCGTGATGGGCCCTTGCTGACGTCCTTCGACGCCGCACCGTCCCCCACCGATGAATCCGTAGGTCACTTCACATCATTTCGGGAGAACCCGTGAGCAAGAACATCAACAACCCTGTGGGCATGGGCGGCGGCCAGCGCAGGAAGCTGTCCCGTGCCGAACGGCAGAACAACGGTCCGCACCGCAACCTCGACCGCCAGGGTGCCGCCGACCAGAAGGCGGAGCTGGTGCGCAAGATGCGCGAGAAGGTAGGCGCAGCTGAGGGCGCCGGGCAGACGAGCGACGACACCGCCCAGAGCTGACGCACCGCCGCCGCAGGGCGGCACCGCATGGGGCAGGGCCCGGACCGCGACGCGCGGTCCGGGCCCTGCTGCCCTACCGGGCGCGGCCGGTCCCGACTCAGCTCTCGGCCGAGCACCGTGTCTCAGCCGACCACCCGGGGCAGCCGGGGATTCAGCAGCCCCGCCACGGAGATCGTCCTTGTACTTCCTTCTGGTCGCAGCGAGGGTACTCGCCGTCGTGGGGAAGTAGACGGCCGTGACGTACCTCCTGCCGTCCCGCCGTACGACGACGTCCCTCTTCCCGTCCGGACCGCCCAGAGGGGCCTGCGGCTCGATGTCGGTATAGCCGCTGATACGGAGGATCCGAGCGGAACGTCTGGACAGTGAGGCGTCCTTTGCCGCGCTGTGTGCGGGGTCAGTCCCGTCGAGCGTTCCTCGGGACGCCGGCAGTCTCGTCGTCTCAACCGTGGTGGCGACCGGCGGGCCAATGCCGCGCTGCACCGCATCGTGTTCACCCGCCTGCGGGTCGACTCGCGCACGCAGGACTACTACGAGCGCCGGATCAAGGAGGGCAAGACCCGACGCGAAATCGTCCGTTGCCTCAAACGCCACGCTGCCCGGGAGGTCTTCCACCTGCTAGGACAGCTACAGCCAGGACCCCGCTTATAGGGGCTTGAGAGAAGACGCGCTGCAGAACCCCTGCGGGCTTGCCCGAGCCGGGGGCCTCTCGGGTGTTCGTCCGGGCGCGGTGCTTCGCCGATGCAGCCGCTTACGCCCTCCCGGCCGGCCGACGCATCGGCAACAAGGCACGAGCGGCGGGTTGGACGAGCTGCAGAAAGCTCAGGTTGTGCGGATGCGGAGTCTCTCGAAGGCCCAGGGGACGGCGGTTCGCTCCGGGTTCGTCATGTCCTCGGGGCAACGGCACAACGGGGCCAGAGGGCAGTCACGCGAAACGGTGATTGCTCGCGGCTGGCGCCGTCTGGTCGTCGCCTCGCTGACCCGGTCAACCGGCCGTCAGGGCCGGTTCGGTTGCCCGCTGGACCTGCTCGAACGTGACGTCGGGCGCGAGTTCGCGCAGGACGAGGCCGTCGTCGGTGACGTCGATGACGGCCAGGTCGGTGATGATCCGGTCGACGACCGCGCGCCCGGTCAGCGGCAACGAGCAGCCCTGGACGATCTTGGGGTCGCCGTCCCGGGTGGTGTGCTCCATGACGACGATGACGCGCCGGGCGCCCTGCACGAGGTCCATGGCGCCGCCCATCCCCTTGACCATCCTGCCGGGGATCATCCAGTTGGCCAGGTCGCCGCGGGCGGAGACCTGCATGGCGCCCAGGAGAGCGACGTCGATGTGGCCGCCGCGGATCATGCCGAAGCTCAGGGCGGAGTCGAAGAACGAGGCGCCCGGGCGTACCGTCACCGTCTCCTTGCCGGCGTTGATCAGGTCGGGGTCCTCCCCGCCCTGGTACGGATAGGGGCCGACGCCGAGGATGCCGTTCTCGGAGTGCAGGACGACCTCGACGCCGTCCGGCAGGTGGCCGGGCACCAGGGTGGGCAGGCGGCGGGAATGCCGCAGCCTCCGGCGCGGAGTTTCTCCGCGAGGGTGCCCTGCGGGATGAGTTCGACCTCCAACTCGCCGGTGAGGTACTGGCGGGCGAACTCCTTGTTCTCGCCGACGTAGCAGGCGGTGACGCGGGAGAGCCGACGGTCGCGCAGCAGGATGCCCAGGCCCCAGTCGTCCACGCCGCAGTTGTTGGACACCACGCGCAGGTCGTCCACGCCCGTGGCGTGCAGGGCCTGGATCAGGGACACGGGGGTGCCGCAGAGGCCGAAACCGCCGACGGCGAGCGTCGATCCCGGGCTATCGCGGCGAGCACCTGTGCGAGTGCCGCGTCGTCGATGGTCTTGTCGATTCGCAAGCTTCCTCCAGAAGCGCGCAGCGGACGGGGGGTTACCGGCCGTCGGGGGTCGCGGCCGCCTCGACGGCCGTGCGGACGCGTTCGGCGTCGTCCACCTCGTGGGCGAGCAGCAGGGCGACCTACGCCGTCACGCACGACGAGCTACGCGTCGGCGCGTACGGCCTGGCCGTGCCGGTACGCGACGGGGACGGCGAGGTGGTCGCCAGTCTGGCGGTCATCGTGCCGACCACGCGTACGCCCGGCTTCACCGACCATGCGCCCACCCTCGCCACCCGCGTGCCGTGCCACCAAGGCATCGGCACTCTGGTGCGTCCCTTTCTGGACGGGCTGGTTCGGCAGGTGGAGCAGTCCGAGTCCCTCGACACGCCCCGGCTCGGCCACAACGTGGCGGACCTCATCGGAACGCTGCTCACCGAGTACATGGGCGTGGACCGAGCACCGGGAGACGAGGGCCGGGACCTGCTTGTTTTCGGCGGGGTGAAGTAGAGCCAGCGGGACGGCGGTTTCGGGAGCCAGGTTCGTCCGTCCGTGAGGCGGATGGCTCGCAGCGCAGGTTCATGATCGGCGATGAGAGCGGGAGCCACCCCTATCGGGTGAGTTCTGCCAGTGCGGATCGGGGGTGGGAGTGTCTGCGGCAGGTATGTGGGGTGGGCCGGTAGCTTGTGGGTCCCGGGCTCTGCTGGTCCGTGTCCCTGACAGGCGCGGTCTGGAAGAGCCCGGCCCCCGTTCTGCGGTGGCCATGGTGGCGGATGCGATGACTGGTAGGAGTTAGCCCTGGATATTCAGCGGAATTGGGTGACCTGACGCCCCGATAGCAGAATGGTGCCGCTGACCTGCGAGGATGCGAGTGTCTACGTCGTATCCGCTGCAAGAATCAGGGCACCAATCTGGTGAGCAAGAGTACAGGGTGGGACCGTCGGCTGTCCGTGGTGGCTGACGGGAAGAGACTGATCGGGCATGCCGGTGCGGTGCTGCTGCGCCGGTGCGCGGACCGCACAGGGCTCACCGGGGCGCTGGCGAAGGAGTTACCGTCCAGCACAGCGGCCGGCTGGCGGGAACGGGCGGGCGTCCTGGTGCACCTGGCCGTCGCGATCGCGCTGGGGGCGGCGAACCTGTCGGAGGCCGAACAACTCCAGCTTCATCACCGGCCGTTGTTCGGGCCGTCGGCCTCGGACTCCACCGCTCGCCGCACCCTGGCCGCGCTCGACGAGACAGTCCTGGCGAAGATTGCGAAGGCGCGGGCGCGGGTGCGCCGGCATGTGTGGAGTCTGCTGCGTCTGCGGCCGGGCGGCTTCCCCTGGCTGACGGTGGCGGGCAAACGGCTGACCGGCTGGATCGTCATCGACATCGACGCCACCATCATCACGTCCGCGTCCAAGAAGGCGGGGGCAGCAGTCACCTTCAAAAAGACGTTCGGGTTTCATCCGCTGGCCGCGTGGTGCGCGAACACCACCGAATCGCTGGCGATGCTCCTGCGTCCGGGGAATGCCGGAGCAAACACGGTAGCCGACCACATCCGCGTGCTCACCGACGCCCTCGCCCAGATCCCCGGCTCCTCAGCAGCGAAGATCCTCATCCGGCTGGACGGGGCCGGGGCCACCCACGGGCTGCTGGAACACCTCGAAGCGTTGAACACCACGCGGCGTACGGTCCGCTACACGGCCGGCTGGACGATCACCGAAGACGACGAGAAGGCCATCGCAAAGCTGCCCAAAAGCGCCTGGGAGACCTCCCTGCACCAGGACGGCAGCCTCCAAGAGGGCTACTTCGTCGCCGAGTTGACCGGGCTGAACACCCGTGAGGGCTGGCCGGAGGGCATGCGGCTGATCGTGCGCCGCGTCAGGCCCACCCGCCGGCACCTGAAGAAACTGACCGCCTTCGAGAAGAAGACCGGCTGGCGGTACTGCATCACCGCCACCAATATCCGGCACATGTGGGGCATCGCCGGCTCGGGCCACAGCCAGTTCCTGGACGTCCTGCACCGCTCGCACGCCAAAGTCGAGGACCGGGTCCGCACCAACAAGGCGACGGGACTGGACAATCTGCCGTCCGCCTCCTGGGAAGTGAACCGCGGCTGGATGCTCGCCGCGAACCTCGCCGCCGATCTCGACGCCTGGGTTCGGCTGCTGGCCCTGCACGACATCGAGGGCCTGGCCGACGCCGAGCCCAAGACCATGCGCTTCCGCCTCTACCACCTGCCCGCCCGCCTCGCCGACCACGCCCGACGCCGATGGCTGCGCATCGACGCGACCTGGCCCTGGGCCCAAGCGTTCGCCACCTGCTGGCAGCGGCTCACCGCCCTCCCAGCTGTCACCTGACAGCCGGGCACTGCCCCGACAAACACCAGGAAGGAGAAGACCGGCAGCACTCCGGGCCCGTGGAACCCGGCGCACCCGCGGCGTCACGCGACGGCCCACCTCGAACGGCCCGAGGACATTACGGACGAACTGCCGAGCAGGCCAGCCACCGAACCCCGCTGACGAATCGAGGTTAGCCCCGGTTCGTGAGTCGGTCAGCATCGGCCGCGGAACGGCCAAACTGCCGGTGCCGATGGCTGGGCGGCGTCTAATTCTGGTGCGGACACTGCTGCCGCCTGCCATTCTCACCCCCATGTCCACGTTCGAAGATCTTGTTGCTGAGGGCGAAGCAGTCCCGACTGAGGGCTGGGACTTCTCCTGGTTCGCGGGCCGTGCGACCGAGGAGCGTCCGTCCTGGGGCTATGCGAAGTTGCTCGCCGACCGGATGTCGAAGGCCGAGGCGGCGCTCGATATCCAGACCGGCGGGGGCGAGGTGCTGGCCTCCGTTCCGCTTGCCCCGTCGGTGCTGGCGGCGACCGAGTCGTGGCCGCCGAACCTGGAGATTGCCCGGCGTAACCTGGCCAAGTTCCATGCCCATGTGGTTGAGGTTGCCGATTCGGACGACCTGCCGTTCCCGACGGACCAATTCGATCTGGTGGTCAGTCGGCACCCGGTCTGCACCCGTTGGGATGAGGTCTGTCGTGTCCTGCGCCCGAACGGTATGTACCTCTCCCAAGATGTGGGCGCAGGCTCAGTGCGCGAGCTGACTGATTTCATGATGGGCCCGCAGCCAGTCCACCCGTCTCGAAGCCCGATCGTGGCGGTGGCCGGCGCGGAGGCAGCGGGCCTGGACGTCATGGACCTTCGTCAGGAAGCACTCCGGATGGAGTTCTACGACATTGCCGCGGTGGTCCACTTCCTCCGCAAGGTGATCTGGATAGTCCCGGGTTTCACGGTGGATACCTACCGTGATCGCCTGGTAGAGCTCCATGAGTTCATTGAGCGTCACGGCCCCTTCGTGGCCTACTCACAGCGCTTCCTCATCAAGGCCCGGAAGAAGGCATAGGCATGCTTGTCAGCTGAGGCATCAGGCACCGGCGCCAACCCTGTCCGCCGCTGACGGAGCGTCGGTCACCGCTTCTTTCCTCGATGTTCGTCCTGAGTGACTTGGTAGCGGTAGGAGTCGGTGCCGGTCTGGATGAGTGTGCAGCGGAAGGTGATCCGGTCGGCGATGGCCGCGCAGAGCCTGGGATCTCCGAAGGTCTTGTCCCACTCGGCGAACGGGGAGTTGGTGGCCACCGCGGTCGCCTTGCACTCCTCCCGCTCGGTGAAAATCTGGAAGAGCAGCTTGGCGCCCTTCCTGTCCAGGTTCAGGTAGCCGAACTCGTCCAGGCACAGAAGATCGACTTTGCTGTACCGGGCGATCACGGAGGACAGGCGGCGCCCCGCGTCGGCCTCGGCGAGCTCGTTCACCAGCGCCGAGGTGGTGGTGTAGCGGACCGAAAGGCCGGCCTCGGCGATCGCTGTGCCCACCCCGATCAGCAAGTGGGACTTGCCGGTGCCGGAGTCGCCGATCAGCACCAGCGGGCGGCCCTCACGCACCCAGGACGGGGACTTCAGATCCGCGATCACCTCGGGGGAGACGTTGGGGTTCTTCTCGAACGCGAAGTCCTCCAGACGCTTGGGCCTGGGGAACTTCGCGGAGCGCACCAGCCGCTGCTGCCGGCGCACGTCCCGGTCGGCGACCTCGACCTGCAGCAGGTCCAGGAGGAACTGCTTGTAGGTGGACTGCTCGCGCCGCGCGGTGGCGGCCAGTTCAACGAACCGCTCGCGGAACGCCGGAAGCCGCAGGTCCCGGCACGCTTCGTCGATCGCCGCGTCCTCCGGGTCGCCGGGCAGCGGCATCCGGGTGGGCGGCACCTGCCGGGCGGTCGGGTCGGCGGCCTTGGTGGGGGTCATGCGCTGGTGCCTTTCTGCTTCGTGGTGCCTGTGTCCTTCACCGGCGTGAGCAGCTGGTCGTACTTGGCCATGTCCGGCAGCGCGGTGCGCGGATCGGCCGGCAGCCGCCGGGTGTGCAGCGAGATCACCTTCGCCCCCTCGCCGTCGGTCACGTCCTGGCCCGGCCCGTTGGGATCGTCGTCGTCCTCGGCGACCGGGCCCGGCTCATCGATGTCGTCGAGATTGTCGAAGGCATCTGCCTCGGTGTTCTCCATCGCCTTGCGGGCCTCGATCGCCACCAGATCGGTGCTGACCGAGCCGACCCGCAGGACGGTGGTCATCCCGGCGATCAGTGCGTCGGCGGGCAGCTGCCGGTGCAGCAGCAGCACCTCGATCAGCATCCGGGTGCCCTCCCGGTCCCCCGCTTTCCGCTTGGCCGCGGCCCAGAACGCCTCGTGCGTCCTGGTGAAGCCGCCTTCTGCCCGCGCCTGCGCCAGCGCCGAGGCCCCGGCGAACGCGCCGGGCTTGACCAGGAGAATCTCCAGGTAGTGATCGAGGATGTCGTGGTAGGTGTAGCGGCGGGTCAGCCGCGGATGGCGGGCGACGACCTGCCGGCCGTCGTAGATCCACAACTCGTTGGCCCGCAGCTTCACCCGCACCTTCGCCCCGATGAACTTCGCGGGCACCGAGTAGTAGCACTGCCGGACCGTGATCCGGCCGTTGCGGTGCACCACCGGTGTCAGGTCGATCCCGCAGTCGTAGCCGTCCACCGGCAGCGGCCGCAGCAGTTCCCGTTCCTGCTCGAAGTCGAACCCGATCGAAGTGGGCCGGCCGTGGACATGCCGGGCGTCCTCGGCCGCGTCGATCGCCGCCAGGCGCTCGTTGAGCTCCGCCAGGGACTCGACCTGGGGTGGCGGGACCAGGTGTTTGCGGCGGAACCGGCCGCCCTCGTGTTCCACCCCGCCCTTCTCGTGGGCGCCTTCCTCACCCGGCGTGCAGTAGAACGCCGAGAAGCCGTACCACGATCTGAACGCCGCCCACCGGGCCGACTCCGTTCGCGAGCGGCCGAACAGCACCAGCTTCACCGCCGGCTTGAGGTTGTCGTAGCGGATGTGGACGGTCGGCACTCCGCCCAGCATTTCGAACGCCTCGACGTGTCCCTCGAAGAACGCCTCCTGCGAAGCGGTGGCGTAGACGTGGTGGACGGCCTTGCCCGAGTACGACATCCGCAGCGTGAACAGCACGCACTTGCGCCGCTGCCCGGCCAGGTCTAGCCACACATCCGCGAAGTCGACCTCGGCCTCCTCACCGGGCCGCTTGGCCTGCGGGACCGTCCCCTCCAGGTGACGGCGCCCCTCCTTCGCCTCCAGCGCCAGCTCCGGGCGCCGCCTGGCGACGTAGTCGCGCACCGTGGAGTACGCCGCGAGCTCGAAATCATGCTCGCCCGCCAGCCGCTGAAGAATCCGGTCGACGGTGTGCCGCTGCTTCCTCGGCGCGTCCAGGTCCGCGCGCAGCATCGCGTCGATGAACGGCTTTACCGGCTCCAGCACGCTCGCACGCGGCGGCGGCTTCTTCCGCTTCGCCGGCACCGGCGACGCCAACGCCTTCGCCACCGTGTTCCGCGACACCCGGTACCGCTGGGCCAGCGCCCGCCCCGACACCGCGGGGTCCAGACGCCGGTCCCGGCGGATCCGCTCAAAGATCCACTCACGCGACCTGTACACACGGGTCTCCTGACACGACCGTGATCAACGACCACAGCGTGAGCGGCCAGACAGCCCAAAACCCCGATTACTCCATCGGCGGCATGTCGCACACCACCAGACCAGGTGGCTCCCATTCCCACCGCCGAACCAGCGGCTCCCAAAACCACCGCCCTACTGGCTCTACTTCACCCCGCTAAAAACAACCTGCTTGTCCGGCGCATCCTGACGTACATGGAGCGACGCCTGGACGACCCGGCGCTGGGCCCCGACGAGATCGCGGCCGCTCATCGCGTCTCGCGTCGTCATCTCTACAAGCTCATGGCCGAGGAGGGGTACACCGTCTCGGGCTGGCTGCGGGAGCAGCGTCTCGCCCGTTGCCGGCGTGACCTCGGTGATCCGGCCCTGAGGCACCTGTCGGTGGGCGCCATCGGGGGTCGCCGGGGGTTCCCGGACCCGGCTCACTTCAGCCTGTGGAACGCCCCCGAGGACTACGCCTGCCTCACCGAACCCCAGCAACACGCGGACGGCACGCAGGTCTTCTGGCCGCGCGGCAAGGTCCTCGGCGGATGCAGTGCCCTCAACGGCATGATCTACGTCCGGGGCCACCGCTCCGACTACGACGACTGGGCCAAACGCCACGGGGCCACCGGCTGGTCGTACGACGAGGTCCTGCCGTACTTCAGACGCTCGGAGGACCTCGAGGACGGGCCCTCGCACTACCACGGGACGGGCGGCCCGCTGCCGGTCACCCGCGACCGCGACCCCCACCCGGTGACAAGCGCGTTCATCTTCCACAGCAGTCCGGCTACAACAAGCGGCTGCGCGCCGCGTCCTCGCTGCTCACCAGCCTGATCCGGATCCTGGCCGGGACACCTCACTGTGGAGCGACGATGTGTGGCCGGTCGACTCCACCCCGGTCGGCTGCGGATGCTCCCGTGAGACGGCCAAACGCTCGGACCTGGCAGGCTGGGCCCAGTACGGCTACTACGCGTCGCACTCACGGTACTGGGGGCTACGGCTGTACCTGGTGCCGCGGACAGGGGGCGCCGGGAGGGCTGACGGCAGCCGAGCGTGAAGAGCTGAACGTCAAGCACGACGGCGCCGGCTTCGTGACCGGTTCGAGGTCGAGGTGGAGTTCCTGAGCCGGTATCCCGTACAGCGGGCGGACGGCGAGACGATCCTCGAGCTGTGGGTGCCGGCCGGGGAACTCGACGAGTTCAACGCGCACATCGTCGGCACCATCGAGGTCGTGCCCGAGTTCCGCTGACCCGCCGCTACGGCCGTGCCAGGTGCCGCATCGTCAGCGCCAGCTGAAGCCGGAACCGGCCCTGCGGGGTGCGCACCGGCCAGCCCAGCAGGTGCTCGGCCTGGACCAGCCGCTCCTGGAGAGTGGAGTGGTGGACGTTGATCGCGGTGGCTGCCGCACGCAGACTCGCCGTCGACGCGACGGCGTTCAGCGTGGCCAACAGCCAGGGCGAGGCCGCCGCGGCCGTCTCAAGGGTCTGTACGTCGGACGGGGGCTCGGCACCCGGCCCGACGAGACCGGCGAGCAGTGCGATACCGCCCAGGTCGTCGGCGTGCACCACACGAGGGCCGGGATCCTGCGTGGTCCCCTCGGCGGTGAAGCGGAGGGCGGTGCGGGCGGCGGCCCAGGAGTCCGGCAGGTCGAGCACGGCGACGGCGGGCCCCACGCCCACCCGCTCGGCGGGCGGCTCGGAGTCCGCGTGCGTGGCAACGATCCGGGGTCGGCCGTCGAGCGGGGCCAGCACACGTGCCGGTACGGCGGGATCCAGTCCCAGTCGGCGGGCCGCGTGCAGCCGGGCGGTGTCCGGGGCGGTGGCGTCGAGCAGCGTCTCGACCAGGGCCGGATCATCGGCGGGCGCCCGCCCGCGCGTACGGTCGAGCACCAGCCGTACGGCACCGGCGGCCCGCTCCAGAATCACCGCGTCGACCACACTGGGTCCCGCCTCGGCCCGCTCCAGCCACAGGGCCGGAACGCCGTCCGGGGTGAGCGCGGCGGACGGCCAGGCCGGATCCGGCGGCAGGGCGCTGTCGGAGCGCTGCCCGTCTGCCTCGACGCGCACGGACACCCGCCGCTCGGCATCGACGAGCCGCGCCGGCACCCCGGCCAGCACGGCGGCCCCACGGACCAGCGACTCCAGCCCGGCGCGCGACTCCGCGAGCCGATCGAAGTAGGCGATGACGCGAACGGCGGCACCGGCATCGGGGTCCAGCGCGGTGAGGCGCCCGGCCAGCTCTTTCATAGGCACATGGTGCGGTATGGGGGTGCGGTTCGAGGAGTGTGTGGGGGCTTTGGATGCGGGGTGGGGACGGGGCGGGGGTGAGAGGTGGGGGCACGGGAGGCATTCGCACGGCTGTTGCCGCGGTGCCTTGCGGGGGAGGGTGGGGGCGATGCCTGCCCACCGTTGATCCGCGAGAGGTGACCGCGCGGCTGTTCACCGAGTGCCTCGGTGTGGGGCCGCTGCCCCTCATGGGGTGCCGTCTCCTGAGGAGAGCTCGGCCCTTCGCGGAGTCCCCCGTGACCCGGCTCCTCGCCTCAGCGCCCGTCCCGCCCATCGGGCAACCCGGGGCGATAGCCCTCGCGCCCCTCATGGAATTGCCGCCTCGTGAAGAGAGCTCGGCCATCCACCGCGACGCTGGATGTCCCGCGCCCCGGTCTTCCCGCCCGTACCTCACCGCCCCAACAACCTCCGCAGCCACCTCGCCTGCGCCGCCCGCGCCACCTGCGACAGCGCCGCCTGCGGAGCGAAGCCGTCGAAGCCGTGGAAGCCGCCGGGCCAGACGTGGAGTTCGGCCACTCCGCCCGCCTGCCAGATGCGGGAGGCGTAGGTGACGACCTCGTCCCGGAAGGTCTCCGCGGAGCCGACGTCCAGGAATGCCGGGGGCAGGCCGGTCAGGTCCTTAGCGCGGGCCGGTGCCGCGTACGCGGGGACGTCGGGGCCGCCCCGGAGCTCGCCGAGCAGCGCGGTCCAGCCGGTCTCGTTGGCCGTACGGTCCCAGACGCCGAGGCCCGCCATCTGGTGGGAGGAGGGGGTGTCGTTGCGGTCGTCCAGCATCGGGCACATCAGGAGCTGGCCGATCGGCAGCGGGCCCTTGCGGTCCCGGGAGAGCAGGGCCAGCGCCGCGCACAGGCCGCCGCCCGCGCTGGCACCGGCGAGGACGATCCGCCCCGGGTCGGCGTCCAGTTCCGCCGCGTGCTTCGCGGTCCACTCCAGACCGGCGTACACGTCCTCGATCTGTGCCGGGTACGGGTTCTCCGGCGCCAGCCGGTACTCCACCGAGACCACGACCGCGTCCAGTTCCTTCGCCCAGGCCAGCGCAGCGTCCACGCCGAGCCGGTTGTTGCCGAGGATCAGGCCGCCACCGTGGACGTGGTAGATCACGGGCCGCGGGCCGTCCTCCGCCGGGGCGCCGGGACGGCAGATCAGCAGCGATATCTCGGGCGCGCCCTCGGGGCCGGGCACCGTCCGGTCCTCGATCTCGAAGAAGCCGTCCATGGTCAGATCCAGCCCGGCCAGCATCTCGATCCCCGGACCCTGGCGGACCGCATCGATCTCGTCCGGCGTGACACCGGGAGAGATGACGTCCTTGATGAGCTCCAGGGCGGCGGCGAGCTCGGGGTCGAACGGGGGCGGTACCTGGGTCATGGGTGCTCCTCACACTGGGCGCCCGGGGGCGCGGCGGCTCGTGCGGCCATCATTCGCGCACCGGCGGCCGACCGGGGTTCCGCCGTACGGCGGAACCTGCCCGCCGTACGGCGGGTGGCCCGGCCATGATCTGCGGCTTGCCAGGACATGATGACCTGTTGGTCACCTGAGCTGTAATGAGATTGGTGGAGTCGTGAGCTCTTGACTCTGTCGGGGATCTTGGATCTCCCGGTCCGCCCGCATGATCAGCGGGCATGCTCGGGGCTGTTTCGCAGCCCGATGCAGTTGTCGAGGTGCCTGTTGTCGCTCCGTCCCCGTAGCGCCTGCCTTGGCTCACTTGCCGGCTTCTGGGCCGTACCACTGGAGGGCCTGGCCGGTGACGGCGGCGATTCACTCGAAGTCCCGGTCGCGATGGAGCAAGGTCAGGCCCTGCAGCTCGGCTGTTGTGGCCACGACGAGGTCGACGGGTCCGGCGCTGCGGTACTGTCCGCGCTGGGTGAGCATTTCCTGTACCTGCCAGGCGCGGTCGTAGGCGCGGTCAACGACCGGTACCCAGCCGAAGAGCAGGCGCATGTCCTCGATGCCCTGGGTGCAGTCGGCGGCGGAGCGCGCGCTTCAGAAGAACTCCAGCTCGGTGATGGGGCAGGTGGCGATGAGCCGGCGGCCGCCGCCTGATCCCATCCGTAGCGCTCGGCGTCGCCGCGCAGCAGACAAGCGAGCGCTGGTGTCGATTCAGGAAATTGCGCGGCGTTCACCTGCGGTAGTTTCCTTTGTCCTCGAAGAGGTCCAGGTCGAAGGCGCCCTCTGCCGCTGCGGCGCGCAGGCGGGTGAGGGCCAGCGCCCCGGCGCCGGCTCTCCGTGCCCCCTTCTGGTGGCCTTGGGTGCAGCCTACGTCTCCTACCGGCACGGCCGGGATTTCGTGCTGTGGTTCGGTGCCGATGGGACCACCGCCATCCTGCGGTTCTTGTCCTTCCGTCTCCCTCATGTGCGCGAGGAGGCGGACCATCATGGGCGCCGGTCACGCCCTTGGTGGAGAAGGCTCGTCATAGAAGAAGCACCAGGGTCCCTCGCTGCGGCCCTGACGGAGCTTCTTCGACTACCGTGACTGAGGACGCGTACGCACAACCGGGTCCGGAAAATGCGGACCCCGCTGCTGCCCGAGACATCCCGTCAGATCATGGGGGGCAGTCCGGGTTCCGGCAGCACCTGCAGGGAGTTCAGGGTGAAGGCCAGCAGATGGTAGTGGCCTACCAGCATGGGCAGCTCGATCAACTGGCGCTCCGTCAGGTGCTGGGCCAGCCCTTCCCAAGTCGACTGGCCGATCCGGGCGCCGCAGTGCAACTCGTCCGTGGCCCGCAGCAGCAACGACTGCCGTTCCGTCCAACCCGGCGCGTCGGGACCCGCAGCGACCCGCGCCATGTCGTCCGATGACAGCCCGGCCTTCGCGGCGATCTTCACGTGTTGGCCCCACTCGTAGGCCGACTCGCAATTGCGCGCCACTCGAAGGATCACCAACTCGCGTTCAGCGAAGGGCAGTTCGCCCGCAAGCAGCAACTGGCTGCTGAAGGGAAGCCAGGCGGCGAACAACTCCGGATGACGGGCAAGCGTCGTAAACACATGGGCCTCACCGAGCGAAGACACGCCGAGGCCCAGTGAACCGATGTCGGCGGACAACGTCTCCCGCACGGATTCAGCCCATTCATCCGCGGGCTGCGGAGGGATACGGGGCGCGGCGGGCGACAGCGGCGGCTCTGACACGCGGCCACGCTACGCCAAGGGCAGGCCGGTGGAAACGCCGACGACAGGCCATGTCGCTGAAGGACTTTGGGCCACCCGTCATGACCTTCCCCTCTTGTCGTGTGCGGCGATCGGCGGGTGCTCCCGAGTCGTTGGCGTCAGTGCAGGGTGAGCGGGGTCTCGGAGGTGTGGGTCAGCTTCTCGGGGTTGCGGACGAAGTAGAGGCCGGTGATGCGGGTGTCCTCGACACGGACGGTCATGACGCCGTCGAGCTCGCCGCCCAGGTATACGGCGAGTGCGGGGCTGCCGTTGACCACGGTGGGCTCCCAGGTGATGGTGGCCTCGGCTGCGCAGGCGCGCACGATGCGAAGGGCTCCTGACGCACTCCACTTCGCCCCCTCAATGTGGCTAGCCGGAGTCACGCCAGGTTCGCGTCCGCAGTGTTGCCGGGCTCCAGCTGGGCCGCGGCCACCACCAGGCGGGTCTCCGCGTCCACGATGACCTGCACGTTCGCTGAGAGCCCGTAGTTAGAAGCCATCTCATTTGGGTGGCTCGGTATTCTGTGCGTCATGGTGGGGATCGTTGAGCGGCTGGTGCCGGACGAGTTGTGGGAGTTGTTCCAGCGGGTGGTGCCGGAGGCGCCGTCGCGGCCGCAGAGTGGTGGTCGGCGTCGGCACGGCGACCGGGAGGTGCTGGCCGCGATCGTGTTCGTGGTCACGTCGGGTTGTACCTGGCTGCAGCTGCCTTCGGCGTCGTTCGGCCCGTCCGGAGCGACCGCCCACCGGCGGTTCTCGGAGTGGTCCAAGGCCAGGGTGTGGGCCAAGCTCCACCGCCTGGTCCTCGACGAACTCGGTGCCCGAGGCGAGCTGGACTGGTCGCGGTGCGCGATCGACTCGGTGAACATGCGGGCCCTGAAAGGGGGACCTGACGGGTCCGAATCCTGTCGACCGGGGCAAGTACGGCTCGAAGATCCACCTGATCACGGAACGGTCGGGTCTGCCCATATCCGTCGGCATCTCGGGGCCAACCTGCACGACAGCCAGGCATTGATCCCGCTCGTGAAGGGCATCCCGCCGATCCGCTCACGCCGCGGACGGCGACGGCGCAAGCCCGGCAAACTCCACGCCGACAAGGGCTATGACTACGCCCACCTGCGGCGATGGTTGCGCGAACGCGGCATCACCCACCGCATCGCCCGCAAAGGCATCGAGCCCTCGCAACGGCTGGGCCGCCACCGCTGGACCGTGGAACGCACCATGGCCTGGCTCGCCGGCTGCCGCCGCCTCCACCGCCGCTACGAACGCAAAGCCGACCACTTCCTCGCCTTCACCAGCATCGCCTGCACCCTCATCTGCTACCGCAGACTCACCAAATGAGATGACTTCTAAAAGGACGAGGACGACCCTCCGCCTTGCGACCTAGTTCCGCCGCCGGATGTGACCGAGTGCCTCACGCCATAGCCTCTCCACATGACGGCAGTTGACTCTCACCCCAGCGGACCCCGTAGCGCGAAGCAGCGCAAGCGCGAGGCGCTTGAACGTCTCGCACGGGACAACGACGTATGGGTCGGCACGGCCGACGCTACCGGCGAGCCGTGCCTCGTTCCGCTGGCCTTCTGGTGGGATAGCGAGGCGGTGTGGCTGTCCACCCGCGACACCAACCCAACTGAGGCTCCGCCAAGCTCGTTTCCGCAGTTCAGTGGGGCTGGTGTGATGGGTCGGTGAGGTCCTCACGCTGGCAGGTGGGGTGATCGTTAGCACGAGATCGTCTGGCGCAGGTGTTCTCGTGGGTTCTGGAGTGAGGTTCGGGGGTCGCCGCGTAGGTTCTGCGCTGGGAGGGATGTTCATGACGGACGTGCTGGCGTGGACGATCGAGCGGCGGCTTGAGCTGGCGAAACGTGCCGAGCTGCTGCGCAAGGAGCTGGGTGAACTCGAAACGGAGGTCGCCCGGTTGGAGGCCGCCGAGGTGGTGTTCGGGCAGTGGGCCGAGGCCACTGATGGTGGACGGCGACCGCCGGGCATCGTGTCGCCGGAGCCGGAGCCGGAGCCGGAGCCGGAGCCGGAGCCGGAGCCGGAGCCGGAGCCGGAGCCGGAGCCGGCCGTTGTGACGGTGGGTCCGGGTGCGGGCGGGATGCGAGTGGTGCCGGACCGCGTCGAGGGGATGGGACTGGAGGTCCTGACCTCAGAATATCGACGGATCATGGAGATCGTGGCCGGGGCGGACGGTCCGGTGATGGCCAAGGACGTCGCCCTCGGGCTGGGCCGGGAGGCGAGTCCGGCGAAGATCGAGCCGGTCCGGGGCCAGCTGCGCAAACTTGCCGACCGGGGCTGGCTCTCACGTACCGCGTCCGGGCGTTACCTTCCCCGCTGACCAGTAACGCCGCTGGCCGGACGGGCCGATTCCTGCCATAACGCGAGTGCCCCCGGCGGGAGTTGGTAAGTGTGTGACCAAAAACCAGCCCGCCGAGGGCCCTCGGGATGTTGTCTACCAGGTCCGCCTCCCGCTGTCGAAGCGGACCATCGATCTCGTCGCCGACCTGATACGCCAACGCCGCAACCGGATGCGCTCTGTCTGGCGCAAGGCCGAACCCGGTAAGCAGGCCGTCATCGTGCTCGCCGTACTCCGTCACGACCAGCGCCTGGCCGACATGGCCGGCGGCAACCAGGTCGGCGAATCCACCGTCCGCCGCTGGGTGAAGGAAGTCGTCAAGCTGCTGGCCGCCCGCGCCCCGCGCCTGGACCGCGCATGCAAGAAGATCGCCCGCAGCGGCGGGGTCGTGGTCCTCCTCGACGGCACCCTGATCCGCACCCACCGCCGCACCGGGAGGGACGACCGGAAGAACTACTCCGGCAAACATAAGGCCCATGGCCTGCTGTTTCTCGCTGTCACCGACGAGAAGGGCAACCTGATCTGGATCTCCGCGGCCAAGCCCGGCCGGTCCAGCGAGATCACCACCGCCCGCCACAACAAGATCACCGGACACCTGAGGGAAGCCGGCCTCGGCGCCCTGGCCGACCTCGGCTTCGTCGGCCTCGACGACAAGCCCGAAGACGACCCGGTGATCATCACCGGCCGCAAGGCCACCCGCAACCACAAGCTGACCGTCGCCGAGAGGGAAGCGAACCGCCTGGTCAGCCGCGAACGCGCCGCCAACGAACATGGCTTCGCGAACCTCAAGTCATGGCGGATCCTGACCAAACTCCGCACGGACACCCGGCAGGCGACCACGCTCCTGCGGGCCCTGCTCGTTCTGGCGAACAGCGAAGTACAGCGCTGACGGAGCGGGCGGATGATCTCGCCCCGACGATCACGCCACCTGCCAGCGTGAGGACCTCACCAACGCATCACACCAGCCCCACTGAACTGCGGAAACGAGCTTGGCGGAGCCTCACTGGGCGCAACCTGTGTGCCTCGGGCCGGGTCCGGCTCTGCTTCGGCCATAGCCGGGACGTGGTCCTGGTCCACGGCACCGCGCGCATGCTGACCCGCGACGAGCTTCCGGCCGAGGTGGGTGACGCCTTCGCTGCCAAGGGTGGCTGGGACCCTCGCAAGGACCATCCCTCGTACGTCTTCTTCCAGGTCACCCCGCAGGTGCTGCAGGCGTGGGGAACGGTTCCTGAGATGGCCGGACGGACCCTGATGCGCGACGGGAAGTGGCTGGTCTAGGGCGTGTCTCGAACTGGTCACAGCCACTCGTTGATGGCGGCGACCAGCACGGTCGCCTCGTAGCGGACCGCGAGCTTGTCGTACCTCGTGACCACAGCCCGGTGCCTTTTGAGGCGATTGATGCCGCATTCGACCGCGTGCCGAGCCTTGTAGTCGTGCGGGTCGAACTTCGGCGGCCGACCGCCGTGCGAACCGCGTTTCTTGCGGTTGCCGGCCTGGTCGGCCTTGTCCGGGATGGTGCAGCGGATCCCACGCCGCCGCAGGTAAGCGCGGTTCCTCCGGGAGGCGTACGCCTTGTCTGCACGCACCTGGCTTCGTTCACTTCAAGCAGCAGCGTTTGTCTGCCGGTTTGGGCAGCAGTTGGCGATCTTGAGGCTCACGGATGTTCACGAGAAATGACGTCACCGCCGGAGCACGTGGTGGCCGACGGAGTTACTCGGCCGTGATCGGGGACGCTCGATCCGCTGCCATATCCTTCTGCCGTGGCGAACAGGCCGCAGTATGGGGCAGGAGGAGGGGCGGGGTGTCGCGAAATCCGAGGGGCGAGTTCCTTGATAGCCCGGCTTGGATATGTTTGAGCATCCTGTTCTGTGGGTGGACGGCGGCCAGTAGCGGCTCCGCGCCCTGGGTGAGGGTTGCCGCGACACTGACGCTGGTGGGCTGGTGGGCTGGTTGGTGTTGGTGGCGAGGCGCCTTCTGCGACGTGCCCACGACCGTAGGTCTTCTGAGCCGGATGAATCGGCATCCTGAAGGACGCCGCGACCCGGGCTGGCCCGCCGCCCGTGAGGGCGGTCGGCCGGCGAGGTGGGATCGGGGAGATCAGCCGGCTTTGGCGGGTTCCTCGGCTCGGGCTCGAGTGGAGGCGAGGCGGTAGGAGTCGGTGCCGGTTTCGATGATGGTGCTGTTGAAGGTGAGCCGGTCGACGATGGCCGCGCAGAGGCGGGGGTCGGTGAAGGTCTTGGTCCAGCCACCGAAGGACTCGTTGGAGGCGATGGCGACGCTGTTCTTCTCCTCCCGTTCGGTCAGGACCTGGAAGAGGAGTTCGGCGCCGTGCCGGTCGAGCTCCATGTATCCCAGCTCGTCGATGCACAAAAGATCAACGCGTCCGTAGCGGGCGATGGTCTTGTTCAGCTGCTTCTCGTCCGCGGCCTCGACCAGCTCGTTGACCAGCTTCGTGGCGAGCGTGTAGCGGACCCGGTAGCCCTTCATGGCGGCCTCGGTGCCCAGGGCGATGAGCATGTGAGACTTGCCGGTGCCGGAGTCGCCGATCAGGCAGAGCGGCTGGCTCTTCTTGATCCACTCGCAGCTGGCGAGGGTGTGAACGGTGGCTGCGTCGATGTTCGGGTTGGCGCCGAAGTCGAAGGCCCGAAGTGACTTCTCCCGTGGGAAACCGGCGGCCTTGATGCGCCGTTCCGAGCGGCGGCGTGCCCGATCGTCGCACTCGGTCATCAACAGTTCGGCGAGGAAGCCGCGGTAGGTCATCTGGTCCTTGACGGCCCTGTCGGCGATGTCGTTGAACTCGTTGCGGATCGAGGGCAACCGCAGCAGGCGGCAGGCAGTGTCGATCGCGGCGTCGGCGGCCTGCTCGGTCAAGCCTCGCTGGCGGGGCAGGGTCACTGGGCTTCTCCCTCACGGTGGTCACTGCCGCTGGTGCGGCGGCGTCGGAGCAGTTGGTCATAGGGGGTCACCGACGGCAGCGGCCTGGTGTCCGGCGGGAGGTCTGCGAGCCGCCACTCGTGCAGCGACGTGACAGAGGCAGGTGTCTGCCCGGGAAGCGCCGGGATGGATGCGCCGATGGTTGGCTCGTCCTCTGTCTGGGCGGCCTTGCGGGCCTCCAGGGCGACGGCGTCGGCGGTCAGGGCGCCGGCCCGCAGCGCGGTGGCCAGACCCGCGACCACGTGCTCGTGGGCGAGGTGCCGGTTCAGCAGCAGGACCTCGATCAACGCCCGGGTGCCGTCCCGCTCGCCGTGAACCTTGCGGGCCTGGGCCCACCAGGCGTCGTGGACCGGGGTGAACTTGCCCGCGGATCGGGCCTGTTCCAGGGCAGTGGCGCCAGGGAAGGCGCCGGGCTTGCGGATGAGGGCTTCGAGGTAGTGGTCCAGGTCCAGGCGGCAGCTGCCCTTCGCGATCAGCCTCTCGTGGTGGGCCACCTCGATGTTCCTGTCATAAACGAACAGGTGAGAGGCGTGTAGGACGACTCGCACCCGATTGCCGATCAGGCGGGTCGGGACCGAGTAGCGGTTGGTGCGGACGGCAATCTGGCTGCGGCGGTCGACGCGTGGCGTGAACAGTCGGCCGGTCTCGAACGGTTCCTGCGGAAGCGGCATCAGCAGTGGCTGCTCGATGGCGAAGTACTCGTCGACGGTCCGCAGCCGTGAACCGATCCTGCGGTGCCCGTCGTGCAGGTCCCACTGATCGACCATCTCGTTCAGCTCGGCGAGGGAGTCGACTTCCGGGACCGGGGTGAAGTGGTTGCGGCGGAAGTAGCCGATCATTCCTTCGACGCCGCCCTTCTCGTGGGCGCCTTCAATGCCCGGGCGGCAGCAGAAGCTCTCGATATTGAAGTGCGAGCGGAAGGCGATCCACCTGTCGGTCTCCACTCTGGCCCGGTTCAGCCCCAGTACCTGGGCGACGGCCGACTTCAGGTTGTCGTAGCGGATCTTGCTTCGCGGGATACCGCCCAGCGTGCGAAGCGCGTGTACGTGTCCTTCGAAGAAGGCTTCTTGGCCGCAGGAGGCGAAGACGCGGTGGACGGCTTTGCCCGAGTAGGACATGCGGAGCGAGAACAGGTAGCAGGTCACCAGCTCGCCGGCCAGGCGCACGGTCACGTCGCCGAAGTCGACCTCTGCCTCGTGGCCGGGCAGGTGGGTCTGCGGCACAAAGGCTTCAACAGGGGCTTTGCCCGAGGCCGCGAGGACCTCCGGCTTTCGGTCGGAGACGTAGCGTCGGACCATCTGGTAGGACACGTCGGCGCCGTGCTCCTCGATGAGCCGGTGGAAGATCCGCGTGATCGTATGCCGTTGCTTGCGCGGCGCGTCGAGATCCGTCCGCAGTATCTCGTCGATCACCGGCTTGTACGGATCCAGCGCAGTCGGCCGTGGCGGCAGCTTCTTCCGCGGCTCCGGCCAGACGGAGTCCACGGCCTTCTTGACCGTCCTCCACGAGACGTTGTACTTGCGCTCAAGCTCGCGCATCTTCATGCCAGCACGGTGGTCACGCCGGATCGCCGCGTACAGCTCGACCTTGGACATCTGCGGCATGACCAGGACCTTTCACCAGGAGCACCCCGATGCTGCCCTGGCAAGTACTCCAGTGCTGTCAAAACTCGTGAACATCACCCGACCGTGGATCTGGGTGCCTCCCAAACCCGTGAACAACTGACGTCACTACTCGTGAATAAAGCCAGCTTCTGGCCCTGTTCGACCGCAAGGTGCAACTTGGTGGTCAGGCCGCCGCGCGAGCGCCCGAGCCCGTGGTCGTCCGGCTCGACGCTGACGCCGCCAGGCGGCTCCTTCTGCAGCTCCCCTTTTCCTCGCCCCGGCGGCGTGCTGGTGGGCCCGGCACACCGTGGAGTCGACGCTGATGTCCCAGGTGATCAGCTCTTTCTCGTCCGCCCGTGCCTGCAGGTCGGAGAAGATTCGATGCCAGGTGCCGTCCCGCTGCCAGCGCCGGAACAGGTCGTACGCCCGGCCCCAGGGCCCGTACTCGGCGGGGAGGTCCCGCCACGGGATGCCGGTGCGGACCCGGAACCGTATCCCGTCTATCAGCTGCCGCCTGGCCCACGTCGCAGGTCGTCCGGGCTTTTTGCCCTTCGGTAACAGCGGTTCCAGCACCGTCCATTGCGCGTCCGTCAGATCTCCACGTGCCACGTAACAAGATCATCCCACGGTCAAGATCCACTTTCGATACACGCCCTAGGGCGTATTCCTGGTTCTGATCATGTGGCTGGGCGGAGGCTGCGGAGCCAGGTGACCGCATGGTGCCACACGTGGGCCGATGTCCCATCCGGGGCAACTGCCGGATGCCGGATGCTCCCGCGCCTCTGGCAGGCTGGGCGTGTGACGTCAGGGATCGCCGAGGAGTTCACTGCCCACCGCCCCAGGATGTTCGGCCTGGCCTACCGGTTGCTCGGTTCCGCCGAGGAGGCGGAGGATGCGGTGCAGGACGCGTATCTACGCTGGAGCAGCGCCGACCGTGTGGTGATCGATCACCCGGGGGCCTGGCTCGCCAGGGTTGTCACCAACCTCTGCCTTAACCGGATCACCTCGGCCCGTGTGCAGCGCGAGCAGTACGTGGGGCCGTGGTTGCCGGAACCGGTGTTCACGCAGGACGGGTCTCTCGGCCCGATGGAGTTGGCCGAGCAGCGCGATGCCGTGTCGACGGCGCTGCTGGTGCTGTTGGAGCGGCTCACGCCGACGGAGCATGCGGTCTATGTGCTGCGCGAGGCATTCGGCTACGGTCATCGGGACATCGCCGGGGTGCTTGACCTCAGCGAGGCCAACTGCCGCCAGTTGTACCGCAGGGCCATCCAGCGGGTGGCGACGCCCGAGGCCCGCTTCACACCGGCAGCCGAGCAGCAGCGCGAACTCGTCGAGTCCTTCGTTACAGCGGCACGTGAGGGCGATCTGGCAGGCCTGGAGAAGCTGCTCGCCGAGGACCTCACCTGGTGGAGCGACGGCGGCGGCAAGGTCACCGCGGCCCGGCGGCCCCTCGTTGGCCGGGAGACGGTCATGCGCTTCCTGGTGGGCGGCGCGCAGCGGTTCGAAGGCGGCTTGGACCTCGCGGTCGCCGAGGTCAACGGGGCGCCGGCGCTGGTGGCGCACGCGGCGGAGCAGCTCATCGCCGTCGCCTCCTTCGAACTGCGCGAGAGCGTCATCGCCCAGGTGCGGGTCGTCGTCAACCCGGACAAACTCATCTTCGCGGGCCGCCAGTTCGCCGCCATGGCTCCCGGGGCGTGAGCCGCGTGCGAGTGCAGACACGAAGAGGCTGTCACATCTTCGGATGCTCGTCGGTTCCCAGCGGGTGACGGGCGCTCCACCGGGGAGCGCCCGCCCGCCGAAGGGACGACAACTGCGATGACCACGATCCTGTTGACGGGCGGCACCGGAACGCTCGGCCGGCGCCTCACCGAGCGGCTGCGTGCGGACGGGCACGAGGTGAGAGTGCTGAGCCGGCACTCCCGGCCTTACGCCGTGGATCTGCGCGAGGGCACCGGGCTGGCCGCTGCCGTCGCGGGCGTAGACACGGTCGTGCACTGTGCGACCAACCCGCGCGGCGGCGACGAGCAGGCGGCACGCCATCTGATCGAGGCGGCCCGCCGCGCCGGGGTACGGCATCTGGCGTACATCTCGATCGTCGGCGTCGACCGGGTGCCGCTTGGCTACTACCGGACCAAGCTTGCCGTCGAAAGTCTGATCGAGGAGTCGGGGCTCGGCTGGACCGTGCTGCGCACGACGCAGTTCCACGACCTGGTGCTGCAGTTCCTCCAGGGCTCGGCGAAGCTCCCGGTCATGCTGCTCCCGGCGCAGGTCGCGGACCAGCCGATCGAGGTGGAGGAGGTCGCCGCCTACCTGGCCGAGCTCGCAACCGGGGCGCCCGCGGGGCGGGTGCCGGACATGGGCGGCCCCGTGATCCGTACGTTTCCGGAGTTGGCCCGGGCCTATCTGCGCGCAAGCGGACGACGCCGTCCCGTGCTGAACGTGCGTCTGCCCGGCAAGGCCTACCGCGGGTTCCGGGCGGGCGGGCATCTGACGCCGGAGCGGGCCGTGGGTAAGGTCACGTTCGAGCAGTTCCTGGCGGGACGTTTTCCTGCGCGAGGCTGACGCCAGGATGGGGGCGCGTGCCGGGCGGCGTGAGGGCATGCCTCCACGAGCTTGGGTGAGCCCCCACACGTGAGATCCGGCTTCGGGCCGCTGGCCGGTCTGGTAGAACGCCAACGTGGCGCATGCGGAATTTACTGATGAAGAATGGGAGTTGATCGAGCCATTCCTGTCGATAGGCAGGTTCGGCCCATACCCAGAGCGGTTGCGGCAGCAGTTCGAGGGGTCCATCTGGCGGTTCCGCACCGGCAGCCCGTGGCGGGACATGCCAGCTGAAGCCCCGACAGAACCGTGACGACGTCTTCGAACACGGCGGGTTCGCCGTGCACTTCTTCCCGCGCGACCTCGTCGACGCTCTCGCCGAGGGCTGGAGCCTGGACGAGGTCCCCGCCTTCGAGGAGGGCGACCTGCCGGGTCAGCTCTGGCGCGTCACCCAGACCCGACCGCCACCGGCCGCAGCGGCACGAACGCTGTTCTCACTCAACCGACGCCGCCCTGAGAACTCCAGCTATCGGTCAGTGACCGGCTGTACACAAGGGTGCGGGTGCCGTAAGAAGACGCCGTGGGTGTGGACTGCGCGCGGTATGCGGGGGATGTGCTCCGCCGGGTCGTCGCCCGGGTAGAGGTGCAGGGCGCGCCAGCAGTGGATGCGGGCCATGTACGCGGCGGCGGCCTCGATGGTGTCTGCCCACCGCTGGTGTCCGAGGACGACGAACCTGTCCGGGTAGAGGCCGTCGTCGTTCGGAGCTGCGATGCCGGTGACGTAGAGGCTCTGGTGGACGACGAACCCGTTGTCGGCCGCGTCCTCGCCCGGCGTCCAGATGCCTTCAGCGGGGACCGTCGTGCCGTCGTCGGCTTCGCTGGTCTCGATCTCGTACAGGGCAGTGGTCACCATGGGGCGCTCACGTCCTCGAGGAGGGCTGCCAGGAGGTCGCAGGCGTCGGTCTCGTGCGGGTCGTTGTAGGAGGCGTGGTCGCTGACGTGGAACACGGTGTCCTTCGCGGTGACCGTGTACCCGGGCATGACGGTGGCTGCCTTGCCCTCCAGCAGGGTGTTGAGGCGTTCCGCGTCACGGGAGGCGAGCCAGGTCTGGGTGTACGGGCCCATGCGGAGCAGGATGCGGCCGGTGTTGTCCTTCCGGCGGGCTTCGACGTGGACGGCGTAGTGCGCGGGCTTCATGCCGACGTCGTCGGGGAGGTCCAGGCCCGCCGCGGCGTGGGTGAGCGGTGTGAGGGCCGGGTTCCACAGTGCGAGGATCTTGTCCGTCTCGCAGCGCAGTCAGCCCCTGCCGGTGTAGCCGAGCTGGTGGCCGTGGAGGTAGGCCGCGGCGTGCGGGGTGTCGGGGTGGACCAGGGAGACGGCGATCAGGTCGGGGCCGTGGTCGTCGCCCAGACGGGGGTGGGCCCTTTCCACGAACGGTCCGACGCGTACGGCGATGTCCCGGTAGAGGCCGGGCGTCCAGGTCTCCATGTCGCGCAGTGCCGCGAGCAGCGCGCGGAACTGGTCGACGGCGGCCTGGTCCTCGGGGCTGAGAGCGCCGGGCGCGTGGCTGCAGCGGCGGAAGAGACGCTTCATCGGGTGGGCTCCTGCTCGGGGTTGGTGTGGGCGGGGCTGGCGGTAGGCGTTGTCAGCACGCGTGGCAGGTGGACGTGGAGGTGCTCGACTTCGACCTGGCGGCCGCG
Organism: Streptomyces sp. TG1A-60; assembly: GCF_037201975.1. Lineage (NCBI taxonomy): Bacteria > Bacillati > Actinomycetota > Actinomycetes > Kitasatosporales > Streptomycetaceae > Streptomyces > Streptomyces sp. TG1A-60. Next base: position 1,338,093 of record NZ_CP147520.1, on the reverse strand, counting down.
GTCGCGGAGTGCTCGGGCAAGGAGTTCGGTGAGACCACTTGCACGGTGCTTGCCGCCTGCGCATCCGATGGCAATGCGGCGGGGACCGGCGGGAAGGGTCGCGTAGTCGGCGAGGTTGTCGAGCAGCTCGCGGGCTCCGGGGGTGTTCAGGACGACGTCCTGAACACTGGGGTGGAAGCCGTCCAGGTCGAGGATTTCGCGGGCGGCGGCCGGGTCGCGGAGCCGGTCGCGGACGTCTTCGATCCGGTCGGCGGCGGGCGGGACGGGGCTGCCGTCCGGGCCGGTGGGCAGGTGCAGGTAGCCGAACGAGATCAGGCGGATCGGGTGCAAGGGTGCCTCCTGCTCGGGGGTGAAGGGCGGGAACGTGCGGAGCGCCGCGCCCGGCCGGGAAGGCGGGCGCGGCGCTCGGGGGTGGTGGTGCTATTGGGTGGTGGTGTGGGTGACCACGAGGAACTGGTCGGTGCGCAGGTCCATCACGACCTGAGCGTCCGTGCCTTGGGCGCGCCTAGCGGCGGCGTACTCTTCGGCCGGCCAGGAGCCGCGGGGGCCTCCGGCGGGGAAATGCTCCAGGACGGTGCGGGAAGGCGCGGTGGTCGTGGGCATCAGGCGTCACCTCCGGTCACGCGCTCGTGGATGTCGATCAGGGTGGCGATGGCGTCGGGGTTGTCCGCCAGGCCGACCCACTGCCCGAGCGCGGTGAAGACGGGCACGGCGTCTGTGTCGGCGTCGAAGATGACGCAGTAGTCGCCGTACCGGTCCATCACCATGTCCCGCAGGACCGGGACCAGCGCGGTGTCCAGGACCTCCAGGGCGTCGAGGGTGAGCCGGGCGGGCTCGCCGGGCGTCTGGGACTGGACCAGGGTGCCGGTGACGCGCAGCAGGTCGCCGGGCTGTATGCCGGTCAGCAGCTCGTGGGTGATCCGGGGGTCTCCGCTGGTGCAGGCCACGACCGTGTCGGGGGCGTCCTGGGCGACGGTGTCGGCGTCGGCCGGGCGGACGATCAGGTCGAAGGTGGCGGTGCCGCGCGGGCCGGGGGCGGGTATCGCGTCGACCCATCCGTCGACGGCGCAGTGCTTGGTGTCCATTAGCTGGCCTCCGCCAGGGACTCGGTGGGGCGAGGGGAGCGGGGTCGGGTGGTGCACTGGGCGATGTCCAGCAGTTCGCGGTTGCGCCGCTTCTGGGCATCGGTGAGCGGCCGGGCCTTCACGCCGCCATGGCGGTGCCAGAGCGGGGACGCGGGCGGCTCGGGATAGGCGAGGGCGTGGTCGACGTCTCGTTGGGTGCTGCTCAAGGGAGCCTCCAGGTGGAGGGGTTCAGGCGTGGTCGTCGTCGCGCCGGCGTTTGGGCTGGACGTCGGAGGCGAACCGGCCGAGGCGGGCCTCGGTGGGGTGCTCGGAAATCCAGCCCTCCGCTCTCGCCTTGTGCACGGGCTCCCCGTAGTGGGAGCGCATCGGCGTGGGCTTGTCGCAGAGCGCGCAGGGGCGGTCCTGCCAGCGGTCGAGGTGCTGGTTGTCGCGCCAGTCGAGAAGGGCGCCGGGAGCCGGGATGAGCCCCGGCTCGAACAGCGGCTTCTTGCCTCGGGGGCGGTCACGGCCGGAAGTCGGGAAGCTGCTGGAACACGCGGTCCAGCAGGTCCGGCGACGGCGTGCCGCGTCGTAGACCTCGTGCGCGATCCGTACGGCGGCGCTGCACTCGAGGTGGATCGTGATGGGCCGCCGGGGGTCACCGGCGCTGGTGTGGACGGTGCGGCGGTGCGCGGCGAGGCCGGCGCCCCCGCCCTGAATCGGGAGGTGGCAATGACGGCAGCCGCGCCACCACTCATCCCCGGCCGGAAGGTCGGCCGGGGTGAGCGGGTGCGGGTGCGGGCCGTCGGCCGCGCGGCTCATGCGACCGCTTCGGCGAACTGCGCCTGAAGGTCCGCGCGGCCCTCGGGGTCGTCGTCCTGGTCGTCGACGCCGTCGCCGTGGACGGTGCAGACGATGTCCGGGTCGCTGTCCATGGCGCCGGTCAGCGCCTTGTGCAGGTCGGTGACCGAGTAGACCGGCGCCCACGCCTGCCCGGCGCACTCCGGGTCGAAGGGGCAGGGCAGCAGGACGTCGAAGCCGAAGCCGAAGCCGAAGTCGCCCTCGCCGTCGACGTCGTCGCGGAACGCCAGGATGAGGTGCTGCTCCCCGAGCCGGATCTCCGCGACGCGGTCCCGACCGGTCACCAGGTCCGAGCCCGGCCGCCACCGCCACAGCGGCAGGATCTCCGGGCCGAAGAAGCGGCGGACCAGGAGCAGGTCACCCAAGCCCTTGCTGCCGTCCCGTCCGAGGCCGGCCTCCCTGGCCTGCGAGAGCCGCTTCAGGAACGGCTCCAGCCGGTGGAGGTTGTCGGCGAAGACGATCGTGTTGAATCCTTCGGCCGCCAGCTGCTGGTGGGAGTACGTCATCGCCTGGTGCTGGGCACGGACGACGTCCTCGGGCACGCGCCGACTGTCCGGGCGCGGGCCTTGCCGGGTCAGGCAGACCGACAGCGGCGTGGCGACGACGACCGCGGCGGTCGGCATGCCGTGCCGCTTGGCGGCCATCACCAGCTCCACCCTGATGCGCTGCTCGCAATTAGTCGCGTTCCCTGTCAAGTTCTACTGTTCGCATCGAGCGGATCCCAGCGGGGCCATGAACGCGGTTGTCTCACTGAGCTGTTTCCAACCTCAGTTTGAGCAGGTCAGATGCAGGGTGAGGACGGCCTGAACCAGGCTGGTGATGCGAGTCGTGGAACATCGCAGCTTACGCAGGAGCCGCCAGATCTTGAGGGTGGCCATGGCCTGCTCGACGAGCGTAAGCATCCTTGCATGCGAGCGGTTGACAGCCTGCTGACCTACGGAAAGCGTTTCCCAGCGACCCCAATAGGGCAGCCGTACGGTGCCGCCGGCGCCCCCGTAACCCTTGTCGGCCTAGCACTCCACGCTGGTTTCCTCCAGGGCGTCGATGATGCCGTGGGTTCGCGCGGCCTTGATGTCGTGGACTGCGCCGGGCAGTGCAGGCGATGCCCACACCAGTCGCCCGGCGGGATCGGTGATGATCTGCACGTTCATGCCGTGCTTCTCATGTTTCCCAGAGAGAAGGGCCGGTCGGCCGCGATTCGGTCGATCGGCAGCAGCGTGCCGTCCAGGATCACGAATGCCTTGGTGGAGGCGGTGCAGGCCGCGGTCCGCAGGTCGGAAGCCAGCGCGGCGAGGACCGCACCCGCAGCAACCGCTTCAAGCGCTGAACACTTCGCGAAGAACCCGCTGCAGGCGGTCGCGAGCCGGCAGGTCGGCAACGACAACGACGAAAGGCGGGTCAGCGCGCCGGCTCAGACGTGCCTCGCGCCTGGTCGCGGCTGGCGACCACCAGGTATCCATCGCTCTCGGGGTCGAAGGTGGTGGACTGCACCGTGAGCCCGACACTCCGCAACTGCGCCACGAGGTCCTCGTACCGGTAGGGCCAGATGGACAACCGCTCCGAGCAGGCTCGCACTGCCCCATCCGGCTCGATCTGGGCGACCACGATCTCGAGGAAGTGTTCCTGCTCCCAGCGCTGCTCGATCTGCCAGTAGTAGCTGACGACCGCATCGCGGTCGTTGCGGCGGATGAGTCGATCGCGGACGTCTACCCGTGAGCCGGCGGAGCGCACGAGCTCCCAGTTGCGTGACGTGAGCACGAGGCGTCCGCCCGGATTCAGCAGCCGCGACATCGCTTCCAGTGCGGTCAGGCGCCCGGCTGCGCCCTCGGCGTGCCCGAGCGAGTTGCCGACGCAGAACACCAGATCGAACGTGGAGTCCTCCAGGTGGTCGGGCAGCTCGTCCCAGCTCGCGCGGAGGGCTCGAAGCGAGACACCCTGCTCGTCGGCGGCCTTCTCGGTCCGGCGAACCATCCCATTGCTGGCGTCTGCGGCGACCACGTCAAGGCCAAGACTCGCGAGACCGACGGCGAGCTGGCCGGTTCCACACGCGCAGTCGAGGACGCGCGCGTTGGGCGGCAGAGAGCCCACGACATCGCTGTAGTAAACCGCGGCTGCCTTGGCGGGGGTCAACCTGTCGTCCCCGATCAGCCACTCGTATGCGTCGGAAAGCGCCCCATAACCAGCCACCGCGATAACCTCCATCACTCGACGACACGCGGGCTAGACCGCGCCTGCGATTCGGACCTTGCGCCTCGCACTGTGCCGGGCCGTGTCAGCGAAGCATTGAGGCTCCGCCAAGCTCGTTTCCGCAGTTCAGTGGGGCTGGTGTGATGGGTCGGTGAGGTCCTCACGCTGGCAGGTGGGGTGATCGTTAGCACGAGATCGTCTGGCGCAGGTGTTCTCGTGGGTTCTGGAGTGAGGTTCGGGGGTCGCCGCGTAGGTTCTGCGCTGGGAGGGATGTTCATGACGGACGTGCTGGCGTGGACGATCGAGCGGCGGCTTGAGCTGGCGAAACGTGCCGAGCTGCTGCGCAAGGAGCTGGGTGAACTCGAAACGGAGGTCGCCCGGTTGGAGGCCGCCGAGGTGGTGTTCGGGCAGTGGGCCGAGGCCACTGATGGTGGACGGCGACCGCCGGGCATCGTGTCGCCGGAGCCGGAGCCGGAGCCGGAGCCGGAGCCGGAGCCGGAGCCGGAGCCGGAGCCGGAGCCGGAGCCGGAGCCGGAGCCGGAGCCGGAGCCGGAGCCGGCCGTTGTGACGGTGGGTCCGGGTGCGGGCGGGATGCGAGTGGTGCCGGACCGCGTCGAGGGGATGGGACTGGAGGTCCTGACCTCAGAATATCGACGGATCATGGAGATCGTGGCCGGGGCGGACGGTCCGGTGATGGCCAAGGACGTCGCCCTCGGGCTGGGCCGGGAGGCGAGTCCGGCGAAGATCGAGCCGGTCCGGGGCCAGCTGCGCAAACTTGCCGACCGGGGCTGGCTCTCACGTACCGCGTCCGGGCGTTACCTTCCCCGCTGACCAGTAACGCCGCTGGCCGGACGGGCCGATTCCTGCCATAACGCGAGTGCCCCCGGCGGGAGTTGGTAAGTGTGTGACCAAAAACCAGCCCGCCGAGGGCCCTCGGGATGTTGTCTACCAGGTCCGCCTCCCGCTGTCGAAGCGGACCATCGATCTCGTCGCCGACCTGATACGCCAACGCCGCAACCGGATGCGCTCTGTCTGGCGCAAGGCCGAACCCGGTAAGCAGGCCGTCATCGTGCTCGCCGTACTCCGTCACGACCAGCGCCTGGCCGACATGGCCGGCGGCAACCAGGTCGGCGAATCCACCGTCCGCCGCTGGGTGAAGGAAGTCGTCAAGCTGCTGGCCGCCCGCGCCCCGCGCCTGGACCGCGCATGCAAGAAGATCGCCCGCAGCGGCGGGGTCGTGGTCCTCCTCGACGGCACCCTGATCCGCACCCACCGCCGCACCGGGAGGGACGACCGGAAGAACTACTCCGGCAAACATAAGGCCCATGGCCTGCTGTTTCTCGCTGTCACCGACGAGAAGGGCAACCTGATCTGGATCTCCGCGGCCAAGCCCGGCCGGTCCAGCGAGATCACCACCGCCCGCCACAACAAGATCACCGGACACCTGAGGGAAGCCGGCCTCGGCGCCCTGGCCGACCTCGGCTTCGTCGGCCTCGACGACAAGCCCGAAGACGACCCGGTGATCATCACCGGCCGCAAGGCCACCCGCAACCACAAGCTGACCGTCGCCGAGAGGGAAGCGAACCGCCTGGTCAGCCGCGAACGCGCCGCCAACGAACATGGCTTCGCGAACCTCAAGTCATGGCGGATCCTGACCAAACTCCGCACGGACACCCGGCAGGCGACCACGCTCCTGCGGGCCCTGCTCGTTCTGGCGAACAGCGAAGTACAGCGCTGACGGAGCGGGCGGATGATCTCGCCCCGACGATCACGCCACCTGCCAGCGTGAGGACCTCACCAACGCATCACACCAGCCCCACTGAACTGCGGAAACGAGCTTGGCGGAGCCTCATTGAGCAGGACCCAACCACTTCCGGCCGCTGAGACTCCACCGGATTTCGTGGGAAACCGCGACACGCCGCACCGACGCAGGTCCCCACTCCACCGGCGCCCCATCGGCCACGATGGGGACTGCGGCCGGCAAGCGCGCGTTCACTGCGGAGCGCTTTCACTGCCTCAACTGGTGGACGCGCCGCAGCCTGCGGTGCTTAGAGGACGTCTCACGTGGCAAGTTTCGCGAGCTTCTTGTAGCAGGTCAGGGCAGCGGCCAGGCCGAGGAAGGCGAGGAAGTGCGAGCCCTTTCGTTCGTATCGGACGGTCAGGCGACGGTAGCCGAAGAGCCAAGCAATCGACCGCTCGATCTTCCAGCGGTGCCGACCAAGGCGTTCGCCGGACTCGATGCCTGGCCGCGCGATGCGCGCGACGAGCCCACGCTCGCGTAGCCAGCTGAGGTGTTCGGCGGAGAAGTACGCCTTGTCCGCACGGAGTTTGACGGGCCGGCGCCGCCGTGGACCCCGGCGGGACCGGACCGCGGAAATGCCGAGGATGAGCGGCTTGAGGGCGAGACTGTCGTGCATATTCGCACCTGACACGGCGACGGCGAGCGGGACTCCCTGGGCATCAGACAGCACGTGCAGCTTGCTGCCCTTCTTGCCGCGATCGACCGGGTTCGGCCCTGTCAGAGATCCCCCCTTTTGGCGCGAACGGAGGCCGCGTCGACGATCGCCGAGGTCCAGTGAGGGGCCCCGAAGTTTCCGGACAGGCACCCAATAGGGTTGTCCTGAACAAGGAAACGAGGAAGAAGTGGCGCCACCCAGTAAGTACTCGCCGGAGTTCCGCGAGGAAGCCGTCCAGATCGCGTTGAGGTCAAGCAAGACGATCTCCGAAGTCGCCCGGGAGCTTGAGCTGAACTCGGAGACGCTACGCGGCTGGGTGAAGAAGTACCAGAAGCAGCAGGAACCGGCCCCCGACGCGGAACTGACGGTGAACGAGCGAGCGCGCCTGAAGGAACTCGAACGACGCAACCGCGAGCTGGAGATGGAAGTTACCTTCCTGAAAAAAGCCGCAGCGTACTTCGCGAAGGATCCCCGGTAGCAAGCAAGTACGAGTTCATCGACGAGATGCGGCTCGACACCGAGAAGTACGCATACAGCGTCGAGTTCATGTGCGGCCGACTCGGCGTCTCCAGATCCGGCTACTACGACTGGCGATCCCGCCCGGAATCCGCGACAGCTCAGCGGCGCGAAGAACTGAAATTGCTCATCGAGAAAGCCTTCGACATGTCCGACAGCACCTACGGGCACCGGCGCATCCAGGCCCAGCTGCACCGCTGGGGCGTCGCCGCGGGCGTGGAGTTGGTCCGCCGCCTCATGCGCGAACTGGGCCTGGTGCCCTGCCTGCCACGGCCGAAGAGGTTCAACCTCACTCAGGCTGCGGCCGGCCAGGTGCCGGACCTCGTCGGCCGCGACTTCACCGCGGATGCGCCCGGTGAAAAGCTCGTCGGTGACATTACTTATATCGCGACAGGGGAAGGCTGGCTGTACCTCGCAACGGTCATCGACTGCTGCACGAAAGAAGTGATCGGTTACGCGATGGACGACCACTACCAAACCTCACTGATATCCAGGGCGATCCGTAACGCGGCACGGAACAGGAACCTCTCGGCCGGCGCGACATTTCACTCGGATCGCGGAAGTAACTACATGTCAGCCGAGTTCGGGAAGACGCTCGACCGGTTCGGGTTCCGCAGATCTGCCGGCCGCACCGGAATCTGTTTCGACAACGCCATGGCCGAATCATTCTTCGGCGCCCTGAAGAACGAGCGCGTATCAAGGGTGACTTACCTGACCCGCGAGGACGCCCGGCAGGACATCACTCGCTACATCGAATTCTGGTACAATCGCAAACGCCTCCACTCGGCGGTGGGTTACCGCCCTCCGCGCGAAGTCCACGCCGAGTATGAGAAGTTGCGAATCGCCGCGTGAAATAAACGGTCATAAGCCTGTCCGGAAAACGTGAGGCCCCTCACAGTCCACCTCGCCCCGGGCTCCGAGTTCGTCCAGCACCGCCCGATGCAGCCAACGCCACAGGCCGACCCCGGTCCATACCGTGAAGCGGCGATGCGCGGTGGCGGAGGACGTGCCGAACGTCGGCGGCAGATGACGCCAGGCACAGCCGCTGGTCAGCACGTACACCACTGCGGTGAACACGGCCCGCTCGTCACGCGGAGCGGTCCCGCCACCTTGCGGTCGAGCCGCGAACGTCGGCAGTAACGGGGCGACCAGCTCCCAGAGCTCATCAGGAACCAGACGCTTCGACAGATCAGCACCCACGGTCGGCATCATGCCGCTCGAACATCAAGTCACGTGGCACAGCCTTCTATGCCTTGACCGATGCGGCCGATCTGGCGGCCTGCTCGATCTTCGCGCAGTAGGCGTCGCGGGCTTCCTCATCGATCTGCATCTCGTGTTCGGGCCGCATCCCGGTTCGGCCATCGACGTCTTCGCGCAGGATGTCGGCGTGCCCGGCATGCCGGTTGGTCTCGCCGAGGACGTGGACCAGGATGGCGAACAGGTTCGTGTTGAGATAAGGCTCCGGCCACCACGGCACGTGGCCGGGGGCGTCGAGGGGAAGCTCGTTGATCGTCGCGTCTGAGTGTTCCCACGTGCGCCGGTAGGACTCGATAATCTGATCGCGGGTCTCGTCCGCAGTCGCCCACAGATCGCTGCCGTCATGGTCCTGCCACCGAGGCAGCGGTTCCGGGGAAGGGCGGTCGAAGACCTCGCCGAAGTACCTGGCCTCGACGCTGGCCACGTGTTTGACCAGGCCGAGGAGGTTGGTCCCGGTCGCTGTCAATGGTCGGCGGGCGTCGTATTCGGACAAGCCATCGAGCTTCCAGAGCAGCGCCTTGCGGTCCCGCCGCAGTCTCCCGTGCAGGGTGTCCTTGGCGAATTCATCGATCATGCGGCATGAGCCTGCCATGGACTACTCGCGGCCTCAAGATCCCGTACGTGGACCGCAACGACCGGAAGAGCCGAAGCCCGGCCATGGCCACTGTCCTGAGCTGCCGCAAGAAGCTCGCAGAACTTGCCACGTGAGACAACCTCTTAGGCGAGGACGCGCTGGCCTTGCGGCCCCGCACCGGTACGAGGGTGCCGTCCACGATCCACAGGCGTTCGGCGCTCTCCCGGGAGGCCCGGCCAGGTCCAGCGCGAGCAGTGGGCTGAGCCGCTGGATCAACCGGCACACGGTCGCCGGCGAGACGCCGAACAGCGGGGCGAGCTGCCGCATGGTCAGGTTCGTGCGGTGATACACGGCCACCAGCAGCACCCGCTCGGTCAGCGGCAGCCGCCATGGACGGCCCCACCCGCAGCTCTCGCCGCCGCGTACGCGGACCGCGTGCAGCAACCGACCGAACTGGTCACTCCGTAGCCTGGTGAACGTCTCCACTCACACCCACTCGGCCCTCAACATCCCAGACACGCAACGGATGTGCCCTGATCACGGCCTTCTGCCCCACTCTTTAGGCAGCGGTCTGACGCCATCCCAGGAGAGCGAATCGCGCTTGTCCGCACTGCGGATGCTGACACGGCTGCCCCTGCCGCCGCTGCGCGTGCCAAAAGTGCCCGGCGTCGACGACTTCGCTCTCAAGCGGCGCCACCGCTACGCCACCATCCTCATCGGCGTCGAGACCGGCGAACGGATCGACGTGGTGGAGAGGGGACGGTGATCACGCCCCGGACCGGCCACGTTGCCTTCCGAGGGCATGCGCGTGCGCCTCGTCGAGGAGCTCGCGCAGTACCGACGAGGTCGGTGCCACGGCTGTGGCGAGCAGAGCCGGCCCCTCGGCCAGCGGCGCGAGGAGGGCGCACCCGTCCTTGGAGCCCTCTCGGAGCAGGACGGGGTCCGCGCGGGCGTTCACGCCGGGTCCGACGAGCAGAAGCTGGCCGACGGCGCGATTGCCGTTCAGGACGGCCGGGCCGTCCCAGCCTGGCTCCGGGCTGCCGTACGCCGTGTGCTGGTCGAGCAGCGTGCGTCCGGCGCGGCGGACCAGGATCCGGCTGACGAGGCGGCCGGGCTCTTCGCCGGCCCGGCCCAGGAGTTGCTCTTCCCGCAGTACCAGCCGTGCTGTGGCGTCGAGTTCAACGGTGCAGGTCTGGCGCAGGTTGCTGCTCGCGGAGCTGATCAGCGGCTGCGGCAGCCAGCGCAGGATGGCGTGCTCTGCGACGGAGAGCCGTACGTCGTAGGTGGCCGGGGCGGTGGTGGGGCCGCGCAGAGCGAGTGTGGCGGCGGCCGTGGTGACCTCCAGTTCGGCCCGGTCCTCGGCGGTGATGTCGAGGGACAGCCGGTCGCCGCCGAGCGGGGCGCTCATCGCGCCGATGATCCCCACCCTGGCGGCGTTGCCGCCTGTGCGCAGGCGCCGCAGGTGGAAGGGGCCGTCGCTGCGCAGCTGCGGGAGGGTGGTGGCGCGTCCGTTGTGCGCGGCGCGGATCCGGGCCGTGGCACGTACACCGTCTGGGTGGCCGGTCGGCTCCTGTGCGCCAGGTGGGGGACTGCTGACGTCGGACGTGGCTCGGGCGGAGGCAAGTCGGGTGGCGGGGCTCATACAGTTGCCCCGGCGCGCCACCGGGTGAGGTGGCCGGTCAACCACTCGGCGACTTCGTGGATGCCGTCGTCGGAGGTGAGGTCGGTGAAGATGACGGGAAGGTCGCCGCGCTGTCGTTTCGCGTCGACGGCCATGGCGTCCAGGTCGGCGCCGACGTACGGGGCGAGGTCGGTCTTGTTGACGAGGAGGAGGTCGGCGGTGGTGATGCCGGGGCCGCCCTTGCGGGGGATGTCGTCGCCGCTGGCCACGTCAATGACGAAAATCTGTACGTCGACGAGGCCCTTGGAGAAGGTGGCGGTCAGGTTGTCACCACCGGACTCGACGAGCACAAGGTCGAGGGGGTGGAGGGTCTCTTCCAGGTGCTCGACGGCTTCCAGGTTGGCGGAGATGTCGTCGCGGATCGCGGTGTGCGGGCAGGCGCCGGTCTCGACGGCGGTGATCCGTTCGGGCGGCAGGACGGCTTCGCGCAGCAGGTACTCGGCGTCCTCGCGGGTGTAGATGTCATTGGTGACAGCGGCGATGCACCAGCGGTCGCGCAGCGTGCGGCAGAGCGCGGCGACGGTCGCGGTCTTGCCGGAGCCGACAGGCCCGCCCAGGCCGACGCGCAGGGCGCGACGGCTGCCGTCAGGCCGGGTCGCCGAAGCGCTGGGGATGTGCTGGTGAGGCAGAGAGTGGTCGAGGTGCATGGCAACTCCGTTGCGAAGCGCAATCGAATCGGGTGGTGGTCAGGAGGCGAAGAGCCGGACGGTCCAGGCGGCATGCTGCTCCGCGGTGATGTCCAGCAGGGGTGAGGAGGCCGACGGCAGGGCGTCGATGCCCTCGGTCAGGGCGAGGGTCGCAGCGTCGGCCGCGGCCGACGCGACGTCGTCGGTTTCCGGACCGAGGCGGGCCAGCAGCCCCGAGGCGTCGAGCGGGTTGAGGCTCAGCAGGCGCACGGCTGCGGTGGCCGGGCCACCGATGCTCTCGTACGCGGCCGCATAGGCGGCATCCACCGGGTCGAGCCCGGCGGCGCGGGCGGCGAGCCCCAGGACGATGGGCTGGTGAGCGCCCTGGGGTCGCGCGGCGGCCAGGTGCTCGAGTTCGGCCGAAGGGAAGGTGGCACGAGCCGCCCGCATCATCTGCCGGCCGAGCCTGAGGGCGACGGCACGCAGTGCGGGGACGGGGGTGCGGGCATCGGCGGCCTCATCAAGCAGCAGCGGATCGTGTCCGCCAGCGGCGGCCGCGGCCAGCCCAGCCGTCGTCAGACCAGTGGTGTGCAGACGCCCGCGGCAGAACGCCTCCAGGCTGGCGATGCCGTGGACGGCTCCGTGGGCGACCGCGGCCTCGACGCCGCCGGAGTGGGCGTGCCCACCGGCGGGAAAACGGCCGTCGGCCAGAAGGAGCAGGGCTGCGCGACTCATCGGCGAGCGGCTGCCTTTCACAGGAGAGGAGGTAACGAGGTGGCCGGGACTGACAGTCCGGGCCCGGTCGCCAGGGCGGCGCGGCGGCCGGGCTTGGTGGTGGGTCAGAAGAGGAAGTACCGCTGTGCCAGCGGGACTTCGCTGACGTAGGAGCGCGGTACGGTCACACCGTTGAGTTCCGTGCGGGCGTCGCTCGTCGTCGCACCGCCGATGGTGACCTCGAAGCTGTTGTGGTCGACTTCGAGGCTTTCGGGCACCGTGTCGTTCAGCTTCATGTCGGTCTTCTTGACGTGCCGGGTGTCGGCAATCTCGACGAACCTCTTGCGGAGTCCGAGCCCCTCCGTCTTCGCGTCCGTGACCTTCTTGCTGCTGTCCTGGGTGATGACGAATCGGGTGTTCAGCCTGTCGGCCACGCCCGGTGCCGCGAAGTTCACCGAGTTACTCCCCGGGGCGCGGCCGGTGGACCCCCACACGGGCCGCGGCAGGTAAGGCTGCGGCGTCGTGATCGATGCATTGGCGTCGCCGACCTGCGCGTAGGCGAGCTGGCCGCCCTTGAGGACCATATGCGTCTTGACGCCGAAGAACTTCGGCTCCCACAGCACCAGGTCCGCCAGCCTCCCCGGCTCCACGGAACCGACGTGACCGGCGATTCCGTGCGTGATCGACGGGTTGACCGTGTACTTGGCGACGTACCGGCGCGCCCGGTAGTTGTCGTTCGGCGTCAGCCTGTCCTCGTTGAAGGAGTGCTTCTTGTCCTTGTTGTCTTTGCGGATCGTTCGGACTTTCGCGCTCCGCAGGTCTTCGGGCAGTGGGCCGTAGCGGCACTTCATGACGTGCGCGGTCTGCCAGGTACGCATGATCATCTCACCGATGCGCCCCATCGCCTGGGCATCCGAGGACATCATCGAGATGGCGCCCATGTCGTGCAGGAGGTCCTCCGCCGCCATGGTGGAGGGCCGGATGCGGGAATCCGCGAAGGCCATGTCCGCCGCGATGTCCGGGTTGAGGTGGTGGCAGACGACCATCATGTCGACGTGCTCCTTGACGGTGTTCACCGTGAAGGGCCGGGTGGGGTTGGTCGAGGCGGGCAGTACGTTCGGCTCTTTGACCAGCTCGATCATGTCCGGGGCGTGGCCTCCTCCGGCGCCCTCGATATGAAAGATGTGGATGGATCGCTTCTTGAAAGCGGCCTTGGTGCTTTCCAGGAAGCCGGACTCGTTGAGCGAGTCGGCGTGCAGGGCGAGCTGGATCTTGCGCTTCTCACAGACTGCCAGCGCCTTGTCGATCACCGCGGGCGTGGCACCCCAGTCCTCGTGAATCTTGAAGCCGATGACACCCGCGTCCACCTGCTCGTTCAGGGCCTCAGCGTTCATCGTGCTGCCCTTGCCGAGCAGACCGATGTTGACCGGGTACTCGTCCAGAGCCTCGAAGAGTCGGGTGATGTGCCACTCGCCCGGGGTCACGGTGGTCGCCGTGCTGCCCTCAGCGGGGCCGGTGCCGCCGCCGATGAGCGTGGTCACGCCCGAGGCCAGGGCCTCGTGGATCTCCCCGGGGCAGATGAAGTGGACGTGGGTGTCCACACCACCCGCCGTGAGGATCCGGCCGTTGCCGGAGACGACCTCGGTGCTCGGGCCGACCACGAAGTTCGTCGCCGTCACCGGCAGCTGCTCGCCGGCCTGTTCACGAGCGGATTTCTCGAACGCCGAGACCGGGTCCATCGTCTCGGGGTTGTACGCCTTGCCGATGGCATGAACTTTGCCATCTCTGATGCCGACGTCGGCCTTGACCACGCCCCACCAGTCGAGGATCAGCGCCCCCGTGATGACCGTGTCCATGGGAACGCGACCCTTTTTGCCGCCCCCGTCCCTCGGGATGTGGGACATGCCCATCGACTCCCGGATCACCTTCCCGCCACCGAAGATCATCTCGTTGCCGCTGTTCTCCGGTCCGCCGCTCCAGTCAGCTTCGATCTCGACGGTGAGATCGGTGTCGGCCAGGCGGACCCGGTCCCTGGTGGTGGGCCCGTACAGAGTGGCGTAGTCCGCCCGCTTCAGCACATTGCTCTGCCTCTGCTGGCCCGTCTGCCCCGGCTGGCTACTCATCGGACGATCCCCTTGCGTAGTCCCTGGATCTTGCGGGTGTCCTTCTTGGCGTCGCCCTCGATCTTCACCAGTTCAACGCAGCACACATCTCCTGGTTCGAACCTCACGGATGTGCCGGCGGCGATGTTGAGCCGGCGCCCCTTCGCCTCAGGGCAGTCCTTGAGCGGCTGGTTGGTCACGGACGTGCCAGCGGGGTTCTCGACCACCTCAAGGCCGGGGTTGGCTTCGGCGAAGTGGTAGTGGGAGCCGACCTGGATGGGGCGGTCGGACGTGTTCCTGACTTTGATCGTCTTCTTGTCGCCCTGCAGGTGCTCGTTGAACACGATCGCCTCATGCCAGGACGCGGCGTCCTCGCACTCATCGCAACAGGCGGACGAGTCGGTGTCGGCGCAGTCGACCGGGCAGTTCGGCCTGCGCGCCGGCTGGGGGTGCTCGACCTTGCCGGGGTAGACCTCGGGCTCCTCGGTTGCCTCCGGGATGGGGTCGTGGATCGTGACCAGCTTGGTGCCGTCCGGGAAGGTGGCCTCCACCTGGACGTTTTTGATCATCTCCGGGACGCCGTCCATCACGTCGTCACGGGTGAGGACCCGTCGGCCCGAGTCCATGATGTCGCTGACCGTCTTGCCGTCGCGTGCCGCCTCGAAGACGTGAACGGTCAGCAGGGCCATGGTCTCGGGGTAGTTGAGAGGCAGCCCCCGGTCGCGGCGCTTGTCTGCCACGTCGGCCGCGACGTGAATCAGCAAGCGCTCCTGCTCATGCGGAGTCAAATGCACGATGAGCCAATCCTGTTGATCGGACGGTGGTGCGTGCGACCGGGCATGCCGAGGGGCGCGGACCACGCTCTCTGGACGGCGACGGGCGCTCTCCGATCATCAGCGGGACGGGAATGGCGAGACGGCCGAACAGCGGATGACCCACACCATCTGGTGAATCCGTGCACCACGCCGTTTTCAACGCGCCGGACAGGAGACGCGGTGCCGGAGCGTGGGCGATCCCGCAAGTCGAGTGGACTACGCGGTCGGGGTCGCACCCGACACCACTTCTGCGGCCGTCGAGGACTTCCGCCAGGCAGGCGTCGCCGTATCCGGAGGCGCACCCGCGCAGTAGTTCCGTCACCGGCGCGGCCGGCGCCATCACGTCACGCGCTCTTCGATCACCCGAGGTACAAGGACCGTCATGGTTGGAGTTCATGCAGTGGAACGTGCACACGCCGGCCGTGAAGATGCCATGAGGCCGCAGCTGCTGGAAAACGTGCGGTACGTGGCAGTCGCCGAGCGGACAAAGCGCGTGGCATTCGGCAGGTGAAAGCAGACGAGTCCTGGCTAGACTGGCAGCGTGGGTGGGGGAACATCGCCTACTGTCCCGAGCCGACAATCCATCCCGACGAGCCGCTGCCAGTGGTCGTCGCCGGGTGCGCGTCCGCCGCCCTGCCACTGCCCTCGGCAGGACGTTGGATCTGGTTGCCGCCGCGCCACGGCGGTGCTGATGTGTGGTGACCGTGGTGCCCGGCGTGGGCCGCCTTGTCGGTCTGGCGGCGCAGCCGGGCCTGGAGCTGGTCGACGACCTCACGGCCGGTAGCCTCCTCGGCGAACACGACCACTTCACGCCGTCCGACGTGCAGAGCTGCCGTCGCCGACCAGGGACGGTCTGCGTGGTGGGCGGCTGCTCTCGTGATCCGCACCTCACCGGTGACGGGAGGCAGTCCCGGCCGGTCCACGACGGCGTCGATCTTCGTGCGGGCGTAGGTCATGGTGTCCTCGTCCACCTCTCCGTCCGAGCGCAGCAGTACGATGGGAGTGGTGGCCTGGGTGTCCTTGCTGGTCATGTCGGTTCCTCTCCTGGAAGTGCGGTGGGATGTCCGACCTCGTTCAGGCCGCCGGGCCGGGCAGCCACAGGTCGGGGCCGAAGACCTCGTAGCGGATGCGCTGTGCCGGAACCCCGGCGCGCAGCAGCTGTCCGCGGACGTCGCGCATGAACGGGAGCGGGCCGCACAGGAAGACCGTGGCGCCGTCGGGCAGTTCGATGCCGTCGAGGCTCATCAGGCCGTCGCGGGCGTCGGGTTCCTCCGGGCCGGGGCGCTCGTACCAGAAGACCGCGCGGGCGCCCGGCAGTTGCATGACCGTTCGCGGCGGAGTTCGTCGACCGCTTCCAGGGCGGTGATGTCGACCTCCACATCGGCCTCGGTGTTGAGGACGAACCAGCGGACCGGCTCGGTCTGTTCGTCGAGTGCGGCCAGGGCCCGGTGGCGGAAGTCCTCCGCGTTGGCGAAGAAGAGCGGGGAGTCGTAGCGGTAGACGAGTAGGCCGGGGATGATGCGGGCCTCGGGGTAGTCGTCGATGTCGTGCATGCCGGCCACGCCGGGCACCAGGCCCTCGATGGCGTCGTGCGGGCGGGCCACCCGAGTGAGCAGTTCGGCCACGGACAGACCGACGGCGACCAGCACGCCGTACAAGATGTCGAGGGCGTGCACCCCGGCCAGGCAGCCGAGCGCCAGTAGCAGTTCTCGGCGGCGGGAGGACGCCAGCCGTCGGAAGCCCGCCAGGTCGATCATGCGGACCGCCGCGTAGACCACGAGCGCGCCGAGGACCGCCGTGGGCGTGCGGGTCAGCAGAGGGCTCAGGAAGAGCAGGACCGACAGGACGGCCGCGTCGGCCACCAGCGAGTACGCCTGGCTGCACCGGCTGAGGAGCCCAGTGCGGTTCGGCTGGCGCTGCTGCTGACCGGAAAGCCGTGCAGCGTGCCCGCGCCGAGGTCGGCGGCGCCCAGCGCGAGGAACTCCTGGTTGGGGTCGAGCCCAGATACCAGATCAGCACCGGCCGGGACAGCAGGTCAGCGATGAAGCAGAGCCGCGCCGCCCATGCCGGCACGCACAACAAGCCGACCGCGATCGCGAGGGTGGCTGCCAGGGTTGCGTATTGGGCCGGATCTCCGGCGGCGAGTGGCCCGACCACCGTCGCCGTCATCAGTGCGGTCGTCGACTCCGGGCCGACCGAGAGCAGGCGGGAGGAGCCCAGCAGGGCGTACAGGGCGAGCGCCGGCAGGATCGCCCACAGTCCGGCGACCGGCGGCAGGCCGGCCACCCTCGCGTACGCCATCACCCGGGGCACGAGATACGCGGCCACTGTCACCCCGGCCAGGACGTCACCCGGCAGCCACGAGCGCCGATAGCCGAACAGCGCACCGAGCCCGGGCACCAAGCGGCGCCACCTTGGAATACGGCCGGCCGAGCTCTGGGACATGATCCTCCTTGAGCCGAAGGAACTCATGATCCTCCGGAACCCTGGTCGGCCGCGGGATGCCGAACGGCCCGCGGGTGCCGCTGCTCCCAGGTGTTCTCGGACGCGGTTCGGCTCCGAGCGCACGACTCTCGGCGGATCGGGCTGGTGACCCTCGGTCTGCTCGACACTGGCCTCGCTTTGCTCGCAAGTACCGCTCTGTCACGGCTGGCGTCGCGGGCACTGCGATGGCGCGGACACCTCGGCCGATGGGGCCTATCGGCCCCGGACCGGGGACCTGCGGGCTCTGCATCGCGTCTCGCCTCGTCGCCACCCTGGAGTCAGAACCCCGACCAGGAGGTGGACGACATGTCCCGCAACGTCACCGTGGGCCTCGACGGCTCGACCGAGAGCCGTGCCGCTGCCGAGTGGGCGGCGCGCGAGGCGAAGCTGCGCGGCCTGCCGCTGCGGCTGGTGCACGTCTGGGAGCCCGTCCCGGAGCCCATGGCGCAAGCCCCGCTCCTGGGCGCCGAGACGCATCAGCACTGGAGCGAGCGAAGCGAGACGGGGGTACCCCCGGCCGAAGGCTGGGGGAGGATTCCGCGCGAGACGGCCGAGGGACTCCGCCTGCGCCACCCCGGCGTGCACGTGGACATGGAGCAGATTCTCGGCCAGCCCGCCGAGGCGCTGACGGAGGCGGCGAAGGACGCCGAGCTGCTGGTCCTCGGCTCCCGAGGGATGAGCGGCATCGGAGGATTCCTCGTCGGCTCCGTGGGCCAGGCCGTCGTGGCGCACGCCGAGCAGCCGGTGGTCCTCGTCCGGGCGGGGGAGCAGTCCGCGGACGGGCATGCCATGGATCCGTCCGCAATCCCGTCCGCTGCGGCCCTGTCCGGGCCCGTCGTCCTCGGGCTCGACACCGACAGCCCCGACGACACGCTGCTCACCTTCGCCTTCGAGGCGGCCGCCCGCCGTGTCACTCCCCTGCGGGTCGTCCACGCCTGGAACCTTCCGCACCACTTCGCCTACGGCCTGCCCGCCGACCCCGAGCTCAACGCCATGCTGGGCAAGCAGGACGCTGCCACGCTGGCCGAGGTGCTGCACCGCTGGAAGGAGAAGTACCCGGCCGTCAAGGTCATCCACGAGTCCCGTTCCGGCAGTGCCGCCGTCCAGCTGGTCGACGCCTCCCGGGAGGCGTCCCTGGTCGTCGTGGGCCGGCGGATCCGCCGTAGCCCGCTCGGCGCCCACATCGGCCCTGTCACGCACGCGGTACTGCACCACGCTACCGCCCCCGTCGCCGTCGTCGCGCACGACTGAACGCACCCCCTGAAGGAGTGGAGATCACGAACGCAGCGGTGGAACGACCCTCAGCGGGCCCTTGGTCGTGGGCGTGGACGGTTCCGAGCCGAGCTTGCGTGCCGTCGACTGGGCGGCCGACGAGGCCGTGCTGCGCGGGGTGCGTTGCGGGTGGTGTACGCCGGCCTGTGGGAGCGGTACGAGGGTGCCGCGCTCGCCCGGGACCTCGGGAGCCGATCGCGCTGCCGTTGGCCCAGGACGTCGCCGGCGCCGCTGCTCAGCGGGCACGTGCCCGGCACCCCGACCTGAAGGTGACAGCCGACGTGTGTTCGAGGAGCCGGCGTACGCCCTGGCGGCCCTCAGCTCCTGAGGCAGCAACGCGGCCATGGTCGCCGCAGGGACGGTGCGCGCTCGACGGGGACGTACGCAGCGCCGCCAGGTCTTCGCCGCGATGTTGCAACGTTCACTCGGGGCGATTCACGACGGTGAGGCGTCCTCGCTGTGACTCGACTGGTCAGGGGTCGCCTTTGAGGAACGGCCGTGCTCGGAGACGTCGAAGTCCACGTCCACGACCCCCTCAACAGCCCGGATCAGACGCGCCGCCACGGGGACCAGGGACGTGTCCCGGATGCGGCCGCTGAGCGTCACGACCCCGTCCCGCACCGTCACGAGTGCGGCTGACGTCGACGCGGGGAAGAGGTACGACACCACCTCCCGGCGGACCTCCTCCGCGATCTCCTCGTCCTCGCGCAGGAACACCTTCAGCAGGTCGGCGCGGCTGACGATGCCCTGCAGCATGCCTACGTCGTCGACGACGGGCAGCCGTTTGACCTTCGCGTGCGCCATGGTCCGCGCGGCCTGGGCGAGCGTTGCGTTCGCGTGGACGGTGAGGGCCGGAGAGGTCATCAGCTCCCCGGCGGTCACAGCGCCGGCCTTCGCCAGGTCGGACAGGCGGCGCAGCTGGGTGTACCGGTCGGGGTCACTGTCGCGGAACTCCTCCTTGGGCAGCAGGTCCGCCTCGGAGACGACCCCGACAACCCGGCCCTCGCCCTCCAGGACGGGAAGGGCGCTGACCTTCCAGTCCTGCATCATCCGCACGATCTCCTTGAAGGAGGCGGCACGGCCGATGGCGGCGACAGTGTGGGTCATCACGTCGCTGACGATGTGCGGGGTGCCGTGCATGATGCGTCCTTGGCGACGGTCGCTTCCACTCGGCGCGGTCACAGGAGGCTGCCGCTGCCGTAGGGGGCGTACAGGTCCAGCAGCCGGGTGCGGGCCGAGCGCAGGCGGTGGGCGAGGACACCGCCCACCCACTGGGCGACGCTCGCGCCGAGCGCGGGGTCGTCCTTGCACATCGACCGGATCGTGGTGGCGTCGAACTCGTAGGCGCGCACCGGGCTGGTCGCCTCGGCGCCCAGGTGCCAGCTGTGCGGGGCGAACAGCCAGGACCAGCCGATGAGTTCGTTGTGCCCGAGGGTCTCGATGACGGCCGCGCGGCGGCCGGGCACGCGCATGTCGAGGGCGACATTGCCGGTACGGATGATCCAGAACCGATCCGCCTTGGCGCCTTCCTCGAAGAGGCGGGTGCCTTGCGGAAACGACACCTCCCGGGCGAAGTGCATCAGCCGATGGCGGTGCTCGGCCGGCAGTGCCTGCAGCATGCTGGCCGTCGCGGGAGCGTTCATGACGTGCCTCCAGTCAGGGCGTACGAACCTGCCACCTCCAGCGTGCTCCCGTGCCCCCGTGCCGGGCGATGGGCCACCCGGCCCCATGGCCGGGCCACCCGGCCCCATGGCCGGGCCACCCGGCCCCATGGCCGGGCCACCCGGCACCACGTCCGGGTCCTTCGGCACCCTGTGCCGAAACGGTCCTCGATGTTCGATGAAGACGAGAGACCACTCGGCAGAAGGGGGTGTGCATTGTGGGTACGTCTCTGACACCGGAGTTCTGGAGGCTGTTCGCCGTCATCCTGATGATCTCCACCGCGGTCGCTTTTGTGCTCAGCGCCGCGCTCGACGCGCTGGCGCTGCGGGCACAGCGGCGCCGCATCCGTCGCCGGTCGGCCGTCGTGCGGGCGACCGAGGCACCCCGTCGATCTGATCGGATCCCGGTCCATCGCTGAGCCTGGGACGCCTTTGGCCGCCCTACCAGGTCAACGGCAAGACGCCCGGCTGGACACCGTCAAGGCCGTACTCGTGGCCCCCATGGAGGAACGCAAGCCATGCGCGCCAAGGTGCCTATCGGCCGTATCGTCTTCACGCGCCGCGCCCTGCCCGCCGTGCTGCCGGTCAACTTCAGCCTGGACGGCGACGGCGCGGTCCTGCTGCGCACCTCCGCAGCCTCGGAACTGGTCCGCGCGATCGACGGCGCGGTGGTCGCCTTTGAGGCGGACGAGGTCGACGCGGCCCGGCATTCCGGCTGGAGCGTTGTCGTCACCGGGTCGGCCACGGTGGTGACCGACCCGGCCGAACACGAACGTCTGGCCCGCACCGGCCCGGTCTCCTGGGTGCCCGCGCCGCAGGAGGTCTTCGTCCGTATCGAGTCCGAACTGGTCACCGGCCGTGAGCTCGTCGGTGGACGCACCCTGTACGGGGTGGACCTCACTGCCTGAAGGTCTTTCCTCCGTCTTCCCGCTTCTTTTCGTCCGGGCCGGGTCCGGGGCCGTACGGCCCGACGGGACGGGGCCGTACGGCGTGCCGACGGGTTCCGTCGGCCTCTGCCCGCAACGCCCGCGGACGACGAGCATCTCCGTGGAGCCGCGGCGGGATCGACGTCCGGCCGACCGGCGTCGATCTTGTCACCGCCCTCGGCACCCCTGGGGGCTGCACACCCCGAGCACGGAACAGAAGGGAACAGGAAAATGACTGACCGCCATGTGGTCGTTGGAGTGGACGGTTCACTGGTCGCCGTACGGGCCTTGGACTGGGCCGCAGAGGAGGCGGCGCGCCGCGGCGCCGCGTTGCGCATCGTGTACGCCGTGGCCGACCGCGACGAGGCCGGGCCGGTTCTGGCGTCGGCCGCCTCGCGGGTCCACGAGCGTCATCCCGGTCTGCCGGTGGAGACCAGGGCCGTGGAGGGCGGCGCTGTGCGGGTGCTGGCAGGGGAGAGCGAGGGCGCGGTCCTCACCGTCGTGGGGACCCGGGGGTTCGGCGGTGTCTCCGGTCTGCTGGCCGGCTCGGTGAGCTGGCGCCTGGCCGCGCACGCGCACGGTCCGCTGCTGGTCGCCCGTGGGGATCACCCTCGCGACGAGGGACGCGAGGTGCTGCTCGGCCTGGAGAGCGACGCCGATGAGGCCGCAGCCGCTTATGCCTTCCAGGAGGCATCCCGGCGTGGGGCCCGGCTGCGCGTCGTGCACTCCGCAACGCACCGGCACACCACGCCCGAACTGCCCTCGCTGGTTGCCGCGACGAGCCCCGGCCAGCAGCGCCAGGCCCAAAGCGACCGGGCGGAAGAAGCCGTGCCGCGCTTCGGCATCGCCCGACTACGGGAGGAGTACCCCGAGGTCGAGGTCGACAGCCGCACGGTCCGCACCGGCCCGACCCACGCCCTGCTGGCGGGTACCCGCGAGGCCGGCGTGGTGGTCATCGGCACGCGCCGGCGCGTGGGCCGGCTCGGTCCACCGCTCGGCCCGGTCGCGCATGTCCTGTTGCACCACTCCCACTGCCCCGTGGTGCTGGTGCCGACGACCTGAAGACGAGCACACCGGTAGAGCGGATGGCCCGGTCGGCCCTGTCGGGTACCCGGCGGGTGGGGGGAGGGTGAGGAGGTACCACCCCGCATGCACCTCCGACCGAACCCCGACCCGGAAGGGACCCCATGATGTCCGTCGACACGCGGCAGGCGTCCGCTCCGCTCACCGACGACGAGCTGAGGACGCTGGACGCCCACTGGCGCGCCGCGAACTACCTGTCCGTCGGCCAGATCTACCTCATGGCGAACCCCCTGCTGACCGAGCCGCTGCGCGCCGAGCACGTCAAGCCGCGGCTGCTCGGCCACTGGGGTACCTCGCCCGGGTTGAACCTGGTGCACACCCACCTCAACCGCGTCATCAAGGCCCGCGGCCAGGACGCCCTGTGCATTTGGGGCCCCGGCCACGGCGGCCCCGCGGTGCTCGCCAACTCCTGGCTGGAGGGCAGCTACAGCGAGACGTATCCCGACGTCTCGCGCGATGCGGCCGGTATGGAGAGGCTGTTCAGGCAGTTCTCCTTTCCCGGCGGCGTGCCGAGCCACGTCGCACCCGAGACGCCCGGCTCGATCCACGAAGGCGGTGAACTCGGCTACTCCCTCTCCCACGCATACGGGGCCGCCCTCGACAACCCGGACCTGTTGGTCGCCTGCGTGATCGGCGACGGCGAGGCGGAGACCGGACCACTGGCCGCGTCCTGGCACTCCAACAAGTTCCTCGACCCCGTGCACGACGGGGCGGTGCTGCCGATCCTCCACCTGAACGGCTACAAGATCGCCAACCCGACTGTGCTGGCCCGGCTCCCCGAGTCCGAACTCGACGCCCTGCTGCGGGGATACGGCCACGTCCCGATCCACGTCACCGGCGACGACCCGATGACGGTCCACCGGGCGATGGCCGCCGCGATGGACGACGCGCTGGACCGGATCGCCGCGTTCCAGCGCGCCGCGCGCGAGGACGGCGCCACCGAGCGCCCCCGCTGGCCGGTGATCGTGCTGCGCACCCCGAAGGGCTGGACCGGCCCGGCCGAGGTCGACGGCCTCCCCGTGGAGGGCACCTGGCGCTCCCACCAGGTCCCGCTGTCCGCCGTACGGGACAACCCGGAGCACCTGCGGCAGCTGGAGACATGGCTGCGCTCCTACAAGCCCGAAGAACTGTTCGACGAGCACGGCGGCCCCCGCGAGCAGGTGCTGGCCTGCGTCCCCGAAGGATCCCGGCGCCTGGGCGCCACCCCGCACGCCAACGGCGGGCTCCTGCTGCGCGAACTCCCCTTGCCCTCGCTGGAGCGGTACGCCGTCCCCGTGGACAAGCCCGGCGCGACCCTGCACGAGCCCACCCGCGTTCTCGGCGACGTGCTGGAACACGTCATGCACGCCACCCGCGGGAGCCGTGACTTCCGGATCGTGGGCCCGGACGAGACCGCCTCCAATCGGCTCCAGGCCGTCTTCGGCGCGAGCGGCAAGGCGTGGCAGGCACAGACGCTTCCGGTGGACGAGCACCTGGACCGGCATGGCCGGGTGATGGAGATCCTCTCCGAACACACCTGCCAGGGCTGGCTGGAGGGCTATCTGCTGACCGGCCGGCACGGACTGTTCTCCTGCTACGAAGCCTTCGTGCACATCGTCGACTCGATGGCCAACCAGCACATCAAGTGGCTGCGCGTCACCCGCCACCTGCCCTGGCGCGCCCCCATCGCCTCCCTCAACTACCTGCTGACCTCGCACGTCTGGCGCCAGGACCACAACGGCTTCTCCCACCAGGACCCCGGCTTCGTCGACCACGTCCTCAACAAGAGCCCTGAGGTCGTACGGGTCTACCTGCCGCCGGACGCCAACACCCTCCTGTCGGTGGCGGATCACGCGCTGCGCAGCCGCGACTACGTCAACGTGATCGTGGCCGGCAAGCAGCCCTGCTTCGACTGGCTGACCATGGACCAGGCGAAGGTCCACTGCGCGCGGGGCGCCGGGATCTGGGAGTGGGCCGGCACGGAGAACGGCGAGCGGGAGCCGGACGTGGTGCTCGCGGCGGCCGGTGACGTTCCCACGCAGGAGGTGCTGGCCGCCGCCCAGCTGCTGCGCACCCACCTGCCGGAGCTGACGGTGCGGGTCGTGAACGTGGTCGACATCGCCCGGCTGCTGCCCGCCGAGGAACACCCGCACGGGATGAGTGACTTCGAGTACGACGGCCTGTTCACGCCGGACAAGCCGGTCATCTTCGCCTACCACGGCTACCCCTGGCTGATCCACCGCCTCGCCTACCGCCGCACCGGCCACAAGAACCTGCACGTGCGCGGCTACAAGGAGATCGGCACCACGACGACACCGTTCGACATGGTCGTCCGCAACGACCTCGACCGCTACCGGCTGGTCATGGACGTCATCGACCGTGTCCCCGGCCTGGCGGTGCGCGCCGCGGCCGTACGACAGCGGATGGAGGACACCCGGCTGCGTCACCACGAGTGGATCCGCGTCCACGGCACCGACCTGCCGGAGGTCGCCGACTGGTCCTGGGACGGCTGACCGATGCCGATGGGCCCCGGACAGGGGGTCGTTCGGCCCACGGTCCGGGGCCCTGCAGCCCCTCCGACGGGCGTCGACGACGCGGGACATTGAAGGCGCAAGGAGAGTCGCCCAACATCCTGCGCGTCGTACCCCTCGAAAGGGATGAGCATCATGGCAGTGCACGACCACCCCCACCGGCATCTGGGATTCCGCTTCCCGTCCCGGCACAGGGCGGGGACGGCTCCCGCCTCCGCCGACGCGACGACCGCCGCCGCGACGGCGACCCGGGCGTACGTGTTCGCAGGGCTCCGTCTCCTGACCGGGTTCGTCTTCCTGTGGGCGTTCCTGGACAAGACCTTCGGCTTCGGTTACGCGACCGGCTCCGGCAAGGGCTGGATCGACGGCGGCTCGCCCACCAAGGGCTTCCTCGGCGGTGTCGCCGTCGGCCCGATGGAGTCCACCTTCCACGGCTGGGCCGGGGCCGCTTGGGCGGACTGGCTGTTCATGCTGGGCCTGCTCGGCATCGGCGTCGCCCTGATCGCGGGCATCGGTCTGCGGCTCGCCGCGGTCGCCGGCACCGTGATGATGGCGTTCATGTGGATCGCGGAGTGGCCGCCGGCCAAGCACCTCTCCGACGGCTCGGCGAGCATGTCGACCAACCCGTTCGCCGACTACCACCTCATCTACGCCATCGTCCTGATCGCCCTGGCGGTCGCGGGCGCCGGCGCCACCTGGGGACTGGGCAAGGCGTGGGCGCGGCTGCCGTTCGTCAGCCGCAACCGCTGGCTGCTCTGATGGCCGCATGCGGGTCGGACCGGGGCACCTCCGCTCGTCGGCGGGGGTGCCCCGGTCGTTCGTGCGCCGGTGGCCAGACGATGCGGCTCGGCCTGACCGGGCCCAACGGCCCGGCAGGCGAGGGACCGATGGCGCGCCCCGGGTACGCCGACAGGCCCTCCCCGCAGGCATCGCGGGCGACGAGCATCGAAAGCGCAGAAGTTCACGCGCAGAGCGAGGGAGAGACCGGCGATGACGGCAACAGTGACAGCTGGAGCCCGGACGGCGACCGAGGCATGGCGAGGCTTCGCCGGCTTGCGCTGGCGGGACCACATCGACGTACGCGACTTCATCCAGGCCAACTACACGCCCTACGAAGGTGACTCGGCGTTCCTCGTCGGCCCGACCGAGCGCACCCTCACGGTCTGGCGCAAGGTCGCCGCTCACTTTCCCGATGAGCGGCGAAAGGGAATCTTCGACGTCGACCCGGGCACCCCGTCCACCATCACTTCGCACCGGCCGGGTTTCATCGACCGTGACCGCGAGCTGATCGTCGGCCTGCAGACCGATGCTCCGCTGAGGCGGGCGATCATGCCCAACGGCGGGCTGCGGATGGTCGAGAACAGTCTGCAGGCGTACGGCTACAAGGCCGACCCCTTCGTCAAGCGCGTCTTCAGCACCTACCGCAAGACCCACAACGACGGTGTCTTCGACGCCTACACCCCCGAGATGCGCGCTGCCCGCAAGGCCGGGATCATCACGGGTCTGCCGGACGCCTACGGCCGTGGCCGGATCATCGGCGACTACCGGCGCGTCGCGCTGTACGGCACGGAGCGGCTCATCGAGTCCAAGCGGGCTGAGCGTGCGCTGCTGGACGCGTCGGCCTCGAGTCCGGATGTCATCCGTGACCGTGAGGAACTGGCCGAGCAGATACGGGCGTTGGGTGAACTGACGGAGATGGCGGCCTCGTACGGCTGCGACGTCTCCCGCCCCGCCGCCACTGCCCACGAGGCGGTGCAGTGGCTCTACTTCGGCTTCCTGGCGGCGGTGAAGGAGCAGAACGGCGCCGCGATGTCGCTGGGCCGCACCTCCACGTTCCTGGACGTCTACGTGCAGCGGGATCTCGACGAGGGGACCCTCGACGAGTCGCGGGCCCAGGAGCTGGTCGACGATTTCGTGATCAAGCTGCGGATCGTGCGGTTCCTGCGCACCCCGGAGTGCGACGCGCTGTTCTCCGGCGACCCGACCTGGGTGACGGAGTCCATCGGCGGTATCGGCGGCGACGGGCGCACGCTGGTCACCCGCACGTCTTTCCGCTTCCTGCAGACGCTCTACAACCTCGGCCCGGCCCCGGAACCCAACCTGACCGTGCTGTGGTCGTCCGGGCTGCCGTCCGGGTTCAAGGAGTTCTGCGCTCAGGTGTCCATCGAGACCAGCGCCGTGCAGTACGAGTCCGACGACCTGATGCGCCCGCGCACCGGCGACGACACCGCGATCGCCTGCTGCGTCTCCGCGATGGCGGTGGGCCGGCAGATGCAGTTCTTCGGCGCGCGGGTCAACCTGGCCAAGGCGCTGCTGTACGCGATCAACGGCGGCCGGGACGAGATGACCGGCGAACAGATCGCGCCCGAGGCCGCCGCCCTGACCAGCGAGTACCTGGAGTACGAGGAGCTTTCGGCCGCGTACGACCGCATGCTGGACTGGTTGGCGCAGACGTACGTCAACACGCTCAACGTCATCCACTACATGCACGACAAGTACGCCTACGAGCGCATCGAGATGGCGTTGCACAACCACCCGGTGTACCGCTACATGGCCTGCGGAATCGCCGGGCTGTCGGTGGCCGCCGACAGCCTCTCCGCCGTCAAGTACGCCCGGGTGAAGGTGATCCGGGACGCCACGGGCCTGGCCGTCGACTACGAGATCGAGGGCGAGTTCCCGGCGTACGGCAACAACGATGACCGTGTCGACTCCATCGCGGTCGGCCTCGTGAAGTCCTTCATGTCCAAGGTCCGCCGCCACCCGACCTACCGGAACGCCGAGCACACGCAGTCCGTGCTGACCATCACCTCGAATGTGGTGTACGGCAAGCACACGGGCAACACCCCTGACGGCCGCCGTGCCGGAGAGCCCTTCGCGCCCGGCGCCAACCCGATGAACGGGCGGGACCGGCACGGGGTGGCCGCCTCCGCGCTGTCGGTGGCCAAGCTGCCCTACGAGCAGGCCCGGGACGGCATCTCGCTGACGACCACGATCACCCCCGAGGGACTGGGGCACGACCCGGCCGAGCGCGCCGGCCATCTGGTCGGAATCCTGGACGGGTACATGGCCTCCGGTGGCTTCCACATGAACGTGAACGTTCTGGACCGGGCGACGCTGGAGGACGCGATGGAGCACCCGGAGAAGTACCCGGAGTTGACGGTCCGGGTCTCCGGGTACGCCGTCAACTTCGTCCGCCTGACGCGCGAGCAGCAGCTCGACGTGATCAGTCGCACCTTCCACGGATCGTTGTGAGCACCACGGTCGAGCCGATGACGGGCCGGGTCCACTCCTGGGACCTGTCCACGGGAGTGGACGGTCCCGGGACCCGGTTCGTGCTGTTCGTCAGCGGCTGCCCGCTGCGCTGCCTGTACTGCGCCAACCCGGACACCTGGCACATGCGCGACGGGAAACAGACCACCGTGGACAAGATGATGGCCGAGATCGAGAAGTACCGGCCCTTCATCACCACCGCAGGCGGGGGAGTAACCCTCACCGGCGGCGAGGCCCTGCTCCAGTCGGCGTTCACGGCCGGGATCTTCCGCCGTTGCAAGGAGCTCGGTCTGCACACCGCGCTCGACACCTCCGGCTTCCTCGGCGCCCGCGCCACCGACGAGCTTCTCGCCGACACCGACCTGGTGCTGCTGGACATCAAGTCCTTCGACGTCCGCACGTACCGGAAGCTGACCCGAGGAGACCTCTCCCCGACCCTCAACTTCGCCACCCGCTTGGACCGGCTCGGCGTCCCCGTGTGGATCCGCTATGTCCTGGTGCCCGGCTGGACCGACGATCCGGTGGCCGTCGATGGGCTCGGTGCGTTCCTCCGCGGGCTGGGCAACGTCGACCGGGTGGACGTCCTGCCGTTCCACAAGCTCGGCGCCCACAAGTACGACGTGCTGGGGCTTCCCTTCCCCCTGCGCGACACACCCACGCCGGATCCGGGCCTGACGGAGCGGGTGCGCGAGCAGTTCCGGGAGCATGGGCTGCGGGCCCTTTGAACGAGTGGCCCGTCGCGGGTGAGCGAGATGCACAAGCCCGAAGAACCCCGGCCGGGGTGATCCGGCCGGGGTTCTGAGCTGCTACCGCGCTGAGAGCCTTGCCCAGGACGCTTCGGGCGAGGCAGGGCTGGGCGTTGTTGGCCATACGAGCCGTCACGGGGAGAATCGAAGGGCCGGCTCGTCCTCAGTAGACGGAGGCGGGCCAAGTGCACACCACGGCCACGATGACGCCCACGTCGAGCAGCACGCCGACGCTGAGCCACCGGTCGAACCACACCGCCTTGAGGGCGAGCCCGCTCACGGCGGCGACGAGGGTCGCTGTGGGCCACCAGCCGCTGCTCGCGAGCGCCCCGGCGCGGGCGATCGCATAGACGATGGCTGTGTACCAG
Organism: Streptomyces sp. TG1A-60; assembly: GCF_037201975.1. NCBI lineage: Bacteria > Bacillati > Actinomycetota > Actinomycetes > Kitasatosporales > Streptomycetaceae > Streptomyces > Streptomyces sp. TG1A-60. The sequence continues at coordinate 1,308,920 of NZ_CP147520.1, read as the reverse complement.
GCGATCGCCAGGGCTGCGGCTCGGGCAGGGGCGGGCGAGACGTAGCCGGGTGAAGCCCGCCGAGCCCTGGGGCTCCACGGTCAGCTCGGCGCCCCGATCGGCGGCGGCTTGCTGGAGCGACTCGGCGGCCATGTACGTGTGCGCGATGCCGGTCGGGCAGGAAGTGACGGCGACCAGCCGCAGCGACGGCCGGGACTCGCTCTCCGCGGCAGGCTCCACGGCGTTCGCCCGAGCCGGGGCTTGGGCCGGGACTCGGGCCGTCTCGGTCGTCCGGGTCTCGTCCGGGGGTGGGTCGCCGGTGATGAGCGCGGCGGCTGCGGCCGGCTCCGCGACCGTACGCAGGGCACGGGTGAAGTCGCTGTCCATCAGGCGTCTGGCCAGTGCGGAGAGGATGCTCAGGTGGGCGTCGTCGGCGCCGTCCGGCGCGCCGAAGTCCACGCCCCGCGGGCTGCGCGCGAAGGCCAGGCTCGGCTGGGTGACGTGGGCGGAGCGGGCGTGCGGGATGCCGATCCCGCCCTCCAGGCCGGTGGGCATCTGTTCCTCGCGGGCGGCGATGTCGGCGAGAAAGGCGTCGAGGTCGGTGACCCGGCCCTGGCCGGCCAGGCGCTCGGCGAGTGCGCGGACGGCTGCGTCCTTGTTCTCCGCCGTCAGGTCGAGGTCGATCAGTTGGGGATTGATGAGGGGGACAACGGAGTCGGTCATGCGCTCTGCTCCTTGCGGACTGGGCTGTGCTGGTTGGTTGGGCTGAGGTTCGGGGACGGTGGTGCGAACGGCGCCGGGTGACGGGGACGCCGGAGTGGTCGTGGCTGCCGTACCAGCGGTGCGTCGCTGAAGCGGGCGCCAGGACTACCGCTCGGGGAGCCAGTGGTGGGCGATCCGGCGCGAGGAGTGTTTCTCGGGCGCGCGGGTGTCGTCGACGCGGAACGTGAGACTGTTCATCACGCCCACGACGCCGTCCACCCGCCAGGTGAGCTGGACGGCCACCGGGATGTCGCTGCGGCGTTCCAGGCGTCCCTCCAGCGTGGCCGTCCCGTCGTGGACCGAGACGATGACGGTGTGGGGCGGCAGGCACATGGCGTTGGTCAGGACCTGGTCGATGATCTCCTGACGGATCTCCTCGTCGGTGCGAAGGAAGACCCTCAGCAGGTCACGGCGAGTGGCGATGCCGAGCAGGCGATCCTCCTCGTCCACCACGGGCAGCCGTTCGATGTGGTGACGTTCCATCACCCGTGCGGCGTCCGCGACGCGTTGCTCCGGGTGCACGGTGATCGCGGGTGTCGACATCAGCTGCCCGGCGGTCATGGCACGGGCCTTGGCAGCGGCGACACGTGCCTTCCGGCGCAGCGCCGGCAGCCGGAAGCGGCCTTCCTTATCTCGTCGGGCCTGCGCCGCCTGCCGGCGGACCAGCTCGGTCTCGGAGATCACGCCGAGGACCTTGTCATCGGCGTCCACCACCGGCAGGCCGCTGATCCGGTGCCGGGCCAGCAACCGTGCCACGTCCTTGAACGGTGTCTCCTGGCGGACTTCGACGACCGCGGGAGTCATCACTTCGCCGACCTTGCAGGTCTTCACGGCCATTCCCTCCTCCACCGGTGCAAGCGGAGTGCGACCGGTTTCCCTTGCGTGCGACCCGCGCACACCGTCCCGTATCCCCGCCGGGCCATGTGCTCCTGCGGTGGGCATCGGGGGCCGGAACTCGCGGGTGAGGGCGGCCGGTCCGGTCGCCGCTGTCCCGTTGGACGGTCCCGGGTAGCCGGCCCCACGATGCCCTCTCAGCCTCCCGCGCACCGGCTTGACGGGGCAGGGCCAACTGGTCCTGAGCTTCCGGGCCGAACTGCCCTCTTGTCGCCTGGACCTGGTCGGTGCCGAGACCGCCACGGCGAAGGCCGGAACGGCGACCACCTGGCCGGGGGTGGCCGGGGCTGACCGGGGGTTGGGGGAAGCGCAAACATCAGGTGGGGCTGGGCAGTTGCGCTCACCGCTGCCACGGCGCCGGCACTGGCTGAGGGCGCGGCGGAGATGCGGAACGACCATGGTTGAAGTCCGTGACGGCCGCCAGCCCCGCCAGACTGAGCCCGGGCTGTTCCGTGCTGTTCTCCGGTGAGTTCTCGGCCCATTCTTTGGCCATCGCCCAGTGGATCATTGCCGGGACCGTCCACCGTGCTGTCGGGGAGGAGGGCCCACTCGCTTGTCGCGGATCCTGATGGCGCGGTGCGCAGCTCCCGGCTGCTCCTCCGCGTCTGTACGGCCCTTCGCCAGAGCGGAGGGGTAAGGCCCGACCCACGACGCCCGGTGGTCGGCGCGCCGGACAACCGGTACAGGACCGGCCGTCGCCTGGGCACGCCGCCGCAGGGGAGTGCCGGTCGGCCCTGGCAGTGGCGCCATCAGGCCCCATGCAGAAGGGGAGGGGCCGGGTGAGTCTGGGGGTGACAGCAATGGCGTACTGGATGCGGGAGGCACGATGAGTGCTCTGGTGGTAGTCGGTGTGGACGGGGCGGCGTCGAGTCTCGCCGCAGTGGAGGCGGCGGCACGGGAGGCGCGGCTGCGCGGGGCTCGGCTGCGGGTGGTGCACGCGTTCTTCTGGCCCGCGCTGCACGTGCCCCTGGGCCCGTCACCGCTGGGCCCGTCCGACGGCGGGCTCCGGAACATGGCCGACCGTCTGGTGGCCGAGGCGGTGGAGCGTGCGCGCGCTGCGGCGCCGGAGGTCGACGTCAGCCATGCCGTGGTGACCGGTGAGCCGCTGATGGTCCTGGAGGCGCAGTCGCGTGCGGCCGAGCTGGTGGTGGTCGGGTCCCGTGGCATGGGCGGGTTCGTCGGGCTGTTGGTCGGGTCGACCTCGGTGCACCTGGCGGCACACGGTCGGTGTCCGGTGCTGGTCGTGCGTGAGCAGCCGAGTGCGGAGGGCCCGATCGTGCTGGGCGTCGACGGATCGGCCGTGGGCGAGCATGCGATGGACTTCGCCTTCGCCGAGGCCGAGCTGCGGAAGGCGCCGCTGGTGGCACTGCACGCCTGGACCACGTGGAACGCGCCGATGTCCGCACCGCAGGACGCGTCGACGCCGTACGCGAACCCGCCCGGCGCCCTGGCCGGGGAGGAGGAGCGCCTGCTGTCCGAGGCGCTCGCCGGCCGCCAGGAGCGGTACCCGGGTGTGGTGGTGGAGCACAGGGTGGTGCATGGCGGGACGCGGGAGGCGTTGATCGAAGCGAGCCAGTCCGCCCAGCTGGTGGTGGTCGGTGCCCGGGGGCGTGGCGGGTTCGCCGGGCTGCTGCTCGGCTCGGTCAGCCAGGCCCTGCTGCACCACGCTCACTGTCCGGTCGCGGTGGTGCGGGGAGCGGGTGCGCGGCGCTGATCGCGTCCGGTACGAGGCCCGCCGCCCTGTTCCGCTGTGCGGAAGGGCGGGGGGCCGGCCGGGTGGGCGCGAAGCGGGTGAGGACGGGGCCGCAGACGGCGAGAAGCATCACGTAGGTGGTGACCAGCGCGGCAAGGCGGCCCTGCGCGGGAGCGGCCAGACCGATGATGACGACAGAGAACTCGCCGCGGGCGATGAGCGCGGTTCCGGCCCGCAGCCGGCCGCGGCGGCCCGCGCCCTCGCGTCCGGCGGCGTACCAGCCGGAGGCCAGCTTGGTGGCGGCCGTGACCACGGCCAGCGCCAGGGCGGCGGGCAGCATCGGCAGCAAGTCACCTGGATCGACGGACAGGCCGAGGGCGAGGAAGAACACCGCGGCGAACAGGTCGCGCAGCGGGCTGAGCACGGCCCGGGCCCGGTCGGCCGCGGTGCCGGTCAGGGCAAGGCCGATCAGGAAGGCACCGACGGCGGCCGAGACGTGGATGATCTCGGCCAGCGCGGCCACGATGAGGGTGACACCTAGAACGCGGAGCAGTACCTGCTCGGCGTCGGGGTGGGATAGGACCCGGCCGACCTGGTGGCCCCAGCGCCAGGAGGCGGTGATGGCCGCGGCGACGGCCGTCATGGCGGCCGCGACGGCGAGCAGCGCCTGCCACCAGGTGCCTCCGGAGACGACGACGGCGAGCAGCGGCAGGTAGGCGGCCATCACGAAGTCCTCCACCACCAGCACGGACAGCACCGCTGGGGTCTCCCGGTTGCCCAATCGGCGCAGGTCGCCGAGCAGGCGGGCGACGATGCCGGAGGACGAGACGTACGTGGCGCCCGCCAGCGCCAGGATCCCGCCGGCGTCCAGGCCGAGCAGCCAGCCGGCCACGGCGCCGGGAGTGGCGTTGAGGACGAGGTCGACGGCGGCGGAGGAACGGTGGCGGCGGAGGCTGACGGTGAACTCCCGGACGGTGAAGTCCAGGCCGAGGACCAGGAGCAGCAGGATCACGCCGATGGCGGCGCCCATGTCGACGAACTCCCGGGCGGCCGGAACCGGCGCGATCCCGCCGTCGCCCAGGGCCAGTCCGGCCACCAGGTACAGCGGCACGGGCGAGAGGGCGAAGCGCCGTGCGACCGTGCCGAGCAGGCTCAGCGCGGCCAGGATGATGCCCAGCTCCAGCAGCAGGGCGACGGGCGTGTGCACCGTCAGCCCTGGATGATGCGCTGGACGTCGGCGATGCCCTCGCGGGTGCCGATCACCACCAGGATGTCTCCGGCCCGCAGGGTCTGGCCGGGGCCGGGGGAGGCGATCACGTCCTCGCCGCGGACGACGGCCACGATCGAGGCGCCGGTGCGGGTCCGGGCTCGGGTCTCTCCCAGGGCGCGGTCGGCGAACGGGCTGCCGGGACGTACCTCGACCTGACCCGCGCTCAGACCAGGCACCTCGCGGGTCAGGTCGGCGAACCGCTCGGCGATGCGCGGGGCGCCGAGGATCTCGGCGAGGGTGTCGGCCTCCTGGCTGGTGAGTCGGAGGACCGAGTGGGCCTCATCAGGGTCGTCGCAGGGGTACACCACCAGTTCGAAGTCGCCCGAGCGCTGGGCGACGACCCCGATCCGGTCGCCCTCGTGGTTGACGAACTCGTACCGCAGCCCCACTCCGGGCAGCAGCACCTCGTTGACGTCCATGTGGATCTCCCCGTCGTCACGCATCCGGATTTCCAGCGCGGGCCCGTGGTCCCGGCCCGCCGTGCACAGGTCTTCGGCAGGCGTCGCGGGGTACTCAAGCCCTCGTACCGCAGGTGTCCGATCCCGCGCGGCCGGTGATCAGTGTGCTGAGCACCCGGGGGGACCCGACAGGGCCGAGTGGCCCCATGGGACGGCCCGACGGCCCCTGGGCGTATCAGGGTGGCCGCACCGAGGCTTGAAGCCGAAGGGCCGCGCGTCGGCGATGGCCCCGGGACGGGAGTATCCAGTGAGTGATCCAGTGATCGTAGGCGTGGACGGTTCCGCCTCCAGCATCGGCGCGGTCGAGGCCGCGGCCCGTGAGGCGCACCTGCGAGGGGCGGGACTGCGGATCGTGCACGCCTTCGGCCATGGGCTCGGACGCCTGCCGACCGGAGGACCACCGTGGAACCCTGCCGACCACGGCCTGGAGCCGATGGCGCGGGGGGCACTGGCCCGCGCCGAGGAACGGGCGCGCGCGATCGCGCCGGACATCGAGATCACCCGGTCGGTGGTGGCCGGGGAGGCGCTTGAGGTGCTGGAGATCGAGTCGCGGTCGGCGTCGCTGGCGGTGGTCGGCAGCCGGGGCCTGGGCAGCTTCGCCGGGCTGCTGCTGGGCTCGACGGCGGTGCATCTGGCCGCCCACGGCCGCTGCCCTCTGATGGTGGTGCGGGGCCGCCCCGATCCGGCCGGCCCAGTGGTACTGGCCGTGGACGGCTCCGAAGCCGGCGAGGCGGCGGTGGAGTTCGCGTTCGCCGAGGCCGCCCTGCGCAAGGTGCCGCTGGTGGCCGTACACGTGTGGAACACGTGGAGCGAGCGCGCCTACGAAGGCCCCGGCGATCCCCTGACCGCCGTGGTGGCGGACGCCGACCGTCTCCTCGAGGCCGAGCAGCACCTGCTGGACGAGACGGTGGCCTCCTGGCAGAAGGTCCATCCCCAGGTCGAGGTGGAGCGGCGCCTGGTGCGTTCCAGGATCCGCCCGGCCCTGACCGACGCCAGTCGCGGCGCCCAGCTGGTGGTGGCCGGCGCCCGGGGCCGGGGCGGCTTCACCGGCCTGCTGCTCGGCTCGGTCAGCCAGGCCCTGCTGCACCACGCCCACTGCCCGGTCACCGTCGTGCGCGGCAAGGAGTGACCGTGCCTCAGCAGACCACGGCCGGAATCCACACTCCGCCGGTACAGACGCCCGCGCAGCCGCACGCCTACCGACGCGACGCCGCCGAAGTGGCGGACCTGCTCGACGTGGCCCCGGCCACGGGCCTGACCACGGCGGACGCCGAGCAGCGGACCGCCGCCTGGGGCGCCAACGAACTGGCCGAACCGGCCCGCCGGCCGCAGTGGCTGCGCCTGCTGGATCAGTTCCGCAGCTGGCTGATCGGCATCCTGCTTGCCGCTGCCGTCGTCGCAGGGATCATCGGCGAGGTCAAGGACGCCCTCGTCATCACCGTCGTCCTGCTCATCAACGCCACCATCGGATACCTGCAGGAACGCCGGGCCGAGCGCAGCCTGGAGGCGCTGCGCCAGATGCTGGTCCCCACCGCCCGCGTGCGCCGCGACGGGCAGGTGAAGGTGATCCCGGCCGGCGCCCTGGTGCCTGGCGACGTCGTCCTTCTGGAAGCCGGAGACCGCGTCCCGGCCGACGGGCGCCTGGTGGTCGCCGAGTCGGTTGAGGCCGCCGAGGCCGCGCTGACCGGCGAGTCCCAGCCCGTCGCCAAGACGACCGCACCCACCGCGGCCGACGGCGACGAGCTCGTACCCGTCGCCGAACGCACCTGCATGCTCTTCATGAACACCGCGCTGACCCGAGGCCGCGCCGAGATGGTCGTCACGGCCACCGGCATGCGCACCGAGGTCGGCGCGATCGCCGAGGCGCTGCGCACCGGAGCGGAACCACCCAGCCCGCTCCAGGTCCAGATGGACAGCCTGGGCCGACGACTGGCCCTGGTCAGCGGCGTCGCCGTGGCCGCCTACGCGCTCGTGTCCCTCCTGCGTGGCGAGGAACTCGCCGACCTCGCGCTGCGCGCGGTGGCCCTGGCCGTCGCCGCGATCCCCGAGGGGCTGCCCGCCGTTCTCGCGCTCACCCTGGCCCTGGGCGTCCACCGCATGGCCCGCCGCGGCGCCGTCGTCAAACGCCTGGCCTCCGTCGAGGCACTCGGCTCCGCGACCGTGGTGTGCAGCGACAAGACCGGCACCCTGACCCTGAACGAGATGACCACCCGCGCCCTGTGGGCCGCCGGGCGCGCCTACGAGGTGACCGGCGAGGGCTACGACACCGCCGGCACCGTCCGCCCCGCCGACGGGCGGCACGGCCGGAACCCGCACGATGCGACCCTGCACGACGTGGGCACGCATGACGCGCCCACGCAGGACGCGGCCCTGCCCGCCCTGCACGACGCGGTGCTGCCGTTCGCGCTGTGCAACGACGCCCGTATCACCCCCGACGGCATCATCGGAGACCCCACCGAGGCCGCCCTGGTCGTACTCGCCGCCAAGGCCGGTGTCGACGCCGGACTCCGCGGCCGCGTGCCACGTGCCGGTGAAATCCCCTTCGACCCGGCCGCCAAGTACATGGCCACCTTCCACACCGACGCGGACGGCCGCGTCAGCGTCCACGCCAAGGGAGCCGTCGACGTCCTGCTGGACCGCTGCACCCACGTCCTGACCGAACAGGGCCGCGCCCCCCTCGACGCCGAGCGCCGCCGGGAGGTCACCGACGTCGCCCGGCGGATGGGCGGCCAGGGCCTGCGCGTCCTCGGGGCCGCCACCGCCACCACCGACCAGCCGAACCCTCGGGAGGCGACGGAACTGACCCTGACCGCGATCGCGGGAATAGCCGACCCGCCACGCCCTCAGGCCCGGGACGCCGTCGCCCTGGCCCAGGCCGCCGGCGTCACCGTCAAGATGATCACCGGGGATCATGCCGACACCGCCGCCGCCATCGCCCGCGAACTCGGCATCACCGGCGATGTCGTCGCCGGCGCCGAACTGGCGCGGATGAGCGAGCAGGAACTCGCGGACCGCGTCGAGGATGTCGGTGTCTTCGCCCGCGTCGCTCCCGAACACAAGGTGACCATCGTCCGCGCGCTCTCCCGGAAGGGCCACATCGTGGCCATGACCGGCGACGGCGTCAACGACGCCGCGGCCCTGCGTGCCGCCCACATCGGCGTCGCGATGGGCATCACCGGCACCGACGTGGCCAAAGAAGCCGCCGACATGGTCCTGACCGACGACGACTTCTCCACCATCGTGCGCGCGGTGCGCGAGGGCCGCTCCATCTACGACAACATCGTCACCTTCGTCCGCTTCCAGCTGTCCACCAACATCGGCGCCATCCTCACCCTGCTCGCCACCGTGCTGGCGGGACTGCCCGCGCCCATGTCCGCGATCCAGTTGCTGTGGGTCAACATCATCATGGACGGACCGCCCGCCATGGCCCTGGGCATCGATCCCCCGCGGGACAACGTGATGCGGCGTCCGCCCCGCCCGTCCGGCGAACGCATCCTGAACGCCCGCCGCCTGGCCGCCGTCACCCGCTCCGGCGCGGTCATGGCCGCCGGCACCCTGGCCGTCTTCGCCGGCGCCCGCCACCTCACCGACACCGCGACCGCCGCCACCATGGCCTTCACCACGTTCGTCCTCTTCCAACTGTGCAACGCCCTGGCCGCGCGCAGCGAGGACGGCCCCGTCCTCGGCCGCCACCAGCTGCACAACCGCACCTTGTGGATCTGCCTGGCCACCGTCCTGGCCCTCCAGGTCATCGCCGTGCAAGTGCCCATGGCCCAAGGAGTCTTCGACACCGTGTCGCTCAGCCCGGCCCAGTGGGCGATCTGCCTCGCCACCGCCTGCACCGTGCTGCTGACCGAGCATGCCTGGCGCGTCGGCCGGACATGGCTCGGCCGCCCGACGGACGCGCCCCACGGGCACTAACGTCCCGGACGCGGCGGCGGTGCTGGTGATCCGGTTGTCGGCGAACCGGGTGCCGGGAGCGGTCAAGGGTGTCAGGCAGCCGCACTGACCGGTTCGTCCGTGCCGGACAGGGCGGTGCGGGCCGCGGCGCGTGCCTCCTCGGCGGTGTCCGCGGCGCGGGCCGCGGCGGCTGCCCGCCGGCACTGGGTGAGGGTGTGCCGGGCCAGTTCGGCGCGGACGTACGGCAGAGATGCGGAGCCCATGGAGAGGCTGGTGACGCCGAGTCCGGTGAGCACGCAGGCGAGCAGGGGGTCGGCGGCGGCCTCGCCGCACACCCCGCAGCTCTTGCCCTCGGCGTTCGCGGCGTCGGCGGCTGCGGCGATCAGGTCGAGGAGGGCGGGCTGGCACGGGTCCTGCAGCCGGGCGAGCGCGCCCACCTGTCGGTCGGCGGCGAAGGTGTACTGCGCGAGGTCGTTGGTGCCCAGCGACAGGAATCCGACCTCCTGGAGGACGGCACGGGCGCGCAACGCGGCCGAGGGGATTTCGACCATCGCGCCGGTCGTCGCCCGCAGGCCCGCCTGGCGGCAGGCGTCGGCGAAGGCCTTCGCGTCCGCGCGGTCCGCGACCATCGGCGCCATCACCTCAAGCCGCACGGGCAGGCCCGAGGCCGCAGTGGCCAGCGCCCGCAGCTGCGAGCGCAGTACATCGGGGTGGTCGAGCAGCGTGCGCAGCCCACGCACGCCCAGCGCCGGGTTCGGCTCGTCGCCAGGGGCGAGGAAGTCCATCGGCTTGTCGGCGCCCGCGTCCAGCACCCGCACCACCACCCGGCCGCCGGGGAATGCCTCGAACACCTTCCGGTACGCCTCCACTTGGCGTTCCTCGGACGGCGCCTGCTTGCTGTCGTCGAGGAAGAGGAACTCGGTGCGGAAGAGGCCGACGCCTTCGGCGCCCGCCGCGAGGGCGGCCGGTACGTCCGCGGGGCCGCCGATGTTCGCCAGTAGCGGCACCCGGTGTCCGTCCGCGGTGGCCCCGGGACCGGAGGCGGAGGCCAGGGCCGCCTCGTGGACGGCGGCCTGACGCTCCAGCTCTGCCCGCGTGCGGGCATCCGGTTCCAGGAACACTTCGCCGGTACTGCCGTCGACCGCGACGACGGTGCCTTCGGCCACCCCGGTGGCGCCGGGCAGCGCCACGACGGCCGGTACGCCGAGGGCACGGGCGAGGATGGCGCTATGGCTCGTAGGCCCGCCCTGTTCGGTCACGAAGCCCAGGACCAGGTCCGGGTCGAGCAGCGCGGTGTCGGCCGGGGCCAGGTCGCGGGCGAGCAGCACGTAGGGTTCTTTGCTGTCCGGCAGCCCAGGCATGGGCACCCCCAGCAGCCGGGCGATGATGCGGTCGCGTGCGTCGTCCAGGTCCGCGACCCGGCCTGCCAGGTACTCGCCGGCCTGGACCAGCAGCGCCCGGTACGCGGCGAAGGCGTCGAGACCGAGCGCTCGGCGCAGCTGCCCCCGGCGATACGTCGGTCGACGTCGGCTGTGAGTTCGGGGTCCTGGGCCATCAGTGCCTGGGCTTCTAGGACCGCTTGTGTCTCACCGCCGGCCAGGTCACCGCGCGCCGTGAGATCCGCGGCGACAGCGTCCACTGCCCGCCGGGCGCGGCCCTGTTCACCCCGGACGGCCTCGGCCGGGATCCGCCGGTCGGGCGGCTGAAGGACCGCGGTCCCCATGTGCCGTACCGTGCCGATCGCCACACCGTGGCTGACGCCGACGCCTCGAAACGTTGCCCGTCTCCGCATAGGTGCGGCGGCGCACTGCCGCACATCGTCATCTCACATCGCAGCCCGTGGAGGCTCGCAGGGCCGAAGCCGGGGCTTCCACCTCCGGCCCTGCCGGAGGTGTGTCACCGGCTGTCGCTGGTCTCGGTCTCGGGAAGCGCGGCCCGTCCGGCCTCCAGGCGGGCGACCGGGACTCGGAACGGCGAGCAGGAGACGTAGTCGAGTCCCACACGGTGGAAGAAGTGCACGGAGTCCGGGTCTCCTCCGTGCTCGCCGCAGACACCGATCTTCAGCCCGGGGCGTGCGGCGCGGCCTTCGGCGACCGCGATCTCGACCAGGCGGCCGACGCCGTCGCGGTCGATGGTCTCGAAGGGAGAGACCTTGAAGATGCCCTTGTCGAGGTAGGCGGAGAAGAACGCCGCCTCGACGTCGTCGCGGGAGAAGCCCCAGGTGGTCTGGGTCAGGTCGTTGGTGCCGAACGAGAAGAACTGTGCCTCCTCGGCGATCCGGCCGGCGGTGAGGGCGGCCCGGGGCAACTCGATCATCGTGCCGACCGGGCACTCGACGGGGACGCCGGACTCCTTTGAGACCTGGGCCAGTACCTGCTCCACTTCCTCGCGCACGAGGCGCAGTTCCTCGACCGTGTCGATGAGCGGCACCATGATCTCCGCACGGGGGTCGCTGCCCGCGCGCTTGCGTTCGACGACCGCCTCGGCGATGGCCCGTACCTGCATGGCGACCAGGCCCGGCGCCACCAGCCCCAGGCGTACACCCCGCAGGCCGAGCATCGGGTTCTCCTCGTGCATGCGGTTCACGGCGTCCAGCAGCTCGGCGTCGTGCGCGCTCGGCGGCGTGCCGTGTGCCTCGGCGGTGGCGAGGCGGACGGCGAGTTCGGTGCGGTCGGGGAGGAACTCGTGCAGCGGTGGGTCGAGGAGACGGATGGTGACCGGGAGGCTGTCCATCGCCTCCAGGATGCCGATGAAGTCCTGCCGTTGCAGCGGCAGCAGCGCGTCCAGCGCCCGCTCGCGTTCGGCGTCGGTGCGGGCCAGAATCATCGCCTCGACCAGCTGCCGCCGGTCGCCGAGGAACATGTGCTCGGTGCGGCACAGCCCGATGCCCTCGGCTCCGAACCGGCGGGCCCGGGCGGCATCCTCGGGGGTGTCGGCGTTCGCCCGCACGCCCAACCGCCGTACACCGTCGGCCTGTTGCATGGCATGGGCCACAGCGCCGACCAGCCCGGCCGACCGCTCACCCTGCCCGCCGGTCTCGAAGTACCGCATCACCGCGGAGTCGACCAGCGGCGCCGCACCGGGGTAGACGGCACCTTCGGACCCGTCGACGGAGATGACCGTGCCCTCCTCGACGGTGGTGTCGCCCACGGTGAAGCGGCGCCCCTGCGCATCCACGGTGATCTCCTCGGCCCCGCACACGCAGACCTTGCCCATGCCGCGGGCGACCACGGCGGCGTGGCTGGTCTTGCCGCCGCGGCTGGTCAGCACCGCCTGGGCGGCGATCATGCCGGGCAGGTCGTCGGGGGTGGTCTCCTGCCGTACGAGGACGACCTTCTCACCGGCGGCCGCACGGCGGACCGCCTCGGCGGAGTCGAACACCGCGGCACCGACGGCGGCGCCCGGTGAGGCCGGGATGCCGTGAGCGAGAGCCTCGGTGACGCCCGAGGTGTCGAAGCGGGGGAACATGAGCCGGGCAAGTCCGTCCCCGCTGACGCGCGTCAGGCCCTCGTCCGGGGTGATGAGTCCCTCGTCGGCCAGTTCGGCGGCGATGGCGAACGCGGCTTCGGCGGTGCGCTTGCCGACCCGGGTCTGCAGCATCCACAGTCGGCCGCGCTCGATGGTGAACTCGATGTCGCACAGGTCCCGGTAGTGGGTCTCCAACGTCCGCATGTGGTCGCGTAGTTGGGCAAAAGCTGCCGGGTTCAGTCGGCCCAGTTCGTCCAGCGGCACGGTGTTGCGGATGCCGGCGACGACGTCCTCGCCCTGCGCGTTGGACAGGTAGTCGCCGTACGTGCCTGGGGCGCCGGTGGCCGGGTCGCGGGTGAAGGCGACGCCGCTGCCGGAGTCGGGCCCGAGGTTGCCGAAGACCATGGTCTGGACGTTGACCGCGGTGCCCAGGTCGTCGGGGATGTGCTCGCGGCGGCGGTAGAGACGGGCGCGTTCACCGTTCCAGGACTCGAAGACGGCGAGGACCGCCCGGCGCAGCTGCTCGGCAGGGGACTGCGGGAAGTACTCGCCCGTCTCCTGACGGATCAGCTCCTTGTAGATCTCGACGAGCCCGGCCAGATCGGCCGCGTCCAGGCCCAGATCGTCCACCGCGCCCCGGGCCTCCTTGAGGCGGGCCAGCGAGTCTTCGAACAGCGCACTGTCGACGCCCATGACCGTACTGCCGAACATCTGCACGAGGCGGCGGTAGGAGTCCCAGGCGAAGCGTTCGTTCCCGGAGGACTTCGCCAGCCCGAGCACGGATTCGTCGTTGAGGCCGATGTCGAGGATCGTCTCCATCATGCCGGGCATGGAGAAGCGGGCCCCGGAGCGGACGGACAGCAGCAGTGGGTCGTCCGGCTGCCCCAGCCGCCGACCGGCGGCCTCCTCCAGTGCCGTCAGATGATCGGAGATCTCGTGGGCCAGGCCGTCCGGCTCGGCGCCGGCGGCCAGGAAAGCGCGGCAGGCTTCGGTGGTGACGGTGAACCCGGGCGACACCGGCAGGCCCATCCGGGTCATCTCGGCGAGGTTGGCGCCCTTGCCGCCGAGCAGGTCGGCCATGTCACGGCCGCCCGCGGCGAAGTCGTACACGTAACGGACCATGACGGTGTGCCCTTTCATCCTGCTGTCCCGGGGGAGGTTGTGGAGCCCGGTCGTGTCCGCCGGGCTCGTGGCAGGTCGGCGGACGACGCGCGGCGGACAGGTTCGGTCGGCTCACATCTCGAAAACGATGCGTGCCTTGATCTGACCGTTCAGAACCTCGGCGATGGAGTCGTTGACGGTCTCCAGCGGACGGGTCTCGTAGATCACCTTGGTGCGTCCGGCGGCGTGCAGCCGGAACACCTCGTCCAGGTCCTGACGGGTACCCACGATGGAACCGATCACGGAGGTGCCGTTGAGGACCGTGTCGAAGATCGGCACGCTGATGGTTCCGCCGGCGGGCAGGGCGACCATGACCAGCTTGCCGCCGCGCCGCAGGCCGCCGTACACGGAGGCGAACGCCTGCTCGTTGACAGCCAGCGCGATCGCGGCATGGGCGCCCCCGTGCTGCTTGAGCACCTCGGCCGGATCCTCCTTGCGGGCGTCGATGAGGATGTCGGCTCCCAGCTCCCGGGCGAGTTCGAGCTTCTCGTCGGTGACGTCGATCGCGGCGACGGTCGCCCCGGCGATCTTCGCGTACTGGACGGCGAGGTGGCCGAGACCGCCGACGCCGGAGATCGCCACCAGCTGGGCCGGACGCACTCCGGCGACCTTCAGAGCCTTGTATGTCGTGACGCCGGCGCAGGTCAGCGGGGCGGCGTCGCGCGGGTCGATGCCCTCGGGGACCACAGCGGCGAAGTCGGCCGGGGCGAGCATCTTCTCGGCGTACCCGCCGTCCACGCTGTAGCCGGTGTTCTGCTGCTGCTCGCACAGTGTCTCCCAGCCGGACAGGCAGTGCTCGCACCGTCCGCAGGCCCAGCCGAGCCAGGGCACGGCCACCCGCTGCCCGACCTCCAGGTGGTTCACGCCGTCGCCGAGCGCCTCGACGATGCCGACGCCCTCGTGGCCCGGGATGAACGGCGGGGTGGGCTTGACCGGCCAGTCGCCGTGCGCCGCGTGGATGTCGGTGTGGCACAGCCCGGACGCCTCCAGGCGGATGCGGACCTGGCCGGGGCCGGGCTCCGGGTCCGGGCGCTCCCCGATCACCAGCGGCTGGCCGAAGGACCGGACGACTGCTGCCTTCATTTGATGCTCCTCGGGTCTGTCTGTTCGGTGTGGTTCCAGGGTCGAACGGGCCCCGACGCGGTGGGCAGGTCCTGGAGGTCCTCGCCTGTGGGGCCGCTCGGCCCTCAAGCCGTGCGGAAACCGGCCCTCAGTCGTGCGGTACGACGGCGACCGGGGCGGCGGCGTGGTGCAGGACGGCATGAGCGACCGGCCCGATGCGCATACCGAGAGCGGGCCGGTGCACCCTGCGGCCGACCACTACGAGTCCGGCCTGCGCGGCGGCCTGCAGTACGACTCCGGAGGGGCGGGCGAGATCGACTGTGTGGTCGACCGGGACTTGCGGGTACTTCTCCTGCCACGGCTTGAGGGCGTCGGACAGTGCCTTCTCCGCCTGACCCGTGATGCCGCCTTCCTGGCTGGCCAGCTGTCCCACAACCGGGCCATGTCCGTACAGCGGCGGCAGGCTCGGCGCGTGCACGGCGCGCAGCGCGGTCCTGCGAGCGGCGGCCGCGCCGAAGGCGAATTCCAGCAGCGGCGCGGCCGGGTCGCCCGGGTCGTCGAGCCCGACCACGACCTGCCCACCGTCGTGCTTGGCGGCCGAGCGGGCGTTCGCCCGCACCATGACCACCGGACTGTTCGCCCGGGCCAGCACCTGCTGCCCCACGGAGCCGAGCAGGAACCCTGCAATGGCGCCGTGACCGCTGGAGCCCAGCACCAGCATCTCGGCCTTCTCCGCCTGGCCCAGCAGCACCTCGGCCGCGGTCTCGGATATCTGCTCGGTGCTGACCGTCAGCTCCGGATGCCGCCCGCGCAGCTCCTCCTCGGCCTCCCGCAGAATTCGCAGAGCCCAGTGCTTCTGCGTGTCCAGATCCTGTGCGACGGGCACGTCGTGGGGCTGCCAGATCCAGGCATGCACCAGATGCAGCGGCAGATCGCGGCGCTGTGCCTCGCGGGCTGCCCAGTCGGCTGCGGCCAGGCTTTCGGGGGAGCCGTCCAGGCCGACGGTGATGGGGCGAATCATGGGAAGAGACCTCCGGATACGGGACCAGCGGGCCGCGGACGATGGCGCCGGCCCTTGTCCCCGAGCCTTACGAGAGGGTGGCCGCGGTTCCAGGGGCCGATGGTCCCGACTCGGACGGCATGGTGCCCAACGGTGAAGGCCCGCCCGGGTCTCCTCGGCGTTCGGCACCGGTCGGCGCCGGGCAGGCGATCAAAACCGGTACGCGGGGGAATGCGGGAACAGCAGAGCGAAAAGGGCCGGTCGGCCCTGGCCGTTCGGCCCGGAATCGCGCAGGATCTGTGACAGGGAAGGACCGGTCCCGCCCATCTGGCGGTTCCGTGCCAGAGACAGACGACACAGGACAGGAGCCGTTGATGGCGGACAGCGAGCGACCCGGACCCGACAACCCGATCCGGGTCTTCCTGCTGGACGACCACGAGGTGGTACGGCGCGGGGTGCACGACCTGCTGAACGACGAACCGGACATCACCGTGATCGGCGAGGCCGCGAACGTGGAGCAGGCACTGGTCCGCGTTCCCGCGCTGCGCCCGCAGGTGGCGGTGCTCGACGTGCGCCTGCCCGACGGCGACGGAGTGACCGTCTGCCGCGAGCTGCGCTCGCAGATGCCGGAGCTGGCCTGCCTGATGCTCACCTCCTTCGACGACGAGGAGGCCCTGCTGGACTCGATCATGGCGGGTGCGTCCGGGTACGTACTGAAGCAGATCCAGGGCTCGGATCTGGTGTCGGCCGTGCGGACCGTGGCCCGCGGGCAGTCCCTGCTCGACCCCAGCGCCACCGCCAAGCTGATGGCCCGCCTGCGCCAGGGCCAGGAACCGGAGCCCGAGCCCGACGCTCTGCCGGGCCTGACCGACCGGGAGCGGGAGATTCTGGCCCTCATCGGCGAAGGGCTCACCAACCGCCAGATCGGCCAGCGCCTCTACCTCGCGGAGAAGACGGTCAAGAACCACATCTCCCGCCTGCTCGCCAAACTCGGCGTGGAGCGGCGCATCCAGGCCGCGGTCATCGCCACGCAGGCCCAGGACCGGCTGCGGCACGAAGGGCGCTGAGGCTTCGCGCGCAGCCGGCAGCCGCAGGGCCGAACGTCCCTCACCCGGCCCCCGAGCGGCCCATGCCGAACCCCCTCCCCGGCCACCAGGCTGGCAGCACACCCGGACACCGCCGGGCAGCACTGATCGGGAGGACGACGGACATGACCGTGCGCGTGGGCATCAACGGCTTCGGCCGCATCGGACGCAACTATCTGCGCTGCGTGCTGGAGCGCGCGGAGAGCGGTACCGGCGAGCCGGTCGAGGTCGTGGCGGTCAACGACCTCACCTCGCCGGACGCGCTCGCCCATCTGCTGGCGTACGACTCGACGTACGGCCGCCTCGGCCGCACCGTAGAACACGACGACACCTCGATCACCGTCGACGGCCACCACATCGCCGTGACCGCCGAGCGTGACCCGGCCGAGCGGGACTGGGGGCACCTCGGTGTGGACGTGGTCATCGAGTCGACCGGCCGCTTCCGCACCCGTGAGCAGGCCGGTCTGCACCTGAAGGGGGGCGCCCGGAAGGTACTGCTCTCCGTACCGGGCAAGGGAGTCGACGCCACGATCGTGATGGGCGTCAACGAGGGCACGTACGTCCCGGAGAGCGACCACGTGGTCTCCAACGCCTCGTGCACCACCAACTGCGTGGCGCCCATGGTGAAGGTGCTCGACGAGCACTTCGGCCTGGTCAAGGGACTGATGACCACCATCCACGGCTACACCAACGACCAGGTGGTCCTCGACGGCCCGCACAAGGACCTGCGCCGCGGTCGCAGCGCCGCCGTCAACATCATCCCCACGTCCACCGGCGCTGCCCGCGCCGTCGGCCTGGTCCTGCCGGAGCTGACCGGGACCTTGGACGGCATCGCCGTCCGCGTGCCGGTCGAGGACGGCTCGCTGACCGACCTGAGCGTGGTTCTGGAGCGGCCCGTGACCGCGGACGAGGTCAACGCCGCGTTCCGGGAGGCCGCCGACGGGCCGCTGAAGGGAATCCTGCGGGTCTCGGACGCCCCGATCGTCTCCCGCGACGTCGTCGGCGACCCAGCCTCGTGCGTCCTGGACGCCCCGCTGACGCAGGCGCACGGCGATCTGGTCAAGGTCTTCGGCTGGTACGACAACGAGTGGGGCTACACCCACCGGCTGCTCGACCTCACCGAGTACGTCGCCAGGACGCTCATGCGGAACTGACCTGCCGGGCCGGGGGCCCCGGAGCGGCAGGTGGCCGTCGGCTGATGGTTCCGGCCCTACGGTGGAGAGGTGATCAACCGCCTCACGGGAGGAGAGCACATGGAGATCGTCGCGTACGGCGTCCTCGCGGACGAGGAGCCGCTGCTGCACGACGCGTTCGGCAAAGCCCTCGGTGACCGCCATGAACTGCGCTGTCTACGGCTGTTCTTGAACAGGGACACCGCACCGACCGCAGCCGGCCATGAGGTGGTGCTCAGCAGCGTCAACGACACCCTGGACGCGGAGGTGCTGCGCGCGCTGGCCCAGGGCGGCACGCGGATGATTGCCCAGCGGGCCACCGGCTACAACAACATCGACCTGACGGCGGCCGAGGAGTTCGGACTGACGGTGGCCCGGGTGTCGTACTACTCACCGTACTCGGTCGCGGAGTTCGCGTGGGCGCTGGCGCTCGCCGTGGACCGCCGGATCGTGCGGGCCGCGCACCGCACCCGGGAGTTCGACTTCCGGCTCGACGGGCTGATGGGCCGCGACCTGCGGGGCCGGACGGCCGGGGTGGTGGGAACCGGGAAGATCGGAGCCGCGTTCGCCCGGATCGCCCACGGCTTCGGCATGCGGCTGCTGGGCTGGGACGTCGCCGAGAACCCCGACTGCCTGGCTCTGGGTATGGAGTACGTCGAGCGGGAGCGGCTGTTCGCCGAGGCGGACCTGGTCAGCCTGCACGTGCCGCTGCTGGAAGACACCCACCACCTGGTGGACGCCCGTGCCCTGGCAGTGATGAAGGACGACGCGATCCTGGTCAACTCCAGCCGGGGCGGCCTGGTCGACACCGACGCCCTGCTGGAGACGCTGCGCGCGGGACGGCTGAGCGGCGTCGGGCTGGATGTGTACGAGGAGGAGGCAGGGGTGTTCTTCCTCGACAAGTCCCTGGAGGTGATGACCGACGAGCGCCTCGCCCGACTGATGACCTTCAACAACGTCCTGGTCACCTCGCACCAGGCGTACTTCACCCGGGACGCCGTAGGTGAGATCGCCGCCACCACCGTGGCGAACATCGCGGACTACTTCGCCGGCCGCACCGGCGACAACACGCTCGTCCGGCCGCCCACTGCCTGAGGCCCTCTTCCTCCACGTGTGCATGACCCTCCGGTCAAGTACGCGTGCTGTGGTTTCTGTGTCGGCGCAGTGCCAACCCGACCGGGAGTCATGCATCGGCGCCCATCCACGGCCTCCGGGCGCCGGCGCCCCACCCACAGGGGAGGGGCCGACGACGCGGGCGCCGTCTTCCGGTCGGGTACGGGGGAGCCCCTCGCGGATTGTCGATCCCGGCGTCCGCGCCTGACTCCATCATCGGTTTGTGGGTACAGAGGCGAGAGGGGCGATCGGCCCCATCCGGGCAACACTGAGGCCCTTGCGCATCGTGTTCCGGCATGGCCGCGTTGGTGCGCGGATTCCGGGTGCTCGGCGGTGCCGCCGGGCAGACGCTGGAATCGGCCCGTCGGGTGCGGGCCGGATGACCGTTGTAGCCGTGGTGCCAGCCCGTAGGCCGGCCCGCTGATGCGGTACCTGGTGGGACCCGCGTCACGGCGGGGCAGGACAGGAGGATTCCATGGCTTCGCGCGAACTCGACGAGAAAACGGTGACGATGCTCGTGGCAGAGGCCACGGCGGCTCCGTCCATGCACAACGCGCAGCCCTGGCGTTTCCAGTACGTCGCCGACGAGCGTCTCCTGCTGCTGCGCGCCGACCTCGCGCGGGCCATGCCCCGGTCCGATCCCGGCAACCGGGCGCTGCACATCGGCTGCGGGGCGGCGCTGTTCAACCTGCGCGTCGCCGCCGCGCACACGGACCTCGTCCCAGACATCCGGCTGCTGCCCGAGCCACAGGATCCGCTGCTGCTCGCGGCCGTCCACCTGGCCGACCCGGGCGAGCGACGCTTGCTGCAGGACGACCTGGCGCGGCTGCATGAGGCGATCCGGCAGCGGCACACCAGCCGCCATCCCTTCGCCGAGAAGGACATCCCGGAGGACGTCCAGACCGCCTTGCAGGATGCGGCGGCGCGCGAGTCGGCCGTCCTCCTCTTCCCCGGCCCCTGGCACGCCGAGACCGTACTCGACCTGGTCCGCGACGCGGAGAGCCGCGACGCCATGGACTCCGGCGCCCGCGCGGACCTCATCCGCTGGACCCGGCTCGGAGCGGAGGCGGACACCGCCGTCGACGGCGTCCCCGAGTACGCCTTCGGCCCGCGCAAACGGGACGGCAAGGCGCCTGTACGGGACTTCGCCGGACGCCGGCCGGTTGCCGACCGCAGCAGTACCGCCTTCGAGCACACCCCGCACCTGGCCCTGCTGAGCACCCCCGGTGACACACCCGCCGACTGGCTGCGCGGCGGACAGGCCCTGGAAAGGGTTCTGCTGGAGGCCACCCTGGCCGACCTGGCCACCTCCCTGACCTCCCATGCCCTGGAAGACCGCGAGCTGCGCCTGCTGGCCCGCGACCCGGGATGGGGCACGGGCCACGTGCAGATGGTGATGCGACTCGGCTACGGCCCCCGGGGCCCGGCTACCCCCCGTCGCCCGGTGAGAGATGTCCTCGACATCGTGTGACCGAGGCCCCCGGCCCCGGCCGGGCAGGAAGAGGTGGCTCTCCGGCCGTCGACGGGTTCGACGCCGCTCGTGTGCGCCGGGTGTGGTTCAGCCGGTGTGATCCGCCTCGGTGGGGGCACGCGGCGAGCAGGCCCGTTTCCGTGGGACGGGCGTGAGTTCCGCGGTTCGGCAGGGAGCCGCGGGCCTCTGTTCCTGCGGTCGACGGATCGCGGGAGCCGGTCGCTGCCGAAGGGCTGCCCGGCGGCGGACGGCGAGCCCGGTCGCTGTCTGATCAGCCGCCGTTCGGCCGTCTCGAGCGCCCCGTGGTGCCGCCGGAGCGATCGCAGCGGGTGACGGCTCTGGTCCGGCGCGAGCAGGCGGGCCGTGTCATGCAATGCGCCGACGAGGATCAGCGTGCAGAGCAACGCGGCTGTGAGGGTCATGGCACTGGCCTATCGGGGATCGGTCGTGGACAGCCTGCGCCTGGACAGCCTTCTTGATATTGGGCCGACCCGGGTCCGGTACGGGACGGTCGTCCCTTCCACTGCCGGGCCTCGCGCTTTCGGGACCAGAGGAGAGGGGCAGCGGCGCCGCGTCCGGAGCCCGTCCGGGCCCGGACGCGGCTGCGCCTCGTCGCCATCACTCGGTCCTTCGGTCACTCGTGCGGGATCACCGCGACCGGCGCCGTGGCGTGGTGCAGCACCGCGTGTGTGACGGGTCCGATGCGGGCCCCCAGCGGGGTGTGCCGGATGCGGCGGCCGACTACGACCAGCGACGCCTCGCGGGCGGCATCGACCAGATGGTCGCCGGCGCTGCCGACCAAGGCCTGCTCGACGACCTCGACGTTGGGGAACTTCTCGCGCCACGGCGCCAGGGCCGCCTCGACGGCGCTCGCCTCCTCGCGGGCGAGTTCGGCGTTCAGCACCGGGTCCAAGGGGAGCCCGTAGGCGAAGTAGGGCGGCAGGCTCCAGCCGTGCACCACGCGCAGCCTTGCCGAACGACGCGCCGCCGCCTCGAATGCGAACGAGATGACCGCGTCGTCGGGGTGCTGATGGTCCAGCCCCAGCACAACGTCCCGGTACGGCGTGGTGCTCGAAGGCCGGCCGTCCGCGTCCATCTGGTGCTCGTCGTCGGCGCTCACACCGGAGCGTACGAGGACGACGGGGCGGTCGGTGTGCGCGACGAGAGCGAGCCCGACAGAACCGACCAGGAAGCCCACGGTGCCGCCGAGGCCCCGGGATCCGATGACCAGCGGTTCGGCCTCCGCGGATGCCGACACCAGCGCCGTCATGGGCGGTTGCGGAACCTGCTGCGAGGTGATCTCCAGGCCCGGGTGGTGCTTGTGCAGCCGCTCGGTCGCCTCGCGCAGGACACGCCCACCCCAGTACCGGTGTGCCGCGTTGTCAGGCTCCGGCAGGGCGTAGCGCTGCCAGTCCCAGGCATGCACCAGGTGCAGGGGGAGACCACGCAGTTCCGCCTCGCGCGCGGCCCACTCCGCGGCGGCGAGACTTTCGGGCGAGCCGTCGACTCCGACGGTCACGGTACGGGGCATGGCGGAGACCTCCTGGGGGTGAATGGGTGCCTGCTGCGACCCGTTGACACGGTGACAGCCGGGGCCGTCGCGGCAGCAGGGCCGATCGGCCCGCCCTGTGGCGGCGTACGGCCCTGATGAGCAGACAGGTCGGGCCGGACGAGGCAGGCCGGAGCGACGGTCCTGGCCTCGCCGTCCGGCCAAGACCGCGCGGAACTCACCGCAGCTCGTTGTGGGGGCTCTGTCTGCGGGTTCCTGACGGTGCTCCCCGAGCGTGGCCGGTAGCACGGGTGTCAATACCAGGGCCCTGACACGGACCGGCTGAGGGGCTGACGGGCATGCCCTTCAGGGGACCGCACGGCGCGTCCGGCTCGTATTTCAAGGCCGTATGGCAGGCCCGGAAGGGCCGGTCAACCCTCTCCCGAGCCGGGGACCGTGGCGCAGGGTTGGCGGTACGGGGGAGAGCTTTGCAGAGGAGAGCCGTCATGCAGACCCGGGAAGTCGACGCCACAGCCGTTCGGTCCCTGCTGGCCGCGGCGGTGGCAGCACCGTCGATCCACAATACGCAGCCCTGGCGGTTCGGCCTGGACCCGGACAGCCGGTCGGTCGAGGTCCGGGCCGACCGCGGACGGCCACTGCCGATGACCGATCCCGACCTGCGTGCCCAGCACCTGTCGGTGGGCGCGGCCGTCCTCAACCTCCGGGTGACCGCGGCACACCTGGGCTGGGAACCGATCGTCCGTCTACTGCCGGCCGCGGACGATCCGGACCTGCTCGCCCGCGTGCAACTCGCCCGGCCCGCCGCGCACGGGCCCTCGACCCTGGGCGGCCTGTACGAAGCAATCGAGCGGCGTCACACCAGCCGGATGCCCTTCACCGGCCGCCCGGTGCCGGAACCGGTCGTGGCACAGATGATCACCGCCGCCCGGGCCGAGGGCGCGCGCCTGGACGTTCCCGACATCATGGGAACCCGGCGTCTGCTGCAGTTGACCCAGGCGGCCGAGGCCCGCAACGCATCCCATCCGGCTCGCACGGCCGAGGCACGCACCTGGCTCACCGCCCCGGGAAGGGACACCCCCTACGGCATCCCCGTGACCGCCCTGGGCGCTCGGGATGCGTCCGGGCGGATACCGATGCGGGATTTCACCGGCCGGCTGCCTGTGCCGTACCTGCCCGCCCTGCACTTCGAACGCCACGCCCAGGTAGCGCTGTTGTGGACCTCGTGGGACCGGCGCGAGGACTGGTTGCGGGCGGGCCAGGCCCTGCAGCGCGTACTGCTCACGGCGACGGTGCACGGGGTACGCACCTCCATGCTGCACCAGGCGATGGAGTGGCTGGATCTGCGGGCGGCGATGGGCGGATCGAGGCAACCGTGTTGCCCGCAGTTGCTGATCCGGTTCGGGTACGGACCCGAGGGAGGCCGCACGCCACGCGCGGCCGCGCACGCCACACCTCGTCCCGCTCTCGGACCCGAGCCGGCGGGTTCCGATGCGCGTGCCGTTCCATCCGACTGACTGTGCCACCCCGGCGGCATACGCCCTGCCGACGAGGCACGAGTCGGAAGGCGGGCGGCCGCAGTTCACTGAGGCTCCGCCAAGCTCGTTTCCGCAGTTCAGTGGGGCTGGTGTGATGGGTCGGTGAGGTCCTCACGCTGGCAGGTGGGGTGATCGTTAGCACGAGATCGTCTGGCGCAGGTGTTCTCGTGGGTTCTGGAGTGAGGTTCGGGGGTCGCCGCGTAGGTTCTGCGCTGGGAGGGATGTTCATGACGGACGTGCTGGCGTGGACGATCGAGCGGCGGCTTGAGCTGGCGAAACGTGCCGAGCTGCTGCGCAAGGAGCTGGGTGAACTCGAAACGGAGGTCGCCCGGTTGGAGGCCGCCGAGGTGGTGTTCGGGCAGTGGGCCGAGGCCACTGATGGTGGACGGCGACCGCCGGGCATCGTGTCGCCGGAGCCGGAGCCGGAGCCGGAGCCGGAGCCGGAGCCGGAGCCGGAGCCGGAGCCGGAGCCGGAGCCGGAGCCGGCCGTTGTGACGGTGGGTCCGGGTGCGGGCGGGATGCGAGTGGTGCCGGACCGCGTCGAGGGGATGGGACTGGAGGTCCTGACCTCAGAATATCGACGGATCATGGAGATCGTGGCCGGGGCGGACGGTCCGGTGATGGCCAAGGACGTCGCCCTCGGGCTGGGCCGGGAGGCGAGTCCGGCGAAGATCGAGCCGGTCCGGGGCCAGCTGCGCAAACTTGCCGACCGGGGCTGGCTCTCACGTACCGCGTCCGGGCGTTACCTTCCCCGCTGACCAGTAACGCCGCTGGCCGGACGGGCCGATTCCTGCCATAACGCGAGTGCCCCCGGCGGGAGTTGGTAAGTGTGTGACCAAAAACCAGCCCGCCGAGGGCCCTCGGGATGTTGTCTACCAGGTCCGCCTCCCGCTGTCGAAGCGGACCATCGATCTCGTCGCCGACCTGATACGCCAACGCCGCAACCGGATGCGCTCTGTCTGGCGCAAGGCCGAACCCGGTAAGCAGGCCGTCATCGTGCTCGCCGTACTCCGTCACGACCAGCGCCTGGCCGACATGGCCGGCGGCAACCAGGTCGGCGAATCCACCGTCCGCCGCTGGGTGAAGGAAGTCGTCAAGCTGCTGGCCGCCCGCGCCCCGCGCCTGGACCGCGCATGCAAGAAGATCGCCCGCAGCGGCGGGGTCGTGGTCCTCCTCGACGGCACCCTGATCCGCACCCACCGCCGCACCGGGAGGGACGACCGGAAGAACTACTCCGGCAAACATAAGGCCCATGGCCTGCTGTTTCTCGCTGTCACCGACGAGAAGGGCAACCTGATCTGGATCTCCGCGGCCAAGCCCGGCCGGTCCAGCGAGATCACCACCGCCCGCCACAACAAGATCACCGGACACCTGAGGGAAGCCGGCCTCGGCGCCCTGGCCGACCTCGGCTTCGTCGGCCTCGACGACAAGCCCGAAGACGACCCGGTGATCATCACCGGCCGCAAGGCCACCCGCAACCACAAGCTGACCGTCGCCGAGAGGGAAGCGAACCGCCTGGTCAGCCGCGAACGCGCCGCCAACGAACATGGCTTCGCGAACCTCAAGTCATGGCGGATCCTGACCAAACTCCGCACGGACACCCGGCAGGCGACCACGCTCCTGCGGGCCCTGCTCGTTCTGGCGAACAGCGAAGTACAGCGCTGACGGAGCGGGCGGATGATCTCGCCCCGACGATCACGCCACCTGCCAGCGTGAGGACCTCACCAACGCATCACACCAGCCCCACTGAACTGCGGAAACGAGCTTGGCGGAGCCTCACTGCGTGCCGCCGCCCGCTCCCTTGAGCTCGCCTCCGGTGACCATCTCGGATTCGACCCAGGCGTGGATTGGGCGGTGGAGGTTGAAGTGACGCGGCCAACGCCGCCCCGGTCCTCTCTGGTCCGAGACTGGCGGTGACGGCCCGCGGCCGGGAGTGCCTCGTGGGGGTGTTCGGCATGTCGTCACTGGAGAACCGTGCGGAAACAAGGCTCGACACTCACTGGCACATGGTCTCCCTTGGCGGCGCGCCAGGCGCTCAGCTCTGCTTGAGGGAGATCCTGTTCTCAAGGGAGGTGCGTCCCGGCGGCAGAATTCGCAAGAACCAGGGCGGGGCTGCTTTGTCTCACCGCCACCCCGCGGTGCCTCGAACGCTCTCCCGCTGCTGGTCAGTGGGGTCGCCCTGGCGTGTTTGGCCCCGCTGTTGGCGGCGTCTTACGCGTGCCGGTGTCCCCGGTTGGCGTTGAACTCGGCCCAGGCACATTCCCACCGTGCCATGCGACGCACATCCAGTCGTACCCGAGCGACCCACCAGCCGCCCACCACTAGCACGCATACACCCGCTCCGGCGGCCGCGCCGAGGGCGGCTCCCTGTGACCTGGCCTCGGCGGGGGTGGGCGGTGCGGGGCGAAGGCGGTCGGCGTCGTCGAGCCACACTGTGGTGGAGGATCCGGCCTTGCTGCCCGCTGCCACCGGGGCCTCGCCGGTCTTGGGAGAGCCGTCGGGGGTCGTCCACCGCACAGTCGTCCGCACGTGGTCGTCTGACAGCCCGGAGAACCGTGACGGCGTCGCGGGGGCGGCGTTCTCGACCAGGCGCGCCGCAGTGCGGTGCAGGCCCTGCGCCTGGTCGAGAGCGGAGCGCTCGCCGACGCCGGCCATCACCACGCCCACTGCAGGCACCATGAGGAGCAGCAGCGCCGCCGCTGCGCCGCCGATCCAGGCTTCGGCGATGTCGGAGCGCCGTTTGAGCGGGTTGCGCCGCCAACGCCAGAGCATCACCCTGCCATCCCGTTTCAGCATGCGTGCATCCCTCCGAGCGCGACGGACCTGAACATCACACCGCTACGGTGCCGGATCGGAGATCGGTGGAGGCAGTGACCAACGGGGTCGTCTTGTGAGGGCCGATCGGCCCCGTTGTGAAAGGCCGGCTGGGCCCGGTCGGCTGCCGAAGCGCCGCCGGGCACAATGCCGTTCATGACAGACGACGCGGGCGATGGCATGGATGCTCCTCAACTGGGTGAGGCCGTGGCGCTGTTGGCGGGCTTCCTGGGCGCCGAGCCGTTGACCGCGGCCATCACCTCACTGGAGCGGGACCTGGCGGGAAGGCCCGCGAGGGAGGTCGGTGACATGGCTGCCACTCGGGGAATCAGTCCCGAACTGATGGTGGCTGCGCTGACCGTGCGTGAGAGCCTCGGCCGACTGAACGACCTCATCCACGCGGCCGGGATCGTGCTGGCGCTGCCGCATCTCCTGGAGGACGGGGAGGAGATCGCCGTACGTCCTTCGCTGGCTGCCGGCAACGACCCGGGCCGGCCCTTCGACCTGGAGACGGACCGACGCGTGGCGGAGTTCAAACTGGCGCGGTGGCGCGGCGCGGACGCCATGCGCAAGCGGCAGACGTTCAAGGACCTGGTCATGCTTGCCGCGGACGGCACGGGCCGGCGCGCCGAGTTGTTCGTCGTCGGACCTGAGCCCGGCCGCTTCCTGCGGACCTCCAGGGCGACAGCGGCCTGGGCACTGGACCGCACGCCGCACGCGCGCCGTGTCTTCGAGGAGTCCTTCGGCTCCCTGGACGTCTCCGTCGCGGAGTTCACCGAGCGCCACGCCGGCCATGTCCGGGTCACCGACCTGTGCGACGTACTGCCGCCCATGGTGGCAGCGGCGCTGGTGCGCTGATCAGCGCAGGGCACTCGGCCAGGCGTCGGTCATGCTGCGGAAGGCGTCTCGGATCCGGACGGCTCCGGGGCGGGCAGCATGGTCAGCAGCATGACGCTGGGTTCGGTGGCGCGCACGGTGTGCGGCAGACGTGCGGGTAGGTGGATCCAGCTCCCGGGCGTCGCCTCGGTCTTCTCGTCACCCAGGACGAGGTCGAGGCGGCCCTGGACGACCTGGATGACCACGGGCAGGGCGGAGGTGTGCTCGGTCAGTTCCTGGCCGGCGGCGAAGGCGAAGCCGACGACGCGCAGGCGGTCGTCGCGGTACAGGACGCGGCTGAGGGTGCCGTCCTCGGGCACGGTCAATTCGGCGGCCAGGTCGGTGATCACGGTGGCAGTCATCTGGGACAGCTCCTCAGGGCCGGGACGGGGTGGGGACGGCGAGCAGGCTGATCGCGCCCAGGTGGGCGCTGTGGCGTTGGAAGACGCGGCGCATGTGCAGCACTCGGCGCAGTGCGGACGGGTTGCGCAGGGCACGGCCGGCGATGCGCAGGGTGGGGACCAGTCCTTCGTCGGCGACGAGGCGGCGTGGTTCGAGCAGTGCCATCGGTGCGGTCTTGTGGGCGGTGACTGTGAAGCCCTCGTCGGCGAGGAGTTCACGCCAAGCGGTGGGGGTCAGGGGGCGGGCGCCGACGTGGATGGCCTCGTGCAAGTCATGGGTGATTCGGTCGGCGAGTGCCGGGTCGAGGTCGTCGGGCAGCAGGCACAGTTCGTGGATGGCGTACCGGCCGGTGGAGTCGTCGAGGAGGCGGCGTGCTTCCCGTACGATGCGCCGCTTCGCGGATTCGGGCTGCATGGTCAGCATCGCCTCGCCGTATACGACGGTGGCGTCGCCGTCCGGCAGCCTGGTGTCCGCGGCGTCCGACCGTACGGCACGCACGTTGGTAGGGCCGGGGGCGGCGAGGGCGCTGAGCGCGGCCACGGCGGCGGCGTCGCGGTCGACGGCGGTGTAGGCGGCCGGGCGGCGGGCGAGGGTCAGCCGGGCGGTGGCGCCGAGGCCGGCGGCCAGCTCCACCACCCGGTCCTGCGGATCCACGCCGAGGGCGTCCAGCATCCACCGGGTCAGCTCCACACCGCCGGGGCGGAGCACCCGCTTGCCCAGCCGGGCCAGCAGCCAGTGGCCGGGCATGCGGGCGGCGTCCAGTCCGTCGCAGGGAACGGGGATGTTCTTCTGCAGGGCCGAATGGTCCGTCGATGCCATGATCGTGCCTCGCTCTCTGCCTGCATCGGTTTACTTAGGTGAACCTAACTCGGAGGGGTGACGGGGCGCGGGGGCCGAACGTCCCGATTGAAGGGCCAGTGGGCCCGTCACTACTCGTCGTGGAACAGGTCGGTGCTGAGGTAGCGCTCGCCGGTGTCGGGCAGGATGACGACGATCAGGGCGCCCTTGTTCTGTGAGGAGCGGGCAAGAGTGGTGGCGGCGTGGAGGGCGGCTCCGACGCCGGTGAGGATGCCCTCGGTGCGGGCCGATGGCCCGGCATGGCCCTCTCTCCGGTGTCCGGGTGGGGGCCTCGAACAGCTGCTGTCAGCGGGGCCGCCAAGGCTGCGAAGCCCGGGACGCCCGGCCTGCCGGCGGCGGAAGAGGGCTGGTCATGAGGACCCGGAGCTGTGGTCAGGGCCGGCCTCATTGACCCACCGTCCGGCGAGTTCTCCGGCACGCCGGGCTGCGGCGCCCACCGCGTCAGGACCGCCGCCCGCCTGCCCTGCCGCGTACCCGACCAAGAAGGTCGTCAGCGGGGCGGCGGGCCGCGCGACGCCGTGAGCGGCATCGCCCGCGAGGGCGAGGAGGAGGGCGCGGTCGACTTCGAAGTCGATGCCCAGGTCGGCCTTGAGAGCGGCCGTCCACCCCTGCAGTACGTCGCCCATGATGGTTGTTCTCTCGTTCGTGTTACTTGCGAGCGTCTGGTGCGGTGGTCGGCTACAGCAGGCTGCTCCAGTATGGCCAGAAGCGGGTGAGGACAAGCAGCACGATCAACCCGTACCAGGCGCCGAGGAGCATCCAGTGCGTGTCCCGCACGACCGCCAGCACCCCGCTGGGCATGGGGATGATTCCGCGTTCCAGGCAGTGCAGGGTGACGTACCAGAACAGGGCGATGGTCGCGACCCAGACGACGGCGCAGTAGGGGCAGAGCTTGTTGAACTCGTAGAGCGACTGTGCGATCAGCCAGTGTGCGAACACCACCCCCACCAGGGCCCCTGCATCCAGCGCGAGCCACAGCCGGCGGTGCAGCCTCGCCCCGGAGAGCACCGCGACGCCCAGGGCGGTCACGGCGGCGAAGGCGCCCAGTCCGAGCAGCATGTTGGGGAAGCCGAACAGGCTGCCCTGCGGGCTGGACATGACGCTGCCGCAGCTCACGACGGGGCTGATGTTGCACGGCGGTTGGTAGGAGGGGTCGCGGAGGAGCCGCCAGTCGTCCACGGTGAGCTGGAAGGACGCGAGCCAGCCGACGGTACCGGTGAGGACCATCACCCATCCCGTGCGGCGGCCCGCGCCCACTGCGTGCGGGCGCCGGGTGGTTGTGGCGTCCGGTGCGAGCGCGGGTCCGGGGCTCATGGGGCTCACCGGGAGCCGGAGGCCGACCGGGTCCGGCGCGTGTGCGTCGGGGCCGCGGTCGGTGTGGCTCGACTGCGGTAGACGAGGTAGGGCCGGGCGAGGTAGCCGATCGGGGCGCTCCACACGTGCACCAGCCGGGTGAACGGCCAGGCGGCGAAGAGGAGGAAGGCGGTCAGGGCGTGCAGTTGGAAGAGCAGTGGGGAGCCGGCGATCGCCTCCGGCTGCGGCTGGAGGACGAACAGGCCGCGGAACCATACGGAGACGGTGGAGCGGTAGTCGTAGCCGGCGCCGAAGACGTTGTGGGCGGCGGTGGCGGTGATGCCGAGCACGACGGTGGCGGACAGCAGGGGGAAGAGGAGTTTGTCGCTGCGGTCGGTGGTGAGCCGGATCCTGCGGGTCAGGAGCCGGCGGGTGCACAGCATGCCGAGGCCCGCGACCATGGCGATGCCCGCCACCGAGCCCGCCCAGACGGCCGTGGTGTGGTACGCGTGCTCGCTGATGCCGACGGCCTCGGTCCACGAGTCCGGAATGGCGAGTCCCACGACATGGCCGGCGATCACCATGAAGGCGCCGAGGTGGAACAGCGGGCTGCCCCAGCGCAGCCAGCGGTGTTCGAGGAGCTGGCTGGTGTGCGTGGTCCAGCCGAACTGGTCCTGGCGGTAGCGCCAGATGTGCCCGACCACGAACACCGCGAGGCAGATGTACGGGACGGCGACCCACAGCAGGAGGTCGGTGCCGCTCGCCGCCGCGGCGGCCGACGGGGAGAGGGGTGCGGCGTTCATCGGGTGCCTTCCATACGGCTGGTGGTCGGGTCGGCGGGCGGCACACGGGTCGGCGGAGCAGCCATCGGAGGCACGAACGTGCCCGGAGGGGCGAACTCCCCTTCCCCGTACGTTCCGTAGGGGTCGAGGCCGACCTCCTCGTTCGGCGGGCCCTCGGCGACGAGCTGGGCCACCGCCGCGCGGTCCGCCTCGGTGGGCGGCGGCAGCAGGGTGAGCAGCGCGGCCAGGACGTGCCGGTACGGCGAGTCGGCGTCGGCCAACGCCCGGTGGATCAGCTCCAGCCCGCGCCGGTGCTGGCGCAGTGGTGCCTCGCCGCCACCCGGGCCCGCCAGGGCGGCGAACTCCAGCACGACCGGCAGGTGGTCGGGCAGTTCACCCCCGTCGATGTCCCAGCCCGCGGTCTTGTACTGCTGGTTCAAAGTGAGCAGGGCCATGCCCCGGCGGCGGGTGTCGCCGTGCAGGTAGTAGGTGAGGTAGAGGCTGCTCTTGCGGCGCAGGTCGAACATCTCGACGTAGTGGCGCTCCAGTGCCTCCGGCCCTTGGTCGGCGAACCATGTGGTGAAGTCGGCCAGGTGCTCGGCGGCGGGCGAGGGCGGCAGCGTCTCGGTGGACGCGGTCAACACCGCTCGGCAGGCGGCGAGTTCGGCGTCCGGGTACTGCAGGAGCAGTGAGCACAGCCGCAGCAGCAGGGTGCGTGACTCGGCCTCCTCGGGGGTGAGGCGGGACGGGCGGCGTACAGCGGCGCGGACGCGGGTGCGGACGAGGGCGGGAATGGTGGTGGGCAGCGGGCTCACGGACGGTCTCCGGCGGGGACTTCGGGCGCACGGCGGCGCAGGGTGGGGATGCCGAGCATCACTCGTCGGCCACCGGCGTCCGCCGGGTCGTCGGACGATTCGACCGGGCAGCGGTTCTCCGTCGCGCTGAGCGCGGCGGCATCCTCCTTGTGGGCGGCGGGGACGACGTAGCGGTCCTGGTATTTGGCGATGGCGAGAAGCCGGTGCAGGTCCTCCGCCTCGCGCGGGGTGAGGCCGACGGCCTTCAGCGCTGCCTCGTCGCCGTCATCCCCGAGGGTGCGTTCACGCATGTACGAGCGCAGGGCGGTGAGCTTCATCAGTACCCCGGCGACCACATCGGCGTCCCCGGCGGTGAACAGCTCCGCCAGGTACTCCAGCGGGATGCGCAGCCGGGTGACGGCGGCGAAGACGTGGTCGGGGTCGTCCTGGTTTCCGGCCGCGGCGTCGACGGCGTCCAGGACGGGGAGAGCGGGGGTACGTACCAGACCATCGGCATCGTCCGGTACTCCGGGTGCAGCGGCAGCGCCACCTTGTACCTCATCACGAGGTCGTAGACCGGGGAGCGGCGGGCCGCGTCCAGCCAGTCCTCCGGGATGCCGGCCTCCCGGGCCGCCGCGATCACGGCGGGGTCGTGCGGGTCCAGAAAGACGCCGCGCTGCGCGTCGAGCAGGTCCTTCTCGTCGGGGGTGGCCGCGGCCTCGCCGACGCGGTCGGCGTCGTACAGCAGCAGACCGAGGTAGCGCAGTCGGCCGACGCAGGTCTCCGAGCAGACGGTGGGCTGGCCGGCCTCGATGCGCGGGAAGCAGAACGTGCACTTCTCGGCCTTGCCGGTGGCGTGGTTGACGTACACCTTCTTGTACGGGCACGCCGTCACGCACATCCGCCAGCCGCGGCAGCGGTCCTGGTCGACCAGGACGATGCCGTCCTCGACCCGCTTGTACATCGCGCCGGACGGGCAGGCTGAGACGCAGGCCGGGTTGAGGCAGTGTTCGCACAGGCGGGGGAGGTGGAAGAGGAAGGTCTGCTCGAACTCGAACTTGACCTTCTCCGCCCATTCCCCGGTGAGGTTGGGGTCGCCGTCGGCGTTCTCGGGGGCGCCGCCGAGGCCGTCCTCCCAGTTGGCGCCCCAGGTGATGGCGGTGGGTTTGCCGGTGAGGACGGAGCGGGGGCGGGCGACGGGTATGTCTTTGCCGGCCGGGGCGTTGACGAGGTTGTCGTAGTCGTAGGTGACGGGCTCGTAGTAGTCCTCGATGGACGGCAGGTCCGGGTTGGAGAACAGGGACAGGAGCCTCTTGATCCGGCCGCCGGAGCGCAGGACGAGACGCCCGCGCTTGTCGAGCATCCAGCCGCCCTTCCACTGCTCCTGGTCCTCGTAGCGGCGGGGGTACCCGACGCCGGGCTTGGTCTCGACGTTGTTGAACCAGGCGTACTCGACACCGGTGCGGTTGGTCCACGTCTGCTTGCAGGTGACCGAGCAGGTGTGGCAGCCGATGCACTTGTCGAGATTCATGACCATCGCGATCTGTGCCATGACGCGCATGTCAGTACTCCACTTGCTGGCTGCGGCGGCGGATGACGGTGACCTCGTCGCGCTGGTTGCCGGTCGGGCCGTAGTAGTTGAAGGCGTAGGTGAACTGGGCGTAGCCGCCCGCGAGGTGGGTGGGCTTGAGCAGGAGCCGGGTGAGTGAGTTGTGGATGCCGCCGCGTTTGCCGCTGACCTCGGTCTTCGGGGCGTTCACGTTGCGGTCCTGGGCGTGGTACATGTACACGGTTCCCTCGGGCATGCGGTGGGTGACCACGGCGCGGGCGGCGACGACGCCGTTGCGGTTGTACGCCTCGATCCACTCGTTGTCCTTGACGCCGATCTTCTCGGCGTCGGCGGTGGACATCCAGATCGTCGGGCCGCCGCGGGACAGGTCGAGCATGTGCTTGTTGTCCTGGTAGTTCGAGTGGATGGACCACTTCGAGTGCGGGGTCAGATAGCGGACGGTGACCTCGGCCCGGCCGCTCTCGCCCAGGTGCTCGTCGCCGTAGTGCTTGGGCGTGTTCAACGGGGGCCGGTAGACGGGTAGTTGCTCGCCGAGTTCGGCGATCCAGTCGTGCTGGACGAAGAAGTGCTGGCGGCCGGTGAGGGTGTGCCAGGGCTTCTTGTGTTCGGTGTTGATGACGAACGGCGAGTAGCGGCGCCCGCCGGTCTCCGAGCCCGACCACTCGTACGACGTCATCACCGAACGGGGCTGGGTGCGCGTGTCGGCGAACGTGATCCGGTCGGCCTCGCGCTCGGAGGAGAGTTCGACCAGGCCCTCGCTGCCGGTCTGCCGCTTCAGCTCCCGGAAGCCCTCGGTGGCCAGGCGGCCGTTGGTGGTGCCGGACAGGGCGAGGATCGCCTCGCACATGTCGCTCGCGGTGGCGAGGGAGGGCCGTCCGGCGGCGATGCCGTCCCTGACGGTGCCGTTGCGGTGCCGGAGGTCGTCGATCTCCTGGTTCGGGTGGACGGTGACGCCCTTGGTGGTGGTGCCCAGCGTGTCGAGCAGTGGGCCGACGGCGCGCATCTTCCGCGCGATCGCGGCGTAGTCCCGTTCGATGACGACCAGCCTCGGCATGGTCCGCCCGGGGACCGGCTCGCACTCGCCGGACTTCCAGTCCCGCACCACCCCGCCCGGCTGGGCGAGTTCGTCCGGCGTGTCGTGCAGCAGCGGCACCGGGAGGACATCGGTGCGGGTGCCGAGGTGGTCGGCGGCCAGTTCGCTGAACCTGTCGGCCATCGTCAGGAACATGTCGTAGTCGGTGCGGGCCTGCCAGGGCGGGGAGATGGCCGGGGTGAAGGCGTGCACGAAGGGGTGCATGTCCGTGCTGGACAGGTCGTCCTTCTCGTACCAGGTGGCGGCCGGCAGGACGACGTCGGAGAGCAGGCTGGTGGAGGTCATGCGGAAGTCCATGGTGACCAGCAGGTCGAGCTTGCCCTCGGGCGCCTCCTCCCGCCACACCACCTCCTTCGGACGGCCCTCGGGCGGGGTCTGTTCGGAGCGGACCGCCGCGTCCGTGCCCAGCAGGTGGCGCAGGAAGTACTCGTTGCCCTTGCCGGAGGAGCCGAGCAGGTTGGCCCGCCACACGGTCAGCACACGCGGGAAGTTGGCCGGGTCGTCCGGGTCCTCGACGGCGAACCGCAGCCGCCCGGACTTCAGCTCGTCCACGACGTGCTCGGCGACCGGCCGGCCCGCAGCGGCCGCTTCGTCGGTCAGATCGAGAGGGTTGCGGTTGAAGCCGGGGTGACCGGGAGTCCAGCCCAGCCGCACGGCCTGCGCGAGTGTGTCCGCGAACGCCTTGCCCTTGAACCGGCCCTTCCCGAGCGGGGAAGCAAGCTCGTCGGGCCCGAACGCCTCGTAGCGCCACTGGTCGGAGTTCAGATACCAGTACGAGGTGCCCGCCATGTGCCGGGTGGGCCGCTGCCAGTCGAAGGCGAACGACAGGTGCTGCTGCCCGGTGACCGGGCGGACCTTCTCCTGGCCGACGTAGTGCGCCCAGCCGCCGCCGTTGACGCCCTGGCAGCCGGTCATCGTGATCAGCGCCAGGAAGGCGCGGTAGATGGTGTCGGAGTGGAACCAGTGGTTGGTGCCGGCACCCAGCGCGATCATGGACCGGCCGTTGGTGCGCTCGGCGTTGCGGGCGAACTCCCGGCCGATG
Source organism: Streptomyces sp. TG1A-60 (assembly GCF_037201975.1). Lineage (NCBI taxonomy): Bacteria > Bacillati > Actinomycetota > Actinomycetes > Kitasatosporales > Streptomycetaceae > Streptomyces > Streptomyces sp. TG1A-60. Next base: position 1,273,863 of record NZ_CP147520.1, on the reverse strand, counting down.
CGCGCCGCCTGCTCGGCGGGCACGGAGGTGATCGTCTCCTGCCAGGCCGGGGTGTACGGCTCGGACGCGTCCTCGTACGAGTTGGGCCAGTTGCCCGGCAGCCCGGGGCGTGCGACGCCGTACTGCGCCAGCATCAGGTCGAAGACCGTGGTGACGAGCCGGCCGCCGACCCGGCGCACCGGCACCCCGCGCACCATGACCGAGCCGCCCTCCGTGGCGCCCTCGTCGAAGCGGGGCAGCGCGACCTCGGCCGTCTCCTCGGCCCGCTCCAGCAGGCTCAGTTCGGGTACGACGTCGCCCAGGTCCAGGTTCCAGCGGCCTTGCCCGGCTTCCCCCCACCGGAAGCCGAGTGAGCCGCCCGGGACCACGGGTTCGCCCGTGACCCCGTCCAGGAGAACCGTCTTGGACTCGGCGTGCTCCGTGTCGTGTCCGAGGTCGGCGGCGGTCAGGAACCCGTCCGGGACGAGACCGCGGTCGTGCTCGCGCAGGGTCACCAGGAACGGCGCGTCGGTGAACTTGCGCATGTAGTCCTGGAAGTAGGGCACTTCGCGGTCGACCAGGAACTCCCGCAGGATCACGTGCCCCATGGCCATCGCCAGCGCCCCGTCCGTGCCGGGGTGCGGGGCGACCCACTCGTCGGCGTGCTTGACGTTGTCGGCGTAGTCGGGGCTGACCGCGACGACCTTGGTGCCGTTGTAGCGGGTCTCGGTGAGGAAGTGCGCGTCCGGCGTGCGGGTCACGGGGATGTTGGAGCCCCACATGATCAGATAGCCCGCGTTCCACCAGTCCGCCGCCTCCGGCACGTCCGTCTGGTCGCCGAACACCTGCGGCGAGGCGATCGGCAGATCCGCGTACCAGTCGTAGAACGACAGCAGGGTGCCGCCGATCAGTGAGTGGAACCGCGCCCCCGCCGCGAACGAGGCCATCGACATCGCCGGGATGGGCGAGAAGCCCGCGACGCGGTCGGGTCCGTACGCCTTGACGGTGTGCACTTGGGCGGCGGCGATCAGCTCGCTGACCTCGTCCCAGTCGGCGCGCACCAGGCCGCCCTTGCCGCGGGCCCGCTTGTAGGCGCGGGCCTTGGCCGGGTCGCCGGTGATCTCGGCCCAGGCCGCCACCGGGTTGCCGAGCCGCTTGCGGGCCTCGCGCCACAGCTTCAGCAACGTGCCGCGCACATACGGGTAGCGGACGCGGCTGGGGGAGTAGGTGTACCAGGAGAACGATGCCCCGCGCGGGCAGCCGCGCGGCTCGTACTCGGGGCAGTCCGCGCCGATCGACGGGTAGTCGGTGGCCTGGTGCTCCCAGGTGATGATGCCGTCTCTGACGTACACCATCCACGAGCAGGACCCGGTGCAGTTCACCCCGTGCGTGGAGCGCACCACCTTGTCGTGCGCCCACCGGTCCCGGTAGAAGCTCTCCCACTTCGGGTCGCCCTCACCGAACACGGCGCGCCCGTCGGCCGACACCTCACGACGGGTCAACAGTCTGCGGGCTGCCAGCGGCCAGCCCTCACCTGTGGGCGATGCCTGGCGCCGTGCGTTCTGATCGTTCTCCATGGCTGGGAACGCTAGAAGCCGCAGGCCATGGTGCACCTGGGACTGGCGGTCCCTGCCAGACGACCTTCCGGCCCTATCTGGCCGGTTGCAATAGGGACCTTTGGTCCCCGTGCTGGGTCCGGTCGGCGGAGGAGTCGGCTGCGCCCGGCGTGCATGCTGGGCACTGATCGAACCGCAGATGCCCATCTGTACGACCGCATTCCGTGCCTGCCTGGCGGCCGATCCCCCGTCCCCGGCTGCCGCAGGCACAGCGCGTACGGCGCGTGGCGCCCGGTTCGGTCGAGCGTCCGGCCGCTCACCGCGGCCGGACGCGGCATTCGCCCCAAGAGTCGGCACCCGGAATGCAGGCCCCACCCGCATCGACCGGCCGCGCCGGCCCGACCGAACTCGCCGCCTACGCCGGCCGTCGTGTGGAAACCGGCTCCGAGGCGCACGCCTACGCCGAGTTCATCAAGGGCAATCGCCGCCACTGCCGCGCCGAGGTGGTGCCCGGCCGCGCTCCGCGCGAGCTGGACACCGTCGCCGCGAAGGACCTGCTGGACCAGGTGGCCGCGTTCGGGCAGCCGCCCCGCTGTTCGTGATCACCGGCGGTGACCCGTTCCAGCGCCCCGACCTGACGGAGCTCATCGCCTACGGCAAGTAGGTCGGGGTCCGGGTCGCGGTGTCCCCGTCCGGTACCCCGACGCTCACCGTGGAGCGGCTGCGAGACCTGCACGAGGCGGGCGCGGTCGGGCTCTCGCTGAGCCTGGACGGCTCCACCGCCGAGCTGCACGACGACTTCCGCGGTGTGCCCGGGGTGTTCCGGTGGACCCTGGACGCCTGGGACGCAGCGCGTGCCCTCGGCATGAAGGTGCAGATCAACACGACGGTCGCCCGGCACGACTTGCGCGACCTCCCCGACATCGTCCGCCTGGTCGCCGAGCCCGGGGCGATGCTGTGGAGCGCCTTCTTCCTGGTGCCGACCGGCCGCGGCCGCACCCTCGGCGCGCTGACGCCCGGCGAGGTCGAGGACGTCCTCAACTTCGTCTACGACATGGGCCTGACACCCGCCAAGACCACCGAGGCCCACCACTTCCGCCGCGTCGCCCTGCAGCGCCAGGTCCTTGCCGACCGCGGTGACGACCATGTGGCGGTGCTCGGACTTGGGCCGCCGGCCGGCGGGGCCGGGGCCGTTCGCCACCGCTCGGTGGCGCACCCAGGATCTTCATCAGTGGCACCCGGCGGGACCACTCGTCCTCCAGGTCGGCCCTGCGCCGCCGCAGGTCACCGTGCTGCCCCATGTGCTTCCCCTGCCGTCGAACGGGGACAACTGCCCGTTGCCCGCGATGACTTCGCACGCATCTGTCCGATCGGGTGGCCTCCCCGTCCGGACGGACAGGCACGCACCCGGGTCCCGCCCCTGTGCCTGGGCCGCGGTCTTGAGGTCCACCCTTCTTCCGCGTCGGCGCCCGGTCCTATCAGGTGCGCGGCGTACCAGCTGCCGCCACCCCCACCGGCCCGGCGGGCGATAGTGGCCCGCGCAGATCGAGGACCGTCGCCCCGGCCCGCTCTGCTGCGCCTCACGAATTGACGCGCGCCCCGTTGAGCTCCCGGCCCGTGACCATCTCGGATTCGATCCGTACGAACACGGCGTCTTTCAGGGGCATCCAAGACATGGGGCCGTCCTGGGACAGCCGCTCGTGCTCGGCGGGGTCGGTCACCACGGTGGCCCGGCCCGTGACGACCACGCTCCAGCCGGACCGGGTTGCCGCGTCGAACTCGTCCGCTTCGAAGGCGACCACGACGCCGTCGATGGCGCGTACGAGGTCCGAGTCGGGCGAGGTGCACAACAGGACGGAGGCGTCCGTGTCCAGGGAGAAGTTGATGGGGAGGACCGCGGGCAGTGCCTGCCTGGTGTAGACCACGCGGCCGACCGGCACCTTGGCGAGCAGCCGCAGGCACTCCTGCCGGTCGAGTGAGCGAAAGGCGTCGTTCTGGGACATCAGTCCATCGTCCCTGCGGGAGCCGGGAGGGGATAGGGCCGACTGGCCCTATCCCCTCCCGGCTCCCGCAGGGACGGCCGATCGCAGCCGTTGTTCGCGGGAGCCGCTCGGGCAAGGCGGTTCAGGGGGCTGTTTGGAGGGACGGCCGGGTCCGAACCCGGGGACCGTCTGTCCGTCGGTAGGGACTGATGGCCCATGCCCGCGGTGCGTCCTGATGCGGACAGTGGTGACGGGACGACGTTCTGCAGGCAAGGGGCCTGGGGTGCGCGTGCGATCCCGTTGGCGCAGTACCACCATGAAGTGGAAAGGGGCCGGACAACATGGTCCAGCCGTTGGAGTCGAAGAGCGGCAGCTCACCGTCAGCTGGGTCGGTGTCCGGCCGGGCGTGGCTGATGCTGGTCCTGGCCACGGTCGGTTTCGCCGTGAACTTCTGGGCGTGGGCGCTGCTCAGCCCGCTCGGCCCTCGGTTCAAGGACGGGCTCGACCTGTCGTCATTCGAGCAGTCGCTGCTGGTGGCGGTGCCGGTCGTGGTCGGTTCTCTGGGCCGGATCCCGGTTGGCGCGCTGACCGACCGGTTCGGTGGACGGGTCACGTTCCCGGTGGTGTCGGCGGCCACCGTCGTGCCGGTGCTCTACCTGGGCCTGGCCGGGCACTCCTCCCTCGCCGCCCTGCTCATCGGCGGTTTCTTCCTCGGCATCGGCGGCACCGCCTTTGCCGTCGGTGTGCCGCTCGTCAACGCCTGGTTCCCGCCCGAGCGGCGCGGTCTTGCCATCGGCGTATTCGGTGCCGGCATGGGTGGCACCGCGATCAGCGCCCTGACCACGGTGAAGCTGGTCGACGCGAACAGCATGTCCACTCCGTTCCTGATCACCGCCGCGGTCCTGGCCGTGTATGCCGTGGCCGCCGCGCTGCTGCTGCGTGACGCGCCCGGCCGCACCGTGCCGACCGGGCCCTTGGCCCGCCGACTGGCCGCCACCGTCCGGCTGCCCATCACCTGGCAGGCATCCGCGCTGTACGGGGTCGCGTTCGGCGGCTACGTCGCCTTCTCGGTCTACCTGCCCACCTACCTCAAGACCGGCTACGGCCTGACCCAGGCCGACGCCGCGAACCGCATGGCCGGGTTCGTACTCCTCGCGGTGGCGATGCGCCCGATCGGCGGCTGGCTGTCCGACCGGATCGGCCCGGTCCGGGTGCTGGCCGGCTCGCTGACCGTGGTCGTGGCCGGGGCGGTCGTGCAGTCGTTCACCCCCGCCCTGGCGCCGGTGGGCACCATCGCATTCCTGGCCATGGCCGCCGCGCTCGGTGCGGGCAGCGGGGCGACCTTCGCCCTGGTGGCCCTGCGCACCCCGGCCAACCAGGTCGGCTCCGTCACCGGCGTGGTCGGCGCGGCGGGCGGACTGGGCGGCTTCCTGCCGCCGCTGGTGATGGGCTCGCTGTACGGAGCCTACGAGTCGTACGCGATCGGTCTCGTCCTGCTCGCGATCGTGGCCGCCGCGGCGCTGGCCTTCACCCTCACCGGTGTCCGCGCGGCGGCCGAAGGCGGCGAGAGGAAGCCGCGCACCGGCGGTCGGCGAGGGCACCGCACCGCCGGCTCCACCGCGTAAGGGCGAGCGGCACAGAACGACAGCAACGAAAGGCAGGGAGAAGACCGGTGTGCGAGTACTGCGGGTGCCATTCCCTGGCGTCGATGGACGAGCTGACCCGCGAGCACGACGAGGTCGTCCGCCTGATCAGCCACCTCCGCCCCGCCCGCGAGGACGGTGACGTGGCCCGGATGGCTCAGATCGTCCGTGAGATCACCACCGTGCTCGACCCGCACACCCGCGTCGAGGAGTACGGCCTGTTCCCCGCGATGGCAGTGGACTTCCACGAGCAGATCGCTGCCCTGGAAGCCGAGCACCGCCGTATCGAGGCGGTGCTGGCCGAGGCCGCAGACGGCGCGACGTCCTCGGACCCGACCTGGTCGGACCGGCTCATCGAGGCGATGGCCCTGCTGCGCGATCACATCCTCAAGGAGCAGGACGGGGGCTTCCCGGCCGCGCTCGCCAACCTCAGCACCGAGGAGTGGGAAGCGGTCGAGGCTGTGCGCGTGAAGGCGGGCGGCGCCCTGTCCCGGCCGGCCACCTGACCGGGCAATGCTTCCGCCCTCTCGGGGCACACCACGCAGATCCCGCGCCCTCGCTCGGAATGAGCGGGGGCGCGGCGTTTGTCGGGGGCTGGTCGGGGCGGTACGTCAGGTACGGCAGTTACCGGCAACTTGAGTACGTCCTGCTGAGGTTGCTTCCGTTCCCTCATCGGCCTTTTCGCGGCACTCAGTCGACACGGCCCCTCCTGGCCTGGTCCGCGGCTTCTTGCTGTCCGACGACTTCTGCCGAGGTCTCCGGCCCGTTCCGCAAGCAGAACGGGCCGGGAGGACTACGCAGCAGGTCGGTTGGTCGTGTTGCTCACCAGTGCCCCAGGACCTTGAGCCAGACGGCTCCCACGCCCATCCAGATCACGATGTTGGCGCCGGCGGCGATCAGCCCGGTGCGCCACCATTCGGCGAGGGTGACGTACCCGCCGCCGAAGAGGACGGGGGCGGGGCCGGAGGCGTAGTGGGTGAGGCCGCCGTACAGGGAGCTGATGAAGCCGAGGACCAGGGCGGCCATCACCGGCGGGGCGCCGGTGGCGGTGGAGGCCGCCAGGAAGGCGGCGTACATCGCGGCCACGTGCGCGGTGTTGGAGGCGAACAGGTAGTGGGAGAACAGGTAGACCAGTGTGAGAATCACGAATGCGGTCTGCCAGCCGACGCCTGAGGTGGCGTCGGTGATCGAGTCGCTGAACCAGCCGATCACGCCGAGTTCCTGGAGTTGTCCGGCCATCATCACCAGGACGGCGAACCACACCAGGGTGGTCCAGGCCGCCTTCTCCGCGGCCAGGTCGCCCCAGGTCAGTACGCCGGTGACGAGCAGCAGTGCCACGCCGGTGAAGGCGGAGACGGTGGCGGACAGATCCCAGGCCTGACCGCCGACCGACCACAGCAGGAGCAGCAGGACGAAGATGCCTGCCATGGTCCATTCCTGACGGGACATCCGGCCCAGCTCGGCGAGCTGAGCGCGGGCCTGGGCCGGGGCCTCGGGGGTGGCGCGGACGGCAGGCGGGAAGACGCGGTACAGCAGCGCGGGGAGCACCAGCAGGGCCACCAGTCCGGGTACGAGTGCCGCGAGCGCCCAGGAGCTCCAGGTGAGGGCGATGCCGTGGTCGGCGGCGAGCTTTTGCGCCAGGGGGTTGGCGGCCATGGAGGTCAGGAACATGGCGCTGGTGACCGTGTTGATCTGCATGGCGGTCACGCTGAGGTAGGCGCCGAGCTTGCGGCGGCTTTCGCCGCCGGGGTGCGAGCCGGCGTTGGTGCTGAGCGAGCCGATGACGGGGTTGATGACGCCGCCGGATCGGGCGGTGTTGCTCGGGGTGGCCGGGGCGAGCACCAGGTCGGTCAGGGTGATGCCGTAGGCCAGTCCCAGGCTGCTGCGGCCGAGGGCACGGACGAACAGCAGGGCGATGCGTCGGCCGAGGCCGGTCTTGGTGAATCCCAGAGAGATGAAGAACGCGGCCACGATCAGCCAGATGGTCGGCTCGGAGAAGCCGCCGAGCGCGACGTCCGGCTCCAGTGTGCCGGTGATCATCGCCGCTGTCAGGCCGACGAGGGCGACCGCGCCGAGCGGGAGCGGCTGCAGGATCAGGCCCAGTACTGTGCCGGTGAAGATGGCGAGTACCGCCCACCCGCCGGCCTTGATCCCGTCCGGCTGCGGCAGCAGGTAGACGGTCAGACCCGTGGCGACGGGAACGGCCCACTTCAGTGCCGTCCCTATCGTGGCGGCACGCGCCTTGGCCGGGGCAGGGGGCGGCGCCGACCTGGCTGGTAGTCCTTCAGGCGTCCGTCTGCCTGGGGAGAGGCACCGTCCATTCCGCGATGGTGCCGGTGGGTTCGTTCGGCGTGAGAGTGAAGCCGCCACCGAGGTCGGTGGCGCGCCGACGGAGGTTGTCCAGGCCGCTGCGCCGGGTGACGGCCGGGTCGATGCCGCCGCCGTTGTCGGCGACGCGCAGGTGGAGCCGCCGACCGTCCGTCTCGGCGGTGACCTCGACGGCGGTGGCGTGCGCGTGCCGGGCGGCGTTGGAGAGCGTCTCGCGCAGCACGGCGAGCAGGTGCTCGGCACGGTCCGCGGGTACGTCGGTGTCGAGCAGGCCGGTCATGCGCAGGGCGGGAGTGAAGCCGAGCATGGCGGCGGCCTGGTCGGTCTCGGCCAGAAGCCTTGCGCGCAGCCCGCCGCGGCCGTCGGAGCGGTCGCGCTCGTGCAGCGCGTAGATCGTGCCTCGTACGGTCTTGATGGTGTCGTCGAGGTCGTCGACCACGCGCTGGACGCGCTCGGCCACCTCGGGTCGGTCGGAAATCCGGCCGAGTACGGAATTGAGGGTCAGTCCGGAGGCGAACAGCCGTTGGATGGCCAGGTCGTGCAGGTCGCGGGCGATGCGGTCGCGGTCGGTCAGGACCATGAGGTGCTCGGCCTCGCGCCGGTGCTCGGCGATCTCCAGGGCGAGTGCGGCCTGGTCGGCGAAGCTGTCGATCATGGCCATGGTGGCGTCGGAGAACTCCGTGCCGCCGGACAGGTTGGCGACCTGCAGGACCCCGCGCACGTTCTCGCCACCGCCCAGCGGGAGCAGGAACCCCGGCCCCAGGCCAAGCTGTGCCGCTGAGCCGCCACCGGCCTGCGGCTCGGCGGACAGCGCACTGCTGGTGATCCGCTCGTTGGAGTGGTAGACCTTCGCGGCCAGTGCGGTGGCCGGCAGGACCAGTCCTCGCACCCGCTCGGCGCCCTCGCCGTCGGCGGCCTCGATCACCAGTTCTTCGCCGCCGTCGAACCGTACCGCCAGCGTCACCAGGTCGGCGCCGGACAGCGTTCTGACCGTGGCGGCGACCTGCTGCAGAACCCGGTCCGGGTCGGTGCCCGACAGCAGGCTGCGGGTCAGTTCGCTGCTCGCCGCCAGCCACTGCTCCCGGCGCCGGGAACCCTCGTACAGGCGGGCGTTGTCGATGGCCACACCGGCCGCGGCCGCGAGCGTACGCAGCACCGCCTCGTCATCGTCGTCGAACTCCGCCCCGCCGCGCTTGTCGGTCAGGTACAGGTTTCCGAAGACCTGGTCGCGCACGCGCACCGGCGCGCCCAGGAAGGTGGTCATCGGCGGATGCCCCGCGGGGAAGCCGACCGAGTCGGGGTGGCGGCCCAGGTTGGCCAGGCGCAGCGGCTCCGGCTCCTTGATCAGGAGCCCCAGGATGCCCTGGCCCTCGGGATAGTGGCCGATGGTACGGATGGTGTCCTCGTCCATGCCGACCGTGATGAACTGCCGGATCTTCCCTTCCTCGCCCACCACGCCGAGGGCCCCGTACTGGGCGTCCACCAGGGTGACCGCGGACTCAGTGATCCGCCGCAGCACCACGTCGAGATCCAGATCAGTGCCGATGGTGAGAACCGCGTCCAACAGCGTGTGCACCCGGTCCCGGGCCGCGCGGACCTGCTCCACCTGCGCCTGCAGGCCCTCCAGCAACTCATCCAGCCGCAACTGGGGCGCCGCCGGGCCGCCCCTGCGCCCCTGTGCTGGACCCTCCGCCATTCCCGCTCCCTTCGGAAAAGGTGCCGTCGGCACCTCCTCATCATGCCAGCCTGGGTCGGCCCAGCCGTGGATGGTTACCCTGCTGCGGACCGTCTTCGAACAGCCCGACACCGACGCCGTGAGAGCCCAGACGGGCACGGCCTGGACGCACTGGAGGTCAAGTTCCCCAACAGCGCAGCCCACTTGGACGCGCCCAGCGCGACCTGCTGGCCTTCACCACCTTTCCGCTCGAGATCTGGCGGCAAATCTGGTCGAACAATCCGCAGGAGCGGCTGAACAAGGAGATCCGCCGCTGCACCGACGCGGTCGGCAATCGGCGCTGTCCTGGCCGAGCAGAACGACGAGTGGACCGAGGCCCGCCGCTACATGGGACTCGACCTGCTGGCCAAGGCCCGCCTCCATCCGATCGATGCAGAAACCGTCGAGACCGTCCTGCCCACTGAACTCACCGCATAGCGTCAAAGACGAGATCACCGAGTGGCCGTCGATACACCACTCCAGCGGAGGGACTGTAAAACGTTCGGCTCTGGCCCGTAGTCGGTGGTGACGCCGAGTAGCGGTCAGGGCAGAAGGATGCGGTGGCGGAGGAGGTCGAATCCGGCGTGTCCGTGCATCTGCCTCATGGTCCTCTTGGTGCGGGTGTTGACGCCTTCGGTGCGGCCGTTGTGGTAGCGCAACGTGAGGCCGGCGTTCACGGCGGACCGGTCGATTTCGAGACCGTTGGTGAAGCTGCGCAGGTGAGGCAGGTCGGTGGCACGGGCGGTCGTGATCCACTCGGTGAGTTTCACGTCGTTGCCCTCGGCCGGTTTCAGCAGGGTGGCGAAGCCGCGTACGAGATCGGCGAGTGCGGTCATCTCCGGGCAGGCCGCAGCGATCTCCTCCAGCAGGGTCGTTTCCTTCGGGCGCAGGGTTTCGGGCATGCGGGCGTAGCGTTTGAAGGTGTTCAGGGCCAGGCCCAGGCGGCGGGAGCAGTCGAGGAGGCCGACGCCCTGGCCGAGGAGGTCGTGGATCTTGTTCAGCGTTCGAGTGTGGTCTGCTCGTGTACTCCGCCGGGGCGTGTCGGCAGTTCTCCTCACTCGGTGGCGGATTGGCAGCCGGCGCAGACGCCGGTGAGTTCGACGGTGTGTTCTACTGCGGCGAATCCGGAGTCGGAGGCGATGCGTCCGGCCCACTCCTCGACAACCTCGGAGTCCACCGGCCTGCTGTGGCCGCAGGCGCGGCAGATCAGGTAGTGGCGGTGACTGTCGCCGGGCCGCCACCGGTAGAGCCGTTCACCGGCGACCGCCTGTGCGACATCGACCGCGCCGGTGGCCTCCAGGTCGCGCAGCGCGCGGTACACGGTGGTCAGCCCGATGCCTGTTCCTTCGGAGGTCATGCGCGCGTGCAGTTCCTGAGCGGAGACGAAGTCGTGGCTGGCCGCGAGAGCTTCAAGAAGGGCCGAGCGTTGCCGGGTGGGCCGCTGTTGGGTCCTCGGGTCGCTCACACTAAGTGTCACCTCCAGTGCCCAGCTTAATGAAAATGACATCCATATCTGAATGAACGTTAGCTCATGTGTGGACTGGGGGCCAGACGGTACGGGCTTCGCGACGACGGGAGTTCACGGTCATGGGCGTCCCCGGCGAGGTGGCCGAGCCGCCGCACCACCCCGAACTGCCGCGCGGAGCACGGCCATGACCCTCGCCGACGGGATCTGGCAGCAGATCTTCGACTTCGACAACTACAGTGAGCTGCTCGCCCTGGTCCGCAACTCCCTCATCGCCGGCGTCGCACTCGGCATGGTCGGCGGCCTGGTGGGGGTTTCCGCGATCATGCGGGACCTGCCGTTCGCCGTACACGGGATCAGCGAGTTGTCGTTCGCCGGAGCCTCGGCCGCGCTGCTGCTGGGCGTGAACATCGTGGCCGGCTCGATCGTCGGATCCCTGATCGCGGCCGGCACCATCGGTGTCCTGGGCGCACGTGCCCGGGACCGCAACTCGGTGATCGGCACCATCATGCCGTTCGGCCTCGGCCTCGGCGTGCTCTTCCTCGCCCTGTACGAGGACAGGGCGGCGAACAAGTTCGGCATCCTCACCGGACAGATCGTCGCCGTCGACACCCCGCAGATGTCCTGGTTGCTCGGTACGTCGGCCGTCGTGCTGGTGGCACTGGCGGTCATGTGGCGGGCGCTCGTGTTCGTCAGCGCAGACCCGGAGGTGGCCGAGGCGCGTGGGGTCCCGGTCCGTGCGCTGTCGTTCGCTTTCGTCATCGTGCTGGGACTCGCGGTCGCGCTGTCGGTGCAGATCGTGGGGGCGTTGCCGGTGCTCACCCTCGTCGTCACCCCTGCGGCTGCCGCGGCCCGGATCACGGCCTCACCGACAGCAACACCGCCACCACGAGCTTCAAGTCCCGGACCTTCGCCGTCGCCACCCACAACCACGCCAACTGGGCCTTCGAGCAGGCCGGTACCTACCGGCTCACGTTCAGGGTCCAGGGCACGGTCGGAGGAGTGACCGAGTCGGCCACCGAGACGTACACCGTCGTCGTCAGCTCGTGATGCGGGCCCTGACGCGCGACAGACGCGCCTTCACGGCCGCGGCTCTCGCTGTGGCGACCGCGGTGCTCCTGGGCGCGGCAGGGCTGGTCGCCGGCGGTAGCGGCGCAGCCCGCGCCGCCGGCGGTGCCGTCGTCCTCGACGAGGGCGAACTCGACTTCACGCCCCGGCTGGTCAGCGGGAAGCTACAACTGCAGATCGACGACCGGAGCGGCACTTCGACGGTCGTGCGCGAGCCGAAGGACGTGGTGCTGCACACGGTGCAGGCGTCCCTGCAGACCACCTTTGACCCGGTGGCCACCGCGCTCGGCACCACGAACCTGGACTCCTGGCAGCTCAACGGCTGGGAGGCGGAGAACATCTTCGCGCCGGAGCCCGGTTGGAACGGCTCCAAGGCGGGAGGGGACACCGAGGTCACGCTGTCCAAGTACGAAGGCCCTGGGGACTTCGGACTTGCCATGTACACCCGCGAGATGGACAACGAGGACGCCCCGGCGATCCCGTACCTCGGCAGTGTCGCCTCCGTCCAGCGCGCCTTCACCCTGCCGGCCGATGCCGAACGGCTGCTTCCCATCTGGCACTTCACAGCGGAGGGCGTCTACCGGCTGACCTTCACCGTGACCAGCGGTGGCGCTTCGGACACCGAGACGCTGGCCGTGGTCGTCGGCGATGACGTCGACCCGGCCGACGTGCTGCCGGGCGACGGTACGACCCCCACGGCCTCTCCTCCGGACAGCGGCACTCCCACCCCGAGCGCCCCCGCCGCCCAAGTGATCGACAACGGGCATCTCGATCTGGCGGCGCGACCGGTGGACGGTTCGCTGCAGTTCCAGATCAAGCAGGGCACGGCGCGGGACTTCGAGTGGTTCGAGCCCGAGAAGGTCGTGCTGCATGTGAAGCCGGGGGCCCGGGACGAGGCGACGGCGACGCCGACGACCCCCCGTCACCGTCGCAGTCGGACCCAGTCTCCGGGACGCCGACCGCGCCCGCGTCCCCGTCGGACTCGGTGAGCGCCTCGGCTTCGGCGACGGACTCGGGCTCCACCACCTCCGGAACCGGCGGAACCTCGTCGACCGGCGGCAGCGACACCTCACCGACGGGCAGCCTCGCCTCCACCGGCGCGCAAGGCGCCGTGCTGGCCGGCGTCGCCATGGTCGCGGTGCTCTTCGGTGGCGGCGCGGTGTTCCTCGTACGCCTACGGCATCGTCGTACCGCCCAGTGAAAGCTCCGCGTACGACGGACCGGCGCATGGCAGCCACCCGGTCCGTCGTACGCGGCATTGTCGTGTCCGGTCGTGTTCAAGAGAAGGAGGAGCCCCATGCGGGGCCACCCCAGACGCACCACCACCATCGCCGCACTGGTCGCGGCGAGCGCTGCTCTGCTCTCCGGCATCGCCGACGCGGTCCTCACCGGCCGTACTCGGCAGATGAGCTGGCTGCGCCGCCCGGGCGCGGCCGACCGGGCTGCTGTGGACGAGGCACTGGAGCTGACCGGGCTGGCCGAGCTGCGGCGGCGCCCCATCGGCGAGCTGTCCGGCGGCCAGCGGCAGCGGGTCCTGGTGGCCCGAGCGCTGGCCGCCGGCCCGAGCATCCTGCTCCTGGACGAGCCGTTCACCGGAGTCGACGTCCCCACCCAGGAGTTGTTGAACGAATTGTTCCGCCGGCTGGCCGCGGAAGGCAAGGCGCTGCTGATGACCACCCACGACCTGGCGTCCGCCGCCCGCACCTGTCACCGGGTGGCGCTGATCAACCGCACGGTCGTCGCCGAGGGCGGCCCCGAACTCCTCGCCGACCCCGACCAGATGCTGCGGGCCTTCGGCCTCGACCGCGCGATCGGCACGGTGACCGCGTCATGAGCGACCTGATCGCCTTCTTCACCGATCCCTGGCAACTTCCCTTTATGCAGCGGGTCTTCGCCGTGGCTGCGATCATCGGCCTGGTGTGCGGCGTGATCGGGGTGTATGTCGTGCTGCGCGGTATGGCGTTCATCGGCGACGCCGTCGCCCACTCCGCGTTCCCGGGTGTCGCACTCGCCTACGCCTTCGAGGGCAACCTTCTGCTCGGCGGCGCCGCGGCCGGTATCACCACGGCGGTGCTGATCGCCTTCGTCTCCCAGAACCGGCGGCTGAAGGAGGACACCGTCATCGGCGTGTTCTTCGCCTTCGCCTTCGGGCTCGGCATCGTGCTGGTGTCCACGCGCGACAGCTGGACGACGGACCTCTCGTCGTTCCTGTTCGGGCACGTGCTCGCGGTGAGCGCGGCGGACGTGGTCGACCTCGACCTGCCCGACGTGATCGCGCTGCGCCGAGGCTTCTTCACCGACACGCCACGCCGCACGATGATCGCCGCCTCGGTTTCGGACGAGGCATGGGCGGACGCCGTCGCCGCTCACTCCGGGGGCCCGTACCTCTTCGTCGCGGAAGCCGTCCTGCCCTTCCTGACCGAGGCGGACGTCCATCACGTCATCGACCTGCTGGCCACTCGCTTTCCCGGCTCGACGCTGGCCCTCGACACCGCCGGCCCCGGCATCGTCGACACCCAGGACCAGCACGACGCACTCAGCGGCGAGGTGGGACGCGATGAACAGGATTCCCCGCCGGGTTGCCGCGGCGATCGTGGTGCTGTCCTCCGCCGCGGTGTTGCTGGTTGCGGCGACCTGGCTCGTGGACAACTTCTGATACGGCCGCACCGCCGGCGGCGCGATGGCTCATAACCCCGGGCTACGACGTCTGTGGCGTCCATCCTTTTCCGGGTATCGACGGTCCTCGCCGCAGTCTCTGACGGGGGTTGGTCGCTTGTCCTGACGCGGTACCACATGTCGAGGGCGTGCGCCCGGTTTCTGTCAACCCTCGGCACACTCCGCCCCCTGACATCCAGCGGACGCTACGTTGGCGCGGTTCGACGCACGGGGCGAGGCGGGGAGCAACAGGCGCGGTGAGCCATCAGAGTCACGAGCGGGTGCGTTATCTGGCCGACGGGTTCTGGCTGGTCACCCGAACCCTGGTCCACGTCGTGCTGGGCGGCCTCGCGCTCGTCGCCATCGCGACGGTCGGCTCGGTCCTCGGCCCGGTGGTCGCCCTCGACCTCTACACCCCGGCTGTATCCGCCTGGTGGACGGTCTTCACCGCGGTGGTCGTCCAGGGCGTGCCGTTCCTGCTGCTCGGGACACTGGTGTCGGCGGCGATCGGAGCCTTCGTGCCGGAATCGGTCTTCACCCGGCTCCTGCCGCGTAATCCCGCCCTCGCTGTGCCTGTCGCGGGCGCGGCCGGCGTCGTACTGCCGGGCTGCGAGTGCGCATCCGTCCCGGTGGCCGGCAGCCTGATGCGGCGCGGGGTCGCCCCGGCGGCAGCGCTGACCTTCCTGCTCTCCGCGCCTGCGATCAACCCCGTGGTGCTGATCGCGACTTCCATCGCCTTCCCCGGCAACCCGGCGATGGTCGCCGCCCGCCTGGTCGCCTCGCTCGCCACAGCCGTCGTCATGGGCTGGCTGTGGGTGCGGTTCGGCAAGGAGGAGTTGCTGCGGCTGCCGAAGCGGCGTACCGCGGTGAGGAGCGGCTCGAGTTGGGCGACCTTCGGTGCCGGACTCCAGCACGACTTCCTGCACGCGGGCGGCTTTCTCGTGGTCGGCGCGGCGGCTGCGGCCACCTTCGACATCGCCGTGCCACGGTCCGTGCTCGACGTGTTCACCGGTTCGCCCTGGCTCTCCGTCCTCCTCCTCGCCGTACTGGCCGTGGTGCTGTGCGTGTGCAGCGAGGCGGACGCCTTCGTCGCGGCCTCGCTGAGCGGATTCTCGCCGACGGCGCGGCTGACGTTCATGGTCGTCGGGCCCATGGTCGACCTGAAGCTGATCGCGCTGCAGACGGGCACGTTCGGAAGGGCTTTCGCGGTGCGGTTCTCCGCCGCGACCTGGGTGGTCGCGGTGGTGAGCAGTGTGCTCGTGGGGTGGTGGTTGCTGTGAGGCGCTACGGTCAGGCGCTGGTGCTGATCCTCTGCGGCGCGGCAGTGCTGCGGATCTCGCTCTTCAGTGAGCTGTATCTGCGGTACGTCCAGCCTGGGCTGCGGCCTTATCTGATCGCCTCGGGCGCGCTGCTGCTGGTGCTCGGGCTGGTGGCGGCGGTCGTGGCCGCCCGATCGGCCGGAGACGCCGCCGCGGATGCGGAGGATGCGGACCACATGCACGAGCAGGATCACCACGGCGAGGACCACGACCACAGCCAGGGCCTCAGCGTCGCCTGGTTGCTCACCGTCCCCGCTCTCGTCCTGCTCCTCCTCCCGCCGCCCGCGCTCGGCTCTTACAGCGCCGACCGGGCGGCATCCGAATACGCGGCCCAGGGCATCGGCACGTTCCCCGCACTGCCCAAGGGTGATCCGGTCGATCTGACGCTCGCCGAGTTCACCTCCCGCGCGATGTACGACAGCGGCAGGACGTTGACGGGCCGCACGATTCGGATGACCGGGTTCGTCACCAAAGACGGCGACGCCTGGCACCTGACCCGCCTGCTCATGTCCTGCTGCGCGGCCGACGCGCGTCCCGGCAAGATCGAGATCCGTGGCCTGGACGCACCTCCCACCGACGCCTGGGTGACGGTCACCGGCACCTGGCGCCCCAAGGGCAAGCTCGGATCGGAGGAGGCTTGGCCGCCGGTCCTCGACGGCACCTCCTCGAAGCGTGTGCGGCAGCCGGAGAATCCGTACGAGAAGCGGTAGCCCGGGCGAGGGCGTGCCTACGTCCGCTCAGGAGGAGTTCGGCGGAGGAGCGTTCCGCGGGTGCCACGGGTCGGGAGTGCATCGCGTCGGCGGTGCAGACATACGCACGCTCGACCGGCACTGATCGGGAGTTACACCGAACGATTGGCCCTGTCTCACATTCGGTGGTGACGGAGAGTCGTTAGGCTCGTTGACACTCGCGTGAAGGATGTCAACGAGCTTGTGCAGACGGTGTTTTCGGGTCTTTCCCCGCTGGTTATAGAGGATGTGGCCGGCGAAGGCGAGCGGATCGTGGTGCGGGCACGGACTCCGCAGGGCACCGCGGTCCGTCCGGTGTGCGGCGCGTCGTCGGGGCGGGTGCACGGATCTCACCTGCGGACGGTGGCCGACGTGCCGGTCGACGGACGGCGGGTGGTGGTGCGGGTGCGACGCTTGGTATGTCCCACGCGCGGCTGCCGGCAGACCTTCCGCTCGGCCGGTGCAACGCACCCTGGTCACGCTCGAAGAGGCAGGGTGGCCACGGACAGCCGCAGCGACGCCACCTGATGGAGGCGGGGCGCACGTGTGCCGGTCAGGTGCCCGTTCCGGCTGCCAGGCGTGCCGTGGTTTCCATGAGCGAGATGGTGAACGGGTGCTTCGGGGTGGTCAGGATGCGCTGGGCAGGGCCCTGTTCGACGAGTTCGCCGGCGTCCAGGACGGCGATGCGGTGGGCGAGGGCCGCAGTGTCCAGGTCGTGGGTGATCAGTACCAGGGACAGGTCGTCGCGGTCGCGGACCAGTGTCGTGAGGATGCCGAGGATGCCCCGGCGGGTGATCGTGTCGAGGCCGGAGGTGATCTCGTCGCAGATGAGGACGCGGGGGTGGGCGAGCAGGGCGCGGGCGAGGGCGGCACGCTGGAGTTCGCCGCCGGAGAGCTGACCGGGGCGCCGGTGGACCAGGTCCCCGGGGAGGCCGAGGCGGGTGAGGGTGGTCAGGGCTTCCCGTGTCGCGGTGTCCGCGTCGGTGCCGCGCAGGCGGATCGCGGTGCGGGCGACCTGGTGGAGTACGGGGCGGTGTTCGTCGAAGGCGGCGCGTGCGTCCTGGAAGACGTACTGCACGGCTGCGAGGTGCGTGCGGCTGCGGTTGCGCAGGCTGTGGGGCAGTGGCGTGCCGTCGAGGAGGAGCTCTCCGTCGTGGTCGCGGTGGAGGCCGGCGAGGCAGCGGGCGAGGGTGGTCTTGCCGCTGCCGGAGCGGCCGACGACGGCCAGGCATTCGCCCGGGTGCAGGTCCAGTCGGGGGGTGCGTAGCACCACGGTCGTGCCGTGTGCGCCGTCGTGGTGGCGGGCGGTGAGGTCGCGTATCCGCAGGGCGGGTTGCTCGGTGCCGGTCGAACTGTCCGGTTCCGGGAACTGCGGCTGTTCGCTGAGTAGTTCGCGGGTCCATTCATGCTGGGGCGCAAGCCAGACGCGTGGTGCCGGGCCCGACTCGACGACCCGGCCCGCCCGCATGACGATCACGTCGTCGGCGAGTGCGCGTACGACGTCCAGGTCGTGGCTGAGCAGGACGACGGCGATGCCGCGTGCCGCGACGGCCGCCAGCTGGTCGACGATGCGGTTCTTGGTCAGGGCGTCCTGGCCGGTGGTGGGCTCGTCGGCGACGATGACGCGGGCGCCGAGCAGCAGGGCCTGGGCGAGGACGACCCGCTGCTGCTGACCGCCGGAGAGCTGGTGCGGGTAGCGCCGCAGCAGGGCCTCGGCGTCCGGGAGTTGGGCTTCAACGAGGGCGTGCAGGACGCGTTCGCGGGCCGCCGACCGGCGCTGCCCCAGCGGTAGGTGGCTGACCTGGGCGCGGGCGATGTCGGTGAGCAGGGCGGCGATGCGGCGGGCGGGGTTGAGGACGGCTGCGGGGTGCTGGGGGATGTAGCCGGCCAGGCCGTCTGCCGTCAGGCGTACGTCACCGGTGACGTGGGCGCCGGGCGGGTACTCGCCGAGCAGGGCGAGGCCGGTGGTGGTCTTGCCGCTGCCGGAGGCGCCGACCAGGGCCGTGACCTTGCCGGGCAGGGCCTTGAGGCTGACTCCGTCGACGATCGCCCTGCCGTCGATCTCGACGCGCAGGTCGCGGATCTCGGCCACGGGATCCGCGGTGGTGTCGTTCTCGTGGTTCACGGACGTGCTTCCTTCTCTGTCCGGCTCCGGAGGCTTCCGCCCGTGCCTCCGGATGTGGCTGTGCGCGTGGGGGCGCCCTGTCTCCCGCCCTTGTCCAGCGCGGCGTCGAAGAGGAGGTTGGTGCCCATCGTCAGGCCGACGATCAGCAGGGCGGGGACGACGACGGCCCAGGGCTGGACGAACAGACCGGTGCGGTTGCGGTCGACCATGACCGCCCAGTCGGCGGCGTCCGGGGCCACGCCGACGCCGAGGAAGGCGGCCGTGGCGACCAGATAGAGCACGCCGGTCAGCCGGGTGCCAGCGTCGGCGGCCAGGGTACGCAGCATGGAGCGGCCGACGTAGCCGACGGCCATGCGCCACCACGTCTCGCCCTGCATGCGCAGCGCCTCCACCGCGGGGCGGGCGGCGGCCTCAGTGGCAGCGGCGCGTACCAGGCGGGCCGCGTCGGGCACGTTGACCACCGCGACCAGCAGGGCGAGGCCGACGGCGCCGGGGGAGAACACCGTCGCCGCCAGCAGGATCAGCAGCAGCGAGGGGACAGCGAGCAGCACGTCCAGGGGCCGCATCAGCAGCTCCTCCAGCCAGCGGCGGTGGGTGAGCGCGCTGAGCAGGCCGATGGGCAGGGCCACGAGGTAGGCCAGGGCAGTCGCGGCGAGGGCGGTCAGCACGACCGGCCGGCCGCCGTGCAGCACCTGCTGCCAGACGTCGCGGCCGACGAAGTCGGTGCCGAGCCAGTGCCCGTCGCCGAGGGTGAAGGACGCGGCCCGGGGGCCCGGTTCGCCCGCGAACAGCGGGCCGAGGAGCGCCAGGACGAGGGGTACCGCGATGACCGCGATGCCGTAGGTGAAGCGGCCCGTACGCAGGTTCCTCACGCGGCCACCCCCGCCCGGGGCGCGAGCCGGTGGCCGACCAGGTCGGCGCCGAGGTTGAGCACCACGGTGAGGACGCCGAACACCACGGCGAGACCCTGGACGACGGGCACGTCGCGTTCGGCGACGGCGTTGAGCAGGACGGTGCCGAGTCCGGGGATCACGTACAGCGCCTCCACGACGATGACGCCGCACAGCAGCCAGTCGATGGTGCGGGCGAGTTGCTGGGCGGCGGGGGCGAGGGCGTTGGGCAGGGCGTGGGTGTAGCGGATGCGGGCGCCGGCGATGCCGTAGCGGCGAGCCTGCGCCACGTACGGGGAGGCGAGCGCGTCGATCATGCCGGCGCGCACCAGCCGCACCAGGGAGCACACGGGCCGGGCAAGCAGGACGAGGACGGGCAGCACGAGTGCGGCCGGGTGGGCGAGCAGGTCGGTGCCGTAGCCGACGGCGGTCGGCGGCAGCCAGCCCAGCTGGATCGCGAGGACGGTCACCAGCAGCACGCCGAGGGCGAACTCGGGCACTGCGTACACGGCGAGCGTCGCAGAGCTGATGAGCCGGTCCGCCAGGCGCCCCTCGTGGCGGGCGGCCAGCACGCCGAGGCCGAAGCCGACGGGGATGAGCAGGGCAACGGTGAGCGTGGCCAGCAGCAGGGTGGGGCCGAAGCCGTCGGCGATGTACTGACTGACCGGGCGGCCGGAGGCCAGGGAGGTGCCGAAGTCGCCGTGCAGCAGGCCCGCCGCCCAGTCGGTCAGCCGCTCCACCGCGGGCCGGTCCAGCTGCATGGCCTCGCGGATGGCCTCGATGCGGGCAGGGTCGGGCTGGTCGCCCGCTAGGGCGACGGCGGCGTCGCCCGGCAGCGCCTCGGTGAGCGCGAAGACCAGCAGCACCACGGCCACGGTCTGCGCGACGCCGAGGAGCAGCCGCCGGGCGACGAAGGAGCGAAGTCCGCTCACGCGAGCCACACCTTGTCGAAGCGGGCCCAGCCGATGGTGTTGGCGGGTGCCTTGGTCTCAACCCCCTTCACCGTGCGGGCCGTTCCGATGATCCAGTCCGCGAAGCCCCAGATCAGGAAGCCGCCCTCGGAGTACAGGCGGCGCTGCATGCGTTCGTAGACGGCGGCGCGTTCGGTCTTGTCGGGGGTGGACTGGGCCTGCTGGTAGAGGGCGTCGAAGTCCTTGTGCTGCCACTTGGTGGCGTTGGTGGTGGAGTCGGTGAGCAGGCGCTGGGAGAGGTGGGCCTCGATGGGCATGGCGCCGGAGCGGTAGCAGCACAGGGTGCCGCCATCGAGGATGTCGCTCCAGTAGGAGTCCTTGCTGCCCATCTTGACGTCGATCGTGACGCCTGCCTTCTTCGCCTGGTCGCGGAAGATGCTGGCGGCTTCGGTGAATCCGGCGGCGACGGCCGAGGTGTCGAGGGTGACCTTGAGGCTCTCGGCGCCGGCCTGCTTGAGCAGGGCGCGGGCCTTGTCGAGGTCCTGCTCGCGCTGGGGCAGGCCGTCGGCGTAGTACTCGTAGCCCTTGCCGAACAGGTCGTTGCCGATCTCCCCGGCGCCGGACAGGGCGCCGTCGACGAGTTCCTTGCGGTCGGCGATGAGGAAGAACGCCTGGCGCACCCGCTTGTCGTCGAAGGGAGCCCGGTCGGTCTTCATGCAGAAGCCCTGCATGGCGCTGTTGCGCAGGCGCACGATCTCGATCTGTCCCTTGTCCTCGTGGGCGCGGGCGGTGGTGGGGTTGAGTTCGTGGGCGTACTCGACCTGGCCGCCGATGAGGGCGTTGACGCGGGCGGACTCCTCGTTGGCGACGACGAACTCGATCTCGTCGAGGTGAGGGGCGCCCTCCCAGTAGTCGTCGTTGCGGCGGAAGACCGCTGAGCGGCCCGGGGCGAACGACACGAACCGGAACGGTCCCGAACCGATCGGCTCCTTGTCGAACTCGGTGGCGTTCTCGGGCACGATGTATGCGCCGAACGCGGCCAGGATGTTGGGGAATTCGGCCGTCGGGCGCTTGAGGACGAACTCGATCGACCGCTCGCCGGTGGCGCGGCTGGCCTTGAGGTCGATCGGCTCCAGGGACGCCTTGGCTCTGAACGCCTGCTTCGGGTCGGCGACGCGGCGGTAGCTGTAGAGGACGTCCTTCGCGGTGACCGGCTTGCCGTCGTGGAAGGTGGCATCGCGCAGGGTGACCTGCCAGCGGTCCAGGGTCTTGTTGGACTCCCACTTGTCGGCGAGGCGGGGTTGGGCGGACAGGTCGGCGCCGTAGTCGGCGAGCTTGTCGAAGAGCGCCTTGGCGCGGGCGACGTCGGCGAAGAGGCTGGCCAGGTGCGGGTCGAGGGTCTCGCTGGCGCCGCCGCCCGCGAACGCGGCGCGCAGCCGCCCGCCCCGCCTCGGTGCGCCGTCGCCCTTGCTCTCGCCGTCTCCGGAGCCGGAGCCGCCGCCGCATCCGGCGAGGGTGAGTGCGCCGAGCGAGGCGGCGCCCGTGGCGGCGAGGAAGCCGCGCCGGTGAAGGCCCGGGAAGCGGTCGAGGGAGGGGAGAGAGCGGGTGGATTCGTCGTGCATGCGTGTTTCCTCAGGGTGTGTGGATGTGCCGTTGCGGTGCGGGGGGCGGCAGTTTTGGGGCGTCAGGACGCGGAGACGGGCCCGGTCAGGAGGACTGGGTCAGGCGGGCCACCACGTGCAGCCGGTCGGCGTCGGCGATACGGCCGGGAAGCAGACCCTCGTGCCAGAGCGGCTCGGCCCGCGGGCCCGGACCGTCGTGGAGCTCCAGTACCTCGAAGCCGTGCGCGGCCAGGAGGTGACGCAGCTCCTGCGGGAACAGCAGCCGCCACGCGGAGCGTTGCTCGACGGGCTCCGACCCGTCGTCCGCGGCCCACACGCGCGTACGGCGCAGGAGTTGGGCCGTGCGGTCAACGGTGAGGATGGTGGTGGAGCGGTAGGCGGTGCCCTGCCAGCTGAACTCGTTGACCTTGGGTGTGTCGAGCAGGTCGGTGCGGCCCAGGAAGTAGGCGCCGTTGCGCATCTCCGCGACGAGCAGTCCACCCGGGGCCAGGGCCCGGCGGCAGGAGGACAGGAAGGCGCCGAGCTGGTCGTTGGTGTGGCAGTACAGCAGGGCGCTGTCCAGGCACACGACGGCGTCGAACGCGTCCTGACCGAGGTCGAATCCGCGCAGGTCGGCGCGCACGTACTCGGGGCCGGGATGGTGGGTGCGGGCGTGCACGAGCATCGCCTCGGAGAGGTCGGCGCCGGTCACCGTACGGCCGGCGGAGTGCAGGTGTGCGGCGTCGCGGCCGGTGCCGCAGCCCATGTCCAGCACGCGCGGGCCTGCCGCGTGCCGCCGCAGGCAGTCCTCGGTCCAGCGTCCGGCGAGCCGGTCGGGGTCGGGGAAGCGGGCCTCGTACAGCTCGGGGTTGTCCGTGAGCAGGTTGTGCGTACTCGCGGTCGTCGTCGAGGTCATGTCGGTGTCCTTCCTCAGGCGGTCGCGGGTACGGCGGGCTTCGACGGCGTCGGCAGCGATCCCAGCCGACGCAGCCAGGCCACGCCCAGCGCGGACGCGAGCCCGAACAGCGCGCAGCACGCCCACGGCAGCCAGCCGGCGTCGCCCCGCTCCCCGGTGTCCATGGCCCAGCCGACGACGGTGTTGCCGACGGCGGCGGCGATGCCCGAGACGACGTAGAAGATCCCGAAGTAGGTGCCGGTCAGCTCGGGGCGGCCGAAGCCGGGGATCAGCTCCATGACGAACGGCTGGGCGACCATCACGCCGAGGTAGAGCAGCAGGGCTCCCGCCAGCACGGGCAGGGCGCGCAGCGCCGCGTCCACCGTGCCGTCCGGCCCACCGGAGCCACCGGCCACCATGGCGGGCGGCAGGAACGCCAGCGCCATCAGGCCGAGCCCGGTGGAAATCCAGCGTGCCCTGTCCCTCCGTTCCTTCAGGGCGCGGGTGATGCGCAGCTGCAGGGTGAGATTGGCGAGGGTGCCGACGACGAAGACGAGGCCGGCCGCGCCGTCCCAGCCGGTGGCCTGCCGTGCTCCGTCGGGCAGCAGTAGGTACAGCTGGTTCTCCAGGGTGAACATGCCGACCATGGCGAGCGCGAAGGCGAGGAAGGGGCGGTTGCCGACGACCTCTCGCCAGTCAGCGAGCACCGTGCCCCTGCTCGGTTCGACCTGCCGCGCGGGCAGGACCAGAGCCTGCGCGACGGTGAGGACGGAGAAGATCCCGGCGGCGGTCAGGGCCGACGTGCGGAAGTCCACGAGCAGCAGCGCGCTGCCCAGCAGCGGGCCGATCAGTGCCCCGGTGGTGGCGAACACGTTGAACAGGGCGAACGCCTCGGCCTTGCGCTCGTCGGCCTCCTGGGCGATGTAGGCGCGTACGGCGGGGTTGAACAGCGCCCCGGCGAAGCCGCTGAGCACGGAGGCGGCGAACAGGATGGCCAGGTTGTCGCCGAGCGCGAACAGCGCGAACCCCACCGTGCGCAGAGCACAGCCGGCGATGATCACACCGCGCGCGCCGAGCCGGTCGGAGGCCGAGCCGCCGATGATGAACAGGCCCTGCTGGCTGAGGTTGCGCACGCCGAGAACGACACCGACGACGGCGGCCGACATGCCCACGTTCTCGGTGAGGTGGGTGGCGAGGTAGGGGATGAGGAGGTAGAAGCCGGTGTTCACGCCGAGCTGGTTGACCAGCAGGAGCTGGACCGCGAGCGGGAAGCGGCGCATCTCACGCCACGTCTTCACGGCTCACCTCCCGCAGCCCGACGCCCAGCCCGGGCAGGTCACTTGCCCGTACGTAGCCGTCCTCGCCGCCGATGCCGGTCCACGGGTCGTGGGCCAGCAGCAGGTGCCCGTCGAGGTCGGCCCAGCGGGCCCGGTCGGCGAGGTGGACGGCGGGCGCGAGGCCGAGGCTGCTGGCGGTCAGGCAGCCCAGCATCAGCTCGGTGCCGGTGCCGTCGATCAACTCGGCGATGCGCAGGGCCGCGTGCACCCCGCCGCACTTGGCGAGCTTGACGTTGACGCCCTGGACGCGCCCGGCCAGCCGGCGCACGTCCTCCAGGTCCACGGCGTCCTCGTCGGCGATGACCGGCAGCGGTGAGCGTTCGGCCAACGCCCCCAGCGCCTCCGGGTCGCCGGGGGCGAGGGGCTGTTCGACGGCCTCGACACCGAGGTCGGCGAACCGGGGCAGCAGCGCCTCGGCCTGCGCTGAGGTCCAGGCACCGTTGGGATCGAGGAGCAGCCGGGCTCGGGGCGCGGCGTCGCGGATGACGCGGACGCGCTCGACATCGTCCTCCGGATCGGGCGCCCCCGCCTTGACCTTGATCACCTCGAAGCCGCTCGCCGCGAGACAGCGGGCCTGCGCCGACGCGTGCGCTAGGGACGTGATGCCGATGGTGCGGGCAGTCGCGGCGACCGGAGGTCGCACGGCACCGAGGAGCCGGTGGACGGGACTGCCCGCGCGCTTGCCGACGAGGTCGAGCAGCGCCGCCTCGACGGCGGCTGTCACGGCCGGGGGAGTGCCGTCACCGGTCAACTCACCCGCTCGCAGGGCCTCCAGGGCGCTCTCGGGATCGGGGAAGCGGGCGAGCTCCGTTCCGGCGGCAGCGAAGAGCCCTTCAAGGGTCTTGGCGTCGAGACGGTAATAGACGCTGGTGACGGCCTCACCGTGCCCGGTGACGCCTTCGTGTTCGACGGTCAGCCACACGGCGTCGCGGGCAGACATGGTGGAGCGGGAGATGCGCAGCGGCTCGGTGAGGTCGAGGCGTACGGTGCGCCGGCTGGCCTTCACGGGTTCCTTTCCGAAGGGGGGACGGCCTTCAGCGGGTCGGCGACTCGCGTGCACCGCACCCAGCCGGTTGCCTCGGCCGCGTGCGGGTGCGGGATCTCGACGGGCCGGGTGGCCGCCGTAGCGGGGTCGAGGCCGTGGGCGGCGGCGAAGTCGTCGTCGTACACGGTGCCGAGGTAGCGGTGCGGGCCGTCGGGGAAGACGGTGGCGACGACCGCCCCGGGGTGGACGCGGGCGGCCCAGGCGGCGACCCGGGCGGCGGCACCGGTGCTCCAGCCGCCGCTGACGAAGGCGCCACGGGCCAGGCGGCGGCAACTGTCCACGGCCTCCGCGGGACCGACCCAGTGGACCTCGTCGAAGGCGTCGTAGGCGACGTTGCGCGGGTGGATGCTGCTGCCCAGGCCGCGCATCAGCCGCGGCCGGGCGGGCTGGCCGAAGATGGTGGAGCCGGTGGCGTCGACGCCGATGAGCCGCAGGGCGGGCCAGTGGCGGCGCAGCGGGCCGATGATGCCGGCGCTGTGGCCGCCGGTGCCGACGCTGCACACCAGGATGTCGAGGTGGTCGAGCTGGACGGCGAGTTCGGCGGCCAGGGAGGCGTAGCCGGCGGTGTTGTCGGGGTTGTTGTACTGGTCGGGCCAGTAGGCGCCGGGCAGCACGGCGAGCAGTTCGCGCAGCCGGGCCAGCCGTGCGGCCTGCCAGCCGCCCTGGGGCGCGGGCCGGTCCACGATCTCCAGCCGCACCCCGTGAGAGTGCAGCAACTGCCGCATGGACGGCTCCAGTTCACTGTCGCCGACCAGCACGATGGGATGACCGAGGGCCTGGCCCGCGAAGGCGAGCCCGATGCCGAGCGTGCCGGAGGTGGACTCCACCACCGGGGCACCGGGCCGCAGCTCGCCGCGCTCACGGGCGCCCATCAGCATGGACACCGCGGCCCGGGCCTTCATCCCGCCCGCGGCGAGCCCTTCGAGTTTCGCCCAGAAACCGGGGTGCGGTTCCGGTAGGCCGGCGGTGATGCGCGCGACGGGCGTACGGCCGAGCAGGGTGAGCAGTTCCGGGCGGGCGACGGGGCGTACGGCGGTTGCGGTGGTCGGGGTCACCGGGCACCTCCCGGACCGCCGGCGCGGTAGCGGTAGACGGTGCCAGGACCGCCGTCCAGCCAGAAGAAGGGATACGGCTCCGCGCACACGGCGCTCACCCCGTGGCTCAGGAAGCGGGGCAGCACGGCGCTGCCGGTCTGGGCGAACAACACCAACTGCTTGCCGTGCCGCAGCGCGTGCTCCCGCAGCGGCTCGAACGTCCCGTTGCCCAGCGTCATCCCGGACACAAGCAGCGCATCACACCGGCCGGCCTCGGCCGGCGCATCGGTGACGACCGTCTCGTCCCATTCGGTGACCCCGCCCTTGAGGTCGCACGGAACGTAGGCCAGTTCCCGTGACCGCAGCGCCTCCAGCAGGGAATTGACCACTCCGACCACGAGCACCGTCGACCCCGGCGACAGGTCGAGCAGTTCGACCACCGCCCGGGCCCGGGCCCGGGACTTCTCCAACGATGTCCCGGCCGGCAGCGGTACGGGCCGGGCACCGTTGTCCGGGGTGTGCGGGGTGACGTGCATCAGGTAGGCGTCGAGGGCGGCCACGCGCACCGGCAGCAGCGGATGCTCCAGCAGCCGGGCGACGTCCGCGCCGACGCAGTCCTCCACCGCACTGTCGGGCAGTGCGCCGGGCTCGACCGCGCAACTGCCGACGGCCTCGGCCAGGCGCAGGCTGAGCACCTCGTTGCGGTAGCCGGTGCCGCGCCCGTCGTGCCGTACGGCCTGCCGCGTGGTGAAGGCCACGGCGATCCGCAGGGCGGCCGGGTCCGGGCCGAGTTCCCCGGCGCGGGCCTGCGCCATGAGCGCGTCGTACGTCGTCACGCGGGTGGACGCCGAGGTGGCGGAGGTCATCGGATCACCAGCCCGGACCGCAGCTCGCCGAGCAGCGCCTCGACCCGGTCACGGGCGCCCAGCCCCGCGGCATCGCCCGCCATGACGTGCCCGAGGTACTCGTTGTTGCTCCCCGCGGCCTTCACCTGTTTGCCGGGCTCGGCGAGCTGCACCTCCAAGACGCCGGGCCTGTCCCGCAGTGCGCTGCCGTCCAGGGCTTCGAGCATGCCCGCGGTCTGCGGCACGAGGAAGCCGATGGCGGCGCTGCGCAGCCCGGTGTCCGTGCGCCGAAGGTCGGGGGCGCGGCCCAGGGAGACGTCCACGAAGGCCGCGGCGAGGTCGATCCCGGTGACGTGGCGGACCAGCTCGGTGATGCGGTTCCCGGCGGGGCGGGGATTGACCTCGACGACGCGCGGCCCGGCGGAGGTGAGCTTGATCTCGGTGTGCGCCACGACGCCGTCGGTCAGGCCGAGCGCCTTGAGCGCGCCGAGTGCGGTCTGTTCGGCGGCCTCGGCGTCCGCGCTCGACAGGGCGGCGGGGAACATGTGGCCGGTCTCGATGAACGCGGGCGCCCCGCCGATGCTCTTGTCGGTCACGCCGATCACATGGACCGCTCCCGCGTGAGAGACGGTCTCGACGCTCACTTCCGGGCCGTCCAGGAGTTCTTCGAGCAGCACCACGGGTGCCCGCCGCTGCCCGCGCGCGTTGACCGGGAAGTCGGCCAGCGCCCTAACGGCGGCGGCGAGTTGCTCCTCGTCGTCCACCCGGCGTACGTACATGCCCGCGCACAGGTCGACGGGCTTGACCACCAGCGGGTAGCCGATCTCCCGCGCCGCCCGCGCGATGTCGACCCACTCCTCGTGCACGGCGAAGCGCGGCCCGGGCACCCCGGCGTCGGCCAGGACACGGCGGGCAGCGTCCTTGCGGCAGGCGTTCTCCACCGCCTCGGGGCTCGACGCGGGCAGACCGAGCCGCCCGGCTACCCGCGCCACCGTCGACAGGTAGTAGTCGCAGGACGTGATCACCCCATCGAACCCGAACACCGCGTGCAGCCGCTCGACTTCCGGCAGCACGGCCTCTGTGTCGTTGGTGTCCGCTGTGATCACGTTGCGCGCCCCGAGCAGCGGGTGCGCCGCTCCCTCGGGCGCCGATCGCAGGTAGTGATGCAGATCGCGGGTGAGGAACGTGAACTCGTGCCCGCTCTCCCGTATCGCCCGTGGCAACAGCCTGCTCATCGATCCGACCCAGCTCTCGACCACCAGCAGATGAGCCACAGCTCCCCTTTTCGTGCGGTGTTGTTCAGACGTCAGGACAGCCCGGCGAAGCCTCCGTGAGGAGGCGGGCCCGGCTGTGCCGTGGACACGTTATCGGTAATCGTTTTCATTGTCAGTACCTCAGTGGATCCATCTGGGGACGCTCCGTGACACCAGGCATGCGCCGCCCCGCCCCGCCCCGCTGTGCGCCCTGGCGGCGACCGCTGAAGACCGTCCTGCCCGCCGCTCCCGCATCGCACTGGCCGCGTGGTCCTCGATGGCGTCGTCGGCCCAAGGGGCCGGTACGACGTTGACGTCATCCAGAGCCGGGCGCCGCTGCGTCGGCGTGACACCTTCTTCTCGCGGAGCGCGGCCCACCCGGATTGTTTCGGTCTGGCGACAGCGCAGCGGCGGCGTGGCGCGCGAAGGACTCGCTGACCGGCCCGTCAGCAGCTTCGAGGCGGCCGAGTTCGACCGTGCTAGGTATCGGAGGCTCGGCCGCACCGAATGGTGGGCGGGTCTCGCCTATGGTCTGTGCACTTACCTCGACGACTATGCCCCGCCACCGACTTGGACAGCCCCGCCTCCTGCGGCTACGAAGCCGTCAACTGCATCGCCAAGTGCGCCGACGGCTCCGCCCCTACGCCCCGGCAGCTCGTGACGGATATTCGCCGCACCCGCCGCCTCGACCCCCAATCGGTCGTGACCGGCATGGAGGCGTCCCCCTGTGCCTACTGGCACCACCGACCAGCCCGCCGCACACCGCTCGGCAGTCCCGACGCACCGCCCAATACTGCTGGCGGCTTCCGCATCCGCCCCCGTCACGCCCATCGCAGAGGCGCGCCGGCTGAGTCGGCTCCTGCCCGGCTCCCGACTGGTCGCCCTCGACAACGACTACTCACGCGGCGTCTTCGCCAGTCGCGGCAACGCCTGCACGGGCGACACCGCGGCCGCCTACCCCATCAACGGGAGGTGGGCGGCGGGTGTGCCTGTGCAGGGGCCCGGGCTGCCTGGGAAGCCGTGACACGCCGATGTTTTTGAAAGTCGTTTTCATTTGACTAGCGTGGGACTCCGATACGGAAGGACATCTCGATGAGTCAGACCACACCTCGCGGATACACCGTGCGCCACGCGACACCGGCGGACGTGGACGGCGCGCGCCGCGTCATGCTCGACACCTTCTACAACGAGTTCGGATACGGGTACGTGCCCCAGTGGCACCGGGACGTGGTGGACATCGGGGGCACGTATCTTGACGATCCACGGCACCTCCTACTCGTGGCCGTCCACGACGGCGAGGTGGTGGCCACGACGGGCGTACGGTCTCAAGGCCCCAACCACCCGCCGCATCCGCGCTGGTTGGCCGAACGCTACCCGTCCGGCACCACCGCCCAACTCGTCCGTGTCTACGTGCAGCCCGAACACCGGCGCCGAGGGCTCGCCCGCACGCTGGTCGACGCCGCCTGCGACTTCATCGCGAACACCCCAGGCTACGAACTCATCTACCTCCACACCAACGTGAACATCGAGGGGACGGAAGCCTTCTGGCGCAGTGCGGCGAAGGAGGTGTTCGACGCCCGTACCACCGGCGAACATGGACCGGGCGTCGCTACGGTGCACTTCGAGATCCCGATGTGACCGGAGGTTGCCAGTCGGTGTGAGGATCGCTGGTGCCTCACCTGTCGCCCTGCTGGCGATGGGTGATCAGCAGGGCGATGTCATCCGTAGACCAGGGTCGATCTCCTCGGCCGGTTTACGGCCTCCGCCTTCGGTGCGGATGCGTCCGCCGGGCAGCGGCCCGATGCCGGCTTCCAGTTCCGTGATCCCCCGTCGCACGGTGGTCTCGCTGACGGCCGCTGCCCGGGCGGCGCGCACCCCGCGGTGGCCAAGCAGCCTCGCCTCGGCCGCCACCGCCAGACGCCGCTGCCGCTCATTCAGATGGGGCAGCAACACTGAACCGCTCCGGGTTCGGTAGGGACTCGATCATACGAGGCCAACCACTACCTGAGCGCCACGAAAGCCCAGGTCACAACCAACATCTGAGATCTCTACCGAACCCGGAGCGGTTCAGCGTCGTCGTCCGTGGCCTGATAGTGCGGGGCTGGCCGGTGTGGTTGTAGGCGTCCGCGTGGGCCTCGTTGAGCACGGTCGCCTGGCTTCTGGTGGTTCCGAGCGGTGTTCTTGTGGCCGTTCGCGTCCAGCGGGCCGTAGCGGAGAAGAGGGGCGGAGGGCAGGTCAGGACGGGATGATCTGCCACTGTTGCCGTGTCTGTGACGCGTATGGCTGCTGTTCGATGTTGGCTCCGTCGGCGGTGCTGCCCTCGTCGACGCCGAGGCAAAGCCCGCTGTAGCGGTTGATGAGGAATGACAAACACCGCTGGTACCCCCTACGGGGTAGGCATCCGGGCCATCGGGGGCTACGTACCCGAGCGCGTGGTGACCAACGCGGACCTGGAACAGATGCTGGACACCACGGACGCCTGGATCAACGAGCACATCGGCATCACGGAGCGGCGCTGGTCGGCACCCGACGAGCAGACCTCGGACCTGGGCGCGGCCGCCCTGCGCGACGCCTGTGCCCGCGCGGGGGTCAGCCCGGACTCCATCGACCTGCTGATCTGCGGCACGTTCACACCAGACCACATGCTGCCCGCCGCCGCGGTGGCCATCGCCCGCAAGCTGGGCCTCACCGGCACCCCGGGGTTCGACGTCAACAGCGGCGGCTGCCCCGGCGGTACGTTCGCCCTCGACGTCGGCGCGAAGTACCTGCTGTCGGGCGGCTACCGGCGGATAGCGGTGGTTCTCGCGGACACCGTGACCAAGACCCTGGACCCCGAGGACCGCGCAACCGGCGTGATCTTCGGTGACGCCGCCGCCTGCTATCTGCTGGAGCCCTGCGCCATCGGGACCGGCGTGACGCCGGCCCTGCTGCGCAGCGATCCCCGGGCGTACGAGACCGCCTTCGTCAAGAGGGAACAGCGCACCTGGTCCACCGACGGCAGACCCAAGCACTCGGGATTCGGCGACAACTTCGTGCACATGCACGGCCGTTCGGTGCGGGACTTCGCGCTGGACATCATGCCGGGCTTCGTGCTGGAACTGCTGGAACACCACGGGATGTCGACCGATGACGTGGACCTCCTCGTCTTCCACCAGGCCAACCACCACCTGCTCCGCGTACTCCGGGAGAAACTCGGCCTGCCCGCCGAGCGCACGGCCGAGAACGTCCACCGCCTGGGCAACAGCTCCGGCGCCGGAATGCCGCTGGCCCTGCGCGAGGCCGTGGACGAGGGCCGGGTCAAGGCCGGGGACACGGTCGTCCTCGCCTCCTTCGGAGCGGGGATGAGTCATGGCGGCACGGTCATCCACTGGCCCGCCGAAAGCGACTTCCTGGGACCGGCCGAGTAGATGGTCATCACCGGAAAGGTCGCTGTCGTCGTGGGCGGCACGTCCGGACTGGGCCTCGCCGTGGCGGTGCGGCTGCTCGCGGCGGGTGCCGAGGTGGTGGTGACGGGCCGATCCGCCGCGCGCGGTGCCGAGGCCCTGGCGCACCTGGGCGACCGGGCCGCCTTCGTCGCCGGGGACATCACGCGTCCGCCGGACGTGGCCGCCGCCGTGGCGGAAGCACGGCGCAGGGGAGGCCCGCACATCGCCGTTTGCTGCGCGGGAGCCACCGCCTCCGGGAAAGTGGTGGGCCGCGAGGGCCCACTGCCGCTGGCGGAGTTCCAGCGAATCGTGCAGGTGAACCTGGTCGGTACGTTCGACGTGGTGCGCTCGGCCGCAGCCGCGATGGTACGGGGCGGCGGCACGGCGGACGACGAGCGGGGGGTCATCGTGTGCACCTCGTCCATCGCGGCCTACGACGGACAGCAGGGGCAGGCGGCGTACGCGGCGTCCAAGGCCGGAATCGCCGGGATGACCCTGCCGCTCGCCCGTGACCTGGCGCGTCACCGGGTGCGCGTGGTGACGGTGGCGCCGGGGCTGTTCGACACCCCGATGCTTGCGGAGCTGTCCACCCGGACCCGCACCGCTCTGGTCGCCGCCACCCCGCATCCGCAACGCCTGGGACAACCCCAGGAGTTCGCGGGCCTGGTACAGCACATCGTGGAGAACCCCATGATCAACGGCGAGGTGATCCGGATCGACGGAGCCGCACGCCTGGCCACCGGCCACTGACCTTCGCATCCCCGGCGACGTCCGCCACTCGTGGGCCCGGCTGCCCGGGGGCCAGGAGACTCCCGGTGTCAACACCGGGGTGCTGCCGGGGTCTTCCCCGGGGGCGTCCCGGAACCGGCGCTCCCCAGACTGAAGGGAGAAGGCGACCGGAACGGACCCTCACCCCGCCCACCGGGCAGCAGAACAGAGGAGAGAGACCACATGGTTGACCGGCCCAACGCCGCGCCGCCGTTCTTCGCCGACGGCGGCCCTGCGCTGTACGCGTGGATGCGAAACGCCAGGGACAACACCCCGGTCATGTTCGACGAGGCGTCACAGTCCTGGAAGGTCTACCGCTACGAGGACGCCCACCGGGTGCTCTCCGACTGGCAGGTGTTCTCCAACGACATGTGTCGCATCATGCCGGAACACGGCTTCACCAGGGGAAACCTCTCCACGATGGACCCGCCCGAGCACAAGCAGCTGCGCGGCATCATCGCCCAGGGATTCACCCCTCGCGCTCTGGCCGACCTGGCCCCGCGCATCGAGAGGATCGTCGGCGAACTGCTGGACGCGGTCGAGGACCGCACGGAGATCGACATCACCCGAGATCTGTCGTACCAGCTTCCGCTGAACGTCATCGCGGAGGTGATCGGCGTGCCACGCGGGGACCGGGGAGTGCTCTACCGCACCGCCGACGCCCAGCTCGCCCTCACCTGCGAGAACCCCGCCGACCCGGATTTCGTCGTCGGAGTGCAGAAGGCGATGGGCGAACTCCAGTCGTATCTCGGGCAGGAGCTCGTCCCGGCCCGGCGCCGGGATCCGCAGGACGACCTGGTCAGCAAGCTGGCGACCGCCAGACTCGACGACCGCTCCCTCGACGACGAAGAGGTCGTCAACTTCACCGTTCTGCTGCTGCTCGCGGGCCATCTGACCACGATGTCCCTGCTCGGCAACATGATGCTGACCCTCAGTGAACACCCCGGCCAGCTGACCGAGGTCCGAGCCGACCGCTCACTGGTGCCGGGCGCCGTCGAAGAGGTGCTGCGCTACCGCCCGCCGTACCCGAGGGCGGCCGGGTGACCAACGTGGAGGTCGAGCTGGCCGGTGCCACCATCCCGGCCGACCGGCTGGTGCTGGTCTCGCTGATCTCCGCCAACCGCGACGAGCGCGAGTTCCCCGACCCGGACCGGTTCGACATCCATCGCCCGTCCAACCCACAACTCGCCTTCACCACCGGGATCCACTACTGCCTGGGCGCCCATCTGGCCCGCCTGGAGGCGAAGATCGCGCTCAACGCGATCCTGGATCGCTACACCGACCTGACCTTCACCGGAATGCAGTGGTACGAGTCGTACTCCCTGTGCAACCCCAAGCGACTCACCTTCGAGGTGCGCCGCCCGTGACACCTTTCGAACGGTGGATCCTGCGCCCGAGGCCTGCCCCGGACGCTCCGCTGCGCCTGATCTGCGTGCCCTACGCCGGCGGTGGTCCCGCGGCGTACCACAGCTGGGCCGCTGAACTGCGGGACGGCGCGGAGCTCTGGCTGCTGCGGCCTCCGGGCCGGGAGGCCCGGTTGCAGGAGCCGCTGCTGTACAGCGTCGAGGAGATCGTCCGCGAGGCGGCGGCGGCCCTCGCGGACGAACTGCCGGAGCCGTTCGCGGTGTTCGGCTACAGTGTCGGTGCCTGGATCGCCTTCGAACTCGTACGGGAACTGCGGGACGGCTACGGCCTGCGGGCCGCGCACCTCGGTGTGGCGGCCCGCCCAGCGCCGCAGACGCCACTGCATCATCCCGCCATGCACACCCTGCCCGACGATGTCTTCCTGGACGTCCTCGACCGCCGGTTCCGGGCCATCCCCCCGGCGATCCGCGACTCGCCCGAGATGAAAGCGCTGTATCTGCCGATCCTGCGGGCCGACACGACGGTGCTGGAGACCTACCGCTTCCGCCCCGGCCCGTTGCTGGACTGCCCCGTCTCGGCGTTCGGCGGCACGGAGGACATCGACTGCCGCGAGGAGGACCTGACGGCCTGGGGGGAGCAGACGACGGAGGACTTCCGGCTGCGGATGCTGCCGGGGGGCCACTTCTTCCTGCACAACCGGCGGCAGGAGTTACTGGACGGCCTCGCGACGGACCTGTTCCGCTGCCTGGTTCCCTGACGCGCCCTGCACCGGGCCCCCGAAGGCGAAACCGACCGCCATGACACCCCACGACTGTTCAGCACCCCACCCACAGATCGCGGAACCGAGGGGGAACAACCGTATGACGTCCCAGACCGCACCCCCGCGACGGCCGTTCCACGTGGACCGCGGCAAATCGCTGCACGCATGGCTTCGGCACATGCGGGACCACGAGCCGGTGTACTTCGACACGACGATGAACAGCTGGCGTGTCCTGCGGCACGCGGACGCGGTGCGGGTCTTCTCCGACTGGTCCACCTTCTCCAACGACATGCACCGTGTGATGCCGGCGCAGGAGTTCATCGACGGCAACCTGTCCGCACTGGACCCCCCGGCGCACAAGAACCTGCGCGGCCTGCTCAGCCAGGGCTTCACCCCGCGGATGCTGGGGCCGTTCGGCAGCCGGATCGAGAGCCTCGTCGTGGAGATCCTGGACCAGGTGGACGACCGGGGAGAGTTCGACCTCGCCGCCGATCTCGCCTACCGGCTGCCCCTCAACGTCATCTCCGAACTGCTCGGGGTGGACCGGGAGGGCCGCGAGGTACTCCGGCGCTGCTCCGACGCCCAGCTCACCCTCTCCACGGACGATCCCACGGACGGCGCCTTCATCCAGAACCGGGAGGAGGCGATGCGGGAGATCCTCGACTACCTGCGAGAGCACGCACGGGAGCGCCGGACCAGGCCGCGGGACGACATGATCAGCCGTTTGGTGCATGCGGAGATGGACGGACGGCGGCTCACCGAGACGGAGATCGTCAACTTCTCGGTCCTCCTGTTGCTCGCGGGGCATCTGACCACGATGGGGCTGCTGGGCAGCATGGTGGCGTGCCTCGACGAGCACCCCGATGCCATGGCCCAGGTCCGGGCGGACCGCTCCCTCGTCCCGAACGCCGTCGAGGAGGTCCTGCGGTATCTCCCTCCGGTACCGGACGCCGGACGCGTCACCAACCGGGACGTGAGGCTCGGCGGGGTGACGATCCCGGCCGACCAGTTCATCCTCATCTCACTCACCTCGGCCAACTGGGACGAACACGCCTACCCCGACCCGGCCCGGTTCGACATCCACCGCAAGCCCAACCCACAGCTCGCCTTCACCCACGGCATCCACATCTGCCTGGGCGCCCATCTGGCCCGGCTGGAGGCGAAGGTCGCACTCGACGTGCTGCTGGACCGCTATCCGGCATGGGAGGTGACCGGCGTCGACTGGTACGAGAACAACACGATCTGCGCCCCCAGGCGACTGACCGTAGCCGTCGAGCGGCACAGCTGACCCGGACCCTGCCAGACCGAAAGGGAACGCATATCCATGAAGTTCAACGGCATCTACCTCAGCGGCGTGGGCGTCTGCCTGCCCGAGCGGGTCCCTCTGGAGGAGGCCGTCGCCCGGGGCGACTGCGACGAGTCCCAGCTGACCACGGGCTGGCGGGCCGCACGGGTCGCGGGGACCGTGCCGGCGCCGGACATGGCGATCGAGGCCGGGAAACAGGTGCTGACCCGTTCCGGACACGCCCCCGGCGACGTCGACCTGCTGCTGCACACCTCGACATCGCACCAGGGCCCGGACTCCTGGATGCCCCAGCACTACATCCTGCGCAACACGGTGGACCGGGAGATCCCGGCGATCGGACTGCGGCAGGGGTGCGAGGGGTTCCTGGCCGGTGCGGAGCTGGCCGCGTGCTTTCTGATGGCCTCCCCCGACCGGACTGCGGCCATGATCACCACCGCCGACAACTTCGGCCATCCGCTGATCGACCGCTACCGCTCCCACCACGGCCTCGTCCTGGGGGACGGCGGTACGGCGGCACTGCTGTCGAAGCGTGAGGGCTTTGCCGAACTGCTGGCCGTCAACTCCTTCTCCGTGCCCGCTCTGGAGGGCATGACCCGCGGGGACGAGCCGCTGTTCCCGCCCGGCTGCACCGTCGGCCGCAAGGTGACACTGGAGCGGCAGGCGACGTCCCGTCCGGGTGATGTGACACCCCAGGAGGCGGCGCTGATCGCCGGAAAGGTGGAGTCCGAGGCGGTCCGGCAGGTACTGGACGACGCGGGCATCGAGATCGGCGACATCACCCGGGTCCTCCACCCCGCGGCCGCCAACGAGCAGTACCTGGAACACTTCCTCAAACCCCTCGGCCTCGATCCCTCCTACGGCATGCTGGAATTCGGCCGCTGGAACGGCCACATGGGCGCCAGCGACCTGCTCGCCGGGCTCGACCACCTGATCAGCGAGGGAGCGCTACAGCCCGGGGACCACGTGATGATGTTCGCGGTGGGACCCGGGATGGCCATGTCCTACGGCGTCGTCCGCATACGCGACACACCCCCGTGGAGGGCGTGACCCACTTCATGCACCGGTGCGTCGAGGGAGGCCTGACTCGTACGCCGCCGGGGACGGTCGTGTGGGGGAGGCGCTCTTCGGCCCGGGTGTGGTCTCGGACCGCGTGACCCGCGACCGCGAGTGGTTGACAGCCCGGGACGTCCAGCCCTTCCGTGGGCCCCCGCGGCGCACTGCGGTCGTTCTGCGCCCGCCGGGGTCGGACCAGGAATCTCCACCGCTCACCGGGCTTTCCAGGGCTTGCGGGACTGGCTGTCATCGCACATGCCGCGTCATGGCTCTGCGGGGCTTTTGGATGGGCTACTTCGCCATGCGGCCGGCCCCGCTCGGTCCTGTCGCCGCCCCCGTAGTCACCAGCTGCTTCCACGTCTTCCACCGCGACCGGGTGGCGCGGGCGCTGCCGGACGCCTGGCAGTATGACGTGGTCCCATTTGGTGAGTCTGCGGTAGCAGATGAGGCTGCAGGCGATGGCGGTGAAGGCGAGGAAGTGCTCGGCCTTGCGTTCGTAGCGGCGGTGCAGACGACGGCATCCGCCCAGCCAGGACATGGTTCGCTCGATGGTCCAGCGGTGCCGACCGAGCCGGGTGGAGGACTCGGTGCCCTTGCGGGCGATGCGGTGCCGGATGCCTCGTTTGCGTAGCCATCGGCGCAGGTGGTCGTAGTCGTAGCCCTTGTCGGCGTGCAGCTTGGCGGGCCGTCGTCGGCGCGGGCCGCGCCCGGAGGGCCCACTGCCGACACGGCCACGAGTACATGCCGGAGAAGGTATACCTGGGCTCTCGTCGGCAGGTCCGGCACTGCCGGAGCGGGGCAAGGCCCGCCAGGTCCACCCCGGCGATGTGACATCTCGTGACAGATGAGAGGGTCAGACGGGTGAGTGAGACGCCACCGAACACCCTGCAATACCGCTTTGACGGGCCAGAAGAGGCTCCCGTCCTGATCCTGGGTCCCTCCCTGGGTACCACATGGCACAGGTTGTAGAGACCGTCCAGGTACGTCTATGCCAGGCCAGAGCGGGCATGGAATTGCAGGTCAGAGCCTCTTGGTCCGGGAGGGGCTGACGAGTTGGTGATGGCTGTGTGATAGGCGGGTGATACGGCGAGACCCCACCGAGGTCCGTCGGGGCGGGATCTCTGCGCGGATCCGTGAGAGGGCGAAGCCGCACCGGAGCACTCCGGTGCGGCTTCGCCGTGAGGTCGAACGCGCTGGCGCACAAGACGCGTTCGGCTCCTCACGCAGTCAGATTCCTGCGTTGCTTGTGGGGATGACGGATTTGTGATCGCATCCGCTGTCAACATGGCAGCCGTGAGACGACGGAACCCCGCGGGGAGGCAGGGCGGGGCTGGCGCCAGAAAAGTCTCGTGTCAGGGACCATTGAAGCTCCGCCGTGGCTGCGACCACCGACCGACCCGGAGTTTCAGTGCCCCCGTCACCGTGGTGAGGGGGTCGTGCTCATGCGCCCAGCTCTCGCAGGAGCCGTAGGCGTCCCAGGCAGGGAAGGGATCGGAAGCGGGCAGAGCTACGCCTTCCTGCAGGCGGCAGCCGTTCAGGTCGGCCCGCAGCAGCTCCGCGTCCATCTGGGTGCCGACGAAGACGAGTTCCTGCGCATAAGGGCTGCGGTGTCACGAGCAGAGGAAGGCTCGAAGCGAGCCACCGAACCGGCCTGCCGCCACAGTCCCGTCACCCCAGGGCCGGCTGGCGAGGGTGAAGAAGCCCTTGGACCTGAGGACCAGCCCGTAGGCGCCGCTGCCCGGTGTCTCCGTCACCAACGTCCAAACCGGTCCGGGGTGGAAGGACCTTCCGGAGCAGAGGACGGTCGAGGAGATAGCGTACTGAACGAAGTTTCGAAAGAGGGCGTGAACACCGTGTCGCCGGGCACAAGGGCTATCGCACCGAGGTCCTGGCATTCGGAGCTGGTCGGGATCTACCCACCAAGGGACGAACTCAGGCCCTTGTGAAGCTCATACGCACACGCGCCTGAGCCGGAATTGACGATGGGGTTTAGAATGATCATTCTTGGGCTTATTCTGCTGATCATCGGCCTGCTTGTCGGCATGGGTCTGCTGACGACGATCGGTGGCATCCTCATTCTGGTTGGCGCCATCCTGTGGATCCTGGGCGCGACCGGTCGCGCGGTCGGTGGACGCAAGCACTTCTTCTAAAGTCAGGGCGCCTCACCAACTCTCTGCGACGAGTGGCGTGTCCATGACTCCCTCCGCGTCGGAAAGTCCACACCGTGAGGAGCTTCTGGACCACTCGAGGCCGGGACGAGGTGAGAGCCCGGCCAGAGAGACAGTTGGGAACCCCGTGGGCGGGGCCGTGCGCCGACCTCGCCCTGTCTCGTTGGCGATGAGTTTGCCCTGAGCCGGGCTCTGCCCGCCGGTCGTCGAGCGCAGAGCCTGGCTGCGGGGTGAGGCGGGTGCTGCCGCTTTGGTACAGGAAGCGACGGGCGTGCTGCATCGGTGCCCAGAGTGCCCGCCCGATCAAGCTGAACCCCGTGCAGGAGCGCCTGGGGCGCGGGGTGGAACGGGCTCCGGCCCACGGTGCGCTCGGGCCCGTCCA
The DNA here is from genome assembly GCF_037201975.1 of Streptomyces sp. TG1A-60. Classification (NCBI taxonomy): domain Bacteria; kingdom Bacillati; phylum Actinomycetota; class Actinomycetes; order Kitasatosporales; family Streptomycetaceae; genus Streptomyces; species Streptomyces sp. TG1A-60. Next base: position 1,234,263 of record NZ_CP147520.1, on the reverse strand, counting down.
GGAGGGGCGCGTTGTGCACGACGCCGATGCCGCTCTGCACGTCGTCGGGGGTGTGCCCCGGGAAAGCATCCCAGCAGGCGGTTGCGGTGAGATAGCCGACGTCGGTCCAGGCGTTCAACGCAATGGTGCCGTAGCGGAGTTCGGAGACAGTTTCGTCCAGCGCGGGCTGAGCACGGCCATCGTGCTCGGATGCGCGATGAGGGTCACGCCGAGGGTGCCGGCGAACTCCTCGTTCGTGGTGCGGACCGCCTCGGCGAGGAACTGGCGCGGGTCACCGGGGAGTTTCAGCACGGCGAGGACGGGGGCGAAGTGCTCCGTGGTCAGGGCTGGTCCGGGTTCCGCCGGGACGAGACCGGTGATCAGCACGCGGCCTGCTCCGAGCCGTTCGGCGTCATCGCCGTACGTGTCGAGGGCGTGGGCGCCCCGGTCGTCGCTGCCGGGGTAGTGCGGGGGCGGGCGGGCGCGTCGACCAGCGCGGCTCGCAGGTGGGCCAGGAAGCGGTCCTTCTGCGCCCAGTCGGCACTGACGACGACCGCCTGGCTCGCTACGCGGTTGTAGCCGTTGTTGCGCAGCTTCTGGGCGGCGATGTGCTCGGCCTGGTAGCGCAGGTCCGCCTCAGACCAGCCGCCCGGCAGCACGATCGTGGGGGAGACCCCGCCCAGTTCGCTGGTGGCCGGCTTATCCATGGGCACGCACCGGCCGGAAGCCCACCCCCACCTCGATCGCGCGTTGGTGCAGCGCGTTCGACACCACCTACGGTGGTGGCTGTTTCTACGATCCGGCGTTCCGCCCTGCCCCGTTCGCCACGCAGGTCCGCCCCCGACCCGGCGGCCTCCACTGGCCCGCGATGTCCGCCGCGCAGGAAGAGGCGTGGAGCCGTATCGAGGGCGTGGGCATCGCACCCTGAAGCCGCTCGGCGGTCCCGAATCCCCTCTCCCGCAGCCGAGCCCGAACTTGGCGCACCAGCGCCGGATGGTCTCGTACGAGACGACATCCGGCCTGGCCTCGACAGCGCACACGTCGAGCGTCAGGTCGGCCGGTCAGCGCAGGAGTCTGCGGATGATGGTGGTGGCGGCGCTGATGTCGGTGGGCTGCCCGGTGAGGAGCTCGCGGTAATAGAAAGACTCGGCGACCCGGACGACGGCGTAGGCGAGGGTCGGGGCGTCGATGTCGTCGGGTTCGCCGATCTCGGACTGGATGAGCCGGCTGACGGTCTCGACTATGCGGCCCTGGATGACGCCGTCACGCGAGGTCATCACCCGTAGTGCGGTGTCGGGGTGTTCGGCGACGAACCGACGCATGGCCGGCAGTTGTGCGCTGGTGGTCAGCATGGCGTGAACGAGGTCGGCGACCTTGTCGGCGCCTTGCCCGCGGCTGCGGGGGTAGATCTGGGCGAACTCGGTTGTGGCGATCGCCCAGATCGCCTCGCCGATCAGGCGGTCGCGGTCGCCGTAACGCCGGTACAGGGTGGCGCGACCGATGCCTGCCTCGGCAGCCAACGCCCGTGCGTCGATCCAGCCGTCCCGCAGGAACATCGCGACCGCAGCGCGCAGCACCGGCTCGTCCGGGGGCAGCGGAGGCGGAACCTCTTGCATTTGAGACATCACCGTCCTAGTGTCTCACTCAATCTTACGAGACACGTGTGCATCAGTGTCTCAGTTTTGGAGGGAGTTGCCGTGGCCACAGTGAGGCGGACGATGCCGTTCGCGATCTATGTCGTGTTGTTCGCGGCCCTTGCACTTCAGGGCGACCTCACGGGGTTCATGGTCTGCAACCTGCTCGTGCAACTGGCCGTCTTCGTCGTGGGTGCGTGTCTGCCGGCCCACCGCACCGGGCTCATGTCCTACGTGGATGTGGCCTGGCCGTGGGGCCTGGCCCTGATCGGGGTGCAGGTCCTGGCGTTCGGCGGCCTGGATTCGCCTGCGGCTGTCGCGACTGCGGTGATCTACCTGCTGATGGGCCTGCGTATGGGCGCCTGGGCGCTGCGGTTCATGGTATTCAAGCGGTTGCCCGGCGAGTTGCCGCGGTACCAGTACCAGCGGCGCCGTTGGGAGCGAGACGGGTTCCGCAACGAGAAGGTGTCGCTCCAGGTCGAGATCATGGTCCAGTGCGGCGCCAACATCGCTGTGCTCGCGGTCCCGGCCGCGCTCGCCACCGAGCGCCCGGTCGGCCTCGATGCCGTGAGTGTCACGGCGATCGCGCTGTGGGCGGTGTTCTGGGTCTTCGAATCGGTGGCGGACCTGCAGAAGGCCCGTTTCGCCGACCGCACCCGACGAGACGGTGTGCGCCGCACCTGCGACACCGGGCTGTGGCGCTACAGCCGCCACCCCAACTACTTCGGTCAGTGGATGCAGTGGAACAGTCTCATCCTGTTGTCGCTGCCCATGCTGATCGACCGCTGGCCACACCATCACATCGTCTTCGGCCTGCTCACGGCCCTCGCCCTGGCCTGGATCTCCTGGACCACGTACCACATGCTCGTGCACTACACCGGCGCCGTTCCCGCCGAGTATTTCAGCCGGCAACGACGCCCTGACTACATCCGCTATCAGCGCGTCACCAACCGGTTCTTTCCCGGGCCCCGAGGGACCACTCATCAGTGAGCCTTCCGAGTACGGCGGTTCTCCCGACGCAGTGCGGCCAGTTCCTCGCGTTCGCTGCTGGTCAGGCCGTCCCGCTCGCCTGCATCGACCTCGGCCTGCTTCACCCAGTCACGCACCGCGGTCTCGGTCAGATCGAAGTCCTTGGCGATCTGACCGACCGAGCGGTCACCGCGTCGGCACAGCTCGACGATCTCCGCCTTGAACTCCGGCGTAAACGAGCGACGAGGGCGAGGCTTCTTCTTCCCCATGCTCTCCATGATGGACATCCTCCCGGGGCTGAACCCCTGATCTCGGATGTCCGTCAAAGCGGATCAAGCCCAAGGGTGAGAGCGATGACAGCGAGCGGAGGAGACCGGTGATTCGGCGGCGGACCATCGTCACCAGCACGTCGTGCTCCAGCCGGAGCTGGTGGTGCGGCGGTCCAGCTTGGGCGGACGGCCTTCCCGTCCACCGCGGCAGGCGCCTGCCTGACGGCTCGGCGAGACGCCCGACCGGCCCCTCGCCCAACCGTACTCGTCGCATCCCGGCCAGCCCGAGCTCGGTGACGGTCCCAACGGGTTCAGACCGCGGACCAACCGCCGTCCACGGGCAGCACGACACCGCTGATGTTGCTCGCCGCGTCGGAGGCGAGGAACACGATGGCCGCGGCCTGGGTCTCGGCGGCGGCCGGCTGTCCGACATTGCCCATGTACGACGCCAGGGTCTGCGGGCCGAGGGCCTCGGGGTCCGCGCTGAGCTGGATGCCGGTGATGGTGCCTCCCGGGGCGATTGCGTTCGCGCGGATGCCCGAGGAGCGATACATGACCGCCAGCGACTTGGTCAGGCCGACGATTCCGTGCTTGGCGGCCGTATACGCGGCGCCGGCGGCCGATCCGCGCAGGGACGCCTCCGAGGCGGTGAACATGATGGAGCCGCGCCCGGCCTGCAGCATGTGCGGCAGTGCGGCCCGGGTGAGGAGGAACGGGGCGGTCAGGTTGATGCGTATCAGCCGTTCCCACTCGGCGTCGCTGACGTCGGCGACCGCGGACATGCTGTCCATGATCCCGGCGTTGTTGACGAGGACGTCGATGCTGCCGAACGACTTCAAGGTTGTGTCGACGACCGCGTCGACGACGCTCTGGTCGCTCAGGTCGCCGACGACGGCGACCGCGCTGCCGCCGGCCTGTTCGATCTCCTTGACGACCGCCGCGGCGCCCTCGGCGTTGAGGTCGGCGACGGCCACGTGTGCGCCGCGCGCCGCGAACGCGATCGCCGTCGCCCGGCCGATTCCGGAGCCGGCTCCGGTGACGATCACGGCTCGGTCCGTGAATTCCTTGATGGTGCTCATGAGTTGCTCTCTTTCACATGGGTGGGGATCTGGCTGGTCTCGGCGGAGACGCCTGTGCTGGTCGAGGGCTGTTCGGCGGGCCTGCGGCAGGGAATGGCGAGGGTGATCAGTGCCGCGAGCAGGGCTGCGAGCCCGCCGATGAGCAATCCGGTGCGAAAACCGTCCTCGGACGGGATGCTCATCGGTCCGATCGTGACGGTCATCTGGGACAGGACGAGGCCGACCACGGCCGAAGAGGCGGAGGTGCCGATGGACCGCATGAGGGCGTTGAAGCCGTTGGCCGCCGCCGTCTCCGTCGCCGGGACGGCGCCCATGATGAGTGCGGGCATCGCGCCGTACGCGAAGCCGATGCCACCGGAGATGACGATCACCACGGCCATCAGGGTCGCCACGGAGTCCATCAGGTACAGCGAGGCCAGATAACCTGCCGCGACGATCAGGCAGCCGGTGAGAAGCGTGACCTTCGGCCCGAACTTCGTGGAGATACGGCCGGCCACGGGTGCCACCGCCATCATCGCGAATCCGCCCGGTGCCATCACCAAGCCCGCGACCAGCATCGACTTGCCGAGTCCGTGGCCGGTCCGCTCGGGCAGCTGCAGCAGCTGCGGCACGATGAGCGACGAGGCCATCATGGAGAAGCCGACGACGACGGAAGCGGCATTGGTCAGGAGGACTTGCGGTCGGGCCATGGTGCGCAGGTCGACCATCGGTTCCGTGGTGCGCAGCTCCCACCAGGCCCAGGTAAGCAGGACGATGGTCGCCGTGCCGAAGAGCCCGAGCGTCATGCCACTGCTCCAGCCCCAGTCGGCACCCTTGGACACCGCGAGGAGCAGTGCCGCCAGGCCAGTGCTGAGCCCCAGGGCTCCCACGAAGTCGAACCCGCTTCCGGCCCTCCCCGGTGACGCCGGAACCGGGAGAATGAGGCGGATCAGCACCGCCGCGACCAGGCTGAGCACCGCGCTCACCCAGAACAGCGCGCGCCAACTGCCGTACTGGGCCACCGTCGCCGCCAGCGGGAGGCCGAGCGCGCCGCCGATTCCGAGCGAGGCGCTCATCAGCGCGACGGCGGTGTTGAGCTTCTCCGGCGGCATGATGTCGCGCATCGCGCTGATGCCGAGCGGCACCAGTCCCGCCCCCATGCCCTGCAGCCCGCGCCCGACGAGCATCAGCGGCAGGGAGGTGGCCACGGCGGCCAGGACAGAACCCGAACAGAGGGGGATCGTGCAGGCGATCAGCATACGGCGCTTGCCGTGCTGATCACCCAGGCGGCCGGCGATGGGGGTGGCCACGGCGGCGGTCAGCAGCGTGACCGTGACGACCCAGGAAGCGTTGGACGCGGAGGTGCCGAGGATCTCCGGCAGTTCACCGAGGATCGGCACCACCAAGGTCTGCATGGTCGCGGCCACGATGCCGCCGAAGGCCAGCACCGCCACGCTGAGGGTGTGGCTCACTGCGGGCTTGGACATGTCCGGCCCATTCCGTCCCTCACTCATGCGGTACCCAGCCGTGTGCTTGAACTTCCCTGATCGTCCTGGTCGTCGGACTCGTCACGTACCGGCGTGAAACGCAGTACGGTGCCTTCGCCATGGGCGGCGAGGAGGAGCGAGCCGCAAGGAGTGGCCGCGAGGCCGGCGAACCGGCGGGGTACGCCGAGCATGCCGTGAGGAGTGAACAAGGCGGGTTCTGCACGCGGCACGACGCCCGGAGGCGGCCCGAGCGGAAGGTCCTCGGCATCGACGCGGCTCGCCCCCGTGGTGAGGGAGATCACCCGGATTCGGCGGTGGTCGGTCTCCACGACGAACAGCTCGTCCCCTGAGGCCGCCAGGCCCTGTGGTGCCCCGAGTCCGTCCGCGACGGTGACCGTCTTCCCGTCGTCGATCCGCAGCACCGTCCCGCGCCGGTCGTCGCTGACGTACGCCCGCCCCTCATCGTCGAAGGTCACGTCCACGGGATGGTCGATGCCTTCGACGAGCGCGGTGATGGTGCCGTCCGGCCCGACGGCCACGATCCGTCCCGCCCCGGTCTCGGCGACCACGAGTGACCCGTCCGGCCCCACCGCTATCCCGCCGGGCTCATCAAGGCCGGTTGCTCGCAGGCGAGTTGTGTTCCGCTCGGGGTCATAGGTGTGGACGTCGCCGTACTGCGAGGTGCAGTGCACCAGGCCGTCGGCGGCGGCCACGCCGTGGACTGCGGGCGGCAGCAGGGTGAGCGAAGTGACGCCCCCGCCCGCATCGCCGGCCCGGACGACGGTGGCCGGCTCACCTTCGTGCGTGGCCGCCGGGGTGGCCAGACGGTAGTGGTCGGCCGCGTACACCGTGCCGCCGGGGGCGACGGTCACGCCGTACGGACCGTCGAGCCCTCGCGGTACGATCTCGCGGGTGCGACCGTCGGGGTGCAACTCCGTGATGCCACCGCCGGCGTAGCTGGAGACGAACATGCGGTTCTCGGCGTCGAAGGCGGCATTGTCCAAGCCCACCAGGCCACTTACGACGAGGGACCGGGATCCGCTGCCGTGCAGATCGATGCGCGTCACGATGCCTTCGACTCCACGCGACAGGACATGCAGGACACCGCCCTGATCGAAACGGACGGCAACCGGTTCGTGCACGTCATGCGCGACCACCTCCGGCTCCCCGCCGTCCGGTGGGATACGCCAGACCTGGCCGGTGACCATGTGCGGGTAGTACAAGCAACCGTCCGGGCCGCGCTGCATGGCGTTGCCCAAGGCCAGACCGTCGGTCAGCACCACAGGGTCGCCGCCGTCCGGGAACAGCTCCAGCAGGCGGCCGTCGAATTTCATTTCGTTGACGAAGAGCCGGTCCCCGATACAGGTGATGCCGTTCGGTACCTGCACCTGGTCGGAGACCAGCGTGTACGTTCCGTCAGGGCTGCGGCGCCATACGCGGCCGGGGACCAGGTCGGCGATGTACATCGAGCCGTCCGCGCCGAAAGCCAGGTCGTCCGGGGACTGCACCGGGCCGTCCATCGGCACGATCACCTCCAGGTCACCCGTGGCCGGATCGACGGCGCTGACGCGCCCGGCCAGGAACTCGGCGACGTACAGCCGACGGTCAGGGCCGAAGGCGATGCCGTTGGAACCCCACAACCGGTGGGGCGGGTTGAGCCGCTCGGCCCGCCAACGAGCGCTTCTCGGCCGGTGGTTGCCGGGCTCGTCGAACCTGGTGGGCGTCCTTGCCTGTCGGTCGGTGATCACCCTTCGCCTCCCTCTTGATCGGCCGGGGCGAGTACGTCGTCCAGGCCGCCGCCCTCGCGCCAGTCCCTGAGCAGTGCGTGGAAGGCGATCGGTCCGTCGGCATAGGTCTCGTTGCGCTCGCGTGGCTTGCCCTCGTTGTTGTAGTAGCCAGGGGTGCACTCGGCCTGGAACTTGTGCAGGTCGGGCGCGTTCTTCCGGAGGCCGGCCACCCAGTCGTCCTGAGCCTGAGGGTTCGGCTCGACGTAGCGGGCCTTGCGCTCGCGGGCTGCGGCCACGACCTCGGCGACGTGAGTGGCCTGTTCGTCGAGTACGTGGACGAAGTTGACGGAGCTCGCGTTCTGCAGCGGGCCGAGCTGGAAGAGGTTCGGGAAACCGTGACTGTAGAAGCCGTGAAGGGTCTTGGGCCCTTCGTGCCATGCCTCGAAGAGGTGTACGCCTCCCCGTCCGTAGACCGGGAGCCGGCCGGACAGAATCCCCGAGATGCCGACCTCGAAACCGGTCGCGAAGACGATGCAGTCGACCTCGTACTCCGTGCCGCCGACCACGACCGCGTCCTCGGTGATCCTCTCCACGCCATGGGTATCGGCCGTGTCGACGAGTGTGACGTTGTCCCGGTTGAAGCTCTGCAGGTAGGTGTCGCTGAACGTGGGCCGCTTGCACATGTACCGGTACCAGGGCTTGAGCTTCTCGGCCGTCACCGGGTCCTCGACGACCGCGTCCACGCGGGCGCGCAGCTCGTTCATCTTCTGGAAGTCGGTGATCTCGTAGACGCGTTCGCGCACCTTGGCCGGGATCTCCGCGTACACATTGGTGGGGATGAGCTTCTCGTGCAGTCGCGCAGAGCTGGTCCAGGCGTCGTTCACCAGGTCCTCGTCGACCTCGTCGACCGGGATGCCGGTGAGGACCTTGAGGAAGTTGTCCATGCGGCGCCGCTGCCAGCCGGGGGTGAGGCGCTCGGCCCACTCCGGGTCGGTGGGCCGGTTGTCGCGTACGTCGACGGTGGAGGGCGTGCGCTGGAAGACGTAGAGGTGCTGGGCGTCGGCCGCGAGGTGCGGTACGACCTGGATGGCCGTGGCGCCGGTGCCGACGACGGCGACGCGCTTGTCGGCGAGCCTGTGGAGATTTCCGTTCGCGTCGCCGCCCGTGTACGCGTAGTCCCAGCGGCTGGTGTGGAACGTATGCCCGCGGAAGGACTCGATCCCAGGGATCCTCGGGAGCTTCGCCTGGCTGAGTACTCCGGTGGCCACCACCACGAATCGGGCCCGCATCGCGTCGCCGCGGTCGGTGCTGACGAGCCATTCCGACTCGGCGTCGTCCCAGCGCAGTTCGGTCGCCTGCGTCTGGAAGCACGCGTCGCCGTGCAGCTTGAAGTGTTCCCCGATGGCCTGCGCGTGCCGACGGATCTCCTCGCCCGGCGCGTACCGCCACTTCGGTATGTAGCCGACCTCCTCGAGGAGCGGCATGTAGACGTAGGACTCGATGTCGCAGTGGATGCCGGGATAGCGGTTCCAGTACCAGGTACCGCCGAAGTCCCCGCCCTTCTCTATCACCCGGATCGACTCGACGCCCACCTGCCGCAGGCGCGCGGCCGCGAGCAGACCGCCGAATCCGCCGCCGATGACGACCGCCTCGACGCGGTCGTGCAAGGGCTCCCGGGTGAACTCCTGGTCCGTGTAGGGGTCCTGTGCGTAGTAGCCGAACCTTCCGCCGACGCCGTGGTATTGGGAAGTCCCGTCGGGGCGCAGCCGTCGGTCGCGCTCGGCCCGGTACTTCTCGCGCAGGGACTCGATGTCGAAGTCGGGTTCCGGCAGTCCGGGCGTCGTGAGGGTCGTCGAGGTGTGGGGGGCAGACATGAGGGAGGGCTCGGTCCTTTCTCGATTCTGGATTTCGCCGGTGCGAAGGCCGCCATGCGGTCCTGGGGTCGGTCAGGGGCACATCGTGCTGCCTCCGCCGACCGAGAACATCTGGCCGTTGATCCACGCGGATCGGTCGGACAGGAGAAACGCCACCATGGAGCCGATGTCCTCGGGCTCTCCGTGGCGCGGTGAGGGGGTGGCTCGGAGGGCGACGTCCTGGTACTCGCTCGGCAGGTTCAGCTTGGTCTGCTCGGTCAGGGCGCGCCCGGGCGCGACGCCGTTGGCCCTGATCCCGTGCTTGCCGTATTTGCCGGCGACCTGTCGGGTGAGCGCGGTGAGTCCGGCCTTCGTCACCGAGTAGGCGACCTTGTCCGGCATTCCGGCATAGGCGGCCGCCGAGAGGATGTTCACCACGGAGCCACCACCGCCGGTGATCATGTGAGGCAACGCGCGCTCGAGCGTGAGCAGGTAGCTGGTCAGGTTGACGTCGATGGACCGCTGCCAGGCGCTCAGGTCGATGTCAACCGCGTGCGTGTCCTTGGCCACCTCGTCCGGACCAATGTTGGCGGCGACGTTGAACAGGCCGTCGATGCGGCCGTACTCGCGCACGGCCAGCTCCATGTGTTTCCTGACCTGTTCCTGGTCCGCTATGTCGACGGTCACCGCCAGACCTTCACCGCCGGCGGACTTCGCGGCCTGGACCACCGCCTCGGCCGAGTCCGCGTCGATGTCGCCGACGATCACCTTGGCGCCGCCGGCGCCGAGGATCTCCGCGGTCGCCTGGGCGATCCCTCCGCCACCGGCGAAGACCACGACTTTGCCTTCAAGTCCGTCCATGTCGGCTCCCTTCCGGATGCTGCCGTACTGCCGTGGCGTGGATGCGGGTGGATCAGGGCGCGGGGCGCGCCTGGTCACAGGCGGATCCGCCTGTGACATGGAAACCGTACATTGATGTACGTTTCCTGAATAGCCCCGCTCAGCGGTGCCCTGCGATCATCCTCCGGCGCGGCCGCGGATATTCTTCCGCCATGTCGAAGGAAGCTGGCCGGCCCTTGCGGCGCGATGCCGCGCGCAATCGGGAACAGCTGCTCGCGGCCGCACGCCGGATGTTCGCGGAGCAGGGCGCCGACGTGCCCCTGGAGGAGGTGGCGCGTGCCGCGGAGGTGAGCCGGACGACGCTGTACCGGAACTTCGCAACCCGCGAAGAACTCGCGGCGACCGTCTTCGAGGACAGCGTGCTCCAGATCGAGGATCGTGCCGCCGCACTGCGGGGCAAGGCGCAGGGCGCCGCGGAACTGTTCGACTTCGTCCTGGACATGCACGCGCGCAACCGTGGCATCGTCCACGTGCTCGCGGGGGCGGACGTCGCCTGGTTCACCCACCTCGCCACCCGCACCACGGAAGCCTTCGAACCACTGCTGGCACGGGGCCGGGAGTGCGGCACGGTCCACCCGGACGTGGAAGCGGATGACGTGCTGACGGCGCTCAAAATGGCCGAGGCCGCGGCATCCCCGTCCGACTCCCCCGCAAGCGAGCATCTGAGCCGCCGTGTGCGCGTCATGCTGCACCGCACCCTGTTCACCGGCTGACGGTGAATGTCTGCGGCCCTGGTGTCCTGAGCCCCTATTTCGCAATAGAAGTGGGCTGTGCTCATGGCGCGTTTGGGTCGGCCGACGGTCGGGGTGGTCCTGACGGGCGAGGAACGGGAGACGTTGCTGCGGTGGTCGCGGCGGGCGACGTCGTCGCAACCAAGCTCGACAAGGAGGTGCCCGAGCACCTCGATGTCCACCTGATCCGCGACAACTACACCACCCACAAGGGCCGTGTCCCTCCACATGGTGTAGCAGCGAGTCATCGCTCGCACCGCCCCGATCGACATCAGAAGAATCGGCGCCGAGAGAGCCGTCCGGTTAGCGCGTTTAGAGGAGGACTAGGCACTCGTCCAGACGTCTTCGAGGAAGCCGCGTACCTGTTCGATCTGCTCTCGATCTTCGGGGGCCTGCCCCATGAACATGCCGTGCAGTGCGCCCTCCCAGACGTGGAGCTCCGCGCGGACGCCGGCGCGGAGAAGCTTGCGGTGGAGTCGCACCGTGTCCGAGAGAAGGAAGTCTCTTGTCCCGGCAGTCAGGATGGTTGGAGGGAAGTCCTCCGTGAAGGTTCCGAACAATGGCGAGATGTACGGCTCGGTCAGTTCATGCCCGTTTCGGTACAGCTCGAGCGTGTTGTCGAACGGGCCTGGGAGCGCGAAGCTGTTCGTGGTCTGCGTGTCACCGGCCATGGTGAAGTCCACGCACGGAGAGATGAGTACTGCTGCGGCGGGGAGGGGCAGGCCTTCATCTCGCGCCCGCAGGAGCAGCGCTGCCGTGAGATTGGCGCCCGCGGACTGGCCGCCGATTGCGATGTTCTGTGGCTTGTGCGTTCGCAGGAGATGGCGATAGACGGCAATGCAGTCGTCGAGGCCGGCCGGATAGGGGTCCTGGGGAAGCTGCCGGTAGTCCATCCCCCAGGTGCGTACGCCGAGATTTGCGGCGATGAGCTGCGTTGAACGATGGGCGGTGGCGCCGCCACCCCAGGTGAACGAGCCACCGTGAATGTAGAGAAGCACTCGTTCGTCGTCGTCGCCGAGACCCTCTGGCTGAGCGATATAGAACTTTGCCCCGTCGACTTCCGCGGGCTCGACCGTCGCGATGACATCCGTCGCGACCGCTCCGGTCGTAGCCAGAGCCAGCGCTTCCACCGTCGCCGGGTCCTCGGAAGCTGCCGCCTCCGCGAGAGCGCGCCAACCCTCTACATCGTCAGGCGTGGGGTCGGGCTGCTGAGGAAGTTGTGCCACCATCGCCAGGATGCTCTGCGCCTCTGGGCTGATGGTGGTGGGAATCGGGAAGTCCTTCATGTTCGGTCTCTTTCTTGTAGGCGAGTGGGGACGTGAGTCGATCAGGTGTGGCGCCGTCTCGTAGTACTTGGGTACGACCGGTTCCGGGCGAGGGCGCCCGCTCCACCGTCCAGGTCAGGTGCCGAGGAGCGGAGCGGGCGTCTTCTCCCGCTATCCCTCGCTGGGCGTGGTGGTGCGCGTACGAGCGATCTCACCCAGGCGGGTGAGGCTGGGCTTGGGGGTGCGTTCGAAGGTGGTTCGATCGACGGCGATGAGACCGAAGGTCGGCTCCCAGTGCCCCCACTCGAAGTTGTCCAGGGCGCTCCAGTGCAGATAGCCGCGGATGTCGATACCGTCGTCGGCTGCGGCGAACAGGTGCTTCAGCGCTTCTTCGATGTAGGCGACGCGGCGGCTGTCGTCGGCAGTGGCGATGCCGTTCTCGGTCACCAGGATGGGGACGCCGCCGGTCACCTCCCATGCGTGGCGGATGGCGATGCCGAGCGAGTCGGGACGGTACGGGGAGCCGACGAGGGTGTTGTCCTCGTGCGGCGGATGTGGGATGAGCCCGTCCGCGCCGACCGCCTGGGTGGTGTACGCCTGGACGCCGATGAAGTCGTCACCGCGGGCTGCTTCCATGAAGACGTCCTCGCGGGCGTACCGCTCCTCCAGGAACCGCGCTTCGTTCTCTGGTGCGTCGGCATACATCGCCAGGTTCGCGACGGTCCAGCCCACCTTCGCGGAGGTGTTCTGTCGGACGATCTCCCGTGCGGCATGGTGCGCCTTGATGAGCACCTCGACCGCTTCGGGCAACGGCCGCGGAAGCACGAAGCCGTTCTCCGGTTGGATCGTGGGGGTCTCGAACTCGGGCACGACGGAGCCGGTGATGCCGCTTGCCATGAGCATCATGAACGCGTACATGTTCGGCTCATTGATCGTCGCGACCCACTGGACGTCGTGCAGGATCTCGCAGACCCGGGTGACGTAGGCGGACAAGCGGTCGATCGCCGTCTCCCCGAACCATCCGCCCTCCTCAATGAACCACCGGGGGCTGGAGAAGTGGTGAAGAGTGACGACGGGAGTGAGGCCGAGGTCGTGTGCGGTGTCGATCATCCGGCGGTAGTGCTGCAGTACAGCGATTGAGAATTCACCGGGCAGAGGTTCGACGCGCGCCCATTCGATGCCGAACCGGTAGGACGTCAATCCGGCCTCGGCCAGCAGGCGCATGTCCTCCGCGTACCGGTGGTAGCTGTCGACCGCGTCACCGCTCAGCGAGAAGTTCGGCATCTGCTGCTCGTAGACCCACCAGTCAGAGTTGACGTTGTTCCCTTCGATCTGGTGGGGCGAGGAGGATGCACCCCAGAGGAAGTCGTTGTGCGATCGGGTCATGAGGGAGAAGCCTTTCATCCGTAGCGTCATCGGTTCTGAGTGATCTGCGTCGCGGTGCTCTGTAGGAGAGCGAGCACCGCCGTGGTGTCGCTCCAGGTGTGGAGAGAGTGCTCTCGCGCCCCGTCGAGGATCGCCTGCTGCACTGCTCGCAGCATGGGGGTGTATCCGTTGCCCTGCTTCTTGAATCGCGAGGTCTGAGACGTGAGGAACGTTTTCGGGTCCGCCAGGTGGGTGGTGAACTCCGTGGCCACCCAGAACGGGAAGGGGATCTCGACCCACCCGTCGGTGCCGTTCACAGCGGCGGTCGGCTCGACGAACTCACTCATGGAGCTGGCGAGTTGCGCGTAGCGACCGTCGCCGAACTCCAGCGTCATGTGCTGCGCGATATCCACCCCTGCCTCGCGCACGCCCCGCGCCGTAATCTCCGTGGGGGCGCCGAGCATGTCGCAGGCGAGGGTGAGCGGATAGATGCCCTGGTCGAACAACGCGCTGCCTCCGAGGTCCGCGTTCCAGCGGCTCGAGTCGTCACGCGGGAACGGGAGTCCGAAACTCGCCCGCACACTGCGCACGGCCCCGATCCCGCCGGACTGAACAAAGTCGATCAGAGCGCGGTAGGCCGGGTTGAATTTCATCCACATCGCTTCCATGAGGAACGCGTGGGTGGCCTGAGCGAGTTGGCGGAGATCCTCAGCCTCGGCCACGTCCATGGTCGCCGGCTTCTCGATGAGAACGTGCTTGCCTGCCATCAGGGCCCGCCGTGCGATCTCGTGATGGGTGGCGTGCGGCGTCGCGATGTACACGACATCGACCTCGCCGAGCCCCAGCACCTCACTGAGGGATCCCGCATGGGCGGCGCCGTGAAGCCGCGCGAACTCTCCCGCTCGACGGGTGTCACGCGATGCCACGGCGACCAGTTCCGCACCTATGAGGCCCGTCACGTCTTGGGCGATGTGGTGGGAGATCGCGCCGGTGCCGATGATGGCCCAGCGCAACGCTGACTCCCGGTCAGCGACCGCGATCTCCTCGACCACGCGGTCAGTCATCGGAATCCTGGACGACCTGCACCGTTACGCCTCCCTGGAGAGTGCCGGCGGTCGCTGCGATCTCGATGGTCCCGGCGTGGAGGGGGCGCACGATGGCGAGCACGCGCCCGTCGAGTGTCTGGCAGACATCCCCTGTGAGTGGATGCTCCGGGTTGGGTCGGCCGCTCATCACGCCGACCAGCTCACCGGCGCCGGAGACTGTGAGCTGGATGTCCTTCTCGTCGTCGGTGACCCGGATGCCGCTGGCATCGAGGATCTCGATCTCGATGAACACCGCGTCACCGGGCCCATCGGCGATGGTCATCGCTGAAGGGGTGAGGTGCAGGATGGCCTCGCCTGCGGCCGAGCGGATCTGTGAGCGCGACACCTCTCCGCCGTGCGAGTAGCAGACGGCCTCGAGAACGCCGGGCTCGTAGGTCACATCGAACTCGGCGATGAAGGGTTTCGCGATTCCCGTGCGCGCGCGTCCGAGAGACTCCCCGTTGCACAGGAGCTCCACCTCGTATGCGGTGGAGTAGACGTCGACGCGGATCGGGGATCCTGGGTCCACGGACCAGGTCCAGCTCTCCTGGATGTCCGGCCAGGACCATCCGCCGGTCATGGCTGCGCGGCCGTGATTCTGTGGGCGGTGGACGCCGATGAAGGGCCGTTCCCGAAGCCCGAACACGGTTTCGCGGTAGTAGGAGATCGCGCGGCGGCGTCCGCTCATGTCGATGTCGCCCACCCATGCCGAGATCCACGGGTACGGCGCTTCGAAGGCCATGTCGTTGTCGTCGAGGTAGCGGGTGCGTCCCACTCCGACTTCGCCGAGATAGTCCCATCCAGCCCAGGTGAAGTCCCCGATCACGTTCGGGTTGTCCAGCACGAGGCGCCACAGGACATCGATGTGGCCCGGGAAAGTCTCGGTGCCGACGAGGATGCGGTTCGGAGCGGCGGTGCGGTCGAGCTCGTAGCGGCTGTCTCCGTAGTTGATGCCCGCCACATCCAGTGCCGCGAGGGGTTCTTCGAGCTTCTCTGAGACGATGTCGGAGGCGCTGATCTGGTTCATCATGTCGCCGGCGCTTCCCATGGCGTCGTTGACGCCACCGGCGGCTCCGGCGTCGGTGGCCTGCTGCATCATCTGCATGACGTCTTTCAGCGCGGCGACGAACCCGTTGACTCCGTTGGTGACGGGGCGGGTGGGGTCGATCTGGCGCACCTTCGCGGCGAGGCGCTGGTTCCACTCGGCACCGGGTGCCGTCCCGATCTCGGGGATTTCGTTGCCGATGGAGTAGAAGATGACGCTGGGGTGGTTGCGGTCTTTGAGGACCATAGATTCGACGTCTCGCTCCCACCATTCCGGGAAATCGAGCGAGTAGTCGAACGAGGACTTGCTCTCGGTCCACACGTCGAACGTTTCGTCCATGACGAGGACGCCGAGCCGGTCGCACGCTTCCAGCATCGGGATGCTGATCGGATTGTGGGCGCTGCGGATCGCATTGAAGCCGGCTTCTTTGAGAATGCGCACTCGGCGCTCTTCCGCGGCGGCGAGGGCGACTCCGCCGAGAGCACCATTGTCGTGATGGACGCAGGCGCCTCGAATCTTGATCGGGGTGCCGTTGAGGCGCAGACCGCGCTGAGGATCCAGCTGGATCGTCCTGAGCCCCAAGGGGACCTCGGATCGGTCGAGCGTCGTGTCGCCCTCGCGGACGTGCACGTCAACCGAATAGAGGTAAGGGTCATCGGTCGACCACCGACGCGGGGCCGGAAGGTACAGCTGTGTCGAGACCGTGCCGGCCTGCCCGCCGCTGACCGTGGCGGGTGTCGTCGCGTTGGCGACCGCGTGGCCGTCGGCGTCGCGGATGGTCACATCCACTCGTGCGGTGGCGCGATGGCGTCGACCGTTGAGGAGGGCGATATCGACCTTCACGGTCGCTATTTCCTCATCGATGTCCTCCAGTCGCGCTTGCACGCCGTAAGAGGAGATTCGGTACGGGTCCGTCACGTGTAGGAGCACGTCCCGCGTGATGCCGACGCCTGTGTACCAGCGGGAGTCGTCTTGGGCGCGTACTTCAACGCGCAGAGTGTTCTCCTCTCCGAAACGCAGGTGGTCGTCCAGATTGACCTCGAAGATCGAGTACCCGTAGGGGCGTTGACCCACGTACTCGTCGTTGAGGTAGACCGCCGCGTCACGGTAGGCGCCTTGGAACTCGACGCGGACGTTGCGATCTCGCCACGCGTCGGGCGCGAGGAATGTCTTGGTGTACTCGAAGTTCGCCGCAGACGGGAAGTACGCGCCTTTGCCCGAGCCTGCCGGGTCGCGCTCGGCCGAGATCAGTGCGTCATGCGGCAGCCTGACCAACTTTCCCGAGTCAGCGGATTGTCCGATCTGAGCGAAGATGCTCGTCTTCGGCTTGACCGTCCAGTCGTCGTTGAACAGCGTTGCGGGCATAGGTGTTCCTCCATTCCGCGGCGAACTCGCGGAGTCGTCTTCGGGTCAGATCTTCGGGACAGGGATGCTGACGGTGGTGGGCCGTCCGGGTCGAACCCCGAGGACCAGCAGTCCACCGACCACGGCGAACGCTGCGGCAACGATGTACACGCCGGTGTAGTCCCCGCCGAGAAGGGACAGAATCGCCGCGGCGAGGAACGGGCCCACGCCCTGTGCCAGCTGGTTGGCGAGGTTGAAGATTCCGAGGAAGCGTCCGTTCTGTCCCTGGTCGCTGGGCAGGGTGTCCAGTCCGATGGCCTGATCGATGGCTCCGAAGATGCCCACACCGAATACCGCGACCAGCGACCCGATGTAGAACTGCGTGATGGAGGTGAGTGTCGCCGTGACGACCAGTCCGCCCGCGAGGAGGATGCCTGCGATGACGATGAACGGCTTGCGACGCCGGATGCGGTCCGAGATCGCACCGCTGAGGATCGATCCGGTGATCGCGACGCCGATGCCGAGCAGTCCGCCCGTAGCAACGAGGCCCGCGAGCGCGCCCGGCTCGAGCGCGAGGCGATCACCGAGCAGATACACGGTGTAGAGGGACATGATCGACAGGGCGAGGAAGATGAAGAACCGGCTGATCCACACCCACGCGAAGTCCGGGTGGCGGCGAGGGTTGAAGTAGAACCCCTGTACGAGCTGACGGAAGTTGATCTTCGAGCTGTCTGCCGGTGCAGGATCGTCCTTCATCACGACGATGAACGCGAGGCCGAGGATGAAGGCGATCGCGGAGGGCGCTGCGAACATGGCCAGCGGCATGGCGCTGAATGCCCCTGCGATGGCGACACCGACCACCGGGGCGATCTGCGTCACGGCTCCCGTGAAACCCGCGACCTTGCCGCGCTGCTGCTCGGGCAGCTTGTCACCGAGGTGCGTGACGAACATGCCGCCCGCTGCCGTATAGCCGATGAAGGCGAGTGTCCACGCGGCGATCAGCAGGCCGATGTTCTCCGACAACCCGACGAGGACCGAGCCGAGGAGGCCCATGAGCATTCCCGCCAGCATCCACGTCCGGCGCCGCCCGAAACGAAGCCGGGTCTTGTCACTGAGGACGCCGACCAAGGGCCCGGTGACGAGCACGATCAGCGAGGGCGCACCGACCGCGATCGCAATCGCCGTGTCCTTGATGTCGGGTGCGATCTGTTCGATTCGGATCGCCAGCGAGAACGCCGTCGGCGCGATCCACGCCACGTACAGGGCGCAGTAACTCAGGATCAGAACCGACAGGTAACCCTTGCGGAGCTTCACCGTGGGCACAGCAGCCGTATCACTCAGCTGCTCCGCAGCGATCGCGGCAGCTACCGGGAGCCCCACCGGGGGCTTACCGGCGCTTGCCGGATTGTTGGCATCGTTAGTCATGCTTCAACCCCATTGTTGTCTGGTCGTTCAAGCGGGTGAGATCGGGTCACACACGGTATGCACACGTGATAGGCCATCATGCACACGTGATAACTCTGGCGCAACGTGTCATGATGGGGGCATGACGAGCATCGCCGGTCGACCCGCCACAGCCGCGGATGTGGCTGCCGTCGCCGGAGTCTCCCGCGCCACCGTCAGCCACATCCTGGGCGGGCGGGCCAGCAGCTTCAGCGAAAGCACACGAGAGAAAGTGATCGCTGCTGCTCGCCAGCTCGACTACCGCCCCTCCCCGGCCGGCCGCAACCTGGTCACAGGCCGTGGCGACACCATCGTCGCGCTGGCGCCAAACTCAACGATCGGTCAGAACCAGCAAGACGCCCTCGACCGCCTCACCGCAGACGCCGGCTCTCTCTCTGGCAACGTGGTCCTCCGCTTCACGGACGAGGATCCCGACGCGACGGTGTCGTCCCTGCTGCGGCTACGGCCACTCGCTGTCGTCGACCTGGGCGCGCTCCCCCAGGAGGCGCGAGACAGACTCGCCCAACAGGGTGTGCCAACCGTGCCGCGGATTGATCAGGACTCGCAAACCGCGCACCTCGATCTTGATATCGCCGAGATGCAGGTCTCTGAACTGCAGCGGCGCGGTCGGCGACCAATCGTGTACGCCGGACTCCTCGACCAACGCCCGGACCCTTTCAGCGATCGACGGTTCGTGATGTTTCAGGACATCTCTCGCGCCCTCGGACTCAGCGAGCCCATTCGAGTCGATATCCCTGTCGACCCGGATGGCGCGTTCCACGCCCTCGCACCCATGCTCCCCGACTCGCCGGTCGGAGTCGCCGCGTACAACGACACAGTCGCGCTCGCTGTCGCCTCCGTCGCCCGACGCCTCACGCTCGCGATTCCCGACGATGTCGCGATCATTGGAGTCGACAACACCCCCGCCATGCAGCTGGTGTCGCCCCGCATCACCAGCATCGACGTCAACATGGACGCCTATATCGACCAGGCCGTCGCGGAGTTGGTCGGATACCTCAAGCTGGACATTCTGCTTCCACCTCGTTCTCGACAGCGACCTCTCGAGCTCATTCGCGGCGATTCCTCCTGAGCCCTCACGGTCCTGGCCAATGTTCCGAGCCGGTGAGTAGATCCCCGACTGGGGATCTGCTCACCGGCAGACTTTGTCCGGCACTCAACGGGTCTCGTCGACACGCCGCGCTTCCGACACGTCGCGTGAGATTCCGACGCCTTCGTGAGCAGGGCTTGATCAAGTTCCGTGGTAGTCCGGGTTGTTGGTGATGCCCAGAATGGCGAGTGCTTGTTCGGGGTCGTGGCGGATGGCGCGGGTGGTCTTGGCGATGTTTTCGGCTCCGAGGAGCTTGAGGATGCCGATGGCGAGGTTACGGAAGCCGTCGGCCATGGCGCGGGGTGCGCTGCCGGCGTGCACGGTCGAGGCGTCCTCGGCAAAGGTCACGTCCCGGATGTGGTGCGAGGAGTTCTCGATGCCCCAGTGCCCGCGGATCGCGGCGGCCAGCGCGGCCGGTCCGGCCTGGTGGGCGTCGAGGCTGGTGACGGCGTAGAGGTTCTCGCGGCTCTCGGGCTTGTCGGCGGGCTTGCGTCGGCGGTGGACGCGGACGGCGAGCGCCGCGTGGGGGAAGGCGATGCCGCCGAGGTTGTCGGTGATGGCGCAGGTCTTGATCGAGCGGGACTCGCGGCGGCCGTGCCTGGTCTGTGAGGCGCTGTGCTGGACGGCGATGTCGGCCCAGGGTAGGGCGGCGAGCTGGGCGTACGCGGTGGGCTGGCTGGTCTTGATCACGGCGATGTAGTGCGCCTTCTTCGTCTCGATGAGCCAGGTGATGCTGGCCTTTACCGAGTGCAGGGCATCGAAGGTGACGACGGCGCCAGCCAGGTTCAGCGGCGACAGCAAGGGTTTGAAGTGGCGCACCTCGTTCGTCTTCGCACTGACCTCAACCTGGTTGAGCGTGGCCACGGGTGCGTGTGTGACGGCCGAGAGCAGGTGCCGGCGCGGCGTACCCAGGTGGGAGGAGCCCTTGAGGGCCTTGCCGTCCACGGCGATGACCTGCCGCGATCGGGTGGCGGACTCGTCCGTGGTGGTGCGGCGGGTGTCGGCCAGGAAGACGCCCACTGCCTGGTCCAGGGCATCGCCTCGAGTGCGGCAAGGACGCGTCCGATGGTGACCGGCCTCGGGCTGCGCCGCCAGCCGAGCAGGTGACGGCGCACACCGAGGGATGCCAGCAGCGCAGGCGTGGCCCGCTCGCCGAACTCGGCGATGCTCTTCGCGCCGCCGATGGCCGCGCAGGCACACACCAGCAAGATCGACGTCAGCGAGTACCACCGGCCCCGGCAGGAACGCGGATCGGGCACCGATTCGAGGTAAGGGCGCAGGTCAGCGATCCGGTCGGGATCCAGCGGACCCAGCTTCGTCAGTACGGCGGGGATAGGGGAAGATGCAACAGCAGGCACGGGACATCCTCGTGATCATCGGCTTAAGACACCAAAATGATCACGGATCCCCGTGCCTGCACTGCTACCCGCCCCTACCGACCTCGATCGCCAACCTTCCCCGCAACCACGGAACTTGATCGAGCCCTGGTCTTGGACGGGGCGATCTGCAGGAGCGGAACGACCTCGCCTGTGGTCGGCAGCGTGTACTGGGTGATGCTGTGATGGCTTGTCTCCAGCATCTCCTCGATGCGGACCCCGGTGTGACGGAGGAATTCCGCGGTCGTCCAGGCCCAGAAGGCCCGCTGCTCGGCCGGTCCGAAGCAGTGTCGGCGACCGTCGACGTCGTAGGCAGTGGCCGACGCCGCATGGTCGGTGTATCGAGTCCCCTTGACCTTGGTATAGGTCTCGCCGAGGACGGTGAACGTGGTCCCCGGTGGCGCCGCGCGGACGGCGGCAAGCCGGGCCTGAGCAGCTTTGAGCTGGTCGGCCGCGGTCTTGACCAGGGTGGGAAGAACCGGAAGCCGCTCCCGGGTGCGCTGGTCCATGCGGGCCTTGCGCCGGCTGACGTGCTTCCGGTGGGAGGTCTCCGCTTCCTTGATCGGACACGGAGCGACCCACGGGCCCCAGCGTCCCGGATCTTCCAGAGCCCACTGAGCCAGATCCAGGTAGAAGGCCCGGACGGTGGTGAGCAGGGCGAACGCGTTCGTCCGCGGACTGGTGACCTCGACGGCGGAGCCGTCGGGCAAGCGCCGGACGGAGGTCTTGGTGTGGCAGCGTTCCTTTCAGGCGGCGGCGACCTCGGAAGCCAGGCGGAGAGAGTCGATGCCGGGGTGGTGCTTCTCCAGATTCGCCCAGAAGTGCAGGGCGAGCGTGCGAGAAAGGTCCTCAAGGGAGTTGTAGTCGAGCGATGGCTGCCGCTCGGTGAGGTAGTCGACGATCAAGTCCCGGACGGGGCGGCATTTCAGCTGATACCGGTCTACGAGTTCGACGACGCCGACCTGGCCGGAGTGCCGGCTGACGTCACGCAAAGTGGTGGGCGCCTCAGCCGGGAAGCTCCCCAGGTTCCTGAGCCAGCTGTAGAACAGCGACCGACCAGAACCGGCGTGCACGTAGACGCGGGCCTCAGTGCGTTGTGGCAATCCGGATCTTGTTCGAGCGGCAGCGGGTGATGATCTGGACGGAGGTTCGGGTGCGGTCGCGGGCATGAGAGAACGGGCCCCTTGGTAGTGACGCGGTTACGACACCAGCACGACCAAGGAAGCCCGTTGCCTGATCAGTTGAGCAGTATCTCTGTGCATGCGTCCACCGCGGTCACCCCTGGGTGTGACTGCTACGTGCACCGGTTCGGTTCGCTCGCTCCGGGACGGCGGGCAGGCTGCTATCCGAGTGACATGACGGATGCGGAGTGGGCCGAGGTCCGCGCCGCGATGCCGGTGCCGGCCTGGCTCCTGAAGCGGGGCGGGCGTCCGGAGGCGTACTGCCACCGGACAATGCTCGACGCGGTGCGCTACCTGGTCGACAACGGCGTGAAGTGGACGGCTCTGCCGGTCGATTTCCCGTACTGGCGGGCGGTCTACGACTTCTTCCGCCGCTGGCGGGCCTACGACTATGCGCGTGAACTGTACGAACGCCTGCGATGTTCGGCGAGGGAGCGCGCCGGCCGCAACGCCGAGCCCAGTGCGGGCATCATCGACAGTCAGTCGGTGGACGCCTCCGAGACCGTCGGCGAGGACAGCCGCGGATACGACGGCGGCAAGTCACGTGACGGCCGCAAGCGTCACATCCTGACCGACACCGAGGGCCTGCTCCTGGAAGTGACCGTGACCACGGCCGATGTGCACGACTCCAAGGCCGCCCCCGCACTGCTGGAGACGTTCATGCAGCAGCCGGGCCGGCTGCTGCAACTGGTGTGGGTCGACAGCGCCTACCAGGGTCCGGCGCTGGCGAAGGCGTTCGCCCGTCACGGAGTCCGGACCGAGGTCGTGCGCCGCTCCGACGGACAACGCGGATTTGTCGTACTGGCCCGCAGGTGGGTCGTGGAGCGGACGCTGAGCTGGCTGGCCCGCTCACGCCGCCTCAACCGCGACCACGAACGCCGCCCCGACCACCATGCCCAGATGGTGTGGTGGGCCGCCGTGATCAGACTTTCCCGGCGCCTGGCCGCAGACGCTCCGCGCTGGCCGGAGAAGCGTCCCGGCCGACTGCTCCGGGCGCGGGCATGAACCGTCCGTCCTTCGCCCGCACCAGCCAGCCCCGCTTCTCCAGCACATAGGCACGGTGCCGGATCTTCTCCACCTCGTTCTTGATCTCCGCTTCCCGGCCCACCGCCCGCGTCAGCTCCACCCCGTTCACCGGCCCCGAAGCGGCCACCACCGCGGCGAACACCTCCCGATACAAGCCGCCGAGCACCTCCTCGCCCATGCCCGACCGCCACACCGGCGGCCGCTCGCCATGCCCCGCGCCCGGGCCGCCCGATCCCACGGCGACAGCCATCTCACCACCGGACGGCACCAGAACCGGCGTATTTACCGGGCTCTCCACGGCCAGCACCGACACAAGCTCCTTACGCCCCACCCGGGCCCGCTCGACCCGCTCCCGCGCGGCATCCACCTCCGCCTGAGCCTGCTCCAGGACCTCCGTCCAGGACTCCAGATCCTGCCTCGCCCGCGCCTCACGCTGTTCCATCAACCCCAGCACCGACGGCATCGCACCCTCCTCGATCCACAACAAGCCGTCCGCTGCCTGCCCCTACCCCAGGGCGGTTGCAAGTTCCGGGATCGCGTAGATCGTGCGCGGCCAGTGGGAGTTGACGTGGCAACAGCACAGGCACGAGACCGGTGATCATCAGGGTGTCTACGCCAGCTGATCACATCGAGGTCCCGTGCCTGCCGCTCCATCCTCCCCGATCCCTGCCGCCCTGGCGAAACTGGGCCCCCTGCACCAGCACGGCACCGGCTGCCTGCGTGCCCACCTCCAGCGCGTACCCGACCCGCGTTCGCGTCGCGGGCGGTGGTATCCCCTGGTCGGCTTGCTGCTGATCTGCGCCTGCGCAGTCGTCTCCGGCGCCCGGACCGTCACCGAGATCACCGAGTGGGGACAGCGTGCCACCACCACGGTGCTGGAACGACTCGGAATCCGCAGGCACTTGCCCGGACGTCGCCGTGCCCCGTCCCATGCCACCCTCACCCGGCTCCTTGCCGCCCTCGACGGCGATGCCCTGGACAGCGCGATCGGCGCCTACCTGGCCGAACGCGACCACACCGCGAACGCCGGCCGCGGCACCGGCTCTGCGCCACGGCCGGCGATCGCGGTGGACGGCAAGGCACTGTCCGGCTCCGCGCACCGGCAGCAGCGCCACCGGCACCTGCTGTCCGCCGTCACTCACGCCCCCACCGTCACCCTGGCCCAGCGGGAAGTGGGTGCCAAGACCAACGAGACGGCCGCCTTCCGTCCGCTGCTGGAACCACTCGACCTGACCGGCACCGTGGTCACCTTCGACGCCCTGCACAGCGTCAAGGACCAGGTGCGCTGGCTGGTGCGGGAGAAGAAAGCCCACTACATCGCGGTGATCAAGGGAAACCAGCCGACCGCGTCTGCCCAGCTCAAGGCCCTGCCATGGGAGCAGGTGCCCGTAGCTCACACCGTCTCGGGGACCGGGCACGGGCGGCGGGAGTCCCGCTCGGTCAAGACCATGGCCATCGCGGCGAACCTGGGCGGGATCGCCTTCCCGGAAGCACGGCTGGCTCTGCGCATCCACCGGCGCCGCCAGGAGAGCGGCAAGCGGCAGACCCGGGAGACGGTCTACGCCGTCACCAGCCTCGATACCCACCAGGCCAGCCCTGCTGACCTGGGCGGATACGTGCGCGGCCACTGGGGAATCGAAAATTCCAGCCACCATGTCAGAGATGTGGTGTTCGCCGAGGACGCCTCCACCGTCCACACCGGCAGCGCGCCGCGGGCGATGGCCGCTCTGCGGAACCTGGCCATCGGCAGGCTGCGGCTGCTGGGAGCGGACAACATCGCCAAGACCACCCGAGCGATCCGGGACGCACCCGAACACGCCATCTGGATCTGGGGCATCACCGACAGCCCGCTCCTACCGGGAACTTGAAGCCGCCCTGCCCCTACCCCAAGGCGATCATGCCCCGCACACGAAGAAGCCCCTGCTCATCGAACAGGGACTCCCTTTGCCACAACGCACTAACTTGTCCCTTTGGTTCCAGCGTTCTTGCAGTGGTGGCTTCAAAGGCTCACCTGATCCACGTGGGCACCCTTTCGGGTCGAGCCACCAGGGCCCGTATCCGGCGAGTTATGCATAGGACGAGTGAAGGTCCCGTCCCTGTTTTCCTCTGGTCTTTCGACCTG
This sequence comes from Streptomyces sp. TG1A-60, assembly GCF_037201975.1. Taxonomy (NCBI): domain Bacteria; kingdom Bacillati; phylum Actinomycetota; class Actinomycetes; order Kitasatosporales; family Streptomycetaceae; genus Streptomyces; species Streptomyces sp. TG1A-60. Next base: position 1,209,296 of record NZ_CP147520.1, on the reverse strand, counting down.
CCGGCCTTCGCTTCTTGGATCATCCTTCTCCCGCCGGGGAGTTCAGCTTTCCTTGCGGTTGGCCTACCAAGCCTCGGCTTGGACCTCGACGGGGTTTCCACGTTCCACTCTGGTGAGAAGCGACTGGGGTGGGCGCCCCCTTTACCCCGGGACCAGCGGTATTCACACCTTGGGTCTCTTTGCCCAAGGAGCGCTTAGTGCGTTCCAGCACCAGGTCCTTGACCATGGATTGCGAACCATCCAGTGGTTTTACGATGACGAGGCATCATCGGGGGTTCACTTGCGTTCGCCCGTCCAGCCTTCCCCTCGCCTGTGGCTCCCCGATGGCCAGGGGGCTCTTGGGCTTGAACGCTCAGCTTCACACCCCGCCGTTACCAGCGACGCATGTGAGCGCGGGGACGGGCCCGAATACTGGCCCGAAGGGCGGCCGATCTATCCCTTCTTCATGTGACCGTCCTTACTCAACCGGAGCGACTTCGTGTCGCACGAGAGAGGTCGTACTGGGCGTGGACACGCACGGCGAGATGCATGTCGCTGCCGTGACCTCCCCGCTGGGGAAGGTCTGAGGGGCCTCACGTTTTCCGGACAGGCTTATGACCGTTTATTTCACGCGGCGATTCGCAACTTCTCATACTCGGCGTGGACTTCGCGCGGAGGGCGGTAACCCACCGCCGAGTGGAGGCGTTTGCGATTGTACCAGAATTCGATGTAGCGAGTGATGTCCTGCCGGGCGTCCTCGCGGGTCAGGTAAGTCACCCTTGATACGCGCTCGTTCTTCAGGGCGCCGAAGAATGATTCGGCCATGGCGTTGTCGAAACAGATTCCGGTGCGGCCGGCAGATCTGCGGAACCCGAACCGGTCGAGCGTCTTCCCGAACTCGGCTGACATGTAGTTACTTCCGCGATCCGAGTGAAATGTCGCGCCGGCCGAGAGGTTCCTGTTCCGTGCCGCGTTACGGATCGCCCTGGATATCAGTGAGGTTTGGTAGTGGTCGTCCATCGCGTAACCGATCACTTCTTTCGTGCAGCAGTCGATGACCGTTGCGAGGTACAGCCAGCCTTCCCCTGTCGCGATATAAGTAATGTCACCGACGAGCTTTTCACCGGGCGCATCCGCGGTGAAGTCGCGGCCGACGAGGTCCGGCACCTGGCCGGCCGCAGCCTGAGTGAGGTTGAACCTCTTCGGCCGTGGCAGGCAGGGCACCAGGCCCAGTTCGCGCATGAGGCGGCGGACCAACTCCACGCCCGCGGCGACGCCCCAGCGGTGCAGCTGGGCCTGGATGCGCCGGTGCCCGTAGGTGCTGTCGGACATGTCGAAGGCTTTCTCGATGAGCAATTTCAGTTCTTCGCGCCGCTGAGCTGTCGCGGATTCCGGGCGGGATCGCCAGTCGTAGTAGCCGGATCTGGAGACGCCGAGTCGGCCGCACATGAACTCGACGCTGTATGCGTACTTCTCGGTGTCGAGCCGCATCTCGTCGATGAACTCGTACTTGCTTGCTACCGGGGATCCTTCGCGAAGTACGCTGCGGCTTTTTTCAGGAAGGTAACTTCCATCTCCAGCTCGCGGTTGCGTCGTTCGAGTTCCTTCAGGCGCGCTCGCTCGTTCACCGTCAGTTCCGCGTCGGGGGCCGGTTCCTGCTGCTTCTGGTACTTCTTCACCCAGCCGCGTAGCGTCTCCGAGTTCAGCTCAAGCTCCCGGGCGACTTCGGAGATCGTCTTGCTTGACCTCAACGCGATCTGGACGGCTTCCTCGCGGAACTCCGGCGAGTACTTACTGGGTGGCGCCACTTCTTCCTCGTTTCCTTGTTCAGGACAACCCTATTGGGTGCCTGTCCGGAAACTTCGGGGCCCCTCAGTCCTGGGTAACGAGTCGTTTCCGGCCACGGCGGCCGGCTATCGGCAGCTGCTCGTGTGGGCCCGCAAGCGGGGGACGGTGCGCCGGGCCGGCGTGGAGGGCACCGGCACCTTCGGCGCGGGCCTGTCCCGCTACCTGGTGACCCAGCAGATCCAGGTGTTCGAAGTGAACCGGCCCGACCGGTCGGCCCGCCGGTTGCTCGGTAAGTCGGACCCGCTCGATGCGCAGGCCGCAGCGCGAGCCGTGCTCAGTGGTCGCGCCCGGGCCCAGGCCAAATCCGGCGACGGACCCGTGCACAGCGCCCGGATCTACAAACTCGCCAAGGACTCCGCGGTCAAGGCCCGCACCCAGGCGATCAACCAGCTCAAGGCCGTCCTGATCATCGCCGACCCCGCCCTGCGGGAACGGTTGTCGAGTTTGGGAAATGCTGAGCTGTTCCGCACCTGCGCGACGCTCAGCCCACCCGATGATGAGGGAGACGAGGACATGGTGGCCCAGGCCACCCACATGACGTTACGCATGCTCGCCGAGCGCATCGAACAGCTCACCGGGCAGATCAATGAGTTGAACCAGCGCCTGACCCGGCTCGTCGAACGTCACGCCCCACAGCTGCTCGTACCGGTGGGCATCGGTCCGGACAGCGCCGTCACTCTCCTGATCACCATGGGGGACAACCCCGAGCGGCTGAGCACCGAGGCGTCCTTTGCTGCCCTTTGCGGAGTCAGTCCCATCGAGTACTCCTCCGGCCGTCGGAGCACGCGCCGGCTCAACCACGGCGGCGACCGCCAGGCGAACGCGGCCCTCCACCGCATCGTGTTCACTCGCCTGCGCCACGACCCGCGCACCCAGGCGTACTACGAACGCCGCACCCAGGAGGGCAAGACCCGACGTGAGATCATCCGATGCCTCAAGCGATACGCAGCCCGCGAGGTATTCAACCTGGTCAGACCGGTTTCAAGCACCCCCGCGTTATAGGGGCGTCCGTGATACGTGAGAGGGTCTGAGGCGTGAGTGAGACACCGTCGAACACCCTGCAATACCGCTTTGACGGGCCAGAAGAGGCTCCCGTCCTGATCCTGGGTCCCTCCCTGGGTACCACATGGCACATGTGGGACCGGCAGGTCCCGGAGCTGACCAGGCAGTGGCGGGTCTTCCGGTTCGACCTGCCGGGCCACGGCGGCGCGCCCGCGTACCCCGGCGGTTCGGTCACCGAGCTGGCCGCCCGGCTGCTGGCCACCCTGGACGCCGTCGGCGTGCAGCGCTTCGGCTACGCGGGCTGCGCCCTCGGTGGCGCCCTCGGGATCGAACTGGCGCTGCGCCACCCCGACCGCCTCGCCTCGCTCGCGCTGATCGCCGCCTCGCCCCGCTTCGGCACGGCCGACGAGTTCCGCCAGCGCGGGGTGATCGTCCGGACGAACGGACTCGACCCCATCGCCCGGACGTCCCCGGACCGCTGGTTCACCGCCGGGTTCGCGGCGGCGCAGCCCGCGATCACCGAGTGGGCCGTGCAGATGGTCCGTACCACCGACCCCGGTTGTTACATCGCGGCCTGCGAGGCGCTCGCCTCGTTCGACGTGCGCGCCGAACTCGGCCGCATCGGGGTGCCCACCCTCGTCCTCGTCGGCTCCGACGACCAGGTCACCGGCCCCGCCGAGGCCCGTACGCTCGTCGCGGGCGTCCCGGACGCCCGGCTCGCCGTCGTCCCCGGCGCCTCGCACCTCGTCCCGGTCGAGCAGCCCGTCGCGGTCACCGACCTCCTCGTACGGCACTTCTCCACGGCCTGGCAGCCCGCCTACGACTCGACGACCGGCCAGATCGCCATCCTCGCGGCACCGGCCAAGCCGGTTCTCACGGCGGTCCCGCCGCAGCTCGGACCCGTCGCCGAGATCGCCCCGGCCGCCGCCCAGCCCGAGGCGACGGGGAGACCGGACACGTACGAGGCGGGGCTCAAGGTCCGCCGCGAGGTGCTCGGCGACGCGCACGTCGACCGCGCGCTCGCCTCGGCGGACGAGTTCTCCGGCGACTTCCAGGAGTTCATCACCCGCTACGCCTGGGGCGAGATCTGGGACCGGCCCGGTCTCGACCGCCGCTCCCGCAGCTGCGTCACACTCACCGCCCTCGTCGCCGGCGGGCACCTTGACGAACTCGCCTTCCACACCCGCGCCGCCCTCCGCAACGGCCTCACCCCGAACGAGATCAAGGAAGTCCTGCTCCAGGCCGCCGTCTACTGCGGGGTGCCGGCCGCGAACAGCGCCTTCCGGGTGGCGCAGCAGGTCATCCGTGAGGAGACCACCCCGCAGGAGTGAGCGGGCGGCCCACGGGCGGCAGGATGGAACCATGAAGCTCACGAAGAAGTCGCACGCCTGCGTCCGACTGGAGAAGGACGGACGCACGCTCGTCATCGACCCCGGCGGGTTCAGCGAGGAGGACGCCGCGATCGGCGCGGACGCCGTCCTCGTCACGCACGAGCACCCCGACCACTTCGACGAGGGACGGCTGCGGGCGGCTCTGGAGGCCGACCCGGCCGCCGAGATCTGGACACTGCGCTCCGTCGCCGAGAAGATCTCCGCCGCCTTCCCGGGCCGGGTACACACCGTCGGCCACGGCGACACGTTCACCGCCGCGGGCTTCGACGTCCAGGTCCACGGCGAACTCCACGCCGTCATCCACCCGGACATCCCGCGCATCACCAACGTCGGCTACCTCGTCGACGGCGGACGCGTCTTCCACCCCGGCGACGCCCTCACCGTTCCCGACCACGCCGTCGAGACGCTGATGCTCCCCGTCATGGCCCCCTGGAGCAAGATCTCCGAGGTCATCGACTACGTCCGCGAGGTCGGGCCCCAACGGGCGTACGACATCCACGACGCCCTCCTCACCGACCTCGCCCGCCCCGTCTACGACCGCCAGATCGGCGCCCTGGGCGGCACGGAACACCTGCGCCTCACCCCCGGCACCTCGGCGGACGTCTGAGGGCGGACCGGGCGGGACGGGGAGTGTCGGACCCGCCCGGTAGGTTGTGAGGCATGCGCATCGCGACCTGGAACGTGAACTCGATCACTGCCCGTCTCCCGAGGCTGCTGGCCTGGCTGGAGAGCAGCGGCACGGACGTGCTCTGCCTCCAGGAGGCCAAGATCGCCGAGGACGGCTTCCCGTTCGCCGCGCTGCGCGAAGCGGGCTACGAGGCGGCGGTGCACGCGACGGGCCGGTGGAACGGCGTGGCGGTGATCTCCCGCGTGGGCCTGGAGGACGTCGTCAAGGGCCTGCCCGGCGACCCCGGCTACGACGGTGTGGAGGAGCCCCGCGCCCTCTGCGCGACCTGCGGCCCGGTCCGCGTCTGGTCGGTGTACGTGCCGAACGGCCGCGAGGTCGACCACCCGCACTACGCGTACAAGCTCCAGTGGTTCGAGGCTCTCAAGGCCGCCGTCGCGGGTGACGCGGCCGGCAGCCGCCCCTTCGCCGTCATGGGCGACTACAACGTGGCGCCGACGGACGACGACGTGTACGACGCCGCCGCCTTCGAGGGACTCACCCACGTCACCCCCGCGGAGCGCGCCGCCCTCGCCTCCCTCCGCGAGTCCGGCCTCTCCGACATCGTCCCCCGCCCCCTGAAGTACGAGCGCCCCTTCACGTACTGGGACTACCGTCAGCTCTGCTTCCCGAAGAACCGAGGCATGCGCATCGACCTCGTCTACGGCAACGAGGCGTTCGCCAAGGCCGTGACCGACTCGTACGTGGACCGGGAGGAGCGCAAGGGCAAGGGCGCCTCCGACCACGCGCCGGTCGTCGTGGACCTGGACGTGTAGCCCCCGGAGGGCTTCAGAGCCGCCGCAGGTCCACCGACTCGGCCAGCGCGGCGAGCCCCGCGTCGCCCGGATGCAGATGGTCCCCGCTGTCGTAGGCGGGAAGCATGCGTGCCGGGCGGTTCGGGTCGCGCAGCACCGCGTCGAAGTCGAGGACACCGTCGAACTCCTCGTTGCGGCGGATCCACTCGTTCACCTCGACGCGCCGGGCGTCGACGGCGGCCGTGCACCGGGCCTCGCCCGCGCAGGGCGCGATCGTCGCCACGAGCATACGCAGGCCGCGCTCGTGCCCTCGTGCCGCGATCTCCCGCAGCCCGGCGACGACCTGGCCGGCCGTCGCGCCCCAGCGGACGTCGTTGACGCCCTGGAAGACGACGGCGGTACGCGCGGAGGTCTGGGCGAGGACGTCCCGGTCGAGGCGGTGCAGTGCGCTCACGCCGCCCGTGTCGGTGGAGACACCGTCGCCGGGGTAGCGGTCGGTGACCACACGGTTGGCCGAGATCCCCTGGTTGAGGACCCCGTAGCGCGGGACCTCGCGCTGCCCCAGCAGCCGGTCGGCGAGCATGTCCGGCCACCGGCGGTTGGCGTCGACCGCCGACTTCTCCCCGTCGGTGATCGAGTCCCCGAGGAGGACGACGGAGCCGGGTCCGCCGCCCACGTCGATACCGGTCAGCAGCGGCCAGCTCGTGAGAGTGGAGGTGTAGGCCGCCGCCGAGCCGTCTGCCGCGTGATCGCCCGGCTCGCTGACGTACGAGGTCTGCCGGGCCAGCCGGTGCACGGGCGCGGCCGTCACCGTGCCCGGCAGATGGAAGCTCACCAGCAGGTTGGTGTCCGGGGGCACCTCGAAGCCCAGCGGATCGCTGAACGCCTGGGCACCGGCCGGGATTTCGGTGCCCGCCGCACCCCGGAACGACAGCGGCACGGGCCTGCCCCGAGCGGTCGCCCCGGCCGCCTGCACCGCCACCGTCGCGCTCCCCACCCGTACCGGCGCCGACGCGAAGGTGTTGTCGAGCCGGATCCGCACCCGGGGCCCGCCCGCCGAGGTGTGGACGACGAGCCGCAGCGTCCGGTCGGTCCACGGGCCGACCGCCGTGTAGCCGGAGGAGGGGGCGGCCCAAGCACCGGTCCAGCCGGGCGACTCGGGCCGCACCGACAGCGCGAACACATGCAGGTCCCTCTCGCGCGGCAGGGTCACCGAGGCGACCTGACGCCCCCGGACGAGCGGCACGGTGACGACGTACAGCCGTGCCCTCTCGGTGAGTTGGCCGCCGGACGTGTTGATGTGGGGGAGCGCCACCGCCTTGGTGGCGAGCGGGCCGGTGCGCCAGTCCGGGGCGGTCAGGCGGTAGGTGGAGCGAGTGCCGCCCGAGTAGCGGACCGTGCCGGTGCCCGTCGTGTCGGCTCCGCTCGTGCCGGCGACGAGGAGGGCGAGGGCGTCGCCCCGGCCCCGTACGCGTACGGACTGGCCGGCGGCGCGTACGTTGTCGGGCTCGCCCGCCGTGCGGCGCGGCCAGGTCAGGGGTGCGCCCTGAACGGTCAGCGCACGCCCGGGTGTCCATCCGGCGGCCTTGAGGCCGCTCGCCGAGAGGGAGCGGCCCGAGCCGTCGAAGTCGGCCTCGGCGGGCCGTGTGTCGTCGCTGACGGCCCGGTTGTCGAAGAGGCGCTCCAGCGGAGCCGGTTCGGCCGCCCCGTCGGCGGCGGCCCGCGCGGAGGCGGCGGGCGCGAGTGACGCCAGCAGCCCCAGGACGACGGCCGTTCCCCAGACACGTCGGCGCACGCGTTCCACGCGTTCCCCCTCTTTCGGTTCGCTCGCGACGATGACGGCCACGAGGATGACGCGACACCGGTTCAACGAGGAGACGGCAGATACGCTACGAAGCCAAAGAGGCGTCAGGGACCCGTCGATGAGGTGAGGGTGAATCCGCGGCGAACGTCCGTCGAACAAGCGGCCCGCGCGCCTGTGGTGCGAATGGCCGTGCCAATGACACGCTGGCCACATGAACATCTCTTTCCTGGGCAACTGGCGCAAGAGGCGTGACCCCGCGTTCGGGGTCGCGGTGTTCACCGGCGGCGACGGTGACGACGAGGGTCACGAGGGACTCGCCGAACTCCTCTCCGAATGCGAACTGCTGCGCGCGCAGGCCGCGCGGTCCGGTGCCGAACTCGATGACTCCGCGGCCTCGTTGGAGGCGCTGGACCAGCTCGTCCCGCGCTGGCGCGACGACGAGGAGACCGTGGCCTGGCTCGGGAACGACGCCGGGCTCTACCTGGGCACGGTCGTCGTACGCACCGTCCCCGGCGCCCGCTGGGAGATCTGGCCGAGCGGTCAGCCCGTGGTGAGGCTGGCCTCCGGCCGTGAGATCGACGTGGTCGAGGCCGGTCAGGAGTGGGCCGCCAGCGGTGCACCGGAGCTCTCCCAGCTGTACGCCGAGGTCGCGGAGGGGTGATCCGTGATCGCCCCCGGCCCGGTCGATTCCTGACAATACGCCTGATTCCCGACGGTGCGTGTCACGTACCGAGGCAACTTCCGTCCGGATGGTTTGCGGCACCTGCGGCACGGCACGGCCGAGAGCGAGTGGGGCGGGCAGGGCACCGTGGCGGTCGATCCGCTGATCGTGACGCACGACGTGAACGCGTACTACGGCGAGCTTCATGTCCTGCGGGGCATCGACCTCACCTCGGCAAGGGGGAGGTGGTCGTGGTTCTCGGCCTCTCGGGGCCGGGCAGGTCCACCCTTCCCCAGTCCTTCCATCTCTTCAACGAAGTCCTCGAAGCCAAGAGTTGGCGCGCGAGGGAATGACCACGGTGGTGGTCACCCATGAGATGGGCTTCCTCTCCAGGATCCTGAAGCACTGGCCACCGGCACTGGACCGGGCGCGGGCCTCGACTACGATGAGCGGTTCATCCACTTGGGGTGAGCGAGGCCGTGGACGCCACCCCGGCCGAAGAGGGACGCTGCTGCCAGGCGCGCAGTAGCCAGGGGCCAGGCCCGCCCGGCGGCAGCCGGAGATCACTGCTCGCGCAGCGGGATCGACACGTACGACGGGTCGTTCGGCGGCGAGGAGAAGGTCAGCTGCGCGCCGGTCGGGTTGTGCTCGATGTAGAGCGGGTCGACCGTGTCGACGACCAGGGCGAGACGGTGGCCCGCCGGAACGTCGTAGGCCGTGGAGAGCAACTCCAGGTCCACGCCGAACGGGCGGCCGGGCGTCTCGCCGTGGAAGGTGTACGGCGCGTGGCTGACCAGCTTGCCGAGGCCGAGCGGGCCCACGTCGTAGAGGTAGGCGACGAGGGTGCCGCTCTCCTTGGTGGCCGTGACCGTGGTGTGCAGCCTCGCGGTGCCCCGCACGGCCTGAGCCGTCGCGTACCTCTCCGACTGCCACACTGCCGCCCAGCGGCGCGGCAGCAGCGGGACCGAGGCCATGGGCGGGAGTTGGGCCACCTGGTCCAGGACGCCGGACAGGAAGACGACGCCGCCGTTCGCGCCCGAGTCGACGTTCGCGCGGATCGTCGTGGCGCTCGTCAGGGCGATCTTCTTGCGCGTCTTGGTGACCGACTTCCAGTCCGGATAGCCCTCGAAGGCCCCGCCGGTACGGGACTTGAGCCGGACGGGCCGCTCACGGTCGATACCGTTGGCCGTGCCCTTGAGGTAGCGGTCGAACCAGCGCCGAGTGCCCGTCCACACGTCGTTGGGCAGCCCGAAAAGGCCGGTCATCTCGGTGGTGGCGTGGTCGCCGGGGCGCAGCTCCAGCCGCTTCGGGCCGGTGAGCTTCTCGTAGAAGTCGGCGTACTGGTTGGGCGGGAAGATCGAGTCGCCCCAGGCGTTGGCGAGCATGACCGCCGTGCCGTTGCTGTTGAGCCGGTCCACATAGGTCGCGGGGGAACGTTTCTTCCCCCAGGTGACCATGTCTTCTTCCTTGGCCAGGTTCGAGGCGTAGAAGTCCTTGAAGATCTGCTGGAGTTCGGGACCCTGGCGGCCGGTGATCCGTCCGGCGCCGTCCAGCAGGCCCGCCGCCTGGAGGTGCTGGGTGCGCCCGGCGTAGATCGAGCCGATCAGGTCCGCCCAGCCGCTGAGCGCGGCGACGACCTTGACGCGCTTGTCGTGCGCGGCGGTGAGCAGGCTGATGCCCGCGCCGTACGACAGTCCCGCCATGCCGACGTGCGCCGCGTCGGCCGGGGTGTGGGCGAGCGCCCAGTCGATCACCTTCGAGGCGTCGGCTATGTCGGGTGGTCCCGCGACCTCTATGTGTCCGCCGGACTCCCAGAAGCCGCGCACGTTGTAACTGACCACGACATAACCGGCGTCGGCGAGCTTCCGCGCCTGGGCCAGATACTCGACCTGGGGGAGGCCCCAGCTCGTGGGCAGCACGAGGAGCGGGTACGCGCGCGAGGCGTCGGCCGGGGCGACGACGTTGGCCTTGAGGACGGTGCCGCCGTGGCCCTTGATGTCGACGAAGCGGGTGGTGGGGGCCGCGGCGGCGCCGGACGCCGCCTGTGCGGCGGGGGCGAGGCCGAGGGTCGTGCCGGCGACCAGGGCGGCCGAGACGGCGCCTGTGGCGCTCGTGCGCAGGGCCCTGGCCGTGCGCGATGTCGTGCCGTGCGGGTGTCTCACGGGTCACTCCTCCTCGTGCAAGTACAAAGTGACCCGACGGTAACCGGACTCCCTTACCGGAGGTAACTCCCCGGTAGGTGACGTGACGGTAACGGTTGCTCCGAACTATGAGGCGCGGTGCGAGATCTGTGCTGGGGTCGAGGGCGCCGGGGTCTGGGCCGCGCGGGTGACGTCTCCGACCAGCTCGACCAGATCGGGGCCGTACGCCTGGGAGTTGACGACCTTCAGGAGCAGCACGAAGGTGCCGGTGCCGTACTTGCGGTGCAGGCGTTCGTGGTGGCGGGCGAGGTAGCGGGTGGCGGCCTGGTTGGTGATCGCCCGCTGGCCGCAGAAGAGGAAGACGGGCCGCGACTGGTCCGGCTGGCCGGTGGTGAGCCGCGCCAGGATGACGTGCTCGGTGATGCCGGGCTCCAGGCGGTACTGCTCGTCGCCGATCCGGAAGGCCGCCCGGTGGGGGCCGGGCTCGGGGTCGTTGTTGACATGGATGCCGGGCAGCATGGCCGATATGTGCGCTGCCATACGGCGATTGGAGACGGGCCCGCCCACACAGAACTCGGTGCGCTCGCCGAAGCCCTGCTGGACCGCGTCCTGGGTGATCATCTGTGCGTGCGCGCCGCAGTCCTTGATCAGCGCGGAGAGCTCCAGCAACGCGAACACGTCGAAGCGGTGGACCGCCAGATCCGCGCTGGACGGATCTCGGTTGACCACCAGCAGGGACTCGGAGTTCCCGGGCAGCCCGAAGAACGTCTGCTTGCGGCGGAGCTTCCGCTTCCACAGGTACGTCCGGACGAACCAGCCCAGCGAGGCACTGAGGCCCGCCGCGATCACGCCGAGGACGATATTGCGCACGTCGTCAGTCATGGCCGCGCATGGTAGCGGGCGCCGACGAACCATGCCCGAATCCGTGTCCGATCTCTCGTCCGGCGAGCTGTCCGGGGCCCGGGTGCGAGCAGGGCGGACGAGGTGCCGACGAGGTCGGGCCACTGCCGACCGGCGCGCCCTGGCCAGGGGCGGTGCGGCGCCCCCGTATGGCGCAGACGCCGCTGACGGGGCCATGGCAGCGCGTTAGTCTGCGCGGACGGTCCTTGACTGGAGGTACGCATGCGTCTGCGTCGCCCTGTCGCGCGGAAACTGGCGGTTCTGGCGGCTACGTCCGCCGTGGTCTCGGTGGGGGCGGCCCCGCCGACCTCCGCCGCGACGGACCCCGTCGAGAAGGTGCCGGTCGCCGTCGGCTACGGCGGAGCCGTCTCCAGCGTCGACCCGGACGCCTCCGCCGCCGGCATCGAGGTGCTCCGCAGGGGCGGCAACGCGGTGGACGCGGCCGTCGCCACCGCAGCCGCGCTCGGCGTCACCGAGCCCTACTCCGCGGGCATCGGCGGAGGCGGCTACTTCGTCTACTACGACGCCGGACCACGTACGGTGCACACCATCGACGGCCGCGAGACCGCGCCCCTGAGCGCCGACGAGAACCTCTTCCTGGAGAACGGCCGGGCGATCCCCTTCGCGGAGGTGGTCACCAGCGGACTGAGCGTCGGCACGCCCGGCACCCCCGCCACCTGGCAGACGGCGCTGAGGAGTTGGGGCAGCAAGCCGCTCGGCACGCTGCTGAAACCCGCCGAGAAGCTCGCCCGCGACGGCTTCACCGTCGACGAGACCTTCCGCGCCCAGACGGCGTCGAACGAGGCCCGGTTCCGGCACTTCCCGGCCACGGCCGACCTGTTTCTCCCCGGCGGCGAGCTGCCGGTGGTCGGCTCGACCCTGAAGAACCCCGATCTGGCCCGCACCTACGCGGAGTTGGGGCGCAGGGGGGCCGGGGCCCTGTACCGGGGCGGCATCGCCCGCGACATCGTGAAGACGGTCGGCAAGCCGCCCGTCGACCCGGGTTCGGGTTACCACGCCCGCCGCGGCGACCTGACCACCGCCGACCTCGCCGCGTACCGCGCCAAGCGCCAGGCGCCCACGAAGACGTCGTACCGGGGCCTCGGCGTCTACGGGATGGCCCCCTCGTCCTCCGGCGGCACGACGGTCGCCGAAGCGCTCAACATCGTCGAACGGACCGACCTCTCCAAGGCGAGCGACGTCCGGTACCTGCACCGCTCCATCGAGGCCAGCCGCGTCGCCTTCGCCGACCGGGGCCGCTGGGTGGGCGATCCCGCCTTCGAGGACGTACCGACGAAGGAACTGCTGTCACAGCGGTACGCCGACTCGCGCGAGTGCCTGATCAAGGACGACTCGGTACTGACCAGCCCCCTCGCGCCGGGCGACCCGCGCGACCCGGAGGCCTGCGCGACGGGCGGCACGGCCGCGCCGACCACCTACGAGGGCGACAGCACGACCCATCTCACGGTCGCCGACCAGTGGGGCGACGTCGTCTCGTACACACTCACCATCGAGCAGACCGGCGGCAGCGGCATCACCGTGCCGGGCCGGGGCTTCCTGCTCAACAACGAGCTGACGGACTTCTCCTTCACTCCGGCCAACCCGGCCGTGCACGACCCGAACCTGCCGGGGCCGGGCAAGCGGCCCCGCTCGTCGATGTCGCCGACGATCGTGCTCGACCGGCACGGCAAGCCCGTGATGGCGCTCGGTTCGCCGGGCGGCGCGACCATCATCACCACCGTGCTGCAGACCCTGACCGGATTCCTCGACAGGGGGATGCCGCTGGTCCAGGCGATCGCCGCGCCGCGCGCCAGTCAGCGCAACCAGACCACCACGGATCTCGAACCGGGCCTGTGGAACAGCCCGTTGAGGACCGAACTCGAAGGTATCGGACACGGGTTCCGGCAGGCCACGGAGATCGGCGCGGTCACCGCCGTCCAACGCCTGCCGAACGGCAAGTGGCTGGCCGCCGCCGAGACGGTACGGCGCGGCGGCGGCGCGGCGATGGTCGTGCACCCCACGAGGTAGGTCAGTCGGAGGCGGGCGGCGGTGTCGTACGGAACGTGAGCCGCCCGTCCTCCTCTTCCGCCACCACCCGGCTGCCGGACGGGAGCCGCCCGTCGAGCAGCAGCCGGGACAGGGGGTTGTCGACCTCCCGCTGGATCGTGCGACGCAGCGGCCGGGCGCCGTACTCGGGCTCGTGGCCCTGGCGTGCGAGACGGTCGACGGCCTGCTCGGTGAACTCGACGGTGACGCCCCGCGCGTGCAGCCGGAGCCGGGTGTGCTCCAGCAACAGGTCGGTGATGCGGCGCAGTTGGTCGTCGGTGAGCTGGCGGAAGACGACGATCTCGTCGATGCGGTTGAGGAACTCGGGCCGGAAGTGGTCCCGCAGCGGTCGCAGGATCCGCTCGCGGCGTTCCGCCTCGGCCGCCTCGGCCCCGCCGGCCGAGAAACCGAGCCCGGCCCCGCTCCGGTTCACGGCCTCCGAGCCCAGGTTGCTGGTCATGACGATCACGGTGTGGGTGAAGTCGACCCTGCGGCCCTGGGAGTCGGTGAGCCGGCCGTCGTCGAGGACCTGGAGCAGGATGTTGAAGACGTCGGGATGGGCCTTCTCCACCTCGTCCAGCAACAGCAGCGAGTACGGGTGCCGGCGTACGGTCTCGGTGAGCTGGCCGGCCTCCTCGTGACCGACGTAGCCGGGCGGGGCGCCGACCAGCCGGCTGATCGTGTGCCGTTCCTGGTACTCGCTCATGTCGAGCCGCACCATCCGGTCCTCGCCGCCGAAGAGGGCCTCCGCCAGCGCGCGGGCCAGTTCCGTCTTGCCGACACCGGTCGGGCCCAGGAAGAGGAAGCTGCCGATCGGCCGGTCGGGGCTGGCGAGCCCGGCCCGTGAACGCAGCACGGCGTCCGCCACCACGCTCACCGCCTCGTCCTGCCCGACGATCCGCCGGTGCAGTCGCTCTTCGAGACCGAGGAGCCGGTCCTTCTCCTCCTGGGTGAGGCTGCTGACGGGGATGCCGGTCCGCCGGGAGACGACCTCGGCGATGTCCTCGGCGGTGATCTCCAGACTCTGCCCGTCGTCGGCCCGGTTCCCGACCCGGTCGTCGGTGAACAGCTCCTTCAGCTCGCCGATCCGGTCCCGCAACCGCGTGGCCTGCTCGTACTGCTCGCCAGCGACCGCCTGGTCCTTGTCGCGGGTCAGCTGCTCGATCTCCCGCTCCAGGGCCCGCATGTCAGTCCCCTTCGTCCGGGCGCGCAGCCGGACCCGGGCGCCGGCCTGGTCCATCAGGTCGATGGCCTTGTCGGGCAGCCGGCGGTCGGTGAGATAGCGGTCGGACAGGTCCACGGCGGCGGTCAGCGCCGCGTCGGTGTAGCGGACCTGGTGGTGGGCCTCGTACCGGTCACGCAGCCCGCGCAGGATCTCCACGGCGTCGCCGGCGCCCGGTTCGGCGATCAGCACCGGCTGGAACCGGCGGGCCAGCGCCGCGTTCTTCTCGATCCGCCGGTACTCCTCCAGCGTCGTCGCCCCCACGATGTTCAGCTCGCCGCGTGCCAGGGCCGGCTTCAGGATGTTGCCGGCGTCCATCGCCCCGCTCTCGCCGGCCCCGGCGCCCACGACCGTGTGCAACTCGTCGATGAAGACGACCAGTTGCTCGGAGTGTGTACGGATCTCGTCGACGATGTTCGTCAGCCGCTCCTCGAAGTCGCCCCGGTAACGGGTACCGGCGACCACCCCGGACAGGTCCAGGGCGACCACCCGGCGCCCGGTCAGCACCTCGGGCACGTCCCCCTCGGAGACGCGCTGGGCCAGCCCTTCCACGATCGCGGTCTTGCCGACGCCCGCCTCACCGATCAGCACGGGATTGTTCTTGCCGCGCCGGGAGAGCACTTCGACGGTCTGCTCGATCTCCTCCTCCCGTCCGATGACCGGGTCGACACGGCCCTGACGGGCGAGGTCGGTCAGGTCGCGGCCGTACTTGTCGAGGGTCGGGGTGGAAGAGGAGCGGCGCGGCACGTCGGACCGAGGGAATCCGGAGAGGGGAACCCCGGGCGGTGCGGCCGTCGCCGAAGGCTCCGCGGCCTTTGGAGGCAGCGCGGAGGCCGACAGACGCGCGGCGCCGAGGATGTGCCCGGCGGCCGAGTCGGGGTTGGCGGCGAGGGCGCTCAGGACGTGTTCGGGGCCGATGTAGCCGCAGCCGGTGGCCCGGGCCAGCTCGTGCGCGTCGAGCAGGGCGCGTTTGACCGCCGGGGTCAGGGCCAGTGACGCGGGCGCCGGGCCCTGGCCCGGCTTGTGCCGCTCCGGGCCCGACCGCTCGTCGATCTCACCGGCCAGCGCGTCGGGGTCGGTGCCCCCGCGGGCCACCAGACTCCGGGTCGGCTCGGCGGTGAGCGCGGCGCGCAGCAGATGCTGGGTGTCCAGGTCACTGCTCCCGTGCCGCGCCGCGTAGGACGCCGCGTCGGCCACCAACTGGCGGGCCTGGCCGCTCATCAGCCGCCCGATCTCGATCCGTTGGGGGCGCGGCCCGCCGAAGAAACGGGCGAAGAACTCACTGAAGGGGTCCGGACCGTAGCCCTCGGGCCCCGGGATTCCGCTGTTCATTCGCACGCGAGTGCCCTGTCGCCGCGCGGCTACACCAGGGGGCGCCATGGGGGCCGGGGTGTTTTCGGAATGCGGGTCTGTGTGTGGTTGCTCGCGCGGTTCCCGCGCCCCTCTTCGGGGCGCGGTCAGCGTGCTGTCAGGATGCGGGGGCCCGTGTGGGTGATGGCCACGGTGTGTTCGGCGTGTGCGGCGCGGGAGCCGTCGTCCGTGCGCAGGGTCCAGCCGTCGGGGGCTGCGTGGAAGCCGTCCGTGCCTCCGCCGATCAGCATGGGCTCGATGGCGAGGACCATGCCGTGCCGCAGTCGCATGCCCCGCCCGGGGCGACCCTCGTTGGGCACCGGCGGGTCCTCGTGCATACGGCGGCCCACCCCGTGACCGCCGAAGCCGTCCGGGATGCCGTATCCGGCGGCGCGGCACACGGAGCCGATCGCGTGGGCGATGTCGCCGACGCGGTTGCCGACCACGGCCGCCTCGATGCCCGCCGCGAGGGCGCGTTCGGCGGTCTCGACGAGCCGCAGGTCGGCCGCGCGCGGCTCGCCGACGACGAAGCTGATCGCCGAGTCCCCGGCCCAGCCGCCCAGTTCGGCGCCGAAGTCGACGGAGAGGAGGTCGCCGTCGCGCAGCCGGTACGCGGTCGGGATGCCGTGCACGATCGCGTCGTTCACGGAGGCACAGATCACCGCCGGGAAGGGCGTGGGCGCGAAGGAGGGCCGATAGCCCAGGAAGGGCGACGAGGCGCCCACCGCGCGCAGCACCTCGTGCGCCACCTCGTCCAGTTCGAGCAGGGAGACGCCCACGCCGGCGGCCTTCCGCACCGCGCTGAGCGCCCGCCCCACGACCTGCCCGGCCTCGTACATCGCGTCCATCGACGCATCCGTCTTCAGTTCCACCATGCCAATTACTATACCGCCCAATGTCCAATTAATATACCGGTCCACCGGCGGGGACCGGCACTAGGATGGGGCCATGGTGCGCACCCCTCTGACCCCCGAAGAGCGCGAACGCGGCGAGCGGCTCGGCCGGTTGCTGCGCGAGGCGCGCGGCGGTCGCAGCATGGTGGAGATCGCCGCGGGCGCGGGCATCTCCGCGGAGACCCTCCGTAAGATCGAGACCGGCCGCGCCCCCACTCCGGCGTTCTTCACGGTCGCAGCCCTCGCCCGCACCCTGGGCCTGTCCATGGATGAACTCGCCGGGCGGTGCGCGCAGGCCGGCACGGCGTCGCCGACGGCCGCCGTGGCCTGAGCCGACCGTCATGTGGCTTGAGTCGGCTGCAGTCATGGCCTGAACCCCTCACCCACGGCCGCCGCGGCGCCACTCGGAGCGCACTGCGTCCGCTCTGAAAACTTCACGTAGTCCTCCTGTAACACAACTGGTGTTTTCTAGCGGGCCGGAGCACTCCAGTCGACCGGGGAGTATGCGATGACTGTGGACCAACTCCCGGTCCGGATACGGGAGTTCGCGGGGTACCTGAACAGGTTGATGACCAGGCTCGACCAGGGCGGCGGCTGGTGCGCCGTCTTCTGGCAACGCGACCCCGACGGCGTGCGGGCCTGCCTCGACGGCCTGGAAGTGCCGCCCTGGGACGTCGTGGAAGCGCTCATGCACGACCTCGCCGCCGCGTACGGCCCGGCGGCAGCGGCCCAGGAGACGGAACGGGCCCGTGTCCTGCACCGCGCCTCGCTCGCCGCGTACGACTCCCGGCCCGGTGGCCGCGACGCCCTCGGCGACCGGCTCGACGCGATGCTCCGCGAACAGCGCTACGCCACCGACCGCACCGCCGAGCTGACCCGCCTGCTCCGGGCCGCCACCACCCGGGAGGAAGCCGACGCCCTCCGCCTCGATTTGGCCTGGGCCCACGACGACCACGAACGCGCCACCGCCCGCTGCGCCGAACTGCGCACCCGCATCGAGGACATCGACCGCCGCGCCCCGCGCAGCCCCGTGCCGGGCGCGACGCGCGTTCGGGGCGACGCCGCACGGGACGTCTTCCGGACACCGGAAGCGGAAGGGCGTACCACCGATACGCCGGAGCACGGGGGCGGCCGTGCACAGTGGGACCGGCAGGCCGGCGGCCGTACGCACGCCGATCCGCGGACTGCGGGCACCTTCCCCGACCTCGACGAGGGCGCCCGGCCCGCCCCCGAGCCCGAGTCGGGACCCCAGCGCCCCGATCCGGAACCCACTGCTCCCGCGCCCACCAGGCAACGCTCCAAGCGCCGCCCCCGAGGGGGCGCCCGCTTCGCCGGGGCGACGGACGGGGAGGAGGCTCCGCCCGCCGTCGTGCCCGAGGCGGCACCCGTCACCGGCCGCAAGGGCCGTGCTCCCCGAGGCGCCCGCTACGCCGGTGTCGCGGCACAGGCCGAGGCGGTGGCGGCGCAGCCGCAGGCGCGGGAGCCGCTGCACGACGAGGCGGGCCTGGAGATCGCCGCGACCGTGGAGCGGTTGCTGGGCCTGCGCCGGGAGGGGCGCAGCGGGGAGGCGCACGCTCTCCTCGTGGAGGTCGCGTACTCGCCCGCCGCCCGGTTCCCGCTGCTCGGGGCGGAGATGCACCGGGCCGGGCTGGGCGCCGACTGGGCGACGCTGCTGTGGGAGGCCGCCTCGCTGCCCGTCGGCCGGCTGGTCGCCGTCGTGGACGCCCTGAACGCGGTGGGCCGCACCGCGGACGGCGAGCAGATGCTGCGGCAGGGGGTCTCGCGGCCCGCCGGGGAGATCGGCGAGGCGGTGCTCGGCTTCACCGTCGAGGGGCGTGAGCGGGAGGCGCGTGCGCTGCTCGACGCGTATGTACGCGTGCGTACGCCGGAGGAGGCGGCGCGCAGCGCGGGGAGCCATCCGCAGCGGCTCACGCCTCTGGTGCTGGCGGCGGCGCGCGGTGTCTCCGAGGACCGCTACCGGGAGGTGGCGCACGCGCTGCGCGTGCAGGGGCTCACCTGACGGCCGCCCCCGGCGCGCGGGTCCGCCCCACGAAACACAGGGGTCATCACCCACTGGAGTGCGAAACGTGATCGACTCGGCTGGTTGACGACGATGGTCTTGCCCAGCCCGTCGACGGGGCTTAGTTTCAAGCCTCTACGGCCTGCGTCTACGGGCGTAGAGGCTCTCTGACGTCCCTGTCGAAGGAGCAGCTGACATGGCCAACGTCGTACGCGCCGCCCTGGTCCAGGCGACCTGGACCGGCGACACCGCGTCCATGGTCGCCAAGCACATCGAGCACGCCCGCGAGGCGGCCCGCCAGGGTGCGAAGGTGATCGGCTTCCAGGAAGTCTTCAACGCGCCCTACTTCTGCCAGGTCCAGGAGCCCGAGCACTACGCCTGGGCCGAACCCGTGCCGGACGGCCCGACCGTCACCCGGATGCGGGAGCTGGCCCGCGAGACCGGCATGGTGATCGTCGTCCCGGTCTTCGAGGTCGAGCAGTCCGGCTTCTACTACAACACCGCGGCCGTGATCGACGCCGACGGCACCTACCTGGGCAAGTACCGCAAGCACCACATCCCCCAGGTCAAGGGCTTCTGGGAGAAGTACTACTTCAAGCCCGGCAACCTCGGCTGGCCGGTCTTCGAGACGGCCGTCGGCAGGGTCGGCGTCTACATCTGCTACGACCGCCACTTTCCGGAGGGCTGGCGCCAGCTCGGTCTGAACGGCGCCCAGCTCGTCTACAACCCGTCCGCGACCCACCGGGGCCTCTCCGCCCATCTGTGGCAGCTGGAACAGCCCGCCGCCGCCGTCGCCAACGAGTACTTCGTCGCCGCCATCAACCGGGTCGGGCGGGAGGAGTACGGGGACAACGACTTCTACGGCACCTCCTACTTCGTCGACCCGCGCGGCAGGTTCGTGGGCGAGGTCGCGAGCGACCAGGGGGAGGAACTGGTCGTACGGGACCTCGACTTCGACCTGATCGAGGACGTACGGCAGCAGTGGGCGTTCTACCGGGACCGCAGGCCCGACGCGTACGAAGGACTCGTCCGGCCCTGACGCGGGCACGTACAGCCCGCCGCACGCACACCCCGTACCGCAGTGAAAGGAGTGGTGCAGCCGTGACCGACGAACTGCTCGGGCGCCACAAGGCCGTACTGCCCGACTGGCTCGCGCTCTACTACGCCGATCCGATGGAGATCACCCACGGCGAGGGCCGCCATGTCTGGGACGCCGAGGGCAACAAGTACCTCGACTTCTTCGGCGGCATCCTCACCACGATGACGGCGCACGCGCTGCCCGAGGTCACCAAGGCGGTGAGCGAGCAGGCCGGCCGGATCGTCCACTCCTCGACGCTCTACCTCAACCGGCCGATGGTCGAACTCGCCGAGCGGATCGCCCAGCTGTCCGGCATCCCGGACGCCCGTGTCTTCTTCACCACCTCCGGCACCGAGGCCAACGACACCGCGCTGATGCTGGCGACGACGTACCGGCGCAGCAACCAGATCCTGGCGATGCGCAACAGCTACCACGGCCGCTCCTTCAGCGCGGTCGGCGTCACCGGCAACAAGGGCTGGTCCCCGACCTCCCTGTCCCCGCTCCAGACGCTGTACGTGCACGGCGGTGTCCGCACCCGCGGACCGTACGCCGACCTGAGCGACGCCGACTTCGTCACGGCCTGCGTCGCCGACCTGGAGGACCTGCTGGGCCACGGCCGCCCGCCGGCCGCGCTGATCGCCGAGCCGGTCCAGGGCGTCGGCGGCTTCACCTCACCGCCGGACGGCCTGTACGCGGCCTTCCGCGAGGTGCTCGGGCGGCACGGCGTGCTGTGGATCGCCGACGAGGTGCAGACCGGGTGGGGGCGTACCGGCGACAACTTCTGGGGCTGGCAGGCGCACGGGCGGAACGGGCCGCCGGACATCCTCACCTTCGCCAAGGGCATCGGCAACGGCATGTCCATCGGCGGGGTCGTCGCCCGCGCCGAGATCATGAACTGCCTGGACAGCAACTCGATCTCGACCTTCGGTGGCACCCAGATCACCATGGCCGCCGGCCTCGCGAACCTCGCCTACCTGGTCGAGCACGACCTCCAGGGCAACGCCCGGCGGGTGGGCGGACTGCTCATCGAGCGGCTGCGGGCGATCACCGCCCAGATCCCGGAGGTGAAGGAGGTGCGTGGCCGGGGGCTCATGATCGGCATCGAGCTGGTGAAGCCCGGCACCGACGAGGCCAACCCGCAGGCCGCGTCAGCCGTCCTCGAAGCCGCCCGCCGCGAGGGCCTGTTGCTCGGCAAGGGCGGCGGCCACAACACCAGCGCCCTGCGGATCGCGCCCCCGCTGTCACTGACCGTCGCCGAGGCCGAGGAGGGCGCGGACGCCCTCGAACGTGCTCTGAGGAGCATTCGGTAACGCCACAGGTAAGGAACGCTCCCATGACCACCGCCTCGGAACCCGCCCTGTCGGTACGCCAGGTCCTCAGCCTGGACCGGGTCCTCGCCGGAGAGCCCGAGGTGGTGGCCGGGGCCGGACAGCTCGACCGGCCCGTGCGCTGGGTGCATGTGGCCGAGGCCCCCGATGTGGGCGTGATGCTCACCGGCGGCGAGATGGTCCTCACCACCGGTGTCCTGCTCGCCGGGAACGAGGAGGCCCAGGCCGAGTACATCCGCTCGCTGTACCGGGCCGAGGCCGCGGCGGTCGTCCTAGGTCTCGGCCGCGCCTTCCCGACGCCGCCCGACGTGATGCGCCGGGCGGCCGAGCGGTGCGGCCTGCCCATGGTGGTGCTGCACCGGCCGTTCCCCTTCGCCGAGCTGACCGAAGAGGTCCAGTCCCGGCTCGTACGGCGGAAGTTCGCGGCCGTGAGTCTCTCGGAGGCCGTACGGACGGCACTCACCGGACTCATCACGGCCGGCGCCCCGCTGCAACGGCTGCTGGACGAGATCGCCCAGCACGCGGGCTGTCCGCTCGTCGTCACCAACCTCGCGCACCGCGTCCTGGCCACGGCGGGGGAACGGCCGGCGGTCGACGACGTGCTGCGCGACTGGGAGCGCATCTCCCGGCAGGCGGGCGGCAGCGAGGGCGACGGCTGGGTGCGCGCCGAGCTGGGCGGGCGTGGGGAACTCTGGGGCCGGATCGTGCTGTGCGGCTATCGCGGCGACACCGCCACCGGGCGGCTGCTCGCCGACCGCGCCGCCGAAGCGCTCGTGCTCCACCGCATGCTCGGCGGTTCGGCGCACTCCTGGGAGGAGCAGTCCGCGCAGGGCCTCCTCACGGACCTTCTCTCCGGGGTCGTACCGGCCCGGCAACTGCTGCCGAGGGCGCGGGCGGCCGGACTCCCGGTCAACCGCCGCACCTTCGTGCCGCTCGTCGTACGCGAGGGAGACCCGGCCCGAATCGACCGCGTACTGCGGATGCTGGGGCTCCCCGGACTCGTCGCCGAGCTGGCGGAGGGCGCCACCGCCGTCCTCCTCAGCCTCGCCCGGGACCAGGACGCGGCTGCGCTCACCACGCACTTCGCGAACCGCCTGCGGTCGGAGTCGGGGGTGCGCGGGACGGTCGTGGCCGCGGCGGAGGCGCGGACCACATGGGAGGACGTACCGGGCGGGCTGCGCGAGGCCCGGCATGTCGCGGACGCCGTCGCCCAGTCGGCACCCGGGCTGGAGCGGCCGGCCGTCGTACGCCTTCGCGACGTCCATCTGCGCGGCCTGATCCGGCTGCTGCGGGACGACCCGCACGTACAGGCCTTCGCCGAACGCGAGCTGGACGGGCTGCTGAACGGCGACCGGCACGCGGAGCAGGACCTGCTGCCCGTCCTGCGGACCTATCTCGCGACGGGCCGCAACAAGTCGCACACGGCTCAGCTGCACCACGTGAGCCGGCCCGCGCTGTACCGCCGCCTGGAAGCCATTCAGGCCCGCCTCGGGGCCGACCTCGACGACTTCGAGCAGGCCGCGTCCGTGCACATCGCCCTCCTCGCGCACGACGCGCAACAGAGCTGAAACATGCCGGGACCTGCGAAAACGGCGGTGAAACATGTGCCCACCAAGACGTGACACGGTGGAACGCCGCACGGCTCCAGACGTGACACCGTGCAACTCAAACCGGCCAACGGGACTTTCTAGGCTCACCGCACACCGAGTGACCGGAGGTCCCGATGAGCAGAGTCATCCGCGCAGCCATCTTCCAGACGGCCTGGACCGGCGACAAGGAGTCGATGATCCAGGTCCACGAGCAGGCGGCACGCGACGCGGCAGCCCAGGGTGCTCAGGTCCTGTGCTTCCAGGAGCTGTTCTACGGGCCCTATTTCTGCCAGGTCCAGGACAAGGCGTTCTACGAGTACGCCGAGCAGATCCCGGACGGCCCGATCGTCCAGCGCTTCCAGGCGCTCGCCCGGGAACTGGGCCTCGTCCTCGTGCTGCCGATGTACGAGGAGGAGCAGCCGGGCGTCCTCTACAATACCGCCGCCGTGATCGACTCGGACGGTACGTACCTCGGCAAGTACCGCAAGCACCACATCCCCCAGGTCCCCGGCTTCTGGGAGAAGTTCTACTTCCGCCCCGGCAACGCCGGCTGGCCCGTCTTCGAGACCTCCGTCGGCCGGATCGGCGTCTACATCTGCTACGACCGGCACTTCCCGGAGGGCTGGCGGGCTCTGGGGCTCGAAGGCGCCGAGATCGTCTTCAACCCGTCGGCCACCTCGCGCGGCCTCTCCCGCTACCTGTGGCAGCTGGAGCAGCCGGCGGCGGCCGTCGCCAACGAGTACTTCATCGGCGCGATCAACCGGGTCGGCGTCGAGGACCTCGGCGACAACGACTTCTACGGCACCTCCTACTTCGTGGATCCCGAGGCCCAGTTCGTCGGCGAGGTGGCGAGCGACAAGGAGACCGAACTCGTCGTCCGCGACCTGGACCTGGCCAAGCTCCGCGAGGTCCGCGACCGCTGGCAGTTCTTCCGCGACCGCCGCCCGGACGCGTACGCCCCCCTGACGGCGCCCTGACGAAGCCTCCCCGCGCCCCCGGTCTTCAGGGGCGCGGGGCCGACACACCATGCGGCTACCGCCGCGTGGGCGCGACCAGCCCCCGACGACCGGCACTTTCCCGACAACCGAACGGAGCGTGACCCCATGGTCGGCCGCACCCTCATCCGCGGCGGTCTAGTCATCACCGCGTCCGACGAGATCCACGCCGATGTCCTGATCGAAGACGGCCGTGTCGCCGCCCTCGCGGCGAGCGGCACCCCCGCCGCCGAGGCCTGGGCAGCCGAGCGCACCCTCGACGCCACCGGCAAGTACGTCATCCCGGGCGGCGTCGACGCCCACACCCACATGGAGCTGCCCTTCGGCGGCACCTTCGCCTCGGACACCTTCGAGACCGGCACCCGGGCCGCCGCCTGGGGAGGGACGACGACGATCGTCGACTTCGCCGTGCAGAGCGTCGGCCACACCCTGCGCGAGGGCCTGGACAACTGGCACGCGAAGGCGGAGGGCAACTGCGCGATCGACTACGCCTTCCACATGATCGTGTCCGACGTGAACCAGGACACGCTCAAGGAGATGGACCTGCTGGTGCAGGAGGGCGTCACCTCCTTCAAGCAGTTCATGGCCTACCCGGGCGTCTTCTACAGCGACGACGGCCAGATCCTGCGCGCCATGCAGCGCTCCGCCGAGAACGGCGGCCTGATCATGATGCACGCGGAGAACGGCATCGCGATCGACGTGCTGGTCGAGCAGGCCCTGGCACGCGGGGAGACCGACCCCCGCTACCACGGTGAAGTGCGCAAGGCCCTCCTGGAGGCGGAGGCCACCCACCGCGCCATCAAGCTCGCCCAGGTCGCCGGCGCCCCCCTGTACGTCGTGCACGTCTCGGCGATGGAGGCAGTCGCCGAGCTGGCCAGGGCGCGTGACGAGGGGCTCAACGTCTTCGGCGAGACCTGCCCGCAGTATCTGTTCCTGTCGACGGACAACCTCGCGGAGCCGGACTTCGAGGGCTCCAAGTACGTGTGTTCCACCCCGCTGCGGCCCAAGGAGCACCAGGCCAGGCTGTGGCGCGGCCTGCGCACCAACGACCTCCAGGTGGTCTCCACCGACCACTGCCCGTTCTGCTTCGTCGGCCAGAAGGAGCTGGGCCGCGGCGACTTCTCCAAGATCCCCAACGGTCTGCCGGGCGTCGAGAACCGTATGGACCTGCTGCACCAGGCGGTCGTCGACGGGCACATCTCGCGCCGTCGCTGGATCGAGATCGCCTGCGCCACCCCGGCCCGGATGTTCGGCATGTACCCGAAGAAGGGCACCATCGCGCCGGGCGCGGACGCCGACATCGTCATCTACGACCCGCGCGCCGAGCAGGTCATGTCCGCCGAGACGCACCACATGAACGTCGACTACTCGGCGTACGAGGGCAAGCGGACCACCGGCCGGGTCGAGACGGTTCTCTCACGCGGTGTGCCGGTCATCACCGAGCGGGAGTACACCGGACACGCCGGGCACGGCGTGTACACCCCCCGCTCCACCTGTCAGTACCTCACCTAGGAGTGGCGCAGATGGACTTCGGACTCGTCCTGCAGACCGACCCGCCGGCCTCGCGCGTCATCGAGCTGATGAAGCGTGCCGAGACCAACGGCTTCACCTACGGCTGGACCTTCGACTCCGCCGTGCTGTGGCAGGAGCCGTTCGTCATCTACAGCCAGATCCTCGCCCACACCACGAAGCTGAGGGTCGGCCCGATGGTCACCAACCCGGGCACCCGTACCTGGGAGGTCACCGCCTCGACCTTCGCCACGCTGAACGACATGTTCGGCAACCGCACGGTCTGCGGGATCGGCCGCGGCGACTCGGCGATGCGTGTCGCGGGCCGCACCCCGAACACACTGGCCCGGATCAGCCAGGCCATGAAGGTCATCCGTGCGCTGGGCTCCGGCCAGGAGGCCGACCTCGGGGGCACGGTGATCAGGTTCCCCTGGATCAGGAAGGACGCCGAACTCCCGGTCTGGATGGCCGCGTACGGCCCCAAGGCCCTGAAGATGACCGGTGAGGAGGCCGACGGCTTCATCCTCCAGCTGTCCGACCTGTACCTCACCGAGTACATGGTCAAGGCGGTCAAGGACGCGGCCGTGGCCGCCGGGCGTGACCCGTCCGAGGTGAAGATCTGTGTGGCCGCCCCCGCGTACGTCACCGAGGACGACTCGCCTCAGGCGCTGGCCCACGCGCGCGAGCAGTGCCGCTGGTTCGGCGGGATGGTCGGCAACCATGTCGCCGACCTGGTGTCGAAGTACGGCGAGCACTCCGCGGCCGTACCGGAGGAGCTGACGGACTACATCACGGCACGCGAGGGGTACGACTACTCCCATCACGGGCGCGCCGACAACCCCGACACCGCGTTCGTGCCCGACGAGATCGTCGACCGGTTCTGCGTCATCGGCACCCCCGAGAGGCACATCGAGAAGCTGAACGCCCTGCGCGCGCTGGGCGTCGACCAGTTCGCCGTGTACGACATGCACGACGCGCAGGAGGCCGTGATCGACGCGTACGGCTCGACGGTCATCCCGGCGGTCAACGGCTGACCCCGTTCCCTGGCCCGGCCTGCTCCTGCAAGAATCCGGAACGCATCATTCCGATCCGACCCCCCACACCTTGTCTCCCTCCCCGCCGTCCCGGGGAGGGGCCCAAGGCCTCCGCACGGCCTTTCGTTCCCGTCCCACCTCCTTGATTGGCCTGCCCATGACCGAAACAGTCCCCACGGGGTCGCCGATAGCCCGGCCCGCCGACCTGTCCGGCCGGGTCGAGCTGGCCCCCGAGGCCTTCCCCGCCGACAGTCCCTTCGCCAACGAGGACCTGCGCCCCGTACCCGTCGCCGAGCGCAAGTGGACGACGTACAACTTCGCGGCGCTGTGGATCTCCATGGCCCACTGCATCCCCAGCTGGACCCTGGCCTCCGGCCTGGTCGCCCTCGGCATGGACTGGAAGCAGGCCGTCTTCACCATCGCCCTGGCCAACGTCATCGTGCTGCTGCCGATGCTGGCCACCGGGCACGCCGGACCCAAGTACGGCATCCCCTTCCCGGTGCTCGCCCGCGCCTCCTTCGGGCTGCGCGGCGCCAACATCCCGGCGATGATCCGCGCGGCCGTGGCCTGCGGCTGGTTCGGCATCCAGACGTGGATCGGCGGTTCAGGTGTCTTCGCCCTGGGCTCCAAGCTCACCGGCGGTGAGTGGGAGAAGGCCGGACTGCTCTTCGGCAACCCCTGGCCGCTGTGGCTGTGCTTCCTCCTCTTCTGGGCGCTGCAGATCGCGATCATCTACCGCGGTATGGACTTCCTGCGGCACTTCGAGAACTGGGCCGCGCCCTTCGTCATCGTCGGCGCCTTCGTGCTGCTGATCTGGATCGCGGTCAAGGCGGACGGCTTCGG
Organism: Streptomyces sp. TG1A-60; assembly: GCF_037201975.1. NCBI lineage: Bacteria > Bacillati > Actinomycetota > Actinomycetes > Kitasatosporales > Streptomycetaceae > Streptomyces > Streptomyces sp. TG1A-60. The sequence goes on along the minus strand of NZ_CP147520.1, from coordinate 1,182,244 downwards.
CGCGCTGCTGGACCAGCCGTCGAGGCTCGGCTGGGGCCCGGAGTTCTGGCCGGTCTTCTTCCCGTCCCTCATGGGCATGATCGGTTTCTGGGCCACCCTGTCGTTGAACATCCCCGACTTCACCCGCTTCGGCTCCAGCCAGCGGGCACAGACCTGGGGCCAGTCCCTCGGCCTGCCCACCACGATGACACTCTTCGCCATCCTCGCCGTGCTGGTCACCTCAGGCTCCGAGGCCGTCTACGGCGAGGCCATCTGGGACCCGGTCACGCTGGCCGCGAAGGCCGACAACGTCTTCGGGCTCCTCTTCGCCCTGATCACCGTGCTGGTCGCCACCATCTCCGTGAACATCGCGGCGAACGTGGTCTCACCCGCCTACGACCTGGCGAACCTCGCCCCGAAGCTCATCAACTTCCGTACCGGAGCGCTGATCACGGGTGTCGTCGGCATCCTGATCTTCCCGTGGAAGCTGATCTCCACGCCGGAGTTCTACATCTTCACCTGGCTCGGCGTGGTCGGCGGTCTGCTCGGCACGGTCGCCGGCATCCTCATCGCCGACTACTGGATCATCCGCCGTACCGTTCTGCACCTCGTGGACCTGTACACGCCCGGCGGGCGCTACTGGTACGCCTCCGGCTGGAACTGGCGCGCGATCGTGGCCTTCGTCGTGGGTGGTGTCCTCGCGGTCGGCGGCTCGTACTCGACCGTCTCCGCGGACGGCGTGTCCTCGGGGCCCTTCCCGCACGACGGCCTCATCCCGTTCCTCAAGCCGCTCGCCGACTACGGCTGGGCGGTGGGCCTGGCCGCGTCGATGCTGCTGTACGTGGCGCTGATGGCCGGGGAGAGGAAGAGGACGCCGGAGAAGGAGTGGACGACCGTCTGACGCCAGATCGCCGGAGCGGTGGCCGTGCTGGAAGACGTGCCCCTTACCGGGTGTCCTCCAGCACGGCCACCGCCTCTTTCGCGGCCTTGATGGCGCCCTTGTTGATCTCGTCCGTGCCGGGCGCCTTCTTCGACTCGAAGTCGCTGCCGTTGTACGTGACGATCACCAGGGCGTTGGACAGGCGGACGTACACCACGCCCTCGCGTGTCTGCTGCTTGCTCTCCGCGGTGAGGTTCACCACGGAGTAGGCCTCGTCTCCGAGACCGGGGACGGCCCCGCCGCCGCTGTTCTTCGTGGTGCGTTCCTCGTAGGTGTTCTCGGCCTTGTCGTCCGACTGCTGGATCTCGTACGAGATGTCGAGCCAGCGGTAGTCGTAGCCCTTGAGCGCGTTCCACGAGCAGGTGCGGCGCACGGACTCGTCGGTCGACGCGATCTCCTTGCCTGCCGTCTTCGCGCCCGGAACAAGGGACTTGACCGTTTTCGTCGTCACGCCGGAACAGGGCGAGGGCGCCTTCGTGTACGTCTTGACCGCGGCCGACGTGGGCGGCGCGGACTCGGAGGTCGGGAAGGGCCCGGACCCGGTGGTCTCCCGTGCCGAGTCCTCCCCGGCCGGGCTCGCGGCCAGCGGACCGGACGACAGCGCCCAGCCGGCGGAGGCGAGTACGGCGACCGGCAGCAGACGCGCGGTGAGGGCGAGCGGCAGAGGGAGATCACGCACAGCGCACTTCTCGGGGTCGAGGCGGCGGTACCGCCGGGCGGTGGGGTAGGCCAGTGTCACACGACTGCCTGTGGGGCGGAAGTGCGAACTCGCTCTGTGCACGGGCCGTGACCGAGGTTCACCGTCGCCACGGGCCGCAACATGGCCGATGTGCACTGGCGCACCGACTTCACGGAGGCGGTGCGGCTGGGTGAGGAGATCGCCATCGGCGTGCTGCGCGAGGCGAAGGAAGTCACCCCGGAGGGTGCGGTGTTCACCCTCAGCCGGTTCGACGGCAGCACCCTCGCCGTCTGACGTCTCGGCCCTCTCACCGGGTCGTTCACCGGCACGTTCCCTCAGCCGTCCGCAGGACCGGGACGCGTCGACGGGACCGTGCCGGAGCCGCCCGGGAGCAGCGTCGGCCCCGCGGCCATCGCCGTCCTCCTCGCGGGGCCCCTGGTCGCGCGGCAGTGCTCGGTCCGCTGCACCCGAGGGTGCCTGCGATGGCCGCTGAAGGGGCGCATGCGCTGACTCCTCGTCTCACCGCCCACACGTCGTCTCACCGCCCACACGTCAATTGGGTCCTCTTCGTTCCCGAGCTCCAGAGCGTCGTCATCAGCCACGTCCCGATGCGCTGCACCGTGCAGATCTGCTGAGCACGATGCCGTAAGCGCAGTGGAGAGCCGCGAAGTTGAGGTCCTTCGGCGCCGGGGGCCCATGGCGCCGCTGGGTCGGCAGGCCGAGAACCCGCCATGTCTCGGCTGGGCGGCGCATCCGTGTTGCAGGCTCCCCAGGGGCGTGATCATATCTTCCTGAATGTCGCAAAGGGGACATTCCTTAGTGGCCACGAGGGCAGGACGAGCCCTGACCCGGCCTGTCAACCCCCTGGGAGGACCAAATGTCTCACCTCGTACTCCGTTCAGTCGCCACCCTTGTGCTGGCTGCCACGCCCCTCTTCGCGGCCGTGCCCGCGCAGGCTGTTCCCCAGCAGCAACTGCCCTGCCAAGTCGGCATCCAGAAGATCGACGGCGACCTGACCAGTACGGTCACCCTCACGGTCGTTTGTGACGTGGACAAGACGGTGGGGGCGAGGATCACCATCGGGGAGACCGTGCTGCTGGACCTGCAGCAGACCGTGCGCGCCGATGTGGAAGAGCGTCTCACCCTCACTATCCCCCGCGTGCCGCGCGTGTGCGCCACGCTGCAGGCCGACGGGGAGACGATGACGGTCTGCGCCCCCTGACAGCCGCCCCGACCAAGGCGGCTTCGGCCGGGACGACAGCGTCGGCCGTATCCGAGCCAGCAACACCGGTGTGACCTGCCGGCCCGGACCTTCCGCCCCGACACCGAGTGCCGATCGCGCGACAGCCGTACCTGCACCGGCTCGCTGTTCTCCCGTCACCTGCTGGTGCTCGCGGTGCGCTTCACCCCACAACCACAGGGGGAAGAACAGGCGGCGGCCGTCGCCGTGGCGGAGGCTGGCGGGCTGGTGGCGCCGCTGAGGACCGGTTCGCTGCGCGGGAACGGTCGGTGACGCGATGTCCAACCGGTCCCACCACCAGGAGATCGCCGGAAGAGGAAGTGCCCGGGGCTGTCTCAGGCCGGGCGCTGCTTCCACCACGCCGCCGACGGGCCTCCGGGACCGGCCGGGACGCTGGCAGCCGCCCGTTCGGCGTCGGCCGCCCTCGTCCTGGCGGGTGCCGTCATCGCCTTTGCCGGCCCGCGCAGGCGCTGCGGCGGCGGTGACCGCCCGCCCTTCTCCATCCCGCCGGGCCGCACGGGTGAAGGCCTGGGCACGCTGGTGTTGCGGCAGGCCCGCACCGCATCGACGCCGGCGAGGAGACGGTCCGGCCCGAGTCACCGCCCTTCTGCACCCCATGTGAACGGAGATGCCTGCCGTGCGAATGACCGACATCCAGCATTGCGAGGCCCGGCCGGGGCTCCTCATCGAGTGGACGCTCGATCAGGAGGCCATCGAGACAGCGACCGGTCTGCCGGAAGATTCCCGACCACCGGCGTATGTCCAGGAGTCGCACATCCGGACGGCCAAGTCGGTGCGCGAGGACGGCCTGTCCGTTCCGACCTGGCTCGGCACGGCGTTCGACATCCCGGGCATGGTCGATCCCGACGTACTGCAGGACGCACTGCGGGCCTGGACGCTCCGGCACGAGACGCTGCGCAGCGGCTTCCGCTGGGCCGGCGACGAGCTGCGCCGGTTCACGCTCGATGCCGAGGCCGTCGTACTTCATCGCGAGGTGGTCGGCGAGTTCTCCGACGTGGGGAGACTCGTGCAGCGTCTCCAGGACCGCTTCGACGTCGCGGCGAACGCGCTCAGCTGGCCGAACTTCATCTACGCAGCGATCGTCCGGGACGACGGCACGAGCGTGTACATGGCCTTCGATCACAGCAACGTCGACGGGTACTCCATCCAACGGATCCCCGCCGAGATCCACGAGCTCTGCGCGGCGGCCGTCGAGAGCCGTCCCATTCAATGGGCACCGGTCGGCAGTTACGTGGACTTCTGCGAAATCGAGCGGGCGGACGCGGACCGGATCGACGACACGCACGAAATCGTCGCCCGCTGGCGGGAGTTCATCGACCTGTGCGGCGGGGACCTGCCGAACTTCCCCGTCGATCTCGGCCTGGATCCCGGCGGCGCTCTGCCCACGCAGAAGCTCATGCACGACATGCTCGTCGACGCCGACGACATCGCCGCGTTCGACGAGGCATGCCGGCCCTTCGGAGGGGTTCCGGTCGGCCTCGTGGCTGCCACGAGCCTCGTCGTCCACAAGATCGGCGGCGAACCCGTCTTCCGGACAGTCGTGCCGTTCCACACACGCGCGAAGACCGAATGGCGGGACTCCGTGGGCTGGTACGTCGGCGGTGCGCCGATCGAGGTTCACACGGCACAGGCAGTCGATTTCCGGTGCGTCCTGGAGATGGTGCACACCGCGGTGCAGGACAACAGGCCGATGGCCCGCATGCCCATCAGCCGGGTGCTGCGCCTGCTCGGCTCGGACTTCCGCCCGACGTCGCCCGACCTGTACTCGATCGTCTCGTTCATCGACACCCGGCGTATCCCCGGATCGGAGCGCTGGACCGAGCTGAAGGCGTACGGCCTGGTCAGAGTGTCCTACGGGGACAGGGTGTGCGCCTGGTTCAACAGGCTCCACGAGGGGCTGTACTTCGCCGGCCGCTACCCGGACACCGACACCGCCTACAAGAACATGCGGCTGTATGTCGAGCAGATGCGGGAGGTCATCCTCTCGGTGGCCCGGAACGGCCCCGGCGAGCCCGTCTGACCGGGACCGACGTCGGTATCGCCGCAGGCGGTGGTGATCACGGCCGGACAACGGGGCGATTCCCCTCAGTCCGAGCCGGTCCTGGAAGTGTCCACCCCCTCGACCACTCGACAGCCCAACCGTGATCGACCCGAACGTGACACTCGCCGCGATGACCGGCCCCAACGCTGCTCCTGCCTTCCACCAAATCGTCCACCCGCACGAGATCACAGCCGAACTCGGGCGCGAACTGATCGACGGGACGGCGACCCTCGTGATGGCGAACCGCACCATTCGACTCGCGAAGGTGCCACGTTCGCGGCCACTCAGCCGAGACGGCACTCGCCTCGCCGGCTGACTGAACCTTCGCAGCGACGTCAACCCGCTCGTCGCCCCCACCAGTTGTCACATCCACGTGCTCACCGAGGCCCTCGCCCAGATCCCCGGCTCCTCCACGGCGGAAATCCTGGTGCGGGTGGACGGTGCCGGGGCCACTCACGGGCTGCTGGAGCACTTGGAGGCGTTGAACACCACGCGGCGCACGGTGCGCTACACCGTCGGCTGGAAGATCACCGAGGGCGACGAGAAGGCCATCGCCCGCCTGCCCGAGGCGGCCTGGGAGACCTCTGTGCACCAGGACGGCAGTCTCCAAGAGGGCTACTTCGTCGCCGAGTTGACCGGCATGAACACCCGTGAGGGCTGGCCGCAGGGCATGAGGCTGATCGTGCGCCGCGCCAAGCCCACCCGGCGGCACCTGAAGAAACTGACCGACTTCGAGAAGAAGACCGGCTGGCGCTACTGCATCACCGCGACCAACATCGGCCGCATGTGGGGCATCGCCGGCTCCGGCCACGCCCAGTACCTGGACGTGCTGCACCGCTCCCACGCATCTGTGGAAGACCGGGTACGCACCAACAAGGCCATGGGTCTGGACAACCTGCCGTCCGCCTCGTGGGAAGTCAACCGCGGCTGGGTGCTCGCCGCGAACGTCGCCGCAGACCTCGACGCCTGGGTCAGGCTATTGACCCTGCACGATGTCGACGGCCTGGCCGACGCGGAGCCGGACACCATGCGCTTCCGCCTCTACCACCTGCCCGCGCGCCTCGCCGACCACGCCCGCCGCCGCTGGCTACGCATCGAGGCGACCTGGCCCTGGGCAGAAGCGTTCACCACCTGCTGGCATCGGCTGACCGCCCTGCCCGCCGTCACCTGACGACCAGACCAGCAGCCCGACGCGACAAGGAAAGGAGCGACCTGCACGACCTCCGGGTGCCGTGGAACCCCGGCGCCGCCGCAGCGACACGCGAAGGCCCCGCCCGCGATCACGCGGAACAAACGGGGCGAATCGATAGCCCGGTCAGGCAATCACAGCCGCTGACCAATCGAGGCTGAGGCTCGTAGCCCAGGACGATGCCATTGGCGCCGTTGATGCGTACATCAAGGCGCGCGTGCCCGTCGGCGGTCTGCGACTCGATGTCGACGTGGAAGCCGTGAACGTGAGACGGGTTGCTGCTGATCCGCTGTGCACGTTCGCAAGCGCAGCAGTATCGGGCCTCAACAGCCTGGCAAGGAAAGAGGGGAATGGGTCTACCTGGAGGAGATGGCCTCGCGCTCATTCTCTCCAAATGCTCCCCACGGCCCATTCTGGGCCGACCGACACACGTAAACACCGAGGTCAGATATGGAATTCACGACTCGTCCCACCCTGAAAGGCACCTTCGGCATGGTGTCCTCCACGCACTGGCTGGCGTCGCAGTGCGCGATGGCCGTCCTTGAGGACGGCGGCAACGCGTTCGACGCGGCGGTGGCGGCGGGCTTCGTCCTGCACGTCGTCGAACCGCACCTGAACGGGCCCGCCGGTGAGGTGCCGATCATCCTCGCTCCGGCGGGCGGTGAGGTCCGGGTGGTGTGCGGGCAGGGCGTGGCGCCCGCCGGGGCGTCGGTCCAGCACTACCGGGGGCTCGGCCTGGAGCTGGTGCCCGGTACGGGGCCGCTGGCGGCCGCCGTGCCGGGCGCGTTCGACGCGTGGATGCTCCTCCTGCGCGACCACGGCACCAGGCATCTCGCCGACGTGCTGAAGTACGCCATCGGATACGCGGAGGACGGACACGCGCCCGTGGAGAACGTGGCGGCGACGGTCGAGTCGGTGCGGGACCTGTTCGAGAAGGAGTGGGTCTCGTCGGCGGAGGTGTATCTGCCGGCGGGGCGGGTGCCCCGCCCCGGCCGGCTGTTCCGCAACCAGGCCCTGGCCGCGACCTGGCGGCGGCTGCTCGCCGAGGTCGAGGGGGCGGGAGACCGGGAGGCCCGGATCGAGGCGGCGCGCGAGGTGTGGCGCCGCGGCTTCATCGCCGAGGCCCTCGTCCGGCAGGCCGCGCGGCCCACCATGGACACCAGCGGCGAACGGCACACCGGAACCCTCGCCCTTGCCGACCTGGCCGCCTGGTCCGCGACCTACGAGGCCCCGGCCACCTACGACTGGAACGGCTGGACCCTGTGCAAGGCGGGCCCCTGGAGCCAGGGACCGGTGCTCCTCCAGCAGCTCGCCCTGCTCCCGCCCGAACTGCCCGCCCACGGGTCGGCCGAGTACGTGCACCTCCTCGTCGAGGGCTGCAAGCTCGCCATGGCGGACCGGGAGGCCTGGTACGGGGACGCGGCGCCGGTGCCCCTCGCCGAGCTGCTGTCCGACGGGTACAACACCGCGCGGCGGGCGCTCGTCGACGGGACGGCATCGCATGAGCTGCGGCCCGGCAGCCCCGGGGGCCGCGCTCCGAGGCTGAGCCGCCACGCGCATGTCGTGGCCACCGACGAGCCCGGCTCCAGCCCCCCGGGGGCCGGTGAGCCCACGGTCGCGAAGCGAGTCGGTGGTGTCGGTGGTGTCGGTGGAATCGGAGGTGTCGGTGAACCCACCGCCGCCAGGGGCCCGAGGGCGCCGGTGCCGGGGGAGCCCGAGGTCGCGGCCGACGGCGGCACCCGGGGTGACACCTGCCACCTCGACGTCGTCGACCGCTGGGGCAACATGGTCGCGGCCACGCCCAGCGGCGGCTGGCTGCAGTCCAACCCGGTGGTGCCCGAGCTGGGCTTCCCGCTCGGCACCCGACTGCAGATGGCCTGGCTGGACGAGGGGCTGCCCAACTCCCTCACGCCCGGCCGCCGGCCGCGCACCACGCTCACCCCGTCGCTCGCGCTGCGCCACGGGGTGCCCGTCATGGCCTTCGGCACGCCCGGCGGCGACCAGCAGGACCAGTGGCAGCTGCACTTCTTCCTCGCGGTCGCCCTCCGCCCGCAGGTCCGGGGCGGCCTCGACCTCCAGGGCGCGATCGACGCCCCGAACTGGCACAACGACAGCTTCCCCGGCTCCTTCCACCCGCGCGGCATGCGCCCCGGCAGCGTCACCGTCGAGGCGCGCACGCCCCCGGAGGTCGTCGCGGAGCTGCGCCGCCGCGGCCACGACGTGATCATCGGCGACGACTGGTCGGAGGGCCGGCTGTGCGCGGTCGCACGGGACCCGGCGACCGGCGTGCTGTCGGCGGCGGCGAATCCGCGCGGGATGCAGGGGTACGCGGTCGGTCGCTGAACGGGCGGAACCGGCCCCGGGCGCGCAGCGGAGGCCTCGCCCCGGTCGAAGCGGGCCCGTCAGCCCCGTGTGTTCATGGCGATTCCCTCCCGAATACACCATCCGGGTGGGGATTGTCGGTGGCACGTGCTGTCATGGAGGCATGATCGAAGACAACGAAACCATCGACGAGTTTCTCGCCCGGCACGCCTCGGACGTCGAGGAAGCGGTCCGCAAGGCCGCCGCCGCGGAGATCATGCCGCGTTTCCGGCAGCTCGCCGCGCACGAGGTCGACCAGAAGAGCGGGCCGCACGACCTGGTGACCGACGCCGACCGCAAGGCCGAGCTGTGTCTGACGGAGGCGCTCTCCGCGCTGCTGCCCGGGTCGGTCGTGGTCGGCGAGGAGGCGGTGCACGCCAACCCGGTGTCGTACGACGCGATCCGGGGCGACGCGCCGGTCTGGATCGTCGATCCGGTGGACGGCACGCGGCAGTTCGTGCACGGCGAGCCCGGCTTCTGCACCCTCGTCGCCCTCGCCCAGGGCGGAGACCTGCGCGCATCCTGGACGTACGCGCCCGCCCTCGACCGGCTCGCCGTGGCGATACGCGGCCAGGGAGCCACCCTCGACGGGGAAGCGCTGTGCGCCGGCTCACCCGACCCCGGCCGTGACCTCGACATCGCCACCTCCCACCCGGACTACACCACGCCGGAGCAGAAGGAGGCCCTGCTCGGCCTCTGGACGGAGGGCGTCACCCCGCGCGCCTGTGGTTCGGCGGGGCTCGAGTATCTCGCGGTCGCCCGGGGCCGGTTGGATGCCACGGCTTTCTCCTGGGAGGCCGCGTGGGACCACGCGGCGGGCCTCCTCCTGGTCGAGGAGGCGGGCGGAGCCCACCTGACCCTGACCGGCGAGCCCTTCCGGATAACCGGCGGCAACGCCCTGCCGTTCACCGCGGCCCGGGACGCGGCCACGGCTCGCCGGGTGGTGGGTTTGCTGTCGGGTGGAGCCTGATCTGGAGGTCGGGGCGCGAGTCCGGTTCGATGCGGAACGGGTCGTGATCACCTCGAATGCCGTGGGGTCCGAACCGCCCCTCCGCCGTCGCCCGCCTCGAACCAGTACCAGGTGTTCTCGTCCGGATCGGTGCGTCACCACCGGTGCGTCATCCGGCAAAGTCCATCCGCAGCCGGCCACTGTCGGTGGCCGGGCATATCCTGATGGCAGGTTTGCCGTCGGGCGGGAGTCCGTCGGCAGCGCCTGGTGGCCAACGGCTGACGAAGGGGTCCGGACGTGCCGTCGATGCTCGACGCGGTGGTGGTGGGGGCGGGGCCGAACGGCCTGACGGCCGCCGTGGAGCTGGCCCGCCGCGGGTTCTCCGTGGCCGTCTTCGAGGCGAAGGACACCGTGGGAGGGGGTGCCCGCACGGCGGAGCTGACCCTGCCCGGCTTCCGCCACGACCCGTGCTCGGCCGCGCACCCGCTCGGCGTCAACTCGCCCGCGTTCAAGGCGATGCCCCTCGACCGCTACGGTCTTGAGTGGCTGCACGCCGAGCTGCCCATGGCGCACCCCTTCCTCGACGGCTCGGCGGCCGTGCTGTCGCGCTCGGTGGCGGAGACCGCCGCCTCGTTCGGTCCGCGTGACGCGGGCCCGTACCGCAGGCTGGTCCGGCCGTTCCTGCCCAAGTGGGACACCCTCGCCCGCGACTTCATGTCGCTGCCGCTGTCCGCGCTGCCCCGCGACCCCGTCACCCTCGCGCGCTTCGGCCTCGTGGGGCTGCCGCCCTCGACATGGCTGATGCGCCGCTTCAAGGACGAGCGGGTCAAGGCGCTGTTCGCCGGGCTCGTCGCCCATGTCATCGCCCCGCTCGGCGGTCTCGCCACCGGCGCCGTCGGCCTGGTCTTCGCACTGGCCGCGCACGCCGCCGGCTGGCCGGTCGCCCGGGGTGGCTCGCAGGCCATCTCCGACGCGCTCACCGCCTATCTGAAGGACCTCGGCGGCACCGTCCACACCGACTACGAGGTCAAGCGCCTCGACGACCTGCCGCCCGCCCGCGCCTACGTATTCGACACCTCGCCCACCGCGCTGGCCCGGATCGCGGGCTTCGGCCGCTTCTACGAGTCATACCGCTACGGCGCCAGTGTCTTCAAGCTCGACTACGCGCTGGACGGCCCCGTGCCGTGGACCGCCGAGGAGGCGCGCAGCGCCGGCACCGTCCAGGTGGGGGCGAGCAAGGCGGAGATCGGCGCGGCCCTCGACGCGGCCTCCCGGCTCGGCCGGGCGCCCGACGCACCGTTCCTGATCACGGTGCAGCCCAGCGTCGTCGACCCCGGCCGGGCACCCGAGGGCAAGCACGTCTTCTGGGCGTACGGCCACGTCCCGAACGGCTGGACGGGCGACCTGACGGACGCCGTCGAGCGTCAACTGGAGCGCTTCGCCCCGGGGTTCCGCGACCGCGTCCTTGCCCGCGCCACCGCCGGCCCGCCCGAACTCGCCGCGCACAACGCGAACTACGTCGGCGGCGACATCGCCTGCGGCGCCGCCTCCGGCCTGCAACTGCTGCTGCGCCCCAAGCTGTCGCTCCACCCGTACCACACCCAGCACCCGGCCGTCTTCATCTGCTCCTCGGCGACCCCGCCGGGCCCCGGCGTGCACGGCATGTCGGGTCACAACGCGGCCAAGGCGGTGTGGCGGCGGCTGCGGCAGGAACCCTGAGGTTCGTCGGCGCGGGGAGCGAAGTCACGAACAGACCAAGGTCTTCACGCTTGCTCATGTGCATGTTCAACTCACGTGGGTAAGTTGGCGCCATGGAAGATCGGAGAGCGGTACCGCGCTCCGGCTCACGGCCTGGCGTGGGCCTCGCCGACCTCGCAGAACTCGTCCGCGCGCCGTCATCCCTGACAAGACGGGGGTGGTCGCCGCGTCGGCGCTCCCGCCCTCCTCCGACAGCGTCAACCTCAACCGAAACACTTCCTTGATTCGAACTTTTGTTGGTAACTCCAGTCGGCCGAGATGCTCAGCCGCTGGTCACCGCGGGGTGCGCGACACGAACGCAGTCCCCGGCGCTGAGCGCGACGGAGATGCCGGTCGGCGTCTTCGTGTACTGCCTGGAGTCGGTCCTGTCCATGAGCCGCCGGCGTCCAAGTGCCCCTCTCGACCATCCCTGTTGGACGACAGGCTGGTTGGCGAGGTCGACCTCTGCGCGGCCTTGCGGCTGGATGGCGCCCCGGGGGAGCGGTCAGGCGAGTCCGGTGTAGCCGGCGTTGGGGCGGCCGTGGGTGGTGGGGCTGCCCAGTTGCAGGGGCTGGGGGTGCACGTTGGTCAGGTCGGTGGTGAAGTCCAGCGCCCAGAGCCCCTCGTCGACATCGGCGCTGTGGAAGCGAAGGGTGCGGGTCTCCTCGATCCACACCTCGTCGCTGGAGGCGACCCAGTCCAGGGTTTCGGCGACCTACACCTCGCTGCCGCTGTCGTTCCGCCGGTCGAAGGCGCGGTGTACCTGTCGGCCGTGGTTCTCGCGCCAGACGTAGCCGTGGCCGGGCGCGCCCGGTTCGAAGGTGGGTCCGCCCCAGAAGTTGTCGCCGGACAGGTGCGACCAGGTCATCTGCAGGCCCTTGTGCCAGCGGTGGCCCCAGGGCCGGTAGACACCCACGGGCGCACCGGAGAGGGTCTTCAACGGGTAGAGATACGGCTTAAGGGATTCCTCGAGAGGACTGTCCGGCCGGTAGACGTAGGTGGCGAGGTCCGTCCCAGCGGCCGACACGACGAATTCGGTCCCGGCCTCGTCGTGCTCGATCCGGAAGTGAGTGTCAGACACCGGTCTTCTCCTTGTCGGCGTTGTCCTGGGCCACGTCGAGGCGCCCGCTCATGGAGTGGTAGAAGGGGGTGCCCGGGGTGATCATGTCCGGGGGTGACGGGGCGTCCGGTCGTCGCCGACTGGTACAGGGCTGCGATGAAGGCCAGGACGCGGCGGCCGTCGTCGCCACTGGCCTCGGGGCGCTCTCCAGCGTGCAGCGAGCGCAGGAGCACGCGCAGCTGCGCGGCGTGCGAACTGGCCTCGTCGTCGAGCGGTGCCCCCAGCTCGGCGGGCGTTGCCTTGGCCCGGTGGGGTGCGGGGGTCCACGTCCAGTGGGAGTTGTCGTAGCCGTAGAGGTGGGACAGTTCGACCGTGGCCTCGGGGAAGTCGAAACGCAGGTAGCTGGTCTCGCGGGGGAGAGAAGGCTGTTGACCATGGACACCATGGCGCCGCCTGCGAAGCGGACCATGGCCATGGAGACGTCCTCGGTCTCCACGTCGCGAGCCAACGTGCCCATGGCGGCGCGGACTTCGGTCCATTCCCCCATCAGGGCCAGCATGAGGTCCATCTGGTGGATGCCGTGGCCCATGGTGGGACCGCCGCCCTCGGTCTCCCACTTGCCGCGCCACGGGACGTCGAAGTAGGCGTCGTCCCGGTACCACAGGGTGTGGCAGACGCCGACCAGGGGAGCGCCGAGGCTGCCGGTGCGGATCTGCTCCCGCAGGGCTCGGGCGGCGGAACCGAACCGGTGCTGGAAGACGTACGAGGCGTACGGGCCGCCCTCGCGCTCGTGGGCGCTGACGGCGTCGTACTCGATGACCGACAGGGTGGGCGGCTTCTCGCACCACATCCACGCCCCGGCGTCCAGGCAGGCGACGACAGCCTCCCGGTGGGCGACCGGGGGCGTGCAGACGATGACGAGGTCGGGGCGCTCCTCCTGGAGCATCTGCCGCAGGTCGTCGTGGACGGCCGGGGTGTCCCATTGGCCGGCGAAGGCCTTGGCTCGTTCCCGGTCGACATCGACGACCGCGACGACGGAGGCTTCGCCGTTCTGGGCCTGGACGGCAGGCATGTGGCAGCCGTCGGCGATGTTTCCGGCACCGACGATCGCCACCCTCACAGGCTGTCTGTACTCAGTCATGTGGCTCTCTCGTAGAGGCTCGGGTGCTGCGGTGGGCGCGGCACCGGGCCCTAGGGCGTGCTTCGAAAGTCCCGTCTGCCCAGACGCCGCCGGGCCTGCCTTTCGGGCAGACGACACTACTTTCGAAACACGCCCTGGCCTGGGCGTGCCATGTCTCCCTTTCCGGCACGTCGATGTGCGACCAGGGGTGTTCACGGTGGTGCGGTTGAACACAACGGCTTCGCGGATGAACCCGGCGCTCGCCGACGTGACGTGGCAGCGGGCAAGAACGTAGTGATCGGTCACCCTTGAGACCAAGAGTTACGCAGTGATCGTTCACATTCGGCTGCGAAAGGCTCATGCCACCGGAAGGATCAAGGCCGGTGCGCAGTGAGGCGAAGGTCGGGCCGCATGCCCGACGGGGCCCTCCCTACCGGGGGGGCCGGGCCGTTTCGAGTGGAGGAACACCCTTCGCTGGTCGGTGCCCTCAGGCACAGGCACAGGTAACCCCGGACGGCAGTAGGGTGTCCGGCTCGCCGCCATGACGGTCGACGGACCGGACACCCCGCTGACCCGATGGCCCCGCGACGGGGTTTCCGCCTACTTCGGTTCAAACACCCAGACCGTGCTCGAGTCCTGCGTTCCTGAGTTCCACTTCACCTCGCCCGCGGAGGTCCTGTGCAGGTATGCCCGTCCCGTCTGGCTGTTCTTCACGCGGAGCCCGCCGGCCGCAACCCCTTCCCTTACGGCGATCAGCCGCCGAATGATGAAGCTGCTGGTGTCGTCAGTCATGTGTTGGCGCGTGGACTCGCCGGGGAGAGCCCTGGAAGGGTTCCGCTCAGGAAGGCGGGCGGGTGGGTCAGGCCCCGCGCTTGAACTGCTGGTTGGTGCCGGCGCCGCAGGTGGACTGGACCAGCTTGGCGCCGTTGGTGGCGGACGCGGGGCTGACCTCCAGGCACTTGCTGCTGAGCCGGGAGACCAGCCGGACGTAGCCGTCGCCGGCGTCCTGGAGCTGCCACTGCTGGTTGAAGCCGCTGGAGCAGGGCCACTGGATGATCTTGTTGCCGTCGGCGGTGGAGTTGTCGGCCACGTCCATGCACTTGCCGCTGTGCTTGGCCATGAGCTGGACGTAGCCGCTGCCGAGGTCCTTGAACCACCAGGCCTGGTTGAGACCGCCGTTGCAGGTGTACTGGGTCAGCTGGATCCCGTTGTCCACGGACTTGCTCGGTACGTCGACGCACTTGCCGCTGTGGCGGGCGGCGAGGGTCTCCCACGGTCCGCCGACGCCGTCGACCTTGCCGGTGGCGGTGTCGATGGAGAGCTGCGGGGACCAGTCCATGGTCATGCTGGTGTCGGTGGGGAACTCCAGCGGCAGCCAGACGTACTTGGAGGCGTTGACGTTCTGGGCGAAGGAGTTGCCCCAGCGGTCGCCCATGTACAGGTACTCGGTGCCGGAAGTGCCCTGCACGGGCAGGACGTAGGTGGTCTGGGAGCCGTACGCGGTGGAGTCGCCGATGTTCTGTGGCTCGCTCCAGGTTCCGGTGATGCTGCCGGCGGTGGCGTACTTCTGCTGGTTGGGGTTCCAGCCGGTGGCGCCGGAGGTGAGCAGGAAGTAGACGCCGTTGCGCTTGAACATCGCCGGGGCCTCACGCAGTTGGCCCGGCCACAGCAGCTGGACCCGGCTCTCGACCGTCAGGTAGTCGGCGCTGAGGCGGTAGATGTGCAGGTCGCGGTTGTTGTTGGCGGCGGAGATCATGTAGCCGGTGCCGTCGTCGTCCCGGAACAGGGTGATGTCGCGGGACATGTAGCCCAGCGGGCGGAAGCTGCCCTGCCAGGTGTAGTCGCCGTCGACGGTGTCGGAGACGGCGACGGCCGCGCGGGCCTGGTTGTAGTCGCTGCCGTTCTCCTTGTGCATCCACATCACGAACTTGCCGGTGGTGCTGTTGAAGATCACCTTGGGCCGCTCGATGTTGGCGACGGCCAGCTCGGGGTCGGTCGCCTGGGTCAGGACGTGGCGTCTGAACTCCCACCTCTTCAGGTCGGTCGAGCGGTACGCGGAGACGTACCGGAAGGTGTTGTCCTCGTTGCGGTTCTCACCGAACCAGTAGTAGTACGAGCCGACCTTGATCACGCCACCACCGTGGGCGTGTACCACCGCACCCGTGGTGTCGGTGAACTGGGTGGCGTTTGCGATAGTGACAGTCGCCGCGTGTGCGCTGCCGGTCAGAAACGTCTGCGGCAGCAGGGCGATGAACAGGGTGAGGACCAGGAGCCGGGCGCGGCGCATGGATGTGCCTCCACTTTCGGGGTGCCGGTCGCAACACGAAGGCAACACGGCAGACCACAAGCAATCAAAAGTTGACTGAAACCAACGGTGCCGCACATCAGACTGGCGGGAATGCTTGTGTGTCAATGGGATGAACGAGGTTGTTCACCGCGGTTGGTGGCCGGTGGTGGCCCGGTAGTGGCCGCAGCGGGGCCGGATCGGCTCCGTCTATGAGGTCGATGACCCCAGCAAAGGTGAACGATCACGCGCAGGCATCTTGACCCTAAGGGTGATCGATCACTACCTTGCCTCTGCAGTTGTCGGGCTCCGCATCTTTCCCGGTGATTCCTACCACTGAGCAGGCACCGCCGACGAGCATCGTCGTGGGGCCTCGACGCGTCGGTGATGTGACCGCACAGCAATGCCGGCACGGTCGCACCGCTGTTACGAGGAGGCCGTCTTGGCAAGGCTGTCACTGTGGTGCCCCCGCCTGTGCCGCGCTGAGCGGCGAGGCTTTCGGGCGGCGGACCTCGCGTCCGCGCCGTTAGGTGTGGCCTGCGTCCGGGCGGCGGAGACCTGTCCGGCTCGGCGCCCTGCTCGGCTCCGCACGAACCGAATGCCTGGCGAGCGCCGAGTCGGCTCGGCTGCAGCGAGGCGCGGATCCGAGGCGGACCGCCCACCTTCCGCTGGCGCCATGGCCAGGACTCCTTCTCCCCACCGGGCACCGGTCGACATCACCACAGATCAAGGGAGATCAACGTGCACACCGCCATAGGCAGACCGGGTTCCTGGCCCCGAAAGTTGGCAGGCCCCCTCGTCGCCGGAGCCCTGCTCCTCTCGGCCCTCCTCACTCCTTCCGCCGCCTCGGCCGCGGAAACCCCCGGCGCGACGCTGATCAACGAGGCTTTCGAGGCTCAGACCGATCCCGCGAACTTCGGCTTCCCGGTCGGAGCCGGCATCGGCAACGGCGTTCTGAGCGTCACCCAGAACATGGGCAACTACACGACTTCCGTGCGACCGTTCGCGTCGTCGACCCTGCAGGAGAAGACGCTGGATCTGCGCTTCGACTGGAAGACGGACATCGCCAGCACCGCGATGAAGACCGGTATGGAACTGCGCGACGACAACGGACGGCTCGTCTTCGGGATCGCCGCGACCGCCGCCGAACTCCGCTACGCCGTGACCGGGCCCGACTCGGCCTCCACCTCCGCCCCGGACTCGCTCAACCCCACCTGGACCAAGATCGCTTTCGACCGGAGCAAGTGGTACACGGTCGATCTGCACATGGACTTCACCCTCGGCAAGGTCCAGTACGGGATCACCAGCAAGGAGGCCGCGCCGAGAGTGATGGCTTCCGGGACGGGAAGCATCACGGGCACGAACCTCGCCAAGCTCGTCGCCTGCAACTACTACGGAACCGGCAAGCAGTCGATCGACAACTTCCGCCTGGTCCGCCACGCCAACTCCGCCTACGGAGCCCTCGCCGGCTCATCCGTCTACGCCTTCGGCGACAGCATCGTCCAGGGCCACCAGTACTCGCGCAGCTTCCTGAACTTCGTCGCCGAGCGTGAGGGAATGACGCTGACGAAGTACGCGCGCAACGGCGCGACCGTGGGTCCGGCGCCCACTGCCACCGGTGGGCAGATCATCACCCAGGTACAGTCGGCCAGCTCCCAGGCGCCGGACTTCGTCGTCTTCGACGGTGGCACGAACGACGCGCTCGAGATCCAGGACAAGCGCACGTACGAGATCGGCACCGTCAGCGGCTCGAAGGACCCCGCGACTTTCGCCACCGGGACATACGCCGGATCGTTCGAAGCGACCATCCACACGATGAAGCAGAAGTGGCCGACCGCCCGACTCGTGTACGTGGCCGCACACAAGATGGGCTCTCGAAACTGGGACATGCAGCTCGCCCTGCGCCAGGTGAACCTGCAGGCCGCCCAGAAGTGGGGCGTCGCGGTCGCCGACGTCTTCGCGGACGCGACACTCGACACCCGCGTCGACGCCCAACGGGTGGCGTACACGTTCGACGGCCTCGTCAACGGCTACCCGGGCAGCGGCGGCAGCGGCACGCATCCGAACATCGCCGGTATCACCGACTTCTACGTGCCCGTGCTCACTTCCGAGCTGGTTCGGCTCGCCGACCTGACGACCATCAAGGCGCGGCACTCGGCGAAGTGCGCCGAAGTGGTCGGCTCCTCGAAGGCCGCAGAGGCCGAGGTCCAGCAGCGGAGCTGCGAGGGCGACGACAACCAGCAGTGGAGCGTGGAGAGCGTCGGTGGGGACTACTACCGCGTCGTCGCTCAGCACTCGGGCCTGTGCCTGGACGTGGACAAGGCCTCGAAGACGAATGGCGCAAAGATCATCCAGTGGACCTGCCACGGCGACCCCAACCAGCAGTGGCGGCTGCGCGATGTGGGCGGCGGCTACGTCGAGATCGTTGCCCGTCACTCCGGGAAGTGCCTGGAAGTGGCCTCGGCCTCGGCGTCGGACGGCGCCCGCCTGCAGCAGGCCGACTGCCTGGGCGGCCAGCAGCACCAGCAGTGGAGCCTGGAGCTCTGACGTGTCGTACCGGCGGCAGGCAGTCGACCAACGACAGTGACCGACCAGGTCGTTGCGGTGCCGCCGGTCAGGCACACCCGCGGTTGAACGCTGTGTGCCCCGGCCAGTGAGAGGTGCTTCGAGCCCGGCCCTCGGCCGGGCTCGGACCGGCTTCACGGCTGCCGCGCCTCCGCGTGGCCGGCGCACAAGAGGCACGGATGGTGGTGGGGCGGGAATTCCAGGAGGCCGACCGCCCGTATCAAGCCCGGCAGCACAAGCCATGGTTCGTCCCCGGGCCGCGGCTCGTTGCCATTCGGCCGACCGCCGCCGGCAGGTGTGACCGGTCGCGCAGGGCGAACAAGATGACGAGAGTTCAGGACGAGGGTTGCCGCAAGATGACGAGGGTTGCCGCGATGGGCACGGCAGTAGAGTACCGACGGCCATGCGGGCGGAGAGAGACGGCGGGGGAGCACTGTGGACGCGAAGGCGGAGCGATCGGAGCAGGACGTGAAGCGATCGAAGCCTCCGCGCAAGAAGCGACCCACCATACTCGACGTCGCGGCGCACGCGGGGGTCTCCCATCAGACCGTTTCCCGCTTCCTGCGGGGAAACGGAGGTCTGAAGCCGCAGACGGTGACCCGTATCGAGCAGGCCGTGGCCGACCTGGGCTACCGGCCCAACCTGGTGGCGCGGTCCATGCGTACCCGCAAGGCGAACCGCATCACGGTGGTTCTGCCGGCCATGACGACCTTTGTGCCCTCTCAGATCCTGCGCGGTGCCTCCGCGGAGGCGCAGGCAGCCGCTTACATGCTCGACATCGTCGGACTCGAAGGCGACGAACGGGTCCGGGGAGACCGTGTCCGCTCCCTGCTCGACTCCGGTCAGGCCGACGGAGTACTGACTTTCACCCCCATCGGCGACATCGAACGGCTCGGACTCGAGCACACGCCTACCGTGGTCGTCGGTGAGTACGACGACCGGATGCGGTCCCACGGCATCACGGCTGACGGCGAGCCGGCCGCCAAGATCATCGACCACCTCGCCTCCATAGGCCATCGGCGCTTCGTCCATGTCGCCGGCAGCACGGACTGGATGTCGGCACGCAAGCGACGCGAGGTCTACCTGCGGACGATCGCCGAGCGCGGTCTGGAGAACTACGCCGTCATCGACGGTGACTGGTCCGTGCGGTCAGGCTATGACGCGGCCAGGGGCCTGTCGGCGGATTCCGGCGTCACGGCGGTCCTCGCCGCGAACGACGACGTCGCCATGGGAGTCATCCGCGGGTTCCAGGACCGGGGATGGCGGGTTCCCGAGGACGTGAGCGTCTTCGGCTGGGACAACCACGAGTTCACCGCGTACTTCAACCCGTCCATCTCCACCGTGGACCTCGACCGCGAAGCCATGGGCCGACAGGCCATGAGGGCTCTGCTCGCCCGCATTCGCCAGGAGGCGGAGCCGGAACTCCACTTGGACCTCAAGTCGACGCTCGTGCTGCGGGAGTCGACCGGCCCGGCAAGGACCGGCCAGATCATGCGGTGAACCGTCGGCCGACCGCATCCTCACCCAACCGACGTCTGCCGAGCGGACACCCCTGTGCCCTGTCCCCACCCGCGGGAACAGGGCCGTTCCGGCATGTTCCCGCGGGCCCGTCGGTCTTCTCGACGGGCCTGAACCGGTGAAGAGCCACCAAGTGCTCAAGTGTTGAGTGCAGGGCCTTGACCAGGGTGTGGTCCGTCACTACGCTCGCCGCGTGAACGTTCACTATTGCTGACGTGAAACGGACTCCAACTCGGCGCGGTTCTCGCGGTCAACCCAGCGCAGCAACTCGGAAGCACGCACCAGCGCCCAGGTCGCGATCGTCTGGGACTGGCAGAACTGGTGGGCCGTGGAAGGCTGCGCCCACCCGGACAACACCTTCGACTACCGGGACACCGTCGCCCGGCACTACCGGGCCCTGTGGAACAGGCAGGTCGCCGTCGACGTCGTCACCCTCGACGACGACCTGTCGCCCTACCGCGTCCTGGTCATCCCCAACCAATACCTGATGACCCGTCAGCGCGGTGCGGCTGTGCACAGGTTCGTGGAGGACGGTGGTCATCTCGTCGCCTCGTACTTCTCCGGGATCGTCGACGAGGACGACCGGATCATCGAAGGCGGACATCCCGGTGCGCTGCGCGAGATCATCGGAGCACACGTCCAGGAGTTCTCCCCCTGCCCGCCGAGTCCACCGTGCCGGTCCAGGCGGCAGCCGGCCAGGTCGCGCTGAACGGTTTCTTCGCGACCGCCTCGGTGTGGCAGGACGACCTCGAAACGGCGACCGCCCGCCCGCTCGCGGTCTACCGCAAGGGCCATCTGGCCGGCAAGGCCGCGGTGGCCGATAACGAATTCGGTCAGGGGCGTGCCGTGTACGTGGGCACGCGTCTGGACGACGACGCCCTAGAGGCCCTGATGCGGCACGTCCTGGACCGTGCCGGGGTTCGGCCGGTGCACGCCGCACCGCGCGGCGTCGAGGTCACCGAGCGAAATTCGGAGACGAGCGCCTACTTGTTCCTACTGAACCACCGGCAGGACAAGGCGACCGTCACCCTCGACCGCTCCGGCACCGACCTGATCACCGGACGCCACTTGGAAGCAGGGGAGACGCTCGTCCTTGACGCGGCGGACGTCGCCGTCGTGCGCAGTCCCCTGACCACGCCGCAGCACGGCGAGCCGTCACCGAGCGGCAACTGAACCCCGCACCCGATCCAAGAACCGTCCCGGCACGAGCCCCGGTACCGTCTCCGGCACCTCGTTCTCAGGCGGGGCGCTGGGCCATGACGACGAGACCCGGCCCGCTGTACTCCTCCGGGGGAGCCGGAGTTCGGCGACCGGGCGCAGTCCAGCCTGCTCGATCAGGTCCACGAACTGTTCCGGCCGCCATTTGTGCGTCGTCCAACGGACGGGTACACCTCCGTAGGCCTCGGTGCGCACCGCGTCTTCGTCGCCGACGTGTGTCGCGGTGATGAGGTGTCCGCCTGGCTTCAGTGCGCGCGCGAACAGGGCGAGTACCTGTGGAAGGACGTCGCGGGGGAGGTTGAACAGTGACCACCACCCGAGTACGCCGCCAAGGGACGCTTCTCCAAGGTCAAGGTCGGTGGCAGAGGCGACGCTGAAGCGGCATCGCGGATGAAGGCGGCGCGCGTTTTCGATCATGCGGGGTGAGAGATCGACTCCGGACACGTCGAGTCCGCGTTCGGCGAGGTAAGCGGTCACCGTTCCGGGTCCGCAGCCGACGTCGAGGACAGGGCCAAGGTCTCTCACGGTGTCAGCGAAGGCGTCGATCGATGCCTTGAGCCATGGATGGCTACGGATGTCGCCGACTCCCGTCGTCACCACCATGTGGGCGTAGTTGTCGGCCACGCGATCATAGGACTCACGGACCACGTCGAGATCGGCTGGGCGGTCAATACGGTGTGCGCGCATCGGCCAACGATAGGACGGCTCATAGCTGACTCCACGTGTAAGGGGTCTATGGCTCTGCACCCATAGACCCCTGTCACGGCCCTGTAACTCTGCCAGAGCCCAAAGGGAGGCCCGAGACCCTCATTTCCGCAGGTCAGACGCTACCCACCCGTAAGAAGGTGAACCGCCTCCGGCCACCCTCCGGGGCCGCGGCCGGCGCCCCGGCGCCCCAGTCGCCGTCCGGGGCGTCGCTGAGCCCCAGTCTCAGGTGCTCCACGTGGTTGACGGATCAATGGGCTGCGGTTGTTGCGGGAGCCCGCATGGCGGAAGGCCGCGGAAGGTTAGGGGCGCCTGAGGAGGAGGGGCTCTCCGTCGTACGGCGGCTGCGGGTCCGTACGGACTGGTCGCGCGGTTCCCGTGCCTCCGCGGACCGGAGCCTTGCAGGTCACCTTCGCCTTGATGTCGGATTTCCGCCAGCCCCGCGCCCTCACCCTCCCCGATGCTTGAGTCATGCGGAACGGGATGTACGCGGATACGGAACGGTGTGTGCGGGCCGTACGGTCGAAGGACGCGCGGTTCGACGGGTGGTTTTTCACGGCCGTGGTGACCACTCGGATCTACTGTCGGCCCAGTTGTCCGGTGGTGCCGCCGAAGGCGGAGAACATGACGTTCTATCCGAGCGCGGCGGCGTGTCAGCAGGCCGGGTTCCGGGCGTGCAAGCGGTGTCGGCCGGACACGAGTCCCGGGTCACCGGAGTGGGACCAGCGGGCGGACCTGGTGGCGCGGGCGATGCGGCTGGTGCGGGACGGGGTGGTGGACCGGGAGGGCGTGCCGGGGCTGGCGCGGCGGCTCGGCTACAGCACCCGGCAGGTCGAGCGGCAGCTGCTGGCCGAGCTGGGCGCGGGGCCGCTGGCGCTCGCCCGGGCGCAGCGGGCGCAGACCGCGCGGCTGCTGATCGAGACGACCGCGCTGCCGATGGCGGAGATCGCGTTCGCCGCCGGGTTCGCGTCGATCCGGACGTTCAACGACACCGTGCGGGAGGTGTTCGCGCTGTCGCCGAGCGAACTGCGCGAACGGGCGACACGGTCGGCCCGACAGCGCTCCGATTCCCCTGGTGCGTCGGGGGTGTTGAGCCTCCGGCTGCCGTTCCGCGCACCGCTCAACCCCGACAACCTCTTCGGCCACCTCGCCGCGACCGCCGTCCCCGGAGTGGAGGAGTGGCGCGACGGCGCGTACCGGCGCACGCTCCGCCTGCCGTACGGTCGCGGCATCGTCGGCCTCACGCCGGAGCCCGACCACATCGCGTGCCGACTCACCCTCAGCGATCTGCGTGACCTGCCCGTCGCGATCAGCCGTTGCCGCCGCCTGCTCGACCTGGACGCCGACCCGGTCGCCGTCGACGAGCAGCTGCGCACGGATCCGGTACTCGCGCCGCTGGTGGACAAGGCGCCGGGGCGCCGGGTGCCGCGTACCGTCGACGAGGCCGAGTTCGCCGTACGGGCGGTGCTCGGCCAGCAGGTGTCCACGGCTGCCGCCCGTACGCACGCGGCTCGGCTGGTCGTCGCGCACGGCCAACCGGTCGACGACCCCGAGGGCGGCCTCACACACCTCTTCCCGTCCCCGGCGGAGCTCGCGGCCGTCGACCCCGCCACGCTCGCGATGCCGCGCACCCGCCGGGCCACCTTCACCACACTGGTGCGTCAACTGTCCGACGGAGAACTGCACGTGGGGCTCGACAGCGATTGGGAGGCGACCCGCGCCCGTCTTCTCGCCCTGCCCGGCTTCGGCCCCTGGACCGTCGATGTCATCGCCATGCGCGCCCTCGGTGACCCCGACGCCTTCCTCCCCACCGACCTCGGAATCCGTCGTGCGGCAGGGGAGTTGGGCCTGCCGTCCACTCCGGCCGCGCTCACGGCCCGTGCGGCGGCGTGGCGGCCGTGGCGGGCGTACGCGGTCCAGTACCTGTGGGCGACGGACAGCCACCCCATCAACTTCCTTCCTGTATGAGCCGGTTCGCGGCCGATCGATCTTTCAAGGACCTCCCATGAAGCAGCAGAGGCGGCACACCGCCGTCGACAGTCCCTACGGCCCCCTCACCCTCGTCGCCGACGACGGTGCCCTGTGCGGGCTCTACATGACCGAGCAGCGTCACCGCCCGCCGGAGGAGAGCTTCGGCGCACGCGACGACAGGCTCTTCGCCGAGGCGGAGGAACAGCTGGAGGCCTATTTCGCGGGCGGGCTGAAGGAGTTCACCCTCGAACTCCGGTTGCACGGCACCCCGTTCCAGCGCAGTGTCTGGGAACAGCTCGTGCGGATCCCCTACGGCGAGACCCGCTCCTACGGTGATCTCGCTGACGAGCTCGGCAACCCCAAGGCGTCCCGCGCGGTCGGCCTGGCCAACGGCAGGAACCCCGTCGGCATCATCGTCCCCTGCCATCGCGTGGTCGGCTCCGACGGCAGCCTCACCGGATACGGCGGCGGCGTGGAACGCAAGCAGCGCCTGCTGGACTTCGAGCAGGGGGCGGCCCTCTTCTGAGCCGAGCGACCGTGCTGCCGGGCGAGGCTGGTCGGGGGGTGTCACGTGGCCCTCCCGACCGGTCACGCGCCGGCGGCACCGACCCGGCGCAGCACCTCCGGCAGCGCGGTCCCGATCGGCTCGCGCACGACTTCGTCGGCGAGTTCGTCGTACGGCGTCGGCTCGGCGTTGACGATGATCAGTCGTGCCCCGTGGTCGGCGGCGACACCGGCGAGTCCGGCGGCGGGCTGGACGCGGAGGCTGGTGCCGACGGCTATGAAGACCTGGCAGGCCTTGGTGATCGCCACGGCCTCGCCGAGCACCACCGGGTCGAGACGCTCGCCGAACATCACCGTCGCCGACTTCAGCACGCCCCCGCACTCCCGGCACGGCGGGTCGTCCTCGCCGGCCTCGACCCGGGCCAGGGTGTCCTCCATCGGCGTACGGCCATGGCACTCGACGCACACCACGGACCGTGCGGTGCCGTGCAGTTCGAGGACCTTGCGGGCCGGCATCCCGGCGAGCTGGTGCAGCCCGTCCACGTTCTGCGTGATCACCCGCACCGGCACCCCGGACCGCTCCAGCTCGGCCACCGCCCGGTGCGCCACGTTCGGCTCCGCCTGCAGCGTCCGGTTCTGCCGCCGCATCCGCCACGAGCGCCGCCGGATCTCCGGATCGCCCATGTAGTACTCGTACGTCACCAGCTTCTCGGCCTCGGGGTCCCGCCGCCACAACCCGTTCGGGCCTCGGTAGTCGGGGATGCCGGAGTCGGTGGAGATGCCTGCGCCACTGAGGACGGCGACGAGGGGCTTGTTCATGGGGCGAGGGTAGGTCGGCTGTTCGGTCGGGGCGAGTGGATATCAGGGTGGGGTCAGGAGGTCGGCAGGCCGTACGTGCGGTCGTAGTGCTGGGCGACCAGGACGCCGCTGTGGTCGCAGGCGAGCTGCCAGTCGTTGACGCCGGTTTCCAGGCCGTCGGTGAAGTTCCACAGGAGTCTGCCCCGGGAGGCGCCGATCGCGTAGAAGCCGTTCTTGTTCTTGAAGGCGGGGACGAAGACGGCGTCGGGGCCGGCGGTGACCGGTTGGTCCGTGTTGAGGCGCGGGGTGGGGCAGAACCAGCGCCGGGAGCCGGTCGCGGCGTTGAAGGCGTACACGCCGGAGGGGTTCCTGCCGGAGACGTACACCGTGTTGCCGTACACGCCGAGCGAGGCGAACTGGCCGCGCTCGGGCCTCACCCGCCAGCGGAGCTTGCCGGTGGCGAGATCCAGGGCCTTGAGGTCCTCGCCGATGACGAAGACCGTACGGTCGAGTACGGCGAGGCCGGGGCGGAGGTCGTAGCCGACCGGATACCGCCAGAGGACACCGGAGTGGTCGGTGTCCCGGACGGTGATGTTGCGCAGGCCGTCGGCATAGACGAAGTAGCCGGGCAGGATGACCGGTGCAAGCCGGATACCGACGTCCTCGGGGCTGATGGGGATGACCTCGGCCCGGCGGGCCGCGAGATCGACGCCGAACACCGTGTCCGTGGACGTCGCGACCCCCTGCTCCTCGGACTCGCGCCGCAGCCGGACACCGATGACGGAGACGGCCCGGTCCTCGACGTCGCCGAGCAGGGTGTTGAACCGGAAGTCGGGCCCGAAGTCGATGGTGAAACGTTCCGTTCCGTCGACCGGGTCGACGCCGATCACCGTCGCCCCCTCGCCGAGGGCGATCGCGGCGTCGAAGGCCAGCACAGTGGGCGTGG
Organism: Streptomyces sp. TG1A-60; assembly: GCF_037201975.1. NCBI lineage: Bacteria > Bacillati > Actinomycetota > Actinomycetes > Kitasatosporales > Streptomycetaceae > Streptomyces > Streptomyces sp. TG1A-60. Next base: position 1,156,419 of record NZ_CP147520.1, on the reverse strand, counting down.
GCGACTGGCTGATGCCCTGGTAGACCCACTTGGGCCGGGTGCCGTCCTTGAGGTCGAGGCACACCATGTCACCCGGGCGGGTCTTCACCAGGGCCGTTCCGTCGTGGAAGACGGCCGGTGCCTGGAGCAGCGGGCCGCCGCGGTAGGTCCAGAGCGGCTTCGGGGCCGGGCCCGCCGGTTCCGTGGACCGGACGGCCGGTTTCTTCCGTCGGCCGAACACCAGGGCTGCGCCGACGGCGGTCGCGGTGGCGGTGGACGCCGCCGACACGGCCAGGACCGTACGCCGGGACGGACCGGGTCGCGCGGCGGCCCGGCGACGGCTGGGGGAGGCCGCGCGGTACGGCTCCGGCTCCTCGGGAGGGGAGTAGGGCCCCGGGCCCGAGTCGGCCTCCCGGCGGGGGGCGGGGCCGGAGCCGGGCTCCGGTGTCGTGAAGGGCTCCGTGCCTGGCGGCACGGAGTCGGTCGCCGCCTCGGTCCCGTGACCAGGGCGACCGTCGCCCCGGTCGTAGGGGCCGGGGCCGCGGGTCGACGCGGGCGCCGTGGCGCGGGGTGCCTGGTCCTGCCGGACGCCGTACGCGGCGGCCCGACCCTGTTCGAAGTCGTAGGCCGCATGGTCCTCCTGGACGTTGTGCGTGGCGGTCCGGTCCTGCGGGAAGTCGTGGGCGGGCCGGTCCTGTCGGTCGTCGTACGCGGCCCGGTTCGGGTCGTGGGCGCAGGTCGGACGGTCCTGGTCGTGGGTGGAGGTCGGACGGTCCGCATCGTAGAGTCGGGCCGCCCGTCCCTTGCCGTACCCGTGCCTCTCCGGGGCCGTCCCGGCAGAGGGGGACGGGACCGAGTCGTCCGGCGTGATGCCGAAAGCCTTCACCGCCGCCGCGCGGAGGGCGATCGAGGAGAGCACCGATGCCGGCAGCCAGCCGGCGCCCGTCATCTGCTCCACGCCGACGGGCGCGCAGGCAGCGGCCAGCTTGTCGGGGGTGATCCGGAGCCCGGGGTCCTTGGTGAGGCAGAGGCTGATGATCTTGTCCAGTGGCTCGGGTACGCCCGTCAGGTCGGGGGCGTTGTGCACCACCTGGTAGAGGAGCGTGGCCGCCGCGGTGCCGCTGAACGGCGCGTGCCCGGCCGAGGCGAAGGTGAGCACCGAGCCGAGGGAGAAGACGTCCCCCTCGGGGCCCAGCGGCTCGCCCGTGGCCTGCTCGGGGCACATGTACTCGAAGGATCCGAAGAGGGCCCCGGAGCGGGTGAGGTCGTAGCCGTCGCTCGCGCGGACGATGCCGAAGTCGATGACGCGGGGGCCCTCCGCGGAGAGCAGCACGTTGGACGGCTTGAGGTCGCGGTGCACCAGCCCGGCGGCCTGCACCGAGATCAGCGCCTCGGCGATCCCGGCGCCCAGCACGAGCACCGACTCCACCGGGAGCGGGCCGTGCGAGGCGACCGCCTCTGCGAGGGTGGGCCCGGCTATGTAGTCCGTGGCCAGCCAGGGGACGGGGGCATCCGGGTCGGCGTCCACCACGGGTGCCGTGTATCTGCCGCCGACCGCTCCGGCGGCCTCCACCTCCCGGCGGAAGCGGATGCGGAAGTTCTTGTCCCCCATCAGCTCGGGGCGGATGGCCTTGACCGCGAGGGCCCGCCCTTGCGGGGACCGCGCGAGATAGACCCGTCCCATTCCTCCCGCGCCGAGCCGGGCCGCGAGACGGTAGGGACCCAGCTCCTCGGGATCGTCTGAGCCCAGTGGTTCCATGACCTCAGCTGCCTGTTCGACTGCGACGGGCGGGAAGCGGCCCGCAGGTGGGGGAGACCGACTGCTCCGGGCGGCTCCCGGTGACCGTTCCCTCGGTGCCCCGGATCTCCCGGGGCCACGGCCCGCGCCCGGGCCGCCGGTCACGGATGTCCCGAGTGCTGCCCCGGGTCCCGAGCGACGCGATGAGACGGGACCGCTCGGACGGGGGTGATGTCACCTTAGATGCTGGAGCGACGGACCGGCAGCGTTTTCAGTCAGAGCTTTAAACTTCCATTAAGTGTCGCGCGCACCCTTCTCACGTTCTGTACAAGGGGAGTTGACCCGGTGTCAGATGACTCCTGTAAGCGGTGGACGGCAGCCGGGCCACGCCCCGGTGGCCGGTCTTCGCCGGTTCAGCTCACCCGGTTGCCGTTCTCCAGCTCGATCGGGCCCGTGCCGTCATCCAGCGCGTCGAGGGCGGCGAGGACGCGGCGGCCGAGCGTCTCCGAGAGGTAGGGGACGAGTTCGTCGCGCGGGACGAGCCGCCAGGACAGGAGCTCCTCCTCCTGCAACCGGATCCGCTTCAGGTCCTCCTCGCCGAGCACTCCGCCGTCGTACACATACGCCACCAGCGGAGGCCGGCCCACCCACCGCACCCAGTCCACCGCGAGCAGCCGCCCCGGCTCGACGTCCAGCCCGATCTCCTCCAGGGTCTCGCGCCGAGCACCCTGACGCGGCGTCTCCCCGTCGTCCGACTCGATCGTCCCGCCCGGCAGCCCCCATCCCTCACGGTAGTTCGGCTCGACGAGCAGCACCCGCCCCTCCGCGTCCCGGAAGATCGCGGCGGCACCGGCGAGGACACGGGGCAGGCTCGCGATGTACGCATCAAAGTCCTGAGTGGTCATCCAGGAAGGGTAGACGGCGTCCGAGAGGCGGGAAATCGGCGCTCGGGGAGCGGAAGAAGCGGCGCTCAGAGCCCGGCGGACGCCGCCAACCGCACCGTGCGCTCCGCGAGTTCGCTGATGCGCACCCCGTCGAAGCCGAAGACGGCGCTGCGCACGGTGTCCTCCAGGGGGTCCTTCCACCGGTCCGGGATCGCCGCGGCCCCGCACAGTACACCCGCCACCGAACCGGCCGTCGCCCCGTTCGAGTCGGTGTCCAGCCCGCCGCGGACGGTCAGCGCGATGCTGCGGGTGAAGTCGCCCTCGCCGTACAGCAGCCCGGCGGTCAGCACCGCGGCGTTCGGCACGACATGGATCCAGCCCCGCCCGGCCGTTTCCTCGCCCACTGTCGTGAGCGTCTCCTCCCAGGTCATTCCAGCGTCGTGCAGCGACACGACCCGCCGCACGGTCCGGGCGAGACGGCTGCTCGCCGGGATCACCGCCGACGCCTCGTCCACGGCCGCCCGCACCCCCGACGCCGTGAACGCCGCCGAGACCAGCGCCGCCGCCCACATCGCCCCGTACACCCCGTTGCCGGTGTGCGACAGCACCGCGTCGCGCCGGGCCAGCGAGGCCGCGCGCCGGGGCAGACCCGGACAGGTCCAGCCGTAGACGTCGGCACGGATGAGGGCGCCGATCCACTCCTGGTACGGGTTGTCGTACGTGGCGGTCAGCGGCGGCTTGAGGCCGCCTGCGAGATTGCGGTAGGCGGCCCGCTCCGCCGTGAACGTCTGCAGATACGGGAGCCGCAGCAGCCACAGGTCGCCGACCTGCTCGGTGCTGAACCCGAAGCCGTGCGTCTCCAGGAGGTGCAGCCCGAGGATCGCGTAGTCGACGTCGTCGTCACGGCAGCTGCCGTGGATCCGGCCGCGTACGCAGGCGCGCCACTCCGGCCGCAGCGCGAGCGCGTCGCTCTCGTCGGCCGGCTCCGGGAGATAGTCCGTGAGCGGCAGGGCCCCGGCCCGCCGCAGATAGCCGTCGATACGCTCCCGCGTCCACAGGTCGCCCTGCTCGACCGGCTTACCGAGCATGTTGCCCGCGATCCGGCCCAGCCAGCCCCCGAGAACGCGGTCGGCGAGGCCGGCGCCCGTCAGAGGTGTGGGTGGTGCGGGGATCGTCGGGGTCGAGGGGGTCATGGCTGAGGTCTACCCACTTCCGGGTGCGGACGCTCGGAGTACGGCATACGGGTGGGATGTGGCGAGGCGGGTGTGTCGAGGTGCGGTGGTGAGGGGGCGGGCGTACGGCGTCGGGGGCGTCCCTGGGCCGGACCGGCCCAGGGAGGTGCGGCCGTTCTCCGGTGGGCCCGCGGTGGCCGCGGGTGTTCGGCGGGTGGGACGGGGCATGACGGACGGGCGCCGGTCCGGTTAGGGTCGCAGCGGCGCGACTGCCTTGACGTGCGCAAGGCCCGATGAGCGAGGGGAACACAAGGTGGCGAACGCCGCAGTGGACGGGATCGACACGGACACGGCAACCCCGCGGGTGCTGATCGCCGCGGACAAGTTCAAGGGCACGCTGACGGCCGTCCAGGTCGCCGAGCGGGTCACGGCGGGCCTGCGCCGCGTCCTGCCCGACCTGGAGGTCGAGGCGCTGCCGGTGGCCGACGGCGGCGACGGCACCGTGGCCGCCGCGGTCGCGGCCGGCTTCGAACGACGCGAGGTGCGGGTCTCCGGGCCGCTCGGCGAGCCCGTCACGGCGGCCTACGCGCTGCGCGGCGACACGGCCGTCGTCGAGATGGCCGAGGCCAGCGGGCTGCAGCGGCTCCCCGCCGGGGCCTTCGCGCCGCTCACGGCCTCCACGTACGGCTCCGGAGAGCTGCTGCGCGCCGCGCTCGACGCGGGCGCCCGCACGATCGTGTTCGGCGTCGGCGGCAGCGCCACGACCGACGGCGGCGCGGGCATGCTCGCCGCGCTCGGCGCGCGGTTCCTGGACGCCGTGGGGGAGCCGGTCGGGCCCGGCGGCGGGGGACTGCGTGACCTCGCGACCGCCGACCTGTCGGGTCTCGACCCCCGACTCGGGTCCGCCTCGGTGGACTTCGTGCTGGCCAGCGATGTGGACAACCCGCTGACCGGACCGAAGGGCGCCCCCGCCGTGTACGGGCCGCAGAAGGGGGCGAGTGCCGAGGACGTGGCGGTGCTGGACGCCGCGCTGGCGCACTACGCGGGTGTTCTGGAGGGGGCGATCGGAAGGCGGGCCGCCGAGCACGCGGGCGCGCCCGGGGCGGGGGCCGCGGGCGGCATCGGTTACGGCGCCCTGATCCTCGGTGCGCGCTTCCGGCCCGGTATCGAGGTCATGCTCGATGTGCTGGGGTTCTCGGCCGCGCTGTCCCGGGCGACGCTCGTCATCACCGGTGAGGGGTCGCTGGACGAGCAGACGCTCCATGGGAAGGCGCCCGCGGGGGTCGCCGCGGCGGCGCGGGCTGCCGGCAAGGAGGTTGTCGCCGTGTGCGGGCGGTTGGCGTTGCCGCCGAAGGCGTTGGGGCGGGCCGGTATCCGGCGGGTGTATCCGCTGACCGACGTCGAGCCCGATGTCGGGCGGTGCATCGCTGAGCCGGGGCCGATTCTGGAGGCCGTGGCGGAACGGATCGGGCGGGACTTCCTGACCTGAGTCAGGCGGGACTTCCTGGCCGGGCGCGGAGTCCCTGTGCATGGGTGAGGGCCCGAACCACATGGTTCGGGCCCTCACCCATGCACAGGGACTCCCAGAGTCACCCGCCGCTGACCCCTAGGGCAGCTGCGCCGCCCGCGCTTCGCGTCGGTTGTCGCGGAAGTTGTTCACCCGTCGCGCCGTGGCGAAGAGGGGGATCACCGCGCCCATGACGAGCTGCAGGGCGCAGCCGGTCTGGAGGAGGAGCTGGCCGCCGGGGGCGTCGAAGGCCCAGGCCGCCAGGAGACCCATCGACAGGACGATCCAGGAGAGCATCGCCACCGCGAGGGGACCGCGCGGCTTCGGGTACTCGACCCGGCTCACCATCAGCCACGCCGTGCCGATGATCGCCAGGAGGGTCGCCACGAAGGGCAGCTCGAGAAGCACGATCGACACGACGGTCAGCGCGCCGAACGGCGACGGCATGCCCTGGAAGGTGCCGTCCTTCACCGTCACACAGGAGAATCTCGCGAGCCTCAGCACCACGGCCAGCAGCACGACGATGGCGCCCACCGCCGCCACCCGCTGGTGCGCGTCGTCCGCGACCATGCCGTAGACGAGGACGAAGTACGCCGGCGCCAGGCCGAAGCTGATCAGGTCGGAGAGGTTGTCCAGCTCCGCGCCCATCGGCGAGGAGCGGAGCTTGCGCGCCACCAGGCCGTCGAACAGGTCGAAGATCGCCGCGCACAGCATCAAGATCACCGCGGTGGCCGCGCTGTGCCGGGCCATGCCCGACTCCTGGCTGCCGGTGAGGTGCGGGATCAGGATGCCCGTGGTGGTGAAGTACACCGCCATGAAGCCGCACGTGGCGTTGCCCAGGGTGAGGGTGTCCGCTATCGACAGGCGGAGCGACAGCGGCATCTCCTCCGCGTCGTCCTCCACCTCGTCGACGTCGGGCACCCAGCCGGTCCCGGTCCGGCCGGGCTGGGTCTCCGGATCAGTCACGGTCAATGCGAGTCACTCCAGCCACGGTCTTCTGCCCCACCTCGACATCGATCTCCACGCCCTCGGGCAGGTAGATGTCGACGCGCGAGCCGAAGCGGATCAGCCCGATCCGGTCACCCTGCTCCACTTTGGTGCCCTCGGGGATGTACGGAACGATACGGCGAGCCACGGCGCCGGCGATCTGGATCATCTCGATGTCACCGAGTTCGGTGTCGAAGTGCCAGACGACGCGCTCGTTGTTCTCGCTCTCCTTGTTGAACGCCGGCACGAAACCGCCCGGGATGTGCTCGACCGACGTCACCGTGCCGGAGAGCGGCGCGCGGTTGACGTGGACGTTGAGCGGGCTCATGAAGATCGCGACGCGGGTGCGGCCGTCCTTCCACGGCATGATGCTCTGCACCACTCCGTCGGCGGGCGAGATGACCCGGCCCTGGGCGATCTCACGCTCGGGGTCGCGGAAGAACCACAGCATGCCCGCCGCCAGCGCGGTGGCGGGTACGGCCACGGCCCGGGCGGCGCCGGAGCGGGGCGCGCGGGCGAGGCTGAGTGCTGCGGTGGCGACGGTCGGGAGAAGCCACGGCGATGCTCCGCGCGCGAGCCGTACGCCGACGAGGCTGTCGCGTGGTGCAGAGGTTTGGCTGTGGGGCATGGATGACCTTCGTAGCGGATGATGCCGCGCGGTGACTGGGGACGGCGGCTTTCCGGGATCGTACCGGTCGCGGACCGCAACTGGGCAAGCCAGGAAGCCGAGTCGACGGCCGAACAGTGCTGACGGGGTGTGATCTTCTTCTCGAAGAAAACACCCCGAACCAGACAATCGACCCTGGAGAAGCTCTGGAGAGGCCCTGGTGAAGCCCTGGACCAGCCCAGGGCTAGCCCTGGAATCGATACTCTTCGAGCAGCCGACGACCGATGATCATTTTCTGGATTTCGGCGGTACCTTCACCGATCAGCAGCATCGGTGCCTCTCGGTAGAGGCGCTCGATCTCGTACTCCTTGGAGAAGCCGTAACCGCCGTGGATCCGGAAGGCGTCCTCGACGACTTCTTTGCAGTATTCGGAGGCGAGGTACTTCGCCATCCCTGCTTCGAGGTCGTTTCGCTCGCCCGAGTCCTTTTTGCGTGCTGCGTTGACCATCATCGCATGCGCGGCCTCGACCTTGGTAGCCATCTCGGCCAGCTTGAACTGGATCGCCTGGTGCTGGGCGATCTGCTTGCCGAAAGTGTGGCGCTGCTGGGAGTACCGGACACCGAGTTCGAATGCACGCTGAGCGACGCCGCAGCCACGGGCGGCCACGTTCACCCGGCCGACCTCGACGCCGTCCATCATTTGGTAAAACCCTCGGCCGGTGGCGCCGCCGAGTACACGATTGGCCGGAATGCGCAGTCCGTCCATGATGAGTTCGGTCGTGTCGACGCCCTTGTAGCCCATCTTGTCGATCTTCCCGGGAATGGTGAGGCCGGGGCGGACCTCGCCGAAGCCGGGTTCCTTCTCGACGAGGAAGGTGGTCATCGACTTGTGGGGCGCCGTGCCCTCCGGGTGCCCTTCGTCACTCCGGACGAGAACGGCGACCAGGGTGGACGTCCCGCCGTTGGTCAGCCACATCTTCTGACCGTTCAGGAGGTACTCGTCGCCGTCCTTGACCGCCTTCGATGTGATCGCCGACACATCTGAGCCGAGGGCCGGCTCCGACATCGAGAAGGCGCCCCGGACGTCACCGGCCGCCATCCTCGGCAGGAAGTGGTCCTTCTGCTCCTCGGTGCCGTGCTGCTTGATCATGTACGCCACGATGAAGTGCGTGTTGATGATCCCGGACACGGACATCCAGCCCCGGGCGATCTCCTCCACGCACAGCGCGTACGTGAGCAGGGACTCGCCCAGACCGCCGTACTCCTCGGGGATCATCAGGCCGAAGAGGCCCAGCTCCTTGAGCCCGTCGACGATCGCTTGCGGGTATTCGTCGCGGTGCTCCAGCTCGGTCGCGACCGGGATGATCTCCTTGTCCACGAAGTCACGGACGGTGGACAGGATCTCCTGCTGGATGTCCGTGAGGCCGTGGGTCTGGGCGAGTCGCGCCATGACTACTTCTCCGTCTTTTCCGAAGGGGCGTTCAGCTCCGGGCGGCCGGGCTGCTCGCCGCCGCGCTCCTTGATGTAGGTCTCGGTGGGCACCATGACCTTGCGGCGGAACACGCACACCAGCGTGCCGTCCTGCTTGTAGCCCTTGGTCTCGACATGGACGATGCCGCGGTCGTTCTTCGACTTCGACGGCCGCTTGTCGAGCACGGTCGTCTCGCCGTAGACCGTGTCACCATGGAAGGTCGGCGCCACGTGCCGCAGCGACTCGATCTCCAGGTTGGCGATCGCCTTGCCGGAGACGTCCGGGACGGACATGCCGAGCAGCAGCGAGTAGATGTAGTTCCCCACGACGACGTTCTTGCCGAAGTCGGTCGTCTTCTCCGCGTAGTTGCTGTCCATGTGGAGCGGGTGGTGGTTCATGGTGAGAAGACAGAAGAGGTGGTCGTCGTACTCAGTGACCGTCTTCCCGGGCCAGTGCCTGTACACCGCCCCGACCTCGAACTCCTCGTAGGTGCGCCCGAACTGCATGCTCACGCCTCCGGAATCTCGAACGTGCTGGTGCGCCGCATGCCGGCGGCACGCCCCTTGCCGGAGATGACCAGCGCCATCTTGCGGCTGGCCTCGTCGATCATCTCGTCGCCGAGCATCGCCGAGCCCTTCTTGCCGCCCGCCTCGGACGTGTAGTAGTCGTACGCGTCCAGGATCAGCTCGGCATGGTCGTAGTCCTCCTGGGACGGCGAGAAGATCTCGTTGGACGCGTCGACCTGGCCCGGGTGCAGCACCCACTTGCCGTCGAAGCCGAGCGCGGCGGCCCGCCCCGCGACCTCGCGGTAGCCGTCCACGTTGCGGATCTGGAGGTAGGGGCCGTCGATCGCCTGGAGGTCGTTGGCGCGGGCGGCCATCAGGATCTTCATCAGGATGTAGTGGTAGGCGTCCGCCGGGTAGCCGGGCGGCTGCTCGCCCACGACCAGCGACTTCATGTTGATGGACGCCATGAAGTCGGCCGGGCCGAAGATGATCGTCTCCACGCGCGGCGAGGCCTGCGCGATCTCGTTGACGTTGTTCAGGCCCTGCGCGTTCTCGATCTGCGCCTCGATGCCGATCCGCCCCACCTCGAAGCCCATCGTCTTCTCGATCTGGGTGAGGAGGAGGTCCAGGGCGACGACCTGCTGGGCGTCCTGCACCTTCGGCAGCATGATGCAGTCGAGGTTCGGGCCCGCGCCCTCGACGACGGTCACGACATCGCGGTACGTCCACTCCGTCGTCCAGTCGTTGACGCGCACGACCCGCGTCTTGCCGGTCCAGTCGCCCTCGTTGAGGAACTTGACGATGGTGTGCCGCGCCTCGGGCTTGGCGAGCGGGGCGCAGGCGTCCTCCAGGTCGAGGAAGACCTGGTCCGCCGGGAGGCCCTGCGCCTTCTCCAGGAAGCGGGGGTTGCTTCCGGGCACCGCTAGGCAGGAGCGCCGCGGACGGAGGCGGTTCACCTGGGGAACAGGGCTGGTCATGCGGGGACCTCCAGGGGGTCGAGCTTGTTGGCCTTGCGGATCTCGTCGACGATACGGCCGATGATCCCGGTGATGTCGAAGTCCTTCGGGGTGAAGACGGCGGCCACTCCGGTGGCCCTGAGCCGTGCGGCGTCCGCGTTCGGGATGATCCCGCCGGCGATCACCGGGATGTCGCCGGCGCCCGCCTCGCGCAGTCGCTCCAGCACGTCCGGGACCAGCTGGGCGTGTGAGCCGGAGAGGACGGAGAGCCCGACCGCGTGCACGTCCTCGGCGAGGGCCGCGTCCACGATCTGTTCGGGGGTGAGCCGGATGCCCTGGTAGACCACCTCGAAGCCCGCGTCACGGGCCCGCACCGCGATCTGCTCGGCCCCGTTGGAGTGACCGTCCAGCCCCGGTTTGCCGACCAGGAAGCGGAGCTTGCCGACCCCCAGGTCCTTCGCCGTCAGCTCCACCTTCCGGCGGACCTCCGCCATGGTCGAGCCCTCCTCGGCGGAGACGGCCACCGGCGCCGACGAGACCCCGGTCGGCGCCCGGAACTCCCCGAACACCTCACGCAGGGCCCCGGCCCACTCGCCGGTCGTGACCCCGGCCCGCGCGCAGTCCAGGCTGGCCTCCATGAGGTTTCCGGTGCCCTTCGCGACCTCCTTCAGCCGCTCCAGCGCCTTGCACGGGCGCGGGTGGTTGAACGGCGGCTGGTAGCGGGTGTCGCGCCAGTTCCGCAGCGACGCGACCACCCGCGCCTCGACCGCCGGGTCGACCGTCTGGATCGCCGCGTCCAGGTCGGCGGTCAGCGGGTTCGGCTCCGTCGACTCGAAGATGTTGACGCCGACGATCTTCTCCTGGCCGGACTCTATCCGGGCTCGGCGCCCGGCGTGCGAGGAGACCAGCTGCGACTTGAGGTAGCCGGACTCGACGGCGGCCATCGCGCCGCCCATCTCCTGGATCCGCTCGATCTCGGCGAACGACTCCTCGACCAGCTCGGCCACCTTCGCCTCGATGACGTGCGAGCCCTCGAAGATGTCCTCGTACTCCAGCAGATCGCTCTCGTGCGCCAGCACCTGCTGGATCCGCAGTGACCACTGCTGGTCCCACGGCCGCGGCAGTCCCAGCGCCTCGTTCCAGGCCGGCAGCTGGACCGCCCTGGCCCGTGCGTCCTTGGAGAGCGTCACGGCCAGCATCTCCAGGACGATCCGCTGGACGTTGTTCTCCGGCTGCGCCTCCGTAAGGCCCAGGGAGTTGACCTGGACGCCGTAACGGAAGCGCCGCTGCTTGGGGTTCTCGATACCGTACCGCTCGCGTGTGATCCGGTCCCAGATACGCCCGAACGCCCGCATCTTGCACATCTCCTCGACGAAGCGGACGCCCGCGTTCACGAAGAAGGAGATACGGGCGACGACATCGCCCATGCGCTCCTGCGGCACCTGACCGGAGTCACGGACGGCGTCCAGCACCGCGATCGCCGTCGACATCGCGTACGCGATCTCCTGCACCGGTGTGGCCCCGGCCTCCTGCAGGTGGTAGCTGCAGATGTTGATCGGGTTCCACTTCGGCATGTGGGAGACCGTGTACGCGATCATGTCCGTCGTCAGCCGGAGCGAGGGCCCCGGCGGGAACACATGGGTGCCCCGCGACAGGTACTCCTTGACGATGTCGTTCTGGGTCGTCCCCTGGAGCTGGGAGATGGCCTCCGCGTCGAGACCTTGCTCCTCCGCGACGACCTGGTAGAGCGCCAGCAGCCACATCGCGGTGGCGTTGATGGTCATCGAGGTGTTCATCTGCTCCAGGGGGATGTCCTGGAACAGCCTGCGCATGTCACCTAGATGGGCCACCGGGACCCCTACCCGGCCGACCTCGCCGCGGGCGAGGACGTGGTCGGAGTCGTAGCCGGTCTGTGTCGGCAGGTCGAACGCCACCGACAGACCCGTCTGGCCCTTGGCGAGGTTGCGCCGGTACAGCTCGTTGGACGCCTCGGCCGTGGAGTGACCGGCGTAGGTCCGCATGAGCCACGGCCGGTCCTTCTCCCTCTGCGCCTGCGTCTGAGGGCGCTCTGTGCCGGAGCCGACGTTCCTCGGCCCGCGGTCGCTTCGCTCCCTTGTCTTCGTCTCTTTCGGCTCCGGCGCGCCCTCGGACGCAGGCACGGGCTCCCGCTTGCCCTCGGCGGGCTGACGCTCACTCATCTCGGACCTCAGATGTTCCGGAAGCGGTTGATGGCGTCGATGTGCCGGGCGCGCTTGTCGTGGTCGCGCACGCCGAGCCCCTCCTCGGGGGCGAGGCAGAGCACACCGACCTTGCCCTGGTGGAGGTTGCGGTGCACGTCGTACGCGGCCTGCCCGGTCTCCTCCAGGGAGTAGACCCTGGAGAGCGTGGGGTGGATCTTGCCCTTGGCGATGAGGCGGTTGGCCTCCCAGGCCTCGCGGTAGTTGGCGAAGTGGGAGCCGATGATCCGCTTCAGCGACATCCACAGGTAGCGGTTGTCGTACTCGTGGTTGTAGCCGGACGTCGAGGCGCAGGTGACGATCGTGCCGCCCTTGCGGGTGACGTAGACCGACGCGCCGAAGGTCTCGCGGCCGGGGTGCTCGAAGACGATGTCGACGTCCTCGCCGCCCGTGAGCTCACGGATCCGCTTGCCGAAGCGCTTCCACTCCTTCGGGTCCTGGGTGTGCTCGTCCTTCCAGAACTTGTAGTCCTCGGCGGTGCGGTCGATGATCGCCTCCGCGCCCATGGCCCGGCAGATGTCGGCCTTCTGGTCGCTGGAGACGACACAGATGGGGTTCGCGCCACCGGCGAGGGCGAACTGGGTGGCGTACGAGCCGAGCCCGCCGCTCGCGCCCCAGATCAGCACGTTGTCGCCCTGCTTCATGCCGGCGCCGTTGCGGGAGACCAGCTGCCGGTACGCGGTGGAGTTCACCAGTCCCGGAGCGGCGGCCTCCTCCCAGCTGAGGTGGTCCGGCTTCGGCATCAGCTGGTTGGACTTGACGAGGGCGATCTCGGCGAGGCCGCCGAAGTTGGTCTCGAAGCCCCAGATCCGCTGCTCGGGGTCGAGCATCGTGTCGTTGTGGCCGTCGGACGACTCCAGCTCCACGCTCAGGCAGTGCGCGACGACCTCGTCACCGGGCCGCCAGGCGTTGACGCCGGGGCCGGTGCGCAGGACGACGCCCGCGAGGTCGGAGCCGATGATGTGGTACGGCAGGTCGTGGCGCTTGGTCAGCTCGCTGAGCTTTCCGTAGCGCTCCAGGAACCCGAAGGTGGACAGCGGCTCGAAGATCGAGGTCCACACCGAGTTGTAGTTGACCGAGGAGGCCATGACGGCCACCAGTGCCTCACCCGGGCCGAGCTCCGGGAGCGGCACCTCGTCCAGGTGGATCGACTTGCGGGGGTCCTTGTCACGGGTGGTGAGGCCCGCGAACATCTCCGTCTCGTCCTTGTGCACGGTGATCGCGCGGTAGGAGTCGGGGAGCGGCAGAGCGGCGAAGTCGGCGGACGTGGAGTCGGGCGACTGGATCGCGTCCAGGATTTCCTTCACGGTGGTGCCTCCGGCGACGAGCGTCCTGAGGGGAGACGCGGTTGAGGGTTACGTCGGGTGGTGCTGAGCGATGAGGGAGCGTGATGCCGTCGGTTCGGCGGAGGTGGTGCTTTCGGCGGCGCTTTGTGGCGCTGAAGGGTGCCTGTGACGCAGGCGTCCGGGCGCGCGGACACGTGGTCTGCGGGGACAGCCGGCGGACGAGAGATCTCTGGACGCCGGCCACCCGGACTCCTCCAACGTATGGCACGCCGTGTCACCCCGCAAGGCACGGAGTGCCAGAAAGTTCGCTCAGGTGAAATCTTTACGCAACATATGAGCGATGATCGATCAGGCTGCCCGGGAAAAGGGGTCTGACATGCCGAAACGGCCACCCGTTGGGGTGGCCGTTCTCACAGTTACCAATGAGTACATCGTGGTTTCGAGACGGGCTGGCAGCGCTGTGTCAGCGATCCCGGAGCGCCTCTTCGATGGTCCGCATGACCGCGTCGAGGGGCGCGTCCGTGCGGGCGACGGTCACCAGGACCTCGCCGTGGGCGGAGGCCGTCGCGGCGCTCGGCTCGGGAGTCGTGGTGCGGCCCGCGCCGATGCCCGTGCCGAACGTCCTGCGGACGATGGCGAAGGCGTGGTCGAGCTGGGTCTCGACGTCGCCCTGGCCGCCGGATCTGAGCCACCGCCGCAGCACGTGGTTGTGCGCGGTGACGACCGCCGACGCGGCCACCTCGGCGAGCAGTGGGTCGTCGTTGCCGTCGTCGACGTGGGCGTGCTCGTCGAAGTGCCCCAGCAGATAGCGGGTGAAGAGACGCTCGTAGCGGGCCACGGAGGCGATCTCCGCCTCCCGCAGGGTGGGCACCTCGCGGGTCAGCTGGTAGCGGGCGACCGAGATCTCCGGCCGGGCCGCGTACATCTTCATGACCTCCTTGATGCCGCGGCACACCGTGTCGAGCGGATGCTCGTGCTGGGGCGCCGCGTTCAGCACCGCCTCGGCGCGGATCAGGGTGTCGTCGTGGTCCGGGAAGATCGCCTCTTCCTTGGAACGGAAGTGCCGGAAGAAGGTGCGGCGCGCGACCCCGGCCGCCGCCGCGATCTCGTCGACGGTGGTCGCCTCGTACCCCTTGGTCGAGAACAGCTCCATGGCCGCGGCCGCCAGTTCCCGGCGCATCTTGAGCCGTTGGGCGGCGGCACGGCTGCCCGCGGCGCTCTCCGGGGCGTCGGGCGTAGCTGGTGTGTGTGAGGACTTGGCGGGCTGGGGCATGCCCCGAACGTACTGCATCCGTGCAGGAGAGTCCGCACGTCCCGCCGTCCCCCCGCCCCGCTCGGGCGGGGGAGAGGTCAGGTGGCCGGGCGGGGGAGCGGCGGAGCGGGCGGGCGGGGGACGGCTGCCCGGGTCGAGCAGCCCTCCCCAGTCCCTGCTCGCCGTGAACCGGTCGCCCGGACGCTCAGCGCTTGGCATATTCGCGGAAGCCTCGGCCCGTCTTGCGGCCGAGGCAGCCCGCGGCCACCAGGTGCTCCAGCAGCGGCGCCGGGGCCAGCCCCGGGTCGCGGAACTCGCGGTGCAGAACCTTCTCGATGGCCAGTGAGACATCCAGTCCGACCACGTCCAGCAGTTCGAACGGACCCATCGGGTAGCCGCCGCCCAGCTTCATGGCCGCGTCGATGTCGTCCAGCGTCGCGTAGTGCTCCTGGACCATCTTGATCGCGTTGTTCAGGTACGGGAACAACAGCGCGTTCACGATGAAACCGGCCCGGTCGCCGCAGTCCACCGGGTGCTTGCGGACCTTCGCACACAGCTCACGGACCGTCGCGTGGACGTCGTCGTCGGTCAGGACCGTGCGGACCACCTCGACCAGCTTCATCGCCGGCGCCGGGTTGAAGAAGTGCATCCCGATCACGTCCTGCGGGCGCGAGGTGGCGCGGGCGCAGGCCACGACGGGCAGCGAGGACGTCGTGGTGGCGAGGATCGCGCCCGGCTTGCACACCTTGTCGAAGGTCGCGAACAGCTGCCGCTTGACCTCCAGGTCCTCGGCCACGGCCTCCAGCGCCAGATCGACGTCCGCGAAGGCGTCGTACGAGCCCGCGGGGGTGATCAGGCCGAGGGTCTCGGCGGCGGCCTCGGCCGTCATCCGCCCCTTGTCGACCGAACGGGACAGGGACTTGCCGATCCGGGCCTTCGCGGCCTGCGCCTTCTCCTCGCTGCGGGCGGCCAGCACGACCTCGTACCCGGCCTTGGCGAACACCTCGGCGATCCCGGACGCCATGGTCCCGGAGCCCGCGACACCCACCGAGCGGACGGTGCGGCCGGAGGTCGTGGCGACCCCCTCCAGCGGCGTCAGCGCGTCCCGCACGACGGTGGCGGAGCCGGGCGCCTCGTAGGAGTAGAAGCCGCGCCCCGACTTGCGGCCGGTCAGGCCCGCCTCGCTGAGCTGCTTGAGGATCGGCGCCGGTGCGTGCAGCCGGTCGTGCGAGGCCGTGTACATGGCCTCCAGGACCGTGCGCGCGGTGTCGATGCCGATCAGGTCCAGCAGTGCCAGCGGGCCCATCGGCAGCCCGCAGCCGAGCCGCATCGCCGCGTCGATGTCCTCGCGGGAGGCGTACTTGGCCTCGTACATCGCGGCGGCCTGGTTGAGGTAGCCGAACAGCAGTCCGTCGGCGACGAAACCGGGCCGGTCGCCGACCGCGACGGGCTCCTTGCCCAGGTCGAGGGCGAGAGCCGTGACCGAGGCGACGGCCTGGGGCGCGGTCAGCACCGAGGAGACGACCTCGACCAGCTTCATCGCGGGCGCCGGATTGAAGAAGTGCAGCCCCAGCACCCGCTCCGGACGCGCCGACTCGGCGGCCAGCCGCGTGACCGACAGGGCGTTGGTGCCGGTGGCGAGGACGGTCTCCGGACGCACGACCGCGTCCAGCTCACGGAAGACCTGCTGCTTGATCTCGTACGACTCCGGGACCACCTCGATCACCAGGTCCGCGTCGGCCGCGGCCCGCAGATCGGTGAAGGCGCGGAAGCGGGCGAGGGCGTCGCCGCGCTCCCGCTCGGTGATCCGCCCGCGTGCCACGGCACGCTCGGTCGCGGTCTCCAGCGCGGCCACGGCACGGGCGCCGGCGGCCTCGCTGATGTCGATGCCGACGACCTCCAGGCCGGCCCGGGCCAGGACTTCGGCGATACCGGTGCCCATGGTGCCGAGGCCGACCACGGCGATCGTCCTGAACGGGGACTGCGGGGACAGCGACGCGTCGGAAAGGGGAGTGGCCATCGCGGGACTCCAGGATGAGGTGACGACTGAGGGAAACGCCGCGGGTACGCGAGGAGAGCGCAACCGGCGCGTGTCATGCGGGTGTTGGTGGTGCCGGGCTGCTGAACGCACACGCCCGGTGCCGTCGCCGAGGGCGTGAACACGCCCGGGGAGCGGCTGAACCGACCGGCCCTGTCCCGAGGCCGAGCCGTACTGGGTACTCCAGGTACCGAACCGACTGTGCTCGCAACGGCTGCGTCACCAAACCGTCGCGGGCGAACACGAGTGGGTATCTCGCTCGTCTGAGCTTAACCCGTGGGTAACGAGCACGCCAGCCCTCGGGTTTGTGATGTACGTCCCCGAAGCGCGTGCCCGCCCGTACGCTCGGTGGCATGGACGAGGAGTTGCGATCACTCACGGAGCGTGTGCGGAGAGAGGCCGGAGGTGCGGCGGGATGCGAGCGGCTCGTCGCGACCGAGTCCCCCGACGCACTGGCGGCCGTGCTGACGGAGCCCGGACAGCCGCTCTGGGCACGGGAGCTGGCCGCGTTCCGGCTGGGCCTCGCGGGAGACCGGCGGGCCTTCGAGTCCCTGGTCCTGCTCCTCAACCACCGCGATCCGCCGCGCTGCGCCTCCGCCGCGTACGCCCTCGCCCGGCTCGGCGACCCGCGCACCGCCCGCGCGGCGGCCGCCCTCGCCACGAACGAGCTCCGCGTCGCCTATGCCCTGCACCCCGTCCGCCTGCTCGTCGCACTGCGCGCCCCCGAGGCCGTACCCGCGCTGATCACCACTCTTCAGCGCCGCCTCAGTCCGCACGACCCCTACCGCCGGGTGGCGCTGGCGTGTGTGGAGGGGCTGGGGGCTCTGGGGGACGCCAGAGCCAGGACCGTACTGAACGAGGCCCTCGCGCATCCGACGCTGGCCAAGGCCGCTGTGCGCGCGTTGGCGCGCATCCCCCGGCAGCGCTGACCTGCCGCACGTACCGCACCTCGGGCACCTCCACCCCCGCCACCTCGAACGGTTCCTCGGCGCCGTCGGGAGTGAAGCCGTGGTGTTCGTAGAAGCGGCGGGCCCGGGTGTTGTCCCTGAGGACCCACAGGAGCACGCGGTCGTGTCCGGCCGTCGCGTGGTGGTCGGTCGCCGCGCGCAGCAGGGCGGTGCCCACGCCGGTGCCGAGGCGTCCCGGGCTAAAGGGGACGGCGGGGGCGGGGCCGCGAATTGCGCGCCTCGCCCCCGCCGTCAGGCCCTGCTCAGCCGCGGAAGCCCAGCAGGCCGTGGAGCGTCGAGCCTCGTGCGGAGGCGGACGCGGCCCCGGTGTCCAGGGGCTTTGGGTCGGGGAGCTTCTCGCAGACGGCGTCGGCCTCGCCGTGGCCGCGGGGCACCGTGCCGTCGGTGAGATACACCGCCAGGTGGTTGTCCAGGCAGGCGTTGCCGCTCAGCGTGATGCCGTGGTTCCCGCCGCCCTCCTCGACGACCAGGCTGGAGCCGCGCAGCAGACGGTGGGTGACGACGCCGCCCTCGTACGGGGTGGCCGCGTCGTCCGTGGCCTGGAAGATCAGCACCGGCGGCAGCGCGGCGTTGGAGACGTCCACGGGGTGCAGTGGCTTCGTGGGCCAGAACGCGCACGGCGCGTTGTACCAGGCGTTGTTCCAGGTCATGAACGGCGCCTTCTCGTGCACCGCCCAGTTGTCGTCGCGCCACTCGTCCCAGTCGCGCGGCCAGTGCGCGTCACGGCACTGCACCGAGGCGTAGACGCTGTAGCCGTTGTCGCCGGCCGCGTCGACGGCGCCGAAGTTCTCGTACGCCTCGACCAGCGGGTCGTCGTCCTTCTCGTTCACGAAGGCCGCGAACGCTTCGGCGAGGTGGGGCCAGTAGCCGTTGTAGTAGCCGCCGGGGATGAAGGTGTCCTCCAGTTCGGAGGCGCCCACCTTGCCGTCCGCGGGCTTCTTCGACAACGCCGACCGCATCCTGTACCACGTGGCCTCGATCTTCTCCGGATCGGTGCCCAGCCCGTAGGTCCTGTCGTTCTCGGCGATCCAGGCCATCAGCGCCCGGTGCCGGTCGTCGAAGGCGTGGTTCTGCCGGAGGTTGTCCTCGTACCACACCCCCGTGGGGTCGACGGCGGAGTCCAGCACCGCGCGCCGTACACGGCCGGGGAAGAGCTTGGCGTACACGGCGCCCAGGTAGGTGCCGTACGAGTACCCGAAGTAGTTGACCTTCTTGGCGCCGAGGGCCTCGCGGATGGCGTCCATGTCCTTGGCCGCGCTGATCGTGTCGATGTACGGCAGCACGTCCGCGTACTTCGTGGCGCAGGACTCGGCGAAGGACCTGGCGCGGTTCAGGTTGGCCTGCTCGATCTTCGGGGTGGTCGGCAGGGAGTCGGGGCGCACCGGGGAGAAACGGCCCGGCTCGCAGTTCAGTGCCGGCTCGCCGGCGCCGACGCCGCGTGGGTCGAAACCGATGACGTCGTACTGCGCCGCCACCTTCTTCGGCAGCGAGGACGCGACGAACCCGGCCAGGGTGAGCCCGCTGCCGCCGGGGCCGCCCGGGTTGACCAGCAGCGGCCCCTGGTACGTCTTCGCGGTGTGCGGGACGCGGGAGAGGGCGAGCGTGATCTTGCGGCCGTTCGGCCTGCCGTGGTCCAGCGGCACCTTCAGGGACGCGCACTGGAGCGTCGGGTATGCGGTGGTGGCGCACTTCTTCCAGGCGGGCGTCGCCACCGCCGCGGTGGCGAAACCGCCGCTCGCGTCGGCCGGAACCGAGGTGACCACTGAGGCCATCACCGCGGCGGCACCGCACAGAGCGACTGCGCGCTTCTTCATCGTCAGGCCTCCCGGGACGGAGGATTTCGAGCCGTGCACGCCACGGCCTTCGTCGCATCGTCCCGGACCGCGCCCTCGGATGAACGCGTTCCGCGAATACTTGACCCGATCGAGGGTGTGACAAGCACCCGGATGTCCCGGGTGGTGTCAGAGAAGGGTCAGCTGGGTGGGTTCCGAGGCCGGGACCGTCTCCGGCGCGGCCGGCTCACGCGCCGGTGTCCGACTGGGCAGCCCCGCGCGCCTCGGGCCCATGCCGTACTCCTGGGCCAGTTCGTGCACCTGACGGGTGATCTGCCGCTGATACCACTTCGGGGCGTACGCGCCCTCGGCGTACAGCCGCTCGTAACGCCGTACGAGAGAGGGGTGGTGGCGCTCCAGCCAGGCCATGTACCACTCGCGCGCGCCGGGCCGCAGATGCAGCACCAGCGGGGTCACGGAGGTGGCGCCGGAGGCCGCGACGGCCCGGACGGTGGCGCGCAGCCGGTCCGGGTGGTCGCTGAGGAAGGGGAGGACGGGGGCCATCAGCACTCCGCAGCCGATGCCGGCGTCGGCGCAGGCGCGCACGATGTCCAGCCGCCGTTCCGGGGCGGGTGTGCCCGGCTCGACCGTGCGCCACAGCTCGTGGTCGGTGAAGCCGACGGAGACCGAGACGCCGACCTCGGTGACCTCCGCCGCCTGCCGGATCAGGTCCAGGTCGCGCAGGATCAGCGTGCCCTTGGTCAGGATCGAGAAGGGGTTCGCGTGGTCGCGCAGGGCCGTGATGATGCCCGGCATCAGGCGGTAGCGGCCCTCCGCACGCTGGTAGCAGTCCACGTTGGTGCCCATCGCGATGTGCTCGCCGTGCCAGCGCGGCGAGGCCAGTTGCCGGCGCAGCAGCTCGGGCGCGTTGATCTTCACCACGATCTGCGAGTCGAAGTCGCGACCGGTGTCGAGCCCCAGATAGCCGTGGGTCTTGCGGGCGAAGCAGTACACGCACGCGTGCGTGCAGCCCCGATAGGGGTTCACCGTCCATTCGAACGGCATCCGGGAGGCTCCCGGCACCCGGTTCACGATCGTTCTCGCCCGGATCTCGTGGAAGGTCATGCCGCGGAACTCGGGGGTGTCGAAGGTGCGGCTCGTCACCCTGTCCACGCCGAACAGCGCGGCGTCCCGGGCCGTGGCGGGGTTCTCGGCCAGATGGTCCCAGCGCATGGACGCCTCCTCGGTTGCTCCGGCTCAGAATAGAACACATGTTCCCTTGATCGTGCGAACCGGTCGCCGGGCGTCGCGTGGAGGTCTCGCCGACACCGCCCGGGCGGACTCCTCCCGGCCCTTGGGTCACCCCGATTTGGGCCCTCCGGCCGGGTGGTGGTTGGCTTTCCGCACATCCCGAGTTACCAAGTGCTGGAGGAAGTGCAATGGCGCAGGTCGAAGCCACGACGGAGCGAATCGTCGCTGCGGACGCGGAGACGGTGTTCGACACCCTGGCCGACTACAGCGGCGCGCGCGAGAAGCTGATGCCACAGCACTTCAGCGAGTACGAGGTGCGCGAGGGCGGCGACGGTGAGGGCACCCTCGTGCACTGGAAGCTCCAGGCCACCAGCAAGCGCGTCCGCGACTGCCTCCTGGAGGTCACCGAGCCCTCCGACGGCGAGCTCGTCGAGAAGGACCGCAACTCCTCCATGGTCACCGTCTGGCGGGTCACCCCGGCCGGCGAGGGCAGGTCCCGCGTCGTCGTCACCACCACCTGGCAGGGCGCCGGCGGCATCGGCGGCTTCTTCGAGAAGACCTTCGCCCCCAAGGGCCTCGGCCGGATCTACGACGCCCTGCTCGCCAACCTCGCCACCGAGGTCGAGAAGTAACGCCGGGGCCCGGACGCGCTGCGGCCACGGTGCCCGGTCCAGCGGGCGGCCGGCCGGGCCTTGTTGCCGCCCTCACCGGTTCGAGTGGATCGACATGACGCTCCCTGGAATGCCGTGACTCGCCGTACTTACCGACAGTTGCCGCTTGACGCGGGAATTGTGCGGTAAGTGCGACGAGGGGAGCGGTGTGCATGGGCGCGATCACACTGGTGCAGGACGAATCGACCACCACGCCCACGACACCACCGCCACCGGCGGCCGGACCTTCCCGACTCGGCCCGCGCCGCGTCCGGCTGGTCTTCTCCGCCCTGCTGCTCGTCCTGCTCCTCGCCGCGCTGGAGCAGATGACCGTCGCCACCGCGCTGCCCGAGATCGTCGGCGAGCTGCACGGCGTGGACCGCGTGTCCTGGGCGATCACGGCGTATCTGCTCACGGCCACCGTGACACTGCCCGTCCACGGCGGACTCGGCGAACTCCGCGGCCACAAGGGCGTCTTACGGTTCTCGCTCACGGCCCGCGGCTGGTGGCCGCCGGCCGCCGGTGACGTCGAACCCGCCGGGGGAGCCGTTCTTCGCGCCACGGTCCGCGTCGGGGGCGGACGACCGGTGGAGGACGCCCGTGTCACCCTCCTCGACGGCGCAGGGAACGTCGTCGACACGATCACCACCGGCATCGACGGGGCATGCCGGTTCGTCGACCTCTCCTCCGGCGAGTACACGGTGATCGCCACCGGCTATCCCTCCGTCGCGACGGTGCTCCAGCTGGCCGGCGGCGGCAGGACGCAACGGGACCTGCACCTGGGGCACGCGGACTAACCGCCGGTGACCGGGCGCGCGTCGGCGAGCGGGCCGGTGCGCGCGCCCCGGTGTTCGACGACGGGGCGCGGACGGCGGACGCAGGAGGCCGGCGGCCGTACGGGGTGAGCGGTATGACCGGGGGCGGCGGTCGTCGGAGGGGCGTGCGAGAGTCGCCCGCGCGCTCTTCGTGGAATCCGCCGTGCGTCGGAGGCTCCTTCGCGGGAATTAGCGTATTGCCGCACATCGCGACGCTACGCGGCCGTACGGTGGTGGAGGTGGCGCAGATCTTGCGAGCCGTGGGAAGAAAGGGCCTTGGCCATGGACCGTGGCACCGACACGGGCGCGACCGCCGGCCACGAAGGCGGTGACGGCACGGCGGAGCACGCCGCGGCCGGACGTGTACCCCTGGCCGTGGTCGTCGTCGACCGCGGGGGCCTCGTGTCGCACTGGAGCAGCGGCGCGCGCCGGCTCTTCGGCACCTCCAGGGACGACGCCGTGGGCCGCCCCGCCCTGGACCTGCTGCCCGTCTCCGGCGCCCTCCCGGAGATCGACGGCACCCCGCCCCTCGGGGCGTACGGCGCTTACGACGCACTCGGCCACGACCTGGAGTCCTCCCTCGACGGACAGTTGTCCTACCCGGCGGCCGGCCGCGCCCGGCTCACCGTGCCGGCCCGGGACCGCGTCGACGCGCTGTGGTGGGCGTACCCCCTCGTCGTCCCCTGCCGGGAGCGCCTGCTCGTGCTGGCCGCCGACGCCGAGGCGCTGCGCCTGCCGGACGAGGACGTGCCCGTCGAACGCATCGCGCCCGGGTTCGCCCTGCACACCGACTTCCCCGGTGCCGAGGAACTCGCCCGCAGACTCCCCGAGATCCTGCCCAGCATGAGCGTCGGCGAGAGCGCCCGCATCGTCGCCCAGGTCCTCGAACTGGGCTATCCGGTGCTGGAGTTCAGCCAGAACGACCGGGTGCCCGTCACTCCCGACTGGGGCGTGCCCCGGCGCGCGGAGCGGCAGGCGCGCCGTGAACGGGCCGCGCGCGCCGTGGCCGAGGGGGTGCCGGTCCCCAAGGACGTGAGGGACGAGGGCGAGGACCTCGAACACGCGGCCGTACGCGAGCGCCTGGAGTTCCTCAACGAGGTCAGCGGACGCATCGGAACCTCCCTCGACCTGTCCCGGACCATCGTCGAGGTCAGCAGGGCGGTCGTGCCCCGCTTCACCGACGTCGCCGGCACCTATCTGCGCGAACAGGTCGTCGCCGGTGAGGGCTTCCCCGAAGGGGTGCCCGACACGACCACCATGTGGCACCGGGTGGCCCTGGAACACACGGACGAGCCGGGCCGCTGGGACGACGTCGTGCCGGTCGGCGAGGCCATGCCCTTCCCGGCGCACACCCCGTTCTTCCAGTGCATGACCACCGGCGAGCCCGTTCTCGTACCGCGCATCAGCGAGCAGATGGGGCACGCGATCGCCGCGCAGTTCGAGAAGCGCGACATCCGGCCGCTGATCACCAACCGGTCCATGCTGGTCGTGCCGTTGAAGGCCCGCAACGTGGTGCTCGGTTTCATGATCCTGCTGCGCCATCCCGGGCGCGAGGTCTTCAACGACATGGACCGCGTGACCGGCGCCGAACTCGCCGCCCGCGCGGGCCTCGTCCTCGACAACGCGCGCATGTACACCTACCAGGAGAACGTCGCCGAGACGCTCCAGGACAGCATGCTGCCCACCATCGCGGCCCATATGGCGGGTTGCGACATCGCCACCCGCTACCTCCCGGGCACGTCGCTCGGGCGCGTCGGCGGCGACTGGTTCGACTCGGTGAAACTGCCCGGCGCCCGCACCGCCCTGGTCGTCGGCGACGTCATGGGGCACGGCCTCAACTCCGCCGCGATGATGGGACAGTTGCGCACCGCCGTCCAGACCATGGGCGCCCTCGATCTGCCGCCCGCGCAACTCCTGCGTGCCCTCGACGACCTCGCCCAGCGCCTCGGCGAGCACTATCTCGCGACCTGCCTCTACGCCGTGTACGACCCCATCGCGAGCGAGCTGCACATCGCCAACGCCGGTCACATCCCGCCCGTACTGGTCCGTGTGGTCGACGGCCGCAGCGAACTCCTCGATCTGCCCACCGGGGCGCCCATCGGCGTCGGCGGCGTGCCGTTCGAGGCGGTACGCGTGCGCGTGGAACCCGGCGACCGGCTCGTGATGTGCACCGACGGCCTGGTGGAGGTCCGCGGCGAGGACATCGGCGTGGGCCTCGCGACGCTCTGCGAGTCCGCCGCGCACCCGGCCGCCTCCATGGACGACGCCTGCGACACCATCATCCGCGCCCTCGCCGCGACCTTCTCGGAAACGGGGCGCGGTGGCCGCAAGGACGACGTGGCCCTGCTGATGGCCCGGCTCAACGGCATCGAACCCGAGGACGTCGCCGAGTGGCGTCTCGCCCCCGATCCGAGTGAGGCCGCCCGCGCCCGCGCCGCCGTCCGCGAGCAACTCCACGTCTGGGGCCTGGACTCCCTCGTCGACACCACCGTGCTCCTGGTCGACGAACTCGTCACCAACGCCGTACGACACGCCCGCGGTCGCCGCGTCGAACTACGCCTGGTCCGGGGCGACACGCTGCAGTGCGAGGTCTACGACGACGACCCGACCCTGCCGACGCTGCGCGGCGCGGCGCCCACGG
Organism: Streptomyces sp. TG1A-60; assembly: GCF_037201975.1. Taxonomy (NCBI): domain Bacteria; kingdom Bacillati; phylum Actinomycetota; class Actinomycetes; order Kitasatosporales; family Streptomycetaceae; genus Streptomyces; species Streptomyces sp. TG1A-60. The sequence goes on along the minus strand of NZ_CP147520.1, from coordinate 1,131,702 downwards.
ACGAGTTCGGCCGGGGGCTGCGCGTCCTCACGACCCTGGCGCGCGAGTGGGGCACCAGCCGGACGGGCGCGGGCAAGACGGTGTGGTTCGAACTGACCCTGCCCCGCCCGTCGCTGAGGCGGCGCGCGGCGGCTGCCCCTCGGGGCGCGCGCGATCCGGACGCCAGGTGAAGGTGCGCGCACGATGCTTGTCCTCCCGTTCCGGGCGCGGTAGACCGATCTGGGCCGCCGGAGGGGCGGGTGGGCGTCGCGATCCCGGGGAGTTGGCATGAGTGTGACCAGTCGGTACAGGGAGGCCTGGGAGGGGTTCTGGCGGGAGGCCCCCGACGAGCCGGGGGCGGTCTTCTGGGACGCCGAGCCCGAACGGACCGCCGCAGTCCATCTGGCCCTGTTCGAGCCGTACTTGACGGCCCCCGACCTGCCCCACGTCGACCTCGGCTGCGGCAACGGCACCCAGACCCGGTTCCTGGCCGCCCGTTTCGCCCGTGTGGTCGGCACCGATCTCTCCACCGCCGCCCTCGACCTGGCCCGCCGCGCCGATCCCGGCGGCCGGGCCACGTACCGCCGGTTCGACGCGGCCGACAAGACGGACGCCGACGCCCTTCACAAAGACCTCGGCGACGCCAACGTCTATGTGCGCGGCGTCCTCCACCAGTGCGTGCCGGACGACCGTCAACGCCTCGTCGACAGCATCGCCACGCTGCTGGGCGAGCGCGGCCGGGTCTGCCTCGTCGAACTCGCCGAGGCCGCCAAGCCCGTCCTCCTGGGCCTCGCCCAGGGCCCCACCGGCCCCCCGCCCAAGCTCGCTCCCGTCTTCCGCCACGGCATCGCCCCCGGCGAGGTCACCGACACCGCGATCCCGGAGTACCTGCGCGCCGCCGGCCTCACGCTGGTCGCCGACGGTGCACTTCCGCTGCTGACCACCGAGTACACGGCCGACGGCACCCGCATCGAGCTGCCGTCGAACTGGTATGTGGCGGGGCGTACGGCGTAGGGGCACGACCGCCGCCGCGCAGGAGACTCCCTGACCACCTCGGAACAGGCGAGTCCCTCAGAGCTCACCGTCAGGGGCCGCGGTGCCCGTGAAGCCGTGCTCGTGCAGTGCGTCGACGGAGGTGGTCCAGTTGACCCGGCCGCGGTGGGGGCGTCCCAGGGGCTGGCCTTGTCGAGGGCCTTGCCGAAGATGCCGTAGCGCTGGACGCGTCCGCCGAGGAGTTCGATGTCCTCGGCCTGGGCCCGGGCGGTGCGCGGGCCCAGCGGGCGCTGGTCCTCACCGGGTCGATGCCGATCCACATGAGGTGGCTGGGGTCCCGGTCGAGGTGGAGGCCGAGGGAGAACATCAGCTCCCACGTGGTCACTGAACCGACCCGGGTGTCCGGCGCGCCGCAACGATCCACACGCGGTCGGGGCACCGTCATGAGGAGGCGGGGAGTTCCTGCTCGGCCCAGATCGTCTTGCCGGTGTAGGTGTTGCGGGTACCCCAGCTCTGCGTGAGCTGGGCGACCAGGAGGAGTCCGCGGCCGCCCTCGTCGAAAGCACGGGCCCGGCGCAGGTGGGGGGCGGAGCTGCTGGCGTCGGAGACCTCACAGATCAGGTTGCGGTCGCGGATCAACCGGAGCTGGATGGGGGCTCCCCCGTACCGTATGGCGTTGGTGACCAGTTCACTGACGATCAGTTCGGTGACGAAGGCGGCCTCGTCCATGCCCCAGATGCCCAGCTGACGACAGGCGTTCTTGCGTGTTTCGGCGACCGAGGCAGGGTCGGGCCGCACGTCCCAGGTGGCGACATGAGCGGCGTCCAGGGCTCTGGTTCGGGCCATGAGCAGCGCCACATCGTCGGCGGGGCGCTCCGGGAGAAGCGTCTGAAGCACGGTGTCACAGATGTCTTCCAATGACGAAGTCCGCCGGGCCAGGGTCGCACGCAGGGCATCGAGGCCCTCGTCGATGTCGCGGCCGCGGACTTCGACGAGGCCGTCCGTGTACAGCGCGAGGACACTTCCCTCGGGCAACTCGATCTCGGCGGCCTCGAACGGCAGGCCACCCAGCCCCAGCGGCGGGCCTGCGGGGACGTCGAGGAACTCCACGGTCCCGTCCGGGGTCGTCAGCGCGGGTTGGGGGTGGCCGGCCCGGGCCAGTGTGCATCGCCGGGAGACCGGATCGTAGACCGCGTACAGGCAGGTGGCGCCGATGCCGCCGGCGGTGTCGGCTGTGTGTTCTGCTTCGGCGGACAGGTGGATGACGAGGTCGTCCAGGTGGGTCAGGAGTTCGTCGGGAGGGAGATCGACATCGGCCAGGGTGCGTACGGCAGTGCGCAGCCGTCCCATGGTGGCCGATGCCTGGATGCCGTGGCCGACGACGTCGCCGACGACGAGCGCCACCCGGGCACCGGACAGCGGGATCACGTCGAACCAGTCACCGCCGACACCGGCCTGCGTGCTGGCCGGCAGGTAGCGGGAGGCAACCTCGACGGCGGCCTGCGGGGGCAGCCGCTGCGGCAGGAGACTGCTCTGCAGGGTGAGGGAGGTGCGACGCTCGCGGGCGTAGCGGCGGGCGTTGTCGATGCAGACGGCGGCCCTTGCCGTGATCTCCTCGCCCAGGAGCAGGTCGTCCTGCTCGAAGGGTTCCGGGCGTCGGTGGCGGGAGAAGGTGGCCACGCCGAGGGTGATGCCGCGGGCGCGCATCGGTACGGCGAGCACCGAGTGGAAGCCGTACCGCCGCACCCTGTCGGCCCGGTCCGGGACCTGGCTCGCCCACTTGTCTATGTCGGGCTCGGTCACTTTGCGGATCAGTGGGCGGCCGGTGGCCAGGCAGTCGGCCGCAGGTGACTCGTCCGGGTAGACGGCCAGCGCTCCGTACTCGACCACGGCCTCGGGGCAGCCCTCCAGGACGGACTGGTTGGCGACACGACGCAGCGTGACGGGGCCGGCCGGCGGCCCGGCGGGTGGATCGTCACCGCCTTCGATGGCGGGGAGGAGGTCGACGGTGACGAAGTCCGCGAAGCGAGGGATGGCCACATCGGCGAGTTCCTGCGCGGTACGGGCGAGGTCCAGGGTGCTGCCGATGCGGACGCTCGCGTCGTTGAGCAGGACCAGACGCTCCCGGGCCAGGTTTTCCTCGGTCATGTCGTGGGCGGAGAGGAGCACTCCCCGTACCCTTCCCTCGGCGTCCCGCACGGGAGTGAGTGACGTTGTCCAGATGCTCTCGCGATCGTGGCCGACCAGGTGCAGGGTCTGCCGCAGATGCTGCTGTTCGCCGGTCTCCAGTGCCCGGCGCATGCACTGTTCCGTCCGGTCGCCCTCCGGGTCCACCACGATCTCCGACACGCGCAGTCCCCGCATCGCCGCTTCGGGCAGGCCGATCACACGTTCCATGTCCGCGTTCGCCCGCCGCAGCCGCAGGCCGGTGTCGTAGAGGGCCGCAGCGGACGGGGACCGGGCGAACGCCCACATCACCAGCGCGTCGTCCTGGGCCGGCGACGCCGGGCGGGTCTGGGAGGAGACCAGGAACCACTCGCCGGCCCCCATGTCCTCGCCGTCCGGCTCCCGGCGGTGTGCCAGCAGGTTCACCGTGAGGCGGTGGCCGTCCCGGTGCAGGAGCCTCACTGTCCCGTTCCACCTCGGCAGGGTCTGCAGGGACCGCAGTGCCCGCGTGGGCGGCTCCCCGGCGAGCAGCCGCGCCGCGGGCCGGCCGATGACCTCCGCGGACCGGTATCCGAGCAGCCGCCGTGCTCCCTTGCTCCACCCGGTCACGATGCCGTGCGGATCCACCGTGGCACGGGCAGTGGCCGCCTCGTCGACGGGGTCGTTCGACCGCCGCGCCACCCGGTCGTCGCCGGCGGCATCAGAACCCGTCATCGCGCTCATCCGCCCTCGCCTCGGTCTTTCCACCGTGCGCCCGCGTTCGGCCAGGGGCAACCGACGGGCAGAACGGTTAAACATATAGGATTAATCATGCTGTAAAGGTAAAAAGCTGTCAGTCTCTCGATGAGGGAGGGCCTGCCATGACTGCCACCAGCGGGGAGACGTGGCCGGACGCGGCCGAGTGGACCGGGAAGATCTACAGCGGCGGCTGGCGGCAGTCCGAGGGAGGCACCCAGCTGGTGAACGAACCCGCCACGGGAGGGCGGCTGGCGGAGGTGGGCGTGGCGTCGCCCGGGGATGTCGCCCGGGCCGGTGCGTCGGCCGCCCGCGCTCAGCAGGACTGGGCCGCGGTGGCACCTCCGGAGCGCGCCGAGATCCTGCTTCGTGCCGCCCGGGAACTGCGCGCCAACAGCGGTGCGATCCGTGAGTGGCTCGTCAGGGAGTCCGGAGGCGTCCCGGCGAAGGGCGACTACGAGATCGCGGCCGGACTCAGCCAACTCGCGCAGGCCGCCGGGATCGCGTCGCTGCCCCTCGGAGAGATCCTCAGCCCGTCAGTGCCCGGCCGGGCCAGCCACGCGTGGCGGGTGCCGCTGGGGGTGGTCGGTGTCATCACTCCCTGGAACGCGCCCCTGCTGTTCGCCATGCGCGCCCTCGCGCCCGCCCTTGTGCTGGGCAACGCCGTCCTGCTCAAACCCGATCCGCGCACGCCGGTGTCCGGTGGCGTCGTCGTGGCGCGGCTGTTCGAGGATGCGGGACTGCCCGAGGGGCTGCTCCATGTCCTGCCCGGAGGCCCTGGCACCGGTGAGGCCGTCGTGGCCGATCCCCATGTCGCCATGGTCTCGTTCACCGGCTCCGCCCAGGTCGGGCGGGCAGTCGCCCGCGCCGCCGGCGACAGGCTCAAGCGGGTCGCCCTGGAACTGGGCGGCAAGAACTCGATCGTCGTACTCGACGACGCGGACGTCGACGCCGCCGCGGCAGCCGGCGCGATGAGCGCCTTCGGCTATCAGGGGCAGGCATGCGTCGCCGCCGGACGTCATCTGGTGCACGGTGGCCTCGTGGAGTCGTACACCGAGGCACTGATCGGGCACGCCAAGGCGCTGCGGGTCGGTGACCCCCGCGAGGGCGGTGTGGCCCTCGGCCCCGTGATCAGCGAGCGACAGGCCGCGAGGGTCGAGCGCATTGTGGACGAGAGCGTGGCCGCCGGCGCCCGGGTGCTGGTCGGCGGGCGCCGTGACGGACTGTTCTACCCGCCCACCGTCCTGGACCATGTCGAGCGCACCATGCCCGCCTTCAGCGAGGAGATCTTCGGTCCGGTCGCTCCCGTCATTGCCTTCCACACCGACACCGAGGCCATCGAGATCGCCAACGACACCGAGTACGGCCTGACAGCGGCCGTTCACTCCCGTTCGTTGCCGAGAGCCACCGCCCTCGCCGGACAGTTGCGTACGGGCATGGTGCACATCAACGATGTAACCGCCAAGGACGCCGCGAACGCGCCCTTCGGCGGGATGGGAGCATCGGGCAACGGTTCCCGCATCGGCGGCACCGCCAACCTGGAGCAGTTCACCCAGTGGCGCTGGATGACGATGCCCGAGACGGCCTGACGCGTCGGTGAGAGGGCGGAAGTGGACCCGGTGCCGACTGGCTCGGCCCCGGCGGTCCCCAGTCGGCACCGGCCAGGTCCCCTGGCGGCCGGCGCCGAAGGGGCGGCGGCTCCGCCGAGGTCGGGCGCTGTCCGCACACCGGGGGCCGGCAGCCCGTGCACGATCGGGAACGCGGCCGACGGCGGTGCGATCACGCCCGCTCTTCCGGAGCGGTCGTCTCCGAGCCGCCCAGGTCCAGGCGGAACGGTGGGTACTTGTCCGTCATCAGAGCGGCGTGGGCGGAGACGCACAGGACCCACCGGTTGAGCCCCGATGATCAGGTCGAACAGATCCTTCGGATACGACACGGCCCGGCCGCAGGACGGCGGCCACTCGGCAGGGCTGGGTCACCAGGAGGCCAGCGAGCCGTCGGCGTTGCGCCACACGTCATTGCGCCAGCGGTGTCCGCGTTCGGCGGCCGCACGGACCGCGTCCTCGTCGATGGTGATGCCCAGGCCGGGTGCGGTCAGACGGTCGATATAGCCGTCGCGGAACGCGAAGGGCTCGGTGTCGACGAGATAGTCCAGCAGTCCGCCGCTGTCGCCGTAGCCGATACCGAGTGCCTGTTCCTGGATCAGGAAGTTGGGGGCGGCGAAGTCGAGCTGCAGGCTGGCGGCCAGCGCGATCGGGCCGAGCGGGCAGTGCGGCGCGACCAGGACGTCGTACGTCTCCGCCATCGCCGCGATGCGCCGGGTCTCGGAGATGCCTCCGGCGTGGCTGATGTCCGGCTGTGCCACGGCGATGCCGTCCGACAGCACGGAACGGAAGTCCCAGCGGGAGTAGAGCCGTTCGCCGGTGGCGATGGGGATGGAGGTGGAGCGGACGACGGCGCCGAGGTCCTGGGTGAACTCCGGCAGTACGGGTTCTTCCACGAACATCGGCAGCAGGGGCTCGAGGAGCGGCAGGACGCGACGGGACATCGCCCCGCTGAAGCGGCCGTGGAAGTCCAGCGCCAGGTCGCGGTCCGGGCCGATGGCCTCGCGCACCGCGGTCACCCGGTCGACGATGGCCTGGATCGCGGCGGGCGTGTCCAGCGGCTCCAACTTCCCGCAGGGGTTGAGCTTCACCGCGGTCAGGCCCTTGGCGACCTGCTCGGCCGCCGACTCCGCCATCTTCTGCGGGGTCGACCCCCCGATCCAGCCGTAGATACGCACCCGGTCGCGCACGTGGCCGCCGAGCAGCTGGTGCACCGGGACGCCGTGGGTCTTGCCCGCGATGTCCCACAGGGCCTGGTCGATGCCGGCCAGGGCACTGTTGAGGACGACACCGCCCCGGTAGAAGCCACCCTTGGCGAGCACCTGCCAGTGATCCTCGATGCGGGCCGGGTCCTGCCCCACGAGGTGGTCGAACATCTCCTCGACGCAGCGGGCGACGGTGTGGGCCTTGCCCTCGACGATGGGCTCTCCCCAGCCGGAGATGCCCTCGTCCGTGTCGACGCGCAGGAAGAGCCAGCGCGGTTCGACGAGGAAGAGTTCGTATCCAGTGATCTTCACGGTGCGGACCTCCGGGTCCAGGCGCACGGCCCGAGGGCCGGTGGCTGCGGGTAGGGGTGTACCGGTGTACCGGTGTACGGGGTGAGGGGATGTCGGGGCGGGTGTATGTGAGGGATGACCGATCAGGGAACGGGCAGGCACGCCCGGCCGCCTGCGCGACCACCCGCGGGGGCCACGCCCTACTCGTGGGAGCTGATGCTGCGGCCGCCGTCCACGAGCAGGTTCTGGCCGGTGATGAACGAGGCGTCGTCGGAGGCGAAGAAGGCCACGGCGGCCGCGATGTCCTCGGGGGTGCCGAACCGGCCGACCGGCGCACGCGCGGCGGTCCGGGCCCGGTCCTCCGGTGATGTCTGTGCCCACAGGGCCGTGAACACGGCGCCGGGGAGGACGGAGTTGAACCTGATCTCGCCGCCGTACTCGACGGCGAGCTGGCGTACCAGGGCGCCGATGCCGCCCTTGGCCGCCGCGTACGCGGGGAAACCCTTGAAGCCGATGGCCGCGTGCACGGACGAGGTGATCACCACCGCGCCCCGGGCGGTCCGCAGCAGGGGGACCGCGGCCCGGACGCCGTAGAACACCGAGTCGAGGCAGAGCCGTAGCTGGTCGTGCCACGCGGCGTCGTCCAGCTCGTGCGCCGCGCCGCGCCGGTTCCGGCCGGCGTTGAGGTGCAGGACGTCGAGGTGTCCGGTCCAGGACGTCACCGCCTCGACGGCCTCGGCCCACGCGTCGGCCGAGGTGACGTCGAGCCCGCGGTGCCGGGCCCGTCCGCCCCGGGTGTGGATCTCCTCGGCCACCCGGCGGGCGCCCTCGGCGTCCACATCGGTGACGAGGACCGACGCCCCTTCCGCGGCGAGGCGATGGGCGGTGGCCTCGCCGATGCCGGAGGCAGCCGCGGTGAGCAGGGCGGTACGGTCCGCGAAGCGCGTGAGGCCGGCGCGACTCATGGTGTTCCTCCCGGGCCTGCCGTGGAACCGCGCAGCATCAGGCGTGGTTCGGTGGGTACGACGACGTCTTCCGAGGGCGCCCCCTGGATGGCCGCCACCAGGGCCTCCACGGCCGCGGCGCCCAGCTCGTACAGGGGCATCGCCACGGTGGTCAGCGGCGGGGAGAGGTGGCCGGCGACGGGCAGGTCGTCGTTCCCGACCACGGAGACGTCCTCGGGGATCCGCAGGCCGAGGTGCCGGACCGCCGCCATGGCGCCTATGGCCTGGGCGAGGGAGCTGGTGTAGAGCGCGGTGACCGGCGGACGCGTACCGCCGTCGGCCGGACGCAGCAGCTCCAGCGCGCAGGACACGCCGCCGTCCTCGGTGAAGTCCCCGGACGCGACCGGAGCGGCGGACAACCCGAGTTCCTCGGCGTGTCGCAGGAACGCCTCCTTGCGGACCTCACCGGGAGTGATGCCGGGCGGGCCCGCGATGTGGCCGACCGCGCGGTGCCCGAGTGAGTGGAGGTGGTCGAGGGCGGTGACGCTGGAACGGGCCACGTCCATGGTGACGTTCCGGCCGGAGCCCTCCACCGAGCGGTTGAGGTAGACGTGCGGGACCGGGCTGCGGCTCAGAGCGTCCAGCAGGGGGTGACCGGGGCGTGCGGAGGCGATGAGCAGCCCGTCGACACGGCCCTCCTGCACCAGGTCGTTGAAGGACTCGTCGGCTTCCTGCCCGTCGAAGTCCTCAGCCAGCAAGGAGAGATAGCCCAGCTCGCGGGCGCGCTGGTAGGCGCCGCGGGCGATGGTGACGTACGTGGGGTTGGCGAGGGCGGGGACCAGCAGGGCCACCGCGTGCGTGCTGGCACCGGCCAGGGCGCGCGCTCCGGAATGGGGGCGGTAGCCCAGCGCCTCGGCCGCCTCGTGGACACGGCGCCGGGTATCCGGCCGTACGGACAGGTCCTGCCTGCCGTTGAGCACCTTGGACACGGTGGCCTTGGAGACTCCCGCCCTCTCCGCCACGTCCACCAGCCTGGCCCTGACGGGCTGTTCCGGCACGTGGGTCCCCCCTTTCCGCTGTGCGCCAGGAGCCGTTCGGTGTGTCCGACGGTGGCGCCTTCCAACCTCTTGACACCTTCTGGCGTCGCAACCTAACGTTCGCCGGAGTTTCAGTCAACCGGTTTCCCCAGGCGGAAAAAAGCGATAAGTCTGGGCATGGCAAAGGGAACCGGTCACCATCTCGACAACCACAAGTAGGCCATTACCGGCCATGGGTGGGGTGTGCCTCGGGGTGCCCCGAAGAGGCTCACCGTGGACGCGGCCACCGTCGCCTTCACGGTCGGGCGATGCCGACTCCCGCGCATGTGTACGACGGTTGTGCGGGTGTCCGGTTCGGGACATCTCACCCCACGGCCGAGCGGGGCCGGTGCTCCTCCCCAGTCCGGCCCCGCTCCCCGCCCGTTGTTTCTCCTCCCCGCAACGCCGCATGCGCCCGCAAGCGCTTACGGTCCCGCACGAAAGGCCACCAGCATGACCTTCCCGACCACAGGCCCCCTCGACAGACGTCGATTCCTCACCGTCTCCGCCGGCGCCGCACTCGCCGCGACCACGCTGCCCGCCTGCGCCACCTCCGTCGACGACGGCTCGGAAGGCAGCGGTGCGAAGCGCGGAAGCGCGACGGTCACCGTCATGACCCCCGATGACGAGAAGAAGGCATTCCAGGCTGCCGGAAAGGCGCTGGGCATAAAGATCAACTTCATCGCCCGGGACGAGACCAGGCTCAACGCGATGCTGGCGGCGAAGAACCCGCCGGACCTGGTGCGCGGCCTGGGTGCGGTGGAGACGCCGTACTTCGCCGCACGCGGGCTGATGGCAGACCTGGACCCGTACTTCGCCAAGAGCTCGGTGCTCAAGGTCTCCGACCTCGACCCGGTCAACGACGTGTGGCGCTACGACGGCGAGAAGCAGGGCGCGGGCCCCCGGTACGGCATGGCAAAGGACTACTCGCAGGACCAGATGTTCTGGTACCGCACGGACCTGCTCGAGGCGGCGAAACTCGATCGGCCCAGCGAGACCGAGCCCCTGTCGTACGACGAGTGGCTGGACATGGGCAAGCGGCTGACCAAGCGCAGGCTCGGCAAGGTCAAGGTCTACGGGATGAGTGCCGCGGGGCTCGGAACCTTCGCGCAGCTCATGCACATGACCGCCTCGGCCGGCGGAAGCCTGTTCGCCGAGGACCTGGCCTCGGTCGACCTCACCTCGCCCGAAGCGCGCAAGGCGCTGTCGTGGTACCTGGAGTACGCGCGGGCCGACGTCGGCCCGAACGTCGCCAACCCCAACACGGACGGCTGGGACTGGCCCACCTACCAGGCCGGGCGGATGGCGATGGCCGGCGACGGCTACTGGTTCGGCGGGGCGATCGGCGGCGACCCCAAGATCGCCAAGGTGTCGCGCTTCGCGCCCGCCCCGCAGCTCGGCAGCAACCGCGTCAGCCCCTGCTTCGGCGCCACCGGCTACTGGATCCCCAAGGAGGCCAAGAACAAGGACGCGGCCTGGCAGCTCTTCGAGTTCTACTTCGCCGGCAAGCCCGCCGAGGACCGGGCCGCAGGCGGCTGGGGCATCCCCAGCCTGAAGTCGCTGCGTTCCCGGATGCCGCAGGGCACGGAGTTCCAGAAGCAGGCCCTCCGGGTGCAGGAGAAGGAGATGGAGCACTTCTCGGTGCTGTCGTTCACCCCGTACGCCCAGGTGACCGCCCTGGACGGGATCATCAACAAGGTGCTGCCGAGGGCCATCAAGGGCAAGACGTCGGTGGGCAAGGTGGCCGACGAGCTCAACGAGCTCATGAACGAGCAGATCGCCAAGGGCAAGGAGCTGGTGGGGTGAGCACCGGCCAGCTCATCGACCAGACCGCCGGGCCGAGGGCGGCGACGTCCTCGGCCCGGCGGCCGGCCGGCTCGCCTCGTCGGCCGACGTCGCTGCGGACCCGCCGGGCCCGGTCGTTCTACGTGTTCACCGGCCCCTGGGTGCTCGGCTTCCTGGTTCTGACGGTCTTCCCGCTGGGGTACGCGCTGTGGCTGAGCTTCACCAACGCGGACGGGTTGTCGGACAACGCGCGCTTCGTGGGGCTGGACAACTACCGGGAGGTCCTCTCCGACCCGGCGACGCTGGATTCCCTGTGGCGCACCGGAGTGTTCACCGCGATCACGGTGCCGCTGACGATCGCGGCGGGGCTGCTGCTGGCGGTGCTGGTGAACCAGCCGATCCGCGCCCGCGGGCTGTTCCGCACGCTGCTGTACCTGCCGGCGGTGGTGCCGCCGGTCGGCGCCGCCCTCACCTTCAAGCTGATCTTCGACCGTGACTCCGGAGCGGCGAACGGCGCCCTGGACGCGGCGGGTATCAACGGCATCACCTGGCTCGTCGACCCGTATGCCCGCTACGTGCTGATCGCGCTGACAGTGTGGGCCGTGGGCAACGGCATGATCATCTCGCTGGCGGGGCTCCAGGACATCCCCAGGGAGCTGAGCGAAGCGGCCAGGGTGGACGGCGCCAGCCCCTGGCAGTCCTTCACCCGCATCACCCTGCCGCTGCTGTCCCCGGTGATCTTCTTCCAGGTCATCACGGGCATCATCGGCTCGCTGCAGACCTTCATGCCACTGCTCATCGCGCTCAACCCGACCCCTGCAGGCGTCACGGCCGTGCCCGAGAGCAACTACTTCTACATGATCCACGTCTTCGCCCAGTACTTCGCCAACGGCCGCTACGGTTACGCCTCCGCCCTGCTGTGGGTGCTCTTCGCGATCATCTGCGTCGTCACCTTCGTCATCTTCAAGCTCAGCAAGGGCGCGGTGTTCTACTCCGTGGAGCCGGAACCGACGAAGCGCAAGGCCCGCACGATCGGAGGCGGCCGATGAGCGTGTTCTCCCGGCGCACCGTGGTCTACATGATCCTCACCGCGGTTCTGGTGCTGATGCTCAGCCCTTTCGGCTGGCTCGTCATCACCGCGCTCAAGGACGCCTCCGAACTGCGTGCCCTCCCCATCCACTGGTGGCCGCACGAACCCACCCTGGGCAACTTCGACCAGGCGCTGACCCTCTTCGACTACCTCGGCTACGCCCGCAACTCACTGACGATCTCCACCCTCTACGCGGTCCTGGTCACCCTCGCCTCTGCCTGGGCGGGCTACGGCTTCGCCCGGCTGGAGGCCCCGGGCAAGAAGGCCGTCTTCGGCGTGCTGCTGTCGACGATGATGTTGCCGGGCGTGATCACCCTCATCCCGACGTACCTCATGTTCGCCAAGCTCCACCTGGTCAACACCTACATGCCGTGGGTGCTGTGGGGTCTGTCCGGAGCCCCGTACCTGATCTTCCTGTTCCGGCAGTTCTTCACCAACATGCCCAAGGAACTGGAGGAGGCGGCGATCGTCGACGGCTGCGGGCAGGTCCGCATCTTCTGGCGGATCTTCCTGCCGCAGTCCTGGCCGGTCATGGCCACCAGCTTCATCCTCTCCTTCTCCTGGACCTGGGGCGACTACATCGCACCGGCCCTGCTGCTGGACGACGCCCGCACCACCCTCGCGGTCAAGCTCGCCACCGGCTACACCAACGAGCACGGTGCCCAGCTGAGCAACCTGGTCGCCGCCGGCGCGGTGATGTACGTCGTACCCGTGCTGGCGCTTTTCCTTATCATGCAGCGCGGCTTCATCTCCGGCATCTCCACCTCCGGACTCAAGTAACGCTGTTCACCGACGCACCATCTTGCAAAGGAACTTCTCATGACCGACACCCTGGGCACCGGCAACCACCCTGCGGCGGTGCGGTCATGACGGAGCGTCCCGCGCTCACCCCGCAGCTGGGCCGGACCCGGGTCATGGCCATCCTGCGGTCGGCCGACGCGACGGGACTGCCCGCCGTGGCCCGGGCCCTCGCGGACGGCGGCATCACCTGCCTGGAGGTCACCCTCACCACCTCGGGTGCCCTCCAGGCGCTGGCCGCCATCCGGGACGAGCTCGGGCCCGAGGTGGCGGTCGGCGCGGGGACTGTGATCACCACCGGGCACGCCCGGGACTCGCTCGCCGCCGGGGCCGAGTTCCTGGTGGCCCCCGTCGTGGACACCGAGGTGATCCGCGGCGCCGCAGACAGCGGCATCCCCTGCTATCCGGGTGCTTGGACACCCACCGAGGTGTCCACCGCCTGGCGGGCGGGTGCCGCCGCCGTCAAGCTCTTCCCCGCGAGCACCGGCGGCCCCGACCACCTGCGGCAGCTGCGGGCCCCGCTGCCGGACGTCCCGCTTCTCGCCGTCGGCGGAGTCGGCGTCGACCAGGCGCGCGACTACCTGACCGCGGGCGCCTGTGCCGTGGGCATCGGCTCCCCGCTCCTGCGCGGGGCGGACCGCGACCCCGCGCCGGAGAGCCTGGACGCCCTCACCGCGAGGGCGCGCACGCTGCTGGACGCGATCCTGGTCACGCCCCCCACTCAGGAGGTGGGCCCGTGAACGGCCCTTCCCAGGAACGCTACCTGGTCACCGTCGGAGAGACCCTCGCGGTCATGGCCGCGCAGGACGTCGGCCCGCTCGTCCTGGGCGCGGGCCTGCGACTGAGGCTCGCCGGAGCGGAGTCGAACGTCGCCGTGGGGGTCAGCCGGCTCGGCGGATCCGCCACCTGGATCGGGCGCGTCAGCGAGGACGAGCTCGGCGACCTCATCCTCCGCGAGCTGCGGGCGGAAGGGGTCACCACGGTCGCCGTACGCGACCCCGCTCCCACCGCGCTGCAGCTGCGGGAACGCCGTACGGCCACGCACAGCCGTACCCGCTACTACCGCACCCACACGGCGGGTTCCCGGCTGTCCGCCGACGACGTCCCCGAGCACCTCGTCGCCGGCGCGGCGGTCCTGCACATCACCGGGATCACCCCGGCGCTGGGCGAAGGACCGTCTCAGGCCATCACCCGGGCCGTGGACATCGCCGTCGACGCCGGAGTACCGGTCTCACTGGACATCAACTTCCGCTCCCTGCTGTGGAGCGAGGAGGAGGCCGGGCGCGCGCTGCTGCCCCTGCTGCGCCGCAGCGACCTGGTCTTCGCAGGGCCGCACGAGGCCCGCCTCGCGGTGCCGGGCGCCGACGATCCGGAGGAGCTCGCCAAGGGCATCTGCGGCCTCGGGCCCGCCGGAGCCGTGATCAAACTGGGCGCCGAGGGAGCGTTCGCCCTCCTCGACGGCCAGGACTACCGACAGCCCGCCGTGCCCGTCACCGTGCACGACTCCGTGGGTGCGGGCGACGCGTTCGTCGCCGGGTACCTGGCGGAACTGCTTGCGGGAGAACCACCGGAGCAGCGGTTGCGGACCGCCGTCGTGCTGGGCGCCTTCGCGGTCGCCACCCCGGGCGACTGGGAGGGTCTGCCCAGGCGTTCCGAGCTGGAGCTGCTCGACCACCACGACGACGTCGTCCGCTGAACGCGACCGGGCCCGCCGGGCTCCGAGCAGGCGCACGCGCCGCATCCGGACGCGACCACGATCCATCCCCCATCGCGTCGTCATCCCACCCGCTCGAGGAACCTCTGGGAACGCCCATGCCAACGCCCGCTTACCCCGAAGCAGTTCACGTCCTCACCGGCTCCTACACACCCGACACCGGCGGCGACGGCGCCGGGCTCGCCACCCTGCGGCTCGCCCCCTCGACCGGCCGCCCGACGTACGACAGCCAGGTGCCGGCCCTCTTGGTCATCGGAGCGTCCTTCCTGGCCGGGCACCCCTCCCTCGACGTCGTCTACAGCACGAACGAGACCGACCCCGGAACCGTCAGCGCCGTCGCCCGACGCCACGACGGTGTACTGACCCCGCTGGGCGCCCCGGTGAGCAGCGGCGGGTCGAACCCGTGCCACCTCACCGTCCACCCGGACGGAGAGTGGCTGCTGACCGCGAACTACGGCAGCGACACCGCGCCCGGCACCGTCGCGGTGCACCGGCTCGGCGCGGACGGCCGCCTGCTGGAGCCGACCGACCTCGTCATCCACCAGGGGTCGGGCCCGGTCGCCGGACGGCAGGAGGGCAGCCACGCCCACCAGGTGCTCGTCGACCCGGCGGGCCGTTTCGTCCTCGCCACCGACCTGGGCGCGGACGCGGTCTTCACCTACCGGCTCGACACCCGCACCGGAACCCTGGAGCGGGCGGCCATGAACCGGCTGGCCGCCGGCTCCGGCCCCCGTCACCTCGCCTTCGCCCCCGGTGGGGAGCTGGTGTTCAGCGCGGACGAGCTGTCCTCGACCCTCACCTGCCACCGGTACGACGCCGCCACGGGCACCCTGACGGCCGTCGCCACGGTGCCCGCGACCACGGCCCGCGACGTCGTCAACCAGCCCGGCGGCATCGTCGCCTCGCTCTGCGGGCGCTTCGTCTGGCTGACGAACCGCGGCGCCGACACCGTGGCCGCGTTCCGGGTCACCGGCACCACCTTGGAAGCGATCGGCGAGACCCCCAGTGGCGGTACCTGGCCCCGCGGCCTGACCTACGCGGCCGGTCATCTACTGGTCGCCAACCAGCACAGCGGCACGCTCGCCCCGCTGCGCGTCCTGGACAGCGGAGCCCTCGAACAGTCGGCCCCGGCGGCTTCCGTTCCCTCGGTCGTCTGCGCGCTCACCCTCTGACGGCACCCCTTCCGCCCCCGCTCCATTGCTTTGAGCAAGCGCAGCATCCTCTGCTCGACGAGTGGAGCGTCCGGTACCAGACGCGGCCCAACCCGCACCCGATCGAAGGCTGGCAGCAGGCCACGCCTCTGCTGGAGGACGTTTCCACCCGCACTCGCACCGCGCCTGACGGAGGGTTGAGGGACGCATGCGGGAACCCGTTCCGTGGCCTCCGAGGTGCCGAGGCCCGGGAGCGGCCTCAACCTCCTCTCCGCCCTGTGGGAAGTTCCCTCGCCGACGCGTAACGTGAAGCAGCATGAAGATCCCCGTCTCCGCCGCATGTTGTCGGAAACTGCTGTCACCGGCCGGACGGCAAGCCTCTGACCTGCGAGGGGACGGACCCGCATGAAGATCCTCATCAGTGCCGACATGGAAGGCGCCACCGGTGTGACCTGGCCGGCCGACGTGCTGCCGGGGACGCCGCAGTGGGAGCGGTGTCGGTCGATGTTCACCTCGGATGTGAACGCCGCCGTGCTCGGGTTCCTCGACGGCGGCGCGGACGAGGTGCTGATCAACGAGGCGCATTGGACGATGCGCAATCTCCTGTTGGAGCGGCTGGACGAGCGAGCGCGGATGCTGACCGGGCGGCACAAGGCGCTGTCCATGGTGGAGGGTGTCCAGCACGGAGACGTGGACGGCATCGCCTTCGTCGGCTACCACGCGGGCGCGGGCATGGAAGGGGTCCTGGCCCACACGTATCTCGCGAACTCCGTCACCGGCGTGTGGCTCGACGACGTGCGGGCCAGCGAGGGTCTGTTGAACGCGCATGTCGTCGCCGAGTACGGGGTACCCGTGGTGCTGGTGACCGGCGACGACGTGGCTTGCGAGGACGCCCTGGGGTATGCGCCCGAGGCGCTCAAAGTGGCGGTCAAGGACCATGTGTCGCGGTACGCGGCGGTCTGCCGCACACCGACCAGAACGGCGGCCGACATCCGCGCGGCGGCCGAGCGGGCCGCGTCGCTCGCGGTGCGTCACGAACCGGTCAGGGGCGGGCCGTTCACCGTGGCGCTGGAGTTCGACGCCGAGCACCTGGCGATGGCCGCGACCGTCGTGCCGGGTGTCACCCGTATCGGCGAACGCAAGGCCGCCTACACCAGCCCGACCATGTACGAGGGAATCCGCACCTTCAAGGCGGTCACCACGATCGTCTCGGCCGCGGTGGAGGAGACATATGGCTGAGCCCGCAGAGCCCGTGGCGTCGGCTGCGCCCGTGGAACAGCAGGCCCGGGACGAGGTCGTCCGATTCACCTCCGACCTCATCCGCATCGACACCACCAACCGGGGCGGCGGGGACTGCCGGGAGCGCCCCGCCGCCGAGTACGCCGCCGCGCTGCTCGCCGAGGCGGGCCTGGAGCCCACGCTGCTGGAGCGCACCGAGGGACGTACGAACGTCGTCGCGCGGATCGAGGGCGGCGACCCGTCGGCGGACGCGCTGCTCGTCCACGGCCATCTGGACGTCGTGCCCGCGCGGGCGGAGGACTGGAGCGTGCACCCGTTCTCCGGGGAGATCCGCGACGGCGTGGTCTGGGGCCGGGGAGCGGTCGACATGAAGAACATGGACGCGATGATCCTCGCGGTCGCCCGGCACTGGGCGCGCGCGGGCGTACGCCCCCGCCGGGACGTCGTGATCGCGTTCACCGCCGACGAGGAGGCGAGCGCCGTGGACGGCTCCGGGTTCCTCGCCGACGAACACCCGGGCCTCTTCGAGGGCTGCACCGAGGGCATCAGCGAGTCGGGGGCGTTCACCTTCCACGACGGCGGCGGCCGGCAGATCTACCCGATCGCGGCCGGGGAACGCGGCACCGGCTGGCTGCGGCTCACCGCGCGCGGCCGGGCCGGCCACGGCTCCAAGGTCAACCGGGCCAACGCGGTCACCCGGCTGGCGGCGGCGATCGCCCGGATCGGCGCCCACGAGTGGCCCGTCCGGCTTACCCCGACCGTCCGCGCGTCCCTCACCGAACTCGCCGCGCTGTACGGCATCGAGGCCGACCTCGACGACCACCACGACGTCGACCGGCTGCTCGACAAGCTCGGTCCGGCCGCCGCCCTGGTCGAACCGGCCGTACGCAACAGCGCCAACCCGACCATGCTGGCAGCCGGTTACAAGACCAATGTGATCCCGGGGCAGGCCGTCGCCCACGTGGACGGGCGGTATCTGCCCGGTGGCGAGGACGAGTTCCGGGAGACCCTGGACCGGCTCACCGGGCCCGACGTGGAGTGGGAGTACGAGCACCGCGAGGTGGCCCTCCAGGCGCCGGTCGACTCGGTGACATACGCGCGCATGCGGGCCGCCGTCGAGGAGTTCGCGCCCGAGGGGCACGTCGTGCCGTACTGCATGTCGGGCGGTACGGACGCCAAGCAGTTCTCGCGCCTCGGCATCACCGGCTACGGTTTCGCGCCGCTGAAGCTCCCGGAGGGCTTCGACTACGCGGCGCTCTTCCACGGGGTCGACGAGCGCGTCCCGGTCGAGGCGCTCCACTTCGGCGTCCGCGTGCTCGACCGCTTCCTGCGGACGGCCTGAGACATGCGACTGCGGGCACGAAGGGAAATGAGGGACAAGGTGCGGACCCTGGCATACGGGGAGTGGCCCTCGCCGATCGACGCGGCGCTCGCCGCCGCGCACGACGGGCATCCCGAGTTCGTGGGCTTCGTCGGCGACGAGGCGTGGTGGACCGAGCCCCGGCCCACCGAGGGCGGCCGGCGCACCCTGGTGCGGCGCACGGCCGACGGTGCGGAGGAGCCGGTGCTGCCGGCGCCGTGGAACGTGCGCAGCCGGGTCATGGAGTACGGCGGTCAGCCGTGGGCCGGCGTCATGCGGGCCGACGGCCCCCTCGTGGTCTTCGTGAACCACGCCGACCAGCGCCTCTACCGGTACGAGCCGGGCGGCGATCCCCGCCCGCTCACCCCGGTGTCGTCGCTGGGCGGAGGACTGCGCTGGGTGGACCCGCGACCGCACCCCGAGCGGAACGAGGTGTGGTGCGTCCTGGAGGAGTTCACCGGGGACGGGCCCGCCGATGTGCGGCGGGTCGTCGCGGCGGTGCCGCTGGACGGCTCGGCCGCAGAGGACCGGGACGCCGTACGTGAACTCACCGACGACAGCCACCGGTTCGTCACCGGCCCCCGTCTCTCGCCCGACGGCCGCCGTGCCGCCTGGCTCGCCTGGGACCACCCGCGCATGCCCTGGGACGGCACCGCGCTGCTCGTCGCCGACGTGAGCGAGGACGGCCTGCTGGGCGAGCCCCGGACCGTCGGCGGCGGCCCGGACGAGTCCGTCGCCCAGGCCGAGTGGTCCGCCGACGGGACCCTCGTGTACGCCGGCGACACCACCGGCTACTGGAACCTGTACCGCCTCGACGTCGACCGCGGTCACCGGACGCCTCTCTGCGCCCGGGAGGAGGAGTTCGGCGGCCCGCTGTGGCAGGTCGGCTCGCGCTGGTTCGCTCTGTTGGAGGGCGGGCTCGTAGCCGTGGTGCACGGGCGGGGCGCCACCGCGCTCGGAATCCTCGACACCGCGACCGGCCAGGTCGTCGACACGGACGGACCCTGGACCGAGTTCGCCCCGTCGCTCGCCGTCCACGGCAGTCGCGTCATCGTCATCGGCGCCGGCCCCCGCATCGCCTACGAGGTGGTCGAACTGGACGCCGGCACCGGCCACGCCCGCGTGATCGGGGCCGCGCACGACGACCCCGTGGACCCCGCCTACTATCCCGAACCCCAGATCCGCACCTTCCTCGGCCCCGCCGGACGCGAGATCCACGCGCACGTCCACCCGCCGCACCACCCCGGCTGCGTCGCCCCCGGCACCGAGCTGCCGCCGTACGTCGTCTGGGCGCATGGCGGACCCACCAGCCGCGCGCCCCTGGCCCTCGACCTGGCGATCGCCTACTTCACCTCGCGGGGCATCGGCGTCGCCGAGGTCAACTACGGAGGGTCCACCGGATACGGGCGGGAGTACCGCAACCGGCTGCGCGAGCAGTGGGGCGTCGTCGACGTCGAGGACTGCGCGGCCGTCGCGCTCGCCCTCGCCGACGAGGGCACCGCCGACCGCACCAGGCTCGCCGTCCGGGGCGGCAGCGCCGGCGGCTGGACCGCCGCCGTCTCCCTCACCACGACCGACGTCTACGCCTGCGGAACCATCCTGTATCCCGTCCTCGACCTCACGAACTGGGGGTCGGGGGACACCCACGACTTCGAGTCCCGGTATCTGGACAGCCTGGTCGGGCCGCCGGCCGAGGAACCGATGCGGTACGTGGAGCGGTCGCCCACCGAGCACGCCGACCGGATCGGCGCGCCCTTTCTGCTGCTCCAGGGCCTCGACGACGTGATCTGCCCGCCCGCGCAGTGCGAGCGGTTCCTGGCCCGGCTGGAGGGGCGGGGGGTGCCGCACGCCTACATCACGTTCGAGGGGGAGGGGCACGGGTTCCGGCGGGCGGAGACGATGGTGCGGGTCCTGGAGGCGGAGCTCTCGCTGTACGCGCAGGTCTTCGGTTTGAATCCTCCCGGAATCCCTACTCTGGAGCTCGCCAAGTGACACCGCCCGTCCCGCCCGGTCCCACCGGCCGGGCCCGCCCCGTCCCGCCGCTGACCCGGCCCGCCCGCCTCGCCCCCGGCGCCCGTGTGGCCGTCGTCGCCCCCAGCGGGCCGGTCTCCGAGGAACGGCTCAGCGCCGGGCTCGACATCCTGCGCGGCTGGGACCTCGACCCCGTCGTCGCACCGCACACCCTCGACCGGCACCCCGGGTTCGACTACCTCGCGGGCTCGGACGCCGACCGTGCCGCCGACTTCCAGGCCGCCTGGTGCGACCCGTCCGTGTCCGCCGTGCTCTGTGCCCGAGGCGGCTACGGCGTACAGCGGATGGCCGGCCTGCTCGACTGGGACGCGATCAGGGCGGCGGACCCGAAGCCGCTCGTCGGGTTCAGCGACATCACCGCCCTGCACGAGGCGTTCGCCACCCGCGCCGGACTGGTCACCCTGCACGGCCCCATGGCGGCGGGCGTCGACTTCATCAAGAACGCACGAGCCCAGGAGCACCTGCGGGCGACCCTCTTCGCCCCGGAGACGGTACGCACGATCCGGGCCGCCGAAGGGAGCGCCGCCCTCGTACCCGGCCGCGCCCGGGGTGTCCTCCTCGGCGGCTGTCTCTGCCTTCTCGCCGCCGAACTCGGCAACCCCCACGCCCGCCCCTCCGCCCGAGGAGCCCTCCTCTGCCTGGAGGATGTCGGCGAGGAGACCTACCGCCTCGACCGCTACCTCACCCAGCTCCTCCGCGCCGGCTGGCTCGACGGCGTCGCCGGCGTCCTCCTCGGCTCCTGGACGGGGTGCGAGCCGTACGAGAAGGTGCGGGCGCTGCTCCTCGACCGGCTCGGCGGCCTCGGTGTGCCGATGCTGGAGGAGTTCGGCTTCGGACACGGCGAAGGCGCGCTGACCGTCCCGTTCGGGGTGACGGCGGAGCTGGACACGGAAGCGGGGACGCTGACGCTGGACGAGCCGGCGCTGACCTGACAGCGGGCGAGTCCGTGAGAGGTCCCGGGGAGGTCCCACCGGGCGCGTCCGGCTCGCGCGCGTCATCCTGGAGACATGAGCCCGAAGACATCGAAGCGTGCCGGGAAGCACGGGCGCCGGCGGTGGGGCGACCTGCTGACGCCCGGCAGGGTCATCGTGGGCGTCCTCGCCGTGCTGGCTCTCGTCTTCGTCTTCCAGAACACCCGGAGCACCGAGATCCGGCTGCTGATCCCCGAGGTCACCATGCCGCTGTGGATGGCATTGCTGGGAACCGGACTGATCGGGGCGCTGTGCGGGGCGTACCTCCTGAGACGGCGCGGGTGAGCCTGCGCCGACGTATCGTGGCGAGGTGTCCGAGAACGTTCGTTACCTCGCTGAAGGCCCCCGCGTGGGGATACGGCACTTCACCACCGACGACGGCTTCGAGTTCACCGCGCGGGCGCGGGAGAGCAAGGTCCTGCACCAGCCGTGGCTGTTCCCGCCGACCACCCCCGGCGCGTACGCCGCGTACGCGGGGCTGCTCATCGAGGACCCGACGAAGGCCGGGTTCCTGGTGTGCGAGCGGGACGGCGGGGGGATCGCCGGGTTCGTCAACATCAACAACATCGTGGAGGGCGGCTTCCGGTGCGGCGCCCTCGGATACGGGGCCTTCGCGCACGCCGCCGGGCGGGGGCTGATGGGGGAGGGGCTCGGACTCGTCGTCGAGTACGCGTTCGATGTCATGGGGCTGCACCGGCTGGAGATCAATGTGCAGCCCGGTAACGCCGCTTCCATCGCGCTCGCCCGGCGGTGCGGGTTCCGGCTGGAGGGGTTCTCGCCGGACTTCCTGTTCGTCGACGGGGCCTGGCGGGACCACCAGAGGTGGGCGCTCACCACCGAGATGACCCGTTCCCGCCCCCGCTGACGCCCGCGTCCCGCACGGCCACAGGCCTGCCGACCGGATCCGGGCGGTACGGGCTGGTCGCGGGGGGGTGTCCGCCTTCGCCGGCTGATCCCCCGGCCGCCGGGCGCACGGCTCCGTCGCACGTGGCTGCGGAACCGGGGTGCTATTCCGCCGTCCGGCGGTCCGCGTACTCGTAGACCGAGCCGTCGGGGTGGACCGCGATGAGATTGCGGCCGACGGGGGTGGGGATCGGGCCGGCCAGGACGTGGGCGCCGGACGCGGTGAGGACACGGTTGGCCTCGTCGACGTCCTCGACCGCGAGGGTCGCGCTGACCTTGCGCAGGACCTCCAGCTCGGACTCCGGGCCGCTCATCAGCAGGAAGCAGCCGACGGCGGCGACCTGTACTCCGCCGCGTTCGAAGCGCATCGCCGGCCCGCCCGAGAGTCTCTCGTAGAAGGGGACCGCGGCTTCCAGGTCGTCGACGCAGATACGGAGCGTGGTTCCGAGAATCTCCATGGGGAGAGCGTAGTTGGGGCCGGCCCGAGAGGGAGATCGTTTCGGACGGTTCGAGCGGACCGGATCGTGTGCGGGCAGGCCGGCCCCGGGTACCCCGGGCACACCGTCACGCGCTCCGGGGGATCACCGGGCCGGTGGGCGGCGTCGCCCCGGACGGCGCAGCGGTCCTCGCGGCCCCGGGCGCCCGGGTCGCGCCACGCGCTCGGCCCGGATGACGGGGAGAAGACACCATCCGGGCCGAGAGTCGTGAGGGTGGTGCCCTGCTTGGGTTCCCTACTTGAGTCGCGGCAGGACCTTCGTGCGGTAGAAGTCGAAGAAGCCGCGCTGGTCGGGGCCGATCTGGCTGACGTAGACGCGGTCGAAGCCGGCTTCGGCGAAGGCGCGCAGTTCGGCCACGTGTTCGTCGACGTCGTCGCCGCAGACCGTGTTCTCGCTGACCATCTGCTCGGTGACCAGTGGCTCCAACTGCTCGAAGTGGCTGGGGGTGGGCAGGATCTGGCCCATCTCGCCGGGGAGGAGCTGGCTCGACCAGAGGCTGCGGACCAGACGCACGGCGGCGTCGCGGTCGGGGCCCCAGCACACCTTCGTACCGCCGCTGACGAGATGGGACCCCCCGCCGCCCTTGCGGTACTGGGTCACCAGCTCCTCGTCGGGGCCCATGGTGATGAAGCCGTCGCCGACGCGGGCGGCGAGCCCGGTGGCCTTGGGGCCGAAGCCGGAGATGTCGATGGGGACGGGCTCGTCGGGGATCGTGTAGAGGCGGGCGTTCTCCACCGTGTAGTGCGGGCCGCGATGGGTCACCTCCTCACCGGTGAACAGCCGCCGCATCACCTGGACGGACTCCTCCAGCATCTCCAGACGGACGTCCGCCGGCGGCCAACGGGTGCCGAGGACATGCTCGTTGAGCGCCTCACCCGAGCCGATGCCGAGGCGGAACCGGCCGCCGGTCATCACCGCGCTGGTCGCCGCCGCCTGCGCCACGACCGCCGGGTGGATCCGGACGGTCGGGCAGGTCACCGCCGTCTCGATGGGCAGGGAGACGGCCTCGGAGAGTGCGCCGATCACCGACCACACGAACGGGCTCTGGCCCTGGGCGTCGTTCCACGGGTGGAAGTGGTCCGAGATCCACAGGCATTCGAATCCGGCTTGCTCGGCCATCCTCGCCTGCTCGATCAGCTCCGCGGGACCGAACTCCTCGGTCGCCAGGAAGTAGCCGTACTCGGGCATGGGTGTACCTCCGCGAGGGGTGCGGGTCGGGTCGCGGGTTCGAGTACCCGAAGGTCACAGGGGAAACCCACGGACGTTCCGGCGCCCTGTCGGTTTGGGCGCCCTGACCAGGGGGACGCGGAAGGCTCGTACGTCACCGGACCCGTAAGTCCGAGGACGCTGAGGACTCCGTATGCGCGACCCCGCCGGGAGGCGAACCGTGAGTCGACCCCGCATCGTGATCGTCGGTGCCGGCTTCGCCGGGTACCGGACGGCCCGCACCCTGGCGCGGCTGACCCGGAACAAGGCCGACATCATCCTGCTCAACCCGACCGACTACTTCCTTTACCTGCCCCTGCTGCCCCAGGTCGCCGCCGGCATCCTGGAACCACGCCGCGTCACCGTCTCCCTCACCGGCACCCTGCCCCATGTGCGCCTGGTGCTCGGGGAGGCCGACGACATCGACCTCGACGCGCGGACCGTGCGCTACACGGACCCCGAGGGCGGTGTCGGCACGCTGACCTACGACCGGCTGGTGCTCGCCGCCGGCAGCGTCAACAAGCTGCTGCCCGTCCCGGGCGTCGCCGAGCACGCCCACGGCTTCCGCGGGCTGCCCGAGGCGCTGTACCTCAGGGACCACGTGACCCGTCAGGTGGAGCTGGCGGCCGGCGGCGAGGACCCCAGGAGCTGTGGCGCGCGCTGCACCTTCGTGGTGGTGGGCGCCGGCTACACCGGGACCGAGGTCGCCGCCCACGGCCAGATGTTCACCGACGAGCTGGTGCGCAAGCAGCCGTTGCGGGAGGGTATGCGGCCACGCTGGATGCTGCTCGACGTCGCGGAGCGGGTGCTGCCCGAGATGGACGAGAAGCTGTCGCGGACCGCCGACCGGGTGCTGCGGCAGCGGGGTGTCGACGTGCGGATGGGGACCTCCGTGAAGGAGGCGACGCCGGACGGAGTGCTGCTCACCGACGGGGAGTTCGTCGACACGCGCACGCTGGTGTGGTGTGTGGGCGTACGCCCCGATCCGCTCGCCGAGTCCCTCGGGCTGCCGATGGAACGCGGCCGGCTGCTGGTCGAGCCCACACTGCAGGTGCCCGGCCGCCCCGAGGTGTTCGCCTGCGGGGACGCGGCGGCCGTGCCCGACCTGACCGAGCCCGGCGCGTACACGCCGATGACCGCGCAGCACGCCTGGCGGCAGGGCAGGACGGCCGGGTACAACGTCGCCGCCTCCCTCGGCCGGGGGGAGCCCAAGCCCTACCGGCACGGCGACCTCGGCTTCGTCGTGGACCTGGGCGGCGTCCAGGCCGCCGCCAACCCGTTCGGTGTGCCGCTGTCCGGCCCCTTCGCCGGAGCCGTCACCCGCGGCTACCACCTCGCCGCGATGCCCGGCAACCGCGTCCGCGTCGCCGCCGACTGGCTCCTCGACGCGGTACTGCCCCGCCAGGGCGTCCAGTTGGGCCTCGTACGGTCCTGGTCGGTACCCCTGGACACGGCGTCCCCGGAGGTCGCCCGGACGCCGGGCGCACCGGGGACGCCGGGGGCACCCGAGAAGGAGGAGGGGGCGGCGGACCGCCCCGGAGCCGCCCGTGAGCAGCACGCACCGGCCGAGCCGGGCCCGGCGGCGGTGCCGGGCGCATCCGAGGACCGGCGGCGACCGTCCCCGCCGTCGCCCCAGTCGCGGAAACCGCCCGAGGCCCCGTCGCCCCAGGACCCGCAGAAGCCCGCCAAGGGTTCGGAAGGAGACTCATGAACACCCGTCAACTCAGCGAGCTGGCCCAGCAACTGCGGGTCGACAGTGTGCGTGCCGCAGCCGCCGCAGGCTCCGGGCACCCCACGTCGTCGATGTCGGCGGCCGAACTGATGTCGGTACTGATGGCCCGGCATCTGCGGTACGACTTCGACCGCCCCCGGCATCCCGGCAACGACCGCTTCGTCCTGTCCAAGGGGCACGCCTCGCCGCTGCTGTACTCCGCGTACAAGGCGGTCGGCGCGATCAGCGAGACGGAGCTGATGACGTTCCGCAAGCAGGGCAGCCGGCTCGAAGGGCACCCGACGCCGCGGCGGTTGCCGTGGGTGGAGACGGCCACCGGGTCGCTCGGCCAGGGGCTGCCCGTCGCCGTCGGTATCGCGCTGGCCGGAAAGCGGCTGGACCGTACCGGCTACCGGGTGTGGGTGCTGTGCGGGGACAGCGAACTCGCCGAGGGCTCCGTGTGGGAGGCCGCCGAGCACGCCGCGTACGAGCATCTGGACAACCTCACCGCGATCGTCGACGTCAACCGGCTCGGCCAGCGCGGACCCACCCGGCACGGACATGACCTGGACGCCTACGCCCGCCGCTTCGCGGCCTTCGGCTGGCACACGATCGAGGTCGACGGGCACGACGTGGACGCCGTCGACCGCGCCTACGGCGAGGCCGAGTCCACCAAGGGCCAGCCCACCGTGATCCTCGCCCGCACCCTCAAGGGCAAGGGCGTCGAGGCCGTCCAGGACCGCGAGGGCCTGCACGGCAAGCCGCTGAAGGACGCCGACGAGGCGATCGCCGAACTCGGCGGGGTGCGCGACCTCCGGGTCGAGGTGCGGCAGCCGCCCGCCGCCCGGATGCTGCACGCCGTGCGGACCGGACACCTGGAACTGCCGCGCTACGAGATCGGCGACGAGGTCGCCACCCGCAACGCCTACGGGCAGGCGCTCGCCGCGCTCGGCACCGCGCGCGGTGACGTCGTCGCCCTTGACGGCGAGGTCAGCGACTCCACACGGGCCGAGTTCTTCGCCAAGGAGCACCCCGACCGCTTCTTCGAGTGCTACATCGCCGAACAGCAGCTGGTGGCCGCCTCCGTGGGGCTCGCGGCCCGCGACTGGGTGCCGTACGTCTCCACGTTCGCGGCGTTCCTCACCCGCGCCCACGACTTCATCCGTATGGCGTCGATCAGCGGGTCCGGCATCAACCTCGTCGGCTCGCACGCCGGTGTCGCCATCGGCCAGGACGGGCCCTCGCAGATGGGCGTGGAGGACCTGGCGATGATGCGCGCGGTGCACGGCTCGACCGTGCTGTACCCGTGCGACGCCAACCAGACCGCCAAGCTGGTCGGCACGATGGCCGGCCTCGACGGCATCCGCTATCTGCGCACCTCCAGGGGCGGGTCGCCGGTCCTCTACAGCCCGACCGAGGAGTTCCCGATCGGCGGCAGCAAGGTGCTGCGCGCCTCGGACACCGACCGGCTGACGGTCGTCGCGGCCGGGGTCACGGTCCACGAGGCACTGAAGGCCGCCGAGGCGCTGGACGCCGAGGGCATCCAGGTCCGGGTGATCGACCTCTACTCGGTCAAGCCCGTCGACCGCGCCACGCTGCGCGAGGCCGCCGAACGCACCGGCTGCATCCTCACCGTCGAGGACCACCACGAGGAGGGCGGCCTCGGCGACGCGGTCCTCGACGCCTTCCTCGACGGCCGCCCGGTGCCCCGCCTGGTGCGCCTGGCCGTCCGTACGATGCCGGGCTCGGCCTCTCCCGAGGAGCAGCTGCGCGAGGCGGGCATCGACGCGGAGGCGATCACGGCCGCCGGACGGCTGATGGTGGAGCACGCCATCGCGCCCTGAAGGATCCGCATACGGGCAAGGGCCCCGTACGCCGGAGAGGAGTGGGGGACGGGGGACACGCACACCCTGCGGATGGGCCGGCGCGGCGAGGAGGTCCACGGCCCGGAGAAGGTGCTGTTCCCCGGTGACGCGGTGGCAAGGAGCAGCCAAGGGCGGCCTCGTCTGGGATCAGCTCGACGCCCCGGGCGTGGACGCCCGTCGCCGGGCCCTGGAGGACGCAGTCGAACAGGCCCGCACCAACCCCTGGAGGGCGCGATGAGCAAGGGCCGCTCGCTGGGGCCGGCGCGGCGGAGGCTCGCAGCACGGCGGGGCTGACTCCAGCTCCAGAAGGTTTGGCCAACGGCCGTATGGCCACTCGGTGTTCCGAGGTGGCCATGTCGAACACATCCAGTACATCAAAAGCACAGAGTTCACGCAAAACGCAGAAATCGGAAGAAGTGGAAGAAGAGCGGGAGCCGAATGAGGCGCGCGAGCCTTCCGGGAACACGCGGAACGACAGCGCGGCGGACAGCCGGCCCAGCCCCATGCAGGTGCTGCGCCATGCCCGGACCCAGCTCGCGGAGCTGACCGGCATGACGCCCGAGTCCGTGTCGTCCTTCGAACAGACCGAGGACGGCTGGACGTTGGAGGTCGAGGTCCTGGAGATGGCCCGTGTCCCCGACACGATGAGCCTGCTCGCGAGCTATCAGGTGGAACTCGACCACGAGGGCGAACTCACCGGCTACCGGCGCGTTCGGCGTTACGAGCGCGGAAGGGCCGACCCACGTCGCTCCGGCGGTCGTTAGGCGGCCGTCCCGCACCGGCAACCACAGACGAAGGAGGATCGGTCGGCATGACCGTAGTCCCGGCACAGCAGTCCGGCGGCGGAGGCGGCAGCAGCGGCCTCTACGACGTCCTGGAACTCATCCTGGACAGGGGGCTCGTCATCGACGCGTTCGTACGAGTCTCCCTGGTCGGCATCGAGATCCTGAAGATCGACGTCCGGGTCGTCGTCGCCAGCGTCGACACCTATCTGCGCTTCGCCGAGGCGTGCAACCGGCTCGACCTGGAGGCCGGGCCGCGCAAGAACCCGGGCCTGCCGGACCTCGTCGGTGAGATCACCGAGTCCGGCGCGCGCGGCAAGTCCAAGGGGGCGCTGTCCGGCGCCGCAGAGACGATCTCCGGTGCCTTCAAGGAGGCCCGCGAGGAGGGACAGACCGAGTCGCGGCCACGGGCGCGCAAGACCACGAGCTCGCGCAAGAGGGAGGAACAGGAGTGAGTACGTACGTCTACGGCATCACCGCGAGCTCACACCCCGGGCTCCCCGAGGGCGTGAGCGGCGTGGGCGACCCGCCGCGCCCCGTGCGCGTCCTGAAGGAGGGCGAGCTGGCGGCGATCGTCAGTGAGG
Organism: Streptomyces sp. TG1A-60; assembly: GCF_037201975.1. Classification (NCBI taxonomy): domain Bacteria; kingdom Bacillati; phylum Actinomycetota; class Actinomycetes; order Kitasatosporales; family Streptomycetaceae; genus Streptomyces; species Streptomyces sp. TG1A-60. The sequence goes on along the minus strand of NZ_CP147520.1, from coordinate 1,103,022 downwards.
CCCCCGAAGGCCTGCGGCCCAAGCGCAAGGACCTCCTCGCCCACCAGAACGTCCTGAGCGAGGCGGGTACGGGCGGCCCCCTGCTGCCCATGCGGTTCGGCAGCGTGGCACCGGACGACGCGGCCGTCACCGGGGTGCTCGCCGAACGCGCGGAGCACTACCTGGAACGGCTCGGTGCCCTCGACGGCAAGGTCGAGTACAACGTCAAGGCCAGCCACGACGAACAGGCCGTGCTGCACCGCGTGATGGGGGAGAACCCCGAGCTGCGCGCCCTCGCCGAGGCCAACCGGCAGTCGGGTGGCGGAACTTACGAGGACCGGCTGCGGCTCGGCGAGATGGTGGTCGCCGCCGTCCAGGCCCGGGAGGCCGAGGACGCGACGGAGCTGCAGCGTGTGCTGGAGCCTGCCGCGGCGGCCGTCAGCGTGGGCCCCGACTCCACGGGCTGGCTCGCCAACGTGTCGTTCCTCGTGGACCAGCAGTCGGCCGAGGTCTTCCTCGCCGCGGTGGAACAGGCCCGCAAGAGCCATCCGCACATCGAACTGAGCGTGAACGGGCCGCTGCCGCCGTACAGCTTCGTCGAACCGGGGCCCTCGCAGCCCGCGGAGACGGCGCACTGACGGCGTATCGCGCGCGGCGTGTCCACGGCGTGCGGGTACGGCGCTTCGAGCCGAGGGAGGCGACACATGGGACTGATCACCGAGGTGCTGCTGCTGCCGTTCGCACCGGTACGCGGCAGCCTCTGGACCGTGCGACAGGTACTCACCGAGGCCGAGCGCCAGTACTACGATCCGGCGGCCGTCCGCGCCGAACTCGCCCGCCTCGAGCAGCGGCTCGACGCGGGCGAGATCGATGAGGAGGAGTTCGACCGTCTGGAGGACGAGCTCCTGGACCGCCTGGAGATCAGTGCCCGCAGGAGCACAGGAACCGGCGACGGGATGACGGAATGAACCGAGTGGGACTGGGCCTCGCCATCGGGGCCGGGTACGTCCTCGGGCGTACCAAGAAGATGAAGGTCGCGTTCGCGGTCGGCACGATGGTGGCCGGCAAGCGGATGCAGCTGAGCCCGCGGGCGCTCGCGGACCTGGTGTCCCGGCAACTGCAGGACAACCCGCAGTTCAAGGAGATCGGGGACCAGCTCCGCGAGGACCTGCGCGGTGTCGGCAAGGCCGCCACCGGGGCGCTGGTCGAGCGGCGGATCGAAGGACTCGCCGACCGGCTGCACGGACGCACCTCGCAGGTGCGCGACCAGCTCTCCGGAGCCGCCCCGGACCTGCCGGGCCGCGGGCGGAAACGCCGCGACGACGAGGTCGAGGACGCGTACGCCGGCGACGACGAGGACGCCGACGCGCGGGAGGAGTACGACGGGGAGCCCGAGGAGAAGCCGTCGCGCGACAGGACGGCGAAGAGGCCCCCGTCCAAGGCGGGAAAGCCGGCCGCGAGGAAGGCTCCCGGGAAGAAGCCCACGGCCAGGAAGACGGCCGCCAAGAAGAACGCGCCCGGAAAGGCCCCGGCCGAGAAGGCCGCCCGCAAGGCCACCGGGGCGCGGGCCACGAGGGGAGGCGGCGACGATGACTGACACCCTCGGCGCGGCGACAGGCCGCGCGACGGACCGCGCGAAGAGCAACCCGCTCACCGACGTGGCGCGCAGCGAGGCCGTCGACCATCTGAAGGCCGAGGCCCGGGAGTACCTGGCCGCCCAGGCCCAGCGGATCCTCGTCGGCGCCGGCCGCAAGCTCGGTGAGACGACCGTCAAGCTCAACGACATCGCCCAGGGCGACAGCCCCGGCTTCACGAAGCTCGCCCGCGAGGGCGGCCGCAAGCTCGCCGAGGGCAAGGGACCGCTGCGCTCCGCCGTGGAGGTGGGCGCGGGCCGCGCCAAGGGGAACGTGCTCGGCGCGCTCAAGAGCCTCGGCGGCGGCAAGGGCCGAGGCAAGGTCGGCTCCGGCGACAAGCCCACGGTGATCATCGAGTCCGTCGACGTCGGAGTGCCGGTGCGCACCGCGTACGACCAGTGGACCCGGTTCCAGAGCTTCAGCACCTTCGCCAAGGGTGTGAAGAGTGCCGACCGGGCGGACGACACCCACTCCGACTGGCAGCTGAGGGTGTTCTGGTCCAACCGCAGCTGGAAGGCGCACACCACCGAACAGGTGCCCGACGAGCGGATCGCCTGGACGTCGGAGGGCGCCAAGGGCAGCGCGAAGGGGGCCGTTTCCTTCCACTCCCTCGCGGACAACCTCACCCGGGTCCTGCTGGTGCTGGAGTACTACCCGAAGGGCCTCTTCGAGAAGACCGGCAACATCTGGCGTGCCCAGGGCCGCAGGGCCCGGCTCGACCTCAAGAACTTCGCCCGCTTCATCACCCTCACGGGCGAGGCCGAGGACGGCTGGCGCGGCGAGATCCGCGACGGCGAGGTCGTCGTCAGCCACGAGGACGCCCTCGCGGAGGAGGAGCGGGACGAGGCACCGGGGGACGACGAGACCGAGGCCGGGTACACGGAGGAGGAGCCGGAGCCCGAGGCCGAGGCCGACGAGGAGCCCCGCGACGCCGACGAGGGCGACGCGTACGCCGACGAGGACGAGGAAGGAGACGCGGAGGAGGCCCCTGAGGACGACTACGAGGAGGTTCCCGAGGCCCGGGGCGACGCCGGGGAGGACATCGACGAGGAACCGTACGAGGATGAGGACGAGGAACGGGCCGCCGTGGGCGGGAGCCGACGATGACGTTCCCGAGCCGAGTTCCCGAGCCGTACGGCCAGAACGGGAGTGCCAACCTGGCCGACATCCTGGAGCGTGTACTCGACAAGGGTCTGGTGATCGCGGGCGACATCCGCATCAACCTGCTCGACATCGAGCTGCTCACGATCAAGCTGCGCCTCATCGTCGCCTCCGTCGACAAGGCCAAGGAGATGGGGATCGACTGGTGGGAGACCGACCCGGCGCTGTCGTCACACGCCCGCCGCGACGAACTCTCCCGTGAGAACGCCGAGTTGCGCGCCCGGCTCGCCGAGCTGGACGACGGCCGGAACCGGCGGGAGCCGGAGCCGTCCATCGAGCGTGGCCGCGCCAGAGAGGAGCCCTCATGACCGGACTGCGTTATGTGTACGCCGTCTGCCGCCCCTTCGACGCGGCTCTCCAGGCCCAGCTCACCGGGGTCGCGGGCGCACCGCCCCGGCAGTTGCGCCACCACGACCTGATCGCCGTGGTCAGCGAGGTGCCGGAGCGGGATTTCGCGGAGCAGCCGCTCCGCGCCCATCTGGAGGACCTGGACTGGCTGACCGAGACCGCTCGGGCCCACCAGAGCGTGATCGACGCGCTCACCGCCGTCACCACGCCGCTGCCGCTGCGGCTCGGTACCGTGTTCCGCGACGACAGCGGCGTACGGGTCATGCTGGAGGCCCGCGAGGAGGACTTCCGGCGGACTCTGGACCGACTGGCGGGCCGGGTGGAGTGGGGCGTCAAGGTGTACGCCGAATCCGAGGAGCAGGAGCCGCCCCAGGCGCCGGCGAAGGCCGCCAGCGGGCGGGACTATCTGCGGCAGCGGCGCCGCAGCCATCGGGCCCACGAGGAGAGGTGGGAGAACGCCGAGCGGTTCGCGCGGCGCCTGCACGAGACCCTTTCGGAATTCGCGGAGGACACCCGGTTGCACGCCCCGCAGAATTCGGCGCTCTCCGGTGTGCCAGGCCGCAATGTGCTGAACGCGGCCTTTCTGGTGCCGCGGACCCATTCCGAGGAGTTCGTGGAACTGGTGGATAGCACGAAGGGCGAGGAGCCGGGGCTGCGGGTGGAACTCACCGGCCCGTGGGCGGCGTATTCCTTCAGTGGGGAGGAGAGTCCGTGACCGTCGTCGAACGCCGTGAAGTGGCCCTTGTCGATCTCCTCGACCGGCTCCTCGCCGGCGGGGTCGTCATCACCGGTGACCTCACTCTGCGCATCGCGGACGTCGACCTCGTCCGCATCGACCTGAACGCGCTCATCAGCTCGGTGAACGCGCAGGTTCCGTCACCCTGGGGAGGTATCGAGTGACCAACCGGAACCGTCTCGAACTGGATCCCGACACGGTGGAGCGGGATCTTGTCAAGCTGGTCCTGACCGTGGTCGAACTGCTCCGCCAGCTCATGGAGCGGCAGGCGCTGCGCCGTTTCGACACCGGGGAGCTCTCGGATGACCAGGAGGAGCGCATCGGGCTGACCCTGATGCTCCTCGACGACCGCATGACCGAACTGCGCGAGCGCTACGGCCTGCGGCCCGAGGACCTCAACCTGGACCTCGGGCCGCTCGGACCGTTGCTACCGCGCGAGTGAGTTCACCGCCTGCGCGGGCGGATTCACCACCTGTACCAGCGGCTCCTTCCTCCGGAGGCGGACGTGCCGCGCACCAGGAATCCGAGGAGCCAGAGCACCAGAACGGCCAGTGCGATATACCAGAGGACTTCCACTGCGAATCCGGCACCGAAGAGAATCAGCACCAGAAGCAGTACCAGCAGGATGGGAACCATTATGCGAACCTCCTGATGGTCCGGGTTTCCAGAATACGCCCGTTCAGACCGCCTTACGGCAGAGAATTTCTCCGTGGAGTACGGCGAACCAGCCGTCCTCCCGCCGCCCCCATTCCCGCCAGGCCGCCTCGATCGCCCGCAGTCGCCCGACCGTCGCGTGACCGCCCTCGGTGGCCAGCCCGGTGTACGCGGAGGCGACCGTCCGGTCCGCCCACAGCCCGCTCCACCAGGCCCGCTCCTCCGCCGTGGTGTAGGTCCAGGTGGCGGAGGTGGCCGTGATGTCGGTGAGCCCGGCGCGCAGGGCCCACGACTTCAGTCGGCGCCCCGCGTCGGGCTCACCGCCGCCCGCGCGGGCCACCCGGTGGTACAGGTCCAGCCAGTCGTCCAGGACCGGGGACTTCGGGAACCAGGTCATCGCCGCGTAGTCGGCGTCACGGGCGGCGATGAGGCCGCCCGGTCGCGTCACCCGGCGCATCTCGCGCAGCGCCTGTACCGGGTCGCCGACGTGCTGGAGGACCTGGTGGGCGTGGACCACGCAGAACGTGTCGTCCGGGTAGTCCAGCGAGTGGACGTCCGCGACCGCGAAGTCCACGTTGTCCAGGCCGCGATCGGTGGCCGTCGCCCGTGCCCGGGCCAGGATGCCGGAGGCGTGGTCGACGCCGGTGACATGTCCGTCCGGGACCAGGGCGGCCAGGTCCGCGGTGATGGTGCCCGGACCGCACCCGATGTCCAGGATCCTCATGTGGGGTTTCAGCGAACCGAGGAGGTAGGCCGCCGAGTTGGCGGCCGTCCGCCAGGTGTGCGAACGCAGCACCGACTCGTGGTGTCCGTGCGTGTAGACGGCGGTCTCCCGCGCCTTCGACATGGTCGTTCCCCTTTCATGAGGACCGCCAGGTCCGCGGGTCCGTCCTCGAACCGTACGCGACCATGTCGCATATTGAGACCGCCGTCTTGGAATATGGATCGACCGGGGTGGGTCAGTGGAGCGGCGCGGGCCGGTAGACCGTCAGCGCCTCCGGAATCTTCCGGAGCTTCAGGTCCCCCTGCGCCTCGGTGACTTCGCCGTCGTACGCGAGGAGCGTGCCCGGCGCGAGGCCGTCCACCTGGAGCCGCCGCACGCCGACCGCCGCGTGGAAGGGGGTGCGGGTCAGCGGGCCGGCGACGGCCGCGGCCAGCAGCCGCAGGGCCGGGCGGCGGCCACCGTGGACGACACGGACATCCAGCAGCCCGTCGGCCAGATCGATACGACGGGCCGGGGCGAGGCCCATCCGGTGGTATGTGCCGTTGCCGGCGAAGAGCAGCCAGATCGGGCGCGGACGGCCCTGGAAGGTGGCCAGAAGCGGGCGGCGGTCGGAACGCAGCACCCGCAGCGCCGCGATCACCCCGGCCGGCCAGCCGCCGGTCGTCCGCTCCCAGCGTTCGCGCTCGCGCACCAGCTCCGGATAGACGCCCAGGCTGAACGTGTTGACGAAGTGACCCTCGGTGTCTCCGGTCGTGAAATGGCCGACGTCCACCCGCACGGCCTCGCCCTGGCGCACCGCGCGGCCCAGGTCACGGGCGTCCTCCACGCCGAGGTCGTACGCGAAGTGGTTGAGGGTGCCGCCGGGGAGCACGGCGAGGGGGAGGCCGTGGCGCAGGGCCACCTCGGCGGCGGCGTTCACCGTGCCGTCGCCGCCGCACACACCGAGCACCCGCGCACGGGCGGCGGCCTTCTCCAACTCGGCCCTCACGTCCTCCGCTTCGCACTCCACGGCCTCGGCGCCGGGCAGCGCGTCCCGCAGGGCGCGCACCCGCTCCGAGGTCCCCGAGGCCCGGTTGGCGACCACGACCAGGCCGTCCCCGTCCGGCAGGGCGGGCGCGTCCACGTACGTACGGCCGGGCGGGGGGAGCTGGTCACGGGTCGGGACGATGCCCCGTACGGCATAGGCGGCGCCCACGCCCAGGGCGGCGCCCACCAGGACGTCGCTCGGGAAGTGCACACCCGTGTACACGCGGGACAGCGCCACCGCCGTCGCCAGCGGCGCGACCGCCCCGCCCCAGCCGCGCGACTCCAGGGCGACACCGGTCGCGAAGGCGGCGGCGGAGGCGGAGTGCCCCGACGGGAAGGAGGTGGTGATCGGCTGGCGCTTCAACTGGCGCATCATCGGGACGTTGTCCAGGACGGGGCGGGAGCGGCGCACCGAGCGCTTGCCGAGCGTGTTGATCGTCGCCGAGGCGAGCGCGAGCGAGGCCACGCCCCGGACGGCTGCCCTGCGGGCCCTCGGACTCCGGGTCGCCGCGATCGCCGCCGCCGTGGCGAACCACAGCACGCCGTGGTTCGCGGCGCGGCTCAGTTTCGGCAGCAAGGGGTGGGCGCCGGGCCACTCGCGGGTCGCCACCGCGTTGAACAGGCGACTGTCCGCGGCGAGGAAACGGTCCCGGATGATGTGGTGGCCCGGGGGGCGGACGGTGAGGTCGACGTCTGGGATCATGCGTCCACGGGTACCCCATGGCGGCGCAGGCGTGTCGGGCGGGGTGGGGCTCGGTGGCCGGGTGCCACCGTGACGGGCGTCTCACCGAAGGCCGGCAGAGAGGGGCCCGGGGGAAATGGATTTGCCCGGGTGTTCCCCGGCCTCGGACAATGCGCCCCATGGGACATCTCGAAGCCGCTCACCTGGAGTACCACCTGCCGGACGGGAGAGCGCTGCTCGGTGATGTGTCCTTCCGGGTGGGGGAGGGGGCCGTGGTGGCCCTCGTCGGGCCGAACGGGGCCGGGAAGACGACGCTGCTGCGGCTGATCTCGGGGGAGCTGAAGCCGCACGGGGGGACGGTGACCGTAACCGGCGGGCTCGGGGTGATGCGGCAGTTCGTGGGGTCGGTGCGGGACGAGACGACCGTGCGGGATCTGCTGGTGTCGGTGGCGCAGCCGAGGATCCGGGGGGCCGCCGAGGCGGTCGACGCCGCCGAGCACGCGATCATGACCGTGGACGACGAGGCCGCCCAGATGACGTACGCGCAGGCCCTCTCCGACTGGGCCGAGGCGCGCGGCTACGAGGCGGAGACGCTGTGGGACATCTGCACGACGGCCGCGCTCGGGATGCCGTACGAGAAGGCGCAGTGGCGGCAGGTGCGGACGCTGTCTGGCGGTGAGCAGAAGCGGCTCGTCCTGGAGGCGCTGCTGCGCGGCACCGACGAGGTGCTGCTGCTCGACGAGCCCGACAACTACCTCGACGTGCCCGGCAAGCGCTGGCTGGAGGAGCGGCTCAAGGAGACCCGCAAGACCGTGCTCTTCGTGTCCCACGACCGGGAACTGCTCTCCCGCGCCGCCGAGAAGATCGTGAGCGTGGAACCGGGGCCGGCCGGCGCTGACGCCTGGGTGCACGGCGGCGGGTTCGACACCTACCACGAGGCCCGACGGCAGCGCTTCGAGCGCTTCGAGGAACTGCGGCGCCGCTGGGACGAGAAGCACGCCCAGCTGAAGAAGCTGGTGCTGACGCTCCGCCAGGCCGCTGCCGTCAGCCATGAGCTGGCCTCGCGGTACGCCGCCGCCCAGACCCGGCTGCGCAAGTTCGAGGAGGCCGGGCCGCCGCCGGAGCCGCCGCGCGAGCAGGACATCACGATGCGGCTCAAGGGCGGTCGCACCGGCGTGAGGGCCGTCACCTGCACGGGACTTGAACTCATCGGCCTGATGAAACCGTTCGACCTGGAGGTCTTCTACGGCGAACGCGTCGCCGTCCTCGGCTCCAACGGCTCGGGCAAGTCGCACTTCCTGCGGCTGCTCGCCGGCGACGACGTGGCCCACACGGGGGAGTGGAAGCTCGGTGCCAGGGTCGTCCCCGGGCACTTCGCGCAGACGCACGCCCACCCCGAGCTGGAAGGGCGGACGCTCCTGGACATCCTGTGGAAGGAACACGCCCAGGACCGAGGCGCCGCCATGTCCCGGCTGCGCCGCTACGAGCTGACCCAGCAGGCCGAGCAGCCCTTCGACCGCCTGTCCGGCGGCCAGCAGGCCCGCTTCCAGATCCTGCAGCTGGAGCTGCGCGGCGTCACCGCCCTGCTCCTCGACGAGCCCACCGACAACCTCGACCTGGAATCCGCGGAGGCCCTGCAGGAAGGCCTGGAGGCCTTCGACGGAACGGTCCTGTCGGTCACCCACGACCGCTGGTTCGCCCGCTCGTTCGACCGCTTCCTCGTCTTCGGCTCCGACGGCCGCGTACGGGAGACACCGGAGCCGGTGTGGGACGAGCGGCGCGTGGTGCGCGCCCGCTAGAAGGCCGATGAAGATCTTGCTCCGGCCGCCCGGCTCGCCCCGGATCGCCGGTAGATGTCAATCGGCGTGAATGGGTGCAAGCCGGGCGCAATTTCAAGACCTTCAGGGCACTTCTAGGGCGTGCTTCGAAAGTCCCGTCTGGCTCGCGACGCCTGGCACGGCACCTCGCCGCGCTGTCGGGATCGCCCGCGTACGCCCGGTACGCGGGCGACCCTCCGCCTTGCGACGCACCGCACCAGACGCCGCGAGCCCCGCCCTCCGGGCGGACGACGCCACTTTCGAAACACGCCCTGGTGCCGCGGCACCAGCCACACCGGCTCCGGACCGAACGTGTCACTTCCAGCGCAGCAGGGCGCCCAGACCGCCGACCGGTATATCGCCCTCCGTGGCCTCGGCCGCAGCCGTCACGGAGATCGCCGGGGCGCCGGTCGTCACCGCGGACCGCAGCAGGGCGTCGTCCGCGCGGGCCGACCGGGCGTGGTCCTCGGCGAGGCCGAGCGTGCGCAGCTCCGTACGGCGTACGGCCAGCTGGTCGGGCTCCTCGCCCACCCACAGCGCGCGGTGCGTGTCGGGTCCCTCGGGGCGCACGAGCAGCTCGTCGATACGGTGCTCACGTGCCGCCTCCACCAGGTCGGCCACGTCCTCCACGGCCAGCCGGCGCCCCTCGGCGTCCGGGCTGCGCGCCGCCAGGAACCGCTCGACCTCGTCGGCGGCCCGTCGGCGTACGTGCTCGGCGCGGATCCGTTCCACGTCCTCGTCCAGCAGCCTGCTGCCCGCCCCGTGAGCGGCCTCGGCCACCCGGTCGTGCAGCCGCTGCGGCAGCCGGTCCCGCACGGCGTGCCGCTCACGGTCCTCACCCACGAGGACCAGCAGGCCGGCGCGGGTCTCCTCGTGGCACACGGCGAGCGCGTCGGCGACCTCCGCCGCGTTGTGCTCCCAGGTGTTCTCCACCCGCAGCTGGAAGTGCCTCTCCGACCAGTCGACCGTGCTCGTACGGTGCACGGGCCACTGCCGCCCGGCCACGGACCCGGCGTCCTCGCTGCCCAGGGCGCCGCGCAGCTCGAACCGCGCGCCGCGCCGGTCGACGTACGCCACCAGACACACCGGGTCCTCCCCGGCGAGGTCCAGCAGCGGTGCCGTGCGGGGCAGCGGGGCCCAGAAGGCCTGGCTCGCCGGCGGCGGCGAGGTGAGCACCGGGTCCAGGGCCACCCGGCCGTCGCGTGCGAAGAACGCCCGGCCGTACGGCTCGGCGTCGTGGCGGAGCTCCTCCACGGCGTCGTGCACGGCCCGGCAGGTCGCCTCGTCCGCTCCCTGCTCGGCCAGCTCACGGGAGACGGCCGCCGCCGTCAGCGACCGTTCGTGGGCCATGGACTCCGAGGGTGCGGACGAACCGACGTACACAGAGGCCCAGGGCCCGGGATGTTCGTAGAGTGGATGGAGAAACGCGAGATCCATGGCTCCCTCCCGGATGCCGCTCGGGGTAACGCTTGCCGGGCGGGTACCCGGACCTCAAGGAGGAACACGAAGATCGGGGTACCACCATGACCGGAGTGCACCCGCACGAGCTGGACGACCAGCAGTTGATGAAGGAGCTGGAGTCGATCCACCGCACGCGCCACGACACGCTGTTGCACGGATCGGGCGAAGCGCTGCGCACCCACAACGAACGGATGGCGCAATTGGAGGGTGAGTACCTGCGCCGCCACCCGCGCCGGCCGATCGTCTCGGGCCGTACGCGCGACGGGGCGCGAGACCGAGGACCGGCATGACACCGGACGCGCATACGGATGTGAACGCGCATACGGATGTGCTGCTCGGCCGGCATGCCGAGGCCCAGGACCTCTTCGGTGCCCGGGTCCACGCGGTCCGGGAGGACCAGTGGGACGCGGAGACGCCCTGCCTGGAGTGGACCGTCCGTGACCTGGTCAACCATCTGGTGTCCGAGCAGCTCTGGGTGCCGTCGCTGGTGCGGGACGGCTGCATGATCGAAGAGGTCGGCGAGACGTTCGAGGGGGACCTGCTGGGGCCGGACCCGGCGGCCTCCTGGGACACGGCGGCGCACTCCGCGCGGGAGGCGTTCGCCGCGCCCGGCGCGCTCGGCCGGACGGTTCACCTGTCGTACGGGGACACCCCGGCGACCGCGTACTGCGCGCAGATGGTCGCCGATCTCGTCGTCCACGCGTGGGATCTGTCCCGGGCGATCGGCTGCGAGGAGCGGCTTCCCGGGGGACTCGTGCGGTTCGCCGTGGACGAGATCACGCCCTACGCGGGTGATCTGGAGAAGAGCGGGTTGTTCGGGGCGCCGGTGGAACCGCCGCCGGGGGCCGACACCCAGACCAGGCTGTTGTGTCTGCTCGGGCGCAGACCGTAGTCGGACCGGTTCGCACGCCCGTGAAAGACGGAAGGCGCCTCCTGCACGCAGGAGGCGCCTTCCGTCTTTCAGCAGCGGGCCGGTGGGCGGTCCCAGTGGCGGTGGGCCTTGATGGCCTCGACGAACTCGCGGGTGAAGGCCTCGGTGGCGCTGCCCTGGGCGGTGTCGGTCACCACGCCTCGGTCGGTCACGACGTGGTGGAACTCGGCGGACAGGCGTACGCCCTCGACTCGCAGGGCGGCGAGGATACCGACGCCGGAGCCGAGTGCGCCCACCGGTTTGCCGTGCCGGTAGGCGTCGCGGACGAAGCGCATGGCGTCGGGGTCGGTCGACGGGGACGGCGTGCCGACGGGGCCGCCGGGCAGGAACACCGCGTCGTACAGGACGGACGCGACCGTCGGCAGAGCCCGGTCCACGGTGTACTCCGCGCCGTCCGAGCCGCGTACGGTGCCGTCCTGGGCCGCGATCGCCTCGACGATCGCGCCCTCGGCCGCCAGGGCCTCCCGCACGCTCGTCACCTGCTCGGCGTCCACGCCGTCGGCCACCAGGACGGCGACCTGGCGGGTGCGGAGGGAACCGGGGCCGCGCTGGGACTCCAGGCTGAGGGCGGGGGAGGTGCGCTCGTACGGTACCGGCTCGACGTCCGTCGGCACCGGTACGCCGATGCCCTTCGCCACCTCGGCGGCCAACTCCAGGTCCACCTTGGCCAGTTGCTCGACCGTGCGGGCGCGTACGGTGAGGGCGCCGACCTTTCCCAGTTCGAAGCGGAAGGCGGCCACGATGTGCTGCTTCTCCCAGGGCGCCATGCTGTTCCAGAACATGGCGGGCTGGCTGTGGTGGTCCTTGAAACTCTCGCTGCGGCGGCGGATCTTGGCGCCGTCGACGCGCTCGGCGTAGTGCGTGTAGGCGTGCGGGTCGACGCCCGCGTGGGCCGGGCAGCCGCCGCCGAGGGAGTTCGGGAAGTAGTTCGTACCGCCGTGGATCGCGGACTGGTGGTAGCCGTCGCGGTGGTTGGTGCGCACGGGGGCGACCGGGCGGTTCACCGGCAGTTGATGGAAGTTGGGTCCGCCGAGGCGGATCAACTGGGTGTCCAGGTAGGAGAAGTTGCGGGCCTGGAGCAGCGGGTCGTTGGTGAAGTCGATGCCGGGGACGACGTTGGCGGTGTGGAAGGCGACCTGTTCCGTCTCCGCGAAGAAGTTCTCGGGGTTACGGTCCAGCACCATGCGGCCGATCGGCCGTACCGGCACCTGCTCCTCCGGGATGATCTTCGTGGGGTCGAGCAGATCGAAGTCGAAGGCGAACTCGTCCTCCTCCGGTACGAGCTGTACCCCCAGCTCCCACTCCGGGTACTCGCCCGCCTCGATCGCGTTCCACAGGTCCCGGCGGTTGAAGTCCGGATCCCGGCCCTGGCACTCCTGCGCCTCGTCCCACACCAGCGAGTGCGTGCCCAGTTTCGGCTTCCAGTGGAACTTCACGAACGTGCCCCGGCCCGCCGCGTTCACGAAGCGGAAGGTGTGTACGCCGAACCCCTGCATCATGCGGTAGCTGCGGGGGATCGCCCGGTCGGACATCAGCCACATGATCGCGTGCAGCGTCTCCGGCTGGAGCGACACGAAGTCCCACAGGGTGTCGTGCGCGGAGGCGCCCGTGGGGATCTCGTTGTGCGGCTCCGGTTTCACCGCGTGCACGAAGTCGGGGAACTTGATGCCGTCCTGGATGAAGAAGACGGGGAAGTTGTTCCCGACGAGGTCGTAGTTGCCCTCCGACGTGTAGAACTTGGTCGCGAAGCCGCGCACGTCCCGCACGGTGTCCGCCGAGCCGCGCGGCCCCTGCACGGTCGAGAACCGGACGAAGACCGGGGTCCGCACGGACGGATCCTGGAGGAAGGCGGCGCGGGTGAACTCCGCGCAGGACTCGTACGGTTCGAAGTAGCCGTACGCTCCCGCGCCGCGGGCGTGGACCACCCGCTCGGGGATCCGCTCGTGGTCGAAGTGGGTCAGTTTCTCCCGGAAGTGGAAGTCCTCCATCAGGGTCGGCCCGCGCTCACCGACGGTCAGGGAGTCGTCGGTGTGGTCCACGGCCACGCCCTGGTCGGTGGTGAGAGGGCCCGACGCCGGATCGTCCGGGCGGGCGGCCTCACGCTGCTGTCGCTTGCGGTCGGTGGGTGAGCTCATCGGGAAGCCTCCTCGGCGAACACGTCGAGGAACGTCTCGCAGAACGCCTTGAGGTCGTCCGGCTTGCGGCTGGTGACCAGCTTGCCCGGGCCGTGGTCGCAGACCTTCACCTGCTCGTCGACCCAGGTGGCGCCCGCGTTGCGGAGATCCGTGCGCAGACTCGGCCATGAGGTCAGGACCCGGCCGCCGACCACGTCCGCCTCGACCAGGGTCCAGGGGGCGTGACAGATCGCGGCGACCGGGCGGCCCCGCTCGAAGAACTCCCGGACGAACGACACGGCGTGCTCGTCCATGCGCAGGAGGTCCGGATTGGCCACCCCGCCCGGCAGGACCAGCGCGTCGAACGAGTCGGCCGGTACCTCGCCCACCACGGCGTCCACGGCGAACGTGTCCGCCTTGTCGAGGTGGTTGAAGGCCTGGACACGACCCGCCTTCGTCGACACCAGCACGGGCTCGTGACCGGCGCTCGTCACCGCCTCCCAGGGGTCGGTCAGCTCGATCTGCTCGACACCCTCGGGTGCGGTCAGGAATGCGATACGCATGAGTCCTCAGTTCCTTTCCTTGCTTCGTTCCGCCGACCGGGATCGGCCCGGACACAGCGCGGCGGTTCGCCGCCGTACGGCAGCGGCACCCGGGTGGGGTTCATCGGGCCGGTCCCGCCGTCCGCCGGTCGTCCACGCCGTTGCGTGTGAGCACGTCCGAGGACGGAACATCGGGGCCGCACCCCGGACCGGTACATCAGGCCGCGGCCGTGCCCGGCCAGGTGCCCGGCTCGGCCCGGCCGGTGTCGGCGAGCGCCGACTCCGGGTCCTGCGAGACGGCCGGGTCGCCGAGGCTGACCATGCCCACCGGATGCCCGTGCTCCATGACCGGGAGCCGGCGTAACGAGTGGCCGCCCATCAGCTCGACGGCGGTCGACACCGCGTCGTCCGGGCCGATCACCACCGGGATCGGGGTACAGACGGACTGGGTCCTCACCGTCGACGGGCCGACGCCGTCGGCGGCGGCGCGCAGGGTGCTGTCGCGGTCCGTCAGCCCCCCGATGGCATGGCCGTCCGTCGCGACGAGGACATCGCCGATGTCCTCGTCGCGCGTCAGCTGCGCCGCCTCGACGGGTGAGGTGTCCGGACCGACCGTCACCACACCTGGCGTCATGACTTCCCTCACGGAATCGGCCATGGCTCTCGGGCCTTTCATCGCTCCGTCCCGACTGCGGGGGCACGCGCGCGTCGGTGTGACGACGGCCGCGGTACCCGCGAGCGGGGCGCCTACGCGTCCCGGTCGTGTGCGGGTTCCGTGTCCTCGGCCGCCGGGCGCGGTGTGTCGCTCCCGGATCCATCCTGGGCGTGGACGATCGCCTCCGCGAGCCGGTGCGCCGAGTCGTAGCGCTCCTTCCGCGGCAACCGCTCCACGGGCTCCACGAGCCCGTCCGGGGCGTGCTGGTCACGCAGTACGCGGATCAGCTCGGCGGGGCCAGCCGGGAAGGACGTGCGGCCCAGGACACGGGCCAGCTCCAGCCGGAGGGCGTCCACCCGGGCGGGCGCCCGGTCGGGGGTCACCGGCCCGTACGCGACCTCCGGGTCGTCCTCGGCGTACGGCTCCGGGTCGTTCCACTCCTCCGTCCGTGTGGGATGCCCCGAACGGAGCAGCCCTTGCAGTTCCTGCTTCATCTCGTCGTCGCGGTGCACGTTCAGCCGGTCGCTGCCTCGTTGCATTACTCCCCTCCAGATTCTTCGTGGCCCCCGCGTACCCGAAGACCCGGCGTCGACACGGAGACTCTCCAAGAGGCGATCCCGGCCTCGCACACCGCCCGCCGCACACGCACGCCGCCCCCGCGGGACTCCCGGTAGCCACGCGGTCGGACAGGGGCACCCACGGTCGCGCGCCGGCCGTACGGCAGCGCCGAACGTCGGCCGGCGCTGCCCGCGCGCCGTGGTCGCCCGGAAGGACACGGCACCGTCCCGGCGACCAAGGCCTCGGGCCGCTCGCACGGCTCGGTTCTCCGGCCCGGATCCGGGAAGGATCCGCCGGCCCGCACCCGGGATGACCCCTCCGACCCGTACGCTCTGCCCTCACTCACCCCGAGGGAACCAAGACACCGAGGAAGCACGATGCCGCCGCCGTACGACGACATGGGCACCGCCGTCCCGCTCGCCCGCCCGCCCCGACGGGTGGTCTCCCTGGTGCCGTCGCTGACAGAGGCGATCGCCGTGAGCCGCCCGGACGTCCTGGCCGGGGCGACCCGGTGGTGCTCGCACCCCGCTGACCTGGACGTCGTACGCGTGCGCGGCACCAAGAACCCCGACCGCGAGGCGATCGCCCGGCTGCGGCCGGACCTCGTCATCGCGAACAAGGAGGAGAACCGCGAACTCGACGTCACCAGGCTGCGCGCCGCAGGCGTGCCGGTGTGGGTGACCGTCGTCGAGACCGTCCCCCAGGCGCTCGATTCACTCGGCCGGCTGTTCACCGAGGCACTGGGGTCCCCGGTGCCCGACTGGCTCGACACGGCACGAACCCTGTGGTCGGGCCCCTCTCCCGCGGTCACAGCCACCGTGGCGGTGCCGATCTGGCGGGATCCGTGGATGGTGGTGGGCAGGTCGACCTTCACGGGTGACCTGTTGCGCCGCGCGGGACTCGCGAACGCGTTCGCCGGGCACCCGGACCGCTATCCGCAGGTGGCGCGGGAGGAGATCGACCGGCCGGAGGTGGATGTCGTCCTGCTGCCCGACGAGCCCTATGTGTTCACCGAGCGCGACGGCCCCGAGGCCTTCCACCACGCGCCGACCCGACTGGTCAGCGGCCGGCACCTCACCTGGTACGGCCCGTCGCTGCTCCCGGCGCACGCGACACTGGAGCGACTGGTCGCCACGCTGTGACGGCCTCGCGTACCCGGGCTGTGCCGGTGATCACAACACCGCCGCCCCTTTCGCTGATTTACTAGGACGTCCTAGTATTTCTTCCGCAGCGTTCTTCTGACCCGCCCGGGAAGGCCCCCATGAGCGATCTGCACCGCCCTCTGCATCCGGTGCGTCTGGTCACCGCCTCGGCCCTGTTCGACGGCCACGACGCCTCGATCAACATCATGCGGCGGATCTTCCAGTCCCAGGGCGCCGAGGTGATCCACCTCGGTCACAACCGGTCGGTGCGGGAGGTCGTGGACGCGGCCCTGGAGGAGGACGCCCACGGCGTGGCCGTCTCGTCCTACCAGGGCGGGCACGTGGAGTACTTCGAGTACCTGGTCGAGTCGCTGCGCGCGCAGGGAGCGGAGCACATCCGGGTGGTGGGCGGCGGAGGCGGCGTCATCGTCGCCGAGGAGATCGCCCGGCTGCGCGACGGCGGGGTGACCATCTTCTCCCCGGAGGACGGCCAGCGGATGGGCCTGGCCGGGATGGTCAACTCGGTCGTGAAGGACTGCGACTTCGACCTCTGGGACGGCAAGCAGAGCGACGCGGCCGGCGTGCTCGCCGGCGACCGGTTCGCCATCGCCCGCGCCATCACCGGCGCCGAACTCGGCAAACTGCCCGAGGACTTCCTGGGTCGGCTGCGCGCCGCCGCGGCCACGCGGACCACACCGGTGCTCGGAATCACCGGCACCGGCGGCTCGGGAAAGTCCTCGCTGACCGACGAACTGGTGCGCCGCTTCCGTGTCGACCAGCAGGACAAGCTGCGCATCGCGGTGATCGCGGTCGACCCCACCCGCCGCCGGGGCGGCGGCGCGCTGCTCGGCGACCGGATCCGTATGAACTCCCTCGACGGCAACCGCGTCTTCTTCCGTAGCCTCGCCACCCGTGGCAGCCGCGAACTGCCCGAGCACCTGGCCGACGTGATCGACGTGGTCAAGGCCGCCGGGTTCGACCTGGTGATCGTGGAGACGCCGGGCATCGGCCAGGGCGACGCGGCGATCGTGCCGTTCGTCGACACCTCGCTGTATGTGATGACGCCGGAGTTCGGTGCCGCCTCGCAGCTGGAGAAGATCGACATGCTCGACTTCGCCGACGTCGTCGCGATCAACAAGTTCGAGCGGCGTGGCGCCAAGGACGCGCTGCGCGACGTCGGCCGGCAACTGGTCCGCAACCGCGAGGCGTTCGGCACGAAACCCGAGGACATGCCGGTGTACGGCACCTCGGCGGCCACGTTCAACGACGACGGAGTCACCGCCCTCTACCAGCACCTCAGGGCCGGCCTGGCCGAGCGGGGGCTGCCGCTGTCCGACGGGGCGCTGACGCCGGTCGACGTACGCCACTCCTCCGGCATCCGGCAGGTCGTACCGGCGGACCGGGTGCGCTACCTCGCCGAGATCACGGACACGGTCCGCTGGTACCACGCCGAGACCGGCCGACTGGCCGAGGTCGCACGGCGGTTGCAGCGCCTGGACACGGTCAGGGGCGAGCTCGTCGAGGCGGGCTCCGCCGCGGGGAACGTGGAGCGACTCCTCGACGACGCCCGCCGACGGCTCCCGCAGGACGTCGCGGCACAGATCGAGAACTGGCCCGCCGTCGTCGCCGCCTACTCCGGCGACGAGCAGGTGGTGAAGGTCCGGGACAAGGAGATCCGCACCGAGCTGACCCGCGAGTCCCTGTCGGGCAACAGGATCCGCCGCGTCGCGCTGCCCCGCTACACCGACCACGGGGAGCTGGTGGGGTTCTGGCGCCGGGAGAACCTGCCCGGCTACTTCCCCTTCACCGCCGGGGTGTTCCCGTTCAAGCGCGACGGCGAGGACCCGGCGCGGATGTTCGCCGGCGAGGGCGATCCGTTCCGTACCAACCGGCGCTTCAAGCTGCTGTCCGAGGGCCAGCCGGCCACCCGGCTGTCCACCGCCTTCGACTCGGTCACCCTCTACGGCCGTGACCCGGACGAACGCCCCGACATCTACGGCAAGGTCGGCACCTCGGGCGTGTCGGTGGCCACGCTGGCGGACATGAAGGCGCTCTACGACGGCTTCGACCTGGTCGCCCCGACGACCTCGGTCTCCATGACCATCAACGGCCCCGCGCCGACCATCCTGGCGTTCTTCCTCAACACCGCCGTCGACCAGCAGCTGGACAGGTTCCGTGCCGCCGAGGGCCGTGACCCGTCGCCCGAGGAGGCGGCACAGTTGCGTGCGCACGCGCTCGCGAGCGTGCGCGGCACGGTGCAGGCCGACATCCTCAAGGAGGACCAGGGCCAGAACACCTGCCTGTTCTCCACCGAGTTCTCCCTGCGGATGATGGCCGACATCCAGGAGTGGTTCATCGCCCACAAGGTCCGCAACTTCTACTCCGTGTCCATCTCCGGCTACCACATCGCCGAAGCCGGCGCGAACCCCATCAGCCAGCTCGCCTTCACCCTCGCCAACGGCTTCACCTACGTCGAGGCCTACCTCGCCCGGGGCATGCACATCGACGACTTCGCCCCGAACCTGTCGTTCTTCTTCTCCAACGGCATGGACCCGGAGTACTCGGTGCTGGGCCGGGTTGCCCGCCGTATCTGGGCGGTGGCGATGAAGGAGAAGTACGGGGCCGACGACCGCAGCCAGAAGCTGAAGTACCACGTCCAGACCTCCGGACGCTCCCTGCACGCCCAGGAGATGGACTTCAACGACATCCGCACCACCCTCCAGGCGCTCATCGCCATCTACGACAACTGCAACAGCCTGCACACCAACGCCTACGACGAGGCGGTCACCACCCCCACCGAGGACTCCGTGCGCCGGGCCCTGGCCATCCAGCTGATCATCAACCGGGAGTGGGGCCTGGCCATGAACGAGAACCCCCTCCAGGGATCGTTCGTCATCGACGAACTCACCGACCTGGTCGAGGAGGCCGTACTCCAGGAGTTCGAGCGGATCAGCGAGCGCGGCGGCGTGCTCGGCGCGATGGAGACCGGCTACCAGCGGGGCCGCATCCAGGACGAGTCGATGCTCTACGAGCAGCGCAAGCACGACGGCACCCTGCCCATCATCGGCGTCAACACCTTCCGCAGCCCGCACGCGGACACCGCCGAACCCGGCGCCATCGAGCTGGCACGCGCCACCGAGGCGGAGAAGCAGTCCCAGCTGGAACGGCTGCGCGCCTACCAGGTCTCCCACCGCGAGCGGACGCACGCGGCCCTGGCCGCCCTCAAGGACGCCGCGGTGAACGACCGCAACGTCTTCGCCGTCCTCATGGACGCCGCCCGTGTCTGTTCCCTTCAGCAGATCACCGACGCCTTCTTCGAGATCGGCGGCCAGTACCGACGCAACGTCTGACCGGCCCCCGACGCCGCCGCGCACACCGCGAGCAGACCATTGACTTCCCCGCCCGGAGAGTCGAGCGCTGTTCGGCTCTCCGTTTCGCGCGGCCTCCGCAAGATGTGAGCGGCGGCCGTAGTGCGCATACTGGAGCTCCCGGGGTTGTGATCCCTCCCGAGTCACGCTCCGGGGAGAGGAAGAACACGCAGGTGTTTGCCGCGCATGGTCCGGGGCAAGCGCACTGCAGTGCTTCGGACAGGAGGCACGTCCGTGGAAGAGGCGACGTTTCCATCACGGGTGTGTTGTCCCCTGTGCATGCCCGCGCCCCCACGGTGACCGTCCATCCCAGCACCATCAAGGGAGTTGCGACGCACCATGCGTACTCAGGCAAACGCGAAGCACCACCCTCACGACGACGCCCCCGACACCGCGGAAGCCTTCCGCGAGCTGGCCTCGCTTCCCCCGGTCAGCAGCGGGACACTCTGCGTGAACAGATCATCGAGGCGTGGCTGCCCATGGCCGAACGGCTCGCGGGCCGCTTCCGCAGCCGCGGCGAGAGTTACGAGGACCTCCGCCAGGTCGCGTCGCTCGGCCTGGTCAAGGCCGTCGACCGCTACGACCCGGAGCGTGGCAACGCCTTCGAGAGCTATGCGGTACCCACCGTCACCGGTGAGATCAAGCGGCACTTCCGGGACCACATGTGGACCCTGCATGTGCCGCGCCGGGTTCAGGACCTGCGCAACCGTGTGCGGTTCGCCAGCCAGGACCTTTCCCAGACGATTTCCGGGCGGCGACCCACCGTCGCGGAGATCGCGAAGCACGCGAACATGAGCGAGGAGGACGTCCAGGTGGGGCTTGAGGCCCTGGAGAGCTTCACGGCGCTGTCGCTGGACGCGGAACTGCCGGGGAGCGAGGACGGGTTCTCGCTGAGCGACGCGCTGGGTGCGCCCGATCCCGCGCTGGACACCGTCGTCGACCGTGAGGCCGTCAAACCGCGCCTGGCCGCGCTGCCGGAGCGGGAGCAGGCGATTCTCTACATGCGGTTCTTCGGGGACATGACGCAGAGCCGGATCGCAGAGCAACTGGGCATCTCGCAGATGCACGTGTCCCGGTTGATCAGCCGGTGCTGTGACCGGTTGCGGGACCAGGTCATGCGGGATGTCGCGTAGCGCCGTAGGGGCGAGGGGACGCGTCGAGCCGCGCGAACGTCGTGGCTGGACGCGTGGTCTCCGCGCCCCTGACGCATGGCCAGTGCCATGTGGCGGGACATCGTGTCCATCGCCTGGGCCTCGGCCGTGGAGAAGGCCAGGCGGGCGCCTGGGCGGAAGAGTGTCAGGACGCCCCTGACCGGGCCCTCCGCGCGGGTCGCCAGGGGCACCGTCAGCAGGGACGCCACGTTCGCTCGTACGAGGGCGGGAGCGCCGGAGCTGTCGAGGCCGAAGGCGCCGGGGTCGGCGGGCCGGATCTGGAGGGAGGGGGAGCCGCCCCGGGCGGCCGTGGCCTCGGCGGTGGTGGAGAAGAGGGGCAGGGGCTTGGAGAGGAAGCTGGTCTCACTCTCTGACTGAGCGCCTGTCGGGTGACACCTCCGGTCTGGCGCCCGAACCCTGGCACGCGCGCTCGCCGTGGGTCTCGAGTCAGGGGCGGCGCCCGATCCTTGAGTTCCGACCCCGGCGGCGCGGGCTGAACCCCGCGGAGCGCAAGGTCACCCACTCGGCCGCCCCGCGTCCCGCGAATGGTGCCCGGCGGCGCGCGCCCCGCCGGGCCCGGCGCTCTGATGGACCGCGGGGCACGGCGGTCGTGCCCCGCCCGCCGGAGCCGGCCGAAGGAGCCCCGCCCATGCGCCGCAGAGCCCGTGTCCTGTCCGCCACCACCCTGATCGGTGCCGTCCTGGGCGCCGCCGCCCCGGCCGCGTACGCGGAACCGGCGGCCGAGGTGAGCCCGCACACCGTCGAACCGGGCGGCACGCTCACCATCTCCGTCTCCTGCGACCCCACCGGCGGCCCCGAACCCGAAACCATCGACGCCAGCTCGCAGGCCTTCGAGCAGGGCACCGTCAGTCTGCGACGGCTCCCCGGCAACGACGACTCCTCGGGCGGACCGTCCTACCAGGGCACCGCCAAGATCGCGCCCGCCGCGGACTTCGAGACCGACCTCGACGAGGCGGGCGCCGCCACCGAGTGGGACGCCGCCACCGAGTGGGACGCCGCCACCGAGTGGGACGCCGCCACCGAGTGGGACGCCGCCACCGAGTGGGGCGTCGACGGCACCTGCCCGGCGGCACCCGGCGGCGGGGAGACACAGTGGAGCGCCACCTTCAGCGTCTCCCTCGGCGGCGCCCCGCACCACCCCACCCACCATCAACCACCACACGAACCACCACACGAACCACCACACGAACCACCACACGAACCACCGCATCAACAGCCGCATCAGCCACCGCACCAACCCACGCACCAACCCACGCACCACACCGCTCCGGTCCAGCGCGGCGTCCACGCGGGTGGCGGCGGTGCGTTCACCGACTCCGTCCCGGCCCTCGTCGCCGGCGGCCTCCTCATCGCGGGTGCGATCGGCGCCGCCGTGCACCGGCTGCGCCGGCACGACCGGTGGACGCCCTGACCGACCGGAACCCGGCGCCGCTGTGACCGGCGCAACCCGTACGGGCGCCCATGCCGCGCGCGAGCCTGGGTACGGAGAGGCCGAGGGCGCGCAGAGCGCCTTCCGCGGCCCTACGGAGCAACCCGCTCCACGACGAGCGGGATCGACGATCCGGGAGCGGGAAGCGGGCGGACAACGCAACACGACTGCGCGGAGGCACACATGCGGCGGACGGATCCGGTCGGGCACGGTCCGGTCCGCTACGGCCCACCCCTCCCCGGCCAGGGACTGCCGGTCCTGCCCGAACTGGTCGCCGTGCTCTCCGCCGCCGCGGGCAGCCCCCACGCCGCGCCCACCGGCGGCCCGCCCGCGCTCCTGGAAGCCGCCTGCGGCTACTGGGGGCGGCGCGGACTGACCACCGAACCGGACCGGGCCGTCGCCGCGCCCGGTGCCCCCGCCCTGCTCCTCGCGCTGACCGCCGCGATCGGCGGCGACGTCCTGCTCCCACGGCCGTGCGCCGCCTGGTGGGAACCACAGGCGCGGGCGTTGGGCAGATCCGTGTTCCACGTGGCCACGCCCGCCGAATGCGGGGGCGTGCCGGACCCGTACGCGCTCCTGGAGACCGTGCGCAGGATCCGGGCCGAGGGCGGTGACCCCCGACTGCTCGTGCTGTGCGTCGCGGACGATCCGACCGCCACCGTGGCCCCGCCCGAGCTGGTGCACGAGGCCATGGAGGCCGCCCTGGGGGAGGGGCTGCACCTGGTCAGCGACGAGACCTGGCGCGACACCCTGCACGACCCGCACGACACCGTGCTGCTCAGCCCCGCCGAGATGCTCCCCGACCGGGTCACCGTCGTCACCGACCTCGCGGGCCCCTTCCTGCCGCCGGGCTGGCCGGCCGCCGTCGCCCGTTTCCCGGCAGACGGGGCCGGTACGGGGCTGCGCGAGCGGGTTCTCGACGTGCTCACCGCGCTCGGCGCCCGGGTCGCCACCCCGGTCACCGCTGCGGCCACGTACGCCCTAGACGAGCCCGCCCCCGTCACCGAGCGGCTCGCCGCCACCGTACGTCTGCACGCGCGCCTCGCCGCCGCCGCGCACCGGGCCGTCGTGGCCGCCGGTGCGCTCGCGCTGCCGCCGCGCGCCGGGCGGCATCTGTACGCCGACCTCGCGCCGCTGCGTTCGGCACTCGCCGCACACGGCGTCGGCGACGCCCAGGAGGCGGAGGACTTCCTCACCGCCCGGCTCCAGATGCCCGCGCCCGGCGGCCACCGGTTCGGGGACGACCTAGCGGCGCTGCGCGTCCGGCTGTCCACCGACCGGTTCCTCGGCACCACGGACGCGGAGCGGGCACAGGTCCTCACCGCGCCCGACCCCCTGGAACTCCCGCACGTGGGCAGCGCGTTGACGTTGTTCGGAGCCGCTTTCGCGGATCTTCGATGACGAGTGCTCCCCGGCCCGACGAGCGCGACCGCCCGTCAGCGCCCCGCAGCCGCAACGGTCCCCGGCCTCAGCGTCCTCAGCGCGCTCAGTGCCTGTCAGCACCTCTCAGCGACCTTCAGTGACGACGATCCTTCGTGACGACGCTCAGCGACGGGAGCCTCCTCGATGACGCAGCGGTCCGAGTCGACCACCTCAGCCACCACGTCCAGCACCACCTCCACGACGACCACCGAGGACACCGACGGTCCGGCGTCCGTCCCCCACCCCGCCCACCCGCTCCCACCACTCGCCGAGCCCCGCCCCCTCGGCGAGCGCCGCCGATGGCCGAGCTCCTTCGCCGACCGGCTGACCACACCCCTGCCCGGCCTGAACGCCTTCGCCCGGTTCGCCCGCGAGGGCTCGGTACGGCCGGGCGCCGACGGACTCGCCGACATCCCACGACTGCCGTACGAGCCCGCGCCGTTGCCCCGCGTGGACGCGCGTACCGTCGCCGTCTCCTGGGCGGGGCACGCGAGTTGGGTGGTGCGGATCGGCGGGCTCACCGTGCTCACCGACCCCGTCTGGTCCCGCCGGATCCTCGGCACCCCCGCCCGGATCACCCCCGTCGGCGTCCACTGGAACGCGCTGCCCCGCGTGGACGCGGTCGTCATCAGCCACAACCACTACGACCACCTCGACGCGCCCACCCTGGCCAGACTCCCGCGCGACACCCCGGTCCTCGTGCCCGCCGGGCTCGGCCGCTGGTTCCGGCGGCGCCGGTTCAGCCGGGTCACCGAGCTGGACTGGTGGGAGGCGGCCGAACTCAACGGCGTCCGCTTCGACTTCGTGCCGGCCCACCACTGGTCCAAGCGCACCCTCACCGACGCCTGCCGCTCCCTGTGGGGCGGCTGGGTCCTCACGGCATCCGACGGCAAGCGGCTCTACTTCGCCGGCGACACGGGCTACGGCCACTGGTTCTCCCTGATCGGCCGCCGCTACCCCGGCATCGACCTCGCCCTGCTGCCGATCGGGGCCTACGATCCCCGCTGGTGGCTCAGCGACGTGCACTGCGACCCGGAAGAGGCGGTCCGCGCCTTCCAGGACCTCGGCGCCCACCGTATGGCCCCCATGCACTGGGCCGCGTTCGTGCTGTCGGCGGAACCGGTCCTGGAACCACTGACGCGGGTGAGGGCGGCCTGGACAGCGGCGGGCCTCCCCCGAGGGGACCTGTGGGACCTGCCGGTGGGCGGCTCCCGCGTGCTCGACTGAAACGGTGCTGTGCCTCTGTGCGGCTCCGCCGCGCGGGCCCGAATCAACCACCACGAACCGCGGCCCGCACCGCACGACAAGCCCCGGGCTCTCCCCCGCTCTCAGCCCCCTTCTCGGCGGAGCCACCGCCGCCACACGCCCGGCGCCGCGCTGATCAGCAGCGTCAGCACGACCGCCGCCAACACCCCTTGCCACGGCTCCTCGAACAACGACCCACCCAGAATGCCGATCAGCTGATACGTCAGGGCCCAGGCGAGGCATGCCGGCAGGTTCCCCCGGGCGAACCGCCGCAACGGCATCCTCGACAGCAGACACGCCAGCATCACCGGGAGACGACCGGCCGGCATCAGCCGGGACAGCACCAGCACGGCCACCCCGTGGTCGTCGAGCTTCGCCCGAGCCTGGGCCAGCCGGTCCTCCGGCGCCCGTCGGCGGATCGCCTCCAGCCACCGGGAACCGTTCTTCGAGTCCATTCCGCGCCGCCCCAGCCAGTACAGCGCGATGTCCCCGAGGAACGCGGCCACCGACGCCACCACGAACAACAGCAGCAGCGTGAACGGCGCCGTCTGATGGAAAGCCACCACGGCCGCCGAACTCACCAGCGCCCCCGTCGGCACCACCGGAACCAGCGCTCCGACGAGCACCAGCAGGAACAGCGTCGGATAGCCGATCGCCTGCTGTGTGGACGCGTACGGCAGCGGAGTGCCCGCGGCGGCCAGAACGATCACCGGGCATTCTCCGGACGCAGTCTCGGCCGGCGTCTCATCGGGCCTCCCCCGGTCGTATGCTCTCCCCGTGCCCCAGCCGGTGCACGGCCACGCCGGGGGCGCGGGCGGCGGCCAGGCGTACGAACTCCTCGCCGGGAGCATGGAACTCATGGGGGCGCACGGCGTCCATGCCGATCGGCCAGTACGTGCCGTAGTGGACGGGCACCGCGCACCGGGGCGCGAGCAGCGCAAGCGCCTCGGCCGCGCGCCCCGCGTCCAGGTGGCCCTCGCCGAGATACGGTCCCCAGCCGCCGACGGGAAGCAGCGCCACATCGACCGGCCCGACCTCCTTGGCCATCGACTCGAACAGCTCGGTGTCCCCGGCGAAGTAGGTCCGCGCGTCGCCCTCGATCACATAGCCGAGCGCCGGTGACCGGTGCGGTCCGACCGGGAGCCGCCGCCCGTCGTGCCGGGCCGGCACGGCACGGACGACCAGGTCACCGACCCTGATCTCGTCCCCGGGTGCCGCCTCGGAGAGCCGCAGATGCGTCAGCCTGCGCAGCCTCGGCACCTGGCGTGAGGCGCCCCTCGGCACCACCAGCCGGGTCCCCGGGGCGAGCCGGGCCAGCGACGGAACGTGCAGATGGTCGGCGTGCAGATGCGACACCAGCGCGACATCCGCGACCGCCGCCGTCGGCGGGGGCGGCGCACCCCGGCGCCTGCGCAGATGAGCGAGTCGGCGCGCGAAGAGGGGGTCGGTCAGCACCCGCGTCCCCGAGTCCTCCACGGTGCAGGTCGCGTGCCCCCACCAGGTGATCTCCACCGGCACTCCGTCCGCCTCCTTCGCGCTACTGCCCCGAGCGTACGGGCTGGAGTAGGGTCTGCGGCGAAACCCGGAGGTGAGGGGGACACCATGGGAGACAAGGGAGTCGAGAGGGATGCCTCCGCCGTGGTGTGCCCGGACGCGCCTGGGGGACGCGCCGGGGCGCCGGTGGTGCGGGGCACGGTGGTGCGGGTCGCGACCATAGCGAGCCTGACGCCGCTGGAGGAGCTGGAGGCGGATCCGTTTCTGGTCGACTCCCGCAGCCAGCACGCCATGTGTGCCCGCTGGGCCGCCGAGCGCGGCTACGTGGTGACGCGCGAACTGCTCGTCCGCGGGCTGCGCCCCGACCACTGCGCCCTGTGGGCGGACGTCGACGCCGGCCTCGTCGACCTCTTCGTCGCGCCCAGCCGCCGTGTCCTCGAACGCGCGCTCGCCTCCGTCGAGGACTTCACCGCCGAGTGCGCCCGCCGCGGCATGCGGATCGAGACCGTGGGCCGCGCGGAGCCCGCCTACGACGCCCAGATGAAGGCCCGGGTGCACCGCCGCCTGTCGATGCCGACAGCGGGGTACGACGGCCGCTGAGCCGGGGCCCTCGGGCGCACGGACCCGCAAGCGTGCCCCGTCCCTGCGCCCGGTGCCGCCCCTGCATGGCTCCCCGGCGCCCCGGCCCTTGTGACACGCTGGGCGCAGGATCGGGACGTGAGGTGGGCGGGCGTGGGCGGACGGCGTTGGCGGAGGGTGCTGAGCGGCGTCTGGCGGATGCTGGCCGTGTGGGTGGTGTCCACGCTGACGATGCTGGTGCTCGCGGGGGCGCTGCCCGACTTCCGGCTGCAGTCCGAGACCGGCGAGAGCGCCACGCAGATCGCCGTGACCGCGGCCTTCGGGGCCGGCGCGTTCGGTCTGCTCTCCTCACTGGTGTGGCCGCTGCTGGTACGGGCGTTGCTGCTCGTACCCGCTCTCGTCCTCGGTCTGCTGGTCTTCTTCCTCAACGGCTCGCTGCTCCTCCTCGCACTGCGGATCAGCCCCTCCGGGCAGGGTGCGGCGGCGCCCGAGACCGCCGTGGTGGTCGCCGCGGTGATGTCCGCCGTCGCCTCCGCCACCGGTGGTGCCCTCGCCGTACGGGACGACGACGCCTACCGGCGCCGCCTGTACCGGCTGGCCTACCGCCGTCGCCGGCACGCCCACGGCGGGCCGGGGCCCGCCGGGCCCGGAACCCTCTTCCTCCAGCTCGACGGCGTCGGCCACGACGTGCTGGAGACGGCGGCGGAGCGAGGCCTCATGCCGACCGTGGCCGCCTGGCTCGGCCGGCCGGCGGACGGGACCACGCACGTCCGGCCCACCCACCGGCTCACCCCGTGGCGCACCGACTGGTCCAGCCAGACCGGCGCCAGCCAGCTCGGCATCCTGCACGGCAGCAACGACGACGTGCCGGCCTTCCGCTGGTACGAGAAGGACAGCCGGGAGGTGGTGGTCTGCAACCGGCCCTCCAGCGCCGCCGAACTCCAGCGCCGGGCCATCGACCGCACCGGCGACGGCGGTCTGCTCACCGTCGACGGCGCCAGCCGCGGCAACCTCTTCAGCGGCGGCGCGGAGCAGCTCGCGCTCGTCCTGTCGATCGCGGCCCGCAGGGACAGGCGCAACCGCTCGCGCGCCGGGTACTTCGCGTACTTCTCCGACCCGGCCAACGCCGTACGCACCGCCATGTCCTTCGTCGCCGACGTCCTGCGGGAGACCGGCCAGTCCACGCGCGCACGGTTCGCCAGGCAGCGGCCCCGCGTCAAGCGCGGCGGTCTCTACCCGTTCATCCGCGCCTTCGCGACCGTCGTCGAACGCGACGTCGTCGTCACCGCGGTGATCGGCGACATGTTCGCGGGCCGCACGGCGATCTACGCGGACCTGGTGGCGTACGACGAGGTCGCCCACCACTCCGGCCCGCACAGCCGGGATGCCGCGCAGGTCCTCGAACGCCTCGACCGTTCCCTCGCGTTGATCGCCCAGGTCGCCGAACACGCCCCGCGCGCCTACCGGATCGTCCTGCTCTCCGACCACGGCCAGAGCCCCGGCGAGACCTTCCTGAGCCGCTACGGCCTCACCCTCGGCGACCTGGTCCGCGCCGGTTGCGGCCTGCCCGTACCGCGCCGCGCCCAGCGCACCCACAGCGGCGCCGAGGCACGGTCGGCGGTCCGGGCCGCGCTGCGCATCCCCGTCGAGGAGGGCGGCGAGGAGTACCGGCCGACGCGCCGCTCGGAGCCCATCGTCCTCGCCTCCGGCAACCTCGGCCTCGTCTCCTTCCCGGACGTGTCGCACCGGATGAGCCGTGAGGAGATCGACGCCCGCCACCCGGCCCTGCTCTCCACTCTCGCCAACCATCCGGGCATCGGCTTCGTCCTCGTCCGCAGCGAGGAGCACGGCGGCGTCGTCCTCGGCTCGCACGGCACGGAGATCCCGGTCGACGAGCTGAGCGACGAACACCCGGGCCCTCTCGCCGACTTCGGTCCGGGCGCCGCCGACGCCGTACGCCGCACGCACGGCTTCCCGCACGTCGCCGACATCATGGTCAACTCCTGGTACGACCCGGCCGAGGGCGAGGTCCTCGCGTTCGAGGAGCAGATCGGCTCCCACGGCGGTCTCGGCGGCTGCCAGGCCCGCCCCTTCCTCATGTCCCCGCTGGTGTTCTCCGCGCCGGTCGAGGACGGCGAGGACCTGGTCGGCGCCGAACGGATCCACCACGTACTGAGGCGATGGCTGCGCGAGGCGAACGGCCCCCAAGTACCGCTGGCCCACGGCAGCGCGCCCCCGAGGGGCGCGGGCGACCGCGCGCCCGGCCACGAACGACCCGCACCCGCCAAGGAACAGAACCCTGCGGACGCATAGAGCACCGGGTCCACGGGGTGCTCGACTGCCGTTCACCGCGCGGGAGGCCAAGTTCCGGGTGCGGTGAGCCTGGGATGTCCCGGAGTGTGATCGGATGGGGGCAGGCAACCCGGCACCGACACCCGGAAACCGGGACCACACGCGAAAGGAATGACCGTGGCTACCACGCGCTCCGCACACACCGTCTGGGAAGGCAACCTGCTAGAGGGCAACGGTGTCGTCACCTTCGACTCCTCCGGCGCCATCGCCGAGCAGCCGGTGACGTGGGCCGCTCGCACCCAGGAGGCGAACGGCAAAACCAGCCCCGAGGAGCTGATCGCGGCTGCCCACTCCAGCTGCTTCTCCATGGCGTTCTCCCACGCCCTCGCCGGTGCCGGCACCCCGCCCACCAAGCTCGTCACTTCCGCCGACGTGACCTTCCAGCCGGGCGAGGGCATCACGGGCGTCCATCTCACCGTGGAGGGCACCGTGCCCGGCCTCGACGAGGAGGGCTTCGTGGCCGCCGCCGAGGGCGCCAAGGTGAACTGCCCCGTCAGCCAGGCCCTCAAGGCGGTACCGATCACCCTCTCCGCCAAGCTGGTCTGACCCCCGGCCGAGCCGTCCGCACCCCGCCTCCCCGGCCGCCGGAGCCCGGTGGCCGGGGAGGCGGGTCTCGGTGAGGGGGACGGGAGGGACCCGAAGGGGGAGCGGCGTAGGGCGGTCGCGGGTCACGGCTGGTTCGGGGGCTCAGTACCTCTCCCGGTAGCGCCGCAGGACGTCTCTCGTGTGCTCGGCGGACGCCGCGTGCGCGGCCATGTGGTCGAGGACCTCCAGGTGCATGGCGACCTCGTCCCGGGAGTCGAGGTAGAGGGCGCCGGTGAGGTACTCGGTGTAGACCATGTCGGGGAGTTCGGGTTCGGCGAAGCGGAAGAGGGAGAAGGGGGCGTAGGTGCCCGGGTGGGGCCCGCTGGTGAACTCGCAGACCTGGAGAATGACATGGTCCTTCTCGGTGACCTCCAGGAGCCGGTCGAGCTGGTCGCGCATCACGTCGGAGCGGATGCTCACCGGCCGCGCCAGCGCCGTCTCGTCCATGATCACCCAGAGGTGCGGAGGGTTCTCCCGGGTCAGGAGCTTCTGCCGGGCCATGCGCAGCGACACATGGCGCTCGATCGCC
The DNA here is from genome assembly GCF_037201975.1 of Streptomyces sp. TG1A-60. Taxonomy (NCBI): domain Bacteria; kingdom Bacillati; phylum Actinomycetota; class Actinomycetes; order Kitasatosporales; family Streptomycetaceae; genus Streptomyces; species Streptomyces sp. TG1A-60. The sequence continues at coordinate 1,072,683 of NZ_CP147520.1, read as the reverse complement.
TCGGCCCCTGTCCCGCCGACGGTCCCGGCCTCCATGACCGCCCGCGCGTACTCCTCGGTCTGCAACATCCCCGGAACGAAGTGCGGCTCGTACTGCCGGATCAGATACGCCGCCCCCTCAAGGCTGACGTAGAGGCTGAACCAGTCGGGCAGCACATCGTGGAACCGCTGCCACCAGCCAGGCTGGTTCGCCTCCTCGGCCAGCGTCACGAACGCGGCGACGTCGTGCTCGGCGACGCCGTACGTCGTCAGCAGGACCTGCACGTACGGGATCTTGAGGGCGACGTCGGCGGTCTCCATGCGCCGTACGGTCGCCGGGGCGACCCGCAGGACACGTGCCGCCTCCTCGCGCTTGAGCCCGGCGGCCTCGCGCAGTTCCCGCAGCCGTCTTCCGAGCACCACCTGACCCACGGTGGGTGCGGCCCGCCGTTCACTCACGCCACGCCTCCCCACGCGCCGAGCTGTACGAAACAGTCTGTCATGTTCCGGTGCGCGTCTCACGGGTACCCGGAACGCGACCCCCCGGACGCCCCGGATCACCGGTCGCCATGACGTTCCCACAAGGTACGGCGTGCCATGACCGCCGAGGTAATCGACCGCCGCCTGCCCCGCCCGGCAAGGTTCTGAGGGCCCCGTCAGACCGTCGGCGGCGCGCCCGCACGCGTACGGGCGGGCCGCCGGCGCGCCCGCCCGACCAGGGACCCGGCGGCCGTGCTGTGGCAGGCTGAAGGGGACCGCACGTCATGGGGGAACGTCTCGGAAGGAGTTGGCCATGCCCGTCACACCCTTGTCGCAGAAGGAGATCGAGGACCGGCTGGCGGAGCTGCCCGGCTGGTCACTGGACGGGGACCGGATCGCCCGCTCCTACCGGCTGGGCTCGCACTTCGCGGCGACCGCGCTGGTCGTGCACATCGCCCAGACGCAGGAGGAGCTGGACCACCACTCCGACCTGACCCTCGGCTACGACACCGTCTCGCTGACCATCCACACCCACAGCGCGGGCGGCGCCGTCACCGAGAAGGACTTCGAGCTGGCCCGCAGGGTGGAGGCGCTCGCGCCCGGCCACGGAGCGAGCTGAGCCGGGTGCTGGACTACGACAAGGAGGCGGACGCCTACGACGCGCTCCGGGGCGGCGAGCACCGGGCCGAGGCCGCCGCCCACGCCGTGCTGGGACTGGTCCCCGAGGACGCCCGCCGCCTGCTCGACCTCGCCTGCGGCACCGGGATCGTGACCCGGCGGCTCGCCGCCGCGCGGGACGGGATGCGGGTCACGGGCGTCGACCGTACGCACGCCATGGCGAGCCGGGCCGCCGCCCGGCTGCCCGGCTCCGTGGTCATCGGCGACGGCCGCCGGCTCCCTTTCCGCGACGCCGAGTTCGACGCCGTGACCAGTGTGTGGCTGCTGCACCTGCTGGGCGGCCCGGAGGACGTACGGACGGTCGTCGGCGAGTGCGCCCGGGTGCTCCGGCCGGGCGGCGTGTTCGTCACCACCGTCGACAAGGCCGCCGCCCACAACGTGGGCAGCGACATCGACGCCGTTCTCGCCCCGCGACCCCGGACGCCGGCCGTGGACACCTCGGCGGCCGTCGAGAGGTACGCCTGCGCACACGGTCTGCGCGCCGCGGGCGAAGCCCGCTTCCCGGGCCGGGGCCAGGGCCGTAGCCCCCGCCGCACCGTCACCGACCTGCGCCGCGGCTGGTTCGTCACCCTCCCGCCCGGCGACCCCCTCGCCGACGACTTCGCGGCCCGCCTCGCGGCCCTGCCCGACCAGGACCGCCCCCGCCCGGAGCCGGAGTTCACGTTGCGGGCCTTCCGCAGGACCTGACGGAACCCGCCCGTGCTGTTCGGCGGCTCCGGGGCGGTCGGCGGCGACCGAGGAAACGGAATCCGCCCGTCCTGCCAGCAGGTAGCCCCGTGCGGCACCCGCACGCGCCGGCGGAACGGGGCCTTCACCCGCCGTTCTGGTGGATCCGGCACCGTGACGCCGACGAGTGAGGGCGCGCGCCCGCCCCGGGCGCGCGCCCTCGTCCCGTCCTGCCCGGGTGTCAGGTCACCGTGCAGGACCGGTCACCGAGCCGGAAGGCGGTCGGTTCTCCGTTCGTCCCCGACCGGCTTCCGGTGAAGCCGAAGCTCACCGACGAACCCGCCGCCACCGTGCCGTTCCAGCTGATGTTCCTGGCCGTGACGGCCGATCCCGACTGCGTGTGGTCGGCGTTCCAGATCTGGGAGACGCTCTGCCCGTTCGGGAAGGACCAGCCGAGGGACCAGCCGGTCCACGCGCTCGTCCCCGTGTTGGCCAGCCGCACATCCGCCTGGAAGCCGCCCGACCACTCATTGGTGATCGTGTACGTCACCGCACAGGCACCCGTCGGCTCCGGCTCCGGGCCGGGATCGGTGCCGCCGCCCCCGCCGCCCGTGCCGGAGGATTCGCCGTAGATGACCCCGCGCCCGTTCGTCGCGACGTAGACCCGCCCGTAGACCCTCGGGTCACCCGTGATCGCCGCACCCGTCCATCCCCACTGATGGGCGTCGTCGTTGATCCGCGTCCAGGTCGCGCCCTTGTCCGTCGAGCGGAAGATGCCGCGCACACCGCCGATCTTGGCGCTGGTGTAGAGGGCCTGGTACGAGGCTCCCGGCGCCGCCTTCCCGAAGCCGATCGTGTCGGCCTGCTCGACGCCTGAGAGCTTGGTCCAGGTGGCGCCACTGTCCGTCGAGTGCCACAGACCGTACGCCCCGTCCGTCGCGCCGCCCGCCAGCCACACGTCGCCCTTCTGGCCGGGCAGCGCCTTGAAGCGGACGCTGTCGCCGCTCGGCAGGCCACTCGCGTTCGACGCGGTGAAGGTGGCGCCGCCGTCCGTACTGACGTAGAACTTCCCCGACTTGAAGCCGTAGAAGGTCTTCGGGTCGACACGGTCGGACTCGACGATCGCGCCGGACGGTATCCCGCTCGACGCCTGCCACGAGTTGCCGAAGCCCGTCGTGTACCGAACGCCCGTGCCCGCCGGACTCCACACGAACCGGCCGCCGTCGGCCGCCGCCGCGACCGTGCCGCCGCCGCTCACGCCCGACGGGTCGGTGCCGGCGAACCAGTTGGCGCCGTTGTCCGTGGAGAAGGCGATGTGCGGGCCCGAGTCCAGGTTGCCGACGCGGACGACCGTGTTCGGGCTGGACTCGGCGAAGTCCAGGCTGGTCGTCGACGTGAAGTTCGGCTGCGTGAACATGACCGACGGGACCTTCGTCAGGTCCGTGTGGCGGAAGCCGCCGATGTCGCCGAGGGCACTGAGCAGCGGGGCGCCCGACGGGGGAGAGGCGAGGTCGTTGACGGCCGTCTCCTCCAGGCCCCGCACCATCGGCTTGATGGTGAACCGGCTGCCGCTGTCCCAGTTCCCCAGGTTCTCCGTGCCGTAGATCGTCGCGCCCGTCCCGTACATCATCCGGTTCGAGTCGAACGGGTCGATCTCCAGTGCCTCCGTCATCCAGCCGAGCTTCGGCGTCTGCTCGGGTGGGGAGGGGTTCGCGCCCCAGGTCAGCCACGGCGAGGACGAGACGTCCATCGTGTAGCGGTTCGAGCGGTTGGGGTACGAGGTGTAGTCCCAGGCCCTGGTCCACGTGGCGCCGCTGTCCGTCGAGCGGAAGATCTGTGTGTCCGGCCACCAGGAGCTGTACGCCGTCGCCATGACCGTGCCCGGGTCCTGCCGGTCGACCGTCAGGCCGCTGAACCCGTAGTACGTGTCGGCCTCCGCCACCGGGCTGATGTTCGTCCAGGCACCCGTCGCGGTCGCGTACCGCCACAGCTGGCCCTTGCCGCCGTCGTACGGTCCGCCCTTGTCGCTGTAGGAGAGGTACAGATGGCCGTTCGCCGCGTCGAGGACGCCCTTGTGGGCCAGGTGGCCGGTCGGCTGTCCGGCCACCCGCGACCAGGTCGCGCCCGCGTCCGTCGAGCGGTACACCGCGTTGTCCTTGTCCGCGACCCCGACGTAGAGGGTCTTCGTCGCGTTACCGGAACTGCCCGTCGACTCGTCGAAGGTGACCCAGACGATGCCCTGGTTGTCGCTGGAGTACCCGCTGGTGTCGGACGGATCGGCCACGTAGTCGCCGACGTTGGGGAAGTTCGTCACCTGCGACCAGGTGACACCCGAGTCCGTCGACCGCCACAGCCCCTCGCCGCTCGGCGCGCCCAGATACAGCACGCTGTTGCGGTTCGGGTCCACGGCCAGACGCTCGCCCATGCCCCGCCCGGGCATGTTCCCGCCCAGCTTGAACGGCAGGTTCGTCTTCTGCCAGCTCGCGCCCCGGTCCGAGGAGCGCAGGACCGCCCCGTTCCCCGGGTCCCAGCTGTTGGTGTACGTACCGGCCGCCACGTACACCTTGTCCGGGTCGACCGAGTCGGAGGCGAGGCTCACGATTCCCGTGTGCCCCCAGTCGTCCCAGCCGACCGAGTCGAGCAGCGGGGTCCACGTCTTCGACGACTCCACCCAGCGGTAGGCCCCGCCGATGTCCGTGCGGGCGTACGCGAGGTTCTTCTCCTTGCGGTTGAAGACGATGCCGGGGACGAAACCGCCCCCGTCGATCCGGGCGTTCTTCCAGGTGTAGGTGTCGGCGGCGATCGACACCGATTTCTCGGCGGACCTGTCGGGGGGCTCGTCGGCGGCCAGCGCGGGCGGCGAGCCCGCGAGCAGTCCGGCCGAGAGGGCCAGTACGGCCGTGAGGATGCGGGTTCTTCGCACGGTGGGGTCCTCTCCGAAGGGGTGGGGGGAGGCGCGAAGTTCTTCGAGCAGAGCACAGCGCCCGCGCCCATGGGGGCGCGGGGCTGCGTCGATGTGCGGCTACCGCCGCGTGGGTGCGATCAGCCAGGGACAGTCCCCGGCCGTCACACGACCGGAGCTACTCCAGCAACTCCGCATACGAACCCATGGCCAACGCGATGTCGGCCTGGGCCCAGAAACGGTGATACGTGAACGACGGCGCGGCGCCACCCGCCAGGTACGCCTCGATCTTCGACCAGGCGGGATCGTCCTCGTAGAACGACCGGATCGAATCGAAGGTCGACGACGAGTCGATGACGTCACCGTTCGGCATCGTCCCGGTCCAGCCGCTCGGCACGTACACCCGGTCGTCGAAGCGGTTGTAGTCCGCGCGGGTCTCCGGGACGGCGATGCCGAGCCCGTCCTGGTGGTGCTCCCACATCCCGTCGAGCAGCGCCTTCGCCACGCGGGCGGCGTCGGCGTCACCGGAGCGGTCGGCGTAGTACGTCAGGGTCTTGGCGTACGCGGCGGCCACGCCCACGTCGTCGGTGTAGTCGGCGACGGTGACGTGAAGTCCCGCGTTGGAGCCGGGACTCGACGCGTTCCAGGTGTCGGGCGCACCGGACCACTGGAGCGTCGACGGCATGCGGTACGTCCCGTCGGGGTTGATCGTGGTCTTGGACAGGGCCCAGTCGACCCACTTGTCGAGGACCGTCTTGGCACCGGCGTTGCCCGTCTGCTGGTAGTACTCCGCGACGCGCTCCATGGACCATGCCTGGAAGCCGAACCACTGGTTGGACGGCGGGTCGTGGTACACGGGCTTCTCGTCGTAGAACATGCCGTAGAAGGTCGGCGTACCGGCCGGGGGAGTGGCGTACCGCCCCGCCCAGCTGTTGGTGGCGCCGCCCGCGATGCCGCCCTCGTCCGACTGCAGCCAGCGGTAGAACTCGATCTGCCGGTCCAGGGACTTGGCCCAGTCCGCCTGCCCGGTCGAGGACTTGGGCTTCAGCGGGGGGTAGTTGGCGAGCGCGTGCGCGGCCAGCGGGTTCTGGTAGCCGCCGTGCGCGTGGCTGGAGCCGATGCGCCACGCCCAGCCGGCGCTCGTGTCGGTGGCGCCGCCCCACGCGTAGTACCAGGACATCAGATAGTGGGAGGCGTCCTTGCCGGTACCCGCGGGGCAGGTCGTGGCCCCCACACAGTTACCGATCTTCTTGAAGTACTTGTCGTACATGGAGTAGCGCAGATAGTCGCCCATCTTCGCGGCCTTGCCGATGGTCGCGGAGACGTCGGCGCCCTTGCCCTGCTCCTTGGCCCAGATGTCCGCCCAGTACGCGGCCTGCACGGCACGCGCGTCGGCGTCCGGCGCGTTGGTGAACTTCCACTGCTTCGCGTACGCCGCGTCACCGGTGAACAGGTCCAGATAGCCGTTCGGGCCGCCGTACTTGAACTGGTCGCAGGTGGGCTGCGGGATGGTCTCCCACACCGACTCCTGCGGCCCGCGCTGGAAGGTGTTGATGTACGACGGTCCGGTGTCCGACGGGCCCGCCTCGCACTTGCCGGGCGAGTTGCCGTAGCCGTAGACGTTGTCGACGTCCTGCAGCCAGTGCATGCCGTACACGTCGTCCGTGCCGTACGCGCTCTTCAGCTCGCCGGCGATGGGGTCCGGACCGACCGGGGCGCCGGGGTCGAGCTGTGCCGGGTACTCGTTCGGGGTGTCGTGCTCGGGGGCGTAGGTGGCCGGCTTGTTCGCCGTGTAGAAGGAGTTGGTCGGCTGGTCGGCGTGGGTCGGGATCATGTACCTCTCCATGATCTCCCAGGCGCCGTTGAACTTGGACCAGTCGCCCGTGACCTTGCCGTACATGGCCTGGAGCCACAGGAGGTAGCTGTACGCCTCCGAGGTGGTCTCATGGCCGTGGTCCGGCGCCTCGACGATCAGTGTCTCCACCGAGTGGTACGGGATGCCCTCGGGGGAGAAGTAGCCGTTCGCCGGGTTGGTGATCTTGCCGTAGAGCTCCAGGAAGCGGGCGTCGTACTCGCTCGCCGCCGCCAGCTGCGTCACGGTCACCGCGGCCTTGGCGTGGCCGTCGGCCGTCGACTCGAAGACGGCCGAACCGGTACCGGAGGAGTTGGCGCCGATGGTCACCTTCTGGGCGGTGTTCCAGTTCGACGGCGTGAAGCTCAGCGACCCGCCGCCCGTCACGGACAGGCCGGTGTTACCGGACGCCCGCGCGGTCGTCACCGTCACGTTGGCCGACGGCTGTGTCGAGAGTTTCACGTCGTACGTGCTCGACTCGCCCTGCCGCACGCCCAGTTGGGTCGGCGAGACGACCACGGCGGGGCCCGAGGCGACCGTGATGCCGACCGGTGTGGAGTCCGCCGACGCGCCCAGGCTGTCGTACGCCTTGGCGACCAGCGAATGGCTGCCCACGGCCAGACCGGTCGCCGAGAACGTGTACGGCGAGGTCGTGTCCGTGCCCAGCAGCCTGGTGTCGTCGTAGAACTCGACCTTCGTGATCGTCGCGTCGTCCGCGGCGGCGGCCGTGGCCGCCATCGGCACCGCGTCCCCCTGCGAGTACACCGCGCCCGCGCTCGGGCTGGTCAGCACCGTGATCGGCGGCTGGTGGGCGCCCACGCAGGCGGTGCCGTTGATCGCGAAGTCGGTCGGCGCGGCGTTCGTGCCGCTGTAGGTGAACTGGGCCCCGGTGGTCACGGCGGCGCCGACGGCGATCGTGCCGTTCCAGGACGCGTTCTTCGCCGTCACGGTTTTGCCGGACTGTGACCAGGTACCGCTCCAGCCGTTGGAGAGCTTCTGGTCGCCCGTGTAGTCGTACGTCAGGGTCCAGCCGCTGATGGCCTCCGTGCCCCGGTTGCTGATCGTGAGCTCGGCGGTGAAACCCGAGCCCCAGTCGTTGGTCTTGTAGTCGACGTTGCAGGCGACCGCCGCCGCGCTGGCGGGAGTCGCGCCGGTGCTGAGCATCGTCAAGGGGAGGGCGAGGGCCGCCACCACGGCGGTCCACAGGCGCCGCGTGGCACGGCGTCTCCGTCTGGGGTGCATGCTCTGGTTCCTTCCGTGCGGCTCTTACGAAGGCGGGGGCGGAGCAGCAACAACAAGCCTTGAACCAGTGGGAGCGCTCCCATATTGAGGAGAGGGGTGCAGGGGGTCAAGGTGTTTGAAGAGTCGAAAAGATTCGACGACGGCAGAAAAGATTCGTGGTGCGCAATAACGCGACACCTCTGTTTTTTACCGTCACTTGGCGCTACCTTCACCAGCACCAGTGGGAGCGGTTCCATCAGTCGACGCGTCCGTCCCGGCGTGTCCGAGCTGCAAGGAGTCGCTCATGCGACACCCCCCGCGTTCAGGTCTTTTACTCGTCGGCGCGAGCATCGGCGCCGGGTTCACCGCGTCGTGGCCGGGAAGCACCACCATCCCCGCGTAGCCGCCGCCCAGGTCCCGCTGGGCGTGCCCGCGCACCACGTCGGACCCCGTTCGGAACCTCCACGTACACCCCACTACGGAAGAGGAAACCCGCACTCATGAGCCGTACCAGAACAGCACTCCTCGCGGCGATGGCGCTGGTCGCCGGCGCCGCCGGGACCGCGATGGCCGTCGCACCGGACGACGTCGGCGCCAAGGCGATCCCCTGCACCGTCGAGTACAAGGTGCAGAACCAGTGGTCCACCGGCTTCACCACCTCCGTCACCGTCACCAACAACAGCGCCGCCAAGACCTCCTGGGCCGTGAAGTGGTCGTACGCCGGCAACCAGACGGTCAGTAACGCCTGGAACGCCCGGCTGTCCCAGAGCGGCACCTCGGTGACCGCCGCCAACGAGACCTACAACGGCGCGCTGGCGACCGGCGGTTCGGTCAGCTTCGGCTTCAACGCCTCCTACAGCGGCACCAACGCGCTCCCGACGACCTTCACCCTGGACGGGGTGACCTGCAACGTCGACGACGGCGATGGTGGCGGTGGCCCCACCGACCCGCCCGGCCCGGGCACGAAGGTGGACAACCCGTACTCCGGTGCCAAGGTGTACGTGAACCCCGAGTGGTCCGAGAAGGCCGAGTCCGAGCCGGGCGGCAGCCGGATCTCCGACCAGCCCACGGGTGTCTGGCTGGACCGGATCGCCGCCATCAACGGGGTGAACGGCGGCATGGGGCTGCGCGACCACCTCGACGAGGCGCTGGAGCAGAAGGGCTCCGGCGAGCTGGCCATCCAGGTCGTGATCTACAACCTGCCCGGCCGTGACTGCGCGGCGCTCGCCTCCAACGGCGAGCTGGGCCCGACGGAGCTCGGCCGCTACAAGACCGAGTACATCGACCCGATCGCGGCCATCCTCGCGGACCCGAAGTACGCCGCCCTGCGCATCGTCACCACCGTCGAGATCGACTCGCTGCCCAACCTCGTCACCAACACCGGCAGCCGCCCCACGGCCACCCCCGAGTGCGATGTGATGAAGGCCAACGGCAACTACGTCAAGGGCGTCGGCTACGCGCTCAACAAGCTCGGTGACGTGGGGAACGTCTACAACTACGTCGACGCCGGCCACCACGGCTGGATCGGCTGGGACGACAACTTCGCGGCCTCCGCCACCGTCTTCAAGGAGGCGGCGACCGCCGAGGGCGCCACGGTCGACGACGTCCACGGCTTCATCACCAACACGGCGAACTACAGCGCCCTCAAGGAGAACAACTTCTCCGTCAACTCGACGGTGAACGGCACCTCCGTCCGTGAGTCGAAGTGGGTCGACTGGAACCGTTACGTCGACGAACTGACCTTCGCCCAGGCCTTCCGCGACCAACTGGTCTCGGTGGGCTTCGACTCCGGCATCGGCATGCTGATCGACACCTCCCGCAACGGCTGGGGCGGCAGCGCGCGTCCCACCGGCCCGGGTGCCACGACCACCGTGGACACCTACGTCGACGGTGGGCGCTACGACCGCCGCATCCACATCGGCAACTGGTGCAACCAGTCGGGAGCGGGCCTCGGTGAGCGTCCGCAGGCCTCCCCCGAGGCCGGGATCGACGCCTACGTGTGGATGAAGCCGCCGGGTGAGTCCGACGGGTCCAGCTCCGCCATCCCGAACGAGGAGGGCAAGGGCTTCGACCGCATGTGCGACCCGACCTACACGGGCAACCCGCGCAACGGCAACAACCTGTCCGGCGCCCTGCCCAACGCGCCGATCTCCGGGCACTGGTTCTCCGCCCAGTTCCAGCAGCTGATGCAGAACGCGTACCCCGCGCTCTGAGCCCGATCGAGTGAACCGGCCCGCCAGGGGGCAGCCACGCTTCCCCAGCCCCTGGCGGGCCGGTGGCGTTCCGGTGTGAGCCACGTCACGATGGCGGAGGTGGGCGGGTGCGATGAGTTCCGGGTGGCGCGGCGGTCTTCATCGCCGTAACGCCTGTGAGAGCACGAGGAGAGAGAAACGCATGCGCATCGTGATCTGCGAGTTCATGAGCCTGGACGGTGTCGTGCAGGCGCCCGGCGGTCCCGGGGAGGACACCGAGGGCGGTTTCGCCCATGGCGGCTGGACGCACCCCTTCTTCGACCCGGAGATCGTGGGCGGCGCCTGGGACGCGGCGCTGGGCAAGGCCGACGCGCTGCTGTACGGCCGGCGGACCTGGCAGGCGATGGCCGCCGCTTGGCCGGAGCGGGCGGGCGACCCGTTCGCCGACCGGATGAACGCCCTCCCCAAGTACGTCGTCTCCGCCACCCTCGCCGACTCCGAGCTGACGTGGGACAACACCACGCGGGTTCCGGGCGCGGAGGCCGTGGCACACATCCGCAAGCTCCGCGAGACCGACGGCGGCGATCTGCTCGTCATGGGCAGCCCGACCCTCGCCCGCACCCTCCTGTACGAAGGTCTCGTGGACGAGCTCGTCCTTATCGTCATGCCGGTCATCCTCGGCGGCGGAAAGACGATCTTCCCCGACGACGGCGCCAAGCACACCCTGGAACTGGTCTCGACGACCGTCAGCCCCACGGGTGCGCATGTGTGCACGTACCGGAAGGCCACCCCGCAGGCCTGACCGCCGGGAACTGCCGTCCCGGCATCCGGGATTTGCCGATACGGCAAGGGGGCTGGCTTCCGCCGGGTGGGTCGGAGCAGTCTGGCGGCACCCGGAAGAGAGGCTCACCGTCATGGGACAGCAGCACCACGCACAGGATCGGCGCGAGCACGGTCAGGGCGGTGGCCAGGCTCACGGCCACAGTCACGGTCGGCACGACCGCACCGACATCGTCTGGGCCGAGCTGGCCGAGCACCTGGAGGAGCAGGCGGAACTGCTCACCCCCCTGAACCGCCAGGCCGCGGCCTGGGTGGCCACGCGACAGCCCGAGCCGGGGCTGGTCGTCGACGTCGGCAGCGGCCCGGGGGTCGTGAGCTGTCTGCTGGCCGACGCGTTCCCCGGCGCCCGAGTCGTCGCCGTGGACGGCTCCGGGCCCCTGCTGGAGCGAGCCCGTGCGCGGGCCGAACGTCTGGGCCTGGCCGACCGTCTCGGCATCCTGGAGGCCGAACTCCCGTACGGACTCGAAGACTTGGACTACCCCGCCGATCTGCTGTGGGCCGGCCACAGCCTGCACCACCTCGGCGACCAGCGCGCCGGCCTCGCCGCCTTCGTCGAACGCCTGGCCCCCGGCGGCACTTTGGCGCTGGTCGAGGGCGGGCTGCCGGTACGGTTCCTGCCGCGTGACTTCGGCATCGGCCGCCCGGGACTGCAGTCACGGCTCGACGCGACGGAGGAGCTGTGGTTCGCCGAGATGCGCGAGGCGCTGCCCGGCAGCGTCCGGGATACGGAGGACTGGCCGGGTCTGCTCACCGCCGTGGGCCTGCGCGACGCCACGTCCCGCACCTTCCTGCTGGACATCCCGGCACCGGTGCCGGAATCCGCCCGCGCCTACGCCCTGGCCTCCTTCCGGCGCCGCCGGGAGAGCCACGCGGAACTCCTCGACCCGGCCGACCTCGCGACCCTCGACCGTCTCCTCGACCCCGACGACAAGGCGAGCCTGCATCACCGCACGGACCTCTTCGTCCTCACGGCGCAGACCGTCCACCTGGCCCAGCTGTGAATCGGGCCCGCACGCGCTGCGGCAGCCTCCCGCCCGGCCGTCTCCGCACCGCCGGCCGGACAAGCCGGCTCTGAGGCCGGGGGCCGCCGGGCCCCGGCCTCCACACTCCCGGCACACGAAGACCGCCCGCCGGAACACCTGCGGCGGGCGGTCTCGGTGTGTGGATGTCACGCCATGTCGAACGTCGCCGGGTCCGGGCCGAGGCGGCGGTCCTCGTTCAGCGCGCTGATCGCGGCGATGTCCTCGGGGTCCAGGGAGAAGTCGAAGACCTCGATGTTCTCCCTGATCCGGGCCGGGGTCACCGACTTGGGGATGACCACGTTGCCCAGCTGGAGGTGCCAGCGCAGGACGACCTGGGCCGGAGTCCGGCCGTGCTTCTGCGCGATGGCGACGATCGCCGGGACCTCCAGGAGGCCCTTGCCCTGGCCGAGCGGCGACCAGGCCTCGGTGGCGATGCCCTGCTCCGCGTGGTACTCGCGGGACGCGTGCTGCTGGAGGTGCGGGTGGAGTTCGATCTGGTTGACGGCCGGAATGACGTTCGTGGCCTCGATCAGCGTTTCCAGATGCTCCGGAAGGAAGTTGGAGACACCGATGGCCTTGGCGCGGCCGTCCGCGTACAGCTTCTCGAACGCCTTGTAGGTGTCGACGAACGTGCCCCGGGCCGGCAGCGGCCAGTGGATCAGATACAGGTCCACGTACTCCAGGCCGAGCTTGCCCAGGGACTCGTCGAAGGCGCGCAGGGCCGAGTCGTAGCCCTGCTCGCTGTTCCAGAGCTTGGTGGTGACGAAGAGGTCCTTGCGGGCGATGCCGGAAGCGGCGACGGCCTTGCCGGTGCCCTCTTCGTTGCCGTAGATCGCGGCCGTGTCGATGCTGCGGTAGCCGGCCTCCAGGGCCGTCGTGACCGCCTGCTCGGCCTCGTCGTCCGGCACCTGCCACACGCCGAAGCCCAGCTGGGGCATCTCGACGCCGTTGTTCAGGATGATCGGGGGGACCTTGCTGCTCACGAGCTCTCGATCCTTACGTCGTCGGGTGGTACTCCCCATCGTCAACGATCACGGCCCGCGACGCATTCCTGAGCGGACCGCTCGCGGCCGGAATCGCAGATTGGCCGGAAACGATCCCGGCGGTCCAGGACTGTCGGCCTGGACCATTGCGGAACCACCACCTTCCCGCTCGGGAACCTGCGCGGCTATCAGCTCGTGTGGCGTGTGGCCGCCACCGGGCCCCGCGCACCCTGTCCGCTCACGCCCGGTACAGCGCCTCCACCTCGGTGGCGTACGCCTTCTCGATCGCCTTCCTCTTCAGCTTCAGCGACGGCGTCAACAGGCCGTGCTCCTCGGTGAACTGGTGCGCCAGGATGCGGAACGTACGGATCGACTCGGCCTGCGAGACCAGGGTGTTGGCGGCGACCACCGCTCGCCGCACCTCGGTCTCCAGCTCCGGATCGCGCACCAGCTCGGCCGGTGACAGCTTCGCCTTGCCGCGCATCTGGATCCAGTGCTCGACGGCCTCCCCGTCCAGGGTGACGAGGGCGGCGATGTACGGACGGTCGTTGCCGACGACGATGCACTGGGCGACCAGCGGATGATCGCGTACCCGCTCCTCCAGGATCGCGGGGGAGACGCTCTTGCCGCCCGAGGTCACCAGGATCTCCTTCTTGCGCCCGGTGATGGTGAGATAGCCGTCCTCGTCGAGGGAGCCCAGGTCGCCGGTGGCGAGCCAGCCGTCGTGCAGGGTCTCGTCGGTGGCCTTGGGGTTGTTGAGGTAGCCCCGGAAGACGTTGGGGCCGCGCAGCCAGATCTCGCCGTCCTCCGCGATGTGCACGGTCATGCCCGGGATGGGCTGGCCGACGGTGCCGTAGCGGGTGCGCTCCGGCGGGTTGGCCGTCGCGGCGGCCGTGCACTCCGTCAGTCCGTACCCCTCGAAGATATGGACGCCGGCGCCCGCGAAGAACAGTCCGAGCCGCCGGTCCATCGCCGAGCCGCCGGACATCGCGTACTTGATCCGGCCGCCCATCGCCTCCCGGATCTTGCCGTAGACCATCTTGTCGAAGAACTGGTGCTGCATCCGCAGCCCCGCCGACGGGCCGGGGCCGATGCCCCACGCCTTCGACTCCACCGCGTCCGCGTACTTCACGGCGACCTCGACGGCCTTCTCGAACGGACCGGTCCTGCCCTCCCGCTCGGCCTTGCGCCGGCTCGCGTTGAAGACCTTCTCGAAGATGTACGGCACCGCGAGGAAGAAGGTCGGCCTGAAGGCGGCGAGATCGGGCAGCAGAACGGCCGCGTTGAGCTGCGGCTGATGACCGAACTTCACCTTCCCGCGGATGCCGGCGACCTGCACCATCCGCCCGAAGACATGCGCGAGCGGCAGGAACAGCAGCGTCGCCGCCTCGTCGCCCCTGCGGGACTCGAACAGCGGCGCCCAGCGCTCGATGACCGTGTCCGCCTCGACCGTGAAGTTGGCGTGCGAGATCACACAGCCCTTGGGGCGACCGGTCGTGCCGGACGTGTAGATGATCGTCGCGATCGACTCGGGGGTCACCGCCCGCCGGTGCCGGTGGACCACCTCGTCGTCGAGGTGCGCGCCCGACTCGTACAACTCCTCCACCGCGCCCGCGTCCAGCTGCCACAGCCGGTGCAGCTGGGGCAGCCGGTCGATGACGGTCGCGATGGTCATCGCGTGGTCCTCGTGTTCGACCATGGCGGCCGTGCACTGGGAGTCGTACAGCGTCCAGAAGACCTGCTCGGCGGAGGAGGTCGGGTAGATGGGGACGACCTGGGCGCCGACGGTCCACAGGGCGTAGTCGAAGAGGGTCCACTCATAACGGGTCCGGCACATGATGGCGACCCGGTCGCCGAACCGTACGCCCTGCGCCAGCAGGCCCTTCGCCAGCGCCAGCACCTCGTCGCGGAACTCGGCGGAGGTCACGTCGCGCCACACGCCCCGCTCGTCCTTGCGGCCGAGCGCGATGTACGTCGGGTCCTCCTGGGCGTACTCGAAGACGACGTCGGCCAGGCCGCCCACCGGCGGCGCCGACGCCAACGGGGGGTTGGTGAACTCGCGCAAACCCGCTCCTCGTGGCGCTCCGCACAGCGCGTGAAAGCTACCTCACCGGGAGAACGGGCGGGAGGGTTGTGGAGAATTGTGGAGGGGACGCATACGGACCCACGGCACGAGGAGGCGCCGGAGAATGCCTGTATTCAGGGATGTTTCCGGCGCCAACTTCTGATGTGCGAGTAAGTTTCGGGACCGTAATCTCCACCGAACCCGCACGCCCCGGTTGCGGTGCGTGCGGGTTCGGACACGGCAGGGTTCTGGGGTGCGCCGCCCTACGCCGGGCCGTGCAGCCGGTCTCCGCCGGACAGGATCGCCGCCGCGAGGGCGTCCGCCGCGCTCGACGCGGCTCCCGGCCGCCGGCCGTGGACGAGGACGAAGTCGACCTCGCCGAGTTCCGGCAGCCCCGCCCGTTCCGGGATCCGGACCAGACCGGGGGGTACCAGGCGACGAGAATGAGCCATCACACCGAGCCCCGCGCGTGCGGCGGCGACGAGGCCGTTGAGGCTGCCGCTGGTGCAGGCGACGCGCCACGCGCGGCCTTCCCGCTCCAGTGCCTCCAGGGCCAGGACGCGGGTGATACCGGGCGGTGGATAGATGATCAGGGGGACCGGGCGGTCGGGGTCGAGGCGGAGCCGTTCCGCGCCGATCCACACCAGGCGGTCCGTCCAGACGGGTTCGCCGCGCGGGTCCCGGGGGAGCCTTTTCGCCAGTACCAGGTCGAGTTTGCCCGCCGCGAGCCGCTCGTGCAGCGTGCCCGACAGTTCGACGGTCAGCTCCAGGTCCACTTCCGGATGGTCGTACCGGAAGGCCTCCAGGATCTCCGGGAGCCGGGTCAGCACGAAGTCCTCCGACGCGCCGAAGCGCAGCCGCCCGCGCAGCCGGGTCCCGGTGAAGAACGCCGTCGCCTGCTCGTGCACCTCAAGCAGCCGCCGGGCGAAACCGAGCATCGCCTCGCCGTCCTCGGTCAGTTCCACCGAGTGCGTGTCCCGCGAGAACAGCTGCCGCCCGGTCGCGTCCTCCAGGCGGCGTACGTGCTGGCTGACCGTGGACTGGCGCAGCCCCAGCCGCCGGGCGGCCTGCGTGAAGCTCAGCGTCTGGGCCACGGCGAGAAAGGTCCGCAGATGGGCGGGGTCGTACACGGCCGCCACCCTACCCGCTTATCGCAGTATGCGATCACAGTCAGAGTGGTATGCGGGATTCCCGATCACGGGTCCGAGGGGGACGATGGAGAGGGGCTCTCCGGGCCCCGCGCATCCCCCATCGAACGCACCTCTCACCGAACGCACGTGGAGCACCGTGAAACGCCTGAAGTGGCCGAGCTGGATGCCGATCGACCCGTACATCCTGCTGTTGCTCGGGACGGTGGGCCTCGCGGCTCTCCTCCCGGCGCGGGGTACGGCCGCCGAGGTCGCGTCGGGCGCGGCCACGGCCGCGATCGCCTTCCTCTTCTTCCTCTACGGCGCCCGTCTCTCCACCCGCGAGGCCCTGGCCGGCCTCCGGCACTGGCGACTGCACGTCACCGTGCTGGCCTGCACGTTCGTCGTCTTCCCACTGCTGGGCCTGGCCGCCCGCGGTCTCGAACCGGTGTTCCTGAACCACTCCCTCTACACCGGTCTGCTCTTCCTCACCCTGGTCCCCTCGACCATCCAGTCGTCGATCGCCTTCACCTCGATGGCCCGGGGCAATGTGCCCGCCGCGATCTGCGCGGGCTCCTTCTCCTCCCTCGCGGGCATCGTCATCACCCCGCTGCTCGCGGCGAGCCTGCTGGGCGGCAGGGTCGGCGGCTTCTCCGCGGACTCGCTGCTGAAGATCGTGCTCCAGTTGCTGGTGCCGTTCCTCGCCGGGCAGCTCACCCGCCGCTGGATCGGCGGCTTCATCACCCGGCACAAGCAGATCCTCGGCCTCGTCGACCGGGGCTCGATCCTCCTCGTCGTCTACGTCGCCTTCAGCGAGGGCATGGTGCGCGGGATCTGGAGCCAGGTCAGCCCGCTGCGACTCGTCGGACTGCTCGTCGTCGAGGCCGTCCTGCTCGCGGTGATGCTGCTGCTCACCTGGTACGGCGCCAAGGCTCTCCGCTTCGACCGGGCGGACCGCGTCGCCATCCAGTTCGCCGGTTCCAAGAAGTCCCTCGCCTCCGGACTGCCCATGGCGAGCGTCCTGTTCGGCCCCGAGGCCTCCCTCGCCGTGCTGCCGCTGATGCTGTTCCACCAGATGCAGCTGATGGTCTGCGCGGTCATCGCCAAGCGCCGCGCCAAGGACCCGGTGGAGCCGGCGGTCACGGGGCAGCGAGACGAAGCGATACGAACCGCGGCCGGTACAGGGACACGTTCCGCGTGATGTTCAGCTGTGCCGAGGCCGCGTCGGTGTCCAGCCAGTTGACGTCGTAGCTGAGGACCAGCCGCCCGTCGCCGACCGCCTTGTGCGCCTGCGGATTGTACGCCGCGGCGTTGTCGGCGTCGGCCGGCAACGGCGGACGGAAAGCCTTGGTGGGCCCGTGCCACGGCCCGGTGGGGGAGCAGGCCCAGTAGGCGGTGACGGTCGTCAGCCCCTCCGCGCCGGCGGCCATGGTGAACAGCACATACGTACGACCGTCGCGGACGACGGTGAACGCGCTGCCCACCCCCTTGTCCGCTCCGTTCCCCAGCACCGCCGCCGGCCGCCCCCGCACCGCCCACCGCGCACCCTCCCAGTACTCCCAGGCCCCCGGCTCCCCGAGCCGGCCGCGTGGCACCCGGGCGACATACGCGTGGGAGGTCGGCCGGGAGGCCGCCTGGGCGTCGGTGCCGCCGAAGACGTACGTCCAGTCGCCCGCGTCCACGGCCGTCGTGCCGAACAGCACCCGCCGGGCCGGATCGGCGACCGACCCCTGGTCCAGCACCGTCGTGATCCCCTCCAGCCGCAGATCGGGCAGCGACAGCGTCGCGACCTCGGTCGCCGTCGGCACCCCGTAGATCCACGGTGACTGCCCCGTCGTACGGGTCCACAACAGCACCCGTACGACCTGCTCGGAGGAGCCGGGGGAACGCGGCTCGACCCGGGCGGCCACCGGCCAGCGCCACTGCTGCGGTGCCGGGTCCGGGAAGACCGGCGCCGGGAGCGTGGACTCCAGACGGCCCGAACGGGACATCACCACGGCCGAGTTGCGCACCAGAGGGGTCGACACGTCCCGCCAGGCCACGGATTCGCCGACCGGGTTGGGCGGGGCGTGCACCTGGCCCAGATAGGTGTCCGAGAACAGCCACAGCACCCGTCCGTCCGGGAGGCGCACCGAATGGGTGCCGTCACCGCCGGTCCAGTCGTCGGTGCGGGTCGCGTCGTCGCCGTACCGGGTGAACTCGCCGGTCAGGGACGCGTCCGGGTCCCAGCCCCGGACCGTACGGGCCGTGCAGGTGGCGCCGCCCTCCCGGTCGTCGTCCGGGAGGGCGACGAGCAGCACGGCGGCGAGGGCCAGGACCAGGGCCAGGATCAGGACCGGTCCGGCCCCCGTCCGCTGTCGTGCTCCTGCGTCGTCGGGCACGGGAGGGACGTTAGTGGCCTGCGCCCACCCGGTCCATGGGCAGACACAGGTTCAGGGGCTCGCGGGAACCCCGCGTCGGTCGGGGCGTGTCTCGCGAGAGAGTCTGGGGCGTTCGGGTTCGTCGGCGGGTGCGTGTCGTGCGTGGTTGCCCACCCGCGCTCGGCAACGCGACCGGTGGACCAACGGCCCGTACCCGGCGGTCGACCGGCGGAGCCCGCCGGCGCAGGGGGCGCTCCCCGCCGGTGGGGCCCCGCCGCCGTGTCGCGGGGAGCGCCGGTCAGCCCTGGGCGGCCGCGGCCCGCAGGGCGATGCGGTGCTCACCCGCGTACACGTTCATGGAGGCGCCCCGCAGGAACCCCACCAGGGTCAGCCCGGTCTCCGCCGCCAGGTCGACCGCCAGCGACGACGGCGCCGACACCGCCGCCAGCACCGGGATCCCCGCCATCACCGCCTTCTGCGCCAGCTCGAAGGAGGCCCGCCCCGACACCAGCAGCACCGCCCGCGACAGGGGCAGCGACCCGCTCTGCACGGCACGCCCCACCAGCTTGTCCACCGCGTTGTGCCGCCCCACGTCCTCCCGTACGTCCAGCAGCTCGCCCTCCTCGCTGAACAGGGCCGCCGCGTGCAGCCCCCCGGTCCGGTCGAACACCCGCTGGGCCGCGCGGAGCCGGTCGGGGAGGCTCGCGAGGAGTTCGGGTGCGAGGCGGACCGGAGGAGCGTCACCGCCGTGCGTGTCGTCGACGGGCCACCGCGCGGTCGTACGGACGGCGTCCAGTGACGCCTTGCCGCACAGCCCGCAGGACGACGTCGTGTACACGTTCCGTTCGAGCGTGATGTCGGGGACGACGACCCCGGGGGCCGTCTTCACGTCGACCACGTTGTACGTGTTCGACCCGTCCGCCGTCGCCCCCGCGCAGTAGACGATGTTCCGCAGGTCGGCTTGCTCGGCGAGTACGCCCTCGCTCACCAGGAAGCCGGCCGCCAGCGCGAAGTCGTCCCCGGGCGTGCGCATGGTGATCGCGAGCGGCTTGCCGTTCAGCCGGATCTCCAGGGGCTCCTCGGCGACGAGCGTGTCCGGGCGGGTGGAGACCACACCGTCCCGGACGCGGATCACCTTGCGTCGTTCCGTGACTCGTCCCATGTCGTGTCTCAGTCCCGGTTCTGTACGTGCTGGTAGCCGAAGCGGCCCTTGATGCAGAGGTTGCCGTGGGTCACCGGGTTGTCGTGCGGCGAGGTGACCTTCACGATCTCATTGTCCTGCACGTGGAGTGTGAGGTTGCAGCCCACACCGCAGTACGCGCACACCGTCGTCGTCTCCGTCTGCGCCGACTCGTCCCAGCTGCCCGCCGCCCGCATGTCGAACTCCGACTTGAAGGACAGCGCGCCCGTCGGGCAGACCTCGATGCAGTTTCCGCAGTACACGCACGCCGAGTCGGTGAGCGGCGCGTCGTGCTCGACGGCGATCCGGGCGTCGAAGCCACGGCCCGCGACGGAGATCGCGAACGTGTTCTGCCACTGGTCCCCGCAGGCGTCCACGCATTTGTAACACAGGATGCACTTGTCGTAGTCCCGCACATACAGCTCGTTGTCGATCCTGGGTTCCTCGTTCAGCCGGGCCGCGTCCGGGCCGAACCGGTCCGGCTTCGCCTCGTACTCCTTGATCCACTCGGCGGCCCGCGGGGTCGTGGCCAGGTCGACCGACGACGCGAGGAGTTCGAGGACGATCCTGCGGCTGTGCCGGGCGCGCTCGGTGTCCGTCCTCACCTCCATACCGGGCTCGGCCTCGCGGGAGCAGGCCGGGACGAGGGCCCGGGCCCCCTCGACCTCGACGACACAGACCCGGCAGGCGTTCTTCGGGGTGAGCGTGTCGCCCTGGCAGAGGGTGGGGACGTCCTTGCCGGCGGCCCGGCACGCGTCGAGGATCGTCGAGCCCTCGGGGGCTCGCGCCGGCTGCCCGTCGAGGGTGAACTCCAGGAGGCGACGCGGCACTCCGAGCGGGATCACGGTCATTCGTACGCCCCCAGACGGTCGATGGCGGATTCCACGGCGTTCCACGCGGTCTGCCCGAGACCGCAGATCGAGGCGTCCCGCATGGCGCGGCCGACCTCCCTGAGCAGCGCGATGTCACCGGCCGCCGCCGCGCCCGACCGCTCGACGAGCCGGTGCAGCGCCTCCTCCTGCCGCACGGTCCCCACCCGGCACGGCACGCACTGCCCGCAGGACTCGTCCCGGAAGAACTCCGCGATCCGCAGCAGCAGCCGGGGCAGCGGAACCGTGTCGTCGAAGGCCATCACCACCCCCGAACCGAGCGTCGTGCCCGCCGCCCGTGTCCCCTCGAAGGTGAGGGGCACGTCCAGTTCGTCGGGGCGTACGAAGCCGCCGGCCGCGCCGCCGAGGAGGACGGCCCGCAGACCGTCGCGTACGCCGGCGAGTGTCAGCAGACCGCCGAGCGTCGCCCCGAAGGGCACCTCGTAGACGCCGGGCCGGTCCACGCTGCCCGACACACAGAACAGCTTCGGTCCGGTGGACTTCGCCGTGCCGATCGCGGCGTACGCCGGGGCGCCCATCGTCAGGATCGGCAGGACATTCACCAGCGTCTCGACGTTGTTCTCCACCGTCGGCTTGCCGAACAGGCCCTTCTCCACGGGGAACGGCGGCTTCGAGCGCGGCTCGCCCCGGTATCCCTCGATGGAGTTGAAGAGGGCCGTCTCCTCGCCGCAGACGTAGGCGCCCGCTCCCCGGCGGATCTCGATGTCGAAGGCGTAGCCCTGGCCGAGGACGTCGTCGCCGAGCAGTCCGCGGTCGCGGGCCTGGGCCATGGCGTGTTCCAGGCGGTGCAGGGCTCGTGGATACTCGCCCCGCAGATAGAGGTAGCCCTCGTGCGCGCCGGTCGCGTATGCCGCGATCGTCATCGCCTCGACCAGGGCGAACGGGTCGCCCTCCATGATCACGCGGTCCTTGAAGGTGCCCGGCTCGGATTCGTCCGCGTTGCAGACGACGTAGTGCGGATGGTCGGGCCGGGACGCCGTGGCCTGCCATTTCCGGCCGGCGGGGAAGGCGGCGCCGCCGCGCCCGACGAGGCCCGAGTCGGTGACCTCCCGGATGACCCCGGCGGGGCCGAGCGCGAAGGCGCGGCGGAGGGCCGTGTAGCCGCCGTGTGCGCGGTAGTCGTCGAGGGAGGCCGGGTCGACGACGCCCGTGCGGGAGAGGAGGATGAGCCCGGGTTCTCCCGCCTGCGGGACCGCCATGGCAGCCGGGGGCTCCTCGTCCGCCGAGTCGGGCGCGCTCGCGGCGAGCACGGCCGCCTCGACGGTCGCCGGCGCCGCCACGGCCGTACGCACCGGATCCCCGGCCTTGATCGCGAGGGCGGCCGGGGCCCGCTCGCAGAGCCCGAGACACGGACTCCGCTCCACTCTCACCCCACTCCCGATCCCCAGCCGCGCCTCGACCCCCGCGCACAGGTCCGCCGACCCTGCCGCCGCGCACGCCAGGTCCGTGCACACGTGCAGCACGGTGGCGGGACGCGGCCGGACCGAGAACATCGCGTAGAACGTGGCGACGCCGTACGCCTCGGCCGGCGGCACCGTCAGCCGCCGGCACAGATAGTCAAGCGCGCCCCCGCTGATCCAGCCGATCCGGTCGTTGACCGCGTGCAGCCCCGGTAACAGCAGGTCACGGCGCTCCCGAGCCTCCCGGCCACCTCGCGCCCACCGCAGATCGGCGGCCCTCGTCTCATCGCGGGCAGCGCCCTCCCAGGAGGACTCGGGCGGCCCGAGCAGCGCGTCGACGGCCGCCCTCTCCTCGTCCGTGGGCTTGCTGTCACCGAAGTGCAGATCCATGTCCTGTCTCAGCTCCTCACGGCTGTGACGGGCAGCTTCTCGATCCGGATCGCCGACGCCTTGAACTCCGCCGTCCCCGCGATCGGGCAGTTCGCCTCGATCGTCAGCTGGTTGGTGTCGACCTCGTCGGGAAAGTGCATGGTCATGAAGGCGAGGCCGGGCCGCAGCGCTGGGTCGATCCACACCGGCGCCACCACGGACCCGCGCCGCGAGGACACCTGGACCTCCTCGCCCACCACGACGCCGTAGCGCTCCGCGTCCTCCGGGCACAGCTCGACGTACTCCCCGCGCCGCAGCGGCGAGGCGAAACCGCCGCTCTGCACCCCGGTGTTGTACGAGTCGAGCCGCCGCCCGGTGGTGAGCCGAATCGGGAACCGCTCGTCCGTCAGGTCCACCGGCGGATCGTGCCGGACGATCCCGAAGGGCGCGAGCCTGCCCCGCCTGGCCGGGTCCGTCTCCCACAACCGGCCGTGCAGGTAGGTCGGTTCGAGCTTGTCCGGGTCCGGGCAGGGCCATTGGATGCCCTGGTGCTCCTCCAGGCGGTCGTACGTCATCCCGTAGTGGTCCGGCGACACCGACCGCAGCTCGTTCCAGACGGCCTCGGCGTCGGCGTACTTCCACTCGTGTCCCAGTCGCCCGGCCAGGTCGCAGATGATGTCGATGTCCTCGCGGGCCTCACCGGGCGGCGTGACCGCCCTGCGCACGCGCTGGACCCGCCGTTCGCTGTTGGTGGTAGTCCCCTCCGTCTCCGCCCACCCGGCGGTCGCGGGCAGCACGACGTCCGCCAACTCGGCGGTCCTGGTCAGGAAGATGTCCTGGACGACGAGGAAGTCGAGCCCCGACAGACGCCGTACGGCCTGCCCGCTGTCCGCCTCCGACTGCGCGGGGTTCTCCCCGATGCAGTACACGGCCGTCAGCGAGCCCTCTTCCATGGCCTCGAACATCTCCGTCAGGTTCAGCCCGTGGTGCGGCCGGATGACGGTGTCCCACGCCGACTCGAACTTCAGCCGGGACGCCGGGTCGAGGATGTCCTGGAAGCCGGGCAGCCGGTTGGGGATGGCGCCCATGTCGCCGCCGCCCTGGACGTTGTTCTGGCCGCGCAGGGGCTGCAACCCGGAGGCGTAGCGGCCCACATGGCCGGTCAGCAGCGACAGGTTGATGAGCGCGCGGACGTTGTCCGTGCCGTTGTGGTGCTCGGTGATGCCGAGGGTCCAGCAGAGCTGGGCGCGCTCGGCACGGGCGTAGGCGTGCGCCAACTGCCGTATGGCGGCGGCCGGTACGCCCGTCACCTTCTCGGCGAGCGACAGCGTCCACGGCTCCACGAGTGCCTTGTACTCCTCGAAGCCGGTGGTCGCCCGCTCGACGAACGCCTCGTTGGCGAGGCCGGCGTGGATGATCTCGCGGCCGATCGCGTGTGCCATCGGGATGTCGGTGCCGACGTTCAGGCCGAGCCAGCTCTCCGCCCACTCGGCGGTGGAGGTCCGCCTGGGGTCGACCGCGTACATCCGGGCGCCGTTCCGTATCCCCTTCAGCACGTGCTGGAAGAAGATCGGGTGGGCGAAGCGGGCGTTGGAGCCCCACATCACGATGACGTCGGTGTGCTCGATCTCCTCGTACGAGGAGGTGCCGCCGCCCGAGCCGAACGCGGCCGAGAGGCCGGCGACGCTCGGCGCGTGACAGGTGCGGTTGCAGGAGTCGACGTTGTTGGTGCCCATGACGACGCGCGCGAACTTCTGCGCCACGTAGTTCATCTCGTTGGTGGCGCGGGCGCAGGAGAACATCCCGAACGCACCGCGATTGCGTTCGATGCCGCGGGCGGCTCGGTCCAGCGCCTCCTCCCAGGTCGCCTGCCGGAAGGGCTCGTCGCGGGAGTCGCGTACCAGCGGGTGGGTGAGCCTGGTGTAGGTCTTCGGTTGCCGTTTCCTCATGCGGCGCTCCTCAGGGCGAGCAGGTCCGAGATGGCGTGGACGGTGCGCAGGGTGGGCACCTCGACGCCGGTGACGTCCGCCAGCTCGACGACCGCCGCGAGCAGGACGTCGAGTTCCAGCGGCTTGCCGCGCTCCAGGTCCTGGAGTGTGGAGGTGCGGTGGTCGCCGACGCGTTCGGCGGCGGTCATCCGCCGTTTGGGCGCGGGCGGTGAAGTCCCCGCGCGAGCTGAGCAGACGCACCCCGTCCCGCCTCGTGGCCGCCAGATGCGGTCCACGGGCGACGAGATGCACGTCCGCGCCCGCGCGGTGGAGCGCGGCGCCGACATAGGCACCGATCGCACCGGCGCCGAGAACTGCGACTTTCATGGCGAGGGAGCTCCGTTCGTCGAGGGTACCGAGGAACTGCTGAACTCTGTCGACGAAATATTGTCTACAGTATGGAAATAAGCCCGGCAAGGGTTCGCGCAGCGGCCGAACAAGGCATTACGCGGGCATGAAGTCGGCCGAGGAGCGACCGTTCGGCGCTCGGGGGATACCGCTCACCGCATACGGCCGACGGGCCGCTTTCTCAACTCGACTGCCGCTCCCTACCGTCCGGGATCATGAGTCCCCCCGTCGCACCCCCGGGCTGGAGCCGCTGGCTCGTTCCCCCGGCAGCACTCTCCGTACATCTCTCCATCGGGCAGGCCTACGCCTGGAGCGTCTTCAAGCCTCCGCTCGAATCCGCGCTGGGCCTCAGCGGCACGCAGAGCGCGCTGCCCTTCCAACTCGGCATCGTCATGCTCGGCCTGTCCGCCGCGTTCGGCGGGACGCTCGTCGAGCGCAACGGACCGCGCTGGGCGATGACCGTGGCGCTGATCTGCTTCTCCTCCGGCTTCCTGCTCTCCTCGCTCGGCGCGGCCACCGAGCAGTACTGGCTGATCGTCTTCGGCTACGGCTTCGTCGGCGGCATCGGCCTCGGCATCGGCTACATCTCACCCGTCTCCACCCTGATCAAGTGGTTCCCCGACCGGCCCGGCATGGCCACCGGCATCGCGATCATGGGCTTCGGAGGCGGCGCGCTGATCGCCTCGCCGTGGTCCGCCCAGATGCTGGAGTCCTTCGGTGCCGACTCCTCCGGCATCGCCCTCGCCTTCCTGGTGCACGGGCTGGCGTACGCCGTGTTCATGCTGCTGGGCGTGCTGCTCGTCCGGGTGCCGCGTTCGACGAAGCCGGTCGACAGCGGACCGAGCGTCCTGGAGGGCCCGCAGGTCTCCGCCCGCGACGCCGTCCGCACCCCGCAGTTCTGGTGCCTGTGGGTCATCCTCTGCATGAACGTCTCCGCGGGTATCGGCATCCTGGAGAAGGCCGCCCCGATGATCACGGACTTCTTCGCCGACTCCTCCACCCCGGTCTCCGTCACCGCGGCCGCCGGCTTCGTCGCGCTGCTCTCCGCGGCCAACATGGCGGGCCGTATCACCTGGTCGTCGACGTCCGACCTGATCGGACGCAAGAACATCTACCGCGTCTACCTGGGCGTGGGCGCGCTGATGTACCTGCTGATCGCCCAGTTCGGGGACGCCTCCAAGCCGCTGTTCGTCGTCTGCGCCCTGGTGATCCTGTCCTTCTACGGCGGCGGCTTCGCCACGATCCCCGCCTATCTGAAGGACCTCTTCGGCACCCACCAGGTCGGCGCCATCCACGGCCGGCTGCTCACCGCCTGGTCCACCGCCGGTGTCCTCGGTCCGCTGATCGTCAACTGGATCGCGGACCGGCAGGAGGAGGCGGGCAGGTCCGGCCCCGACCTCTACGGCCTGTCCTTCTTCATCATGATCGGGCTGCTCGTGATCGGTTTCGTCGCCAACGAACTGGTCCGGCCCGTCCACCCCCGCTTCCACATCCCCGCCCCGAGAAAGGCAACCGATGTCGTCGAGCGACAGCAGCCCGAATCCGCCTGACCGGCGACCGTTGATCCTCTTCGCCTGGGTGTGGGTGGGGGTGCCGCTCGGTTACGGACTGTACGAACTCGTACGAAAGGCCACGCAATTGTTCACCGGGTGAGTACTCGGACGCCCAGAGGTCTGACAGAAGCCCACAACCCGGGCCACGCATTACTGTCGCCTCACTCGCCCTCGTACCCGTGAGTCACTGATCAGACTGGTGGATCCCGCTGACCACAGGCAACGAGGGGAACCACCCATGAACGGCTCGCGGATCGCCGCCGTCGGTCACTACCAGCCCGCCAAGGTGCTCACCAACGAGGACCTGGCGGGCATGGTCGACACCAGTGACGAGTGGATCACGAGCCGAGTGGGCATCCGCACCCGGCACATCGCCGGCCCCGACGAACCCGTCGACGAGCTGGCCGGCCACGCCGCCGCCAAGGCGCTCGCCGCGGCCGGCCTCGGCCCGGAGGCCATCGACCTGGTCGTGGTCGCCACCTCCACCGCCGTCGACCGCTCCCCGAACATGGCTGCCCGGGTCGCGCACCGGCTCTCCCTCCCGAACCCGGCCGCCATGGACGTCAACGTCGTCTGCGCCGGCTTCACCCACGCCCTCGCCACCGCCGACCACGCCGTGCGCGCGGGCGGCGCGACCCGGGCGCTCGTCATCGGCGCCGACAAGATGTCCGAGGTCACGGACTGGACCGACCGCACCACCTGCGTCCTCGTCGGCGACGGGGCGGGCGCGGCCGTCGTCGAGGCCGCCGACGAACCCGGCATCGGACCGGTGCTGTGGGGATCGATGCCCGAGATGGGACACGCGGTACGGATCGAGGGAACCCCCGCGCGCTTCGCGCAGGAGGGGCAGAGCGTCTACCGCTGGGCCACCACCAAGCTGCCGCCCATCGCCCGCGCCGCCTGCGAGAAGGCCGGGCTCGCGCCCGCGGACCTCGCCGCGGTCGTCCTCCACCAGGCCAACCTGCGCATCATCGAGCCCCTCGCCCGGAAGATCGGCGCCGTCAACGCCGTGGTCGCGCGGGACGTCGTCGAGTCCGGCAACACCTCGGCCGCGAGCATCCCCCTCGCCTTCTCCAAGCTCGTCGAACGCGGCGAGATCACCACCGGCGACCCCGTCCTGCTGTTCGGCTTCGGCGGCAATCTGTCGTACGCGGGTCAGGTCGTCCGCTGCCCCTGAGCAGCGCCTTCGAAGGTGATGCGACGAGCCCGGCCCCACCGCCGGGCCTGCCGTGGTGAGCCGTAGACTGTAGACGAAAGACAATCCATACTGGCTTCGGCTGTCATGCGAGGCCTTTGGCTTTCCGTCTGCGCTCGCCGCGTTCGCGGTGCCTGCCCGGCGGTGGTGCTCTGGAAGGGACCCGCGATGCTGTCGACCGGACTTCCGCAAGGGGCGGTGCCCAAGCTCGAACGTCCCGGCCCGCTGCGTGACCGCGTCTACGAGGCTCTGCTCGAACTCATCACCACGCGCGCGCTGCGCCCCGGCCAGCACCTTGTCGAAAGTGAACTCGCCGGGCACCTGGGGGTGTCCCGGCAGCCCGTCCGGGAGGCCCTGCAACGCCTCAACACCGAGGGCTGGGTCGACCTGCGGCCTGCCCAAGGGGCCTTCGTCCACGAGCCGACGGAGGAGGAGGCCGACCAACTCCTCACCGTCCGCACCCTGTTGGAGGCCGAGGCGGCCCGCCTCGCCGCGGCCAACGCCGGCACGGCCGGCATCGCGGCCCTCGAGGAACTCTGCGCGGAGGGCGAACGCGCCGTGGACGCCGACGACGTCGACGCCGCGGTCACCGTGAACGCCCGCTTCCACGCGAAGGTCATGGACCTGGCCGGCAACAGCGTCCTCGCCGGACTCGCCGCCCAGGTCGACCGCCGAGTCCGCTGGTACTACACCCCCGTCGCCCGCCGACGCGGCCACCGGTCCTGGCTCGAACACCGCGCCCTCATCGCCGCGATCTCCGCCCGTGACGAACGGCGCGCGACGGAGATCATGCGGGAACACACAGAGCACACGCGCAAGACCTACCACGAGCGCGAGAAGTAACCGCGGCTCCCGAACGGCGCCCCCCTGCGGGGCGGTCCTCTGTCGCTGGTCGTCCGCCCCGGTCGTCGCCTCCGCCCGTCCTCCCGTCGTAGTACGCCCTCCGGAGCCACCGCCGCCCCGCTCGATTCCAGGCCGCTCCATGTCCTGGTGAGTGGAGAAGGCCGGCGGCAGTCGACGCGTGACTTCACCTTCGCCCGCCTCTCCGGCGAGCACCTGCGCTCGCTGCGCGAGAAGTGCTGACCGAAGCGGGTGGACAAACGGCCGCAGGCGCCCGCCCCGGGGTGCCAGGCCACGGGGCGGGCGCCTGCCGCCGTACGCCGGAGCGTCAGGCCACCTCGTCTCCGAGCGGACGCGGGTTGGGAGCGATGTGCCGGCTGCGCGGCCGTCCCGGCGGGTGCAGGAAGACGGCCACGAACCCGGCGAACAGCGAGATGGAGCCGGCGAGCACGAAGGCACCCGAGTAGTCCCAGGCACCCACGACCACGATGCCCATGCCGGAGCCGAGCAGACCGGACACCAGCTTCGAGCTGTAGACGAGCCCGTAGTTGGAGGCGTTGTTGTTCTCGCCGAAGTAGTCCGCGGTCATCGCCGCGAACATCGGGAAGATCGCCCCGCCGCCGAACCCGGAGACGCTGGAGAACACCAGGAAGAGTGGAAGGTTGCCGATGTTGCCGGACCAGAGGATGCCGTACTGGGACAGGCCCAGCACGATGCAGACGAAGATCAGGCACTGCTTGCGGCCGTAGCGGTCGGAGAGCCAGCCGATGACACCGCGGCCCGTGCCGTTGACGATCGCCTTCAGGGACATGGCCGTGGCCACGATCCCGCCCGCGAAGCCGGCCTCGTTGCCGAACGGCACCTGGAAGGCGATACCGAAGATGTTCACACCCGAGGTGCACAGCAGACAGAACCACATCAGCGCGACCCGGCCGGTCCGCCAGGCCTCACTCGGCGTGTACTGCTTCACGGCCGGCGGGTTCTTCTCCAGCGCGCGCCGCGCGCGCGGGTCGTCCGGCTTCCGCAGCGGGTCGACCTCGGCCGGCCACCAGTTCTTCGGCGGGTCCTGGAAGAAGTAGCCGGCCACGGCGACCACCGCCGCGAGGAACACCCCGACGGCGACGAGTACCCAGCGGAAGTTCGTCAGGTCCATGAACCCGGTGAAGATGAACACGAACGGCACCGAACCGTAGGCGAAGCCGCCGTTGACGAATCCGGTCTTGCCGCCCTTGCGCTCCGGGTACCACTTGCCGACCATGTTCACGCAGGTCGCGTAGACCATGCCCGCGCCCATACCGCTGAACATGCCGAAACCGACGTAGGCGACGACGACGTGCGGTGCGAACGCGAGGGACACATAACCGAGCAGGGTGCCGACGGCGCCCAGCATCATCGCCCAGCGGGCGGGCAGTCTGCCGCTCTCGCGGAGCTTCCCGGCGGGGAAGGCCACCGCGGCCTGGAAGAACACCCACACGCCCAGCATCCAGAAGATGTGCTGGTTGCTCCAGCTGTGCGCCGCGTGCAGGGTCTCCTCGGCGGACGCGAACGCGTACTCCGCCGAGCTGATGCCCATCATGCCCACCCACGGCAGGATGACCATCCACTTGCGTTTGCGCCCCATGATGTCGAGGTCGGACTCGCCGATCCGGTACATCCGGCCGTTGGCGTCCGTCACCTCCCTGTAGGGGACGGCTGTGGAGATGTCTGTTGTTGCCATGTCGATCGAACCCTCCGCGTGGAAGAAGTCTGGCCAGCGCCCCCTGTCCGTGCTTCTCTGCGCCGGGGCCCGCGGTGAGCGGTCTCCGCGGGCCCCGTGGTTCGAGCCGTCGCTCAGCTCATCGACCGCCCCCCAACAGGCCCGCCGCCCGCGCCCAGCGGTACTTCGCGCCCAGCACGGCCACCGGCTTCTCGGTCGTGTACGGGTAGGCCACGACCCCACGCTCGAAGAGGTACTGGCAGGCCTCCTCCACCTCGACATCACCCGCGAGCGACGCCACGACCGGCTTCTCGACGCCCCGTTCGCGGAACTCGGCCACCACGCGCGCGGTGAGCTCGGCGAACACCATGGGCGGGGTGACGATCGTGTGCCAGTAGCCGAGGACGAGCGCGTGGATGCGCGGGTCCTCCAGACCCAGCCGGATCGTCGCCTCGTACGTCGACGGAGGCTCGCCCCCGGTGATGTCGACCGGGTTGCCGGCGGCCCCGAACGGTGGGATGAACTTCCGGAAGGACGCGTCCAGATCCGGCGGGATCTCCATCAGGGTCAGCCCGTTGTCGGTCACCGCGTCCGACAGCAGCACACCGCTGCCGCCCGCGCCCGTGATGATCACGACGTTGTCGCCCCGGGGAGCCGGAAGCACCGGCAACGCGCGCGCGTACTCCAGCATCTCGTTCAGCCCGGGCGCCCTGATGACACCGGCCTGCTTCAGGATGTCGTCGTACACGGCGTCGTCGCCCGCCAACGCGCCCGTGTGCGAGCCCGCCGCCTTCGCCCCGGCCGCCGTACGGCCCGCCTTCAGGACCACGACCGGCTTCCTGGGGACGGTCGCCCGCGCGGCATCCACGAAGGCCCGCCCGTCCTTGAGGTCCTCCAGGTGCATGGCGATGCACTCGGTGTGCGGGTCCTCGCCGAACCAGGTCAGCAGGTCGTCCTCGTCCAGGTCCGACTTGTTGCCGAGCCCGACGATCGCGGAGACACCCGTCTTCGTGGTGCGGGCGAAGCCCAGGATGGCCATCCCGATACCGCCGGACTGCGAGGTCAGCGCCACCCCGCCCTTGACGTCGTACGGCGTGCAGAACGTGGCACACAGGTCCTGCCACGTGGAGTAGTAGCCGTAGATGTTCGGCCCGAGCAGCCGGACGCCGTGCCGCTCGGCGATCGCCACGATCTCGTCCTGGAGTCCGTGCTCGCCGGTCTCCGCGAACCCGGAGGGGATCAGCACGGCGTTGGGGATGCCCTTGCGACCCACCTCCTCCAGCGCCGAGGCCACGAACCTGGCGGGGATCGCGAAGACCGCCACATCCACCTCACCCGGGACGTCCGTGACACTCTTGTACGCCTTGCGGCCCAGAATGTCATCGGCTCTGGGGTTCACCGGATGGATCTCGCCGGAGAAACCGCCGTCGACGAGGTTGCGCATCACCGAGTTGCCGATCTTGCCTTGTTCGTTGGAGGCCCCGATCACCGCGACCGACGAGGGCTGCATCAGCCGGCGCATCGACGCGAGGATCTCCTCGCGCGTGTACGTGCGCCGGGGCTTCGGCACCGACTCCGCCAGGATCACCCGGATGTCCGCCGCGACCGCGCCCTCCGGGGTGGCGATCACCGGATTGAGGTCCACCTCGGCGATCTCCGGGAAGTCCGCGACGAGTTCGGACACCCGGCGGATCTGCTCGGCGATCGCCCACCGGTCCACGGGGGCCGCCCCGCGCACCCCGCGCAGGATCTCGGCCGCGCGGATCGAGTCCAGCATGGAGAGCGCCTCGTCCGCGTCGACCGGCGCGAGCCGGAACGTCACGTCCTTGAGGACCTCCACCAGCACCCCGCCGAGCCCGAACGCGACGACCTTCCCGAACGTCGGGTCCGTCACCGCGCCGACGATGACCTCCTGGCCCTTCGGCAGCAGCTCCTGCACCTGGACGCCCTCGACGCGCGCCTGAGGGTCGTACGCCTTGGCGTTTTCGATGATCTTGCAGAAGGCGGCCCGTACGTCACCGGCGCCCTCCACCCCGACGATCACACCGCCCGCATCGGTCTTGTGGAGGATGTCCGGCGAGACGATCTTCATGACGACCGGCCCGCCGAAGCGCGCCGCGTCCGCCACCGCCTCGTCGACGTCCCGTGCCAACTCCTCGCCGGGTACGGCGATCCCGTACGCGTCGGCGATCACCTTGCCCTCGGGCGCCGTCAGCGCGCTCCGGCCCTCGGCCCGTACGGTGTCGAGGAGCGTGCGCACCCTCAGCACCCGGTCTTCGGCCATCAATCAGATCACTCCGTCCGACTTGAGCAGGCGCAGTTCCTCGTCGCCGAGCCCGAGCTCGCCGACGTAGACCTCTTCGTTGTGCTCTCCGAGGAGCGGTGAACTGATCACGTCCACGGGGGAGTCGGACAGCTTCAGCGGGCTGCCGACGGTCACGAAGTCGCCGCGCTCGGGGTGCGGCACGGTGACGACCATCTCGTTGGAGACCAGGGACTCGTCCTCGATGATCTCCCTGGTGGAGAGGATCGGCCCGCACGGGATGTTGTGGGCGTTGAGCCGCTCCAGCACCTCCCACTTGGGCAGGGTGGACGACCACTCCTCGATGAGCTGGAACATCTTGTTGAGCTTGGGCAGCCGGGCCTCCGGCGTCG
Organism: Streptomyces sp. TG1A-60; assembly: GCF_037201975.1. NCBI lineage: Bacteria > Bacillati > Actinomycetota > Actinomycetes > Kitasatosporales > Streptomycetaceae > Streptomyces > Streptomyces sp. TG1A-60. The sequence goes on along the minus strand of NZ_CP147520.1, from coordinate 1,040,203 downwards.
CCCACTCGGGGTCGTCCGCCAGTTCGGGCCGGCCGATGAGTTCGCTCATCGGCTGCCAGCCGACGGGCTGCACGATGACGTACACGTAGTCGTTCGGGCCGCCCGGCGCGCACTTGACCGCCCAGCCGGGCTGCCCCCCGCCGGACGCGTTCCCGGACCTGGGAACCTCCACGCCGAAGTCCTCGTTGGGATATTCACGGAGCGGGCCGTGTGCCAGCCGCTGCTGGTCCCTCAGCTTCACCCGGCAGAGGTTGAGGACGGCGTGCTGCATGGCCACATTGACCCGCTGACCGCGCCCGGTGTTCTCCCGCTGGTACAGCGCCGCGAGAATTCCCGCCACGGCGTGGATGCCCGTGCCCGAGTCCCCGATCTGGGCCCCCGTCGCCAGCGGCGGCCCGTCCTCGAAGCCGGTGGTCGACATCGACCCGCCCATGGCCTGCGCGACGACCTCGTACGCCTTGAGGTCCGTGTACGGACCCTCGCCGAACCCCTTGATGGAGGCGTAGACGATACGCGGATTGATCTCCTGGACGCGGTCCCAGGTGAAGCCCATGCGGTCGACCGCGCCGGGGCCGAAGTTCTCCACCATGACGTCGGAGCGCCGGATCAGCTCGGTGAGGATCTCCTTGCCGCGCTCGGTCTTGGTGTTGAGGGTGATACTCCGCTTGTTGCAGTTGAGCATCGTGAAGTAGAGGGAGTCGACGTCCGGGAGGTCACGCAGCTGCTTGCGCGTGATGTCCCCGCTCGGCGCCTCCAGCTTCACCACGTCCGCGCCGAGCCATGCGAGCAGCTGGGTGGCGGACGGGCCGGACTGGACGTGCGTCATGTCGAGGACGCGGATGCCCGCGAGCGCCTTGCCGGGCGGCGAGGGGCGCGTGGACTGCGACGTTGTGGCGGTCTCGGTGGTCACCGGGGGCACCTCACTTGTACATCGTCTGGTTCATGGTTCCGGGGGCGTACGCGTCCGGGTCGACCCAGACGTTGATGAGCGACGGCTTGCCCGACTCACGAGCACGCCGGAGAGCGGGGCCGATGTCGGCGGGGTCGCGGACCTCCTCGCCGTGACCGCCGAGCATCTGGGCGAACTTGTCGTAGTGGACGTCGCCGAGGGTGTTGCCGACCCGCTCGCGTTCCTCGCCGTACTTGGCCTTCTGGCCGTAACGGATCTGGTTCATCGAGGAGTTGTTGCCGATGATCCCGACGAAGGGGAGGTCGTAGCGGACGAGGGTCTCGAAGTCCCAGCCGGTGAGGGAGAAGGCGCCGTCACCGAAGAGGGCCACCACCTCCTTGTCGGGCCGCGCCTTCTTGGCGGCGAGCACGAAGGGGACGCCGACGCCGAGCGTGCCGAGGGGGCCCGGGTCCATCCAGTGCCCGGGAGACTTGGGCTGCACGACCTGACCGGAGAAGGTGACGATGTCGCCGCCGTCGCCGATGTAGACGGAGTCCTCGGTGAGGAAGTCGTTGATCTCGCTGACCAGCCGGTAGGGGTGGATGGGAGAGGCGTCGGATTTCAGGCTGGGCAGCCGCTTCTCGATGGCGGTCTGCTCGGCGGCGCGCAGCTCGTCGAGCCACTCCTTCCGCTTCGACGCGCCCCCGTTGAGGCGTCCGGAGGCCGCCTCGGTCACCGACTTCAGGATGAGTCCGGCGTCGCCGACGATCCCGAGGTCGATGTCGCGGTTCCTGCCGACGGTCCGGTAGTCGAGGTCGATCTGCACGACGGTCGCGTCCGGCGACAGCCGCTTGCCGTAGCCCATACGGAAGTCGAAGGGCGTACCGACGATGACGATGACGTCGGCGTGGGAGAAGGCGTACCGGCGGGAGAGCTGGAAGTGGTGCGGGTCGCCGGGCGGCAGGGTGCCGCGCCCCGCGCCGTTCATGTACGCCGGGATGTTCAGCGTCCGCACCAGCTCGATGGCGGACTCGGTCCCCCGGGTCGTCCACACCTGGCTGCCCAGCAGGATCGCGGGCCTCTCGGCGTGCACCAGCAGGTCGGCGAGCTTCTCGATCGCCTCGGGGTCACCGGCCGAGCGGGTCGAGGCACGGTAGGCGCCCGCCTTCGGCACGCGCGCCTTCTCCACGGGCACCTTGGCGTCCAGCACGTCGCGCGGGATCTCCAGGAAGGAGGGGCCGGGGGCGCCGTGGTAGCACTCGCGGAACGCCATGGACACCATGTCCGCGGCGCGGGCCGTGTCCGGCACGGTCGCCGCGAACTTGGTGACCGGCGTCATCATGTCGACGTGCGGAAGGTCCTGCAGGGACCCCATCTTGTGCTGGGTGTGCGCGCCCTGGCCGCCGATCAGCAGCATCGGGGACTCCGCGCGGAAGGCGTTGGCGACACCGGTCACGGCGTCGGTCGTACCGGGGCCGGCGGTGACGACCGCGCAGCCGGGCTTGCCGGTGATGCGGGCGTAGCCGTCGGCGGCGTGGGCGGCGACCTGCTCGTGGCGTACGTCGACGACCTCGATGCCCTCGTCGACGCAGCCGTCGTAGATGTCGATGATGTGGCCGCCGCACAAGGTGTAGATGACGTCCACACCCTCCGCTTTGAGTGCCTTGGCGACGAGATGACCACCGGAGATGAGGTCCTGGCTGTTGCCGTCGGGCATGGCGAAGTCCTGTCCCTTCGTAGGGGTTGGAACGCTCTCGCGGTTGATTGCATACAGTCGACGAATACTGTATGAAACTTGTTATCCCGCATCCGGTGGGTGGTGTCCAGGGGGCGTACGGCACTTTGGAGTCAGGAGCCGGAATGGACCCTTTCGAGCACCAGGCAAGGGAACTCTTCGAGGAGCACGGCATCTCGGTGCCACGGGCCGAGGGCACCGACTCGCCCAAGGAGGCGCGGGAGATCGCCCGGCGGCTCGGCGGACGCGTCGTCGTCAAGGCCCAGGTGAAGACCGGCGGACGCGGCAAGGCCGGCGGAGTGAAACTCGCCGCCGACCCCGCCGCCACCGAACTGACGGCACGGCAGATCCTCGGCACGGACATCAAGGGCCACACCGTCCGTGAGGTCATGGTCGCCGAACCCGTCGCGATCGAGAGCGAGTTCTACGTCTCGTATGCCCTCGACCGTGCCGCCGGCCGCTTCCTCGCGATCGCCTCGGCCGAGGGCGGCACGGAGATCGAGCTACGTCGCAGGGTTCACGGCCCCCGAGGGCAAGACGATGGGCCACGCCGGGGCGATCGTGTCCGGCTCCTCCGGTACGGCGCAGGCCAAGAAGGAGGCGCTGGAGGCGGCCGGCGTCAAGGTGGGCGGTACGCCGACCGAGACGGCCCGGCTGGTGTCGGCCGCCCTGGAAGCCGGGGCGTGACCTCACCCGTAGGCGACGCACCACCCCCGCCCCCGACTGTGCACCGAGAGCGGAGCAACCCATGCCACCCACCCTCACCACCAAGACCGGCACCTCCTGGGCGGACGCCTGGCGGCGCTGTCTCGCCGTCGCCCCCGAGGCCTTCCGGGACGACCGGGTCCTCAACCTCTGGAACTGCTCCTGGCAGGCCGACGGCCAGGTGCTCCCGGCCGCCAGCCCCGTCGACGGCAGCCCCGTCGCCGGCCCGCCCCGCCTGGACGGTGCCACCGCGCACCAGGCGGTACGGGCCTCCCTCGACCAGCACCGCGCCTGGCGCCACGTCCCCCTCGACGAACGCCGCGCCCGGGTCGGCGCCACGCTCGACGCCCTCGCCCGGCACCGCGAACTGCTCGCCCTGCTCCTCGTCTGGGAGATCGGCAAACCCTGGCGGCTCGCCCAGGCCGACGTGGACCGGGCCATCGACGGCGTCCGCCGGTACGTCGACGGCATCGACCCCATGGTCGAAGGGCGCGTCCCGCTCGACGGCCCGGTCTCCAACATCGCCAGCTGGAACTACCCGATGAGCGTGCTCGTCCACGCGATGCTGGTCCAGGCACTGGCGGGCAACGCGGTCATCGCCAAGACCCCGACCGACGGCGGCGTCGCCTGCCTCACCCTGGCCGGTGCGCTCGCCGCCCGCGAGGGGATACCCGTCACCCTCGTCAGCGGCAGCGGAGGCGAGCTGTCGGAGGCGCTGGTCCGCGCCCCCGAGATCGGCTGCGTCTCCTTCGTCGGTGGCCGCGACACCGGCGCCGCCGTGGCCGCCGCCGTCGCCGACCTCGGCAAACGACACGTCCTCGAACAGGAGGGACTGAACACCTGGGGCATCTGGAACCACACCGACTGGGACACCCTCGCCGCCGTCATCCCCAGACTCTTCGACTACGGCAAACAGCGCTGCACGGCGTACCCGCGCTTCGTCGTCCAACGCGAGCTGTTCGACGAGTTCCTCGCGGCGTACCTCCCGGCGGTCCGCACCCTCAGGGTCGGCCACCCGCTGGCCGTGGAGCACCCCGACGACCCGTACCCCACACTCGACTTCGGGCCCGTCATCAACGCGGCCAAGGCCAAGGAACTGACCGACCAGGTCGCCGAGGCCGTCGACCGGGGCGCCGTCCCGCTGCACCGGGGCAAGCTCGCCGACGCCCGCTTCCTGCCCGGCCAGGACACCGGCGCGTATGTCCAGCCCGTCACCCTCCTGAACCCGCCCACGTCCTCCCCGCTCCACCACGCGGAACCCTTCGGCCCGGTCGACACGATCGTCCTGGTCGACACCGAGGCCGAACTGCTCGCAGCCATGAACGCCTCGAACGGCGCGCTCGTCGCCACCCTGTCCACCGATGACAGGGAGACGTACGAACGGCTGGCACCCCAGATCCGGGCGTTCAAGGTCGGCCACGGCACACCCCGCTCCCGCGGCGACCGCGAGGAGCTCTTCGGCGGCTTCGGCGCGTCCTGGCGGGGCGCCTTCGTCGGCGGTGAGCTGCTCGTCAAGGCCGTCACATGCGGCCCGGCGGGGGAGCGGCTGCCCGGCAACTTCCCCGAGTACCACCTCATGCCGTCCGTGTCCTGAAACGGCCGATCGGTGTTCGTCCGCTCACCCCTGGTGAAGCCGTGCGGGACCTCCTCACCGGACCCCGCACGGCCCGTCCGGAGCCCGGATACGCAGGTGAAGGGCGCTCCGAAACCTTGGTATTGTTGTCCGTGTCGCCGCCGGGAGCACCCCCGGCCAGGCGACAGACACCTCGTCCGGGTGGCGGAATGGCAGACGCGCTAGCTTGAGGTGCTAGTGCCCTTTAACGGGCGTGGGGGTTCAAGTCCCCCCTCGGACACGTCTGGTAGGCGCATGGATGGTGTCGGCCGGTTCTCGGTCGGCACCATCCTCTTTTTCATGGGTCTGAGCCCCGTGAGCTCACGTCGAGCCGCCTCCATGCGCGGTTGGGGGACGCCGGTGAACCGGTGCAGCTGATCACCGTACCGAGGCCTCCAGGTGCCTGCCTGGGAAGGGCGCCGGGCGTACGGAATTACGGCGCCACCTGGGACTGCCCTGTCTCACGGCGTGTACGGGGCGTCGCTGTGGTGGAGTTCGATCATGGCAGGCTCCGTCACCTGGTAGACGGCGGTTCGTCTGAGCGTCACCACGGCCGTCGGATCGGAGTCACCGCGGGTGAGGTAGACGACCGTCGCCTGCTTCTCAGGCCCCGAGGAGATGTTGATCGAAACCACCGGCGTACGGTCGCCGAGTGAGACGGCAGCGGCCGGTACCGGGGTTCCGGCGTCGTTGCGCCATGTGACGAGGCCGTAGAACTTGCCCGTGCCCCCTGTGGTGACCTTGATGGCGCCCACGGCGTCCGCCGCCGGGTCTCCTGTCATGTCCCCAATGCCGCACTGCGGCTGCAGCTCGATCACCACACCGTCGCCTTCCCACCGTCCGTCCGTGAAGGCGACGGTCCCCTCAGGGGCGTCGGGCAGCCGCATGGAGGAGTTCTGCAGCTCGGCGTTCCGCAGCTGATCGCAGGTCAGCGCACCTGCTGAGCCGCTGTTGCCCGGCTTCTTCGAAGTGTCCGGCGACGGCTTGGCCGATTCCTTACCGTCGTCCTTGACCGAGTTACTGTCTGGTGTCTTGGGAGAATCGGCTGGCTTTGAGGGCTTTGAGGGCTTTGAGGGCTTCGAGGTCGGGCTTTCCCCGCCCTTCCCCGTGTCCTGGCATCCCACCGCGGCCGACGCCAATGTGAGGGCGGCAGTCAGCAACGTTCCCCGTCTCATCCAGCTCCGGGTTCGATTCACCGTAGGTCCCCCTTTTTATCCGCTTCGCAGGGCCGCACGCTCGGCCAACAGGGTCGAAGACGCGCCATTTTCCACCACGGTTGCGGATGTCGGGCGGAATTGTGACACGACGTGGCTGATGCGGTTCACCGGCGGTGCGGACGGATCTCACTCGGTCGCCCGTCGGCCACTTCCGCGGTCATGTACGTGCAGTGGGGCCGATGCGTGCGGTCGGTCGGCCGCGCCTGCACCGTCGCCTTGCCGACCGCCGCCACACGTGAGCCGCCCACGCCCGGCAGCGGAGGTGGCGTCACCGAGAACCGGTGCGGCGTCACACTCTGTGATCGGCGTGCGCTGGTGCACGTGATGCGCAGGAACGAACGACCGAGGCCGGGCGCCCGAGCAAGCATCCACCAACTGCACCGGGCTGAGGGGCTGAGGTGGGGGTCTGCTCCCTTCCCCCAGTTGCCGGGGCCGCTGAGCCGGTCGCACATCTGGAGTCGGCGGGGCACGCTGGAAGCAGCCACTCGTGACGTACGGGCGGGCCCGGTGCGGGGATGAGACCCCATGCCGGTGCAGGGGAAACAGGACGAGGTGACCACGCATGCGCCATGGGGTGGTGCCACCACTGCGGCGGGCTTGTCGCGGCCCTCTCGACCAGGAGCGGAGCGGCAGTCCTGCCCGGCCTGTCCGCCCCGTCGGGCCGTCGGACCTGTAGAGCCCGTGGCGGAACCCATGGAACCCGTCGGACCGCCGGGCCGGTCTGAGCCGTCCGGTTCATCGGGTGTTCCGCATTCTTCCGGGTCGCCTGATGCTCCGGGTCCCCCGGATGACGGCCGGCCCGGCAGGCGCGGGAACAGGAACCGCCTGCGCGGTCGCGGGCACCGCTCGATGACACTGCGCCGCTTCCTCCACGTCAGGGGCACGCGCGTATGGCGGCGCGGCAGGGAAGTGGAGCTGATGCACCGGGCCATGGGCTTCGCGGCGCTGGGACTGGTGACGTTCGCCCCGCTGCTGATCGTGGTCGCGGCGGCCGGCCCCCTCCAGGAACGCGGCTTCGCGCTGTGGATCGTGGACGGTATGGGGCTGTCCGGGCGCTCCGCCGACGCCGTGCAGGACCTCTTCTCCGCTCCCCGCGAGGTCCTGAGCACGATCAGTGTCCTGAGCCTGATACTGCTCGCGGTCTTCGGCGTGACGTTCGCGGGCAGTGTCCAGACCGGTTACGAGAAGGTCTGGGACCTGTCGGCCGGGCGCTGGCACACCGTGTGGCGACGCGCCGTGTGGCTTGTCGCCCTGACGGCCTACCTCTTCGCCGAAGCGCAGAGCGGCGCCCTCCTGGGATCGGGGACCCTGAGCTCATGGGCCCGGCTCGTGCTGTCCGCGCTGCTCGGCGTGCTCTTCTTCTGGTGGGGACAGCGTTTCCTGCTCGGCGGCCGGATCTCCTGGCGCGCCCTCCTGCCGGGCGCCATCGCCACGATGGTGGGTCTGGGCGGCCTGCGCCTGTTCTCCACCCTGGTCTTCTCCCCGCTCATCGTGAGCAACGCGGTCTCGTACGGTTCGGTCGGCACCGTCCTGATCGTGACGTCCTGGCTCATCGGGGTCGGCTTCGTCGTCTTCGGCGGCGCCCTCGTCGGCCGCTATTGGTACCTCCACGAACCGCACCACATTCCGCATCCCCACCGCCGCTCCCGGAAGCACTGAGGGCCTGCCTCACCTGGGTTCTCCGTGGGCTGACGGTCACCGTGCCCGGGGACGCCGTGGGCGGGGTGCTCGGCGACCTCGCGGCGCGCCGCGGCCGGGTCTCGGACTCCGTGCCCCGGGCGGGCTCGGTGGTCGTCACCGCCACCGTGCCGCTGGCCGAACTGTTCGGCTACGCGACCCGCCTGCGCAGCCGCACCCAGGGTCGGGGCACATTCACCACCCGGCCCGCCGGGTACACCCCGGCACCGGTGGCGGTGGCCGGCGACCGGTAGGAGAACGCGACGGTGCCGCCCGTGCTCGGCACGGGCGACACCGTCGTCGTCCATGGGCCGGAGGATCTGATTCCGGTCAGGCCCAGGGGCTCACCACCGTGAAGGAGCTGTCGGCGCGGAACGTGTCCGTGGCCTGGTACTGGTCCACCCGCAGCTCGTAGTTGTAGTGCCGGAGGTAGCGGCCCGGATAGTTGTACGACTCCAGACGGACCGAGCCGGAGGCCGTGCCCGGCCGGGCGCAGTACGTGGCGTCCTTGTCGAACACGGTCGTGCCGTTGTCCGTGTCGAAGCGGACCCGGAAGTCCCAGTGCCGCAGATAGCGGCCGGCGGAGTCGCGGAAGGAGTAGCAGTTGGCGTCCGCGAGGCCGGGCACGATCGTGAGGGTCGCGCTCTGCTTGACGGCGGTGGTGCTGGAGGAGGTCACCGGGTCGAGATAGCCGAGGCTGTCGGAGCGGGCCAGGGCGTAGCGGCCGGTGAAGTTGACGGACCGGAGGGACCGGGTGGTGTCGGTCGGCAGAGTGACGCCGCCGGAGACGGTCTCCTTCAGCACGGTCAGGTGCCGTGCGAATCCGGAGAGGCCCGGCAGCTCGGTCGGGGTCGACCAGGTGGCGAAGTTGTCGTAGCTGTCGCTGTACCAGTACTTCTTGGCCGAGTAGGCGTCGTAGAAGATCCGCCAGCCACCGTTGTCGAGCGGTACGAGCGCCGGGCCCTCGACGTAGGAGCCGAAGCCGGTCCAGTTGCCGGTCTTCTTGAAGGTGTACGGGCCGGTGAGGCTGGAGGCGGTGGCGTACTCGATGTACTTCGTCGTCTCGTTCTTGGTGAACGCGTGGTAGGTGGAGCCGGTCTTGACGATGAAGGTGTCGATGTAGTTCGGGCCGAGACCCGACAGCACGGTGGGCGTGGACCAGGCGGTGAGCGCGGAGTTGGTGGCCGTCAGCTTGTACGGCTTGAAGGTCCACTCGCCGTCGGCCGCCACGGACGCCGACAGGATGATGTTGACGCTGCCGTCGCTGTCGACGAACCACTCCGGCGCCCAGGAGCGCTGCAGACCGTTGATCGGGACCGTGTGGTCGTACAGGAAGGTCCAGTTGAGGCGGTCGGTGGAGCGGGCGAATCCGATGGTGGTGGACAGCGCCGACCAGGTGCGGGTGGTGTAGGTGAGGTAGTAGTAGCCGTCCGTGTGCTTGAAGATGCTGGGGTCGCGGATCAGGCCGGAGGGCGGGGTGTACGCCGGGCCCTTCTGGAGGGTGAACCCGGTGGCGTCCGGCGAGTCGTAGACGTACATGTTCGACTCGCTGCTGTTGGTGAACGCGGTCATGGTGTACCGCGTCGCCTGTCCGGCGGGCGGGGCCGCGGCTCCGGCCGTGCCGCCGAGGGCGGTGGTGAGCCCCAGGAGGGCGGCCACCGAGGTGAGGAGGGCGAGGACCGCCCTGAGGGTTCTGTTCAACGCTCGTCTCATTTCTGCGTGAACTGCCCTGAGGCGTGAGGATGTTGTTTTGTTCGATATGTCGTACATCGTGCGGAACTTCGGTCAGAAGATAAGAGGGGGGCATGTAGGCGTCAATGGATCGCGCACGGATTGTGCGCGACGGGATTCCGCTTACCCTCCGCCCAGGCCTCCCGCGTTGCCTCCGGTCGAGTGTTTCCCCAGGTCATGAAGGGTTTCCCGGACAGCTCACAGGCGGGCAACAGGAAACCCGTCGATCCCGGTGAGCAGCGGGGCAAATCTGATGTCGACAGCATGCGGCAAGACCCACGACCAAGGGAGAACGATGCGCAAGCTCAAGGCGATGCGGACCGCGGCGGCACTGGCACTGGCGGTCGGCACGATGACCGCGGTGGGCGCGAGCCAGGCCCAGGCGGCTCCGCAGGCCACCGTCCACGGCTGTGCCACGGGGTACGTCTGCCTGTACCCGGGCGCCGGCTGGAACAACGACCGCCCGACCCTCACCTACTACCGGTACGGCACCTACAACCTGAACAACGTGACCGGTACGTACCGCATCTTCAACAACCAGACCGGCAACGCGTGGTTCCGCACCTGCACCGGGTACAACGGCGTGGGCTGCGAGGGGTACCTGTACCCCAACACCTACATCGACAGGAACATGACGCCGATCAACTCGGTCGTCGTGGGGCAGTAGCCCCGGTGACAGCACCCCGCCCGAACGTCCGGAACCGCCCCGCGGTTCCGGACGTTCGGGTTTTCGCCACTACGGGTGAAAGGCTTGGCCGCCCTCACCGCCCCGACAGTAGCCTGGGCATCCGCCGTCTCACGGCCCGTACTGCCTTGGGGGACACCTTGGGGGACCCGCAGCTCGGAGATGACCCAGACCACCGAAACGACCGGGACGGGACCGCGCTGACCACGCGGTCCTTCCCCGAACAACTGAGACGACTGCGGCGGGAACGCGGACTGTCGCTCACCGACCTGGCCCGGCAGACCCACTACAGCAAGGGCTACCTCAGCAAGATCGAGACCGGTACGAAACGCGTCACCGTCGACGTCGCCCGCCTCTGCGACCAGGTCCTGCGCGCCGAGGGCGAGTTGCTGCGGCTGGTGCAGCATGCCCCGCCCCGCCACGGCGACCGCGAACCCGAGGCCGACGCCGGGTCGCGGCAGCCGGCCGGGGCGTGTCCCTACCGCGGTCTGTCGGCGTTCACCCCGCAGGACGCGGAATGGTTCTTCGGTCAGGAACGCGCGACGGCCGCACTGGTGGAACGGATCTTCGAACAGGTCGGCAGCGGACCGCTGATGCTGGTCGCTCCCTCGGGCGCGGGCAAGTCGTCCCTCCTCAACGCCGGTCTGGTCCCCGCGCTGCGGCGCGGGGACTTCCCGATGCCGGGCGCCGACCGCTGGCCGGTGGTGCTGCTCACTCCCACCTCGCGCCCGCTGGACGAACTGCTGGAGCGCACCGCCAAAGCGGTCGGCGGGGACCTCGGCGTCACCGTGGACGAGGTGCGGCAGAACCCCGCCGCCCTGATCGACGCCGTCCGCGCGAAGTCGGACGAACCGCCGGCCGCCCACGGGGACCGCAGACCCCCGCCCCCTCGACTCGTCCTGATCGTGGACCAGTTCGAGGAACTGTTCACTCTCTGCTCCGACGACGGGGAACGGCGTGCCTACGTCCGGGTGCTCCGCGCCCTGGCGACCTCCGGGCCGACGCGGGACACGCACACCCCGGCAGTCGTGGTGCTCGGCGTACGCGCCGACTTCACGGGCAGCTGTCTGGGGCTGCCCGAACTGACCCCGGTCCTGACCGACGGGCTGTTCGTCCTGGCGCCGATGTCCGTGGCGGAACTGCGGGAGTCGATCACCCGCCCCGCCGAACTCGCCGGCGTCACCCTCGAACCCGGCCTCGTCCCCCTCCTCCTGCGTGACGCCGGACTGCGCGACGACCCGCAGACGGCACTCGAGAGCGCCCCGCCGGCCACCGTGATCGGTGCCGACGAGACGCCGTCCGGCGCCCTCCCGCTGGTCTCCCACGCGCTGCTCGCCACCTGGCAGCGACGCACGGACTCCGCGCTGACCGTCGACGGGTACGAACGGGCCGGCGGCATCCGGGGAGCCATCGCCCGCACCGCCGAGAACGTGTTCGCCCGGCTGTACCCGGCCGAGCAGAAGACGATCCGCCGCATCCTGTCCCGACTGGTCCTCGTCGCGGACGGTGCCGGAGCGACCCGGCGCCGGATGAGCGGGGCCGCCCTGATGGAACAGCTCGGCGACGCGGAGGGCGCGGACGCCGCACTCGACGCCTTCGTACGGGCCCGGCTCATCACCATGGACAGCGACACGGTCCAGATCACCCACGAGGCCCTGCTGCACGCCTGGCCCCGGCTGCGCGACTGGATCCACGCCGACCGGGCCGGACTCCTCCTCCACCAGCAACTCGCCCACGCGGCCGCCGAATGGGAGCGCGAGGACCGCGACCCGTCAGCGCTCTACCGGGGCACACGGCTGGACACCGTACGGGCCTGGGCCGACGAGTCGGACGGCTGGAGCCGGCTCGGTCCCGGCGAGGAGGCATTCCTGAGGGCGAGCCAGGCCGAGGAGGACGGCCGCCGCAGACAGGCCGGACGGCAGGTACGGCTGCGGCAGTTCATGCTCGCCACGCTCGTCGTCCTGCTGGGCCTCGCCGTGACCGCGGGCGGCCTCGCCCACCAGCAGCGGGAGGGCGCCCTCGGTCAGGAGCGCCTCGCCCGCTCCCAGGCGCTCGCCGTGCGCTCCGCGTCCCTCGCCGGGGGCCAGCCGGAGGCGTCGATGCTGCTCGCGGAAGCGGCCTACCGGGCCGACACCACCGCCGAGGCACGCGGCGCCCTCCTCAGTACCCAGTCCCAGCCCTTCAGCGCCCGGCTCGGCGGCCACCGGGGGCCGGTCAACGCGGTGGCCTTCGCGCCGGACGACCGGACGCTGGCGACGGCCAGCTCCGACGGCACCGTCACCCTGCGCGGCACGGGCGGCGCCCACCGGACGCTCGCCACCTTCACCGTCCCCGGCCGCGTCCGCTCGGTCGCCTTCAGCCGCGACGGCCGCACCCTCGCGGCCACCTCGACGAACGGCCCCGTGACCCTCTGGGACATCTCCGACCGCCGCCGGACGGCCGTCCTCTCCGCGAACACGAAGGGCGCCCGGGCGGTGGCCTTCGACCCGCGCGGCGCAGCGCTCGCCGTCGCGGCCGTCGACGGAACGGTCCAGCTCTGGGACGCCGGGCGCACACCCCGGCGCACCGCCTCGCTCACCGGTCACGAAGGCACGCTCAACGCGCTGGCGTACGCCCCCGACGGCAAGACGCTCGTCTCCGCCGGCGCCGACCGGACCGTACGCCTGTGGGACACCGACCGCGCCCGGCGACTCGACGTGCTCGAAGGCCACACCGACGAGGTGCTGGGCGCCGCGTTCTCCCCGGACGGGCGGCAGGTGGTCTCCGGCGGCATCGACCGGACCGTACGACTGTGGGACGTACGGTCCGGCCGGGCGACCGCGACGTTCACCGGGAGCAGCGACGACATCAACGCCGTCGCCTACACGCCCGACGGCGCCACGGTGGTCGGCGCGGTCGGCGACGGCGCGACCCGGCTGTGGGACGTGCGCAGCGGCCGGCAGACGGCCGTGCTCGCCGGACACACCGACTACGTCATGGGCGTCGCCATGGCCTCCGACGGTGCCCTGCTGGCCACGGCCGGCTTCGACCAGTCCGTCGTCCTCTGGGACCTCGGCGGCCCGGTGCTGACGGCGCGTCCGTTCACGGAGGTCTGGCAGGCGGTGTACAGCCCCGACGGGAGACTGCTGGCCACCGCCGACACCGACCACACCGTGCGGCTGTGGGACGTACGCGGTCACCGGCTCCTGAAACGGCTCACGGGCCACACCGAGACGGTCTTCTCGGTGGCCTTCTCACCCGACGGCAAGACCCTGGCCTCGGCGGGTTCCGACGGCACGATCCGGCTGTGGGACGTGGCCGGACGCAAGCACCTGGCGACGCTGACCGGCCACACCGGTGAGGTCTTCTCGGTGTCCTTCGCGCCGGACGGCAAGACCCTGGCCTCGGCCGGCGCCGACCGCACGGTCCGTCTCTGGGACATGGCCTCGCGGCGGGGCGTCGCCACCTTCGAGGGGCACGAGGACTATGCCAACGACGTCGCCTTCAGCCCCGACGGCCGCACCCTGGCGAGCGCCGGCGACGACCTGACCGTGCGGCTCTGGGACATCACCTCGCACCGCCCCCTGGCCGAACTCACCGGCCACACGGGCGCGGTACGGGGCGTCGCCTTCAGCCCCGACGGCCGCACCCTCGCCAGCAGCGGCAACGACGGCACCGTACGCCTGTGGGACGTCCGCACGCGCCGTTTCGAGGCCGCCCTGACCGGGCACACCGGCTCCGCCCGCGGGCTCGCCTTCTCGCCTGACGGCCGGATGCTCGCCAGCAGCGGCAACGACCGTACGGTCCGGCTGTGGGACGTCGACGCGCGGCGGCCGTGGGCGACGCTGACCGGCCACACCAACGCCGTGTGGGGCGTGGACTTCGCGCCCGACGGACGGACGGTGGCCAGCAGCAGCACCGACGGCACGGTCCGGCTGTGGGACCTCGACCCCGGCGTGAGGCTGGCGGAGATCTGCCGACTGAGCGCCGGAATAAGCCCCGACGAACGAGACAGTCTCCTGCCGGGGGTCCCGGTGTCTGCGGAACCGGCCTGCGCTCGCACCTGAGGGCGATGATCCGCCGAGGGCAGACCGCCCTGCTCGGAAGGGGTTTCCCAGGTGTTTCCCCGTTGCCCGATCGGGTGGGGCGACACACGGACCTCGACGGGCGGGCCGCACCGCCGGCAGGCTGCTGACGACCACACCACGCACGTCCCGACTGCTTCAACCACGTCCACAGGAAACGGGGGTCCCGGCATGGTGAGCCGGACCGGTCTCATCCGCACACTGATCACGCTCCTGGCCGTCCTCTTCTCGGCGCCGGTCTCCATGGCCGCCACCGCGCAGGCGGCACCGGCCGCTGCCGCCGCCGACGAGTGCCGCGTCCTCGCGCCGGGCGCCTCGGCGGCAGCCGAGCGGGCGATCGCCGCTGCCTGCGCCGAGGTCGCGGCCGGCACCTGGTACACCTGGGGCGGAGGCCACGGCGCCCGGCCCGGCCCCACGTACGGGCAGGTGGACCCCACCGACCCGGCCAGTGAACACGACCCCGAGCGGCACGGTTTCGACTGCTCCGGCCTGGTCCGGTACGCCTACGCCCAGGCCGCCGGCTCCGACATCCTCGACGGCGTCGCCGGCCAGCAGTACTACACGCACCGCGCCGCCGCCCGCTTCGCCGCCGCCCAGGGCCTCGCCCCGCTCCTCCCGGGCGACCTCCTGGCCTACGGCACCTCGCAGAACCTGCACCACATCGCCATCTACCTCGGCGCGGGCAAGATGGTCGAGGCCAAGCAGTCCGGCACCAGGCTGATGGTGAGCGACGTCCGTCTGAGCGGCAGCTACTTCGGCGCGGTCCGCGTCAACACCGGCCAGGTCACCGGCCACATCCACCAGACCTGGGGCACCGGCGTCTGGACCAAGGCCGAGCCCCGCCTCGCGGCCGCCCGTGTCTACGCCTTCCCCCACTCCACCATCATCCGCGTCCAGTGCCAGAAGCACGCGGAGAAGGTCTCCTCGGAGGGCTACGAGAACGACGTCTGGTCCTACCTGCCGGACTACAGGGCCTGGGTCACCAACATCTACATCAAGGGAGCGGTCTGGCTGGAGGGCGTGCCCGACTGCAACGAGAGCCCGCACCGTGACGAGTCCCGCACCGCGACAGTGCCCACGCCATGACACCACTCGCGCCGGTGACCGCCGAGGGGGCGGTCGCCCGCGCGGAGTGTGTTCGGCTCGGGCGGTGCGGACGGTCAGGCGGTTTCCTCGCGCACCTCGTCCAGCCGCACCGGCCGGTGTTCCGCCACCGACAGGGTCGCGGCCTCGGCGATCCAGCCGGCCTCGATGGCGTCGGCGACCGTGCAGGGGGAGGTGCGGGTGCCGGTGACGACCTCGGTGAAGGCGATGAGTTCGGCGCGGTAGGCGGGGGCGAAGCGGTCCATGAAGAAGTTGTGCGGGGGACCGGAGGGGAAGGTGACGCCCGGCTCGGCGGAGCGGAGGGGGAGCTGGGTGTCGAGGCCGGCTGCGATGCTGTCCTTCATGCCGTGCAGCTCCAGGCGGACATCGTAACCGCGGGCGTTGTGGCGGGAGTTGGAAATGACGCCGATGGTGCCGTCGTCGAAGGTGAGGAGGGCGGAGGCGGTGTCGACGTCGCCGGCCTCCTTGATGTAGTCGGCGCCGCGGTTGCCGCCGGTCGCGTAGACCTCCACGACCTCCCGGCCTGTCACCCAGCGGACGACGTCGAAGTCGTGCACCGCGCAGTCCCGGAAGATGCCGCCCGAGGAGGCCACGTACCCGGCCGGCGGCGGTGCCGGGTCCAGGGTCGTCGAGCGTACGGTGTGCAGCCGGCCGAGTTCGCCGTTAAGGAAGGCCTCGCGGGCGGTCACACATCCCGCGTCGAAGCGGCGGTTGAAGCCGATCTGGACCTCCACGTCGCTGTCCTGGACGGCCCGCAGCACGTCGAGGCTCTCCTCGATCGTCTTGGCCACCGGCTTCTCGCAGAACACCGGGATGCCCGCCGCGACGGCGGCCAGGATCAGCCCCGGGTGCGCGTCCGTCGCCGCGGTCACCACGACGCCGTCGATCCCGGAGGCGAACACGGCCTCGGGCGAGCCGGCCACCGTGGCGCCGAACTTCTCGGCGGCGGAGGCGGCGGCCGCGGCCAGCGGGTCGGAGACCACCAGCTGCTCCACGACGTCGAGCCCGGCGAGAGTTCCGGCGTGGAAGGCGCCGATACGGCCGAGCCCCAGGATGCCAATGCGCATGACCGGTGTCCCTTTCAGATGTGCGGAGTGCGGATGTGCGGCGGAGAGGTGCGGACAGAGATGAGGAGGAGTCGACAGGGGGAGAGGAGCAGGTCAGGGGGGTGGTCGTCAGTCAGAGGCGCACAGGACGTTGGTCCCAGTCGTTCACCGAGCCGGTCACCGGTGTCGGGGAGCGAGCCGCGGGAGGTCGGGCCGGCCGCGGGGACGAGGCTGTCGCCCCGGCCGCGGGCCGCGATCACCTGTCCCACGGCGCCGCGCACCTGCGCCGGGTCGGGTCCACCCGTACGAACGTGGCACCGGTGTCCGCCGCCGGCTGCCGGCCGATCTCGGCGCGGCGGCCCGTGAACGCGCCGGTCGCGCCCTCGCGCAGGGCCGCCCGGACGATGCCCGCGCCGACGCCCTGGCCGCCGCCGTCGACGAGGACGACCTTGTCCTCCAGTAGTGCCATGTGCGGGAGTGTCCTTTCGATCGGCTCCGGCGGGCCATGCCCGGGGCCTGGCACGGTCCTGGCCGTACAGCCTTTCCCAGCGCCTTCGCCTCTGTCAGTCTTGGGGCGCGGGGCCCCTCGTACAACCCGCAGAAGACCATCAAAAACCCATCATCCGGTCCACCGCCGGACCACCGCCGAGATACCAGGACGCACCGCCATGGCACACCCCTACACGATCCGTGAGATAGCCCGTCAGGCCGGGCTGAGCCAGGCCACCGTCGACCGGGTCCTCAACGACCGGGGCGGGGTGCGCGAGAGCACCGCCCGCGAGGTCCACCAGGCCGTCAAGGACCTGGACCGGCAGCGGACGCAGGTGCGCATCGGAGGCCGTACGTTCATGGTCGACATCGTGATGCAGACCCCGGACCGGTTCTCCACGGCGGTCCGGGAGGCGTTGGAGGCCGAGCTGCCGTCGCTTCACCCGGCCGTGGTGCGGTCCCGCTTCCACTTCCGGGAGACCGGGTCCGCCTCGGAGATGGTGAGGGTGCTCGACCGGATCGGTCGGCGCGGCTCGCAGGGCGTGATCCTCAAGGCGCCGGACGTCCCGGAGGTCACCGCCGCCGTCGAACGGCTGGTCGCGGCCGGGGTCCCCGTGGTCACCTTCGTGACGGACCTGCCCGGCAGCCCGCGCGGAGCGTACGTCGGCATAGACAACCGGGCCGCCGGGGCGACCGCCGCGTATCTGCTCCGGCAGTGGCTCGGCGACCGGCCCGGTGCCGTACTGGTGACGATCAGCCGCAGCTTCTACCGCAACGAGGAGGAGCGCGAGATGGGGTTCCGGAGCGTGATGCGGGCCGTCGAGCCGAGGCGGGCACTCGTCGAGGTCACCGACAGCGACGGACTCGACGCCACCCAGCGGGACCTCGTCCTCGACGCGCTGAGGAGGGAGCCGGGCATCGGCGCCGTCTACTCGATCGGCGGCGGCAACACCGCGACGCTCGACGCATTCGCCGCGCTCGGCCGACAGCCGCATGTCTTCGTCGCCCACGACCTCGACCACGACAACACCAGACTCCTGCGCGAACACCGGCTCTCCGCCGTGCTCCACCACGACCTCCGCCAGGACGTGCGCCGCGCCTGCCAGACCATCATGCGCGCCCACCACGCCCTCCCCGAGGAGAGCCCGTTCATCCCGTCGGCGATCCAGGTGGTGACGCCGTACAACATGCCGCCGGGGGCCGTCGCCGGGTAGCCGAAGCGATTCCCCTACCCCGCTCCCTTCGTGCGGGGGCACCTGACCCGGGCCCGGCACGAGAGCGTCTCGCGGTGAGCCCGCCGGTCAGCTCGTGACGAGCTCGGCCGCCCGGCGATCGGCGGGGGCCTCCACGGTCACGGTCACCGTCTCTGCCACGGCCGCCGTGGCCGTCGGCTTCTCCCGGCCCTCCCGGTGGCGGAACAGCCAGGTGATGTCCCGCCCGAACGACCAGAGCAGCGAGCCCAGCGCAAGGGCGACCAGGCTGAATCCCGCCGCGTACGGCAGCAGGCCGGAGGCGGCGGCCAGCAGGAAGACGCCCTGGACCGCGGCGACCGTCTTGCGGCCCATGCTGTGCGGGAGGGAGCCGTTCAGCCACGGCATGACCTTGGCGGCGGCGACGAAGACGTACCGCATGAGACCGATCAGCAGCACCCACGGGCCGAGCGACATCGAGACGTACACGCTCAGCACGAGGATCAGGAACGCGTCGACCTCCATGTCGAAGCGGGCGCCCAGCGCCGTCGAGGTGTTCGTGCGCCGGGCCACCTTGCCGTCGACACCGTCGAGGATCAGGGCCACGGCGGTCAGGCCGACGAAGAGCGAGACGGGCGGCGAGCTCTGGAAGGAGTCGGCGACCAGGGCGGTGACGGCGCCGACTAGTATCGCGCGGCCCAGGGTGACGCGGTTGGCGGGGCCGAAGGTGCGCGTCCGGGTGCGCAGGAGGGCGCGGTTGAGGACGGCCCAGGTGGCGAGCCCGAAGGCCAGCCCGGTCAGCCAGCCCGCCGGGCCCAGTCCGATCGCCGTGCCCAGGAAGGCGAGGAGCAGCACCTGGGCGCCCGCGCCCACCGTCGTCTCCGAGAGCAACAGCCGGCCGTCGTACGTGTTGATCAGGGCCACCGCATACCTTCCGAACGTGTGTGACAAGTGGATCACCGCCGCGTACCGTGTCCGCGACTCCCACCGCTGCGTACGTGGCGCACCGCTCGACCGTTCACGGAGACGCACATGAAACCGACAGCCGACGCCTTCTGGCTTCGCTCTCCCGGACAGGGGGAGATCCGTGCGGAGACCCTCACCGCGCCCGCCGAGGACGAGGTGCTCGTACGGGCCCTGTACTCAGGGGTCAGCCGGGGAACCGAGACCCTCGTGTTCCGAGGTCACGTGCCCGAGAACCAGTACGCGACGATGCGCGCTCCCTTCCAGGAGGGCGAGTTCCCCGCTCCCGTGAAGTATGGCTATCTCAGCGTCGGTCGGGTGGAGGAGGGGCCGGACGCACTCGTCGGGCGAACCGTCTTCTGCCTGTATCCGCACCAGAGCCGCTACGTCGTTCCGGTGAGCGCCGTCACCGTCGTACCGGACTCCGTGCCCGCCGAGCGTGCCGTACTCGCCGGGACGGTGGAGACCGCCGTCAACGCCCTGTGGGACGCGGCTCCCCTCATCGGCGACCGGATCGCCGTCGTGGGCGGCGGCATGGTCGGCTGTTCGGTCGCCGCCCTGCTGGCCCGCTACCCGGGGGTGCGGGTCCAACTCGTCGACGCCGACCCTGCGCGCGCCGACATCGCCCGCGCGCTCGGCGCCGACTTCGCGCTGCCCGGCGACGCGCGGGGGGAGTGCGACCTCGTCGTGCACGCCAGCGCCAACGAGCAGGGCCTCGTCCGGTCACTCGAACTCCTCGCCGCCGAGGGCACGGTGATCGAGCTGAGCTGGTACGGCGACCGCCGCGTCGCCCTGCCGCTCGGCGAGGCCTTCCACTCACGCCGGCTCACCGTCCGCAGCAGCCAGGTCGGCACCGTCTCCCCGGCCGGGCGCCCCGGCCGCACCTACGCCGACCGGCTGGCGCTCGCCCTCGAACTCCTCGCCGACGCCCGCTTCGACGCGCTCGTCACCGGAGAGTGCGCCTTCGAGGACCTCCCGGACATCCTGCCGAAGCTCGCGAGCGGAGAGCTGCCGGGGATGTGCCACAGGGTGCGCTACGACGCCGCGTGACTCACGGAGAGTCCGCGCAGTCGCCCCACCCGTTTCTGAACCGCCCGGATGAACTGTCCGAACGGAACGCTGACCTCCGAAGAAACCGGCAAACTCGGCTGAACAACGGGTAGGGAGCAGCCGTACTACACGGCATGCCCCGACCCGGGGCAGACGTACCGCACTGGAGGGTCGTCCGTTGTTCAGCATCACCGTCCGCGATCACATCATGATCGCCCACAGCTTCCGCGGGGAGGTCTTCGGACCCGCGCAGCGCCTGCACGGCGCCACGTTCCTCGTGGACGCCACCTTCCGGCGCGCCGAGCTGGACGACGACAACATCGTCGTAGACATCGGGCTGGCCACGCAGGAGCTCGGAGCGGTGGTGAGCGAGTTGAACTACCGCAACCTCGACAACGAGCCGGACTTCGCCCACACCAACACCTCGACGGAGTTCCTGGCCAAGGTGGTCGCCGACCGTCTGGCCGAGAGGATCCACAAGGGCGCCCTCGGGGAGAACGCCAAGGGGATCGCCGGCATCACGGTCACCCTGCACGAGTCGCACATCGCCTGGGCGAGTTACGAGCGTGCCCTGTGACCGACGTGACCATCGACCGGACGGTCATCGGCACCGCCGCCCCGGCGGACGGGGAAGAGCAAGTCAGGCTCGGCTATGTGCCCGTGCAGAACGCGGCACTGAAGCACACCGCGATCGTCCCCATGTCGCTCCGCTCCGCGCACTTCGTGATGCCGGGCGGCGTCGACGACCTGGCCCGGCCCAGCGGCGGCAACGCCTACGACCGCCGGATCTGCCTCGATCTGCCTGGCTTCGGCTGGCAGGTGCACAAGCACGCGATCGACGGCAGCTGGCCGCGCCCGAGTCAGGCGGCACGCGCCGAACTCGCCCGAACGCTGCGTGAGTTCCCCGACGGCACGGTCGTCCTGCTCGACGGTCTGGTCGCCTGCGGTGTCCCGGAGGTCATCCTCCCCGAGGCCCAACGGCTCTGCCTGGCCGTGCTGGTGCACCTGCCGCTCGCCGACGAGACGGGCCTGGAGCCCGACCTCGCGGCCGAACTCGACGCCGACGAACGCACGACCCTGCGGGGCGTGTCCGCCGTGATCGCGACCAGTGAGTGGGCGGTCCGGCGACTCGTGTCACATCACGGGCTCGCCCCCGAGCGGGTCCACGTCGCCGCCCCCGGCGCCGACATCGCGCCCCTCGCCTCCGGCACCGACGGCGTCTCCCGGCTGCTGTGCGTGGCCGCGGTCACCCCGCGCAAGGGGCAGCACCGGCTGGTCGAGGCTCTGGCGACCGTCACCGAACTGCCCTGGAGCTGTGTGCTGGTGGGCGGCCTCGACCAGGAGCCCGAGTACGTCGAGCACATCCGGGCGCTGATCGCGAAGTTCGGTCTGGAGGACCGGTTCCACCTGGCGGGACCGCAGGCGGGCGCGGAACTCGACGCGAGTTACGCCGCCGCCGACCTCATGGTTCTCACCTCGTACGCCGAGACGTACGGCATGGCGGTCACCGAAGCCCTCGCCCGCGGCATCCCCGTGCTGGCCACCGACGTCGGCGGAGTCCCCGAGGCCGTCGGCCGCGCCCCCGACGGCGGGGTGCCCGGCATCCTCGTCCCGCCGGAGAACCCCGCGGCCATCGCGGCGGAGCTGCGCGGCTGGTTCGGGGAGGCCGACGTGCGGCGCCGGCTGAAGGCCGCGGCGCGCGGGCGCCGGGCCGCGCTGGACGGCTGGGCGACCACGGCCCGCAGCCTCGCCCATGTACTGGGCCGACTGCGGCAAGAACCTCGGAGGGTGGCATGACCACTTCTGCCGAAAGGGCCACGGCTGCCGACGCGACCGCTTCGGGCGCGGCGGCCTCGGCCGGGGCCTCCGCCTCCGGTGCGGCGGCCTCCGCGTCCGGCACGGCGCTGAGCATGGCGGGGCGCGGGGGCGACACGCCGGCGCCGGAGGGGCACCAGTACGCCCCGCAGTGGCTGGAGTTGCGCGAGAGCGCCGACGCCGACGCCCGCGCGGTGGACCTGCTCGACCCGCTGCGGATCCGCCTCGCGAACCTGCCGGGGCGGGCCACCGGGCTGACCGTCCACGACCTCGGCTGCGGCACCGGTTCGATGGGCCGCTGGCTCGCGCCCCGGCTGGACGGCGCCCAGCAGTGGGTGCTGCACGACCAGGACCCCGGTCTCCTGCGGCTGGCCACCGCGCGGGCGCCCCGCGCCGCCGCCGACGGCAGCCCCGTCACGGTCACCACGCGGCGCGGCGACATCGGGCGGCTGACGGCGGACGACCTGTCGGGTGCCTCGCTGGTCACCGCGTCAGCGCTGCTCGACGTCCTCACCCGCGAGGAGATCGAGGCGCTCGCGGTGGCCTGTGCGGGCGCCGGCGCCCCCGCCCTGCTGACCCTCTCGGTCGTGGGCCGAGTGGACCTCGCCCCGGCCCACCCCATGGACGCGGAGATCGCCGAGGCGTTCGACGCCCACCAGCGCGCCGGCGATCTGCTCGGCCCCGACGCGATCACCGTGGCCTGCGAGGCCTTCGCCCAGCAGGGTGCCACGGTCCGCGTCCACCCGAGTCCCTGGCAGCTCGACAGACGGCACACGGCTCTCATCGAGGAGTGGCTGCGCGGCTGGGTCGGCGCCGCCTGCGCACAGCGCCCCGAACTCACCGAGCGCGCCGACGTCTACCTCCGCGACCGCCTCCGCGCCAACGCGGCCGGCGAACTCCACGCCGTCGTCCACCACAGCGACCTGCTGGCCCTGCCCCGGCCGACGGGCGGAGCCTCGTGACGGCGCCGGTGGAGGAGGCGGTCGAGGCACATCCATCACCGACGGGGCACCGCGTACGGGTACGTTCACGGGGAGTCCGCGCCCGCGTGAAGTCGAGCACGTCCGCCCCCCGGGCACGGATGCGCGCGACCGCCCCGACCACGGGCCCGCTGTCCCCCGCCGCGTCGGCGACGCCCCCGGCCGCCGTGGCCGTACCGAGCACGAGACCGCGCGGGACAACGTCGGACCAGGCTCCCGCCGGCCCTCCGGACGCGCCGGGCCACCGTACGGCCTCCACGGGGGCGGCCCTGGACGCGGCTTCCGGCGCTTCCGGCGGATGCCTGGGCGTGTCCGACGGCCGTACGGCCCCGGCAAGGCCCACCTACGGCGCGGCTTCCGGTGGATCCCCGGACCCGCTCGACTCCTCTACGGCCGCGACGGGCGTCCGTCCGGACGTCCGGACGGACACCCCAGCGGAGCCGGCTGTCGGACACCGTGCCGAGGCCGGCGCGGTGTCGCACGCGGCGGCGCCCCGGGTGAGCGGAGGCGTGGCCGGTGCGGCGGCGAGCGGCACGTCGGCGGCGGCCCCCGGCGGGTCCCGCCTCGCCGCCAGGTTCACCCGCGCCCTGCGCACCCACTTCGGCACGCTTGCCGGAACGGTCATCCTGGCCGTCGTCCTCTGGCGGACGGGCACCGGCGTGTTCGTCGACGGGCTGCGGCGGATCGACGGCGGGACGCTGGTGGCGGCAGTCGGGATCGGCGTGCTGACCACGGTGTTCAGCGCGTGGCGCTGGTGCGCGGTGACGCGCGCGCTGGGAATCGGGCTGCCACTCGGGCCGGCCGTCGCGGACTACTACCGCGCGCTGTTCCTCAACGCGGCCCTGCCCGGCGGTGTCCTCGGCGATGTGCACCGGGCGGTGCGGCACGGACAGAGCTCCGGGGACATGGGGCGCGGTGTGCGGGCGGTGGTGATCGAGCGGACCGCGGGCCAGTTGGTGCTGGCCGTCGTGGGCGTAACGGTCCTGCTGGTACTGCCCTCCCCGGTGCTGGAGCAGACCCGCTACGCGGCGGGTGTGACGGTGCTCGCCGTGCCGGGCGTGCTGGCGATCCGGGCGGCGTTCCGGAGGGGCCGCAGGCCGAACGCGGACGGCGGCCGGGGCCGCCGGATCCGGGCCGCCCTCACCGAGGCGCGCGGCGCGCTGCTGAACCGCGACAGCGGGCCGGCCGTGCTGATCTCGTCCCTGGCGGTGCTCGCCGGATACGTGGCGATGTTCCTGCTCGCCGCACGCGTCGCCGGGTCCGCCGCGACCCCGCTGCAGGTGCTGCCCCTCGCGCTGCTGGCCCTGATAGCCATGAGTCTGCCGCTGAACGTCGGCGGCTGGGGCCCCCGGGAAGGCGTCACCGCGTGGTCCTTCGGCGTCGCAGGACTGGGCGCCTCCCAGGGGCTGACCGTGGCCGTCGTCTACGGGGTGCTGAGCTTCGTGGCCAGCCTGCCGGGGGTCCTCGTCCTCGTCGGCCGCTGGTACGGCTCCCTGCGCGCGCGTCGTCAGGTGTCCGACGTGACCAGCGAGAAGTACGCCCCGAAGGAATGGACGAACCCCGCCAGCAACTCCTTCCCCTTCGCGGCGGATGCCAGGGACGGACGGCCGATGACACCGGAATCGGTGTAGGCCGACATACCGAGGGAGAGGAGATGACGGCGGTCGTCGGCAAGGAAGTCGGTGGTCTCGTGACCGGGCCGGACCAATTCGGGGTGGCAATGCAGAAGTATGGAGGTCTCTATTTCTCCGGCATGCATATCACTGAGCAACGAGGTCTGTACGCCGGCCCGTTCGCGCGAGGCGTCCCAGTCCTCCATGGCCGGGAAAAGCGCCATTCGATGTCCCTCCGCGGTGGATTCCTGGACGGCATTGCCCAGAACGTAGTTCCCGCCGTGTCCGTTGACCACCACCAGCGCCTCGACGCCCGACCGGCGCAGGGAAGCGGCGATGTCACGGACCATCGCGTGGAGGGTCGTCGCGGAAATGCTGACGGTGCCCGGCCAGGCCGCGTGCTCGTGCGAGCAGGCGATGGTCACGGGCGGCAACAGGTGCACCGGGTACGCGGCGGCTATCTCCCGGGCTATCGCGCAGGCCACGAGCGTGTCGGTGGCCAGCGGCAGATACGGCCCGTGCTGCTCGTAGCTGCCCACGGGAAGCACGGCGACCTGCCGCCCGCCGCCCTCCCCGCGCGCGGACGTCCGCGGTGCTGTCGGCGGGCAGCAGACCGGCTACCGTCGGCTGCGGCCCTCGTCCCCCGGACCGCGCATCGGACGTGGATCCCGAACTGCTCATCTTTCACGGCCTCTCATCTTCTGATGCTCCGTCATTTCCCCATGACGCCAGGGCTTACCAGATAGGAACCAGATCATGACAGAAAATGTTGGTGTACTCGGCACGAATGCCCAGTCCTCCGGCGCCGTACGCGTGGTGAACGCCCCCCTGCCCACGACCTATGGCGACTTCGAGGCCGTAGGCTATCTCGACCAGGACCGCGGCGAGGAACAAGTGGCACTGGTGTACGGCGACATCAGCGGCGGTGAGGAAATTCTCATCCGGCTGCACTCGGAGTGCCTGACCGGCGACGCGTTCGGTTCCCAGCACTGCGAGTGCGGCGAGCAGCTCGACAGCGCGCTGCGGGCCATAGTCGCGGAGGGTCGCGGCATCCTCGTCTACCTGCGCGGCCACGAGGGGCGCGGCATCGGCCTGCTCGCCAAGCTGCAGGCGATGAAGCTCCAGGCGGAGGGCCTGGACACGGTCGAGGCGAACCTCGCCCTCGGCCTGCCCGTGGACGCCCGCGACTACCGGGTGGCGGCCGAGATGCTGCACGACCTCGGCGTCCGGTCGGTCCGGCTGATGTCGAACAACCCGCGCAAGCGGGAGGCGCTGCTGCGCCACGGCATCAAGGTCTCCGAGCAGGTGCCCCTGCTGATCACGCCGTGCGAGGACAACATCACGTACCTGCGCACCAAGCGCGAGCGGCTCGACCACTACCTGCCGCATCTGGACGCGGTGGTCCGCTCGTCCTGAGCGCCGGGGCTCGCGCGGCGGCCGTCCAGGGCCGCGGCAGGCGACGTTCGCCCCGTCGCGACGCCAGGCACGCCCTCTCGCCGCACCGGCCGGAAGTCCGAGTACGTCCAGTACGAGGACTTCCGGCCGGCACACCGAGAGGGGCGCGTACCCTTCGTCGACATCAGCCCGCTGAGCGTCGACCGGTTCACGGCCGCTCCCTGCGCCCGGAGGCCAACCTCGTATGAACGATCTCCACTCGTGGCTCCGCCACGAGACCCGTACCACCGAACGCCGTACCCCGATCGTGCCGTCCGACGCACGGCGGCTCGTCGAGAGCGGGGCGAGGATCACCGTCGAGGACTCCCCGCAGCGGATCTTCCCCGCCGAGGAGTACGAGGAGGCAGGGTGTCAGATCGCCGCCCCCGGCTCATGGGTGTCGGCACCGCCGCACGCGGTGATCGTCGGCCTCAAGGAACTCCCCGACCAGCCAGCCGAATTGACCCATCGCCATGTCTTCTTCGGTCACGCCTACAAGGGGCAGCCCGGCGCCGAGGCCCTGCTCCGCAGGTTCACGGCCGGGGGCGGTGCGCTGCTCGACCTGGAGTATCTGGTGGACGACCAGGGCCGCAGGCTCGCCGCCTTCGGCTTCTGGGCCGGTTACCTGGGCGCGGCCCTCGCCGTACTCCACCACCGGGGTGCCCTGGAGGCACCGCTCCAGCCCACCTCGAAGGAGGCGATGGAGGCCCGGCTCCGCGCGTCCACCGGTGACGTGACCGCCCTGGTCATCGGCGCCCTCGGGCGCAGCGGCCGGGGTGCGCGCGCGGCGCTCGGCGAGGCCGGCGTCGAGCCGACCTGCTGGGACCTGGCCGAGACCCGCGACCTGGACCGACCGGCCCTGCTCGCCCACGAGTTGATGGTCAACACCGTCCTGACGACCACCCCCGTCCCGCCCTTCCTGACGGACAAGGACCTCGACGGACCGGACCGCCGGCTCAGGACGGTCTCCGACGTCACCGTCGACGTCGGCTCACCCATGAACGTCCTGCCCTTCTACGACACGACCACGGAATGGGACCGCCCCGTTCGGCGGCTGCGCGAACATCCCCCGCTCGACCTCATCGCCATCGACAACCTCCCCTCGCTGCTGCCCCGTGAGGCGAGCACCGACTTCTCGGCCGCGCTGCTGCCGCAGCTGCTGGACTTCGGGACGGGCGGGGCGTGGGGCCGCTGCCTGGACCGGTTCCGTCAGGTGAGCGACGTACTCGGCGTCACGGAAAGGTAGTTGTCCGATGACTGAAGTGGTCCCCGCGAGCGGCACCGTCCACTGGGTCGGTGCCGGCCTGTCCACGGGCAGCGGTCTGGCGGCGCTGTGCGACACCGCCGCCCGCGTCCGGCTGTGGCACCGCACCGAGGAGCGCGCCGAGCGGGCCCTGGCCGCACTGGGCCTGACGGGCCGTGCCGAGCCCCGCGCGTACACGCCCTCGGCGCTCGTCGCCGAGCTGGCCCCGGGAGACGTGGTGGTCTCGATGCTTCCGGCACCGGACCATGCCCCGCTGCTCGGGGCGTGTGTCGGGGCGCGGGCCCACTTCGCCTGCTCCAGCTATGTCTCGGAAGCGGTCCTGGAGCTGGTACCGGCGGCCGGGGCGGCGGGTGTCACCGTCCTCACCGAGACCGGCCTGGACCCGGGCATCGACCATCTCTTCGCGCACAGCCTGATCGCCCGGGCGAGTGAGGCGATCGGAGCGGAGACCGCCGCCTCATACCGCCTCACCTCGTACTGCGGCGGCGTCCCGGCGGTCCCCAACGAGTTCAGGTACCGCTTCAGCTGGGCACCGGCCGGAGTGCTCAACGCTCTGCGCGCACCGGCCCGTTACATCGAGGACGGCGCCGAGACGACGGTCGGCCGCCCCTGGACGGCCACCCGCCCCCTCGTCATCGACGGCGAGACCTTCGAGGCCTACCCCAACCGGGACAGCGTCCCCTTCGTGGCCCAGTACGGCCTCCCGCGAGCCTGGAAACCGCAGACCTTCGTCCGCGGCACCCTCCGCCTCGACGGCTGGCTGACCGCCTGGGCACCCGTCTTCGCGGAACTCGAACGCGACGACGACCAGCGCGTCGCCGCGCTGGCCCGCGAGCTGGCAGCCCGCTACCCGACCACCGAGGCCGACCGGGACCGCGTCGTCCTCGCCGTCTCCCTCGCCGTCCACACCGATTCCGGCGGCCACTGGTCCGGCCGCTACCTCCTCGACCTGACCGGCACGCCCGAGGAGAGCGCCATGGCCCGCCTGGTGTCCCGCCCCCTGGCCCTCGGCGTCGGCCACATCCTCGACGGTTCGCTGCCGGCGGGGCTGAGCCGGGCGGCGGAGACGGGGGAACGGTCGGAGGCGTGGCTCCGCGAACTCGCCGAGGACGGTGTGGAGTTCGGTCTGCGGATCGACTGAGCGGTCCGGCGGACACGGGATCTCAGCCTACGACGGCCTCGTGCACCAGTCGCTTCAGCTCCGGATAGACGGAGAAGGACGACCGTCGCCGTACCTGGGTCATGAACTGGACCGTGAGGTCGCGGCGCGGGTCGACCCAGAAGATCGTGGTGGCGGCGCCGGTCCAGCCGAACGTTCCCAGGGAGGAGGGGCATTGGGTGACGTCGGGGTCGATCACCACGGAGACGCCGAGGCCGAAGCCGACGCCCACGTTGCCGGGCTGCCGGTGGAAGGGGCTGCCGTGGGTGTGGATGTCGGCGCCTGAGGGCAGCTGGTTGGTGGCCATCGTGTCGACGGACGCGGGCGACAGGAGCCGTACGCCGTCGAGTTCGCCGCGGCGGCGCAGGAACTCGGTGAAGCGGTGGTAGTCCCGGGCGGTGGCGACCATGCCACCGCTGCCGGACAGGAAGCGCGGACGGCCGCGCAGGGGCAGGCCGGGGACGGGCGCGATCGAGCCGTCCTCCTGCTCGCCGTACAACTCGGCCAGCCGGTCCGTCTGTTCGGGCGTGACCTGGAAGCCGGCGTCCGTCATCCCGAGCGGGCCGAGGATCCTCTCGGCGAAGAACCGGTCGAGGGCCTGCCCCGACACCACCTCGATGATCCGCCCGAGGACATTGGTGGCGACCGAGTAGTTCCACTGAGAACCCGGCTCGAACTGCAGGGGAAGGCCCGCGTACTGGGCGCACGTCTGTGCCAGGTCGGCGCCCGGCCGGACGGAGGTCTCCAGACCCGCGTCGCGGTAGAGCGCGTCGACGGGGTGGTCGTAGTAGAAGCCGAAGGTCAGGCCGGAGGTGTGGGTCATCAGGTGACGGACGAGGATCGGCTGCTCGGCCGGGCGGGTCCGGGTCCCGGCGCCCTCCCCGGACTCGTACACGCGCGGCTCGGCGAACTCCGGGAGGTAGCGGGAGACCGGGTCCGTGAGCGACAGCCGTCCCTCCTCGACCAGTATCAGTGCGGCGACCGACGTGACGGGTTTCGTCATGGAGTAGACCCGCCACAACGTGTCCGTCTCCACCGGGAGTCCGGCCTCGCGGTCACGCTGTCCGTACGTCGCGAGACGGGCGACACGGCCGCCGCGGGCGAGGGACAGCAGATAGCCGGGCAGTCGGCCCTCGTCGACCTGGAGGGCGAGGTACTCCTCCAGTCGGGCCAGGGTCTTCGGGTCGAGGCCGGCCTCGCGCGGCTCGACCTCTTGGCGCAGTCGTTCCATGGTGGTTCTCCTCCGGTTGCCCGGGTTTCGGCTCGCGTTCATCCTTGCCTTCATCGTTCCGTACTGATCGCGTTCCATCCCTCGCGGGACGGGCGGGTCGGGGCATTCGCACGGCGAGCGGCGCACCGAGCGCGGCCACGGCGGCCAGGAGCAGCAGCGCGGGACCCGTGCCGAGGGGCATGAGCGTGGTGGACCGCCACCGACACGCGGCATCGAGGGCGGGGGTGCGGCGACGCGCTACTTCGCTGCCTTCCCCGGTACGCAGAGATCGCCGCTGTCGGGGTCTCCGGCGTACGTCCACAGGAGGGGCGCCTTCGAGGTGCCCCGAGCCTCGTACCCGGTCCACACTCCGCTGGGCGCGAACGTCAGGTGGACCTTGGACACCGGCGAGTCCGTGTCCAAGTCGTCCCAGGTGTCGTGTTCCCAGGTGCCCGCGCCCGGGTCCGGCGCGGAGACGTCGTTGAGCTGGTCGTCGTCGAAGTCGCCGCAGACCCCGTCCGAGGCGAACGTGCCGTCCCCCTTCAGCACCAGACGTCCGCCCTGTTCGTCGACCCAGGTGCCCGTGACCTCGGTCGCGTTGATGGCCAGGGGCTCCCCCTCGGGGGCGGGGACCGACATCCGCCCCACGACGAACATCAGAACCAGCGCCCCCGCCGGCAGTGCGACGACCAGCCCGCACCCCGCCACGCCGATGAGCGGCACGAGCAGGGCGATCCTCCAGCGCCGCCGCCCGGTCCGGGCCGAGGGCCACCCCTCCCACGGGCGCGGGGTGGCTCGGCGAGGGTCCTCACCGCGCTTCGTCCGTCCCCCTCAGCCACGCGCCACACCATCGCGGTGCGGCCATCATGCCTCCGCGCTGCCGGGCCCTTCGCGGCGGGGTGGGACACCCGGGTGCATGGTGTCCGGTCGGGGGCGTACGGCTCCTACTGGCGGCTGACCGTACGCGTCACACCCGTGATCACCGTCGTCGCCAGGATCCAGCCGGTGATGACGAGCACGTACGACAGCCACTGCCCCCAGCCTTCGGGTGCGTACGCCCGCTCCTGGCCGAAGTCGATGATCGGGAGGAGCAGGTCGAGGGTGTAGACGACCGGGTTGAACGCCGGGGCCTCGTCCGCCTTGAGCGGGCTCGGCGGCTGCACCGCGTAGGTCACGGAGCCCACCGCCATCAGCGACAGCAGCCAGACGGCCGCGCGCAGCGGGCGGAAGCCGTAGCCGACGGCGGCGTCCTGGGCGTAGCCCCAGAGCCGTCCGTGCCAGCGGAGTGTGGCGTGATGGCGGCGCTGCTTGGCGAGTTGGACGCGCCGGGCGGCGTCCTCGTCACCGATCCTGCGGTACGCCGCGGTCAACTGCTCGTAGGAGTACGGCAGATACGCCTCCCCGTCTCGCTCCAGCATGGGCAGCCGGCGCTCGGCGGGCTCGTGCGGGATGAGCGAGGTGTAGGTGAGGCTGTTCAGGAGAACCTTGTCCGGCAGCATGTCCGGCTCCACGAACAGCACTTCTATCTGGGCGCGGCGCATATTGAGGGCGCCCTCCACCGGAGGGCCGTTGCGCAGCCACAGCTCGCTGATGACGCAACTGCTCACCCGCAAGGCCGTACCACCGGGGTTCGACAGGCGCACGTACGACAGGTCCAGCCGGCCACCCAGGCGGGCACCGCGCAGCTCGACCCGGCCTTGTACCCGCGCGCGCCGCAGCACGGCGTCGGATTCGGTGACCAGTGCCTCCGCGCTGAGAACGGTGCCGCCGGGCCGGTGCAGCCGGGCGTGCCGCAGGTCGACCGCGCCGGCGACATGGGCGCCGCCGAGCCTGACCTCGCCGTCCGCACGCAGCCCGGGAGCGCACAACTCCTCTCCGACCTCCGCCTGGTTGAGCCACAGTGCGGGCTCGTCGGCCGGCGCGGTGAACTCGGCCCGTTCCATGAAGAGGGTTCCGGCGATCTGCGCGCCGGTCAGCTTCACCGGCCCCCGGAACCGGCAGTCCGTCAACCGCAGTCCGCCGTCGACCCGCACCCGTGCCGAACGCAGGCCGGGGAGCCGGGACTTGGTCAGATTGAGGTAGCTTAGCTGCGCGCCCGAGAAGTCGGGGACCTCGTCGAAACGGCAGTCGCTCAGCCGTACGACGCTGTCGACCGTCGCGTACTTCAGGTCCAGTCCGCCGGTGATCCGGGCCCCCGCGATCTTGAGGGCGGCGACCTCACCTTCCTCCTGGGGTGCGGTGAGCAGCAACGCCCGCAGCACCCGGGCCCGTACGGTCCGCTCCGGGCCCCACCCGGCGTCCTCGTCCTCGTCCTCGGCACCCGGGACCGTGAAGTCCACCGCCACGCCCAGCGGAAAGGCGTCCCACACCCGCCGCTCGGTCGCCGTCAGATCATTGATCATCATCACCGGGACTCTCACCGGGCACGCTTGTACCTGTCAACTGCCGCGATCCGGCCTCGCGTTGCTGGCCGGATCCCGGCTTCCGCCCCCGGCTGCCACCGCAGGCCGACCGGGTCACTCCTGCGAGGACTCGACCGCGTGGCCCCCGAACTGGTTCCGGAGCGCGGCGACCATCTTCATCTGCGGGGAGTCGTCCTGGCGCGAGGCGAAGCGGGCGAAGAGCGAGGCGGTGATGGCGGGGAGCGGCACCGCGTGGTCGATGGCGGCCTCGACCGTCCACCGCCCCTCGCCCGAGTCCTCGGCGTAACCGCGCAGCTCCCCCAGGTGCTCGTCCTCGTCGAGCGCGTTGACGGCGAGGTCGAGCAGCCAGGAGCGGATGACGGTCCCCTCCTGCCAGGAGCGGAAGACCTCGCGCACGTCCGTCACCGAGTCGGCCTTCTCCAGCAGCTCCCAGCCCTCGGCGTACGCCTGCATCAAGGCGTACTCGATGCCGTTGTGGACCATCTTGGAGAAGTGACCGGCGCCGACCCTGCCGGCGTGGACATAGCCGTACGGCCCTTCCGGCTTGAGCGCTTCGAAGACCGGCCGGAGCCGCTCGACGTGCTCGGGGTCGCCGCCGACCATCAGGGCATAGCCGTCTTCCAGGCCCCACACGCCACCGGAGACGCCCGCGTCGACGAAGCCGATGTCCTTCGCGCCCAGTTCGGCCGCGTGCTTCTCGTCGTCCGTCCAGCGGGAGTTGCCGCCGTCGACGACCGTGTCGCCGGGCGACAGCAGTTCCGCCAGCTCGTCGACGACGGACTGCGTGGGGCCACCGGCGGGCACCATCACCCACACCGCGCGCGGGCCGTCGAGACGCTCGACCAGTTCGGCCAGGCTGCCCACGTCGGAGAGGCCGGGATCGCGGTCGTAGCCGATGACGGTGTGGCCGGCGCGGCGGATCCGCTCGCGCATGTTGCCGCCCATCTTGCCGAGACCGATGAGGCCCAGCTGCATCGCTGTCAAGTCAGTTCACTTCTTCCGAGCGTCATGAGTGGTGGGGGAGCGGACGTGGGCGTTCCGAGGCGTGCGGTACGCGGCCACCGTGGGTACGACGGTCCGTTCGGCCCGCCCGGGGCGCCGGTCGAGCCGGTACGGGTCAGTCACGGGCGCTCACCCCCCGGTCGACCTCGCCGCCGCGCAGGGCGATGGCGTACATGTCGTCAGCGTCGAGGCGCCGCAGCTCCTCGGCGATCAGTTCGGAGGTGGGACGCACCTTCAGGGCGAGTGTGCGGGACGGCTGGCCCGGCAGGGTGAGCGTGGCGAGCGGGCCCTCGGGGCGGTCGATGACGATCTCGCCCTTCTCGGTGCCCAGGCGCACGCCCGTCACGACCGGCCCGGCGGTCAGCACCCGCTCGACGGACACACCGAGACGGGCCTCCAGCCAGCGGGCCAGCAGCTCGGCGCTCGGGTTGTCGGCCTCGCTCTCCACCGAGGCCGAGGTGATGGTCGCCACGGCCTGGTCGAGGGCGGCCGCCAGCATCGAACGCCACGGCGTCAGCCGGGTCCATGCCAGGTCGGTGTCCCCGGGGGTGTAGGACGCGACCCGCTGCTCCAGGGCGGCGAGCGGGGTCTCCACGGCGTACATGTCGGTGATCCGGCGCTGCGCGAGCGCGCCCAGCGGGTCCTTCGCCGGGTTCTCCGGCGCGTCCACCGGCCACCACACCACCACCGGCGCGTCCGGCAGCAGCAGCGGCAGGACCACGGAGTCGGCGTGGTCGGACACCTCGCCGTACGTCCGCAGCACGACCGTCTCGCCGGAGGCCGCGTCGGCGCCGACCCGCACCTCGGCGTCCAGATGTGACTTCGTACGGTCCTTCGGCGTGCGGGCGTGCCGCCTGATGACGACCAGGGTGCGCGAGGGGTGCTCGTGCGAGGCCTCCTCGGCCGCCCTCATCGAGTCGTACGCGTTCTCCTCGTCCGTCACGATCACCATCGTGAGGACCATGCCCACCGCGGGCGTGCCGATGGCCCGGCGGCCCCGCACCAGGGCCTTGTTGATCTTGCTTGCCGTGGTGTCCGTCAGGTCGAATTTCATGGCCTGCGCCAGCTCCGTCCGTCTCGTGCGAGCATCTCGTCCGCTTCCTCGGGTCCCCAACTGCCCGAGGCGTACCGCGGGGCCTGCCGTGACCCGCCCAGTATTCCTCGACCGGGTCGAGGATCCTCCAGGACTCCTCCACCTCCTGATGGCGGGGGAAGAGGTTGGCGTCGCCGAGCGGCACGTCCAGGATCAGCCGTTCGTACGCCTCCGGGCTGGAGCCGGAGAACGACTCGCCGTACGCGAAGTCCATCAAGGTACCCGGTGCCTCCGAACCGAAGCGCACGGTCGTTCCCTCGTCCGGCTGCACCCGGATGACGATCGCGTTCTGTCCCGGCTCCGTCGGTGGCCGTGGAGTCGAACGGGGAGTGCGGGGCGCGCTGGAGGACGACCGCGATCTCCGTGACGAAGGGCTTCGCGCGAGTGCGCGAAGCCCCTGTGACACGGTGCCGACAAGCCGCTCAGCGGCCGAAGTTGAACCAGTTCACGTTCACGAAGTCCTGTGGCTGACCGCTCGTGAACGTCAGGTAGACGTCGTGGGTGCCGGTGACTCGGCTCATGTTGGCGGGCACCGTCCGCCAGGACTGCCAGCCCCCGGTGCCGGCGATGGAGAAGCTGCCGACCGGTGTGCTCGTACGGCTGTCGAGCCGGACCTCGACCAGGCCGCTCACACCCGGGTTCGCCCCGCTGGCGACCCTGGCGACGAACTGGGTGGCGGCTGTGGAGCCGAAGTCGACGTTTCGGAAGAGTGCCCAGTCGCCGTTGGCGAGGGAGCCGATGTTCTGGCCGCCGCCGGTGTCCGCCGTGGACTCGGTGCTGACCCCGCTCTGGCCGTTGTACGACTCGGCCTGGATGGCGCTGTACGCGTCACGGGAGCCCGACGGCGGCGGGGTGGTGGTGCCCCCACCGGCCGACAGCACCTGCACGTAGTCGACGACCATGGGTACACCGGGCCGGGTGTCGCCGTCCAGTCCGCCGCCGAACGCGTCCGGGAAGGCGCCGCCCATCGCCACGTTCAGGATGATGAAGAAGCCGTGGTTCGTGGCGCTGTTCCAGGTCGTCGCGTCGACCTGGTTCGCGTTGACCGTGTGGAAGTTGACGTCGTCGACGAAGAAGCGGATCGTCTCGGGGGTCACCGAGCGGTCCCACTCCATCGTGTAGGTGTGGAAGCCGGACTGGCAGGTCGTGTTCGGGCACGCGGTGGAGTTCCCGATGCCGGTCGTCTCGTTGCAGGGGCCGCCCGGGTTGGTGCCACAGTGCATCGTGGCCCAGACCTGGTTGCGGCCCTGGACGTTCTCCATGATGTCCAGCTCGCCTACGCTCGGCCAGTTCTGGTAGTTGCCCCGGTACGGCGCGCCCAGCATCCAGAAGGCGGGCCAGTAGCCCTCGGCCGCCGTACCGGTGACGTTCGGCATCTGGATGCGCGACTCGACGCGCAGCTTGCCGCCCGCCGGGGGCCGGAAGTCGGCGCGGTTGGTCTCGATGCGGCCGGAGGTCCAGTTGCCCGCGGTGTCGCGCAGCGGGGTGATGCGCAGATTGCCGTTGCCGTCGAGCGAGACGTTGTCGGTGCTGTTCGTCATCGTCTCGACCTCGCCGGTGCCCCAGTCGGCGGGGCCGCCGGGATAGGAAGTCCCGGTCGCGTACTGCCAGTGGGAGGTGTTCACGCCGGTGCCGGCCGTGCCGTTGAAGTCGTCGACGAAGACCTGCGTCCAGCCGGCGGGCGGTGTGGGTGCCGCCCCCTGCGCGGTCGTCGCCCAGGCCGTCGCCAGCGCCAGCGCGCCTGCCGTGGCGAGCAGTACGCGCCGGAGCGGGCGGCGACGTCTGACGGGTGTGCCGGAGGTTTCACTCATAGCGGCCTCTTCGGGTGTACGGAGTGAAATGCGCGGGTGGGGAGCACTCTGCGGAGCCCGTTCTGAGAGCGCTCTCAGAAGCAGCGTGCGGTCAATGTGCGCTCCCACGCTGCGGTCGTCAAGAGTCAAAGCGGAGAAAGTCCCTGGGGGAGGGGCGAGTTCACCATAGGAACATCGGCCGTCGTCGGAGGTCCCGGCCAAGAGCAGACTGAGGTGACGGCCCGTCATTCCCGGTGCCGCGACGGTCGGTCTCCGGCGGCGGAGGCGGAGGGTCGGTCCGCACAGGCGTCGGTCGGCCAGTAGGAACCCGGGGGCCGGCCGCCGGTCAGGAAGGCCCTGTGCCCCGGCCCGGTATCAGCGACCCGCGCCGGGGTTCGTCCGGCTGCCAGCCCAGGGCCCGGGAGATCCCACGTGCCGCCACCCGTACGGCGGGCGTCAACACCGGTACCTGGGCGCCCGCCTGGGGCACCACGACCGACACCGCGGCGACCACGGCCCCGCCCGGACCGCGTATCGGTGCGGCGACCGACAGCGCGTCCTCGGTGATCTGGCGGCTGCTCACCGCCACACCCGTACGCCGGACTTCGGCGAGGACGCGCCGCAACCGGGGCCCGTCGGTGATGGTGTACGGCGTGAAGGAGGTCAACGACTCTCGGCAGTAGCCGTCTTGGGACGCCGCATCGCCGTACGCGAGGAGCGCCAGGCCCACGCCCGTGGCATGCAGGGGCCAGCGTGCGCCCACCCGGATGTGGACGCCGACGGCCGAGCGCCCGGAGAGCCACTCGATATAGACGACCTCGTCGCCGTCGCGCACGGCCAGCTGCACGTTCTCGTGCGTCGCCTCGTAGAGGTCCTCCAGGTACGGCAGCGCGATCTGCCGCAGGGCGAGGCCGCGCGGGGCGAGGGCCGCGACCTCCCAGAGCCTGAGCCCGACGTGGTAGACGCCGGTGTCGTCCCGCTCCAGGGCACCCCATTCGGTGAGCGCGCCCACCAGCCGGTGGGCCGTGCTGAGCGTCAGCCCGGCGCGGCGGCTGATGTCGGTCAGGGAGAGCGCCGGATGGTCGTGGTCGAAGGCGGCCAGCACGGCGAGCAGCCGGTCGGGCGCCGAGCGGGCGGTACCGGGCGGTGCGGCCGGCCGGGGCGCGGTCCCCGGCGGCGGAGTGGGCCCGGAGGCGGTCCCCGGCGACCGGCGCGCGTCGGTGCTCATCGGCGTGGCGTCACCCCAGTCCGGCTTCGGCGACCTTCTGCAGCAGTACGTGGAGCGCATCGCGCTCGGCGGTGTCGAGGGGCTCCAGCAGCTCGTTCGTGACGCGCTGACCGGCCTCGTCGGTGTCGCGGAGGAAGGACCGGCCGTCCTCGGTGAGGACGATGATCCGGCTGCGGCGGTCGTCGGGGGAGGGGCGCCGCTCGGCGAAGCCCAGCTGCTCCAGGTCGTCCACCAGGCCGACGATCGCACTCGGGTCGTAACCGAGGGACGCGCTCAGCTCCCGCTGGAGCGCGCCCGGCGACGTGGCGAGGAAGCGCAGCAGCGCGTAGTGGCGCAGTCGCAGGCCCGACTCCTGGAGGGAGGAGTTGAACAGCTGCCCGGACCGCAGACCCAGGCGGTAGAGCAGATAGCCAGTGTCCGCGTGCAGTCCGCGCATCCACGGCTCGTGCGCGTCGATCGAGGCGGGGTTCTGCGTCTGCTGGCCGGCGATGGCGGGCTCCCTCATCGAGGCCCCGGACGGGGCGGCGCTTTGCGTACTGCACTCAGCATGACGCAACGCTCAGGGAACAACAACTATTGACGTCAACAACTATTGCTCTTAACTTCGATCTCGACGCCGCACAGCCACCGAAGGGACCCCACTCGTGCCCAGCATCGATCTCACCGGCAAGGTCGCCGTCGTCACGGGCAGTGGCCGTGGCCTCGGCCTCGCCTACGCACAGGCCCTCGCCGCCGCCGGCGCCTCCGTCGTCGTCAACGACATCGACGAGGCCGTGGCCGAAGCGGCCGTGAAGTCCATCACCGAGGCGGGCGGCAAGGCCGTGGCCGAGGTCGTCCCGGTCGGTACGACCGAGGCCGCCGACCGGCTGGTGGGCCGCGCGGTGGAGGAGTTCGGGCGGCTCGACATCCTCGTCACCAACGCGGGCATCCTGCGTGACAAGGTGCTGTGGAAGATGTCCGACGACGACTTCGACGCGGTGATCACCACCCACCTCAAGGGCACCTTCACCTGCGCCCGCGCCGCCGCGGTCCGTATGCGCGAACAGGGCGAGGGCGGCACCCTGATCCTCGTCGGCTCCCCGGCCGGCCAGCGCGGCAACTTCGGCCAGACGAACTACGCCGCCGCCAAGGCCGGCATCGCCGCCTTCGCCCGCACCTGGGCGATGGAGCTGGGCCGCGCGAACATCACGGTCAACGCGGTCATCCCGGTCGCCGCCACCGCGATGACCGAGACCATCCCGGTCTTCGCCCCGTACGTGGAGGCCCTGCGCGAGGGCAAGCCGTTCCCTGACTTCCTGCGCAAGGGCGAGGGCTTCGGCACCCCCGAGGACTGCGCGGCCCTGATCCCGTTCCTCGCCTCCGAGGCCGCGCGCGGTGTCACCGGCCAGGCCATCGGCATCGGCGGCGACAAGGTGGCACTCTGGTCGCATCCGCAGGAGATCAAGACGGCGTACGCGAACGGCGGCTGGACCCCCGAGGCCCTCGCCGACGTCTGGCCGACCTCGCTGGGCGCCGAGCCGCAGACCGTGGGCGTCCCCGCCCCGAAGTTCCCGGAGGCGTGATGGACCCCGTCATGAACGTGGACGAACTGGTCGCGATCGACGTCCACACGCACGCCGAGGTCTCCTCCAAGGGCGCGTCCTCCCTGGACGACGAGCTGCATGACGCCTCCTCCGCCTACTTCAAGGTCGAGGGCAAGCGGAAGCCGACCCTGGAGGAGACGGCCGCCTACTACCGCGAGCGGAAGATGGCCGCCGTGATCTTCACGGTGGACGCCGAGTCCGCGACCGGCACCGAGCCCGTCCCGAACGAGGAGGTCGCCGAGGCCGCCGCCGCCAACGCGGACGTGCTGATCCCCTTCGCCTCCATCGACCCCTTCCGCGGCAAGGCGGGCGTGAAGCGGGCCCGCCGCCTGGTCGAGGAGTACGGGGTGAAGGGCTTCAAGTTCCACCCCAGCGTCCAGGGCTTCTTCCCCAACGACCGCTCGGTGGCGTACGACCTGTACGAGGTCATCGAGGAGACGGGCGCGATCGCCCTCTTCCACACCGGCCAGACGGGCATCGGCGCCGGAGTGCCCGGCGGAGGCGGCATCCGCCTCAAGTACTCCAACCCGCTGCACGTGGACGACGTGGCCGCCGACTTCCCGCACCTCAAGATCATCCTGGCGCACCCGTCCTTCCCCTGGCAGGACGAGGCCCTCGCCGTGGCCACGCACAAGCCCGGCGTGTACATCGACCTGTCCGGGTGGTCGCCGAAGTACTTCCCGCCGCAGCTCGTGCAGTACGCGAACACCCTCCTCAAGGACAAGGTGCTCTTCGGCTCCGACTATCCCGTCCTCACGCCCGACCGCTGGCTCGCCGACTTCGAGAAGCTGTCGATCAAGGACGAGGTCAAACCGAAGATCCTCAAGGAGAACGCCGCCCGTCTGCTCGGCCTGACGAAACCGTGAGGGACACACCCCATGTGCAATGACGGACAGGGGATCAGACATGCGCAATGAGGGACTGGGGTCGTGGCCCGCACGCCGGGCCCGCAAGACCCCCGGGCGTACCGCCCTGGTCCACGGCGACAGGAGCATCACCTACGCGGAGCTGTACGAGCGCACCACGCGCCTCGCCCACGCCCTGCGCGCCTCCGGCGTACGCAGGGGCGACCGCATCGCCTATCTGGGACCCAACCACCCCTCGTACCTGGAGACACTGTTCGCCGCCGGCACCCTCGGCGCGGTCTTCGTCCCGCTCAACACCCGTCTCGCGGGCCCCGAGATCGCCTA
Source organism: Streptomyces sp. TG1A-60 (assembly GCF_037201975.1). NCBI lineage: Bacteria > Bacillati > Actinomycetota > Actinomycetes > Kitasatosporales > Streptomycetaceae > Streptomyces > Streptomyces sp. TG1A-60. Next base: position 1,000,262 of record NZ_CP147520.1, on the reverse strand, counting down.
CCAGCTGGCGGACTCCGGAGCCAAGGCGCTGGTGTACGCGTCCGGTTTCACCGGGCTCGTCGCGGGACTGCCCGGCGACACCGACGTCCGTACGTTCGTGGAGACCGGCACGGAGTACGAGGCGCTGCTCGCCGGGGCCGGGGCCGAGCCGATCGACCAGCCCGTCACCGCCGACGACACCTGCATCATCATGTACACCTCGGGGACGACCGGCCGGCCCAAGGGCGCGATGCTCACGCACGGCAACATCATCTGGAACGCCGTCAACGTACTCGTCGACCAGGACATCGTCACCGACGAGCGCGCCCTGGTCTCCGCCCCGTTGTTCCACACGGCCGGGCTGAACATGCTCACGCTGCCCGTGTTGCTCAAGGGCGGCACCTGCGTCCTGGTCGAGGCCTTCGTCCCGGAGGCCACCTTCGACCTGATCGAACGGCACGGGATCACCTTCATGTTCGGCGTGCCGACCATGTTCGACCAGTTGGCCCGGCATCCGCGCTGGGCCGACGCCGACCTGTCGTCGCTGCGGGTGCTGTCCTGCGGCGGCTCCCCGGTGCCGACCCCGCTCATCGCGACATTCCAAAAGCGCGGGCTCACCTTCCTCCAGGGCTACGGGATGACGGAAGCGGCCCCCGGCACGCTCTTCCTCGACGCGGAGCACGCCGTGAGCAAGGCCGGTTCGGCGGGCGTGCCGCACTTCTTCAGCGATGTGCGGGTCGTACGGCCGGACATGACACCGGCCGACGTCGACGAGCCCGGCGAGGTCGTGGTCCGCGGGCCGCACGTCATGCCCGGCTACTGGGGGCTGCCCGAGGAGACGGCCGCGGTCTTCGCCGACGGCTGGTTCCGCAGCGGGGACGCCGCCCGGGTCGACGAGGACGGCTATGTCTTCATCGTCGACCGCATCAAGGACATGATCATCTCCGGGGGAGAACATCTACCCGGCCGAGATCGAGGACCAGCTCCTCGCCCACCCCGACATCGTCGAGTGCGCGGTCATCGGCGTACCGGACGACAAGTGGGGCGAGGTGCCGCGTGCGGTCGTCGTACCGCGCGCGGGCTCCGACCTGGACGCCGACGAGGTGCTGGCCTCCCTCGCCGGGCGGCTGGCCAAGTACAAGATCCCCAAGTCGGTCGTGATCGCCGAGGAGTTGCCGCGCACGGCCTCCGGGAAGCTCCTGAAGGCCCGGGTGCGCAAGCGCTACGGAAACAGCTGACTCACCGCCATTCTTCTGGAAAGCAGGCACCATGAGCATCACCGTGAACGGCATCGACGAACTCAAGAAGCTCGCCGGCAGTGACCTCGGCGCCAGTGAGTGGATCGAGGTCACGCAGGAACGCATCAACACGTTCGCCGACGCGACCGGGGACCACCAGTGGATCCACGTCGACCCGGAGAAGGCGGCCGATGGCCCCTTCGGGACGCCGATCGCCCACGGCTACCTGACCCTGTCGCTGTTCATCCCGCTCTTCACAGAACTGCTGGATGTCGAGGGTGTGTCGACGAAGGTCAACTACGGCCTCAACAAGGTGCGGTTCCCCTCGCCGGTGAAGGTCGGCTCCAAGATCCGTCTGGTCGGCAGGCTGGCCTCGGTCGAGGACGTACCGGGCGGCGTGCAGATCACCGTTGACGGCACGATCGAGATCGAGGGCGCGCCGAAGCCGGCGGCCGTGCTGCAGAGCCTGTCCCGGTTCTACGCCTGAGCAGGCCTGAGCGCCGTAAAGCCCTGAAACCGTCGTGGGGCGGAGCACCCCTCGGGGTGCTCCGCCCCACGGGCGTCCGGATCAGCCGCAGCGGCCCGTGGTCCACTTGAGCCAGGCTGCGACAGGACTTCACCCCCGCGGCGTAAGCACCCGCTGTCCAAGATCAGGGGAAACTTCACTCCTGCCTTCCACCGAATCGTCCACCCGTACGAGATCACAGCCGAACTCAGGCGCGAACTGATCGACGGGACGGCGACCCTCGGGAGGGCGAAACCGCACCAGTGACTGGCGAAGGTGCCAGGTTCGCGGCCACTCAGTCCAGACAGAACTCGTTGCCCTCGATGTCCTGCATCACGAGGCACGACTCGTTGACGCCATCGGCACGCAGTAGTCGCTCGCGTACCGCGCCGAGCGCGACCAGTCGCGCGCATTCGGCCTCAAGTGCGGCCAGACGCTCTTCGCCCACGAGCCCGGTGCCGACCCGCACGTCAAGATGCAGCCGATTCTTGACGACCTTGCCTTCGGGAACGCGCTGGAAGAACAGGCGCGGGCCCACGCCCGAGGGATCAATGCATGCGAACGCCGCACCCTGACGCTCAGGCGGCAGCGCGCGATCGAAATCGCCCCACGTGGCGAACCCCTCCGGTGGCGGCGGTACGACGTACCCCAACACCTCACACCAGAAACGAGCGACGCGCTCAGGTTCTGCGCAGTCGAAGGTGACTTGGACCTGCTTGATCGACGCCATCGGTCCATCCTAGAAGCGGGGTCTTTCGTCGTCTCCACGGGCCCGCGCCTGCCGCGACACTAGGTTGTGGCGGGCGCGGCCGACTCTTGGCGATGAGCGGGACCTTGAGCCGTGGGACGGGGTGACACGTGTCGGACGACGATCTCCGTACGTGTGTACGATCGATGAAGGTGGTAATTGCGTGAGGCTGACGATTCTGGGCGGCGGAGGATTCCGGGTGCCCCTCGTCCACGGGGCGCTCCTCGGGGACCGCGGCGAGGACCGGGTCACCCATGTCGTCCTGCACGACCTGGACGCCGAGCGGCTCTCCGCCGTCACCCGCGTGCTCGCCGAGCAGGCCGCCGACGTCCCCGGCGCCCCCGAGGTGACCGCCACCACCGACCTCGACGAGGCCCTGCGCGGCGCCGACTTCATCTTCTCCGCGATCCGCGTCGGCGGCCTGGAAGGCCGTGCGAACGACGAGCGGGTGGCGCTCGCGGAAGGCGTCCTCGGCCAGGAGACCGTCGGCGCCGGCGGCATCGCCTACGGCCTGCGCACGGTCCCCGTCGCCGTCGACATCGCCCGGCGGGTGGCCCGCCTCGCCCCCGACGCCTGGCTCATCAACTTCACCAACCCGGCCGGCCTGGTCACCGAGGCGATGTCCCGCCACCTCGGCGACCGCGTCATCGGCATCTGTGACTCACCCGTGGGCCTCGGCCGGCGCATCGCCCGCGTCCTCGGCGTCGAGAACCCCGAGGAGGCCTGGATCGACTACGCCGGCCTCAACCACCTCGGCTGGGTCCGCGGCCTGCGCGTCGCCGGCCGCGACGAACTCCCGCGCCTCCTCGCCGACCGAGCCCTCCTCGGCTCCTTCGAGGAGGGCAGGCTCTTCGGCGTCGACTGGGTCCGGTCCCTCGGCGCGATCCCGAACGAGTACCTGCACTACTACTACTTCAACCGCGAGGCCGTACGCGCCTACCAGGCGGCCGAGAAGACCCGCGGCGCCTTCCTGAAAGACCAACAGGCCCGCTTCTACGAGGAGATGCGGCGCCCCGACGCCCACGCACTCAAGGCCTGGGACCGCACCCGCGCCGAACGCGAGGCCACCTACATGTCGGAGAACCGCGAGACGGCGGGCGCCGGCGAACGCGACGCCGACGACCTCTCCGGCGGCTACGAGAAGGTCGCCCTCGCCCTGATGCGGGCCATCGCCCGCGACGAGCGCACCACCCTCATCCTCAACGTCCGCAACAAGGCCACCCTCTCGTCCCTCGACACCGAGGCCGTCATCGAGGTGCCCTGCCTGGTCGACGCCAACGGCGCCCACCCCGTCGCCGTCGCCCCCCTGCCCGACCACGCCACCGGCCTGGTCAGCGCGGTCAAGGCCGTCGAACGCGAGATCCTGGCCGCCGCCGAGGCCGGCTCCCGCGCCACCGCGGTGAAGGCCTTCGCGCTGCACCCGCTCGTGGACTCCGTGAACGTCGCCCGCCGTCTGGTCGAGGGTTACACGGCCGTCCACCCCGGCCTCGGATACCTGAAGTGACCCTGGGAAGCTTCCCCCTGCTCATCCCCAGCCGCACCCGCGAGGAGACGTACGGCCATGCATGACGAACGCCGCCGCATCGAGGAACGCGTCGAGCGCGTCCACACCCAGCGCATCAAGCCCGCCCTCTACGCGGCCTCCGTGCCCTTCGAGGTCGAGGCCTGGCAGGCGGCGGGCGAGCCCGTCCCCTTCGAGGAGGCCGCAGCCGCCTCGTACACACCCTTCGCCATGGACACCCCGTGGGGCCCGCCCTGGGGCACGACATGGTTCCGGATGCGCGGAGAGGTACCCGCAGTGTGGGCGGGCCGCCGCGTCGAGGCGGTCATCGACCTCGGCTTCGTCGGCGGCTGGCCCGGCAACCAGGCCGAGGCCCTGGTCCACCTCACCGACGGCACCCCGCTGAAGGCGGTCAACCCGCTCAACCAGTACGTCCCGATCGGTAACCCCGTCAGCGGCGGCGAGACCGTCGACTACCTGGTCGAGGCGGCCTCCAACCCCGACATCCTCGCCGACGACTTCTCGAAGATCACGCCGCTGGGCGACATCCTCACCGCCGGCGACAAGCCGCTGTACGTCTTCCGGCGCGCCGACATCGCCGTTCTCGACGAGGAGGTCTTCCACCTCGACCTGGACCTACAGGTGCTGCGCGAACTCATGGTCCACCTCGGCGAGCACGAACCCCGCCGCCACGAGATCCTGCATGCCCTGGACCGGGCCATGGACGCCGTCGACCTCGACGACGTCTCCGGCAGCGCCACCGCCGTCCGCGAGGTCCTCACCCCCGTCCTCGCCAAGCCCGCCCACGCCAGCGCCCACACCATCTCCGGCGTCGGCCACGCCCACATCGACTCGGCCTGGCTGTGGCCCATCCGCGAGACCAAGCGGAAGACGTCCCGCACCTTCTCCAACGTCACCGCCCTGGCCGACGAGTACGAGGACTTCGTCTTCGCCTGCTCCCAGGCCCAGCAGTACGAGTGGGTGCGCGACAACTACCCGCACGTCTGGGAGCGCATCAAGAAGTCCGTCGAGAAGGGCCAGTGGGTGCCCGTCGGCGGCATGTGGGTGGAGTCCGACGGCAACCTGCCCGGCGGTGAGGCCATCGCCCGCCAGCTGATCCACGGCAAGCGGTTCTTCATGGAGCACTTCGGCGTCGAGACCAAGGGCGTCTGGCTGCCGGACTCCTTCGGCTACAACGCCTCCTACCCGCAGCTCGCCAAGCTCGCCGGCAACGAGTGGTTCCTCACCCAGAAGATCTCCTGGAACCAGACCAACAAGTTCCCCCACCACACCTTCTGGTGGGAGGGCATCGACGGCACCCGCATCTTCACCCACTTCCCGCCGGTCGACACCTACAACGCCCGCTTCAGCGGCGCGGAGATGGACCGCGCCGTCCGCAACTACCGGGAGAAGGGCGCCGGCACGCGTTCCCTCGCCCCCTTCGGCTGGGGCGACGGCGGCGGCGGTCCCACCCGCGAGATCATGGAACGGGCCCGCCGCCTGGCCGACCTGGAAGGCTCACCGAAGGTCGTCGTCGAACACCCCGACGAGTTCTTCGCCAAGGCCCGCGCCGAGTACGAGGACGCCCCCGTCTGGAACGGAGAGCTGTACCTGGAGCTCCACCGCGCCACGTACACCTCCCAGGCCCGCACCAAGCAGGGCAACCGCCGCTGCGAACACCTCCTGCGCGAGGCCGAGCTGTGGGCGACGACAGCCGCGCTCCACGCGCCGGAGTACACGTACCCGCACGAAAAGCTCGACCGCCTCTGGAAGACGGTCCTCCTCCACCAGTTCCACGACATCCTGCCGGGATCGTCGATCGCGTGGGTGCACCGAGAGGCGGAGGCGGAGTACGCGAGGGTGGCGAAGGAGCTGGAGGAGCTGACACGGGAGGCGGTCGCGGCTCTCGGCGGCGGCGACGCGCGTGTCTTCAACACCAGTCCGCGCGACCGTGCCGAGGTGGTCCGTACGCCCGGGGGTTCACCGGTGTACGTGAAGGCACCGGCCAACGGCAGCGCGCCGCTCACCCCCGCCGGGCTCCCGCACCCCGTCACCGCCTCCGGCCGCGTTCTCGACAACGGCCTCGTCCGCGTCGAGGTGGCCGAGGACGGCACCCTCGCCTCCGTCCGCGACCTGCGCGCCGACCGCGAGGTTCTCGGCGACAAGGGCAACCTGCTGCGCCTGCACACCGACCTCCCCAACTACTGGGACGCCTGGGACGTCGACAAGCACTACAGGAACCGCTACACGGATCTGCTGGACGCCGAGTCCGTCACGGTCGTCGAGGCGGACCCCCTTCTCGGCGCGATCCGCGTGGAGCGATCGTTCGGCAAGGGCTCACGGATCACCCAGACGATCACCCTGCGCGCCGGCAGCCCCCGGATCGACTTCGAGACGGACATCGACTGGCACGAGGCCGAGAAGTTCCTCAAGGCGGCCTTCCCGGTGGACGTCCGCGCCCCGCACTCCTCCGCCGAGATCCAGTTCGGCCACATCCAGCGTCCCACCCACACCAACACCAGCTGGGAGGCGGCCCGCTTCGAGGTCTCGGGCCACCGCTGGGTGCACATCGCCGAACCCGGCTACGGCGTCGCGGTCATCAACGACTCGACGTACGGCCACGACGTCTCCCGCACGGTCCGCGAGGACGGCGGTACGACCACCACCGTCCGCCTCAGCCTGGTCCGCGCCCCGCGCATCCCGGACCCCGAGGCCGACCAGGGCCGCCACCGCCTCACCTACGCGCTCCTGCCCGGCGCGAGCATCGACGACGCGGTCGCCGAGGGGTACGCCCTCAACCTGCCGCTGCGCGTCGCCGACGCGGCGGGCGCCCCGGAACCGGTCGTGTCCGTCACCGGCGAGGGCGTGACCGTCGAGGCGGTCAAGCTCGCCGACGACGCCTCCGGCGACGTCGTGGTCCGGCTCTACGAGTCCCGCGGCGGCCGGGCCCGGGGCGTCCTGCACACCGGTTTCCCGCTCGCCGGGGCCCAGCTCGCCGACCTGCTGGAGCGCCCGCTCGCGGAGGCGGCCACGGAGGGGAACGGCGTCCCGGTGACGCTGCGCCCGTTCGAGGTGCAGACGCTGCGGCTGGCAGTCCTTCCCATCAAGAATTAAGGAAGCGGTACATCAGCTGGTCGCGGCGGGTGCACCGCCCGCCGCGACCTACGGCACCCAGGACCACGGCACCTTCCGCCCCCAACTCGGCGACTGGTCCACCACCATCAAGTCCGGTCGCATCCATCCGGCCAGCCAGGCCGGCACCACCGCCGACCTGCCACCGCGCCTGAGGGAACTGGCCGGGGCCTGGGGCTCCCCCGACTGACCCGCTGCGCCTCCGCGCCCTGCCGGGTCCTCCATCTGCCATGTCCGTGCCGGGCACGGAGCGAAGGCAACGTCGAGGACGCCGAAATCCCCGGCGGGGACGCGGCTCCCGCGACAGTCAGACCGCCAGGGGGCGGTCGGCGGACGGCTTGCACACGACCGGGCCGGAGGCCGGGGCGTCCGGGGACGCGACGGCGAGGAGCCGCGCCTCCGCGGGCTCCGCGGCGACCGCCGGGGCGGCCAGGGCCTCCGGCTGGTGCGGCAGAGTCACGGTCCGCACCGGCCGCGCCCCCGAAACCACCGCGTAGTCCTGGCCCAGCCGCGTCGGCACGACATCACCCGGGTCCTCGCCCAGTGCCAACCGCACCGCCGCCCAAGGGGCGTTGATCCCGCACAGGGCGAGCTGGTGCAGCCCGCCCGCCGGACGCGTGTTGACGTCCATGAGGACCGGCTCGTCGCCGTACATCCGGAACTGAATGTTCGTCAGATAGTGGAGCGCGAAGGACTCGGCGATCCGTCGCGCCGGATCGATCCACGGCGGGTTGAGGGAGAACCCCCGACGCCGCCCGTTCTTGGTGCGGCCCACCGCCATGCGGATCCGTCCGTCGGGGCCGGTGAGGCAGTCGACGGACACCTCCGGCTGTTCGAGGCGCGGCATCACCATCCAGTCGACGGGCTCCCCGGCCGCCCGCACGGCCTCGACGACCATGTCCAGCTGCACGTACGGCGTCGGAAACCCGCTGAGCTGAGTGAGAGAGAAGGGGCGCGCGTGACGACGCGGAAGCCCACACCGCCCGCCCCGGACGCCGGCTTGAAGCACGCCCTGTGCCCGTCGGCCTCCAACTCCTCGACAGCGGCGAGGAGTTCGTCGGCGTTCGTCACCCGGAACCACGGCGGCACCGGAATGCCGTACGCCTGGACCGCCTCGTACGCGGTCCCCTTGTCCTCGAAGACCTCGATGGCCTCGGCGGGCGGCGCCAGCAGGGCCGTACCGACAGCAGTGAACTCCGCGCGGTGCGCCGCGATGGCCGCCTGGTGCAGCCGGGGCACGAACACGTCGATGCCGCGCTTGGCGCACTGGTCGAGCGCGTACTCGACGTACGCGGCGGGGGACAGGCCCTCGGGCTCCAGATCGGCGGTGTCGGCGGCGGCCAGGACGGGGGAGTCGGCGTCACCGTGCGTGGCATGGATGTCCACCGAACGAGCGTGCGGATTATGCCGCAGCTGATCCATGAAGAAGACGTTCTCCGCGTACGTGCGGTTGAGCCAGACGCGTACGGGAGAGACCATGCAGGCCGCCTTTCAAAGGTTCGCGGGCGCGGCGGAGCAGGCCGTGCCCGGCCGAGGGGGATGGAGGTATGCCGAACCGCCGTACGCGAAACGGGGGCGTGGCGGTGGTGTAGGAGGGATCATACGGCCACCGGGACCCCGGTTTTGGTCACGCGCGTGTTAATCCTCGTCAGGCGGGCGCGCCGCGACGTGTCCGGCGGCTCGGCAGGTCGGTCTTGTCGGCCGGTGGGCTCATGTGTTCTCGTGTTGATATTCGAGGGTCGGAAGGGAGCGCGGGTGGAGTCGAGAACCGGCCGTCACGGGAGTCTGCTGGCCATCAGCGATCTGCACATCGGCTATCCCGAGAACCGCGCCCTGGTCGAGCGCATGCGCCCCGAGTCGCCCGACGACTGGCTCCTCGTGGCCGGTGACGTCGCCGAGACCGTCGCCGACATCCGCTGGGCCCTCGCGACCCTCGCCGGCCGCTTCGCCAAGGTCGTGTGGGCGCCGGGCAACCACGAGCTGTGGACCCACCCCAGCGAGACCGTCCCCCACCGCGGCGTCGAGCGGTACGAACACCTCGTCGCCCTCTGCCGCGCACTGGGCGTCGTCACCCCCGAGGACCCGTACCCCCGCTGGGAGGGACCGGGCGGCCCGGTGGTCGTCGCGCCGCTGTTCCTGCTGTACGACTACTCGTTCCTGCCCAAGGGCTGCGCGACGAAGGACGAGGGCCTGGAGTACGCGTACGGCACCGGCGTGGTGTGCGCCGACGAGCGTGTGCTGTATGCCGACCCGTACCCGAGCCGCGACGACTGGTGCCGCTCCCGGGTCGCCGAGACCGAGCGCCGGCTCGCCGAGCTGCCGCCCGACCTGCCCACGGTGCTGGTCAACCACTACCCCCTGGACCGGCACCCGACGGACGTCCTGCACTACCCCGAGTTCGCCATGTGGTGCGGAACGGAGCTGACCGCCGACTGGCACCGGCGCTTCAACGTCGAGGTCATGGTCTACGGACATCTGCACATCCCGCGCACCACCTGGCTGGACGGCGTCCGCTTCGAAGAGGTGTCCGTGGGTTACCCCCGCGAGTGGCGGCCTCGTCCGGGACCTCCGGGCAGGCTGCGCCGCATTCTGCCGATGGAGGTCGGAACCGGTGATCGAGGAGCTGCTTCCGGGGTCGGTCGTGGTCGTGGAGGCGCACACCGATGACCCGGCCGCCGCGGCCGAGGGGATCGAGCTGTACCCCGAGGAGGAGGCGGTCATGGCCCGCGCGGTGCCGAAGCGGCGCCGCGAGTTCACCGTCGTACGCGGCTGTGCCCGGCAGGCCATGGAGAAGCTCGGCCTGCAGCCGCGGGCCGTCGTGCCCGGCGAGCGCGGTGCCCCCGGCTGGCCGGACGGGCTGACCGGCAGCATGACCCACTGCGAGGGGTACGCCGCCGCCGCGCTGGTCCGCGCCGCCGACCTCGCCTCCCTCGGCATCGACGCCGAGCTCCACGACGCCCTGCCCGAGGGCGTCCTGACGGCGATCGCGCTCCCCGCGGAGGAGGCCCGGCTGCGCCGTCTGACCGCCGACCACCCCTCGGTCCACTGGGACCGGCTGCTGTTCAGCGCCAAGGAGTCCGTCTACAAGGCCTGGTTCCCGCTCACCGGGCGGTGGCTGGACTTCTCGGAGGCCGACATCGAGGTGTCCGTCGACCCCGACGGCCGCTCCGGCCGGCTGCGCGCCGAACTCCTCGTACCGGGGCCGGTGGTGGACGGTCGTCGTATCGGTGCCTTCGACGGGAGCTGGACCGTCCGGCAGAGGCTGGTGGCGACGGCGGTTTCGATTCCCTTCCCCGCCCAGGACGAGGACGCCAGGTGACCCCCCTCTCCTATGTGGACCTGCACAGACAATTCTCGTCGGACATCGACGCGGAAATCGCGGCGGCTCTGGACGATCTCGGCCCGTCGTCCGGCGCGGTACGGAGATCCGTGTCCCGTCTGCTGGGCCACCAGCAGATGAAATACCCCCTGTCCGTCGTCCCGCTGCTCGTGCACGCCGCCGAGACCGGCACCCCGCTGCCGGCCGTTCCCCTGTCGGCCGTGCATGTCCTGTGGTGGACCTCCGCCTGCTATCTCGACGACCTCGCCGACGGCCACGGCACCCGCACTCCAGACGGACTCGGCACGGACGAGGCGCTGTTGGCGTCCGTCCTCAGCGGACAGGCCCTCCCCATCAGGGTCGTGCAGACACAGCCGGTCCCCGACTCGGTGCGCAACGCCCTCACCGGTGAGATCGTCAACTGCTGGATCCACGCCGTCGAAGGCCAGTTGAGGGACCTGCGCGGCGATGTCGAGAACGCCTCGCGGGACGCGGTCGTCGCCGCTTATCGCGGGAAATCCGGCGCACCCTTCAGAATGATCACCGCGATGGCCGCGATCCTCTCCGGCGCCGGGACCGAACGGACCGAACTGTGGCGGGAGTTCGGCGTTGTCTTCGGCATTCTCTGGCAGCTCTTCAACGACCAGGAGGACATTCTCTCCGGCCGTGACGAGGACCTGCGCAACGGCACGGTCACCCATCTCCTCGCCTGCGCCCTGGAAGAGACACCGACCGCGGCCCGGGCGCGGGTGGCGCAACTCGGCGTCGCCACGCGGAGTACCGAACAGGCCCGGACGGAACTCCGCGCCCTGTTGCTCGCCCCCGCCGTCCTGCGGCGCTACGAGAGGGACCTCGCCGCGTTCCGCGACGAGGCGTACCGCCTTCTCGACGAACTGGGCGGCGACGAGACCTACGTGCCGGCCCTGCGGCAGCTCGTTGGCCAGGCATCCGGCCTGTACCTGAGGTAGGACCCGGCGCGATCGGCGCTCAGACCTCCGGGCACCAACTGCGCAGCAACTCGAAGAACTCCTCCTCGTTGCCCGCGAGTCCGGCCGCCGTCAGTGCCTGCTCCGCCTCGGCGAGCGCGGTCGGCGGGACCACGGGTGGCCGACATGCCTGCGGCGGCCCGTCGAGGGCGGCTCGTACGGTCCCCAGCAGCCGCAGATAGGCCTGCACGGCGGCGCGCTCGCGGTCGGTCAGTACGGCGGTCGGCATCGAACGGCTCTCCCCTGGTCGGATCGGCGCAACTGCGTGCCCGTCCCGGCATACGGGTGGCACACCCCCAGCTTGCCGTCCGCCACTGACAATCCCGTTCCCCGCGCGCCGGTTCGCTCGCTCAGCGGAAGGGAAACGCCTTCGGGGCACCAGGCGGGACGGCCGCCCTCCACGAGTGACGGCCGCCGTCGCCGGGGCTACCGCGGTGATGTGCCCAGCACCGTCTCCCGCTCCTGGTCCGTCAGTGGCGGTCCCGTCAGCGGTGGTCTGACCGGGCCGCGCAGAACCGCCAGGGCGACCTCCGGCCGGACGAGGGCGCCGGCCGGCTCGGACAGGGTGAGCACGCCGACGAAGGCCCGGAAGACCAGGGGGCGGCCCACCGCGGTGCGCGTCAGGCGCTCCATGTAGCGGCTGAAGAGTTGTCGCAGGGCGTTCGGCTGTTTGCCGATGGCCTCCGGGTAGCGGATGTCCGTGCCGGTGGCCAGTTCCCAGGCGAGGCCCACCGGCACCGCCACGGCCTGCTGGACCCGGCGCGCGAGCCCGGGCGCCATGAGGCCGTGCGCGGCGACCCGCTCGCGCAGCGCGAGGGCGCTCTGTGCGGCGACCGACATGCCGTGGCCGTAGAGCGGGTTGTACGTGGCGACCGCGTCGCCGATCGCGACGAACCCGTCGGGCCAGCCGGACACCTTCTCGAAGAAGCGCCGCCGGTTGATCGTGCTGCGGGTGACCACGACGTCCGTCAGCGGTTCCGCGCGGGCTATCAGCTCGCCGACGACCGGATGCCGCACGCCACGCGCGAACTCCTCGAACTCGTCGGCGTCGGCGGTCGGTTGCCCCCCGCGGGTGCCCGACAGCGTCACCAACCAGCGTCCGCCCTCGATGGGCACGAGGGTGGCGCTCCGCCCCGGCACCGGCTGCGCCGCGTCCGGCTGCACATTGACCACCGGGTACTCCTCGGTTCCCGCGGGCGCCCGGAAGATCCGGCTGGCGTACACGAGACCCGAGTCGACCTCGTCGATCGGCGCCGGCGCGACGCCGAGGGCGTCCAGCCAGGCGGTGCCCCGCGAACCGCGCCCGGCGGCGTCCACCACCAGGTCGGCGGCGAGGACCCGCACCTCGCCCTCGGCGGGACGGATCCGCACCCCCGTGACGTGGGCGGCGTCGCCGTCCAGCCCCACGATCTCGGTGCGGTCGAGCACGGTGACCCCGGGTCCGGCGAGGAGCCGCGCGCGGACGACCGACTCCAGCAGATCGCGGCTGCACGCGATCATGAACTGCATCTCCGGCCAGCGCCGCACCCAGCCCCGGGCCGAGAGGGACACCAGGCCCGTCGGCAGCGGGATGCGCCGGGCCCCCGCCGCCAGCCAGGCGTCCGTGACGCCGGGCAGCAGTTCCTCCATCGCCCGGACACCCCCGGACCACAGCAGATGGGAGTGACGGGCCTGCGGGACGCCCTTGCGGGGCTCCGGCCCCTCGGGCAGCGCGTCCCGCTCGACGAGGGTGACCTCGGCGTGGTCGCGCAGCGCGGCGGCGGCCAGCAGGCCGCCCAGGCCCGCGCCGACGACGACGGCACGCCGGGCACCGGTGACGGCGGTGTCGGGTGGGACGCTAACGGGTTCACTCATGGCAGTCGCTCTCTGGCCTGGTCGCGGCGGCCCATTCACGGGCAGCCGCTACAACGGGTGACTGACGTAGGGCGATGGACATCCGTACGAGGTCACGGGGGTTCTCGGCCGGCGGGGCGGGGGCGTCGGCCGGGGCCGAGCTGATGACCCTGCCCTCAGGGTCGTCCTCCCGGGCCCGCACCGCCGCCGTCACCATCGCCGCGTCGGCCTCGGCCCGCGCCTGGACGGGTTCGGAGCCCGCGGCGACGGCGGCGTCGTACGCCTTGGCCCGCACCTCGGAGTCGAAGTACGGGTACAGGCTGAGCATGCCGTCGTGGATGTCGGACTCGCGCTGTGTCATCTGGAGCTGGGCCGGCGCCCACCAGGAGATCCGCACATCATGGCTCGCCTGTGCCCAGACGGGGCGCAGCTCCCGCCACAGCGGGCCGAGCCGGCGGTACATGGACCAGGTGGTCCAGGAGTCCCCGAGGCGCTCTCCCGCCAGCGGCAGACAGAAACCCAGCGCGCACACCTGGGCGCCCACGGACGACAGCACCGGGGCGACGTACGTGCTCAGGTAGTCCAGGTCGCCGCCCTGCCAGCGGGCCACCACGGCGATCAGCTTGACCGCGGCGAACGGGACGTTGACCAGGAAACCGAGCGCGATGATCATCAGTCCGGCGCGCAGCCAGCCGCGTACCTGGAGGGCCCAGCGCCAGCACATCACGTTCATCGCGACGCCCGCGACGGTGAACCCGACCAGATACAGCACGATCATCTCCCGCAGGAACGGGGTGCCGGCGTAGTACGTGTCGAAGTCCCGCACCCGCTCCACGGGGGCGTCACCGAGCACGAACAGCAGCACGATCGCCGCACACACCGTGCCGTACCCGGTGATCCAGCGGCGCGAGAGGCGGCGCGTCGTCTCGGGCGGGCCGCCGCGCCAGTTGGTGATCAGCACCAGACAGGAGCCGCTGAAGGCACTCAGCAGGAAGTAGACGACGGCCGCCGACATGTTGGTGACGCCGGTGACGCGGTTGACCTCGATGATCGTAGGCGGTGCGGCGAAGCAGAAGACCAGGGCGGCCAGCGTCATCAGCGCGCACACGGACCTGATCAGGGGGTCCCCCCAGTTCCGCAGCAGCGCGGGCAGCTTGAGGGCGAGGGCGATCGTCATCGCGGCGGCCGGAACGTAGTAGCTGGACCCGTCCATGTCTTCGGCGTTCTCGGCGTCTCGGCGTCTCGGCCGCTCAGCCCTGCGGTCCGCGGTAGCCCAGCGAGGCCCCGATACGGCCGGCCAGGTGATCGCGGCGCACGGGCCCGCGCAGCGCCGAACCGGCGAGCCACGTACGGCACTTGCTGGCCAGCAGCAGTCCGAAGCTCTCGGCGTCCTGCTCGTCCGCCAGGTCGAAACGGGTGCGGGCGGCCACCTTCAGCACGGCCGCCCGGAGGTCGGCGTTCTGGCTCAATAAGCGCGCGGCGACCGCGGTGCCCTCCACATGATGGCCGCAGTGCCCGGCCTGCATGTGCCACAGCTCATGGCCGAGAATCACCAACTGGTGGTCGGGGGCGGTGCGTTCCTCGATGACGACCAGGTCCTGCTCGGCCATGTCCAGCCACAGCCCGCTGGCGGTGCCGGGCGGGAAGGCGGCCGTGCGGTACTGGACGGGACGGCCGCGGCGTCTGCTCATGGCGTCGCACAGGGCGCCATAGAGGTCGGCGGGGTCCGCCGGTGCCGGCAGGGTGAGTTCGCCGACCAACTCGCCGCACAGACGACGCATTTCCTTTCCGATGCCCACAGATCTCCCCCGGTCAGGACTCGGGCCGCTTGACGCTCTCCAGCAGCATGTCCAGCCACTCCGCGACCTTGTCGCGGTGCTGGTCGGTGGGCAGCTGCGCCGCCCGCCAGGCGATGGAGCGCACACCGTGGTTCTGCAGCAGCCGCTGCAACGGGTCGTCGACGGCCTCGACCGCCGCGCGCTCACGGTCGGCGAGCTGCTGGAGGAGCTCCTGCTCGGTCCGCATCAGGGCGCTCGCCAGCGCCTCGGGATCCTCGGCGGTGAGGAAACCGGCGTGCACTCTGAAGAAACGCTGGATGGCGTCGCAGTGCTCCATCGTGGGGCGCCGGTCCCCGTTGATCAGGGCGCCCGCCTGCTGGCGCGACATTCCGGCGCCGTCAGCGATCTCCTGCTGGGTGTACTTGCGGCCGCCCGGCTTGAGCCGGGTGCGTCGCAGCAGGTCCAGGCGCTGCAGGAAACGGGCCTGGATGTCCGGCTCGCCGGCGCGCTGCCCGCTCAGCAGGGACTTCACCACCGCCTCCGGCACACCGGAGGCGACCGAGAGCCGTCGGGTGTCGAAGACCTCCGCGTGCGGTACGCGCAACTTGTCCGCCAGCGCGGTGACACGGGCCACGACGGCCGGCAGCAGAACCGTCGCCGCGGCGTCCGGAACCTCGAAGCCATCCGTCACCGACAGATCTCCTACGTCTCTCTCAGGCCAATTTCGCGGTACTGCGGAATCCGTGGATCCAAGCCTGGCGCGAGACCCTGGTCCCGGCAAGTACACCGTGAACTGCGGGGAGACTAGCGGTTCGGTCGAACCCCCATCCAGACATCGCCACAACTGTGGCGAGATTCAGCCGTCAACCGGCACTAAATGCCACGATAGTTGACACGACTCCGCTCAGGGCAGGAGGATCAAGGCGCCGCGTGAAGGCCGCATAGGCAAGAGGGGTGACCTCCCGATGGCATATCAGGCAGGAGGGCAGCGGTCGGTACCGCGGCCCGTCCCCGACAGTCTCGAAGCCCAGGAAGCACAGGCGTACCTCCAGGACTACGCCGCGCTGCTGCAGTCCGTTCCGTTCCCGTCCGTAGTCCTCGACCACCGCTGGGACGTCGTTCTCGCCAACCCCGCGTTCCACGCGCTCTTCGGCGGCGTGGGACCGCACCCGAGCGCCATGCCTGGCGACAACTTCCTCCGCTTCGTGCTGTTCCACCCGGACGCCGCCACCATCCTCGGCGACCACGAGCCCAGCTGGTGCCTGCCGATGCTCGCCCACTTCGCCGCCGCCGTGGAACGGCACCCCCAGGATCGGGGCCTGCAGTCCACCCGTCGGGACATCGCCCAGGACCCGATCATGGACGCCGCCTACCGCCACGGCCTCCCGCACTGGCTCCGCACGGCCGGCCCCGAGGCGGGCCGGCACGACGGCGCCGTGCGCCCCCTGATCCACCCCGACCCGCGCTGGGGCGCCACCTTCTGCCGGGTCGTCGCCGAGACCTCCGACGCGCTTCGCGACATGGGCTACACCCGTATGACCCTGGTCCTGCGCGAGGTCAGCCGGCAGCCCGAACCCGTACGCAGGCCGCGCCACACCCGGCGCGCCCCGGCGGGCCACCTGAGCGTGGTGCCCTCACCCGAGAGGTGAGCCGCGCCTGGAGGAGGGGCTCAGGTCGGTCGCCGTCCCGTACGGGAGCGGGCCGGCGAGGTGGTGGCCGGCGTGAACATCCCCGTGCACGCCGGCCGCACCTCCGTGGAGTCGGTACGCCGAGACAGACCTGCTGCCCCCTCTGCCGGCCGCCGTCGCCCGGATCGAGGCCGACCTCTGCGTGGCCGGGCCGCCCACGGGCGGCCGGGCGCCGCCATGAGCCCGGCGCCGCTACAGGTCGAGCACCAGCCGTGACCCCCGGCACCGGGACACACAGATGAGCATGGTCTCCCCGGCCTCGCGCTCCTCGTCGCTCAGCACCGAGTCGCGGTGGTCGGGGGTGCCCTCCAGGACGTCCGTCTCACACGTTCCACAGGTGCCCTCGGCGCAGGAGTAGAGCACCTCCACCCCGGCGGCCCGCACGGTGTCGAGCACGGAGACGCCGACGGGAACCGTGACGGTTCTGCCCGTCCGCTCCAGGACCACCTCGAACTCGCTGTCGGGACCGGTCTGTTGCTCCTTCGGCTGGAACCGCTCGACCCGCAGCGCCCGCCCCGGACACCGAGCTTCGACCGCGTCGAGCAGCGGGCCGGGACCGCAGCAGTAGACGAGGGTGCCCTCGGGCAGGTCGTCGAGGACCGGACCCAGGTCGAGCAGCCCGGTCTCGTCCTGCGGCGCGACGGTGACCCGCTCCCCGTACGCGCCCAACTCCTCCTGGAACGCCATGGACGCACGGCTGCGCCCGCCGTACAGCAACGACCACTGCGCGCCCGCCGCCTCGGCCGCTGCCAGCATCGGCAGGATCGGCGTGATGCCGATGCCGCCGGCCACGAACCGGTAGCGGGGCGCCGGCTCCAGGGCGAAGTTGTTGCGCGGCCCACGCACCCGGACCTTGTCGCCCGGCGCCAACTCCGTGTGTACATAGGCCGATCCGCCGCGTCCGTCGGGCTCCCGGAGGACCCCGATGCGCCACGCCCTCCGGTCCGCCGGGTCGCCGCACAGGGAGTACTGCCGCTCCAGCTCAGGCCCCAGCAGCGCGTCGATGTGCGCCCCCGGCTCCCAGGCCGGGAGTTCCTCGCCCAGTGGATGCCGCAGGGTGAGGGTGAGTACGCCGTCAGCCGCGAACTCCCGTCTGTCGACGACGAGTTCGCTTTCGTACGGCGACGCGGAGGATGGCGAGGTCATGAGCTGTTTCCTTGCGGCTCGTGTCCTTGGGGGTGGGCGAGCATCCACTCCCACATCTCGATGGGGTCCTGCGCGGTGTGCTCGCGCCCGCAGTGACAGGTGCCGTGCAGGATGTCCGTGCCCGGCAGCCAGTCGATGCGGTAGACCTCACCGGTCTCGAACGTGGGAGGTGTGCTCACTGGACCTTCTCCACCGGCTTCTCGCCCTGCTCGACCAGCCGGGCGAGGATGCGGCGGGCGGCCAGACCGCCGGTGTCGATGTTGATGCTCAGCTCCTGGTAGCCGGTCCGCTCGGTGCCCAGCGTCTCCTGGAGGAGGTTCAGCGCGTTGACGTCCTGCATGACGACCGTGTGGTTGTTGTTCCTGAGGAACTCGGAGACCTCCTCGTCCCCGGTCGCCCAGTCCCGCGAGACCATCCAGAAGTCGTACACCTTGCCGTCCGACGACGGTGTGATGGCGTACGTGATCTCCGTGTGGAAGCCGTTCGGGTCACTGCCGTCCGCCTCCGGCAGCACACCCACCGGGGCGATCCGGCTGTGCAGCAGATACAGACACGGGGCGAGGTACTCGATGTCCTGCCAGCGCGTGATCCGGCCCTCGATGCCGGTCGACCTCGCGTAGAACGGCGGGCACTCGGCGTCGTCCATGTGCCGGCTCACCCGCACGATGCCCGCGCCCTCGTCGACCTCGGTGGTGATCGGCGTCTCGGCGACCTCCGGGGTGCCGATGTAGCCGCCGTGCAGATAGGTCTCGTGCGAGAGGTCCAGGAGATTGTCGACCAGCAGCCCGTAGTCGGCGTCGATCGGCTCCATGCCGCGCACGGTGACCCAGCCGGGGGTGGCCAGATGCCTGGCGCGCGGGATGCTCTGCGGGTCGGCGAGCGCGGGGTCACCTATCCACACCCAGATCAGCGAGTCCTGCTCGACCACCGGGTACGAGGCGACCCGCGCCGTCCGCGGGATCCGCTTCTGCCCCGGCACGTACACACACGCGCCCGTCGTGTCGTACGTGAAGCCGTGGTACCCGCACACGATCCGGTCCCCGTCCAGCCCGCTCTCCGACAGCGGGTACCGCCGGTGCACACACCGGTCGTGCAGCGCCACCGGCGTCCCCTCCTCCTCGGTCCGGTAGAAGACGAGCGGCTCGCCCAGGATCGTACGACCGAGCAGCTCCCGCCCCACCTCTTGGGCGTAGGCGGCGACGTACCACTGGTTCCTGGCGAAGGCGGTCATGTGAGGCATGGGGGTTCCCGTCCCTGTCGGCGGGGCGTCGGCGCCCCGCGTGCCGTGGTTGGAATCAGGGTCGTGATGCTTGGGGCGGCTCGGCAAGGCGGCTTCTGCCAGACGGAAGGTCTTCCGTGGAAGGGCTGGTCAGGGCAGGGGTTCGCCTGACGGTGCCCACCAGCGCAGACGAGGGTGGCGCTGTTCTTCGGTTCACACCCGAACGAGCAGATCGACCAGCTCGCCGAGGCGTACGCCGACGAATCGGAGCTTCTACCCGCCGGTACCTAAGACGTCGCGGTGCGCGAGGCGGCGATCGTCTCTCCGCAGCCGCAGCCGCAGCCGCAGCCGCAGCCGCAGCCGCAGCCGCAGCCGCAGCCGCAGCCCGGCAGGGTGCGCCTCATCCTGGACAACGAGAAGATCACCGCGCCCGGGGACCAGCCTCTGCGCGTCACCCTGACCGACGGGGGCCTGCTCAGGGGCGGTGGCGACGCCTTCGGTTCCCGGTACTGGCGCGCCTGCGCTTCGAGCGGGTCTGGGGCGCCTACCGGCTGGACGTCGACGGCACGCCCGTGCACGACGTCCACGCCCCCTGCGCATCGAGACCTTCCCGGGCCGCCTGCACCTGTTGCACCCGTGAGAGGCGCCGACGCCCCGGGAGGGCAGGGCGGGCGGGTACCTCGCTTGCGGGGCGAACGGCTGTCGACGCCCGCGGGAACTGGTCCCGGACCTGTACCGTCCACAGTGCTCAGGTGAAGACGGCCTGCATACGGCGCGTCGGCGAGGACGGCGTGGCCCGTGGCCTGCCAGTGGCCGACGGCGCGGTCGGCCACCGCCCGTTGGGCCCCGGGGGACGGCGCCGCCTCTCGGGGGAAAGAGGCCGGCACCGCCTGACGTCGACGGACGGTCGGGGCCGCCTTCGTGGCAACGATTGCCAACCTACCCTAACGTCAGGGTAGGTTTGTGGTCCGGCAAGGGTGCCGGGCGGACGACGCGAGGCGGTGGGGTCGTGACCGGAAGGCTGATGCAGATCGGCGAGGTGTCCGAACGGACGGGGCTTTCCCTGCGGACGATCCGCCACTACGAGGACGTAGGCGTGGTGGCGCCCAGTGAGCGCAGTATGGGCGGCTTCCGCCTCTACGCCGAGGCCGAGGTGCGTCGGCTGGCGCTGGTACGTCGGATGCGGCCACTGGGCTTCTGTCTGGAGGACGTACGGGTCCTGCTGGAGAAGCTGCCCGAGGGTGGGGGACCTCTGCCGGAGAACGACGGGCAAGCACACGAGAAATTGGTGGAACAGTTGCGCAAGTACTGGGTCGAAGCGGACGCGCGGTGCGAGGATCTGCGCCGACAGTTGGGGCGGGCGGAGGGGTTCGCCCAGTCCCTGCACGGTCACTTGGCCCGCCTCGTGAACGCTGCCGCGGCAGCCGACGACGGTACGGAGGCCGTGCGATGAGTGCGAGCAGCGACTGGGCGGCGTCCGAGGGCGGCCGGCGGCGTACGTTCGCGGTGATCAGCCACCCCGACGCGGGCAAGTCCACCCTGACCGAGGCCCTCGCCCTGCACGCGCACGCGATCACCAAGGCGGGTGCGGTGCACGGCAAGTCGGGGCGGCGCGGGGTGGCCTCGGACTGGATGGAGATGGAGAAGACCCGGGGTATCTCCGTCACCTCCGCCGTGCTGCAGTTCGCCCACCGCGACTGTGTGCTCAATCTGCTGGACACGCCCGGTCACGCGGACTTCTCCGAGGACACCTACCGGGTGCTGGCGGCGGTGGACTGCGCGGTGATGCTCGTCGACGCGGCCAAGGGCCTGGAGGAGCAGACCCGCAAGCTCTTCGACGTCTGCCGGCACCGCGGCATCCCGGTGATCACGTTCGTCAACAAGTGGGACCGGCCCGGCCGTGAGGCGCTGGAGCTGCTGGACGAGATCGAACGCGAGTTCCGTCTCAAGCCCACTCCCGTCGTCTGGCCGGTCGGCGACGCCGGATACATGCGCGGCCTGATCGACGTACGTCAACCCGGGCGGATGCTGCGCTACACCCGTGCCCCCGGCGGCGCCCACGAGGCGATCGAGGAGACCGTCCCGGCCGAGCAGGCAGCCGCCGAGGACGGTGCGGACTGGGACAAGGCCACCGAGGAAGTGGAACTGCTGCACGCCGACGACGCCGTGCACGACCAGGAGTCGTTCCTGGCGGGCCGGACCACGCCGGTGTTCTTCGGCGCGGCGATCTCCAACATCGGTGTACGGCTCCTGCTGGACGCCGTCGTGGACCTCGCCCCGCCACCGTCACCCCGGGAGCTGGAAGGGGGCGGCAGCCGTCCGGTGGACGCGCCGTTCTCGGGGTTGGTGTTCAAGGTGCAGGCCAACATGGACCCCGCTCACCGCGACCGGATCGCGTTCATGCGGGTCTGCTCGGGGATCTTCGAGCGCGGCATGACCGTCACTCGCGCCGCTTCCGGCAAGCCGTTCGCCACCAAGTACGCGCACAGCGTCTTCGGTCAGGACCGCTCCATGGTCGACATCGCCTACCCCGGCGACGTCGTCGGCCTCGTCAACGCCACCGCACTGCGGGTGGGCGACACCTTGTACGCGGACCAGGCGGCGGTGTTCCCGCCGATGCCGACCTTCGCACCGGAGCACTTCGCCGTCGTCCGCCCGGTCGACCTCTCCCGCTCCAAGCAGTTCCGGCGAGGCATCGCTCAACTGGACGAGGAGGGTGTGGTCCAGGTCCTCGTCTCCGATCTGCGAGGAGACCAGGCACCGGTGCTCGCCGCGGTCGGACCGATGCAGTTCGACGTCGTCAGCGCCCGCATGGCCGGGGAGTTCTCCGCCGCCGTGCGACTGGAGACGCTGCCGTATCACCTGGCCCGCGCCACCGACACGTCCGGTGCGGAGGCTCTCAACCGCTCCCGCCTCGTCAAGGGCGAGGCCCTCACCCGTGTACGGGACAAGGCCCAGCTCGCCCTGTTCCCCGACCGCTGGCAGGCGAACTCCTTCGAGCGGGAGTTCCCCGACGCCCGGCTCGACCACCTCATCGCCGCCCACGACTGACGGCGAGCGGTGCCCGCGACGCCGCCGAGGGCCGCCCTGCGCCCGTGCGCTCGACCGCTGGGACACCCGGGCCGAGTCCGGCATGGGCACCGGCGCGGACCATCGAGCGGGGGAGAGACCGACCACGGCGTACGGAGGGGACGTCGTGTGCGACGCCCCGGCCAAAGCCGCAGGCGGTGCGGGGGGCGGCGCTCCGCCGCAGCCACTCGGGTGCCGATCGCCGGGCGGATTCCTGAGGCCGTCGAGGGCGGCCACCTCGGGACACGGAGCCTACCTTCACGTCACGGTAGAGTTTTTTGGTGTCCGGGGGAGTCGGCGTGGAAGGTGAGGGTCATGGCAGGCGCGATGACGTGCCCGTCGTGCGGTGAGCATGAGGAACTGCGCGGCGAGCCGGATGAAGGCGACATCAGGGTCACGTGTCTGCGCTGCGATGCCCAGTGGATGCGCGGCGCCCCGCGCTGTGCGAGTTGCGGCGGCCGGGACATCGCGCACCGCCCGCAGGCGATGACCCGCCACTCGCGCGGAACCCAGCTGTCCATCATCGGATGGCGCGACCTGCCGCTGTGCCGGACCTGCGACGCCGCGGCGCTGGAGACCTCCATCGCTCAGAACGTGCCCGTCCCCGGTGACTACGTCGCCGCCTGTCTGGGTGCGGCCCGTGGACCGGCGGAGACTCCCGACACGGCACCGGCGGTGCCCGTACCCGCCCCGAAGCCCACTTTGCCGACCGACCCGAAGCCCGCTCCCGCGCCCGCGGCGAAACCGGCTGCGGCGGCGAAGAGTTCACCGCCGCCGCCCCGACGGCCGAGCAGGCCGAAGGCGGGGTCGTCGCCGTCCGTGGTGCCCACCGTCCGGCAGGCCATCGCCGCCTTCATGACCGAGGCGTCGGGCGAGGCCGACGCCACCGCGATGCTGCTGCTGGGCACCCACCTCGGCTCCCACAACCGGCTCGGCGTCCTGGAGCAGGACGGCGCCCCCGACCGGCTCGCCGACTGGTGTCACGGGCACTGGGGAGACGGCGGTGACCGCGCCCAGCGGGCCCTCACCACGATCTGCCGCGCCATCGACTTCTGGGGTGCCCGAGGCTGGCTCGCCTCCGACCCGGCAGCAGGACTCCGCTCATGAAACGGCTGAAGAAGGGAAACGCCGAACCGGGTGCCGTCGGCGGCTGCTCGCGGTACGGCCGGGGCGATGCCTTGAGGAGCGCGGGGCGGGCCCTTCGCGGCGTATCGCGGCCGGAGCGGCTCATGCGCCGGAGCGGACGTCCGCATGGAGGCGGCGGCGCAGTGTGGCGGCGAAGTCCTCGGCCATCTCCAGACGGGCCCGGAGGGTCTCGCAGCGGGCGTCGACCACCTTGCGGTAGGAGTCCAGCCGCTCCCGCAGCCGTTCCAGCTCCTCGCCGGCCGGCGGGCCGTCCGTGGCGGCGAGGCGGTCGTTGATCTGAAGCAGGTCGCGCATCTCCTCCAGGGAGAAGTCCAGCGGCTTCATCCGGCGGATCACCATCAGTCGCTCGACGTCGGACTCCGTATACAGCCGGAAGCCGCCCTTGCTGCGGGCCGAGGGGATCACCAGACCCACTTCCTCGTAGTGGCGGATGGTGCGCAGCGACAAACCGGTCCGCTCGGCCACCTCGCCGATCTGCATCTGCCGCTCGCTCATCGCCGAGCCTCTCCCTTTGTCGTCCGCCCAGGTTTCAGAACTGTGAAGTGAGTCAGTCTACGTGAGATCAATCACAGGGTCTTGGCGGGGGTTTGCCTGCGTTTCGCAAGCCACCGCTCGCACTCTCTCGTCACGTCAGGGTAGAGTGTTGACGTGTTCGCCCCCGCCGTCCAGTCCACGGTAGAGGTGATCCTGCCGTAGAGCGGGCCCCGATCGGGCCCCGGGCGGCCCTGAAGACTTCCGGGCGATGACGCCCGACCCGGCAACCAGAGGTTGCCGTTCTGCCCGGCACCCGGCTCCCGCCTCGGCGCGGAGCCTTACGGCCGGAGATTCCCACACTTTGTGGAACCAAGGAGTACGACGCTGTGCGTCCGGCGGCATGGATGCACACCCGAACAGAAACGGTTGCATGTCCTCACTGCTGCCCGCGGCCCCCAAGTTCCGCCTGTCCAAGCCCGACTGGCTCGACTCGCCCAAGGTGTTCCGTACCGAGGTGCTGGCCGGCCTGGTCGTCGCCCTGGCGCTGATCCCCGAGGCGATCTCCTTCTCCATCATCGCCGGGGTCGACCCGGCCGTGGGTCTCTTCGCGTCGTTCACGATGGCCGTGGTCATCTCCGTCGTGGGTGGCCGTAAGGCGATGATCTCCGCCGCGACGGGTGCGATGGCCCTGGTCATCGCCCCGCTTAACCACGAGTACGGCCTCGGGTACCTGATCGCGGCCGTCATCCTCGGCGGCGTCTTCCAGGTGGTCCTGGGTGCGCTGGGAGTGGCGAAGCTGATGCGGTTCGTGCCGCGCAGCGTCATGGTCGGCTTCGTCAACGCCCTCGCGATCCTGATCTTCATGGCGCAGGTGCCGGAGATGCGGGACGTGCCCTGGGCCGTCTATCCGCTCATCGCCGCCGGCCTGGCGCTGATGGTGTTCTTCCCGAAGGTCACCACGGTGATCCCGGCGCCGCTGGTCTCCATCGTCGTCCTGACGGTGATCACGGTGGCGGCCGGGATCGCGGTGCCGAATGTCGGTGACAAGGGCGATCTGCCGTCCTCGCTGCCGGTGCCGGGCCTGCCGGATGTGCCGTTCACGATGGACACGCTGAGCACCATCGCCCCGTACGCGTTCGCGTTCGCGCTGGTCGGGCTGATGGAGTCGCTGATGACGGCCAAGCTGGTCGACGACATCACCGACACCCACTCGAACAAGACCCGCGAATCGCTCGGCCAGGGCGCCGCCAACATCATCACCGGCTTCTTCGGCGGCATGGGCGGCTGCGCCATGATCGGCCAGACGATGATCAACGTGCGGGTCTCCGGGGCCCGCACCCGGCTGTCGACGTTCCTGTCCGGCGTGTTCCTGATGGTGCTGTGCATCGCCTTCGGGCCGGTCGTCTCCGACATCCCGATGGCCGCCCTGGTCGCCGTGATGATCATGGTGTCGGTGGCCACCTTCGACTGGCACTCCGTCGCCCCGAAGACCGTCAAGCGGATGCCGGTCGGCGAGATGGCCGTCATGGTCATCACGGTCGCGTGCGTGGTGGCCACCCACAACCTCGCCATCGGCGTCGTCGTGGGCTGCATCACCGCCATGGTGATCTTCGCCAAGCGTGTCGCGCACCTGGTCAACGTCACCGGCGTGGTCGACCCCGACGGGAACCAGGTGGTGTACGCGGTCACCGGCGAGCTGTTCTTCGCCTCCTCCAACGACCTCGTCTACCAGTTCGACTACAAGGACGACCCGGACGACGTCGTCATAGACCTCTCCGACGCCCACATCTGGGACGCCTCCACCGTCGCCGCCCTGGACGCCATCGAGACCAAGTACGCCCAGCGCGGCAAGAAGGTCACCATCGTCGGCCTGAACAAGCCCAGCGCCGACATGCACGGGCGCCTCGCCGGACAGCTGACCGGCAGCCACTGACCGACCGGACCGGCCGCCCTTCCCCGACCACGGACGCAGCGGGGGAGGGCGGCCTTTCCGCGTACGGCCCTGGCCCGGGACAATGCCCTCAACGACCCAGAGCCCGGTCCGCGCATCCGGTGCCGCTCCTCGGGGACGAGGAAGCGGCCGGGCGGAGGAACCCTGAGCCGCGCCGCCAAGCCGTTCCGCGTGCAAGCCGACTCCGCCACAACGCCCGCCGACAGCTTGTCCGGCGGGCGTTGTGACGGCTGGCGAATCGTCGCCTACAGCGCGCTGGCGATGGCGCCGACCGCGCCCGGCAAGACGACGGGTGACATCACCGGCCACTACGGCCCCGCCCTCGTCGTCCTCACCGCCCTCCCGGCCGTCGCCGCACTCGCCGTACTCCTCGCCCGCACGCCGACGGCCGAGGGGCGACCCGGCCCGCCCCGGTCGTTCAACGTTCTCGACCTGCGCCGGCGTTCCGCCGAGGGCCTCGCGCAGCGCCCCGGCCGCATGGAGCAGGTGGAACCGGCCTTGCCCTGACAGCCGACCGCTGCATCGGAGACGGAGACCGCCACCCCGAGCGACCCGAACAGTTCGGCCCGCACTCGGCTGGTGGAGGGCAGGAGACCCTCACTGTCCAGGAGCCTGCCGAAGCGTCGCGCCGTCCGCACCGGCCCCAACGTGTGAGAAGAAGGGGCCGAGGCCGGCCGGGTACGGATCGAACGCGCTCAACGCCATCAGGGGATCTCCGGGCCGCGGTACTCGCTCATCGCGTCGATGAGCCAGCGGGCCAGGTAGTCGGCGAACGAGGAGCGCGGGAAGAGCCGGTACGTCGGCGCGTCGTCGACCTGCCAGAGCAGCACCGCGACGGGTCCCACCGTGGTCGACACCGCCTGACCGGGGCCGAAGGTCCGAGGACGCAGGTCCAGCGGGCAGCCCTTCTCCAGCACCTGCCGAGCCGCCGGGCCGCTCAGCTCCAGCGTGGTGCGGTTCGCCGAGACGTCCACGACCGAGCCGGGGGCTCCCGCGAGTGCCTCCCCCAACGCGCCGGCCACAGCGCTCGCAGCGGCCTGGGACAGCACGAGCCATTCGTCGGGGCCGAGCCAGACGAGCGTGTGGGGGCCGGACGCGCTGGTGTGGCCGCACTGCCGCGGGAGCGGTGCCCCCAGGGTCTTCTCGATGCGGTCGGCCGCTGCGGAAGCGGGGTCGACGCGCAGGTTCATCATGGTGATGAACGGCCACTCGGCCAGCGCGACGCCGCGGGCGCCGGTGACGGTGGCGGCACGCATCCGCTCCTCCAGATGTGCCAGGGGGCTGGTGCGCAGGGCCACCGGGCCCGCGCCTGTGTCGATGGTCGGGTCAGCCATCTCGCTTGGTCCCTTCGGGGTCGTAGAGGACGCAGTCGGCCACCTCGACGGGCACCAGGTCCTCGCCCACCGGGGCGAGCAGGGTCTCGCCGATCCTCGCCCGTCCGTCGGCGACGAGGGCGAGTGCGAAGGGGCGGCCGAGGGCGGGGCTGTGGTAGCTGGAGGTGACGTGGCCGAGCATCGGGACCGGACCGGCCTCGGGCGTGACGGGCACGTCCGGCGCGACGAGCTGGGTGCCCTCGGGCAGCCGGGTCCTGCGGTCGGCCGGCAGCAGACCCACCAGCTGCTTACGGTCGGTGCGGGAGGTGTCGGCGCGGGCGTGGGAGCGCTTTCCGACGAAGTCCTTCTGTTTCGAGACCACCCAGGACATGCCCGCGTCCTGCGGGGTGACGGTGCCGTCGGTGTCCTGGCCGACGATGATGTAGCCCTTCTCGGCCCGCAGGACGTGCATGGTCTCGGTGCCGTACGGCGTGATGCCGTAGGGCCTCCCGGCCTCGTACACCTGCTCCCAGACGGCCAGGCCGTACCACGCGGAGACGTTGATCTCGTAGGCGAGTTCGCCGGAGAAGGAGATCCGGCAGACGCGGGCCGGGATGCCGGAGGCCAGGGTGGTGTCGCGGAAGGCCATGAAGGGGAACGCCTCGGTGGACAGGTCGACGTCGGGTGCGAGCCGGGCGACGACCTCGCGCGAGCGAGGGCCGACGACGGCGATCGTCGACCACTGCTCGGTCACCGAGGTGCAGTGGACGTCGAGCCCGGGCCATTCGGTCTGCAGCCACTCCTCCAGCCAGTCCAGGACGCCGGCGGCGCCGCCGGTCGTAGTGGTCATGAAGTAGCGGTTGTCGTCGAGGCGGAGCGTCACGCCGTCGTCGAAGATCATCCCGTCCGGCTTGCACATCACGCCGTAGCGGGCCATGCCGGGCTTCAGCTTCTTGAAGGCGTTGGTGTAGACGCGGTTGAGGAACTCGCCCGCGTCCGCGCCCCAGATCTCGATCTTGCCGAGGGTGGAGGCGTCCATGAACGCCACCTGCTCACGGGCCGCGCGGCACTCACGGGCCACGGCCGTGTCCATGTCCTCACCGGGCCGGGGGTAGTACCAGGGGCGCTTCCACTGCCCGACGTCCTCGAACTCCGCGCCGTGCGCGACGTGCCAGCTGTGGATGGAGGTGGTGCGTTCGGGATCGAACAGCTCGCCGCGCTCACGTCCGGCCAGGGCGGCGAAGGCCACCGGTGTGTACGGCGCCCGGTAGGCCGTGGTGCCGATCTCCCCGGGAGACGCGCCCGCGCCGAGGGCCTCGGCGATCACGCCGATAGCGTTGACGCCGGACGTCTTGCCCTGGTCGTTCGCCGTGCCGAGCGAGGTGTAGCGCTTGACGTGTTCGACACCACGCATGCCGGCGCCGGTGGAGCGCCAGACGTCGGCGACGGTGACGTCGCGTTGCAGGTCGACGAAGTGGGTGTCCCAGCTGCCGGGTTCGCCGTCGGGGGAGGGCACCAGCCACAGTGCGTGTGTCGGGCCGACTTCGGACCGCGCATCGCCGGGCGACGGTACGGGAACCGCGAACCCGGCGTCCGTCGCGGCGCGCGCACCGGCCCGCGCTCCTTCGGTAAGACAGCCGTCGAGACCGTACGTCCCCCGGGCCGCACCGACGACCTGCTGGTCCCGTACCGTGCCGTCGGGGACGAAGGCGACCAGGTCCTCGTTCCAGCGCAGCCGGCCCTGGCGCTGGCTGTGCAGGTGCACCACCGGGCTCCAGCCGCCCGAGACGGCGAGCAGGTCACAGTCGAACGACTGCGGTTCACCGGTGAGTCGACCCCTCTCGTCGAGAGCCTGGACGGTGACGCGGGTGAGTCGGCCGTCCGCCTCGGTGTCCACCACCGCACTGCCCGTCAGTACGGGCACCCCGGTCGCCACGGCGACCTCGGCGGCCCGGTCGGACAGTTCGGGGCGCGCGTCCACGACGGCGGCGACGTCGATCCCCGCGGCGTGGAGATCGGCGACCGTGTCGTAGGCACTGTCGTTGGTCGTGCTCACCAAGGCCCGCGTGCCCGGAGCCACGGCGTACCGGTTGAGGTACGAGCGCACGGCCGCGGCGAGCATCACCCCGGGGCGGTCGTTGCCGGCGAAGACGAGCGGACGCTCGTGCGCGCCGGTCGCCAGAACCACCTGGCGGGCCCGTATGTGCCACAGCCGCTGGCGCGAGATGCCTTCGGGGGCGTCGGTTCCGAGGTGGTCGGTGCGCCGCTGCAGGGCCAGCACGTAGTTGTCGTCGTAACTGCCGAAGGCCGTGGTGCGCCGCAGGACGACGGCCTCGGGGGCGGCGTCGAGCGCCGCACGGACGTCGGCGACCCACTCCAGGGCGCTCTGCGCGCCGACCCTTTCGGTGCTCGCGGAGAGCAGTGAACCGCCGGGCTCGGGCTGGTCGTCGACGAGGATCACACGGGCACCGGAGCCGACGGCAGCGGCGGCCGCCGCGAGCCCGGCCGGTCCGGCGCCGATGACCAGGACGTCGGTGTGCACGTACTTCTTGTCGTAGACGGCGGGGTCGGGGGTCGGGTCGAGCCGGCCCATCCCGGACAGCGTCGTGGCGGACAGGCCGTCGTGCAGCTCCACCGTCGTGGCCGGGAGCATGCCCTCCGAGCACGAACCGCCGAGCTGCACCAGGGCGTTGGGCTCCTCGACGCCCGCGGCGACGATGCCGCGCGGGCGGCCGCGGTAGAGCGACGGGGCGACCTCGACGATCCCGTTCGCCAGCATCGCCGAGGCGACGGTGTCACCGGGGTGCCCGGTCAGTTCCCGCCCGTCGACGGTGAACCGCAGCACGGTGCCGCGATCGATACGGCCACCCTGCCGGAGCCGGAAGCGCTGGTCGGTCATCGGATCCCTCCGGCCTGGGGCAGTTCGGGGCGAGGCTCGTCGAGCCGGTAGGAGGTCAGTACCTCGTAGGTGGCGGTGTCCCGCAGGACGTTGAACCAGCGGCGGCAGCCGGTGCTGTGCATCCACCGCTCGGCGAAGGGACCCTTGGGGTTGTCGCGGTAGAAGACGTACTCGGCCCACTGCTCGTCGGTGAGGTCCGAGGGGTTCTCGGGGTAGGGGACGTGGGCCTGTCCCCCGTAGTGGTACTCGGTCTCGTCACGGGGACCGCACCATGGGCAGCTGATCAGCAGCACGGTGTCCTTCTCTCAACAGGCTCTCAGTGGGCCACGGCTGCTGCGCCGTGTTCGTCGATCAACGCACCTGTCGTAAACCGATCGAGGGCGAAGGGGGCGTTCAGTGGATGCGGCTCGCCCGTGGCGATGGTGTGGGCGAAGGTCCAGCCGGCGGCCGGGGTGGCCTTGAACCCGCCCGTGCCCCAGCCGCAGTTGACGTAGAGGTTCTCGACGGGGGTGGTGCCGATGATCGGGGAGGCGTCCGGACTGACGTCGACGGTGCCGCCCCAGGTCCGCAGCACGTGCGCGCGGGCGAAGACGGGGAACAGTTCGACGGCGGCGGCCATCTGCTGCTCGATCACGTGGAAGGAGCCGCGCTGCCCGTAGCCGTTGTACGAGTCGACGCCCGCACCCATCACCAGCTCGCCCTTGTGCGCCTGGGAGACGTACACGTGGACGTGGTTCGACATGACAACCGTGGGGTGCACCGGCTCGTGCAGCTCGGAGACCAGCGCCTGCAACGGATGGGACTGCACCGGCAGCCGGACGCCGGCCCGCTCGGCCAGCACGCTGCTGTGCCCGGCGGACGCGAGGCCGACCCGGCCGGCGAGTATGCGCCCGCGGTTGGTCTCGACGCCCACGACCCGGTCGCCGTCCTTGAGGAAGCCGGTGACCTCGCACCCCTGGATCAGGTCCACGCCCATCTCGTCGGCCCGGCGGGCCAGGGCCCAGGCGACGTGGTCGTGCTTGGCGATGCCGGCCCGCGGCTGGAAGGTGCCGCCCAGAACCGGATACCGGGTGCGGGACGAGACGTTGAGGATGGGGCAGACCTTGGCGACCTCGTCCGGTTCGAGCCATTGGGCGTCGACTCCGTTGAGGCGGTTGGCGCCCACGCGGCGCATCCCCTCGCGGACGTCCTGCGGCGTGTGCGCGAGGTTCAGGACGCCGCGCTGGCTGAACAGGAAGTCGTAGTCCAGTTCCTCCGGGAGCCGCTCCCACAGCTTGAGCGCGTACTCGTAGATCGCCGCGCTCTCGTCCCACAGGTAGTTGGAGCGGATGATCGTGGTGTTGCGGGCCATGTTGCCGCCGGCCAGCCAGCCCTTCTCGAGGACGGCGACGTTGGTGACGCCGTGGTTCTTGGCGAGGTAGTAGGCGGTGGCCAGGCCGTGGCCGCCCGCGCCGACGATGACGACGTCGTACGAGGAGCGCGGCTCGGGGTTGCGCCAGAGCCAGTCCGGGTGCTCCGGCAGCGGCTTGGTGGTCATGCCGCGCCTCCGTTCAGGTGGGCGTAGAGGGGGAACGCGCCGGCGAGCTTCTCGACCCGGTCACGCAGCAGGCCCGCGCGCTCGTCCCCGAGTTGCTCGTCCTTCAGCGCCTGGGCGATGATGTCGGCGACCTCGCGGAACTCCGGCGCGCCGAAGCCCCGGGTGGCCAGCGCCGGGGTGCCGATCCGCAGACCCGAGGAGACCATCGGCGGGCGGGGGTCGAACGGCACCGCGTTGCGGTTGACGGTGATGCCGACGCGGTGCAGCCGGTCCTCGGCCTGCTTCCCGTCGAGCGCGGAGTTCCGCAGGTCGACGAGGACCAGGTGGACTTCGGTGCCGCCGGTCAGCACGGTGATCCCGGCCTCGGCCACGTCGTCGGCCAGCAGCCGTCCGGCGAGGATGCGGGCGCCGTCCAGGGTGCGCCGCTGGCGCTCCTTGAACTCCTCGCTCGCCGCCACCTTGAAGGCCACCGCCTTCGCCGCGATGACGTGCTCCAACGGGCCGCCCTGCTGGCCCGGGAAGACCGCTGAGTCGATCTTCTTGGCCAGGCCGGCACGGCTGAGGATCACCCCGCCGCGCGGGCCGCCGAGCGTCTTGTGCGTGGTCGTCGTCACGACGTCGGCGTACGGCACCGGGTTCGGGTGGAGGCCCGCGGCCACCAGCCCGGCGAAGTGCGCCATGTCCACCATCAGATACGCGCCCACCGCGTCGGCGATCCGCCGGAACGCGGCGAAGTCCAGCCGACGGGGGTAGGCCGACCAACCGGCGACGATCATCTTGGGCCGGTGGGCGAGAGCGAGCCGCTCGACCTCGTCCATGTCGATGCGCATGTCGGACTCGCGCACGTGATACGGCACGACGTTGTACAGCTTGCCGGAGTAGTTGATCCGCATGCCGTGGGTCAGGTGACCGCCGTGCGCCAGGTCGAGGCCGAGGATCGTGTCGCCGGGCTTCAGCAGCGCGAACATAGCGGCCGCGTTGGCCTGGGCGCCCGAGTGCGGCTGCACGTTCGCGGCCTCGGCGCCGAACAGCTCCTTCACCCGGACGATGGCCAACTGCTCGATGACGTCGACGTGTTCGCAGCCGCCGTAGTAGCGGCGGCCCGGGTAGCCCTCGGCGTACTTGTTGGTCAGTGCCGAGCCTTGGGCCTCCATGACGGCGGCCGGGGCGAAGTTCTCCGAGGCGATCATCTCGAGGGTGGACTGCTGACGGCGCAGCTCGGCGTCCACCGCGGTGGCGACCTCCGGGTCGAGCTCGCTGAGCGGGAGGGAGAGGGGGAGGCGTCCGTGGTGATCGACGGGTTCGTTGCCATCTACGCACCATCCTGAGAGTCAACTGAAGAGCAACTGATATATCAGCCTCTGCGGTAAGGTATGGGAGCTCGCCGGACAGGTCAAGGGGGCTTCATGCAGCAGATGGCGACCGAGCCCAGGGGCGGGGAACCGGGGGGCGGGGAGCTGTCCCTCGCCGAACGCGCCTACCGCGCCATCCGTGACCGGCTCGTCATGCTGGAGATCCGCCCCGGCGCGCCGATCAACGAGGACCAACTGGCGCAGTCCCTCGGCGTCGGACGGACGCCGGTGCGCGAGGCACTCAAGCGGCTCCAGTACGAGCGCCTCATCACGACCTACCCTCGACGCGGCACCTTCGCCACCGATGTCCACATCACCGACCTGGCCCACATCTCCGAGGTGCGCCAGGAACTGGAGCCCCTGGCCGCGGCCCAGGCCGCGCGGCGTGCCACGGCCACGGACCGTGCGATCCTGGCGGCCCTGCGGCGGGAGCTGGAGAGCGCGCATCCCGCTCGGCACCACGCCGCCGAGCTCATGCACCTGGACCTTCAGGTCCACCGCGCCATCTACGCCGCCACGCACAATCCGTACCTGGAGGACACCCTCGTCCGCCACGACAACCTGGCCACCCGCATCTGGTGCCTGTTCATCGACCGCCTGTCCGACATGGCGGGCCACGTCGAAGAGCACGGACCGCTGATCGAGGCGATCGTCGCAGGGGACCCCGACAGAGCGGCACAGCTCGCCCGCAGTCACGTCGAGGGCTTCGAACGGGCCATCCGCGGAGCCGTCTGAGACGGCGCTGCGCGGTTGTGAGGCCGACAACCCGCTTGTGCGCCGGCGAGTCGGAGATGCGCCCGACGGGGCCGAAGGTTCATCGCGTCGGTGCACGGTGACCCGCTCCGCCGCCGACATCGACCAGCTGTCGGCCGGCGCGGGCGTGGGCTACTTCAGCCTTGTCTGGAACATCGGCGCCGGGCTCTCGCAGAGCATCCTCGGCGGGCCGTCCACTCTCACCGAGGGCATCGCCGCGGCCCTGACGGACCGGGTGCGGTTGAACGCGACCGTCGACGAGGTCGTCCAGAAGAACGGCTCCGTCGTGGTCCGTTACCGGCAGGACGGTGTCGAGGGGGCGGTCGAGGCCCGCTGCGTGGTCCTGGCGACTCCCGCGACCGTCAGTCACCGGGTCGCCGTCGATCTCGAACAACTGGACCAGGTCCTGCCCGGATTCCCTACTCCGGCGGTGCGGGCGTGCTCCTGGTCCCGGCCGTAGTCGGCGTGTTCTGGGGCGGTCTGCCGTCCTGCTCGGAGGTTCCCGCCGCGCCGCCGACCGAGATGGTGGTCTCGCCCGGGACGGCCTGGGGAGCCGCGTCCGCCTGGGTCTCGTCGTTGTTCATCGCACGGGCCTCGGCTTTGAGGATGCGGGCGGACTTGCCTGCCGAGCGGGCGAGGTCGGGGAGCTTCTTGGCGGCGAGGACGGCTATGACGACGATGAGGATGACGGCGAGTTCGCTCAGTCCGAACATGCGGGTCCTGTCTTCTGCGTGTGGCCCGGCCCGGATGGCCCGAGCCCGTTGGTGGCTGCCGGGTGCGGGGGCCCTGGTCTACAGGTGAGTGGAGATGAACGGCAGCAGGTCCTGGAAGGTGCGGCCGGTGGCGGGTTCGCCGATGGCCTTCATCTGCCAGCCGCCGTCGGCGCGGTGGACCTTGGCCATGATCTGGGCGGTGTGGTTGCCGCCGCCGGTGAGGGTGTAGCGGGCCAGTTCGGCTCCCGTCGTCTCGTCGACCAGGCGGCAGAAGGCGTTCTGCACTTCGCCGAAGGTCTGACCGGTGAAGGAGTTGACGGTGAAGACGATCTGGTCGATGTGCGGGGGCACGCGGGCCAGGTCGACGAGGATGACTTCGTCGTCGCCTCCGGCGCCGGCTCCGCCGGTGAGGTTGTCGCCCGTGTGCCGGACGGAGCCGTCGTCGCTGACCAGATGCTGGAAGAAGACGACGTCCGTGGGCTGGTCGGCGGCGAAAAGGACGGCCGAGGCATCCAGGTCGATGTCGGCTCCGCCACCGGTGAGCTTGGCGAGGAAACCCTTGCGGGGCGCTGCCTGCCAGCCGAGGCCCATCCGGACCGAGGCCAGGGCGGTGCCGTCGGCCTTGTTCAGGCTGATCTGCTGCCCCTTGGTCATGTTGACCGACATGCGGATTGGTTCTCCTTCGGATCTGTGGCGCTGTGGTCTGTGAACTGTCCGGAACTGCTCGCTCGGCCGTCCAGGCCGGCGCGGCAGCATGCCGCGCTTGCCTATCGCCGTGCCCAGCAGCGCGGGCAGGGTGAGGTAGGCGCTCAGGGCCGCGACGAACGCGAGGGGCCAGCCGGCGGTCATGAGTGAGTCGGGCAACGTCCCGTGCACGTCGGTCAGCCGGAGCAGGTGACCGAGTACGAGTGCGCTGACCAGGTTCCTCGGTGGACGCGTTCAGGGCGCGACACGACAGGTACGTGCCGTACTCGCCCTGTGGTGCGGCCCGCCCCCGGAGACACGGTCCCGGGGGCGGGCCCCCGGTGTCAGACGTTGACGCCGAAGTCGGAGGCGATCCCGGTCAGCCCCGAGGCGTAACCCTGTCCGACGGCGCGGAACTTCCACTCGGCGTCGTTGCGGTACAGCTCGCCGAAGACCATCGCGGTCTCGGTGGCGGCGTCCTCGGACAGGTCGTAGCGGGCGATCTCGGCGCCGCCCGCCTGGTTCACGACGCGGA
This sequence comes from Streptomyces sp. TG1A-60, assembly GCF_037201975.1. Taxonomy (NCBI): domain Bacteria; kingdom Bacillati; phylum Actinomycetota; class Actinomycetes; order Kitasatosporales; family Streptomycetaceae; genus Streptomyces; species Streptomyces sp. TG1A-60. The sequence goes on along the minus strand of NZ_CP147520.1, from coordinate 964,764 downwards.
TGAAGGCGCCGCGGACCTGGCCGAAGCTCTGGCCGCGGTTCGCGGCGTCGTGGATCGAGACCGGGAAGACGATCCGGTGGATCTCGGCGGGCACGGCCGCGAGGTTCACCTTGACCACCTCGTCGTCGCCCTCCCCCTCACCGGTGAGGTTGTCGCCGGTGTGCTCGACCGAACCGTCCGGGCTGGTGAGGTTGTTGTAGAAGACGAAGTGCCCGTCGGAGGGGACCTTCCCGGCGGCGTCGAGCAGTAGTGCCGAGGCGTCGAGGTCGTAGTCGGTGCCGGTGGTCGTGCGCACGTCCCAGCCCAGACCGACCAGGACGGCCGTCAGGCCCGGTGCCTCTTTGCTGAGCGAGACGTTGCCGCCCTTGGACAGGGAAACTCCCACTGCGTACTCCTTCTCGAAGCCTTGATGTCTTGACGCGTCAGTCGGATCCGGAGGGACCCGGAGTAAAAACTACAGCACTGTAGAAAAAGGGGAAGGGTTTGTCCGGCCCGCGCGGTTCGGCTGTGCCGTGTCTGGCGGGGAAGCGGTCGGTGCGGTGAGGATGGCGTACCGATGAGGCCGCCCGGGCCGCGTCCGGGCGGGACGGCGAAGTGGGGACTGCGGCGGTCAGGCCGCTCCGCGGCGGCCGGCTGTGGGGCGTCTATACGATGGACCACCCGTGGATTCGGGGTCAGCGGAAGGGAGACAGGGTGTGACGGACCATCAGCGTCCCCGGCGGGGGCAGGGTGAGCTGGAGGCGCTCGTCCTGTCCGCGCTGCGCGAGGCGGACGGCCCCAAGAGCGCGGGATGGGTGCAGGAGAGGCTCGGTGGGGACCTCGCCTACACGACCGTGATCACGATCCTGACCCGGCTTCTGGCCAAGGGCGCGGTGACCCGCGAGCGCGCCGGCCGCTCCTTCGCGTGGACCTCGGCCTCCGACCAGGCGGGCCTGGCCGCGCACAAGATGCACAAGGTGCTCGACGGCCAGAGCGACCGCGAGGCGGTGCTGGCCAGCTTCGTCACCTCCCTGGACCCGGACGACGAACGGCTCCTGCGGGAACTGTTGGGTCAGCCGAAGGGCGAAGGGGAAGACTGAGGCCTCATGGGGGTGTTCGTCTTTCTGCCGCTGGTCCTGCCGTTCACGACGTGGCCGATCGCGCGTCTGGCCGAGCAGCGGCTGCATCCACGGACCGCCACTCGACTGCTGACCGGCGTGGCCGTGGTGATGGCGGCGTGCAGCACGGTGTCTCTGGGGCTGCTGATGGTGGTCGGTACCGCCCAACTGCCGGGCAACCCGCTGCCCGACGGCTGGTCGGACCCCGAGGTGCGCGAAGCGGTTCCGTATGACGAGGTCGCCGGGAGACTGGCCATCCCGGCGCTGATCGCGGTGCTCCTGGCCTGTGGTCGAACAGGGTGGCGGCACGGTCGGGTCCGCCGTGGGGCCCACCGGGCCCTGGCCGGGCTGCCGGGCACGGAGGTGGCCGTACTGCCCGACGAGGTGCCGTACGCGTACGCGCTCCCCGGGAGGCGGCGGGGTCGGGTGGTGGTGACCACCGGCATGCTGTCCTGCCTCGAACCGACCGAGCGGCGCGCCCTGTTCGCCCATGAGCGGGCCCATCTGGGCGCCCGCCACCACCGGTTCCTGCTCGCCGTCCAACTGGCCGCACACGCAAACCCGTTCCTGCGGCCCCTGCACACGGCCGTGTCCTACACCACGGAACGGTGGGCGGACGAGGAGGCGGCCCGGACCGTCGGCAGTCGCAGGGCGGTTGCGTGCGCGATCGGCAAGGCCGCACTGGTCTCCCGGGGTACCCCGGTGGGGACGCTCGCGGGCTTGGCGGCCCCGGGGCCGGTGCCGCGCCGGGTGGCCGCCCTGCTCGGCCCCGCGCCCGCGATGCGAAGCTGGCCATCGGTGTTCACGAGTGTGGGTCTGGCCGCCTGGGGCGCGGCTGCGGGCACCGTCGTGTCCGCGCTGTCGTCCGCGAACTCCGCGGTGACGATGGCGCTCATCCTGTACGCGGCGACGCCTCTCTGAACTTGACGTTCAACCCCGACGAGATCGTCTCTTGTCGGGGTTGAAGGTCAAGCCGAGCCCGGGTGACCCTGGTCGTCGGGTCGGACCTCGACCTCGACGAACTCCGGTGACCGTTCGTGTCGGAGGCCGACGGAGCGGCTGTGGGACGATCAGAGGTCGAACTCGTGCGGCGGCAGGTCGAGGGTGAAACAGGCTTCTCGGACGACGGCCTGCTCGGTCTTGTCGAAGTCGCCGTCGGCACCACCGATGACGATGCCGATCTGGATGACGGCGCGGGCCTCGGCGGGCTTCTTCTTCGCCTTGGCGACTTCCTGCAGGACGCTGACCTTGCCGAAGGCGAAGTCGGCGGTGAGCTTGTTCAGGTTCTCGTCGAAGCGCCGCTGAAGATCCATGGCGTCGAAGTTCTGCAAGACCTCGTTGGTGGCGATCAGTTGGGCCACTCGCTGTCGCTCAGAAGGGTCGATGGTGCCGTCAGCCGCGGCGACGAGCGCGCACATCGCCATGCTCGCGTCGCGGAAGGCGCCACTCTTGAGGTCGTTCTTCTTCGCCATCAGCTGGGTCTGCATCGTCGACGCGGACTCCTTGAGACGGTCCCAGAGGGCCATGAGAACTCCATGTGGTCGGTTGGGCCCGGCCCGCTCGTAGCGGTTCGGACTCCCGAAAATATCTACAGCAATGTAGAAACTAGCGGCTCGGCGGATAAGTTCCCGGCATTTCCAGATGTTCGGCAGTGAGTCGCCGACCGTCCTGCGGGGCCCGCGACGGCGGACCCGGAAGGTACCCAGCCGGTTGGTGATGTCGGCGCGACCGCGTCCCTGTGGCCGTGCCACCCCGCTACAGACCGGCCCTCACCAAGGCCGACGACTCCCGGACCGTCGTGGAGGTCTCCCGCGGGGAGGCTCGCATCGAAGACGAGGCGGGCAGGTCGTGCGGGTTCGCCACGACCAGGATCCGCCGTGCCCGCGGACCCCGGTCGCGGCTCGGACGGCCGACACGGGCCGGGAGACGCCGATCGCCTTCTGCGGGCAGTCGGCAGCTGACCGCGCCTCCCGGCCCGTGTCGGCTAGTCAGCCCTCTTCTTCCTCCTCGTCGCCTTCGAAGAAGTCCCCCACCTCGTCGACGACTTCGGCCGCGACCATGCCCCCGACGACACCGACCGCGAGCCCGGCCGCACCCGCGGCGACGGCGGTGCCCATGCCGGGACCGGAACGGTGACCGCCGTGGTGGTGGTCGTCGTGGCCGTGACCGCTGTGGTGCCCGTAGTGGCCTTCGTGCCCGTGCGAGCCGTGCGGCGCCCGGTGTTCGACCAGCTGCCGGATCCATCCGTCGACCAGGGTGTTCCAGTCCTGGTGCTCGATCCCGTCGTGGGAGACGGTGAAGCGGGTGACCGTGTCGTGTCCTTCGGAGAACAGGCCGCCGCGCTTGTCGGCCTCCAGGATCACCTCCATGCCGCCCGGGGTGGCGAGGAAGGTCAGCTCGATCTCGTTGGCCTGGTGCGCGTACTGCGGGGAGGGGGTGAGCTCGATCTCCTGGTAGAAGGGCAGTTGCTGGCCGGTGCCACGGATATGTCCGAACTCCAGATCGGCGGACTTGAAGCCGAAGCCGAGTTGGCCGAGGGCTTCGAGGATCGCCTCCTGTACGGGCAGCGGGGCCACGGTCAGCTGGTCGAGGTCGCCCTTGTCCTTCGCGCCGGCCACCGCCAGCTCGGTGCGTACCCCGAGGACGATGCCCAGCCCCTGCCCGTACAGCTCGGTGACCGGGGTCTCCCACGGCAGCATCCCGTTGAACGGAACACTCCGTACCTCGCCCGCAGCGAGCCGGAAGCCGCCGCCGACGATGAACCGTTCGAAGACGGCGACACCCTCGCTCTCGCCCTCCTCGTGCTCGGCCTCGACCCGCGCCATCAGCTCCAGCGTGATGTGCTCGATGTCGAAGTCGGCGTCACCGCCCTTGAGATGGACCTGTCCGGTCAGTGCGCCCCCGGGACGGACCGCACCGGGATCGAGGACCGTGTCGACCGTGGGGCCGCCCACGCCGAGCGAGCCGAGCAGTCGTTTGAACACCATCGTGGCGTCCACTCCTTATACGTGCGTGTGTTTCGTGAGGGCGGTGCCGCGTGGCCCGTGTGGGTGCGGCGGCACCGCGGGTCGTGTGCGAGGTGGCTACCGGGCCGCGTCGAGGGCGGCCAGCGCCTGCGCCCAGCGGACGTACTTCAAGTCGGCCAGGTCGGCCACGGTCTTGACCCCGAACGCCTCCTGCAGCAACTCGCCGTCGCGCTCGGAGACCCCCTTGAGCGCGCCCACGGGCGCGGCCAGGATCTCGGTCAGGTTCTTGTCCACCCACGCGTTGTCGAGCACCTTGTCCAGGTCGATCGAAGCCATGCGTCCTCTTCCGTCGTGCGAGCAGGTGAGAGGCGTGCGGCTGCCGGGGACACCCGTAGGAGTCGCCCGTTGCCTCTACAGACACGTAGAAGCATAGGGTCGCCGGGACCGGTCCACGCCGTGTCCTGACGGCCGCCGCGGGAAAGTCCGAAAAGAGTCGCCCCTGGAGGCCGGCCAGAAACCTGACCTCGACGTTTTGGCGGCCCTTTGCGCCGTACCGGCCGCAGCCCGCACCGCCTGTGCGTGAGAGATCGAGGGTGGCACGGTGACCGAGATCCTGCTCCTGCGGGCCCTCCTCCTCACCCTGGCCTGTGCCCTGTTCGTCGTGGCCGAGTCCTCCCTGCGGCCGTCGGGCGTTGGCATGTGAGCGGCGGCAGGGCGGCGGGCCGTCCCGCAGTCGGCGGGCGGGTGCGGCACAGGGGGGGCGGCGTCGCACGGACGGGCGACTGGGTATGTGGCGAGGGGCGCAGTCCGGAGAGACGCTGGAGGAGCGTGGAGAGGCGCGGCCTGCGACGCCGAGGGACTGCCGACGTGACGAGTCCCTGTTGTCCACGGGAAGGGATGCGTGCCCATGAGTGGGCTCGTGGTTGTCGGGGTGGACGGTTCGCCATCGAGCCTTGCCGCGGTGGACGTCGCGGTGCGGGAAGCGCGGTCGCGGTCAGCGGGACTGCGTGTCGTGCACGGATTCACCTGGCCCGCCCTGCACCCACCAGTCGGCCCGTCCCCGTTGGGCCCGGCGCACAGCGCGTTGCGTGAACAGGTCGAGCACATGGTGATGGAAGCGGTGCAGCGAGCCAGAACCCGGGCACCGGACGTGGACGTCACCCACGCGGTGATCGTCGGCGAGGCACTGGCGGTGCTGGAGGGGCAGTCACACGACGCGGCCCTGCTCGTGGTCGGCGACACGGGGCACGGGCGCTTCGCCGGAGTGCTGGTGGGCTCGGTGGCGATGCACCTGGCGGGACGTGCTCACTGCCCGGTCATGGTGGTGCGGGGCAGACCCGGACCGGCAGGACCGGTGCTGATGGGCGTGGACGGCTCACCGGGGAGCCGGGCCGCTGCGGCGTTCGCCTGCACCGAGGCCGCACTGCGGGGCGCCGAACTGGTCGCTGTGCACGTGTGGGGGACCCGTGGGGATCGCTCCGAGCTGATGCCTGGGCTCCCGGCGGAGGAGGAGCACGCCGCCCGGCTCCGAGCAGAGGGGGAACAGGTGCTCACCGAGGTGCTGAGGGGCTTGAGCGTGCCGCAGACAGGAATGAGGGTGGGCCGCCGCCTGGTGCGGGGCCCTGTGCGTCAGTCGTTGGTCGAGGAGAGCGAAGGGGCCCAGCTGCTGGTCGTGGGGGCACGAGGGCACGGCGGCTTCACGGGACTGCTTCTGGGATCGGTCAGCCAGGCGGTCCTCCACCAGGCCCACTGCCCTGTCGGTGTCGTACGGGCCACCAGGGCAGGCGAGTAGCCAGCCCTGGTGGACCTCCGCGAGGGAGCTGGGCCTACGGCTCCGAGGGCATGAAGGGCGCGTGCACCCCCTGGTGCGGGTGGCTTTCAGACAGCGAGCACGGCAACCGTGCTCGCGTAGACGGCGATGAGCAGGATGCCGTCGAAGCCGATTCTGAGCCAGCCGCGCTTCTGGCGTATGAGCAGTCCACCGAGCAGGACCGCCGTCATGACCAGCGCACCGCTGGTGAGGAACAACTCGTCGGGGTCCGCGGCATGGAACAGGGACCCGCCTCGATAGGCGATGTCGCCGACGACCAGGTTGAGCGCGTCCAGACAGTTCCCGCCGACGATGGCGGCGATGGCCAACGTGACAGCGCCACGCCGGACGGCGGCGATGGACGTGACCGTCTCAGGGAGAGCGTTGACAAGACCCATGAACACAGCCCCCACGAGACCGGCGCTCAGACCCGTGTGCTCCACAATTCCTTCCGCGGCACGGGCCACCGCCCAGCCACCGATCACGACGAGGCCGGCCACCGCCGCGAACTGGCCCCACAGCCGTGATGTCGAATGGGCGCCGAGTCCCTCGGTGTCCTCGTCCGGGACATCGGGAAGAGTGTCCCTGGTGGGCACCGCCCGCCACATGGGTTCGGCACGGCTACGGATGAGCCGTATGCCGCCGACGTAGAAGGCCACCATCACCACCGACGCCGGATGCAGGCCCACAAAGGTGACGGGCGGGCTGAACGTCGCCATGAGAGCGATGCCCAGCAGCCCGACGAGCAGGCAGCCGAACAGCATGTTCGACAGTGACGCGGCGGCGTGTTCGAGATTGACCTTCCGCAGGAAGGCGTCGGCGACGACGATCGCGACGGTCTGCGCCGCGATACCGCCCACGGCGTTGCTGTACGCGAGACGAGGCTGGTCCGCGGCGGCGCTCACCGCGGTCATCACAATGCCCGAGAGGGACGTCACGAGGCCGAACAACACCGCGCCGAACAGGGCCTCTCCCCAGCCGGTTCGGTCGGCGAGGGTGTCACCCAGCCCCGCGAGCCGGACGCTGCACACCACGGTCACGGCCGTGGCCACGAGGAAGACCACGATGCTCCAGCTCAGTGGCCACAAGTCGGTCAGCGGTGTGAGCATGGCGGCCCTTCGTCGGTACGTGGTAGCGCGGAGTGGTCGGCACTCATGTACCACCGAACATCCGCCCCACACCGGCGCGCGCGTGAAGTCGGGCCAGTGCTCCGCTCGCTCTTGGTGATCAGGTCATTGATCCGTCGGCGCGGCGGCAGACGATCCGAGGCTTCGGCGGTATGACCCACACGGCCTGGATCGGTGACCTGACGGCCGCCCAGCGGGACACGGCGTTCGGTACCGGCGAGGGCCGGCTGGGGTTCTCCGCACTGAGGATCCCCGTCCCCGAGAACAAGGCGGACTTCAGCCGTGACGTGGCGACGGCCAGGCGCGCGACCGGCGGCTTCTTCGTCTCACGGTGGTACACGCGCCACACCGCCGTTGACCGGGAGGAACGATGCCTGGAGCACCGTCGGCGGGGTGGCCGGGCCGTGGGTGGTCCGGATCTCGATCCTCGGAGCCGATGCCGGGACCTCAGCTCCTTGGCGACCTTCCTCCTGTCGTGGAGACGCGGCCCGGGGCCCGCCGACAGGTCCGGCGGCCGGCCGGACCGGAGGATGGACGGTGTCGCGCGCCCCACAGGTCGTGCACCCGTCCACGAGTCGGGCCCCACTCCCTTGGGGTGCCGTCAGGCGCGGGTGCTGTCCGGCGAGGCGCCGCCCACTGCCGTGCGTCGGCCGGGGGATCGCGGGTCGGGCCCGCAGCGAGCCGTCTGCCGGTGGCGTACCCGTGTGTGCGAGGAGAGCGCCCCGCTCCACCCGGCCGATACGAGGTCCGCGTCAGGGTGTCCGGGGCCGCGGGTCTGCTGTGACTTCTCCCACCTGCTCTTGCCGGGGCGAGGAACGCTTACCTACGTTCGGTCGCATGTCCTCCCACGGCCGAGCCCTTCCTGGCGAACCGGACGAACCCGCCGAGGCGAGCAGGCCTGCGGCGGACCGGCCTGGCGCCCGCCCCCTGGTAGACCTGGACGTCGACCTGAGCTCACACGAACTGCTCCGGCGCGCTCACGTCCTGGACGCCCTCGGCCCCGACTGGGACCCCCTCGCCGCACTACGCGGCGAGGAAGCGGCGTATGAGCTGCTCTATTCCGGCCTCAGCGCGGAGCAGCAGCGCGTGTACGACGAGCTGGTCGCGGCCGGTGTCCTCCCGCGGAGAGGGGACGGCCATGCTGCCGCTTGACCCGCAGGCCGACGTCGGGCGTCGCGCCTGGGTGGCCTGCCCGAACTGCGACGACCGCCGCGGGTGCGGCACCTGCGAGCAGGGTCGCACCTGCTCCGAGCACTGGCGCTACCTGCTCTCCAACGTCGGCAGCCTGCTCCACCTGCAGTGCCGGTCGTGCACCCACATCTGGACCCACGAGACCCATTTCGGTGCCACCCGCTCACCGTGGGAGCGCATCACCAGCGGCCTGCGACGACGGTGATCATCCGCGACGGCTGCCTCGGTGCGCGGGGTCCTCGTCGCGGGCGATGACCGGTGAGGCCGGACGGCGGATCGGCGCCCGCTTTCGGATGACGTCACCGTCTGCCGCCGGTGACGGCAGGCCGCCGTGGCCGAGGATCGCGGTCGGCGGTCATCCCTGCCTGCCGTTCGTCCGCCCGGAGGCAGCCGTGCACATCCTGCTCCTAGCCAGCGCGTTCAACAGCCTCACCCAGCGCCTCCACGCCGAACTGCGCGACCGTGGCCACACGGTGGCGGTGGAACTCGCCCTGCCCGGCAGCCCGTTGCCGGAAGCCGTGCGGCGGCACGCACCGCAGCTCATCGTGGCGCCGATGCTGAAGACGGCGATTCCCGAGGAGGTGTGGACGGCGCACACGTGCCTCGTCGTCCATCCGGGGCCCATGGGCGACCGCGGGCCGTCCTCCCTGGACTGGGCGATCCACGAGGGCGTCGAACAGTGGGGCGTCACCGTCCTGCAGGCCGACGGGGAGATGGACGCCGGTGACGTGTGGGCCTGCGTACCGTGTCGGATTCCTCAGGTGTCCAAGAGCGAGCTGTACCGGGGCGAGATCGCCGACGCCGCGCTCGAGGCCGTCATGCTCGCGGTGGAGCGCTTCGCCGGGGGAACCCACGCACCGCGCCAACAGGACGCCGACGATACGGTCGGCACGCGTCCGTACCTCGACCAGAGCGTCCGGCGGATCGACTGGACAGAGGACTCCACACAGGACGTCCTGCGCAAGCTGAGGGCAGCGGATTCGCAGCCCGGTGTGCTGGACGTGCTGCTCGGCGGTGAGTGGTATCTGCACGGCGGTCACCCCGAGAGCGTGTTGCGCGGCCGTCCGGGCGAACTGCTGGCCACCCGCGCCGGGGCGCTCTGCCGGGCCACCAAGGACGGCGCCGTGTGGATCCCCGAGCTACGGCCCCGGCGCGGGTCCGGGCAGCCCTCCACCTTCAAACTGCCTGCCGTGCGGGCACTGGGCGACCGGCTGCCGCCGCTGCCCGAGCATGCCCTGCCCCCGTTGCCCGAGGTGCGGCACCGTACCTGGACGGACATCCGCTACCGGGAGGACGGGAACGTGGGCTTCCTCTCGTTCTCCTTCCCCGGCGGCGCCATGAGCACCGAGCAGTGCCGACGCCTGCTGGACGCCTACCGGGAAGCGTGCGCGCGGCCCACGTCTGTGCTGGTGCTGGGCGGCGAACGGGACCTCTTCTCCAACGGGATCCACCTCAACGTCATCGAGGCCGCCGACGACCCCGCTGCCGAGTCCTGGGCGAACATCAACGCCATCGACGACCTGGTCGAGGCGGTCCTGACGACGACGGACCGGCTGGTGGTCTCGGCGGTCGCGGGCAACGCCGCGGCGGGCGGGGTGATGCTCGCCCTGGCGGCCGACGAGGTGTGGTGCCGCTCGGGCGCCGTGCTGAACCCTCACTACCGTCTGATGGGCCTGTACGGCTCGGAGTACTGGACGCGCACTCTGCCACGCAGGGTGGGTCCCGCGACCGCCGAGCGGCTCATGCGTGAGGCTCTGCCGGTGAGTTCGGCGAGCGCACTGCGCCTCGGGCTCGTCGACCGCGTGATCGGATGTGGTCCTGGCGAGTTCGCGGGGGAGGTCGGCGGCCTGGCCGCGCGACTGGCCTCACGTCCGGCTACGGCGTCACGGATCACCGCGAAGAAGACGGAGCTGGACCGGCTGGAGAGTGCGACCCCGCTCGCCGGCTTCCGCGAGCGGGAGCTGGTCCGGATGCGCCGCACCTTCGACGACCCGGACGCCCCGTATCACGCTCTGCGTCGCTCCTTCGTCCACAAGGAGCGACCACCGCGCACCCCGCCGCACCTCGGTCCGGCCCCGGCTGCGCGAACGGCTCCGATGCCCTCTGCCGCGCATGTCACCGGAACGGCCCCCGATGACGTCTCGTCACGGGCGAACGACTGATACGAAGAAGGCTGACGGTCGAAATACAGGCCTTCATCCCTTACCTCCCCAGGAGGCGGTCCCATGACTGAGGCGACGCCGGGCACAGTCGATGCCGCGGACGCAGGCGGCGCGCCCGCCGACGAGACACCCACGATCCACATTCTCTGGATCAACGCGGGGCTGAGCTGCGACGGCGACTCGGTCGCGTTGACGGCGGCCATGCAGCCCACCATCGAGGAGATCGTGCTGGGTGCGCTGCCGGGGCTCCCGAAGATCGCCGTCCACTGGCCGCTCATCGACTTCGAGTGCGGCCCGGTCGGCGGCTCGGACACGTTCATCGAGTGGTTCTTCAAGGGGGAGCGCGGCGAGATCGACCCGTTCGTCCTGGTCGTCGAGGGCTCCATCCCCAACGAGGCGATCAAGCCCGAGGGCTATTGGTGCGGCTTCGGCGACAACCCGGAGACCGGTCAGCCGATCACCACCAGCGAGTGGATCGACCGGCTCGCCCCGAAGGCACTGGCGGTCGTCGCCATCGGCACCTGCGCCACCTACGGCGGCATCCACGCCATGGCGGGCAACCCGACCGGCGCGATGGGCGTGCCGGACTACCTCGGCTGGGACTGGAAGTCCCACGCCGGCATCCCCATCGTGTGCGTCCCCGGCTGTCCGATCCAGCCCGACAACTTCTCCGAGACGCTCACCTATCTGCTCTACCAGGCGGCCGGCGCCGCCCCGATGATCCCGCTGGACGACAAACTGCGTCCCACCTGGCTCTTCGGGGCCACCGTGCACGAGGGCTGCGACCGCGCGGGCTACTACGAACAAGGCCAGTTCGCCCTGTCGTACGACTCGCCGACGTGCCTGGTCAAGCTCGGCTGCTGGGGCCCGGTCGTCAAGTGCAACGTGCCCAAGCGCGGCTGGATGAACGGGATCGGCGGCTGCCCCAACGTCGGCGGCATCTGCATCGCCTGCACCATGCCCGGCTTCCCCGACAAGTTCATGCCGTTCATGGACGAGCCACCCGGCGCCAAGGTGTCGAGCAACGCCAGCGGAGCCTACGGCGCCGTGGTCCGCAAGCTGCGGTCGATCACGGCCAGGACGGTGGACAAGGAGCCCAAGTGGCGCCGCACCGGAGACAAGATCACCACTGGATACCGACCCCCGTGGTGAGTATCCGCCGCAAGTAGTCCGCTCCTTGCTTCGTGCACCCCCCACACGAACCTCCCGCGCAACGAAGGGCACGGCACACAGATGGCACCGACGACGAAGGCGTCCGGCGACGGCAGCGGCCTGGTGGAGATGGCCTGGGACCCGATCACACGGATCGTGGGCAGCCTCGGCATCCACACGAAGATCGACTTCAAGCAGAAGCGGGTCGCGGAGTGCTACAGCACGTCGTCGGTCTTCCGGGGCTACAGCGTCTTCATGCGCGGCAAGGACCCCCGCGACGCCCACTTCATCACCAGTCGCATCTGCGGGATCTGCGGGGACAACCACGCCACCTGCTCGGTGTACGCGCAGAACATGGCGTACGGCGTGAAGCCCCCGCACCTCGGCGAGTGGATCATCAATCTCGGCGAGTCCGCGGAGTACATGTTCGACCACAACATCTTCCAGGAGAACCTGGTCGGGGTCGACTACTGCGAGAAGATGGTCAAGGAGACCAACCCCGGTGTCCTCGAACTCGCCGAGCGCACCGAGGCCCCGCACGCCGCGGAGCACGGTTACCGCACGATCGCCGACATCATGCGCTCGCTCAACCCCCTGGAGGGCGAGTTCTACCGCGAGGCCCTGCAGGTGAGCCGCTACACGCGGGAGATGTTCTGCCTCATGGAGGGCCGCCATGTGCACCCCTCCACGCTCTACCCGGGCGGCGTCGGAACGATCGCCTCCGTGCAGCTCTTCACGGACTACCTCAGCCGGCTGATGCGCTACGTGGAGTTCATGAAGCGCGTCGTGCCCCTGCACGACGACCTGTTCGACTTCTTCTACGAGGCGCTGCCCGGCTACGAGGAAGTGGGCCGCCGACGTGTCCTGCTCGGCTGCTGGGGAGCGCTCAACGACCCCGAGTACTGCGACTTCACCTACGCGAACATGACGGACTGGGGCCGGCGCATGTTCGTCACACCCGGCATCGTCGTCGACGGCGAACTCGTCACCAGCGACCTCACCGAGATCAACCTCGGCATCCGCATCCTGCTGGGCAGCTCCTACTACGAGGACTGGCAGGGCCAGGAGCAGTTCGTCACCCACGACCCGCTCGGCAACCCGGTGGACCCGCGCCACCCGTGGAACCAGCACACCATCCCCGCCCCGCAGAAGCGGAACTTCGACGACAAGTACAGCTGGGTGATGTCGCCCCGCTGGTTCGACGGCAAGGACCACCTCGCCCTGGACACCGGCGGCGGCCCCATCGCCCGCCTGTGGTCCACCGCCCTGTCCGGACTCGTCGACATCGGGTACATCAAGGCCACCGGCCACAGCGTGGTCATCAACCTGCCCCGCACCATGACCAAGCCGGAGACCACCTTCGAGTGGAAGATCCCGAAGTGGTCCAACGCGCTGGAGCGCAACCGCGCCCGCACGTACTTCCAGGCGTACGCCGCCGCCGTCGCCCTGCACTGCGCGGAGAAGGGCCTGGAGGAGGTCCGGGCCGGACGCACCCAGACCTGGGAGAGGTTCGAGGTCCCGGACGAGGGCATCGGCGTCGGCTTCACCGAGGCGGTCCGGGGCGTGCTCTCCCATCACATGGTGATCCGCGACCGCAAGATCGCCAACTACCACCCGTATCCGCCGACCCCCTGGAACGCCAGCACCAGAGACACCTTCGGCACGCCGGGCCCGTACGAGGACGCCGTGCAGAACACCCCCATCTTCGAGGAGAACACCCCGGAGAACTTCAAGGGCATCGACATCATGCGCACCGTCCGCAGCTTCGACCCCTGCCTGCCCTGTGGCGTCCACATGTACGTCGGCGGCGGCAAGACGGTGAAGTCGATGCACGTGCCCACCGGCCTGAGCGGACTGGGCGGATGAGCGCGGTGACGGCGGTGGCGCCGGTCGACGCGGAGCAGACCGGACGCCGTGTCGAGGAGGTGCTGGAACGACTGACCGCGAGCGGCGACCCGGCCGCCGCCGCGGCGGCGGAGGAACTCGTCCGGTCCCTCATGGACTTCTACGGTGCCGGCCTGGCCCGCATCCTCCGTCTGCTGTCCTCCGCCCCCGGAGCGCCTTCGGATGCACTGCTCGGTGACGAACTGGTCGCCGGCCTGCTCGTCCTGCACGACCTGCATCCCGAGGACCGCGACACCCGCGTCGTCCGGGCCCTCGACAGCGTCCGGGAACACGCCCTGGACGTCGTGGACTTCGACGAGGAGAGCGGCACCCTGACGCTGCGGGCCCGGGAGACCGGCGGCTGCGGTTGCGGATCCGGATCCGGAGCGGGCGCCCGGGAGGCCGCGGAGGCCGCGCTCGCCTGCTTCGCACCGGAGGTCAGGGCCGTCGACGTACAGACCGAGCCCGCCGGGCCCGCGCTGCTCCAGATCGGTACCGGTCCGGCACCGACGAGGACCCGGTGAGCGCGTCCCAGGCGCCCGCCCGGCGTGCGCGCCCCTCCGGGCTGCGGAGATACCTCACCGAGCGTCCGCCCCGGCCCGAGCGATGTGAACTGTGCGCGGTGCCCGTGACGGAAGCGGACCACCGCCACCTGGTGGACACCGAGAAACGTGCTCTCGTCTGCGCCTGCACCGCCTGCGCGCTGCTGATGGAACAGCCTGGCGCCGCCGCGGGCCGCTTCCGCACGGTCCCCGCCCGCTACCTCACCGACCCCGCACACCGCCTCGACGACGACGCGTGGGGCGCGTTGCAGATCCCGGTCGGCGTCGCCTTCCTCTTCCGCAACGCGGCACTCGACCGGCTGGTCGCCCTCTACCCGAGCCCGGCCGGAGCCACCGAGAGCGAACTCGAACCGGCCACGTGGACAGCGGTCCTCGGTGGCAGCCGTCTCGCCGAACTGCTCGAACCCGACGTGGAGGCGCTGCTGCTGCGCCGCACCGACGGCCGCTGCGAGTGTCACCTCGTCCCGATCGACATCTGCTACGAACTCGTGGGCCGCATGCGCCTGTTGTGGCAGGGCTTCGACGGCGGAGCCGAGGCCCGTGCCGCTCTGGACGCGTTCTTCGCGGACGTCTCGCGCCGCGCCCGGCCCGTGGACGAGGCGGTGCGGCCGTGACCGAGTTCTCCTTCGCCTGCACCGGCGTCCGCGCCGACCGGTACGCCGCCGGTCCGACCCTCGTCTTCCGGCTGCGCGTCACCGCCGCCGGCAACGCACGCGTGCACGCCCTCGCGCTGCGCTGCCAGATCCGCGTCGAACCCGCCCGCCGCGGCTACGAGCCCGTCGAGGCCGACGGGCTGGCGGACCTCTTCGGCGAGCGCTCACGCTGGGGCAGCACGCTCCAGCCGGTGCAGTTCGCCCAGGTCTCGCTCATGGTCCCCGGCTTCACCGGAGAGACCGAAGCCGACCTCGTCGTGCCCTGCACCTACGACATGGACATCGCCGCCACCCGCTACCTCACCGCCCTCACCGGTGGTGAGGCGCCACTGCTGATGCTCTTCTCCGGCACGGCGTTCACCGGAGCCGGCGGATTCCAGGTCGAGCCGGTCCCGTGGGACCGGGAGGCGGCCTTCCGGCTGCCGGTCGCCACCTGGCGGGAGATGGTGGAGCAGCACTTCCCCGGGTGCGGCTGGATCCGGCTTCCGCGCGAGACCATGGACGCCCTCCTCGCCTACCGCTCCCGGCACGCCCTGCCCTCATGGGAAGCCGCCCTCAACGCACTGCTGGACGCCGGCGGGGCCGCGGACCCGCCCCGGAGCGACCCCTTCCGCGCGCTCACCGGCACCACCGGAAGGACGGATCCGTGACCCTGACCGCGTTCGCCCCCGAGACGGAGGAGCGGTTCGCGCTCGCCCGGCAGGTGGCCGACGCCGTCCTCTTCGAGGGGTATGTGCTCTACCCGTACCGGGCCTCGGCCGCCAAGAACCGGCTGCGCTGGCAGTTCGGGGTGCTCGTGCCGCCAGGCTGGGGCGCCGAGTGCGAGGAGCACGACTTCCAGCACACCGAATGCCTGATGGAACCGAAGGCGGGCGCGACCCTCTCGGTCGAGGTGCGTTTCCTGCACGCCCGACGGCGCACGGTGCAGCGGGCCCGCCCGGACGGCGGCTTCGACACGGTCGCCGAGCTCCGCCTCGACGACCGGGTGCTGGTGCCCTGGGACGAGGGACGCGAGGAACGCGTCGAGGTGGTCGCCTCGGTGGACGAACTCCTCGGCGACGGCGTCACCCATGCCTTCCGACGCCCGGCCCAGGAGGGCACCGCACCCGTGCTGGACGCGGCCGGCCGGACCGTGGGCCGACTGGTCCGGCGGTGCGAGGGGATCAGCGGGACGATCCGGCTGTCCGCCCGCGAACTCGACGGCCCCTATCGGGCCCTGCGGCTGACCGCCGTCGTCGAGAACACCAGCGACTGGAAGCCAGGGGGCCGCGGCGCCGACCGGGACGAGGCGCTGCCGCACTCCCTGATGGCCACCCACCTCCTCATGGCCCTCAGCTCCGGATCGTTCCTGTCGATGACCGATCCCCCCGAGTGGGCCAAGGGCGCGGTCGCCGCCTGCCGCAACCTCCACACCTGGCCCGTACTCGCCGGCGAACCCGGTCGCGCCGACCTCGTGCTGTCCTCGCCGATCATCCTGGAGGACCATCCGGCCATCGCACCGGAGAGCCCCGGTGCCCTCTACGACGCAACCGAGATCGACGAGATCCTCGCGCTGCGCACCGCGGCCCTCACCGACGAGGAGAAACGCGAGGCCCGGGGCACCGACGACCGAGCAGCCGCCGTGATCGAGCTGGCGGACTCGATGCCGCCCGAGGTGCTGGAGCGTCTGCACGGGGCGGTGCGGAGCCTGCGCGAGGTGACCGGACCGGACCCCGCAGCATCGGACGGCGGTTTCCCCGACGAGTACGGGGTGCGGCGGCCGGACACCCCCTGGTGGGATCCCGCGAGCGAGGCGGGCTTCGACCCGGCGCACGATCGTGTGGTGGTCGACGGCCGGTCGGTCGGCAAGGGCAGCCGCGTCGAGCTGCACCCGGGCCTGCGGCGCACCGACGCACAGGACATCTTCCTGCGGGACCGCACCGCGAAGGTCGAGGCGGTGCTGCACGACGTCGACGGCGGCGTGCACCTGGCGGTCACGGTCGAGGGCGACCCGGGCGCCGACATCCGCCGCGAGCAGGGACGGTTCCTGTACTTCCAGCCCGACGAGGTCACACCGCTGGAGGACGACGCATGAACCTTCCCCCACCGGCAGGCCCAAGGACTCTCGTGGCGGGCATCGGCAACATCTTCCTCGGAGACGACGGCTTCGGCGTGGAGACCGTGCGCCGGCTCGCCGGGCGCGACCTGCCCGGACACATCGAGGTCGTGGACATCGGCGTGCGTGGGGTGCACCTCGCCTACCAGCTCCTGGACGGCTACGACACCCTCGTCCTCGTGGACGCCACCGCACGCGGCGAAGCCCCCGGCACGCTGTACGTGATCGAACACGACGTCGGCGGCCGGAGCCCTTCGCCCGGCGCCCCCGCGCTGGACGGCCACCGGATGACCCCCGACACCGTCCTGGCGCTCCTGGGCACCCTCTGCGCCGGGATCGGCGGCGCGCCACCACGCCGCGTCCTGGTCGTCGGATGCGAACCGGCCTCGGTGGACGAACGCATCGGTCTCAGCGCGCCGGTGTCCGACGCCGTACCGGAGGCCGTCCGGCTGATCGAAGAGCTGTTGCACGACGGGGAGCCGGGAGAGTCCGCGCCGCGGGCCACGGCCGGGGAGATCTCGACATGAGGAGAGACGGGATGAAGAAGATCGTCATCGGCGGAGCGGCCCTCGCCGCCATGGTCGCTCTCGGCGCCCAGGTGCTTCCCGACCTGAGGCGCTACCTGCGGATCCGACGGATGTGAACCACGGGCGCCGCCCGGTGGCGCCGTGCCGTTGCGTCGAACGGCGTACCTGCGGCCAGGCGACGGCGTGCCGGGCCGTGCGCCCCGGATGCGCGCGCCTCTAATGAAGCCCGACCGGAGGCAGGCTGCGCAAGGACGGAGGGTCATGCACGAGATGTCCGTCGCGCTGGCCGTCGTGGACCAGGTGGCAGAGGCCGCCACGCGTGCCGGAGACGTCACGGCGGTGCGGTCGGTACGGCTCCAGGTGGGCGAACTGGCCGGAGTCGTACCCGATGCGCTCGCCTTCTGCTTCGAACTGGCCTGCGCCGGAACCCCGCTGGAAGGTGCCGAACTGGTCACCGAAGCGGTGCCGGGGCGGGCCCGGTGCACGCCCTGTGCCCACGAATGGGCCGTCGGCATGCCACCCCGGCTGACCTGCGCCGAGTGCGGCGGGACACGCACCGAACTGCTCACGGGCCGGGAACTGCAGATCCTCGACGTGCACTGGGAGGACGGCGACCCCGCTCCCACGCCCGCCCACGAACCGATCCCGGAGGAGCGCTGAACCATGTGCCGAGTCGTCGATCTGCGCCGGACCGTACTCGCGAGGAACGACGCGAGCGCCCACGAACTGCGTGCCCGCCTCGCCGCCCGAGGCACCGCGGTCGTCAACCTGCTGTCCAGTCCCGGCAGCGGCAAGACCGCACTGCTGGAGGGCGAACTGCTGCGGGCACGG
Source organism: Streptomyces sp. TG1A-60 (assembly GCF_037201975.1). Lineage (NCBI taxonomy): Bacteria > Bacillati > Actinomycetota > Actinomycetes > Kitasatosporales > Streptomycetaceae > Streptomyces > Streptomyces sp. TG1A-60. The sequence continues at coordinate 946,706 of NZ_CP147520.1, read as the reverse complement.
GAGCGGTCCGTTCCCGTCGCGGCGCTGAGCGCCGATCTAGCCACCGAGAATGACGCGGCACGCCTGGCGCGTTCCGGTGTCCCGGTCAAGCAGGTGCTCACCGACGGACTGTGTCATCTGGAAGCGGGGATGCTCGCCGGGCACCTGGACGGGTGGCTGCCCGACGACACCCGGCTGCTGTTCGTGGAGAACGTCGGCAACCTGGTCTGCCCGGCCTCCTACGACCTGGGGGAGACGCTGAGGGTCACCCTCGCCTCCGTGACGGAGGGGGAGGACAAGCCGCTCAAGTACCCCACCGCCTTCGGTCTCGCCCACCTGGTCGTGGTCACCAAGACCGACATCGCCGAGGCCGTCGAGTTCGACGAGGCCTTGTTCCGCGCGCATGTGGAGCAGGTCAACCCCGGAGTCGAGGTGGTCCTGACCTCGGCACGTCGGGGGCAGGGCGTCGGCGCGCTGCTCGACAGGGCGATGGCAGCCGCGGACGGCGCACCCCTCCACGCGCCGGTCATGGCCCGCCCGCCCCACCACCACGGTCACACCCACGCGCACCCGGAGGCCACCGGCACCATGGCCCACACCCACTCGTGAGCGGTCCGCAGGCCCCGGCCACCGTCGCCGGGGACACTCCGCTACGTCGCCGGGTCATTGTCCGGGGAGTGGTGCAGGGCGTGGGCTTCCGGCCCTATCTGTACGGCCTCGCCACCGAACTCGCCCTGGCCGGTCACGTGGCCAACACGCCGGACGGCGTCGTCGTGGAGGTCGAGGGCACCGCCTCGGCCGTGGCCCGGTTCTGTGACCGGATCGCCGCCCAGGCACCTCCGTTGGCCCGCGTCGAGTCCGTGCACCACCGGGAGGTGCCTCCGGCCGGCGGCACCGCGTTCACCATCCTCACCTCCCGCGCCGACGGGCCCGCGCGCACCCTGGTCTCCCCGGACTCCGCCACCTGCGCCGACTGCCTCTCCGAGCTGGCCGACCCGGCGGACCGGCGGTACCGCCACCCGTTCGTCAACTGCACCCACTGCGGCCCGCGCTTCACGATCGTCACCGGTGTGCCGTACGACCGGGCCAACACCACCATGGCCGGCTTCGCGATGTGCCCCGACTGCGCCCGCGAGTACGCGGATCCGGCCGACCGCCGATTCCACGCGCAGCCGGTCGCCTGCCCGGCCTGCGGGCCACGTCTGCGGCTGCTCGTCGCCCATGAGCCAGGGCCCAGGAGTCCCGACGGGGCGGACCCGGTCACCGAGGCCCGCACGCTGCTGACGCGGGGCGCGATCGTGGCCGTGAAGGGCCTGGGCGGCTACCACCTGGCCTGCGATGCCACCAACCAGGCGGCGGTCGCCCTCCTGCGCCGCCGGAAGGCGCGCGGGGACAAGCCGTTCGCCGTCATGGCCCGGACCGCGGACGACGTCCGGCACCTCGTCCGGTTGAGTCTCGAGGAGCGGAGCCTGCTCGAAGGCCGGGCCCGGCCGGTCGTCCTGGTGAGGCGGCGCCCGCACCCGTCGTACGGCGCCGGGGACCCGCGGCCCGCCGAGGCCGTCGCGCCAGGCAGCCCCGACCTCGGCGTGATGCTGCCGTACACGCCCCTGCACCATCTGCTGCTCGGCCTGCCCGGCGACCCGGACGGCCCCCGGCTGCTCGTCATGACCAGCGGTAACGTGTCCGGGGAGCCGATCGTCACCGACGACACCGAGGCGCTGGAGCGGCTCGCGCACCTGGCCGACGCCTGGCTCACGCACGACCGGCCGATCCACGTCCCGTGCGACGACTCCGTGGTCCGCGTCTGCGACGGGGAACCGCTGGTGATCCGCCGCTCACGTGGCTACGCGCCGTTGCCGGTCTCCCTCCCGCTGCCCGTACGGCCGGCCCTCGCCGTCGGCGGAGACCTGAAGAACGCCTTCTGTCTGGGGGCGGGCCGCCGAGCCTGGCTGTCGGCGCACATCGGCGACATGGACGACGTCGCCACGCAGCGGGCCTTCGAGCACGCGGCGACACAGTTGGAGTCCCTCACCGGGGTGCGGCCCGAGACCCTGGTGTCCGACCGGCATCCCGGCTACCGCTCCGCCCGATGGGCCGACCGGAACGCCGCACATCGGCCCGTCGTACGCGTCCAGCACCATCACGCGCACGTCGCCGCCGCGATGGCCGAGCACCGGCTGGACGGCTCCCGGGCCGTGATCGGCGTCGCCTTCGACGGCACGGGCCACGGCGACGACGGTGCCGTGTGGGGCGGGGAGTTCCTGCTCGCGGACTACGACCGCTTCACCCGGTTCGGGCACCTCGCGTACGTCCCGCTGCCCGGTGGCGACGCCGCGGTGCGCCGACCGTACCGCATGGCGCTGTCCCATCTGAGGGCGGCCGGGATCGAATGGTCCGCCGACCTCGCCTGTACGGCCGCCTGCCCGCCCGATGAACTCCGCCTCCTGCAACAGCAGTTGGAACGAGGCCTGAACTGCGTCCCCACGTCCAGCATGGGCCGGCTCTTCGACGCCGTGGCCTCCCTCGCCGGTGTGTGCCACCGAGCCGGATACGAGGCACAGGCCGCCGTCGAGCTGGAGGGCGCGGCGCTGCGCGCGCCCGCCGAGGACACCACCGCGTACGCCTTCGCCCTTCGGACGTCGGAGCAGCACGCAGGCGCCGTCGTGCGGGCCGATCCGGCACCCGTGCTCGCGGCGATCGTCGGCGACCTGCGGGCGGGCGCCGGGCCGGCGCTGGTCGCGGCGCGCTTCCACCGGGGCGTGACCGGTCTGGTGCACCGGATCTGCGCGCGGGCGCGCGAGCGGCACGGGCTGGACACGGTCGCCCTGACGGGAGGCGTGTTCGCCAACACGCCGCTCTCCTCGGCCTGCGCCGCCGCCCTGCGCGAGGACGGCTTCACGGTCCTGCGGCACCACCTGGTGCCGCCCAACGACGGGGGTCTGGCGCTGGGCCAGTTGATGGTGGCCGCCCGGTCCGCTCCCACCGACTGACCCACGCGCGTCCCACAGCGAGGAGAGGCTCATGTGCCTGGCGGTACCCGGCAGAGTGATGGACATCGAGGAACGGGACGGCACCCGGATGGCCACCGTCGACTTCGGCGGCGTGGTCAAGGAGGTGTGCCTGGAGTACCTGCCCGACCTCCAGGTCGGCGAGTACGCCATCGTCCACGTCGGTTTCGCCCTGCAACGGCTGGACGAGGAGTCGGCGCGGCAGACGCTCGATCTCTTCGCCGAACTCGGAATGTTGCAGGAGGAGTTCGGCGATGCCTGGGAGACGGCGGCGATGGAGGCGGGCGTGGACCCGGTGGAAGAGGTGCGCAAGTCGTGAAGTACATCGACGAGTTCCAGGACCCGGGGCTGGCACGCCGGCTCCTCGACGACATCCACGCCACGGTGACCAGGCCGTGGGCCCTGATGGAGGTGTGCGGAGGGCAGACGCACAGCATCATCCGCCACGGCATCGACCAGCTCCTGCCGGAGGAGGTCGAGCTGATTCACGGGCCTGGCTGTCCGGTGTGCGTGACCCCGCTGGAGGTCATCGACAAGGCTCTGGAGATCGCCTCCCGGCCGGAAGTGGTCTTCTGTTCCTTCGGTGACATGCTGCGCGTGCCGGGCACGGGACGGGACCTGTTCCAGGTCCGCGGGGAAGGCGGTGACGTACGCGTCGTCTACTCGCCGCTGGACGCGCTGCGGATCGCCCAGCAGAGCCCGGACCGTGAGGTGGTGTTCTTCGGCATCGGCTTCGAGACGACGGCACCTCCCAACGCCATGACGGTCCATCAGGCCCGGAAGCTGGGCATCGAGAACTTCAGCATGCTGGTGTCCCATGTCCGCGTGCCACCGGCCATCGAGGCGATCATGTCGTCGCCGAGCTGCCGGGTGCAGGGCTTCCTCGCGGCCGGGCACGTCTGCAGCGTGATGGGCGTGGGGGAGTACCCGGAACTCGCCGAGCGCTTCCGCGTTCCGATCGTCGTGACGGGCTTCGAACCACTGGACATCCTCGAAGGTGTGCGCCGGGCCGTCCGCCAGCTGGAACGCGGTGAGCACACCGTCGACAACGCCTACGCCCGTGCGGTTCGCCCGGAGGGCAACCCGGCCGCCCGGACCATGCTGGAGGATGTCTTCGAGGTCACCGACCGCGCCTGGCGCGGCATCGGGGTGATCCCCGACAGCGGCTGGCGGCTGTCGTCGAAGTACCGCGACCACGACGCCGAGTACCGCTTCGCGGTCGGCGGAATCCGGACGGCCGAACCCGCCGAGTGCCGCAGTGGAGAGGTCCTGCAGGGGCTGCTCAAGCCGCACGAGTGCGAGGCCTTCGGCACCCTGTGCACCCCTCGCACCCCCCTGGGAGCCACCATGGTCTCCAGCGAGGGCGCCTGCGCGGCGTACTACCTCTACCGGCGGCTGGACCTGCCCGCCACCAAGGCCCGGGAGGCGAGCCCCGTTGTCTGACACCACCGATCTCCCCGTCCCCGCCCCGGACCCCGCAGCGTGGACCTGCCCGGCACCGGTGCGCGACCTGCCCCGCGTCGTCATGGGCCACGGTGGTGGCGGGGCCCTTTCCGCCGAACTGGTCCGGCAGATCTTCGCCCCCGCCTTCGGGGGCGACGTGCTCGCCCAGATGGGTGACGCCGCCGTCCTCTCCCTGGGTGGTGCCCGGCTGGCGTTCTCCACCGACTCCTACGTGGTGCGGCCGTTGTTCTTCCCCGGCGCAAGCATCGGCGACCTGGCGGTCAACGGCACCGTCAACGACCTCGCCATGAGCGGCGCCCGTGCCGCCTACCTCTCCTGCGGATTCATCCTGGAGGAGGGCGTCGAGCTGGACGTGGTCACGCGGGTGGCCGAGGCGCTGGGGGAGGCCGCGCGCACCGCCCGTGTGGAGGTGGCCACCGGCGACACCAAGGTGGTGGAGTCCGGCCACGGCGACGGGATCTTCATCAACACGGCCGGCATCGGTCTCGTCCCCGCGGGCGTCGATCTGCGTCCTCAGCGGGTCGTCCCCGGCGACGTCGTGATCGTCAGCGGCACCATCGGTGTCCACGGGGTGGCGGTCATGAGCGTTCGCGAGGGCCTGGAGTTCGAAGTGGAGATCAAGAGCGACTGCGCGGCGCTCGGCGGCCTGGTCGACGCCATGCTCGCCGTCACCCCGGATCTGCACGTGCTGCGCGATCCCACCCGAGGGGGCCTGGCGGCCGCGCTCAACGAGATCGCGGAGGCCTCCGGCACCGGGGTGGTCATCCGGGAACGCGACGTCCCGGTCCCGTCGGCCGTGGTCAACGCCTGCGCCATCCTCGGACTGGACCCCCTGTACATCGCCAACGAGGGCAAGCTGGTGGCCTTCGTACCACGCGAGCACGCCGACGCCGTCCTCGAGGCGATGCGAGCGCACCCCCTGGGCGCGGACTCCGTGATCATCGGTGAGGCCGTCGAGGCGCATCCCGGCATGGTCGTGGCCCGCACCGGCCTCGGGGGAACGCGGGTGGTCGATCTGCCGATCGGGGAGCAACTGCCGCGGATCTGCTGACGGAGGCGTCGCCCGTCGAGGAGCCGGTCCTCCGGGCGCCGATCGGACCGTCAGTCCGCCCGGCGCCCGGACGGCGGGTCCTGTGGGTCCACGCCGGTCGTGGCGGAAGCGTCCTTCGTGCCGCTGGGGCGCTGGGAGCGGCCCTTGCGTCCGGTGCCGCGCCTGCCCTCCTCGGACGCGTCACCGTGCTCCTCGCCGCGCGCACCGCGACTCTCGACCGTGTCACCGGGAACGGACTTCGTCTCCTCCGCGGACTTCGTCCGGCCCCGGCCTCTGTCGCCGGCTTCTTCAGCGGTATGGAAGGAGCGGTGGGCGCTCGGGTTGTCCTGCTGGCGCGTCTCATCCACATCGGGCGACCAGCCGTGCTGCCCGGCGCCCTGGTGACGGCCGGGGCCCTTGCCGTGCCGCGACTCGGACGAACGTGATTTCTTCGACATGGACCGACCTGCCTGTTCGTTGTCAGTGGGGGCGACGGTCACGCGTCGCCACGATGCGTCGATTATCCCCTGGTGTGGCGATTCGGGCATGTTGTGGCGATTCTTGTGGTGCTCTGGCAGCCACCACACGCCGCGAGGGTCACCTTCCTGTCGCACCACGGACTGATCGGTGACGGCCGAGGTCGCGCCCTGGCCGGGCGGGTGGGGACGGAGGCCTTGGTGGCCACGGGATGAGCGCCACGCTTTCCATGTGCCTCTTGCCGACGGCGCCACCGGAACGCGCCTCCGAGCCGTCAGCGCGCCGGATGGAAGGCCCCGGCCGCCGGCGGACGACTCGTCCGGGAACCCGCGCCCGGTCCGGCCTGCCGAATGCCGGTGATGGTTCTGCCGGAAGAGGAGCGACTCCTGGCGGAATCCTGACGACGGCCGTCTCGAATCCGGGAGTCGCCGGCCGATCCAAGCGGCCAAAGCAGCCTCCGCCGCCGACACGGCGACGAACCGGAGGCGGGGCCGTTCGAAACACCCCCCGTACGGCTGCTGCGCCCTTCGTTGCCAAGACTCGCCAGGGCGGCCACATCCGCGATGGCCGAGTTCCCCGCACCCCGTGCGCTTCACGCGCCGCAGAGGGGTACTCGGCTACGGCGTCGAAACGGAAGGTTCAGTTCCGGAAAAAGAGGCGTCGGAAGGGAGTGGATGCGGTGGCTGGCTGCGGCCCTCGGTCGATGGCCGGGATGTTCGCCCGGGCGCTCCTGGTCGCCCTGGCGTGTGTGCTCGGTCTGCCCGCCGCCGGTGCGGCGCAGGAGTCGCGTGTGCTGGTGACGCAGGTGGACGACACGATCACGCCGGTCATCGCGGATCATCTGGAGGAGGGACTGCGCACCGCGGAACGAGACGGTCACGCCGCGTACGTGGTGGAGATCGACACACCGGGCGGGCTGCTGGTCTCCACCAGGGAGATCGTGCAGGACTTCCTGTCCTCGCCCGTGCCGGTCATCGCTTACGTGACGCCCTCGGGTGCGAGGGCGGCGTCGGCCGGCGCCTACATCACGATGTCCGCGCACATCGCCGCGATGGCACCCGGCACACACATCGGCGCGGGAACACCGGTGACCGGGGAGGGGGACGAGGCCAGCGACAAGGTCGTCAACGACTCCGCCGCGTTCGCCGTGTCGATCGCCGAGCGCCGTGACCGGAACACCGAGTTCGCCGAGAGCATGGTGCGTGACGGAACATCGGTCGCCGACCGGGAGGCCCTGCGGGACGACGTCGTCGACCTTGTGGCCCCCTCCAGGGATGCCCTGCTCGACGACCTGGACGGACGCACGGTCGTCGTGGGACCGCAGGACGCCACCCGCGAAGTGGAGCTGCACACGTCGAACGCCCGGGTCGTCGAGCACGACCTGGGATTCTTCGGCAACCTGCGCCAGTGGCTGGCGAGCCCGGAACTGGCGTTCCTGTTCCTGTCGATCGGAACCCTGGCCGTGCTGTACGAGCTGGCCGCGCCGGGCATCGGCTTCGCCGGCATCGTCGGCGGCATCCTGCTGGTCCTCGGCTTCGTGGCGCTGAGTGTGCTGCCGTTCAACGCCGGAGGCCTGCTGCTGCTCCTGCTGGCCGCCGGACTGTTCGTCGGCGAAGTCCTCACGCCGGGAGTCGGCGTGTTCGCCGCTGGGGGGACCGCTTCGCTGGTGATGGCGGGGATCCTGCTGTTCCAGGGGGAGCTCCGCGTCGATCCGGCCGTTCTCTGGCCCACCGCACTGGTCGTCGGAGGCGGCGCACTCATCGCGGGCCGCCTCGCCTGGCGGGCACGCCGCGCTCCCACGCTGGGCGGCGAGGACGCACTGGTGGGGCGCGAGGCGGTGGTCTCGCGCATCGAGGGCGGTGCCGGTCAGGTCCTGCTCGACGGAGCGTGGTGGACGGTACGCGGACGCGATGCCCCGGTGGCCGAAGGGAGGCGCGTGCGCGTGGTGGCCCGCGAGGGACTCGACCTCGTCGTCGAGGGCGCATCCTCACCCGGCGAGGGCCGGGATCCCACGGAGGAGGAAACATGAACGGCGCACTGACCGGCATCATCGTCGCGGCGGCCGTCGCGCTGCTGCTCCTGCTCATGGCCGTCAAGATCGTTCCCGAGTACGAACGCGGAGTGATCTTCCGTCTCGGACGCATCATCGGAGCCAAGGGGCCGGGCCTCTTCGTGATCATTCCCTTCGTCGACCGAATGGTCCGTGTCTCCCTGCGGACCGTCACGATGGACATCCCGCCCCAGGACGTCATCACCAAGGACAACGTCACCGTACGGGTCAACGCCGTCACCTACTTCAACGTCGTCGACCCCAATCGCTCGGTGGTCGCCATCGAGGACCATGTCAAGGGCACCTCGCAGGTCGCCCAGACCACCCTGCGCAGCATCCTCGGCCAGATCGATCTCGACGAATTGCTGGTCAACCGGGACGAGATCAACCAACGGCTGCAGCAGATCATCGACCGCGTCACCAACCCCTGGGGCGTCAAGGTCACCCTCGTCGAGGTCAAGGACGTCGAACTGCCCCAGCCCATGCGCCGTGCCATGGCCCGCCAGGCCGAGGCCGAGCGCGACCGGCGCGCCAAGGTCATCCACGCCAAAGGCGAATACGAGGCCGCCGAAACCCTGGCCGACGCCGCCGACCGCCTCGAAGGCCACCCGGCGGCCATGCACCTGCGGATTCTGTCCACCATGGCCGAGATCTCCGAGGAACGGAACTCCACGCTCATCTTCCCGCTCCCCATGGAGGTGCTGCGCCTGGTCGACATGCTTCGCCCGTCCGACCAGACCCCTGCCACCGCGAAGAAGTCACCATGACCACTCTCCGTGAGACGGGTCTGCGGGCTTTCGCCACTCAACAACGAGGTGACCGGTATGAGTTCCGCGATGAACGAAAGGCAGGCCTTCGCCCGGATCGAACGGCGTCTCGCGCGTGACGACCCCGAACTGGCACAGCGCATCAACGCCATCAACAGTCAGTTCACCGACCTGGCCGGCGAACGCGTCACGGCACAAGTCGACGAGCGGCTCACGGACCACAGCACTGACGACCGGGCCACGGACAAGGCCGTCGAGGAAGACCCGGCCGACCGGCCCGAAGACGGCGGCGACAGTCGCTCATGGACCACCGTGATCGTCGTGGTGTTCGTCGCCGTGGCCGTCCTCGGAATGCTGCTCACCGCGGTCCTGTCGTCACCCGGCGGCAAACAGGAGCCGCTGCAGCCGAACGGGCTGGCTCCGCCCGCAATCTCCGACGTCCTCGAAGGGCGGCCTTGAGCAAGTGTGCCGTGATCGCCCGTGAGGCGAGTCGGGACGGCCGACGCCGAGCCCGTCGGGGCCTCCATGTCCAGGCCCCCGCCGTACACCGATCAGCGCCGCCAGAAGCGACCGTGAGCGCAGGCTCCGCAAGGGCGGCGGATCGGGGGGCGGACCACGCCGGTCACCAGGTCACCACGCCGGAAGCCGGAGCCGCCGGGAGCGCCTGGCCCAACGGCCGCGCCTTCTGCGGGGTCCGCAAGCGGAGAATCCGGCTGCGGGCACACCGCGTATCGGTGGGAGGGGTGGGTACCCGGCGGCGCATGAGATGGCAACGACTCGACGACGTCCGGGGTGCCACGCACGTTGTCGTGCTCGAACCGGGCGAGGAACCCGTACAGGCGTTGACGGACTTCGCCCGGACCCACGACATCCGCGCGGCACAGATCACCGCTGTGGGGGCGTTCGAGGGCGCCGTGGTGGGGTGGTTCGACCGGGAGACGCACGACTACCGGCCCATCCCCGTGGGCGAGCAGTGCGAGGTGCTGTCCCTGGTGGGCGACATCGCCGACGGTGACGACGGGCCGACGCCGCACCTGCATGCCGTCCTCGGCATGTCTGACGGTCGGACTCGGGGCGGCCACCTCCTGCATGGCCAGGTTTGGCCCACCCTGGAGGTGATCGTGCGCAGCGTCCGGCCTCCGCTCGCCAAGGTCTACCACCCGGATCTCGGGCTCGCCCTGATAGAACCCGAGCACCGGAGCACTGCGCCCTGAACACGGGGCTGACCGCGTCCGCGTGACCAGTTCGGCGCTCCCGCCGACCCGGGGCCGGCCCGTCGGGGACGAAGGAGGGAGGTGGCTGCTGTGCGGGCGACGTTCTCACTGGGCCGCGTGGCCGGTATCCGGGTGGGCGTGCACTGGAGTGTTCTGGTCATCTTCGGCGTGATCCTGGTGGGGCTGGCAGAGGGCGGCTTCCGGGAAGCCCATCCGGATCGACCGGTGTGGCAGTACTGGGCTGCCTCAGCGGTGACCGCGGCGGTCTTCCTGCTGTCGCTGCTGGCTCATGAGCTCAGTCATGCGCTGGTGGCCCGCCGCAACGGTGTGTCCGTCGACGGCATCACCCTGTGGCTGCTCGGCGGACTCGCCCGGCTCCGGAACGAGGCAGCCACCCCCGGGGCGGAACTGCGCATTGCCGGCGTGGGACCGCTGGTCAGCCTGGTGCTCGGGGGGCTGTTCGCTGTGGCGGCCGGGCTTCTGGCCGGGTTGTCCGACGCGGGTCTCGCAGTGGGGGCGCTGGCCTGGCTGGCGGCGATCAACATCCTGCTGGCTATCTTCAACGCCCTGCCCGCCGCGCCGCTGGACGGTGGCCGGCTGCTGCGGGCGATCGTGTGGTGGAAGACCGGCAGCCCGCTGCGCGCCACCGCCGTGGCCACGGCCGCGGGACGGGTGCTCGGATGGCTGCTGGTCGGCATCGGGGTGTATCTCGTCCTCTTCGGAGCCGTTTTCAGCGGCATCTGGCTGGTGATCATCGGCTGGTTCGTCATCGCCATGGCCACGGCGGAAGGCGGGCAGGCACGGCTCCGCGAACTGCTGGGCGGAATCCCGGTGAGCGACGCTATGACGCCGGACCCGGTGACCGTCCCGGCCGCCAGCACCGTCAGAGAGTTCCTCGCCGACCCGCGTCTGCGCTACCGTCACTCGGCCTTCCCCGTGGTCGACGACGGGGACACCGCGGTCGGTCTGGTCACCCTGAAGGACGCCGACGCGGTCACGGAGCCGGAGCGTGCCTCCCGTACCGTCGCGGACGTGATGGTGCCGGTCGACGAGCTGCCGACCCCCCGCCCCGACGATCCGCTGGCGCGGCTCGTGCCCGAGTTGCAGGCAGGCTCCGTCCACCGCGCCCTCGTACTGGAGGGAGGCCGCCTGGCCGGCATCGTCACCTCCTCGGACATCAGCCGGGTGACCTCCTGGCTGATGTCCTCGTCCGCCTGGCGGCGCCGGGCCATGTGAGGGAGGCGGAGGTACCGGATGAGGCACCGGGCCTTGTGGGGGAGGCGGGGAAGCCGAGCGCCCCGAGGCGTCATTGCGGGGTGGCGACCACGACCGCGTAGCTGCCCACTCCGAGGAGAGCGTCACCGGGAATCTGCTCCTTGTCGGTGAGCAGGTGGGCGATGTGTCCCGTGTTCCCGTCGAATTCGATGTCGAGCACGGTGCCCTGGTCGAGTCCTGTCTCGGTGAGTACCGCTTTCCCGATGGGGTCGTGCGTCGCGTGGGTGTCGTCGCCGGGATCGATGGACTTCTCGTCCCGGATGCGACCGGCCTCGTCGACGGCGACTTCGTCGGGGCCGAACGACCGCACGTCGTTCCAGTCCAGCGTGTGGTGCCGACGGCCCGGGGTCTTGAGACGCAGTCCGGCGATGCGCGCGGGCGACGGCGCGACGGTGCACGCGGCGACCGTTCCCACGGTCTGGGCTGTGGTGAGGTCCATGACGGCTCGGCCCTGGGCCTTGGTGAACAACATCGGTCAGTCCTCCTGCGGGTCGTCCTGGAGATGGTCGCGCAGGTGTTCTGCGGCGGCACCGAACCCGCCCAGGTCGCCGGCGCTGTGCTGCGCGGTGGCGTCCGGAACGAGTACACGTTCGCCGGAGACGGTGACCGGCCCGGTCACGGGCAGCAGAACGTGGCGACGCTCGGCGGTTTCGATCTCGTAGCCCGCCACCACCGGTGACCTGCCGGTCTCGACGACGGCATCGGTGACAGTCCCCAGCCGTGTGCCGCCGCGGGTGGTGACCGTGACACCCAGCACGTCGCCCCCGCCCGACTCCTTGGCGTCCGACCGGGCGGCTGCGTCGTCGTCCTCCAGTGCGCTTTCGTCGCGCACCATGACCGCGTCCGGCCCCAGGGAATGGACCTTCTCCCACAGCAGGGCACGGTGGAGCTTTCCTGCCAGCAGGCCCCGGCCCGCGAGGGTGAAGCACCTGATGCTGCCCGTCCCGGGATCGAAGACGAGGTCCTTGATCTGCCCGAGGTCCTCCCCCGACAGGGTGACCACCGGCTTCTTGGCGATCTCACTTGCTCGTATGTAAGCGGTCACCGCTGCTGCCCTCCTCCTCGTCCCTGCTGCCGACGCCCCTGGGCGATGACACCACCGGAGCGACGCCGTGCCTGAAGCGACACGACGAAGGCCGCGACAACCAGAAGGATGGCGAGTGCGATGATCAGCCAGATCCACCATTCCATCTCCGTGCCCCTCTACTTGTATGTCTTGTCGCCCAGACGCCTCCTGCCAGGGTCGGTTCACCGTGAGACCTCCCTGGAACGCCATGGTGGGGTGCCGCGGCCGGGGCCTGCCCAGCTGTGCGTCTCCCTCCCCGGGTTGCCCATTCCGGCCCGGGTATGCGTGCTTTCGCACGCCGGCGACCCGTTCTGCCGCTTCACCACCGGTCAGGGTCCGCGGACCTCCTTCGACTGCCACCGCCGGGGCTTCGCCCACGTCATGGCGAGCTGCTGTCCCACAGGCGCCTGCGTGACTGCTATTGAATGGCACTCCCCGCGCGGGACCACCCCTTCTGGAGGCCAACCCCATGACCGAGCTCCCCGAAGCACGGCCGCTCGCCGGCATCACCGTCGTGAGTATCGAGCAGGCCGTCGCCGCTCCCTTCGCCACCCGGCAGCTCGCCGACCTCGGCGCCCGGGTGATCAAGGTGGAGCGCCCCGGAGGAGGAGACTTCGCCCGTCGTTACGACACCACCGTGCACGGTGAGTCCAGCTACTTCGTGTGGCTCAACCGGTCCAAGGAGTCCCTGACACTCGACCTGAAGGCGGACGCGGGACGGGCCGTCCTGGAACGGCTGCTCGCCGGCGCCGACGTGTTCGTGCAGAACCTGGCACCGGGCGCGGCAGTCCGGATGGACCTCGGCGCGAAGGCCCTCGCCGAGCGGTTCCCCACCCTCATCCCGTGCTCGATCTCCGGCTACGGCTCCAGCGGCCCCTGGGCCGACCGCAAGGCGTACGACCTGCTGGTGCAGTGCCAGACCGGCCTGGTCTCCCTCACCGGCAACGCACACGGCTCCGCCCGCGTGGGCGTGTCCGTCGCCGACATCGCCGCCGGCATGTACGCCTGCTCCGGCATCCTCACCGCCCTGTTCACCCGGGCCACCACCGGTGCCGTACACGCTGTGGAGGTCTCGCTGTTCGAGGCGCTGGCGGAGTGGATGGGCCAGCCCGCGTACTACACCCGGTTCGGCGGCACCCAGCCCCCACGCGTCGGCACTCAGCACGCCACGATCGCCCCGTACGGCGCCTACACCGCGGCCGACGGCAAGGACGTGCTGTTCTCCATCCAGAACGAACGCGAATGGGCCGCCCTGTGCGAACGGTTCCTCGGGCTGCCGGGGCTCGTCTCGGATCCCCGGTTCGCCACCGGGTCCGCCCGCGTCGCCCACCGTACGGAGGTGAACGCGATCGTGGCCGAGCGGTTCGGCCGACTGGACAGCGGGGAGGCGATGGACCTGCTGGACGCGGCGGGCATCGCCAACGCTGGCGTCAACGACGTCGAGGACTTCCTCGCCCACCCCGTACTCGCCGAACGCGACCGCTGGCGGGACGTACGGATCCCCGGCGGAGCCATGGTGCCCGCGCTGCTGCCCCCCGCGGATCTGGACGGAGTCGCGCCGCGCATGGACCCCGTCCCCGCGGCCGGCGAGCACACCGACGGCATCCTGGCCGAACTGGGCTACAGCACGGCCGACATCGAAGGCCTCAGGGCCGACCATTCCATCTGAGGCGGCCGACCGCCGCGGGACCCAGCGGGGAGCGTCACCGCATGAGCACGCCGACGCCCACCCCGAGGCGCCGGCCGAGCGCCCGAAGCAACTCGGTGACCACGGCCTCGCCGTTCCCCAGGAGTACGGCGACACCCCCGTCCCCACTCCTGCCACGTGCTGATCACCGAGGAGCCGGCGGTGCTCCCCGCACCGGGCCTCGACCGTGACTCAGGCAGCCGTCCGCTGGTCTGCCCCGGCGATGACCTGATCGCGCCGCACCGTGGGGACGGGGGCGGCGCGTACCCCCCGCCGGGTGGGGTTCCTCCGGAGCGGAGAGGCACCCCACCCGGCCGACTCGTTCGAGGTGGAGGTCGTTCGGGGCGGGCAGAGTCACACGTCCTGGCCGCTGCCGCCGCCGCTGATCGACGCCTTCTTGATCCCCTTGGTGATGTCGTCGATCACCGACTGCTCGGGCGCCTCGTCGCTGACGTCGATGCCGAAGCGGACCACGACGAGCCGTGAGGAGTCGGCGGGGGAGGGGAAGGCGAGCGACTCGACGTAGCCGTCGTCGCCCTTGCTCGTGACCACCTTCCAGCGGACCAGATAGCCCTTCTCACCGGCCACGGTGACGGCCTTGGACGCCAGTTCGTCGTGCGAGGTGATCTTCCCGTAGCCCTCGGCGCCGTAGGCGTCCTCGGCGTTCTTGGGGATGTCCTCCTTGGCCGCCGCCTCGGCTGTGGTGGCCTTCAGCTCCAGCAACTCGGCGGGCATCGAGTAGGCACCACCGCGCGTGCACGTCTTCGACTTGTCGGCCGGGCAGTCGTACGACGCCTCCGTGGTCACCTGCGCCCCGATCCGCAGGGGCGAGGTGACCCAGCCGTCGGGCACCGGGATGCTGATGCCGCTGACCGTGTCGGTGGCGTACCCCTCCTCGGTCTGCGGCGGCTGCCCGGATCCGTCGGGCGCAGGGCTCTGACCACCCGGGCCGCCGTCGGCACCGCCCTGGCCGTCCTGTCCACCGGGGCCACGGGACGTCGTACCGCTGTCGCCGCCGTTGCCGGCCAGGGCGTACACGCCGACCCCGATGCTGGCCAGGACCGCCGCCGCCACGGCGACGGCTATCCCGGTGCGCAGGCCGCGTCGAGGAGCCGCGGCCGGGTACCCCGGGTGCCCGGGATATGCCCCCGTCCCCGGCGGATACGGTCCGGCCCCCGGCGCGTAGGCCGGAGGACCGAACCCTGCGGCCTGGCCCGCGGGCCGGATCTGGTCCGTCCATGCCTTGCCGTCCCACCAGCGCTCGGTGGGGGGCGCGTCACTTGTCTGGCCGGGGTCGGGGTACCAGCCGGGAGGAGTCACCTGCGTCATGGGGCAACCGTATGAGGCCGGAGTGAGAAGCGGATGAGAAGCGACGGCTTTTCACGCCCTCGCCGCCCCAATCGCCCCCGCGACGGTCATGCCGCCGCCGAATCCGACGACCCGTACAGCCCACGCAGCGGCCCGGTGGCGCGAACTCCGCCATCACCGGCACCGCGCCCCCAAACTCCCCGCAGGAGGACAGACCTTGGAGTACCCGGAGGAAGGGCAGCGGCCAGGGCGCGAGGGCGCCGATCGTCTCGTACGTGGGCAGGACGCCGATCAGGGTCGTCGCGGCCGTCATCAGGGCGGCCACCAGGACCAGCACCGGACGGTGCCCGATCCGGTCGCCGATCCGGCCGAACAGCGCGGCGCCCACCGGCCGGAAGAAGAACGCCGGCGCGAACGACGCGTACGTCCTCACCAGCCCCTCCACCTCAGTGCCCCTCGGGGTGAAGAACCGCGCCGTGGTGATCGTCGCCCTGTCGACGCCGGAAGGTGTCGGATCACGGGCAGTTGACTGTCCATCACTCCAACGCGGCAGGTGGGCGGCCGGATGCGTCGCCTCACGGCCCCGATGTCACCCGACACGGCAATCGGTGCCCGGACCGGCCTCCACTCCGGCGGCCAGGGGGCTACGCTCGATGACCTGTACGCCGTTCGGGCGACCCGGGGAGGTGGCGGGATGACGGAGGGACGGTCCGACGGGGCCGCCTCGGCTTCCCTGTGGGAGCGCGACGCGGAGATCTCCGCCATCACCCGGGCGATCGACGAACTCCGCGTCGGCAAGGCGTCACCCGGCAGTGTCCTGGTGTTCAGCGGCGAGGCGGGCATCGGCAAGACCGCACTGCTCGCCGAGGCCCGCCGGATCGCCGAGGAGCGAGGCTGCACGGCCTGGTACGCACGCGGCGGCGAGACCGTCACATCCGTCCCCTTCAACGTCGTACGGCAGTTGCTGCAACCCGCGCTGCTGGGCCTGTTGGCAGAGGAGACGCGCGAGTACCCGGGCGACTGGTACGACATCGCCGGACCCGCCCTGGGGCTCGCCGAGCCGGGCGCGGGCCCGGCCGACCCGCAGGCCGTGTGCTACGGACTGGTCGCCGCCGTGAACCGGCTCGCCCGGCGGACCTGGCCGCTCGTGCTGTTCATCGACGACGTCCACTGGGCCGACCAGGAGACCCTGCACTGGCTGTCCGCCGTCGCCGAGCGCCTGACGGAGATGTGCGTCCTGGTCGTGGTGGCCCGCCGCCCCGGCGAGGCCACCGGCGAGAGCGCCCGCCACCTCGCCCGGGTCGCCGCCAAGGCCCGCCCGGTCACCACGCTCAGGTCACTCACCCCCGAGGCCACCGCCGGGCTCACCCGCGCCACGGTGGGCCGGCACGCCGACGACCCGTTCTGCCGCGAGGTGTGGGCAGTGACCGGCGGCAACCCGTACGAGGCCGTCGAACTCCTCGCCAAGGTGCAGGACAGCGACCTGGAACCGGTCGAGGGCTCCGCGGCCGAATTACGCGCCCTGAACCGCACCGCGCGCGGCCGAGGTCTCGTCGCCCGCCTCGAAACGCTCGGTGCCGACGCCACCCGCTTCGCCTGGGCGGCGGCCATCCTGCACACCGGCATCTCCGTGAAGATCGTCGCCCGCCTCGCCTCCCTGAACCCAATGACCGCGGCGGAGTGCGCCGACCTGTTGACCGCGGCCCGTATCCTCACCGAACCCGATCCCGTCAACCGCCGGGCGGAGGACGGCGATCTGGAGTTCGTGCACCCGCTGATCGCCACCACCGTCTACAAGTCGATCCCGCCGGGCATCCGCACCGCGTTCCACGGCGTGGCCGCGACGGTCGTCACCGAGTCCGGACGTGGCGCCGCGGCGGCCTCCCGCCACCTCGTCGAGGTGCACGCGGACGGCGACCCCGAACTGGTCGAGCAGTTGCGTGCCGCGGCACGCGAGCACCTCGCCGTCGGCGCCCCGGAAGCCGCCCGCCGCTGTCTGGAGCGTGCCCTGAAGGAACCGCCGCAGCAGGACGTACGCGTCCGCGTGCTCTACGAGCTGGGCTGCGCCACCCTCCTCACCGCGCCCGCCACCACCGTCGCATACCTCCGCTCGGCCCTCGCCGAACCGGGCCTCGACAGCGCCGAGCGCGTGGACGCCGTCTTCCGCCTCTCCCAGGCGCTCCTCCACAACGACCAGCTGGAGGAGGCCGTCCGCACGGTCGACGCGGAGGCCGCCCGGCTGGAGCCGGGCCCGGCCCGCATGCGGCTCCGGGCCGCGCACTACATGTGGGAGGTGATCCACGCCGACGTGGAGCTCTCCCCGACCCATCCCGAGGAACTCGCCGCCCTCGCCGAGACCTGCACGGGGCGGGACAACTCCGAGCGCGCGCTGCTCATCCTGCGCGGCTTCGACGCGGTGGTGCGGGGCGAGAACGCCGGGGAGGGCGTCGAGTTCTGCGACCGAGCCCTCGTCAACGGCCGCCTGGCGCCGGGCCTCGGCTGGACCGACAGCGAGTGGGGCATCGAACTGCTGCTGATGCTGGCCATCGCCTACGCCTACGCGGACCGGCTGGACCGGGCGGAGAGCCTCTACACGGAGGCGCTGCACACCTACGAGTCCGCCGGGTGGAGCGGTGGCCACCTCGCCCTGGCCCACGCCTACGTCGGGCACGGACACCGGTTGCGGGGTCGCCTCAGGGAGGCGGAGGAATCCCTGCGCAAGTCGCTGGCCTTCGCCGAGCGGGTCGGCCGGGGACTGCCCCTGCACTGGTCGTCGACCTGCAACCTCGTCGACACGCTGCTCGCCCGAGGGCACGTCCAGGAGGCCTGGAAGGTCGCGGAGGAGCACGGCTTCGCGCCTCCGTACCCGTCCACCGTCGTGCTGCCCGACCCCCGTTCAGTGCGGGGCCGGCTGCTGCTCGCCGTAGGTCGCACCGAGGACGGGATCAACGAGTTGGAGGCAGCCGAGAAGGCGGCGGCAGCCCGGGGCCACCACAACACGGTCATCGCTCCCTGGGGCGGAGATCTCGCCCGGGCCCTCTCCACCGAGGACCCGCGCCGCGCCGCCGAACTCGCCACGAGCGTCCGCCGCCGTGCCGAACGCTTCGGCACGGACACCGCCATCGGCGAGGCCCTCCGAGTCGAGGCCCACCTCGCCGTCGGCAAGAAGGCCGTCGACCTGCGTGCCAAGGCCGTCACCTACCTGGCCGCCTCACCCTCCGCCTACGAGCACGCGGCGGCCCGCGTCGAGTACGGCATCACCATCCGCTCGGCCTCCGAACTCAACAGGGGTCTCGCCCTGGCCGACTCCTGCGGCGCGGACGGGCTGGTCCGCAAGGCACGGGAGGCACTGAACCGGATCGTGTAGGTCAGTCCTGCCCCGCGTCCTCCTCCGCGAGCACCCGCTGGGCCGCCGCGAACGCCGAGTTGGCCGCCGGAACCCCGCAGTACACGGCGCTCTGGAGGAGTACGGCGCCGATCTCCTGAGGGCTGAGGCCGTTACGGCGGGCCGCCCGGACGTGCATGGCCAGCTCGTCGTAGTGGCCGTGGGCCACCAGCGCGGTCAGCGTGATCATGCTGCGTTCACGGCGGGACAGCGTGGGGTCGGTCCAGATCTCGCCCCAGGCGTAGCGGGAGATGAAGTCCTGGAACCGGGCCGTGAAGGGCGTCTGCCGGGACTGTGCGCGGTCCACGTGCGGATCGCCGAGGACCTGGCGGCGCACATCCATGCCGCGCTGCGCGAATCCGTCGAAGTGCCCGCGCAGCGCGGCCAGGACGGCTTCCGGACGCTCGGCGGGGGCCAGGTGGGAGGCGCCGGGCAGCTCGGTGAGCGACGATCCCGGCACCGCGTCCGCGATCTCCCGCAGGTGCGCGGGCGGTGTCGCCGGGTCCTGGCGGCCGGCCACGAGGAGGGTGGGCGCGGAGATCGCGGCGAGGTCCGCGCGGATGTCGAACGCGGCGAGCGCGTCGCAGCAGGCGGCGTACGCCTCGGGGTCGGCGCCGCGGTGGTCCTCGACCAGTTCCGGGACGGTGAACCCCGGTGTGAACCAACGGGATTCGGCCGACCCCGCGAGCCCGGCCAGCCCCTCCCGGCGCACCAGCTCCGCGCGCTCCCGCCACGGCTTGGCGCCGCTGAAGTGGGCGGAGGAGCAGATCACGGCGAGGGAGGAGACCCGCTCCGGGTGGTGCGCGGCCAGGTGCAGTCCGACCGCGCCGCCGAGGGAGACCCCCGCGTACGCGAACCGCCCGACGCCCAGCGAGTCCGCCAGGGCCAGCACCAGTCCGGCCAGGTCGGCGACGGTCGCACCGGGGGAGATCAGGCCGGCGGGGGAGTCGCCGTGTCCCGGCAGGTCCCAGCGGATCACCCGGTGGGTGATCGACAGTTCGGGCGCCACCTTGTCCCACAGCTTGACGGAGGTGCCGAGGGAGGGGCCGAGCAGCAGTGGGGGAGCGGAAGCCGGTCCCTCCGCGCGGTGGTTGAGTAGCTTCTCGGTCAACGTCGCTCCAGGGCGCGGTCGGTGAGGGCTCCGGCGGAACCGGTGTAGCGGGTGGGATCGGTGAGGGCCGCGAGGTCTTCGCGGGCGAGGTCCTTCAACTCCCTCTCCTCGGCGAGCAGTTCGCCCAACGGCCGGTTCTCGGCGTGGGCGCGTCCGGCGGCCCGGGTGAGCAGCTCCCTGGCCCGGGCCCGGCCGAGCAGCGGGGCCAGCTCGGCGGCCAGCCGTTCGGAGACGATCAGCCCGTGGGTGAGGTCCAGGTGTCGGCGCATCGCGTCGGCGTTCACCCGCAGGCCGTGCGTGAGTTCCACCGCGTCCCGGGCCGCGCCCCCGACCAGCCGGAGCAGATCGCGCAACGGCTCCCACTCGGCGTGCCAGGCCCCGGCCGGCCGCTCGTCCTCGGCGGCCAGCGCGCCGTACAGCGTCGCCGCGAGCTGGGGCGCCCGCCGGGCCGCCGCCGCGATCAGCGTGGAGCGCACGGGGTTCGCCTTGTGCGGCATCGCCGACGAGCCACCCCCGCTGCCCTCGGCGACCTCCGCGATCTCCGTTCGGGCCAGGGTGAGCACATCCACCGCGATCTTGCCGAGAGCGCCGGCGGCGAAGGCGAGCCCGCCGGCGAGGTCGGCGACGGGCGTGCGCAGGCTGTGCCAGGGCAACTCCGGTGCACACAGGCCAAGTTCACGGGCGTACGCGGTGCTCAACGCATGGGTGTCGGCCGAACCGAAGACGGTGAAGGCGGCCAAGGTGCCCGCCGCGCCCCCGAGTTGCGCGGGGAGGGCCGCCCGTACGGCGGCGAGCCGGTCCCTGGCGTCCAGGATCAGCGAGCGCCAGCCCGCCGCCTTCAGCCCGAACGTGGTCGGCACGGCGTGCTGGGTGAGGGTCCGTCCGGGCATCGCGGTGTCCCGGTGCGCGGCGGCGATCGCGGCCAGCGCGGCCTCCGTACGGCCGAGGTCGGCCAGGATCAGGGCGAGGGTGCGGGCAGCGACCAGCATCGTCGCCGTGTCCATGATGTCCTGGCTGGTGGCGCCCCGGTGGACGTACGGGTTGTGCTGTGCGCCGACCGCCTCGGTGAGGTCCGCGACCAGCGGGATCACCGGGTTCCCGCCGCCGCGGGCGCGCTCGGCGAGCGACCGTAGGTCGAAGGTGCCGGACCCGGCCGCCTCGGTCACCGCCGTCGCGGCCCCGGCGGGGGCGAGCCCGAGCGTGGACTGGGCCCGGGTCAGTGCGGCCTCGGCGTCGAGAAGCGCCTGGAGATAGGCGGTGTCGCTCGTCGCGGTCGCGGCCGGGGAACCGGCCCACCCGGGGGCGAGCAGACCGGTGCCGGCGTCGGCAGAAGTCACTGGAACTCCAGGAAGACCGTTTCGCCTTCGCCCTGAAGGCGGATGTCGAAACGGTAGGTGCCGTTGCCCCGGTCCTCGGCGATCAGCGTGCCGCGGCGCGTCTGGTCCACCTGGGAGAGCAGCGGGTCGGCGGCCAGCGCGGCCTCGTCGCCCGGCAGATAGATACGTGTGAACAGGTGTACGAGCAGGCCGCGTGCGAAGACGCACACGCTGATGTACGGGGCGCTCCGCCCGCGCGCGCCGGGCCGCAGCGTCCGAGCGGTCCAGTGCCCGTT
Organism: Streptomyces sp. TG1A-60; assembly: GCF_037201975.1. Taxonomy (NCBI): domain Bacteria; kingdom Bacillati; phylum Actinomycetota; class Actinomycetes; order Kitasatosporales; family Streptomycetaceae; genus Streptomyces; species Streptomyces sp. TG1A-60. The sequence continues at coordinate 925,273 of NZ_CP147520.1, read as the reverse complement.
GGCGTCGGTCTGGACGCGTCCCCAGCCGGTGAACTCCACGCCGTTGCGGCCCAGGAAGCCACCGCTCGCCGGGTCGCGCCGCATGGAGCCGTCGACCTGCGGCAGGTTTCCGTCCGGGTCCGGGCCCCACAGCTCCACGAACGCGTCCGGCAGCGGGCTGCCCCGGCCGTCGGTGATGTAGCCCTGGAGGGCGATGGCGCCGGGGTGGCCGACGGGGGCGATGTCGCCGCCGCCGGGGAAGGGCAGGGCGTGGCCGTAGAAGGGGCCGACCGTGTGTGAGGGGGTGGGGAGCACCGTCTCCGGACGGCTCGTGTCGATCTTCGTCATGGCAGGTCAGCGCCCTTCTTCGATCCAGGTGGCCTGCGGTCCGTCGAGCACGATGTCCCAGACGTAGCCCATCGAGAACTCCGGCACCGACAGGTTGTGGTCGTAGGTGGCGACCAGCCGCTGCCGGGCCGCGTCGTCCGTCACCGACTGGATGATCGGGTCGTAGGGGAACAGCGGGTCGTTGGGGAAGTACATCTGGGTCACGAGCCGCTGGGTGAACGCCGAACCGAAGAGCGAGAAGTGGATGTGGGCCGGCCGCCAGGCGTTGAGGTGCTGGCGCCACGGATAGGGGCCCGGCTGGATCGTCGTGAAGTGGTAGTGGCCGTCGTCGTCGGTCAGTGTGCGGCCCACGCCCGTGAAGTTGGGGTCCAGGGGGGCGTCGTGCTGCTCGCGCTGATGGGCGTAGCGGCCTGCCGAGTTGGACTGCCAGATCTCCACGAGCTGGCCGCGCAGCGGGCGCCCGCCGCGGTCGAGGAGCCGTCCGGAGACGGTGATGCGCTCGCCGATCGGCTCGCCGTTGTGCTGCCGGGTGAGGTCGTTGTCGATCTCGGTGATGTCCCGCTCCCCGAAGGCGGGGGAGGTGAGCTCCACCAGCTCCGGGTCCTTGGTGACGTCGATGGTGATCGGCGGCTGCTTCGGATGCCGCAGTACCGAGGAGCGGTACGGCGCGTAGTCGCGCCGTGGCTGATGCTCGACCGGTCCGCCGTCGGCGACCCGCTTCTCGTAGGCGGCGTGCTCGGCCGCGATCTCCAGGTCGATGTCCGCTTGGGTGAGAGTCATGGGGTTCCTTAACGCTCCAGGACGAGGGCGAGGCCCTGGCCCACGCCGATGCAGAGGGTGGCGACGCCGACGCCGGAGCCCTTGCGGGCGAGCTGGTGGGCGACGGTGCCGACGAGCCGGGCACCGGAGACGCCGAGAGGGTGGCCGAGGGCGATGGCACCGCCCTGCGGGTTGAGGATCGCCGGGTCGAACTCGGGCCACTCGGCGACACAGCCGAGCACCTGCGCGGCGAACGCCTCGTTCAGCTCCAGGACGTCCAGGTCACCGAATGCGTTGCCCGCCTTGGCGAGCGCGCGGTTGACGGCCTCCACGGGGGCCAGGCCGAAGTAGTGGGGCTCGATCGCCGACACGCCCGAGGCCGAGACCCGGGCGAGCGGCTCGCGACCGGTGGCTTCCAGGCCCTGCTCGTCCACCAGCAGCAGCGCGGCGGCACCGTCGTTCAGCGGCGACGCGTTGCCGGCGGTGACCGTCCCCTCGACCGTGCGGAAGGACGGCTTGAGCTTCGCCATCACCGCGAGGGAGGCGTCGGCCCGTACGCACTCGTCGGCGCCGAAGACGACCGGGTCGCCCCTGCGCTGCGGGATCGGCACGGGCGCGAGCTCTCCGTCGAACAGACCCTCGGCCTGCGCCTTGGCGGCCTTCCGGTGGGAGGAGAGGGCGAACTCGTCCTGCTGCTCCCGGCTGATCTTGTGCTTGTCGGCGATGAGTTCGGCCGACTCGCCCAGCGGGATGGTCCACTGCGGGTCCATCCTCGGGTTGACCATGCGCCAGCCGAGCGTGGTCGAGTACAGCTCGGTGTGCCCGGCGGGGAAGGCCCGGTCGCTCTTGGGCAGCACGTACGGGGCACGGGTCATGGACTCGACACCGCCGGCCACGGCGATCGAGGCGTCGCCGAGCGCGATGGCGCGGGCCGCCTGGATCACGGCCTCCAGGCCGGAGGCGCACAGCCGGTTCACGGTGACTCCGGGCACGGAGGTCGGCAGGCCCGCCAGCAGCGCGGCCATGCGGCCGACGTTGCGGTTCTCCTCACCGGCGCCGTTGGCGTTGCCGAAGTACACGTCCTCGATCCGCGCCGGGTCCAGATCCGGCGTACGGGCGAGCAGCTCACGGATGGCGTGCGCGGCCAGGTCGTCCGGGCGCAGGCCCGCCAGAGCGCCGTTGTAGCGGCCGATCGGGGTGCGGACCGCGTCGACGAGGTAGACGTCCCTCGGACCGTTGCTCATGACTGGATCTCCTCAGGGATGTACACCTTGGCGGCTGTCTTGACGATGATCTCCTCGACGGGGACACCGGGCGCGGTCTCCACCAGCGCCAGGCCCGTGTCCGTCACATCGAGCACGCCCAGGTCGGTGATGATGCGGTTCACGCACGCCTTGCCGGTCAGCGGCAGCGCGCACTCCTGAAGGATCTTCGCCGAGCCGTCCTTCGCGGTGTGCGTCATGACCACGATGACCGTACGGGCGCCGTGGACCAGGTCCATGGCACCACCGATCCCGGTGATCATCTTGCCGGGGATGGCCCAGTTGGCGAGGTCACCGCCGGCGGACACCTGCATCGCGCCGAGGACGGCGACGTCGATGTGCCCGCCCCGGATCATCGAGAACGACAGTGCCGAGTCGAAGTAGGAGGCACCCGGCAGGACGGTGACCGTCTCCTTGCCTGCGTTGATCAGATCGGGATCGACCTGGTCCTCGGTCGGGTACGGGCCGGTGCCCAGGATGCCGTTCTCCGACTCCAGGATCACCTCGACGTCGTCGGGGAGGTAGTTGGGGATCAGCGTCGGCAGGCCGATGCCGAGGTTGACGTACTGGCCGTCCCGCAGTTCGCGCGCGGCGCGGGCGGCCATCTGCTCGCGGGTCCAGGCCATCACTCGCTCACCGTCCCAACGGCCGCAGGCGCGGAGACCGTGCGCTGCTCGATCTTCTTGTCCGCCGCCTGCTCCGGGGTGAGGGGGAGGACCCGCTGGACGAAGACGCCCGGCAGGTGCACCGCGTCCGGGTCGATCCCGCCCGGCTCCACCAGCTCCTCGACCTCGGCGATCGTCACCCGGCCGGCCATCGCCGCGAGCGGGTTGAAGTTGCGGGAGGACTTGTTGAAGACCAGGTTGCCGTGCCGGTCGCCCCTGGCGGCGCGGACGAGCGCGAAGTCGGTACGGATGCCGCGCTCCAGCACGTACTCGGTGCCGTCGAACTCGCGGAGCTCCTTCGGCGGCGAGGCCAGGGCGACCCCGCCGTCGCCGTCGTAGCGCCAGGGCAGCCCACCCTCCGCGACCTGTGTCCCCACGCCGGCCGGGGTGAAGAACGCCGGGATCCCCGCGCCGCCCGCGCGCAGCCGCTCGGCGAGCGTGCCCTGCGGGATCATCTCGACCTCCAGCTCCCCGCCGAGATACTGGCGCGCGAACTCCTTGTTCGCCCCGATGTACGAGCCGGTCACCCGGGCGATCCGGCCCGCCGCGAGGAGGACCGCGAGGCCGGAGTCCATGGCCCCGCAGTTGTTCGACACCACCCCGAGACCCGAGACCCCGCGCTCGTACAGCGCCTGGATCAGCACGTTGGGCACACCGCTCAGCCCGAATCCGCCGACGGCGAGTGTCGCGCCGTCCGGCACATCGGCCACTGCCTCCAGGGCTGTGGCGACCACCTTGTCCATCCGTGAGGCCCCATCTCGTCCGCACCCGGTGGCCGGTTAATCAGGACACTGAGCATTTCGGTGAAGTTTCCTTCACGCTGCCACTCGGCGGGACCCCCGTCAAGGCCCTGACGGGCGGCGAGGTCGTCCGCATACGCGGTTACGGACACGCGGTACTGGGAGGCGGGTATCGTTCAGTGCACAAACCAATCGCCGAGCACGTCCGGCCGATCCGATCCGAGCCGAGGAGCGAACATGGCCGCGGTGGACCTCTCCACCCACCCCGGGCACCTGGCCCGACGGCTGCAGCAGGCCCACTACCTGCTGTGGAACGTCATGGTCTCCGAGGAGATCACCTCGCCGCAGTTCGCGGTCCTCAACTCGCTGGTCGCCGAGCCGGGGCTCGACCAGCGCACGGTGGGGGAGCGGGTCGGACTCGACCGGTCCACCATGTCCGAGGTCATCAGCAGGCTCGGCCGCCGGGGGCTCCTCGACAAGGTGCGCGACCCGCGGGACGGGCGGCGGTTTCTGCTGCGGCTCACCGAGGACGGGGTGCGGACGCATCGCAGGCTCACGGTGCGGACGGCGCGGATGAACCAGGTGTTTTTGGCGCCGTTGTCGGCGGAGGAGCAGGGAGTCTTCTTCGAGCTGATACGGCGGGTCGCCGACGCGGCGGAGGAACTGCGCAGCCCGGCGGAGTCGCTGCGCTAGGGACTTCCGGAAGAGCCCCCGGATGGTCGTCGCCCGTTACCGGGCCCTGTACATCACCCATACCTGGCCCTCGGCGAAGTTCATCCGCTCGCCGTCCGGTGTCGTGAAGGTCGTGCCCTGAGTCGGTGTCCCGCGCTCCCAGTTCGCTTCGAAGACCCGGCCGTCCCGCAGGACCTCCGCGCGGCCCGAGCCCACGGTCTGCGTGTACGGGGTGTTGTTGCCCAGGAAGTCCTGGAACCGGGACTCACGGATCGTCACGTGCTGGATGACCACCGTGGCCGGGGCGACCCGGCTGTCGTCCGTGGTGATCGTCTCAGCGCCGTCCATGGAGAGAAGCCAGCGTCGGCTGTCGTCGGACCAGGTGAAGGTGAAGCGGGCCGCCGGATAGCGGACCGTGCGGGAGTCCTCGGGGGTGCCGCCGGCGGGTGCCGGCCCGTAGCGGAAGCCGGTGGTGAGGGCGTCGGCGCCGGGTGGGGAGTCGATCAGTTTGTTCGGGCGCAGGTACAGGTTGTGCGGGGCGGGCTTCTCGTCGCCGCGGAAGTACGCGTCCTGCGCGTCCTCGGGGGTCTTCGCGTGCACCGGTGCCCGGTCGATGAGGGGGAGCAGCTTGCTCTGGGCGCCGGAGAATGCGAGCGTCGGCTCGTCGAACTGACGGAGGAGTTCCAGGTCGGATTCGCGGGCGCTGCGTACGGGTCCGACGGTCTCCGGGAACGTCGTCGCGTACACGGCCATCAGCCGGCTCAGGCCGCCCTCGACCTGCTCGGCGTAGACGATGTCCGCCGCGTCGAGGCCGGTCTGAGGGCGGGCGGCGGAGGCGTTGTCGACCTTCACGGCGAGAACCGGGCCGACGGGTGCCGTGCCGACCTGGTCGTCCCGGCGGCCGTCGTCCCGCCCGCGTTCGTCGTCCCCGTCCGGACCGGTCACCGTGCAGCCCGCCAGCAGGGCGGCCGTGGTCAGGGCGGCGAGCAGCGCCCCCGTCGTCCCGCGGCGCCTCGTCCGTCGTGCCCCGTGTGCCCTGTGCGTTCTGCGCACTGTCGTTGTCTCGTCCATGTTGTCTTCGATTGTGCGCTTATAAGTTCATAGATGGCCATACTCGATTTTCTCTGATCACGCGCTTTCTGCTGGACCGAGCGGGGGTGGTGGAGCCGTCCGGGAGCCTCGGCGGTCGGGGTGGTCCGGTGGTCCGGTGGTTCGGGGACAGGGCGCCGGGTACCCGGGCGGCACCTGCTGGCCGAGCCGAGGACGGAGCGTGGGCCCGATGAAGGCAGCGACATGGCAGGGCAAGCGGGACGTGCGCGTGGAGACCGTGCCCGATCCGGTGATCCAGGAGCCGACGGACGCGATCATCCGCATCACCTCCAGCGGACTGTGCGGCTCCGACCTGCACCTGTACGAGGTGCTCACCCCGTTCATGACGCCGGGCGACATCCTCGGCCATGAACCGATGGGCATCGTCGAGGAGGTCGGCGCCGGGGTGCCGGACCTGGCGGCCGGGGACCGGGTCGTCGTACCGTTCCAGATCGCCTGCGGCAACTGCTGGATGTGCCTCACCGGCCTGCCCACCCAGTGCGAGACCACCCAGTGCACCGGCGAGGGCATGGGTGCCGCGATCTTCGGCTACACCCGGCTGTACGGCGCGGTACCGGGCGCCCAGGCGGAGTACCTGCGCGTACCGCAGGCACAGTTCGGGCCGATCAAGGTGCCGGAGGGACCGCCCGACGACCGGTTCCTCTACCTCTCCGACGTACTCCCCACCGCCTGGCAGGCGGTCGAGTACGCGCACATCCCGCCCGGCGGCAGCGTCGCCGTGCTCGGCCTCGGCCCCATCGGCGACATGGCCTGCCGCGTGGCCCGGCAGCGTGGAGCCGAGCAGGTCTTCGGGATCGACCTGGTGCCCGAGCGGCTGCGCCGGGCCCGCGACCGGGGCGTCGAGACATTCGACCTCCGGGACTTCGACAGCGAGAAGGACCTGGTCGCCGCGGTCCAGGGCCGGACCGCCGGACGCGGCCCCGACTCGGTGATCGACGCCGTCGGGACCGAGGCCCACGGCAGCGCGGTCGCGCGGCTCGCCCAGAACGCGGCCGGACTGCTGCCCCGCGCCATCGGCGCGCGCGTCACGGAACGCCTCGGCGTGGACCGGCTGGCCGCCCTGTACACGGCCATCGACCTCGTACGACGCGGCGGCACCATCTCCCTGTCCGGCGTCTACGGCGGCAAGGTCGACCCGCTGCCGCTGCTCACCATGTTCGACAAGCAGATCCGGCTCCGCATGGGTCAGGCCAACGTCCGCACCTGGAGCGACGACATCATGCCCCTCCTCACGGAGGACGATCCGCTCGGCGTCGACTCCTTCGCCACGCACCGGGTGTCGCTCGCCGACGCACCGCACGCGTACGAGATGTTCCAGCGCAAGGAGGACGGGGCGGTGAAGGTGCTGATGGAGCCCTGACCTCGGTTTTTGAGAGCTTTGGGTGCCTTGGGTGCCTTGGGTGCCTTGGGTGCCCGGAGCCTCAGGCTCCGGGGCCGAGGACCTCCGCCAGGTCGTAGTTCACCGGCTCCTCCAACTGCGCGTAGGTGCAGCTGGAGGCGGTACGGTCCGGGCGCCAGCGGCGGAATCGGGCCGTGTGGCGGAAGCGGACGCCGTTCTCCATGTGGTCGTACGCCACCTCGGCGACCCGCTCGGGCCGCAGCGGCACCCAGGAGAAGTCCTTCTTCGTCGACCAGCGGCTCGGCGCGCCCGGCAGCCGTGCCGTCTCGTGCGCCGCCTCCTCGGACCAGGCCGCCCACGGGTGCCGCCCGACATCCGCCATCCGCAGCGGCTCCAGCTCCTCCACCAGCTCCGCGCGCCGCTTCATGGGGAACGCGGCGCACACGCCCACATGCTGCAGGGTTCCCCCGGTGTCGTACAGGCCGAGCAGCAGGGAGCCGACCACCGGCCCGCTCTTGTGGAAGCGGTAGCCGGCGACCACCACGTCCGCCGTCCGCTCATGCTTGATCTTGAACATGGCCCGCTCGTCCTGCCGGTAGAGCAGACCGAGCGGCTTGGCGATCACCCCGTCCAGGCCCGCCCCCTCGTACTGGTCGAACCACTGCTCGGCCAGCTTGCGGTCCGTGGTCGCCGGGGCGAGATGGACCGGGGCGGTGACCTCGGAGAGGGCCAGCTCGAGCAGCGCGCGCCGGTCGGTCAGGGGGACGTCCAGCAGCGCCTCGTCGTCCAGGGCGAGCAGGTCGAACGCGACGAAGGACGCCGGAGTCGTCTCGGCCAGCATCCGGACACGGGACTCCGCCGGGTGGATGCGCTCGGTGAGGGCGTCGAAGTCCAGCCGCCCGCCCCGCACGATCACGATCTCGCCGTCCACCACACAGCGCTCCGGCAACCGCTCGCGCAGTGCCGCCGCCAGCTCGGGGAAGTACCTGCTCAGCGTCTTCCCCGTGCGGCTGCCGAGCTCCACCTGCGCGCCGTCGCGAAACACGATCGCCCGGAACCCGTCCCATTTCGCCTCGTAGTGCATGTCCGGCGGGATCGTCGCCACGGACCTGGCGAGCATCGGTTTCACGGGCGGCATCACCGGAAGGTCCATGCCTACGATTCTGCGGCCCCGTGAGGGGATGCGCCCGGTATGCGATATCTGACCGCTCCGCCTACCGTGGCCGCATGGCTGAAGCGCTGGAGCTGCAGGTGGCGGGGCGGACGGTACGGCTGTCCAGTCCGGACAAGATCTTCTTCCCGGAGCGCGGCTTCACCAAGCTGGACCTCGCCCGGTACTACATCGCCGTCGGCCCCGGAATACTGCGGGCCCTGCGCGACCGGCCCACCACCCTGGAACGCTATCCGGAAGGGGTGACGGGCGAGAACTTCTTCCAGAAGCGGGCCCCCAAGAGCATGCCCGACTGGATCCCCACCGCCCACATCACCTTCCCCAGCGGTCGCAGCGCCGACGAGATGTGCCCCACCGAGCCCGCCGCCGTCGTATGGGCCGCCCAGTTCGGCACGCTCACCTTCCACCCGTGGCCGGTCCGCCGCGACGACGTCGACAGCCCCGACGAACTCCGCATCGACCTCGACCCCCAACCCGGCACCGACTACGCCGACGCGGTCCGCGCCGCCCACGAACTCCGCGAGGTCCTGCACGAGTACGGCGGTCTGCGCGGCTGGCCCAAGACCTCCGGCGGGCGCGGCCTGCACGTCTTCGTACCGATCCGGCCCGACTGGACCTTCACCCAGGTGCGCCGCGCGGCCATCGCCGCCGCCCGCGAACTGGAGCGCCGGATGCCGGAGCAGGTGACCACGGCCTGGTGGAAGGAGGAACGGGGAGAAGATCTTCGTCGACTACAACCAGACCGCCCGCGACCGCACCATCGCCTCCGCCTACTCCGTACGCCCCCGCCCGCACGCCCCCGTGTCCGCGCCGCTCACCTGGAACGAGGTGGGCGTCGCCGTCCCCCGCGACTTCGACCTGGCCACCATGCCGCAGCGCTTCGCCGAGGTCGGCGACGTCCACGCCGACATGGACGACCACGCGTTCTCCCTGGAAGCCCTGCTGGAGCTGGCCGCACGCGACGAACACGACCACGGCCTGGGTGACCTGCCGTACCCGCCGGAGTACCCGAAGATGCCGGGGGAGCCGAGGCGGGTGCAGCCGAGCCGGGCGAAGAAGCAGTAGCGCTCCGCTGAGCCCTTTCGGGAGCGCGGACCTTGTGGCGTACGGCGGCCACTGATCACGGCATGCCGTACGCCACCGGTTTGTGGTACGCACGCCGGTGGACGGGACGATTCCGGGATACGAGCCGCACGAGTCCCATGAGTCGCCGAAGTCTCCCGGACACCGAGCGCTCGGCGAGGGGGGATCATCTCCGCCGCGTAATCGCCAGGCGGCGAGGGCTTCGACCGCTCGTTGGGCAGCCAGTGGACGCGGCCGACCGCATCGACCCCGCTGGGGTGGAGGTGAGGGTCGCGGTACGCGCCCGGAAGACGGGCGTACGGGACCGGGTACTGAGTTCTCACGGGTCTTGTCTCAGGTCGTCCGGCGCTCCTCGGCGAGCGACGGCGCTTCGCGCGATTGGATCCCGAACGGTGCCGGGCGGTGATCAGGGAGCGCTCTCAGCGCCTCCCTTCCAGGGCTATCCTGATCGCAACCACCCCGGAGGAGTGTCCCGAAGTGACCGAGACGACATCGCGTCCCACGCTGGAGGCCGTGGCCGTGCGGGCCGGGGTGTCCCGGGCGACGGTCTCGCGGGTGGTCAACGGGGGCGAGGGTGTGCGGGAGCCGCTGGTCGAGCGGGTGCGCAGGGCGGTCGAGGAGCTCGGGTACGTGCCCAACCAGGCCGCCCGCAGTCTCGTCACCCGAAGGCACGACGCCGTGGCCGTGGTGATCGCCGAGCCGGAGACCAGGGTCTTCGCCGACCCTTTCTTCGCCCTCCAGCTACGGGGTATCAGCAAGGAGTTGACCGCCCACGACTCGCAGCTCGTCCTGTTGCTCACCGAAGGGCCCGAGGACTACGCACGGGTGGGACGGTACCTCGCCGGCGGACACGTCGACGGGGCGCTCGTCTTCTCGCTGCACCTGGACGACCCGCTGCCGGGCCTGATCCAATGCGCCGGCGTGCCGACGGTGTTCGGCGGCCGGCCCGGCTGGGCGGACGGTACACGCGGCGAGACGCCCACCGTGTACGTCGACAGCGACAACCGGGGCGGCGCGCGGGACGCCGTACGGCATCTCGTCGGCCTCGGCCGCACCCGTGTCGCCCACATCACCGGCCCCCTCGACCAGACCTCCGCCGTGGACCGGCTCGAAGGGTTCCGCGACGTCATGGTGGACGCCGACCCCGGGCTGATCGTGGAGGGCGACTTCACCCCGGCGGGCGGGGAGCGAGCCATGCGGGAACTCCTCGACCACTGCCCGGAGCTGGACGCCGTGTTCGCCGCCAACGACGTATCGGCGTCCGGTGCGCTGCGCGTTCTGCGGGAGCGGGGGCGGCGGGTCCCCGAAGACGTCGCCGTGGTGGGCTTCGACGACATGCTGCCGGTGGCCGAGCAGTCCGATCCGCCGTTGACGACGATCCGTCAGGACATAGAGGAGATGGGGCGGTTGATGGCCAGGCTCCTGCTCCGAGGCCTCGAACGGCGCGGGCCCGAGGAGGACGAACAGGTCCCGAGCGGCGCGCCGCCCGGTGTCGTCCTGCCGACCACACTGGTACGACGCGCCTCCGCGTGACCGCCGGGGACCCGGGCGTGTTTCGAACGTCCCGTCTGGCTCGCGACGCCTGGCACGGCACCTCGCCGCGTTGCCGGGATCGCCCGCGTACGCCCGGTACGCGGGCGACCCTCCGCCTCGCGACGCACCGCACCAGACGCCGCGAGCCCCGCCCTCCGGGCGGACGACGCTACTTTCGAAACACGTCTATGCGCCGACCGTCAGCGCGCAGCGCCGCGGATTGGCGTCGTGGTCCGCGCCCGAGACGTCAGGCTGTCCGTCGGCACGTATGTCGTCGTACGAAAGCGCTTACCCGGTGGGCGAGTTGACGTGCACCACGCGTGACCAGTGGTTCGGCAGGGTCTCCCGCTGGTCGTCGGCCGCCGTCGCCCCGTTCGGCTGCGTCGGGTGGAGCGTGATCGAGCGGTTGAAGCCTGCGGCGAGCCGGGCGAGGTGCCTTCTTGTCGTCGTGGTCACCGGGGGTCGTCCGCGAACGGGCCGTGGTCGCAGGTGAAGATGTCCTTCGAGGTCGGCCTGGCGAAGGAGTGGCCGCCGGTGAAGTCGATGAAGGAGTCCCGGTCAGGCGTGGGACGGCATCCGGTCGGGCCGGTCGACGTACGGTGCCATCGGGTTCTGCGGTGAGATGACCCGCAGCACCCTGCCGTCGCCGCCCGGGCGACCAGTCGGTCCCCCAGCCGGCCGCCGAAGGTGGCATCCCGCTCACGCCGGGCGATCCATGGAGTCGTTGAGGTGTGCGTTCCTTCCGCGCGCCGCCGTGCGTCCGCCGGGTCGGTGAGCGGAGCATGGAGGGCCGGGTGCTCTGTTGATGGCCCGTTGATCGAACGTTTTTCGGGGCCCGGCACGATCCTGAGCATGCACAAGGACACGATCAGCCCAATCGACAGCGTCTGGCAGGAGCGGGCACTGTGTGCGCAGACGGGGGCCGACTTCTTCTTTCCCGAGCCCGGCAGCTCGGTGCGTGAGGCGAAGCGCATCTGCGGTATGTGCGAGATGCGCACCGCCTGTCTTGAGTACGCACTGGCCAACGACGAGCGGTTCGGTGTCTGGGGCGGCCTCTCGGAGAAGGAAAGACTCCGGCTCCGGCGCACCGAACGCGTCTGACCCGCCATGCCGGCCCGCAAGGGCGGGGCCGTGGCGCTGAGGCAGGCGCGCCGCTCTCCAAAAACCGGAACACACTGGTTCGAATCCAGCCGCCCCGTCCCCTGCGCGGCCCTCGGCCCTCGGCTTCGGGCGGCGAGCCGGTTACGCTCTGGCCCGTGCCGCCATCCGCGCCTTGCGCACCGCGAGCCTCTCGTCGAACTTGCGGGCCTCCGCGTCGAGTCCGTCCATGTAGAGGCCGAGCTCCTCCTGCGCCTTGGTGCCCTCCGGCCCGAGGTCGTCGATCTCCATGACCTTCAGGAAGCGGAGGACGGGCTGAAGGACGTCGTCGTGGTGGATGCGCATGTTGTAGACCTCGCCGATGGCCATCTGCGCGGCGGCGCGCTCGAAGCCGGGCATACCGTGGCCGGGCATCCGGAAGTCGACGACGACGTCGCGGACGGCCTGCATCGTCAGATCGGGAGCCAGCTCGAAGGCGGCCTTCAGCAGGTTCCGGTAGAACACCATGTGCAGGTTCTCGTCCGTCGCGATACGGGCGAGCATGCGGTCGCAGACCGGGTCGCCGGACTGGTGGCCGGTGTTGCGGTGCGAGACGCGGGTGGCCAGCTCCTGGAAGGCGACGTACGCGACCGTGTGGAGCATCGAGTGCCGGTTGTCCGACTCGAAGCCCTCACTCATGTGGGCCATGCGGAACTCTTCGAGCTTGTCCGGGTCCACCGCGCGCGAGGCGAGCAGGTAGTCGCGCATCACGATGCCGTGCCGGCCCTCCTCGGCGGTCCAGCGGTGCACCCAGGTGCCCCAGGCGCCGTCGCGGCCGAAGAGGGCGGCGATCTCGTGGTGGTAGCTGGGGAGGTTGTCCTCCGTGAGCAGGTTCACGACCAGCGCGATCCGGCCGATCTCGGTGACCTTCGACTGGCCCTTCTCCCAGGCCTCGCCGTCCTCGAAGAGGCCGGGGAAGTTGCGGCCGTCACCCCACGGCACGTACTCGTGCGGCATCCAGTCCTTGGTGACCTTCAGATGCCGGTTGAGTTCCTTCTCGACGACTTCTTCCAGCGCGTAGAGCAGCCGCGCATCGGTCCAGGCGGTGGACGGGCTGCCGAGGTGAGGAGAAGTGATCGACACAGGGGCTCCAGGGGGACGATCAGGGAACGAGGATCTTGTAGCGCGGCCGCGGGCGGGCGACCGTAACCTACGGCATCGTAGGCTACGAATCCGTAGGTTACGTATCCGTAGGTTAAGCGTGTTGTAAAGATCACCGATAAGTCAGGCCCGCCATGTGGTCGGCAGGCATGCCCAAGGTCCCCGTGGAGCCGCAGGTCCCGGGGCCGAGAAGGCGAAGCGGCCACCTGTCAGGCGTACAGCTCCCGCAGTCGCACGGAGAGACATGTCACACAGCCTTCGAGCTTCTCGAACTCGCTGATGTCGACCATGACGGGCTCGTACCCGAGGTCGGCGTACAGCTCCGCGGTCTTCGGCGCGCTCGCCGCCATCAGCAGCTTGTCGCCGCCGAGCAGCACCACATGCGCCCCGGCCTCCTCCGGCACCGGCAGGAAGCGGCCGAACAGCGACGGCGTGTCCATCTTCGGGATGTGCCCGACGACCGTGCCGTCGGGCAGCGCGGTGACCGCCGACTTCAGATGCAGCACCCTGCTCACGGGTACGGAGACCACCCGCGCGCCGAGCGGCTCGAACGCCGCCCGCAGCTGCCGCACCCCGGCCGCGTTGGTGCGCCCGCCCCGGCCCACGAACACCGTGTCCCCGACCTTGAGGACGTCACCGCCCTCCAGTGTGCCCGGCTCCCAGACCCAGTTCACCGAGCAGCCGAGCGCGGCCACGGCCTCCTCGATCCCTTCGGTCTCCTCCCGCCGGGATTCGGCGCCGGGGCGTGCGATCAGCGCCACGTTCCGGTACAGGACCACGGTGTCCTCGACGAACACCGCGTCCGGGCAGTCGTCGGCCGGCTCCACCTCGATGGTCTCCCAGCCGTGGGCGCGCAGGGCCTCCCCGTACGCCTCCCACTGCTCGACCGCGAGGTCGACGTCCACCTCCGTGCGTTCGACGTGGGTGACCAGCCCTTCGGCCAGGCGCGGGCTGGGACGGCGGACGAGGGCCTTCTTGCTGGGCACGTGTGGGACTCCGAATCGGACGAGGGTTTTCCGGCGCCCGTGAAGCGACGCCGGTCCGCCATCATGCAGCGCCGGTCCACGTGGACAAAACCCCCGAAGGAAGCGGGTTGCCCTCCTGAGACACGCGGCGGTAGCCAAGGCCTCGACGGCCCGTGCGCCCGTGCCCCCTCGCCGTACCGTCCTCAGCCCGTCGACGCGATCTCCTCCGGCGTGGTCGTGCGCAGCTCTCCCTCCTCCATCAGCAGCCAGCGGGTGATCCCGAGCGACTCCAGGAACGGCAGGTCGTGGCCGGCCACGATCAGCGCGCCCTCGTACGACTCCAGGGCGGTGGTCAGCTGCCGCACGCTCGCCATGTCGAGGTTGTTCGTCGGCTCGTCCAGCATCAGCAGCTGCGGGGCGGGCTCCGCGAGCATCAGGGCGGCGAGGGCGGCCCGGAAGCGCTCCCCGCCGGACAGTGTCGCCACCGGCTGGTCGGCACGCGCGCCCCGGAAGAGGAAGCGGGCGAGACGGGCCCGCACCCGGTTGTTGGTGGCGTCCGGCGCGAACCGGGCCACGTTCTCGGCGACGGTCAGATCGTCGTCGAGGACGTCGAGCCGCTGTGGCAGGAAACGCAGCGGGACGTGCGCCGTCGTCTCACCGCTCACCGGCTCCAGCTCGCCCGCGATCGTCCGCAGCAGCGTGGTTTTGCCCGCGCCGTTGCGGCCGATCAGCGCGATCCGCTCGGGGCCGCGCAGATCGAACCCGCCGCGCACCCGGGCGCCGTACTTCAGCTCCAGATCCAGCAGGTTGAGGACGGTACGGCCCGGGGGCACCGCCGTGTACGGCAGCTCGACGCGGATCTCGTCCTCGTCCCGGACGGCCTCCACCGCCTCGTCCAACCGCTCCTTGGCTCCGGCCAGTCGCTCCTCGTGCAGGACGCGGTGCTTGCCCGCGGACTCCTGGGCCGCGCGCTTGCGGGCCCCCGCGACGATCTTCGGCACCCGCTTCTGTTCGAACATCTTCTGCCCGAACCGCTTGCGACGGGCCAACTTGACCTGTGCGTCGACGAGTTCGCGCTTCTGCTTCTTCAGGTCGGCCTCGGCGACCCGCACCATCCGCTCGGCGGCCTCCTGTTCGGTGGCGAGGGCCTCCTCGTACACGGAGTAGCTGCCGCCGTACCAGGTGACCTCACCGTCGTGCAGATCGGCGATCTGGTCGACCAGTTCGAGGAGTTCACGGTCGTGGCTGACCACGATCATGACGCCGGACCACGACGAGACCGCGTCGTACAGCCGGCGCCGCGCGTACAGGTCGAGGTTGTTGGTCGGCTCGTCCAGGAGCAGGACGCCGGGCCGGCACAGCAGCAGCGAGGCCAGACGCAGCAGCACCGACTCGCCGCCCGAGACCTCGCCGATCGTGCGGTCCAGGTCGACGTGGCCGAGGCCGAGTTGGGCGAGGGTCGCCACGGCGCGCTCCTCGACGTCCCAGTCGTCGCCGACCGCCGCGAAATGCTCCTCGGCCACGTCGCCCGCCTCGATGGCGTGCAGCGCGGCGCGGGCGGCGGCGATGCCGAGCGCCTCGTCGACCTTCAGGCCGGTGTCGAGCGTGACGTTCTGCGGGAGGTAGCCGACGTCGCCGACCACGCGGACAGTGCCCTCGGTGGGAGTGAGTTCACCGGCGATCAGCTTCAACAGGGTTGATTTTCCCGACCCGTTGACGCCGACGAGCCCGGTCCGGCCGGGGCCGAACGCGATCTGCAGATCGTCGAAGACGGGGGTGCCGACGGGCCAGGCGAAGGACAGGGACGTGCAGGTGAGGGACAAGGGAGTAGACATGAAGGACCTCGTGCATGCGGGAAGCGGCCAGCGGGCGACGCGTTCGAAACACCGCGAGGACGACACGACGAGGGCAAGAGGAAAGCCCGCTGCCGGGGGACGGCTCGTACGCCGAGGTCGCACGCGAAGCACACAGGTGAAGCCGGTACGCGGCAGGTGTGTGATGCGGTGTCTCAGGACCTCAGACGAGCAACGTCCTTCTCCAATCGACGGCAACAGGACCGTGGAACAACGTACGAATGGGCGTCGGAGGGTGTCAACGCATTAACGCGACGCCCGGACAGGCGGGAACCGGTGCCGGGCCGGCCGCCCCCGGGCGGAGCGGGGCGGCACCCGCGAGGGCCGTCTCAGCAGGCGTCCCGCATCAGCTCGGCCAGGTCGTGGTCCAGGTCGACATGGTGGTGCTCCAGGCCGAGCGGCACCAGCTCGGTCGAACGTTCCAGGAAGCGCCGTACCTCACTGGTGTGGACGTGTATCACGGCGGTGCCCTCCGGGGCGTGGAACTCCAGGACCAGCCGCTCGTAGCCGTACGGGCGGACCCGTACGTCCCCGTGGCCGACGGACTCCTCCATACCGGTGACGAGGAGTTCGCGGGCGAAGGTCCAGCAGACCTCGACACCCTCCAGCGTGGCCGGGGCGGGGAAGGTCATGCGGACGGCGAAGGGGTCGCGACGGTCGTAGTGGAGCGTTGCGGGAATGCTCGGCATCCGCGGCGCGGCGGCGACGAGACGGGCCTCTACGGGCTGCTCGATGACGGTGGACAACGCCTGCTCCCTTGTGACGGCTGGACGGACTCCGGATGGCTGAGGCCGGGCACTTCGAAAGACGCGGGATCGGGCCGATCCGTGCACATGAGGGTCGAGTGACCTCTGTCACCGAGCCCAATCACTGAGGTGATCCTTTTCTCATCCCGTGTCCCGGGATATGGGTGAGGACACCGCATGTGCCCCGTCGGTTCCCGGCCGAGGGCATCTGGACGGCGTCGGATCGGTGGACTGGCCTCGCCCGCCATGAGGGCATGGGGCGGTCGAGACGGATGAGCCGGCCGAATCGGACGAGTCGGACGAGTTGGGCGATGGGCGACGGGCGTGGCGGCGGCGCCGGCCGCCGCCCCGGCGGTGCCCGCGCAGGCACACGGGGACGGTCGTCCACCGCACTGGGAACTGTAGGAAAACGGAACTGACGTGCGCTTTCGCGGTCTCGCCGCGGGCACGCGCGCGTGTGCTGCACTCCGCCGACCGGGGGCTGACCTGGACGGTCGCCGACACTCCCGTCCCGGTCGGCGACCCGGCGCGCGGTGTCATCGCCTCGCCTTCCGCGACCGGGCGCACGGCATCGCCGTCGGCGGGCGACTATCGCGTCGACCAGCCGTCCCCAAGGGCCGTGGCCACCACCGGCGACGGCTGGGCCTGGACGCCCGCCCGCCGCGCAGCCGCCGCCCGCCCACCGCTCCGGCGCCACCTGGCTCCAGTACAGCCGTACGACCGCACTCGCCGTCGGCCCCGACCTCACCACCGACGCCGGCCGCACCTGGCGCACGGTCGACACCGGCTCGTACGACACCGTCGACCGCGCCCCTGGCCGGGGCCGCCGGGGAGCAGGGGCGCGTGGGCCCGGCTGGAAGACTGAACGGTACCGTCCGTTCCGATGGGTTGTTCCGGCTGAAAGGGGATACTTGTGGCGTGTTCGAATCACGAAGGGAGTGATCGACCATGCCACGCGGTTCGAGCCCCAAGAGGGAACGCCAGTACGAGCACATCAAGGAAAGCGCCAAGGACCGCGGTGAGAGCGAGTCGCGCGCCGAGGAGATCGCCGCCCGGACCGTCAACAAGGAGCGCGCCCGGTCGGGCGAGTCCAAGACGGCGAGCCGCACCTCCACCCAGGACATGTCGTCCAGCAAGCGCGGCGGCCAGCGCTCGCACAAGGGGTCCGAGGGGCCCACGTACGACCAGCTCTACGAAGAGGCCAAGCGACGCAACATCCACGGCCGTTCGGACATGAACAAGAGCCAGCTCAAGCGGGCCCTGGGCGGCAAGTAGTCCTGGAGCGCGCCGGGTACCGGGATGCGTACGCTCGGCAGCACCATGACGACCGTACGCATCCCGGCGGGCTGGCCCGCCACCGAAGAGCAAGCCCTGGCCGTGCAGGACGAGTTGCGGGGGGAGGTGGCCCTCGACGAGACCGGACCGCCGCCCGGTACCGGGTACGTCACCGGCGTCGACGTCGCGTACGACGACGAACGGGACGTGGTCGCGGCGGCGGCCGTGGTGCTGGACGGGGCGACCCTCGGCGTGGTCGCCGAGGCCACGGCGATCGGGCCGGTGTCGTTCCCGTACGTCCCCGGACTGCTTGCCTTCCGGGAGATCCCGACCGTGCTCGCCGCCCTCGACGCGCTGCCCCGCGACCCCGGTCTCCTCGTCTGCGACGGCTACGGCCTCGCCCACCCGCGCCGCTTCGGCCTCGCCGCCCACCTCGGCGTCCTCACCGGGCTCCCCACGATCGGCGTCGCCAAGAACCCCTTCACCTTCACGTACGACGAGCCCGCCGCCCCACGCGGCAGCGCCTCCCCGCTCCTCGCGGGCACCGAGGAGGTGGGCAGGGCCCTGCGTACCCGTGACGGCGTCAAGCCCGTCTTCGTCTCCGTCGGCCACCGGGTGAGTCTCGGCAACGCCTGCGCGCACACCCTCGCGCTCACCCCCGACTACCGCCTTCCGGAGTCCACCCGTCGCGCCGACTCCCTGTGCCGACGGGCCCTGCGCGACGCCACCGACCAGGATGCCGCTGAGCGCGACCCGGCGAGCGGGCGGACATCCGGCTACCCCGGCGGTTGTCGGTCCCGGCCGGGCGGACCCCAGGGGTCGCGGTCGGGTCGGGGCCGGTCCCTCCGGCGCGACGAGGGCGGCGAGGGGGTGGCCGTCCCACGCTGAGCGCATGGTGCGAGGTGCTTCGGCGGAGCCCGGCTGCCACGCGGGCGGGCGGGCGGCCGACGGTGCCCTGGCCGTGGGCTTGTCCACGACGGCGTCCTGCCCGCACCGAGCGCGGAGACCGGTGCCGAGTACCTGGTCGGCGGAGCCGGCGCGGCCCCGCAGGACTTCTCCGACGCGGTGGCCGCCCGGAGCCGCCACCGGCCGGGTGATCACGGCCGCCGCCATCATGATCGTCGTCTTCGCGGCCTTCGGCCCCGGCCCCAGCCGGATGCCCCAGCCGGATGCTCCGGCACTTCGGCCTGGGCCTCGCCGCGGCCGTCCTCCTCGACGCCCCGGTCATCCGCCGGCTCATCGTGCCGGCCGTCATACGACTCCTGGGCCGCCGGGCCTGGTGGCTGCCCGGCCCGCCGACGCACCGGCTGCCGAGGATGGCACCGGAGCCCCGGCCGTGACGAGGCCCCCGGCCGGCATCCGAGACGAACTGAGCTTGAGATTTGTCCTCGCCGTTCGAACACGACCCTCCGCCGTACGAGCTGGGCGTTTTCGCCCGATTCAGGGCTGCCGCAGGCGCGTTGATCGCATCCGAAAGCGCCGGTCAGAGGCGTTCGAATCCGATGGGTTAAATCTCAAGCTGAGTACGCGTACGGATACCGGTACGTCGTCATGTTCGGCAGGCTGTGCCGCATGACGACGCACCGAGCACCGAAGCCCGCCGCCGACCCCACCCAGCCCGTCGAACGTGCCGTGACGGCCGGGCTGCTGCTCGCCGTGATCGCCGGACTGGCCTGGATCGCCGGCATGGTCTACACGGTGACCGGGTGGGTCCGGTAAGGCCGGCCCGGCGAGGGGGCCCGTTCGGGTGCTACCGGGACGCCGCCACGCGGAACGTGATCCCCGCCGCGCGCAGCCGTTCGATGAGCGCGTCGCCCATCGCGACCGCCGTGGTGACCTGACCCGCCGTGGCCGGGAGGTCGTCGAGGGCCAGGCACAGCGCGGACTCGGCGAACATCTTCGCCGTCTCGCCGTAGCCGGGATCGCCGCCCGCGACCTCAGTGAAGACGCGGCTCCCGCCGCCCTCACCCACGAACCGCACCGAGAACCAGCTCCTCGCCCGCCGCTCCGCGCTCGGCCCCTCGCCCGGCTTGATCCGGTCGCCCAACCAGCGCCGAACGGGCGGTACTTGGGCGGCGGCGACGACCGCGCCGACGAACGCGACCCCGCCCACCGCGAACGGCAGGGTCTTCACGGCCGCGTAGTGGCGGTAGCGGAAGTCCGGCCCGTAGCGGCGCAGAGCGCGTGCCGAGCGCTGCACCACCTGCGCGTCGATGGTCGGCAGCGGCAGCGCCCACGCCCCGACCTCCTTGGCGTACCGGGGAGCGCTCACCGGCGCGTACGCCCGCCGCCCCACCAGCCGCGGCTCGTGCCGTTTGCGGTCCTGCGCGGCGGCCATCGTCTGCCGGGCGCGCGAGAAGCCGGTGAGCGCGGAGTCGAACGTACCGCCCGAGAACATGCCCTCGGCGCGCACGAACCCGTCCACGGTGATCGGCACGTCCTGCGGGAGCTGACGGACCGTGAAGTACGCCCCGAGGTCGTGCGGTATCGAGTCGAAGCCCGCGGCGTGCACGATCCGGGCGCCGGTCTCGCGCGCGCGTGCGTCGTGCCGGACAAACGTCAGGTCGACGAATTCGGGCTCGCCGGTCAGATCCAGGTAGTCGGTTCCCTCATCGGCGCAGGCGGCCACCAACTCCTCGCCGTACGCGATGTACGGGCCGACGGTCGTGGCCACCACCCGTGTCTGCCGGGCGAGTTCGCGGACGGCCCGCGCATCGGCCCCGTCCGCCTGGAGCACGCCGATCTCCGCGCCGCCGGGCAGCCGCTCGCGCAGTGCCGCGAGTTTGTCCGCGTCGCGCCCGGCGATCGCCCAGCGCAGCCCCTCGGGCGCGTGCTCGGCGAGATACTCCGCGGTGAGCTTCCCGACGAACCCCGTGGCCCCGTAGAGCACGATGTCGTACGCCCGATCCGCCCTGCCCTGCCCGCTGCTCATGGAACTCCTCAGCACTCGTCCACGCGCCGTTGTCGGTCGCCGAGGCTAGCGTGAGGGAGGAGCAGCCGAGGGCGCGGGATCCGGAGGTGGCCGTGACCGTACCGAGGTGGAGCGGGCTGACACCTGCCGGGGCTCCGGGCACAATGACTAAGCGGTTGCTCATTTCGGCTTGTGCGGAGTGGAACACGTTCCTAGCATCACTGCTGTCACATCATGTGTGTCACGGAGCTGGGGGCGATGGCGGTGGCGAAGACGCCCGGGCACGGCCCGCTCACCGGTGTGCGCGTCGTCGAACTCGCGGGCATCGGCCCGGGACCGTTCGCCGCCATGCTCCTCGGTGACCTCGGCGCCGATGTCGTCCGCGTCGACCGGCCGGGCGGCGCGGGCCTCGCCGTGAACCCCCGGTACGACGTCACCAACCGCAACAAGCGGTCGGTGATCGTCGACCTGAAGTCCCCGGACGGCCCGAACACCGCTCTCGACCTGGCCGAACGCGCCGACATCCTGATCGAGGGCTACCGGCCGGGCGTCGCCGAGCGCCTCGGCGTCGGCCCCGAGGCCTGCCACGCCCGCAACCCGAAGCTCGTCTACGGTCGTATGACCGGCTGGGGCCAGCAGGGCCCGCTCGCCCAGCGCGCCGGCCACGACATCGCCTACATCGCCCTCACCGGCGCCCTCGGCATGATCGGCGCCCCGGACACCCCGCCCGTCGCCCCCGCCAACCTCCTCGGCGACTACGCGGGCGGCTCGCTCTACCTCGTCGTCGGCGTCCTCGCCGCCCTCCACCACGCCCGCGCGACCGGCGCCGGCCAGGTCGTGGACGCGGCCATCGTCGACGGCACCGCGCACCTCTCCACGATGATCCACGGCATGCTCGCCGCCGGCGGCTGGCAGGACCGCCGCGCCGCCAACCTCCTCGACGGCGGCTGCCCCTTCTACGGCACCTACGAGACGGCCGACGGCCGGTACGTCGCCGTGGGCGCCCTTGAGCAGCGGTTCTACGAGGAGTTCGTCGACCTCCTCGGCATCAAGGACCGGGCCCCGGCCCGTAAGGACATGGCCGCCCGGAGCGAGCTGCGTGAGACGGTCGCGGCCCGCTTCAGGACCCGTACGAGGGACGAGTGGACGGCCGTCTTCGAAGGATCCGACGCCTGTGTGGCCCCCGTCCTGTCGTTGCGAGAGGCCCCGGACCACGCGCATCTCGCGGCCCGGGGCACCTTCACCGACTTCGGCGGCATCACCCAGCCCGCCCCCGCACCCCGCTTCTCCGCCACACGCACCTCGGTCCGCGGCGGCCCCGCCCAGCCGGGCGCAGACACGGCGGACGTGGCCCACGACTGGGGCATACCCGGCCTGCTGACGGACGCCTCCCTCCAGGACGGCTCCCCGACGGCCGCCTCCTCGAAGGACACCGACTGACACCGGCCCTCGGGCCCTCCCTCCCGCCACCCGAAAGGCCAGACTCGTGAGCACCGAAGCGTACGTGTACGACGCGATCCGCACCCCGCGTGGCCGCGGCAGGGCGAACGGCGCCCTGCACGGCACCAAGCCCATCGACCTGGTCGTCGGGCTGATCCACGAGGTCCGGCGCCGCTTCCCCGGCCTCGACCCGGCCGCCGTCGACGACATCGTGCTCGGTGTCGTGAGCCCGGTGGGCGACCAGGGCTCCGACATCGCCCGGACCGCCGCGATCGCCGCCGGACTGCCGGACACGGTCGCCGGCGTACAGGAGAACCGCTTCTGTGCGTCCGGCCTGGAAGCCGTCAACCTGGCCGCCGCGAAGGTCCGTTCCGGCTGGGAGGACCTGGTGCTGGCGGGCGGTGTCGAGTCGATGTCCCGTGTGCCGATGGCCTCGGACGGGGGCGCCTGGTTCAACGACCCGATGACCAACCTGGCGGTCAACTTCGTGCCGCAGGGCATCGGCGCCGACCTCATCGCCACCATCGAGGGCTTCTCCCGACGGGACGTCGACGAGTACGCGGCACTGTCCCAGGAGCGGGCGGCGGCGGCCTGGAAGGAGGGCCGGTTCGAGAAGTCCGTCGTCCCCGTCGAGGACCGCTCGGGTCTCGTGCTCCTCGACCACGACGAGCACATGCGGCCCGGCACGACCGCCGACTCCCTCGCGGGGCTCAAGCCGTCGTTCGCGGACATCGGCGAGCTGGGCGGATTCGACGCGGTGGCGCTGCAGGAGTACCACTGGGTCGAGGAGATCGACCACGTCCACCACGCGGGCAACTCCTCCGGCATCGTGGACGGCGCGGCCCTCGTCGCCATCGGCTCCGAGGAGACCGGCGAGCGGTACGGCCTGCGCCCGCGTGCCCGGATCGTCTCCGCCGCCGTCTCCGGCTCCGAGCCCACCATCATGCTCACCGGCCCCGCGCCCGCGACCCGCAAGGCTCTCGCCAGGGCCGGCCTGACGATCGACGACATCGACCTCGTCGAGATCAACGAGGCGTTCGCCGCCGTCGTCCTGCGTTTCGTGCGGGACATGGGGCTCTCACTCGACAAGGTCAACGTCAACGGCGGCGCGATCGCCCTCGGCCACCCACTCGGTGCGACGGGCGCGATGATCCTCGGCACGCTGATCGACGAACTGGAGCGCCAGGACAAGCGGTACGGGCTGGCCACGCTGTGCGTGGGCGGCGGCATGGGCATCGCGACGATCGTCGAACGCCTCTAGGTGTGTCTCGAACGTCCCGTCTGGTTCGCGACGCCTGGCACGGCACCTCGCCGCGTTGTCGGGATCGCCCGCGTACGCCCGGTACGCGGGCGACCCTCCGCCTCGCGACGCACCGCACCGGATGCCGCGAGCCCCGCCCTCCGGGCGGACGACGGTGCTTTCGAAACACGCCCCGGTGGCGCGGCAGGCGACGTCCGCCCCGTCGCGACGCCCGGCACGCCCTCTCGCCGCACCGGCCGAGGCCCGGGTACGTCCCCCGCACGAGGACTTCCGGCCGGCACACCGACACGCACCGGTACCGGGCGCCGCTCCTTGAACGGCAGACACGCTCTGGTGCTCAGGCGGCCAAAGACTCTGACACTCACGGAGACCCTCACATGACCGACAGCACAACCATCCGCTGGGAACAGGACCGCACGGGCCTCGTCACCCTCGTCCTCGACGACCCGAACCAGTCCGCGAACACCATGAACCAGGCGTTCCGCGATTCCCTCGCGGTGACCACCGACCGTCTGGAGGCCGAGCGGGACACCATCCGCGGCGTCATCATCACCTCCGCCAAGAAGACCTTCTTCGCCGGCGGTGACCTCCGCGACCTCATCCGGGTCACCCCCGACACCGCGCGGCAGCTGTTCGACGGCGGCCTGGAGATCAAGCGCCACCTGCGGCGCATCGAGACCCTGGGCAAGCCGGTCGTCGCGGCGCTCAACGGCGCGGCCCTGGGCGGCGGTTACGAACTGGCCCTCGCCTGCCACCACCGCATCGCCCTCGACACCCCCGGCTCCAAGATCGGCTGCCCCGAGGTCACTCTCGGCCTGCTGCCCGGAGGCGGCGGCGTCGTCCGTACCGTACGGCTGCTGGGCATCGCCGACGCCCTGCTGAAGGTGCTGCTCCAGGGCACCCAGTACACCCCGAGGCGCGCCCTGCAGAACGGCCTCATCCACGAAGTGGCCGCCACGCAGGACGAGTTGATGGACAAGGCCCGCGCCTTCATCGACGCCAACCCCGAGTCGCGGCAGCCCTGGGACGAGCCCGGCTACCGCATCCCCGGCGGCACCCCCGCCCACCCCGGGTTCGCGGCGAATCTGCCCGCCTTCCCGGCCACCCTGCGCAAGCAGACGGGCGGCGCCCCCTATCCGGCGCCGCGCAACATCCTCGCCGCCGCCGTCGAGGGCGCCCAGGTCGACTTCGAGACCGCCCAGGTCGTCGAAGCCCGCTACTTCGTGGAACTGGCCGCCGGGCAGACCTCGAAGAACATGATCCAGGCCTTCTTCTTCGACCTCCAGGCCGTCAACTCCGGCGCGAGCCGCCCCAGGGGCATCGAGCCCCGCCAGGTCCGCAAGGCCGCCGTGCTCGGCGCCGGCATGATGGGCGCGGGCATCGCGTACTCGTGCGCCCGCGCGGGCATCGAGGTCGTCCTCAAGGACGTGTCCCTCGAAGCGGCGGCGAAGGGCAAGGGCTACGCGGAGAAGCTCTGCGCGAAGGCGGTGTCCAGGGGCCGCACCACCCAGGAGAAGGCCGACGCCCTCCTGGCCCGCATCATCCCCACCGCCGACCCGGCCGACCTCGCGGGCTGCGACGCCGTCATCGAGGCCGTCTTCGAGAACACCGAACTCAAGCACGAGGTCTTCCAGCAGATCGAGACGGTGGTGGCACCGGACGCCCTCCTGTGCAGCAACACATCGACCCTCCCCATCACCGAGCTCGCCAAGGGGGTCGCCCGCCAGTCCGACTTCATCGGCCTGCACTTCTTCTCGCCCGTCGACAAGATGCCGCTGGTAGAGATCATCAAGGGCGTACAGACGGGCGACGAGGCCCTGGCCCGCGCCTTCGACCTAGTCCGCCAGATCAGGAAGACCCCGATCGTCGTCAACGACTCACGAGGCTTCTTCACCTCCCGTGTCATCGGCCATTTCCTCAACGAGGGTGTCGCGATGGTCGGCGAGGGCATCGAGCCGGCGTCCGTCGAGCAGGCGGCGGCCCAGGCGGGTTACCCCGCCAAGGTCCTCTCCCTCATGGACGAGCTGACCCTCACACTGCCCCGCAAGATCCGCGCGGAGTCCCGACGGGCCGTCGAGGAGGCGGGCGGCACGTGGGTCGCCCACCCCGCCGAGGCCGTCATCGACCGCATGGTCGACGAGTACGGCCGCGCGGGCCGCAGCGGTGGCGCCGGGTTCTACGACTACGGTCCCGACGGCCGCCGCGCCAGGCTCTGGCCCGGCCTGCGCGAGCACTTCACCGAGCCGGGGTACCGGATCCCCTTCCGGGACATGCAGGAGCGCATGCTCTTCTCGGAGGCCCTGGAGACCGTCCGGCTCCTGGAGGAGGGAGTGCTGACCTCCGTCCCCGACGCCAACATCGGCTCCCTCTTCGGCATCGGCTTCCCCGGCTGGACCGGTGGCGTCCTGCAGTACATCAACGGCTACGAGGGCGGCCTCGCGGGTTTCGTCATCCGCGCACGAGAACTCGCCGACCGCTACGGCGATCGTTTCACCCCGCCGGCCCTGCTGGTGGAGAAGGCGGAGAGGGGGGAGCGGTTCGGGGACGGGTGACCCCGCGGATGCGGGTGAGTGGGGAACCGCGCGACCGGCCCTCCCCACCCACCCGTGGACGTCCACGGCGCAGGCCGCCTGACGTTCAACCCCGACAAGATCGTCTCTTGTCGGGGTTGAACGTCAGGCTCAGCGGCCGTCCTGCGCCGGCCCGTTCCCTCTCTGCCAGCCTTGGGTGAGACGTCCCGCTCTGCGGGGTTAGCCTGAGAGGGCACGACAGGAGAACCGCCCCCTATGCCCAGGCACTGAGCCCGTCGGGTCCGACCCGGCACCGAGGCCGAAGCGCCGTACCTTCACCTCGGAGCACAAACTGCGGATCGTCGCCGAGTACGACGCCGTGCCCAGGAATGAAAAGGGTGCGGTCCTGCGCCGGGAACGGCTCTACCACTCGCACGTCAAGGAGTGGCGGCCGCCCGGGATGCCGGGGCCCTGGCCGCGGCCTACACCCGCCACCCCGCACGCTTCGGCCGCCGCCCCACTCCGCCCGAGATACCTCAGAAGGCGTGGATCAACGATCCCGCCAAGCGCAGGGAACCCGCACCACAGAGCTCATAGCATCGCAACGTCTGACTGGACTTGAAATCTTCCGGTTCGCCCACTTCTCCAGCCACTGCCGGAGTTCCTCCCTCAGAGAAGGCTGAAGGGTCGTCAACAGGGTCTGCGTGACGAGCGGTCGCATGTGGGCGGAGAGGGGCTTCACGGCCTGGGGTCGCGTTCGGCGACCGCCCCGTGGCGACCGACCCGGCGCGGACCGATCACCGGCGGCGGCAACAGGCCCCTGGTGCTGCAGAAGCGGACCGTACGCACCGTGACCGCCCGCGCGGACAACTCGTCGACGGTGAGGACGATCTCTCCGGTGTCGGTCGTCATACAGCAGTATCGCTGTCCCACCAGTGCCGGGAAACCTCGGCAGAGGGCGATCGCCGGCGCCGCCCGGGACGGTGACGTCAGTTCGTCCAGGTCGGCCCGGAGGGGCATCGGCACGGCCGGTACGGCGGGGGTGTCCCCGTAACGACCACGGGGACTGATCCCTGGCCGAGGGAGGTACCCCGTGTGCGGGGGCGGGTAGGTCACCGGTATGGACCTCCTCCCGATGGACATCGGCCCGTTGAACCCGCCGGTCGAAGGACTCGTCGTCGCGTCGGTGCTGTTCGCGCTCGTGTTCCTCTTCTTCGTCCGCCTACTGCCCCGGTTCCAGCGGGTCCTGGACGCACGTGAGGCCGCGACCAAGGGAGCGGAGGCGCATGCCGAAGCCGTGCGGGAGCAGGCGCGGACCAAACAGGCCGAGGTGGCCGGGGTTCTGGCCGACGCCCGCCACGAGGCCGCCCGCATCCGTCGGCGCGCCTTCGAGGAGGGCGCCGCCCTGATCGCTGAGGCCCGCGCCGACGGCCGGCTCCAGTACGCCGCCCTCCTCGCCGAGGGCCACGCCCGCCTCGCCGCCGACCGCGCCATGGCCGAGGCCGAACTCCGCCCTTACGTCGCGGAGTTGGCCTCGGACCTGGCGAGCAGAGTGGTCGGCGAACGCATCGAGGCCGAGGTCCACCCGCGTCCCTGAACACTCCTGGTGCCCGTCACCACCCGCACGCTTGAACGGTTCCGCGCGAGTCCTTCAGCGCCTGAGCAGTCCCTGTGAGCCCGGACGTGTCCATGGCCGCCACGGTCACACGATCTCCCCTCGGCCGACATGGGCCATCCAGCCCCACGCTCCTTTCCGGCCACACCGTGGCCGAAGTCCCGCGAGCCGCAGAAGGGCCTCTTCTGCGCGGGAGTTGACCGCAGTACCGTCCGCGCATGCCGATACCAGTGCGACGCACACGCTTCACGACCTGGAGATCGCTCGCGACGGCGGCCACGGCCGCCGCCCTCACGGCCGGCTTCCTCACCCCGGCGGTCGCCGCCACCCCGACGCCCCGCAAGAGCCAGCCGGTCTACTCGTACGACAGGGCCATCCGTGAGGCCGTCTGGGTGGACACCGGGCTCGACGGTGACCGCGACGGCCGTACGGACCGGGTCGCCGTCGACATCGTCCGCCCAAGTGAACCCGACCGGCGGGGCCTCAAGATACCCGTGATCATGGACGCCAGCCCGTACTACTCCTGCTGTGGACGCGGCAACGAGGGACAGCGCAAGACGTACGACGCGAACGGCGACATCGTGCAGATGCCGCTGTTCTACGACAACTACTTCGTGCCCCGCGGCTACGCCTTCGTCGCCGTCGACCTCGCCGGAACCAACCGTTCCGACGGCTGTGTCGACGTCGGCGGGCGCTCCGACATCCAGTCGGCCAAGGCCGTCGTCGACTGGCTGGGCGGTCGCGGCAAGGCGTACACCACCCGCACCGGCACGACCAGGGCCACGGCCGGCTGGACCAACGGCAGGACCGGCATGATCGGCAAGAGCTACGACGGCACCGTCGCCAACGGCGTGGCCGCCACCGGAGTCGAGGGCCTGGAGACCATCGTCCCCATCGGCGCGATCTCCTCCTGGTACGACTACTACTTCGCCCAGGGCGCCCCCCTCTACAACTCGGGCCCCGAATGGCTCTCCCACTACGTCGAGAGCCCCGACGCCCGCGCCAGGTGCGGAGCCGTCCAGCAGGAACTCGTCGACGGCGCCCCGCGCACCGGCGACCGGACCCCGCTGTGGACCGAGCGCGACTACGTCAAGGACGTCCAAAAGATCGACGCCAGCGTCTTCGTCATCCACGGGCAGCAGGACCTCAACGTCCGCCCCAAGCACTTCGGCCAGTGGTGGGACGCCCTCGCGCAGCACGGCGTCGAGCGCAAGATCTGGCTCTCCCAGGTCGGCCACGTGGACCCGTTCGACTTCCGGCGCGCCACGTGGGTGGATACCCTGCACCGCTGGTTCGACCACGAACTCCTCGGTTACGACAACGGCATCGACGACGAGCCCATGGCCGACATCGAACGCCACCCGGACCAGTGGGAGACGTCCACGGTCTGGCCGCCGCGCGCCACGCGGACCACGACCCTCCGCCCGGCCGAGGGCAGCGAGCCGGGCGTCGGCACCCTCGGCCTGCGCAAGCGGACCGGCACCGAGACCTTCACCGACGACCCGGCGCGGAGCGAGACCGACTGGGCCGCGCACATCGACAGGTCCACCCCCGACAAGGCGGGCTTCGTCACCCGGCCGCTCACCCGGGACCTTCGGCTGTCCGGCTCCTCCGAGGTGACTGTCACCGCCACGCCCACCACCTCCACCGCCCACCTCTCGGCGGTCCTCGTGGACCTCGGTCCGGACACCATCCGTGACTACGCGACCGCGGGGGAGGGCATCACCACCCTCACCGAGCGCAACTGCTGGGGCCTGAGCACCACCGGCGACAGCTCCTGCTTCCGGGAGACCGGGACGAAGACGGCCGACGTCGACTACACGATCTTCAGCCGCGGCTGGGCCGACCTCGGCAACCACTCCTCCGGCACGGGAGCCCCGCTCACGCCCGGCAGGCCGTACACGATCACCCTCGATCTGCACGCGAGCGACCACGTCGTCCCGGCGGGCCACCGTCTCGCGCTGATCGTCGCGGGCACCGACGAGGACCTCATCGACCCGCCGTCTGGCACACCGACCCTGACCATCGACCTCAGGCGCACCTTTGCGAAGGTCCCGCTGGTCGGCGGCGCCGCCGCCTTCGCGAAGGCGACCTCGGGCACCGCCGGCACGCTCGCGGACTCCGTCCTCGACGGCGTACGCGACCCGAGCAGGGCGGCGCGCGTTCCGGGCGCCGGCGTATGAGGGCCCGGATCGCGACGCTGATCGCCACCGCCCTCGCCGCACCTCTGTTCTCGGCACCCGGCCGACAACCCGCGCCGGGTGAACTCCCGGCTCCCCGCCCTGAAGGGTCTGTTCGGCCTCGCGGACGTATGTGGCCGACGGGTCGAGGCGGCGACGTGCGCGCCCGTCTGGCCGGCTTGCGCGACACCGGCCCGGTCCACGTCGGCGGCGCCGACAACGACCCGGCCGAGCCCGTCGAGGTGATCCAGGACTCGCCCTGCGGCTACCGGCTCACCGCACAGCGGTAGGGGGAGTTCGCGGACAAGCCGGCCCTGCACGGCGGGCGGGTGCGGCCGGAAAGAGACGGTGACGGCGTACTCGTACCGCCGCGTCAGCAATTGCGCACGCTCGTCCCGCTCCTGCCCGACGAGCGGGCGCCGTACCGCGTGACGGTGGGGACCTCCACATCACTTGTTGAACAAGAAAGGATCAACGTCACATGTGGTAAGGGTTCCTGGGCAGGAGAAAGTCAGCTCCAGCCACTCGCGGAAAGGTTCCACCTGTGACGCACGATCATCGCACCGCCTCTCAGGGGGAGGCGCGCTTCCAGGTTCGGAGGCGGGTCTCCCCGGCGGCGGGCGGCCCCAGACCGATCGCGTTGTGTTCGGCGTGACGGCCGTACTGACCTCGGCCTTCGTGCTCTGGGGCGCCATCGCGACCGACTCGCTCGAAGCCGCCTCCGGGAAGCTGCTGAGCGGCCTGATCCACAACGGTGGCTGGGCCTTCATGCTGGCCGCCTCCTGTTTCGTGATCTTCGCCCTGTGGCTGGCGATGAGCCGCTACGGCCGGATCCACCTCGGGGTCGAGGGCGAGAAGCCCGAGTTCCGCACGGTGTCGTGGGTGGCCATGATGTTCAGCGCCGGCATGGGCATCGGCCTGATGTTCTACGGCGTCAGCGAGCCCATCGCCCACTACACCTCGCCTCCGCCGGGCACGAACCCCGAGGGTTCCGGCGAGCGCATGGAAGGGGCGATGGCGACCACCCTCTTCCACTGGACGCTGCACCCCTGGGCTATCTACGCGGTGGTCGGCCTGGCCATCGCCTACAGCACCTTCCGCAAGAAGCGCCGCCAGACCATCAGCGCCGTCTTCACCCCGCTGATCGGCGAGAAGCACGCAAACGGCACCGGCGGCCGGGTCATCGACATCCTCGCGATCGTCGCCACGATCTTCGGCTCGGCGGCCTCCCTCGGCCTCGGCGCACTCCAGATCGGCTCCGGCTTCCAGGAGCTGGACTGGATGAGCACGGTGAGCACCGGCCTGCTCGTCGCCATCATCGCCGTCCTGACCCTGGCGTTCGTGGCCTCCGCCGTCTCCGGTGTGGAGAAGGGCATCCAGTGGCTGTCCAACACCAACATGGTGCTGGCCCTGCTGCTCGCCGTGTTCGTCTTCGTCGCCGGCCCCACCATCCTGGTCCTCGACCTGCTGCCGACCTCGATCTTCGCCTACCTCGGTGATCTGCCCCAACTCGCGGGCCGCACCGAGGTGTCCGGGGGCGAGGGCGTGGCCGACTGGCTCAGCTCCTGGACCGTTTTCTACTGGGCGTGGTGGATCTCCTGGACGCCCTTCGTCGGCATGTTCATCGCCCGCATCAGCCGCGGGCGCACCATCCGCCAGTTCATCGGCGGCGTCATCCTCGTCCCCAGCTCGGTCAGCCTCGTCTGGTTCGCGGTCTTCGGCGGCACGGCGATGAAGCTGCAGGAGCAGGGGCGGCTCGGTGAGGAGTCGACCCCGGAGGGCCAACTCTTCGCCGTTCTGCACGAGTTCCCCATCGCCACGGTCTCCAGCCTGCTCGTGATGATCCTGGTCGGCATCTTCTTCGTCTCCGGCGCCGACGCCGCGTCCATCGTCATGGGAACGCTCTCCCAGCGCGGCGCGCTCGAACCCGGCCGTTTCGTCGTCGTCTTCTGGGGCGTCGTCACCGGAGCCGTCGCCGCCATCATGCTGCTCGTCGGCAGCGGCCAGGGCGACGCCCTCACGGGCCTGCAGAACCTCACGATCCTGGCCGCCGCGCCGTTCGTCCTGGTCATGACCGGGATGTGCGTCGCGTTGATGCGCGACCTGCGCCGGGACCCGGTGATCGTCCGCGAGGAGATGGCCTCCGAGGCGGTCGAACTCGCCGTCATCGAGGGCCACAGGCGTTACGACGGCGACTTCGAGATCCGGGTCGGCCCCGGTCAGGGCACGGAGACCGAAGGTGACCCGATCGGCCATCGGCGCGACTGAGCGCCGTCGGGGAGCGGTGACCGGGCGACCGCCGGTCGTGAGGGGGGCTGGGCGCGCGGTTCCTCGCGCCCCGTCGTCGTCACCCCGTGGCGAGCCGCGCCGCCTGCTGGGCGCAGCCCCAGGCCACCGTGACCCCGGCCCCGCCGTGTCCGTAGTTGTGGACCAACACCCGTCCGCCCGGCAGGAGTTCCCGCTCCAGACGCACTGCCGGCCGGGCGGGCCGCAACCCCACCCGATGGTCGAGCACGCGCGCGTCGGCGATCTCCGGCCGCACCGCCGCACACCGCTTCACGATCTCCTCGGCGATCACCGGATCCGGCGTCATGGACCACACGTCCTCCTCCGCCGTACCGCCCAGGACCAGCCCACCGGGCTGCGGCATGAAGTACGTGCTCTCGGACCCGGCATGATCCACCGACGTGAGCCAGGTGGTGACGCCGGGGTTCTCCACGGCGACCAACTGTCCCCGCACCGGCCGTACGGACGGATCCGGCACCAGCTCCCGCGCACCGAGCCCCGTGCAGTTGACGACCACGCGCGCGTCGACCGCCGCGAGATCGCTGACCGTACGCGCCTCGACCGCCCCGCCCGCCGCGACGAACCGCCCACGCAGCCACCGCAGATGGGCCGGCATGTCGATCAGCGGCAGCCGCGCCCACAGCCCGGCACCCGGATACTCCTCGGCCGTCGCCACCCGCAACCCCGCCACGCGTGCGGCCCACGCGCCGAGCCCGTCCAGCGCGGTCTCGCCATGTACGCCCTCGACCATACGTACGCCCGTCTCGTCCGGCCGGGCCGCCAACTCCTCGTACACGGCCAGGGAGGCGAGCGCCCACTCGCCGACGAGTTCCTCCGGCTCGATCCGGTAGGGCCACCACAGGCCGCCCGCGACGGCGGACGTGGTCCGCTCCCCGGGCTCCCGCGCCCGGATCCGGACCCGTCTGCCGCTCTCCGCCAGAACGACGGCCGTCGTGAGGCCGACGATTCCGCCACCGACCACGATCACATCGCTGTTCGATTCCTTGGCCGCGCTGGGACGTTAGCGGAATATGCCATCCCGTGCTCGCAAGTCTGCCTTTGTGGGGATACTCGCACCATGTCTGCCGAGTACGCGACCTTCGGCCTGGCACCGGCGATGAGAGCCGGTGGCGTCCTCGCCAACGGTGACTACCAGGTGCACCGGGACTTCGTGGACTTCATCGTCGACGGACGCCCGCTGCTGTTCCAGCTCTCCGACCTCGACGCCGTATCCCCCCTCGCCTCCGACGTCCCGCCCTCGATCTTCTCCGCCCAGGTGCGCAGCCTGCTCCTGGAAGCCGAAGCCCCCCTCACCCGCGACCGTTACGTCATCTACGGCTGCCCCGAATGCGCCGACCTCGCCTGCGGAGCGGTGACCGCGGTGATAGAGCGGGACGGCGACGACTACGTGTGGCGGGACTTCGCCTGGCAGACGGAGGAGGAGGCCGACCTGAAGCTGAACGGCTACACGGGCATCGGTCCTTTCCGGTTTCACGGCCCCGAGTACCGCGGCGCACTGCAGTCCCTGCTGAGCGAGTCCGCCGCCGAACCCTCGTCCCGCCGCCGGGTCCTCCTCATCGGTGCCCGCGTCGCCGTCCTCGCCAGACTCGCCGCCGCCCTGCGCGCCATCGGGATCGGCGCCGACATCGCGCACGACGCCACCGGCGTGTCCGCCGAGGAACTGCGCGCCTACGGCGCCGTGGCCTTCGGGCGGGCCGTCGGCGAGGCGGACCGCGACGCCGTACGGCGGGTCTTCGACCGCGCCGGGGTCCAGGTCGCGTACGTCGACGGGCTCGCCCCGATCATCCCGCTCCTCGTCGCCCAGATCGAGCACGCCCTCGACCGCAGTCCGACGGAACAGCGCCGCCTCACCCGCCTCGTCGCCGCCGGCGGCCAGGCCGGCATCGAGATCACCTCCACCTGCCGGGTGGAGCTGACCGCGTACCGCCTCGGCCGGCTGCACCGCCCCCACACCTACCGGTTCTTCGAAGGGATCCTGCCGGCGGGCCGGCACCGCATCGGGCTGGACCCGCAGGCCATGAAGGGAGAATCGTTCATCGTGGCCCGGACCTCGGGGACGGTGCTGGTGGAGCCGATGGGGCGGTGAGATCCGGCGGACACGGTCCCTGACACCCGGCCCCTGCGAGCGGGCGGGACGGTGTCGTTAGGATCGCCCCCTGTGACCGCCACTCTCGTCGTCAAGAATCTCGCCGCCGGGCACGGCGACCGCTCGCTCTTCTCCGGGCTCGACCTCGTCGTCGCCCCCGGTGACGTGATCGGGCTGGTCGGTGCCAACGGGGCGGGGAAGTCCACGCTGCTGCGGCTGCTCGCGGGACTGCTTCCACCGGAACAGGGAGAGCTGCGGCTGGCCCCGCCCACGGCGACCGTCGGCCACCTCCCGCAGGAGCCCGAGCGCCGGGAGGGCGAGAGCGTACGGGACTTCCTCGCCCGGCGCACGGGTGTGGCGGAGGCCCAGCGGGTGATGGACGAGGCTACCCAGGCGCTGGTCGACGGCGCGCCGGGCGCCGACGACGCGTACGCGACCAGCCTGGAGCGCTGGCTCGACCTGGGCGGCGCCGACCTGGACGAGCGGGCGGAGGAGGTCGCCGGCTCCCTCGGCCTCGGTGTCGACCTGGACCAGCCCATGACCGGCCTCTCCGGCGGCCAGGCCGCCCGCGTCGGACTCGCCTCCCTCCTCCTCTCCCGCTACGACGTCTTCCTCCTCGACGAGCCCACCAACGACCTCGACCTGGACGGCCTGGAACGGCTCGAACGCTTCGTCTCCGGCCTGCGCGCGGGCACGGTGGTCGTCAGCCACGACCGCGAGTTCCTCACCCGCACGGTCACCAAGGTCCTCGAACTGGACCTCGCGCAGAACCGGATCAACCTCTACGGCGGCGGATACGAGGCCTACCTGGAGGAACGAGAGACGGCCCGCCGGCACGCCCGCGAGGACTACGAGGAGTACGCCGACAAGAGGGCCTCCCTCCAGGACCGTGCCCAGATGCAGCGTTCCTGGATGGACAAGGGTGTCAAGAACGCGCGGCGCAAGGCGAACAACGACAACGACAAGATCGGCCGCAAGTTCCGCAGCGAGGCGAGCGAGAAGCAGGCCGCGAAGGCCCGGCAGACGCAGCGCATGATCGAACGGCTGGACGTCGTGGACGAGCCGCGCAAGGAGTGGGAGCTGCGCATGGAGATCGCGGCGGCCCCGCGCTCCGGCGCCGTGGTCGCCACCCTGCGCGACGCGCAGGTGCGACGCGGCGACTTCGCATTCGGACCGGTGTCCCTGCAGATCGACTGGGCGGACCGCGTCGCCGTCACCGGCGCCAACGGCGCGGGCAAGTCGACCCTCCTGGGCGCCCTGCTCGGCCGGATCCCCCTGGACGCCGGACACGCCGCCCTCGGCTCCGGTGTCCTCGTCGGCGAGGTCGACCAGGCCCGCGGGCTCTTCCACGGCCCCGAGCCTCTGTTCGACGCCTTCCGCGCGGCCGTCCCCGACACCGAACCCGTCGAAGTCCGCACGCTCCTGGCCAAGTTCGGCCTCAAGTCCGCCCACGTCCTACGCCCGGCGGCGACCCTCTCCCCGGGCGAACGCACCCGCGCGGCCCTGGCGTTGCTCCAGGGCCGCGGAGTGAACCTCCTCGTCCTCGACGAGCCCACCAACCACCTCGACCTCCCCGCCATCGAGCAGCTGGAATCCGCCCTGGACGCCTATGAGGGCACGCTCCTGCTGGTCACCCACGACCGCCGGATGCTGGACGCGGTAAGGGTGACGAGACGCTTCGAGGTGGCGTCGGGCAAGCTGACAGAGCGTTAGCGCGGCAGCGCCGCGTCCCGCGGGCGGCGGGGGCGAAACCCCCGCCGGACCGCTCAGCGCCGCTTCGGATCCACCAACCCCGCCCGCCGTAGCGCGTCAGCCATCGCACTGTTCGCCGGAGCCGTCGCCGCACCCCCCTGCCGGGAACCGCCACCGCCACTGCCACGCCCCTGCTGCCGTGGCGGCTGAGATCCACGAGCGCCACGCTGAGGCCGGGAACCCCCACCCGGCTGCCCCTGGCCCTGTCCCTTCGGCGCGGCCTCGTCGTCCAACCGCAGCGTCAGGGAGATCCTCTTCCGCGGAATGTCGACGTCGAGGACCTTCACCTTGACGATGTCACCGGGCTTCACCACGTCCCGAGGGTCCTTGACGAACGTCTTGGACAGCGCGGAGACGTGCGCCAGGCCGTCCTGGTGGACACCGACGTCGATGAACGCCCCGAAGGCCGCCACGTTCGTCACGACCCCCTCCAGCACCATGCCGGAGACGAGATCGGAGATCTTCTCGACGCCCTCCTTGAAGGTGGCCGTCCTGAAGGCAGGCCGAGGGTCACGGCCCGGCTTCTCCAACTCCTTCAGGATGTCCGTCACGGTCGGCAGACCGAACGTGTCGTTCACGAATTCCTGGGGCCTGAGCGACCGCAGGACACCCGTGTTGCCGATGAGCGCCGCCACCTCCTGACCGGAGGTCTTCACCATCCGCCGTACGACGGGGTACGCCTCGGGGTGCACGCTGGACGCGTCCAGCGGGTCGTCGCCGTCCCGGATCCGCAGGAAGCCCGCGCACTGCTCGTACGCCTTGGGGCCGAGCCGGGCCACACCCTTCAGCTGGGAGCGCGACGTGAACGGGCCGTTGGCGTCGCGGTGGGCCACGATGTTCTCGGCGAGCCCGGAGGAGATGCCGGAGACGCGCGCCAGCAGCGGGGCGGAGGCCGTGTTCACGTCGACGCCGACGCCGTTCACACAGTCCTCGACCACCGCGTCCAGCGAACGCGACAGCTTCACCTCGGACAGGTCGTGCTGGTACTGGCCGACGCCGATCGACTTCGGGTCGATCTTCACCAGTTCGGCGAGGGGGTCCTGAAGGCGGCGCGCGATCGAGACGGCGCCGCGCAGCGAGACGTCCATGTCCGGCAGCTCCTGCGAGGCGAAGGCGGAGGCGGAGTACACGGACGCGCCCGCCTCGGACACCATCACCTTGGTGAGCTTCAACTCCGGGTGCCTGGTGATCAGTTCACCGGCGAGCTTGTCGGTCTCCCGGGACGCCGTGCCGTTGCCGATCGCGATCAGCTCGACCGCGTGCTCCTTGGCCAGACGCGCCAGCCTGGCGATGGCCTCGTCCCACCTGTTGGCCGGAACGTGCGGGTGGATGACGTCGGTGGCGACGACCTTGCCGGTCGCGTCGACCACGGCGACCTTCACGCCCGTACGGAAGCCGGGGTCGAGGCCGAGCGTCGCGCGTGTACCGGCGGGGGCGGCGAGGAGCAGGTCGCGCAGGTTCGCCGCGAACACGTTCACCGCCTCGTCCTCGGCGGCCGTCCGCAGCCGCAGCCGCAGGTCGATGCCGAGGTGGACCAGAATGCGGGTTCGCCAGGCCCAACGCACTGTGTCCGTCAGCCACTTGTCGGCGGGCCGGCCTCGGTCGGCGATCTGGAACCGGCTGGCGACGATCGCCTCGTACGACGAGGGACCGGGCCGCTCGGAGGGCTCCTCCGGCTCCAGGACGAGATCGAGGACGTCCTCCTTCTCGCCACGCAGCATCGCCAGGATGCGGTGCGAGGGCAGCTCGGTGAACGGCTCCGCGAAGTCGAAGTAGTCGGCGAACTTGGCGCCCGTCTCCTCCTTGCCGTCCTTCACCCTGGCGGCCAGCCGGCCCCGCACCCACATGCGCTCACGCAGCTCGCCGATCAGGTCGGCGTCCTCCGAGAAGCGCTCGGTGAGGATCGCCCGCGCGCCGTCCAGCGCGGCCTGCGGATCGGCGACGCCCTTCTCGGCGTCCACGAACGCGACAGCGGCGGCCGACGGCTCGCTGCTCGGGTCGCCGAGCAGCCCTTCGGCCAGCGGCTCAAGTCCCGCCTCGCGCGCGATCTGCGCCTTCGTACGCCGCTTCGGCTTGAACGGGAGGTAGACGTCCTCCAGCCGCGCCTTGGTCTCGGCGGCGCGGAGCCGCGCCTCGACCTCGGGCGTCAGCTTGCCCTGCTCGCGCACCGAGTCGAGGATCGCCGTCCGCCGCTCCTCCAGCTCCCGCAGATAGCGCAGCCGCTCCTCGAGCGTGCGCAGCTGCGCGTCGTCGAGCATCTCGGTCGCTTCCTTGCGGTAGCGGGCGATGAAGGGCACGGTCGAACCGCCGTCGAGCAGCTCCACCGCGGCCTTGACCTGCCGCTCCCGTACGCCGAGTTCCTCGGCGATCCTGCCTTCGATGGACCCTACGAGGGGTGTCGTCACGATCCCGTACCGCCTTCTCCACAGAGGTTGCGCGGCAATTGTGGCAGGTGACACCGACAGCGGGGGCTCAGGGCGTGACACGGGCGCAGTCGGCTGTGATTGGTCGAGATAGTTGTCACCTGGTCGCGATACTTGTCACTGGGCTGGTTGGCACGGCGCGTCAGCAGCTGCGGTTGCCCCTGTCTGAGGCCGAGGTCAGTCCGCCCCGCTGGGACACGACCCGGACTCGGCAGTGATCCGTGATCCGGTAGGGTCTTGCCATGTCCTACATGTTCGTCCGCCTTCGGACCGCCTAAGACGTCTGCCGCCGCAGTCGCTCAGCGACCGGCGCCGGTCGGAGAACCCGCAGGAGACCACGGAGGTCTCATGGCACTGCCCTGCGGGTATCGCTCGGCCCTGTCCGTCGACGCGCACTGTTCCCGGTGAGCGCTTCCACGTCGCGTGCTGCCCCTGACGGGCTGGCATGCGCTGGTTGACCGCTGCACCGGTCTGCGTGCGCCCGGCTACCGAACCGCGACGCGCCTGGTGACAGGTGCGCGATTCTCCTTCACCTTCGGCGGCTCACCGCGCCGGCATCGGCTTGTCCGGCATGCCTGCCGCGCCGCCCACCGGACATTGGACTGACCCGTATGACATCCCTCTCCGCCAACTCCTCCTCTCCGCAGCAGGTCCGCGATGCGAATACCACTTTCGTACTCGTGCACGGCTCGTGCTCCAGTTCGCTGATGTGGGCTCCTGTCCAGCGCGAACTGGCGCTGCTCGGCCATCGCAGCTTCGCTGTCGACCTGCCGGGGCACGGCTTCGACGCGCAGTACCCGGCCGCCTACCAGGCCCCGCAGGACCTCGAAGCTTGGGCGGCCGAACCGTCGACTCTGGCCGGGGTCACCCTGCAGGACAACGTCGACATGGTCGTCGACATCGTCCGACGGGTGGCCGAGCAAGGGCCGGTGGTGCTGGTGGGCGCCAGCCTCGGCGGAACCACCATCACCGGGGTGGGCAACACGGTCCCTGACCTGGTGAGCCGACTCGTCTACATCTCCGCGTGGTCGTGCGTGCAGCGCGCGAACCCCATCGAGTACATGCAGGATCCCGAGTTCGGCGGCAACCTGCTGGCCCCATTGGCCGCGTTGAACGTCGGCGACCCCGCCGAACTCGGCGTCGGTCGGGCCAATTACCGCACCGCCGACCCGAACCTGCTCGCGGCACTCAAGGCGGCGATCATGGCGGACGGCACCGATGAACAGTTCCGGTCCTTTCTCAACCTCCTGCAGCCGGACGAATCCCTGGCGGTGATGATGGCCGACGCACGCGGCCACGCCGGAACCTGGGGCACCATCGCCCGCACCTACATCCGTCTCACCGACGACCGGTCACTTCCCGTGGCAATGCAGAACCGTCTGATCGCCGAGGCCGACGCCTTGACGCCCAACAATCCGTACGACGTGCACACCCTGGCCACCAGCCACGTCGGGTTTCTGCTCAAACCGGCGGAGGTGGCCGGCATCCTCGATCAACTGACTGTCTGACCCCAGAAGGCGCAAACCAACATCTAACACGCTGAAGGGGGCAGCCAGTCAGCTGCCTCCTTCAGCGAAATCGCCACCCGACGTCAAGCTCAGCGTTGCTAGTTCTCAACGACATTTTCGAGCTCCCTGATCGCCAAGTGCTGCCCAAATCCGTCGACAACCGTTGCCCGCTCCCACCGACCGAATCACTGGGCCTGCATACCGTGGTCGATCCGGTGCGCTACCTCCTCTGAGTATGTCTGCAGGAGGTCGATGGACAGTCGGCCTGCGAGGGAGGCTCCGGAGCCGGTGAAGACTCGCCAGGTTGGGTGATCGCCTCGCTGCGTGAGCACGGCCTTGTACTTGTTCATCTGTGGAGCGAGCGTCTTGCGCCCCCGTGTCACCAGAGTCCAGACCACTGCTGAGGCGAGGATCCTCTCCGCCTTGGTCGTGAACAGCTCGCGTACGGAGGCTGAGATCATGATCGGTTCGTTGAGGATTTTGTCCGTCATCTCGTCCCAGATCGGACTTGGGATCAGCCATTCCTGAAGCGCTGCCCATCGCGACGTCGACCGACGTGTCCGAGACCAGCGTCAGACGAAACGCGCAGATCGAGTGCGTGTAGGTGCAAAGGGCGAGGGTGAGATGCACCTTCACTGCTTCGTCGAAGACCGATTCGCGAACCATGACCGGAAGCACCGTGGTGTCCAGGGCGACGACCTTGCCGGGGCGATCGATCAGCACGTAGCCGTCATTGCTCACCAGATCGTCGCCCTGCTGATTGCGCTGACGTCCCCGCCCCGAGCCGAACCACTCATGCCAGACCCGCCGCAGCACCGCGTAGCTCGGGACGTCCTCGGGGGCGGTCCCGAACGTCTCATGCATGTACTGCGTGATCAGCCGGACTTTGGTGGTCATGCTCACCTTCGACAGGTGTTTCGTCTCCTGCCTGACCGCGTGGATCGCCTCACGGACCTCCTTGTTGACCTTCCGGTGGCTGCCGCTCTCGCGCAGCCACCGGTCATCAGCACAGCCGATGATCCCGTCCCGCTGGAACTGCTTCTCCCAGCGGATCAGCGTGCGAAGCCCGACCTGGTCCAGCGCGAGAAGTCTTGCTTCCTGACGGCCCATCGCCTGCAACTCGGCGACCTTTGCATGCCTCCGCGAGGTGACCGTGCTCGTGTCCGGGTTGTATTGCGGCTTCGGCTCGCCCGGTCCCGGTCGAAGTCGGTCCCCGCTGCGGAAGCCGGTCCTGACTTCCGCCAGGTGTTCCAGTCGGACCTTGACCAGCTCCAACTGGCGCGGCGTCAAGTCACCCAGGCTCTTGGGCTGACGGCTGCGGCTGGCTCCCTCTGCGGCGGTGACCGAGGAGGAGTGACAGTCCGGGTGGTGGGCCAGAAAGCGGTAGGTCACGCTCTGCCGAGTTCCGTCCAGGGCCACCAAGTGGACGCGGCCGGTGTGCGGTTCGCCTCGCTCGACGCGCCACTCGTCCCCGTCGAGCACGAGAGCGCTGCCGACTGACACGTCCAGTGCGGTCGCAGTCATGGCGACACCTTCCCCGTGACGATCACCGAACCGTCACCGAGAGGGGCCCGCAGGTCCAGCCCCAACCGTCGGTGCCAGAGCAGATGCAGCAGGTGGGCCCGGGCCACCGGCGGGAAGGCGGTGCAGGCCGCCAGCTCGCCGAAGGTTCGCCCGCCGGCTGCTGCTTCAGCCAGGAGGGTCGGCTCCAACTGAAGAGGGTCCGCCATCGACCGCCGACGCGACGACAGCCAGTCCAAGGTCATCATGATGTGAGGCAGCCACTCACCCACGACCGCGAACTCCCAACCGCAGACGCGAGCCAGC
This sequence comes from Streptomyces sp. TG1A-60, assembly GCF_037201975.1. Taxonomy (NCBI): domain Bacteria; kingdom Bacillati; phylum Actinomycetota; class Actinomycetes; order Kitasatosporales; family Streptomycetaceae; genus Streptomyces; species Streptomyces sp. TG1A-60. Next base: position 883,715 of record NZ_CP147520.1, on the reverse strand, counting down.
TCTGCGGCGGCAGCGAACGACTCCCAATCCTTCTCGAAGATCAGCTCAGCCGGGCGTACGTCGATCAGCCAGACACCGGCCCTCGTGCGCACCAGGTAGTCCGGGGTGTGCGGTCGTTCTCCGAGGGCTCCGCCGAAGCGCATCCTGAACGGCTGCGAAACAACATCCGTCACCTCGCCGGCGAAGTCCAGAGCGAGCAGGAACCGAGCCTCTTCTATGCTCTCCGCCCCGTGTAGGCGACCGGTGCTCTGAACAAACGGCAGCCCGGGACGGTGACGTTGTTCCCGCCGCCACGTGAACACGCGCATCGGAGCGAACTCACGCAACCCGTACCGAATCAACTCCTCGACCGACCGCGTGAGCTCTTCGCTGGTGGTTCGCCACGTCACAGACCACCGCGACTCCCACCCCGGAGCCAGGTCGAGCCCGGCCCGACCACCGGAGACATCGACCGGGGCGAGCAGGTCGGCCCACGTGCACCAATGCGACCACAGCGCATCGGTGGACGCCGCAGCGACCGCGTCGCCGAGTCCGGACAACCCGCTTCTCGTGTCCACATCACCAAGCAACCAGATCGCTGACGTACAGCGATCCCAACGATCGAAGTTGGTGACAACTAGAGCGAAAAGCCCTAGGTGGTGACAACTGGAATGGCCAAACAGTGACAACTACCGCGCTCAAGTCTGTGCTCGGTACCAGCTCGCCGACCCACCTTGGTGACGACTATCTCGACCAGTCACATCGGCCCGGGACAGACGTGGAGCCGGACGCGTGGTCGCGTCCGGCTCCGGCGTCCAGGGCCCGGCCGAAGATCAGGCCCGACGGGCTCGCCCGGTGCGGCGCGTCGAGCTCGACGCGCCGCCGAAGAGCCGGGCCACGGCCCGGAACGGCAGCGTCACCACCGTCGCGATGGCCCCACCGATCTGCCGCAACACGTCTGCGATCGCACGGAACACGTACTTCCCCTTTCGTCTCCCGGCTGGCTGGGCCAGGAACGATCGGGTACCGCGCCCCGTACCGTTCATGCCTGAACCGATCCGGTCAGCTTGTGCCGATCATTCCCGCCGGGAACGCCCCCGCGGCGAGCAGGGTCGTCACCAGAGAGGTCATCAGCTCAGTGAGCCGGTCCACCCCGGCGGCGCCCAGGTGCTCGTACGGCGCCAGGTCGAGGCGGTCCGTCGCGGCCTCGATCTCCCCGCGGAGGGCGACGCCCGCCTCCGTCAGCTCGCCCTCGGTGTCCAGCAGGCCGCGGTCCCGGAGCCGTGCGCTCGCCGCGTCCCACTCGTCCCGGTTCCAGCCGCGCGTGCCGAGGACCCATTTCGGGGACATGCCCTTGCCGGTCGCGGTGTGGCTGACCAGAGCCTCGACCGGATCGAGACCGGCGTCGAGGAGCACGTGCAGATGCCCGTCACCACGGTGTTCGCGCAGCAGAGTGGTCGCGTGCCAGAGCGCGAGGTGGGGGCGCTCGGGTATGGGGAGATCGGCGTGCGCGGCGTACAGGGGGCGCGCGGTCCTCGCGCACGCCTCGGTGGCACGCAGCGCCAGCTCCGCCGCCTCGGCGACCTCCTCGGAGGCGATCAGCTCCTCGCCGAGCAGCCGCCGCAGCGTGGCGTCGACGGCCCGCTCGCGGGCCGCCAGCGCCATCGGCGGCGCGGCTGTCTCCCACACGGCGGGCACATGCTCCGCCACCAGTTCGTGCCGGAAGTTGAAGAACGTCGCCGTCACCACGCCCGGGCCGACCCCGCCCATCGCCGCGGCCCGCACCGCGAAGTACGCCGCCCTCGGGTCCCGAACCCCCACGGCGGCCAGCTCCCGCCCGAGGTCCGGCGAGAAGTAGTGCGCCGAGTGGAAGGGATTGAGGAGGTTGTGGCAGCGCCGACCGGCGCGCTTCGGCAGAGAAGAGGTCATGCCCCGCAGGTTACCGACTGGTTGGTACGAAGGGCAGGGTCGGCCCTCGCGGATCGCGAGCCCCGGCCGACCCGAGCCACGTCCCGGTCCCGCCCATGGCAGAAAAGGTCCTGGACGGCCGCCGGGCGACCACGCACTGGGCGTACTGCCACAGGCTGGCCCGCGACCACCCGGCCGTCGAGGTCGACCCGGACCCCATCTACATACGCGACGGGCACATCGCCACCTCCGCCGGCGTCACCTCCGGCATCGACCTCGCCCTCGCGCTCGTCGAGGAGGACATCGGCCGCGACGCCGCCCTCGCCATCGCCCGCCATCTGGTCGTCTTCCTGCGCCGGCCGGGTAACCAGGCCCAGTTCAGCGCCCAGCTCGCCGCCCAGACCGCCCGGCGGGAACCGCTCCGCGAGGTCCAGCAGTGGATCACCGAGCACCCCGGCGACGACCTGAGCGTCGAGACCCTGGCCGCCCGCGCCCGGCTCTCACCCCGCCACTTCGCCCGCGTTTTCCGGGCCGAGACGGGCACGACCCCGGGCCGGTACGTCGACCGCGTCCGCCTCGAACACGCCCGCCGCCTCCTGGAGGACACCTCCGACGGAGTCGAGGAGATCTCCCGCACCTGCGGCTACGGAACCTCCGAGGCCATGCGCCGCGCCTTCGTCAAGACCCTCGGCACGGCCCCGGCGGAGTACCGCCGCCGCTTTCGCCCCGCTCCGACCCCGTAGCGCACCCGCGCGACCGCCTCGCGGAGCGCCGCACTCACGGAAGGCAGTCCCATGCAGATCGCGATCGTCCTCTTCGACCGTTTCACCGCCCTGGACGCGGTGGGCCCCTACGAGACCCTGGGCCGCGCACCCGACGCCGAACTCGTCTTCGTCGCCGAGGAGACCGGCCCTGTCCGCACCGACCAGGGCGCCCTCGCGATCACGGCCGACCGGCCCCTGGCGGAGGTGCCGAGCCCCGACATCGTGATCGTCCCCGGCGGCCCCGGACAGAGCGCGCAGATGGAGAACGAGGCCCTGCTGGGCTGGCTGCGCACGGCCGACACCGCCAGCACCTGGACGACCTCCGTGTGCACCGGCTCCCTGCTGCTCGCCGCCGCCGGGCTGCTCCAGGGCCGTCGCGCGACCTCGCACTGGCTGGCCCTCGACGAGCTGAAGCGGTTCGGCGCCGAGCCGACGGGGGAGCGTGTGGTGTTCGACGGCAAGTACGTCACCGCGGCCGGCGTCTCCTCCGGCATCGACATGGGGCTGACCCTGCTCGGCCGGATCGCGGGCGACGACCACGCCCAGGCGATCCAGCTGGCGACCGAGTACGACCCCCAGCCGCCGTACGACGCGGGCGCCCCCGAGAAGGCCCCCGCCCACCTCGTCGAGTGGTTCCGCGAGAACAGCCGCTTCGTGCTGCGGTGAGCACGCGGCCGACGAGCGGTCAGCGGCCGGACGCGGCAGGCGAGTTCAGATGCTCCATGCGAACCGGGGCGGTCTGCGATCCAGGAACGCGGCGACGCCCTCCGTGGTGTCGCCGCTGCCGCGCGCCTGCTCGGCCCAGTGGGCGTCGCGGTCCGTACGGCCGTTCGCGAACTCCTTGGCCGCCGCCTGCGTCAGCCGGGAGCGGGAGACCAGCACCCGGGTGAACCCGGCCACCCGCCCGTCCAGTTCACCGGCGGGCAGCACCTCGTCCACCAACCCCGTGCGCAGCGCCCGGTCCGCGTCGATCAACTCACCGGAGAACAGCAGGTACTTGGCGGTGCCGGGACCGACCAGCGACACCAACCGCCGGGTGGAGGAGGACGGGTAGACGAGCCCCAGCTTCGCGGGCGTGATCCCGAACAGCGACCCCGCCTCCGCGAACCGCAGATCGCAGGCCGCCGCCAGCTGCGCGCCCCCGCCCACGCAGTGCCCGCGGATCGCCGCGAGGGTCGGTTTGGGGAACGCCGCGAGAGTCTCCTCGGCGAGAACGGCCAACTGCTGGGCGTCGTCCGGCGACTCCCGTAGCGTGGAGATGTCGGCCCCCGCACAGAACGTCCCGCCCTCCCCGGTGAGTACCAGCGCCCGCACGGCGGGGTCGGCGGCCAGCCGGTCGAGGAGCGGCGGCAGCGCCCGCCACATCCCGGCCGTCATGGCGTTGCGCTTGGCTGGGTGATGGACGACGACGGTCGCGACCCCGTCGGCGAGGGTGTCCAGCAGCTGAGGCTCCATGTACGGGATGCTAGCCACCACCGCGCCCACACGATCAAGAAGGGGCCCGGAAGGCGACGATGCCCGACGTCGAACCCGTACAACCCGAATAGTTCCGAAAGGGGCCCGCCCCAAGCAGAAGCGGTCGCAGGGCTGCCCGACGTGAACGCGAGTGGTCCGAAAGTCGCCGATACGCGCTGACTTCTGTTCAGTCCTCCGCGCGCAGCGCTGAGTTACCAACACTCGACATGTGGTGACAATCGAGCACAAGGGTGGCGACCGGACCATGGACGACCAAGGGCGCGGGAGCGACCCACGCCCTGGAGGCGACGGGCATGTGCCCGCCGACCCGAGGCCGCCGGTACCACTGCCGTACGAAGGGGTCTGGCGGTTCACCGCTGCCGCCGTCGACGCCTCGGTGCCGCAGGCGCGGCGTGCCGTCCGGGGCCTGCTCGCCCGGCAGGGTGTGCCGATCTCCGACGACCTGGTCCAAGGGCTTCTGCTGATCCTCTCCGAGCTGGTGACGAACGCGGTCAAACACGCGGCGCTCCTGTCGCCCACGCTCGCCGTCGAGGTCGCCGTCGACGCCGAGTGGGTGCGGGTCTCGGTGGAGGACAACCACCCCTACCGTCCGACCGCCCTGGAGACCGACCACGGCCGGCTCGGCGGCCGGGGGCTGCTCCTGGTGCGTGAGATCACCCTGGAGGCGGGCGGCGTCTGCGACGTCGAGCACACCGCGAGTGGCGGCAAGGTGATCTGGGCCGCCCTGCCGCTCGCGCCCGCACATCTGATCCAAGGGTGAGATGGTGTGATCACCAGCCGGCGGAGGGACCCGTCAACTCCCGGACCGCCGGCCGGGCCGCGCCCAGGACCGTCATGAACCAGGACGAGAAGGTGTCCTTGGCATGGCGCTCCGCCAGCTCGGCCGGGGTCACGAACGCGGTGGCGCCGACCTCGTCCGGATCGGGCCGCAGCGGGGCCCGCAGCAGCCCGACGAACAGATGGTTGAACTCCTGCTCCACCAGGCCGGATTCCGGGTCAGGGTGGTTGTAGCGGACCGTGCCCGCCTCGCCGAGCAGCGCCGGGGAGACCCCCAGCTCCTCGTGTGTCCGCCGCGCCGCAGCCGCGAAGGGGGACTCTCCCGGGTAGGGATGGCCGCAGCAGGTGTTCGACCAGACCCCGGGAGAGTGGTACTTGCCGAGGGCGCGCTGCTGGAGCAGCAGCCGGCCGCGCTCGTCGAAGAGGAAGACGGAGAACGCCCGGTGCAACTGCCCGGGGGGCTGATGGGCGGCCAGCTTCTCCGCGGTGCCGATCGTGGTGCCGACCTCGTCGACCAGTTCCAACAGGATCGCTTCCGTGGTGCCTCCCCCAGAGCCTCCAGGGTTTGGGAGGTGCCCCCCTTGTGAACTGTGCATCGCGGTGGCAGGTGTGATCGGCATGCCCATCCTTCGCCTCGTTCTTCGAGCCTCAAAGTCTGCCGCACGAAACCAGCACTCCCGGCACTTCGCGCCAACCCGCATGTCCTACCCACGCATCCCGCCCCATGACACCCGCGCGTCCGCGCCGGCGACGAGGGCGGCCCGCGCGTCAGACCCCGAACGCGGCCGGATACCTGATGGTGCCGGACGCCACCGGCCCGGAACCGTTCAGGACCAGGGCCATCATCGCCGCGTCCGGCACGTCGAAACCGGGCCGGATACCGTACTCGGATGCCCGGGCGAAGCCGAAGCGCGGATAGTACTCGGGATGTCCCAGCACGAGGACGAGCCGCTCCCCACTCGTGCGTGCCGCCGCCAGCGCCGCGCGTACGACGGCCCCGCCCGCCCCTTGCCGCTGCCGGTCCGGCAGCACCGCCACGGGGGCCAGTGCCGGCGCGGGCGTCTCGTCCACCAGGCAGCGGGTGATCAGGGCTTACGCCGAGACCGTGCCGTCCGGTGTCTCGGCCACGTACGACAGTCCGGACAGCCAGGCGTCCGGTGTCCCGCGCAGCGCGTCCACCAGCTTCGCCTCCGCGTCGGTCTCGAAGGCGGCGGCGTTGACCGCGTACACCGCCTCCCGGTCGGCGGGCGTCTCCGGCCGCGTGCTCCAGTCGATGTTCAGTGGCACAGCTTCGCCTCGTGTTCCGCGTGGCCGCTCGGCTCCAGCTGGAAGGTGCAGTGCTCGACGTCGAAGTGATCGCCGATGCACCCCTGGAGGTCGTGCAGTATCTTCTCGTGTCCCATGGAGTCCAACGTGTCGGAGCCGACGACCACATGGGCCGAGAGCACCGGCAAACCGGAGGTGATCGTCCAGGCGTGCAGATCGTGGACGTCCTCCACCCCCGGCAGTGCCAGTATGTGGGATCGCACCTCTGCCATGTCGACGTTCTTGGGAGCAGCCTCCAGCAGGACGTCGAGGGTCTCGCGCAGCAGCTTCACCGTACGCGGGACGATCATCAGAGCGATGACCAGCGAGGCGATCGGGTCGGCGGCCTGCCAGCCGGTGAACAGGACGACCGTCGCGGAGACGATCACCGCCACCGAGCCGAGCGCGTCCGCCGCCACCTCCAGGAAAGCGCCCCGGACGTTCAGGCTCTCCTTCTGGCCCCGCATCAGCAGGGTCAGCGAGATCGTGTTCGCGACCAGACCGACCGCGCCGAACACCACGGTCAGCCCGCCCTCGGTCCCCGCGGGCGTGATGAAGCGCTGGATCGCCTCGTAGAGCACATAGCCGCCGACGCCGAGCAGCAGCAGACAGTTGGCGAGCGCCGCGAGTATCTCGGCCCGCGCGTAACCGAAGGTGCGGTTGCCGCTCGCCGGACGGTTCGCGAAGTGGATCGCGAGGAGCGCCATGCCCAGGCCCACCGCGTCCGTCGCCATGTGCGCCGCGTCCGCGATGAGCGCCAGCGAATCGGCGAGAACGCCACCGACGATCTCGACCACCATGACGGTGAGCGTGATCGACAACGCGATCCGCAGCCTGCCGCGGTACGCCGCTGCCGCCGTACCACTGCTCGGCGCGTGACGCGCGTGCCCGTGATCGTGCCCAGCCCCCATGCATCCGCCCTTCATCGCGTTCGTGTGTTCGGATCGGGATCACAGTGAACTACGGGTGGGGGGGTATCCGGCAACGCGGCACTGAACACCGTTGTCATCTGCTCTGACCTGCGGAAACGACACGCAGGTCAGAGTGTTGCCATGATCGAGGGCCGGTCACAGGCCGTGATGCAGCCGCCAGCCCGCCCAGGCCGACTCGACCATCTCGCGTACCCCGCGCCGCGCCGTCCAGCCGAGCTCTCGCGCCGCCAGCGCGGCCGAGGCGACCGCGCGCGGCGCGTCACCGGGGCGGCGCGGCTCCACCAGCGGGGGCCGGTGGTCGCCGGTCACCTCGCCGATCAAAGTGACGAGTTCGCGGACGGAAACGCCTTCGCCGCGGCCGATGTTCACGGTCAGGTCGCCCGTGCCGTCCTCGGTGGTGAGGCGCCGGGCCGCCGCGAGGTGCGCGTCCGCGAGGTCGGCGACATGGATGTAGTCCCGGACGCAGGTGCCGTCCGGGGTCGGGTAGTCGTCACCGAAGATCCGCGGGGCCTCGTCGCGGGTGAGGCGGTCGAAGACCATCGGGACGACGTTGAAGATCCCGGTGTCCGCCAGGGCCGGGTCGGCCGCGCCCGCCACGTTGAAGTAGCGCAGACACACGGTCGCGATACCGTGCGCCTCGCCGGCTGCCCGCACCAGCCACTCGCCGGCGAGCTTGGTCTCGCCGTACGGGCTCATCGGGGAGCACGGGGTGTCCTCGGTGATGAGGTCCACGTCCGGGTTGCCGTAGACGGCGGCGGAGGAGGAGAAGAGGAAGCGCTCGACGCCGGCTCCGGACACGGCTTCCAGGAGGGTGGCGAGGCCGCCGACGTTCTCCTGGTAGTAGCGGGTGGGCTGGGCGACGGATTCGCCCACCTGCTTGCGGGCCGCGAGATGGACCACGCCGGTGACCGTGTGCTCGGCGAGGACGCGCTTGAGGAGTTCGCCGTCGTGGGCGGAGCCCCGCACCAGGGGGATGTGGTCGGGGAGGCGGCGACGGACCCCTGCGGAGAGGTCGTCCAGCGCGATCACCTGTTCCCCGGCGTCGGTCATGACCTTCGCCACGTGTGCGCCGATGTAGCCAGCCCCGCCTGTGATCAGCCATGTCATGGGGTCACCCTATGCGGGGGCGGGGTTGTGGTCTTTCGTCGTGGAGGGTGTGGAGGCTTCGCGGGTGCTACGTGGTGCGTGGCTGCTCGCGCGGTCCCCCGCCCCCCTTTCAGGGGCACTCGATGCCGCCTATGAGCCGATATGTGAACCGGAGTTTGTGGCGCACCCCTCGGATCCCCGATGATGATCGCGGCGGAGGCCGAGCAGGCCGAGCAGGCCGAGCAGGCCGAGCAGGCCGAACCGATCGGGCCGTGAACGGGCGGTGAACGCCTGCTTCTCTTCATCCGATAACCTCTGCCGACACGCCGCCGGGCCCCAGGGCCTGTCGTCGAAATTCCCGCCTGCCTCACGGCGTTCGACGACAGGCCCTGGCGGGCCGGAGCGCCCCCACCACGCACATGTCCGGCGCCGTCGCGTCGGCACCCAAGGAGTGAGTTCGTCTGTCGACCGCCATCCTCACCGGTCAGCCGGTCCCCGGATCGTCGCTGGAGAGCGATCTGCGGTCGCTCGGCTTCGACGTGCGGGTCGCCTCCGACGCCGGTGACACCGAGACGCTCCTGGCGGCGGTGCCCGCGGGACAGCGGGTCGCGATCGTCGACTCCCGGTTCGTGGGCCATGTGCACGCGCTGCGCCTGGGACTCACCGACCCCCGCTTCGAGACCGCCGCCCTCCCGGGCGCCGTGACCGTGCAGGCCGTCGCCCGTCAGACGCTGACCCGGGCACTGGCCCGCGAGAGCTCCGCCGCGAGCGGCGACACCGCCATCGCCGTCGACGCCGTCGCCGACCGGGTCATCGCCGCCCTCGACGCCGACGACGTCCCCCTGTACCGGCCCGAACTCGGCACCCTCGTCGCCGTCGTCCCCGCCGACCCGCAGGCCCGCAACGAGGCCCGCCAGGCGGTCGCCGCCGTCGACGACGAGGCCGTACGGCTTCGTACGGCGGTGAAGTCCCGCGACGGCTTCTTCACCACGTACTGCATCAGCCCGTACTCCCGCTACCTCGCCCGCTGGTGCGCCCGCCGGGGCCTGACCCCGAACCAGGTCACCACGGCTTCACTGATCACCGCCTTGATCGCGGCCGGCTGCGCGGCCACCGGCACCCGCGGCGGGTTCATCGCGGCCGGCCTGCTGCTGATCTCCTCCTTCGTCCTCGACTGCACCGACGGCCAGCTCGCCCGCTACTCGCTGCAGTACTCGACGCTCGGCGCCTGGCTCGACGCCACCTTCGACCGCGCCAAGGAGTACGCCTACTACGCGGGCCTCGCCCTCGGCGCCGCCCGAGGCGGTGACGACGTATGGGCGCTCGCCCTCGGCGCGATGGTCCTGCAGACCTGCCGCCACGTTGTCGACTTCTCCTTCAACGAGGCGAACGCCGGGGACACCGCCGGCACCGCCAACACCAGTCCCACCGCCGCCCTCTCCGACAGGCTCGACAGCGTCGGCTGGACGGTCTGGATCCGCCGGATGGTCGTGCTGCCGATCGGCGAGCGCTGGGCGATGATCGCCGTCCTCACGGCGGTCACCACGCCCCGTATCACCTTCTACGCGCTGCTCATCGGCTGCGCCTTCGCCGCGACGTACACCACGGCGGGCCGTGTGCTGCGCTCGCTGACCCGCAAGGCCCGGCGGACGGACCGGGCCGCTCGGGCACTGGCGGACCTCGCGGACAGCGGACCCTTCGCGCAGGCACTGGTACGCGCGCTGCGGAAGCTGCCCGCCCGGCCGCCGTTCGGCGCGCGCGCCTTCGTGGCCATGCCGGGCGCCGTGCTCCTCGTCGCCGCCGCCTGGCTGGAGCCGTACGGCAGTGGGCTGCCCGTCGCGGCGGCCGTGCTGTACACCCTCACGTCGGCCGCGGCGGTCTCGCTGCCGCTGACGGGCGCCCTGGACTGGCTCGTTCCCCCTTCTTCCGCGCGGCCGAATACTGCACCGTTCTGGTACTGGCCGCGAAAGCCGATGTGAGCGGGGCCCTTCCCGCGGCTTTCGGGCTGGTGGCCGCGGTCGCCTACCATCACTACGACACGGTGTACCGCATCCGCGGCGACGCCGGCGCACCGCCCCAGTGGCTGGTGCGGGCGATCGGCGGTCACGAAGGCAGGACGCTGCTGGTCACCGTCCTGGCCGCGCTGCTCGCGCCCACAGATTTCAAGGTCGCGCTCACGGCTCTCGCCGTGGCCGTGGCGCTGCTGGTGCTCGTCGAGAGCATCCGCTTCTGGGTGACCGCCCATAAAACCGGCGCACCCGCCGTACACGATGAAGGAGAACCCGCATGATCGGCCTCGTGCTGGCGGCCGGCGCCGGACGGCGTCTTCGCCCCTACACCGACACCCTCCCCAAGGCTCTGGTGCCGGTCGGCCCCGAAGGCAACGAGGAGAGCCTCACCGTCCTGGACCTCACCCTCGCCAACTTCGCCGAGATCGGCCTGTCCGAGGTCGCGATCATCGTCGGGTACCGCAAGGAGGCCGTCTACGAGCGCCGCGAGGCGCTGGAGGCCAAGTACGGGCTCAAGATCACCCTCATCGACAACGACAAGGCCGAGGAGTGGAACAACGCCTACTCCCTGTGGTGCGGCCGTGACGCCATCAAGCACTCGGTGATCCTCGCCAACGGCGACACCGTGCACCCGGTCTCCGTCGAGAAGACCCTGCTCGCCGCCCGCGGCGACGGCAAGAAGATCATTCTCGCCCTCGACACGGTGAAGTCCCTCGCGGACGAGGAGATGAAGGTCGTCGTCGGCCCCGAGGGCGGTATGACGAAGATCACCAAGCTGATGGACCCGGCCGAGGCGACCGGTGAGTACATCGGCGTCACCCTCATCGAGGGCGAGGCCGCCGACGAGCTGGCCGACGCGCTGAAGACGGTCTTCGAGACGGACCCGCAGCAGTTCTACGAGCACGGCTACCAGGAACTCGTGAACCGGGGCTTCCGCATCGACGTCGCGCCCATCGGTGACGTCAAGTGGGTCGAGATCGACAACCACGACGACCTCGCCAAGGGACGTGAGATCGCGTGCCAGTACTGACGAGGCTCATCCCCTCGCCGGTCGTCGTGGACATCCGTCCCGGCGCGCTCGATGATCTGGCGACGATCCTGTCGGACCAGCGCATCGCGCCGTCGGGGCGGCTGGCCTTCGCGATCAGCGCCGGTTCCGGCCGCGCGCTGCGCGAGCGGTTCGCCCCCGCGTTTCCGGAGGCGGACTGGTTCTGCGACGCCGACGGCACCATCGACGGCGCGGTACGCCTCGCCGACTCGATCAAGAAGGGCGGTCACTACGACGCCGTGGTCGGGCTCGGCGGTGGCAAGGTCATCGACTGCGCCAAGTACGCGGCGGCCCGTGTCGGCCTGCCGCTGGTCGCCGTCGCCACCAACCTCGCCAACGACGGTCTGTGCTCCCCGGTCGCCACCCTCGACAACGACGCGGGCCGCGGCTCCTACGGAGTGCCGAACCCGATCGGGATCGTCATCGACCTCGACGTCATCCGTGAGGCCCCGGTGCGCTTCGTGCGGGCCGGCATCGGCGATGTGATCTGCAAGATCTCCGCCGTCGCCGACTGGGAGCTGTCGAGCCGGGAGACCGGTGAGAAGGTCGACGGACTGGCCGCCGCCATGGCCCGCCAGGCCGCCGAGGCGGTCCTGCGCCACCCCGGTGGCGTCGGCGACGACGACTTCCTGACGACGCTGTCGGAGTCCCTCGTGCTGTGCGGGATCTCGATGTCCGTGGCCGGCGACAGCCGTCCCGCCTCGGGCGCCTGCCACGAGATCAGCCACGCGTTCGACCTCAGCTTCCCCAAGCGCAACGCCCTGCACGGCGAACAGTGCGGTCTCGGCGGCGCGTTCGCCACGTTCCTGCGGGGCCACCACGAGATCGCGGGCCAGATGACCGAGGTCCTCCGGCACCACGGCCTCCCGGTCCTCCCGGACGAGATCGGCTTCACCGTGGACGAGTTCGTCCAGGTCGTGGAGTTCGCCCCGCAGACCCGGCCGGGCCGCTACACCATTCTCGAGCACCTCGAACTGAGCACCGAACAGATCAAGGACGCATACGCCGACTATGCCAAAGCCATCGGTAGCTGAGCTCCGCCCGGTCGTTCACCCCCCGGGTGTGAAGGACCGGCGGAGCGGCGAGCACTGGGCCGGCCGGCTCTACATGCGCGAGGTCTCCCTGCGCATCGACCGGCACCTGGTGAACACCCGGGTCACGCCCAACCAGCTGACCTACCTGATGACCGTCTTCGGCGTCCTCGCAGCCCCGGCCCTGCTGGTGCCGGGCATCCCGGGCGCCGTCCTCGGCGTGCTGATGGTCCAGCTGTACCTGCTGTTCGACTGCGTCGACGGGGAGATAGCCCGCTGGCGCAAGCAGTTCTCGATGGCCGGGGTCTACGTGGACAGGGTCGGCGCCTACCTGTGCGACGCGGCCGTGCTCGTCGGCTTCGGGCTGCGCGCCGCCGACCTGTGGGGCACCGGACGGATCGACTGGCTGTGGGCCTTCCTCGGCACCCTCGCCGCCCTCGGCGCCATCCTGATCAAGGCCGAGACCGACCTCGTCGGTGTGGCCCGGCACCAGACCGGCAAGCCGCCGGTCCAGGAGTCGGCCTCCGAGCCGCGCTCCTCCGGCATGGCGCTGGCCCGCAAGGCCGCCGCCGCGCTGAAGTTCCACCGGCTGATCCTCGGCGTCGAGGCATCCCTGCTGATCCTGTTCCTCGCGGTCCTGGACCAGGTCCGGGGCGACCTCTTCTTCTCCCGGCTCGGCGTCGCCGTGCTGGCGGGCATCGCCCTGCTCCAGACCCTGCTGCACCTGGTCTCCATCCTCGCCTCCAGCAGGCTGAAGTGAGCGACGGCATGAAGGTCGGCGCGGTCATCATCACCATGGGCAACCGTCCCGACGAGCTCCGCGCCCTCCTCGACTCGGTCGCCAAGCAGGAGGGTGACCGGGTCGAGGTTGTCGTCGTCGGCAACGGCTCGCCCGTCCCGGACGTCCCCGAGGGCGTGCGGACGGTCGAGCTGCCCGAGAACCTCGGCATCCCCGGCGGCCGCAACATGGGCATCGAGGCGTTCGGCCCCAGCGGCCGGGACGTCGACGTCCTCCTCTTCCTGGACGACGACGGCCTGCTCGCCCACCACGACACCGCCGAACTCTGCCGCCGGGCCTTCGAGGAAGACCCGAAGCTCGGCATCGTCAGCTTCCGGATCGCCGACCCCGATACCGGCGAGACCCAGCGGCGCCATGTGCCACGGCTGCGCGCCTCCGACCCGATGCGCTCCTCCCGGGTCACCACCTTCCTCGGCGGCGCCAACGCCGTCCGCACCCAGGTCTTGGCCGAAGTCGGCGGACTCCCGGACGCGTTCTTCTACGCGCACGAGGAAACCGACCTGGCATGGCGGGCCCTCGACGCGGGCTGGATGATCGACTACCGGTCCGACATGGTGCTGTACCACCCCACGACCGCGCCCTCCCGGCACGCGGTCTACCACCGCATGGTCGCGCGAAACCGCGTCTGGCTCGCGCGCCGTAACCTCCCGGCCCTCCTCGTCCCGGTCTACCTGGGCGTCTGGCTGCTCCTGACCCTGCTCCGCAAGCCCTCCGCCCCGGCCCTGAAAGCCTGGTTCGGCGGCTTCAAGGAGGGCTGGACGAGCTCCTGCGGCCCCCGTCGGCCCATGAAGTGGCGTACGGTGTGGCGGCTGACCCGACTGGGCCGGCCTCCCGTCATCTGACAAGCTCGATATCTGAGAGCATGCGGCCGTACCCGGTCCAGGTTTCCGCCTCGGCCCGACCAGGCTGCGCACATTGAGGACGAAAGTTTCCACTTGTGAGTGAGACAACGCATGACGGCAGGCTCGCGGTGAGCGACCGTCCGTCGCCCGACGACGGGCTCTCCGCGACGGAACTGGCCGCCAAGTACGGACTCGCCGTGAGCGGCGCCCGGCCCGGACTCGTCGAGTACGTCCGCCAGATGTGGGGGCGGCGCCACTTCATCCTCGCCTTCTCCCAGGCGAAGCTCACCGCTCAGTACAGCCAGGCCAAGCTCGGCCAGCTGTGGCAGGTGGCCACCCCGCTGCTCAACGCGGTGGTGTACTTCCTGATCTTCGGCCTGATCCTCAACGCCGACCGGGGCATGGAGCGCGAGGTGTATGTCCCGTTCCTGGTCACGGGCGTGTTCGTCTTCACCTTCACACAGAGTTCGGTGATGGCGGGTGTGCGCGCGGTCTCCGGCAACCTGGGCCTGGTGCGCGCCTTGCACTTCCCGCGCGCCTCGCTGCCCATCTCCTTCTCGCTCCAGCAGCTCCAGCAGTTGCTGTTCTCGATGATCGTGCTCTTCGTCATCGTGGTCGGCTTCGGCAGTTACCCGCGGCTGTCGTGGCTGCTGATCCTCCCCGTGCTGGCACTGCAGTTCCTCTTCAACACCGGCCTCGCGCTGATCATGGCCCGTATGGGTGCCAAGACGCCCGACCTCGCGCAGCTGATGCCGTTCGTGATGCGGACCTGGATGTACGCCTCCGGCGTCATGTTCTCCATCCCCGTGATGCTCGCCGAACACCCCAAGTGGATCGCCGACATCCTCCAGTGGAACCCCGCCGCGATCTACATGGACCTGATGCGCTTCGCGCTGATCGACGGCTACGGCCGCGAGAACCTGCCGCCGCACGTGTGGGCGGTCGCCGCCGGCTGGGCCGCGCTGATCGCGCTCGGCGGCTTCGTGTACTTCTGGAAGGCGGAGGAGAGGTACGGCCGTGGCTGAGGCACTCATTCCCACCGTCATCGCGGACGAGCTGCACATCGTCTACCGCGTCAACGGTGCCAGGACCGGCAAGGGCAGCGCCACCGCCGCCCTCAGCCGCATCCTGAAGCGAGGCTCCGACGACGCGGCGCGGGGCGTGCGCAAGGTGCACGCCGTCAGGGGCGTCTCCTTCGTCGCCTACCGCGGCGAGGCCATCGGCCTGATCGGCTCCAACGGTTCCGGCAAGTCCACCCTGCTGCGTGCCATCGCCGGTCTGCTCCCCGCGGAGAAGGGCAAGGTCTACACCGACGGCCAGCCCTCCCTGCTCGGCGTCAACGCCGCCCTGATGAACGACCTGACGGGCGAGCGGAACGTCATATTGGGCGGCCTCGCGATGGGCATGTCCCGTGAACAGATCAAGGCGCGCTACCAGGAGATCGTCGACTTCTCCGGCATCAACGAGAAGGGTGACTTCATCACCCTGCCCATGCGCACCTACTCTTCCGGCATGGCGGCCCGTCTGCGCTTCTCCATCGCGGCGGCCAAGGACCACGACGTCCTGATGATCGACGAGGCCCTCGCGACCGGAGACCGCAACTTCCAGAAGCGCTCCGAGGCCCGCATCCGCGAGCTGCGCAAGGAGGCCGGCACGGTCTTCCTGGTCAGCCACAACAACAAGTCGATCCGCGACACCTGCGACCGCGTCCTGTGGCTGGAACGCGGCGAACTGCGCATGGACGGTCCGACCGAAGAGGTGCTGAAGGAATACGAGAAGTTCACGGGCAAGTAGCCCGAAACGACCGGGCCCCGCCGGAACTGTTCCGGCGGGGCCCGGCGTCTGCGAAGGAGGCCGGGTCCGGTCGTGCGCGAAGGAAGCGCCAACTCCGGTCGCCCACAGGAATCTTGGGGCAATCGGTGCGTTCTTGTGATGTGCGGGACACCCTGACGGAGCAGGGTGCGTTGTACAACGTAAGCTGTACCGGTGCCGAATCGCGGCAAGTGGGTCCATAATGCGCGACACCCGGCATCAGCCGCAGACGCCGACCGCTGGGCGGCGTGTCCGAAATAGTGCGTATTGGGTCGGCAGTGTAGAACGGGAGATGTGATGGCCATGGCTACGGAGACTCCCCGGCTCGACCATGCTTTTGCCGTTCCCGCGCCAGGTGACGGGCGGTGACCGAAACCGGGACGGCGCGCACCGGCGACCCGGAGCGCGACACCCTCGACAAGGCCGGGACCGAGAACTTTCCCGTCGCGCCGTTCTACCTGCCCAGGGCCTGGCGCGACGACCTGATGGCCGTCTACGGCTTCGCCCGCCTCGTCGACGACATCGGTGACGGCGACCTCGCTCCCGGCGGCGCCGACGCCCGCCTCCTGGGCGTCCGCCCCCAGGACGCCGACGACCGACTGCTCCTCCTCGACGCCTTCGAGGCCGACCTCCACAAGGTCTTCGACGGCACCCCGGGCCACCCGCTGCTGCGCGGGCTCCAGCGCACCGTCCGCCGCCGCTCGCTCGCCCCCGAGCCGTTCCTCGCCCTGATCGCAGCCAACCGCCAGGACCAACTGGTCAAGCGGTACGAGACCTACGACGACCTGCTCGCGTACTGCGAGCTGTCCGCCAACCCGGTCGGCCACCTGGTCCTCGCCGTCACCGGCATCACCACCCCCGAGCGGGTTCGGCACTCCGACGCGATCTGCACCGCGCTGCAGATCGTCGAGCACCTCCAGGACGTGGCCGAGGACCTCGGCCGCGACCGTGTCTATCTGCCCGCCGCGGACATGAAGCGCTTTCACGTTCAGGAGGCGGATCTCGCCGCACCCACAGCGGGCGCGTCGGTGCGCGCGCTGGTCGCGTACGAGGCGGAACGTGCCCGGCTTCTCCTGAAGGAGGGCACCCCCCTCGTGGGTAGCGTCCACGGCGGGCTGAAGTTGCTCCTCGCGGGGTTCGTGGCGGGAGGAAGGGCGGCCCTCCACGCGCTCGCCGCCGCCGAGTTCGACGTACTTCCCGGCCCGCCCAAGCCCGGCAAGCTCCGGCTGCTGCGCGAGGTGGGCGCGACCCTGCGAGGAGAGGGGTGATCCGGATCGTGGAGTCGGAACCACACGCGTCCGCGCCGGTACTCGCCGCCTACAGCTACTGCGAGGCCGTCACCGGGCGGCAGGCCCGCAACTTCGCCTACGGCATCAGACTGCTGCCGACGCCCAAGCGCCGCGCGATGTCCGCGCTGTACGCGTTCTCCCGGCGCGTCGACGACATCGGAGACGGCGCGCTCGCCGCCGAGGTCAAGGAGGCCCGGCTGGAGGAGACCAGGGCCCTGCTCACCCGGGTCCGGGACGGCTCCGTCGGTGAGGACGACACGGACCCCGTCGCGGTGGCCCTCGCCCACGCCGGGGAGACCTTCCCGATCCCCCTCGACGCCTTCGACGAACTCATCGACGGCGTCCTCATGGACGTACGCGGCGAGACCTACGAGACCTGGGACGACCTGAAGGTCTACTGCCGCTGTGTCGCGGGCGTCATCGGACGGCTCTCGCTCGGAGTCTTCGGCACGGAACCGGGCGTGCGCGGAGCGGAGCGCGCGCCGGAGTATGCCGACACCCTCGGGCTCGCGCTCCAACTCACCAACATTCTCAGGGACGTTCGGGAGGACGCGGAGGGCGGGCGCCTCTATCTGCCCGCCGACGACCTCGCGAAGTTCGGCTGCTCGGCCGGGTTCGCCGGGCCGCTCCCGTCGGCCGACTCCGACTTCGCGGGGCTGGTGCACTTCGAGGTGCGCCGGGCTCGCGCCCTGTTCGCCGAGGGCTACCGGCTGCTGCCGATGCTCGACCGGCGCAGTGGCGCCTGTGTCGCCGCCATGGCCGGCATCTACCGACGGCTGCTGGACCGCATCGAACGCGAGCCGGAGGCCGTACTGCGCGGCCGGGTCTCGCTGCCCGGGCGTGAGAAGGCGTATGTCGCCGTGCGCGGCCTGTCCGGTCTGGATACCCGCCATGTGTCGCGCCGTACCGTCAGGAGGCGCGTCTGATGGACCATCCGGGCAAAGGCGAATCCGTCGGGGAAAAGCGGCACGCAACCCGCCGCGGTGCGGGAGCGTCCCTGACTGCGACGGTCGGCAGGGGACCGCGTCGCCACCCCGGCGGACCGGCAGGGGAGGGTGCACGATGACCGACGGCGCACAGTCCGGGGGACTGCCGGACGCGGACCGTACGGGCCGTCCCCGGAGCACGGCCGCGGTGGTCGGCGGGGGGCTGGCGGGCATCACCGCCGCGCTCGCGCTCGCCGACGCCGGTGTCCGGGTCACCCTCCTGGAAGGGCGGCCCCGACTCGGCGGACTCGCCTTCTCCTTCCAGCGTGGCGACCTCACCGTCGACAACGGACAGCATGTGTATCTGCGCTGCTGCACCGCCTACCGCTGGTTCCTCGACCGTGTCGACGGGGCCGCGCTCGCACCGCTGCAGAACCGTCTCGACGTGCCGGTCCTCGACGCCGGGGGCCGGCCCGGGAGGCGGCTCGGCAGACTGCGGCGCGACGCGCTGCCCGTACCTCTGCATCTGGGGCGCAGCCTGGCCACGTACCCCCACCTCTCGCTCGCCGAGCGCGCCCGGGTGGGACGGGCGGCGCTGGCGCTGAAAGCGCTCGACCTCGCGGATCCGGCCCTGGACGAACGGGACTTCGGCAGCTGGCTGACCGCGCACGGCCAGTCGGCGCGTGCCGTCGAGGCGCTGTGGGACCTCGTGGGGGTCGCCACCCTCAACGCGGTGGCCCAGGACGCCTCCCTAGGGCTCGCCGCGATGGTGTTCAAGACGGGCCTGCTGTCCGACCCGGGCGCGGCCGACATCGGATGGGCCCGGGTCCCGCTGGGTGAACTGCACGACCGGCAGGCCCGTAAGGCGCTGGACTCGGCCGGGGTCCGCACCGGACTCCGCACCCGTGTCACCTCTGTCCGCCCTCAGGTGGACGGGAGTTGGCGGGTCGAGACGCCCGGCGAGAGCATCGACGCGGACACGGTCGTCCTCGCCGTGCCGCAGCGCGAGACGTACGAACTGCTGCCAGAGGGCGCGCACGACGACCCTGGGCGGTTGCTGGAGATCGGCACCGTGCCGATCCTCAACGTCCATGTGGTGTACGACCGTAAGGTGCTCACGCGACCGTTCTTCGCGGCGCTCGGCTCCCCGGTGCAGTGGGTCTTCGACCGGACGGAGGCGTCCGGGCTGAGCCAGGGCCAGTATCTGGCGCTGTCGCAGTCGGCCGCCCACGACGAGATCGACGAGCCCGTGTCCGTGCTGCGCGAGCGGTATCTGCCCGAGCTGGACCGGCTGTTGCCCTCCGCGCGCGGCGCGGCGGTGAAGGACTTCTTCGTGACCCGGGAGCGCACCGCGACGTTCGCTCCCACCCCCGGCGTCGGACGGCTCAGGCCCGGCGCCCGCACCGAGGCCCCCGGCCTGTACCTGGCCGGAGCGTGGACCGCCACCGGGTGGCCCGCGACCATGGAGAGTGCGGTCCGCAGCGGCATCGGCGCGGCGGACGCCGCCCTCGCCGCTCTGGGCCGGCCCCGAGAGCACCTCTTCCGCTACGAGGAGGCAGCGTGACGCTCGAAGCGCGCAGGACCGGCTTTCGCACTCCCGGCACCGCAACAAGAGGAGAGACTGTGCCCACTGTGCCCCCGGCCGTGACGGCCGCTGCGAGGACCGCGGTGGACGTGACCGCGCTCCTGGAGCGCGGGCGGACCCTGGCCACCCCCGTGCTGCGGGCGGCCGTCGACCGGCTGGCGCCCCCCATGGACACCGTCGCCGCCTACCACTTCGGCTGGATCGACGCCCACGGCAACCCCGCCGACGGCGACGGCGGCAAGGCCGTGCGCCCCGCGCTCGCGGTCATGTCGGCCGAGGTCACCGGCGCCGCACCCGAGGTCGGCGTCCCCGGTGCGGTCGCGGTGGAGCTGGTGCACAACTTCTCGCTGCTGCACGACGACCTGATGGACGGCGACGAACAGCGCCGCCACCGCGACACCGTCTGGAAGGTGCACGGCCCCGCCCAGGCCATCCTCGTCGGCGACGCCCTGATGGTCCTCGCCAACGAGATCCTGCTCGAACTGGGTACCGCCGAGGCGGCCCGCGCCGCCCGCCGCGTCACCACGGCGACCCGCGCCCTCATCGACGGCCAGGCCCAGGACATCTCCTACGAGCACCGTGAGCGGGTCACCGTCGAGGAGTGCCTGGAGATGGAGGGCAACAAGACCGGCGCCCTGCTCGCCTGCGCCTGCTCCATCGGCGCCGTCCTCGGCGGCGCGGACGACCGCACCGCCGACACGCTGGAGAAGTACGGCTACCACCTCGGCCTCGCCTTCCAGGCCGTCGACGACCTGCTGGGCATCTGGGGCGACCCGGTCGCCACCGGCAAGCAGACCTGGAGCGATCTGCGCCAGCGCAAGAAGTCCCTGCCGGTCGTGGCCGCGCTCGCGGCCGGCGGGCCGGCCTCCGAGCAGCTCGGTGAACTGCTCGCCGCCGACGCCAAGAGCAGCGACTTCGAGAACTTCTCCGAGGAGGAGTTCGCCGCGCGCGCCGTCCTCATCGAGGAGGCGGGCGGCCGGGAGTGGACCGCCGAGGAGGCGCGCCGCCAGCACACGATCGCCATCGACGCGCTGGACTCCATCCGGATGCCCGAGCGGGTGCGGGACCAGTTCGCGGGGCTCGCCGACTTCGTCGTCGTACGGAAGAGATGACCGCCGTGGCCCAGGAGCCGACCACTGTCGGTCGAATAGCACTCGCGTAGTCGCCGGCCGGTGCCTCGTCACCGGACACGCACCGGCCGACGGCTGACCCACCGCAGAGAGATCCGTCCACTGCACGAAGGGGAAGCCATGACAGCGACGACCGACGGAAGCACCGGGGCACTGTCGCCCCGCGCGGCCTCGGCCAGCGACACCGACCACGAGGCCCCGGGGGCGGCAGGGGTCCAGGAGGCCGCCGCACACGCCATACGGCGCGCCACCGACTTCCTGCTCTCCCGACAGGACGCCCAGGGCTGGTGGAAGGGCGACCTGGAGACCAACGTCACCATGGACGCCGAGGACCTGCTGCTCCGTCAGTTCCTGGGAATTCGCGACGAGAAGACCACCCGGGCGGCGGCCCTGTTCATCAGAGGCGAGCAGCGTGAGGACGGCACCTGGGCCACCTTCCACGGCGGCCCGCCCGAACTCTCCGCCACCGTTGAGGCGTACGTCGCGCTGCGGCTGGCCGGGGACGACCCGTCCGAGCCGCACATGGCGAGGGCGTCCGCGTTCATCCGGGAGCGGGGCGGCATCGCCGCGGCGCGGGTGTTCACCCGCATCTGGCTCGCGCTGTTCGGCTGGTGGAAGTGGGACGACCTGCCGGAGATGCCGCCGGAGCTGATCTACTTCCCGAAGTGGATGCCGCTGAACATCTACGACTTCGGGTGCTGGGCGCGGCAGACGATCGTCCCGCTGACAGTCGTCTCGGCGAAGCGGCCGGTGCGGCCCGCGCCGTTCCCGCTGGACGAGCTGCACACCGATCCGGGACGGCCGAGTCCGCCCGGGCCCCTCGACCCGTTGGCCAGTTGGGAGGGTGTCTTCCAGCGGCTCGACAAGCTGCTGCACGGCTATCACAAGGTGGCGCTGAAGCGGCTGCGCAAGGCGGCCATGAACAGCGCGGCCCGCTGGATCGTCGAGCGGCAGGAGAACGACGGCTGCTGGGGCGGCATCCAGCCGCCGGCCGTGTACTCGGTCATCGCGCTGTACCTGCTCGGCTATGACCTCCAGCATCCGGTGATGCGGGCCGGGTTGGAATCCCTCGACCGGTTCGCCGTGTGGCGCGAGGACGGGGCCCGGATGATCGAGGCCTGCCAGTCCCCGGTGTGGGACACCTGCCTCGCCACCATCGCGCTCGCCGACGCGGGTCTGCCGGCCGACCACCCCCAACTCGTCAAGGCCGCCGACTGGATGCTCGGTGAGGAGATCGTCCGCCCCGGCGACTGGGCGGTAAAGCGGCCCCAACTCCCGCCGGGCGGCTGGGCGTTCGAGTTCCACAACGACAACTACCCCGACATCGACGACACCGCCGAGGTCGTGCTCGCGCTGCGCCGCGTCAAGCACCACGACCCGGAGCGCGTCGAGAACGCCATCCGGCGCGGGGTCCGCTGGAACCTCGGCATGCAGTCGAGGAACGGGGCGTGGGGTGCCTTCGACGTCGACAACACCAGCCCGTTCCCCAACCGGCTGCCGTTCTGCGACTTCGGCGAGGTGATCGACCCGCCGTCCGCCGACGTCACCGCGCACGTGGTGGAGATGCTGGCGGTCGAGGGCCTGTCCCGTGATCCACGCACCCGCCGGGGCATCGAGTGGCTCCTCGCCGAACAGGAGCCGAACGGCTCGTGGTTCGGCCGATGGGGCGTCAACTACGTCTACGGCACCGGATCGGTGGTCCCCGCGCTGGCGGCTGCCGGACTGCCCGCCGCGCACCCCGCGATCCGTCGGGCCGTGGCCTGGCTGGAGACCGTACAGAACGACGACGGCGGCTGGGGTGAGGACCTGCGCTCCTACCCCGACCCGGCCGAGTGGGGCGGCAAGGGCGCCTCCACCGCATCCCAGACCGCGTGGGCGCTGCTCGCGCTGCTGGCGGCGGGGGAGCGGGACGCCAAGGCCACCGAGCGCGGCATCGAGTGGCTGGCCCAGACCCAGCGGGAGGACGGCGGCTGGGACGAGCCGCACTTCACCGGCACCGGCTTCCCCTGGGACTTCTCGATCAACTACCACCTCTACCGGCAGGTGTTCCCGCTCACCGCGCTCGGCCGGTACGTCAACGGTGAACCGGCCGTCCTGAAAGCCAGGGGAAGCTGATGACCACGCCCTCCTCCCCGGCTCCGCTGCTGATCGCCTGCGCGCTCGGCATCGAACAGCTCGCCCTGCGCAGCGGCGACCGGGGCGGCGCCGGGGGCCCGGTCACCGTACTGCGCACCGGCATGGGGCCGAGGGCCGCCGAGCGGTCCGTCTCCCGGCTGCTCGCCGATCCGGGGCTGCGCGACGCGGCCGTGCTGGCCACCGGGTTCTGCGCCGGGCTCGCCCCCGGTATGCACCCCGGTGACCTGGTGGTCGCCGAGGAGACCTGGGGGCCCGGCGGTGCCGTCACGCCCTGTGTCTCCCCCCGACGTCTGGTCAGAGAGCTGGAGCGCGTCGTGCCCGGCCGCACGGTCCACACCGGCCCGCTCACCGGATCCGACCACGTCGTACGCGGTCAGGAACGGTCCGACCTGTGTGCGACCGGCGCACTCGCGGTCGACATGGAGTCCGCCGTCACGCTCCACTGCGCCGTGAGATCGGGCGCACGCCCCGTTGCGGCCGTCCGGGTGGTCGTGGACGCTCCAGAGCACGAACTGGTCCGGATCGGCACGGTACACGGTGGAATATCGGCCTTCCGCGTCCTTCGTGCCGTACTTCCCGCTTACTACGAATGGCACCGTTCCTTGCTGCTCCCCCGGAGGTGAGCCAGATGGCCATGCCGCTCCGCCAGTCCATCAAGGTGGCGACGTATCTCGTTGAACAGAAGCTTCGCAAACGGGACAAATTCCCGCTGATCGTCGAGCTGGAACCGCTCTACGCCTGCAATCTGAAGTGCGAGGGCTGCGGCAAGATCCAGCATCCGGCGGGCGTGCTCAAACAGCGCATGCCGGTCGCCCAGGCCGTGGGCGCCGTCCTGGAGTCCGGTGCGCCGATGGTGTCGATCGCCGGCGGCGAGCCCCTGATGCACCCTCAGATCGATGAGATCGTGAGGCAGTTGGTGGCCCGCAAGAAGTACGTATTCCTGTGCACCAACGCCCTGCTGCTGCGCAAGAAGATGGACAGGTTCAAGCCCTCGCCGTACTTCGCGTTCGCCGTGCACATCGACGGGCTGCGGGAGCGGCACGACGAGTCGGTGGCCAAGGAGGGGGTGTTCGACGAGGCCGTGGCGGCCATCAAGGAGGCCAAGCGGCGCGGCTTCCGGGTGACCACCAACTCGACGTTCTTCAACACCGACACCCCGCAGACCATCATCGAGGTCCTCGACTACCTCAACGACGACCTCCGGGTCCACGAGATGATGATCTCGCCGGCCTACGCCTACGAGAAGGCCCCCGACCAGGAGCACTTCCTCGGCGTCGAGCAGACCCGCGAACTGTTCAGGAAGGCATTCTCGGGCGGGAACCGGCGGCGCTGGCGCCTGAACCACTCGCCCCTGTTCCTGGACTTCCTGGAGGGCAAGGTCGACTTCCCGTGCACGGCGTGGGCGATCCCCAACTACTCGCTCTTCGGCTGGCAGAAGCCCTGCTACCTGATGAGCGACGGGTACGTCACGACGTACCGGGAGCTCGTCGAGAAGACCGACTGGGACGCCTACGGCCGGGGCAGGGACCCGCGCTGCGCCAACTGCATGGCGCACTGCGGCTACGAACCGACCGCCGTCCTCGCCACCATGGGATCGCTGAAGGAGTCCCTGCGCGCCCTGCGCGAGACGGTCTCCGGGAACCAGGGGTGATGTCATGACCGCCGTGTCTCTGGGCGTTCCCGAGGTGCCCGCCCGACCGGTCGCGGAGCGCCGCCTCGCGCGGCTGATCCAGGTCGGTCCGGTGGCCGTGGGGGGTGGGGCCCCGGTGTCGGTGCAGTCGATGACGACGACCCGTACATCGGACATCGGCGCCACCTTGCAGCAGATCGCCGAACTGACCGCGTCGGGCTGCCAGATCGTCCGGGTCGCCTGTCCCACGCAGGACGACGCGGACGCCCTCGCCACCATCGCCCGCAAGTCGCAGATCCCGGTGATCGCGGACATCCACTTCCAGCCCAAGTACGTGTTCGCGGCGATCGAGGCCGGTTGCGCGGCGGTGCGGGTCAACCCCGGCAACATCAAGCAGTTCGACGACAAGGTCAAGCAGATCGCGCGGGCGGCGAAGGAGTGCGGAACGCCGATCCGGATCGGGGTCAACGCGGGCTCGCTCGACAGGCGGCTGCTCCACAAGCACGGGAAGGCGACGCCGGAGGCGCTGGTGGAGTCCGCGCTGTGGGAGGCGTCGCTCTTCGAGGAGCACGGCTTCCGGGACATCAAGATCTCGGTCAAGCACAACGACCCCGTGGTGATGATCGAGGCGTACCGGCAGCTGGCGGCCCGGTGCGACTACCCGCTGCATCTGGGGGTCACCGAGGCCGGTCCGGCGTTCCAGGGCACGATCAAGTCCGCGGTCGCCTTCGGGGCGCTGCTCAGCGAGGGGATCGGTGACACGATCCGGGTCTCGCTGAGTGCCCCGCCGGCCGAGGAGGTCAAGGTCGGCATCCAGATCCTTCAGGCGCTGAACCTGCGGCAGCGGCGGCTGGAGATCGTGTCGTGCCCGTCGTGCGGGCGGGCGCAGGTCGATGTGTACCGGCTGGCCGACGAGGTGAGTGCGGGTCTGGAAGGCATGGAGGTGCCGTTGCGCGTCGCGGTCATGGGCTGCGTCGTCAACGGGCCCGGAGAGGCACGTGAGGCGGACCTGGGGGTGGCCTCCGGCAACGGCAAGGGTCAGATCTTCGTGAAGGGCGAGGTCATCAAGACCGTCCCCGAATCAAAGATCGTGGAGACCCTCATCGACGAGGCGATGAAGATCGCCGAGCAGATGGAGAAGGACGGCGTCGCGTCGGGGGAGCCGGCGGTCACCGTGAGCTGACGACACGGCTGAAGAGCAAGGACCGAGAGGGGGCCCGAGCGTGACGATTCTGGAGAGCATCCGGCAACCGCGCGACCTGAAGGCGCTGACCGAGGCGGAACTCGGTGAACTGGCGGAGGAGATACGGGAGTTTCTGGTGCACGCGGTCGCCAGGACCGGTGGTCACCTGGGACCCAATCTGGGGGTGGTGGAGCTCTCCCTGGCGCTCCACCGGGTTTTCGATTCACCCGTCGACCGCATCCTGTGGGACACCGGTCACCAGAGCTATGTGCACAAGCTTCTGACGGGGCGTCAGGACTTCTCCAGGCTGCGCGGCAAGGGCGGGCTGTCCGGCTATCCCTCGCGCGAGGAGTCCGAGCACGACGTCATAGAG
This sequence comes from Streptomyces sp. TG1A-60, assembly GCF_037201975.1. Lineage (NCBI taxonomy): Bacteria > Bacillati > Actinomycetota > Actinomycetes > Kitasatosporales > Streptomycetaceae > Streptomyces > Streptomyces sp. TG1A-60. Next base: position 857,695 of record NZ_CP147520.1, on the reverse strand, counting down.
AACAGCCACGCCTCCACCGCCCTCGGCTGGGCCGACGGTCTCGCCAAGGCCCGCCAGGTGAGGGGGAGGAGGGGCATGTCGTCGCCGTCATCGGCGACGGCGCGCTGACCGGCGGCATGGCCTGGGAGGCACTGAACAACATCGCGGCCGCCAGGGACCGGCCGCTGGTCATCGTCGTCAACGACAACGAGCGCTCGTACTCCCCGACCATCGGCGGCCTCGCCAACCACCTCGCCACCCTCCGGATCACCGACGGCTACGAGCAGTTCCTCGCCTGGGGCAAGGACGTCCTGCTGCGCACCCCGCTGGTCGGCAACCAGGTCTACGAGGCGCTGCACGGCGCGAAGAAGGGTTTCAAGGACGCGTTCGCACCGCAGGGCATGTTCGAGGACCTGGGTTTGAAGTACGTCGGCCCGATCGACGGGCACGACTTCAAGGCGGTCGAGTCGGCGCTGCGGCGCGCCAAGCGCTTCCACGGGCCCGTCCTCGTCCACTGCCTGACGCAGAAGGGCCGGGGTACGAGCCCGCGCTGGCCGACGACGAGGACCACTTCCATACGGTCGGAGCGATGGACCCGCTCACCTGCGAGCCGCTCGCGCCCTCGGGCGGGCCGTCCTGGACCTCCGTCTTCGGCGACGAGATCGTCCGCATCGGTGACGAGCGCGAGGACGTCGTGGCGATCACGGCGGCCATGCTGCACCCGGTGGGACTCGGCAGGTTCGCGGAGAAGTTCCCGGACCGGGTGTGGGACGTCGGGATCGCCGAGCAGCACGCGGCGGTGTCGGCGGCCGGCCTCGCCACCGGCGGGCTGCACCCGGTCGTGGCGGTCTACTCGACCTTCCTCAACCGGGCCTTCGACCAACTGCTGATGGATGTGGCGCTGCACCGGTGCGGGGTCACCTTCGTCCTGGACCGGGCCGGGGTCACCGGAACCGACGGCGCCTCGCACAACGGCATGTGGGACATGTCGATCCTCCAGGTCGTGCCGGGGCTGCGGATCGCCGCGCCGCGCGACGCCGACCAGTTGCGGGCGCAGCTGCGGGAGGCGGTCGCCGTCGACGACGCGCCCACGCTGATCCGGTTCCCCAAGGAGTCGGTGGGGCCCCGGACCCCGTCCCTGGAACGGGTGGGCGGCATGGACGTCCTGCACCGCCCCCCGTCCTCGGAGCGTCCTGCGGTGCTGCTGGTGGCCGTCGGCGTCATGGCGTCGGTGTGCCTGCAGGCCGCCGAACTGCTGGAGGCGCGGGGCATCGGCTGCACCGTCGTCGACCCGCGCTGGGTCAAGCCGGTCGATCCGGCACTGCCGTGGCTCGCCGACGAACACCGGCTGGTGGCCGTCGTCGAGGACAACAGCCGGGCGGCCGGGGTGGGTTCGGCGGTCGCGCTCGCCCTGGCGGACGCCGAAGTGGACCTACCCGTAAGACGGTTCGGGATTCCGGAGCAGTTCCTGCCGCATGCCAAGCGCGGGGAGGTGCTGGCGGACATAGGTCTGACGCCGGTCGAGATCGCCGATCGGATCAGCGTCTGTCCGGCCCTCAAGGACGAGCCGACGACGGGGGACCTGCCCGAGGCCGAGCATGCCAAGGAGAAACCGTAAATGACCACCGCCGAACCCACCGACGGCATCGAGGAGTTCGACCTCGGCAGACTCCTGACCGAGCGCGGCGCCGAGCGCTACGAACTCCACGCCCGGCATCTCAACCACCAACTCCCGCGCATGCTGCACACCATCGGCTTCGACAAGGTCTACGAGCGGGCCGAGGGCGCGTACTTCTGGGACGCGGACGGCGCCGACTACCTGGACATGCTCGCCGGGTTCGGGGTGATGGGGCTCGGCCGCCATCACCCCGTGGTCCGCAAGGCGCTGCACGACGTCCTCGACGCGCGGCTCGCCGACCTGACCCGCTTCGACTGCCAGCCGCTGCCCGGACTGCTCGCCGAGAGGCTGCTTACCCACAGCCCGCACCTGGACCGGGTCTTCTTCGGCAACAGCGGCACCGAGGCCGTCGAGACCGCGCTGAAGTTCGCCCGCTGCGCCACCGGCAGACCGCGCGTCCTGTACTGCGCCCACGCCTTCCACGGGCTCACCGCCGGCTCGCTGTCCGTGAACGGCGAGGACGGCTTCCGGGACGGCTTCGCACCGCTGCTGCCCGACACGGCCGTACCATTCGGTGATCTCGACTCCCTGGCAAGAGAGTTGAAGAAGGACGACGTCGCCGCCCTCATCGTCGAGCCCATCCAGGGCAAGGGGGTGCGCGAGGCGCCGCCCGGCTATCTGCGCGCCGCACAGGAGCTGCTGCGCCGGCGCAAGGCGCTGCTGATCGTCGATGAGGTGCAGACCGGTCTCGGGCGGACCGGGGACTTCTACGCCTACCAGCACGAGGACGGTGTCGAGCCGGACCTGGTCTGTGTGGCGAAGGCGCTCTCCGGCGGCTATGTACCGGTCGGGGCGACCCTCGGAAAGGAGTGGATCTTCAAGAAGGTCTACGCGTCGATGGACCGCGTCCTCGTCCACTCGGCCAGCTTCGGCTCCAATGCCCAGGCCATGGCCGCCGGCCTGGCCGTCCTCTCGGTCATGGAGAACGAGCAGCTCGTGGCGAACGCCCGGGCCACGGGGGAGCGGCTGAAGGCCCGGCTCGGGGCGCTCGTAGACAAGTACGAGCTGCTGAGCGACGTACGCGGCCGGGGGCTGATGATCGGTATCGAGTTCGGCAGGCCGAAGTCGCTGAAGCTGCGTGGCCGTTGGACGATGCTCCAGGCGGCCCGCAAGGGACTGTTCGCGCAGATGGTCGTCGTACCGCTGCTGCGGCGGCATCGCATCCTCACCCAGGTCTCCGGCGACCATCTGGAGGTGATCAAGCTGATTCCGCCGCTGGTCATCGGGGAACGGGAGGTGGACCGGTTCGTCGAGGCCTTCACCGAGGTGATGGACGACGCGCACGGCGGCAGCGGGCTGATGTGGGACTTCGGCAGGACGCTGATGAAGCAGGCGGTGGCCAGCCGCTAGTGCCGCGTCGGTCAAGGTTTGCCCGTCAAGGAGCGGCGTCCGGTGCGTGCTCTCGGCGTGCCGGCCGGAAGGCGTCATCCGCCCGAAGGGCCTGGACGTACTCGGGCTTTCGTCCGGTGCGGCGAGAGGGCGTGCCGGGCGTCGCGACGGGGCGAACCTTGGCTGACGCGGCACTAGTTGTACGGGCGGCGGAAGGGGCCGCCGACGGTGCGGCTCCGGCGGTCTTTGCCTCTGAGGCAAGAATGGGCCGCAGAGGCGAAGGTCCGGCTGAACGGAGGGCATGAGCCCTCCCGAGGGTACGCCCCCGCTGGACGGAGCTGCCCGCCGTCGCCCCGCAGCACGCCGACGCGGGCCGGCCTCCCAGGGGATGCCCGAACAGCACCTAGTCGAGCAGCCGCTCGCGCAGCAGCTCCCGGGTCTGAGGGGTCACCTTCAGACCCTGCTCCAGATACGTGTCCACATTGCCCCAGGTCTCCTCGACCGTGTCCAGGGCCGCCTGGAGGTACTCGGCGCGGGCGTCGAACAGCGGGCTCAGCAGCTCCATGATCTCCGGGGAGTAGGCGCTCGCGGAGGTGCTGCTGCGGTGCACCTTGTAGCGGCGGTGCTTGGCGTTCGACTCCAGGTAGTCCGCCACGACGGCCTCGCGCTCGACACCCAGGGCGAGGAGGGTGACGGCGATGGAGAGGCCCGCGCGGTCCTTGCCCGCCGCGCAGTGCATCAGCGCGGGCACGCTGTCCTCGGCCAGCGCGTGCAGCACACGCGAGTGCTCGGCCGTGCGGTGCTTGACGATCGTGCGGTAGGAGGTGATCATCCGGCCGGCCGCCTTGCCGTCGTCCAGCAGCGCGCGCAGCTGGTCCAGGTCGCCGTCGCGGACCATCTTCCAGAACTCGGCGCCGTCCGCCGGATCGCTCAGCGGCAGGTTCACATTGCGCACGCCGGGCAGCTCGACGTCCGGGCCCTCCAGCTTCTGGTCGGCCGCGTTGCGGAAGTCGAAGACCGTGTGCAGGCCGAGGGAGGCCAGGAACGCGGTGTCCTCGTCGGTCGCGTGCGCGAGGTGGCCACTGCGGAACAGGACTCCATGACGCACCCGACGGCCGTCCACGGTCGGCAGACCGCCCACATCGCGGAAGTTGCGCACTCCGGTCAGCTCGGGCTCGGTCGACGGGATCTGCTGCGTCACGGGGGCTCCTCCCATCCGGCCGCCGGCGCCGATCGTCGACGGGCGCGCACTCGACACCGAGGCGCGCACTCGACGATACGACATGGGCGGGTACCCCAAGGAGTCGTCCACAGGGGCCGTGAGGGGCGCCCGACGGTTGTCCACAGGGCCCTGCGGGAAGGGGCGTCGGCAGTTGTCCACAGGCATTGCCGAGCGCCTGCGACGACCTGCGATGATGTTGAAGCCCGATCGCACCTGTTCGAATCTGTGGGGACTTTATGTTGGACATCGGCGCAGACGGCCGGACCTGGCTTCTCACGGGACCCAGGAGCAGCTATGCCCTACGGCTCACGGAGAACGACGAACTGCTGCACCTGCACTGGGGCCCTTGTATCGCCCTCGCCGACGCCGAGGAGCTGGCCGCTCGGCAGCAGCTGGTGTACTGGCCGTTCGAGGCCCCGGTCGACGGATACGAGGAGTACCCCGTCGAGGGCGGCCCCCGCTTCGCCCGCCCCGCCCTCTCCGTGCGCACGGACGAGCGGCGCGGTACCGAGTGGACCTTCCGGACGTACGAGGCCGACGGCGACGAGCTGCGGCTGAGTTTCACCGACGGCGGCCTCGGGATCACCCTGCACTACCGGATGCGCGACGACGTGGTGGAGCGCTGGGTGACCCTGGTCAACGAGGGTCCGACAGCGGAGCTGCTGCGGGCCGACTCGGCGACCTGGACGCTGCCGCCGCGCGAGGAGGCCTGGCGGCTGTCGCAGCTGCACGGGCGGTGGGCGGCCGAGTCCCGGCTGGTGCGCGCGGACCTCACCTACGGCGAGAAGGTCATCGGCAGCCGCCGCGGGCACACCGGGCATCAGCACCTGCCCTGGGTCGCCCTGGACACCGACGCCGGCGAGGAGCGGGGCGAGGTCTACGGCTGCGCCCTCGGCTGGTCGGGTTCCTGGCGGATCGCGGTCGCCCAACTCCCGGACGCGCGCGTGCAGATCACCGGCGGCGCCGGGTACGACGAGTCCGGTCTGCTGCGGCTGGAGACGGGCGACACCTTCACCACGCCCGTCTTCGCGGGCCTGTGGAGCGACGGCGGCCACGGCGGGGCGAGCCGCGCCTGGCACGCGTACCAGCGGACGTACGTCATCCCGGACGCGGACCAGGACCGGCCGGTGCTCTTCAACTCCTGGGAGGCCACCGAGTTCGACATCTCCGAGGAGCAGCAGGGCACGCTCGCGCGACGCGCGGCGGCCGTCGGGGTCGAGCTGTTCGTGGTGGACGACGGCTGGTTCGGGGCGCGCACCAGCGACCGGGCCGGCCTCGGCGACTGGACACCCAACCCCGACCGCTTCCCCAAGGGGCTGAAGCCGCTCGCCGACTATGTGCATGCCCTCGGTATGCAGTTCGGCATCTGGGTCGAGCCCGAGATGGTCAACCCGGACAGCGAGCTGTACCGGGCGCACCCCGAATGGGTACAGTTCCAACCGGGGCGAAAGCGGACGGAACTGCGTAATCAGCTTGTCCTCAATCTCGCGCGTGAGGACGTCCAGGAGTACCTCTGGGAGCGACTGGACACTCTCCTGTCCAGCGCGCCGATCGACTATGTGAAGTGGGACTTCAACCGCTGCTTCACGGATGCCGGCTGGCCCGGGGAGCCGTATCCGCAGAAGCTGTGGGTCGAGCATGTGCAGGCCTTCTACGCGCTGCTGGACCGGTTGCGGTCCGCCCACCCGCAGGTCGCCTTCGAGTCGTGCTCCGGCGGCGGCGGTCGTATCGACCTCGGGGTCATGGCGCGGACCGACCAGGTGTGGACCTCCGACAACACCGACCCGCTCGACCGGCTCGCCATCCAGCACGGCTTCAGCCAGGTCCACCCGGCCCGGACCATGGCCGCGTGGGTCACGGACAGTCCGAACAACCAGCTCAACGGTCGGGTCAGCACACTGCGGTTCCGGTTCGTCAGCGCCATGGCGGGTGTGCTCGGTGTCGGCGGCGACCTCGCCGAGTGGAGCGAGGAGGAGTTGGCCGAGGCGCGGGACTGGGTGGAGCTGTACAAGGAGATCCGGCCGGTCGTGCAGCGCGGCGACCTCTACCGGCTCCGGCCGCCGACCGGTGGGCTGAGCGCCGTGCAGTACGTCCATGGTGACGAGATCGTCGTGCTCGCCTGGCTCCAGGCCCAACACTACGGCGAGCCGGTCGCGCCGCTCCGGCTGCGCGGCCTCGACCCGACAGAAGTGTATGAGTGCCGCGAAACGGGTGAAATGCACCGAGGTGCCGTGCTGTTGCATCACGGCCTGCGGACCGGTCTGCGGGGCGACTTCGATGCGATGGTTATCCGCATGCGTCGTACTTGAGCTATCTGTCCGAAATGAAGCGGTAATTCCAAGTAGCCCTGGAATAGAACCTACTGGCTCGTAGCGGAGTGAGCAGCGTCATACTCGTGACCGTCCGCTGTCGCCATGTCCACGTAATTCGTAGGTGTTTCCAGGGTGGTTGGTAAACGCTCAGGGGCGGTCTTTTACGGAGCGTGATCATTAATTGAGATAAGGATCAGACAGGAAGACGCACAGGAAATCCCCATGGTTGTCTCTGTGGCCACAAGTCGCTTACGTTCGGCGTCAATCCGGACGGACGCCCAATCCTGCCGCCGACCGGAGCCGCGTACCGACCCGATCCACGGCAGGAGCGGGGGACCCACAGGTATCACCGCCTGTTCCGGTCTCCGGAACGGCTAGGGGTAAAGCCGTGCACAAGCACGGCCGGGCATCTCCAGTCCGCACCCGACAGCTCACCTCGCAGGCGCCGGAGAGGAAAACGCCCATGCCCGCGAAGGGTAAGCACCGCCGTCCGAAGTCCCAGCGTTTCACCCGCTCGATCGCCGCCGCCGGCACCGGTGGGGCCGCTCTCGCGCTGCCGTTGATCGGAGCCGCAGGCGCCCACGCGGCGACCCCGACCGCCGCCGTTTCCGACGTATCCGAGAAGACCCTCACGGTCGCCGGCGAGAAGGCCACCGCCGAGGCCGGTGCGAGACTGGGCCAGGCCGAGAGGGCCGCCCAGGCGGAGAAGACCGCCACCAAGAAAGCGTCCGCCGAGACCTATTCGGTGAAGGTCGGCGACTACCTCTCGAAGATCGCGGACGAGCAGGACGTCGAGGGCGGCTGGAAGCGGCTCTACTCGGACAACCGCGAGGCGGTCGGCTCCGACCCTTCGCTCATCCACCCGGGTCTCAAGCTCACGATCGGGGGGCAGGCCGCGTCGAGCGGTGCGCCGCAGTCGTCGGAGAAGCCCCAGCCGCCGCAGTCGTCTACGAAGCCCCAGTCGTCGAAGTCCTCCGGCTCCTCGGCGCAGGAGTCGAAGGACACCCAGGCGTCGACCTCCACGTCCGCGGGCCAGTCCTCGCAGTCCAGTGGTGCCGGCTTCAGCGGGCCCATCCAGGGCGCCACCGTCGGCACCGCGTACAAGACCGCCGGAAGCATGTGGTCCAGCGGTTACCACACCGGCGTCGACTTCGTGGCCCCGACCGGCACCGGCCTCAAGTCCGTGGGCGCGGGCACCGTCGTCTCCGCCGGCTGGGGCGGCGCCTACGGCAACCAGGTCGTCATCAGGCTCGCCGACGGCTACTACGCCCAGTACGCCCACCTGTCGTCGATCTCCGTCTCCGCGGGCCAGTCCGTGAGCGGCGGCCAGCAGATCGGCCTCTCCGGCGCGACCGGCAACGTCACCGGCCCGCACCTTCACTTCGAGATCCGTACGAGCCCGAACTACGGCTCGGACATCGACCCGCTGGCGTATCTCCGCTCGAAGGGCGTCAGCCTCTGACGCAAACGCCGTTCTCGACAGGCCGGCCCCCGTGTCCCGGGGGCCGGCCTTCGGCGTTGTCGGACCTGTGGGGCCGGCGGGGGCCCGCGCGGAGCGCAGTCCGCGTCACGCTCTCGTGGTGTGGCCGGGCGACGTCTCGACAGGGGTGCGGCAGAAGGGCACAGTGATCGCCGTAAGCGCTTTCCACGGTGTCTGTCGAAGGAGTGTCATGACCAGCCGCAGAGCCTTCGGAGTCCTCGCCGCCGGTGCCGCCCTCGCGGCGCTCGCGCCGGCCCCGGCCGTGAGCGCGGTCCCGCGACACGGCCGTCGTCGGCTGATCGCGGCCGACGACTTCCGGCGCGGGCTCGGGCAGTGGGCCGTGGAACTGGAGAAGGGCGGTACGGTCGCGGCCTCACGCGGTGTGCTGGAGGTCGACGTGCCGGCCGGTGCGACCGTCTGGTTCAAGCGGAAACTGGGAGGGCCGTACGTCATCGAGTACACTGCCACCCCGGTCTCCGCGGGTGGCGTGAACGACCGGGTCTCCGACCTCAACAACTTCTGGAACGCCGTCGATGTGCGCTCGCCCGACGATCTCTTCGCCACGCCGCGTGGTGGTGCGTTCGCAGAGTACGACTACCTGAAGATGTACTACTCCGGCTACGGGGCGAACTACAACACCACGACGCGGCTGCGTCGGTACGTCGGCGAGGCGGGCGTCCGGCCGCTCCTCTACGACTACAACGAGCCGCTGCTCGTCGCGAACCAGCCGCACCGGGTCCGGATCGTCTCGGACGGCTCCACCGTGCGCTGGTGGAACAACCGACGGCTCGTCTTCGACCACACGGATCCCGAGCCGTACACGAGCGGGCACTTCGCCTTCCGGACCACATGGAGCCACTTCCGGATCGAGGACTTCACGGTGTGGCGTATTGCGAGTTGACCGACACTTGACGCGTGGTCTATCTCACCGCCCGTCAACCTCTTATTACGGTCGCGTAGGTCACATCGGAAGGTGAATCATGGGCCGATGTGGCAGACGATTCGAAGAATGACAGCAGATCAGTGATCGGGTCGTACGTGGCGGTGGGGGACAGCTTCACCGAGGGCGTCGGCGACCCCGGGCCCGACGGGCGGTTCGTCGGCTGGGCCGACCGGTTCGCGGTGCTCCTCGCGGACCGTGTGCCCGAGGGCGACTTCGACTACAACAACCTCGCCGTGCGCGGGAAGCTCCTCGACCAGATCGTCGAGAACCAGGTGCCGAGGGCTCTTGAGCTGGCCCCGGACCTGATCTCCTTCTGCGCGGGCGGCAACGACATCATCCGGCCCGGCACCGACCCCGACGAGGTCGCCGAGCGGTTCGAACGAGCGGTCGCCCGACTCACCTCGGCCATCGGCACCGTCATGGTGACCACCGGATTCGACACGCGTGACGTGCCCGTGCTGAAGCACCTGCGCGGCAAGATCGCTACGTACAACCTGCATGTGCGGGCCATCGCCGACAGGTACGGCTGCCCGGTCCTGGACCTGTGGTCACTCAAGACGGTCCAGGACAGGCGGGCCTGGGACCTCGACCGGCTGCACCTGTCGCCGGAGGGGCACACGCGGGTCGCCCTGCGCGCCGGTCAGGTGCTTGGCATCGACATCCCGGCCGACCCAGACCAGGCGTGGCCGCCGCTGCCGCCGCGCGGGACGCTCGAGATGCGCCGCGACAACATCCAGTGGGCACGGGAGTATCTGGTGCCGTGGATCGGGCGGCGGTTGCGTGGGGAGTCCTCCGGGGACCATGTGTCGGCGAAGGGGCACCTGTTGCCGGACGACATCAGGATGCGGATCGAGTCGGTCGCTTGAGCGAAGACCGGGCGACGCGCCCCTGCGGGTGCGTCGTGAGTCGGGGTCGTGTCGGTGCGTCAGCCTGGCGCTCGGTGTCCTCCGGCCGGGCGTCGACGGGCGGGAGCTGCCCGGCCCGCTGGGTGCTGCGAGGGGCTTGACACGTCGGCAGGGGGCCCTTCCGACGTCCTGCGGGTGCTCCGCCGTCTCGACGGACTCCGCTGTCAGCGGGTCGTGGTTGTCAGCGGGGCGTGGTTGTGAGGGTGTCGCGGCTCAGGCCCAGTTCGCGGGCCAGGGCCTCGTCGGCCCACTCCTGGGCGCGGGCGCGGGAGACGGCTCCCGCGTAGGTCGTCATCTGTACGGCCAAACCGTCCAGGAGGGCGGTGAGGCGGAGGGCTGCGGCGGGTGGGTCGGGGCAGTGGAACTCACCGGCGGACACGCCGGCTTCGATGACCTCGGTGAGCGCGGCCTTCCACTGGGTGTCCAGGTCGCGGGTGACCTCGCGGAGGGACGGCTCGCGCAGGGAGACCGCCCAGCCCTCGATCCACAGCCGCCAGCCCTTGGCCTGGCCGGTCGGGGCGTACCAGCGGACGGCCGCGCGGAGCCGGCGCAGTGCGGTCGTGCGGCGGCCGAGGAGCTTGCGCAGGTGGGCGAGGTCCTCCTCGGCTGCGTACCGGAACGCCTCGGCGACCAGCTTCTCCTTGGTCGAGAAGTGGTAGAGCACCAGGGCGTTGCTCACCCCGAGGACGGCGGCCACATCGGCGATCCGTACCGCCGCGACGCCCCGCGCCTCGATCTGTCCGACAGCGGCCCGGAGCAGCTCCGCACGCCGCTCGGCCACACTCAACCGCACCCTGCCCACGCGGTCACCCTACCTGTGCCTCCCACGGCCACCGCAGCCTTCGAGCCACTTCCATCGGGGCCGGACGGTGTCAGCGGTGCCGGCCGAACCGTTCCCCGATCACCGGCAGACGGTCGGCGACGATGGCGTGGGCGGCGGTCCGAGGGGTCGTGCCGTCGGTCTCCGCCCGGGCGAGCATCAGGTCGACGAGGGCACGCATGGAGCGGCGGGTGTGGGCGAAGGCCTCGTCGGCGGTGGGGCCGATGTCGCCGAACAGGGTCCACCACCACCAGGCGTTCGTGCCGGAGTTGACCACGACGTCCGGCAGGACGGTGACCCCGCGCGCGGCGAGGAGTTCCTCGGCCTGCGGCAGGACGGGCATGTTGGCCGCTTCGACGATCAGCCGGGCGGTGATACGCGCCTGCCTGGACGGGGCGATCGCGTACGAGACGGCCGCGGGGATCAGTACGTCGACGTCGGCGGTGAGCCAGGCGTCACCGGACGTCTCCCGGTCGTCGGGGCGCAGTACGGAACGGTCCACCGTGCCGTGGGGGTCGCGGGCGGCGAGCAGGGCCTCGACGTCCAGGCCGGCGGGGTTCGTGACGGTGCCCTTGATGTCGGCGACGGCGACGATCGTGAGCCCCGCCCGGGCCAGGAAGCGGGCGGTGGCTCCGCCCATGGTGCCCAGGCCCTGCACGGCGACCCGGGTCCCGGTATACGGCGTTCCGGTTCGGTCCAGGGACGTGAGCACGGACTCGGCGACGCCGCAGCCGCCGACCAACTCGTCGAGACCGATGCCGTCCACCTCGACGGCGAAGGCGTCCACGAGCCGCTGCCGGGCCGTCCACTCGTCGTCGAGAAGGGGGTAGACGGCCTGGATCGTCGACACGAGACCCGCCTCGCCGGCCGCCCGGTCCACCAGGTCGTGAGTGATCCCCAGGTCCTCGCCGGTCGTCCAGAAGTTCTCGATGTACGGGCGCATCGCGCGCAGGTAGCGCACGAGGACGCCGTACGCCTCCTGGGCGCGGGGGTCGCAGTCGATGCCGCCCTTGGCACCGCCGAGCGGGACGTAGCGGCCCTCGGGGTCGTAGTGCAGGGCCTCCTTCATGGTCATGCCGCGGGCGAGAGCGGCGACCTCGTCGAGCGTGCAGCCGGGGCGCATGCGCAGCCCGCCGCTGGAGACACCGCGGACCAGCCGGTCGATGACCAGGAAGCCCCGTCGGCCTGTGACGTGGTCGGTCCAGGTGAGCGACAGGAACGGGGAGGTCATACGGGCTCCTCGGGGCGGCCGAAGGCGGCCGGGGCGACGGAGAGGGCGGAGTCGGCGGGAACACCGGGGCTACTGAATTGTCGGTCAGTATGACATCGCGCGGTGACACATCGGACCCGGCTGTCAGTGGGGCGGCCCATAATGGGATGCCTCAGCGATTCCACCAGGAGGTGCCGTGTCCGGATCCCGTTCTCTGCGCTCGGGGCTGCGCGCAGCGCGGCCCGCCGCCTTCGGGGCGGACCCGAGTGGTGCCCGGCTGGAGCGGATCCGCAGATCCCCGCACTTCGCGAACGGGGTCTTCGTGAATCCCGAGGGCGCCGGCATCCGTCCCTCCGGCAGTGCCGCGGTGGAGATGGCGAAAAGCTATTTCCGCAAGGAGGAGCGGGCCGGACGCGCCCCGGCCGGGCTGATCCCCGTGCACTCCACGACCTTCGCCGACCTGGCCAGACCCCCGGTCGGCGGTCTGCGGATCACATGGATGGGCCACTCCAGCGTGCTTGCCGAGATCGACGGGCACCGGGTGCTCTTCGACCCGGTCTGGGGCGAGCGCTGTTCCCCGTTCCCCTTTGCCGGACCCAAGCGGCTGCACCCCGTGCCGGTGCCGCTGGCCGCGCTAGGCCAGGTCGACGTCGTGGTCATCTCGCACGACCACTACGACCATCTGGACATGCCCACGATCAAGGAGCTGGCCGGCACGGACACGGTCTTCGCCGTCCCTCTCGGCGTCGGCGCCCACCTGGAGCACTGGGGCGTCTCCGAGGGCCGGATCCGCGAGCTGGACTGGCAGGAGGCGACGAAGGTCGGGGGCCTCACCCTGACCGCGGCCCCCGCCCGGCATTTCTGCGGTCGCGGTCTGCGCAACACCCAGCACACGCTGTGGGCCTCCTGGGTCGTTGCCGGTGACGAGCACCGGATCTACCACAGCGGCGACACCGGGTACTTCGCGGGATTCGAGGACATCGGTGCCGAGTACGGCCCGTTCGACATCACCATGATCCAGGTCGGTGCGTACTCCGAGTTCTGGCCCGACATCCACATGACTCCCGAGGAGGGGCTGCGGGCCCACCTCGACCTCCAGGGCGGCCGGCCCGGCGGCGTGATGATGCCGATCCACTGGGCGACGTTCAACCTGGCGATGCACTCCTGGGCCGAGCCGGGGGAGTGGATGATGGCCGCGGGCGAGGCGGTCGGGCAGGCGGTCGCGGTCCCCGTTCCGGGCCAGCCGTTCGAGCCCGCTGGAGACCTTCCCACGCGTCCCTGGTGGCGGGACGTGTCCGCGCCGCTGGACCGTAAGTGGCCCGTCCCGGAGATCACACCGCAGGCGCCTCGTGACGACCTCGATCTTGTGGGTGAGGGCTGACGGCGGACGAGCTGAGGCGCGTGACGGAAGCCGTTGAGGCGCGGAGGTGGGCCGCATCGTCGAACAGGGCACGAGGAACTGCTGGAGAGCGGCGGGGCGTACGCGCGCCTGTACGGGGCCCAGTTCGCCCAGGCGGCGACGCTCCCCGCCTGACGGGTCTCCTCTTGGAGGTGTGGTCCGCAGGCGGCTCCTGCGACGGCCGTGCCGGTGACGATCAGCGTGCGCGGATCGGCGTACGGCGGGAGGCGGCGCGCGAGGCGGGCGCCGACGACCCTGGTCACCAGGGGCGGCAGGATCAGGTTGTCCGCGCCCACAGAACGGATCCGGAAGAGGGGGTCTATGAGCGCCCGATGAGGTCGCGTGGTCTGGTGCCGTGCATCGCAGGGCGCCGGAGAGCCCTCGATGGGGCCCTCCCGCGTGAGCGAGGTCGAGCGTGGGGGAGGAGCTACCAGGGCTTTTCGGCAACGCGGCGAGGTGCGGGCCAGGCCGTTCGACCCGGGCGCTCATAGTGCAAGGACCCCTTAAGGAGCGGGCGCGTTGCCGGGGTCGGCGGACGCTTGGCTTGGGGCGCGAGGATGCCGGCGGTGCCGGACTACGCCCCCGATCAGCAGGGCGGCGAGGAGGGCGGCGACGGCTCCGGGGCCGATGGTGTCCAGGGTGTCGGCGAGGGTGCGATGGATCGTGCCGGCGGCGTTGATGACCGGGTCCTGGGTGGCCGGGTTGTTCTGGACGCGGATCTCGTACCAGCCGTAGTGGGCGACGTAGGCGCCGACGAGGAGGACCAGGGCGCCGCCGGTGCGGGAGGCGAGTGAGCCGAGGCGGCGCAGAGCGGTGACGCGGGCGGTGCGGGTCAGGGCGACGGTCAGGGCGGCGGCGCCGACGATCACGCCCATGCCGGCCGCGTATGTGGTGAACAGGGTGATGCCGTCGAGGGTGGATCCGCTGCGGAAGGCGGAGACGACGATGGCGAGGAAGGGGGCGATGGTGCAGCCGAGGGAGGCGATGGCGTAGGCGGCGCCGAACAGGGCCATCGACACGGCGGAGCGGGTGACGGTGGGGGCGCGGCGGAGTTTGGGCAGCAGGGCGGGCAGGTCGCGTCCGGTCAGCAGCCAGGTGCCGGCTCCGGCGAGGAGGAGGCCGAAGGCGATGGTGAACCAGGGCAGGTGTTCTTGGACCTGGCCCGCGGCGGGGGCGATGGCGAGTCCGAACAGGCCGAACACGGCGGCGAATCCGGCGGTCATGGCCGCGGTGGCGGCGAGCGCGCGGCGGATGGCGGCCGTGCGGGTGGGGGAATCGTCGCCCAGGACGAGCAGGGAGAGGTAGGCGGGGAGGAGGGCGAAGCCGCAGGGGTTGACGGCGGCTAGCATGCCCGCGGTCAGGGCGAGGGCCAGGGGCAGGTCGGACATGGCGGTTTCAGCCGACGAGCGGGCTGACTTTGCCGGCGAGGCCCTTGCCGGCGGGGAGGCTGCCGGTGAAGACGGTCTTGCCGTCCTTGTCGAGGATCACGTAGACGCTCTGCTGGGTGATCTCGAACTTCTTCCAGACGCCCCCGGCCTCGTCGGCCAGGTTCGGGAAGGCGCCGACCCCTGTGTCGGTGACGAAGTCCTTCATGGCCTGCGGCTTGTCGAGTCCGGCCACCCCGATCACGTGCGCCTGGCCCTGGAACCGGGCGGCGACCTTGGCGGTTTCGGGGCCCTGGGCCTTGCAGGTGGGACACCACGGCGCCCAGAACCACAACACGGTGGGCTTGCCCGCCAGTGTGGCCGCGTCGAAGGGCTTGCCGTCCACGGTCGTGCCGGTGAACCGCAGCGTCTCGGGGACCGCCGCGGTGCCGTCCCCTGCCGGCGCGGAGGAGCCGGAGGCCGTGGGGCTGGACTTCTCTGCGGCACCGCTGGAGGAGGCGGACTTCTCCTCGCCGCAGCCGACGAGGGTGAGCGCGGTGGCGGCCAGCAGGGCGGGGAGGATGAGGCGGACACGCATGACGGGACGGCTCCTGATGGTCGGGGTCGGTTGAACCGTAAGCCGGCCAACGAGTGATGAGGACCGGGGCGGGTGCTTACGGTTCGGTGACGTCAGCCTCCCACTTCCGACCTCTGGCCTGGTGGCAGTGGTGCAACACACAGTGGACGGTGGCGTCCCGCGTGGCCACGGTGCCTGGGGTCCCTGCGGGAATCCTCGCGGTCGTCGGTAACGACGAGGGTGAGACATTCGGCCTGGGACGACCGGTAACGCTTCCGCTGCCTGCGGTTTGAGGACCGGTGCGGACCCTCCGCCGCCTATCGCCTGGCCAGCACCCCCGCCCGAGCCGAACACGCTGAAGCGGGCTGACCGACCCGCTTTACCGTAACGGTGCGCCAGGGTACTTCCTGGTGCGGCCCCTCGTGGATGAGCGGGATGCCTCCGGTGGCCAGGCTCCGGAGGAGAGTCAGGCATCGAGGAGCAGATCATCGCCCTCGACGTGAAGGGTGGCGGCAGTTCCTGCCGGGTGTTCGTTGGAGTGGTTCTACGAGAGGCGGGCGCCAGGCTGGAGGCATAGCCCTGACATGTCCCGTGGTGCTCGTCTGGCCGCTCACGGTGCCGTTTCCACATCGCTGGCGCTGCGCAGTGATCGCAGACTGCACGAGCTCGTGGACGCCGCCACACCGATCGGTTCCGGCACCGGCGGGAAGACAGTACTGCTGGAGGTCGACGGAACCTCGGTCTTCGTCAAGCAGGTACGCCTGACCGATCTGGAGCGACAACCGGAGAACGTTCACTCCACGGCGAACTTGTTCGGACTGCCGGTCTTCTGCCAGTACGGCGTCGGCCGTATCGGCGGCCCGGGGGTCGGAGCCTGGCGGGAGCTGGCCGTGCACACCATGACGACGAACTGGGTGATCGCGGGAGACCATGAGGGTTTCCCCCTGATGTACCACTGGCGGGTGCTACCAGACCCTGGCCGGCCACTTCCCGAGGAACTGGCCGATGTGGAACGAGCTGTCGCCTACTGGGGAGGCGGATCGGGGGTACGCCGTCGGATCGAGGCTCTCCAGCAGTCCTCGGCGAGCCTCATGCTGTTCCTGGAGTACATCCCGCAGAACCTGCACGACTGGTTGGGCGTCCAGATCGGGGCCAGTGACGAGGTGGCCGAGCGGGCCTGTGGCATGGTGGACGACGAGCTGAGAGCCGGCGTCTCGTTCATGAACGCCCGCGGGCTTGCTGCACTTCGACGCCCACTTCGAGAACATCCTGACCGACGGCCGGCGGCTCTTCTTCGCCGACTACGGCCTCGCGATATCCTCGCGCTTCGAGCTCACCCGGGACGAGGCCGACTTCTTCGACCAGCATCGCACCTACGACCGGTGCTACACCGTCACGCATCTGGTGAACTGGCTGGCCGTCGCTCTGTACGGATACGAACCGGAAGAACGCAAGGCGTTTGTGCGCACGTGTGCCCAGGGGGTGACCCCGGGGAAGCCCCAGCGGCGGTCGCGGCAGTCCTGAAGCGCTACGCGCCGGTCGCCGCAGTGATGGGGGACTTCTATCGCCAATTCCAGCAGGAGAGCCGGGCAACCCCCTACCCGCTGGAGGCGATCCGCCGGATCGGACAAGCAGGACGGCCTGCCTGATGCGGCGACGGGGTCATCGGCAATCCGGCCGGGGCCGCCCGCCTGGTCGTGATGGGAGCAGCCCTGTCCCGTCAAGGACGCCTCCGGCGTCGCCTGCAGCACATGTCCTCGGTCACCCTTGACTGGCTGTGCTGCTGGCTCCGGTTTTCGGCTGGTGTCGGGCGGCCCTCCCGTGTGGCGCCTGGTTCAGTACCACCACCGGGCCCTCCCGGCCCACTTCGGAGGCTCGAGGTGTGCGAGGAGCGCATCGGATCGCTTGCCCAACTCCCCTTCCCGTCCCGGAGAACGGCTTCTTGGACCGGGGCGCCCCTCCTCGCTCGCCATCAAGTCGGTCTCCAAATTATCCCGACAGGGTGATTTTCCAAGGGAAGATGAGGGCCGGGGAGCGGATTGCTCCCCGGCCCTCACTATTCGTTTTCGATCTGCTCTGACCAAACCTGATCGAAATGTGGGCACAAAGGAATTCTGACAGGAACGCGTGCTCGAAGAACTGCCCACTGCTGCGCGAAGCCTCATACCAGAGCGGGACTCATTGCGGGGGTCTTTGTCAACTGCGCGTCCCACATGACGCGTTGGCGACTACTGTGAGTTGCCGTCGGGCGACGCAGTGCCGAACTCTCCGACTCTCCCGACCGACATGCGAGGGCGCACGCCCAAGTCGCCCAGCCGCGGCACCCCCCACCCCAGACGGACCAGTACGAGGACGCTGATGTCTCACCTTCGCGCACCGGCCGCACGCGCTGACCGCCGTGAGGGCGGGCGGCACGGGCGATCGGTCACCCGCGCCGTCCCCTCGTTGCCCGAGATCCACATACGGCCACAGCTGGTGCGCCTGGCGGTCCTGCCCCCCACCGCGGTGGCCCTCAGCGCCTGCGCCGCCGTGCTCTTCACCTTCCGCGCCGGCGGCGCCCGCCCCAGCCTCACCCTGTGGGCGGTCCTCGCCGGAGCCGCGGCGGTGGCCCTCGCCGGTATCGGGATCGCCGCCGTGGCCGCCGACCGCACCGCCAAGTCCGTACGGGAACGCCTCGGCGCCCTGCGCCAGGTCAGCGGCAAGAGCGAAGAGGAACTGCGCGCCCTGGTCGACGCGCTCCAGCGCGGCGACCAGCCGCCCGCACGCGGGCCGCGCCCCAAGCCCGCCGCGGACGCCGACGACTTCGAACTGCTCACCGCCGACCTGGCCCGCGCCCACGACAGCGCCGTCACCGCCGTCGTCCAGGCATCCCAGCTCTCCAGCCATGCCGGCGACGAACAGAAGCTCGAAGTCTTCGTGAACCTGGCGCGCCGGCTCCAGTCCCTGGTGCAGCGTGAGATCTCCATCCTCGACGAGCTGGAGAACGAGATCGAGGATCCGGATCTCCTCAAGGGTCTCTTCCATGTCGACCACCTCGCCACCCGCATCCGCCGTCACGCCGAGAACCTCGCCGTGCTCGGCGGCGCCGTCTCCCGCCGCCAGTGGAGCAACCCCGTCTCCATGACCGAGGTGCTGCGTTCCGCGATCGCCGAGGTCGAGCAGTACTCCCGGGTCAAGCTGGTGCCCCCGGTCGACGGCACCCTGCGCGGCCATGCCGTCGCCGACGTCATCCACCTGCTCGCCGAACTCGTCGAGAACGCCACGGTGTTCTCCGCCCCGCACACCCAGGTCCTGCTCCGCGCCAACCTCGTCACCTCCGGGCTCGCCGTCGAGGTCGAGGACCGAGGCCTCGGCATGCCCGTCACCGAGCAGAACAAGATGAACGCCCTGCTCGCCGACCCCGACCAGGTGAACGTCGCCAGGCTCCTCCAGGACGGCCGTATCGGCCTCTTCGTGGTCTCCCAGCTCGCCCGCCGCCACGGCATCCAGGTCCGCCTCCAGGCCAACATCTACGGCGGAGTCCAGGCCGCGTTCGTCGTCCCCCGGGTCCTCCTCGGCACCGAACCCGGTGCCCCCGGCGACATCCCGCGGACCCAGCCGCAGACGCCGCAGACCACCGGGGTGCGACGCCCGGCCGCCGGGCCTCGCCACGCGCAACCCGCCGCTTCCCAGCGGGCGTCATTACCCGGCCCGGCCGACCGCTCGGCGACCGCCGACCGTGCCGCCGGGCCCGCGACCGATCGGCCCGGCCGGCCGGCACCCGCGCAGCCCACGCGTCCCGAGCCCGGCCGGCGGACCGCCCCGAGTCCGGCGCACGCCTCCGTGCCCCGGCAGCAGGGCCCGGCCCACAGCAGCGGCCGGCAGGCTCCGGGCGGAGGCGGCAGCGCGACCCCGCTGCCCGTGCGCGGCCCCCGCGACGAGCGGCCCAATCCGGCCGACGCCGTGCCCGGCATCCGCCCCGACGCCCGGCCCACCGTCGCGGAGAACGCCTCGGCACCCCCGACCCCACGCGTCGGCGGCGCCGTGCGCGGCACGATGGGAAAGACCCAACTGCCCCGCCGCCGTGCCCAGCAGCACATAGTGCCCCAGCTCCGCGGCGGCCCCGCGCCCATGCCCCGTCAGGACCCCGAGCACTACATCGGCCATGACCCCGGGCTGATGGCCGCCTTCCAGCGGGGCATCGGACTCGCCGAGTCCCGCCAGATGGAGAACTCCGACTGGGACACCGCCGCCCTCGGCACGGCCGACGCGGCGGTCCTGGCACCCCCCGCCCCCGACGCCGCGTCCCGTATCGACGCGGGCCGACCGGACACGGGCCGATGGGACAAGGGCCACCCGGCCTCGACGTCACACGGCGGCACGGGCCACGCGAACGCAGTCCACGCCAACGCAGTCCACACGGACGCGCCCCACAAGGACGCGGCCCAGACCCCGGGTGAACGAACCAGGGGCGTCGCGCCCATAGCCGTACCCCCGTCGAGCCACGACGCGGCACACGACCTCACGTCCCGGCAGGACGGGAGCACACCGGCCGGATGACCACCTCCATCCCCCTCACCACCCCCACCGCAGTACCCACGCCCTCCGCTCCCGCAGACCTTCGTACCTCAAGGAGTCGATCCACCATGGCGAGCGATGCGCCGACCGGCCATGTATCCGATCTCGACTGGCTGATGAGCGGCCTCGTGCAGCGCGTACCGCACACCACGAGCGCGGTGCTGCTCTCCTGCGACGGGCTCGTGAAGTCGGCCCACGGCCTCGACCCGGACAGCGCCGACCACATGGCGGCCCTGGCCTCGGGCCTGTACTCCCTCGGACGCAGCGCGGGCGTCCGCTTCGGCGACGGCGGCGAGGTACGCCAGGTCGTCGTCGAACTCGACTCGACCCTGCTGTTCGTCTCCACCGCCGGCTCCGGCACCTGCCTCGCCGTGCTCGCCGGACGCGAGGCCGACGCCGCGGTCCTCGGCTACGAGATGGCGATGCTCGTCAAGAGCGTCCGCCCGTACCTGGTCACCCAGCCCCGTCAAGCCGTCGAACCCTCCGCGATGAGGCATTGAACGTGCCCGCGGCCGGCGACGGGCCCCTGTACGACGACGCCGCCGGACGTCTCGTACGCCCCTACACCGTCATCAACGGCCGGACCCGGCCGACCACCGCGCTCGATCTCCTCTCGCAGGTGATGGCCACCGGGGCGACCCCCCTCGGCTATCTCGGCCCCGAGCACGCAACCGCACTCGACCTGTGCCGCGCACCCGTCCCGGTCGCCGAGGTCGCCGCCCACCTCAAGCTGCCGGCGGCGGTCACCAAGGTGCTGCTGTCCGACCTCGTCGACTGCGGGGCCCTCACCACCAAGCCCCCGGTTTTCCACCACAACCCGACAGACCGGTCTCTTCTGGAGGCAGTGCTCGATGGACTACGACGACAGCTCTGATCCCTTCCCCACCGCACTAAAAATCCTGGTGGCGGGAGGGTTCGGGGTCGGCAAGACGACCTTCGTCGGCGCGGTGAGCGAGATCGCGCCGCTGAGCACGGAGGAACTGCTCACCACCGTGAGCGCCGCCACCGACAACCTCGACGGCATCGAGAACAAGGTCGAGACGACCGTCGCGATGGACTTCGGCCGCATCACCCTCGACCCGCGACATGTTCTCTATCTGTTCGGCACACCCGGACAGCAGCGGTTCTGGTTCATGTGGGACGAACTCTCCGAGGGCGCCCTCGGCGCGGTCATCCTCGCCGACACCCGCCGCCTGGAGGACTGCTTCGCCGCCGTGGACTTCTTCGAACAGCGCGGCCTCGCCTTCATCGTCGCCATCAACGAGTTCGACGGCTCCTTCCGCTACGACGCCGACGAGGTGCGCGCGGCCCTCGACCTCGACCCGGAGATCCCCGTCGTCTGCTGCGACGCCCGTATCTCCAGCTCGGGCGTCCAGACCCTGCTCACCCTCGTACGGCATCTGCTCGCCCACACCCCGGCACAGCTGCCGAGCCACGGAGCCCACACGTGACGTACGACCCGCCGCCTTCGGTCGTCCGGCTGCTGCTCACTCCCGAGGACCGGGACGCCCCCGAACGCGCGGAACGGCTGCGGCTGCTAGGGCTGGGGGAGTACACCGAACCGGCCTTCGAAACCTTCGCGGACAGGCTCGCCGAGCTCGCCTCGGTGCCGTACGCGATGGTCAACTTCATCGACGGGAACCGGCAGTTCTTCGCCGGGCTGCATGTGTCGGCGCAACCCACGGCCGACACCTGGGTCCTCGGGGTGGATCGTCATCCGGCCCGTGACCGCGGCTTCTGTCCCTATGTGGTGGTCCGCCGCAAGGCGCTCGTCCTCGAAGACGTGCGCGAATACCCGAAGTTCGCCGGGAACCCCGTCGTCGACGACCACGGCATCCGCTCCTATCTCGGCGCCCCGCTGCTCGACCGCACGGGCATAGCCCTCGGCACGGTCTGCGTCCTCGACGTGCAGCCGCGCCCTTGGGGCAGAAGGGGTCTGGAGACCATCAAGTCGATGGCCGCGGAACTGGCCGCCCGGATCGAGGGGCGGGAGGGCGTTCCCGTGACGAGACGTTCCCGTGACGCCGGAGACGGGTGGCACATCACGGCGGATCGGCGGCCCGGCGGGGTGTGAAGGAAAGCCGCGGCGGAGGTTGAGAAAACCTCGATGGACCCGGGGTGCCACCGTACGGCAGATCGCTGGGCGATCCCACTCCTCTCCCCGGTACGGGTCCGTTCTCCATGCTCCGCGCCGGGACCTCACGCACAGGAGCCGCACGTTGAAGGCGCTGGTCAAGGAGAAGGCGGAACCCGGACTGTGGCTCGTGGACGTCCCGGAGCCCGAGACCGGCCCCGGCGACGTACTCATCAAGGTCCTGCGGACCGGGATCTGCGGCACCGATCTGCACAGCCGGTCCTGGGACGGCTGGGCCCGGCAGACCATCCGCACGCCGCTCGTGCTCGGCCACGAGTTCGTCGGCGAGGTCGTCGCGACCGGCCGCGACGTCTCCGACATCCGGGTCGGCGACCGGGTCAGCGGCGAGGGGCACCTGGTGTGCGGCAGGTGCCGCAACTGTCTGGCCGGCCGACGCCACCTGTGCCGTGCCACCGTCGGACTGGGCGTGGGGCGCGACGGTGCCTTCGCCGAGTACGTGGCGCTGCCCGCATCCAACGTCTGGGTGCACCGCGTGCCGCGTCGACATCATCACCGGCACCCTCCGCCGTCTCCCAGCAGCTGACTGGAGCGGGTGTGTCCAGTAGACGGCTGATCCAGTTTTTGTAGGGGTCAGTTGGCGGCCGGGGTGAGCCGGCCTTCGAAGGCGATCTGGAAGGCGTTCAGGGGCGCCTTCCAGCGCATGGTCCATCGCTTGCGGCCCTTGCCGGTCGGGTCCAGGCTCAGCTGGGACAAGTGGATCTATCTCATCCGCGACAGTCCGTCGCAGCTCTACACGACTCTCCGGGGGCAGATCGAGGCATACGCGAACGAGCTCGCGGCACGCATCGACGCCGGGACCGACCGCTACTGAGCTTTCGTGAGTGATGTCGCCGACAGGAAAAGCCCTGTGAGCTGGGGCTATGCCCTGTCGCCCAGTGACACCAGCGAAAGATCATCAGTCATGGCCGGAGGTCGGAGACGAGATCAATCGCCGAGCAGGGCGTGCATCCACTGGTCTTCACGCTGCTCGATGTATTCGGCATCGCTTCGCCAGGCGTCGCCGTGGCCTTCGGTCCACAGGGTTGCCCAGGGCTGGACACCCCGGGCGGCTTGCTCGCGCAGGAAGTCGTGCATGGATCGCGTTCGGCGCCCGAGTAGAGGGACCAGCCGACGGCGTTCGTCTTCGTCGAGGCCGTAGGCGTCGGCGAAGACGCGCAGCCGGTCTGCGGCGTCGGGGCGTTGCCAGTCCGGATGAGCGGACAGCGGAATGAACCCGTGCATGGCATACGCGACGTCCCACAGGCGGGAACCGGGGCCAGCGGTGTCCCAGTCGATGAAGGCCCACTGGGCCTCGCCTGCGACCACGAGGTTCCACGGGGCCAGATCGTGATGGGCGATGATGTCGCTGCCCTCGGCGGGGATCAGCACCTGCCAGTGCGCGTCAGCCGGTGGTGTGAAGCCCTGCACGGCATCGTGGAAGTCCCGGATCAGCCCTGCCACCCCGGCCAGTTTCCGAGCGGACTCGAGCAGAGAAAACCGATCGGGCCAGACCACGTGGCCGTGCACGAAGGTCAGGACTTCACGGCCCTGGTCGTCGATGCCCAGTGGGCGAGGCGCCGCCCGGAACCCCACCTCATACAGGTGGGTCAGCAAGGCGTGCACTGCGGGAGTCCACGGTCCGGTCGGGCGGCGAACGGTGTCTCCGACGCGGACCACACCAGCGCTGACGTTCCCACCGGACAACGGCTGTTCTTCATTGTGCTGCACCGAGCCAGCATGCTCGATCAGCCCACCATGTTTCCCCCCATTATTGTTGATCGCCACCTGGTGTCGCTCGGTGTGGGGAATGGCCCCAGCTCACAGGCCCTTTCCTGCCGATGACATCACGCCTCGAATCTCAGTAACGGACAGCACCCGTGCACGAGCCGAAAAACCCGTCGCGGTCGACTGACTCCGTGCCGGTCGGCTCGGCGACCGCCCCCTCGTGAGCGGCGGTTCCAGACGCTCAGCTGACCAAAGTGCCCTGGTGAAAGTACATCCGCCAGCCCATCTCCGTCAGCCGCCACAGAGAGCTCCGCCATGCCCGGCGGCCTTGGTTGTCGGCGAAGTACGTCAGATGAACGACGCCCGGAGCAAGGACGACCCCGGACATTTCACTGACCTTGACTGGAGACTCCGGGGACACCGAGCCACCACTCGTCACTGTCAGGATCGACTTCGTATCCCATCGGCGCCCAGAAGCTCCGATCTCGGTGAACTCCGGATCCAGAAGCTCCAGGACACGGGCCGGGGAAGCACGCACCTCAGGATCGAGAAGCTGCAACTCCCCATCAACGGCCGCTTGCACGGCCTGCTCACTCTCATCCGTCATGCGGGAACCCTACGGACCCCCTTTCCCGAGGCACAGCGAACTGTTCACCCGACGAGGCGACGATTCGGCGAGCTTCAGGCCATCGAGTGGCAACCATCGCGACCAAGTGTCAACTAGCCCGATCCTCCGCAACTCAGCCCCCCGGCATGGGCTCCGCCGGGGGCTTGTCGGTGGTGACCGCTACGGTGCGTCTCATGCCGGATGCCGAAGACGTACGACGTGTCGCCCTCTCCCTGCCCGACACCACGGAGAAGGTCGCCTGGAGCATGCCCACCTTCCGGGTGGCGGAGAAGATGTTCGCGACCCTGCCGGAGGACGAGGCGTCGATGGCCGTGCGGTGCCCGAAGGAGGAGCGCGACGAACTGGTCCTCGCCGAGCCCGACAAATTCTGGATCGCCGACCACGAGGCGTCGTTCGCGTGGGTCCGGGTGCGGCTGTCCGCGCTGGAGGACGAGCACGAACTGCGTGACATCCTCGCCGACTCCTGGCGCCAGGCCGCCCCGACCAGACTCCTCGACGCCTACCCGGAGTTGGGGCGCCCGGTCGCCGGCTAGTCCGGCCGCCCGGTCGCAGACTCCCGGGGCCCGGCTGAGGTAGATCGACGTCAGACGCCGAGCCGCGCCCCGAGGAATCCGTCGATCCGCTCCCGCAACGAGGCCGCGTCCAACCCGTGCGCGGCCATATGCTCCTCGACCTGCCCGTACCGCCGCAGTTCCCGACGACCCACGCCCAGCCCGAGCACCCGGTGCGGCACATCGCCGAGCGCGTCGTTCGCGGCGGGGGTCGAGGTGCCCGCCAGGTACGGCTCGACGAGCACGACATCCGTGCCCTTCGACTCCGTGGCCCGGTGCAGCGCCGCCGAGTCGAAGGGCCGGACGGTGGTCTCGTACAGCACGGTCACGTCGAGCCCCTCCGTGGCTGCGAGGACGGCGTCGAGCATCGGCCCGACGGCGACGACGACCCCGCGGCGCCCCTCGTGCACGGTGAGGAACCGTTGCCCGTCCACCGTGCCGGCCCGTCCGTTGGACTGCACGGACAACCGTACGTACGCCTTGTCGTCCTTGCCCTCGCCCGCGCCGACCGCGTGCCGGAGCAGGGTCTCTGCCTCGTCGGGATGGCCCGGCACATGCACGGTCCAGCCGTCGAGCGTGTCGAGCAGAGCCACGTCGCCCGGCGCCATATGGGTGTAGCCCCCGGCGGGCCAGTCGAAGGAGGCGGAGGCGCTCACCAGCACCGCGCCCACGTCCTGGTGTCCGAGATCCAGCTTGACCTGCTCGAAGGGCCGCTCCACCAGGAAGCTCGCGAAGGTGTGCACCACGGGCCGCATCCCGGTCAGCGCCAGACCCGCGCCCGCGCCGACCAGCAGCTGCTCCCGGATGCCCACGTTGATCACCCGATCCGGATGCCTGCGCGCTGCCTCCGCGAAGCCGTCCCCGCTGATTTCTGCGAGGACCACCGCGACCCGGGGGTCCTCGTCGAGCAGCCGGGAGACGACAGGGGCGAAACGGTCACGCATGGTGTCCATGAGATCGGTTCCTGCCTCGAACCGCGCGGCGATCCCGCCCGGCAGGGAGTGACTGGCGGAGGAGTTGTCGATCACGACGGTGTGCAGCCGGTCGAGCCCGGCCGGCCCGGCATAGGCGATCGCCTCGTGGTTGCTGCCCTCGTCCAGCTCCGCGTCCCGATGAGGACCCACACGGCCGGGTCGAGCCGCCCCTGGGCCCGCAGCCCGAGCACCGCGCCGACCGCGATCGGCAGCCCGTGCCCGAGTGAACCGCTGCCGATCTCGACGCCGGGCACCGGCACCCGGTCCGGATGATGGCCCAGCGGCGAGTCGTACGAGCCGAAGCCCGGCAGCCAGTCCGCCGGCACGAACCCCTTGGCCGCGAGCACCGCGTAGTACGCCATCGGCCCGTGCCCTTTCGACAGCGGGAACCGGTCCCGCTCCGGGTCCCCCATCCGTCCCGGCGCCACCCGCAGCACCCGGTCGTAGAGCACCCACAGCACGTCCAGCGTGGACGTGGCCGCCGACCCGTGCTTCTCGTCGCCTGTCATCAGCCCCATCAGCCGGGGCAGATCCGTGCACCCGTGTGTACGTTCTGCTGTCGTCATACAGACGAGCGTGCAACCTCAACCAAGCTTCAGGTCAAGCGGCAGAGGCGCCGGCGCTTCGCCCCCGGTAAACGCGTGCGCGACCACCGGCACGAGTGCGGTATTGTTTCCGTGCGCGTTCAGCCAGGGGAAACCCCAGGTCAGACGGGCAACGGGACGTGGCGCAGCTTGGTAGCGCACTTGACTGGGGGTCAAGGGGTCGCAGGTTCAAATCCTGTCGTCCCGACTTGTTGAACAACAGGTCGGAGGCCGTATCGCACCATGTCGATACGGCCTCTTCGGTGTGTGCGGGCACCACACAGGCCCTAGAAGGCCGATGAAGATCTTGCTCCGGCCGCCCGGCTCGCCCCGGATCGCCGGTAAATGTCAATCGGCGTGAATGGGTGCAAGCCGGGCGCAATTTCAAGATCTTCAGGGCACTTCTAGTGCCGCGTCGGTCAAGGTTTGCCCGTCAAGGAGCGGCGTCCGGTGCGGCGAGAGGGCGTGCCGGGCGTCGCGACGGGGCGAACCTTGGCTGACGCGGCACTAGCTAGGACAGGCAGCCCACGTGGGCCAGGGCCTGCTTCAGCAGGACGCCCTGGCCGCCCGGCATCTCATTCTGGACGGAGGCCGACGCCGCCTCCTCGGGGCTGAACCACTCCAGGTCGAGCGCGTCCTGCCGGGGGCGGCAGTCGCCGGACACCGGGACGATGTAGGCGAGGGACACCGCGTGCTGACGCGGGTCGTGGAACGGGGTGGTGCCCTGAGTCGGGAAGTACTCGGCGACGGTGAAGGGCTGCAGGGCGGACGGGACGCGGGGCAGCGCCACCGGACCGAGGTCCTTCTCCAGGTGACGCAGGAGGGCGTCACGCACCCGCTCGTGGTGCATCACGCGGCCGGAGACCAGGTTGCGGCTGACCGCTCCGTCCGGGCCGATGCGCAGCAACAGGCCGATGCTGATGACTTCGCCGCTGTCGTCGACGCGCACGGGCACGGCCTCGACGTACAGGATCGGCATCCGGGCGCGCGCCGATTCGAGTTCGTCGGACGTCAGCCAGCCGGGCGTGGTTTCGGTCATGTCAGACATTGGCTGATCATACTTTCTGCGTCAGCGGGAGAGCGCGTCACTCCGATCACATCTGCCCCCGTCGCACCGATCGCATGCGTCCCGCCGGTGATCGGTCCCGGGCGGCCCACAGACCACGCACATGACCGAGATGGCGGGTCATCACCGCGCGTACGGCCGTCTCGTCGCGGTCGAGGAGCGCGTCCAGGAGCTCCAGGTGCTCCTGCGCCGAGGACAGCAGCCGGCCGGACTCCACGAGCGCGGTCAGACCATAGAGGCGGGCGCGTTTACGCAGGTCACCGACGACCTCGACGAGGTGCGCGTTGCCCGCGAGGGCGAGCAGACCGAGATGGAAGCGGGTGTCGGCCTCGACGTACGCGATGAGGTCCCCGGCGGCTGCGGCGGCGACGATCTCCCGGGCGGCGGGCCGCAGCGCCTCCAGCGAGACCGGGTCGGCGGTCCGGGCCAGGTCGACGGTGGTCGGGATCTCGATGAGCGAGCGGACATGGGTGTACTCGTCGAGCTGTTCCTCGGTGACGGCCGTGACCCGGAAGCCCTTGTTGGGCACGGTGTCGACCAAGCCCTCCTTGGCCAGATCCAGCATGGCCTCGCGCACCGGCGTCGCCGAGACACCGAACCGGCCGGCGAGCGCGGGCGCGGAATACACCTCACCCGGCCGCAGCTCACCGGCGATCAGCGCGGCCCGCAGCGCGTCGGCGACCCGCTCGCGGTAACTGCTCTTCTTGCCGCCCAGCACCGGCAGGGCGGGCGCCGGGGCAGCGGCGGCAGTGGTGCCGGCGGACGGGGCGCCGGTGCGCCGCGAGGCCATGGGGGACATGCGGTCTCTCCTGGAGTCCTGGAGTCCCGGAATCCTAGAGGACGAATCCGGAGGGGAACGGGTCGGACGGATCGAGCAGATACTGGGCGGTGCCGGTGATCCACGCGCGGCCGGTGAAGCTGGGCAGCACGGCCGGGACACCGGCGACCTCGGTCTCGCCGAGCAGCCGCCCCGTGAAGCGGGTGCCGATGAAGGACTCGTTCACGAACTCGGTGCGCAGCGGGAGTTCGCCCCTCGCGTGCAGTTGCGCCATGCGCGCGCTGGTGCCCGTACCGCAGGGTGAGCGGTCGAACCAGCCGGGGTGGATGGCCATCGCGTGTCGTGCATGCCGGGCGGTGGCGCCGGGGGCGTACAGGTGGACGTGGTGGACGCCCCGGATCGAGGGGTCCGCCGGGTGGACGGGCTCCCCTCCGGCGTTCACGGCGTCCATCAGGGCGAGGCCCGCCCGGAGGATGTCGTCCTTGCGGTCGCGGTCGAAGGGCAGCCCGAACTGCTCCAGCGGCAGGATGGCGTAGAAGTTGCCGCCGTACGCGAGGTCGTAGGTCACCGTCCGGCCGTCGGCGAGTGTGGCCTTGCGATCGAGGCCGACGGAGAAGGACGGCACGTTCTGCAGGGTGACCGCCTTCGCCGCGCCGTCCTCCACCGCCACCTCGGCCACGACGAGGCCCGCCGGGGTGTCGAGGCGGATGGTGGTGACCGGTTCGACGACCTCGACCATGCCGGTCTCGACGAGCACGGTCGCGACCCCGATCGTGCCGTGGCCGCACATGGGCAGATAGCCGGAGACCTCGATGTAGACGACACCGTAATCGCAGTCGGGACGGGTGGGCGGCTGGAGGATCGCGCCGCTCATCGCCGCGTGCCCGCGCGGCTCGTTCATCAGCAACTGCTTGACGTCGTCGCGGTGTTCACGGAACCACAGCCGGCGTTCGTTCATGGTCGCGCCGGGGATCGTGCCGATCCCGCCGGTGATCACCCGGGTCGGCATGCCCTCGGTGTGCGAGTCGACGGCGTGCAGGACGAGCTTGCTGCGCATGACCGGTCTCCTTCCCGCGCGGGTTACGCGAGCCCCGCGCCGACGGCCTTCTCGGTGGCCGCGCGGATCACGGCCTCCTGCTCCGGCAGCAGCTCCACCCGAGGCGGACGGCAGCGTCCCCCGTGCCGCCCCACGATGTCCATCGACAACTTGATGGCCTGCACGAACTCCACCTTCGAGTCCCAGCGCAGCAACGGATGCAGCTGCTCGTAGAGCCGCTTGGCCGTCGCGAGGTCGCCGTCCACCGCGGCGTGGTACAGCTCCACCGTCGCGGCGGGCAGCGCGTTCGGATAGCCGGCCACCCAGCCCTTGGCGCCCGCCAGCGCCAGCTCCAGCAGCACGTCGTCCGCGCCGATCAACAGGTCCATTTCCGGAACGAGTTCGGCGAGCTGGTAGGCCCGTCGGACATCCCCGGAGAACTCCTTGACGGCCCGGATGTGCCCCTCGCCGTGCAGCTTGGCGAGCAGTTCGGGGACGAGGTCGACCTTGGTGTCGGTCGGGTTGTTGTACGCCACGACCGGGAGGCCCGCCTTCGCCACCTCCGCGTAGTGCGCGAGCACGGACCGCTCGTCGGCGCGGTACGCGTTCGGCGGCAGCAGCATCACCGACGCGCAGCCCGCGTCGCGTGCCTGCTCGGCCCAGCGGCGGGACTCGGCGGACCCGTACGCGGCGACCCCCGGCATCACCCGCTCACCGCCGATCGCGTCGACCGCCGTCTCGACCACCTTGGCGCGTTCCTCGGGTGTCAGCACCTGGTACTCGCCGAGCGAGCCGTTCGGTACGACACCGTCACAGCCGTTCTCGACCAGCCAGGCGCAGTGCTCGGCGTACGTGTCGTGGTCGACGGACAGGTCGTCGCGGAGGGGGAGCGCGGTGGCGACGAGGACCCCGCGCCAGGGGCGGTTCCCGGTGGCGGTCATGGTGCCGGTCATGGGTGAATTTCCTCTCTATGGGGTGTGACATATCACTGGGACTGCCGGATGGTTCGAAGGTCTGTGCGGGTGCGATCACCCTGGAGGCACGCCTTGCCGGTCCTCGGGTTTCGCGGTCTCTCTTCCGGTCTGAGCCAGTACGCCCAACGGCACCGGTCGCGCGAACGGCCGCCGGGACACGGTCTCCGCACACCCGGCGATCCCCGCGACCGCCGGCCCGCACATCCGGCCCTGGCACCAGCCCATCCCGGCACGGGTGAGCAGTTTCACCGTCCGGACGTCCCCGGCGCCCAACTCCCCGACGGCCTCGCGAACCGCCCCGGCCGTGACCTCCTCGCACCGGCAGACGACCGTGGCGTCGGTGACCTGCTCGGTCCAGTGCGCCGGCGGTACGTACACGGTGTCGAGCGCGGAGAAGAACTTCCGTAGTGCCGCACGGGACGTGGCGGCACCGGCCCACTCGCCGGGCTCCGGTTCCCGGCCCTGGAGCCGGGCGGCAGCCGACCGTCCAGCGATATGGCCCTCGGCGAGGGAGAGGGCCGCGCCGCCGATGCCGGTGGCCTCGCCCGCCGCCCAGACGCCCGGCACGTCGGTGCGCTGCTCGTCGTCGACCCACACACGCGTCCCGGCGGGATCGACTCGGCAGCCGAGCGCCTCGGCGAGGTCGGTGTGCGGGATCATGCCGTGCCCGACGGCGAGCGTGTCGCAGGGGATACGCCGCTCGGTGCCGGGCCGGGTCCGCCCCTCGGCATCGAGCGCGGCGACGGTCACCGCCTCCAGCCGGTCGGTGCCGTGTGCCTCGACGACGGTGTGGCGCGCGAGGGCGCGCACCCGGCGGCGCAGCAACTCCACCGCGTACCCGGCCCCTTCGGCGAGCTTGTCCGCCCGGCCCCCCAGCGCCCCGGCCCGCCGCACCAACGCCTTCGGGTCCGCGGACTCCACCAGCGCGGCCACCGTGACACCCGCCGCCGCGAGCCCCGTCGCCACCGGCAGCAGCAGCGGACCGGTCCCGGCGACGACCGCCGTACGACCGGACACGACGAGCCCGCCCTTCAGCATGGCCTGCGCGCCCCCGGCGGTGACGACGCCCGGCAGGGTCCAGCCGGGGAAGGGGAACACCTTCTCGAAGCCGCCGGTCGCGAGCAGGACGGCGTCCGCGCGCACCGCGTCGGGGGTCTCCTGCTCGGGGCCGAGGAGCGCGTGCGCGGTGAAACGCCCGGAGCCCTCGGCCCGCCGCTCCACGCACCACACATGGCGGTCCGCGAGGTGGGTGACGCGCCCTGAGGCGACATGGCGTTCGAAGCCGTCGCGCAGCCGCAGCCAGGTCCGCCACCCGTGGCGCGGGGCCTGGGGGTGCCGCGCGCCGAGCCCGGCCGCGGGCTGCCGGTAGAACTGGCCGCCGGGTGCTTCCGCGGAGTCCAGGACCGTGACGTGTACGCCCTGTCCGGCCGCCGCCAGGGCCGCGGCGAGCCCGGCGGGGCCCGCGCCGACGACCGCGAGACGAGGCTGTCGTTCAGTGCTCATGGCCCGTCCCCTCCTGGGTGCCGATGACGTCCCCCGGCCGGACCGGGACCAGACAAGCCCGTTGGTTGGGGCGGTCGTTGACGGTGACGAGGCAGTCGAAGCAGACGCCGATGCCACAGAAGAGCCCCCGTGGCCGGCCCTGGCCCCGGGTGGTGCGCCAGGACGTCACTCCGGCCGCCCAGAGCGTGGCCGCGACCGTCTGGCCGGGCAGTGCCTCCAGCTCGCGGCCGTCGAGGGTGACGGTGAAGGCCGGACCCGGTTCCGCCTGCGCCGGCTCCATGGGGTTCACGTCGCGTCCTCCTCGTACCCTTCGAACCGCTCCGGCCGGAACGGGGCCAGATCGAGATCGGGCGCCCTGCCGCCCAGTACCTGGGCGATCAGCTTCCCCGTGCCCGTGGCGAGCCCGATCCCGGCGCCCTCGTGACCGCAGGCGTGGAACAGCCCCGGCACCCGGGGGTCCGGCCCGATCGCCGGCAGATGATCGGGCATGTACGGCCGGAAGCCGATGTACGTCCGCATCGCGCGCACCCGCTGCAGGAACGGGAACAGCCGGGTCGCGCCCGCCGCCAGCGCCTGTACGACGGGCAGCGAGAACGACCGGTCGAAGCCGACCCGTTCCCGGCTCGCGCCGATCAGTACCGGTCCGGCGGCCGTGCCCTCGACGACCGGGGAGGTCTGGAGCGCCGCCGAGTCGCTGGCCACGTCGGCCACGTAGTCGGCCGCGTACACCTTGTGGCGCACCATGCGCGGCAGCGGTTCGGTGACCAGGACGAAACCGCGCCGGGGGAGGACCGGGAGGGTGACTCCGGCGAGCGCGGCCAGCTCGCCGCCCCAGGTACCGGCGGCGTTCACGACCGCCGGTGCGTGGATGTCGCCCCGGCCGGTCCGTACGCCGCGCACGGTTCCGTCCCGCGTGCGCAGCATCTCGGTCACGGTCCGGCCGGTGAGCAGACGGGCACCGGAGGCCCGTACCAGATGGGCGGCGGCCAGGGTGGGCATGACCTGGGCGTCCTGCGGATAGTGCACGCCGCCCGCGAGGCCGGGCGCCAAGTGCGGCTCCAGGTTGGGTAGTCGGTGTGCGGGGACGGCCAAGGCCGCGACTCCGGCGGCGCGTTGCCCGGCCGCGAACCGCTCCAGTGCTTCGAGCCCTTCCGGTGCGGAGGCGACGACCACTCCGCCCTTCTGCTCGTACTCGAACGCCGCGCCCAGACCCGGCTCGTCGGCCAGGTCCGCCCACAAGCGG
This sequence comes from Streptomyces sp. TG1A-60, assembly GCF_037201975.1. Taxonomy (NCBI): domain Bacteria; kingdom Bacillati; phylum Actinomycetota; class Actinomycetes; order Kitasatosporales; family Streptomycetaceae; genus Streptomyces; species Streptomyces sp. TG1A-60. The sequence continues at coordinate 824,724 of NZ_CP147520.1, read as the reverse complement.
TGGGAGAGCAGGGCGAGTTCGAGTTCGGGTCCTGGTTCCTTGTCGGAGACCAGGAGGTTGCCCTCACCGGCGCCGGTGGTGCCGCCGCCCACCGGGCCACGGTCGACCACGGCGACGCTCAGACCCGCCCGGGCCGCGTACAGGGCGCAGGCCGCGCCCACCATTCCCGCTCCGACCACCACGACGTCGCAGGTCAGTCGCTCGATCACGCCAGTACTATGTCACATGGCCCAGTGCGCGGGAATTCCGGCGCCGACACACCCTTCACCGGCTTCCCCCACCTCGCCCTCTCCAACGGCATCAGCACCTCGGCACCGCGAGCAGTCGTCCGCGTCGTCTACGACGGCCTGAGCGGATCGTGTCCCAGTGTCATCAACCGGTGGCGGCGATGTGTTCCGTTGGTCTCCGGAGTGTTCTCCAGGTCGCGCTGCGCGTTGACCGTGTCCACGACCTCGTACATGATCCGGACGTCGTCGTCCGTGAGGTCCGTGCGCCGCTTCTGCAGGATCGCCAGGACGTGCTGCCCGGTCGGGGAGCCCGGATGCTCCGTCAGCGGCTCCGTCTCCTCACCGGCGTACCGGGTCTTCAGCCAGACCGCCAGCTCCTGCGAGGTCATGTTCACCACGCGGTGGAACTCGTCCCAGAGCGCGTCGAGTTCAAGGGCGTCGGTCATCGTGGCCCCCTTCCCATGCGGCGTCGTTCGTGTCCCTGCGACTCTTCGTGCGGGTACGCGGCCGTCCCGTCAGCCCTCACGCGGCCAGTTCTCGGCCTCGAACATCCAGCGCTGCTTCTCCAGCTCGTAGGTGAGGGAGATCAGCAGGTCCTGCGTCACCTTGTCGGCGTCCTCCGTGGCGTCGACACGCCCGCGCAGCCGCCCGATCGCCGTCTCCAGCGCCTCGACGAGCAGCCGCACGACCTCGTCGTCCCGCACCCAGCCGTCCTTCGGTCCCTGCAGGTCGAACCGGGCAGCCACGGTCTCGGGCCGGCCGTCCGGCGCGACGCCGAGAGCCGCCGCACGTTCGGCGACCTGATCGGCGTACGACCGTGCCGTGGACACCACCTCGTCGAGCTGGAGATGGATCGAACGGAACCTCGGTCCCACGATGTTCCAGTGGGCCTGCTTCCCGATCAGCGAGAGCCCCAGCAGGTCCACCAGGGTCTCCTGCAGCGCGTCGCCCGCGACTCGGCGCGCGGGCTCGGGCAGTGTGCTCCTCACCATCGTCATTACGTGCTACTCCTCATCGCATCATGCCGGCGAACGCTGCGTGCCGGGCGGCGTCGGCGCTCCCGGCCCTGCGGAGCAGGTCGGTGCGTTCCTCCTCGCCCATGCCGCCCCACACGCCGGCCGCCTGCCCGTTGCCGAGCGCCCAGTTCAGGCATTCACGGCGCACCGGGCATCGGGCACAGACGCGCTTGGCGGCGGCGACGTCGTCGAGCGCCGGTCCTGTGGTGCCCACGGGGAAGAACAGTTCGGGGTCCTCTCCCACGCAGGCCGCACTCCGCAACCACTCCATGCGGGGCCGGGTGCCCAGGCCGGATGGGAGGAAACGCGGCATCCCAGAGCTTGTGGAACCGAGCCTTCCGGAGACCGGGACCTCAGCGCGTGAGTACGTCGTCCACGAACTCCTTGACGTCCGCCAGCACTTCGTCCCTGTTCGTCTCGTTGAACACCTCGTGCCGGGCGCCCGGATAGACGCGCTCGGCCCACTCGGTGCCGCGGAACTCCTCGATCCCCGTACGGCTGCCCGGCAGCGGCACGATCCGGTCGTCGTCGCCGTGCAGCCACAGCAGAGGGAGTGAACCGATGGACCCGCTTTTCGAGATCGTCTCCAGAGCGCGGTCGAAGGCCTCCAGCGTCGGCCGCTTGAACGGGCCGTGCCACACCAGCGGATCGCTCGCGTACGTCGCGCCGACCGTCGGGTCGCGCGAGAGGCGCTTCGGGTCGAGCGGCGCGGCGGGCACCTCCGGTGGCGCGAGCAGCACCGTCAGCGGCTCCCAGATACCGATCAATGGCCCGGACAGCACGACCGCGGTGAGTCCGGCGCCGTACCGCTGCGCGTACCGGGCGGCGATCAGGCCGCCCATGGAGTGGCCGATCAGCACCACCGGCCGACCCGGGTACGCGGCCCGGGCCAGCTCCTCCACCGTGTGCGCGTCGGTGACCACGTCCTCGAAGTCCTCGATCAGCACCCGCTCGCCCGCCGACCTGCCGTGCCCCATGTGATCGGGACCGAACACCGCCGCGCCGTGTGCCACCAGGGCGTCGGCCACGTGTTCGTACCGGCCGATGTGCTCCCCGTAGCCGTGCACCAGGAGCACGACATACCGCGCCCCCTCACACGGCCACTCCCGTGCGGTGACACCACCTCGCGTACCGGCGAAGCTGTGCTCGCGCGAGTCGGCCATGACTCCTCCAACTGCGTCGGTGAAGGTACCCGGGGGATCTTGCCAGCCGACCGCGAGATGGTCCATGGGCCGTCCGAGGCGAAGGCAGCGGCAGGGGAGAGGGCATCGCAGTCGCGTCCGGCAGGCTCTGAGCCGGGACGGTACTCGGCGGCCTGCCAGAGTCCGCGCCCCGCGGTGGCGTGGCGGGGTCAACTGGCGAGACGGACCTGCCGTGGGGTGATAGGTGCGCATAGCATCGGACGCCGCATGAACATGATGACTCCCTGGCACCTGTCCGTGGCCGAGTTCGCGGTCCTCGGCCTCGCCGCTCTGCTCGTCGGCTTCTCCAAGACCGCTGTGAGCGGTGCCAACACGGTCAGCCTCGCCATCTTCGCGGCAGTCCTGCCGGCCCGTGCCTCGACCGGTGTCCTCCTGCCGCTCCTCATCGTCGGGGACGTCCTCGCGGTGCTCACCTACCGTCGGCACGCCCACTGGCCCACCCTGTGGAAACTCTTCCCGGCGGTCGGCGGCGGCGTCGTCCTCGGCACGCTGTTCCTGGTCTGGGCCGACGACCAGATCGTACGGACGTCGATCGGCGCGATCCTGCTGCTGATGACGGCCGTCACTCTGTGGCGCCGCCGGGCGGCCGACAAGGGCGACGACCCCGACGAGATCACAACCCGCGCCGGCCGCGCCAAGGCCCGCTCGTACGGCGTCCTCGGCGGCTTCACCACCATGGTCGCCAACGCCGGCGGCCCCGTGATGTCCCTGTATCTGCTCTCGGCGGGCTTCCGGAAGCTCGGGTTCCTCGGCACCTCGGCCATCTTCTTCCTCATCGTCAACCTCGCCAAGGTCCCTTTCAGCGTCGGCCTCGGCCTCATCGACGGCCCCTCCCTCCTGCTGGACGCCGCACTCGCGCTGTTCGTGGTGCCCGGCGCCTTCCTCGGCAAGTGGGCGGTGACCCGCATCAACCAGCGGATCTTCGAACAGCTGGTGATCGCCGCGACGATCGTGGGCGGCCTGCAACTACTGCTCCACTGAGGACGGGGGAGGCCGCGCGACCCTCGGCCGGTGATGCCGCCGGTCGCCTCCCCGGTGTCCCGGAGGAGGCGAACCCCGGTGCTGACCTGGACAGTTCGAGGGACCCGCCCTCTCTCGGCAGACGTTCGGCGATGGTGTCGGCGGCGGTCCGCCGATCCGCGCCGGCGGGGCGACCGTAGCCCTTCTCCGGCCGTCTGCGCAGCCAGCCGCCCCAGGCGTGTCGGGAGGACGAGAAGCGGGAGGAGCAGCACCGGCACCAGCGCCAGGCCAGACGGTTCGGTGAACAGCTCACCGAGCAGCGGCCCGATCGCGGTCGCCACCACGAAGACGACATTGCATCCGGAGCGCTGCCCCGAGAGTGTGGCCGGGCGGCGAGCGTGTGAGCGCGCGACGTTCGGCCCCGGCCATGGGCGGCCGGTGGCCGGGGGACCATGCACCGGGCACGTCTACCGGCCACCGGGATCAGCGGCCGGTCACTCGCCCACGCCCTCGCCCCCACGCAACCGAGGTGCCCAAGCCCCCGCGTCCACCGCCTGCCCTTCCTGCTCCACGACGCCGGCCAGCTCCCGTGCCCAGGCGCCCACCCCGGCCAGATCGACACCGTGGGGACGGCCCCGGCCGCTCCCGGCCCCCCACTCCTCGACCGCCCCGGCCCCGCGCCGCAGCAGCCGCGCCCCGCCCCTGACGTTGCCGCGCGCCGAGTGGGTGAGGCCCACGGCGAGCTGGGCCAGGCCCCGCCACAGGGCGCGCTCCTCCTCCGGTCCGGACTTCCAGGCGTCCTCGAAGACCTCGTGCGCGTGGAACGGCTTCCCCGCGTCCAACAGCGCCTGCGCCTCGGCGACCGTCTCCTCGGGGTCCCGTACGACCCCTTCCGGCTGGCGCTCCACGCCGGGCGCCCCGTACGGCAGCGGGCGTCCCAGCCCGTCGCGCGGTCGTGCGCTCCGTGCCCGCCCCTCCGTGTCCCGGTCCCGTGCCTGTGCCGCCCCGTCATCCGTTGTTCCGCTCATGCCCCGATTGTCCCCCGCTCCTCACCGGCGGCCGGGCAGTGGCCGACGTACGGTAAAGTGCTCAGTGCGCGATCACGCGGTTCACCGTGTGCAGCGCATCGGGACGTGGCGCAGCTTGGTAGCGCACTTGACTGGGGGTCAAGGGGTCGCAGGTTCAAATCCTGTCGTCCCGACTGGAGACAGTCACAGGTCAGGGCCGGTTTCGGAGACATCCGAAACCGGCCCTTGGCCATTCCTGGGGACCGGTTGGGGGCCGGCGTCCTTGACCGGCGTCAGCGAGTCATGACGACCGGGCTCGGCAGGGAGCGTGGTGCGCGGAGCACGCTGAGGTGCGCCGAGAGTGCTGCGCCGGCGGCCGTGATCTTGTGTTCGTCCGGGTGGAGGTAGCGCTGGGTGGTGGTCAGCGATCCGTGGCCGGCGACTCCGCGCAGGACGTGGACCTGGACTCCGGCGTCGACGAACCAGGTCAGGCCGGTCTGCCGGAGGTCGTTGCGGCGCAGGTGTTCGTAGCCGAGCTTGGTGACCACGTGTCCCAGTGGGTCGCGTCGCGCAGGACCGCAGTGGAGATGCGCCCGCCGTGCGGGCCGGTGAGCAGGCGAGCGTTGGGGTCAGGGCCGGCGAACAGGATGTGCCGGGCGACGAGGGGGCGGATTTCCTCGATGATGGGAACCAGCGTCACGGGTCGCCGTATCCGCGAACCACCCATCACGGCCGAGGCGTTGCTCTGACCCTGGGCGCTTCCTGCAGGGATGGGTCCATCGACCGGTCCGGTCGCCGGCCCCCCTCCCCCTGACGGCCCCCTGGGTCGCCGCAGCGGTGTCAGCTCGGCACGCCGGAACTGTCCCCCCGGCGGAGAGAAGCCAACCAGCTGCACGTGGCCCTGGGCTCACCGGCGAAGCGGCGAGCGCCCAGAACCTGCTCGACCTTCGGGATCTGTGTGGGGCGCGATCCGTGCTCGCCACGCCTCGCCGACGATGGTGACGCACCCACCCTCGTCCGGCGTGGAGGCTGTCCCGACGCCAATACCCGTAGCCCTTCAGTGCAACCGGAGCGAATCTCGTCAATCGCCTGGCCGGCCTCAGCCTCACCTGAAAGAACTCATGACTGAATTCGGCCACACTCTGGCGTGATTTATTCATGTAACTTCTCGGGTTACGTCAACTGAGTAATTTGCGGCGGGATACGGGAAGCGCATTCGCGGAGGGGGTCTTTTTGTTTTGCCTACTCTATGTGCGTCAGGCGTGCGGGATTTCTCACCGAGCGTGGCCGCATGCCCGGCGTTTCAGGTTGTGACACAAGCCATAGCTGGGGCGAAAACTCCCAAGGCAAAAGGTGCAAATCGGGGCGTAAGATTCGCCTTGTGTCGCTCCGTGGAGCGGAATGAAGTGTTCAGGTGTCTTATCGCTATGGTGCGAAATAGTGTCCCGCTATCAACTCTTGACCTTCGTTGGCTCATACTCGTAGCCTTCAGTCGATATCGGCGCCGCTGACCACGGTGCGCCGGAAACGGGCCTGATTCACTCTCAGGTGCCTGATCTGATTCATGGGGGATCGCGTGTACGACGTCATTGTTGTGGGTGCCCGCTGCGCCGGATCACCGGTCGCCATGCTCTTGGCGCGGCTCGGACACCGGGTCCTCGTGGTGGACCGGTCCTCCTTTCCCAGTGACACCGTTTCGACGCACTACATCCACCAGGCGGGGCTGCTGAAGCTCCAGGAGTGGGGACTGCTGGACGAGATCGTGGCGGCGAAGACGCCGGCGATCCGCAAGATGCACTACGCCTACAGGGGGATCGAGCTCAACGGTTTCGCCGACCCCGTCGACGGCGTCGACACCGTGTACTGCCCGCGCCGCACCGTGCTCGACGAGATCCTGGTCAACGCCGCCCGGCGGGCCGGCGCCGAAGTACTCGAGGGCTTCACCGTCTCCGATGTGATCGCCTCCGACGGCCAGGTGACGGGCATCCGCGGACGGGAGGGTGACGGGCCGGAGCGGGAGTTCCGGGCCTCGGTGGTCATCGGCGCGGACGGCTTCCACTCCACGGTCGCCAAGAAGGTCGGAGCGGAGCTGTACAACGTGCGCCCCGCCGCCGGATTCGTCTACTACTCGTACTACAGCGGCCTCGACTGGGGCCTGCACCACAAGACCGGCCTCAACGAGCGCTGGTTCGGCAGCTGGCCCACGAACGACGGACTGAACATGCTGGCCATCATCTGCACCCGCGCCCAGCTGAAGGACTTCCGCCAGAACGTGGAGGCCCGCTTCCAGGCCGTCTTCGACGACGTCGCCCCGGAGATGGGCGCCCAACTGCGCGACAGTGGGCGGCGCGAGGAGGACTTCCGTCCCATGCGCTACCCGGACAACTACTACCGCCGTGCCCACGGCCCCGGCTGGGCCCTCGTGGGCGACGCCGGCTACCACAAGGACCCCTACACCGGGTGGGGCATCACCGACGCCTTCCTCCACGGCGAACTGCTCGCCGAGCGCGTCCATCAGGGGCTGTCCGGAGAGCGGCCGATGGACGAGGCGCTGGCCGAGTACAACAAGGTGCGGGACGAGGAGAGTGCCGGTGTCTACGACTTCACCACCACGCTCGGTGAACTCACCGAACTCCCGCCGTTCTTCAAGGCGACGATGAGCGCGATGAGCGCCAGCCAGGAGTGGACGAGCAAGATGCTCGGCCTGATCGGCGGCGTGGTCCCGGACTACGAGATCTACGCGCCGGAGGCCCTGGAGCGTCTCTACGACGACGCGGGTGTACCGCAGGAAGAGCGGGTCTACGACCCGACTGCCTGACCTTCCGGTACCGAGGCCCGGGCGGGCCGCCTTACCCACGAAGTGACCTCAGCGATCGCAGTGACCGACGCGAACCATGCAGCCGCAGCGCACCGAGCGCCGTGACACCACGTCGCGCCGCCTCGCGTCCGGGGCATCACGATCCGTACGGCCTTCGCCGAGTGGCGACGGGCGTCCGCACAACCCTGGTGTGCCGGCGCGATGGCACAACGGCGCCGCCGGTCTGCCGATCGCCGATCCCCTCCCGTCGTTGTGTCCTGTCCCGGATCCCACGCCGCCGCCGTGCACGGAGTCGCGCCGGTGCCTGCCACCAGCTATCCGAGCGCGCTCCGGGGGCACAGGCGCTCTCATGCGCACACCCCCATGGCCCGGGCCGGCACTCCGCCACCGCCTTCCACGCACCTCACCCCGAGGGAGCCCAGCAGATGACGCGTGCGTCCAGCATGTTCGACCTCATCAGCGAGCAGACCGAGCAGAGGCCCTACTTCGAGTCCGGCGGCATCGGCCGGTCGCACGAGTTCTACACAGGCGAGGAGCAGTACCGGCGGGAGCTGTCCCGCGTCTACGGCCGACACTGGCTCCCAGTGGACCATGTCTCACGCCTCAAGGAGAAGGGCGCCTACAGCACCCTGAACATCGGTAGCGGCTCCGTTCTGCTCCTCCACGGCGACGACGGCATCCAGGCGTACCACAACTACTGCCGGCACCGGGGCTACAAGCTCGTGGAGGAGGCCAGCGGCAAACGGCAGAGCCTCGTGTGCCTCTACCACTGCTGGGTGTACGACCGGAACGGCAAGCTCAAGAGCCTCAACGGCACCTACTTCGACCACTTCTTCGAGAAGGAGAAGAACGGACTGCTGCCCATCCGCACCGAGGTCCGTCACGGCGTCGTCTTCATCACCTTCTCCGACGACGCCCCCGACCTCGACAAGGCCCTGGGGGAGTTCGGGGAGTTCGCGCGCGTCTATGAACTCGCCCACCTGGAGTGCGTCCAGGCCAAGGACTACCCGGTCGCCTCGAACTGGAAGCTCGTCGCGCACAACGTCAACGAGAGCCTGCACTTCCCGACCGCGCACAAGGACCTGCACCGCATCACCGATTTCGACGACGCGGGCACGTACGACCTCGAGGGTGACATCGTCGGGGCCTGGCAGTCCATCCGCAGCGGCTTCAACTCCGTGTCCATGACGGGGCACAGCCGGCGCACGCCGATGCCGCTGGTGCCCGAGGCCGACCGGCAGCGGATCAACTGGATCACCATCCTGCCCAACCTGCTGTTCGGATTCACAGCCGACTACGTGATGATGCAGTGGGTCTGGCCCGAGAGCCCCGGCACCTGCTTCGTGCGGCACTTCTGGCTGTTCCACCCCTCCGAGACCGCCAAGACCGACTTCTCCCACGAAGCCGTGTTCGCCCTGTGGGACAAGGCGAACTACGAGGACTGGGAGATGTGCGAGCGCACCCACCGCGGTCTGTCGAACCCGCTGTGGACCCCCGGTCAGCTCTCCCTCGACGAAGAGGTCGTCTCCCAGATCGACGCCTGGGTCGCCGCCCGCACCGCGGACGCCGCGCAGGACGCGGACGGCACCGACCCGGGCCGCCCCGCCGAACCCGCCGCGGCAGAGGGGTGAGCATGACGACCAACTGCTACATCATCGGGGGAACCAGGGTCCTCACCCAGTGCGCCGCACAGCTGCTCGACGCGGGCGTACGCGTCGAGGGAGTCCTCAGCGACGACCCGGCGGTCGTCGGGTGGGCCGGCGAACACGCCGTGCCCGTGCTCGACCCGCACGACGACCTGGCGGCGACGCTCTCCGAGCGCAAGTTCGACTACCTGTTCAGCATGGTCAACTTCCGTATCCTGACCGCGGACGTCCTGGACCTGCCCGAGGTCGCCGCGGTCAACTTCCACGACGGCCCCCTGCCCCGCTACTCCGGCAGCAACGTCCCGGCCTGGGCCCTGTACGAGGGTGCGACCCGGCACGCGGCGACCTGGCACCGGATGACGGAGGCCGTGGACGCCGGAAGCGTCCTGCTCGAACGCTGGTTCCCGGTCCGCGATCACTCCACCGCGCTCTCGCTGACGTACGAGACCGCCGAGGCCGGCATCGAGCTGTTCAAGGACCTCGTCCCGCACATCGTGGCGGGCACCCTGCCCGACCCCGTCGACACCGGTGACCGCGAGCGGCGGTTCTACCGGCGGTCCGGCCGCATGGCCTCCGGTGGGCTCATCCACGCCGGCACCTCGGCGGCCGAGGCCGCCCGTATCTCCAAGGCCCTGGACTACGGCAGCTTCCCGAACCCGCTCGGCGTCCCCACGCTCGTCACCGAACAGGGCGCCGTCCTCACCCGGCAGATCAGGCTCACACCCCGGGACGAGCCCCGCACGGACACCGTCGTGCAGTCGGTGACCACCTCGGCGCTGACCCTGTCCGCCCCGGACGCCGACCTCGTCCTCAGCGACTTCGCCGCCGTCGACGGCAGCGCCCTCAGCGGCCAGGCCGCGGCACAGCGGCTCGGCGCCATCGAAGGCGCGCCACTGCCTCCCGTCGGCGAGGAACGGCTCGCCGCCATCGCCGCCGCCCAGAAGCCGCTGCGCGTCCACGAACCGTGGTGGAGCGCGCGGCTGCGGGAGCTGCGCCCGGCGCGGCTGCCCGTCGACGACTTCAGCGCCGGCGGGGCGCACTACGGCCGCTACGAGCTCGCGTTCGTCCCCGGCTCCCGGGGGAGGCGATCGGTGTCGTCCGCGCCTTCCTCGACGTCGTGGCCGAGCGCGCGGGCGAGCGGAGCTTCGACTTCGCCTGGTCGCCGTCGGCCGCCCGCGTACGGGCCGAGGAGACCCACGGCATCGCCGCCGCGCGCTTCCCCGTACGGTTCGACGGCGACAGCGCCCGTGCCCTGCGCGACAAGCTGGACGAGGCCGCCGCCCGGCACGGATACGCCGCCGACCTCGAGGTCCGGCTCGGCCTCGCGGGACGTCCCCTGGGCTCCGGGGAGCCGACGTTCACCGACGTGATGGTCCTCGAACGCGGCGCGGGGAGGAGGCATCGGCCGAACCGCACACCGAGATCGCGCTGCTGTGCCTGCGGGACGGCCCGCCGACCGTCTTCATCCGCGACACCGCGATGGGACGCGACGAGGCGCTGGAGTTCACCGAGCGGGTCGAGGACCTCGCTCTGGCCGCCCTGTTCCACGGCGAGGAGACGCAGCCCGCGCCCCGGCCCGACACCACCCGGCCGGACGCCGAAGAGACGAAGGAAACGGCGGCACCCGGCAGCGCGACCGTGCTCGACCTGTTCGCCGCCGCGGTCGCCGACCGGCCCACGGCCACCGCCGTCCGCAGCGGCACCCGCGCCCTCGACTACCGCGCCCTCGACGCCTGGGCCGACGCGATCGCCGCCCGTCTGCACGACCAGGGCATCGAGTCCGGTTCGGTGGTCGGTGTCCTCGTCGAACGAGGCATCCACCTGGTTCCCGCCCTCCTCGGCATCCTCCGCTCCGGCGCGGCCTTCCTTCCACTCGACCCGGCGTATCCCACGGACCGGTTGCGCGGGTACACCGAGGTCGCACGGTGCGACCTGATCCTCACCGACCGCACCACCCACGCTCTCGGCGCCGTGCTGGGCACCGCCCTGCTCGTACCGGAGGCGGACGGGTCGGCACCGGCCGTGCCGCAGCTGGTCGAGGCGGACGGCCTCGCCTACCTTCTGTTCACCAGTGGATCCACGGGCACCCCCAAGGGCGTGGAGATCGAGCACGGGGCGCTCGCCAACTTCCTCAGCGGGATCGGCGAGCGGCTGGGCTCCTCGGCCGAGGACGCCGTACTCGCCCACACGACGGTCGCCTTCGACATCTCCTTGCTGGAACTCCTCCTGCCGCTGACCGTCGGCGCCACGGTCGTCCTCGCCTCCCGCGAGGTGGCACGCGATCCGCAGCGCCTGGCAGAACTGGCCGGCGAAGTGACCGTCGCCCAGGCCACGCCGAGTATGTGGCGGCTGTTGCTGGCCACCGGGTGGACCCCGCCCGCGGAGCTCACCGTCCTCTCGGGCGGCGAGGCCCTGCCCCTGAGCGTCGCCGAGGGCCTGCACGCCTCGGCCCGTGTCCTGTGGAACCTGTACGGCCCCACCGAGGCCACCATCTGGGCCTCCGCCCACCGTGTCACCTCCGTGGGTGCCTTCGTCCCGCTCGGCGAGCCGCTGCCGAACCTCCAACTGCACGTCCTGGACGAGCGGCTGGAGCCGTGCGCCCCCGGTGTGACGGGCACGCTGTGGATCTCCGGCGCCGGACTCGCCCGGGGGTACGCCCACCGGCCCGACCTCACGGCGGACGCCTTCACCGTCCACCCCGTCAGCGGAGTGCGCCTCTACCGGACCGGTGACGAGGTACGGCTCCACGCCGACGGCGCCATCGAATGGCTGGGGCGTGCCGACGCCCAGGTCAAGGTGCGCGGCAATCGCATCGAGCCCGCCGAGATCGAGCAGGTGCTGGAACGGTTCGCCGGGATCACCGCGGCCGTCGCCGTCGCCGCCCGGTTCGAGGACCGGGGCGAACCGCGTCTGACCGCCTATCTGGTCGGAGACGGCCTGCCGACGAAGGCCGAGCTGGACGAGTTCGTCGGCGCCACGCTGCCCGAGTACATGGTGCCGGACGCGTACGTACGGCTCGACGCGCTGCCCCTGACCGACAACGGAAAGGTGGCGCGGGCCCGGCTGCCGATGCCGACGCGTGAGACGGTCCTGCGCGCCGATGCGGCCCCTGCCCCGTCCGTCCCCGCTCCCGCACCTGACGCCGCTCCCGCGGACGCCGCCCTGACCACTGATGCACTGACCGAGCTCATCGCGCTCGTCTTCGCCGACACCGTGGGACAACCCGAGTTCGCCGCGGACGCCAACTTCTTCGATCTCGGCGGCGACTCGGCCAACGTCGCCGTCGCCGCCGTACGCCTCAGCCGCGAGCTGGGTGCGGAGGTAACGGCTCCGTCGATCTTCGCGACCGGCACCGCGATCAAGCTGGCCCGTCTGTTGGCCGCCGACGGCCTGGTGCGGATCACCGAGCCGGAGCCAAAGGGACACACCCTGGTCTCCGCCGCTGAGCCCGTACGGGAGACGGTGGTGGAGAGGAAGAGGCCCCTGACGGTCGCGGCGGAGCCCGGACGCCCCGGGCCCGGGCGGGAGGAAGTCCTCGACGGCGCGCTGGCCGTGGTCGGGATGGCGTGCCGGTTCCCCGGCGCCGCCACCCCGGACGCGTTCTGGCTCAACCTGGTCAACGGCGTCTCCAGCGTCGGTGACGCGCCGGCGGGCAGGCGCGGCTGGGCCAGCCTGTGGACCGAGGCCGAGTCCGACGAGGTGCAGATGGGCTGGGTCGACGGAGTCGAGTACTTCGACCCTGGCCGCTTCGGCCTCACCGACCGCGAGGCCCGGCGACTGGACCCCCTGCAGCGCATCCTGCTGAGCGTGACCGCCGAGGCGCTGGAGAGCGGCGGCCACGACCACGTGTCGCTCGGCGCCGACACCGGTGTCTTCATCGGCACGATCGCGAGCGACTTCCCGGAGCTGGTGGCGCGGAGCATCGGCCACAGCGACCCGCACATCGCCACGGGCACCGCCATCTCCATGGTCGCCAACCGGCTGTCGCACGTCTTCGACTGGTCGGGACCGAGCGTGGCCGTCGACACGGCGTGCTCGTCCTCCCTGGTCGCCCTGCACCAGGCCGCCATGCACCTGCGGTCGGGTGATGTCGACGCCGCGGTCGTGGGCGCGGCCAACCTGGTCCTGACGCCGGACAAGACGCGGTCCTTCGCACGCAACGGCATGCTGTCCCCCCAGGGCGTGTGCCGGGCCTTCGACGAGGGAGCCGACGGTTACGTCCGAGGAGAGGGCTGCGGCGTCGTCGTCCTGAAGCGGCTCGCGGACGCCCAGCGCGACGGGGACCCGATCCTCGCCGTGATCCGCGGCACCGCCGTCAACCACACCGGCGGCAGCGCCGGCTTCCTCACCGCGCCCAGTAGGCCCGCCCAGACGGCGGTGCTGCGCAAGGCACTCGCGGCCTCCGGGATCGCCGCCGGCGACATCGGCTACGTCGAGGCACACGGCACCGGCACACAGCTCGGTGACCTCATCGAACTCGAAGCGCTGCACGCGGTCCTCGGCAAGGAGGCAGCGCACCCGGTCGCCGTGGGATCGGTGAAGACGAACATCGGCCACCTGGAGCCCGCCGCCGGCATCGCCGGACTCATCAAGACGATCCTCGCCCTCCAGGCCGGAAGCATCCCGCCGTCCCTCAACTTCACCACCCCGAACAAGTCGTTCGACTTCACGGCCTCACCGCTGTTCGTCGCCGACCGGCCGCTGCCCTGGGACGGGCCGCGGATCGCGGGCGTCAGCAGCTTCGGCTTCGGCGGCGTGAACGCCCACGTCGTGGTCGAGGCCGCGCCCCGCGCCACGCAGGACGCCGCGGACCGCGACCGGCTGCCCCGGCTGCTGACCCTGTCGGCCGTGTCGGACGCGGCGCTGCGCACCCTGGTGCACCGCCTCGTGCTGATGCTGCGCTCCCCGTACTGTCCGTCCCTCACGCCGCTGAGCGAGGCGAGCCGCAGACGTCCGGCGACGGCACACCGGCTCGCCTGCGTCGTCGACAGCCTCGAACAGCTCGACGACAAGCTGCGGCTGTTCCTGGCCGGCGTGGACGACGCCCGCTCCCTCTACCTGGGAGTGGCCGACGGCTCCGGGCGCACGGGGAACGCGACGGTCCCGGACGTGGTGAGCCGGGAGGAACTGGAGGCGGTGGCCCGGCAGTTCGTCACGGGCGTGGACTCCTCCACGGGGCCGGGCCGGGCGGGCGTACGCTTCCCGACCGCGCCGCACGACGAGAGGTACCTCTGGCTGGAGCCGACCGGACGGCCGCAGCAACAGCCGACGCCCCCGGCGCCCGGCGCGGCCCGGCCCCGCGTCGCGGCCCAGCAGGGTGACGTCCGCGACGGGGCCGCGGCGAGCGGTCGTACGACCGACTCGTGGGCGGAGCTCCCCGAGGCCGCCGAGCACGTGGTCCTCGGCAAGCCGACCCTGCCCGGGGCGGCCTACCCCGGCAAGGTGGCCGAGTTCGTCGGCCGCGAACGGTTCGGTCTGCGCGACCTGACGTTCCGCAGGGTCGTCGAGACGCCCGCGACCCTGTCGGCCGAACGCGACGGGGCACAGGTCACGTTCCGCGACGGGAACGGCGCCCTCGTCTGCACCGCCGAACTGACCGCGCCGGAACAGCCGGCGCTCCCCGTCCCGCCGTCCGGCGACGGCTTCACCACCGTCGAACTCGGCGCGCTCTACCGCGGGTTCGAACGCCACGGACTGGCCTACGGCTCCTCGTTCCGGACCGTCGCCGCACTCTCCACCGCACCCGGTCAGGCGAGGGGCGTGCTCCGCGCCGGCGCCGCACCCGACGGTGTGGTCGACGCGCGGCTCCTCGACGGAGCCTTCCAGGTCGCCCTCACCGCGTGCGGGGCGCAGGGCCTGTACGTGCCGTTCGCCGTCGAACGGCTCACGGTAGTCGGCCCTGTCCCGGCCACCGCGCGGGTGTATGCCCGGCGCGAGAGGGAGACCGGTCCCGACTCCGGTCTGCTGACCGCGAGTCTGGTGATCCTCGACGGTGACGATCCGGTGCTGGAAGCCCGCGGCATCACCTGGAAGCGGCTCTCCAGCACGCCGTCGGCCGGTGACCCGCGACCCGTCACGGCCCAGGGCGTCGACGCCGGCTCGGGCCGGTCCGTGGTCCCGGCCGCCGGGAGTAACGGACACCGTCCCGTGCCCGCCCGGCCCGGACGAGGCGACGCTCTCGATGCCACGTTGGCCCGTTGGGTGGCCGACGCCCTGGAGACGGGGATCGAGGAGCTCGAACCGGACCGCCCGTTGCAGGAGCAGGGGCTCGACTCCGTACTCGCCGTCGCGCTGGCGCAGGACCTCCGCGCCAAGCTGGGCGTCGACATTCCCGTGACCCTCGTCCTCGAAACCGGGTCGGTCGACCGGCTCGCCGCCGAACTCCGCGAGGAGTACGGCGTCACCACCATCCCCGGCGAGGCCACCCACACCGAGAAGCCGGACGTCGCCACGTCCACCCCGGAGTCGGACGCCGCCACGTCCACCGCAGCGCCGGACGCCACCCGCTCGTATCCTCGGCAGGCACAACTCGCCCCCTTGGCGGAGCCGTTCACCACACCCGCGGCGCCGACGGCCGGCACGGCCGACCCGGAACGGCACGACATCGCCGTCATCGGCATCGACGGCGTCTTCCCGAACGCCGCCGACACCGGGGAACTGTGGCGGATCCTGCTCGACGGTGAGGACTGCCTCAGCGAAGTACCCGCCTCCCGCTGGGACATCGACGCCTACTACGGCACCGACGGCGAGCCCGGCACCGTGTACCTCAGGCGGGCCGGCTTCGTCGACGGGCTGACCGACTTCGATCCCGGGTTCTTCCGGCTGTCACCCGCCGAGGCGCAGTGGATCGACCCGCAGCAGCGGCATCTCATCCAGTCGGCCTGGCGCGCCCTGGAGGACGCCGGGCTGGCGGGGAGGCCGCACCGCTCCACTGGCGTGTTCGTGGGCGCCAGTTACCAGCACTACCGCGACGTGGTCGTCGACGACGTCGTCCAGACCGCGGCCGGCCTCGGCAACCACAACGCGATCCTCGCCAACCGGCTCAGCTACTTCCTCGACCTGCACGGCCCCAGCATGACGGTGGACACGCTCTGCTCGTCGTCGCTGGTCGCCCTGCACACGGCGGTGCGCAGCATCCGCAACGGGGAGTGCGAGCAGGCGATCGTCGCCGGTGTGCACCTGGGTATGTCGCCCCAGTACTTCCAACTCGGCTCACGTCTCAGGTCGTTCTCACCGACCGGCAGGTCGCGTGCCTTCGACGCCGGTGCGGACGGGTTCGTACCGGGTGAAGGGGTCGTGTCGGTCGTGGTGAAGCCCCTGGCTGCGGCGCTGCGTGACGGGGACCGGGTGCGCGGTGTGATCCGGGGGAGTGCGGTCAACCACGGCGGCCGCACGAGCGGTCTGACGGTCCCCAGCGGAGGGAGCCAGCAGGAGGTCGTGGCCGCGGCTCTGGCGGACGCGCGGGTGTCGCCGGAGTCGATCGGTCTGGTCGAGGCGCACGGCACGGGCACGGGACTGGGCGATCCGATCGAGGTGAAGGGGCTGACGCGTGCGTGGCGCCGCCACACGGAGCGGTCGCAGTTCTGCGCGCTGGGCTCCCTGAAGAGCAACATCGGCCACCTGGAGCCCGCGGCAGGCCTCGCGGGGCTGGTGAAGGTCCTGTTGGCGCTGGAACGCGGGGTCGTCCCGCCGACGGTGAACGTGACGCGGCCGAACGACCACATCCGCTTCGAGGGAACGCCGTTCTACCTCGCGGACCGGCCCGTCGAGTGGCCGCGCACGGGCGGTCCGCGTCGTGGCGCGGTCAGCGCGTTCGGCATGGGCGGCGTCAACGCGCACGTCATCGTCGAAGAGGCACCCGACGTGCCCGCCCCTGCGGGCCCGGTGCAGGGCAGCCATCTGGTACGGGTCACCGGCGCCGACGAGGCCGCGGTGCGCGCCCTCGCCGCCGCCTACGCCGACCACGTGGCCGTCACGCCCGAGGACCAGCTGGGACACGTCGCCTTCACCGCGAACGCCGGCCGCGCCGCCCAGCGCCACCGGGTCGCCGTGCACGGTGCCACGGCTCAGGAGCTGGCCGACCGGCTCACCGACGTCGCCGCCGGCCGTACACCCGTCGTCCGGCACACCGGCAAGCCCGCCACCACGGCTTTCCTCTTCACCGGCCAGGGCTCCCAGTACCCCGGCATGGGCCGGGACCTGTACACCACGGAACCGCACTTCCACGACGCGCTGCACGAGTGCGCCGACCTCCTCGTCCCGCACATCGACGTCCCCTTGCTCGACCTGCTGTGGGGCGACGCCCAACAGCTGCTGGACCAGACCCGGTACGCACAGCCCGCCATCGTCAGCGTCGAGGTGGCCCTGGCCCGGTACCTGGAGGCCGCCGGGGTGCGCCCCGACGCCGTCGCCGGGCACAGCCTCGGCGAGCTCACCGCCGCCTGGTCCGCCGGCGTGCTCTCCCTGCCCGACCTGCTCCGCCTGACCGCCCTGCGCGGACGGCTCATGCAGGACCAGCCCGCGACCGGCGCCATGGCGGTCGTCCACACCGACACCGACACCCTCACCGCCGCGCTGCGAGCCCACCCAGGTCTGGAGATCGCCGCTTACAACGCGCCCCGGATCCACACCGTCACGGGCCCCGCCGACGCGCTCGCCCGCTTCGGTGAGGAGACCTCGCACCGGACCCAGCTCCTCACGGTCAGCCACGCCTTCCACTCCGCCGACATGGAACCGGCCGTCGCGCCCTTCGCCGAGGCCGTGGCCGCCACATCCCTCAAGCCGCCCGCCATCCCGTTGGCGGCCACCCTCACCGGCACCTGGCACACCCCGGACTCCGCCGTCGACGCCGGACACTGGGCCGAGGCCATCCGCCGGCCCGTCCGCTTCACCCAGGCCCTGAGCGCCCTCGCCGAGACACACCCGCGGGCCGTCTGGGAGATCGGCCCCCACCCCCAGCTCACGCCCCTGGCCCGCACGACCCTCGCCGAGCCGCACCCCGTCTGGCTCACCACCCTCCACCGAGGACGCGAGGACCAGGTCCAGCTCCACACCGCCCTGGCCGACCACCACAACCGCACGGGCGCCGAACTGAACTGGAGCGCCCTCCACGAGGGCAAGCAGCACCGCACGACCACCATCCCCACCTATCCGTTCCACCGAGAGCCGCTGGCCGCGCCCCCCGCTCGCCGCCGCGCCGTGACGAACGCCGTCAGCCACCCGCTGTTCGACCGCCACTACGAGCACCGGAGCGAGGGACAGTGACGCACCGAGCCGAGACCTACGAGAAGACCTTCGCGGGACACGAGCCACTCATCGGCCAGCACCGCGCCGCGGGCACCGGACTGCTTCCCGCCGCGGTGCAGTTGGAGATGGCGATGGCGGGCGTCGCCCGGCTCGGGCCGTTCACACCGCTGGAACTGACCGCCGTGGCCTTCCTCAGGCCCCTCACCATCGCCGACGACGCCACGGCGGCCGTCCGGCTCGACGTCAGCCACGACCCGGACACCCGCTTCGAACTGAGCACTGTCGTGGGCGGGGAACACAAACAGCTGTCCACCGGCCGCGGTCGGCCGCTCCCGGACGGCTCCACGCCCAGGGCCGTCCCGCAGGTGACCGGCACGCGCACGATCACCCCCGGCGACCTGTACGACAACTGGTCGCGCGCCGGTCTACGGTACGGGCCCGACTTCCGCACGGTCCGGGAGCTCACCGTCGGGGAGGGCGCCGCCCGAGCCGTCCTGCGCAGCGACGCCGAGCCCATGCCGTGGTTCGCCCACCCCCTGCTGACGGACGGTGTGTTCCAGGTCGTGAGCTGCGCGCTCCAGGACCTCCTGGGAGCCACCGCGCCGCAGCCCATGCTGCCGATCGGCGTGGCGCGCATCGCCGTCCACAGCGATCTGTCCGCCCTGTCGTCCGGGGCCACCGTCCTGGCCCGCCGGACCGGTGTCGAGGGCGCCTACTCGACGGCCGACGCCGTGGTCCTCGGGCCGTCGGGCGCGGTCGCCGCGGAGTTCGACGGTGTCCGCATGCGCCGTACGATCGCGGTGGCGCGGAACACCGAGCCGTCGGGGCAGGCCGCGCAGCCCGTCTCCCGCATCCACTGGCAGCACGCGCCCGCCCCGGAGCGCGAGCCCGCGCAAGGCACCTGGGTGGTCCTCCACCACGGCGACGCCCTGGGCGAGCGCACCGCCCGGCACCTGCGCGCCGAGGGCGCCCGCGTGGTGGAGGTCGGCCTCGGCACGTCCGTGGCGCACCCGGCTCAGGACCGCGACCACCTCGTCCTGCCGCACGCCGACGAGGACGGACTACGGCGGCTGTGGGAGGACGTCGAGGACCCGGTGGCCGGAGTCGTGCACCTGTGGAACGCCACCGAAGCGGCCGACGCCGGCACGGAGGACACCGAACTCCGCACCGGACTGTACGGGTGCTTCGCCGCTCTGAAGACGCTCGGCGAGCGGCAGCGCAAGTCCCGCTTCCTCGTGGTGACACGGCACGCCCAGCCGGTGGCGGACGACGACGCGCCCGTGCCCGCCCGCGCGGCCCTGTGGGGTCTCGTCCGCACGGCTGCCATCGAGTACCCCGGCCTGCGCCCCCGGCTCGTCGACCTCGACGACACCGCCGACGACGCGCTCACGGCGGAACTCGGCGACGGTCCCACGGAGATCGGCTACCGGGACGGCGTCCGCCACGAGCCCGTCCGCCTGTTCGACGCACAGGCCCGCCCCGCGAGACGGCCCGTCAGGCAGGGCGGCCGCTATCTCGTCCTCGGCGGACACGGGGGACTGGGCCTGGAGGTGACCCGCCGGTTCGCCGCGGAGGGCGCCGGACTCGTCGCGCTGGTCAGCCGGAGCGGCGCGGCGGGCGCCGACCCTTCCCGCCTGGCCGGGATCGGACCGGCGGGATGCGCCGTGGTGTCGTACGCCGCCGACATCACCGCCCCCGGTGAGCTCCGGGCCGTCGTGGAACGCATCCGCGGCGAGCACGGCGAACTGCACGGCGTGGTCCACGCGGCGGGCACCCTCAGGGACGGACTGATCCGGTCCACCACCGCCGAGGACATCACCGCGGTCATGCGGCCCAAGACCGACGGCGTCCGCGAACTCGCCGCCGCCGTCGCCGGAACGGACCTCGACTTCGCCGTCCTGTTCGCCTCCGTCTCCGGCACCTTCGGCAATCTCGGCCAGGGAGGGTACGCCGCCGCCAACGCCTACCTGGACGCCTTCGCCCACGCACGCGGCACGCCCTGGATCAGCGTCGACTGGGGCCTGTGGGGCGAGGTCGGCATGGGCGCGGCGGTCGCGGACCAGCTCCGGTGCCGTGGCGTCCGGCCGCTGGGTACGGCTGAGGCCCTGGACGCGTTGATCGCCGTCCTGGGTGGGGACGCCCGCCAGGTGGTCGTCGCCCACCCCGACGGCACGGAGCCAGTGCCCCACGCCGGCGAACCGCCCGCCGCCACGGCCGCACGGATGCCGACCGGCCCGGAACTCGACGACCTGGGCGGCGTGCACGCCGACGAGGGCCGGGAACGGGTGGAGGACGAGCTGGAGCGCTTCCTCGCCGAACGGCTCGGCGTGGCCTCCTTCGACCGCCGTACCCCCCTCGCCGACTACGGCATGAGCTCCATCATGAGCGTCGAGCTGTCGGAGGAGCTGTCCCGCCGGTGGGGCCTCCACCTCCCGGCCACCCTCTTCCTGGAACACGGCGGCTTCGCGGAACTCGCACGGGCGCTGACGGACCGGTACGGCGCGGCCGGCGCGGTGCGGGCGCCGGCCGCACCGGAGACCCGGGAACCGGCGGCATCGGCGGAACAGGACATGCGGTTGCCCGAGCCGGAGACCGCCTCGGCTGCCGCTGCGCAGTTGGCGGGCACCCGGCGGGGCACGGACGTGGCCCTGGTAGCCGTCTCGGGCGACCTGCCCGGAGCGACCGACGTGGCCGGGCTGTGGCCGCTGCTGCGTTCCGGCGGACACGCGTTCACCGAGATCCCGGCCGAACGCTGGGACGTCGACGCGCACTTCGAGGAGCGCGGCCCCCACATGACGGGCACCTACTGCCGCACCGGCGCCTTCCTCGACGACATCGACCGATTCGATCCTTCGTTCTTCGGCATCTCCGTGCGCGAGGCGGAGGAGATGGACGCCCAGCAGAAGCTGCTGCTCGAACACGCCTGGGCGGTACGCGACGAGAGCGGTCTCGCCGATCGCCGCGACATCGGCGTCTTCGTCGGCGCCACATACACCCACCACCGCGACGCCCGGGGCCTGGACACCGTCGGACCGCACACCGCGCTCGGCTCCCTGAACGCCGTGCTGGCCAACCGCATCTCTTACACACTCGATCTGACGGGCCCTTCGCAGACCGTCGACACCCTGTGCTCCTCTTCCCTCGTCGCCGTCCAGCAGGCGGTCGCCGCACTGCGCGCCGGTACCTGCGGCGCCGCGATCGTGGCGGCCTGCCACGTCGGGCTCACCCCCTGGTACTACCGCAGCCTCAGCCAGCTCGGGGCCCTGTCGCAGACCCTGCCACGCCCCTTCGACGACCGCGCCGACGGCTTCGTCCCCGGTGAGGGAGCGGTCGCCGTCATGCTCAAGCGCCTCGAGGACGCCGAGCGCGACGGTGACCGGATCTGGGGCGTGATCCGCGGGACGGCCGTCAACCACGGAGGCCGCGGCAGCGCCCTGCCCGTACCCCGCAGCGAGGCCCAGACCGCCGTCATCCGCGCCGCCCTCGACGACGCCGGCGTGGCCCCGGCGGACATCACCCTGATCGAGAGCCACGGCACGGCGACCCGGCTGGGCGACCCGATCGAGATCGCCGCGCTCACCGAGGTGTTCGGCGACCACCCGGACCGCCGTACGCCGGTGCACATCGGCTCGGTGAAGGCCAACATCGGCCATCTGGAACCGGCCGCCGGGCTCGCCGGACTGGTCAAGGTCCTGCTGTGCCTGCGGCACGGGGAGATCCCGCCCGTCGCGGGCTACGAGACCCCCGGCGCGCACCTCGACCTCACCGGCGGACACTTCGTGATCCCCACGAAACCGCGGCCTTGGCCCTCCGACGGGCCGCGCCGTGCGGGGATCAGCGCCTTCGGCATGGGGGGCACCAACGCGCACATCGTCGTGGAGGAGTACCCCGCCGCACCACCGGCCGCGGACGCCCCTGTGCCCTCCCACCTGGGTGAACGCCTCCTGCTTCTGTCCGCGCACACGTCGGAGGGACTGGTCCGGCGCGCGGCGGACCTGGAACAGGTGCTGCGGGCCGAGCCGTCGGCCGCGGACGCGCTGTGCCGCTCGGCCGCCGTGGGGCGCGACCACCTCCGGTACCGCGTCGCGGTCCTGGGCTCCACGGCCGACGCCCTGCTGGCCGGACTGGCGTGGACCGCGCGCCGGGACGGCGAGGTCCACGGGTCCGTCCTGCGCGACGGGACGGTCCTTCGGAGCGGAGCCCGTGCGGCCGACGCCGTGCTCGCCGCCCGCCTGGCGCCCTTCACGTCCCACACGGCCGAGCGGCTGGCGATCCAACTGCACGTCCCCGACGACCGGTTGAGCACCGGACTGGCCTTCTTCCACGTCGGCGGCGGAACCGTCGACTGGCGCCGGGTGTACGAGGGGACGCCGACCCGACGGGTCACTCTGCCGCCCTACCCCTTCCGGGGCCGGCCCTTGCGGGCGGCCCCAGCGGGGTCGGAGGGCACGGTCGACGTGACCGGAACCGTCCACCGGCTGTCCCGCGCCCACCATGTGTTCGGTGAGGAGACCCTGCCGGGGGCGCTGACACTGGCCCTGGCACTCGGGAGCGCCGACGTCCTGCGGCGGATCGCGTTCGTGGGTCGGGGCACCGGACTCCATACGCTCACCAGCGACCTGGACGATTCCGCCCGCACGGGGCCGGTCACCTTCCGGCACGGCGGCCGGATCGTCGCCCGTCTCGAAACGGGCCGCGCGGACGAGGTTCTGTGCGACACCTCCGGCGACCAGGACATCGACGCCCTGCGCGCAGGGCTCGACCGGACGCTGGAACCCACGGGCCTGTACGCCTGGTTCGCGGCCAAGGGGATGGACTTCGCCGCCCCCCTGCGGTCGCTCGCCGAAGTGCGCTTCGGGCCGGCCCGCGTGCTGGCCCGGGTCGACGGCTCCACCGGCGACGACCTGGAACGGGCCGCGATCGCCCTCGACGCCGCGCTGCAGAGCATGGCCGTCCTGACCCTGGCCGACCCGGCCGCGGCGTCCGCGACGTATCTGCCGGTGTCCATCGGGCGGGTGGTACGACGGGACGATCCTGCGCGGACGGCGTACGTGCTGCTCGACGCCGACGACACCGCGCCGGACGGGGTACGGCGCGGGCACGCCACCCTGCTGTCCGCGGACGGCAGGGTGCTGGTGCGCCTCGAGGACGTGGAGTACCGGACGGCGGCGGGGAAAGGCGCACCCGAAGCGGCCGAGGAGCCGCTGCAGGGCGTGCCCCGGCCGGCCGTGACCGCGTCCTCGCCCCCACACGGGGCCGGAATCGAGGCTTCGGTGGTCGCCGTCGTGCGGCACGCCCTGCACGATCCGAGCATCACGCCCACCACCTCGCTGTCCTCCGCCGGGCTCGACTCCATGCTCGCGACGGCCGTCGCAGCCGACATCGAGGAGACCCACGGCGTAAGGCTGAGCCCCACGGACGTCCTGGACGCGGCGGACTGCCGCACCCTGGCCGCACGTGTCGCCGAGCAGACCGAAGCCGGGCGGACGGCCGCACTCGCCACGCCCGGCGTCACCGTCGAACCCACGCCCGGCCCGAAGGACGTGGCCGTCATCGGCCTCGCGCTGGCCCTGCCCGGCGCCCAGAACCCGACGGAGCTGTGGTCGCTGCTCACCCGGGGAGGAACGGAGATCGGCCCCGCTCCCTCCCACCGCTGGGGGACGTACACCGAGGGCTCGGAGTCCGACGTCGGCGGCTTCCTCGACAACGTCGAGGAGTTCGACGCCCGCTTCTTCGACTTCTTCCCCAAGCAGGCGGAGGTGCTCGACCCCCAGGCCCGCTGGCTGTTGCGGACGACCTGGGAGGCATTGGAGTCGGCCGGCCTCCCGCCGCGTCAACTGCCCTCGTCCACGGGCGTGTTCGTAGGCGCCAGCTACCAGCACTACCGCGACTACAACATCGCGCCGGAACTGGACGCCCACAGCGGTCTCGGCAACCACAACGCCTTCCTCGCCAATCGGCTCAGCCACTTCCTGGACCTGCGCGGTCCGAGCATGACGGTGGACACCTTGTGCTCGTCGTCGCTGGTGGCCCTGCACACGGCGGTGCGCAGCATCAGCAACGGCGAGTGCGAACAGGCCATCGTCGCAGGTGCCCGGGTGGCCCTGTCGCCGTTGCACTACGTGGCCATGAGGAACCTTCGGGCCCTGTCACCTTCGGGCGCGTCGCGTGCTTTTGACTCCGCGGCGGACGGATTCGTGCCGGGTGAGGGTGTGGTGTCGGTGGTGGTGAAGCCGTTGGCGGCGGCGCTGCGTGACGGGGACCGGGTGCGCGGTGTGATCCGGGGGAGCGCGGTCAACCACGGGGGCCGCACCAGCGGGCTGACGGTGCCGAGCGCTCGCGCACAAGGGGACGTGATCGCCGAGGCTTTGCGGGATGCGGGGGTTGAGCCGGAGACGATCGGGTTGTTGGAGGCGCATGGTACGGGGACGAGTCTGGGGGATCCGATCGAGATCGACGGGCTGACTCGGGCGTGGCGGGGGCATACCGGTCGTGCGCAGTTCTGTGCGATCGGGTCGTTGAAGTCGAACATCGGTCATCTGGAGCCGGCGGCGGGTCTGGCGGGGCTGGTGAAGGCGCTGTTGGCGATGGAGCATGGGGTGATTCCGCCGACGCTGCATGTGACGCGTCCCAATGACCACATCCGTTTCGAGGAGACTCCGTTCTATCTGGCTGACCGTGCGCGGCCCTGGCCGCGTGGGGGGCATCCGCGGCGGGCCGCGATCAGCGCGTTCGGCATGGGCGGTGTCAACGCTCACGTCATCGTCGAGGAACCACCGACGGCGCCGGCCCGCGCGGGGGCGGTCCAGGACGGCCATCTGGTCCGGGTGACCGGTGCCGACGAGGCCGCCGTGCGCGCCCTCGCCACCGCCTACGCCGACCGCTTCGACCCGGCACGCGAGGACTGGGAGACAGCAGACCTCTGCCACACGGCCAATGTCGGCCGCTCGCCCCTGGAATTCCAGACGGCTGTGAGCGGGCATGACGCCGCCGAGCTCGCGACGGCGCTGCGTGCCCTCGCAGCCGGCAGTGTGCCGATCGCCCGTGTCGACAGCGGCTTGACGGCCGAACAGGCCCTGGGGGACATCGTTCCGGACGGGGAACCGCACCGCCACACGGCCGTCGCCGCCATGGTGAGAGCCGGATACGCGCACGTCGACTGGGCGGCGCTCTCCGCGCCCGGAGCACGCGTCACGGACCTGCCGACCTACCCGTTCGCCGCACAGAAGCACTGGCACAGGCACGAGGCCGCGGCATCGACCGTCCCTGAAGCAGCCGCAGCCGCAGCCGGAACCGCCGCCACGGCCGGAGGCACGACGGCAACCGCCGGGCGCCGCCCCGAAGCCCTCCGCGTCGAGTGGCGCGCCGCCGAACTCCCGCTTCCCGTCCCTTCGTTGCGGCATGGCTCGGTGCGCCTCGTCACCACGGACCCCGCCCTGCGGGACGCGCTCACGGCCGCACTCCGCGACCGGGGCGCGGTCGTCAAGGAGACCGGGCCGAGCGCGGACACGGTCGTCGTGGTGAACACCCCGAGCCGACGGGACGCCGAGCCGTACGACCTGAGGGCGTTCTGGTCCGAACTCGGTGCCCTGGTCAAGACGTTGCCCGTACACGGGCAGCTGCTCTGGGCGGGACACCACGGCGCGGCCGTGCACGCGTCGGAACGCCGACGGCTTCGTCCGGAGGCCGCCGCCATGGCCATGGCCGTACGTGCGGCCTGTGCGGAGAGCCGGAAGCACTCCGCCGTCCTCGACCTGGACCCGGCGGACCCGGCCGACGTCCGCGCCCGGCAGATCGCCGCCGAATACGCGGCCCTGCTCCACGGCCCCGACGCCGGACCGGGCACGGACCCGCTCACCGGCACCTTCGCGGCCTACCGCCACGGCATCAGGTACGTGCCGAAGACGGTCGCCGCCCCGCCCGGTCCGTCCTACGAGCCGTCCGGAGACGGGTACTACCTGGTGACCGGCGGACTCGGCGCGGTCGGACGGCATCTGGTCCGGCGGCTCGTCGACCGGGGAGCGCGTCGCATCGGCGTGGTCGGGCGGTCCGTGATCGACGAGGCCCACCCCGTACAGCTGCGGGAGCTGGCGAGGCGGGCCGAGGTGAAGTACCTGCCCTGTGATGTCTCCGACGCGTCAACTCTGGCCGCCGTGGCGCGGGAGTTAGGGGCGCGCTGGGGCCGCCTGCTGGGTGTCGTGCACTGTTCCGGCGGGGTCAACCCGTTCGGCGCGATGCACCGCAGGCCCTGGAGCGACGCCGCGAAGGTGGTCGCCCCGAAGATCCCCGGCTCGCTGAACGCCGTGCGCCTGGCTCAGGAGCGGGGGGCCGACTTCGCGGTCCTGGTGTCCTCGATCGCGGGCACGCGGGCCGGGGCCGGCCGGGGCCTGGTCGACTACAGCCTGGCCAACGCCTACCAACTGGCGCTGGCCGAGGCCGAGAACGGCACCGCCACCACGGTCACCGCGCACGCGTGGCCCAACTGGACGGGCACCGGCATGGAGGCGGACGCGTCCTACTCCGCCGCGCACTCCATCGGCACCGACGAGGCGGCGGACGCGTTCCTCGACCACATACGGTCGGGCGGCGCGGTCGTCTTCCCCGGCACCGCTCCCACGCCCGCGGGGCCTGAAGCTCCCGCCGCGCCGGCACGGGGCGCGGCGCGGTCCGGGACGCACGGCGGGGCCACGGAGATCCGTACCGTGATTCCCGTACCGCCGACCGGCGAACGGGACCACGAGGTGATGCGCGGTCATGTGCGGGACGCCTTTGTGCAGGTGCTGGGCGAGGACCCCGGTGACCGCCCGCTCCAGGCACTGGGACTGGACTCCCTGGTCATCGCCGAGCTGACCACCGCCCTGGAACAACGCGGAGGCCTCACCGTCGATCCGTCCATGCTGATGCGGGCCGGTACGGCCGACGACATCGCGACCGGTCTCGCCGCGACCACTGCGAGCCGGTCCGCGGCCCCCGCCAAGGAGGCGTCCCCGATTCGCTCCGTGGCCTTTGACGACCAGCGCGTCTCGGCCCTGAGCGCCCTGCTGCATCCGCTGCTCACCCGTGACCGGGACCGGTGACGCCATGACGACGGAGCCGAACGAGAGGACTGCTGTGAGCGAGCTCGACAGCCGCATCGCCGTGATCGGCATGGCGGTGCGGCTCCCGGGGGCCGAGGACGTCATGGACTTCGGAACCCAGCTGAGGCACGACGGGATCGAGGTCGACGAGGTCCCGCCGAGCCGCTGGGACCGCAAGCTGTACCTCGGGGACAGCGCCCACCAGGGCACGCATCACCGGGGTGCCTTCCTGCTGGACCCGTTCTCCTTCGACCACGAGGCGTTCGGCCTGACCGCCGAGGACGCCGTCCTCCTCGACCCGCAGCAGCGCGTGATGCTCGAGGTCGGTGCCCGGGCCCTGGAGGACTCCGGTTACCTGAGGGCGCGTCGGCGGCTCGACGCGGGCGTGTTCGTCGGGGCCCGCATGAACGCGTACGGATTCGACCACGGGCGGGGCCTGGGCGCCGACGGCACACAGGGCCCGGCCGGCGCCCAGGCAACCGGCCTTGGCGGCGGGCCTCGGGCCGCCTCCCTCTGGGGACGGTCGCAGAACTTCATGGCGGCCTGGCTGTCCGACCGGTTCGACCTGGCGGGCCCGAGCCTTGTCGTCGACACCGCGTGCTCGTCCGCCCTGTCGGCCGTCTGGCTGGCTTGCCAGAGCCTGACGGCGGGGGCCTGCGAGCTGGCCGTCGTCGGCGCGGTCGACCTGCTGATCGACCCCCTGACGTTCGTCCTGCTCTCCCGCACCGGAGCCCTGTCCCCGGACGGCCTGTGCCGGACCTTCGACCGCAGGGCCAACGGCTACGTGCCCGGTGAGGGAGCCGTCGCCCTCGTCCTGAAGCCGATGGGGACGGCACTGGCCGACGGCGACCTGGTCCTCGGAGCCATCGCCGCGACCGAGGTCAACAACGACGGCCGCACGATGGGCGTCACCTCGCCGAACCTGGACGCCCAGATCGAACTGCTGGGCAAGGTGTACGAGCGGATCGACCCGGCGACCGTCCAGTACGTCGAGGCCCACGGCACCGGTACCGCCATCGGCGACCCGATCGAAGCGCGGGCGCTCACCGAGGTGTTCGGCCGGCTCGGCGTCCCCCGCAACTCCGTGGCGCTCGGCTCCCTCAAGCGCCGCATCGGCCATCTGCACTCGGCGTCGGGCCTGGCGGGCCTGGCCAAGGTGATCGTCATGCTGCGCGACGGCATCGTCCCGGCACTCACCGTCGAGGAGCCCAATCCCCGCCTCGACCTGGCCGACAGCCCCTTCCGCCTCCCCGCCACGCACAGCCAGTGGCCCGAAGTGCCCGTGCGGCGGGCCGCGGTGAGCGGTTTCGGCTTCGGCGGGACGAACGCGCACGTCGTCGCCGAAGCCGTACCCCCGGCTCCGCACGGGCGGGGCCGCGCCGACGGGCCGTCCCGCGCGGTCCACATCCTGCCCCTGTCGGCCGACACCCCGTACGCGCTGCGGGAACTGGTCGCGCAGTGGATTGAGTTCCTGCCCACCGTGGCCGACGACCTCGACGACGTGTGCGCCACCGCGCGACTGGCGCGTCCGCACCGCTCCGAGCGGGTGGCCGTAAGCGGGGCCGACGCGAGGGAGCTGACGTCCGCCCTTCGCACATGGCTTCTCCGGTACGACGCTCCTGACTCCGCCGCGCCCGGGGAACCCACCGTACGGGTCCGTCCCGAGGCGGACGGAACACCCCCCGCCTGGCTCGTCGCCCTCGATCGCTCGGTGCCTCCCGTGCACGAGATCATCGGTCTCTTCGAGACGGCGACCGGTGCGCGCCTGGCCGATTTCTCCGGCGAACTGCTGCGCATCAGCGAGGGAATCGCCCTCACAGTGGCGCTGCGCGACGCGGGACTGCCGGAAAGCGCGGTGGACCTGCCCCCGGGGTGGGAGGCGGTCCGGGACTTCGCCTGGGGCCGTGTACCGCTCGAGGAGGCGCTGGCCGACGTCCTCCGTCACGATGGCGACCCGCTCCCCGGGCCCGCGCACGAGCCCACTGCCGAGGGCGAGCTGTGCGCACGTCTGGTTGGGGCACACGACGGCCGGGAGGTGACCGCGGAGCTCGCCGCGGTCACCACCGACCTCTTCCGTGCGGGCCAGGACATCGACTGGAACGCGTACCAACGGGACACGGCGTGGCGCAAGCGCCTGCTGCCATCGTCCCAGCCGCGCGGCCGGGCCCTGGACCTGCGCGAGCCCCTGCGCTCGCCCGAACCCGGTGCGCCCGCGGAGCTCGTGCGGGACGGGGGAGCCGCCGGATACGTCTTCGCGCGGGTCTTCGGGCCGGGCGAGGTGCCCCTCGCCCAACATGCCGTGTACCGCAGGATCATGCTGCCGGGTGTGGCGTGGTTCGAGTTCCTGCGCGAGGGTGCCGCGTTGCGCGGCGAACCCTTCCACGGAGTACGGGACCTGCTGTTCCACCGCCCGCTGATCCCCTCCGGCGCGTGCCGCGTGGTGTGCCGCGTCGATGCGCGGGGGCAGTTCACGGTGGAGGACGACCGGAACGGGGGCCCCTTCGTCACCGGTCGACTGCTGCGCGAGCCGGCCGCCGAGCCGGTCCCCGTACCGGTCGCCTCGCTGCTCGGTTCCTGCGCACAGGTGCACGCCGGCTCGGGTCTCTACCGGTGGCTGCGGCGGATCGGCTACCACCACGGCCGCTACTACCGGAACATCTCGTGGGTGGCGGGCCTCCCGGACGGCGGCACGCTCGCCCGCATCGAGGGGCGGCGCCAGCGGGAGATGAACGCGCCCGGTACCCAGCTGTTCCCAGGGCTCCTCGACAGCGTCACCATCGCCGCGATCGCCCCGGACAACCCGGTCTTCGGCGCCGCCGACGCGTCCGCGTTCATACCGCTCTCGGCGGCCAGGGCGGACGTCCACGGCCCGCTGGACGACGCGGCCTACGTCCGCACGGAGATCGCCTTCTGGAACGAGGAGGCCTGCCGCGTCACGCAGACGGTGACCGACGCGGAGGGCCGGCCGTTGCTGGTCTTCGGCGACATGTCGTCCAAGCGGGTGCCGCTGGAGGCGTTCAGCGGGGAGGGGGCGCCGGCGCAGCCCGCCGCGGCGACGCTGCCGCTGGACCGGACGGGGGCGCCCCCGGGTACGGCGGCTGCGGCACCCGGCCGTACGACTGCGGCGGGACTCGGCGCTACGACCGCGCCGGCGACCGCCGGTGCGGCAACGGGGACCGACGGTACGACAGCGGCCAGGGCCGGCGACACGGCCGCGGCGGCGACCGCCGGTACGACGGAGACCACTGCCGGCCCTACGGCCGCGGCCGGGCCCCGCGACACCGCCTCGGTGCCTTCCACCCGCCCCGCCCCCGCGACGCGCTGCGACCAACCGCCGACACCCGGGCGGGTGCTCGCCTGGTTCCTGGAGCTGACGGGCACCTCCGCGGACGACGCCGACACGGAGTTCCTGTCCGCCGGGTTCGACTCGGTCGGCCTCGTGTCGCTGAGCGAGCGGATCTCCCAGGAGTTCGGGCTGTCCCTCTACCCGACGGTCTTCTTCGAGTACCCGACGCCCCGCCAGTTCGCCGACTTCGTCCTGACCGAGGCCCCGGAGCTGGCCGCCACGCTGATCCCTTCGCCCCGCCCGGCCGACGAGACGTCAACGCCCGCCGAGCCGACAGCGGTTGACGAGGCGCCCACCGCACCCGGAGCACCCGCGGACTCGACCCCGGCCCCTCGCCCACCCACCACGACGGCCGCGGCCCGGGCCGTGCCCACCCCGTCCGTGCCGACGCCCGAGACCATCCGCTCCCGCGACATCGCCGTCGTCGGCGCGGCGGTCCGCCTCCCCACCGCACACACCCTGACCGACTTCGCCGACCTTCTGCGCCAAGGGCGGGACACCGTACGCCCGCTGCCCGACAGCCGCTGGAGTCAGCCGCCGCACGGGCCCGCCCCGTACGCCTCGTTCCTGGAGGCCGTGGACGAGTTCGACCCGGGCCCGTTCCGGATCTCACCCCGGGAAGCGCCCCTGATCGACCCTCAGGCGAGGATCGTGTACGAAACGATCTGGGAGGCCCTGGAGGACGGGGGACGGGCCGGCGAGCGGGCCGAGGGCAGCCGGACCGGTCTGTGGATCGGCTACAGCCACGACCACTACCACGAGGAGCGCGCCCGCCACGGCGTATCCGACGGCCGGGGCCTGGGCCTGGAGGCGATGATCGCGAACCGGCTGTCCTACCTGATGGACTGGCACGGCCCGAGCGGACTCGTCAACACCCTCTGCTCGTCCTCGCTGGTGGCGGTGCACACGGCTCTGCAGCACCTGCGCGCCGGAGACATCGACACGGCGGTGATCGGCGCCGTGCACGCCGCCATCAGCCCCGAGTACTTCCGCTCGATGGGCGATCTGATGGCCCTGTCACCGAGGCACCGCTGCCGTGCCTTCGACAGCACCGCCGACGGCTTCGTCCCCGGAGAGGGCGCGGTCGCAGTAGTCCTGCGACGCCACGACGACGCCCGACGGGACGGCGACCGGATCCGGGGGCTCGTCAAGGGCGCGGCCGTTAACCACGGTGGCCGTACCACCCGTTACTCCGCCCCGAGCGCTCGCGCACAAGGGGACGTGATCGCCGAGGCTTTGCGGGATGCGGGGGTTGAGCCGGAGACGATCGGGTTGTTGGAGGCGCATGGTACGGGGACGAGTCTGGGGGATCCGATCGAGATCGACGGGCTGACTCGGGCGTGGCGGGGGCATACCGGTCGTGCGCAGTTCTGTGCGATCGGGTCGTTGAAGTCGAACATCGGTCATCTGGAGCCGGCGGCGGGTCTGGCGGGGCTGGTGAAGGCGCTGTTGGCGATGGAGCATGGGGTGATTCCGCCGACGCTGCATGTGACGCGTCCCAATGACCACATCCGTTTCGAGGAGACTCCGTTCTATCTGGCTGACCGTGCGCGGCCCTGGCCGCGTGGGGGGCATCCGCGGCGGGCCGCGATCAGCGCGTTCGGCATGGGCGGTGTCAACGCTCACGTCATCGTCGAGGAACCACCGACGGCGCCGCAGGACACCCCTCTGCCCCAGGACAGCCACATCGTGCGGGTCAGCGCGGCGGACGAGACCACCCTGCGCGACCTGGCCAGTGCCTACGCCGCCCACCTGACCGGCACCGACGAGGACCGGCTCGGCGACTTCGCACGTACCGCCAACACCGCGCGAGCCGCCCACCGCTACCGCACCGCCGTGCACGGCACCACCGCCGCCGAACTGGCCGCCCGGCTGACGGAGGTCGCCTCCGGAGCCACCTCACCGACCCGGCACATCCGAACGGCGACGACCACCGCCTTCCTCTTCACCGGACAGGGCTCGCAGTACGCGGGCATGGGCCAGGGCCTGAAGGCGACCGAGCCGCACTTCCGCGACACGCTCCACGAATGCGCCGATCTGCTCACCCACTGGACCGACGTGCCCCTGCTGGACCTGCTGTACGGCGACGCCCGGCACCTGCTGGACCAGACCCGGTACGCGCAGATCGGCATCGTCAGCGTCCAGGTCGCTCTGGTCGCGTCCCTGCGGGCGGCCGGGGTACGGCCCGACGTCGTCGCCGGGCACAGCCTGGGCGAGCTGACCGCAGCCTGGGCGGCCGGCGTGCTCAC
The DNA here is from genome assembly GCF_037201975.1 of Streptomyces sp. TG1A-60. Taxonomy (NCBI): domain Bacteria; kingdom Bacillati; phylum Actinomycetota; class Actinomycetes; order Kitasatosporales; family Streptomycetaceae; genus Streptomyces; species Streptomyces sp. TG1A-60. The sequence goes on along the minus strand of NZ_CP147520.1, from coordinate 791,930 downwards.
CCTGCCCGACCTGCTGCGGCTGACCGTGCTCCGCGGCGAGCTGATGCAGGCCCGGCCCGCCAACGGCACGATGGCCGTGGTCCACACCGACATCCATTCGCTCACGGCCGAGCTGGAGGCGTATCCCGGCATCGAGATCGCCGCCCACAACGCGCCGCGCGTCCACACCATCAGCGGCCCGGAAGGAATGCTGGCCCGGTTCCGCGAGCAGAGCTCCTTCCGCGTGCGGCCCCTGACGGTCAGCCACGCCTTCCACTCCGCGGTGATGGAAGCGGCCCTCGCCCCCTTCGCGGACGCCGTCGCCGCCACCCCGCTCGCGCCGCCCGAGATCCCCTTCGCCAGCACTCTCACCGGCACCTGGCACAGCGACGTCACCGCCACCGATCCCGGGCACTGGGCCCAGGCGATCCGCCGCGCCGTCCGGTTCAGCCAGGCCGTCACCACGCTGGCCGAGACCGGCCCCCACACCGTCTGGGAGATCGGTCCGCATCCGCAGCTGATCCCGCTCGCCCGCGCAACGCTCACCGAGGCGCGCCCCGATCTCGACCCCGCGTGGATCACCACGCTCCAGCGGGGCCGCGAGGACCAGCCACAGTTCCACGCCGCGTTGACGGCCCACCACAACCACACCGGCACGGACCTGAACTGGACCGGGCTCCACCACGGCAAACGCCAGAGCGTCACCACCCTCCCCGGCTACCCCTTCAGGCGCCGCCGGTTCTGGATCACCCCCGGCGCGCCCGAGGCCTCGGGCCCCGACCCCACGACCACCGACAGCACTCATCCGCACGAGACGAAGAGGCCCGAGCACCATGGCTAGCGAATACGGACTGAAGCGACACTTCAACGGTGAGGCCGCGCGCCTCATCGGCGGCAAGGTCCGCGCCGTCCACCCCGAGTTCGACATCGAGGGCTACGCCGCCGAAGTGGAACAGCGCATCCCCGGCAAGGAACTGAAGGACCGCGTCCTCGTCCTGACCGAGGGACTGCGCACCCGGCTCCCCGAGGACTACCCGACCGCCGTGGCCGTGCTCGTGTCGATCCTCGGGGACGAACTCGCCGAGGGCGAGGGCATGTTCAACACCAGCTGGTTCCTCATGCCGGTGGCCAGGTTCGTGGAGGAGTACGGCCGGAACCACCCCGAGGTGTCCCTGGACGCCATTGAGGAAATCACCCGGCGCCACACCGGCGAGTACGCCATCAGGCCCTTCGTCGAGGACCACTACGCGATGACGATGAAGCGCGTGGAGCGGTGGGCCCACAGCCCGAGCCACAACGTACGGCGCCTCGCCAGCGAGGGAATCCGCCCGCGCCTGCCCTGGGCCCGCACCCTCGACGTCTTCGTGAAGGACCCGCAGCCCGTCCTGGAGATCCTCGAACCACTGCGTAGTGACCCTTCCGAGTACGTGCGCAAGTCCGTCGCCAACAACCTCAACGACATTTCCAAGGACACCCCCGACATCGCGCTCGCCACCGCGCTGCGCTGGCTGGAGGAGAGCCCCACCCCCGAGACCAACTGGATCGTGAAGCACGCTTTGCGCACCCTGGTGAAGAAGGGCGACCAGCAGGCCCTGGCCATGCTCGGGGCGACGGGCGGCGAGCTCGCCCATGTGTCCGACCTGCGCGTCACCCCTGGGGTCGTGGCCGTCGGAGACAGCCTCGTCATCGACTTCACCGTCGAGAACGCCGACGACCGGGCGCACAGCGTCACCGTCGACTACGTGGTCCACCACGTGCGCAGGAACGGCCGCAGCATCCCGAAGGTCTTCAAGCTGACGACCCTCGAACTCGCCGCCGGCGAACGGCGGGTCGTGCGCAAGACCCACGCCCTCAAGGAGGTACAGACCCGCCGGTACTACGCGGGCGAGCACGTCGTCGAGATTCAGGTGAACGGCCTGGTCAAGGCCACTGAGCGGTTCGACCTCCGCACATGAGCGGCGCCCGCATCCACCTCGGCGTCACCGATCCGCTGGTCCGCGACCACCGGATCGGTGACACACCCGTCGTCCCGGCCGCCGCCCAGATCGACGCCGTTCTGACCGCCTGCGACGCCCGACGGCCAGACCGCGTGTGGACACTGGAGAACGTCACCTTCCGCGCACCGCTGAGGATGACCGGGCCCGGAGTCGACCTGCGAGTGGTCACGGCCGACGACGGGCGGTGCTCCCTCCTGTCGTTCGACGCCGATGCGGGCGGCGCGCCGGTCGAGCACAGCACGGCGCGCGCCCGTGGGGTGCCTCTGCCGCCGCCCCGCTACGTCGACCTGGCCGGACTGCGGGCCGGCTGCGCGCAGTCCGTCGCGCTGACGGACGTGGCGGCTTGGCGGCAGGCCAGCGGCATCACGTACGGGCCCGCCTATCGGGTCATCCGTTCCGCGCACCGGGGACAGGACCGCATGCTGGTGGTCCTGCGCGCGGACGACGACCTGCACGGGACCAGGTTCGTGCCGCCACCGCTGCTCGACAGCGTCTTCCAGGTGCTGGGCATGCTCGACGGCGGGGCGGCCGGGATGTGCCTGCCCTGGTACGTGGGTCGGCTCGTGGCCCGTCGGCGGATCTCCGGCACGGTCCTCGCCCATGTCGAGCGCGACGCGACGGCCGGGTCCCGGGGCGGTGGCGTACGGGGGAGGGCCACCGTCTGCAACCAGCAGGGCGAGGTGCTGCTCGAACTGGACCGCATCACGCTCAAGTCCCCCTCGGTACAAGCGCCCGCCAGGGCGGCGGAGGAGCAGGGCCGATCCGCGGCGGGTTCGATCGAGACCGTCGTCTGGCGGGAGGCCGAACCGGCCCGCGCACCACGGGCGTTCGAAGGCCCTCTGCTGCTGGTCTCGCCGCAGCGGCTCCCGACGCCGGAAGGCCGGTCCGTCGTCCACCTGACGCCGGCGGAGCTGACCCGGGAGCGCCTCGACGACGTTCTCGACGGCACGCCCGTGGGCGCGGTGGCGTACGCGGCTCCGCGCGGCCTGGTGGGCGAGGACCGGGTGAGGGAAGCCCTCCAGGGTGTCTTCACCCTGGTACGGCGGCTCACGGCACGTCCGCCCATGCCGGATCTGCTGCTCGTCACCTGCGGGGCCCACCAGGTGGCGGGGGAGGAGGCCGTCGACCCCTTCATGACCTCCCTGTGGGGTCTCGGCCGCACCCTGCGCGTGGAACACCCCCGCACCAGCGTGCGCCTGGTGGACCTGGAGGCCGGCGCCGACCTCACGGCGAGCGCGCTCGAGGACGTGCTCGGACACGCCGAGCCGGAGCTCGCCCGACGCGCGACCGGCTGGTACCGGCCGGCACTGGAATCGAGCGAGCGCACACCGCGACCGCCGACCGACGGCTGCGCGCGGCCTCCCCGCTTCCGTGACGGACGCTTCCTCGTCACCGGAGGCATGGGCGGCATCGGTCTGCGGGTCGCGGAGTTCCTCGCGGCCGAGGGCTGTGCCCATCTGACGCTCGTGGGCCGGACCGTCCCGGACGCGGGGGAGGCCCGGGCGCGGCTCGACCGGCTCGGTGCCCTCTGCGACCTGCACACCGTGGCCGCGGATGTCCGTTCCCTGCCGAAGGTGCTCGACGGTGCCGAACGCTACGACGGCGTGTTCCACGCCGCGGGAGTGCTTCGGGACGGCCTGGCCCGCAACCTGACGCCGGACCAGGTCGAGGACGTCCTCGGCCCCAAGGTCGGCGGGGTGCACGCGATCGCCGACCTGATCGCAGGGAGCGGCCCACCGGACTTCGTCGCCCTCTTCTCGTCCGTCGCTTCCGTGTGCGCCAACCTCGGGCAGAGCTCCTACGCCACGGCCAACGCCTACCTGGACGGCTACGCCGCCCGCAGGCGCGCCGACAAAGAGCCCTGGTTCAGCCTCGGCTGGGGGCTGTGGAGCATCGGCATGGGCGAGGGCATCGCCCCGAAGGCCGCCGCCCACGGCGTGCCGGTTCTCACGGCGGACAGCGGTGTCGCCCTGCTGCGCACCGTCCTCGGCCGTCCTCCCGCGCACTACGTCCTGTGCGCCGACGCCAACGCGAAGGAAGAACCCATGACCGCTGTGACACCGGAACGCGGGCTGTGGCTGTCGCTGACCACGGCTCTGAAGAACGTCCTGCACGTCGACGACGTGGTGCCCGAGGACGATCTGCTGGAGCTGGGCCTCGACTCGATGATGGCGGTCGAGCTGGCCGCGTCCCTGACCGCCGACGGCTTCGAGGTCGACCCGATGGTCTTCTTCGAGCACAGCACGGTCGGCGCGTTGGCCGGCCACCTCGAACCGGCGGACCGTACGACCGAGGCGGCCAAGGCCCCGGCCCCGCCCCCGACGACCGTGGGCATCGCGCCGATCGGGGCCTCCGGGGCCCCGGCCCTGGTGCCCCTGGCCTCCATACCCGCGGCCCCGGAGCCGGAACGGCCGGCGCCCGCCGCCGCGCACCGGAGCACGGCCGACTCCTTCGTCCCCGACTGGGACCGTTTCCGCGACCCGGCACCCGCCCGCCGCGAGGACGGCCCGGCCCCGGCCCGCCCGCTCCCGGCGGCCACACACACCCCGCATCCCGCGCAGGCCCCGACGCCCGTGGCGGCGACGTCTCTGACGGCCCCGGCAGCGGCCCCGACCACCGAGGCGCCCCGCCCCACCACCCGCACTCCCCGACGCTCCCTCCCCGGCCGTCTCTCCGGCAGGCCGGACGGCACCTTCCTGGAGCGGCGCATCGACGCCCTCTCCGTGGAGGACCGTGTCGTCGTAGCCAAGGACGAGTACTTCTACGAGCCCGTCATCGAGGAGGCCCGGGGCGCCCACATCAAGTTCGACGGCCGCTGGTTCCTCAACTTCGCCTCCTACAGCTACCTCGGACTCATCGGGCACGACTACATCGAGCAGCAGGCGCTGCGTGCCGTGGAGCGGCACGGGACCGGAGCCCACGGTGTGCGGCTCCTCGCGGGCACCCTCCACCTGCACCGTGAACTGGAACTCGCGCTCGCCCGGTTCCTGGGCGCGGAGGACGCCGTCGTCTTCTCCAGCGGCTACATGACGAACGTGGCGACCGTGGGCGCGCTGGTCGGCTCCGGCGACGTCATCATCGGTGACGTCTACAACCACGCCAGCATTCTCGACGGCTACCGGCTCTCGGGCGCCAAGGTCATCACATACGCGCACAACGACCTCGCCGATCTCGAGCGCGCGCTGAAGAAGGCGGGGGACGCGGGCAGACTGGTGGTCACCGACGCCGTCTTCAGCATGGACGGCGACGTGGCCGACCTGCCGGGCATCGTCGAGCTGTGCGAGCGGTACGACGCCCCGCTCATGGTGGACGAGGCGCACAGCCTCGGCGTACTCGGCCGCACCGGGCGCGGCATCACCGAGCACTTCGGCATCGACCCGGCCCGCGTCGACGTGAAGATGGGCACGCTGTCCAAGACCGTGCCCAGCGCGGGCGGTTACGTCGCCGGATCGAGCGACCTCGTCTTCGCGCTGAAGAACAACGCGCGCGGCTGGATGTTCTCCGCGGCCGCGACCCCGGCCCAGGTGGCGGCGGCCAGGGCGGCGATCGAGGTGATCGACGCCGCGCCGGGACTGCCCGGGGAACTGCGGGCCAGGACCGCCCGCTACCGGGAGCAGCTGCGAGCGCTGGGTTTCGACACGCTCACCGGTGAGACGCCGGTCGTGCCGATCATCTGCCGCAGCGCCGAGCAGGCGGGTGCCATGGCCCGCGCGTGCCAGCTCGACGGACTGTTCGTCCAGCCGATCGTCTATCCGGCGGTGCCACGGACGCTGCCCCGGCTGCGGACCATCGTCAACCTCAGCCACTCCGAGGCCGACCTGGACACGGCCGTGGCGACGCTGGAGAAGGCCGGCCGTGCCTGCGGCCTCATCACCTGACCGCACGACCACATGACGACCAAGGGGGAACGGACATGACGGACATCGACAAGACGGCATTCTTCTCGGCGGTACTGAAGACCATCGCCTCGACCCGCAACCACGGCACCGACCGGGACGAGCACACCAAGGGAGTGGTGGAGCCGGCCGCGCGCATCCGCGCCGTCGAGGAGGAGATCGGAGAGAGGCAGCTCACCTCCGGCCAGACCGGTGAGGTGCTGGACCTGCTGGAGACCACCTTCCGCGCCAAGCGCACCCCGGACGAGGAGCGGGAGTACTACCTCCAGTACATCGAGAAGGTCTCCGGCGTCAGCCGGGCCTCGTTGGGTGTGTCCGCCTGGTGAACACGTCCGACCTCGCGTGGTACAGCCACGAGATGTGCTTCTGGCACGACCCCGGGCCCGGATCGGGGTACGTGCCGGTGGGGCCGGGTGTCGAACCGCTCCGCCAGTTCGCGGTCGACCCCGATCTGCGCCGGGCCGAAGGGCTGGTCAAGGCGTCCGGCGTGATGGACCGGTACACCTGTGTCACGCCGACGCCGGTCTCGGACGAGGACCTGCTGCTGGTGCATGTGCCGGAGCACATCGAGCGCGTCGAGGCGGTGTCGGCGTCCGGCGGGGGTGACGCCGGTGTGTACGCGCAGGTGAACTACCACAGCGCACAGGCCGCGAGACTCGCCGTGGGCGCCTCGGTGCAGGCCACCGAGCAGGTCCTGGACGGGAGGTTCCGGCGCGCGTACTGCCTGGTCCGCCCGCCCGGCCACCACGCGGAACCCGATCGGGCGATGGCTCTTTGCCTCTACAACAACGTCGCCGTCGCCGCGCGGGCCGCGCAACGCCGTGGGGTGCGCCGGGTGATGATCCTGGACTGGGACGTGCACCACGGCAACGGCATCCAGCGGGTGTTCTACGACGACCCCGGCGTGCTGTACGTGTCGATCCACCAGGACGGGCTGTTCCCGGCGGCGTCCGGCCTCGTCATGGAGACAGGGGTGGGTGCCGGCACGGGCAGCACGCTCAATGTCCCGCTGCCTCCGGGCACGGGACACGACGCCTACCTCGCCGTCGTCAGCCGCGTCGTGGAACCCGCGGCCCGGGCGTTCGGCCCTGATCTGATCCTGGTCGCGGCGGGCGTCGACGCGAGCGGTCACGACCCGATGGGCCGGATGATGTGCACCAGCCGGACGTTCCACGCCATGACGTCCGCGATGTGCGACCTCGCCGACGAACTGACCGGGGGCCGGATCGTCCTGGTCCACGAGGGCGGCTACTCGGCGTGGTACCAGCCGATGTGCGTGCTGGGCACGGCGAGCGCGATCGCCGGCCTGCCCGCGCCGCAGGACCCTTTCCTGCACTCGTTGGACCACCTGCCGGGCCAGCGCCTGCAACGCCACCAGAGCCGGGTGATCGAGCACCTTCGGGCTCATCACCCGCTACTGGCCCGTCACCTGACCACCGCAGATCCGGGGCGGGGTGCGACCGATGCGTGACTGGTGGATGACCGTCGGCTCCCGCCCGGCGCCCCGGTTCCGCGTGGTGGCCTTTCCACACGCCGGCGGGTGGCCCTCCGCGTTCCGTTCCTGGTGGCAGGTCCTGCCCGAGGACGTCGAACTGGTCGTCGCTCAGTTGCCGGGCCGGGGTGCCCGTATCAACGAGCCGCCGCTGACCCGCGTCGAACCCCTCGTCGACGCGCTCAGCCGGGGTCTCGCGGACCTGCCCGAGCTGCCGTACACGGTCATCGGGCACAGCTTTGGCAGCGTGCTGGCGTACGAACTGACCCGCGCGATGGAGCAGAAGGGCTTCGCGCCGGGGCTGCTCGCCGTCTCGGCGCGTCAGCCCCCGTGCTTCCCCAGCGAGCCGCCCTTCGCCCACCTCCGGAGCGACGCCGAGCTGCTGGAGCACCTGCTCGACATCGGCGGCATGACGCCCCAGCTGATGAACCGGACCGAGCTGGTCCGGCCGTCGCTGCGCGCCATCCGCGCGGACCTGGAGGCGATGGAGCGCTATGAGCGGCCGCTGTCGGGCACCGGCGTGCCCATCCTCGCGCTCGGAGCGGTCGACGACCCCGTCGTCGTCGCCGAACGGCTGCACCTGTGGTCTCTGGAGACGACCGGCGGCTTCAGCCGGCGGATGTTCACCGGCGGCCATTTCTACCTCTACGAGCCCGCGCACGCTGCGGTCGTCGTCCACCGCCTGGTGGCCGGCCGCCCCGGCCCACCGCACGCGGGCCTCCCGTACGAGGGCCATGTCCCTCGTGCGTCCGGCCACCCGGCATCCGTTCCGGGCGGCGGTTCGAAGTACCCTCTGAAGGAGACAAGTTGAGCACCATCACCGATACCCCCCACCAGGCCGGGCCACGGCAGTGGCTGGGCCTGGCCGTGCTGGCGCTTCCCACGCTGCTGCTGTCGATCGACGTGAGCGTGCTGCACCTGGCGGTCCCGCACATCAGTGAGGGCCTGAACCCCTCGGGCTCCCAGATGTTGTGGATCATCGACATCTACGGCTTTCTGATCGCCGGCTTCCTGGTGACCATGGGCTCGCTGGGCGACCGCATCGGCCGCCGGAAGCTGCTGCTGATCGGCGCCGCCGCCTTCGGCGTGGCCTCGGTGGCCGCCGCCTACGCCAACGGCCCTGCCGCGCTGATCGCGGCGCGCGCGGCGCTCGGCGTCGCCGGTGCCACCCTGATGCCGTCCACCCTGGCACTGCTCACCAACATGTTCCGTGACGCCCGGCAGCGCGGGGTGGCCATCGCCGTCTGGGTCACCATGTTCTCCGTGGGTATCGCGCTCGGCCCGGTGGTCGGCGGGGCGATGCTGGAGTACTTCTGGTGGGGTTCGGTCTTCCTGCTCGGGGTGCCCATCATGGCGCTGCTGCTGGTGGCCGGTCCGATGCTGCTGCCGGAGTACCGCGACGAGCAGGCCGGCCGGGTCGATCTGGTCAGCGTGGCCCTGTCCCTGGCGACGATCCTGTCGGTGATCTACGGCCTGAAGGAGATCGCCAACGACGGGGTGTCCGCGCTCCCGCTGCTGGCCCTCGTCGCGGGCCTGCTCGTGGGCGTCGTGTTCGTCCGTCGGCAGCGCGGCCTGGAGAGCCCGCTGCTGGACTTCCGCCTGTTCCGCAACCCCGCGTTCCGTACGTCCCTGGTGACGCTGCTGCTGAGCATGCTGGTCGCGGGCGGCACGTACCTGTTCGTGACGCAGTACCTGCAACTCGTCGGCGGGCTGTCGCCGTTGAAGGCCGGTCTGTACCTGCTCCCCGCGGCCTTCGCGCTGATCGTGACGGCCGTCGTGTCCCCGATCGCCGCGAGCAAGGTGCGGCCCGCGTACGTCGTCGCGGTCGGTCTGGCCGTATCGGCGCTGGGCCACGTCATGCTGGCCCTCGCGGACAGCACGTCCGGGATCGCGCAGGTCGTGACCGGCTTCGCCTTCGTGTACGCCGGTGGCGGCCCGCTCATCGCGCTGGGCACCGACATCGTGGTCGGATCGGCGCCGCCCGAGCAGGCCGGATCCGCCGCGGCCATCTCGGAGACCAGCACCGAGCTGGGCATGGCGCTCGGCGTGGCGATCCTCGGCAGCGTCGGCACCGCCGTGTACCGCAGTGAGGTGGACGTTCCCGCCCAGGTCCAGGGCGGTGCCGGCGACACGCTCGCCGGAGCGCTGGAGGCGGCGAAGGGCCTGTCCTCGGACGTGGCCGCCGCGTTCGTCGACTCTGGCCGGGCCGCGTTCACCGAGGGCATGAACGTCATCGGTGTCATCGGCGCGCTGATCGCACTCGGGACGGCCGTGCTCGTGGCGGTCGTCATCAAGAGCCCGCCCACGGGCGCGGCCGAGGAGCCGGCCGGAGAGTCCGCCGAGAGCCCTGTCGCGCCCGCGGAGCAGCCCGCATCCTGACGCGGGAGCGGGCTGCCACCCTCACGCGTCGGGGCGCTCCGTGTAGGCGGCGGCGTACTCGGCGGTGGGGGCGATGGGTGTGATCACGTCGATGAGTACGCCGTCGGGGGCGGCCACGATGAAGTGACGTTGTCCGAAGTCCTCGCTGCGCAGGGGGAGTTCGGGATTCAGGCCGTGGTCGTCCACGAGTCGGGCGTACTCTGCGTCGACGTCGGTCACCTCGAAGTTGAGCAGGACACCCTGGGCGGGGCGGCGGAACGCCTGCGGGATCGTTTCGTGGGCCGCGTCGACCAGGGCGAGTTCGTAGTGCGGCGGCTCGGGCCGCCGGAGGCTGACGTACCAGTCGTTGTCGAAGGTCGTCTCGAATCCGAGCAGAGCCGTGTAGAACTCCAGGGATTCCCGGATCCGCGGGGTGCAGATCACCGGGTAGAAGCTCGTCATGGCGGAGGACGTCATCGGGTCACCGTTCTGAGGTGGGCGCAGGTCGTCTGAGCGCGGGTGGCGCTCGTCGTGTCAACGAGGAGCGCCACCCGCCGTCACGTCCGCCGGGTGTGAAAGCGGGGGAGACATGACGGCGCGAGCACCGAGGGAACCGGAATATCCGCAGGTGTGGGCCGTGCGGAATGCACCTCCGTGGAGCGAGGCGCTGAGCTTTTCCCTGCTGGACGCGGGAGAAAGGCGGAAGGCTCTCACCTTCCGGCGCGAGCCGGATCGTTCCCGTTACATCGCGGCGCACGCGGCACTCCGCCTGCTGCTGGCCGCGCACCTTGAATGCCATCCCATTGACGTTCTCTTCGGACGGGAGCCGTGCGCGCGGTGCGGAGGCTCGCACGGCCGGCCCGTTCTCCTCGATCGCGCGGCGGCCCTGCACTTCTCGCTCTCCCACTCCCCGGGCCTGTCCCTCGTCGCGGTCGCCGGCGTGCCCGTCGGGGTGGACGCCGAGCGCGTACCCGGCCGCAGGACCGTCGAGTTGTGCCTGGAACGCCTGCATCCGGAGGAGCGACGCGAGGCGCTGGCTGTCCCGGAAGGGGAGCGGCTCCTGTGGTTCTGCCGCCTCTGGGCACGCAAGGAGGCCTATCTGAAGGCACTCGGGACCGGGCTCGGCCGCGGACTGGAGCGGGACTATCTGGGGGACCGTGAGGGGCCGGGGGCGCCGCCGCGCCCGTCCGGCTGGACCGTCCGGAACCTGCCGTACGGCCCTTTGAACGGCACCCACTCCGCGGCCCTGGCCGTCCCGGCGGGCACCCGCGTACCCGGCGGGCCACGCGAACTGAACTGGCGTGTCTTCCAGGACGACTTGCAGGAGCAAGCAGCGGTCGGCCGGTGGTGACCCGTGTTGACATACCGATGGTATGTCACTAAGTTCACTCGCATACCTTCGGTACGTGACTGGAGATGGCGCTCCATGCTGACCAGCCTCTGTCCGGTGATCTGCACCTCACGCCTCGAGGAGTCCCGCGAGTTCTACACCCGCCTGTTCGGTTTCAAGGTCATTCACGAAACGGATTGGTACATCGGCCTCGGCCGACCCGGGCTGCCGCCTGGTGAACTCGCTCTTCTCGACCACACGCACCCGGCCCTCCCGGAATCACTGAGACGGCCGGTGCGCATGGTGCGCGTCACCCTCGAAGTGGAGGGAGAAGGGGAACTGGAACGCATAGCCGCCTGCGGCGAATCGGTCGGAAGGCGCTTGCTCGGCACCGGAGGACCCGAAGGGAACGACTTGGTCGTCACCGATCCGAATGGAGTGCAGATCCGCGTCGCGGCACCGAAATGACCCATCGGTGCTCGCGCGAGATCGGCAGCCAAGGGGGGAGGGCAGTCATGCCCGGAAGAATCGATCCCGGGGCGGCGGTCGCGGTCATGCGCGCCGCCGGACTCGAACCGTTGGAGCCTTATCCCGGGGCGAATGTGGCCTGGAACAGCCGCTGCACCAAGAACGCGCACCATGTCGCGCCCACCTTCACCTCGGTGCGCATCGGCACGAGCGGGGGATGCCGCTACTGCGGACGCATCGCCGCCGGGGAGCGGCGACGGGCTGCCGGCCGGGCGCAGGCCGAGGCGGACATGCGTGCCGCGGGATTCGAACCGCTGGAGCCGTACCCGGGGTCCAGGTTCCGATGGTCCTGCCGACACGTTGTCTGCGGTCGTACCGTCCAGCCGCGGCTCTTCAAGATCCGCGCCGGGAAGGGCGGCTGCCGTGCCTGCGCGGGGCGGGTGCCGGTGGACTGCGAGGCCGCCGAGGCGGAGATGCGTGCGATCGGCATGGAACCGCTGCAACCTTTCCCCGGCCGTGTGCGTGACAGGTGGAGGTGCCGCTGCATGACATGCGGTCACATCGGTACCCCCACTCTCAACAACATCCGCCGCGGCCAGGGCGGCTGCTATGGCTGCGCACACCGCGCCGACCGCCCCCTCCGTGCGAGCTGACGAGCTCGCTCGCACCTACGGCAGAGGCGCCCCCGCACGTAGCGGGGCGCCTCTGCCGTCACTTGACCCGCAGGGCTTCCAGCATCGCCACCAGTGCGACCTGGGTGTCATCCAGATCGCGGGGGTTCGTCGAAGCGGCCAGCCACAGCGCCGCCTCGTTCATCGCGCCCGACAGCAGATGGGTGAGCGGCTCGACCGGCTGCGCGGCGATCGTCCCCTCACCGATCAGATCCCCGAGGACCTGTGCCAGGTGCCGACCGGAAGTCGTCTCGTTCATCGCCCGCCACTCGCTCCACCCGAGGACCGCGGGACCGTCGACGAGCATGATGCGCTGGATCACCGGATCGGTGGATACGGTGAGGAACGCCTGGCATCCGGAGACGAGTTGGTCCCATGTGTCCTCCCGGGCGTCCGCTGTCTCCGCGATCCGCTCGGCCACCTCCTGCTGCACCTGTTCCAGCACGGCCCGGAACAGCTCGGCCTTGCTGGAGAAGTGGTGGTACAGCGCGCCCTTGGTGACCCCCGCCGCGCGTACGATCTCCGACAGCCCCACGGCTCCGTACCCCAGCGTGGAGAACAACCGTCTGCTCTCCCGCACCAGCGCCTGCCGAGTCCGCTCCCGCTGCTGTGCCCGAACCCCTTGGGTCATTCTCTCCCCCGCCCTTCACGTACTGAAGGTACGTCAACTTCCCCCGCATGGCGATCCACCCTCCCTGACCCGCCCTCGATTCGGCGCCGGGCCACGAACTACCCCCGCCCAGGCGTGGAGCACAGGATCTCGGCCGTCGTTGACGGCGGCCAGTCCGAATTCCCCGCCTACGGCGAGTTCCCGCTCCCCGGACGGCAGCCGGCGAACACGAGAGTCCCACGCGCTGGGCGGCCGCCGCAGCGGATCCCGTGGGGGAGGCACATGTCAGTGGCCGGGATCCTGCGCCGTGCGTGATCCCGGGGTCAGGACCTGGCGCAATCTCCAGAGTCTTCGAGGGTCATTGCGCTTGGCCTGTTCCAGACCGTCGAGGAGCAGGTCCGGGCCGAACCGGAACTCCTCGTGCAGTGACACGGAGGTCAGCTCGTTGGCTGGGCAGCGACCGGTCGGCGATTCGATGCGATATGTACTTGATGTTACTTTGCGTGGTCTTTAGTGTTCGCCGGGAGGAAAGCGCTGCGAGGTCCGAGTCCCGTGCCACCGTCCGGAAGCGAGGTGTTGGAGCGCGTGCACGCGAGGTGCGGCTGTCGGCCGGTTTCGGGCCAGAAGGGACGTCCCAGAGGGACGCGATGGCTACGGGCGTTTGCCGTACTGCCGTTGCTGGCGTCGGTGCTCGCCGCTTGCGGCAGTGACGAGGACTCCGGTAGGCCCACCCTCAACTGGTACAACTTCCCTGACGACTCCGGTGCGCTCCAGAAGGCGGCCGACCGGTGCGGCCGGGCGTCGGGCGGCCGCTACAGGATCAGCTACAACAAGCTCCCGCGTGCCGCGGACGGCCAGCGCCAGCAGCTCGTCCGCAGACTCGCCGCTGAAGACGACTCGCTCGACATCCTGGGTCTGGACGTCACCTGGGCGGCGGAGTTCGCCGAGGCACGCTGGATCCGGGAATGGACGGGGACGGCGAAGCGGCAGGCCACCGAGGGCACTCTGCGCGTACCGCTGCAGACCTCGACCTGGGAGGGCAAGCTGTACGCCGTCCCGTACAACACCAACACCCAGCTCCTGTGGTATCGGCAGGACCTGGTGCCCACCCCACCCAGGACCTGGGCAGAGATGCTGGACATGGCCGGCGCTCTCGCCCGGCAGGGCGAACCGCACTTCGTGGAGATCCAGGGCGCCCAGTACGAGGGCCTGACCGTCTGGTTCAACACGCTGATCAACAGCGCGGGCGGCTCCATCCTCAACGCGAGCGCGACCGAGCCTTCCCTCGGTCCTCCTGCAGTGCGGGCCGCCCAGATCATGCGTGATCTGGCGAAGTCCCCGGCCGCGGACCCCTCCCTGCCCAACCAGATGGAGGACCAGAACCGCCTCGCCATGGAGTCGGGGGTGGCGGCGTTCGAGCTCAACTACCCGTTCGTCTATCCGTCGATGAAGGCGAACAACCCCGAGCTGTTCAAGCACTTCCGCTGGGCGCCGTACCCTCGGGTCGACGCGAACCGCCCGGCACGGCCCACCATCGGCGGCATCGATCTGGCGGTGAGCGCCTACTCGCGCCACCCCGATCTGGCCTTCGAGGCGGCACTGTGCCTGCGCAACCGGGAGAACCAGCTCACCGCCGCGCTCGAGGGCGGTCTGCCGCCCACCCTGCGCGCCCTGTACGACGATCCCGCGTTCATGAAGGAGTACCCCTTCTCCGGGGAGGTGCTGGCCGCCCTGGAGTCGGCGAGCGTACGCCCGCTCACTCCGGCCTACCAGAACGTGTCGATCGCCGTCTCCCACACGCTGTCTCCGCCGTCCGGGATCAAACCGGAGAGCTCCGTCGACACCATCAGGGAGCAGATCGACGATGCCCTGCGATCAGAGGGTGTGATCCCGTGAACCGCCTCCTCCGGCACCACTCCGTCCGTCGGCGCCGTGGTGCGCGGACCTCGTCCTCGGACGGCCCGAGATGAGCACGCGGGCGCAACCGGCCGGAACCCCGCCGCCCCCCGAGGCAGAGACGGAGCAGTCGGAGACGGAGCAGGCGGGGCCGGGCCGGGCGGCTCTCTCGGCGGGCGCCAGGCAGGAGCGGCGGCTCGGCTGGCTGCTCTGCGCGCCCGCGGTCGTCGTCATGGTCGCCGTGACCGCCTACCCCATCGGGTACGCCGTCTATCTGTCTCTCCAGCGGTACGACCTGCGCTTTCCCGGACGGGCGGAGTTCGTGGGCCTGAGCAACTACGGGGCGGTGCTGTCCTCCCCGTTCTGGTGGGACGCCTTCTGGGTCACGCTGTTCATCACCGCCGTGTCCGTGGCGATCGAACTGGTCCTCGGAATGGGGCTCGCCCTGGTGATGCACCGCACGATCCTCTGGCGCGGCGTCGTCCGCACGTCGGTCCTCGTTCCGTACGGGATCGTCACCGTGGTCGCCGCCTTCTCCTGGCAGTACGCCTGGACCCCGGAGCTCGGATACCTCGCCGAGCTGTTGCCCAGCGGGGAAGCCCCGTTGACCGAGAAGTGGCCCGCCCTCTGGCTGATCATCCTCGCCGAGGTGTGGAAGACGACGCCCTTCATGGCCCTGCTGCTGCTCGCGGGCCTCGCGCTGGTCCCGGAGGAGACTCTGAAGGCGGCCATGGTGGACGGTGCCACCGCCTGGCAGCGCTTCACCAAGATCATGCTGCCGCTGATGAAGCCGGCCATTCTGGTGGCACTGCTCTTCCGGACACTTGACGCGTTCCGGATCTTCGACAACATCTTCATCCTCACCGCGGGCGCCCACGGGACCGGTTCTCTGTCGATCCTCGGGTACGACAACCTGTTCACCGCGCTGAACCTGGGCATCGGCTCGGCGATCTCGGTCCTGATCTTCATCTGCGTCGCGATCATCGCCTTCACCTTCGTCGGACTGTTCGGCACCGCCGCACCCGGCGCGGAGGTGAGGCGCTGATGGCCGCGGCGGGAAGGACGCATGCAGCCCGATGGGGTGTCCTGAATGTGGTGGTGGTGCTGTACGCCCTGTTCCCGGTGTGGTGGATCGCCGCGCTGTCGTTCAAGGACCCCACCACCCTGACGGACGGCAACTACATCCCCACGGACTGGACCTGGGAGAACTACCGGGGCATCTTCGAGACCGCCGAGTTCACCCGTGCGCTGATCAACTCGATCGGTATCGCCCTGATCGCCACGGTGGTCGCGGTGGCGCTGGGCACCATGGCCGCCTACGCGGTGGCCAGGCTCCGCTTCCCCGGCAAGCGGGTGCTCATCGGCATGTCGTTGCTGATCGCCATGTTCCCGCCGATCTCCCTGGTGTCACCGCTGTTCGACATCGAGCGGATCATCGGGATCTTCGACACCTGGATCGGGCTGATCATCCCGTACATGACCTTCTCGCTGCCGCTGGCGATCTACACCCTGTCGGCGTTCTTCCGGGAGATCCCCTGGGATCTGGAGAAGGCCGCCAAGGTCGACGGGGCGACGCCCGCGCAGGCCTTCCGGATGGTCATCGTGCCGCTGGCCGCGCCGGGCGTGTTCACCACGGCCATTCTCGTGTTCATCTTCTGCTGGAACGACTTCCTGTTCGCGATCTCGCTGACGTCCACCGAGTCCGCGCGCACCGTGCCTGCCGCGATCGCGTTCTTCACCGGGAGCTCCCAGTTCCAGCAGCCGACAGGGTCGATCGCCGCCGCCGCTGTGGTCATCACCATCCCGATCATCGTTTTCGTCCTGCTCTTCCAGCGGCGGATCGTCGCCGGACTGACCTCCGGGGCGGTCAAGGGGTGAACGGGCCGACCGCGGGGGACAGGCCACCGGTCCGGGACCCCAACGGCATGACCCGGACCCGGAAGGCATGAAGGCAAGGAGGCACCATCCATGGCCGAGATCATCCTTGAGGGAGTCACCAAACGTTTTCCCGACGGGGCCCTCGCCGTGAAGGACGTGGACCTAGAGATCGCCGACGGCGAGTTCGTGATCCTGGTCGGTCCGTCGGGATGCGGCAAGTCCACCACGCTGAACATGATCGCCGGACTCGAGGACATCACCGAGGGCACCCTGCGTATCGGAGACCGAGTCGTCAACGACCTGGCTCCCAAGGAACGCGACGTCGCCATGGTGTTCCAGAGCTACGCCCTGTACCCGCACATGAACGTCCGGGAGAACATGGGCTTCCCGCTGCGCCTGGCCAGGGTGGACAAGGCCACCGTCAACGCCAAGGTGACGGAGGCCGCCGGGATCCTTGACCTGACCGAGCACCTGGACCGCAAGCCCGCCAACCTCTCGGGCGGTCAGCGCCAGCGGGTGGCCATGGGGCGGGCGATCGTCCGTGATCCCAAGGCGTTCTTGATGGACGAGCCGCTGTCCAACCTGGACGCCAAACTCCGGGTACAGATGCGCACCCAGATCTCCCGGCTGCAGCGGAGCCTCGGCACGACCACCGTCTACGTCACCCACGACCAGACCGAGGCGATGACGCTCGGCGACCGGGTCGTGGTCATGAGACAGGGCCTGGTCCAGCAGATCGGCGCACCTGCCGAGCTGTACGACTCGCCGCGCAACATCTTCGTCGCGGGCTTCATCGGCTCCCCGGCGATGAACTTCCTGAACGCCTCTGTGGAGGGGGGCGCGCTGCGCTCGTCCCTGGGAGACCTGACCCTCGACGACCGCACGAGGCAGGCGCTGGAACGCCGGAACGCGCCCCGCGAGGTCATCGTCGGGCTGCGACCGGAGGCATTCGAGGACGTGGCACTGTCACATGACCGGGACCGGACGGGCCCGGTCTTCACCGCCACCGTGGAGGTACTGGAGTCGCTGGGTTCCGATGCGTACGTCTACTTCACCGCGGAGGGCGGGCCCGCCACGACCACCGAACTGGAGGAGCTCGCCAAGGACTCGGGCGTGCCCGACACGGGCGCCGCCACCCGACACATCGTGGCCCGCCTGGACGCCGCCACGCGTGCCCGCGAGGGCGAACCCGTGGAGCTGCAAATCGACATGGCCAAGGCTCACGTGTTCGACCCGGCGACCGGAGCGAACCTGACGCATCCGGTGAGAGGGGACTGACGACGCACCACACGGGGCCACGATCCGGTGCAGCCGAGGGCGCTGGTCCCGGTGATCTGGGAGCCCGTGTCGCAGCGCAGGATGCCCGCCGGGGCCAGGGCCGTGCAGTACACCGAGCCGGGGTTGGGGGAGGCGTACCTCAAGCACGGCCCGCTGCAACTGACGCAGTCGGACCCCGGGGGTGCCGCGTACCGGCATGTCGTCGAGGAACTGGCCCGGCGGGTGCGTCATGCGGTGGATCCGCTCAACCTGCCCGCCGACGAACCTCCCGCCTTCGACCTCGCGACGGTCCGGGGCTGTTTCCCGGTCCAACGAGGTGTCGGAACTGACCGACCACGTCCGGATATTCGTGGTCGCCTGTACCAAGCCCCGGCTTCCGATGGGCCGTTCACCAGAGCCCCACGGGGCCTGTCAGAACTGGATGTCAGAGGCACGTAGGGTAGGGTTTACCTGCGCGTTCACGCGGTTCCCCGTGTGCAGCGCATCGGGACGTGGCGCAGCTTGGTAGCGCACTTGACTGGGGGTCAAGGGGTCGCAGGTTCAAATCCTGTCGTCCCGACTGGAGACAGTCACAGGTCAGGGCCGGTTTCGGAGACATCCGAAACCGGCCCTTGGCCATTCCTGGGGACCGGTTGGGGGCCGGCGTCCTTGACCGGCGTCAGCGAGTCATGACGACCGGGCTCGGCAGGGAGCGCGGTGCGCGGAGCACGCTGAGGTGCGCCGAGAGTGCTGCGCCGGCGGCCGTGATCTTGTGTTCGTCCGGGTGGAGGTAGCGCTGGGTGGTGGTCAGCGATCCGTGGCCGGCGACTCCGCGCAGGACGTGGACCTGGACTCCGGCGTCGGCAAACCACGTCAGTCCGGTGTGCCGGAGAGGTGATCTGCTGCCACGCGGTGTCGGGGATGGCGGCGATGGCCCGTCTGATGGAGGGGCTCATGCCGGTGGCGAGGGAGAAGCGGGCGCCGGCCCGGCGGCAGACGGCGATGATGGGCCATCCGCAGGACGTGATCGACTTCCTGCTCCAGACCTACGGGGACACCCCGGAGGCGGGCCGTACGGCCGTCGGCACCGTCGAGAAGGTCACCGGCCGCCCGGCCCGCACATTCGCCCAGTGGGCGACGGAGCACGCGGACGACTTCCAGGCGACGGCCGGCGCGTAGGTGCGTGGCCGTGGACACGGAAACGGCCACCGGGTGGGGCCACCTCGCGGGCCTCCGCATAATATGCCCCAAATGTGCGTATAAGTGGCTGCCGGTCGGATACCCGTGGCGCATGAGACGAACGTTGAAGCGGCATGAGAAGAACGGCGGGCACGCCCCGGTCGGTCAGGAGGACGAGAACGCGCGGGCGCCGAGCGCCGGACCGGATGAGCGGGTGGAGCGGCAGGCGCCCGACAGTCCTACGGATCTGACCAAGGGCTCCTGGGGCTCGGTCCTGAAAGGCACCCTGAGGGGGTTCAAGAAGGACGAGCTGATCGACCGGGCGGCGGCGCTGACCTACTACGGGATCCTGTCGCTGTTCCCGGCTCTGCTGGCGCTCGTGTCCCTGCTGGGAGTCATCGGGCAGTCGGCGACGCAGCAGGTGCTGGACAACATCCAGAACCTCGCCCCAGGCGCGGCGCGGGATGTCCTCACCAACGCGGTCCAGCAGCTGCAGGGCAACGCCGGGCTCGGCTCGGTCATGGCGATAGTAGGGCTGGCGCTCGCGGTGTGGTCGGCCTCCGGCTATGTCGCGGCGTTCATCCGGAGTGCGAACGCGGTGTACGACGTTCCCGAGGGCCGGCCGGTGTGGAAGGTGCTGCCGGTCCGGGTCGGCGTGACGGTGGCGCTCATGGTCATGGCCATCATCAGCTCGCTGATCGTGGTGTTCACCGGCGGCCTCGCGCGGGAGGTGGGCGCCGCGCTCGGTGTCGGCGACACGGCGCTCACCGTGTGGTCGATCGCGAAGTGGCCCGTGCTGGTGCTCCTGGTCACGATCATGATCGCCATTCTGTACTGGGCCACACCGAACGCGAAGGTCCGCGGCTTCCGATGGATCACACCGGGCGGTCTCCTCGCCCTGTTGATCTGGATGATCGCTTCGGCCGGGTTCGCGTTGTACGTGGCGAACTTCGGCTCGTACAACAAGACCTACGGCACGCTCGCCGGCGTGGTCATCTTCCTGGTGTGGCTGTGGATCACGAACCTCGCGATCCTGCTGGGCCTGGAGTTCGACGCGGAGATGGCGCGCCAGCGTGCGATCGAGGGCGGCCATCCCGCGGACGAGGAGCCGTACGTCGAACCGCGCGACACCCGGAAGTGGGACGAGGAGGAGCGCCGCCGCCTCGGATCCTGAGACGGTGGCTCGCTGCCGAGCTGCCGAGCCGACCGCCGTTCCGCCGGTCCTGCGTGCGCAGGCTCGGCCTCGATGGCCGCCCGACGAGACGCTTCCCCCCGGCTCGCCGGCTGCGGCCACCGACCGGACCCGCGACGGACGTCGCGAGACCGTCGAGGGGTCGCGGAACTCGTCGCGGACGGCCACGGTCGGTCTGTTCGGTGGAGCACCCACGCCGTGCTGCGGCGGGTGGAGCGGGCCCGCGCCCAGCACCTCGTGGCCGGGCAGCCGGGCCACGAGGTGCTGGCACCAGTACCACCACAGCTGTCTGTGCCCGCGCACCGACCCGCCCAGCGCCATCTGGGCGGACGGCACCCTCGGGGCCACCACCGCCGAACGGCTGGGCTATCAGGAGGCCACGAGCCGACCTCACCCTCGTAGCCTGCTCACCGCTGCTCACCGCTGCTCACCGCTGCTCACGGGCGGTTACGCACGGCCGGACAGGCTGCGGCCGGAGTGCGACCACCGGGGCGCCCCCGCACGTCTGAAGGCGCTGGACGAGATGGCGCGGGAGACCGGGGGCGGTGGAGCTGGAGCTGGCGGAGGAGCAGCGGGGTCAGACTCGACGCCGCGCACCGAACCGTGGTGACGAGGTCCGCCGGGTCCGCGAGCGTCCCCTGCCGGTCAGCCCTGATCCACGTTCGCTGTGAGCAGGCGCAGCAACTGCTGGGCCATGGTGTGCTGTTCGGGGGTCAGCCCCAGGGCCTGGCCGATGTCCACGGGGACGTTCCGGGCCCGGTCCTTGAGCTGGGCCCCGGATGCGGTGAGGAGGATGGCGACGGAGCGCTCGTCGTCCTGACGGCGTTCGCGGCGGAGCAGCCCACCGGCCTCCAGGCGCTTCAGGAGCGGGGAGAGGGTGCTGGACTCCAGGTGGAGCGCGGCCCCCAGGTCGCGTACGGAGATCGAGTCCTGTTCCCAGAGGACCAGCATGACCAGGTACTGCGGATAGGTCAGCCCCAGCTCGTCGAGCAGCGGGCGGTACCGGGCCGTGACCGCGCGTGAGGCGGCGTACAGGGCGAAGCAGAGCTGGTCGTCGAGGAGCAGGCTGGGTCCCGGTGCCGCTCCGGCCGTGTTCGCGATGTCGCCGGCTGTACTCACGCTGTCGCTCCTCGCTGCATCGGTGGTCTGCGACGTATTCTGGTGCAACCGCCGTCAGGGGCCACCGCCCCTTCGAAGCACACCGCCCCGGCCGGGAGCGACCCCGGCCGGGGCGGTGCTGTGCGGACCGGTCGGCCCGCAGGGGTGTGCGGCGAGGATCAGGCGAAGTTCGCCAGGGCCTCGTTCCACGTGGCCGACGGGCGCATGACCGCGGCGGCCTTGGCGGGGTCGGGCTGGTAGTAGCCGCCGATGTCGGCCGGCTTGCCCTGGACGGCGACCAGCTCGTCGACGATCTTCTGCTCGTTCGCCGTGAGGGTCTCGGCGAGCGGGGCGAAGGCCTTCGCCAGGTCGGCGTCATCGGTCTGCCTGGCCAGCTCCTGGGCCCAGTACAGGGACAGGTAGAAGTGGCTGCCGCGGTTGTCGATGCCACCGACACGACGGGACGGGGACTTGTCCTCGTTGAGGAAGGTGGCGGTGGCGCGGTCGAGGGCGTCGGCGAGGACCTTGGCGCGGGTGTTGCCGGTGACCGTCGCGTACTGCTCCAGGGACGGGACCAGGGCGAAGAACTCACCGAGGGAGTCCCAGCGCAGGTAGTTCTCCTTGACCAGCTGCTGGACGTGCTTCGGGGCGGAGCCGCCGGCACCCGTCTCGAAGAGGCCGCCGCCCGCCATCAGCGGGACCACCGACAGCATCTTGGCGCTGGTGCCCAGTTCCAGGATCGGGAAGAGGTCGGTGAGGTAGTCACGCAGGACGTTGCCGGTCACCGAGATGGTGTTCTCGCCGCGTCGGATGCGCTCCACCGACAGCTTGGTGGCCTCGACCGGGGCGAGGACACGGATGTCCAGGCCCTCGGTGTCGTGCTCCGCCAGGTACGCGTCGACCTTGGCGATCAGGTTGGCGTCGTGGGCGCGGGTCTCGTCCAGCCAGAACACCGCCGGGTCGCCGGTGGCGCGGGCGCGGGTGACGGCCAGTTTCACCCAGTCGCGGATCGGGTCGTCCTTGGTCTGGCAGGCGCGGAAGATGTCGCCGGCGGAGACGGTCTGCTCGATCACCACGTTGCCGGTCTGGTCGACGAGGCGGACCGTGCCGGTGGTCGGGATCTCGAAGGTCTTGTCGTGGGAGCCGTACTCCTCGGCCTTCTGCGCCATGAGGCCGACGTTCGGGACCGAGCCCATGGTCGACGGGTCGTAGGCGCCGTTGGCGCGGCAGTCGTCGACGACGACCTGGTAGACGCCGGCGTACGAGGAGTCCGGGAGCACCGCGAGGGTGTCGGCCTCCTGGCCGTCCGGGCCCCACATGTGGCCGGAGGTGCGGATCATGGCCGGCATCGAGGCGTCGACGATGACGTCGGACGGGACGTGCAGGTTGGTGATGCCCTTGTCGGAGTCGACCATCGCCAGCTCCGGGCCCTCGGCGAGCTCGGCGTCGAAGGAGGCCTTGATCTCGGCGCCCTCCGGCAGGGCCTGAAGGCCCTTGTAGATGCCGCCCAGACCGTCGTTCGGGGACAGGCCGGCCGCGGCCAGCGTCTCGCCGTACTTCGCGAACGTCTTCGGGAAGAAGGCGCGCACCACGTGGCCGAAGACGATCGGGTCGGAGACCTTCATCATCGTGGCCTTGAGGTGCACGGAGAACAGCACGCCCTCGGCCTTGGCCTTGGCGACCTGCGCGGTCAGGAACTCGCGCAGCGCGGCGACGCGCATCACGGAGGCGTCGACGACCTCGCCCGCGAGGACGGGTACCGACTCGCGCAGCACTGTGGTGGAGCCGTCGTCGCCGACCAGCTCGATCTTCAGGGCGCCGGCCTCGGAGATCACCGCGGACTTCTCGGTGGAGCGGAAGTCGTTCTCGCCCATGGTCGCGACGTTCGTCTTCGAGTCGGCGGACCAGGCGCCCATGCGGTGAGGGTGGGTCTTGGCGTAGTTCTTGACCGAGGCGGGGGCGCGGCGGTCGGAGTTGCCCTCACGCAGGACCGGGTTCACGGCGGAACCCTTGACCTTGTCGTAGCGGGCCTGGATCTCCCGCTCCTCGTCGGTCTTGGGGTCGTCCGGGTAGTCCGGCAGCGTGTAGCCCTGGCTCCGCAGTTCGGCGACGGCCGCCTTCAGCTGCGGGATCGACGCCGAGATGTTCGGCAGCTTGATGATGTTCGCCTCGGGCGTCTTGGCCAGCTCGCCCAGCTCGGAGAGGGCGTCGGGGATGCGCCGGCCCTCCTCCAGGTACTCCGGGAAGACGGCGATGATGCGCCCGGCCAGCGAGATGTCACGGGTCTCGACGGAGACACCGGCCTGCGAGGCGTACGCCTTGATCACGGGCAGGAACGAATGGGTCGCCAGGGCGGGCGCCTCGTCAGTGTGCGTGTAGATGATGGTCGAGTCAGTCACCGGGTGCTCCGCTCCACGTCTGCAACATTGCTCGACATCAAGATATCTCGTGACGAGGCCGAGCTCGACAGGGGTCCGCCGCTCGCTCCGCGGACGCCGCGGGCGGCGGACCCGGGGTGGGTGACTCTAGGAAGCCACCTCGACGGACGGGATCGACGCCTCCCGCTGGTGCGGGATCTCCAGACTGCCGCCGGGCTGGACCGTGATCGTCCGCCGGGGCGCCGGCATGGTGATGCCTTCTGTCCGGTACCGCCGGTGCAGGCGCTTGATGAACTCGTGCTTGATGCGGTACTGGTCGCTGAACTCCCCGACCCCGAGGATCACGGTCATGCCTATGCGGGAGTCGCCGAAGGTGTGGAAGCGGACGGCGGGCTCGTGGTCGGGGACCGCGCCCTCGACGTCCTTCATGACCTGAGCGATGACCTCGTTGGTCACCCGCTCGACATGCTCCAGATCGCTGTCGTAGCCGACGCCCACCTGCACCAGCAGGGTCATGTCCTGCTCGGGCTGGTTGAAGTTGGTCATGTTCGTGCCGGCGAGCTGGCCGTTGGGGATGATCACCAGGTTGTTGGAGAGCGACCTGACCGTCGTCTGCCGCCAGTTGATGTCGACGACATAGCCCTCCTCGCCGCTGCTCAGCCGGATGTAGTCGCCCGGCTGGACCGTCTTGGAGGCGAGGATGTGGATGCCGGCGAAGAGGTTGGCGAGGGTGTCCTGCAAGGCCAGGGCCACCGCGAGACCGCCGACACCGAGGGCGGTGACCAGCGGGGCGATCGGGATGCCCAGGGTCTGGAGGATCACCAGGCAGCCGATAGCGAGGACGGCGACCCGGGTGATGTTCACGAAGATGGTGACCGAGCCCGCGACCCCGGCCCGGGACTGGGTGACCGAACGCACCAGACCGGCGATCACCCTGGCGGCCGTGATCGTGGCGATGAGGATGAACAGCACCGTCAGGGACTGGTTCACGGTGTGCTGCACCGTCTTCGTCAGCGGCAGCACCGCCGCCGCTGCCGCCGCGCCGCCGACGAACGTGCCCCAGGGCAACAGGGAGCGCAGCGCGTCGACGATGACGTCGTCACCGCCCCAACGGGTCTTCGTCGCGTGGCCGCCGAGCCAGCGCAGCAGCAGGCGCAGCAGGAACGAGGCCAACAGGCCCGCCGCCAGAGTGATTCCGGCCACGAGGAAGTCGTCGAGGACGAGGCCCCGGGTCATCGGCCGCCTCCCGAGGGAAGTGGGGAGCGGCCGACGGGCCGTATGTCAGGCCCCGCGGGCCGTATGTGATGTGTCGTCACCTTGCCACCTGCTCGAATCCGTCATGCACGATCACGCCGGCCCGGACGTGCGGACGGCGTCGGGCGCGACCGCTCATCCTGCCGTATCCGCCAGGCTGATCGGCACCGGACCGGCACGGATCGGCCGACGACAGGCCACGGGCCCACGGGAATGTCCGGATGTGCACCGCCGGTACGAAGGCCTCCTCTTCAGCCTCGGGCCGGCAGGCACCCGGCGGTCAGATCGCATTCAGCCGGACCGGCGCGACGAGCGTCAACGCGCCCGGCGGCAACGGCATCCAGAGCGTGATGATCCGGTACACGTCGCCCCGGTCGCGGGCAGCGGGACGGCGGTCGACCGGCGGGGGACTCCGCCGTACGCGGGCACATCTCACCACGGGTGTTGACCTCAAGCTTGGTCGAGGTTCTAGCGTCCTCCGCATGAGTATGGAGACCACCGCCTGGACCCAGCTGCAGGGCATGATGACCGCCCGGCAGCACAGCCGCCCCCTCGCCCGGACGACGCTACGCCGTATCGGCGCCTTCGCCCGTCCACATCGTCGCCGTATCGCGTGGTTCGTCGCCCTCAGTGTCCTGACCGCGCTGCTCGCCGTGGCGACGCCGGTGCTCGCGGGGGCCGTCGTGGACGTGATCGTGTCGGACGGGGACGAGGCACTCGTCGTCCGCTTTGCCGTGCTGATCGCCCTCATCGCGGTAGCCGAGGCGGCGCTCGGGCTGTGGGGCCGGCGCCTGTCGGCGACGCTCGGCGAGGGACTCATCCTCGATCTGAGGACCGCGGTCTTCGATCATGTGCAGCGCATGCCGGTCGCGTTCTTCACACGTACACGTACGGGAGCGCTCGTCAGCCGTCTCAACAACGACGTCATCGGCGCCCAACGGGCCTTCAGCAACACCCTGTCCGGAGTGGTGAGCAACCTGGTCACCCTGCTGCTCACGCTCGCCGTGATGCTCACCCTCTCGTGGCAGATCACCCTGCTCTCGCTCGTCCTGCTGCCCGTGTTCGTGATCCCGGCCCGGCGCATGGGCCGTCGTATGGCCCGGCTCCAGCGGGAGGCGGCCGACCTCAACGCGGCGATGGGCACCCGGATGACCGAGCGGTTCTCGGCGCCCGGCGCCACCCTGGTCAAGCTCTTCGGACGGCCTGACGAGGAGTCCGCCGAGTTCGCCGAACGGGCCCGCCGGGTACGGGACATCGGCGTGCGGACGGCGAGGGCGCAGTCGGCGTTCATCACCGCCCTCACCCTCGTCTCGGCCCTCGCGCTCGCCCTGGTGTACGGCCTCGGCGGCTGGTTCGCCCTGCGCGGCACCCTGGAGGCGGGCGCGATCGTCTCCCTGGCGCTGCTGCTGACCAGGCTGTACGCGCCGCTGACCGCGCTGGCCGGAGCCCGCGTGGAGATCATGAGCGCCCTGGTGAGCTTCGAGCGCGTCTTCGAGGTGCTGGACCTGAAGCCGCTCATCGAGGAGAAACCGGACGCCCGCGAGGTGCCCGACGGCCCGGTGACCGTCGAGTTCGACGACGTCCGCTTCGGCTACCCGTCCGCCGACAAGGTTTCCCTCGCCTCCCTGGAGGAGGTGGCCTCCCTCGACACCCGCGGCGGCACCGAGGTCCTCCACGGCGTCTCCTTCCGCGCCGAGCCCGGCCAGACCGTCGCCCTCGTCGGTTCCTCCGGCGCCGGCAAGTCGACCGTCGCCCAGCTGCTGCCCCGGCTGTACGACACGGACGCGGGCACCGTCCGCGTCGGCGGCGTCGACGTGCGCGACCTGAGCGCGCGGTCGCTGCGCGGCACCCTCGGCATGGTCACCCAGGACGGCCACCTCTTCCACGACACCGTCCGCGCCAACCTTCTCCTCGCCCGCCCCGACGCCACGGACCACGACCTGTGGGACGTTCTGCGCCGGGCCCGCCTCGACGACCTCGTACGTTCCCTGCCCGACGGCCTGGACACCATGGTCGGGGAGCGCGGGTACCGGCTCTCCGGCGGCGAACGCCAGCGCATGACCATCGCCCGGCTGCTCCTGGCCCGCCAGCGCGTCGTCATCCTCGACGAGGCCACCGCCCACCTCGACAACACCTCGGAGGCGGCTGTCCAGGAGGCCCTCGTGGAGGCGCTGGAGGGCAGGACCGCCGTGGTCATCGCCCACCGCCTGTCGACCGTACGGTCCGCCGACCAGATCCTCGTCGTCGAGGCCGGCCGGATCGTGGAGCGCGGCCGGCACGAGGAGTTGCTGGCGGAGGGCGGACGCTACGCGGAGCTGTACCGGACGCAGTTCGAGAAGGCGGAGGCCGAGGCTCCCAGCGTGGCGGCGGCGTAGGAACGGGGCGGTTCGCCGGGGTCCGGTCCTCCGCACCGGTCGTCGAGGACCGCCCGTGAGGGCAGGCGGGCGCAGGGCCACCCCGAGGTCTCGACCTCGCACCCAGTGCCCGCTCGACGTCGAGGGTCGCGTCCGGGACCGTCGTACGCAACGGGCCGCACGGGGCGACGACGGCCCCCTGTTCGCCCACGGCTCTACGAGGCGGTCCGGGCGCTGTCCACCGGCAGCGCGTACACGGCGAAGGCGCGCCGGATGACCGGCTGGGCGACATTGCGCACCCGGACACCGCCGCTCGTGATGCCGTGCTCGGTGCCCAGGTGGGCATGGCCGTGCACGGCCAGGTCGGCGCCGGACTCGTCCATCGCCTCGGCCAGCAGATAGCTGCCGAGGAAGGGGTAGATCTCCAGCGGCTCGCCGACGAGCGTGTCCGCTACGGGCGAGAAGTGCGTGAGCGCGATACGGACCGCGCAGCCGTCCTCCGCCAACTCGTCGAGGGCGCGGCGCAGTCCGTCGGCGAGGCCCCGGGTGTGGCGGACGAAGGCCTTCATCTCGGGTTCACCGAACTCGCTGCCGCTGCGCCCGGCGAAGCCGCCGCCGAACCCCTTGGTCCCGGCGACACCGACCCGCACCCCGTCGACCTGGACGACGGTTCCCTCGCCCTCCAGCACGGTCACCCCCGCGTCCCGCAGCACCTCCGTCACCTCCCCCGGGCGCTCGGCGTGGTGGTCGTGGTTGCCCAGTACGGCGACGACCGGCACCGGCAGCCCCGCCACCTCGTCGGCGACGACCCGCACCTCCTCCGGGGTGCCGTGGCGGGTGAGATCCCCGGCGAGCAGCAGGATGTCGGCGTGGCCGGGCAGCGTGTCGAACGCCGGACGGAGCAGACCCCGGCTGTCCGGCCCCAGATGGATGTCCCCGACGGCCGCGACCCGGATCACGACAGGTCCTCGGAACGGTCGGGCGCGGTGACGTCGGCCAGTGCGATGTCCGCCCGGACGGCTACGCCCGGCAGCTCCGCCGCCGCGATCCGCAGGATCGCCTCGCGATCGGCCGCGGTGGACGCCGTGCCGGTGATGTGCACGGCGTCGCCGCGCGCCTCGATCCGCATCCCGAGCTCGGCCAGATCACCCCGGGCGAGCCGCTCCCCGAGGTGGGCTATGCGGTACTCGGTACTCGCCGGCGGGCGGGTGCCACCGTCGCTGGGCCCGTCCACCGGTGGGCCTTCATGTCCTGTCGCCATCGCCGGTCTCCTCAGGGTCGATCACATGGAGGCGCTCCAGCAGATAGAGGAAGGCGGCCGGCATCGGTTCGCCGCCGCACTCGCGCCGTACCCGGCTCCAGTCGATCTTCTCCCGCAGGGTGCGGGCGATCGGCAGCACGGCACCGAAGTCGCAGTAGTGCTCGGAGAACGCCAGGAGACGTCCGACGAGCAGATCAGTCGCCGCCAGCACGGGCATCCACACGGACTGGACCGAGAGCACCTCCGCCCGGTCCAGCAGTTCGCGGCTGACCGGCGCCCGGGACGGCCGGAAGATCAGGTCGACCTCCTGGCCCTGGCTCCGGGTCTTCAGCAGCCAGTCCTCGGACGGCTGGGCCACCTTCAGCCCCGCGGCGTCCAGCGTGCCGGTGACGGCGTCGATGTCCTCCGGCAGCACACAGAAGTCGACGTCGTGCTGGAGCGTCCCCGGGCCGCCGTGGGCGTACACGGCGACACCGCCCGCCAGCGCGAAGGGATGTCCGCCGGCCTTGAGCAGCGAAGCGACCTCTTTGGCCGCTTCGAGAATGGCCTGGGTGCGGTCGCGAGGGAGTCCGTCGTCGTCCGGGTCGGCCAGATCGCCCATGTCTCCACGATAGTGCGGCTCCGGCCGATGGCCAGACGGGCAACGCGGCTCACGGTGACCGGCGAGGCGACCGATGTCGGTGGTCCGCACCGCGTCTGGGGCGGTGGACCGCGAGAAGTTCCAGCTGGACTCCAGTGAAGCCGGGAGCCGGGAGCCGGGAGCCGGGAGCCGGGATCAGGGGTCCGCCGACCGCGGCGGCCCTGAACTGCCCTCTGCCGTTGGTCACCTCCCCGGCGTGGGCGCCGTCCGGGCGCCTGCGTGACCACGCGAGCCGTTAGGGGAGCGCCGAGCCGGCGTCGTCGTACACAAGAAGGCGGTCACCGCGAAGGCGCACGCCCGGCGTCGGACGGTGCGCTGTGAGGCGTCCATCGTGCATCAGGTGGTGGACGAGCATCCCGCGGGCCAGGACGGCGAAGTCGGCGATGAGGCGCCGGTGGCATCGCCACCACACCGCTTCGCTGCACATCACCGCGGTGCGCTCCTGACCCGCTTGGCGCATGAGGGCATCCATGGCGGTGACGAACTCCGAGCTGCGGGTATGAGCGGCGTAGCCGCGGAAGGACGTGTTGCGCCAGACCGTGTCGGGAGAGTCCGGCGCCGGTTTGCGGAAGCCGCCCAGTCGCGGCTCCCACCGGTAGGCGATGCCCTCTTCGGGCATCCACCGGGCGAGCCGCTGTCGTGACAGGTTCGGGTCACGGCGGCTGCCGGGAGCGGTCCTGACGTCCACGACGGCGACAACGCCGGCTCCCCGAAGGAGTTCTGTCAGCGTTCCCCGGTCCGCGGTGCTGTGGCCGAAGGTGATCAGTTCGAACCGGCGCGTCGGAAACCCGTCTGCGGGGGCGGTCCGGTCATGGGCCATACATCGAGTGCAGCAGCTCCAGGCCGGCGTCGCACCGTCCGATCCCGCCCCGCTCGGCTGTGCGGGGCGGCGGGGCAGGCCGGTCAGGGCGAGGAATTCGCTGCGGGGGGCGGGCGTCGGTGCGCAGCGAACCGAAAGGCGTGGAGGCCGTGGTCGTCACGGCGGGGGCCTGACGCCGCGGCGCGTCCCGCACGTGTGCTCGGCCTGGATGGCCACGCCGACGCCTGGGTCGCAGGGGCCCGGAGCCGATCGGCGACCTGCTGGGTGAGCCGCTCCCGCACCTGAGGGCGGCGGGCGAAGTCGTCGACCATCCACGGCTGCCAAATCCGTGACCGGGTGTTCCAAGCGCGCCGCGCTCGGCGACTGCCGAGCGGCAGTCACCATTCGTGCCGGGACGACACCAAGCCCTTCGTTTTGCGGCGGCGCGTGGGCCGCGGGAGTCTGAAGAGGTGATTCGTCGGCGTGTGGTGGCCCTTGCGCCCGGCACGCCACTGACGTCGCGCGCCGAGAGCGGTGTCGAGTCGGCTCCCTGCGGTGCGGGCAAGGCCCCGATGGACTACCTGGCTCCTTCCATCCCCCTTGAAGAGCGCATGGGAGCCTCGGCGCGCATCTCGCCCTGGGAAGTCGCCGACCACCTGACCGAAGACCTGAACCGCCACACCGCCGGAGAACACCGGGACGACATGACCGCGCTCGCCGTCCGCGGGACCGGCTGAATGGTTCTCCGTCACGGCAGCACACCACCGCCACGGCTTGGAGGCATCAGCAATGACGAACGCCGCCCCTCCCGCACCGATCGTGGTAGGCACCGACGGCTCTCCCGCCTCCGGGCCGGCCGTACGCTTCGCCCTTCAGGAGTCCCAACTACGCGGGACCGGACTGCGCGCGGTTTGCGCGTACGACTTCACCACCAGGTACAGCGGTTTCGAATGGCCCGCCGCCTCCGGTTTCCGCGATCTGGACACGCAACTGCGCGACACGACGCTGGAAGCTGTCACCAAGGCGCTGGAGGAGGCCCGGGAGCAGGTCGGTGGCGCGCCGGTGGAGGTGGAGGTCAGGGTCGAGAGGGGACGCCCGTCGCAGGTCCTGCTGGACGCGAGCGAAGACGCATGCCTCCTGGTGGTCGGTAGCCGGGGCTCGGGTGTATGGGGGCGCCTCACCCTGGGCTCCACCAGCACCGAGGTCGTGCATCACGCCCATCTCCCGGTCGTCGTCGTGCCCGGCGGGCAGCCGGGTCAACCGTCGTGAACGCCTTCACTCGGCGCTTGTGGTCGTGCTCCGTCGTCCAGGCGAGCAGGTCCGGGGCCTTGCCGTCGCTCGGTCTGGGCATGAGGACGCCAGTTGGTCCTCCCGCGATGTTCAGCATGAGAGGTGTCCTTCCGGGCGTGGATGGGGGAGCCCGCCGCCGCGCCGGCATGGGGGATGTGCGGGGCGGCGGGCGGAACGGCAGGGCGGTTTCGGAGGTCTCCTGACTCGTACAGACAAAGGAAGGGGAAACCGGACAGCTGCGGCGTGGTGCGGTGCCGCGTCGCCGGACGGCGCCGGCTCTGACCGGCGCTGTCCGGCGTCCGGTTACGCGGCGTCGCCCTGGGCCTGAGTGGAGATGTCGGCCCATTCCTCCCAGGTCTTCAGTCGCTCGGCGTAGGCCTGGGGGACGAAGTGGAGGGGGGCGGTGCCGAAGAAGACGCGCAGCGGGGGGTTGTCCGCGTCGACGATCTTCAGCAGGGCCGGGCCGGTTGCGGCCGGGTCGCCGGACTTGACGTCGCCCCAGGCGGCGGCCACGGCCGTGCGCAGGTCGTCGTAGACGGGAAGTTGTTCGGCGAAGGTGGCGGAGGAGCCGGCCCAGTCGGTCTCGAAGCCGCCGGGCTCGACGAGGGTGACCTTGATGCCGAAGTCGGCGACCTCCTGGGCGAGGGCCTCGGTCAGGCCCTCCAGGGCCCACTTGGAGGCGTTGTAACCGCCCAGGTTGGGGAAGGAGACGACGCCGCCGACCGTGGAGATCTGCACGATGTGGCCGCCGGCCTGGGCCCGCAGGAGGGGCAGGGCGGCCTGGGTGACCCACAGGGCGCCGTAGAAGTTGGTCTCCATTTGCTGGCGGACCTGCTGCTCCGTCAGCTCCTCGACCGCACCGAACAGTCCGTAGCCGGCGTTGTTGACGACGACGTCCAGGCGGCCGAAGTGGTCGTGCGCGCTCTGGACGGCCTCGAACGCGGCGGCCTTGTCGGTGACGTCCAGCTTCAGCGGCAGGAGCGCCTCGCCGTGGGCGGCCACCAGGTCCGCGAGGGAGTCGGTGTCGCGGGCGGTGGCCGCGACCCTGTCGCCGCGCTCGAGGGCCGCCTGGGCGAACCGGCGGCCGAAGCCGCGGGAGGAGCCGGTGATGAACCAGACCTTGCTCATGGAAACGCTCCGTTCGAAATGAAGTATCGCAGAGAGACCATACGGCAAACTGATACGCAGTATCAAGATGAACCCTTGATGCACCGTTCCCTGGTGCCGGACGACCGTGAACGCGGACGAGCAGTAGCCCCCACCGCCCGCTAAAGACAGGCCACGCTCTGACAGCGCGGCGTCGCTCTCGTGCGGGCGTCGCGGCCGGCCTCGGCGAGATGGAGTTCCTGCGCATGCCGGTGGCGTGGGTGCGGCCTGCGCTCCAACTGGCCCCGGTCCTCCAGTCCGGCCACCGCCTGGGACCACCGGGATCCCGGCCGCGGTCAGCTTGTCGTACGCCTTGTCGAGCAGCACGTTGAAGCGGGCGCACACCCCTATCTCAGACGGCCGGATGCCTTGGCTGATCCAGCCTTCGACGCGCTCGACGAGCGCCGCGACCTCCGCCTGCTCGGAGCCGTACCCGTCCACGTGGGGCCTGAGGCCGTGCAGCAGGGAGCGGTATCCGGCCAGGCTGTCGCTTCCCTCGCCGCCCAGGTCGTCGATCGACACCGGGCTGAGGATGCCGGTCGACCAGAGGAGGATCTCCTCCGTGGAGCGGTAGTTGATGTGCCGACGGTGGGTGCGGCCGGCCACCGGGATGCCCAGGGAGCCGAGCGACACCTTCGAGTCGTAGATGCGCTGGTGCGGGTCGCCCGTGATGAACAGGTCGTCGCTGCCGGGTGCCACCGCGCCGCGCAGGACACGCCACTGCGCGGGGTGCAGATCCTGCGCCGGTGAACTCCCCACCCTGGACGGACACTCCGCAGTCGATCATACGCGCGGGGTGTTCTCCAGCCGCTGGGCCACCTCCTCGATGTCCGTGAGCAGACCGGGCGGTTCCTGGTCAAGATCGAGGGCGTGCTGATGGATGACGATGCCCGCGTGGCGCACCCGGTGGGCGGCGTGCGCAGCATTGCCCTTCGCGTACACCAGGTGCCCTTCGCGCAGGCCGAGGGCCGTGCAGTACGCCAGCATCTGGTACAGGTCGGCGTCCGGGTAGCCGCCCTGTTTCTCCGCCTTGTACTTGGCGTCGACGACCGCGCACGGGGTGCCGCCCGGCCCGTACAGGACGAAGTCCGGCTTCATGCGGATCGCGGCGGCCTCGTCGAGGTAGTGGGAGTCCTGGAGACGGGCGGTGTGGCCGCCCGAACACCGGTCCCGGTCCCGGCCTTGGCTGTGGAAGGTCTCCCGTAGGGCGGTTGTCACGAAGTCCTCGAAGAGCCTGTTCATGTCGAAGAGGAAGCCGTCGATGCGCAGACCGCCGGGGCCGTGCTCGGCGGAGGCACCGTCCAGGACGACGCGCGCAAGACGCAGGGCCTGGTGGTAGCGGGAGTTGAGACGTGTAGGACGCCAGTCGGGGATCGGCTGTCCGCGCACGATCGCCGTGACGTCGGTCAGGCGGACGCGCTGGTGCAACAGCCTGCGGCGTACGTCGCGCGGTATGCCGGGCAGGCGCAGGAGACGTTCGACGGCCGCACGGAGGATGCGGTTCTCCGCGATGTCGGTCGTGAACTCGTCGTACGCCACCTCGATCGGCGGCATCGCCCCGAAGCGCCGCCGGATCTGTTCGGCATCCCTGATCCGGCCGCGGACGACGAGCGCGGATTCCTCGGTCGCCCGATAGCCCTGCAACAGGCCCTGCCGCAGGGCCCGGTCCACCTGCCGTTCCACGGCGTGGGCGAGCGCGGGCAGCAGATCGCGGTGCTCGGCCATCTCGACCTCGCCGTCTCGCCAACTCCGCCTCGGATCAAGGCTGTAGCCGAGCAGGAAGAAGAGCCGGACGATGGGCAACTCGGCGGCCAGCTCGTCCGTGGGCTCGGGAAGCTCCAGCTCTCGGCGTGCGGTGAGCGCCGGGATCTCCACGCTCGGGTCCCGCTCCACCGCCTCCGCCTCCGCGACCAGTTCCTGGTCGGACCGGCCCAGTCCTTCGATATGTGCTTGTACGGAGGTGAGGTCGACGACATCGTGCTGGACGGACAGCTTCTGCTGAAGCTCTTCCGGCAGGTCGTCGTACGGATAGCCGGCCGCCTCCCACTCGACCGGTCGACGCAGGTTGCTCCGTCCGTCGTCCGACGCGACCTGTTCGACCTCGCCCGCGATCTCTCCGGCGTACAGCCGACCGCCGGAGATGGTGCACACGGTGTCTCCGGGTTTCATACGGGAGAGGAAGGCGTGCAGGTCCTCAACGAGCTGCTGCTGGTCTTCACCCTCCCCACCTCCGGCGTGGACGGCTTCGTGGAACAGCTCGGGCCCGAGAGCGAACTGAGGCAGCGCGACGAGCCCCGCGAGAGTGTCGCGAAGGCCATGGCTCCCTTCTCGCACCTCGGACTCCCCGAACCCGAGTCGTTGCCGGACGTGCGGGAAGGGCAGGTCTGTGCCCCCTGCGGCGGTGGCCTGAACTCCCTGGCGATCGCCATGCACAGGCTGGACGACGGCAAGAGCCGCGTCTACCTCAGGGCAGTCGACTGACGGCGGTCTTCGGCGCCTGGCGGCCGGTGGCTCCGGCTTCACGACCACCCACACGGTTTTCCGGAGGGCGGGTGCGGATCGGTGCCCCCAAGGATGTGACCTACCCTCACTTCGTCGTCAGCCGCGACGGCTGGTCGGTTCCCGGCGGTTCAGCAGGACGTTGGCGTCGGGGCGGCCAGACCGTGGGTCAGTACGGAGGTGAAGTCCTCGGTGGTCGGGGTCCGGAAGGCGCCGAAGCCGTCGAAGAGGCCCCGGTTGTCCGCCCCAGCTGTCGTGTCCTCTTCCACCGCGCCCCCGTCGTCGCCGCATGTCGCGTCCGAGGGGCGCCCCGTCCCCTGCGATCGGAAGTCGCACGACGCGACGTCGCCGCCGAGTTACGGGCGGCTGGCCGAGGCGCTTGGAGACCCCGTTGCCGCGTCGGCGCCGTTAGCCTGTGGGCATGTCGGAGCGTGTCATGCCCGGTCGCACGGACGGCCTGATCACCCTGGGTGCCGCGGACGCTCTGTGGGTCGATCTGACGGCCGGCAGTGCTGTGCCGACGGCTTCTGGGGCGTTCACC
The DNA here is from genome assembly GCF_037201975.1 of Streptomyces sp. TG1A-60. NCBI lineage: Bacteria > Bacillati > Actinomycetota > Actinomycetes > Kitasatosporales > Streptomycetaceae > Streptomyces > Streptomyces sp. TG1A-60. Next base: position 756,467 of record NZ_CP147520.1, on the reverse strand, counting down.
TGCTCTCCTGCCCATGCCCGGGTGGGGTACGTCCTGCTCGGCGGCCATGTGGTGGCGACGGTGAGGGCGAGCGGCGGTCAGTGGAGTGTCCCGGAGGGTGAGGTGCGCCGGGCGGCCGCGGAACTGAACGCGGTGGGGATGGACCGGCAGGACCTGGTCCGCATCGGTCCGTTTCGTGTGGCGCCGAGGCAGGAGTGCGACGAGGAGACGCGGCTGCGTTGGCGCCGGCGCATCACGGGTGAACTGCGGGAGCCGGGCGGCGCCGAGCGGGCAGCACGACGTGAAGTCGGCCGGCCGTACCATCTGGCGGGGATCGACTGGCGACAGATGCTCGTGGAGCAGACCCGCGACGGGACGCAGCGGACGTGGTGGCTGCCGCGCGCCGTGGTCCGGCTGCTCGACGCGGCCGAGCACACCGAAACGCAGTGGGTGCAAGCCGCGCGGACCCGCCGGGCAGGCGCAACCGCCACCGAGCCGCCCTCCCACCCCCGGCGGGCCCGAGACGCCGACGGTCGGCAGACGACGAGCCCCGAGGGCCCCACCGCCTCACCGCGCCCGTACAACGCAGAGCTGGAAGGCCAGCTGTACTCGGTGCTCAGCAGGAAGCCCGGTACCTCCCGCAGGGTGGCCGGGTGGGCGTGCGCCGTCTGCCGCACCGCGCCCGCCACCGTGCTCGACCACTGCCACGAACACGGCTACGTCCGCGCCCCCGTCTGCCAGTCCTGCAACACACTGGAACGCCCCGACCACCTGTACAGCAACGACATCCGGGTGGCGAACCGCTACACACGCCTCTTCCACACCGACACCGACGACTGGCTCCGCCACTGGCACCGCTGCCCCGGCTGCCGCGCACGCACCACCCTGCCCCTGCCGCACCTCGCCGCATGGACCGCCCACATAGCCTGCCGATCGCTGCGCCCGACCCACCGAGCCCCCCGCGGGCGCACGCCCTGCGGTGTCCTGCGCGTGTCCTGGACGGGCAGTCAGAACGCCCCCCGTTCCTGCCTGCTCACTGTCGCCGTCGACTGCTGCCCCTCCGGCGAGCACCGTGTCCTGACGCGAGTCCCCTACCGCGAAGCCGTCGAGCTGTTTCGCATCTGGTTGGCCGAGACGGCCCCTGCCGTGGCCGCCGCGGCCGGTCCTGACCGCGTGGACGGCCTCCCCACCCAGTCCCGGCCAGTCATCGCGGACACCAGCGGCGAGGGCCTGGCGCTCTTCTGAGCGGGCACCGGGGGACCTGACACCCCAACGTCACCCCGCAGCCACCGGCCTCCGACACGGTCACCCCGCACGCCCGGCGAAACGCACGGCGAAACGCACGGCAGAAACTCGTGCGGCTGCCGCACCGAGGAAGGCCTTTTCGACGCAGCCGAGTTCGCCGACAACGCTGCCGCGGGGTGACACGTGCTTCTGCGGGCGGCCGCGGGTCGGCAGCCGACGATGGTACGCCTGAGCCGGAACCGGTTCTTGCAGCGGCGGTGAGCGCGGGCCCGGCCCCGCGCGAGTCCGATACCGACGGGGCGCGCGGATCACCGACCGGGAACGTCAACTTCATTTGACGGCATCGCTGGTTCGGGCGCACAAGGGTGGGCCCGCGCTTAGCCGGTGCCTCCCCAGAAAAGAATCCTCTCGACAAGACGCTGTCGAAAGGACCAACTCATGTGCCGCACCCGTGTCTTCATGCTCGCCGCCGCCGGTGCGCTGCTCGCGGCAAGCGCCGCCACCGGCACTGCCGCCGCGGCGGAGCAGGGCGACGTTGTGGTGTTCAGCACGGAAGTGACGCCACTGACTGTTTATCACGATCCGCACGGGTGCCAGAAGCTGCCGCCCGGCGCGCACGTGCTGACGAACCGCTCCGATCGTCCCGTCACCGTGTACGCCGACCCGTTCTGTTTGACCCCCGGCCTCACCGTGGAGCCTGGATACGGCTCGCACGTGGCGCCCGGCAGCGGCAGTTTCTCCGCCTGAGCCACCGCTGTTCCCGTTCAGCCCCCCCACACAGAGGAGAACACGCGCACATGGCCGCCGATCTCGTCGTCATCGGGCTGGGGCATGTCGGGCTGCCGCTCTCCAGAGCCGCGGTCTCGGTCGGCTTGGCGACCGTGGGCTACGACGTGTCCGGCACGGTGGTGTCCGGACTCGCCGAAGGCCGTTCCCATGTCGGCGGCGTCTTCGACGCCGAGGTCGCGGCCATGCTGGACGCGGGCTTTCACGCCACGACCGACCCAGCGGTCCTGGACGGCGCGCAGACCGTGGTGATCTGTGTGCCGACCGGACTCACACCGGAGGGCTTACCCGACCTGTCCGCGGTCGAGGACGCAGCCCGGGCCGTCGCCGCCCGGCTGCGCCCCGGCATGCTCATCGTCCTGGAGTCCACCAGCTATCCCGGCACCACGGAGGAGGTCGTGAGGCCGCTGCTGGAGCACGGCAGCGGGCTGCGGGCGGGCGAGGGCTTCCACCTGGCGTATTCACCGCAGCGCATCGACCCCGGCAACGAGACGTGGACCATCCGCAACACACCGAAGGTCGTGAGCGGTTGCAGTGCTCTGTGCGCCAAGTACGCCGTCGCGTTCTACTCCCGTTTCGTGGACCATCTCGTGGTCGCCCGCGGCACGCGGGAGGCGGAGATGGCCAAAATCCTCGAGAACACCTACCGGTACGTCAACATGGCCCTGGTCGACGAAGTGGCACTGTTCTGCCACGAGACCGGCATCGACATCTGGGACGTGCTGCACTGCGCCGCGTCGAAGCCGTTCGGCTTCGCACCGTTCAGGCCCGGACCCGGCGTCGGCGGGCACTGCATTCCCGTCGACCCCCGCTATCTCGCCGCGCGGGCCGACTCCCAGGGCTTCGCCTTCCGCACGCTGGCAGCCGCCCACGAGGTCCTCGGCCGTATGCCGAACCATGTCGTGGACCGAGCGCTGGCCCTGCTCACCGAGGTCCGGGGCCGCCCTGAGGGCGCACGGGCCCTGCTGCTCGGAATCACCTACAAGGCGGATGTGGCCGACGTCCGGGAGACGCCGGCGCGCCCGGTGGCGGCAGGACTGCTCGCCGCCGGTGCCGCGGTGTACTACCACGACCCGTACATAGCCGAGTTCACCGTCGGCGGCCGGTCCCTGCCGCGCGCCGAGAACCTCCGGGAAGCCATGGCCCAGGCTGATGTGGCGATCCTGCTGCAGGACCACGCCTGTTACGCGAGGGAAGCACTGGGCCAGGACCGCTGCGCCCTGCTCGACACCCGCGGCAAGGCCGTGGGCAGCCGGGTCACCCTTCTCTGATCCCCGCGCGCCGGCCTGGGCCGGTGCCTCCCTCCTGCCGGCCGCCGCCGGCCCCAGAGCCCGCGCAGCGGCACCGCCCTGCGCGGTCGCGGCCCTGCCCAGGTGCCGCGGTCCGTCACCACCCGACACCAGCCGACACCATCGGACACCGTCCGAGACTAGGAGAGACATATGAGCACCGCTGTCGCCAACGACCGCCTGGCGAAGCGCTTCGAGAGGTGGGACACCGACGGCAACGGCGTCCTGGAGGCGAGCGACTTCCAGGGCGAGGCCGCCCGGATCGCCCAGAACCTCGGCAAGAGCGCCGACTCCCAGGAAGTGCAGGAGCTCCACAGCGCCTTCCAGGGGCTGTACGAGCACCTGGCCCAGAAGGCCGGCGTCCCGGCCGGTGGCGCCATCAGCCGGGAGCAGTTCCTCGACGCCACGGGGGAGATGCTGTTCAAGGAGGGTGAGGCGAGTCTCAACCGGGCGCTCTCGCCCATCGTGAAGGCGCTGATCCGCCTGTGCGACGACAACCACGACGGCGAGATCGACGCCCGTGAGTTCCAGGCCTGGCTGTCCGCCGTCGGCGTGCCGGCCTCCCAGGCCGGGGACATGTTCCAGAAGGTGGACAGGAACGGCGACGGCAGGCTGTCCGAGGATGAACTGCTGCAGGTCGTCCGTGACTTCCACTTCGGCCGGCTGGAGGCCGAGTTGCTCGGCTGACCCGCGGGAGCGGCAGCTGTGACCCGGGTGGGCGACCACCCGGGTTCCACGGCCACCGGATGGCGCCGCCCGTTCAGCGGGTCGGCGCCATCCGGTGCGCGACCGCCTGTTCGCGGAAGTGCCCGTCCGCTTGTGCGGAAGCGCTGTCCAAAACAGCCTCCGCGGATGTCCTTTCAGAGCCGGCACCTGCGGATACCCTTGCGGAAACCGCTTTTGCGGATGGCTCTTCAGGAGCCGGGCGGCGCGGGGACCGCGCCGTGGTCCCCGGCCCCGCCCTGGACGAAGGTGACGGCACTCTCCGGCCGCAGGCCCAGGTCCCGGCCGCTGACCGGACGCGCCGCATGGATCAGAATGTTGTAGTGGTTCGGAAGGTGACAGGCGTCGAAGCCGAGCACCGTGCCGACCGTCGTGTCCCCGATCCGCACCAGGTCACCCCGGTCGATCACACCGCCGCACAGCAGCTCGGCGAAGCCCAGGAAACCCACCCGGTCGATCCGGGCGCCGGAGCACGGGTCCCACTGGTCGGTGGTGACCAGTTCGTGCACCTCGCCCCGGAGCACGCAGCGTGCCGCGTGCTCCTCCAGCCGCATGCCGCGGTCCGTGCGGCGGTGCACGAGCACCTTGACCAGTGATCCCCGCACCACGCGCTTCGGGCCGTCCTCCGCCGGATTCACCGGTCCGCCTCCGCTGCCGTCGCATCCGGTGCGGGCCGGGCACTGCGATAGGCCGACTCCACCAGTTCCAGCGCGGGTAGGCCGCCGTGCGCCCCCGGGCCGACCGGGGCACCGGTACGGACCAGCGCTGCGAACTCGGTGAGGATCGCCTCGTACTCGTGCCACAGCGACGCCTTGAAGCCGGTGTGCCCCGCCAGCATGTCGGCGTGCAGCACCTCTCCGCCGGCCACCTCCACCTCGATGTCCTTGCGTTCTCCCGGGTACGACCAGTCCAGCTCGACCGACGCCGTCGCTCCGGTACGGCCGTGCAGGCTGATCACCGCCTGACGGTCGACGCCGGCGCCGTCGCGGTGGATCTCGCAGCCGGTGACGGCGAGTTCACCGAGCAGCAGCCGTACGAGGTCGAGGGCGTTGGGACCGTTGTCCGCCACACAGCCGCCGCCGCAGCGGGCCGGGTCCAGGTACCAGTCCTCGCCGCCGAGATGCTCCTCGATGCGCTCCAGATAGCGCACCCGGACGGAGCGGATCTCCCGGCCCGCCGTCCGGCGCGCCAGTGCGCGGACGGCGGCGTTGTAGCGGCGGTGGAACGCCGTCATCAGCGGGACCCCGCAGCGCCGCGCCAGATCCACCAGTACGGAACCCTCGGCCGCGGTCAGGGCGAGGGGTTTCTCGACGCAGACCGGCACACCGGCGACCAGGGCGTCCCGGCACAGGGGCAGGTGAACGTCGTTGGGCACGGCCACGACCAGGGCGTCCGGTCGCGCCCGCTCCAGCAGCGTGCGGTGGTCGCGGAAGCGTGCGGCCCGGCCGGGAAACTGCTCCAGTGTCTCGTCACGGGCGTCGCAGACGGCGGTCAGCTGCCACTCCGGCAGCCGTTCCGCGGCGGCCAGGTAGTAGGGGGAGATGGCGCCGAGGCCGACGACGCCGAGCCGCAAGGGCCGGGTCAACGCGGGCTCCCGGGGCCGCGGAGGAGACCCTGGTCGGTCAGTTCCGCGTGGAGGTGCGGGGGCAGGGGGATGCCGTGGCGGCGGCGCTCGGCGGCGAGTTCCGCCTCCTGCCAGCCCGGGTAGCGCACCGGCTCGCCGCCGCGCACCGGCGGGCAGTCGACGAGCGCGCCGAACAGGGACCGGGTCGCGGCGGTCAGGTCCGCGCCGGGTCGCAGCACCCCCGGGGCGATCGCGAGGAGGAAGAAGCCGATGTCGTCGTCGCTGCCGTGCGCTCGGCCGTCCCCTTCCAGCGCGGCGGGCGCGGGTCCCACGGCCGCGCCGGACACGACGGCGGCCAGCAGTTCCACGGCGATGCCGAGCCCGTAGCCCTTGTGGACGCCGGTCTCGGCCGTGCCGCCCAGCCAGCGCAGAAAGGCCTCGCCGCGGTCGAAGGCGGACGGGTCGGTCACCGGGTCGCCCGCCGCGTCCTCCAGCCAGCCGGAGGGCACCGGGGTGCCGCGGCGGGCGGCGACGCGGACCCGTCCGGTGGGCGCGACGGTGGTGCTCATGTCCAGCAGGAACGGGTGTTTGTCGAGGGCGGGCGCTGCGATGCTCAGCGGGTTGGTGCCGAGCATCGCCACCGCGCCGCCCGGGGGGCGTGCGATGCGCTGGCCGCCGCAGTTGCTCGCGACCACGCCGATCATCCCGGCGTGCGCGGCGCGCACGGCGTGGAAGCCGGCGCACCCGAAGTGGGTCGCCCCGCGCACCGACACCAGCCCGACCCCGTGCCGGCCGGCCCGTGCCACTGCGTCGTCCATGGCCTCGGCCGCGGCCCACAGGCCCAGGGCGCGGCGGGCGTCGACGACCGCGCAGGCGCCCAGGTCGGTGAGGACCTGTGGTTCGGCGCCGGGGTCGCAGCGGCCCGACTCCAGCAACGGCAGGTAGAGCCGGGTGAGGTTGAACACGCCGTGCGAGTCGAGCCCGGTCAGGTCGCCGTGACACAGCGCGTCCACAGCGAGCCGGGCCCGTGCATCAGGGATGCCGTGGCCGGTGAACAGGCCGGTGAGCGAGGCATGCAGCTCCGCGTGGTCGACCAGGACGGGTGTGCGCTCGACCGTCGCTCGTGGGGCGGTGGGTGCCGTCATACGGGATTCCTTACAGGGCGGGGCGGTTCTCTTCGGAGGTCGTTCGCTTGGGGTGCGGTGCTCTACGGGGGTCGGTGCCCTGACGGCGCCGGCACCGCTTCGGCGAAGAACGTGACGAGCCGGTGGACCACGCCGGCGAAGTCCTCCAGGTCGGCGAGGTCGACGAACTCACCGGGCGCGTGGGCGCGGTTGGCGGCGAGACAGCCGGGTCCGAGCACGGTGGTGAAGGCGCCGTCCAGGCCTGCGGCCCAGATGGCGTCGCAGGTGAAGCCGGGGTCGCCGGCCGCCGACCGGGCTCCCGCGCGGGCCAGGAGCTCCTCGGCCCACGGGTCGGAGTCGTCCAGGGCGGGCAGGCCCTGTTTGTCCCAGCCGAGCCGGGTGATCCGTGCCGCGTCCCGCGCTGTGCGGGCGAACTCCCGGCTGGTGGCGAAGAGTTCGGTGAAGCGGTGCAGGCCGTCGGCGACGTGCCGGGTGACCTCGGTCTTCAGGCGGTCGCCGTCGGAGGTGCGGCGGTACGACAGGTTCATCAGCAGAGTGCCGGTGCCGTGGACGCGGTTGTGTGTGCGGCCGGTGTCCACTCCGGCGACGCACACCCGTGTACCGGGTACGGCCCCGTCCAGGCGGGCGGCGAGGTGCTGGGCCAGGAATCCAAGCAGCACGGTGGCGTTGTGTCCGGCGTCCGGGTGGTCGTCCACCGCGTCCTCGCCCGCGACGGTGATCCGCGCGGTCATCGCGGCGGTGGCCCGGGGCAGCGCGCGCAGCCCGGTCGGCTCGCAGAACACGTTGAGGCGGCCGTGGTGCCCGGCCTCCAGCAGCGGGCGGGTGCCGTAGGTGCCCAGGGCGCCGCCCTCCTCCCCGGCGACGGCCTGGAGCAGGACGGTGACGTCCCGTCCGACGGCGGGGTGGGACGCGGCGGCCCGCACCCCGGCGAGCAGGGCCACGGCGGGTCCCTTGGCGTCGACCGCGCCCCGGCCGGTGAAGCGCACGCCGTGGAAGGCGGGCGGGGTGTGTCCGGCGACGGTGTCCAGGTGGACGTTGAACATCACGGTGTGCGCACGGGAACGCTCGGGTCCCAGCCGCAGCAGCAGGCTGGGCTGGTCCGCGAGGAAGCGCGGATCGCGGGCGGCGGCGCGGACCGTCAACGGCACGCCCGGACGGTCCAGGCAGGCGGCGGGCGGACTGGCGAGGCGGATGGTGCGCAACCCCGCTTCGGCGGCGGCCGTCGCGTACAGCTGGAGGATCTCGGGCAGCCGCGACGGCGGATCGTCCGGGCCGGCCTCCAGGGGGTTGACGCTCGGCAGGCGCAGCAGGTCCAGCAGCAACTCCCGGTGCCGCCCGGTGAACAGAGCGCTCACGCCGGGCCGCCCAGGGGGCCGGTGACCGGCTGCTCGGCGCCCAGCAGCCCGGCGAGCGCCTGTCCGGCCCGTACGAAGAGGTCGGTGGCGTCCTCACCCGCCCGGGCCAGTCCTTCGTGGGGACGCACGGCGAGATGGGGTTCCAGGGAGAGCGCTCCGGTGTAGCCGTGGGCGGCCAGAAGCTCCAGGCATTCCAGCACCCCGGCTTCGCCCTCGCCGGGCAGGGTGTAGGCGGTGCCTCCGTCCGGGGTGCGGACGGCGTCCTTGATGTGGACGTGGACGACGTGGGGGGCGAGGTGGCGGAGCATGTCCGGGGCGCGGTAGCCGTACGGGACGCCGTTGCCGGTGTCGAACAGCAGCCGCAGGGCCGGGCTGCCGACGGCGCGTAGCAGTCGTAGCGCGCGGTCGGCCCGGTCCCCGGCCCAGCCCGCGCAGTTCTCGTGCACCAGTACCAGGCCCGCGCGCTCGGCGCGGTCCGCCAGGACGGCGGTGCGGGCCAGGACGCGATCGGCCCACTCGGTCTCCGTCAGACCGTCGTTGGGGTACGACATGATCCGCACCAGACGGCAGCCGAGGGCGGCGCAGCGCTCGGCCAGGACGTCGAGTTCGGTGAGGTCCTGGCCGAGGTCGCCGGTGATGGGACGGGACCAGTTGCCGATCCGGGAGGCGACGGCGGTCACGGTGACGCCGGCGTCCGCGAGCCGCCGGGCCAGCGTGCCGAAGGCGGCCGGGGAGAGGTCGGCGAGGGCCGTGCCGTCGACCGTGCGCAGTTCGATGGCGTTCCAGCCCAGGCGCCGCAGGGCGGCCAGCTGTCCGTCGGTGCCGGGCGCCGCCTCGTCGCCGATGCCGGCGAGCGGCCCGAACCCCCGGACGCGGGGGCCGGCGGCGCTGTGCCGGGCCATGTCAGCGGCTCCCGGCGCGGGCGCGCGGTGTGGCGGCGCAGTGCTCCCGGGCCGCGCACAGCAGCCGGGCGGTCGCGCAGGCGAGCGGGAAGTTCCCGACGCCTGCCGATCCGGAGGCGAAGCCGCGGTAGGCGCCGTCCAGGAAGTCGGTCAGGGCGTCGTCCCGGAAGACCTGATGCCTGGCCCCGGGCACTCCGTCCGCGTCGAGGACACCGGCCGGTGGGGGCGCCGTACCGCGGTCGAAGGGGGCGACGACGAGCTGCGCGTGGTCGTCGTCCTCGCTGAGCGGGAAGTGGGCCGTGGCCGTCCCGCCCTCGAACTCACAGACGACGCTGCGTTGCCGGACGGGTGCGCCGAGGTCGGAGCGCAGCAGCGTCACCACTCCCGAACGGTGCTCCAGTTCGACGTGCGCGCCGCCCAGGCCGGGCAGGCTGCGGTCCTCGCAGCGCAGGTCCCAGCAGCGCGCGGCGCGGAGTTCGGCCGGACCGGCCAGGTCGAGCGCGAGCGCCAGGGAGTGGGGGATCTCCACGTCCAGGGCGGTCGGATGCCCGTCGGTCGCCAGGGACCGCAGGAAGCGGGACTTGTGCTGGTCGACGGTGATACGGCGCAGGGAGCCGAGTCGTCCGCCGCCCACCAGCCGGCGCAACCGGCCGGCGAGCCGGGAGGTGGTCCAGTGGGCGACGGCCACGAGACCGAGGCCGGAGTCCTGGCGCAGTCGGATCAGGGCGTCGAGTTCCTCCGTGGACGTGGCGAGGGGTTTCTCCACGATCAGTCGGCGGAAGCCGTGTCCGGCCAGTTCCGCGAGGAGGTCGTATCGCAGCCGGGGTGGTGTGCACACGTGGACCACCGCGGTGGCGGGGTCCACGTGGTGCAGGGCCCGTTCCAGCGTGGTGACGGCCGTGACCTCGCCGGGCATGCCCATGGGCCGCAGAGTGCCGGCGCGCGGGTCGCAGCCGACCGCGGGCAGGGCGACGAGCGGACCACCCGTGGCCGCGGTCCGCCGGGCCAGACGGACGAGTGTGCTCAGATGCAGTCCTGATCCGGACCGGCCGAGCCCGACCACGAGGGGCTGCAGCACAGGGCCTCCAGAGAGGGAACGGGAAGGAAACGGGCGCGCTCATTTCGTTGCGCCGCACACAACTCCGGTGCGCCGCACCACTGTTGCGGCCCTGTGCGGCAATGGTCAAGACGTCCGGAGCGCCATTACCTAGAACGTGTGAAGATGATCCTTTCCTTTCTCCGTCGACCGGAATTCCGATTAGCTTGGGCATTCCGCAGACACGACGGAGACAGGTGAGAGATTGCCTTCCAGCGGACAGATTCCGGCGCGCGCCGAGGGCGCATTACCGACTGCGCCGGGAACGGCCGATCGAATTCCCTTCTTCTCCCAGACCGCGACTTTCGAACGACTGTGGCCTTCTATCGAAAAGGCGTTGGACGAGGTTTTCCGCAGCGGCAAGTTCTCCCACGGACAACAGGTCGGGCAGCTCGAGGCGGCGCTCGCGGACTACACCGGCGCCCGGCACGTGATGGGCGTCAACAGCGGTACCGATGCGCTCGTGCTGCTGCTGCGCGCCTGCGGAGTCCGTCCCGGCGACGGTGTCCTGGTGCCGGCGTACTCGTTCTTCGCCACAGCCTCGGCCGTCGTACTGGCAGGCGGGGTACCACAGTTCGTCGACATCGACCCGGAGACGTACGCGATGGACCCCGCGGCGCTGGAGGCGGCCGTCACACCGCGGAGCCGGTTCGTGATGCCGGTGCATCTGTTCCACACGATGGCCGACATGGCGGTCGTCACCGCCGTCGCCCGGCGGCACGGCCTGACGGTCGTCGAGGACAGCGCCGAGGCGATCGGCATGCGCCGGCACGGCGTGCACGCGGGCCTGCACGGGGCCGGCGGCGTCCTGTCCTTCTTCCCCTCCAAGACGCTCGGCGCGCTCGGCGACGCGGGAGCCGTGCTCACCGACGACCCGGAGGTGGCGGCCACCGTCGCGGCCCTGCGCCACCACGGCAGGACGGGCCGCACGCTGAACGACTTCCCGGCCATCTCCACCGAGAGCGCGTTGCCGGGCGCGAACAGCAAGATGGACGACATCCAGGCGGCCGTCCTGCTCGCCAAGCTGTCCCTCCTGGAGGAGCACATCGCACGCCGGGCCGAACTGGCGGACGCCTACACCGCCCGCCTGGAGGACGCGCCGGGGATCGCCCGCCTGCCGCGGACCACCGCCGGGAAGCCGGACGACCGCGACGTGTACTACGTCTACCTGATCGAGACCGAGCACCGGGACGCCCTCGTCACCCACCTCGAGCGGCACGGCATCGGCACCGAGGTCTACTACCCGGTGCCGTTGCCCCACCAGCCCGCCTTCGCCCACCTGGGCCACCGGCCGGGCGAGTTCCCCCACGCCGAGGCGGCGGCCCGGCACGCCGTGGCCCTGCCGTTCCACCCCGATCTCGGATCCGGCGACCTGGACCGCGTCTGCGACACCATCCGCTCCTTCCTCGCCGGAACGAGGACGACCGCATGACCGCATCGCTCCCCCCGCCGTCCCGTTCTTCCCTCCCGCCCTCTTCGAAGCCGACCGCCCCGCACTGATCGGGCTGGTTCGCGAGGTGGCCCTCGACCCGGAGCAGCGTTTCATCCTGGGCAGGCGCACCGCCGCCTTCGAGGATCTGCTCCGCGAGGACCTGGGGGCCGCCGACGTGGTCGCCTGCTCCAGCGGCACCTCGGCGCTCTCGCTGGTGCTGCGGGCCATGGACATCGGTCCCGGCGACGAGGTGATCGTGCCCGCGTTCGGCTGCGCGCCCCTGGCCGCCTCGGTGGTCGGCGTCGGGGCCGCACCGGTCTTCGCCGACATCCGGCCGGACACCATGACCATGGACCCGGAGGAGGCGGAGCGGCTGGTCACCGAGCGGACCAAGGCGGTGATGCCGGCCCACATGTTCTCCGTCATGGCCGACATGCCACGCTTCGCCGAACTGGCCCGGCGGCACGGACTGCGCCTGCTGGAGGACTCGGCGGTCGCCCAGGGCGGCGTGCTGCGGGGCGTCCCGGCCGGGCTGTGGGGCGAGGCTGGGCTCTACTCCTTCGTGCAGGTCAAGACCTGCGGCATGCCCGGCGAGGGCGGCGTGGTCGTCACCAGGGACCCGGCACTGGGCGAGAAGGTGCGGATGCTGCGCAACCACGGCCAGTACACCGGGCGGCGGTTCGTCCACCACGCCGTCGGGCTCAACAGCCGCTTCGACGAGATCCAGGCCGCCTTCCAGACGCACCGCTACTCCGGTTTCCCGGCGCGGCTGGCGCGGCGGGCGGAGATCGCCGCGTACTACACCGAGCGCTTCACGCCGCTGGCCGACCATGGCGTGCTCCCGCCACCGTCCGGCCGGGACGGCCGGTGCTTCTACGTGTACACGGTCCTCGCCGAGGACCGGGAGGCTCTCGGCGCCCACCTGGCCGAGTGGGGGGTGGCCACGCACGTCTACTATCCGCGCCCCCTGCCCGCCCACCGTGCCTTCGCTCCCTACGCGCCGCCCGGCGCCCGCTGGCCGCGCGCCGAACAGGCCGCCCGCCGCCATCTCGCCCTGCCGGTGCACCACATGCTGACCGACGCTCAGGTCCAGCACGTCGCCGATCTAGTGAGCGCCTTCGCCACCGAGCACCGCTGACGCGCGACCGCCCGTTCGGACACCGCGCTGCCCGGGCGAGCGGCACCCCCTTCGGACGCAGACACCCCCCATGAGGTCACCCATGACGGACAGCATCGCGGCCGGCCGTCCCGCCGCCACCGCCCACGGCCACAGCCGACTGCGCACCTACGCGCGGCTCGGCAAGCTGGACGTGTACGACTACTACCTCGGCATCTTCCTCGCCCTGACCGCCGCGCTGTTCCCGGCCGGCGCCTTCACCACCCGGCAGGCACTGGTACTGGCGGTGTTCCTGGCCGGCGAAGTCGCGGTCCTCATGGCGATGGTCGCCCTGGACGACGTCACCGGGTTCCGGGACGGCAGCGACCTCGCCAACTACGGCCCCGACAACCCGCTGCGCAACAAGGCACGCAAACCCCTGGTCGCCGGGGCGCTGACGGTGCCCCAGGCGCTGCGCTTCGCATGGGTCTCGGCGGGCGCCGGGGCGCTGCTGTGGGCGGGCGCCGCCGCGCTCGCGCCGCACCACCCGCTGTGGGCGCTGCTGGCGGCGGGCACGCTGTTCGCGGTGTCGCTGCAGTACTCGTACGGCCTGAAGATCAGTTACCACGGTTTCCAGGAGGTGTTCCTCGTCGCCCTCGGTGCCGTGCTGGTGATCGTTCCGTACGGCCTGGTGACGGGTGGCTTCTCCGGTTTCCTGATGGTGCAGGCGGTGCTGTTCGGGTTCGGGCCGCTGATGTTCGGCGTCTACTCCAACACCAACGACGTGGCCGGCGACCGGGCCGTGGGCCGTCCGACCGTGGCCGCCCTGGTCTCGGAACGGGGCAACGCCGTCTTCATCGGAGCCCTGTCGGTCGCCGAGTTCCTCATCGGCGCGGTCGCCTCGGCCACCGGGGCGGCCCCCTGGTGGTTCGTGCTGCTGATGCTGCCGGCGACCGCGCTGCGGGCCCGTCAGTACCTGACCGGGTTCGTCCGCGGCGACATCATGACCGCCCGCCGGACGGGCTTCGCGGTGCACCGGCTGAGCGTGCTGCTGATGATCGTGGCCAACGTCGTCGTCGGAACGGGAGCCGCCGGATGAAGCCCGATCTCGACGTCGCCGTCGTCGGCGCGGGCATCGCCGGCCTGACCGCCGCCCACGAACTGCGCAGCGCCGGGCTGGCCGTGCGGGTGTACGAGCAACTGCCGCAGGTCGGCGGCCGGATGCGCAGCGTCCGCCAGGAGGGCTGGACGGTGGACACGGGCGCCGAGCAGGTTGCGCCCCGCGGTTACCGCGCGACCTGGGAGCTGCTGCGCCGGCTGCGCGTCACTCCCGCGGACGTGCCCCGGGTCGGCGGCGCGGTGGCCGTCTGGCGCGGCGGGCGTGCCCACCTGGGCGTCGGCGAGGGCACGGCCGTGGTCACCGGAGCGGGCCTGTCCGCCCGGGCTCGGCTCGACCTGGCCGCCTTCTCCGCCTGGACCGGCCGCCGCAGCGCCGGATTCGACGGCGACCGTCCCGAGCACAGTCCGCTGGGCGCCGCCACCGTGCGCGAGGTGGCCGCCCGCTACCACCGCGACCTGCACGACTATCTCTTCCAGCCGGTCGCCGGCTGCTTCTTCGGCTGGGACACCGCCAGGTCCACGGCCGCCCCGATGGTGAGCCTGTTGCTGGAGGCCGGTCCCCCCGCCACCTGGCGCACCTACCGCGACGGCATGGACTTCCTGGCCCGCCGGCTCGCCGTCGGCACCGAGGTCGTCACCGGCCGCGCCGTACGCGAGGTCACCGACGCGGGCGGGCACGCCGTACTGCGGTTCGACGACGGGCAGGTCACCGCGCGGGCCGCCGTGCTCGCCGTACCGGCACCCGTCGCGGCGGCGCTCCGCCCGGACGCCCCCGCCGACGAGCAGCCGTTCCTCACCGCCTGCACCTTCACGCCCATGATGAAGGTCAGCTGCCTGCTGGAGCGCCCCCTCGCCCCTGCCGCCCGGCGCCCGGTGCACATCCTGCTCACCCCGGCCGCCGAGGAGGACGTGCTCTCCGGCGTCGTCGTCGACCACGCCAAGGACCCCGGCCGGGCCCCCGCCGGCCGGGGCCTGGTCACCCTCGTGGCCGGTCCGCACCGGGTCCCCGAGCTGTTGGACGCCTTTCCCGACGAGGCCGCCGACCTCCTCGTCCGCGCGGCGGAACGCTATGTCCCGGGCATCGGCGGCGCCTGCCGCCACCGTCTCGTGCACTCCTTCCGCCACGGCCTGCCGGAAGTCACACCCCAGGCCCTGCGGGAACGCGCCGGCTTCCTGTCCCGGCCGGCGCGCGCGGTGGAGTACGCCGGTGACTGGCTCATGCTGCGGCCCGCCTCCGAGGGCGCCGTCCGGGCGGGCGCGCTGGCCGCGTCCCGCGTCCTGAGCAGGCTCGGACGGAACACTCCGGCCGGCCACGACCGAGCGGAGGAGATCCGTGCGACCGCATGACATGGGCACCCTGTTCGACGAGGCGGCGGCAGGCGGCGCCCGGACCGTGGTCCACCTGGACCGACCCTTCGACATCGCCCCGCGGGCCGGCACCCGGTGGACCGTCACCGAACTCGCCGGCCTGGTCCGCGCCACCGCGGCCCGCCTCGCCGACGCCGGGGTCAGGCCCGGGAACCGCGTGGCGATCGTGAAGGACAACCACTGGGACTACGACCTGCTCGCCTGTGCCGCGGCCCGCCTCGGCGCCGTACCCGCGCTGCTGTCCTCCCGGCTCGGCACCGCGGACCTCGTCACCCTGCTGGAGCGGCTGCGGCCTGCCGCGCTGGTCACGACCTCCACGGTGCTGGCCCGCTGCCGGGACGCCGCCGCCGGTGAACCGGCCCGGATCCTCGTCACCGTGGACTCCGCCGCGCCCGGTGCGGCCCACCTGGCCGCGCTGGACGCGTCCCGCCCCCGCGTACCGGTGCGGCGCCACGACGACGAACCCCTGGTCATCCATCACACCTCGGGGACGACCGGCGTTCCCAAGCTGGTGGTCCACTCCACGCGGACACTCGTGCACAAGCTGGCCCGCTTCGAAGCGGTGCGCTACCCGGGCATCGGCATCCGCCCGGACGACGTCCTGGCCAACGCCAGCGCGTACGGACACGGACGCACCTTCTGCTGGACGGCCGTGGTGGTGTCGCTCGCGCCCGCCGGGATCGTGATCCTCACCGGCGACGACGCCGAGGCCGCCGACCCGCTGCTGCGGGCCCACCCGCCCACCGTCGTCGAGGCCCTGCCCGCCTCCTACATCCGGCTGAGGCCGCTCACCACCCGGCTGGACAACCCCTTCCGGCAAGTCCGCCTGTACATCAGCACCTACGACGCCGTGCACCCGCCCGCCCTGCGCGCGTACCTGACCGCCAGCCGCCATGCCCGCCCGCTGTGGATGCAGGGCTGGGGCCAGACCGAGACCGGACCGCTGACCTTCCGCTTCCACACGCGACGCTCCGCGCTCGCACCGGACGCGGCGACCACGGCGCGCCGGCTCGGCCGTCCCGTGCCGGGCCGGACCCGGCTGCGCGCGGTGGACCCGGACACGCTGCGCCCGGTGCCGCGCGGCCGTCCCGGCCTGCTCCTCGTCCGCACCCCCGCCATCGCCCTGGGCTACGTCGGCGAACAGGACCGCTGGGACGCCAAACGCGTCGGCGACTGGTGGTCCACGGGCGACATGGGCGTCCACCACCGTGACGGCAGCGTCAGCATCCTGGACCGCGCCGCCGACACCCTGCCCGGTATGAGCTGCCTGCGGACCGAGGACGTACTGGAGCAGCGGCTGCCGCAGGCCCTGGAATGCGTGGTCCTCGGCGCTCCGGACGGCGATCCGCTGCCCGTGGTGGTCACCGCCGACGGCCGACTGGACCCGGACGCCTGGAAACAGGCCACGCACGGACTGCCGACGCTGCGCGACCCGGCCGTCCTCACCTGGGACGAGGTGCCCCGCACCGGCACCGGCAAGGTCCGCCGAGCGGCCCTGGCACGGCAGCTCACCGGCAGCGCACCCGCGGGACCCGGCCGATGGACGTGACCGGGCCCGCCGTCCGACGGCGGGCAACGGCTGCCCGGGCCTCTCCACGGTGAGAGGAGTCTCACCGTGGCACGGCCGGCCTTCCGCCCGGGTGCGCGCACCCCCGCCGTGTGCATGGCGGCGGCATCGAGCCCGTCGGCGTCGGCCGCCGGGCCTGTCCGGGCCGCACATGACGACGCCGGGCCTGTCCGGGCCCGCGTTCTGACGAGAGGAGCCACACCGTGTCCCAGCCCGCTCCCGCCCGGGAGGGCACCCACGCGGTCTTCGGCAACGGCACCGCGCACAGCCGCGACCAGCACCGGTGCCTGGCCGCCGCCTACGACCCGGTGACCCTGCCCCGCCTGGCCGCCACCGGTGTCGGCCCGGGCTGGCACTGCCTGGAGGTCGGCGCCGGCGGCGGCAGCATCGCGCGCTGGCTGGCGGGCCGGGTGGCACCGGGCGGCTCGGTGTTCGCCACCGACCTCGACCCGCGCGACCTGGCACCCGGCCCGGGCCTGGCAGTCGCCGCCCTCGACGTGGCCCGCGACCCGCTTCCGGAGGCGGCCTACGACCTGGTGGTGGCCCGCCTGGTCCTGCAGCACCTGCCCACCCGCGACGCCGTCCTGCACAAGCTGGTGCGCGCTCTCAAACCCGGCGGCCTGCTGCAGATCGACGAGATCGACGCCTCCTACGAGCCGCCGCTGCTGACCCCGGACACGGAGGCCGAAGCGCTGTACGTCCGGTTCCTGCGGGCCAAGACGGCCGCGCTGAGCGCCGCGGGCGGCGACCCGCACTGGGGACGGAAGGCGCCGGCTGCCCTGCGGGCGGCGGGACTGACCGCCATCGACGTCCACCTCCACATCGGCGTACGGCACGCCCAGGACCCCGGCCTCGGACTCCAGCTGAACCACACCCGCAACCTCCGGGACCGGCTGACGGAACAGGGCATGACCCAGGAGGACCTGGACCGGGTGGGACGGCTGATGCAGGATCCGTCCTTCCGCGCCGCCTCCAGCGTCCTGTACTCGGTGCAGGGCCGCCGGCCCGGCCGGGAGCGACCGTGACACCACGCCTGCGGGCCGCGGCCCGGCCGGCCGTCGCCGCCACGATCGCCGGCCGGCTGCTGCGGCACGCCGCGCAGGGCCCGCCGGAGAAGACCGGCGCCGACCGGGACACGGTGCGGCACACCGTCGACTGGGTGGGCCCGGTCGGCGCGGACCTGCCGGACGAGCGTGCCGTGCAGGCCGCCTGCGGTCTCATGCACGTCCACGGCCGGGCGACGGGCGGGCCACTCCCGCTGGCCGTCGACTACGCCTCGGTGGTGGCGGGGGTGCTCGCCGCCCAGGGAGCCACCGCTCTCCGCGTCGCGCGGGCCCGCGGCCTGGACCTGCGCGAGGTCCGGACCTCGGTGGCTCAGGGAGCGCTGCTGGCGGTCGGCCAGTACCTCGCCGCCGCGACGGCCCGCGACAACCCCGGTGCGCCCGAGCCGGAGGTGCCGCACGCGCCGGCGGCCGGATCCGACGTGCCACAGGCAGGCGGCCTGGCGACCCTGGAGACGTCCGACGACGCCCGCGTGGAGGTCGAGACCCTCGATCCCCTGGCGTGGCGGGAGTTCTGGGCCCGGCTCGGCGTGGCCCCCGCGCTCGCCGGCCGCGGCTGGCCGCCCTTCCAGCAGCGGTTCGCCACCGCCGTCTGCCCGCTGCCCGACGAACTGCGCCAGGCCGCCCGCCGTCGCACGCTGGCGGAGCTGCGGGCCGCCGCGCACCACACCGGCGTCAGCCTCCTCGCCGTCGGCTCAGACCCGGCCCCCGCCCTCCGCCCGGCCCCCTGGCGCCTCAGTCCGGGACCGGCACCGGTCCACAAGGCCCGGGCGCACCCGGACACCGGCGTGCCCGCCCCACGCCCGGCGGTCCCGGTCCCCGGTGCCGTCGTGCCGCTGACGGGCCTGCGGATGGTGGAGTCCACCCGCAGGGTGCAGGGACCGCTCGCGGGGCACGTCCTGCGGATGCTGGGTGCCGAGGTGGTCCGGATCGAACCGCCCGGCGGCGACCCGATGCGCTGGCTCCCTCCGCTGGCGGGAGACTGCTCGGCCCGGTTCTCGGCTCTCAACGCGGGCAAGCCGGTGGTGGAGGCCGACCTCACCACTACGCAGGGCCGGGACACGGTCCGCGCGCTGGCCGCCGAAGCCGATGTCTTCCTGCACAACTGGGCCCCCGGGAAAGCCGGCGGGCTCGGCCTGGACGCGTCCGACCTGCTGCCCGGCCACCCCGCCCTGGTGTACGCCTGGGCGTCCGGCTTCGGGGACGCGTTCGGCGACCGGCCGCCCCTGGGCACCGACTACCTCGCCCAGGTGCACAGCGGCCTCGCCGCGGCGGTACGGCCGGCAGACCAGCCCCCGGCCCCCTCCCTGATGACCCTCACCGACGTGCTCGGCGGGCTGGTGTGCGCCCAGGGTGTGCTGGCCGCGCTGGCGGCCCGGGAGACGACCGGCCGGGGCGGCCATGTCGACTCCTCCCTGGTCTCCGCGGCCGCTCTCGTCCCCCGTCCCGCGCACCGGGTCCGCTGGACGGCGCTGGACCGGCCGCTGCGCACCGCGGACGGCCATCTGTGCCTCGGCCCCGACGCCCGGGCGCGCCCCGAGGCGGTGCTCCGCCTGCTCGACCGCGCCGGCCCCACGGCACCCGCGGACCTCGCGGCCCGCTTCACCCGCCGCACCACCGAGGAGTGGACGGCACGGCTGGCCGATGCCGGTCTGACCGGGACCCCTGTACTCACCGACCTGACGGCTCTGGCCCGCGACCCGGCCTTCCGGGCGGCCGTCGCACCACCGGACCCGGTCACCGGCCACGCACGCCCGTACGCGCCCTGGGAGTTCGCATGACATCCGCAGCCGCCCCCGCGACCAGCCGCCGTACCGCCTCGCCCGCGAGCCGGGGCGGGCAGCCGGTGTGGACCTCACGCGCCGGAGTGCGCTTCCCGGACCTGGTGCCCCGCGCCCAGCGAAGCGCCTGGGTGACGGCGGACCTGTGCCCGGACACCGATCTCTACGCACTGTTCACCGCCCGGGTCCGCGAACACCCGGGCCGCCAGGCGCTGGTGGACGACGCCGGAGTGCTCTCCTATGCGGCGCTGGACGCCGAAGTGCGCCGGATCGCCGCCCTGTTCGCCCGGGCGGACCTGGGGGCCGGGGACGTGGTGGCGCTCCTGCTGCCCAACGGGCGCGACGCCGTGGCCGCGGAACTCGCCGTCTACGCGATCGGCTCGGTGGCCCTCCCGATCCCCCCGGGCGGCGATGACCGTGACGTCCGGCAGCTGCTCGCCCGCTCGCGGGCCCGCGGCGCCGTCCTCGCATCGGCCCGCCAGGCACAGGCCGTCGCGGATCTTGCTCACCTGCGTACCGTGTTCGCACCCGGCCCGGGCGCCGGACGGACGCACGGGCTGCACGCCCCGCGCACCCCGGCCCGTCGCTCCTGGCGGCCACGGCCGGCCGACCCGTACGGACCCGCCCGCATCCTGGTGTCGTCCGGTTCCGAAGCCGAGCCGAAGATGGTCGCCTACAGCCATCACGCCCTGGCCGGCGGCCGTGCGCGGTACGTCCGGAGCCTGCACCCCGACACCACGCTGCCGCCCCGCCACCTCGTCCTCGTCCCGCTGGCCTCCTCCTTCGGTTCCCTGGGCACACCGGTCACCCTCGCCGCCCTCGGCGGCACCCTGATCGTGCGGTCGGCCTTCGACCCGGCGGAGGCGCTGCGGATGGTCGCCGAGCATCGTCCCACCCACCTCTTCGCGGTGCCCACCATGCTCCGCCGGATCACCGACCTCCCGGCGTGGCCGGGCGAGGAGACATCGTCGTTGTACGCCGTCGTCTCCAGCGGCGCCGCTCTGCCGACGGCCATCGCCCGTGCGTCCCGTGAACGGTTCGGCCGGCCGGTGGTGACCGTCTACGGTTCCTCGGACGGGGTGAACTGCCACACGGCGGGAGAAAGCCACCCGCCGGGCGACAGCGTCGGCACCCCGGACCCCGAGGTCGCCCGGATCCGGGTCACTGGCCCCGACGGCACGCCGCTGCCCACGGGGCGGACCGGCCAGATCGAGGCCCTGGGCCCCATGACCCCCTTGTGCTACGTCAACGCGCCCGAACTGGACGCCCGTTACCGAACCCCCGACGGCTGGGTGCGCACGGGCGACGTCGGCCGGCTGGACGAGCGCGGAAGGCTGCACGTCCTGGGCCGGCTCAAACGCATCGCCGTGCGCGGCGGTCTCAACATCAGCCTTGCCGAGGTCGAACGCGAACTCGGCACCCATCCGGCGGTGGCCGAGGCGGTCTGCGTCCCGGTGCCCGACCCGGACCTGGGGGAACGACTGTGCGCCTGCGTCCGCCCGACCCCGGGCACACCCCTTCCCACGCTGTCCGACCTCACGACCCACCTGGGGGACCGTGGCCTGGCCCGCCGGAAACACCCCGAACATCTCCTGGTGGTGGACGAGATGCCCCTCGGCCCCACCGGCAAGGTCTGCTACCGCACCCTGATGTCCCGAGCGACTCGGCGCCCCGGCTCGGGACTGACCACAGGGCGCTCGCGAGGCTGATGAGGGGCAGCGCGGCAGATCCACCAGAACGCCGCCTGCGGAGCCGGCGCAGGTGGCGAAGACGCCGAACTGGCAGTTCATGGTGCGGCCGGCAGTGCTGGAGTACTGGCGCTTGCGCCCCGTGCGAATCGTTGTACTCTCCGGAGACCGCCCTTGACCTGCGAATAGCGGGCAGGGAGCAGACATACCGGGAGTTTCCGTGTTTCGTACGATGTTCAAGTCCAAGATCCACCGTGCCACGGTCACCCAGGCCGACCTGCACTATGTCGGGTCCGTGACCATCGACGCCGACCTGCTCGACGCCGCCGATCTGCTGCCCGGCGAGCTGGTGCACATCGTCGACATCACCAACGGCGCCCGCCTGGAGACGTACGTCATCGAGGGTGAGCGCGGTTCGGGGGTCGTCGGGATCAACGGTGCGGCGGCCCATCTCGTCCACCCCGGAGACCTGGTGATCATCATCAGTTACGCTCAGGTCTCCGACGCCGAGGCCCGGACCCTGGAACCCAGGGTCGTGCATGTGGACCGCGACAACCGGATCGTGGCCCTGGGAGCGGACGCCTCCGAGCCGGTGCCGGGTTCTGACCAGCGGCGCAGCCCGCAGGCCGTCACCGGCTGAGGTCACGCGAGACAGCCCGGCGTCCCGACCCCACGCGAGGAGTGCCATGAGCGACGTACAGATCCGCGACGACCGGGCGGCCGACCGACTTGAGGCCTTCACCGGGGACGAACTCGCCGGTCACATCCAGTACTTCGTCCTCGAAACCCCGCGGCCCGCGCTGGTCCCGGTCCACACGATCGTCGGGTCCGCGTACGAGGGAGAGGGTGTCGCGGGCTCCTTGGTCCGGGAGTTGTACGGCATCGCGACCCGTGAGGGTGCCGCCGTGGCGCCCCTGTGCCCGTACGTCGTGAAGTGGGCCGAACGCCACCCCGAGGAGGCCCCGGCCGCGGATTCGGAACTGATGCGTGCCGCGAAGGGCCGGCTCGTCGCCCACCCCGAGGGGTTCTGAGAGGCTTGCCCGACTCCGGCACGGCCGTGGCAGCTCCGCCGACCGGGTGACTGCCCGTGCGGGCGACGGGTACCCGTGGCACAAGTCCATGGCCGACGTACCCACTGGCTGGAGGACGCGATGACGCACCCCACCCCGGACCCCGTACCGCCCGGCCCCACCCCGGGCCCGAGCCCCGACCGCCCGGACCCCGCTCCGGCGCCCCCCTTCCCGGACCCCGTCCCCACTCCCGACCCCCGCCCCACCCCGGAACCGGATCCGGTCCCCAAGCCCCCGGGCCCGGACCCGGTCCCCGGCGAACCGAAACCGGGTCCGCTGTCGTAAGGCAAAGGCAGGACGAGATGCGGCCCGGCGCGGAGTACTCCACGCCGGGCCGCATCGCATGCCAGGGGTGCTCGGCCGGCCACACGCGACCCGCGGTCGCCGACCGGCAGCGCGCCCCCGCTTCCTCGGGGCCCTCAGGCCTCGACCTCGGACCGCCCCTGCCCCCACAACGTGTGGAACGACCCCGGCCGGTCCACCCGCCGATACGTGTGCGCCCCGAAGTAGTCCCGCTGCCCCTGCGTGAGCGCCGCGGGCAACCGCTCGGCACGCAGCGCGTCGTAGTACGCCAGCGCCGCCGCGAATCCCGGCGTCGGCACACCCTGCTGCGTCGCGGCCACCAGCACCTCACGCCAGTCGTCCTGCGCCTGCGCGATCTCCTGGGCGAACGTGTCGTCGGAGAGCAGGCTAGGCAGGTCGGGCCGGGTGTCGTACGCGGCGCGGATCCGGTCGAGGAAGGCCGCCCGGATGATGCAGCCGCCGCGCCAGATGGAGGCGACCTCGCCCAGGTCGATGTTCCAGTCGTACTCGGCGCGGGCCGCGTCGATCTCGTGGAAGCCCTGGGTGTACGACACGATCTTGGAGGCGTACAGCGCCTGCTCGACCCGGTCGGCGAAGGCGCCGGCCTCGGCGGCGCCCAGCGGTGTGGCCTTGGGGCCGGCCAGCGAGCGGGAGGCCTCGCGCAGTGCCGCGTGACCGGAGAGGGAGCGGGCGAAGACGGCCTCGGCGATGCCGGACACCGGAACGCCGAGGTCCAGCGCGATCTGGACGGTCCAGCGGCCGGTGCCCTTCTGCTCCGCCTGGTCGACCACCACGTCCACGAACGGCCTGCCGGTCGCCTCGTCCACGTGCGCCAGCACCTCGGCCGTGATCTCGATCAGGTACGAGTCGAGCCGGCCGGTGTTCCAGGTGCGGAAGATCTCCGCGATCTGAGCGGGGGCGTAGCCGGCCACATCGCGCAGCAGCTGGTACGCCTCGCCGATCAGCTGCATGTCGGCGTACTCGATGCCGTTGTGGACCATCTTCACGAAGTGCCCGGCGCCGTCCGGCCCCACGTGCGTGACGCACGGCGCACCGTCGGCGGCCTTCGCGGAGATCTTCTCCAACATCGGACCGAGGGAGTCGTACGACTCGGCCGGGCCGCCCGGCATGATGCTGGGCCCGTTCAGCGCGCCCTCCTCGCCGCCGGAGATGCCCGCACCGACGAAGTGGATGCCCCGCTCGCGCAGCGCGGCCTCACGGCGGCGGGTGTCGGCGAAGTGCGCGTTGCCACCGTCGATGATCATGTCGCCGGGCTCCAGGAGCGGTGCGAACTCCTCGATCACCGCGTCCGTCGGGCCGCCCGCCTTCACCATGACGACCAGACGCCGGGGCCGCTCCAGCGCCTGCACGAACTCCTTGGCGGTCTCGGCCGCGATGAAGTCGCCCTCGTGCCCGTGCTCCTTCACCAGCGCCTGGGTGCGCGCCGGGGTGCGGTTGTGGACCGCGACCGTGTAGCCGTTGCGCGCGAAGTTGCGGGCGAGGTTGCTCCCCATCACCGCGAGGCCCGTGACGCCGATCTGGGCTGAAGTGCTCATACGGTTGGCTCCTATGGATCCTGATATCGGTGGTGCCGTTCCTGCCCGCCAGTATTGTCCTTCCGGCCATCCTGACGCGCACCGGCCCCGTCCGCACTGCGCGGCCTGCCGGACTTGAGTACGCGGGAAGGACCCCGCCCGGCTCAAAAGGGGCGCGCACCCCGGTGATATGCGCGCCGTCCTTGGTCACTCTCGCGCCGGACGGGAACACTTACGCGCCGGACAGAGGAACTTACGCGCCGGATCAGGTCGCTTCCCCGCCACTCGCGGGACGGGAGCGGCTGGTTTCGCGTCTTGTCATGGCCGGTTCGCGGCGCTTACTTTTGCGGCTCATCGCAGAGGCGAGGGGGCTTTCCATGGCCGTACGCGGTCGGCACCGCCGGTACCAGCCGAACAGGATCAATCGCGCCTCACTCACCGTCACGGCGGGCGGCGCCGGGATGGCGCTTCCGCTGATGGGCACCGGTGTCGCGGAGGCGGCCGACGTCGAGACCTGGGACAAGGTCGCGGCCTGCGAGTCCACCGGCGACTGGAACATCAACACCGGCAACGGTCATTACGGCGGCCTCCAGTTCACCCAGTCCACCTGGGAGGCCTACGGCGGTACGGCCTACGCCGCCCGCGCGGACCTCGCCACCAAGGACCAGCAGATCGCGATCGCCGAGAAGGTGCTGGACGGGCAGGGTCCTGGCGCCTGGCCCGTGTGCTCGGCCCGCGCGGGGCTCCCCCGGGGCGGCGACGCTCCCACCCGCACGATCGAGGACGTGAAGCCGCAGACCACACCGCAGTCGCAGGCCGGCAGGATCGAGATGTACACGGTCGTCCGGGGCGACACCCTCTCCGAGATCGCCGAATCCCGCGCGGTCAAGGGCGGTTGGCGCCAGCTCTACACGGCCAACCGCAAGACCATCGGCTCCGACCCGGACGTGATACTCCCCGGACAGCGGCTGAGCCTGAGGCCGACGGCCCCGCAGCTGGACACCGACGACTCGGACAAGCGGAAAGAGCCGAACAGGCAACAGAAGAAGGAACAGAAGAAGGTCCAGAAGGAACAGAAGGTCCAGAAGGAGCAGAAGTCCGAGAAGCGGCAGGAGTCCGAGAAGCGGCAGGAGTCGGCGTCCCTCGTCGCCCCCGTGAGCGCCTCCCTCGGCATGCCCTACCGTGCCTCCGGCTCCTCCTGGTCCAAGGGCTACCACACGGGTGTGGACTTCCCCGTGGCGACCGGCAGCACCGTGAAGTCCGTCGCCTCCGGGCAGGTCGTCACCGCGGGCTGGGGCGGCTCCTTCGGCTACCAGGTGGTGATCCGGCACTCCGACGGCCGCTACACGCAGTACGCGCATCTGTCGGCGATCTCCGTGAAGGCCGGCCAGGGCGTGGGCGCCGGCCAGCGCATCGGCCGCTCCGGCTCCACGGGCAACAGCTCGGGACCGCATCTGCACTTCGAGGTGCGGACGGGGCCCGGATTCGGCAGCGACGTCGATCCGATCGCCTACCTGCGGGCGGGCGGGGTCCGGATCTGACACGGAGCGGGAGGCCGGATTGCGGCCTCCCGCTCAGGACCTGACGCGGTCGCGATGCCGGTCGAGGAGGGGCCGCGGCACGTACAGCTCGCCGTGGAACGGCTGCGGCAGCAACCGGCCGGGCGGACCGTCGTCCCCATACGCCGTGCTCCTGCGCAGGAACGGGGCCGGTACGACCACGGGCTGGTCCAGGTCGATCGCGTCGGCGGCGGCCGGGACCCCGGCGGACTGCCGGGGCAGCCCCGCGAGCAGTTCCGCCACCGCGCGGGCCTCCCGGTCGGCGGCCGTGACCGTGACGTCGTCGGCCCGCTCCGCCCGCACCCCGTCGCCGAGACGCTCGGTGGTCAGCAGGATCAGACCGCCCGCCGAGACGACCCCGCAGCCCAGGGCGAGAAGGGTGCCGGTCGTGCCGTAGCGGAACGTCTCGCCGAACATCGTGATGCCGACCGCGGCCGCCACCACCGGGTTCACCACGGTCAGCGTGGCGAGCGGGGCCGCGAGGCCACCGCTCCGGTAGGCCGCCTGGGACAGCAGCAGACCGGCCGTCGCGAAGACCCCTATGAGCGCGAGGGTCGGCAGGTCGGAGATCGCGATGCCGTCCGTCCAGTCCACCGCGACCGTCTTCGTGAACACCGAGGACATGCCGAACGCGACACCGGAGGCGACCGCCAGCAGGATGCTGCGCACCGCCGGGTGCCGGTGCGCGGCGCGGCCCGCCACCGTCAGCGCGGCCACCGCGCCACCGCTGGCCACGGCCACCATCACCCGCTGCGCGGTGTCCAGGGACTGCACCTCGGCCGAGCCGACCAGCGAGAGCAAACCCACGAGGCCCACCGTCGCCATGATCGCGCCCCGCCAGGCCGTCGCCCCCGCCTTGCGGCCCACGAAGAGCGCCGCCATGGGCAGGGCGAAGACGATGGTCAGCGCGCCCAGCGGCTGCACCAGGCTCAGCGGGCCGTAGGCCAGGGCCACCACGTGCAGCAGCCCACCGAGGCCGTTCAGCCCGACGGCGGCCCACCAGCCCGGCCGGCGCAGCGGCGCGTAGGACTGACCGGGCGAGGACACCGCGACACGCTCCTGCACGATCGCCCCGCCCGCGTACGCGACGGCGGAGACGAACGACAGCAACACGGACAACGCGAGGGCGCTCATGTGCGGCTCCTCGGCGAAGTGCGGGCTCTACCGGCCCGGCGCGGCGAACGGTTGGCTCTCATGGTCACCACAATGCCGCGCGAACTGGTTCGCGTCGTCGTACCTGAGCACTCAATGCGTCCTACTGCCGATGGAGTACGACGGGCCCGCCGTCATACTCAGGACCGGCGACACGGAGTGCAGGCCTGGCGGGTGAGCGCGCCTGCGGGCCCTGGTACTACTCGTCCTCGTGGATCGCGACCCCGGCCTCACCGCCCTCTCCGCCCTCGGCGGCTTCTTCGTACTACGCACGGGAGAGCCGCCGCACCGCCCGCTGCCCACCCTCGCTGAGGCCTACGCGGCACGGGATGCCCAGACGGACAGGGAGGTTTATGAGAATCCCGTAATTTTCCGTGTCCAGAAGGTCGCGCGGAGCGTACGGGCCCCGGAACCGCGTGTGGCCGCCTCCATCGCCCACCTCGGGTTCGCCGCGCGTCTGTGGTCGGTGGCCCTCGGTGCCGCCGCGCTGTACGACCGCGTGCCCGACCTCGATCCGCGCCTCATGCGCTGGGACGCCGACGCGAGCGCCCCGGACGAGCTGTGGCTGACCGAGGTGCGCGGCCTGCCCGCCGAGCGGATCGGCGAGGTCGTACGGGACGCCCATCTGGTGCCGCTGGCGGCTGCGCTACGCGCCCAACTGCCCGTCTCCGCACGCCTGCTGTGGGGGAACGCGGCGTCCGCGCTCATGGGCGCCGTGCGTCAGATCGACCGGTGGGCCCTCGCCAACGGCCGTGCGGAGGTGGGGAATCGGGCTCGCTCCCTCGCCACCGGACTGTTCGCGCACCCCGACCTGGCCGGCACGCTCGACGAGGTGACGTGCCGGCGCCGCAGCTGCTGCCTCTACTACCGGCTGCCCGGCGGCGGACTGTGCGGCGACTGCTGCTTCGACCGGCCGCCCGGCCGCACCTGACCTCCGGCGCGGCACCGCGCCGCATCGCGGTCTTCCCCAACCGCCCCTTCTGAGTGACCATGTGGGAACCAGCCGCTGAGACAGGGGGTTCCGGGTGCGAGTCGGCCTGCTGACCCGGGAGTATCCGCCGGACGTCTACGGTGGCGCGGGTGTCCATGTCGAGTTCCTCGCCCACGAGTTGAGATCCCTCGTCGATCTGGACGTGCACTGCTGGGGCGAGGGAGCGGGCGGCGGCGTCGTACGCCACCGGCCCTGGTCCGCGCTCGACGGCGCCAACGACGCGCTGCGCACCTTCTCCGTGGACCTCTCCATCGCCGCCGGTCTCGCAGGCCGCGAACTGCTCCACTCGCACACCTGGTACGCGGCCCTCGCCGGCCACTTCGGCAAGCTGCTGCACGGCATCCCGCATGTGATGACCGCCCACTCGCTGGAGCCGCTGCGCCCCTGGAAGGCCGAGCAGCTGGGCGGAGGCTACGCCCTGTCCAGTTGGGCCGAGCGCATCGCGATCGAGTCCGCCGACGCGGTGATCGCCGTGTCCGGCGCCATGCGCGAGGACATCCTCGGCTGCTACCCGGCCCTGGACCCGGCCAGGGTCCACGTGGTGCACAACGGTATCGACACCTCCCTCTACCGGCCGGACCACGGCACGGACGTCCTCGGCCGCGTCGGTCTCGACACCGGCCGCCCGTACGTCCTGTTCGTCGGCCGCATCACCCGCCAGAAGGGCGTTCCGCACCTGCTGCGCGCGGTACGGGACATCGACCCGGCCGTGCAGGTCGTGCTCTGCGCCGGCGCGCCCGACACCCCGGAGATCGACCAGGAGTTCCGCGATCTCTTCGCGGAGCTGAGCCGCGTACGCGAGGGCCTGTTCTGGATCCCGCAGATGCTGCCGCGCCGGGACGTCGTCCAGCTCCTCACACACGCCGCCGTGTTCGTCTGCCCGTCGGTGTACGAGCCCCTGGGCATCGTCAACCTGGAGGCCATGGCGTGCGGTACGGCCGTGGTGGCGTCGCGGGTCGGCGGCATCCCGGAGGTGGTGGAGGACGGCGCCACGGGCCTCCTCGTGTCGACCGGGGACGACTTCGAGGCGCGGCTCGGCCGCGCCCTCGACACGGTCCTCGCCGACCCCGGTACCGCCGCCCGGATGGGCGAGGCCGGACGGGAGCGGGCGCTACGGGAGTTCGGCTGGGACGCGGTGGCCGGGCGCACGGTCCACCTGTACGAGGAAGTCCTCAAACAGGGGTAGTCACAGGGCAGGCTTCGGCACAACCGGGTGGAGAGGGGCGGCGGCATGCGGCGCGGTGGACCTTCGGTGCTGGGAATCGTACTGGCGGGCGGCGAGGGGAAGAGGCTGATGCCTCTGACCGCCGACCGTGCGAAACCAGCGGTGACCTTCGGCGGTACGTACCGCCTCGTGGACTTCGTCCTCTCCAATCTCGTGAACGCGGACATCCTGCGGATCTGCGTCCTGACCCAGTACAAATCGCACTCGCTGGACCGGCACATCACCACGACGTGGCGGATGTCGAGCCTCCTCGGCAACTACGTCACCCCGGTCCCGGCCCAGCAGCGGCTCGGCCCGCGCTGGTACCTGGGCAGCGCGGACGCCCTCCTGCAGTCCCTGAACCTGGTGCACGACGAACAGCCCGAGTACATCGCGGTCTTCGGCGCCGACCACGTCTACCGCATGGACCCGCGCCAGATGCTGGCCCAGCACATCGAGGGCGGCGCGGGTGTGACGGTGGCCGGCATACGGGTGCCGCGCACGGAATCCTCCTCCTTCGGTGTGATCACGCCCGGCTCCGACGGCCGGACCGTCGAACGCTTCCTGGAGAAGCCGTCCGACCCGCCCGGCCTGGCCGACGACCCCGAGTGCGTGTTCGCCTCGATGGGCAACTACCTCTTCACCACCAAGGCCCTGGTGGAGGCACTCCAGCGGGACGCCGAGGACGAGAGCTCCGTGCACGACATGGGCGGCTCGATCCTGCCCCAGCTCACCGACCGGGGCGAGGCGCAGCTGTACGACTTCAGCGCCAACCACGTGCCCGGCGAGACCAACCGCGACCGGGGCTACTGGCGGGACGTCGGCACGCTCGACGCGTACTACGACGCCCATATGGACCTCATCGCCGAGCGCCCCGCGTTCAACCTCTTCAACCGCGACTGGCCCATCTACACCAGTTCCGGCCAGCTCTCCCCGGCCCGCTTCAACGCGGGCGGCATCGCCGGCGAGTCGATCATCAGTGCGGGCTCTCTGATACGCGGCCAGGTGACACGGTCCGTCCTGTCCCCCGGGGTCGTCGTCGATCCGGGTGCCGTCGTGCAGGGCTCGGTCCTGCACGACAACGTCCACATCGGGCGGGGCGCGGTCGTGCGCGGCGCCGTGCTCGACAAGAACGTCCAGGTGCCCCCGGGGGCCACCATCGGAGTCAACCCGGAGCGGGACGCCGAGCTGTACACGGTCTCCACGGGCGGAGTGATCGCCCTGGGGAAGGGCCAGCGGGTGCCGTAGGCCCCTGGGGGCGGGGGAGCGGGGCTGGGTGCGCTCTGTCGCGCCGCGTTGGGCCGGGCGGGTTGTGATAGCTCCTGAGTAGCCACAGATGTCCCACGGGTCCCGCCTTTCGGCATGTGGCGGCACTTAATCTGGTGTTAACTGAGCGTAGCGTGATCGTACTTGACCGTGATTGTGCAGGGGCGATTGACTGCTGACTCACCCGTCATCGACGCGAGGCAAGCCATTGACATCTGACCCGCTCGCCCCACTCGACCTGGCGTTCTGGAACATCGAGTCCGCCGCACACCCCATGCACCTGGCCGCCCTGGGCGTCTTCGCGGCGAACTCTCCCACCGCCGGAGCGCACGCCGCCGAACTGCTCGCAGCCCGCGCCGCCGGGGTGCCCGGACTGCGGATGCGCATCCGGGACGTATGGCTGCCGGACGTACGGGTGCCGCTGGCGTTCGGCGGCGCGACCCGTGAGCCCGTCGCCGACTTCGAACCCTTCGACCACGTGCGGCTGCACGCACCGGCCGCCGACTTCCACGCGGTGGCAGGTCGGCTGATGGAGTGCCCGCTGGAGCGCGGCCGGCCGCCCTGGGAAGCCCATGTGCTGCCGGGGGTGGACGGCACCTCCTTCGCCGTGCTGTTCAAGTTCCACCACGCCCTGGCCGACGGGCTGCGGGCGCTGACGCTCGCCGCCGCAGTCATGGACCCCACCGACATGCCCACGCCCCGGCCGCGCCCCGCGGAGCCGCCGCGCGGTCTCGTCGACGAGGTGCGCAGGCTGCCCGGACTCGTCCGGGGCGCCTTCTCCGACCTCGGCCGCGCCCTCGACATCGGCGCGTCCGTCGCCCGCACCACGCTGGACGCGGCCCTCGGTGCCCGCTCCGCCGCCGCGCTGACCTGCGAGCCCAGCGGTACCCGGCGTACCACCGGGGTGCTCGTCGACCTCGACGACGTGCACCGCATCCGCAAGACCGTCGGCGGCACCGTCAACGACGTCCTCATCGCCGTCGTCGCGGGCGCGCTGCGCCGCTGGCTGGACGAGCGCGGGGACGGCAGCGAAGGGATCGTGCCCCGGGCCCTGATCCCCGTCTCCAGGCGCCGGCCGCGTACGGCGCACCCCCAGGGCAACCGGCTCTCGGGGTATCTGATGAAGCTGCCCGTCGACGACCCGGATCCGCTGGGGCGGCTGCGTACGGTCCGTACGGCGATGGACCGCAACAAGGACGCCGGTCCCCACCGGGGCGCCGGTGCGGTCGCGCTCCTCGCCGACCATGTGCCGCCCCTCGGGCACCGGCTGGGCGGGCCCCTGGTGAGCCAGGCCGCCCGTCTCTGGTTCGACATCCTCGTCACCAGCGTGCCCCTCCCCAGCCTCGGCCTCCGGCTCGGCGGCTGCGCCCTGACCGAGATCTATCCCCTCGCGCCGCTGGCCCACGGGCAGTCCCTCGCCGTCGCCGTCTCCACGTACCGGGGAGCGTCCACTACGGCCTCGTCGCCGACGCGGCGGCCGTCCCCGACCTGGAGCTCCTGGGCAAGGCCGTGACCTGTGAGGTGGAGGAACTGCTGGCGGCGTGCGCTCCGTGACGCCTCCGCGCGCGCCGGGGTCCGGGGCCTACCCCGTGGCGGGGCCGAACGGGTGCGGCCCCTGGTGACGGGACGGGTGGGGCGGCGAGGGCGGACATCGTTTTGGCACCCTGGGCCGAGGCTCCGTACAATTCCGCGTTCGACGGCGGGCGCGGAACGAGCGCCGGGGTGATCAGGGAAACGGCAGCGCGATGACGGTGACAGAAGACGGGCAGGCGACCCTCGCCGAGGACGAGGCGGTGTCGTACGGCCCGGGGATCGACCCGGACCGGCTCGCCGTGTGTCTCAGCGTGCTGGACGAGCTGGAGAAGCTGGAGGTCGACCACCCCGACGCCGTCGCGGTGCGCCGGGCGACGGCCGGTGTCTACCGGACGGTGAAGCAGCGCCGGCGCCAGGAGCGCCGAGCCGCCAAGACCGCGCACGACAAGGCCGTCACGGAGGCCACGGCCACCGGCTCCGCCCAGCGGATCGACGACGAGACCGAGGGCATCCTGCCGTCGTCCGTGACCGAGGCCGGAGAGGTCGCGGGGATACTCCAGCGCCCGCGCTCCTGCTACACCTGCAAGACGCGGTACGTGGAAGTCGACTACTTCTACCACCAGCTCTGTCCCGACTGCGCCCGCGTCAACCGCGCCAAGCGCGACGCCCGCGCCGACCTCACCGGCAAGCGCGCCCTGCTCACCGGTGGCCGCGCCAAGATCGGCATGTACATCGCCCTGCGGCTGCTGCGCGACGGCACGCACACGACGATCACCACACGCTTCCCGAAGGACGCCATCCGCCGCTTCAAAGCCATGGACGACTCGGCGGACTGGATCCACCGCCTGGAGGTCGTCGGCATCGACCTGCGCGACCCGGCGCAGGTCGTGGCGCTTGCCGACCAGGTCGCCGAGGCGGGCCCCCTTGACATCCTCATCAACAACGCGACGCAGACCGTACGCCGCCTGCCCTCCGCCTACGCCGCCCTCGTGGACGGCGAGAGTGCCCCGCTGCCCGCCGGTGAGCTTCCCGCGCACCACGTCATCGGCGCCTTCAACTCCGGCGCCGTCGACGGGCTGACCGCGCTGCCTGTGGGCATCAGCGGTCTCGACGCGCAGCAGGTCGCCGACCTCGCCCTGGTCGCGGGCAACGCCAGCGTCGCCCGGCACCTCGA
Organism: Streptomyces sp. TG1A-60; assembly: GCF_037201975.1. Taxonomy (NCBI): domain Bacteria; kingdom Bacillati; phylum Actinomycetota; class Actinomycetes; order Kitasatosporales; family Streptomycetaceae; genus Streptomyces; species Streptomyces sp. TG1A-60. The sequence continues at coordinate 723,484 of NZ_CP147520.1, read as the reverse complement.
CGGCACCGCCATCGACGCGGGCGGCCTCGTCCCCGACGTGGTGGACAGCAACACCTGGGTGCAGACGATCGAGCAGATCTCCCCGGTGGAGCTCCTCGAGACGCAGCTGTGCAACTACACGGCGCCGTTCATCCTGATCAGCAAGGTGCGCTCGGTCATGGCCGATGCCGCCCGGAAGGCGGCGAGCAAACGCGCGTACATCGTGAACGTCTCGGCCATGGAAGGCGTTTTCGGCCGAGGTTACAAGGGCGCGGGCCACCCGAACACGAACGCCGCCAAGGCCGCGATGAACATGGTGACGCGGACCAGCGCCCAGGAGATGTTCCAGACCGACGGCATCCTCATGACCTCGGTCGACACCGGCTGGATCACCGACGAGCGCCCCCACTTCGACAAGCTGCGCCTCGCCGACGAGGGCTTCCACGCCCCGCTCGACCTCGTCGACGGCGCGGCCCGCGTCTACGACCCCGTCGTGCGCGGCGAGCAGGGCGAGGACCTGTACGGCGTCTTCCTGAAGGACTACGCGCCCGGCAAGTGGTGAGCCGACGCCCCCACCGGGCCGACGCGGCCGGGTACGGCCCGCCCGGTCCGCCACCCGTTCCAGCACCGTGCGCCGGTTCTCCGGGACCCCGGCGTCCACGTCGGCGGACCGGCCGCGACAAACGCCGTCGTGGTACATGAGCAGACCATGGTCGGCTTGCGATGCGGCCAACGGGACCTGAACTACGTGCCGAGGGCAGCGATCCGATTGGTCGTCCGGGCGGTGCGGTATTCGGGTACGGAGCCGACCGGGTGACGGGAAAAACGGGCAGGCAAGGGTAAATCTCCTGTCGTGGGCGTGCTCGATGCGGAACGACTCGCGACAGCTACCTCGTGTTGCCGGCCCCATCGAGCGGCGGCCCGCTCATTTGGTTACTCTGTACCGGACGGACAGCCTTATATGGGTCCCACCCACACCCACGTTCCGTCCCGGGACAAGCCGGTCACCACGCCTGCTCTCACCATCCAGGCATCCGGCGCCACCGCGTCCGAACTGACATCGACTCACACCCGAGCGGACGTAAGGCGCACAGCGGCAGGCTGGGCCGACGCCCCGAGGGGGACCCGACACATAAGGAGTGCGCGGTGACACCAGAGAAGACGAATCGCGATCAGCGCCCCAAGGAACACACGGAGCGCGGCGGCCGGTCGAAGAAGGAACTCGGCAGCCTGGAGGTGTGGGCCAGGTCCGCTCCGATCCGACTGGCGGGCTACGAGGACGACCTCGCCGAGCCCCACATCCTGCCCAGCGTGGACTGACCGGCAGAACCCTCGCGATCGCCGTCCGCATGGGCGTGCCAGACTCACGCCCATGCGGATCAGAGAAGCCACCGCCGAGGACTGGCCCGGGATCTGGCCGTTCTGGCACCGTGTCGTCGTCGGCGGCGAGACCTACACCTGGGACCCGGACACCTCCGAGGAGGCCGCCCGCGCCTTGTGGATGGCCCCCGCCAAACGCGTGTACGTAGCCGAGGACGAGACCCCCGACGGCACGGCCGTCGTCGGCTCCGCCTACCTCACCCCCAACTACGGCGGCCCCGCCGCCCGTATCGCCAACGCGGGCTTCATGGTCGACCCCGACCGCACCGGCCGCGGCATCGGCCGTGCCCTTGCCAAACACGTGCTCGCGGAGGCCGAGGCCCAGGGCTTCCGGGGGATGGTGTTCAACGCCGTCGTCGAGACCAACCCCGCCGTACGGCTCTGGACCTCCCTCGGCTTCACCGTCCTGGGCACCGTCCCGGACGCGTTCGAGCACCCCAAGGACGGCCGGGTGGGGCTGCACATCATGTACAAGGCGCTCTAGCGGCCGTTTTGCCGCGGCGGGGGACGCGGCGAGCCGCCTTCGGCGGACCGTCGGTCGATCGGTGCCGTCCGCCGCCACGGGCTCAGTTCCTCCAACCTGCCCGCACCTCCAGGAGTCCGAGTCCGAAGTCGGATGCTCCGCCAGCTCCGCACACGGCGTGACCCGCTTCTCCCGCACGTCGGCAGCGGTCCGACCGCCCCTGCTGTCACGGGCGTTCCCCCGCCGGTGTCGTACGCGACGGAGGGGCGTACTCGTGAGTAAGGATCGAGTACGGGGAGTGCTGTGCCCTGCGGGACGGCCCCGCGTCACGAGGCGGATGTGAAGGAACCCGGCTACGGCCGCCCCGCTACGACTCCCGTGCGGATGGAGTGGCCAACCGTGTCGGCGGCAGGAACTCCCGCACGTACGTCCGCTCCCAGCACGCGCCCGTCTCCCGCAGCTCGCGCCAGGTCGTGTAGCGGTAGCGGAAGAGGCGGGCGCGGACGAAGCGGGGCGGGGTGTCGGCGGGAAAGGGGGAGCGGCGGAGCAGCCGGAGCGTGTCGCGGTCGTTCTCCAGCAGGCGCTCCACCATGGCTCCGAACCAGGAACCGGCGTACGCGGGTGAGAGCGCGGCGAACCACATCAGCCAGTCGAGCCGCAGATGGTACGGGGCGAACTGGCGAGGCCAGCGCCTCGGATCACCCGGCTTGCCCTTGAACTCGTACTCCCGCCACCGCGAGTCCTCGCGCGGCACGTCGTCCGCCGTCCCCTCGACCACCACCTCGTACCGCACCCGGCTGACGCTGCCGAACGCCCCGTAGGTGTTGACCAGGTGCAGCGGGTCGAAGGAGCGGTTCATGACCTGGCGGCGCGAGAGCATGTTGCGGGCCGGGTGGTAGCTGAGCCCGAGGACCAGCGCGGCGACGGTGAGCACGACGACGGTGTACCAGAGGGGCGCGTCAGGTGTGTCCGGCGTGGTCGTCCCGAAGTCGACCGCGGACAGGGCCAGCACGATCGTGATCCAGTTCAGCCAGGCGAAGTTGCCCGACAGCACCAGCCACAGCTGGGTCAGGATCATCAGCGAGGCGGCGACCGTCGCGACCGGCTGCGGGGCGAACAGCAGGAACGGGACCACGAGTTGGGTGACGTGGTTGGCGGCCACCTCCATCCGGTGGAACGTCTTCGGGAGATGGTGGAAGAACCAGCTGAGCGGGCCCGGCATCGGCTGGGTCTCGTGGTGGTGGTAGAGGCAGGTCAGTTTCCGCCAGCACGCGTCGCCGCGCATCTTGATCATTCCGGCGCCGAACTCGACCCGGAACAGCACCCAGCGCAGCAGGAACAGCACCACGACCGGCGGCGCCACCTCGTCGTTGCCGAGGAAGACGGCCAGGAAGCCGATCTCCAGGAGCAGCGACTCCCAGCCGAACGAGTACCAGGTCTGGCCGACGTTCACGATCGACAGATACATCGCCCACGGCACCAGCCACACCACCATGGCGCCCCAGAGGGGCAGCAGCGAGTCCAGTCCCGCGACCAGTGCCACCGACACCGCGCAACCCGTCCAGGCCCACGTCGCGAGGAAACGGTCCGAGTAGTGGAGGTGGAACACGCTCGGTGCGCGCCGGAACGGCACCCGCTCGACGAACCGCGGCACCGGAAGCATGCCGCGCTCGCCGATCAGCGCGCGGAACTGCAGGGCCGCCCCCAGAAAGGCGAGCAGATAGACGGCGGCCAGGCCCCGCTGGAAGACCAGTCGGCTCAGCCCGTAGTCGGACGCGGTGAACCACTCCACAGTACTGACCATAGTGAGCGGGGCGACGAGCGTCCCTCCACTCGAAGATTCGGGCAATTGCTGGCAAAGTAGCCCCATGGCTGATCGGGGAGCGAGCGACTCGGCAGTCCCGGACGACTGGCTCGCCCACCCGGACCCCGTCCTGGCGCTCAACCGCATGGGCACCTTCGACTGGGACCTGGACGCCGGTGCCTTGCACATGGACGCCACGGCCCACGAGATCTTCGACGTGCGCCCGGACGAGTACGACGGCAAGCCGGAGAGCCTTTCCCCGCGGGTGCCCCCGATGGAGGGCCGCAGACTCGACACCCTGGTCTCGCAGGCCCTCAAGAACGGCAGCGAGAACTACGGCGCCTACTTCCGCATCCGGCTGCGCGACGGCACCCTGCGCTGGACCCACGCCCAGGGCTACATCCGCCGCGACGAGACGGGCCGCCCGTACCGCGTCATCGGCATCGTCCGTGACGCCACCCGCGAACTGAGCGAGATCCGCTCCCGCACCGAGCGGGCCGCCCACGACGAGGCCCGCCGACGGCAGACCAACGTCGTCCAGGTCATCACGGCCGCCCTGGCCCACGCCCGGACCGTCCAGGACGTCATCGACGTCCTGGAGGACACCGACGGCCTCACCCACCTCGGCGCGACGAGCCTGGTCATGGGCCTGGTGGAGGCCGGGCGCGTGCGGATGGTCGCCGCCGGACCCGAGGACAGCTATGTGCCCGGCACCCGGATCACCCGCCTCGACGTGAAGTACCCGATGAACGAGGTGGTACGGCATCTCGTCCCGCGCTTCATCGAGTCGCCTGAGGAGTTCGCCGAGGCCTATCCGCTGCTGTGGCCGCACATCACCGACCTGAAGATCACCTCGGCGGCCTATCTGCCGCTGATCGTCCAGGCCCGCCCCATCGGCGCGATGGGGCTGCTCTACAGCGACCGGCGCGGCTTCACCCGGGAGGAGCGCGACGTCCTCGTCGCGCTCGGCAGCAGCATCGCCCAGAGCCTGCAGCGGGCCATGTTCTACGAGCAGGAGAAGGACCTCGCCGAGGGCCTCCAGCAGGCCATGCTGCCCCGCTCCATCCCCAGCGTCCCGGGCGCCGACGTCGCCGTCCGCTACCGCGCCGCCTCCTTCGGGGGCTCGCTCGGCCGGGACATCGGCGGCGACTGGTACGATCTCATCCCCCTGCCCGGCGGACGGGTCGGCGCGGTCATCGGGGACGTCCAGGGCCACGACACGCACGCGGCGGCCGTCATGGGCCAGCTCCGGATCGTCCTGAAGGCCTACGCCACCGAGGGGCACACCCCGGCCACCGTGATGGCCCGCGCCTCCGCCTTCCTCCACGAACTCGACACTGACCGCTTCGCGACCTGCCTGTACGCGGAGGCCGACCTGTCCACCGGAGTGGTCCAGGTGGTCCGGGCCGGGCACATCGACCCCCTGATCCGGCACACCGACGGCACCTGCCACCGGGTCACCGTGGACGGTGGCCTGCCGCTCGGACTGTCCGCCGAGTTCGGCGGCCTGGAGTACCCGGTGACCGCAGTCGAGCTGGACCCCGGGCAGACTCTGCTGATGTGCACCGACGGCCTCATCGAAGAGCCGGGCGCCGACCTCGACGACGGCATGCGCACCCTGAAGGCCCTGATCGCCACCGGACCAGACGACGTCGACGACCTCGCCGACCGGCTCATCGACGTGGCCGAGGAACGCGGCGGCGACGACGACGTGGCCCTTCTCCTGCTGCGCCGCCGCAGTCGTAGCGCCGAGCAGCCAGGCGGGCGCCTCCAGCAGCACGTCGGGCCCGGCGACCCGGAGGCGCTCACCGAGGCGCGGCACATGATCGGCGAGGCGGTGCGCACCTGGGGCGCCCGTGACCGGGCCGACGAGATCGAGCTCGTCGCCGACGAACTGATCACCAACGCACTCATGCACACGGAGGGCGCCGCCATCGTGACGCTCAGGGCTCTCACCGGGCCCGGTCGGCGGCTGCGGGTCGAGGTCGAGGACTCCTCCAGCGCGCTGCCGCGCCGCCGGGAGGCGGGGGAGGCGGGCGTTTCGGGGCGAGGGCTGCTCCTCGTCGACCGGCTGACGGACGTGTGGGGAGTGGAGGCCCGGGGCGGCGGCAAGTGTGTGTGGTGTGAGTTCGCGCTGTCGTGAGGCGCGGCCGCACCGGCCCCCTCGCCTCGTGGCACTCTGGATGTATGCCGGAATTGCCCGAAGTGGAGGCGCTGCGGGACTTCCTGGTCGGCAATCTCGTCGGCCACGAAGTCGTGCGTGTGCTGCCCGTGGCGATCAGTGTGCTGAAGACGTACGACCCGCCGGTCAGCGCGTTCGAGGGGCGGGAGGTCACGGGCGTACGACGGTACGGGAAGTTCCTGGACATCGAGGCGGACGGCAGCGGCCTGCACCTCGTGACGCATCTGGCCCGTGCCGGCTGGCTGCACTGGAAGGACCGGCTGCCGGACGGTCCGCCCCGGCCGGGCGGCAAGAGCCCGCTGGCGCTGCGGGTGGCCCTGGAGACCGGCGAGGGCTTCGACCTCACCGAGGCCGGGACGCAGAAGCGGCTGGCCGTGTACGTCGTACGGGACTTGGCGCGGGTGCCGGGCGTCGCCCGGCTCGGCCCGGATCCCCTCGCCGACGACTTCGACGTGACCCGCTTCGCCGGGCTGCTCGCGGGCGAGCGGCGGCAGATCAAGGGCGCGCTGCGCGACCAGAGCCTGATCGCGGGGATCGGGAACGCGTACAGCGACGAGATCCTGCACGCCGCGAGGATGTCGCCCTTCAAACTGGCGTCGTCGCTGAAGCCGGAGGAGATCAGGCATCTTCACGAGGCGCTGCGCACCACGCTGACCGAGGCCGTCGAACGCTCCCGGGGGCTGGCCGCCGGGCTCCTGAAGGCGGAGAAGAAGAGCGGGCTGCGTGTCCACGGCCGGACCGGAGAGCCCTGCCCGGTGTGCGGTGACACCGTCCGCGAGGTCTCCTTCGGTGACTCCTCGCTGCAGTACTGCCCGACCTGCCAGACGGGCGGCAAGCCCCTCGCCGACCGGCGTCTGTCACGGCTGCTCAAGTAGAGCGCCCGGCACGGATCGGGACCTTCGGAACGGGGCCCGGTCATGATCCGCAACCATTGGAGGTACGGACCGATCCGGCGGACCGATTCAGCGCCAGGCCGGGGCCTTCAGAGTCACCAGGAGTTCGCCTTCCTGGCTGCGTACCTCGAAGTGGCTGATGTCCTCGCGCTGCATGGCGGTGCCCCCCATCATCTCGGAGGCTTTGCCGGCGTCGTCGGGGGACTTCCAGTTGGCGGCCGTCTCCTCGGAGCCGTCCTTGCCGATCACGACGAGCCGGCAGGCGTGCGCGCCGTTCGCCTCCTTGACCTTCAGCTCGATGTCACTGCCCCAGCTGCGGTCCTCGGCCCTGACCTCGGCCCACACCCCCGTCTTGGCGTCGGTGGCGGCGACTGTGTCCGGTGCCTTGCCCGGACCTGCGAGAACGGCCACGGCGGGGCCGCCCACGGCGATGACCACGGCCGCGGCCACCGCGAACAGCCAGCGCCTGTGGCGCGCCCGGTGCCGGGCGCCCACCTCGTCGAGCAGCCGTCCCAGCAGCCGGGGACCGGGTGCCGCGAAGGGGTGCACGGCGCGCGGTGTCGCGTTGCGGTACAGCATCAGCTGCCGGGCCGCTGGACGGAACTCGGTGACCTGTACCGCGCACTGGGGGCAGCCGCGGACATGGTCCTCGAAGTGGAAGGACTCCACTTCGTCCAGCACGCCCAGCGAGTACGCGCCGACGTCGTGATGACGATCCTGGGACCACATGGCAATTCCTCGGGCCGGTGTGCGGTGGGGGTTGCTTCCTGCCCCCACCGGTACGGACCAGACCGGCGAATCACTCAAGCCCCGCGACCAATGCCAACCAAAAGATTCGGAGCCGGCGCGCCCGCGGATTGGTCGGAGAGGGAGAACCCCGGATCGCCCAGGCCGGAACAGGGGGATCACCCGGGGCCGGCCCCAGGACCGCCGGAACTAGAACAGATGGATCGCCAGGTGACCGAGCGGCAGACCGAGCCGCCAGGCCGGAGTCCAAACCTTTGGCCCGTCGTCCTCACCGAGGACCGCGCCCCCGCCCGGCACCGCGTCCAGATCCGGTGCCAGCAGCTCCGTCTCCTCCAGCCAGCACCAGGCCGCAGCGGCCAGCTCCAGGTCCGGTGACGGGCCGCCCGCCTCCAGCGCCTCGGCGGTCAGATGCGTCATGCGCTCGCACACCCAGTCCTGCCACGGCTGGTCGTAGGCCGTCAGTGACAGCCACGTCTCCAGCTGGGTGACGACCCGGATGCCGGAGAGCTCACCGCACGCGTCCGAGAGGAAGACGGTCAGCGCCAGGGCGTCCCGCCCCGCCCGGAACTCGAAGGACGTCGGCGGCATCAGGTCGCCCGTCCGCAGCAGCTCCTCCGCGATGTACTCGGCGTAGAACCATGCCATGGGGACGGACAGTTCGCCGCCGCCGGCGCCGTCCGTGCTCTCTTGACCTCTGTGCAGCATCCCTTCCTGCCTTCCTCCGGTGCGTGCGCGTCGCCCGACCCCGGTCCCCCGGTTTCGAACACGGATGAAGACAGCTGAGTCCTCAACCACGGTCCTCAGCAAGGCGCTTTACGGAGGCTTGACTCGGCCATGGGTTTCACCGCAGGTCGGCCGCATAACCCGGAAGCACCCGGCGCAGGGCGCGCAGCGCGTAGTACGCGCGGGACTTCACCGTACCGGGCGGGATTCCGAGGGCTTCGGCGGCTTCCGCCACACTCGCCCCCTGGAAGTACACCTGCACCAGTACTTCGCGATGTTCGGGAGTGAGTGTCTTCACAGCCTCGCGCACATCGAGGGAGGCGACCGACCGTTCGGCGTGATCGGCCATCACGCGGGAGTTCTCCAGCACCGCGTCCCCCACCTCGGCGGGACGCGCCTGCCGGGCCCGCCGCGCGTCTATGGCGAGCCGCCGCCCGACGGTGAGCAGCCAGGGGCGTACGGAGTCGAAGTCGTCGGCGCGCAGCGCCTCGGGGTGTTGCCAGGCGCGCACGAGGGTCTCCTGCACCAGGTCCTCGGCGCGATGGCGGTCCCCGTCGGAGAGCCGCAGCAGCAGGGCGAAGAGGGGGCGGCCGTGTTCGCGCTGGAGCTCGGCCAGCTCGTGTTCGGCGGTCGTCCCGTTGGTGATCGTGGTTCCGGCCGTCATGGCCGTATGGGAACGCGGGGAGCCGCGCGTGGACAGGGGCCGGTCACGGGTGTGCGGCGGACGGTCGAACCTGTCGGCGAACGGTGCGACGAACGGTATGCCGACGCTTCGGGGCCCGGCTCCCGCCGGACCCCCGCACCGGCCTCGAGTGTCGTCCGCCGCACGTCCCGCAGGCCTACGAGAAGGCCGGCGGGAACTGGGTCGTCCATGGGACGGGCGACCAGGTCGCGGGAACCATGTACGACCACGCGGGCGCCCTGGACCCGCGCGGCAACCAGGGCACCCTGGCCAGTCCCCGAGCGCCGCACCGGCCGCCGGCGTCGGCTGCGCGTACACGAGGGCGAGCAGCGCGTGCCGACGGCCGGTGAGGCCGACCGCTCGGGCCACAGCGCGCGGTGAGGTGTCGGAGCCGTCCAGTGCGACGAGGACGACCTCGGTCCGTCGGTGCCCCGCTCGAACCGGGGTGCTCGCTGATCGGTCGCGGTCGCGAGGCTGTCCGAGCCTCCTGGCCCCGGTGTGCGCCGGGCATCCGCAGGGGGCGCGGAAACTACTCCCATCGGGTGTTTCCGTTCCGCCGCACTGGTGTCGCAGTGGTGCGCCGTCCGTATCTTGGTCGACTGATGAGTCATGACGACGGACCAGATGTTCACGAGACGCCGCCTGCTGATCGGCGGCGCCGCCATGTTGGGCGCGGCCGGCACCACGGGCACCGCCGCTCTGCTCATCGGTGACGGGGGCCCCGGCACGGCACCGGCCCGCGCCACCACCCCGGCCGCGGGCCCAGGGACCCTTCGGGCGCTCAAGCCCTCCGCATACCGTCTGCAACCCATCGCCGGGCACGGCCCGCCCGCCCGGCGCCGCACCCTCGTCCGAGCCGCCGTCCGGCGCAAGCCGTTCCTGCGGGTGGACGGGCGCGGCCGGAGCATGGTGCTGACCTTCGACGACGGCCCCGATCCCCGCTACACCCCGGACATCCTGCGCATCCTCCGCGACCACGACGTCCGGGCCATGTTCTTCGTCTGCGGCGAGATGGCGGTCCAGCACCAGGACCTGCTGCGGGAGATGGCCGACGACGGTCATGTGGTCGGCAACCACACCTGGTCCCATCCGCTGCTCACCACTCTCTCGCGGTCCAGAATCCACTCGGAGATGGCCCGCACCTGCGAGATCATCGACAAGGCCTACGGCGAACCGCCGCTGTGGTTCCGCGCCCCGTACGGCGCCTGGAACCGCACCGCGTTCCAGCTCGGCGCGGAACTCGGCATGGAACCGCTGGCCTGGACCGTGGACACGCTGGACTGGCGCACCCCCGGCGCGCGCACCATCGCCGAGCGCGTGGAGAACGGCGCGGGCCCCGGTGTGATCGTGCTCTCCCACGACGCGGGCGGCGACCGCTCGCAGAGCGTACGGGCCCTGCGCGACTATCTGCCCGATCTGCTGGAGTCCGGATACCGCATCACCGTGCCGCAGCGGAAATATACCTAACGGGATCCCGCGGGATTCCCGTGGGCTTTCGCCCGCCCGGCCGGGGAACGTTCAGCGAACCTCGACCAGGCGGGCGAACACGACGACGTTCCCGTCGTAGCCGTTCTGTTTGGAGAAACCGCCCCCGCAGGTGATGACCCGCAATTCGGGAATCCCGCTGTTCCCGTAGACCCGGTCGCCCGGGAAGTTGTTCTTCTCGAAGACCTCGATGCCGTAGATCTCGAACACGGCGGTCTTCTGGTCCGCGCGCTGGATCTCGACCCGGCTGCCCTTCTTGAGCGCGCCGAGTCCGTAGAAGACCGCGGGCCCCTGGTCGTTGTCGACATGGCCGACGACGACGGCGGTGCCCTTCTCACCGGGGGAGACCGCGCCGGTGAACCAGCCCGCGAGGTTCGCATCCTGGGCCGGCGGCGCGTCCACCCAGCCCTCCGAGTCCAGCCCGACGGGCATGGCGGGTGCGTCGACCTGGATCGACGGGATCCGCACGCGGTCGACCATGGCGTACGGCAGCGGGTCGGGCACGTTGGTGAAGGTGCCGTGGGGGGTGCTGCGACTGTCGGCGGCAGCCGCCGACGCGGGTTGCGGCGGCCCCACGTCGAACTCCCCCGAGCCATTCCGGATGAGAGCGAGGCCGGTCAGCAGAACCAGCGCTATCACGCCCCAGGGAGCGCGCTTCTTCCGCCGCTCCTCCTCTTCGGCCTCGGCCGGTTCGGACGAAGACATTCGCCATCCCCTCTCGACACGGCCGTCGCCGCGTCCGTCGCGCATACGGAAACGCTAAGCGTGCCGCACGGCGACGGCGACGGGGCAGGTGCGAACGGGTGGCGGCGCGGGGGAGTTCTGCGCCATCCGAGTCGCCGCCCACAGGAAATTTCTGACGGTCCATGACCTGCGGCGATATCCGATCACGCGGAGATATCCCGGCATGTTCGCTCACCAGGACGGACCATCGCCGAAATGCGGCCCTGTGCGGGGCGTCTGAGGGTCTTTCTGGGAGGCGCTTTCTCGCCGATCGACCGGGGACGGGTCCCGGGGCGTCTTCCGCGGAGGATCACATGCGTACTACTCGTGCCCTGGCGGCCTCGGCCGCCGCGGTCGCCCTGGTCGGCCTCGCCGCGCCGACGGCCGCCGCCTGGGACCAACCGAACTCGGTCACGGCCGCCCCCAGTGTCATCGCCCGGGGCGGGCAGCTCGTGCTCACCGTCAGCGGCGGTGACGCGTGCACGATGCGCGGCAGCAGGATCAGCTCGAACGCCTTCCCCACCACCAACCTCAAGTCCATGGGCGGCAACACCGCCACGGCCACGGTGCGGGTCAACTCCGACGCCAGCCCCGGCTCGTACAGCGTCACCACCCATTGCGAGGGCAAGCGCAAGACGTTCAACGGTGTCTTCACCGTCGTCGGCGGCGTCCGCGGCGGCCTCGGCGGCAGCAGCTCCAGCGGGGCCACACCCACCGACATCGCGATCGGCGGCGCACTGGTGAGTGCGGCGGCCGTCGGCGGTGGCGTCTTCTGGATGCGCCGCCGCTCCGAGAACAGGACCTGAGGCCGCCCCTTCGGAGCACGGATCGTACGCAGCACAGCCCTTCGCCCCGGTACCCGAGAGGGTCCGGGGCGAAGGGCTGTGGGCGGTGCGGTGGGATCAGCGGTCAGGTGTGGGTGCCGTCCTCGGCGCGGCGCCGCGACCAGTGCCATGCCGCGCCCAGCGAACCCGCGACGAGCGCGGTACCGAGGCCGATCTCCCGCAGGTCGAAGCCCGCGACGGTGCCGCCTGCCCCGGTGTGGGAGCCCCGCGTGGGGTGAGCGGTGGGACGGCCGGTGGCGATGGTGAGGTCCGTCCGGCCGCTCTCGTTGCCGCACTGGAACGTCACCTCGTACACCGCTCCGGGCTTGGCGTCCCAGTCGACGGTGGCCGTGGCCGAGGACCGGCCCTTGGGGATGGTGACGGTGTCGAAGACGCCCGAGGAGACGGTCGTCCTGTTGTGGCAGCCGTCGACGCGCAGCGTCACCTGTCCGCCGGCGGCGATCGTGGAGGGTAGGACGCTGAAGCCGAACGACGTGATGTCGCCGGCCCGTGCCGCGTGCGCGGCGGGAGCGGTGAAGGAGAGGGCGGTCATGCCCAGCAGAGCGGCCGAAGCGACGCGTATCGCGCGCATGATTGAGCCTCCGGGTCCCCGAGGAGCTTGCTGCGGACTTGTTCCGCCTGCGCCTGAAACACCCCTCGATGACCGAAACGCTAGGAAGGTGCGCCCGGTGGCGCGATCGCAGTCGCGCGAATGGGGCAAGCGTGTGCTCCGCACAGGGGCGGACATGCGCCCGTCCGGGGGACGGGCCCGGTGTGGCACCCGCCCCCGGCCCCGACCCGGCTTGCGGGTCCGTCACCCGCCCGCGTTCGGGAACAGGGCCAGGAACGGCTCCGCCGTGGCCGACAGGCCCCGGCTGTAGGGGGCGTCGAAGTCCCAGACGAGGAAGAGCAGGAAGGCGATGAGGGCGGAGAACAGCCCGGCGAGGATCAGCTCACGCGCCGTACGCCGGATCTGCAGGGCGAACACCATGCCGACCGTCACCACGGCACCGGTGATCAGGCCGAACCACACCACTCCGGGCATGGTCTCGCCGGTGGAGTCGGCGCGGTTGCCGCGCGCGGCGTCGGCCGTGGCCACCTGGTCGAGCAGCGGCTGGTAGGCCTGCGCCTCGAAGTCGCTGCGCGGCTCGTAGTCGGTGACGTCCCGGCGGACGGTGTCCAGCAGCTCGGAGCCGCGCTCGGTGACCTCGCCCTGCTCGGCCATGACCTTCCACTCGGTGGACACGACGTGCTCGACATACGCGTCGATGTCGGCGCGGATACGGTCACGCACGTCGTCGGGGTACACCCGCACCCGTTCACTGATCTCGTGCAGGGCCTGCGCCTCCGTCTGCACCTGGTCCTGGGCGGCGCTGCGGGCCTCCCAGACACCGGCGATGGCCAGGCCCAGGACGATGGCGTACACCACGCCGATCATCATGGTGATGTACTCGATGACGTCCGGGGTCTCGGACGGGTCCTCGTCCGCGGGTGCGGCGTGATGCCGTACTACGGCCACGATGAGGACGACGACACAGGCCGCCCCCATCGCGAGGGTGAGAACAAGCCATTCCGACAAGAGGTTCCTCCAGAAGGGGTCAGCGCGGACGCAGGGCGGCGGCGGCGAGCACCGCGGGCACGGTGACAAGCAGGGCGAGCGAGACGAGGGACGGACCGGAGCGCTTGGCCTGCGAGCGGGCCGGCGCCCGGTACGGCGGATAGCTCACCGGGGTCGGCGAGACCTCGGGAGGCGCGCTCGGCGTGCGCTTCGGCCTCGGTTCGGGCGGGGGAGTCGGGCTGGGCGCGGGCCGGAACGCCTCCGCGACGGGCGGTGGCGGTGGCGGAGGTGGAGGCGGCGGTGGTGGCGCGGGCCTCTCGGGAGGGGTGGGCGTCGGCACGGGCGGGGGAGTGGGCTCGGGAACCGGGGCGGGTGCGGACGACGGCGGCTTCGGCCGCGGTGGAGGAGTCGGGGTGGGTGTCGGCTCCGGTGGGCAGGGCGTCGGCGGGGGCGTGGGGGACGGCGACGGTGTGGTCGCCGGAACCGGCTCGCAGGAGGCGGTGCCCCCGACCGCCACGGTGACCGCGACGCCGCTGTCCGGGCCCAGAGAGGCGTACGCGCAGGCGTCGGCGACCGCCGTGCCGCTCGGCGCACCGGTGAGGAGCCAGGTCAGTGCGAGCAGGGCCGACAGTCGCAGGGCGAGAGCGGATCGGGTCCGCTGGGGTCCTTGCACGTCGGAGATCATCCGTGCTCGCGCGCCCGCGTACGCCAGAGCATGGACGGATTGCCCCAAAGGAGCGAAAAACGGCCCCCGAAGGTTTGAGCGCCGGTGCGGGATGCTGACCCTTTTCCGATACCTCCGGGGGGCCGCGCCGCGAACCGCGTCAACGGCTTCGGAAAGAAATTCGTGCCGCGTTTGAACACTTCAGCCACTCCCACGCGTACCTAGGGACAGCAAGCGGCGCAGTCGGCGCCGCAACATCCACCGGATCACGGGGAGTTGGAATGAAGACCTCCTGGCGGAGCGCCTCACTCGTAGCCTCAGCTGCGGCTGTGCTGGCGCTGACGACGGCGTGCGGTCAGGAACAGGGCTCCTCGTCCGCGCAGAACGTGGGGGCCGCTTCCAGCCCGACGCTCGGTGCCGGCACCATCGCCGGCGTCGGCGCGGCCGGCTCCAGTGCGCAGGACCAGGCCCAGTCGACCACGGCCGCCTCCGCGGGCCAGCTGACCGTGTGGAACAGCGACGAGTACGGCAAGGTCCTCACCGACAGTGCCGGCCGTACCCTGTACCGCTTCGACAAGGACACCGCCGAGCCCCCGAAGACGACCTGCGAGGGCGAGTGCGCCACCACCTGGCCGCCGGTGCCCGCCTCGGGCGCCACCGCCGCCGAGGGTGTCGACAAGGCCCTGCTCGGCGAGGTCACCCGCCCCGACGGCACCAAGCAGCTCACGGTCGGCGGCTGGCCGCTGTACTACTACGCCAAGGACACCAAGGCCGGTGACATCAATGGCCAGGGCCTCAAGGGCACCTGGTTCGCCTCGGCCCCCGACGGCAAGAAGGCCTCCACCAAGGGCGGCGACTCCGCTGCGGGCGACGCCGGCGGCGAGGTGGCCGAACAGGCCGGCCTGACCACCCGCAACGACGCCAAGCTCGGCGAGGTCGTCGTCGACAAGAACGGCATGACGGTCTACCGGTTCCTCAAGGACAACCAGTGGCCGATGAAGACCGAGTGCACCGGAGCCTGCCTCGACAAGTGGCCCGTGGTCGCCCCGGTCGACGAGAAGGACACCAAGGGGATCAACCTGCAGGGATCCACCCCCAACCGGGGCTATGTCGTCTTCGACCGCCCCGACGGCATCAAGCAGCAGACCATCGACTGTATCCCGCTCTACACCTTCGCCGGGGACAAGGCCCCCGGTGACACCAACGGCCAGGGTGTGGGCGGCACGTGGTTCGCCATCAACGGTGACGGAGAGGCGATCGGCGCGCCGAAGTAAGGATCACCTTTCCCAGGGTCCGCCCCCTCCGCACCGCGCGGAGGGGGCGGACCGCTTGGTACGCCCGGGCACGGCCGAGCAGGCCTGTCCGGGCGCGGTGCTGTGTGGCCCTGGAAAATGTACGGGGACGAACAGGCACGGTCGGGGCGGCGGTTGGGCATGTGCCGTCGGCAGTGGCGTTGAACGGACGGTCAATTTCCGTTTTTGCTCGCTCCTTTGGCGGACCATCAGTAGCCTCAGCTCGAACACCGGATCGCCTACGCCACCCCCGACGCGTTGGAGAACACTGATGGAGCGTCCCGCCTGGGCTCCCAGGAGCATCGACATCTCGATGCCGTCCGTGGCCCGCATGTACGACTACTACCTGGGCGGTTCGCACAACTTCGAGGTCGACCGGGAAGCGGCCCGCAGGGCCATGGAGTTCATGCCGGGCCTGCCCAAGGTCATGCAGGCCAACCGTGCCTTCATGCGCCGCGCCGTGCGCCATGCCGCAGGCGCGGGCATCACCCAGTTCCTGGACATCGGATCCGGGATCCCCACCTTCGGAAACGTGCACGAGATCGCTCAGGAGGCCAGCCCCGGCGCTCGGGTCGTCTACGTCGACCACGACCCGGTCGCCGTAGCACACAGTCAGGCCGTTCTGGAGGGCAACGACGACGCGGACGTGGTCGCGGCCGACCTCCGCAAGCCCCGGGAGATCCTCGCAAGCCCCCGTGTTGAGCGACTGATCGACCTGAACCGACCGGTCGCCCTGCTCCTGGTTGCCATACTGCATTTCGTGGAGGACACGGACGACCCGTACGGAGCGGTGGCCGAGCTGCGTGACGCGCTCGCGCCCGGCAGCGTACTCGTCGTCTCGCACGCCTCCTACGAGGGAATTCCGCTTGAGCAGGAGCGGGCGGAGGGCGCGGTGGACGTGTACAAGGACATTCGCAATCCGCTGATCATGCGCTCTCGCGACGAGATCGCGCGGTTCTTCGAGGGGTACGACATGCTGGAACCCGGACTGGTGCCGATGGCGACGTGGCGGCCCGACACCGCTCCCGAGGACGAGGATCCGTACGCCTTCTCGGGGTTCGCCGGCGTGGGGACCAAGGCGTGAGGGCGGAGCCGGACGGGCCGGAGGACAGACTCCGCCGGTTCGCGACGATCTGGAGCCGCGCGGTCTTCCCCGTCACCTCCACGTCGCTGACCCGGCCCGAGTTCGAGGAACGACTCCTGCCGCTGGCCCGCAGGCTCAGCGAGGCGCTGCGAGCCAGGGTGTACGACGCCGGGGAGTGCAGGGCCGTGGGCGCCGCCCTCGTCGAGGCGCACTGCACCGAACCCGAGGCGCTCAGCCAGACCCTGGACTGCGTCGAGGCCTATCTGGTGCTCTACTGCGGCGGCGACGGCCCCCGGGAGGATCTGCGGGCCCGCGCCGCGCGGCTGCAGTCCGCGATGGCCGCCGGGTACGCCGAGGCCCTGCGGCAGCGGACGCTGGCCGAGCAGGAGGCGATCGCCCGCGCGGCGCTGGAGGCCCAAGGCGCGGTCGCCCGGGCGCTGCACGCCACCGAGGCACGCTTCCGCGCGGTGTTCGAGGGCGCCGCCATAGGCATCGGCATCGCCGACCTCGAAGGTAACATCCTGCAGTTCAACGGCGCTCTGCTGCGTATGTTCGGCGTCACCGAGCAGGCGATGCGTGGCCGCGACGTCACCGAGTGGACGCACCCCGACGACGCCCCTCAGGTCTGGCGCCTGTACGACGAACTGGTCCGCGGCGAGCGCGAGCACTACCACACCGAGAAGGCGTTCGCCCGGCCTGACGGAACGGTCCTGTGGACCAACCTGACGGTGTCCCTGCTGCGGGACGCGGACGGCCGGCCCCAGTACCAGCTGGCGCTCATGGAGGACACCACCGAGCGCCGCCTGCTCAACCTCCGCCTCCGCTACGAGGCCACGCACGACGCGCTCACCGGACTGCCCAACCGCACGCTGTTCTTCGAGCGCCTGGAGAAGGCCCTCGCGGCGGGCGACGGCCAGCGCTTCGGCCTGTGCTACCTCGACCTCGACGGCTTCAAGACCATCAACGACAGCCTCGGGCACGCGGCGGGCGACCGGCTGCTCGTCGAGGTCGCCGACCGGCTCCAGTCCTGCGCCACCGCGCCCGGCGAGATGGTCGCCCGGCTCGGCGGCGACGAGTTCGTGGCGCTGACCACCGGCACCGACACCGAACGCGAGGTCGACGAACTAGCCGACCGCATCATGAACGCGCTGGTCACCCCGGTCCGGATCGAAGGCTGCGAACTGCTGGTGCGGGGCAGCATCGGCATCGTCGAGGGGCCTGCCGGCGAGCGCGGCCCGGCGGAGGTGCTGCGCAGCGCCGACATCACGATGTACCGCGCCAAGTCGGCGGGCGGCAACCGCTACGAGGTCGCGGACGCGGAGGCCGACGCCCGAGCCATCACCCGGCACGGGCTCACCACCGCCCTGCCCGCCGCCCTCGACCGGGGCGAGTTCTTCATCGAGTACCAGCCGCTGGTCCACCTCGGCGACGGCACCGTACGCGGCGCCGAAGCCCTGGTCCGCTGGCTGCACCCGCAGCACGGCGTCCTCGGCCCCGACCGTTTCATCCCGCTCGCCGAACGCACCGGACTGATCGTGCCGCTCGGCCGCTGGGTCCTGGAACAGTCGGTGCGTCAGGCCAGTGCGTGGCGGGAACGGCACGGCGGCACGGCGGCCACCGGCCCGCTGCGCGTCAACGTCAACCTGTCCCCGTGCCAGCTGACCCATCCCGGACTGGTCCAGGACACCGTCGACATCCTGGAGCGCGCGGGCCTGGAGCCCGACGCCCTCTGCCTGGAGGTCACCGAGTCCGCCCTGATCGGCGCCGACGATGATCTGCTCAAACCCCTGCGCCGGCTCTCCGAGATGGGCGTCGACATCGCCCTCGACGACTTCGGCACCGGCTACTCCAACCTCGCCAATCTGCGCCGACTGCCGGTCCGCGTCCTGAAGTTGGACCGGACCTTCACCCAGGGCATGCAGCAGTTCCCGGCCGACCCCGTCGACCTGAAGATCGTCGAGGGGATCGTCTCTCTCGCCCACAGCCTCGACCTCGCGGTCACCGTCGAGGGTGTCGAGACCGGCGCCCAGGCCGAGCAGCTGCGGATACTGGGCTGCGACACGGCCCAGGGCTGGTACTACGCCCGGCCGGGTCCGCCCGAGCGGCTGCACGAACTGGCGCTGGTGGACGCGACGGGCTGACCGGCCTTCGAGAAGCCTCACGCGAGCCACCGCTCCGGCGGCCTCCGCAGCGGGGACGCGCCGTTCCGGCGGCATCCGCTCAGGGGGTTCACCGCTCCAGCAGCATCCGTTGCAACTCCCGGGCAGCGCGCGGCGGGGCCACGTCGCTGCGGTGGGCCAGGGCGATGACGCGGTGCAGCCCGGGGCGGGCGAGAGGGGTGACGCGCAGGCCCCGGCCGGAGCGGGTGGCGACCATGCGCGGGACGACCGCGACGCCCAGGCCGGCCCGTACGAAGCCCAGCACCGCGTCCATCTCGCCGCCCTCCACCGCGAAGTCCGGCTCGAACCCGGCGGAGCGGCACGCGGCGACGGTGAGCTCGCGCAGGTCGTAGCCGTGGCGGAACATGACCAGGCGCTCGCCCTCCAGATCGGGGACGCGGACGGTACGGCGGCCGTTGCCCGGGCTCGGCGCGTCCGGTGAGGAGACGACCACCAGGTCCTCGCGCAGCAGCTCCACCGTGGTCAGCGCGGGGGAGGGCGTGGGGAGGGGGAGAACGACCAGGGCCAGGTCGAGGGCGCCGCGCGCCAGCTGGCGGACGAGGTCGTGGGAGCCGCCCTCCTCGATCAGCAGCTGGACGCCCGGATAGCGGTCGTGGAAGGCGCGCAGCACGTCCGGGAGCAGGCCGGTGCACAGGCTCGGGGTCGCGCCGAGCCGCACCCGGCCCCGGCGCAGCTGCACCAGCTCCTGCACCTCGTGCCGGGCGGTGTCGGTGTCGGCGAGGATGCGGCGGGCCAGCGGCAGCAGCGCCTCGCCGGCGTCGGTCAGCGTGATGTTGCCGCGGGCCCGCAGGAAGAGATCCGCCCCCAACTCCCGCTCCAGCGACTTGATCTGCTGCGACAGCGACGGCTGGGCGACATGGACCAGCTCGGCGGCCCGGGTGAAATGCCGGGTCTCGGCGACCGCCACGAAGTACTGGAGCTGCTGGAACTGCATGCATCCACGATACGGACGATAGTTCCCGGCTATCGAATCGAGCTGTTTCATGTCTTGGACCGATGGGGTGTCGCGGATCTAGCGTCATCCGCATGGCTCTGGCAACGCGGACGGACCGAGAACCGTCCATGGCTCGTACGGTGTGGGACAGCTCCGTCGGCAAGAAGACGGTGATGGCCGTCAGCGGTCTGGTCATGCTGGCGTACCTGGTCGTCCACATGCTGGGCAACCTCAAGATTTTTTTCGGCTCGGACGAGTTCAACGGCTACGCGCACTGGCTGCGCACCCTCGGCGAGCCCTTCCTGCACCACGAATGGGGCCTGTGGATCGCCCGCGTGGTCCTCGTGGCCGCGGTTGCCGCCCACGCCACGGCCGCCTACCAGCTGAGCCGCCGCGACATCAGGGCCCGGCCGACGGCCTATGTACACAAGAGGCGCCGGGCGGGCTACGCGACCCGCACCATGCGGTGGGGCGGCATCATCCTCGGCCTGTTCATCGTCTGGCACATCCTCGATCTGACGACCGGCACCGTTCACCCGAACGGTTTCGAGGCCGGACACCCGTACCAGAACGTGATCGACACCTTCTCCACCTGGTACGGCAACGTCATCTACATCGTGGCGACGCTCGCGCTCGGCCTGCACATCCGGCACGGCTTCTGGAGCGCCGCGCAGACCCTCGGCACCGGCAGCCGCACCCGCGACCGCGCACTGAAGACCACCGCGAACGTCCTCGCGCTGGTGCTGACCGTGGGCTTCGTCTCCGTACCCGTCGCCGTCATGACCGGAGTGGTGAGCTGACCGTGACTACATCCTCCCAGTACGCGGACTACGCGACGGGTGAGCCGGTCGTCGACCGCAAGGCGCCCGACGGGCCGATCAGTGAGCGCTGGGACCGGCGTCGCTTCGAGGCCAAGCTGGTCAACCCCGCCAACCGCCGCAAGCACACGGTGATCGTCGTCGGCACCGGGCTCGCGGGCGGCTCGGCCGGAGCCACGCTCGCCGAACAGGGCTACCACGTCGTCCAGTTCTGCTACCAGGACTCCCCGCGCCGCGCCCACTCGATCGCCGCGCAGGGCGGCATCAACGCCGCGAAGAACTACCGCAACGACGGCGACTCCGTCCACCGGCTGTTCTACGACACCGTCAAGGGCGGCGACTTCCGGGCCCGCGAGTCCAACGTGCACCGGCTGGCGCAGATCTCGGTGGAGATCATCGACCAGTGCGTGGCCCAGGGCGTGCCCTTCGCACGGGAGTACGGCGGACTGCTCGACACCCGCTCCTTCGGCGGCGTACAGGTGTCCCGGACCTTCTACGCCCGTGGCCAGACGGGGCAGCAGCTTCTGCTCGGCGCCTACCAGGCGCTGTCGCGGCAGATCGCGGCCGGGAACGTGGAGATGCATCCGCGCACCGAGATGCTCGACCTGATCGTGATCGACGGGCGGGCGCGTGGGATCGTGGCGCGGGATCTGATCACCGGTCGCATCGACACGTACTTCGCCGATGCCGTGGTGCTGGCGAGCGGCGGGTACGGGAACGTCTTCCACCTCTCCACCAACGCCATGAACTCCAACGCGACGGCCGTGTGGCGGGCACACCGGCGGGGCGCGCTGTTCGCGAATCCCTGCTTCACCCAGATCCATCCGACGTGTATCCCGCGCACCGGCGATCACCAGTCCAAGCTGACGCTGATGAGCGAGTCGCTGCGCAACGACGGGCGGATCTGGGTGCCGAAGGCGAGGGGGGACCAGCGGCCCGCCGACCAGATCCCCGAGGACGAGCGCGACTACTACCTGGAGCGCGTCTATCCGTCCTTCGGCAACCTGGTGCCGCGTGACATCGCCTCCCGCGCCGCGAAGAACGTCTGCGACGAGGGCAGAGGGGTCGGGCCCGGCGGGCAGGGCGTGTACCTGGACTTCGCCGACGCCATCGAGCGGATGGGGCGGAAGGCCGTCGAGGCCAGGTACGGCAACCTCTTCGACATGTACCAGCGGATCACCGACGAGGATCCGTACGAGGTGCCGATGCGGATCTACCCCGCCGTGCACTACACGATGGGCGGCCTGTGGGTCGACTACGACCTCCAGACCACCGTGCCCGGCCTGTTCGCGATCGGCGAGGCCAACTTCTCCGACCACGGGGCGAACCGGCTCGGCGCCTCGGCGCTGATGCAGGGACTCGCCGACGGGTACTTCGTCCTCCCGGCCACCATCAACGACTACCTCGCCCGGCATCCGGAACAGGGCGAGATCGGTCGCGAACACCCCGTCGTGCGGGAGGTACTGGCCGAGACCGAGGAACGGCTGAACCTGCTGCTCGCCGTCGACGGCGACCGTACGCCCGACTCCTTCCACCGCGAGGTCGGCGAGCTGATGTGGGAGTTCTGCGGTATGGCGCGCGGCGACAGCGGGCTGCGGAAGGCCCTGGAGCGGATTCCGCAGATCCGGGAGGAGTTCTGGCGGCGGATCAAGGTGCCGGGGACGGGTGAGGAGTTCAACCAGTCCCTGGAGAAGGCCAACCGGATCGTCGACTACCTCGAACTCGCCGAGCTGATGTGCCTCGACGCGCTGCACCGGGGTGAGTCCTGCGGTGGCCACTTCCGTGAGGAGTCCCAGACGCCGGACGGTGAGGCGGAGCGCCGGGACGAGGACTTCTCGTACGCCGCCGCCTGGGAGTTCACGGGCACTGGCGTCGCCCCCGTGCTGCACAGGGAAGACCTGGTCTTCGAGTACGTCCACCCCACCCAGCGGAGCTACGCATGAAGCTCACCCTGCGCGTATGGCGGCAGCGGGCCGCCGACGCCGACGGCGCCATGTCCACGTACGAGGTGGACGGCATCTCGCCCGACATGTCCTTCCTGGAGATGCTCGACACGCTCAACGAGGAACTGCTCCTGCGCGGTGAGGACCCGGTGGCCTTCGACCACGACTGCCGGGAGGGGATCTGCGGGGCGTGTTCGCTGGTCATCAACGGGGAGGCGCACGGGCCGGAGCGGACGACGACCTGCCAGTTGCACATGCGGTCCTTCTCGGACGGCGACACGATCGATGTGGAGCCGTGGCGGGCCTCGGCGTTTCCGGTGATCAAGGACCTGGTGGTGGACCGGTCCGCGTTCGACCGGATCATCCAGGCCGGCGGGTACATCACGGCGCCGACGGGGGCCGCTCCGGAGGCGCATGCCACGGCTGTGCCGAAGGCGGACGCGGACTTCGCGTTCGAGCACGCGGAATGTATCGGGTGCGGGGCGTGTGTGGCCGCGTGTCCGAACGGGGCGGCGATGTTGTTCGCGTCGGCCAAGGTCAATCATCTGAACGTGCTGCCGCAGGGGGCGCCCGAGCGGGAGAGCCGGGTACTGGACATGGTGGAGCAGATGGACGAGGAGGGCTTCGGGGGGTGCACGCTGGCGGGGGAGTGCGCCACCGCTTGCCCGAAGGGGATCCCGTTGGTGTCCATTACGGGCATGAACAAGGAATGGCTGCGGGCTGCTCGGAAGGCGGGGAAGCGGTAGCGCCGTAGAGGGCCTGTCATCTTCGGGCCGCGGTTTTGTTGTGGCTGGTCGCGCGGTTCCCCGCGCCCCTTCGGGGCGCGCCGCAGTGGGCGGTGGTCACATCGTGAACGTTCGCCGAATCGTGCGGACGGGCGGGGCCGGGAGTGGTGCTCATCCCCGGCCCCGTTCTGGATACCCCTCGCCGACGGCGTGCGGCTGCTGGTGCCCGACACCGACGAAACCCGCGCGTGGCCCGGGGGCCGCGCACCGGCCAGGTGCCGGCCACCGTTCCCCGGCGGGCGCACCGGCCGCGGCCGGGCCACCGTCTTGGTGTGCAACGCGCCGAGCCGCGCCCGGAGCGGATCCGGGCGCGGCTCGGCGGAAGGGGTGTCGCTAGTGGCCGGCCGTCACCTGCGGCCGACGGTGACGCCGGTCGTCTTGGCCGCTGTGGTGTTGGCGTAGACGACCTTGCCGGTGGACTTCTTCCAGATCTTGATCTTGAAGGTGTCCGGGCGGTCGGTGGCGGTGATGCGGAAGGTGTAGCCGTTCTTGCCGTCGACCTTGCCGGAGCCCTGGTAGACGGCCTTGGAGCCGGTCACCACGAGCCAGTCGGAGCCGGTGGAACGGAACTTCAGCTTGCTCTTGCCCTTGCCCTTGCCCTTGGCGAAGGAGAAGACCGCCTTGCCCGTGGGGACGGTGGCCTTCTTGGTGTACTTGGCGCCGAAGGAGAAGGCCGCCTTGCCCGTCAGCTCGGGTCCCGCCGGGAAGGCTCCGGCGGGGGAGGCGAACCTGCCCGCACCGGACGCGGAACCGGCCGCCCGGTCGTAGACGATCAGCTCGGGGAGCCTGGTGCCGACCGAGGCACCGTCGTCGTCGGTGACGGTGATCACCGGGCGGTGGATGCCGGCCTTGCGGTAACCGTGCGCGGCCTTGCAGCCGGAGGCCGTGACCTTGCCGGCCGTGGGCTTTGTGCCGTCCTTCCAGTCGACCTTGCAGGTGTGCTTGTCACCGGCGCCCGGGTCGGTGAACCTGGCCGTGACCGTCGTGTTCTTGCCCGCCGCCACCGGCGACTTCGGGCCCGTCGTGGACGTGATCTTCGGGGCCGCGTTGGTGACGGTCACGGTGGCCGAGTCGCTGCTCAGGCCGCCGGTCAGGATCATCTCGTAGGTGCCGTTGTCGGCGCAGGTGACGGTGGTCTTCGCCGACCTCGCGTCCGCGAAGGAGCAGGGCGCGCCCCTCCCGGCCGTCCACATGGCGGTGCCCGCGCCCGAGACCGTGCCGTTCAGCCGGATCCTGGCGCCTTCCTTGCCCTCGGCGTCGGCGCCGGCCCGGGCGATGGTGACCGGTTCGATGCTCTCCAGGGTGGGGACGACCTTCTTCATCAGGCCGTCGGCGTCGAACTCCAGCTTGTCTACGGTCGTTTCGCGGTGGGTGCCGTCACCGCCCGGGATGGCGAAGCGGTGGTAGGCGATGTACCAGTCGTCGGTGTTCGGGACGTGGACCACGGAGTGGTGGCCGGGGCCCTTGACGCCGAGCGAGAGGTCCTTCTCCAGGATCACGCCCCGCTTGGTCCAGGGACCGGTGGGCGAGGAGCCGGTGGCGTAGGCGACCCGGTAGTTCTCGTCCCGGGTGTCGTTCTCCGACCACATGAAGTAGTAGGTGCCCTTGCGCTTGATGACGAAGGTGCCCTCGTTGTAGCCGCCGGGGGTGATGTCGGTGACCTTGGACGCGTCGAAGGAGACCATGTCGTCGTTGAGCGGGACGACGTACGCCCTGCCGTTGCCCCAGTAGAGGTACGACTGCCCGTCGTCGTCGGTGAAGACCGCCGGGTCGATCATCTGGCCGGTGTAGGCGCCACGGGCGACCAGCGGCTTGCCCAGGGGGTCCTTGAACGGGCCGGTGGGCGAGTCGGAGACCGCGACGCCGATGTTGGTGTCGGCGGAGTAGTAGAAGTAGTACTTCCCGTTCTTCTCGCCCATCGCCGGGGCCCAGGCCCTGCTGTCGGCCCAGGAGACGTCCGGTCCGAGGTCGAGGATGACGCCGTGGTCCTTCCAGTGGACCAGGTCCTTGGAGGAGTACGCCTTGAACTGCGTGCCGCTCCAGCCCGGGAAGCCGTCGGTGGTGGGGTAGATGTAGAAGGTGTCGCCGAAGCGGACGACGTTCGGGTCGGCGTTGAGGCCGGGCAGGACCGGGCTCTTCATCTCCCGGGCCGACACCGTCCAGGTGCGCTTCTTCCCGTCCGAACCGGTGACCTCGTACTCCACCGGCTCGCTGAAGTCCTGCACGCTGCCGGAGGCGGGGCTGATCGCCGCGCCGTGGGCGAGGGCGAACTCCGGTGCCAGCGCGGTGAGATCCGTGCCCTCCCGCATCGGCAGCGTCATCCGGCTGCCGGCGTCGTCGATGATCGCGTCGGTCTTGAGGTCCTGGTGGGTGACCTTCGTGATGCCCGTGGTGTTGCCGCTGAGCTCCAGGACCTCGGCGGCCGTCAGGGCCCGGTCGTAGATCCGGAAGTCGTCGACCTCACCGCCGAAGTACGGGTCGGGCGCGTACATGGACCGGCCGATGTAGCCGCTGTGGTCCTTGCCCGCGTCGTACAGCTCGGACGGCTTGACGTTGACGTCGGTGGCGCGGGCCACCTCGATGCCGTCCACGTAGAGGACCGCGGTGCCGGACCCCGAGTCGATGGTGACGGTGACGTGCTGCCACTTGCCGACAGCGAGCTTCGAACCGCTCGACAGCTTCTTCTCCGCGCCCCAACTCGCCGTGGTGATGGCCGAGTAGAGCGACGAGGAACCGTTCGACGGGCTGGCGAAGAGGTACTTGTCGCTGTCCGGGCCGAGACCGAACAGCCACTGCCAGTTGTCGCCGCCCTTCCACTTCGCGTACGTGGAGACGGTGACGCTGTCCGCGTTCTTCAGCACACCGTTCGGGATCTTGACGTACGGCGAGGTCGTCGAGGTACCGGCACCGCCGGACATCTTGAACGAGCCGCCGTCCACACCGGTCCCGAAGCCGGGCGTACGGACGTAGGTGCCGTGATAGCCGCGGCCACTGGAGTCACGGGCGATGTTACCGCCGGTCTCGTCGAATCCGTAGTGCACAAGCAGGCCGGCCGGGACGTCCGGGCCCTGCGCGGAGACCGTGACCTCGGCGCGGACCTCCATCGCCGCGTCGCCCGGCAGGCTGCCCTCGACCGTGAAGGTGCCGGCCTGAGCGTACTCCGACTCCGGGACGTCCGCCCAGGTGACGGCGACGGGCCGCCGGGCGCCGTCGGCGAACTCCGCGATGACGGTGGCCGGCAGGACGGGGACGTCACCGATGCGCGTCTCGACCCTGACGTCCTCGACGCTCGCGACGATCTGGTCCGGCTGGTAGGTCTTCAGCAGCCGGTCGTACTCGGCCTGGGTGACCGGGAGCACGGTGCCGTGCCGGGGCTTGGCCGGGAGGTCGTAGTCGCTGGACGGGGTCCACTGGCCGGAGGCCAGGTCCGTCGTCTCGAAGGGGATGTAGCCGCGCCCGCCGAACTCGTCGAGGAACGCGTACCACTTCTCCTCGGTGTTCGACTTGAACACCAGCGGGCCCTCGGCGGCGCTCATCTCGCCCTTGCCGATGCCCTCGGCGACGGCGTCCCAGGAGAGGTTCCGCAGGGAGTCGCTCTTCTCCTCGAAGATGAACTTGCTGTTGGGCGTGGAGGAGGTGTTGTTCCGCTCGTCCTTGGAGAGCCGGAAGTACGTGCCGTCGTGCTGGATGACCGTGGAGTCGATGACCGAGTAGCCGCGGTCGACCCAGATCTTGGGCTCGCTGAAGGTGTGGAAGTCGCGGGTGGTCGCGTACATCATTCGGTTGTACGTGTTGCCGGAGTGGGCCTCGTTGTCGTACAGCTTCGACGCCCAGAAGACGACGTACGCGCCGAGCTGCTCGTCGTAGTAGGCCTCCGGGGCCCAGGTGTTGCCTGCCGCGTCGGGGGAGACCTTCACCAGGCGCTGGTTCGTCCAGTTCACCAGGTCGGTGGACTCCCAGACCATGATCGACTTGCTGCCGGTGCGCTGGGAGGCGTCCCAGTCGCCGTTGCCGTAGATCCTGAGGTCGGTGGCGATCTGGTAGAACTTGTCGCCCTCCGGGGAGCGGATGATGAACGGGTCGCGCAGACCCTTCTCACCGAGCGTGGAGGTCAGGACGGGCTTGCCGTCGTTCAACTCCCGCCACTTCAAAGGGTCGTTGCCCTTGCTGAGGGCCGCGTACACCTGCTCGCCGTTGGAGGTGCCCTCGCCGGTGAAGTAGCTGAACATGTAGCCCTTGTAGGCCTGCTTCGCGGGCAGTTCGGGCACCTTGGCCGTGAGGTCGCGGGTGGCCTTCGCGTCGCCCTTGGTGACGGTCGCGGTCAGCTCGACCGTGGTGGCGCCGTCGCCGTGTGCGGGACGGTGCACCACGCCCTGGGCCGAGACGACGTCCGGCTTCGCCGACGACCAGGCGACCTTCGTGCCCAGGACGCCCTCGGTGGGGAGCGTGAGGTTGCCGCGGACGTCGTCGAGGTTGTGCACGGTCAGCGCCTCGGCGGCCTGTTCGGCGGCGGACGCGTCGCCCAGCGCGGGCAGGACCGTGACCTCGAAGGTCTTGGTGTCGCTGACGGTGCCCTTCTTCAGGGTCGCCGTCAGCGTCGCGTGGCCGTCCGGCTCACCGGCGGCGGGGCGGGTCACCGCGCCGGAGTCCGAGACCACGTCGGCGTTGTCGCTCTTCCAGCTGATGGAGGAACCGCCGGCCGTGCCGGTCTTCGGCAGGTCCAGATCGGCGGTCACCTTGCTGGTGTCGCCCAGGCCGAGGGCCGCCTTGTCGTCGGCGACGCCCTGCTCGGCCACGGGGAGTGACAGCTCCTCGACCTCGGCACCGGCGAGTGCCCGGTCGTACACCCGGAAGTCACGGATGCTGCCCTTGAAGAGCTTGTCGCCGGAGTAGACCGACCTGCCTATGTAGTTGGCGGTCGTCGTACCGGAGCCGATCGCGCCCGGGGCGGTGGTGACCGACGTGTTGCGGCCGACCTCCACCCCGTCCTCGTACAGCACACCGGTGTTGCCCGTCTGGGTGTACGTGATCTGCTTCCACACCCCGCGGGTCAGGTTGTGGGAGTCCGAGGGCCTGGTGGTCTGCTCGGTCGACCAGTTGCCCGTCGCGACGGAGGTCCGGTAGGAGTTGCCGGTGGTGAAGAGATACCCGTTGCCGTTGCCGCCGCTGGTGTTGCCGAAGCCGTAGATGAAGTACGGGGTGGCCTGGGTGGAGTCGACCAGCACGTCCATCGACACGCTGATCGAGTTCATGCCCTTCATGACGTTGTCCGGCACCTTGATGTAGGTGTCGGAGCCGTTGAAGGCGAGTCCCCGGCCGTCGGCGCCCGACCAGCCGGCGGTACCGTTGACCGTGCCGTCGCGGCCGTTGCCCGAGGCGTCGGCGACCGTGGTGCCGGAGGCGGCGTCGAGTTTGTACCAGAGGGCCAGGCCGTCGGTGAGGTTCGCGTCGCCGGCGGCGAAGGCGGGCGCGGCGGGCCCGGCGAGGCCCAGGAGCAGCGACGCGGCGGTCAGTCCGGCGAGCGGACCCGCCCAGCGTCTCGCGCCGCCGCGCAGACGTGCGATGTACGTCATGTCGAGTATCCCTGCTGAGAGCACGGCTGATGAAGGGGTGGGCGGTGGAGCGGAAGCCAAGGGGGGCGCGCGCCGGAGGGGGCGGGGCCCCTCGCCCTGGGCGCCCCGTCGTTTCGGCCGTGTGACGTCGTGTTGCGAGAGTGTCAATCGACGTGTGGTGGGGCGTCAAGAGGTTTCGAACAATGTCCGACGGGTCGAACGCGCGACGTCCGTTCTTTCCGGAAACCGGAGTTCCGCTACTCGCCCGCCGTGCCCGCCTCGCCCACGGAGCGTGTCAGCTCCCACGTGTCCACCGCGAAGTCGAGCTTCATGCCGTGCCGTTCGTAGAGCGCGAGGGCGCCGCTGGTGTTGTCGGTGTCCACGCCGAGGCCGATGCGGTCGCGGCCCATCGCCGCGTAGTGACCGAAGGCGTGACGCAGCAGCAGACTCCCGAGGCCTCGGCCACGGGCCTCGCGCAGTACGCCGATGTTGGCGATCCAGGCCATGCCGGCGCGGTCGTTGCGGGACCGCAGTACCGCCGCGTCACCGAGACCGTCGACGTGCGCGATCCACAGCAGCGACCAGTCGACGTGCTCGGCGTCGATGTCGTCCAGCCACTGCTCGTACGTGCGCGGCTGGAAGTCGAAGTGGTCGGTGAAGGTCGTCTGGAGCAGGGCGTGGGCCTGCCGGCGGTCCGGCTCGGCGACACAGGGGCGCAGGGTGACGCCGGGCGGGGGAGTGGGCAGCGGCTCGGCGGACAGGGGGCGGGCCATGACGTTGTAACGGCGGACCGCGCGCCAGCCGCGCCCGCGCAGCGCGTCCAGGTCCATGGTCGGCGCGATGTTGAGGTGCATGTGCACCGCGGCCCGGTCCGCCCCGTTGGCCGCCGCCCGCTCCGCCGCTCGCGCCTCCATCAGGTCGAACAGGTGCAGCGCGCCCAGGGGCCGGTCGGGCAGCGTGTAGTGGTCCATGTCGATGCGCTCGCCGCCGGACTCGTCCCACAGCAGCCCGTACGCCACCAGCCGGTGCCCGTCGAACACCAGCCAGGAGTCACACTCCAGGTCCGCCTCGGGATGCTTCAGGTCGGCCCGCACCTCGCTCAGTTCGGTCTCGGCGCGGCCGATCTCCAGCAGATCGATCTCGTTGAGCAGCGCGCACACCGCCTCCGCGTCGTCGAGTGTGGCTGGGCGTACGGTCAGGCCGGGCG
The DNA here is from genome assembly GCF_037201975.1 of Streptomyces sp. TG1A-60. NCBI lineage: Bacteria > Bacillati > Actinomycetota > Actinomycetes > Kitasatosporales > Streptomycetaceae > Streptomyces > Streptomyces sp. TG1A-60. The sequence continues at coordinate 693,582 of NZ_CP147520.1, read as the reverse complement.
GCAGCGGGGTGGGGTGCGTGCTCGTCATGGGGCCACTGTCGGGTGACGACGGCACGGACCGCAACGGGATTTCCGGGCGGCGGAGCGGGATTCGCCGGCCGTGGCACCGGGGTCGGCACGGCCGGCCGGTGTGGCCTACCGCCGGGACCCCTGACGCGAGCGGGCCGATCACCGCCGCCGTCATCAGGGCGGCCGTCTGCTCCGGACCGATCGACAGCACGCGGGAGGAACCGAGGACGGGGTACGGGGCGAGGGCGGGAGCATCGCCCAGAGGCCGGTGGCGGGCGGCAGTCCGGCGACGACCGCGTACGCCGTTACCCGCGGCACGCGGCGCTGAGGACCAGGGCGGGTATGGCTCGTTTCACAGTGCTGTCCTCGTGTCCCTCATCCAGCCAGGCTGAAGCGTTCGAAGTGGATCTGCGGCTTGGGCACGTCCAGCTCGCGCAGGCTGACCAGGACCGCGTTCATCATCGGCGGCGGCCCGCACAGGAAGACGTCCCGGTCGGTGATGTCCGGCACCATCCGCAGCAGCTCGCGCGGCGCCAGCCTGTCCGGGCTGACCGGGCCGGTCACCAGGTGCAGTTCGGCGCCCTTGTCGAAGGCGAGCCGCTGGAGCTCGTCGTAGAGCACGGCGTCCTGGTTCGTGGCCACCCGGTAGATGACCACCGCGTGTCCCTGGATGTCCTCCAGCAGCGCCCGGACGGGGGTGACGCCGACGCCGCCGGCGATGAGCACGGACCCGGGCCGGGTGCGGTGCATCGCGGTGAAGGCGCCGTAGGGTCCCTCGGCGAAGACGCGGGTGCCGACCTTCACGTGCCGCAGGGCGGCGGAGCCCTCGCCGGCCGCCTTCGCGGTCAGCCGCAGCTGCTTGCCGTCGGGCGCGGCCGACAGCGAGAACGGGTTGGCCTGCCACCAGCGGTCCCGGGTCAGGAAGCGCCACAGGAAGAACTGGCCGGCCCGCGCGGGCATCCGGTCCAGGTCCCGGCCGGTCATGTAGATCGACACGACGTTGTCCGCCTCGGGGACGACGGCCGTGACCCGCAGCCGGTGGCGCCAGTTCCGCCACAGCGGAAGGGCCAGTCGGCCCCCGAACACCGAGGCCAGGGCCACGCCCCACAGCACGTACCAGTACACCGTCGCGGTCTTCGAGGAGGCGAACGACGTGCCGGCCGCGACCTGGTGGGTGAAGGCCAGCACCACCGCGACGTAGGTGTACAGGTGGATGAAGTGCCAGGTCTCGTAGGCGAGCCTGCGCCGGGCGAAGCGGGCCGAGACCACGCCGATCACGATGATGATCCCCAGCGCGGCGATCGCGCGCAGCACGCCCTCGACGGTCTCGGCGAGGTCGACCAGCTGACTGACCGGATCCATGTCCGAGAACCGCGCGTAGCCGAAGCTGATGAACACGACGTGCGCCAGCAGCAGCCAGAGCACCGAGAAACCGGTCCAGCGGTGCCAACTGGTCAGCCGGTCCATCCCGATGCGACGGTCGAGCCACGGCAGCCGGGCCACCAGCAGCAGCTGGAAGGCCATGAGGAGCGCTCCGTACAGGCCGGTCAGCCGGCCCAGCACGATGAGGGCGTTGGAGGCGAAGCCGGCCTGGACGAAGAAGTAGGCCACCGCCGCCACGTTCGCCGCCAGCACCGTGTACAGACCGGTGCGGGCGACCACTTTGGGGCGCGCTCCCGAGCGGCTGACCGCCGCGGGGGACTGTTGGACAGTGGTCACGTGGAGAGCTCCTTGATCGGGTCCGGGACACGAGCTTGTCCGGTGACAGCTGTCGTTTTCCTGTCGGACAACTTTCAAGTTCTTATCGATCGGTTACCAAGCTGTGAGCGGTTATGGCGCGAAGCGATCGGTGGCGCAGTATGAGCACGTGGAAAAAGTGCGACTTCTCGTGGTGGACGACGATCCGCCCATCGCGGACCTCGTGGCGACCGTCGCCCGCTACGAGGGCTGGGACGCGGTCACGGCACACTCCGGTGAGGAGGCGCTGAGGCAGGCGGCCGAGTTCCGTCCCGACATCGTGGTCCTGGACCTGATGCTGCCAGGCGTGGACGGCTTCGGCGTGCTCGACCGGCTGCGCCGGTCCGGCACGATGGTGCCCGTGGTGTTCCTGACCGCCCGTGACGGCGTTGCCGACCGGGTGGCCGGCCTCACCCGGGGCGGCGACGACTACCTCGTCAAGCCCTTCGCCGTGGAGGAGCTGATGGCCCGGCTGCGCACCGTGCTGCGCCGCAGTGCCGGGCCGGCCTTCCAGCGGTCCGTGCTCCGGGTGGCGGACCTGACGATGGACGAGGACACCCGAGAGGTCCGCCGCGGCGACAGACAGCTCACGCTCACGCCCACCGAGTACGAGGTCCTGCGCTACCTGATGCGCAAGTCCCCGACCGTCCTCACCAAGGCGCAGATCCTCGACCACGTCTGGGAGTACGGCTTCGGCGGCCGGTCCAACGTCGTCGAACTGGTCGTCAGCCGGCTGCGCCGCAAGCTCGACGACACCGGCGAACCCCTCATCCACACCGTGCGCGGCTTCGGCTATGTGCTGCGGCAGGCCACCGAGTGGTCGTGCGACTGAGGCAGAGCTACCGCGGTATGCGCCTCGGCACCCGGCTGGCCCTCGGCCTCGGCGCCCTGGCGCTCGTGGTGTTCGCCGTCGTCGGCAGCGCGCTGACCATGTCCATGCGCGACTACCTGTCGGCACAGCTCAACGAGCAGCTGAAGATGGCCCAGATCGCCCAGTCCAAGAGCATCGCGCACTACGGCACCCTCCAGGGCAAGAAGTACTACCGCTGGTACTACGCCGTGTACGACGTGTCGAGCGGCACCCCCGTACTCCGCAAGCCCGAGGACGCGGCCGACATACCCGAGGACATCGACGACTTCACCCTCGTGGCCCGCGCCCGGGCCGCGCAGGACACGGAGGTCCTGCGCACCGAGCACCTCAAGGGCGAGGGTCGGTACCGGCTGCGGGCCTGCGAGGTCGAGCCCGGGGTGGTCCTGGTCAGCGCCGCGCCCATGGACGACATCGAGGACACCGTGGGCCGCCTGATCACGGTCCAGGTCGTCACCTTCGCCCTCGCCCTGCTCGCGCTCGTGGTGTTCGGCCGGGCGATGCTGCGGCGCGGTCTGAAGCCGCTGGGCGACATGGCGCACACCGCGCGCGGCATCACCTCGCACGACCTGACGGACTCCGCGCGGCTGTCGGTGCGCCACGACAACCGCGACGGCGGCCCCGAGGTCGAGGAACTGCGCACCGCCTTCAACACCATGCTGGAGCACATCGACGACGCGCTCGCCGTCCGCACCGAGGCCGAGCAGCGCCTGCGCCGCTTCGTCGCCGACGCCTCCCACGAACTGCGCACGCCCCTGATGTCGGTACGCGGCTACGCCGACCTCTTCCAGTACGCCGCCGCCCACAGCCCCGAGGAACGCGACAAGCACCTCGCCCGGCTGCGCGCCGAGGCCGCCCGTATGGGCGTCCTCCTCGACGACCTGCTGATGCTCGCCCGCCTCGACGCCGGCGACGTGGAGACACCGCTGCGGCTGGAGGACGCCGACCTGGTGGAGCTGGCTTGTCAGGCGGCGGACGGCTTCCGGGCCGGTCACCCCGACCATCCGCTGACGGTGGCGACCGGCTCCGACCCCGTACGGCTGCGTCTCGACCCCCTGCGCGTCCGCCAGGTCCTCGACAACCTCCTCACCAACGCCGCCGTGCACACCCCGCCCGGTACGAAGGTCTCCCTGGCGGTGTCCGTCGAGTCCGGCACCGCCGAGGCGCGGATCACCGACTCCGGGCCCGGTATCCCGGCGGACGACCAGGAACGCGTCTTCGACCGCTTCTACCGCGTCGACAAGGCCCGCAGCCGCGACCGGGGCGGCAGCGGCCTGGGGCTCGCGGTCGCCCACTCCCTGGTCCGCGCCCACGGCGGCACCATCGACCTGACCAGCGAGCCGGGTGCGACGACGTTCACGGTCCGGCTGCCGCTGACCGCAGGCGGAGTCTAGGTCTCCCTCACCACGGGGGAGTGGCGCGTCGAGGCGGAGTACCTGACCCTCGGGCCGCCCGCCGGGCGTCGTCCCCCGCACCGAACCGGCGTTGTCCGATGACGTCATGCCCGGCATGGTCCGCCGTTTCGCGGGCTTGGACGCCGCCCCGGACGGCCCCCTCCTCCCCGTCGGCCAACGGGGAGGGCACCGCACTGCGGTTGACGCCGAAGACCCAGGCTCAGCCGGAGCGGTAGAGCGCCGTCAGCAGTTCGATGGCGGCCGTGGTGGCGGGATGAGGATCATCCCGCCACCAGGCGAGCCGTACGGCGATCGGCTCGGCGTCGCGCACCGGGCGGTAGACGACGCCGGGCCGCCGGTACTGGTTGGCGGTGGACTCCGCGGTCACGCCGACGGCCCGGCCCGTCGCGATCGTGGTGAGCCACTCGTCGACGTCGTGCGTCGCCTCGGTCGCGGGGCGGTCGCCGGGCGGCCACAGATCCGTGGTGGTCGTGCCGGTCCGCCGGTCGACCAGCAGGGTGCGCCCGCTCAGGTCGGCGAGCCGGACCGAGCGGCGCCGGGCCAGTGGATCATCGGTCGCCATCGCGCACAGTCGCCGCTCCAGCCCCACGATGGCCGAGTCGAACCGGCGCTCGTCCACCGGCCGGCGGACCACGGCGACGTCGCAGGAGCCCTCCGCCAGCCCGGCCGTCGCGGAGTTGGCCCGCACGAACTGCAGATCCGTCGCCGGGTGCGAGGTTCCCCAGCGGCGCTGGAACGTCAGCGTGTGCCGGCCCAGCGCCGACCAGGCGTAGCCGATCCGCAGCCGGGCATGGCCAGACGTGGCCTCCCGGACCAGCTCCGCCACCTCACCGAGCACCCGTCGCGCGTGCGACACCACGCGCAGCCCGGTCGGCGTCGGCGTCACCGCGCGGGAGGTCCGCCGCAACAGCCGTACACCCAGGGTGCCTTCGAGCGAGGCCAGGGTGCGGGAGACCGCCGCCTGGGAGACACCGAGCGCCATGGCCGCGTCGGTGAAGGTCCCCTCCTCGACGATCGCGACGAGACAGCGCAGCTGCCGCAGCTCCACACTGCCGAGGGCCTGGTCCGTGTCATCCATGACCTCAGCGTATAGATCGAGACCCGGATGCATTTTGCGCAACAGCCGTCCCGGACGCACGATCGGCCCATGGACACCGCCACCGCCTCCGCCTCCGCCTCCGCCACCGCCCCCGCTCATGGCTCTTCCGGTGAGGGCCCCGTCGCTCCGGTCCCCGAGCCGGGCGGGGCACGGCTGGCCGGTGTTCTCACGATGGTCGGTTGCGGAGTGTCCAACCAGGTCGGGGCCGCGCTGGGCTCGCTGGCCTTCCCGGTGCTCGGGCCCGCCGGGGTCGTCGCGATACGTCAGTACGTCGCCGCGATCGTCCTCCTCGCAGTCGGCAGGCCCAGGCTGCGGTCCTTCACCGCGCGGCAGTGGTGGCCGGTGGTGCTGCTGGCGCTGGTGTTCGGGGCTATGAATCTGTCGCTGTACACCGCCATCGACCGCATCGGTCTGGGGCTCGCGGTGACCCTGGAGTTCCTCGGCCCCCTCGCCATCGCGCTGGCCGGCTCGCGCCGCCGGGTGGACGTGTGCTGCGCGCTGATCGCCGCGCTGGGCGTGGTCACCCTGATGCGTCCGCAGCCCTCCGCCGACTACCTCGGCATGGGGCTCGGCCTCCTCGCCGCCGTCTGCTGGGCGTCGTACATCCTCCTCAACCGCACCGTCGGTCGGCGTATCCCCGGCGCACAGGGCTCCGCGGCAGCCGCCGGGCTCGCCGCCCTGGCCTTCCTGCCCGTCGGCGTGTTCGTGGTCGTGCGGCAGCCGCCCACCGCCGGGGCCGTCGGCTACGCGATCGCCGCCGGGGTCCTCGCCTCGGCCGTGCCGTACCTCGCGGACGTGTTCACCCTGCGCCGCGTCCCCGCCCAGGTCTTCGGGCTCTTCATGAGCGTCAACCCCGTCCTGGCCGCCCTGGCCGGCTGGATCATGCTCGGGCAGGGCCTGGGGTGGGCCGAGTGGGCCGCCATCGGCGCGGTGGTCGTGGCGAACGCGCTGAGCATCCTTGTGCCACGGAGGTGACGCCGGCCGGGCGCCGGCGCCCGGCCGGCGCAGGCCGCCACGAAGGGGCGGCCTGCGTGACCTGCCGGTCGGCTCGATTCCGCGCTGCCGCCCCGTCGTGCCGACCGCCCACCGCTTCGAGCGCTCCGGGCATCCGAGCCCCGGTCTCCGCAGAACGCGCCAACTCCATGAGAACGGAATCGTTGATGATCCTGTCGGCCTGGGTCTACGTTCGACAGGCACTCACTCAGGGAGGGCACGATGCAGGAGGAAGCCCGTCCGGGCACCGGAGAGCAGGCCAAACAGCTCGCGCTGGCGAAGCTGCGCCAGGCGATCCTGCACGGCGAGATGGCACCGGCGCAGCGGCTGGTGGAGAACGAGCTCGCCGAGCAGTTCGGTGTGACACGGGCCAGCATCCGCGCGGCACTGATCGATCTGGAGGCCGAGGGACTGGTCGAGCGGATCCGCAACCGGGGTTCGCGGGTGCGGGTGGTGACCGTGGAGGAAGCGGTCGCCATCAGCGAGTGCCGCATGGCACTGGAAGGGCTGTGCGCGGCGAAGGCGGCGACCCTGGCCACCGACGACCAGCTGGCCGAGCTGGCCGACATCGGCACGGCGATGACCAAGGCCGTGGCAGACGGCGAGCCGGTGACGTACTCCGAGCTCAACCAGCGACTCCACGCCCGCATCCGGGAGTTCTCCGGTCAGCGGGTGGCGGTGGAGCTGCTGGAGCGGCTCAACGCCCAGCTGGTGCGCCACCGTTTCCAGCTCGCGCTGCGGCCGGGACGGCCCCAGCACTCCCTGAGCGAACACCTCGCCGTGATCGAGACGATCACGGCGAGGGACCCGAGGGCGGCCGAAGAGGCCGTCCGCGCCCATCTCATGAGCGTGATCGCCGCGCTGCGCGAATAGCCGCGCGGCGCCCCACGCTCCGAGGCGGGCGGACAGGCCGGTCCGGCCTGAGGGCCGCGCGCCCGCCCTCACCGGGAGCGCGCTTCGTTGAGGAAGGTAATCATCAGGAAACCTGTTGATCGATGCGCGATCCTACTGTGCCGGAACGTCGTCGACCAGCATCCGGGCCGATGGGCTGGGCCGAGGGTCCGGCGCGGACCGGCTGGCCTCGGACCGGCAGACCTGCCCCGGCGGTGGGCGCGGGCGGCCCCGGCCCCGCTGCCCGGGGTCGGCGGGGCCGCCCGTCCCTCAGGAGTAGCCCAGCTGCTTCCGTATGTACGGGGTCATCAGTGTCCTGGCCTTCGCGAGGGTGGAGGTGCGCCCGCCGAGGACGGCGCTCTCGCCGCCCGGCACGGGGACGAGGGTGAGTCCGTCGGCCGACCCGAAGGGCACGATCAACGGGGTCCTCTGGACCGATCGGTACAGGCGCGGCTCCTTGCGGTGCTTGCCCGAACTCCCCAGATAGGAACGGATGTTGTGGGCGGCGATGTCCGCCTGGGCGATCGCGACGGGCGAGATCTTCAGCTCGCTGACGTCGTTGACGTCCCCGACCGCGAACACGTCGAGCCGCCCGTCGACCCGCAGCGTCCGGTCGACCTTGACGTGCCCGGCGGAGTTCAGCCACGCCCCGTGTCCGGCCAGCCGCAGCCAGAGCGTGTTCGGGGTGGTGCCGGTGGCCCGGAAGGAGAGGTCGGCCTCGATGAGGTGACCGCGACCGTCGCGATACGTGCCGTAGTCGGGCCCGGGAGAGACGAACGAGTCCAGCCGCACCTGCACGCCATGGGACTCCAGCCAGGTCAGCGCCCGCCGCCCGGCCCACTTGCTGCCGGTGGAGTTGAGGAGCACCGGCCCGGCGTGCGCCAGTGTGACCCGCGCGTCCGGCCGGGCCAGCCGGATCTCCGCGGCGAGCTCCACGCCGCCCGGACCGCCACCGACGATCAGCACATGCCCGGCCGAGGCCACACTCTCCTGGTGTGCGGCGAACGTCTTGGCCGCCTCCTCGGTCGTCGTGCCCAGGAAACGGGCCGGCTCCGGGTAGTCCGCTCCGGTCGCGATCACCACCACGTCGTACGGCAGCCGCTCGCCCGTGCTCAGCTTCACCTGCCGCTCGCCGGTGTCGATGTCGATCACCTTGCCCACCACCACACGGCCGTTGCGCAGTAGCCGGTCGTACGGGATGAAGGGCGTCATGGTCCAGTCCTCGTGCACGCCGGCCCGTAGTGAGGCGATGCGGTGGAAGAAGACCTCCTTGCGGTCCACGAGGGTGACCCGTGCGACCTCGTCCAGCTGCCTGGCGAGGCGGATGCCCCCGTATCCGCCGCCGATCACGATCACTTCGCCGTCAAGCACGCCGATTCTCCTGTGCTGGGTGGGGGAGAGAGGACGAGCTTAACGTTTGAAACTTAAAGCTGCGGGCGGGCTCTGTGCTCGTTGTGTGAAGCGACGGCGGACGACACGAGTCACTGTCTGCCCAGGCTGGGCCCGTGACTGACAACGCCCGGCCCCTCGCCGTGTTCGACCTGGACAACACCCTTGCCGACACCGCGCACCGGCGCGGTTCCTGGAGTGGAAGCCGCGCGACTGGGACGGGTTCTTCGCCGCCGCCCCGCAGGACCAGCCGCTTGCCGAGGGCGTCGCGCTGGTGCGGGAGAGCGCCGAGGAGCGCGACGTCGTGTATCTGGCCGGGCGCCCCGAGCGCTGCCGCCTCGACACCGTCGACTGGCTCGCCGCCCACGGACTGCCCGAGGGCCGGATCTGGATGCGCCGAGACGCCGGGCGGACGGGTGGGGGAGGAGCCGGGCGGACGGGTGGGGGAGGAGCCGGGCGGACGGGTGGGGGAAGAGGGGACCGCAGGCCTGCCCGCCGCACCAAGCTCAAGACCCTCCGCCGGCCGGCCCGGACCCGCGAGACCGCGTCCTCGTGGACGACGACGAGCTGGTCTGCGAGGACGCGGAGCGGGTGGGCTTCACCGTCGTACGGGCGGGCTGGGCCGCCATGTCCGCCCCGCTGAAGGTGGCGCAGGAGCGGGAAGGGCGGGCCTGAGCGCCCGCCGCTCGGGGCCGAGGGCCCGGCGAAGCCGGTCGGTCAGTCGCTGTCCTCCAGTCGGAAGCCGACCTTCAGGCCGACCTGGTAGTGCGCGATCCGCCCCTCCTCGATGTGCCCCCGGACCTGCGTCACCTCGAACCAGTCCAGGTTGCGCAGCGTCTGGGCGGCACGGGCGACGCCGTTGTGAATGGCATGGTCGACACTCTCGCCCGAACTGCCGACGATCTCGGTGACCCGGTAAACGTGGTCGGACATACGGAGTTCTCCTTGTCGCGTACTCCACCGTGGCCGGAGCGCCACACGTCACTCCACGGTGCCCCAGAGTCCGCCGCGGCGCGAGATGTACACCCGGCGGCGCCCTCATCCCGCAACGCTCAGCGACAACGCGAAGCGCGCCTCCCGGTCCGTCCACCAATGCGTCAGCTCCAGTCCGGAAGCGGCCAGTTCGGACCGTACGCCGTCTCGCCGGAACTTCGCCGAGACCTCCGTACGCAGCTCCTCACCGGCAGCGAAGTCCACGGCGAGACCGAGCGCGGGAATCTTCACGCTCTGGGCCGTGCGCGCGCGCAGCCGCATCTCGATCCACTCGCGGTCGGCGTCCCAGAGGGCGACATGGTCGAAGGCGTCGGGGTCGAAGTCCGCGCCCAGCTCACGGTCGACCACGTTCAGCACGTTCTTGTTGAACTCGGCAGTGACCCCGGCCGCGTCGTCGTACGCCGCGACCAGCACCCCGTCGTCCTTGACCAGATCCGTGCCCAGCAGCAGCGCGTCACCGGGCGCCAGCAGGGCACGGACGGCGGACAGGAACGAGGCGCGCTCCACAGGCACCAGGTTGCCGATCGTGCCGCCGAGGAACGCCACCAGGCGCGGCCCCGGAGCCCTGGGCAGTTCGAGCCGCGCGGTGAAGTCGGCGATCAGGGCGTGCACGTGCAGCCCCGGCCGCTCGGCGCTCAGCGCCTCACCCGCCTGCCGCAGCGCGCTCTCACTGACGTCGACCGGCACATAGGTGTGCAGGCCGGGCATCGCGTCCAGTAGATGCCGGGTCTTGTCGGAGGATCCGGAACCCAGCTCGACCAGGGTGCGCGCACCGCTCGCCGCGGCGATCTCGCCCGCCCTGCCGACGAGGATCTCGCGCTCGGCCCGGGTCGGGTAGTACTCGGGCAGCTCCGTGATCCGCTCGAACAGCTCACTGCCGCGGGCGTCGTAGAACCACTTCGGCGGCAGCGTCTTGGGGGAGTGGGTCAGACCGTGCAGGACGTCGGCGCGCAGGGCCGCGTCCGTGGCGTCCTCGGGCAGGGTGCGGGTGAGGCGGAACGGGCTCACGCGGGGGGCTCCTTCGGGGGTACGGATGCCATGTCGTCGGTCGGGCGGGTGGACTCCTCCGGCTCTTTCAGCGGTGTGAGCAGCACGTCCGTGCGGCTCGCCGCGAGCAGCGTGCGGTCCGGCACCTCCACCCAGTGCGGATCGTCGTCGTACGGCTCGGACGCGACGACCGTGCTCCGGCCGGGCTCGGCGCGATACCAGAGCGTGTCGCCCCAGGCCGTCGCGGCGATGGTCTCGCCGTTGGTGAGGAGCAGGTTCAGCCGGGAGCCGGGGGCCGCCCGGGCGACCTCCAAGGCCGTGTCGGCCAGCGCCTGGCCCTCCTCGTCACCGGCGCGCAGCCGGTTCAGGACCAGGGCCCACACGAGCGCGGAGTCGTTGCGGGCCTCCATCGACAGAACCTCGACGGCCGGCAGTTCGGCGGCGAGCGGTGCCAGGGACCGGGGCCACCCGGCGACCGCCCCGTTGTGGCTGAACAGCCACGCCCCGGCCGTGAACGGCGCCGCCGCGGCCTCGTCGTCCGCGCCCGCCACCGTCGCGTCCCGTACGGCCGCCAGCAGCGCACCGGTGCGCACGACCCGGGCGAGGTCCGCGAAGGTCTGGTCGCCCCAGATCGGCCCCGCCCGCCGGTAACGGCCCGGCACCGGGTCCCCCTCGGCGTACCAACCGACTCCGAAACCATCGGCGTTGACCGTCCCGTATCGCTGCCGCCGGGGCGCCCACGACTGCCGGAACAGACTGTGCGGCGGGTCCACGAGAACCCTGCCCAGCGGCGACTGGGGCCCGAGGAAGGCGAGATGACGGCACATCAGAGACCCTCCGGGGAGGCGTCGTGTGCCGTGCGGAACCCGCTGAAGATCTGGCGCCGGATCGGGTAGTCCCAGTTGCGGAACGTCCCCCGGCACGCCACCGGGTCCACGGCGAACGAACCACCGCGCAGCACCTTGTACTCGGGGCCGAAGAACACCTCCGAGTACTCCTTGTACGGGAACGCCGTGAACCCGGGGTACGGCAGGAAGTCGCTCGCCGTCCACTCCCACACATCGCCGATCAACTGCCTTACACCCAGCGGCGATTCACCCGCCGGATAGCTGCCGGCCGGTGCCGGGCGCAGATGGCGCTGGCCGAGGTTGGCGTGCTCGGGCGTCGGGTCGGCGTCGCCCCACGGGTAGCGGGTCGAGCGGCCGGTGACCGGGTCGTGTCGGGCGGCCTTCTCCCACTCGGCCTCCGTGGGCAGCCGGCGCCCCGCCCAGCGGGCGTAGGCGTCGGCCTCGTACCAGCACACGTGCAGTACCGGCTCGTCGGCCGGCACGACCTCGGTGACGCCGAAGCGCCGGCGCAGCCACTGCCGGCCGTCCCGGCGCCAGAACAGCGGCGCGGTGATGCCGTGCGCGCGGATGTGGTCCCAGCCCTCGGCCGTCCACCAGCGTTCGTCGCCGTAGCCGCCGTCCTCGACGAACGTCTGGTACGCGCCGTTCGTCACCGGCGCGGTGTCGATGTGGAATGGCGGGACGAGGCGCCGGTGCGCGGGCCGCTCGTTGTCCAGCGCCCATGGCTCGGCCGAGGTGCCCATCATGAACTCCCCGCCGGGCAGGAGGACTTCGGTGGGCCTCGTGGACAACGGCGCGGGCCCGGGGTCCGGCTCCGACAGCACGGCGGGGCCCCTGCGGAGCTGATGGGTGATCAGCATCGTCTCGTCGTGCTGCTGTTCGTGCTGGGCGATCATCCCGAAGGCGAAGCCCGCGTCGGTGAGGCGGGTGCCGTGGAAGTCGGTCTGCTCCAGCACGTCCAGCGCCCGGCCGCGCACCTCGGCGAGGTACCGGCGGGCCTCCTCGGGCGGCAGCAGCGGCAGCGAGGGCCGCTCGGCGCGCGGATGCTCGAAGGCGTCGTACAGGCCGTCGATCTCGGGCCGCATCGCCTCCCGCCCGGCGACGTTCCGCAGCAGCCACAGCTCCTCCTGGTTGCCGATGTGGGCCAGGTCCCACACCAGCGGGGACATCAGCGGCGAGTGCTGCGCGGTGAGGTCGGGCTCGTCGACGGCGCTGGTCAGGAGCGCGGTGCGGGCACGGGCCGTGGTCAGCGCCGCCAGCGCGCGCTCCCGGAGTATGCCGGGGTCGGCGTCGTTCGTGGAAGCCGGCGTCTCGGCCGCGGTCATGCGGGGATGTCCTTCCTGTGCACCTGATCGAGCAGATCGTCGGCGGGGCAGCGGCCCCGGGCGACATAGCGGTCGGTGAACGCCGCGACGGCGTCCCGCACCTCGGGGCTCGCGCCGAGCCGGGGCAGCGCCTCGGCCGCCGCGGCGAAGCAGACGGCCGCCGCCTCCCGCAGCTCGGGATCGGCCAGAGCGTCCCGGGCGGCGGCGACCCACAGGGGATTGCGCGGCGGCGGCTGCGATCCCGCCCGCTCCGCGAGGGGTTTGACGGTCCGGCAGGCGGTCTCGGCGGCTTCCGGGTCCTCGAACAGTGCCGCCGTCACGGCGAGCGGCACGATCCACCCGTCCTCACCCGGCTGGGCGTCGATCATGCGCAGCTCCAGGTGGCCGCGCGGACGCACCGGAGGGAACAGCGTCGTCAGGTGGTAGTCGAGGTCGGCGCGGCTCGGCGGGGTGGCCGATCTCGTCCACTCCCGGAACGTCATCCCGTCCGGGACACCCCAGGAGCCCTCGTCCGCCCGGACGCACATCACCGGCGCGTCCAGCACCAGCCGCGCCCACGCCCCGCGCGGGTCGCCGCCAAGCTCCGGGGCGTCCGTACGGCCCGGGTCCATCGCCGCCCACAGCGCCTGCCGCGTCGAACGCCAGCCGGTGACCCGGCCCCGCGCCAGCGGGGAGTGCGCGAACGCGGCCACCAGCACCGCGCCGAGCTGGTGCGCCAGCCACCAGCGCCGCGCGTGCCCGAGGGAGCCCGGCTCCTCGAACCCGGCGTCGAGACACACCTGGACCGAGGCGGACGAGCACATCATGGAGCGCCCCTCGGGGCCGAAGCGGTCGAGGCAGGCCTCCATCGCGTCGTACCGGGGCGCGTGGAGGTAGCGGGTCGGCGGGTTCCAGGGTTCGTGGCCGAAGCCGCTGATGCCGAGGCCCGCCTCGCGCAGCGTGGCGCGTACGGCGTCGAGATCGGCCGAGACGGACCCGACGCACTCCATCAGGGAGGCGGCCGGCGCCGAGCTGAGCTCCAGCTGGCCGCCGGGCTCGACGGTCAGCGGCGAGGTCAGTGGCAGGGTCCGCAGCGCGGCGTAGGCCGCTTCGAGTCGTGCGGGTGTTGCCGGGAGCCGCGGATCGCGCAGCTCGTGGACGTGCCATTCCAGTTCGACCCCGAGGGTGCGGGGTGGGCCGGTCTTGAAGCAGATGCCCCGTACCAGGGCCTCCACCTCCGCCTCGGTGACGCCGGAGCGTTGCTCCGTACAGCCACTCAGAGCATCTGACATCTCGGGATCCTCCTGAGATTCCACCGTGTCTCCGGTCCGATTCCGATCACTTTGGACCGTGGTCCTCGCCCCACCCAAAGCCCTCGCGCCGCTTTCGCACAAGGGGACACATCGTGGCAATGCGGATCGGCGATCTCTGTGTCCGGGGTCTTCGAACACCTCTTCCCGGCCCTGTACCGGGCCATTCACGCCGGTGGATACTCCGTTGCGGTCACTGACCAGCATCACCCACGATGCGTGCATGAGCACGACGGGGCAGCGTGCGCGGGCGGTGCTCGTGGCGCGCACGGAGGTGGCGCCATGAGCGCCCGCCTGCGGGGGATCGCACACGAGACCGAGCGGATCGTCGCGGCCGGGCGCTACCGCGCACCCGCCGGCCATGACGTGTCCATCGCGGCCGAGGTCGAGGCCGCCCGTGCCGGGACGCGGCTGTACGGCCCCGAGCCGGTGGAGACACCGCGGGTCGGCCCAGTGAAGTCGATCATCGAGGTCACCGGCGAGAGCAGCCTGGAGGCCGCCCACCGCCTGACGGGCACCGACGCCCCGGTCGCCGTCCTCGACTTCGCCTCAGCCCGCAACCCCGGCGGCGGCTACCTCAACGGCGCCCAGGCCCAGGAGGAAGCCCTCTGCCGGGCCTCCGCCCTCCATGTCTGCGTCCGTGAAGCCCGCGGCTTCTACGACCACCACCGCGCCCACCGCGACCCGTTCTACACGGACCGTGTCATCCACTCGCCGGCCGTCCCCGTCTTCCGCGACGACCGCGGCACCCTCCTCGACACCCCCTACACCGTCGGCTTCCTGACCGCCGCCGCCCCCAACGCGTCGGTCGTTCTGCGTACGGTGCCGGAGCTCGCCCCCGAACTGCCACGAGCCCTGGCGGTGCGCGCGGAGCGCGTACTGGAGACCGCCGTGGCCAACGGCTACCGCCGCCTGGTCCTCGGCGCCTGGGGCTGCGGAGTCTTCGGCAACGACCCGACCCAGGTGGCAGCCGCGTTCCGCGCCCTCCTCACGGCCGGCGGGAGGTTCGAGGGCCACTTCGAGCACGTGGTGTTCGGGGTGCTGGACCGTACGAGGGGAGCGGTGGTGCTCAGTGCCTTCGAGCAAGAGCTGAGCAGGCGCCCTTGAGGACGCGGGGACCTCGCGACGAGCCACATCCGGCCCGCAGCCGGCGTGCGACCGTCAACGCCACCCGTACCGTTCCCGCAACCGGCGCACCACGGAGTTGAACCGCATCCGGTCCAACGCGCAGGCCTCCCGCCGCATCCCCGCCTCATGCAGCCGCAACACCCGGTCCACATCCACCCACGAGTCCCGCCCCGACCGGTCCCACGGCCCACTCCCGATCGGCACCCACTCGCGGTCCCCGTCCCGCCGCTTGCTGGTCAACTGCACGGCGAGGAACGTCCCCCCGGCCTCCCGGGCCACCACCAGCACGGGCCGGTCCTTCCCCCGCCCGTCGTTCTCCTCGAACGGCACCCACGTCCAGACGATCTCCCCGGGATCGGGGTCCCCGTCGTGCGCGGGCGAGTACTCCGTGCGGACCCGCCCCACCTCACGGGGCTCGGCCTCGACGGTGGCGAAGGGTCCGCAGCGGCCGGGAATCCCTTGATCGGCGAAAGAAGTCACGCGCCACAAGGTAACCCGCGCCCCGTAAGGGGCGCTGGGCTGTATCGGTGTGCGGCTCCGCAGCCCGGGCGCGATCCTCCACGAACGGCCCGCGGTCGAGCCCCCGAGGTCGGAGCTACGGCGCAAGGGGCCTACGCTTGCGGACGCCCGCCCGGAGCTGCTGCTCGCGCCGGGACGCCTCCAGCTCCGCGCCCCGGGGCTGCTGGACGGTCACCTCGCCGACAGGCCCGGCACCGACCTCACCGGTCACCCGTCCGATCAGCCCGGCCATCGACGCTTCGCCCATGGTCACAGCGTACGGCGCACACCGCAGCGCCCGAACCCGCGCACACCGCAGGGCCGTTGGCCGGCCCGTGGCTACGGCTCACAGCTCACGGCCCCCACCCGCTCACACCGCGGGCGAATCCGCGGCGGCCCGCCGTGGCGGCCACAGTTCGTGCCAGCGCTGGTCCGCCTCCAACTGCGCGGCCAGCGACAGCAGCAGAGGCTCGCTGTTCGCCGGACCGAGCAGTTGCGCCCCCACGGGCAGCCCGTCGTCCACGAAGCCCGCCGGTACGTTCACGCCGGGCCAGCCCAGGACGTTCCACGGCCACGCGTACGGGCAGGCCGCGATCATCGCGCGGTCGGTGCCGAGTCCGCCCAGGTCGATCATGGAGCCGACGCGCGGCGGGGGAGTGGCGGTGGTGGGCGCCAACAGCACGTCGTACGACTGGAAGAGGACGCCGATCCGCTGGTGGAGCGTGGCCTCCGCGCGGCGGGCCAGTCGCAGGGGCGCCCCGCCGAGCAGCCGGCCGAGGCGGGCGGCGTCGCGTGTGCGCGGGTCGAGGAGGTCCTGCCGGGTGACCGCGCCGGCCCACTCGGCGATCCCGGCGGTGGCGCGCGGGACGAACGCCAGCCCGATCCGTCCGTACCGGGGCTCCGCCTCCTCCACCACGTGCCCGAGCGCGGCCAGTCGCTCCGCCACCGCGCGGACCCGGCCCCGCACCCGGGGGTCGAGCCGCGCGGGGAGCGCCGTGAACGGGGGCTTCAGGGACAGGGCGACTCTGAGCCGTCCGGGATCGCGGCCCACCGCCTCCAAGGCGTTGACGGCGGCGGGCCGGTGCAGGTCGCCCTCGTGGTTGCCGCTCGCCGCGTCCAGGAGCAGGGCGGCGTCGGCGACCGTACGGGCGAGGGTGCCGTTGACGGTGATGCCCTGGAAGGACTCCGCGTGCGGCCAGGTCGAGATTCGGCCGCGCTGCGGTTTGATCCCCACGAGATGCGTCCAGGAAGCGGGGATACGGACCGAGCCGGCGCCGTCCGAGCCCAGCGCGGCCGGCACGAGGCCCGCCGCCACGGCCGCCGCCGAACCGCCGGAGGAACCGCCCGGGGTGTGGTCCGGGTGCCAGGGGTTGCGGGTGGCCCCGAAGGCCGGCCCCTCGGTGAACGGCCACTGCCCCAGCTCGCAGGTGTTGGTCTTGCCGACGACGATCGCCCCGGCCGCGCGCAGCCGCCGCACCGCCTCACCGTCCTCCGGCAGCGACGGGAACTCCCCCCGGCAGCCGAACGCGGTCGGCTCGCCCGCCACGTCCATGTCGTCCTTCACCGCCACCGGCACCCCGAGCAACGGCCGTCGCCCGCCCGCCGCCAGTTCCTCGTCCGCGGCCTCGGCCTCCGCCAGCGCCGCCTCGGCCCGTACCCGCCGGAACGCGTTGACCGTCCCCTGACTCGCCTCGATCCGGGCGAGCGTCCGCTCCACGAGCACCCGCGACGTCACCTCCCCGGCGGCCAGCGCACGCGCGCACTCCACCAGACCCGGGGCACGGTCGGCACTCATACGGAACACCTCCGGAAGCAGCTTGTCTACCGAACGGTAACGTCCGTACGGGTGCCACGGTACGGGGCGGGCGGAGACCGTCGTACGGCGACGGACGCCGTCACCTGGCGAGTGATCCATCCGTAGCCCTCCCGGCCGTCCGCGCGGCGCCGTGGTCCGCCCCACCGGCCCGGGCCGACACCCATAGCGAACACACAGTTCACGCCATAGCTTCCGGCATCGCGGCCCCGGGCGCGCGCACAGTCACCCGGTCGCCGTGTGCGGCGTTCGTCGTTCGTCGGCCGCCGCGTCCCTGCCCAGCGACGGATACGTCCGCCCGTCGTCGAGCGGGACGGCGGGCCGGCCCGCCCCGCCGGAGGTGGCGCGAAATGGTCGCAGAGTTGAACGAGCTGCGAACGTATTGGCCAAACTGCCCAGCCACAAAGATCGGTGGCCCGAACCCGAGCTCCCGTACGGCCGGAACTCCCCCGGCCGGTACCACCCTCACCGCTTCTGCAAGGATGCCGTCCTCATGGTGCAGATACCGAAAGAGCCCGCCCCGCCCTCGCCGCTGCAACGATCCGTGCCCACGAGCGCCGATGTGGCCCGACTCGCGGGTGTCTCCCGCGCGACCGTCAGCTACGTCCTGAACAACACCAGCGCCGTCCGCATCAGCGAGCCCACCCGTCGCCGGGTCCACGAGGCCGCCAAGGAACTCGGCTATGTGCCCCACGCGGCGGCCCGAAGTCTGCGCGCCGGACACAGCCGCCTGGTCCTGATGCCCACGCCGAACGTGCCCGTCGGCCCGCTCTACAGCCAGTTCATCAACGAGCTCCAGTGGGCCCTCAGCCGGCTCGACTACACCGTCGTACAGCACGGCGGCATCGGCCTGCGCGGCGACGACGCCGCCCGCGCCTGGGCCGAGCTGCGCCCGGTCGCGGTGATCGTGCCCGGCGTCGGCCTCGGCCCGCAGGGCGTGGCCGTCCTCAAGCGCTCCGGCGCCAAGGCCGTCGTCACCCTCACTCCCGAACCCGTCGAGGGCGCCCACGCGCTGATCCTGGACCACGCGGGCGTCGGCCACAGCGCCGGCCGGCATCTGGTCGAACGCGGTCACCGCCGGATCGGCGTCGTCGTGCCCGAGGAACCCGGCCTCGGGGTCTTCTCCCAGCCCCGGCTGGCCGGCGTACGCCGCGCGGTGCTCGGCACGGACGCGACGGTCACCGAACTCCCGCTCGCGTACGACGAGGCAGCCGCTACCCGGCTCGCCGGACGCTGGCGCTCACTCGGTCTGGACGCCGTGTTCGCGTACAACGACGAGTACGCCATGCTGGTGATGCGCGCCCTGCAGGACGAGGGCATCGGCATCCCCGGGGAGACGGCCGTGGTCGGGGCCGACGACCTGATGATCGGCCGGTTGCTGAGGCCCCGCCTCAGCACCGTCCACCTGGAGCTGCCGTCCGGACGCGACCTCGCCGAACTGGTCGACCGCGCGGTGCGTGACCCCGCCACGGTCCCCACGACCCACGACGTCCTGGGCGCGCGGATAGTCCACCGCGAATCGAGCTGAACGCGCACGGCAGGACCGGATCCCTCGCCCCGGGAGGCGCGCCGTGCGCACGCCGGTCGGCGTCATCGGCGGCCCCGCCGGGCTCCTCCGCGCCCGGCTGCCGCACCGGACCGACATCGACCGTGTGGTCCTGGAGAGCCGGACCCGCGCGTACGCGGAGCGGCGACGGCGCGCCGGCCTGCTGGAACGGGGCACGGCCGACGCGCTGCGCGAGTGCGGTGCCGCCGAACGTCCGGAGATCGAGGGCCGCGTGTGCCACGGCATCGAGGAGTCGATCTACGCGCGCGGCGAGCACGGCTTCGCTCTGCGCAGCATGCGCTCGCCGTCCGCCTCCCGACTCTACCTCCAGGTCGCGAACGGCACCGACCCCGCGCGGACTTGGCGTGACCGGGCCGCGCTCAGGGTCCAGTCGGCGTCGATCGCGAACCGCGCGCCGGGTGCGTCCCGGACGTGTGTGCACGGGGCCGGGGGCCTCAACCTGGGCGTGTCCGACGTCGGTGTCCCGGCGCGCGCGTTCATCGAGCTCTACGACCGGGGATCGCCACAACTTCTCGACCGGTACTCGCGGTTGTGCCTGGACCGGGTCCGGCGGGCGACCCGTTTCTCCTACGGCATGACCAGGATGCCGCACACGCGGCCGGACGAGGGCGCCTTCGACCACCGTCTCCAGCTCGCCCGGCTGCGCCGGAACTGGCGATCGCACACGGCGTCCCGGCAGGCTGCCGCCGAACTGGCCGACAACGACACGGGACTGCCGCTGACCTGGTGGACCGGCCGGTTCACTGACCGTTCTGCTCGACCTTCGACTGCTGCTCCGCGACGGCCTTGCGGACCTCGTCCATGTCCAGCTCGCGGGCCTGCCCGATGACGTCGGTCAGCGCGGCCTCGGGCAGCGCGCCCGGCTGCGCGAACACGGCGACCTGATCACGGACGATCATCAGCGTGGGGATCGACTGGATACCGAAGGCCTGGGCCAGCTCCGGCTGCGCCTCGGTGTCCACCTTGCCGAACACCAGGTCCGGGTTGTCGTCGGCGGCCTTCTCGTAGACCGGGGCGAACTGACGGCACGGCCCGCACCAGGACGCCCAGAAGTCGATCAGTACGAACTCGTTCTCGGTGACCGTCTGGTCGAAGTTCTCCTTGGTGAGCTCCACGGTGCTGCTCATGGCGTGCATCCCTCTTCCGGGTCTCGGTGCTCGGACGAGCCGCTCTCGACAACGCCTCGTCGCGGTGGCGTATTCCGCGCGCGTACCCGTGTGGCCTCCGCGCACACCGACAACCAGACTGACCCCATGACGGATACGGAACGCACCCGAGACGCAGGCGAAGCCACGACCGTCGACTACGACGTCGTGGTGCTCGGCGCCGGACCCGTGGGGGAGAACGTCGCCGACCGCACCCGCGCGGCCGGCCTGTCCACCGCGATCGTGGAGAGCGAGCTGGTCGGCGGCGAGTGCTCGTACTGGGCGTGCATGCCCAGCAAGGCCCTGCTGCGCCCCGCGATCGCCCGCGCCGACGCCCGCCGCGTGCCCGGGCTGCGCCACCTGGTCGAGGGCCCGCTGGACGCCGCCGAGGTGCTCGCCCACCGCGACTACGAGGCCGCCCACTGGAGGGACGACGGCCAGGCCGGCTGGCTGGAGAGCGTCGGCGCGACCCTCTATCGCGGCCATGGACGCCTGGCCGGGCCCCGCCGCGTCGTCGTGAACGCGACGGACGGCGGACACCACGTCCTCACCGCCCGCCACGCGGTGGTGGTCTCCACCGGCAGCCGCGCCCTCCTGCCCGACCTGCCGGGACTCACCCAGGTCGAGCCCTGGACGAGCCGCGAGGCCACCAGCGCCCGGAGCGTCCCCGACCGGCTGATCGTCGTCGGCGGCGGGGTCGTCGCCGTCGAGATGGCCACCGCCTGGCGGGCCCTCGGCTCCGAGGTCACCGTCCTCGTCCGGGGCGAGGGTCTGCTGCCCCGTATGGAGCCCTTCGCCGGCGAGCTGATCGCCGAGGCGCTCGTTGAGGCGGGCGCGGACGTCCGCACCGGCACGTCGGTGACGGCGGTGTGCCGTGAGAACGGCACCGTGGTGGCCCGCACGGACACCGGGGACCGTCTGGAGGCCGACGAGATCCTCTTCGCCACCGGCCGCGCCCCGCGCACCGACGACCTCGGCCTCGACACCGTCGGCCTGGAGCCCGGATCGTGGCTGCCCGTCGACGACAGCCTCCGGGTGACGGGCAGCGCGTGGCTGTACGCGGTCGGCGACGTCAACCGCCGGGCCCTGCTCACTCACCAGGGCAAGTACCAGGCGCGGATCGCCGGGGCCGCCATCGCCGCCCGGGCGGCCGGCGTCCCGCTCCTGGAGCGCGACCCGTGGGGCGCCCACGCGGCCACCGCCGACCACGCCGCCGTTCCCCAGGTCGTCTTCACCGACCCCGAGGCCGCCGCCGTCGGCCTCTCCCTCGTCGAGGCGGAACAGGCCGGCTACCGCGTCCGCGCCGTCGACGTCGAGTTCTCCTCCGTGGCGGGGGCGGGCCTGTACGCCGACGGCTACCCGGGCCGCGCCCGTATGGTCGTCGACCTGGACCGCGAGATCCTCCGCGGGGTCACCTTCGTCGGCCCCGCCGTCGGCGAACTCATCCACTCCGCCACCATCGCCGTCGCCGGCGAGGTCCCCATCGACCGCCTGTGGCACGCGGTGCCCTCGTACCCGACGATCAGTGAGGTGTGGCTGCGGCTGCTGGAGGCGTACCGGGGCTGAACCGCCCGGCCGGGCGCTCAGTCGGGCAGGAGGAAACCGAGGGCCCGGGAGGCGTTGGCCGGGGTGGGGTCGTTCCAGCGCTCGGCCATCGCCTGGTTCGAGGACAGGGAGCGCAGCTCGGCGTGGTCGAGGTAGAGCGTGCCGCTCAGGTGGTCCGTCTCGTGCTGGACGATACGGGCGGGCCACCCCGAGAACTCCTCGTCCACCGTCCGCCCGCCCTCGTCGAGCGCCCGTAGCCGGACCCTGGCGTGCCGGGCCACCACGGCCTGCCAGCCCGGCACGCTCAGACAGCCCTCGAAGAAGGCGTCCCGGAACGAGCCGACGGCCTCGTACGCCGGGTTGACCAGGACGCGGAACGGCTGCGGGACCCGGCCCCGGGCCAGCCGCACCTCCTCCGGGACCGGCGCGGGGTCCTCGATCACCGCGATGCGCAAGGACACTCCGACCTGCGGCGCGGCGAGACCGACGCCGGGTGCCGCGTGCATGGTGGCGCGCAGCGCGGCGACGAACCGGGCCAGCAGGTCCGCGTCCAGCTGGCCGTCGAAGGGCTCGGCGGTGCGGCGCAGGACCGGATCGCCCGCGGCGACGATCGGCAGCGGGCCCTCGTGGGCGAGAAGCTCCTCGACCCGCTCGCTCAGGGGGCGGAACTCGGTGCGGTCACGTTCAAAAGCCATCGCGCCAGAATGCCAAGCGGCATCGCGCGATGCGAGGCGGCTCCCGCGAGGACGAGGCACGGGAGCGTACGAAGCGCCCGAGCTCTGGTGTGACCCGCGTCATGCGAACCGCCGGGAACTCGACGCCCCCGTACCCCGACTACTGAACCGCCACGACGTCCCCGTATCCCGGAGCATCCGCCGATGACCATCGCCCCCTCGACCGAGACGGACGAGCCCCAGAAAACCGTCGCGAAACCCGACGGCACCCCGAGCGGATGGGCCTCGCTCAGGCCGCTCGTCCTGCGGCTGCACTTCTACGCGGGCGTCCTCGTCGCCCCGTTCCTGCTGGTCGCCGCCCTGACGGGCGGGCTGTACGCCACCTCGTTCTCGGTCGAGAAGATCGTCTACGCGGACCGGACGACCGTCGCGAAGGTGGGCGACGAGAAGCTGCCGATCTCCGAGCAGGTGGCCGCCGCCCGCAAGGCGCGCCCCGAGGGCACCGTCGCCGCCGTACGCCCCTCACCCGAGGACGACGCGACGACCCGGGTGATGCTGACGGGCGTCGAGGGCGTCGACGAGCCCGACACCCTCGCCGTGTTCGTCGACCCGTACACGGCCGAGGTGCGCGGGGCGCTGGAGCAGTACGGATCGACGGGCGCGCTGCCGGTGCGGGCCTGGGTCAGCAAGTTCCACGCCAACCTCCACCTCGGCGAGACCGGCCGCCTCTACAGCGAACTCGCCGCCAGCTGGCTGTGGGTCATCTCGGCCGGCGGCCTCGTGCTCTGGTTCGCCCGCCGTCGCGCCCGGCGCAAGGTACGGGGCACCAGCGGCCGACGACGCACCCTGGGCCTGCACGGCACGGTCGGCGCGTGGGCCGCCGCCGGGTTCTTCTTCCTCTCCGCGACGGGCCTGACCTGGTCGACGTACACCGGCGCCAACATCGCGGTCCTGCGCACCGAACTCCACCAGGCGACGCCGGCCATCTCGGCCACGGCGGGTGACCACGGCGAGCACGGCGGCGGCTCGGCGGACGCGGGGGCCGCCACCGGGGGTGACCTGGACGGGATCCTCGCCGCCGCGCGCACCGAGGGCCTGGGGGACCCCGTGGAGATCGTGCCGCCCGCCGACGCGTCCTCCGCGTACGTCGTACGGCAGGTCCAGCGCAGCTGGCCCACCAAGCAGGACGCGGTGGCCGTGGACCCGGCGACCGCCGAGGTCACCGACACGCTCCGGTTCGCGGACTTCCCGTTCCTCGCCAAGCTGTCCCGCTGGGGCATCGACGCCCACACCGGCGTCCTGTTCGGCCTGGCCAACCAGCTGCTCCTGCTGGCGCTCGCCCTCTCCCTCGTCACGCTGATCCTCTGGGGCTACCGCATGTGGTGGCAGCGCGGCCGTGCCTCCTCCTTCGGTCGCCCGATCCCACGCGGTGCCTGGCAGCAGGTGCCGCCGCACATCCTGGTCCCCGCCCTCGCCGTGATCGCGGTCCTGGGCTACTTCGTCCCGCTCCTCGGCATCCCGCTCGCCGTGTTCATCGCGGTGGACGTGGCCCGGGGGGAGATCGCGTACCGACGTGGCAAGCGGTCCTGCGGAGGCCGGGTGGAGGCCAAGTAGAGGGTGACCGGGCGTAGCGGGGCTCATCACGGCGTACAACCCCCGCCGGGTGCGGCTCGGTGCGTCAACCGAGGTCCGGCGTCTGCCGCCGGCATGCAGGTGCCGCCGCACCCGCACACTTCCGGGCGAAGCAGCCGGCGCGCGGAACCGAACACCGATCCGTTGGCGACGTACTCGTCCGGTGACCACGGCGTATGGCTGACCTGCCCGCAGACGCCGCAACTCGGCCGTCTCGGCGGACGGGCCCCATGACTGGCCCACGGGTCGAGCCGTGATCAGTCGGGATGCCGGCGGGAAATGGATCGTGGACGTGCCCGCCGACTCGGCGAACGGGGCGAGTTAAGCGGGTGAAGCTTGCGCCCGTGTCCACACTGCGGGGCATGCATGCAGCTCCGGCCGTATCTGGCCGAGTCGGGGGGACACGACGCGCTGGAGGCGAGCAATGAATCAAAGAGCCGATCAAGCCGGCCACACGAACCACCAGGTCCCGGTCCTCATCGTCGGGGGTTCTCTCGTCGGCCTGTCGACCTCGCTGTTCCTGGGCCGGTTGGGGGTGCGGCACACGCTGGTGGAGCGCCACGCCGGCACCTCCATCCACCCCCGCGGCCGCGGCAACAACGTCCGCACGATGGAGCTGTTCCGGGCAGCCGGTGTCGAGCCGATGATCCGACAGGCCGCCGCCACGCTGGCCGACAACCACGGGATCCTGCAGACACCCACCCTGGTCGGTGACGCGGGTGAGTGGCTCTTCCGGGAGATCGACGCAGGCGGCGGACTGGCCCGGTTCAGCCCCAGCTCGTGGTGCCTGTGCAGCCAGAACGACCTGGAGCCGGTTCTGTTCGAGCACGCCGCTCAGCTCGGTGGCGACCTGCGGTACGCCACCGAACTGATGTCGTTCGACAGTGATCCCTCCGGCGTCACGGCGGTGGTCAAGAGCCGGCAGACGGGCGAGCACACCACCATCCGCGCGGAGTACCTCGTCGCTGCCGACGGCCCCCGCAGCCCCGTCCGCCAGCAGCTCGGCATCGCGCAGAGCGGTCCTGGCGACCTGTTCCACAACGTCAGCATCACCTTCCGCTCCCGCCACCTCGCCGATGTCGTGGGTGACCGTCGTTTCATCGTCTGCTATTTGACCAGCCCGGACGCCGACGGCGCGCTGCTGCCCGTGGACAACCGTGAGAACTGGGTCTTCCACGCTCCCTGGCACCCCGAGCAGGGCGAAACCCTGGAGGAGTTCACCGACGAACGGTGTGTCGAACACATCCGCCGCGCGGTCGGAGTCGCCGACCTTGACGTACAGGTCACCGGCAGGGCTCCCTGGCACGCAGCCCAGCGGGTTGCCCGGAGCTACCGGGCCGGACGCGTCTTCCTGGCCGGCGACTCAGCCCACGAGATGTCCCCCACCGGGGCCTTCGGCTCCAACACCGGTATCCAGGACGCGCACAACCTCGCGTGGAAGCTGTCCGCGGTGCTCGGCGGCTGGGCCGGGGAGGGGCTGCTGGACACATACGACGCCGAGCGCCGCCCGGTGGCGGAAGCGACCAGCGCCCGCGCCGCCGCACGGTCGGTCGAGCACAGCCATCCCGGCTTCGCCCCGCCTCCCGGCGCAGGCGGTACCCCGCAACGCGGCATCCTCAACGTGGCCCTCGGCTACCGCTATCCGCACGGTGCCGTCGTCGGCACCGACCCCGCCGCCCCGGTCGTGCCGGGGCAGCTCGACCTGTCCGGTGAACCCGGGAGCAGGGCGCCCCACTTGTGGGTACGGAACCGAGGTGAACGGATCTCCACTCTGGACCTCTACGAACGGTCATTCGTCCTGCTCAGCGACATCGATGACCCAAGTGGCTGGCACGAGGCCGCCATCCGCCTCGCCGAAGTGATGTCCATTCCACTGACTTCGTACCGGGTGGGCAATGGATCCGATGCCGACCTGACACCCGAGGGCGGTACGGACTGGTCGGCCTCCCACGGCGCGACACCCGGCAGCGCCGTACTCGTCCGGCCCGACGGGTTCGTGGCATGGCGATCGTCAGGGCTGGTCCCGGATGCCGAGTCGGCACTGCGCCATGTCCTGACCACGCTGCTGGCAGCGGCCTGACCTCCGCAGACGGTGTCGGCCGCACCGAGCGTCCCGGCGGGCATCGCCCTGCGGACGGCTGCGGTCGCTGGTACCACTCCGGCAGGCACGGACCACGCGGACAACCTGGTGGTCTTCGCCCACCTCGCCCGATCTGGTCCTGCCTGCCACGCCGACCGGTCACCCGTGCAGTGCATACGAGTCGCGCGCCTCCGGGGACGGGCTCAGGATCGAGGCACGCCGACGTCACAACATGGCCGGCCTTCGTCCGCCTCTGCCCCCATGAAGGAGATGTGCGCAGGAATGACCACCACGTCTGAACGT
Source organism: Streptomyces sp. TG1A-60 (assembly GCF_037201975.1). Taxonomy (NCBI): domain Bacteria; kingdom Bacillati; phylum Actinomycetota; class Actinomycetes; order Kitasatosporales; family Streptomycetaceae; genus Streptomyces; species Streptomyces sp. TG1A-60. Next base: position 667,354 of record NZ_CP147520.1, on the reverse strand, counting down.
GCTTCAAAGCCGCTGTCGCAACAGGTGTCGCAGCATGTCTCCCAGTCCGTGTTCGACGGCTCCAGGCTTCGTGTCGTCCTGCTGGTGGACGTCTACGACGGGGCCCAGCAGCAGTTCCTCGAGGCGTACGAGGGCCTGTGCAACCAGGTTGCGTCCGTTCCCGGGCATGTCAGCGACCAACTGTGCCAGTCCATCGAGAATCCCTCCCAATGGCTCATCACGAGTGAGTGGGAGAGCGCCCCGCCCTTCCTCACCTGGGTGAACAGCGAGGAACACGTGCGGATGGTGGAGCCACTGCACAGTTGTGTCCGGAACACCAGGTCGCTTCGCTTCCACATCGTCCGCGAGACCGGCGGCCCGGCGGCGGACGCCGAACCTGGGAATCGTCGGCTCCAGGCGTCACCCAGGATCGGTGACGGTCTGATCCGTCACGCGCTCACCTTCACGGTCAAGCCGGGCAGCGAGGACACCGTCGCCAAGATCCTCGCCGGCTACGCCTCACCGGAGCCGCAGGTCGACGACACCACCCGCCTGTGCCGCACCTCCCTGTTCATGCACGGCAACCGGGTGGTTCGGGCCATCGAGGTGCGGGGCGACCTGCTCGCTGCGCTGCGCCACGTAGCCCGGCAGCCCGAGGTGCGGGCCGTCGAGGAGGCCATCAACCCTTATCTGGAGCAGGACCGAGACCTCGATGATCCCGAGTCCGCCCGGGTCTTCTTCACCCGCGCGGCGCTGCCCGCCGTACACCATGTGACGGCGGGTCGGGAGAGTCCGGACGCGGTGCGGCACGCGTTGTACTACCCGGCCCGTGAGGGTTGCGGTATGCGGCTGGCCGAGTGGCTCGCCCGGCAGGACGAGGCGGCGGCAGACGATCCGCACCGACCGGTGCTGCGCAGCACGATCTTCCAGCGCGACGACGTCGTGGTGCGGCTGGTCGACGTGCGCGGCGGGCTCGACACCGACCCCGGCCCCGTGCTCGGTCTCACGGATCGCGGTCAGGCGGCCGAGCTGACGGCACTCCTCGACGGCGAAGCCCTCGGGGCGGACGGTTCGGCGCTGAGGGACGGTGCCCCCGATCGTCTCCTCACGGTCTCCCGCATGGAACTCGTCACCGACCGCCGCGCGCCCGACGCCTGACTCGCCGGCACCCCCAGGCCATGACGGCCACGCCCTCATGTCGATGGAGCACATGTTCGGAGGAACGTCGTGATCAACCCCCATCCCGAAATCGTGGATCTCAGCGATGTCGAGCCCAACACTCGGCGCGGTGGCGATCTGCGCGCCCTGCTCACCCCCGCCACAGTCGGCTCCACCAGCGGTTTCATGGGCGTGGCCATCGTGCAGCCCGGTGACCGCATCGCTGAGCACTACCACCCGTACTCCGAAGAGTTCGTCTACGTCGTCTGCGGGCAGTTCGAGGTGGACCTGGACGGCGAGCCCCACCCGCTGCAGCCCGAGCAGGGGCTCATGATCCCCGCCCACATGCGGCACCGCTTCCGCAACGTCGGCAATGTGGAGGCCCGTATGGTCTTCCACCTCGGCCCACTGGCCCCGAGCCCGCCCCTCGGCCACGTCGACACCGAGGAGACCGACGCCGTGCCCGTCGCGGTGGAGGGAGCCCACGCGGGTGGGGGACGGACGGCCGAGCGACGTCAGGTCCGCTCATGACGAGGCGTGTGGCGGTCTCGGGTATAGGCATCGTCGCCCCCGGGGGCATCGGCGTACCGGCGTTCTGGGATCTCCTGGCCAACGGTCGCACGGCGACGCGGGGTATCACGTTCTTCGACCCGGTCGGGCTGCGTTCGCGGATCGCCGCCGAGTGCGACTTCGACCCGGCGGCCCACGGGCTGGACGCGGAGCAGGTCGCACGGTGCGACCGGTACATCCAGTTCGCCCTGGTCGCCGGGGAAGAGGCAATACGGGACTCCGGCCTCGACCTCGCGGTGGAGGACCCCTGGCGCGTCGGGGTCTCCCTGGGCACCGCGGTCGGCGGCACCACCCGGTTGGAGCACGACTACGTGCTGGTCAGTCACCACGGGCAGCGCTGGGACGTGGACCACCGGGAGTCCGGCCCGCACCTGCACCGAGCGTTCTCGCCGAGCACACTCGCCTCGACGGTGGCGGAGCGGTTCGAGGCACGCGGGCCGGTGCAGACCGTCTCCACCGGCTGCACCTCGGGGCTTGACGCAGTCGGGTACGCCGTCCGCACGATCGAGGAGGGCAGGGCCGACGTGTGCATTGCGGGCGCCTCGGACTCGCCGATCTCACCGATCACCATGGCCTGCTTCGACGCGATCAAGGCGACGTCCCCGAACAACGACGACCCCGCCCACGCCTCACGTCCCTTCGACGCCGACCGCAACGGGTTCGTCATGGGTGAGGGCGGTGCGGTACTCGTCCTGGAGGACCTGGAGCACGCCCTTGCCCGCGGCGCGCACGTGTACTGCGAGATCACCGGTTACGCCACCTTCGGCAACGCCTACCACATGACCGGTCTGACCACCGAGGGCCTGGAGATGGCCCGGGCCATCGAGGACGCCCTCGACCAGGCCCGGCTCGACGGCACAGCGATCGACTACGTCAACGCGCACGGGTCGGGCACCCAGCAGAACGACCGGCACGAGACGGCCGCGGTCAAACGGGTCCTGGGCGCGCACGCCTATGACACGCCCATGAGCTCCATCAAGTCCATGGTGGGCCATTCCCTCGGCGCGATCGGGGCGATCGAGGTCGTCGCCTGTGCGCTGGCCCTGACCCACCAGGTCGTCCCGCCCACCGCGAACTACGAGACCCCGGACCCCGAGTGCGACCTGGACTACGTCCCGCGCGTCGCTCGCGAGCGACGACTGAACAGCGTGCTCTCCGTGGGCAGCGGGTTCGGCGGCTTCCAGTCCGCGGTGGTTCTGACCCTGCCGAGGGAGAAGACATGATGAGCGAACCGCATCCTCGGCGCGCGGCCGTCACCGGAATCGGCGTGGTCGCGCCCAACGGAACGAGCACCGAGACCTTCTGGAAGTCCACCCAGGAGGGCATCAGCGTCCTGGACCGGGTCACCCGTGAAGGGTGCGAGCACCTGCCGCTGCGGGTGGCCGGCGAGATCCGGGGCTTCGACCCGCCGTCGGCAGTCGAGGAGCGCTACCTCGTCCAGACCGACCGGTTCACGCACTTCGCGATGGCGGCGGCAGACCTCGCACTTGACGACGCCCGCCTCAGCCGGCCCCACACCGACGGCTCGCCGTTCTCCGTGGGCGTGGTCACCGCGGCCGGTTCCGGCGGCGGTGAGTTCGGGCAGCGGGAGCTGCAGCAACTGTGGGACAAGGGCAGTCGCTTCGTCGGTCCGTACCAGTCCATCGCCTGGTTCTACGCCGCAAGCACCGGTCAGATCTCCATCCGCCGCGGCTTCAAGGGCCCCTGCGGTGTGGTCGCCTCCGACGAGGCGGGTGGCCTGGATGCCCTGGCGCATGCGGCGCGGGCCGTGCGGCGCGGCACCGACGTGATGGTGGCCGGCGCGACCGAGGCGCCACTGGCCCCCTACTCGGTGGTCTGCCAGCTCGGCTACGAGGAGCTGAGCACCGTCGAGGACCCGGAGCGTGCCTACCGTCCGTTCACCGCCGCGGCCTGTGGATTCGTGCCCGCCGAAGGTGGCGCCATGCTCGTCGTGGAAGCCGAGACCTCGGCCCGGGAACGGGGCGCGTCCGTGCGGGCCACCCTGGCGGGACACGCGGCGACGTTCACCGGCGCCTCCCGCTGGAAGCAGTCCCGGGAGGGGCTGGCCCGGGCCATCCGGGGCGCCCTGCACGAGGCCGGCTGCGCCCCCGAGGAGATCGACGTGGTCTTCGCCGACGCCCTCGGCGTACTGGACGCGGACCGTGCCGAAGCGCTGGCGATCGCGGACGTCCTGGGCGCGCACGGCAGACGTGTCCCCGTCACGGCGCCGAAGACCGCTATCGGCCGAGGCTACGGCGCGGCACCCGTTCTGGACGTCGCCGCGGCGGTGCTCGCGATGGAGCACGGCGTGATCCCACCCACCCCCAACGTCTTCGACGTCTGCCACGACCTCGACCTCGTCACCACCCGCGCCCGTGCCGCCGAACTGCACACGGCGCTGGTCCTCAGCCGAGGACTCATGGGGTCGAACTCGGCGCTGGTGCTACGGCTCGGCGCCGCCGACGCCTCGTAGCGAGGCATCGCGAGCACACATCATGAAGCAAGGAGAGGAACCGCATGAGTGACCGAATCACCGTGGAAGAGCTGGCCGAGCTGATGAAGAAGGCCGCCGGAGTCACCGTTGCCCCGGAGGAACTCCAGCAACGGTACGACGCCGGCTTCGACGCCGTCGGCATCGACTCGCTCGGCCTGCTCGGCATCGTGGGAGAGCTGGAGAACCGGTACGGCACGCCGATGCCTCAGGACGCGGAGAAGAGCAAGAGCCCCCGGCAGTTCCTCGAACTCGTCAACGGCGCACTGATGGCGGGAGCCTGACATGGCCGGGCACACCCAGAACGAGATCACCATCGCCGCGCCGGTCGACCTGGTCTGGGACATGACCAACGACGTCGGGAACTGGCCGCAACTGTTCAGCGAGTACGCCTCCGCCGAGATCCTCTCCCAGGAGGGGAACAAGACCACGTTCCGGCTCACCATGCACCCGGACGACGACGGCAAGGTGTGGAGCTGGGTCTCGGAACGGGAAACGGACCGAGACGCTCTCCGCGTGCGGGCTCGCCGCATCGAGACCGGGCCCTTCGCCTACATGAACATCGTGTGGCAGTACGAGAAGGTGCTCGAGGGCACCCGAATGGTGTGGACGCAGGACTTCGAGATGAAGCCGGACGCACCGGTCGACGACGCCTGGATGACGGCCAACATCAACCGGAATTCCAAGGTCCAGATGGCCCTGATCCGGGACCGTATCGAGCAGGCCGCCATGACACACCGGCCCGTGCCGACACTGTCCGACTGATCCGGACGGAGGACAGGACGATGCACCAATCCCTGATCGTCGCCCGTATGGCCCCGGGGTCGGCCCTGGACATCGCCAAGGTGTTCGAGGAGTCGGACCGGGAGAACTGCCGCACCTGGTGGGGGTCGTCCGGCGCAGCCTCTTCCAGTTCGACGACGTGTACCTGCACCTCATCGAGTCCGAGCGGGATGCCGGACCCGCCATCGCGAAGGCGGCCGGGCACCCCGAGTTCCGGGACATCAGTGAACGGCTGTCGGCGTACGTCACCGCGTACGACCCGGCGACCTGGCGTTCACCGAAGGACGCGATGGCACACCGCTTCTACCGCTGGGAGCGGGACGTCACCTCCTGAACCCGCCCGTTCGACCGCCGGTCGCCGGGCACGCGAGGGTTGCGTGCCCGGCGACCGGCGCTCTGCGGGATGTGTCCGGGGGGATGTGGTCATCCGGGGACGGTGCAGTCGAACGCATGCAGGTAGGCGTTGACCGGGCGAACGTCGTCGATGACCAGGCCCGCGTCCGTCAGCCTGCCGGCCATGCTCCCGGCAGTGTGCTTGGCCCCTCCGACATTGAGGAGCAACAGCAGGTCCATGGCGGTGCTGAACCGCATCGAGGGCGTGTCGTCGACGAGGTTCTCGATGACCACGACCCGCGCTCCGGGACCACCCGCCTCGATGACGTTGCGCAGTGTCCGGGTGGTGCTGTCATCGTCCCACTCCAGGATGTTCTTGATGATGTACACCTCAGCCTGGACCGGGATGGCCGCGCGGCAGTCACCGGGCACGATGCGCGTCCGGTCCGCGAGCGCACCTCCCGCACGCAGCCGCGGGTCGGCGTTGTCCACCACGCGCGGCAGATCGAGCAGGGTGCCGTGCAGCGCCGGATGCTTCTCCAGCAGGCTCGCCACCACATGCCCTTGCCCACCCCCGATGTCGGCGACCGACGAACTCCCCGACAGATCGAGGAACTGCGCGACGTCGCGCGCGGACTGCACACTGGAGGTCGTCATGGCGCGGTTGAAGACGTCAGCCGATTCCGGGGCGTCCTCATTGAGGTAGTCGAAGAACTCCTTGCCGTACAGGTCCTCGACCACGTTCCGGCCGGAGCGCACCGCCTCGTCCAGCCTCGGCCACGCGTCCCAGGTCCACGGCTCGGTGCACCACAGTGAGATGGCGCGCAGGCTGTGCGGATCGTCCTCGCGCAGCAGCCGGGACATGTCGGTGTGCGTGAAGGTCCCGTCCTGCTGCTCGGCGAAGACGCCGTAGCAGGACAGGGCCCGCAACAGCCGGCCAAGGGGCTTCGGCTCGGTCTTCACCGCCGCCGCGAGGTCCTCCACGGCCAGCGGCCTGTCACCGAGAGCATCGGCGACCCCCAGCCGGGCGGCCGCGCGGAGAGCGGCGGCACATGCCGCCCCGAACACGAGCTCCCTGAGCCGCATGGACGGCGGTGGGGCGGCCTGTGCCGCTGGTGCGGTCTGTTTGGTCTGTGTGGTCGTCATGCGCCGCCCTTCTTCTTCGAGTTCATGAGCGACACCACGGCCGGTCAGCACAGTCCCGCGGGCTTGGACGCCCGGCAGTAGTTGCCCGTGAAGGTGTTGCCCTGGCCGGCGGTGTCCGTGTTGACGAGGTCCGCCGGGGCGTTGCCCTCCAGCACGTTGCCGGTGATCCGGTTCCGCTCACTGGTGGTGCCCACGAAGCTCTTCCACAGGACGATGCCGCCCGACAGCGGGGAGGTGCCGGCGTTCTCCGTGATCCGGTTCCGCGTCACCAGGGTGTCCTCGGCGCCGGTCAGCACGATGCCGATGCCCTGCAGCGCGTCCAGCCGCGCGGTCTTCGGGCAGGACTTGTTGTTGCGATCGATGAGGTTGTCGCGCACGGTCAGGGCGCCGGCCCTCGGCATGTTCTCGTCGCCCACGACGAAGACGCCCGCGCAGTTGCCGGTGAGGTGGTTGCCCGCGACGGTGAGGTTCCGCAGGCGCCGGACGGTGACGCCGATCCGGTTGCCTTCCAGGTGGTTGTGTTCGACCACCGTTCCTGCGGTGTCCGTGGCGCCTTCCTCGGCCTTGACCGTGTTCGCGAGGAACAGGCCGGCGTCGCCGTTGTCCCGGGCGGTGTTGTTTCGCAACACACCGCGGACCGAACGTTCCTGGGCGATGCCCCAGACCCCGTTCTTCACCGCGTTCACGTTCCGCACGGTCAGCCCATCGGTCGCCTCGGCGAACACTCCGGTGCCGGAGAAGCCGGTCACGGTCAGGGAAGCGACGGTGACGCCCTCGACGTCGCGGTCCTTCGTCCCGGAGACGCAGATGCCGTTGCCGCCCTCGGCACAGCTGTTGGCGGCCTTGTCCGTACCCGGTTCGATGACGGTGCTGCGGCCACTGCCGCGCAGCGTGATCCCGGGCGTGCTCACCTTGACGCTCTCGTGGTACGTGCCGGGGGCCAGGAGAACGGTGTCTCCGGGTTCGGCGGCGTCCACCACTTTCTGGATCGACTGCCCTGGAAAGACCACGTGGGTCATATGGTCGGCAACAGCCGGCGGGGCGGCCCCAAGCCCCGTCCCGATGACCGCTGCGGTACACGCCATGTAGGCGATATGGCATTTCGTCATATTTTGTACGGTATAAGCCGAAGGCCCGGGAACAGGCCGGTTAGATCATCCGGCGGCGTGTCATGCGCGTGACCTCGACGCAGGGCTACACCGGAGAGCGTCCGGCTGCTCGGATGGCCTCCAGGCGGCGCAGGTCGCCCCGGCCCCGTCGGCGGGCCGGCCTGGATACTCCGCCCGAGCGGCCGCACGCGGCCCGGTGGATCTTCGGCCGGCCTGTGAGGGATGGCGGAGCTTGGTCACCGAGCCTCAAGGCCTCACCAAGGACGAGTGAACGGCGACCGCAAGTTACTTGGTCGAAGGCATTGACGAAACCCGGGGCTCCTCCTAACGTCAACGCGTCGTACTTCGTACGTCATATATGAGACGCGAGACGCCAGATCCGATATGCGATCCGACGAGACGCCGAGATCCGAGAGGCGCGCATGACCTCTGTGCCCACGCCGATCCCCTCCCGCACGCAGTTCGTGCTGGAGGGGATCAAACACCGCATCCTCACCGGGCAGTTGACGCCGGGCCAGGCCCTGGTCGAGACCGAGCTCGCGGCACAGTTCGGGGTGTCCAAGACCCCGGTGCGCGAGGCGCTCAAGACGCTGGCCGGCACCGGACTGGTCGTGATGAGCCAGTACAAGGGCGTCACCGTGCGCATGGTGGACGCGGACATGGCGCGCGAGGTCTACGACGTACGGCTGCTCCTGGAGCCCGAGGCGCTGAAGCGCGCCGTGAGGCGCGGGGCCTCCCTGGACGCCGCCCGCTCTGCGCTGACCAGGGCGGACGGTGCCAACGACACCGCTGAACGCTCCCTCGCCAACCGGGAGTTCCACCGCGCCCTGTACCTGCCGTGCGGCAACCCGCTGCTCGGCCGGATGCTCGACGAGGTCCGCGACCAGGCCGCTCTCGTCTCGGCCGTCGCCTGGGCCGCTTCCCCCTCCTGGGAGCGAGAGGCCGACGAGCACCGGGAGATCCTCCGCCTCGCCCTGGACGGCGACGCGGACGGCGCGGCGCGCGCTCTCCACGCCCACATCGCGTCCTTCGTGCAGCGCGCGTTCCCCCAGGCAGCACTGGAACAGGAAGGTCAGCAATGAGCAGCGTGGCGTTCGAGACCCAGCGAGCGGCCCTGGCCGACGTGGTGGCGATCCCGGTGACCCCGTTCGCCGAGGACGGCTCCGTCGACGCCGCCACCTACCGGGCCCTGCTGCGCCGTCTGCTCGACGGTGGCATCACGACCCTCACCCCCAACGGCAACACCGGCGAGTTCTACGCCCTGACGCCGGAAGAGCGGCGCCAGGTCACCGAGCTGACCGTCGACGAGGCCGGGGAGCGGGCCGCCATCCTGGTCGGCGTCGGACACGACGTCCCTACCGCCGTCGCCTCCGCGCGGCACGCCCGCGAGCTCGGCGCGCAGATGGTGATGGTCCACCAGCCCGTCCACCCGTACGTCTCCCAGGCCGGCTGGGTCGACTACCACCGGGCCATCGCCGAGGCGGTGCCCGGGCTGGGCGTCGTCCCGTACATCCGCAACGCGCGGCTCACCGGCGCCCGCCTCGCCGAACTCGCCGACACCTGCCCGAACGTCATCGGCGTGAAGTACGCGGTCCCGGACGCCGCCAGGTTCGCCGCGTTCGCCCGGGACGCGGGGCTCGAACGCTTCGTGTGGGTGGCAGGGCTCGCCGAGCCGTACGCCCCGTCCTACTTCTCCGCGGGCGCCACCGGCTTCACCTCGGGGCTCGTCAACGTCGCCCCGGCCGTCTCCCTGAACATGATCGAAGCGCTGCGCTCCGGCGACTACCCGGCCGCCATGAAGGTCTGGGAGCAGATCCGCCGCTTCGAGGAGCTGCGGGCCGAGAGCGGCTCCGCCAACAACGTCACCGTCGTCAAGGAGGCCCTCGCCTCCCTCGGGCTGTGCCGCCGGGAGGTCCGACCGCCGAGCACACCGCTGCCCGGGAGCGAGCGCGCCGAGGTCGCCGCCATCGCGGCCGGGTGGTCCATATGACCGACAGGAAGCGTCCCGAAGACCTCAGAAGCCACCAGTGGTACGGCACCGATGGACTCCGCTCCTTCAGCCACCGCGCCCGCACCCGCCAGCTCGGCTACCTGCCCGAGGAGCACCTCGGCAAGCCCGTCATCGCGATCCTCAACACCTGGTCGGACATCAACCCCTGCCACGTCCACCTGCGTGATCGCGCGCAGGCGGTGAAGCGGGGCGTGTGGCAGGCCGGTGGCTTCCCGCTCGAGTTCCCGGTCTCGACCCTCTCCGAGACGTTCCAGAAGCCGACCCCGATGCTCTACCGCAACATGCTCGCGATGGAGACGGAGGAGCTGCTGCGTTCGTACCCGGTCGACGGGGCCGTGCTGATGGGCGGCTGCGACAAGTCGACGCCCGCCCTGCTCATGGGGGCCGCGTCCGTCGACCTGCCGACGGTCTTCGTCCCGGCCGGGCCCATGCTCCCGGGCCACTGGCGCAACGAGATCCTCGGCTCCGGCACCGACATGTGGAAGTACTGGGACGACCGGCGCGCCGGCCTCATCGGCGACTGCGAGATGCAGGAGCTGGAGAGCGGCCTCGCGCGCTCGCCCGGCCACTGCATGACCATGGGCACGGCGTCCACACTGACCGCCGCCGCCGAGGTCCTCGGGGTCACGGTCCCGGGCGCGTCGAGCATCCCGGCCGTCGACTCCGGGCACGACCGCATGGCAGCCGCTGCCGGACTGAGGATCGTCGAACTGGTCCACAAGGACCGCAAGCTGAACGACATCCTCACCGCCGAGGCCTTCGAGGACGCCGTCACCACCGTCCTCGGACTCGGCGGCTCGACCAACGCGGTCATCCACCTGATCGCCATGGCCGGCCGGGCGGGCGTCAAGCTCACCCTCGACGACTTCGACCGCGTCGCCCGCACGGTTCCGGTGCTGGCCAACGTACGGCCCGGCGGACACACCTACCTGATGGAGGACTTCCACTTCGCGGGCGGCCTGCCCGGGTTCCTCTCCCGGATACCGGACCTGCTGCACCTGGACCGTCCCACCGTCTCCCACGACACCCTGCGCGAACAGCTTGAAGACGCGCAGGTCCACAACGACGACGTCATCCGGCCCCGGGACAACCCGGTCGCCACCGAGGGCGGGGTCGCCGTCCTGCGCGGCAACCTCTGCCCGGACGGTGCCGTCATCAAGCACATCTCCGCCGAGCCGCACCTGCTGAGGCACACCGGTCCCGCGGTCGTCTTCGACGACTACAGGACGATGCAGCGGACCATCAACGACCCGTCCCTCGGCATCACCGCCGACAGTGTGCTCGTGCTGCGCAACGCCGGGCCCAAGGGCGGTCCGGGCATGCCCGAGTACGGGATGCTGCCCCTGCCCGACCACCTGCTCAAGCAGGGCGTACGGGACATGGTGCGGATCTCCGACGCCCGCATGAGCGGCACGAGCTACGGCGCGTGCGTGCTGCACGTGGCACCCGAGTCGTACGTCGGCGGGCCGCTGGCCCTGGTGCGGACCGGGGACCCGATCACGCTCGACGTGGCGAACAGGACGCTCCGGCTCGATGTGGACGACGAGGAGCTGGAGCGCCGCAGGGCTCAGTGGACGCCGCCGCCCGCGCGGTACGAGCGCGGCTACGGCGCGCTCTACAACGAGCAGATCACCCAGGCCGACACCGGCTGCGACTTCGAGTTCCTCGCCCGGCCGGGCAGGGTGCGGGACCCGTACGCGGGCTGAACCGCCAGGACCGCACAGCCCTGCCCACCGAGAAAGCGCTTCACCCCGACAAGAACGCAAGACGCCCGCACCACACACGCACAGCCCCGCACGACGTACCGAGAAACGGAGAACAGTCATGGCCCAAGCCGCAGCCGTGGCGAAACCGCCCGCGCCACCCCGGCGACGCCGTGCCTCCGCCACGCCGCGCAGGCTCCCGTACCTGCTGATCGCGCCGGCCGCCCTGCTCATGCTGGGCTTCATCGCCTACCCGGTCATCAGCGTCTTCTACTACAGCCTGCAGAACTACAACCCCACCAAGCCGTGGCGGAACGGCTACGCGGGCTTCGACAACTTCGTCCGCATCTTCACCGACGACCCGCTGTTCTGGGACAGCCTCGTCTTCAGCGCCAAGTGGGTCTTCGTCGAAGTCGGCCTGCAACTGATGTTCGGCCTGGCGCTGGCCCTCATCGTCAACCAGACCTTCGTCGGCCGGGGCCTGGGACGCGCCATGGTCTTCTCCCCGTGGGCCGTCTCCGGCGTGCTGACCTCCGCCATCTGGGTGCTGCTCTACAACTCCCAGACCGGCATCACCCGTTACCTCGCGGACATGGGCATCGGCTCCTACGGCACCAGCTGGCTGTCGGACACCTCGACCGTGTTCCCGGCGGCGATCGTCGCCGACCTGTGGCGCGGCGTGCCCTTCTTCGCGATCCTCATCCTCGCCGACCTCCAGTCCGTCTCGAAGGACCTCTACGAGGCCGCCGAGGTCGACGGGGCCAGCCGGCTCAAGCAGTTCTGGCACATCACCCTGCCGCATCTGAAGGACGCCATCATCCTGTCCACGCTGCTGCGCGCGGTGTGGGAGTTCAACAACGTCGACCTGCTCTACACCCTGACCGGCGGCGGACCCGCGGGTGTCACCACGACGCTGCCGCTGTACGTCGCCCACACCAGCGTCGAGTCCCACAACTTCGGCTACGCGTCGGCCCTGACCACGGTCGCGTTCGTGATCCTGCTCTTCTGCTCGATCATCTATCTGCGGGTGAGCAAGTTCGGAGGCGAGAACAAGTGAGCACCAAGGTGGCCACCAAGGCCGCGCCCGCCCCCGCACCCGCGGCCCCCGAACCGCCGCGGCCGGTGCGCAAACCCCACCGAGCCTGGGACGAGGCACCCCGCTGGCAGATCTACCTGCCCCTGGGCATCTACCTCGTCTTCACTCTGATCCCGTTCTACTGGATCCTGCTGTTCTCGCTGCGTCCGGCAGGCTCCACCTCGCTGGTGCCCTGGCCGATGACCTTCGACCACTTCGAGAAGGTGTGGACGGAGCGCAGCTTCGGCGTCTACTTCCAGAACAGCGTGCTCGTCGGCATCGCCACGCTGGTCATGACGACCCTGGTCGCGCTGGCCGGCGGCTACGCCCTCGCCCGGTTCAACTTCAAGATCAAGCAGCTCTTCATGCTGGCCCTGCTGTGCTCCCAGTTCGTGCCCGGTGCGCTGCTGCTGGTCCCGCTGTTCGAGATCTTCGCCGAGCTGCAGATGATCAACTCGCTCGGCAGCGTCATCATCGCCGAGACGGTCTTCCAGCTGCCGCTGTCGATGATCCTGATCAGCAACTTCATCAAGAACGTGCCGTACTCCCTGGAGGAGGCCGCCTGGGTCGACGGCTGCAACCGGTTCAAGGCCTTCCGGATCGTCGTCCTGCCGCTGCTGCGGCCCGGTCTGATCGCCGTCGGCTCCTTCGCCTTCGTGCACTCCTGGAACCACTTCCTGTTCGCCCTGATGTTCCTCAACAACCAGGACAAGCAGACCATCCCGGTCGGCCTCAACACCCTGATGGGCGCGGACAGCGTCGACCTCGGCGCCCTCGCCGCCGGCGGCATCATCGCGGCCGTGCCCGTGGTGATCGTGTTCGCCTTCATCCAGAAGTGGCTGATCACCGGGTTCAGCGCGGGAGCGGTGAAGGGATGAGAGCACGTCACCTCGCCGTGGCCGGCGTCCTGCTGGGGCTGCTCTGCGTACCCGCGCACGCCGAGGCCCGTGACATCAGCCGCGACACCCTGCCCGCCAACGACGGCTGGGCAGCGCACGGCACCGGCACCACCGGCGGCGCCGCGGCCGACGACGACCACGTGTACACGGTCACCGACCGCGCCGAGCTGGTCCGTGCCCTGGACGGAGGCAGCGACACCCCGAAGATCATCAAGGTCGCCGGGACCATCGACGCCAACACCGACGACGACGGCGACCGCCTGGGCTGCGCCGACTACGCCACCGACGGCTACAGCCCGAAGAAGTACCTGGCCGCCTACGACCCCCGCACCTGGGGCTCGGCCAAGCCCAGCGGCACGCAGGAGGAGGCCCGCCGGGCGTCGGCGGCCCGGCAGGCCGAACGCATCGAGCTGACCGTCGGCTCCAACACCACCATCGTCGGGCTCGGCGGCCCCAGGAACCCGGCGGTCGTCAAGGGCGCCAGCCTCCAGCTCAAGGGCGCGGACAACGTCATCGTCCGCAACCTCGACCTGCGCGACGCCTACGACTGCTTCCCCGCCTGGCAGCCCAACACCGGCGGCCTCGGCGACTGGAAGACGGCCTACGACAACATCTGGCTGCGTGGCGCCACGCACGTCTGGATCGACCACGTCACCCTGTCCGACAAGGGCCACCCCGACGCGGCGGAGCCCACCTACTTCGCCCGGAACTACCTGCGCCACGACGGCCTGCTGGACATCACCAACGCCTCCGACCTCGTCACCGTCTCCTGGAGCCGGTTCGAGGGCCACGACAAGGCGATGCTCATCGGCAACAGCGACTCGGCCACCGGCGACCGCGGCAAGCTCCGCGTCACCCTGCACCACAACGAGTTCAGGTCGGTCGTACAACGCGCGCCGCGGGTCCGCTTCGGCCAGGTGCACCTCTACAACAACCGGTACGTCGTCCCCGACGGCGCGCCCTACCGCTACTCCCTCGGCGTGGGCACCGAGTCCGCCCTCTACGCCGAGAACAACGCCTTCACCACGCCCGGCCACGTCGAGGCCGCCGACCTGGTCAAGAGCTGGAACGGCAGCGCCCTGCATCAGAGCGGCACTCTCTTCAACGGCTATCCGGTCGATCTGCTCGCCATCCACAACGCCTACAACTCGGGCAGCGAACGCGACCTGACCGCCGATGTCGGCTGGACGCCGACCCTGCACACAGTGATCGACAGCGCCGAGGCGGCCGACCGAGCGGTGGCCCGCGGCGCGGGAGCGGGGAGGATCCCATGAGCGCACCCCTGCCCGTCGTCCTCGCCGGCGCCCGCGGCCACGGCCGCTGGCACGTCGAGAACATCCGCCGCCTGCAGCGCAAGGGCCTGGTACGGCTGGCCGGCGTCTGCGAGCTGACCCCACTGACCGAGGAGGAGTTCGTCGGCCGACTCCCCGAGCAGTCCGCCGACTTCGGCGCCCTGCTCCGGTCCACCGGAGCCCGGATCGCCGTGATCTGCACACCGATCCCGACCCACACCGACCTGGCGCTCACGGCGGCCGAACGGGGCGTGCACATCCTGCTGGAGAAGCCGCCCGCCCCCTCGTACGCCGAGTACCGCCGCATGGCCGACGGGGTCGCCGAGGCCGGTGTCGCCTGCCAGATCGGGTTCCAGTCGCTGGGCTCGCACGCCCTGCCCGCGATCCGCGAGCTGGTCGCCCGGGGAGCGATCGGCCAGCTCGTCGGGCTCGGCGGGGCCGGGGCCTGGGTACGCGACGAGGCATACTTCCGCCGTGCGCCGTGGGCGGGCAGGCGGCGGTTGAACGGCGCCGACGTCGTCGACGGGGCGCTGACCAACCCCCTCGCGCACGCCGTCGCCACCGCCCTCGCGCTCGGCGGCAACACACGCGCCGAAGATGTCACCGGCATCGAGACCGAGCTGCTGCGGGCCAACGACATCGAGTCCGACGACACCTCCTGCGTCCGGATCACCACAGCCCAGGGCCACCCGGTCACGGTCGCCGCGACCCTGTGCGCCGAGCGGGCCGACGAGCCGTACGTCCTGGTGCACGGCAGCAGCGGCCGGATCACCTTCTGGTACAAGCAGGACCGCCTCCTGCTCCAGCGCGCCGACCACGGCCCGGAGGAGTTCGAGCACGGCCGCACCGACCTGCTGGAGAACCTCGTCGCGCACCTCACCACCGGCGCCGACCTGCTGGTCACCCCGGACGAGACGGGCGCCTTCATGAAGGTCGTCGAGGCGATCCGGCAGGCCCCCGACCCGGCCCCGCTGCCCGACACCGCCTGGCACCGGATCCCCGGCGAGGACCGCAGGGTCGTGCCCGGCATCGACCAACTGGTCGCGGCCACCGCCGACACTCTCTCCCTGTACTCCGAGCTGGGCGCCCCCTGGGCGCTGCCGACCACGCGCCAGAAGGAGGTGAGTAGCCGATGACCAGCAACGACACCGCGGTTCTGCGCGTCGCGGGCCGACCGGTGGGCCGGTACGTCACCCGACCCGAGCTGCCGGCCCGGCTCTCCCCGCGCCCGTACCTGCACCCTGTCACCACCCTGGCCGGCACGGCCGTGACCGAGCTCAGCCCGGCCGACCACGCACACCACCTCGGCGTCGGTGTCGCCGTTCCCGACGTCGAGGGGTACAACTTCTGGGGCGGGCGCACCTTCGTCCGCGACCAGGGCCCGACCGAGCTGGACAACCACGGCTCCCAGCGGCACACCACCTTCCAGCTGCGCGACCCCGACGGCTTCGTGGAGGAGCTGCGCTGGGTGGCCGCGGGAGGCGAGCTGCTGCGTGAACGCCGCACGGTCGCGGCCACCGAACTCACCGACTCCGCCTGGGCGTTGGATCTCACCTTCTCCCTCGCCAACGTCACCCCGGGCCCGCTGTCCATGGGCAGCCCCGCCACCAACGGTCGCCCGGGCGCGGCCTACGGCGGCTTCTTCTGGCGGGCCCGCAAGGAATCCGAGGCCCCGGACGTCTTCACCGCCGACACCGAGGGCGAGGCCGAGGTCCACGGCAGGCGCGCCGACTGGCTCGCCCTGGCCGGCTCCACCTGGACGCTGGTCTTCGCCGGGGCCACGGAGCGGACCCGCCGGGACCCGTGGTTCGTCCGCACCGCCGAATACCCGGGCGTGGGGCCGTCCCTCGCGTACGACGAGCGGCTGCCGATCGCGCCCGGTGAGACCGTCGTCCGCAGGATCGTCACCGTCGTGGCCGACGGCCGCCTCGGCCGGGACGAGGCCGCGTCCCTCGCCCGGAAGGCGGTGAGCCCGTGAGCGCCGAGCAGACCGACGTCACGTACCGCAACCCGATCCTCGACGCCGACTGGTCCGACCCGGACGTCGTCCGCGTCGGCGACGACTTCTACCTGACCGCCTCCAGTTTCGGCCGCGCACCCGGCCTGCCGCTGCTGCACTCCCGCGACCTGGTCAACTGGACCCTGGTCGGGCATGCCCTGCAACACCTGGAACCGGCGAAGGAGTTCGCGAAACCCCGCCACGACTGCGGCGTCTGGGCCCCCTCACTGAGGTATCACGACGACCGCTTCTGGATCTTCTGGGGCGACCCCGACCAGGGCGTCTTCCAGGTCAACGCCCCTGAGATCCGGGGACCCTGGACCCGCCCGCACCTCATCAAGGAGGGCAAGGGCCTGATCGACCCCTGCCCCCTGTGGGACGACGAGACCGGCGAGGCGTACCTCGTGCACGCCTGGGCCAAGTCGCGCTCCGGCATAAAGAACCGCCTCACCGGCCACCGGATGCACCCCGACGGCACCGAACTCCTCGACGGGGGCAAGGTGATCGTCGACGGCGACCGCATACCCGGCTGGTTCACCCTCGAAGGGCCCAAGCTCTACCAGCACGACGGCTGGTTCTGGATCCTGGCGCCCGCCGGGGGAGTGGAGACCGGCTGGCAGGGTGCCTTCCGCTCGCGCGGCTTCTTCGGGCCGTACGAGGAGAGAATCGTCCTGGAGCAGAATGACACCGACGTCAACGGGCCGCACCAGGGCGGCTGGGTGCGCACCCCGTCCGGCGAGGACTGGTTCCTGCACTTCCAGCAGCGCGGCGCCTACGGCAGGGTCGTCCACCTCCAGCCGATGCGCTGGGGCCCGGACGGCTGGCCGGTGCTGGGCGACGACGGCGCCCCCGTCGCGGTACACCGGCGGCCCGACCTGCCGCCGCAGCCGCCCGCCGCGCCCGCCACCGACGACGACTTCCCCGGGGGCCGCTACGGCCGTCAGTGGCAGTGGACGGCCAACCCGAAGGACGGCCGGGCCACCCAGCACTCCGGCGACGGGCTCCGGCTCATCTGTGTCCGCTCGGCCGACGCGCACGACCTGCGCACACTGCCGCACGTCCTCACCCAGCGGCTGCCCGGCACGCCCTGCGTGGTCGAGGTGGACCTGTGTCTCCACAGCGAGGAGCCGGGCGCGCGCGCCGGACTCGCGGTCCTCGGGGACGCGTTCGGCTGGATCGGGCTCCAGCGGGGCGCGGACGGGACCGTGCGTCTGGTGCACCGGTTCGCCGAGGCGGTCGCCGAGCGGGAACGGGACGCCGCGCACCCCCGGGAGGCGCCCGAGGGCCGGGCCCGGCTGCGCATCGAGATCGGCGTCGGTGCCCGCTGTCGCTTCTCCTGCGACGTCGGGGACGGATTACGTCCCTCCGGTCAGGTCTTCGCCGCCACCCCGTGGCGCTGGGTCGGCGCCCTGCTCGGCCTGTTCGCCCTCGCGCCCGCCGGCCCCGGACACGCCGGCGCGGCCACCTTCACGCAGTTCCGGATCAGACCCCTGTAACCCGTCACCACCCCGCCTGTTGGGAGCCGCAATGACGCACCTCCGAAGCAAGCGCTTGCCAGGATCCGGCAGAACCATGGCCGCCGTGTTCGGCCTGGTCGCCGCCCTGGCCCTGGGGGCGGTGGGGGAGGCGAAGGCCGCCCCCACCGCGGACACGGCGCGGACCACGCCGGCCACCACGACCGCCGACCGCTTCACCGACCGGCCGCACGGCTTCGCCTCCCTCGACGGCGGCACCACCGGAGGGGCGGGCGGCAAGGTCGTCACGGTCACCGACCAGGCCTCGCTGGCCCGGTACGCGGCGGCCGAGGAACCGTACGTCATCCGCGTCAAGGGCTCGATCGCCGTCGAACCCTTCGGCTCGGACATCGTGGTGGCGTCCGACAAGACCGTCATCGGCGTGGGCGACACCGGCGAGATCGTCCACGGCGAGCTGCACCTCAAACCCGGCACCCACAACGTCATCATCCGCAACCTGACGATCCGGGACTCCTACGTCAAGGGCGACTGGGACGGCAAGACCACCGACTTCGACGCCATCCAGATGGACTCCGTCCACCACGTCTGGATCGATCACAACCGCTTCACGCGCATGGGCGACGGCCTGCTCGACGTGCGCAAGGACAGCGAGTACATCACCGTCTCCTACAACCGGTTCGCCGACCACAACAAGGCCTTCGGCATCGGCTGGACGGACAACGCCAAGACGCAGATCACCATCGACCACAACTGGTTCACGGGGACGAAACAGCGCAATCCGTCCGCCGACAACTGTGCCTACGCGCACCTGTACAACAACTACTTCTCCCGTCAGGTGGCCGACGGCGACCCGCAGTGGACCTACGGCAGCTGGGCGCGCGGCAGGACCGAGATGGTCATCGAGAACAGCTACTACGACGGCGTTCAGCACCCCCACCAGGCCGATGCCACGGCCGAGCTGGTGCAGCGCGGCTCGATCCTGAGGAACACCACGGGGCGGCACGACACCCGGGGTGACGCCTTCGACCCACGGGCGTTCTACGACTACCGCCTCGACCCGGCCGCAGCCGTCCCCGCGCTGGTCAAGCGCTTCTCCGGCCCGCAGAAGCGGATCGGCGACGCGGTGACGCTGCACGTCCCCGCGGCGTACCCGACCGTGCAGTCGGCCGTGGACGCCGTGCCGTCCGGCAACGACGTGCCCGTGACCATCGCGGTCGCGCCCGGCACGTACCGCGAGAAGGTGCTCGTTCCCGCGGACAAGCCGAAGATCGTGCTGCGGGGGACTGGACAGGACCGCTCGGACACCGTCATCGTCTACGACACACCCGCCGAGTACGGCGGCTCCACCGGGAGCGCGACCGTCCGGATCGCCGCGAGCGACGTCACCGCACGCAACCTCACCTTCAGCAACGACTTCGACGAGGCCGCGCACGAGTTGAAGGGCGAGCAGGCGCTGGCGATGAAGACGACCGGCGACCGGATCGTCTTCGAGGACACCGCGTTCCTGGGTAACCAGGACACCCTGATGACCGACAGCCCCAGGCTGACCACCGTCAGCCGGGTCTACGTCCGCGACTCGTACATCGAGGGCGACGTCGACTTCGTCTACGGGCGGGCCACCACCGTCATCGAGCGGTCGGTGATACGGGCGCTGAGCCGGGGATCGGCGACGAACAACGGCTACATCACCGCCGCCTCGACCTGGAAGGACAACCCGTACGGGTTCCTGATCACCCGGTCGGAGATCCTCAGCGACGCACCCGCCGGATCGTTCCACCTGGGGCGGCCCTGGCACCCGGGCGGCCAGCCGGACGCCATCGCCCAGGTGCTGATCCGGGACACGAAGCTGCCCGCCGCGATCAAGGCCTCGCCGTGGACCGACATGAGCGGCTTCTCCTGGCGGGACGCGCGGTTCGCCGAGTACGGCAACTACGGGCCCGGCGCGGCCGTGACGGCGGACCGGCCGCAGCTCAGTGACGCCGAGGCACGGTCGTACACCGTCGCCCGCTACCTGAACGGGTCGGACGGCTGGGCGCCGTACGACCGGCACTGACACCCCCACACCCGCACATCTCCGTTGGATCCAGAAAGAAGAGAGCCGACCAATGAAGATCAGCAATCGCAGCACCAGCACAGGAAGGCGCCGGACGTCGGCTGCCGTCGCCCTGGGGGCCGTGCTCGCCCTGACCGCCACCGCCTGCGGCGACGACGGCAGCGGTGGGGGTGACGGAGCCGAGGGCAGCGGCACCGGGAAGATCGTCTTCTGGGACAACAACGGCGGTGTCCGCACCGACATCTGGAAGGAGATCATCGCCGACTTCGAGAAGGCGAACCCGGACATCGAGGTCGACTACGTCGGGATCCCCTCCACCGAGGTGCAGTCGAAATACGACACCGCCATCCAGGGCGGCGGCCTGCCCGACGTCGGCGGCGTCGGCGCGGCCATGCTCGCGGGCATCGCGGCGCAGGACGCGCTGGAGCCGCTGGAAGACCGCCTGGCCGAGTCCTCCCTCGACGGCAAGCTCAACGAGGCCATGGTCGAGTCGGTCAAGGTGGCCGGCGGATCCGACGACACCATGTTCACGATCCCGACCTCCGCGAACAACGGCACCCTCTACTACCGCACCGACCTGTTCGACAAGGCGGGCCTGGACGCGCCCACCACCTGGGACGCGTTCTACGAGGCCGCCGAGAAGCTCACCGCCGTCAAGAAGAACGAGTTCGGTTACACCATCCGCGGCGGCGCGGGCTCCATCGCGCAGGCGCTGGACGCGATGTACGGGCAGTCCGGCATCACGTCCTTCTGGGACGCCGGCGGCGAGAAGACCACCCTCAACGACCCGAAGAACGTCGAAGCGCTGGAGAAGTACGCCGACCTGTACAAGAAGTACACGCCGGCCGCCGACCTCAACAACGACTTCACCAAGATGGTCGCCCAGTGGGACTCCGGCACGATCGGAATGCTGAACCACAACCTGGGCTCCTACCAGGACCACGTGAAGGCGCTCGGCACCGACAAGTTCCGCGGCATCCCGCAGCCCACCGGCCCCGGCGGCAAGCGCGTGCAGGTCTCCAACCCCGTCGACGGTCTCGGCCTGTTCAAGAGTTCCAAGAACAAGGAGGCCGCCTGGAAGTTCATCGAGTTCGCCGCCTCGCACGAGTCCAACTCCAAGTGGAACGAGTCGGCCGGCGCCATCCCGTCCCACACGGAAGCCGCCAAGGACGCCTGGATCTCCGAGGCCGAGCCGACCAAGCTCGCCGCCGAGGCCCTCAACGACGGCTCCACCACCATCGTCCAGCTGCCGTACTACCTGCCGGACTGGAACACCATCTCCAAGGCCGACAACGAGCCCAGCTTCCAGAAGGTCCTGCTCGGCGACATGAGTGCCAGGGACTTCCTGGACAAGATGGCCGAGCAGCTCAACGAGGCCCAGAAGGAATGGAACGAGCAGAAGGGCTGACCCCGGCCCGCTGATTCCCCCCCACGCCCCACCGGACAGGGCCGGCGGCGGACACCGATCGCGCCCCGCCGCCGGCCCACCCCTCACCCCCTCAACCCCCCGCACCCGAAGTAAGAGGCACTGCCGAAAGACCCCGAAACACCGCCCTGAAAGGCCGCCCCCATGTCCCTCACCCGCAGACAGGTCGCCGCCGCGGCGCTCATCGCCGCCATCCCCGTCGCCGCCGCTTCCCCCGCGCACGCCACCGCCTCCTCCTACGGCGGCCCCCGCCGCACCCGCACCCTCTACATCGCCGGTGACTCCACCGCTGCCCAGAAGTACGCCGACGCCGCCCCCGAGACCGGGTGGGGCATGGCACTGCCGTTCTTCCTCCACGAGCCCCTGAAGGTCTCCAACCACGCCGTGAACGGCCGCAGTTCGAAGAGCTTCGTCGACGAGGGCCGCCTCGACGCCATCCTCGCGGCCATCCGGCCCGGCGACCTGCTGCTGATCCAGTTCGGCCACAACGACGCCAAGTCCGACGACCCCACCCGCTACACCGAGCCCTGGACGACGTACCAGGACCACCTGCGGCTGTACATCGCCGGCGCCCGTGCACGTGGCGCGCGCCCCGTGCTGGCCACGTCCGTGGAGCGCCGCAGGTTCGACGCGAACGGCAACGCCCGGTCGACCCACGGCCAGTACCCGGCGGCGATGCGGGCCCTTGCCGAGGCGGAGGGCGTGGCACTGCTCGACATCCAGGCCCTGTCGATCGCGCTGTGGCAGGAGCTCGGGGTCGAGGAGACGAAGAAGTACTTCAACTGGACCGAGACCGAGCAGGACAACACGCACTTCAACCCGCCCGGCGCGATCGCCGTGGCGCGGCTGGCGGTGCGGGAACTGCTGCGCACCCGGGTACTGGCGCCGCGGGACGTGCGCCGGCTGGACGACGACATCCCGGAGTCCTGGATCACCTGGCCCCAGCCCACCGCCTGACCCATCCCCGTCCTGTATTGAGGAGAGCCGCACCATGAACGCACACTGGCATGGGCATGCCACAGTAAGAGCCGCCGCGCTCGTCGGATGCACCGCCCTGGTGCTGTCCCTGACCGGCACCACCGCGCAGGCGGGCGGCCGGGACCTCGGCCGTGAGGTGCTCGCCGCGAAGGACGGCTGGGCCTCACAGGGGACGGGCACGACGGGCGGCTCGGCCGCCGACGCCGCGCACGTCCACACCGTCACCACCTGGGAGGAGTTCAAGGCCGCCCTGAAGGCCGGCGGTGACGCCCCGAAGATCATCAAGGTCAAGGGGATGATCGACGCCGTGGCCCGGGGCTGCGAGGCCTTCGAGGCCGAGGGGTACGACTTCCAGCAGTACCTCGCCGACTACGACCCCGCCGTCTGGGGCAACGACACCCCGGTCAGCGGGGAGCAGGAGGACCTGCGGGACGCGTCCGCGGACAACCAGGGCAAGGCCATCCGGGTGAGCGTCCCCTCCAACACCACCATCGTGGGCGTCGGGGAGAACTCCGGGATCCTCGGCGGCAGCCTGCAGATCAAGGGCGTGGACAACGTCATCCTGCGCAATCTCACCATAGAGGCCCCGATCGACTGCTTCCCGCAGTGGGACCCGACCGACGACAACAAGACCGGCGCCTGGAACTCCGAGTACGACGGCGTCGTCGTCTACGGCTCCACCCATGTGTGGGTCGACCACAACACCCTCACCGACGGCCGCTACCCCGACAGCTCCTTGCCGAAGTACTTCGGCAAGGTCTACCAGCAGCACGACGGCCTGCTCGACATCGTGCGCGGCGCCAACCACGTCACCGTGTCCTGGAACTCCTTCAAGAACCACGACAAGACCATGCTGATCGGCAACAGCGACAGCGCCGCCGCGGACGACGCCGGCAAGCTCAAGGTCACCCTGCACCACAACCGCTTCGAGGGCATCGTCGAGCGGGCCCCGCGCGTGCGGTTCGGGCAGGTCGACTCGTACAACAACCACTTCGTGGTGACCAAGGACCAGCCGTTCGGCTACGTCTTCGGCATCGGCATCGAGTCGCGGCTGCACGCCACGGACAACGCCTTCTCGCTGGCGAAGGGGGTCAGCGCGGCCAAGATCCTGAAGAAGTGGAAGGAGGCGCCGCTGACCGCCGAGAACAACTACGTCAACGGCAGGCTCACCGACCTGATCGCCGTGCACAACGCGGAGATCCCCGAGGAGACCCTGCAGTCCGGCGCCGGCTGGACGCCGACCCTGCGCACACAGGTCCACCCGCCGCGGGCGATCCCGTGGCTCGTCGACCACCGCGCGGGCGCCGGCCGCCTGTGCTGACCTGAGCGCCCCCGGGCCGGGGCGCACCCGCCGCCCCGGCCCCGCCCCCCGGCGAGGAAGAACCCGACGTCCCCGGAACGACCCCCCTGCGAAGGAACACCCACATGGCCTCAACCCGCCGCCTCCGACTCCCCCTGTCCAGAAGGGGTTTCCTGCTGGCGACCGCCGGTGCCGGCGCCGCACTCGGCCTCGCGCAGGGCCACGCGCGAGCCGCCGCGGCATCCCGCCCGTTCGGCCGCTACGGCTCCCCGTCCGCGCGCCTGAACGCGCACACCCTGTACGTCGACCGGTCCGGCCGGGGCGACTTCACCTCCGTCCAGGCCGCCGTGACCGCTGCCGGAGGCAGCGGCTGGACCCTGGTCATCGCACCGGGCACCTACCGGGAGACGGTCTCCGTCGACCGCTCCCGCACGGAGATGACCTGGCTCGGCGCCGGGGACGGTCCGCGTGACGTCGTCATCGTCTACGACAACGCGGCCGGCACCCCGAAGCCGGACGGCTCGGGTACCTACGGCACCACCGGATCGGCCACCACCACCGTCCGGGCCGACGCCTTCACCGCCCACCGGATCACCTTCGCCAACGACTTCCTGCGCGAGGAGCACCCCGAGATCAGCGGCACCCAGGCCGTCGCCATCAAGGTGCAGGGTGACCGCTCGGCCTTCCACCACTGCCGCTTCCTCGGCCACCAGGACACCCTGTACGCCGACTCCAACGCGGCGAGCCTCTTCGCCCGCCAGTTCTTCTCACACTGTTACGTCGAGGGCGACGTCGACTTCGTCTTCGGCCGGGCCTCGGCCGTCTTCGAGCACTGCCACTTCCGCACCCTGAACCGCACCGACCTGTCCAAGGCCCCGTACGGCTTCGTCTTCGCCCCCTCCACGGAGCGCGCCAACCCGCACGGCTACCTCGTGACGCGCGGTCACGTCAGCAGCCAGGCCCCGGACGGCTACTACAAGCTGGCCCGCCCCTGGGTGCCAAGCTCCAGCACCACCGTCCGCCCGATGCTCACGGTGCGCGACACCTGGCTGGGCCCGGGCATCGACGCGGTCGCGCCCTACGCCAACATGCGGGACGCACACCCCTGGCAGGACCAGCGCTTCGCCGAGTACGGCAACACCGGCCCGGGCGCCGTCGTCACCGTCCCGGAGAACCGGCCCCAGCTCACCGACGAGCAGGCCGAGTCGGCGACCCGTGCCACCTGGCTCGGCGACTGGCGGCCACCGAAGGCGTGCTGAGACGCGCCGACGCACGCTCCTGCTCACCGGCGGCCTGACCGCCGCCGGCCCCGGCCCGCCTCCGCCGCGCCACCGCGCCCTGCACCTCCGCCCCGGCGGCCCGGTCCGGGCCGCCGGGGACGCCGTCGACGGGCCGGGCTGGACGGTCGTCGTGCATCCGGGACGTACCGCGAGGTCGTGAACAGCCGACGGCGACGTTCCTGACCAAGGGCAGCACGACCATCGCGCCACCGTGGGCCGAAGGCCCGGGCACGCGGTCGCCGTCGGGAGTCCGCGCGGCGGCGACCGCGGGGTTACGGGGTGTCGCCCATCTCCGCCATGAAGAGCGCGGGGTCGCTGTCGAACCCTCTGACCGACTCGTGGTACTCCCACGCCCCGGAGGAATCCCGGGTGAACTCCGCGACGGTGGCGGCGGTGGATCCGGCGACCTGTGCGAAGTCGTCCTTGAGCAGTTCCTTGTACCCCGCGACGACGAGCACTCCGACGTTCGAGACGTCACCGAAGGTCTTGGGACCGGTGTCCTGATGGATCGCCACGCCCACGACCACCCGTGCGAAGGAGGACGCGAGGCGGTCGAGCTCCACGGTCATCGCCTCGACGTAGCCGAAGCCCTGGCCGGTCTGGCTGTGCCGGCTCATGTTGATGGTGCCGTCCGGTGAGCGGCTGTCGTAGTGGACGATGTACACCGGCCGCCCGTAGGGGGCGTCCGCCGAGTAGGTCGCGGTGATGATGTCGAGATGGTGAGGTGGCTGGTCCCAGGGACTCGGGTCCCACTTGAGCCGCACCTCGGCCTTCCCCACGCTCTGGCTGTCGCTGCTCACCGGATTGCTGCCTCTCCCGCGTCGAGCCATCACGGGATGGTCCCCGCATGGTCAAGTATGACTCCGGCCCGGTGGACGCAGGGAGGGGGCTGAGGCGCACAGCGGCCTGCGGCTTGCCTGCGGGGGCGCGTATGACCCCTCCGTCCGCGAGACCGTCGCGGAAGTCCTCAGTGTTTCAAGGGGCTTTCCGCGACGGTCGTGTCCGTGTCAGACGGCGGCGATGCCCTCCATCCCGGACTCGTCGAAGGCGGGCAGGCCCTCGGCTGTCGTGACCTTGGTGAGGGCGCCGTCGGATTCGACGCGGAAGCCGTCGACGGTTCCGGAGACGGCGTTCTGGACGTACACGAACTTCTCGTCCTCCGTCACGGCGAGGTCGATCACACCCTGCGAGTCGGCGGAGGGCGGGGCGGCGATACCCACGTCGTTGGTCAGGGAGAGCTTGCCGTGCTCGTCCATGACGTACCCGGAGACCGTGGAGTTGCCGGTGTTGCCGCCGTAGAAGTAGTTGCCCGCGCGCTCCAGCCAGCACAGGGTCTCCTGTCCGTTGGGGAGCGGCTCCTGAAGGACCTTCAGCTCACCGCTGCGCTTCACCTTGTAGGTGGTGACGGTGGACTTCTCGGCCTCCGCGACCAGCATCCGCTTGCCCGTCTTGTCGAAGCTGATCGCGAAGGGGACGCCGCCCGCGGACTCGTTGACGACCGGTTCGTCGACGGCCGGGAGGCCGTTCCGCTTCATCGGGAAGACCTCGACGGTGTTGTTGCCCTTGGTGGTGACCACCAGGTTGCGTCCGTCCGGGGTGAACTCGACCTCGCCGGGCGAGGTGTCGAAGCGCGGTACGTCCTCGTTGTCCAGCCCCAGGGAACGGTGGGACCCCTTCAGCGGCTTCAGCCCCTCGCCGGTGATCTCGAAGCCCTGGACGCTGCCCTCGCCGCCCGCGTTCATCACGTAGGCGATCCTGCCGCGCACCGCGATGCTGGCGGGGAACTCGCCGCCGGAGCCCACGACCCGCCGGTCCTTCAACTGCTGTCCCTCGACGCGGAAGGAGGTCACCGTGCCGCTGCCCGCGTTGACGGCCAGCAGCATGCCCGAAACGTCGTCGTAGACGAGTGAGCCCTGGGAGGCGAGCGAGTCGGTGGGCGCGTCGATCTGGTCACCGCCCCTGCCGCCGGTCGTGTAGGTCCCCGAGGGGCTCAGCCTGCCGTCGTCGTCCCGCGCGAACACATGGATGGTGTTGCCGTTCAGTTCGTTGCCCTGGACGAAGACGGCGTGGTCGGCCCCGGCCGTGCTCCCGGAGTACTGGTCGGCCGAAGCCACGGTCACGGCCACGGTGATCGCCGCCACGGAGGCGAGGGCCCCGCCGCCGATCACGACGCGCCGCGTCCTCGACCGCGCACGGTGGCCACCGTGCGTTCCGGCCGTTCGGCTCGTGCGGCGGTCCCTGTGGCTGCTGTTCATGTTCACGTCCCGTTCCTCTGTGTCTGCGCCGTGTCGTCCACGGCTTTGGACGACACCAGAGTGACCACAGGGAGCGGTGTGCGGATGAGAAACGAGGGTCGCGTCAGACTCTCGTAAGGGAGCCCCGGCGCCAGAGCGACGGGACTACCGCGCGCACAGCCGGAAACGGAGTCAGTGGTGCGGTCGCCCCTTCCGCACGGCACGGCATGGCACCACCTGGCATGGGGCGTCGGCCAGGACGGCAAAGGTCTTACGGAAGCCTTACGAGGCCGTGTCGGGCAGCCTCACGCGCCTACGCTCGCAGGCGTGTCGACCATCCGAAACATCGCCCTCGTCACCGCCGCCCCCCTCGTGCTGGCCGCGGCGGGACTCGCGCATCCGCACGGGCTGTCCCGATCGACGGCCTCCGACTGGACGCAGCTGCACATCGCGCTGCTGCCGGTCTTTCCGCTGCTCACGGTCGGCCTCCTGGTCCCTCTGTGGCACCGGCCCCGACTCGGCCTCACGGGCTTCGCCACCGTGGTGGCCTGGGCGGGTGCCTTCGTGTACGCGGCCTTCTACACCGGTCTGGACGCGGTCGCCGGTATCGCGGCCGGAACCGCGGTCGAGCACGCCGGTGAGACAGCCGCCCTCGGGCCGGTCAAGCGCCCGCTCTACGACACGGGGGAGGCGCTCGGGCAGGCCGGTGCCTACGCCCTCATCGCGGCCGTCGTGGCCACGGCGGTCGCACTGCTCCCCAGGCACGGCATCCGCGTCCTCCCCGGCACCATCGTGCTGCTCGTGGCCGGCTGGGCCTTCGTCGACAGCCACATCTTCTGGCCACGCGGCGTATGGACGATGCTCGGCTTCGCCCTGGGCTTCGCGCTGCTCGCCTGGGGGGCCGGGAGGAGTGCCCCCACCGGCGAGCCCGGCGTGCTTCCCCGCCGCCGAACGAGCAGTCAGCAGGCCGGAGGGTGACCTGCCCGTCGAACGGACCCAGGTCGCCCCGCCGTCCGCCGCACTCGGCGCGCCTTCCCCCGCCGACGCCCCCGGCCCCAAGGTCACCAGGCGGTCAGCAGCAAGTGGTTGAGAAGCAGGGCGATCACAGCCTGCGCGGCGAGCCAGGCGCGGCGCCCGGTCAGGAACGCACACGCGGCCGGCAGCCACACCGCGAACGGCAGCCAGATGCGCTCGGTCTCCGCTTTGCTCATCCCGGACAGGTCGGCGATGAGCAGAGCGGAGAACACGGCGGTGACCAGCAGGGCGAGCCGGAGGTCGGGCGAGGCGTCGGACCCACCCGGCCGGGGCACGACGCACCGGCGCACGAGGGAGACGACCCGCACGGGAGCGCCGGGGCGGTCGGGTGTCCGGACGGGTACGGAAGTGCCGGGGCGGTCGGGTGTCCGGACGGGTACGGGAGCTTCGAGGCGAGAACGCGCCCTGAGCCGTGCCGCAGTCCCGAGCAGCGTGGCGCCGGTCCGCCGCAGGCCCGCCACTGTCGCCGGGCCCACGATCAGGACCGTGCAGGCGAGGTTGGCCCACACCCAGTAGCTGTAGGGCCGGACACCGCCGGCCCCCTGGTAGTAGCGCTCGACCAGGAGGTGGTATGCCTCCCACCAGTTGAAGCCCAGAAGGGTGAACACGAGCGGGACGACGGTGACTCCGGCGAGGGCGTAGGGCAGGGGCCGCATGCGTCTCGGGCCGCCGAGCAGCAGGACGGCGCCCGCGACCACGGCGAAGAGGGTGAGCCCGTAGGAGAGATAGCAGGTGAGGCCGAAGAGAAGGCCGGCGGCGAAACCGGTGAGCCGGGGCCGGTGTCCGGTGACCGCGAGGGCGAGGAACGCGATGGTCCAGGCGGTGACCGCCGCGAAGTACCCGTCCGCCGACGTCCCCATCCACACCGCGGCCGGCACCATCACCAGGAACGGCGCCGCCCGGCGTGCGAGACCCTCGTCCGCGAGCGCCCGCACGGCGACCAGTACCGCCACGCACGCCGACGCGCCGACGGTGATGCAGAAGACTCCGGCCCAGCCCCCGCCGCCGAGTCCGACCCGGTCGAGCAGGACGAAGGTGACCGTCGCCGCCGGAGGGTGGCCCGCCACATGCGGGGGCCAGTTGTCGGGGGAGTGGAGCAGGATGTGGTGGGTGAAGTCCCGCAGGGTCGCGGGGATGTCCTGGAAGCGGTCGATGACCCGCAGGTACTCGTATTTCGTCGTGAGCCGGACCGCGATCCCCCGATGCCAGCCGTCGATCAGCGCCAGTGACCACGTCCACGCCATCGCCGTACCCCAGGCGGCGCCCAGCAGCGCGCGCCACGGCAGCCGGGCGGCCACGCGCGGGCCGTACGCCACGACGACGCCCGCGACGACGAGCGCCGCCGGGGTGCCGGGGCCGACATGGGGGCCCCAGTTGGAGTACAGGGGAGGCCAGCCCACGTGCAGGGTGCCGTGCTCCCGCTGGATCGCGATGCCGACCAGCGCGGCGGTCGTCACGAGCAGCGCGGCGGCGATGGTTGCGTACAGGTCTCGGAGAAGATCACGGGTCACGGGAGAACGCTAGGCCGCGCGGACCGTGTCGAGGCCGCTGTGCGCGCGGATGTCAGCGTTTCGTCATGTGTCGAAGGCCCCTTTCCACGGCTGCGGCGGCCTACGGTCGGCGCATGCCACGCCTTCCCGACCCGCCCGCCTCGCCCACGTCACCCGGATCCTGGCGCAGCCCCGTGCGTGGGCCCTGGTTCACGTCCGTGCTCGGTGTCGTGCTGCTCGTCGGGATCACCGTGCTGTTCGTGACGGGGCTGCTGTCGTACGCCGCCTACAACCCGGACCTCGCGCGGGTGAACGACAAGACCCCGGACAAGGGTCTTCTCGGCTTCTACCTCTTCGACTGGCCGACGCGTCCGTACTGGCTGTACCGGCTCAACCAGGGCGTCCACGTCACGCTCGGGATCACGCTCGTCCCCGTCCTGCTGGCCAAGCTCTGGTCGGTGGTGCCGAAGCTGTTCGCGCTGCCGCCGGTCCGGTCGCTCGCGCACGCCCTGGAGCGGGTCTCCCTGCTGCTCCTGGTCGGCGGAGTGCTGTTCGAGTTCGTGACGGGTGTGCTCAACGTCCAACTGGACTACCTCTTTCCCGGCTCCTTCTATCCGCTGCACTTCTACGGCGCCTGGGTGTTCTTCGCCGCGTTCGTGGTGCACGTGGCGCTCCGGGCACCCACCGCCGTGCGCAATGTGCGCCGCATGCGGGCGGGAAAGGGCCCTCAGGAGGAGGCGGGAGGGGAGCCGGAGTTCCCGCTGGTCTCACCCCGGCCGGCCGAGCCCACCGTGTCCCGGCGCGGTGCGCTGTGGCTGGTCGGGGGCGGCTCACTGCTGCTGTTCGGGACCACGGTGGGACAGAACTTCGACGGACCGCTGCGGCGCACGGCCCTCCTCGCGCCGCACGGCGGTGCCGAGCCGGGCAGCGGCCCCGGCGGCTTCCAGATCAACAAGACGGCCGTCTCCCGGGGGATCGGCGCGCGGGAGACGGGCGAGGACGTGTGGCGGCTGGTCGTCACCGGCCCCTCGGGGACCCTCCGGCTGAGCCGCGCCGACCTTCTCGAACTGCCGCTGCACAGCTCGGCGCTGCCCATCGCCTGTGTGGAGGGGTGGTCCACCGGCGACCAGTGGTGGCGGGGCGTACGGCTGCGGGAACTCGCCGTCCTCGTCGGGTACGACGCCGACGCGTCACCCGACGTCATGGTGGAGTCCCTCCAACGGCGTGGCGCCTTCCGCAGGGCCGCCCTGCGGTCCAACCAGGTGCGTGACCCCCGCTCACTGCTCGCCCTGGACGTCAACGGCGAGCCACTGACCCTCGACCACGGCTACCCGGCCCGGATCATCGTGCCCGCGGCGCCCGGTGTACTCAACACCAAGTGGGTCGCCCGGATGACGTTCGGAGACCTGTGATGCGCAGAGCGTTCCCGCCGCTGGGAAGTCCCTTGCTGATTCTGCTCCTGGCCTGCTCGTTCGCGCTCGCGGGGTACGCGGGCGTGCGTCTGCTGTCCGGGGACCCGCTCGGGGTGACGCTGTGGTTCGTGGGCGCGGCCGTCCTGCACGACCTGGTGTTCCTGCCGCTGTACGCGGCCGTGGACCGGGCCGTCACCGGTGTGCTCGGTGCCGTGGGCCGCCGGGAGTGGACGCTGTACGTCCGGGTGCCGGCGGCCCTGTCCGGGCTGCTGCTGCTGGTGTGGTTCCCGCTGATCAGCGGCCGGGTCGCGGACCGCTATGAGTCGGCCACCGGACTGTCCGCCGACGGCTTCCTCACTCGGTGGCTGCTGATCACCGCCGCGCTGTTCGGCGGTGCCGCCCTGCTGTTGGCGCTGCGGCTGCGCAGGGAGGCGAAGCAGCGGCCACCTGCCGACCACTGATCGACCGCCCGCCAGCCCAGCGGGCGGGCGTACCGCAGCAGCGCCGGGGTGCCGAGCCGGGCCCAGGGGAACGCGGGCCCGGTGGCGCCCCGCGTGTCGGTGCCGCGCACGATGCGGACGTCGGCGCGTTCGTCCACGTCGGCCGGGACCGTTTCGACGATCAACAGGCCGCCGGGCACCAGGAGTTGGGCCAGTCTGTGGAGGAGGGCGCGTGGGTCGCCGCCGATGCCGAGATTTTCGTCCAGGAGCAGGGCGGTGTTCCAGCGGCCCTCGCCCGGCAGGGGTTCGAAGACCGAGCGCCGCAGGGCCGGTCCGCCGAGGCCCAGGGTGTGGGCGACGGCGGCCTCGCTGACGTCGACGCCGAGCGTGGTCCGACCCCGGGCGGCGAGTTCCGTCACCATCCTTCCCGGCCCGCACCCGACGTCGAGGACGGCACCCTCACACCGGTCCAGGACCTGCCGGTCCACGGCGTCGGCCCGCCCGCACCACCGCTCGACGTCCAGCGGCAGCAGCCAGCCGTCGCTGCGGCGCAGGAAGAGCGGTCCGCGGCCGGCCCGCAGGGCGTCGGCGTAGGGGTCGGCGGACCAGTTGTGCTCGGAGGTGTCCCGCGTCATCACCTCATGCGCTGTGCTCATCGGCGGCCTGCCGTGCGCAGTCGGGCCAGTTCCGCGGCGAAGCGGCCGTGCGGCGCCAGGGCGGCGACCGCTTCGGCGTCGGCGGCCGTGTCCACGTCCCGCAGCCGCGGCAACTCGCGCGCCCGCAGGCCCGCGGTGGCCAGGCGGTCGCGCTGGACGGCGCCGGTGGCGGGCGTCGACATCGGGACCCCGCGCAGCAGATCGGGATCCGGCTCCGCCAGGCCGAGCGCCCAGAAGCCGCCGTCGTCGGCCGGACCGAGGCAGGCGTCGTACCCGTCGAAGTCCGCGGTGAGCAGGTCCGGGGTGACCTGCGGGGTGTCCATCCCGATCAGCAGGGCCGGGCCGTCGCAGCCGGCGAAGGCCGCCGCCAGCCTCTCGTCGAGAGCGCCCGCGCACTGCGGTACCACGTCGAAGCCGGGCGGCAGCCAGGGCCCGGCCGTCCCGTCGAGGACCAGGACCCGGCGCGTAGCGGGTGTGGCGGCAACCGTGCGCAGGGTGTCCGTGAGGGCCGCTTCGGCGAGCGCCGCGGCCTCCTCGGGCGTGAACGGCGGAGTGAGCCGGGTCTTCACCCGTCCCGGCCGGGGTTCCTTGGCGATGACGAGCAGGGTGGTCATCGGCGGTTCCCCCGCTGCGTCTCGGGCTGCGCCGTGGGCGCGGCGGGCGCGGCGGGCGCCTGGGCCAGGACGCGGCTCATGTCGCGTACCGCCTGCCAGGTGCCGCGCCAGGTGCCCGTCACCTTCGAGACACCGGACCTCGGCAGATACGGGACGTCGTGCTCGGTCACCCGCCAGCCCGCGTCGGCGGCCCGCACGACCATCTGCAACGGGTAGCCGCTGCGCCGGTCGGTCAGGTCCAGGCCGAGCAGTGCCTCGCGGCGCGCGGCACGCAGGGGACCGAGGTCGTGCAGGCGCAGGCCGGTACGTCGGCGCAGCATCACAGAGAGCGCGAGGTTCCCGGCCCGCGCGTGCGCGGGCCAGGCGCCCCGGCCCTGCGGCCGACGCCGCCCGAGCACCAGATCGGCCTCGCCGCCGCGCACTTCGCGTACGAACGGCACGAGCAGGGCCGGATCCAGCGAGGCGTCGCAGTCGCAGAAGCACACGATCTCGGCCGTCGCGGCGGTCAGCCCCGCATGGCAGGCGGCGCCGAAGCCGCGCCGGGCCTCGTGGACGACGGTCGCGCCGAGTTCGCGGGCGATGTCGGGCGAGCCGTCGGTGGAGCCGTTGTCCACGACGAGGGCGCGCCAACCGGGAGGCATACGGTCGATTACCCACGGAAGGGCTTCGGCCTCGTTCAGACAGGGGAGGACGACATCGACGTCCTCGGGTACGGAAGAGGTCATCACGACCTCACCCTACGAACGCGAACGGCGCATACCGGACTTCTGCTCCTTACGAAACACGGACGTTCGTGTTCGCGCACGACGGGACGGCGACGCGGAGGTGCGCGCAGTGCGAGGCTGGCCGTATGGAACAGCACTCGTACGAGTCGGCGGCGGACGCTTACGCCGACCGAGGGACCGCGGGCGCCCGCGTCCTCGTTGTCGACGACGACCCCACGGTCGCGGAGGTCGTCTCGGGCTACCTCGATCGCGCCGGGTACGTCGTGGACCGGGCCGGTGACGGACCGGCCGCCCTCAACGGCGCCGCCGCGCACTGGCCGGACCTGGTCGTACTCGATCTGATGCTGCCCGGCATGGACGGCCTGGAGGTGTGCCGTCGGCTGCGTGCACGCGGCCCCGTCCCGGTCATCATGCTCACCGCCCGCGGCGACGAGGACGACCGCATCATGGGCCTGGAGGTGGGCGCGGACGACTACGTCACCAAGCCGTTCAGCCCCCGCGAGCTGGTCCTGCGGGTGGAGTCCGTAATGCGCCGCACGAGGCCCCTCGCGGGCACGCGGTCCCTCGGCGCGGCCGGCCTCACCGTCGACCCGTCCGCGCGCCGCGCCGCCAAGAACGGTGCCGAACTGGCCCTCACTCTCCGGGAGTTCGACCTCCTGGCGTTCTTCCTCCGTCATCCGGGGCGGGCCTACAGCCGCGAGGACCTGATGCGGGAGGTGTGGGGGTGGGACTTCGGTGACCTGTCGACGGTCACGGTCCACGTCCGGCGGCTGCGCAACAAGGTCGAGGACGATCCCGCCCGGCCCCGTCTGATCCAGACGGTGTGGGGCGTGGGCTACCGCTTCGATCCGACCGGCACCTCCGGCCAGGGCGAGGCGTGATCATGCGCGAAATCCTCCTCATCGCCCTGTACGCCCTTCTCGGCGCCGGCGCGGCCGGGCTGCTCGGCGCGGGAACACTGTGGCTGCTGCGCCGCCGCTCACTGACCACCTCACTCACCGTCGTGGCCGCTGTCGCCGTGACCGCGATGCTCGCGGGCACGCTGGTCGTGGCGTGGGCGATGTTCCTGTCCGCGCACGACCTGACCGTGGTCACGACGGTGGTCGCGATGGCGGCCGTCGTCTCCCTGGCCACCGCGCTGCTGCTGGGCCGCTGGGTGGTCGCCCGCAGCCACGAACTCACCCTCGCGGCCCGCTCCTTCGGTGACGGCGGCGACTTCACCGCGCCCCACGGTGCGGTTACCGCCGAACTCGCCGCGCTCAGCCGCGAGTTGCAGGCCACCAGTGCGAAGCTGGCCGAGTCCCGGGAGCGTGAGCGCGCCCTTGAGTCCTCCCGCAGGGAACTCGTCGCCTGGATCTCGCACGATCTGCGCACCCCGCTCGCGGGCCTGCGCGCGATGGCCGAGGCGCTGGAGGACGGCGTCGCCACCGACCCCGGCCGCTACCTGCGCCAGATCCGCACCGAGGTCGAACGCCTCAACGACATGGTCGGCGACCTCTTCGAACTCTCCCGCATCCACGCCGGCGCGCTGGCCCTGTCACCGTCCCGGATGTCCGTCTACGACCTGGTCGGCGACGCCCTCGCCGGGGTGTATCCGCTGGCCCACGAACACGGGGTGCGCCTTGTCGGGGACCGCGTCGAGCCGCTACCGGTGGAGGTGGACGGCAGGGAGATGAGCCGCGTGCTGGGCAACCTCCTGGTCAACGCGATCCGGCGGACCCCTGCCGACGGCACCGTCATGGTCGCCGCCGAACGCTCGCGCGACGGCGTGGTGCTGTCCGTGACGGACAGCTGCGGCGGCATCCCCGAGGAGGACCTGCCCCGCGTCTTCGACACCGGTTGGCGCGGCACCCACGCGCGCACGCCTCCGGCGGGCGCCGGGCTCGGCCTGGCCATCGTCCGCGGCATCGTGGAGGCCCACGAGGGCCGCGCCACGGTCCACAACATCCCCGGCGGCTGCCGCTTCGAGGTCGTGCTGCCCGCGGCGGCGTACTGAAGCGGTCGGCGCCACGCTCCGGCGGAGCCCTACGAACGCGGTCCGGTCCGCGCTCCGCTCGCAGCCTGGACGAGTCCGCCGGGATGTGCCGCTCGGCACGGGCCGGCCATCGCCCGGCCCGCCCGTTCAGCGCCCGGAGAGCGGGTCATGGGCGAGCAACGGCAAGCCCCGTGCGGGCCACTCACGTGTCGAAGCGGGCGTCGACAACACCGCGGGTTCCGAGATCGACCGGCGGCATCGCCCGTCAGTCTCGCCCCGGTGCCTCACGGCCACGGGCCGTTCGCCGGGTCCGGATCCGGAAGGCGGTCCGCCTGAGGCGTGCTCTCCAGTCGCTGCACGGTGGTGTCACTTGGTCCGTCAGGCGATGTGCCCGCTCTGGTGGACAGCAGGGACCAGGCGGCCAGGGCCAGGGTGATCGCGGCAGCCGTGCCGATCGCGCGGCAGACGCGCCGGGATCTCGCGCGGCCGTCCAGGCCCCGCCATGCCCGACGGGTCCACGCCTCTTCCGGATGCCACAGCTCACCGACGGCCTCCGTCTCCTCCTGCGGGGCCGGGGAGTAGGGGCGGCGCGCACGCCGTGCCATCTCGTCCGCGTCCGTTGGCGGGGAGCTCTGCCCCAGCGCGCGCTCCCGCGCGGAGGGTTCTCTGGGGGCGGAGGCCCGGATGGCGGGGTCGCTGTCCGAGAGGAACCTCTGCCAGACCTCCTCCGGTATGGACGGGCCGCCGTCCCCGTCATCCGGCACCCCACCGCTGTTCGCCCCTCGGGTGACCACGGTCCTCTCGCCTCCTTGCTGTTCGCGGGCCTTGCGGTCCTCGGTCCCCGGCACTGGTCCCGGGAGTGTGCGGTGACGCGTTGCCAAAGACCGCTGCGGACAGGGAGACAGGAAGAGACGGCGGGGCCGGGAGAGGACGGAAAAGGAGGGAGTCCGCCGACGGCCGGTGTGCCGTCCTCTGCCGTGAAACCGTGCCGACGTCACTCCCGGGCGCCGGACGGCTGACGGCCGTCGGCTCGCCCCCGGAGCAATCATTGCATGATGCAAAATCAGATCGCCAGTGGTTCGGGACGTCTTTTGAGGAGAGCGCGCCCGCCCTGCCGTCAGGGCAGGTGGTGTCCGGCGGCGTCGAGTCGTACGAACGGGATGGCCCTGCCCGCTTCGTGGAACGACGCGGTACTGCCGTCCGCCGTGAGCCCCGTGAACGCGCACAGCCGGCGGGCGGTCCGCGGACGCGCCGCCGCGTAGTGGGCCATGACCTCGGAGCCGTCCTCCGGAGGCAGGAAGCGGGCGGTGACAGCGTGGTGGCGATTGCCCACCTGGATGACGGTCTGCGGCAGGCGGCGCAGGTTGCGGTACCAGTCCGCCTGCGGTCCGAAGCCCGACGCCACCGTCCAACTGCCGCACGCCGGATCGTGGGCCACCACCTCCAGGACCGCGTGGTGGTCGGCTCCGGTGACGCGCCCCGTGTGGTGCAGCAGGAGGAACCGACTGCCGAAGAGCGGACCCAGGCCCGCGCGGAACAGGCGGATCGGCAGGCGTAGGGCGAAGCGCCGCCATCCGGAAGGGAGTTGGGGGCGGTGCGGGGCAGGGGTGTCCTGCTGAGTCATCGTGGCCTCCTCGGGCAG
This sequence comes from Streptomyces sp. TG1A-60, assembly GCF_037201975.1. Taxonomy (NCBI): domain Bacteria; kingdom Bacillati; phylum Actinomycetota; class Actinomycetes; order Kitasatosporales; family Streptomycetaceae; genus Streptomyces; species Streptomyces sp. TG1A-60. The sequence continues at coordinate 630,071 of NZ_CP147520.1, read as the reverse complement.
GGAAATGTCGACCACCGGCCTCGATTGGGTAAAGGGCCGGGGTGAGAGCCGCACGGGCCGGTCAACCTTTGCATAGCCTAAAGGTGAGGGAGGGGCGCCTGTCAGGGCGGCTCTACAGTGTCGCGACACCGCTGGAGTACGCCATGACCGAGAAGAGAGTGCCGCCCGGTGGCCGGCTCCTGTCCTGGATGCCGGGTGCGGTGATGGCGGTGGTGGCAGTCGTCGATGTCGCGGCCGGGCCCGGGGTGGGGCTGTTGCCGCTGGTGTCGCTCGGGCCGGCCTTCTCCGGCCTGGTCGGGGGATGGCGGCGGACGGCCGCGACCGGGGCGGTGGCGCTGCTGCTGTGCGTGGGGCTCGGACTGTACAACGGACAGTTCGAGGAGCTCCGGGGCTTCGCGGCCCTCGGGTCGGTGGCAGGTGTCACCGGCGTGGGTGTCGCCGCCGCCGTGACGCGTTCGCGCCGGGAGACCGAGCTGGCCGACGTCCGTTCGATCGCCGAGGTCGCCCAGCGGGTGCTGCTGCGGCCCGTGCCCCTGACGGCCGGTCCGCTGCGGGTGGCGGTGTCGTACACCTCCGCCGTCGCCGAAGCCCGCATCGGAGGCGACCTGTACGAGGTGGTGGCCTCGCCGCACGGTGTCCGGGTGATCGTCGGTGATGTCCAGGGCAAGGGGCTGGCCGCGGTCGAGACGGCCGCCGTGGTGCTCGGAGCCTTCCGGGAAGCCGCCCATGACGAACCCGACCTGGTGGGGCTCGGTGAGCGGTTGGAGCGCAGTGTGGCACGGGAGCTGGAGGGGGAGAAGTTCGTCACCGCGATCCTCGCCGAGATCGGCTCCGGCCATGAGGCCGTCTTCCTCAACTACGGCCATCCGGCCCCGATGCGCCTGCGCCGGGACGGCACCGCCGACTTCCCGCAGCCGCCCTCCTACGCGCTGCCCCTCGGGCTGGGCGGCAACGGAAGCGACGGCCCGAAGCCGTACCTGGTGTCGTTCGGGCCCGGCGAGCAGTTGCTGCTGTACACCGACGGTGTCACCGAGGCCCGTGACGAGCACGACGCGTTCTACCCGCTCGCCGACCGTGCCCACCTGCTGCGGGAGCCCGACCCGCACGGCGCGCTGGACGCGTTGCGTGAGGACGTGGTACGGCACGCCGCCGGGCCGCCGCACGACGACGCCGCGATGCTCCTGTTGCGCTATCACGGTCATGGAATGGGAAAATCTGTGCCGATCGGTTGAGCGTGCGGATCCTTCGGCGCGTAGAAAGGGAGGCATGGCGGAGCGTGAGGCCCCCCTGGGGGGCGTGGACGATGTCGATGCGGTCACTCGTGCGGTGCTGACCGCCTCACGGCTGCTCGTGGCGGTTTCCGCGCGCTCCCTGGCCGAGGTCGAGGAGCGGGTGACGCTCCCGCAGTTCCGGATGCTGGTGGTGCTGTCCACGCGGGGCGCCACGAAGCTGGTCGTGCTGGCGGACCTGCTCCAGGTGGCCCCGTCCACCGCGATGCGCATGGTCGACCGGCTGATCGCGGCCGGGCTCGCCGACCGTCAGGTCAACCCGGACAACCGCCGCGAGACCATGCTCCGGCTCACGGGCGAGGGGCGGCGCACCGTCGCGGACGTCACCGCCCGGCGGCGCGCCGAGATCGCCGCGATCGTCGAGCGGCTCGCGCCCGACCAGCGGACGGCGCTCGTCGGCGCGCTCACCGCTTTCAACGAGGCGGGCGGGGAGCCGCAGGCCCCGGCGGCGGACGACCCCGAGCCGTATCCGCTGGGCTGGGTGGACACGGCCGCCGGGCTTGGCGCCTGAGGTCCGCTCACCGTCCGCTCTGCCGCCGCCGGCGCGTGCCGGGCCGTCCCGCGTCGCCGTCGACGGGTTTTGCATAATGCAAGGGAGCCGTGAAGAACGACGGCAAGGGCGATGAAGCGGGTTCGGCTGCCGAGGTCCGGCAACGTACGCCGTTCCCCTATGTGTGGGTGAAGGCGGTGCGGGCACCGAGCCGGGGCGGCACGATGGGCGCGCCGCGACTCGCGGACAGTGGACGAACCGGGGGTGGAGTAGCAGATGCCCAGGCTGTGCCGGCGACCGCCCGTCGCGGAAGCGGGACTGATGTCCCATCTGAGGACGGCCGTGTGGGGACCCGCCGAGTTCGTCGGCCTGCCGCCGCGATGGCTCCTCGCCGAGGGGCTGTCCGCGGGGATCTTGACCGTCGGCACGATCATCGGCGCGGGTGCGGTGGGGGCGTGGACCGGGCGGACGGCTTTCGCCAGCGGCGAGGCGGGGCTGGTCGTCGCCGCCGCACTCGGCGTGTACCTGCTGGTCACCGGTGCCGGGCGGGCGCTCGTCGGAATCGTCGCGGTGCTCGGGGTGTGCCTGGCGTTGCTGGCGCCGCAGGCCGCCGCGGGGCTGGTGCTGGAGCAGCGGGGGCGGGTGCTGTCGGTGGTGGTGACTTCGGTCGAGGGCGGGCCGGGTGCCGGCGCCCAGGAGGGCCGCTACCTGTGCTCGGTGGCCAGCCCCGAGGGCGTTCCCCTCAGCACGCCGATCTGGCGAGGCTGCGGGCGGTCGACCCGGCCCGGGGACGGGCTCGCGGTCGTCTACGATCCCGAAGGCAAGGTGGCGCCCCGCGGAGTGGCCCCGGAGAGCGAGCGCGGCCGACTGGCCGGCGTCGTTGCCCTGGCATGCGCACTGGTCGCCGGGTGCGCGGTCGCGGTCGTGCGCTCCTTCCGGCTGAGCGCCGTCCCCACGCCTGCCGGGGCCCGGCCTCGTCCTTGCATCGATCCTGGACGAGACCGGGAGCGGTGACCGGGTGGACGTGTCACTCCGACGGTGATGGTGTCGCAGGGGCCGCCGGGGTGGCCGTCGGGGCGCTTGTCTGCACGTCCAGGTCCGGGCGGGGGGTCAGGACGACCATCGGTGCGCCCGGCGGGGGCATGGGCGGGGTGACCTGGTCCTCGGGGAGCTTGGGCGGGTTGGTCTGCTGGTAGTTGACCTGCTCGTGGTTGACCAGGCCGGTCTTCTCCAGCACCGTGATGTGGTCGAGCACGGTGTCGTTGGCCAGGTCGGCCAGCTGCCGCACCAGTGTGTTCCGCGTATTGGCGCGGATGTTGGCGATGGCGGGGAAGATCTGGCCGTGCGTGACCCGCATGATGGTGACCGCGGTGGAGTCGAACTCCTTGTCGGTGGCGCCCTCGACGGTCGCCACGAACTGCTGCTGCTGCGGGCTCGCCTGGTTGTTGAGGGTGATGCCCAGCTCGGGGGCGATCTTCCGGCACATCTCGTCCAGGCCGGCGTGCCCGACGACCAGGTGCTCGCCCGCCTCCTTCATCTCCGGCGTCGTGCCGCGCTCCATCGCCATCTCACCCAGCGGGTACTCCCACAGCCCCGCCGAACGGACCTTGATGACGAAGTCCCGGTCGGCCTCGGTCAGCGGGCCGAACGGGGTGTTGGCGACGACCCGGTCCATGCCCGTGGCCGTGTTCTCAACTCCCAGGAACGCTGGGTAGGCGAGCGCGGCGACGGTCATCAGCAGACCGCCACCCACGAAGATCGTTCCGAGGTTCCACGTACGACGCATGAAGACTCCTGGCAACTGGGGGCCGCTCCGGCGAGTTCGGCGTGGGGCGTCGGACTCGCCGGAGCGGTTTGGGCATAAGAGGGTACGGATGAGACGCGCGAATGAATCATTGTGCCGGGGAGATTTTGCGGTGTGCCCCGGGCGAGGGCTCGTGCACGGCGGCGTGATCCGCTCCCACCTGCGGGAACGTTGTGGGGCGCCGGCGTCGCCGGAGCTTTTGGTACCGCACCGTCCGCTGGTGGCGCACAGCGACGTGGCCCTTTCCGAGGGGCCGGGATCCGGATGGCCCGTTGACGCCCTCTTGGCGGCGGACCGGCATGAATGACCTGGCGAAGACTGCCGGAAGTCGGCAATGTGTACAGAGGTCGACGCAGGCAGAATAGGGGCGAGGGGAGAACGCAAGGGAGTTCTCGATGCCGGACACCGGCAGGTGCCCGGCATCCACCCCTGAGCGTGTGCGGAGGCCGTCGTATGACGGGTGTGATCGGGGGGTTGGGCATGCGGACGTTCTTCGAGGCCGCCACAGGCTTTCCGACCTTCTTCTTCACTGTCTCCCTGTTGGTGGCCCTGGGTTTCTGGCTGCTGGTCGCGGTGGGCGCGGCCGGTTCCGACACCTTCGACGGGGACGCCGACCTGAGCGGCTGCGGGCTGGGCGGCGTGCCGGTGGCCGTCGCCTTCTCCCTGTGGACGGGTTTCGCCTGGTTCGGCAGCCTCTGCATGACCGTCCTGCTGGATCCGGTCGCCTCCTCGGGGCCGGCGCGCGCGCTGACCGGGCTCACCGTGCTCGGCGCCGCTGCCCTGGCGTCGTGGTGCGTGACCTGGGGACTGGTACGGCTGCTGCGCCGCCTCCACTCCGACGAACCCGGGCCGCCCCGGCCGGACTTCATGGGGATGACCTGCACCGTCCGGTCGGATCGGGCGGACGACGGGTTCGGCCGGGCCGGAGTCCTGGCCCGGGACGGCTCCACCGCGATGGTTCGGGTCCGCCGACGAGGCACCGACGATCCCGTCCGCGGTGGTACGGAGTTGCTGTGTGCCTACGACGAGGCCGACGGCTCCTTCGGTGTCGGCCGCCGCGAGGCGGAACTCCATCCGCGCGGCCGGGCCGCCTGAGCCCCACACCCGCCCCACCTCCTGCGCCCACGCAAGCGTGAGCGCTCCTTCCGGCTCTTTCCGACTCCCGAAGACGTCGGGCCTTCCCCGGCCTCGGGTTCCTCACCTGCCAAGGATGTTCCTCATGAATGCCATCACCGCGACGGTCGGTGCCTGCTTGCTCGCAGCACTCTTCGTGCTCTTCGTCCTGTCCCGGCTGTTCCGCAAGGTCGAACAGGGCAAGGCACTGATCGTCTCCAAGATGCGGAAGGTCGATGTGACCTTCACCGGGCAGGTCGTGCTGCCCGTGCTGCACAAGGCCGAGGTGATGGACATCTCGGTGAAGACCATCGAGATCACGCGGGCCGGCAAAGAGGGGCTGATCTGCCGGGACAACATCCGCGCGGACATCCGCATCTCGTTCTTCGTGAAGGTCAGCAAGACCGTCGAGGACGTCATCAAGGTCGCGCAGGCCGTCGGTACCGCGCGGGCGAGTGACCGGGACACCATGCAGGAGCTGTTCCACGCGAAGTTCTCCGAGGCGCTGAAGACCGTCGGCAAGCAACTGGACTTCACCGACCTCTACACCAAGCGCGAGGAGCTGCGGTACCGGATCATCGAGGTCATCGGTGTCGACCTCAACGGCTACCACCTGGAGGACGCGGCGATCGACTACCTGGAGCAGACGCCGCTCACCCAGCTCGACCCCGCCAACGTGCTCGACGCGCAGGGCATCCGGAAGATCACCGAGCTGACGGCGTTGGAGCACGTGCGCACCAACGAGGCCCAGCGCACCGAGGAGAAGGAGATCACCCGGCAGAACGTCGACGCCCGCGAGGCGATCCTGGAGCTGGAGCGCAGGCAGGCCGACGCGGAGATCAAGCAGCGGCGGGAGATCGACACCGTACGCGCCCGTGAGGAGGCCGAGACGGCACGGGTGATGGAGGAGGAGCGACTGCGGGCGCAGTCCGCGTTCCTGAAGACCGAGGAGCAGCTAGGTGTGCAGCGGGAGAACCAGGCCCGTGAGGTCGCGGTCGCCGCGAAGAACCGTGAGCGGGTCATCGCCGTCGAGAGTGAGCGCATCGAGAAGGACCGGCTGCTGGAGGTCATCGCGCGGGAGCGGGAGACCGAGCTGACGAAGATCGCCGCCTCCAAGGAGGTCGAGGCGGAGAAGCGGGACATCGCCGAGGTCATCCGTGAGCGGGTCGCCGTGGACCGTACGGTCGCCGAGCAGGAGGAGTCCATCAAGAAGCTGCGGGCCGTGGAGGAGGCGGAGCGGCAGCGGCAGGCCGTGATCATCGCCGCCGAGGCGGAGGCGCAGGAGAAGCTGGTCAAGGACATCAAGGCCGCGGAGGCCGCCGAGCAGGCCGCAACGTACCGGGCCGCCGAGGAACTGACGCTGGCCGAGGCCCGGTTGAAGACCGCCGACCTCGACGCGCGGGCCAAGCTGCGGCTCGCCGAGGGCGTCCAGGCGGAGGCAGCCGCCGAGGGGCTGGCCGCCCTCCAGGTCCGCGACAAAGAGGCCGAGGTCACCGAGAAGGCGGGCCGCGCGGAGGCCGAGGCCACCGAGGCGCGGATGCGGGCCGAGGCGGAGGGCACCCGGGCCCAGGCGCTCGCCGAGGCGGCGGCCATCGGCGAGAAGCTGAAGGCCGAGGCGTCCGGACTGACGCAGAAGGCGGCGGCGATGGCCGCGCTGGACGAGGCGTCCCGTGGCCACGAGGAGTTCCGGCTGCGGCTGGCGGCGGAGAAGGACGTCCGGCTGGCCGGGCTGGACGTGCAGCGGCAGGTCGCCGAGGCGCAGGCCACGGTGCTGGCCACCGGTTTGGAGAACGCCGACATCAGCATCGTCGGCGGCGAGTCGGTCTTCCTCGACCGGCTGGTGTCCTCGATCGCGCTCGGCAAGGGCGTCGACGGCTTCGTCCAGCACTCCGAGACCGCCCAGGCCCTCACGAAGCCCTGGCTGGACGGCACGTCCAGCTTCACCGACGACCTCAGCCGCGTCCTGGGCTCGGTCTCGACCGCCGACGTGCAGAACCTGACCGTCTCCGCCCTGCTGATGAAGCTCATGCAGACGGGCGGCGCCGACCCCGCCGCGCTGAACCAACTGCTTGACACGGCCGGTTAGCAGGGTCTCACGGACGCCTCGCCCGCCGCGGTGAACGGCGGCGTCGCCAAGGTCTGACCGACCCGCGGTCCGGAGCTGCCGCACAGGGGACGGCAGCTCCGGACCGTGTTCCACCCCACTTCACGAAAGGGATCCCATGACCACCGGCCCGGACACCGGCACGCGCGGGACGCAGGACACCGGTACGCGTAAGGCGCCGGGCACCGCCACGCGGGAGGCGTTCGACGCGGGCACCTACGAGGTGCTGCGCGACCGCCTGACCGCGCAGGCAGCCGAACTCGCCCGGCGCGCCGAGGCGCTCAACGTCCGCCGCACCGAGGAGTTCGGCTCCACCCGGCTGGAGCTGACGAGCACCGCGCGGCTGCGCACCGAGCACAACTGCGTGCCCCGCGACATCGTCTCCGTCGGCGACGTGCTGCTCTTCGGCCACAACGTCTTCCTCGGCCTCACACCGGAGACCACGGTCGGCGACGTCTTCGCCCTGCACGACCGCGACCTGAACCGGCTGCCCGACGACGCCGTGCCCGGCCTGCTCGACGACCCCGCCTTCGTACGGGAGTTCACCGCCCTCTACCGCTACTACCGTCAGGCCCACCTCCTCCAGCTCCGCCGCGTCGACGGCAAGGTGCTCGCCGTCTTCCGGACCGGCGAGAAGGCCGACGACATCCGCGTCCTGCGCTGGGCCCTGACGGACGACGGCCGGGCGGCCTTCCTCGACGCGCGCGGCGACCGCGACCACGTCTTCCCGCCCTCCCACGACTTCGCATGGACCGGGACGACCCGCGAGGACCACGTCCTGGGCCGCCACCCGCACGTCTCCATCGAGGGCGAGGTCTTCGTCGAGACGGTCGGCGGGACGCTGACCGTCAAGGTCGAGGACAACACCGAGACCGGTGAGGGGATCTACGCCGAGCCGGTCGGCGAGGCACTGCAGTCCCTCGCCGACGCCGACATCGCCTACGCGCGTGTGGGGGCCCTGATCCTGCTGGACGTCCTCCCCTACAAGGAGGACGTCCACCGCTACCTGGTCTTCAACACGCTCACCAGGACCGTCGTACGCCTCGACGGCATCGGGCAGGCGTGCCGCCGCCTGCCCGAGGACCAGGGCATCGTCTTCCCCGGCGGCTACTGCCTGGCGACGGGGACGTACAAGACGTTCGACGGCATGGACACCGACGGCCTGGAGTTCGAGCGGGCGGTCCGCTCGCCCAACGGCGAGGACGTCCTCTTCGCCTTCCACGCGCGCGTGGAAGGCCGCAGCCTGCTGCTGCCCTACAACATGATCCGCAAGGAGGTCGCGACCCCGCTGTCCTGCCACGGCTGGGCCCTGTTCGACGACGGCACGTTCATGGTGCTGCGTGCCGACAGCGATGAACCGCAGCGCGTCCACCCACTCCAGCTGTGGTCCTCGCCCTTCGTCTCCGACACCTACGCCGCCGCCCGGCCCGTCGGGACCGGCCCGCTGGCCCGCGTGGGCAACGCCGACCTCGTGCGCGGCATCTCCGACTGCCTGTCCATCACCCGCGCCGTCACCGAGACGACCCCGACGAGCGAGGTCTACGAGGCACTGGCCGCCGCCTGCGTCCGGGCCGCGGACTCCTACCACTGGCTGAACGAGCCCGAACTCGGCGCGCTGCGCGAGCCGCTCACGCAGGTCCGCGTCACCGCCGAGCAGGTGCTGGCCGAGTTCGAGACCGTCCAGACGCTCACCCGGCAGGCCGCCCACGCGCTCGGAGAGGCGGCGGCTCGTGTCGCCACAGTGGTGCGCCAACTACGCGGCGAGGCCCCCCGTGGCGCCGCCGCATGGGTGGCGGGTCTGACCGAACTCCGGCACACGCAGGGTCACCTGCTCACCCTCAAGGACATGAGGTACGCCGACACCGCCCGCATCGACGAACTCGCCGCGGACGTCGAAGCGGACCTCGCCGGCTTCGGGCAGCGGGCCGTCGCCCATCTCGCCCGCGAGGACGCCTTCGCCGACCACGAGGCCGACGTCGGGCAACTCGTCGCCGAGGCCGAGGCGATCGCCGTCGTCGCCGAGGCCGCACCCCTCGCCGCCCGCCTCGGAGACCTCACCGACCAACTGCGTACGGTGACCGAGGTCGTCGCCGGGCTCGACATCGGTGACGCCACCGTCCGGACGTCCGTCCTGGAGCGCATCGCCGAGGTGATGGGGGGAGTCAACCGTGCCCGTGCCACCCTCGACGGCCGGCGCCGCGAACTCCACGAGCGCGAGGGGCGCGCCGAGTTCGCCGCCGAGTTGGCGCTGCTCGGCCAGGCGATCACCGGTGCCCTCGCGGCCTGCGACAGTCCCGAGGCGTGCGACGAGCAACTCGCCCGCATGCTCGTCGGGGTGGAGAACCTGGAGTCCCGGTTCGCCGAGTACGACGACTTCCTCGCGGAGCTGGCGGACAAGCGCGACGAGATTCACGAGACGTTCTCCGCACGCAAGCAGACCCTCGCCGACGCCCGCGCCCGCCGCGCCGAACGCCTCACCGACTCCGCGATCCGCGTCCTTCGGACGATGAGCCGCCGGGCGACCACCCTCGCCGACACGGACGCCGTCGCCACGTACTTCACCTCCGACCCGATGCCCGCCAAGGTCCGTCGCATCGTCGGCGAACTGCGCGAACTCGGCGACCGGGTCCGGGCCGAGGAGTTGGACGGCCGCCTCAAGTCGGCCCGCCAGGAGGCGCTGCGCGCCCTGCGCGACCGCACCGACCTGTACGCCGACGACGGCCGCGCCCTCCGCCTGGGCACGCACCGCTTCGCCGTCAACACCCAGCCCCTCGACCTCACCCTCGTCCCGCACGGCGAGGGTCTGGCCTTCGCACTGACCGGCACGGACTACCGCTCCCCGGTCACGGACCCGGACTTCGCCGCCACCCGCCCGTACTGGGACCGCCCCCTGCCCTCCGAATCGCCCCGGGTCTACCGCGCCGAACACCTCGCCGCCCGTCTGCTCGACGAGCACGGACCGGCCGCGCTCGCGGAGGCCGACGACCTGCCCGCACTGGTCCGGCAGGCGGCGGAAGCGGCCTACGACGAGGGCTACGAGCGCGGTGTCCACGACCATGACGCGACCCTGATCCTCACCGCGCTCCTGCGCCTGCACGAGGGCGCGGGACCGCTCCGCCACGAGCCCGCCGCCCGCGCCGCCGCCCACCTCTTCTGGGCACACGGCACGACCACCGAGGAGCGCGACAGCTGGACCCGGCGCGCGGTGTCCCTGGCCCGGGCCCGCGACACGTTCGGTCTCGCGCCCGCGATCGCCGACCTCGTGGCCGAGCTGGCGGAGGCGATCGGCACGGAAGCGACGGCCGCCTACCTCTTCGAGGAGCTGACGACCGGCCCCGACGGCTTCGTCGTCAGCGCCGGCACCCGCACTCTGCTCGACAAGTTCCGCCATGCGGTGGGAACGTCGGCCTACGACGACGACCTCGCCGCCCTCGCCGCCCTGGCCGCGCGCAAGCAACTCGTCGAGGCGTGGCTGACGTCGTACACCACCGCGACCGGAACGGACCTCACCCCCGGGGACCTGGCCGAGGCGGTCGCCGCCGAACTCTGTCCCGGCCTCGACCGCTACGAGTCCGACGCGGCCCTGACCGAGACCGTCGAAGGCATGCTCGGCGCCCACCCGCGCATCGGCGGCCGTACGCTCACCGTCCGCGTCGACGAACTCCTGGCCCGGACACGGGAGTTCCGTGCCCACGAGGCCCCGGCCCACCGGGCCTACCAGCGCCGCCGTACGGCGTTGGTGGCCGCCGAGCGCACCCGCCTCCGCCTCGACGAGTACCGGCCGCGGATCATGTCCGCGTTCGTACGCAACCGGCTCATCGACGAGGTCTACCTCCCGCTGATCGGTGACAACCTCGCAAGGCAGCTCGGCACCACGGGCGCGGCCAAGCGCACCGACACCGGCGGCCTGCTGCTGCTCATCTCCCCGCCCGGCTACGGCAAGACGACGCTCATGGAGTACGTCGCCGACCGGCTCGGAATGGTCCTCGTCAAGGTCAACGGCCCCGCCCTCGGCCACGCGGTGACCTCCCTCGACCCGGCCGAGGCCCCGAACGCCACCGCCCGCCAGGAGATCGAGAAGATCAACTTCGCGCTGGAGGCCGGCAACAACGCCCTCCTGTACCTGGACGACATCCAGCACACCTCGCCCGAGCTGCTGCAGAAGTTCATCCCGCTCTGCGACGCCACCCGTCGTATCGAGGGCGTACGGGACGGCGAGCCACGCACCTACGACCTGCGCGGCAAGCGGTTCGCGGTCTGCATGGCGGGCAACCCCTACACCGAGTCCGGCAGCCTCTTCCGGGTCCCCGACATGCTCGCCAACCGCGCCGACGTGTGGAACCTCGGCGAGGTCCTGACCGGCAAGGACGACGCCTTCGCGCTCAGCTTCGTCGAGAACTCCCTCACCGCCAACCCGGTCCTCGCCCCGCTCGCCGAACGCGACCGCAGCGACCTCGACCTGCTGATCCGCCTGGCGGAAGGCGACCCGACGGCCCGCGCCGACCGCCTGACGCACCCGTACGCGCCCGCCGAACTGGAGCGGATCGTGGCGGTGCTCCGCCATGTGCTGGCGGCCCGCGAGACGGTCCTGGCGGTCAACGCGGCCTACATCGCCTCGGCCGCCCAGTCCGACGCCACCCGCACGGAACCCCCCTTCCAGCTCCAGGGCTCCTACCGGAACATGAACAAGATCGCCCAGCGTGTCCAGCCGGTCATGAACGATGCCGAGTTGGCGGCGCTGATCGACGACCACTACACGGCCGAGGCTCAGACCCTCACCACCGGCGCCGAGGCCAACCTGCTCAGACTCGCCGAACTACGCGGCACGCTGACGGCCGATCAGGCCGGGCGCTGGAGCGAGTTGAAGGCCGCGTACGTCCGCACCCAGGCGCTCGGCGGCCTTGAGGACGACCAGCTCACCCGGGCGGTGGCGGCCCTCGGACTCCTCGCCGACCGGATCGCCGCCGTCGAGTCGGCGATCAACCGGGCCGCCGACCCACGCCACCTCATCGCCCACCCCACAGAGCGGCACGCGGTCCGCCCGGCCCGGGGGGAGGAGTGAGGCGGCGGCCTTCGGCGCGTGCCGGGCGAGTCGGGTTTGGGCGGCGGCTGCGGGGGGACCCCGGAAGCGGAGATTGTGGACGCGAGTGAGCGATCCTCAGGGCTTCCCGACCGAAAGGCCCTGGCCATGAACTGTTACGAGTGTGCCCAGCAAGGTCGTACGGTGGCCGCGGTGGCCGTCTGCCGTGTGTGCGGAGCGGCTGTGTGCGCTGATCACGTGCGCTCCGAGAGCAAGGTGCTGCGCGGGCCCGCCAGTCCCGGCAAGGTGACCCACGACCGGGCCGCCCGTCAGCTGACCTGTCCGGTGTGCCGTGAGGCGGAGGCATCCGCGTGAGGGCGTGTCGCACATCCCGTCCGTGGTGAGCCGGCCCGCGGGCACCCGACGACGTACAGGGTCCCGTCCGGCCGAGATCGGCCCCGTGGCACGCCGGCGATCGGGACGGGACCCGCGTCCTGACGTGGCTCGACTCGCCGCCGCGCCACCCTCACCTGCGCGATCTGTGGCGTAGGCATGGCGACAACTGCCGGACTGCGGCAAAGTGATCTTCCATGTCTTCCCTCCCGCGTCAGATGCGGCCTCGCAGCGGGCACATGATCGTCTGTGGTGATGACGGGCTGGCCCACCGGCTGTCCGACGAGCTGCGAGAGGTCTACCGTGAGCACGTCACGCTCGTGGCTCCCACGGGGAGCGGTGCCGTGACGGGCGCGTCGCCCACCGGCCGGGCTCGGGCTACGGCGCTCCTCGGGCGGGTGTCCTCGGTGATGACGAGGACCGCCGGCACCGTGCCGGACGCGGCCGACGACGAGCAGAGGCTGGAGGCGGCGGAGCTCACCGACGAGGTGCTCGCGGCAGCCGGTGTGGCACGGGCCACCGCGGTGGCTCTGGTGCACGAGGACGATGAAGCGAACATCCGTACGGCGCTGATCGCCCGGCGGCTCAACCCTCAGGTGCGCCTCGTCATCCGGCTGTACAACCGCAAGCTCGGTCAGCACCTGGAGGAGCTCCTGGACCAGGCCGCCGTCGTCGCCTCCCCGGGGCTGGACCCGGTGGCTCTTGACACCTCCACCACCGTCCTGTCCGACGCGGACACCGCCGCACCGGCCCTGGCCGCCACCGCGGTCGCCGGCACCAGCAAGGTGGTGCAGGCGGACGGGCTGCTGCTGCGGGCGGTGGAGCGTACGTGGCCGCGCCGGGGTGAGGCCGCCGCACCCGCCATGTGCACCCTGGCACTGCTGTCGTCGACGGCCAACGACCCCGCCGGGGCGGAGGGTTCGGACCGCAGCGGGACGGAGGCCCCCCAGCTCCTGCCCGACGAGGAGGCGGTGACCGCGGCGACCGGGCACGGCAGGGTGGTGCTGGAAGCCGTCTCCTACAGCGGGCCGTTGCTGCCCGCCGGCCGGCTGACCGGCCGGGGCGCCTCGCTGGGGCAGCTGTTCTCGCCTCGGCTGCGCTGGTCGCTGTTCGGCCTGATCGCCTGCGTCCTCGGCCTCGCCGTCGCCTCCTGGCTGACCACCGACGACGACCTCGTGTACGCCACCTACCTCACCCTGCTCGACCTCTTCGCCATCGACGACCCGGCGCTCGGCGAGCCGTTGAGCCGCCAGATCATCCAACTCCTCTCCGGGCTCGCCGGGTTGCTGCTGCTGCCGGTGATGACCGCCGCCGTGCTGGAGGGCCTGGGCACCTTCCGCAGCGCCTCCGCGCTGCGCCGCCCGCCGCGTGGTCTGTCGGGGCATGTCGTCCTGCTCGGTCTCGGCAAGATCGGCACCCGTGTGCTGGCCCGGCTCAACGAACTCGACATCCCCGTCGTCTGCGTGGAGTCGGATCCCGAGGCGCGTGGCGTCCCGCTGGCCCGCCGCCTGCGCGTCCCCACCGTGATCGGGGACGTCACCGAGGAAGGCGTCCTGGAGTCGGCCAAGATCCACCGTGCGCACGCCCTGCTCGCCCTGACCAGCGCCGACACCACCAACCTCGAAGCCGCCCTGTACGCACGCTCCGTCAAGCCCGACCTCAGAGTCGCGCTGCGGCTGTACGACGACGACTTCGCCACCGCCGTCTACCGCACCCTGCGCGCCGCCCATCCCCAGGCCCTCACGCGCAGCCGCAGCGTCTCCAGCCTCGCGGCCCCCGCCTTCGCCGGCGCGATGATGGGCCGCCAGATCCTCGGCGCCATCCCCGTCGAACGCAAGGTGCTCCTCTTCGCCGCGCTCGTCGTCGCGGGACACCCGCAACTGGAGGGCCGCACGATCGCCGAAGCGTTCCGGCCCGGGGCCTGGCGCGTTCTGGCCCTGGACGCCGCCGCCCCCGCCGACCGGCGCCCCGACCTCGCCGCGGCCCACCCGGCCGACGGCGACGACCGGTCTCCCGGGCTGGTCTGGGAACTGCACCCCGGTTACGTCCTGCGGCCCGAGGACCGGGTGGTCCTGGCGGCCACCCGGCAGGGGCTCGCCGAACTACTCGGCCGCCACCCCCGGCCGGCCGATCCCGCCACACCGTAGATCTTCTCCATGGGCGCCATCGACTCGGCCGTCATCCTGAACCCGTATCGATCTTCCGTCCCCTGGGAGGGCCGAGGAGAAAGACATCATGAGCCCAGTCGTCATCGCCGTGATCGGAGTCGTCGTACTCCTTGTCCTGTTGGGCCTCGTCGTCATCACCCACAAGGTCGCGGGTCCGAGCGAGGCGTTCATCGTCACCGGGCGGTGCGGCAAGACGGCCACCGACTTCGAGACCGGGCGTGTCTTCACCGACAACGGCGGCCAGAAGGTCGCCGAACGCCAGGCGGCACTGACCGACCGCGAGTTGGACACCAAGATCCGCAAGCCCGCCGACGCCGCCCGCTACCAGGCCGAGCAGGAGGCCGAGGCCCGTCGCATCGCGTCCGTCAAGGAGGCCGAGGCCGCCGCCGACCGGGCACGGCTGACCGGTGAGGGCGAGAAGGCGGCAGCGCGCCGCGCTCGCCGACGCCGTACGCGTCGAGGGTGAGGCGGAGGCCGCCGCGATCGGTGCCACGGGTGCCGCCGAGGCCGAGGCGGAGGCCGAGGCGATGCGGAAGAAGGCCGACGCCTTCGCCCAGTACGTGATGCCGCCGTCCTGCAGATGCGCGATCGCGCCGTCACCCCTTCCCGGCCTTCAGCGGGGGTTGAGGAACATCCATGTCAGATCGTGCGCTAAGCCTTCGTCGGCCCTGGTGGGCGGCTGACGGTGCGTCGGTCACGGGACTGGTCTGAAGTCTTCCCACAGATAACACCCCAATATCTGCGGTAGCTTGATTCGTCACCTGCGGTGACGCTCTTCGGTTCCTACGCGAAGCGGCCCTGTTATCTGTGGCAAGGGGAAGCGGTGCCCACCGTCGTGCAACTGCCGACCGGTAAGGCGTTGACCGTCAGGGCGGCGGCCAACGTGTTTCTCGACTCGCTCGGCAACCCGAACACGGTCCGGAACTATGGGATCGGGGTGGGCAAGACCGCCGAACGGCTCGGCGAGGCCCTGGAACTGCTCTGGGGCACAGCGGCGGTCAACACCTGGAACTCCCGCCGGGCGGGGGTGCTGTCCTGGCTCGGTTGGTGCCGTGAGCGAGGCTACGAGGGCCCGATGGTCCCGACCTGGGCGAAGCGGCTGGCGGTGCCGGACTCCGAGACCCCGGCCCGCTCGAAGATGGCGGTCGACCGGCTGATCGCGCGGCGCGAGGTGCATCTGCGGGAGAAGACGCTGTGGCGGATGCTCTACGAGACCGCCGGGCGGTCCGAGGAGATCCTGGACGTCAACATCGAGGAGCTAGACCTCGCCGGGCGCCGTTGCCTGGTCAAGGCCAAGGGCGCCCGGACCAAGGCCCGCCGCCGGGGCCAGTCGCGTGAGGACTACGTGCTGGAGCCCGTGTACTGGGGTGCCGGCACCGCCCGGTTGCTGCCCCGGCTACTCAAGGGCCGATCCCGCGGTTCCAGGGTCGCTGCTGAACTGGCAGATCGTCACGAACCTGACGCTCTGCGACCACGCCGCACCCTGGGTTGAGGCTAGTCCCAGAACTCGACCTTCGTGACCTTCGAGTCGTTGGTCACCGCGTACATCTCGGCAAGTCCGTTGTCACCGTCGACATAGTCCCCCACGGCCCATTCCTCGCAGCCTCCGGCAGTCTGGGTCCGCGTCGTCCCAACCTTGTCATCGGCGTTCGACTCGTCGTATTCGTAGAGGCCGTAGTACCAGTTATTGGTGGAGTTGGTGGTCCAGCAGACCTTGACGTTGCAACCGTGTGAGTTGAACCGCTGGCTGTAGAACTGTCCGTTGACTTCGTAGACACCGGATGAGCCGAGGTAGTCGCACTCTCCCGCGGCCGTCGGGGCCACGTCGGCCGCCGAGGCGGGGCCGACGAAGGAAAGGACGAGAGCCGCAGCAGCCGCAGCTATGACTCCAGTGCGCACAACACGTGCAGATCTCATGAAAATGATCATAATGCGCATGCAGGAGTACACAAGCCATTGTCTCACTTATGCGAATTTTGCTGATTCCTTGAGCATGGGGAAGCGCCGCGTTGCGTACCGCGTTTGTGGCGTCTGGGCGCGGTCGACGTGAGGGGGGAGTGGCGGCGGATCGGGACTGGGTAGTCTGGGCGAGACACCACCCTCAGCCAAATCGACAGAGTCGAGCGAATGCCCATCCGGTTGAACAAAAGACACTTTCTCATCGGCGGTACTGCAGGAGCACTGCTGTTGACTTCCGCTTTCTTTCTCGTTTTCATGACGGGTACCTACTCCGTAACGGCTGCACCGGACGGGGGAAGCCAGAAGTGCGATTCCGTGGGGGCCGAACTTCCCCGAAACGTTATGAGTAAAGGGAAGCAGGAAACCACGGGTGTCGGTACGGCCGCGTGGGGTGACGGCGGGATTGTTCTGCGATGTGGCGTGACGCCTTTGAATCCGACGATCAACTTGTGTATGACCGTCGACGGGGTTGACTGGGTTCTCGATGAGGAGAAGGCCAAGGACGGCGGGCCCCGCACCCTAACAACATACGGACGCCATCCTGCCAATGAGGTTACCGTCAGCGACTCTGCCCTATCGCCGGGAGACGTCCTAGTGGAGCTCAACCGCGTCGTCAAACAGATCCCTCAGGGTGAGCACAAGTGCCTTTCTCTCGATGACGTTGATTAAGCCGGACGCGAGTTGAGAAGCAACTCGGCCATGGCTGCAGAAAGCCGCCGGAGTCGTCCTGCCCACTGTGATCGACGCGGCGGGACGTGACTTCCAGCCCTACGTTCTGTCCGACGGCATCGCAGACCAGTACACCGAAGTCCACAATTTCCTGCTCCCCCACCCTCACGGGCCCACATCATCGACACCACCGAGCTGCCACGCCTACCCCCGGGCTGAATGACTCGACTCGGACCAGGAGCCGATCCCACCAACGGCCGCCGCACCCACCCGTGTAGTGACCGCCACACCCTCAGTGCCGCGTCCCCAGCAGCAGCCCGGAACTTTCTTCGCCGCCTACCTCACATGCCGCGACCTCAGTTGGCGTTACGGCTCCCGGCACCCTACGAGCCGTTGACCAGTGCAAACGTCACCGCCGAGATAGCCCGGCGGTGAATGCCACCCGCACCGGGCTTATGCCTCTTCGGCCGCGTCCGGGCCGCGCAGCGGGCGCAGGCCGCCGGGCAGATCCGGGAGCTGGAAGGAGTACCGGCCCAGCATGTTGATGTGGTGTCGCACGAACGGCGAGAGGCGGGCCACGTCCTCGTCGCGGACGTCGAAGCCGTCGGCCCGGAGCTGGGTGATGGCGGCATCCATGTAGCGGGTGTTGAAGAGCACACCAGGGCGTTGAGGACGAGGCCGAGGGCGCCGATCTGGTCCTCCATGCCGTCCTGGTAGCGCTGGTAGAGCTGCCCGGCCTTGCCGTGGAAGATCTTCCGGGCGAGCGCATGGCGGCCCTCCTGGAGGTTGGCCTGCACCCTGATTTTCCGTCGGTAGGCCGGCTCGTCCGCCAGACGCAGGATGTGCAGGGTCTTGGAAATGCGCCCGTAGTGCGCGATCGCGTCGCCCAGCGGGGTGGGCCGGCCGTCGCGCGACAGCATCCGGATCACGTCGTAGGCTCGCACGGACCCGGTGTGGATCGAGCCGATGATCCGCAGGATGTCCTCCCAGCGCCGCTCGATCCGGACCAGGTCGACCCGGCCGCGGGCCGCGTCCTGGAACGCGCCGTAGTTGGCCGTGCGGTCGGTGCGCCACATCTTCTGGTCCGGCAAGTCGGCCAACTGCGGCGCGTAGGTGAACGCCTCCCTGTCCGCGCCGTCCAGGAAGAAGTACCGCTCCAACTCGGTTCGGGACGGCGCCCCGGCAAACGCCCCGTACCCAGCCTGCTCACCTGACAGAAACTCGACCGCCACAACAACTCTCCGAAGATCGACAACAGCGACCCACGAAGGCTCTGACATGCGATCACCCCAGGTCAAAGCGTCAATCAACACCGAGAAGGCTTAGCGCACGATCCGACATGGATGTTCCTCAAGCCCCTCAGCGGGCGTGCGGCAGCCGACGCAAGGTGCGCCGGAACCAGCCCATGAGATGGGGGCACAACGGGCCACCGGGAAGCAGGCTCACGGTGGTCTCCCGTGTCATCGCCGTGAAGAAGGCCCGCCCGGGGCGACTCTGGAGGGTGGTGCTCCACCGGTGACCGGGACGGTGGGCGAACAGGAAACGCACGAGGTCCCGCCCCAGCCCTTGGCGCTGCCACGCGTCACCGACCCAGAGGTCCAGGATGCGCCCGGTCCGGCAGGTCACACAGGCACGGAAACGGAGCCGGCCGATGACTTCGCCGCACGGATCGAGCAGGACGAGCTCCGTCGGGCCGCTCGGAGCAGTGGGGGCGACGAAACTCAGTCGTGGTGACTGACCGTCCGGGGCGCCGGTGTTCCAGAACCCGGTCATCGTGGGTGGCCCTCCCGCCCTCTCCGCCCGGTGAGCAGGTCCGGTCAGGCTCCTGCGCCAGGTTTTTGACGCCTCCGGGCAACCGCCACCCGCGCGGCTTCCAGGGCGCCGTCGTCAACGGACGCGGTCGGGTACGGCTGGGCGATATCACACGCGCGCATCTGAAGGGGCCTCCTGGGACCGTGTGCCGACGTCCTCACGTCCGGACGGGATTGGCGGCGAGGTCGTCGACGTGAAAGAGGCGGGCGATCGGCACATCGGTGGAGCTGTGCGCGACGATGGAGAAGGCTTCGGTGCACAGCACCGCGAACAGGGCCAGATCGGCCGTCACGGACACGATCTCGCTGTCCGGCGTGATGCACCCGCGAAGACCACGACGGACACCATGACCACGACCCTCGATCGGCGAAGAGAGTTCCCTCAAGACCGCCGACCAGTCTTCCCGGCACACCGTGGGGAACCCTACACGTTCTCCACGCCGTGCTGACAGGCTCTTGTCCTCCTGAAAGGAACATGCCCGCCGACCACGCTTCCCGGCACACCTGGAGGCGGCGTACGGGCGGTGACCGGCGAGCGCCCGCACGCGCACGAGGAATCACTCCGGCGGGCTATGCGCTACAAAGACGTCGACAGCGCATCCGAACGGGGGGCTCACATGACGGGGCGGGACGTGTCCGACGAGTACGCGGAGTACCTGGAGGGTTACGCCCGCATCCTCGCCGATGCCTCGGCGACCGGTCGCCGACTGACCCGGGACGAGCTGGATTCGCGTCGTGCGCTGGGTGAGCAGGCCGCCGAGGCCGGCCAGGGACTGCGCGCCATGGTCGGCGCCCACATGTCAGCCACCCGGGCGCACTGGCCCACCCGGAACCACGTTGTCGTGGACGACGTGCTGAACGCCGTGGCCCAGGCGGTCGACGCATTCGCCGAGGGCTACGAGAGGGCGCAACGGCTCGCCGTACGCCAGGAAGAAGCCACTCGCCGCGAGTTCATCGACGACCTGCTGTACGGCCGCAGCGACCTGGGCCGGCTCGCCCAGCGCGCGGAACGCTACGGGCTGCGCCTGTCGTACGAGCACGCGGTCGCCGTGGCACGCGGCACGGTCGCGTACGAAGAGGGGGACATGGTTCTCCGGGAGGTGGAGCGTGCGCTGATCGGCCGGTTCGGCGACCGCAGCATCCTGCTCACCACCAAGGACGGCAGACTGGTGTGCATCGCCCCGGGTGACCAGAGCGAGGTGCTGGCCCACTTCGCCAAGCAGGCGTTCGCCGCCACCGGCGGCGGCCAGGTCGGCATCGGCCGCCCCCAGCCCGGCGCGGCCGGCGTCGTCCAGTCCTACGAGGAAGCCCTGAACGCCCTCGACCTGGGCGAACGCCTCGAACTCGACGAACCCGTATTGCACGCCGCCGACCTCCTTGTCTACCCCGTCCTCACCCGCGACCGGCAGGCCATGGCCGACCTGGTCGAAAGCGCCCTCGGCCCGCTGCGCGGCGCCCGCGGCGGGGTCAAGCCACTCCTTGAGACCCTCACCGCCTATTTCGACTCCGGCTGTGTGTCGGCCGAGGCGGCGCGGCGGCTGTCACTGAGTGCGCGCGCCTTCACCTACCGGCTGGAACGCATCCACAAGCTCACCGGTGCCGACCCGTCCGACCCGGTGCACCGCTACACCCTGCAGACCGCGGTGATCGGGGCCCGGCTGCTGGACTGGCCGACGAGGCCCGTCTCAAGCGCGTAGGGAAGAGGACATGGCCTGGCTCGCCACCGGGGTCGAAGCGCGCGGTACCACGGTGGACCAGCCGTCTCGCGCCACTCACCGTCCGGACTCCGGCCGTGACAACGATCACAGCGTATCGTCGCACGTCACAGCGGCCCGGGGGCGTATACAGGCGATAGCTGTGGATAGTGTGAAAAGCATGCGTCAGGCGACGCGGGGTGTGCCGGGAAGTCTCGTCGGTGTCGAAGAGGCACGTGTGCCCCCAACTCGATGCTGTGGAGGTTCTCCCGGATGCGCGATGGCAGGCGTGAACGTTCCGTCTTCCTCGGCCTGCTGCCCTGGCCGGAGCGGGTACAGGTGGCGCGGGCCCTGCGCACGGAGACGGTCGGCGGGCTGGTGCTGCTGGCGGCGGCCGTGGTGGCGCTGGTGTGGGCGAACACCCCGTGGAGCGGCACCTACGAGCACGTACGCGATGTCCATTTCGGGATACCGGCGCTCGGCCTGGACCTGTCGGTGGGGCACTGGACCGCGGACGGGCTGCTGACCATCTTCTTCCTGGTGGCCGGGATCGAACTGAAACGCGAGCTCGTCGTCGGCGAGCTGCGGACGCCCGCCACGGCCGCCCTGCCCGTGGTCGCCGCCCTGTGCGGCATGGCGGTCCCCGCCGCCGTCTACCTGGCCACCACCACACTCGGAGGCGGCCGCGGGCAGGGCTGGGCGGTGCCGATGGCCACCGACATCGCCTTCGCGCTCGCCGTCCTCGCGGTGCTCTCCACCCATCTGCCCTCCTCCCTGCGGGCCTTCCTGCTCACTCTGGCGGTGGTCGACGACCTGGGTGCGATCCTGGTGATCGCCCTTTTCTTCACCAGCGATCTGAACCCGACCGCGCTGGCCGGAGCCGCGGTGGGGCTGGTCGTGTTCTACGTGCTGCAGCGATTCCGGGTGCGCGGCTGGTGGTGGTACGTGCCGCTGGGCGTGGCGATCTGGGCGCTGACGTACAACGGCGGTGTGCACGCCACGGTCGCCGGTGTGGCGATGGGCCTGATCCTGCGGACCACCCGGGACGAGGGCGAGGCCGCCTCTCCGGGGGAGCGGACGGAGCATCTGCTGCGGCCGGTATCGGCCGGTGTGGCGGTTCCGCTCTTCGCGCTGTTCGCCGCAGGGGTGAGCGTCTCGGCCGGCGTCATGGGGGAGGTGTTCACACGTCCGGAGCCGCTGGGAGTGGTGCTGGGCCTGGTCGTGGGCAAGACGGTGGGAATCTTCGTGGGCACCTACGCGGCGGCCCGCTTCACCCGCGCCCGCCTCAACCCCGATCTGGCGTGGGCGGACGTGTTCGCCCTGGCGGTGCTGGCCGGGATCGGCTTCACCGTCGCCCTGCTCATCGGTGGACTGGCCTTCCCGGACCCGGCCGACGCGGAACACATCAAGGCCGCCGTTCTGCTCGGCTCGCTGCTCGCCGCGGCCGTGGCGGTGCTGCTGATCAAACGCCGCAACGGGATCTACCGCCGCCTGTGGGAGGCGGAGACACGGGACGAGGACGCCGACGGCGTGCCCGACATCTACCAGCGCACCGGCCCCGGCCGGGACACCGTCGAAGACACGGGCTGACGAAGCGCGGCCATGGTCGCGGGGAATCCCGCCGGGACACACCCCGGCGGAATCGCTACGGCCGAAGCGGTGCCCGTGTCCCCACCCGCGCTCGGGGTGATCACTCCAGCGGGTCATCACGAAGTGCGCTACGGAATGTAGACCTGCCCGGTCTGGGCGCCCTCCACGGATCGGACGTATGCCTGCGCGACGTCGGCGAGGACGACCGGTGCCATGCCGGGGAAGTAGTTCCCGTACTTGGCGAGGCTCTCGGTGAACACCGTGGGGCTGACCGCGTGACCCGGAGGCGGCCCTGCGCCAGGGAGACATCGACGCGGCGCTGGTGCGCACCACGCCCGCCCCGGGCGCCGGGCCGACCGTGCGGCCCCTGTACCCGGAGGGGCGCCTGGCCGCCGTGCCCGAGGACGATCCGCTTGCCCGGCGCCCGGCTGTGCGCCCGGCCGATCTCGCCGACCGCTCGGTGGTGCTGTGCGCCACCGCCGTGAGTACGGGGACCGGCTGCTCAGAGACTCGCCGCGTGATCGGGGACGTAGGTCCGCAGATCACGCGGCGGGCGCCGGTAGCCGGCCGACGGCGGGCGCTCGGGCAGGTCCAGCACCGGCGGCGGGACCTCGTGGTACGGCACGGATTCCAGCAGGTGGGCGATCATGTTCAGCCGGGCCCGCCGCTTGTCGTCGCTCTCGACCACGTACCAGGGTGCCTCGGAGATGTCGGTGTGCACCATCATCTCGTCCTTGGCCCGGGAGTACGCCTCCCAGCGGGTGATCGACTCCAGGTCCATCGGCGACAGCTTCCAGCGTCGCAACGGGTCCTCCAGCCGGCGCCGGAAGCGTTCCTGCTGCTCGGTGTCGCTCACCGAGAACCAGTACTTGCGCAGCAGGATCCCGTCCTCCACCAGCATCCGCTCGAAGACCGGGCACTGCCGCAGGAAGAGCTGGTACTCCTCCTTCGTACAGAAGCCCATCACCTGCTCGACCCCGGCCCGGTTGTACCAGGACCGGTCGAACAGCACGATCTCCCCGGCGGCCGGCAGGTGCTCGACATAGCGCTGGAAGTACCACTGGGTGCGCTCGCGCTCCGTAGGCTTCGGCAGAGCCGTGATCTGGGCGACGCGCGGGTTGAGATGCTCGGCGACCCGTTTGATCGTCCCGCCCTTGCCGGCCGCGTCCCGTCCCTCGAAGACCACGACCAGCCGGGCGCCCTTTGCCCGCACCCACTCCTGGAGCTTCACCAACTCCGTCTGCAGACGCAGCAGTTCCTTCTCGTACGCCGCACGCGGCACCTTCGTCGTCTTCTTGTCGGCCATGTCGCCTCCACCACCCGACGACCCCCGTCGATGAGTTCCGGAGTCACCCATGACCAAGGTCGAACACCAGAACGTCACCGTACTTTCCGACGGTGAGCCGCGCACCCGGACGTCCGCGGGCGGGCCGCCGACCACCTGGCCCCGGGCCGGATCCGAGCCCAGTACCGAGCATGTGTGCCGCCCGGGGCACGGCGGGCCGTCCGCGCTCGCCGACTCGTGACCGGTGAACGGACCTGCTTCGACCGGCTCTCCATGGCCCAGGCCCAACGCCGACCGCGCGCACAGCAGACACCTGGGACTGGGCCGGCACGGAGAACGACGGCTGACCGGATGTCGTCCCCAGCCCGCGCGGGAGACGTGCCCGGGTCGCGTCCCGCGTCGTGGTGTAGGGGATCAAGCGTTATGCGTTCCGGTACGAGGCCCCTGACGATCTCCGCAGAGGTGGCAGCCCACGAGGCGTCCTGCTGAGGCGAGTTGAACCCCTGGTCCGGCGGAGCCACCGTCCCTGACCTGCGGATTCCGGCGCCTTGATCGGCTACACCACCCGGCGGGACGCCATCCGTGCCCAGCCAGGAGGCTTCGGCCCCGGCATGAGGCGAAGAGCACTCGCCGCCGGGCTGGGCGGGGCCAACCCGGCGGCGAGGAAAGGGCTTCGGGCCAAGGCGTTACGCGGCCCGCGCGGTCCCGGGCCGGCGACCGCCGCCCTCTGCCGATACGGCCCCAAGGGCCCGGCTCCCGGCGCCGACTCAGCCGGCCGAAGCGGAGACGGAGCCGGTGACCGGAGGGGCGCGCCGACCCTGCCGCAGAGGTGCGACCGGGCCGGTGGCCTCCCTGCGCCGGACGACGGGACGGGGACCCGGTGGACCCGGTCGGCCGGTGACGTGGGCCGGACGCCCGGGCGGAGCGGACGTCTGTGGGACAAGCTGGATATGTGGGGCAATCGCGGCACTCGAAGAAGGACGGTGAGAGCGTCATGAAAGGCTTCGTCTTCCACGGACCCGGGCAGTCGGCCTGGGAGGAGATCCCGGACCCTGCCCTCGAGGAGCCCACCGACGCCGTCGTGCGGGTCGACGCCGTGACCATCTGCGGCACGGATCTGCACATCCTCAAGGGCGATGTGCCCGAGGTGCGCCCTGGCACGGTCCTCGGGCACGAGGCCGTCGGGGAGATCGTGGAGGTCGGCAGCGACGTCCGGACCGTACGTCCGGGCGACCGTGTGCTGGTCTCCTGTATCAACGCCTGCGGGCGCTGCCGCTACTGCCGGGAGAGCGCCTACGGCCAGTGCCGGGGCGGCGGAGGCTGGATCCTCGGCCACCTGATCGACGGCACCCAGGCCGAGTACGTCCGCGTCCCCTACGCCGACCTCTCCGTGCACGTGCTCCCCAGCGCCGTCGAGAGCCGGGACGCCGTACTGCTGGCGGACATCTTCCCCACGTCGTACGAGGTGGGCGTGCTCAACGGGCACGTACGCCCGGGGGACACCGTCGCCGTGGTCGGAGCCGGACCCATCGGCCTCGCGGCGGTCGCCACGGCGCGCCTGTTCGCACCCGAGCGGATCGTCGCCGTCGACCTGGCCGCGTCCCGGCTGGACGCCGCCAAGCAGCTCGGAGCCGATGCCGTGGCCGACGCCCGTGAGGAACCCGAGCAGCTGATCGCCGATCTCACCGACGGGCTCGGCGCGGACGTGGTCATCGAGGCGGTCGGCGTGCCGGAGAGCTTCGAGATGTGCACGCGCATGGTGCGTCCGGGCGGCCACGTGGCCAACGTCGGCGTACACGGCAAGCCCGCGACGCTGCACCTCGAAGACCTGTGGATCAAGAACGTGACCATCACCACCGGCCTGGTCGACACCCACTCCACCCCCACCCTGCTGCGCATGGCCGCTGCCGGCCGCCTGCCGACCGGGCAGTTGGTCACCCACACCTTCCCCCTGGACCGCATGGAGGAGGCGTACGACATCTTCGCCCGTGCCGCCGACACCGGCGCTCTGAAGGTGGTGCTCGGCGAGCGGTCGCACGAGGAGGTCGCCGTCCGGGCGGTCTGACGCCACCACCCCCCCCGACGGCCGACTGGGCCCTCGTGAGGCCGTGATGGACCTGGCGCGGATCCGGCGCGCGCACACGCCCCCGGCCGGAGCGGGCCGCGGGCCGGCCATCGTCCGGGGCATCGTCGAGGCCCATCAGGGACACGCCACCGTACGCGACATCACGGGCGGCTGCCGCTTCGAGGTGACCCTGCCGACGCCGACGCCGACGCCGACGCCGACGCCGACGCATGAGCGCGGACCCGCGCTCACGCACCGCGCAGTCGGGACGCGGCGAACTCCCGCATGCCCTCCTCGAACCCGACCTCCGGCTTCCAGCCCAGTTCGGCCCTCAGCCGGGACGAGTCCGCGGTGATGTGGCGTACGTCGCCCAAGCGGTACTCTCCGGTCACGGCGGGCTCCGGCCCGCCGCAGGCCGTGGCCAGCGCCCGTGCCATCTCGCCGACGGTGTGCGGCTCGCCGCTGCCGGCGTTGTACGCAGTCAGCCGGCCCTCGGCCGTGTCCGCCTCCAGCGCCGCCACGTTGGCCGCCGCGACATCCCGCACGTGCACGAAGTCCCGCCGCTGCCGCCCGTCCTCGAACACCCGAGGCGCCTCGCCGCGCGCGAGCGCGGAACGGAAGAAGGAGGCCACACCCGCGTACGGCGTGTCGCGCGGCATCCTGGGGCCGTACACGTTGTGGTACCGCAACGACACCGCCGAACCGCCTGTCGACCGGGCCCACGCGGCGGCCAGGTGCTCCTGGGCGAGCTTCGTCGTCGCGTACACGTTGCGCGGATCGACCGGAGCGTCCTCACCGACCAGCCCGGGAGACAGATCCGCTCCGCACACGGGGCACGCGGGCTCGAAGCGGCCCTCCGCCAGATCGGCCGCCGCGCGCGGCCCGGGCCGCACCGCCCCGTGCCGCCCGCACGTGTACCGCCCTTCCCCGTAGACCACCATCGACCCGGCGAGCACCAGCCGCCGCACCTCCGCCTCCGCCATGGCGGCGAGCAGGACGGCGGTACCCAGGTCGTTGTGGCTGACGTAGTCCGCCGCGTCGGCGACGCCGTTGCCGAGACCGACCATCGCCGCCTGATGACACACCGCGTCGACGCCGGCCAGGGCCCGCGAGACCGCCGTACGGTCTCGGACGTCGCCGCCCGCTTCCTCCCGTACGTCGAACACGACGGGCTCATGCCCGCGCTCCCTGAGAGCCTCGACGACATGGGACCCGATGAACCCGGCACCGCCGGTGATCAGTACACGCATGCACCGAACCCTAGGTCCGTCCCCCGTTCCCAGCGCAGCGGCTCTCCCACCACGTCACGACTCCGTAAGAGCAGGGGGCCGCCGCGGCCCACCCGGACGCTCGCGCTCGACCGCCGGCCGCGTCCCGGGTCGGCACCGGTCCCGGGCGGCTCGTACGAGGGTGTCGAAGAGGCCCTGTTGCGCCGGGTCCTCGTGGGCGGTGTCCTCGGGGTGCCACTGGACGGCGGTGAACCACCCGGCCGTGCCCGGCAGTTCGAGTCCTTCGACGGTGCCGTCGGCGGCGCGGGCGGTGACCGCGAGGCCCGGCGCGATGCCGCCGACCCGCTGGTGGTGGTAGCAGGACGCCTCGACCTTCTGCGCGCCGGTGGCCCGCTCCAGGAGGGTGCCGCGCCGGACGGCCACCGGGTGCACGACGTGCCGGTGTTCACGCTCCGGGCCGCCCATGTCCTGCTCCAGGGTGCCGCCGAGGGCGACGTTGACGACCTGGAGGCCGCGGCAGATCGCCAGCAGGGGAAGAGCCAGGTCCAGTGCCGTACGGGCGGCTTCGAGGTCGAAGGCGTCCTGCGCCTCGTCCACGTCGTAGACGCTGTCGTGCGTGTCGGTGGCGCCGTAGCGGTGCGGGGCTAGGTCTCCGCCGCCGGGAAGCAGGACGCCGTCGAAGCGGGCGAGGCGTGCGGCCACCTCGGTGTCGGCCGGGTGGATGCTCGCCGGTTCGCCGCCCGCCCGCCAGACCGCCTCGATCAGGGCACGGGCGTTGACCTCGGCCGCGTACCGCAGCGCGGAGGTCGTGGAGGCGAAGCGGGCCGGGACGGCGATGAGCGGTCGCGGGGGCGTCGTCACAGCTGGATCCACGTGGTCTTGAGTTCCGTGTACTTCTCGAGGGCGTGGGCGGACTTGTCGCGGCCGTTGCCCGACTGCTTCATGCCGCCGAAGGGGACGGTCAGGTCGCCCTCCTCGTAGCAGTTGACCCAGACCGTCCCGGCCCTGAGCGCGCGGGAGACCTTGTGGGCGGTGGACAGGTCGGAGGTCCACAGCCCCGCGGCGAGGCCGTACTCGGTGTCGTTGGCCAGCCGTACCGCGTCGTCGAGGTCGTCGAAGGTGAGGACGGACAGCACGGGGCCGAAGATCTCCTCGCGGGCCAGCCGCATGCCCGGGTCAACCTCGTCGAAGACGGTCGGCCGCAGATAGCTGCCGCCCGTGCCGGCCAGTGCGCGCCCGCCGCCGACCCGCAGCCGCGCGCCCTCCTCGACCCCCGTGCCGATGTGGCCGAGGACGCGCTCCAGATGGCTCTCGCCCACCAGCGCGCCCATCTCGGTCGCCGGGTCCAGTGGGTCACCGACCCGCAGTTCCCGGGCGCGGGCCACGATCGCCTCGGTGACGCGTTCGGCGACGGAGGAGTGCACCAGCAGCCGGGAGGGGGCGGTGCACATCTCGCCCTGGTTGAAGAAGATGCCCCAGGCGGCGGTGGCGGCGGCCCTCTCCAGGTCGGGGGCGTCTGGGAGGATGATGTTCGGTGACTTGCCGCCCAACTCCAACCAGACACGCTTGAGGTTGGAGTCGGCGGCGTAGCGCAGGAAGTGACGGCCGACCGCCGTGGACCCGGTGAACGCCAGGACGTCCACATCGGGGTGCAGGCCGATCGCCCGCCCGGCCACCGGCCCGTCACCGGTCACGACGTTGAGCACGCCCGGCGGCAGTCCGGCCTCGGTGGCGATCCGGCCGAGCAGCAGGGCGGAAAGCGGCGAGTTCTCCGACGGCTTCAGTACGACCGTGCAGCCCGCCGCCAGCGCCGGTGCCACCTTCCAACTCGCCAGTGTGAGGGGGAAGTTCCACGGCACGACGGCGCCCACCACCCCTGCCGGTTCCCGGGTGACCAGGGCGAGGGCGTCGGGAGAGGTGTGGGGCGACTCGTCGGTGAGTTTGTCGGCCAGTTGCCCGTACCAGCGGAAGGTGTTGATCGCGGCGCGCAGTTCGATGTCGTACGCGTCCGTGATCGGCTTGCCCATCTCCAGACTGATGGTGAGGGCGAGCTTCTCCCGCTGCTCTTCGAGCAGTTCGGCGACGCGCAGCAGGATCCGGCCCCGGTCGGCGGGCGCGAGACGTGGCCAGGGGCCGGAGTCGAAGGCCCGGCGGGCGGCGGCCACGGCCAGATCGACCTCGGCGGCCCGCGCGTCGGCGACCTCGACGAGGACCCGACCGTCGCGTGGGGAGACGACCGCGAACGCGGCACCTCCGCCCGGCTCGTCCGCCCCGTCGATGTGGTGCTGGGCGGGCGGGGCCAGGTCCCTGGCGCGACGCAGCAGGTCGTCGTGGTCGAGGGCCGGCATCAGCACTCCTCCTGTCGATGGTCCGATGGTCCGATGGTTCGTGGTGCGAACAGCGATGGCCGTGAGCCGTGAGCGGTGCCGCCGTCGGCGGATCCGGACGCCGGGGTCAGGTCGTGGCGGCCCGCTCGCGCCGGGTCAGCCGCGCCACGACGAGCCCCAGGAGCAGCACCGCCGGGACGGTCAGCTGGAGCCAGACGGCGGTGGTCTCGTCGCCGCCGATGAGCGTGGTGAAGTTCTCCAGGATGAGCCAGATCGCCCCGGCGATGCCCAGCGCGCCCAGCACCGGTGCGATCAGCGTGTTCCAGGGCCGGGTGTCGGCGCGGGAGCGGCGGAAGAAGACGACCACGGAGACGGAGGTCAGGAAGTAGAGCAGCATCATCGCCAGTACGGCGATCCCGCTGAACCAGGAGAAGAGCGTCAGCACCGGGTCCTTGCCCAGGAAAGCGAACGGCATGACCAGGGCCATCGCGATGACGGTCTGGACGATGCCGGCCGCCCAGGGGGAGTGGCGTCGGTTGAGCGAGGTCAGCCCGCGCGGCAGCAGGCCCTCACGGCCCAGGGAGAACAGGTAGCGGTTGGCGGAGTTGTGGAACGCCAGGATGCCGGCGAACAGGGAGGTGGCCAGCAGGACGGGCAGCACAGCGCCGGTCCACGCGCCGAACTCCGCCGCGATGGGGGCGAACACCCAGGTCGAGGCATCGCCGCCCTCCAGCGCCTCGCCCGCCTGGGCCGCCGCCCGGGACGCGCCGTGCGCGGAGACCAGCATCCACGAGGTGAACGCGAAGAAGCACGTGACCACCGCGACCGACAGATAGGTGGCGCGCGGGACCGTCTTTCTCGGCTCCCGGGCCTCCTCGCCGTAGATGGCCGTCGCCTCGAAGCCGAACATCGACGCCACGGCGAACATCAGCGCCACACCGGGGGCGCCCTGGAGCGCCGCCTCCGGCGAGAAGCTGTCGCCGAGGCCGAGCCCTTCCGGGCCGCCGCCCTTGACGAAGGTCACGACGGCGAAGGCGATCAGGATGCTGAACTCCGCCAGGACGAACACGGTCAGGACCTTCGCGCCCATCTCGATCCCGGTGGCGCCGAGGACCTGGACGACCACCATGGTGAGCAGGGCCCACACCCACCACGCGATGTGGACGTCGGCGTGGTGCTCGACGAGTCCGCTCACCGTCGCGCCGTACAGCCCGTACATCGCGGCCTGGATCGCGCAGTAGGCGAAGAGCGCGACACCGGCACTGCCGGAGCCTGCCGAGCGCCCGAGCCCCTTGCCGATGTACGTGTAGAAGGCGCCGGCGTCCACGACGTGGCGGCCCATCGCGACGAAGCCGATGGAGAACAGCAGGACCACGATGCCGGCCGCGAGATACGCGGCGGGGGCGCCGGCCCCGTTGCCGATGACGACGGCGATGGGGACCGCTCCGGCGATGCCGGTCAGTGGTGCCTGGGCGGAGAGGACGAAGAAGAGGATGCCCAGGACACCGAGGGAATCGGGCTTGAGCCTGCCTGCCGTGGATGAATCTTCCGTGCTGTGCGGGGCGACCGCCGTCTGACTGTCCACTCGGATCACCTGTCCGGAACGGGAACGGGAAGGGGAGGGGGAGGGGGAAGGGAAGGGAATCGTTTCGGGTCAAACGAGTTGCCTTATCGTGAGCCCGAACTATCCGATTGGCAAGGGGCTGCGTGAAGTTTTCTGCCCGGCGTCCGCCAACGCGGGAGAAGCTCAGGACGCAGGACGTCAGGGGCCTTGGAACACGCAGGTCAGGCGGCAGATCGGACGCTAGTGCCGCGGCAGGCGGCGTTCGCCCCGTCGCGGCGCCCGGCACGCCCTCTCGCCGCACCGGCCGAAAGCCCGAGTGCGGCCCGGTGCGAGGACTTCCGTCCGGCACGCCGAGGGCACGCACCGGACGCCGCTCCTTCATGGGCAAACGTCGCCCGCCGCGGCATTAGTCGCCGTTCGCGCGCGTGTCTTCGCCGTTCGCTTCGAGGAGCCGTAGCAGGGAGCGCAGCTCCTCCAGGGCCGCGTCCGTGACGTCGGGCTCGCCGAGGACGAGCTGATGCAGCACCAGGCCGTCGAGCGCGGCGAAGACCAGCCTGGCCACGGCCTTGTCCGTGCCGGCCGGGAGCATCCGGTCCAGCTCGCGCCGGGCGGCGTCGAAGTACTCGTCGTACAGCGCGCGGATCTGCGGCAGCAGCTCCGGACGGCGGCGGGACTCCAGCAGCAGCTCGTACTGGAACGCCTGGGTGTCCGGATCCGCCGTGACCATGTCGGACAGTCCGGTCGAGAAGTCCGCCACCCGGCCGGTGCCCGGTTCGAGCGCACTGGTGTTGAGCGAGGTGCGGATGGCGTGGGCGAGGGCCTCCTCGATCAGCGCGTCCCGCGACCCGAAGTGGTGCACGACCAGACCGTGGGTGACCCCCGCCTCCTCCGCGACGGCCCGATAGGTGAGCTTGCGCAGGCCGCCCCGCGCGACCACCCGCACGGCGGCCTTCAGCAGCGCCTCGCGCCCCTCGCCGTAGCTCAGCCGCTTGCGCGGCTTGCGGCTCTTCGGGGCGCCGGCGGAGTCGGTCATGCGGGCGACCCTACCTGTCCGCCCGCACACCGGGACGTCATCGCTTCGGCGGGCGGATGCCGCGGAACTCCCAGTCGCCGCCGAGCGCGGTGGACAGCACCTCCTCGGACTCCGTGGGCTGCGCGCCGACGTCGGTCCGTACGGGCGTGGGGCCGGTGACGATGTGGTTGGTGAGCCGGCCGAGGCCCTCCACCTCCACCTCGACGACGTCACCGGGCTGTACGGGCCGGGAGTTGGCCGGGGTGCCGGACAGCAGGACGTCACCCGGGTACAGCGTGATGGTGCGGGCGATGTCGGCGACGAGGTAGTGCATGTCCCACTTCATCTCGTCCGTCGAACCGTCCTGGACGGCCTCGCCGTTGACGTACGTCCGCAGCCGCTTGCCGTGGAAGTCCCAGTCGGTGACCAGCCCCGGGCCGAGCGGGCAGAGGGTGTCGGAGCCCTTCACCCGGAGCATGGAGCCGGCGTCGGTGTCGCGGAAGTCGTGCAGACCGTAGTCGTTGGCGATCGTGTAGCCGGCGATGTACTCGCCCGCCTCGGCCGGGGGGATGTTGCGGGCGGTCTTCCCGATGACGATGGCGACCTCGCCCTCGTAGTTGAGCCACTTGCAGCCCTCGGGGCGGACGACGGCGCCCCGGTGGGAGTTGAGGGAGGAGGTCGGCTTGTGGAAGTAGGTGGGGGCGTCGGGGAGGTCGATCCGGAACTCGTCGACGCGGCTGCGGTGGTTGAGGTGGACGGCGACGACCTTCGACGGCACGACCGGCGGGAGGTGCCGCGCCTCCTCGATCTTGACACGGCGGCCGTCCCCGGCGACCAGTTCGTCGCCGTCGACGGTGACCTGGGCGGTGGCCCCGTCCAGGAGGATGCGGCGGTACTCGGGCATGGCGGGTCTCCTAGAGGCTTGTGCGAGGGGTGCGCGGGGCGTCGCCCGCGGGTGTGCCGGTGCCGGCGTCGCCGGTCCAGCCGTCGGCCGGGCGGTCGAACCAGAGATGGACCTGGCCGGTGCCGATGGAGTTCTCGTACTCGCCGTACTGCCGGGCCCTGGCGACACAGGACCGCTCGCCCAGCGCGCCCGCCAGCATCAGATAGTGGAAGAACTTCGCCTCCGGCTTGTACTTCCAGAACTCGTCCATCGTGTCGAGGACCTTGTCGTGGCGGCCCTCCTTGAACCAGGCGATCCGCTCGTGGTCGGCCGCACGGGCCTCGGGAGTGAAGATGTGCACCGGGTCGCTGGCCTCGTGGTCGCGCAGCTCGCGCAGCGGCCAGAAGGTGTGCGACAGCGCACCCGAGGCGATCAGCAGCACCTTTCGCCCCGGTGTGGCGGCGATGCCGTCGGCGAGCGCCCGCCCCAGCCGCAGATGGTCCTCCATGTCCCCGGTCTGGCAGACCCCGATGGTCACCCACCGCTTGTCGGGCAGGCCCTCGCCGAGGAACTTCCACAGGTTGATGGTGGCG
Source organism: Streptomyces sp. TG1A-60 (assembly GCF_037201975.1). Taxonomy (NCBI): domain Bacteria; kingdom Bacillati; phylum Actinomycetota; class Actinomycetes; order Kitasatosporales; family Streptomycetaceae; genus Streptomyces; species Streptomyces sp. TG1A-60. The sequence goes on along the minus strand of NZ_CP147520.1, from coordinate 597,009 downwards.
TAGTAGATCGGCAGGTACTCGTCGTCGATCGCGGTGATCCAGGTGCCGTGCTTGTCCGCGAACTTCTCGATGTTCAGGGCGAGTTCGGGGTCACCGGGAAAGTCGTACGGCATCCGGCACATCCCGCGCGGCAGTTCCTCGGAGGTGAAGAGTCCGGCACGGCGCGTCTGCCCGGTGACGACGAACTCGACCGTCGTCGCCCAGTGCGAGTCCAGGACGACCACGGTGTCGTACGCGTCGGCGCCGTCGCCCTCGAAGACGTCCGCGCGGAGCTGCCGGAGGCCGGTGACGAGGGTGATCTCCTTGCCCTCGTTGAGCTCCAGCCGGTCGGCCTCCGGCAGGACGATGGTGGGGACGTGGGCGAGGAGCCCCGCCCCGACGATCTCACCCATGGGTGATCCATCCGTTCGGTGCGGTCACGGTGTTCTTGACGTCGCAGTAGAAGTCGAAGCTCCAGGTGCCGCCCTCCCGGCCGACCCCGGAGTGACGGGAGCCGCCGAAGGGCGCCCGCAGATCGCGTACGAAGAAGCAGTTGACCCAGACCGTGCCCGCGACGAGCCGCTCGGTGACCCTCGCGGCGCGCTCGGGATCGCCGGTGGCGAGTGTGGCGGCGAGTCCGAAGCGGGTGTCGTTGGCGAGCCGGACCGCCTCGTCCTCGTCGGCGAAGGTCTGGAGGGTCAGGACGGGCCCGAAGACCTCCTCCTGCACGATCTCCGAGTCCTGGACGACATCGGTGAGCAGGGTGGGCGCGTAGTACTGCCCGTCCTTGCGGTGCCCGCCGACGACCGCACGGGCCCCGGCCGCGACCGCCCGCCGCACGAACCCGTCGATCTTCTCCACCTGCCGCGGGTGGATGTTGGGCCCGACATCGGTCGCCTCGTCGCGCGGATCACCCTGCTTCAAGGCGCCGGCCTTCTTGACGAACCGTCGTGTGAACTCCTCGACGACCGTCTGCTCGACGAGGAAGCGGGTGGCGGCCAGACACACCTGCCCGGCGTTGTCGTACTGCTCCACCGCGAGGTCAACCGCGAGGTCCAGGTCGGCGTCGGCGAACACCAACAGCGGTGACTTGCCGCCGAGTTCGAGGCTGAGCGGGGTGAGGTTGGGTGCCGCCGACGCGGCGATCCGCTTGGCCGTCGGCACCGATCCCGTGAAGCTGATCCGGCGAACGTCCGGATGCGAGGTGAGCGCGTCACCGATCTCCGAGCCGTACCCCTGCACGACGTTCAGCACCCCGGCGGGCAGCCCCGCCTCGGCGGCGATGTCCGCCAGCAGCGACGCGGTCAGCGGGGTCCACTCGGCGGGCTTGAGGACCACCGTGTTGCCGGCGGCGAGGGCGGGGGCGACCTTCCAGGTGGCCATCATCAGCGGCGCGTTCCACGGCGTGATCAGCACGGACGGCCCCGCCGGGTCCCAGCTCACGTGGTTGGTGTGCCCGCGTGTCTCGAAGTCCTCGTGCTCCAGTGTCAGCAGCCAGTCCGCGAAGAACCGGAAATTGTGCGCCGCCCGGGGCATGACCCCTCGCCGGTGCGAACGCAGCAGAGCCCCGTTGTCGTTCGTCTCGACGATGGCCAACTCTTCGAGCCGCCTCTCGACCCCGTCGGCGATGGCGTGCAGGATGCGGGACCGTTCAGCGCGGGACGTGGCGGCCCAGGCGGGAAAGGCGTCACGGGCAGCGCCGACGGCGGCCTCGGCCTCGGCGGCTCCACCGCGAGAGATCTCGCCGAGAACCCGACCATCTACGGGGGAGGCATCAGTGAAGGTCTCGGCGGAGGCGACCCGCCGGCCACCGATCCAGTGCCGGGTGTCGACGGAGACCCCGGCGACGACGATCTTGTCAGACATGAGAAGGGATTCCCTTTCGGAGAAGGAGCGGACCAGCCCACCCAGGGGCGCGGGGCTGGTCGATGTGCGGCTCCGCCGCGTGGCCGCGATCAGCCACAACGAACCCGCGGTGGCCCACCGGCCTCACCCGGCCGACGCCTCGGACGTCCCGGACTCCAGCAGCCGCCCGCCGTCCCAGACGACCCCCACCTGCCGGTAGTACGCGGCGATCGGCTCCTCGATCGTCAGCCGGGCCAGCTCCTCCGTCGGCGCCTCGAAGAGTTCCAGCTCGGCGTCTCCGACCCACGGCTGACCCCCCTCGAAGGAAGCCGCCCCGGACTCGATCAACTCGTCCAGCGCCAGCCCCTTCCCCTTCTCGATCGACGGCAGCCACCGGTGATGAGCCATGGGATGCGCATTCACGAACCCGTTCGTCTCCGTCGGCTCCCGCAGCGTCACCACGGCCTGGGCGAGCCGCCGGTCGGCCGCAGCCAGCGTCGCCCCGAACCGCGCCCCCGCAGCGATCCGCGGAGCGGGCCCGTACGGATGGGGCCGCGTCTGGTGGATGGACCCGAGCTTCTTCGGATACCCCTGGTGCAGCCCGCGGGCGATTGCGAAGTCCTTGTCGACCCAGATGTGCACGCACCGCGAGTACGTCTGTCCCCTGTACGCGCAGCGGACGACGGCGAAGGCCTCCTTGTACTGGGAGAGCACGGGGTCCAGCAGCTCCGCCCCCGACGCCGAGCAGGACTGCCAGTCCGCCCAGACCAGTGCCACGGCACCCGGGTCCTCGTCCGCCAACTCCAGGGGCTCGGGCAGCAGTTCACGTACCCGGGCGGGGTCGGTGCGGTACTCGACAGTCAGCAGGTCCCCCGAATAACGCCACGGCGGGGCCGGAATCAGAGACGAGGCACCGCTCGCCGTCTTGGGGTGGAAGTATCCACGAACGCTGGTCATGTCAGGAGGATCCTTACGCGGTGAGGGCGGGCTGCTTGAGCAGTTCGGCGCGGTAGCGGGCCGCTGAGGACACGGTGGCGGGGCCGCCGAGCGCCACGACACCGACCAGCCGGCCGTCGTGGTGGTAGCCGGCCAGGACGTCCGCGGCCGGGTCGCCGTCCAGGACGTCCGCGGCCGGGTCGCCGTCCAGGACCCGTACGTCGTCCCGGCCGAGCACCGGCGCGCCGAAGGACTGGAGCCGGAAGTCGTGCTGATCGCTCCAGAAGGTGGGCAGTGGCGCGAAGGCCGCCGACTCGCTCTCGACACCGGTGAGATGGGCGACGAGCACCTTCGCCGCGTGCCTGGCGGTGTCCGTGGGGATGGACCAGTGCTCGACCCGGCGCGGTACTTCGTCGTAGCGGGCGTTGGGGAAGCGGGCGACATCGCCCACCGCGACCACGTCCGGCCGCCCGCCGACCCGCAGCCGCTCGTCGGTGCGGACACCGTCGGCCAGGTCGAGGCCGTTGCCGTCGAGCCACTCGGTGTTCGCGAGCGAGCCGACCGATTCCACGACCACGTCGGCGGGCAGGACGGTCCCGTCGCCGAGCGCGACGCCCGTGACGCGGTCCTCGCCCTCGAACCCGGTGACGCCCGTGCTGAGCGCGAAGCGCACCCCGCGCTCCTCGTGCCGCCGCAGCAGCGCGCGTCCGAGGAGTTCGCCGAGCGGGCCGACCATGGGCAGCGGCAGCGGATCGACGACGGTCACCTCGGTGACGCCGAGGCCCACGGCGGTGGCGGCCACCTCGCAGCCGATGAACCCGGCGCCGACGACGACCAGCCGGACACCGGGCCGCGTCAGCTCGTCCCGCAGGCCCCGCGCGTCGGCGAGCGTACGGACCGTGTGACGGCCCGCGAGGGGGCCGGGGCAGGACAGCCGCCGGGGGCGCATGCCGGTGGCGACGACCAGACCCTCGTACGGCAGCTCCGAGCCGTCGTCGAGCACGACGGTCCGCTCGGTGAGGCGGGAGGCGACGACCTTCGTGCCGAGGCGCCACTCGACGTCGGCGACGCTCGCGCGGGGACGGAAGGCCAGCGACTCGAAGGGCGCCTTCCCGGCCAGCACCTCCTTGGAGAGCGGGGGCCGGTTGTAGGGCATGTGCGGCTCGTCGCCGACGAGCGTGATCGCCCCGGTCCAGCCGGCCGCACGCAGCTGTTCGGCGGCGCGCAGCCCGGCCATGGAGGCTCCGGCCACGACGACGCGGGCACTGCTGGACGTCATGGTCACGCCTCGATCCGGATGGCCTGGAGCGGACAGACGTCGGCGGCTTCCTCGACCTCGTCGAGCAGGGCGTCGTCGGGGTCGCTGACGTAGGCCAGACGCCCGTTCTCGTCGAGCCGGAAGACGTCGGGGGCCGCGAAGACGCACTGTCCGTGGTCCTGGCACTTGTTCATGTCGACGACGACCTTCATGGCCGGTCCTCCTGGGAGTGAGGGCGTCGGGCGGGGATGGAGCGGTAGCTCGTTTGACTTCAAACAACATAGAAAGCCGCCCCCCTCTGGTCAATACCTGTCCAGCTGGATAATTTTTGACCCTCACCCCTTGCGGGTCGAGGGAGCCGTTCCTATCGTTTGGCATCAAACAACTGGCCTCAGCCGCCGAGGAGACAACGGTGAGCGCATCTGAAACACCGGACCCCCGTCAATACCAGGAGCGGCTGGCCGCCGAAGGTATCGACGTGGTCCGGGTGACCTACCCCGATCTCATCGGCACCGACCGTGCCCGGGACGTCCTGGTCGAGCAGTTGCCCACGGTGTGCGAGCACGGACTGGCCTTCTGCCGGGCGGTCTACCACACCTCGCCCCAGGGCGACGTCGTCCCCGTGCCCGGCGGCCTGGACGCCGGCCTGCCCGACATCACCGTGCGTCCCGACCTCGACACCCTGGTCGCACTGCCCTGGGAGCCCGGGGTCGCCTCCTGCCTCGGCGAGACCGTCGACCCGGCGACCGGATCACCCGCCCCCGAGTCGCCGCGCGACCTGCTGCGCTCGGTGCTCGACCGGTGCGCCGAGCAGGGCCTGCGCCCGGTCGTCGGCCCCGAACTCGAATACTTCCTCTGCGATGAGGACCCGGCCTCCCCGAGCGGCTGGAAGCGCTACTCGGGCGCCACCGGCGTCGTCTACACCGCCGGCCTGCGCGCCGACCCCGACAACCATCTGCTGCGCACCCTGCGCCGGCTCCGCGACCTCCGCATCGGCGTCACCAACGGCAACCACGAGTTCGACGGCGGCCAGTTCGAGATCAACCTGACGCACTCGGAGGCCCTGTCGGCCGCCGACCGCTCCTTCCGCTTCAAGGCCGCCGTCAAGGAACTCGCGCGCAAGGAGGGCCGCCTCGCCACCTTCATGGCCAGGCCCTTCAACGACGCGGGCGGCTCCGGCTTCCACCTCCACCTCTCCTGCGAGGACGACCGGGGACGCAACGCCTTCGACGACCCCTCGGACCAGTACGGACTGTCCGCCACCGCCCGCCACGCGATCGCCGGTGTCCTCGCCCACGCCCCGGCCCTGGCCGCCCTCGCCAACCCGACGGTCAACTCCTACAAACGTTTCGGCCCGGACACCCTCGCGCCCTGGCTGATCGACTGGGGACTGGACAACCGCAGCGCGATGGTCCGCATCCCGCCCGAGCGCGGCTCCGGCGCCCGTCTGGAGCTACGGCTCGGCGACGCCGGCGCCAACCCGTATCTGCTGATCGCGGGCACGATCGCCGCCGCACTGCTCGGCGTCCGGGCGGGCGAGGAGCCGCCCGCCCCGCTGGAGGGCTACGGCTACGACACCGCCCGAGCGGCCGTGGTGCCGATGAGCCTGCCCGCCGCCCTCGACGCGCTGGAGGCGGACACCGCCCTGACCGAGATCCTCGGCAAGGACTTCACCACCTCGTACCTCACCTACAAGCGCGACGAGGTCGAACGCTTCCAACGGCACGTCACCGACTGGGAGTTCACCGAATACGCCTACCACCTGTGACGTCGGGGAGAGCCATCGCCATGACCACTTCCACCCACCTGCCCTCCGTACGCGAAGCCGTCCAGGAACCCATGCCGCTCGACGAGGTGGACCTCGCCGACCTCGACAACTTCACCGACGGCGTCACCCCGTGGCGCATGTTCCACACCCTGCGCCACCAGGATCCGGTCCACTGGCAGCCCGAGGAAGCACCCAACTCCGGCTTCTGGGCGGTGACCCGGCACGCCGACATCGCCCGCGTCGACCGCGACGCGGAGACCTTCACCTCGACCAGGTTCGTCAACCTGGAGGAGGTCGACGAGGACCAGATCAAGAAACGCGCCTCCATCCTGGAACTGGACGGCGTCCGCCACCGCGCGCTGCGCGGCGTCATCCAGCGCCAGTTCGGCGCGAGCGTCATCAACAGCTACACCGACTTCCTGCGCGGCCTGACCGCCACCACCCTCGACACGGCCCTCGCCAAGGGCACCTTCGACTTCGTCGCCGACGTCTCCGCCGACTTCCCCATCAACGTCCTCGCCCGGCTCCTGGACGTGCAGCCGGAGGACAACCAGCGCCTCATCGACTGGGGCAACCGCATCATCGGCAACACCGACCCCGACTACGCCGACGTCCTGCTGAACAGCGCGGACAGCGAGCAGTACCGGCATCTGCCCTTCCGTTCGCCCGCCTCGCTGGAGGTCTTCGAGTACGGCCGTGAGCTGGCCCGGCAGCGGCGCGGCGGCGGCGGCACGGACCTGGTGTCGAAGCTGGTGAACACCACCCCCAAGGACGGTGTACCGCTCTCGCCGCAGGACTTCGACAACTACTTCCTGCTCCTCGTCGTGGCCGGCAACGAGACCACCCGCCACACCATCACCCACTCCATGCTGGCCCTGCTCCAGCACCCGGAGCAGCTCGCCCGCCTCCAGGAGGACCCGTCCCTGATCCCGGTGGCGACCGAGGAGTTCCTGCGCTGGGCGTCCCCCGTCTACCACTTCCGCCGCACCGCGACCCGTGACGTCGAACTCGGCGGGAAGCAGGTCAAGGAGGGCGACAAGGTCGTCATGTGGTACGCCTCCGGCAACCGCGACGAGGAGGTCTTCGGCAACCCGCACGACTTCGACGTCGCACGCGCCGACAACGACCACGTCACCTTCGGCAAGGGCAGCCCGCACCTGTGCCTCGGCAACCTGCTCGCCCGCACCGAGATCCGCATCATGTTCGAGGAGCTGATCCCGCGCATCGCCGGCATCCGCCTCGTCGGCGACGTGCCGCGCGTCCGTTCCAACTTCGTCAACGGCATCAAGAAGCTGCCGGTCGAGGTCACCCTGGCCTGACCACGGCCTGGTGCCGCGGCACTGGCCGACCGGATCGGGCACAGGATGTCGGGTGCGGCAAGGTGGCTCCTTCCTAACGTGGGTGATCGGAAGAAGGAAGGAGTCCGGGGTGCTGGAACGGCTGAACCAGGCCATGGAGCACATCGAGCGCCACCTCGACCAGCGGATCGAGGTGGCCGAGCTGGCACGGATCGCGGTGACGTCGGAGTACCACCTGCGGCGGCTCTTCTCCGCGCTGGCCGGCATGCCGCTGTCGGAGTACGTCCGGCGCCGGCGGCTCACGGTCGCCGGCGCCGAGGTGCTGACCGGCGAGCGGACGCTGCTGGAGATCGCGGTGCGCTACGGCTACGGCTCGGGGGAGGCGTTCGCGCGGGCGTTCCGCGCACTGCACGGCGTCGGTCCCGGCGAGGCCCGCCGCACCGGTGCGGCGCTGCGCTCCCAGCCCCGGATGTCCTTCCGCCTCGTCGTCGAAGGGAGCAGCAGTATGCGATACCGGGTCGTGGAGAAGGAGGAGTTCCGGGTGGTCGGACGCAAGGCCCGCGTCCCCCTCGTGCACGAGGGGATGAACCCGGCGATCGCCGACTTCATCCGGAGCCTCGGACATCAGACGCTGCGGCAGATCGAGAGCCTGTCCGACCAGGAACCGGAGGGAATCGTCTCGGTCAGTGACAATCTCGACGACAGCCGGGCCGAAGGGACCGAGCTCGACTACTACCACGGCGCGGTGACCCGCGCAGCCGTGCCCGAGGGCATGGAGGAACTCACCGTCCGGGCCGGGACCTGGGCCGTCTTCGAGAACTCCGGGCCCTTCCCGCAGGCACTGCAGTACCTGTGGCGGGACGTTTTCACCCAGTGGTTCCCGTCCAATCCGTACCGCAGCCGTCCCGGGCCGGAGATCCTGCGGACCCGCCTGTCCGAGGACGCGGCGCAGGCGGACGCGGAGATCTGGATCCCCGTGGAGCGCACCTCGCTCTGAGCGGCGGCGCGCGGCGACCCGGGTCGCCGCGCGCCTGCCCGGGCCGTCGTCTGCCCGGGCCGTCGTCTGCCCGTAGCGTGTAAGGACGTGGACCCGCGGTCGGCGGCGGCCGAGCCGGGTGTCCGACTGCCCGCCCGCTGACGCGACCTCCTCGCGAACCTGGGGGCATGCTCATCCATGAGGGCGCGGGGCGCGCCCAGGGCTGGGAGGGCTGACGGGCATGGGGAATCACCACGCACGGCGAACGGGACTTCTCGACGGCAGGACCGCGCTGGTCACCGGGGCCGGCACCGGCATCGGCAGGGAGACGGCACTGATGCTCGCCGAGGAGGGCGCGACGGTGGTCCTCGTCGGACGTCGCCAGCACATCCTCGACGAGGTGGCCGCCGTCATCGAGGGCGACGGCGGTACGGCGTTCACCCGTGCCACGCACGTCGAGGACGCCGACGACGTGCGGGAGTCGGTCGAGTGGACCCGGAACGCCGCCGGACCGGTCGACATCCTCGTCAACAACGCGGGCCGCGGCGGCAGGGTGCTCGACGTCCGCTGGCTGGGCGAGGACGAGTGGAACGCCGTCATGGGCGTCAACCTCACCGCGGTCTACCTGCTCTCCCAGGCCGTCCTGCCGGACATGCTGGAGCGCGGCGGCGGCTCGATCATCACGGTGTCCTCGCTCGCCGCGTCACGGCCCACCCTCCTCGGCGGAGCCCCGTACGGTGCGGCCAAGGCGGGCGTGCGCAACTTCATGACCTATCTGCGCAGCACCTTCCGCAACGACCTCGTCCGCGCCACCTGCATCCTCCCCGGCGAGGTCAACACCCCGATCCTGGACGGACGCGCCGCCCCGCCGAGCGAGGAGCAGCGGGCGGCCATGGTGCAGCCGGAGGACGTGGCGCGGGCCGTGCTGCTCTGTGCCACGCTCCCGCCGCGGACGGTCGTCGAGGAGTTGGTGATCGCGCCGACCCTCCAGCGGGACACGTCCGCCGACGTGGAGGCCGGACGCTGGATCGGGGCCCCGGAGGACGCCCGCCCGGCGGACGGAGAGCGCACGCCCACCGCCGCGCGCCTGGGGATCGAGCGGTCCGAGGCGTGAGCGGTGGTCGCCGGGCCCGGCGGGAGAGGCCGGCCACGACGAAAACGTCCGGGCCGGCCCACGAAGGGCCGACCCGGACGTCGGGGTCCGTCTGATCCGTCGGATCAGACCAGGTCGAAGCGGTCCAGGTCGGAGACCTTGGCCCACGCCGCGACGAAGTCGTTCACGAACTTCTCCTTCGCGTCGTCGCTCGCGTAGACCTCGGCGAGGGCGCGGAGCTCGGAGTTGGAGCCGAAGACGAGGTCGGCGCGGGTGCCGGTCCACTTGACCTCGCCGGTGGCCGCGTCACGGCCCTCGAAGAGAGTCTGGTCCTCGGACGTGGACTTCCAGGTCGTGCCCAGGTCGAGCAGGTTGACGAAGAAGTCGTTGGTGAGCTTGCCCGGGGTCTCGGTGAGGACACCGTGCGACGACTGGGCGTGGTTGGCGCCCAGGACACGGAGGCCACCGACGAGGGCCGTCATCTCGGGAGCGCTGAGGGAGAGCAGGTTCGCCTTGTCGAGCAGCAGGTACTCGGCGGGGAGGCGGTTGCTCTTGCCCTGGTAGTTGCGGAATCCGTCGGCCGTCGGCTCCAGCGCGGCGAAGGACTCCACGTCCGTGTGCTCCTCGGTCGCGTCCACGCGGCCCGGGGTGAAGGGCACCTCGACGTCGAAGCCGGCGTCCTTGGCGGCCTTCTCGACCGCTGCGGCACCGCCGAGGACGATCAGGTCGGCCAGGGAGACCTTCTTGGCACCGGCGTTGAACTCGGCCTGGACGCTCTCCAGGACGCTCAGGACGTGCCGCAGCTCGTCCGGGTTGTTGACCTCCCAGCCGCGCTGCGGCTCCAGACGGATGCGGGCACCGTTGGCGCCGCCGCGCTTGTCGCTGGCGCGGAAGGTGGAGACCGACGCCCACGCGGTGGCCACCAGCTGCGAGACGGTCAGACCCGAGGCGAGGAGCTTGGCCTTGAGCGCCGCGATGTCGGCGGCGTCGACGACCGCGCCCTCGGCCTGAGGCAGCGGGTCCTGCCACAGCAGGGTCTCCGCCGGGACCTCCGGGCCGAGGTACAGCGACTTCGGGCCCATGTCACGGTGGGTCAGCTTGAACCAGGCGCGGGCGAAGGCGTCCGCGAACTGGTCGGGGTGCTCGTAGAAGCGACGCGAGATCTCCGCGTAGACCGGGTCGAAGCGGAGTGACAGGTCGGTGGTGAGCATCGTCGGGAGGTGCTTCTTCGACGCGTCGTGCGCGTCGGGGATGATCGCCTCGGCGTCCCTGGCCACCCACTGCTTGGCGCCGGCCGGGGACTCCGTCAGCTCGTACTCGTACTCGAACAGGTTCTTGAAGAACCCGTTGCTCCACCGGGTCGGCGTGGCGGTCCAGGTGACCTCCAGGCCGGAGGTGATGGTGTCGCCGCCCTTGCCGGTGCCGTAGGTGCTCTTCCAGCCGAGGCCCTGCTCCTCCAGCGAGGCGGCCTCGGGGTCGTTGCCCACGTTGTCCGCGGGGCCGGCGCCGTGGGTCTTGCCGAAGGTGTGGCCACCGGCGATGAGGGCGACGGTCTCCTCGTCGTTCATCGCCATCCGGCGGAACGTCTCACGGATGTCGCGGGCCGCGGCGATCGGGTCCGGGTTGCCGTTCGGGCCCTCCGGGTTGACGTAGATCAGACCCATCTGGACGGCGCCGAGGGGGCTCTCCAGCTCGCGGTCGCCGGTGTAGCGCTGGTCGTCGAGCCACGTGGTCTCGGGGCCCCAGTAGACGTCCTCCTCGGCCTCCCAGACGTCGGCACGGCCGCCGCCGAAGCCGAAGGTCTCGAAGCCCATCTGCTCCAGGGCGACGTTACCCGTGAGGATCATGAGGTCGGCCCAGGAGATGGACTGGCCGTACTTCTTCTTCACCGGCCACAGCAGGCGGCGGGCCTTGTCCAGGTTGGCGTTGTCCGGCCAGCTGTTCAGCGGGGCGAAACGCTGCTGACCGGCGCCGGCGCCGCCGCGGCCGTCGCTGATGCGGTACGTACCGGCGCTGTGCCAGGCCATACGGATCATCAGTGGGCCGTAGTTGCCGAAGTCGGCCGGCCACCAGTCCTGGGAGGTGGACAGTACCTCTGCGATGTCCTGTTTCACGGCCGCGAGGTCGAGGTTCTTGAACGCCTCGGCGTAGTCGAACTCCTCACCGAGGGGGTTCGCCACGGCCGGGTTCTTGGCGAGGATCTTCAGGTTGAGCCGCTCCGGCCACCACTGGCGGTTCCCGCCGCCCTGGGTCGGGTGCGCGGCGCGCCCGTGAGCGACCGGGCAGCCTCCCGTCTCCTCGGGCTTGGGGTCTGTGACGATCGCGTCGTGGTTCTCAGTCATGGGAGTCCTTCCGGAACTGGTGGATCACGGTGCTGAACTGCTGGCTTCGGAGCATGGGGGGCACATGCCCCAGTAGATGACCTCGGCCTCGTCGACAGCGAAACCGCGGTCGTCGGACGCGGTCAGACACGGGGCGTGCCCGACCGCGCAGTCGACGTCGACCACGGCACCGCACGAGCGGCACACGAGGTGATGGTGGTTGTCCCCGACACGGCCCTCGTAAAGGGCCGGACTGCCGGGGGGTTCGAGGCGGCGTACGAGCCCGGCGCCCGCGAGCGCGTTCAAGGCCTCGTACACGGCTTGGAGAGATATGTGGCCCACGCGATCGCGCACGCCCGCGGCGATCGCCTCGACGCCGAGGTGGTCGCCGTCCCGGACGGTTTCCAGCAGTGCGACGCGCGCGGCCGTCACCCGCAGGCCGGCACCGCGCAGCTCGCCGGCGGTGTTCGGAGGCTGGGAGGCGGTCATGGCGACCAACCTACCCCCATAAACACGAAGAGTTCAAGAAAACGAACGACCCAGGTTTATCGTGCCGTGCCGGACGCGGCCCATGACCGCCCGAGCGGACGTGCACGACCTCCCGCCTGGGGCGACCGTCGCGGCTCGCGAGGCGCGACGGGAACCCACCACCGCCCGGTTGCCGTCCGAGCCGTCGGCCGCCCGGAGGGGCCCTCCCGAGGGTGGGAGGCCCCCTTCGACGTGAGGAGCCGGGCCGCGTACCCACCGACGCCTTGAACGTCGGCCGGACACCGACATCTGCGTGGTCACGCCCCGGGGGCCCGAGACCGTCGCCGAAGCGGTGGCCGTCCCCCGCGAGTACGGCGCCCCGGGCCGGTGCGAGGTGGCGGGGCCTGCCTCGCCGGGGCAGCCTCCGCACTCACCGGTGCCGGTCTCACGGCGGTGGGGCCGGGCGTGCTCTCACCGCGCTCGGCAGAGGCCTCGGCACGATGAGGGGGGTCAGCCCAGGTGAGCAGCACGATCGCCTGGTGGCGGACCTGAAGGTGGCCGCGCAGGCTCTGGGCGAGTGAAGCGTCCGCGGCGAAGGTCACGGCGGCCGGTGCAGCCAGGCCTCTGCCCGGGCGCAACCGACGAGCGGCGGCCCCGGCGACGGCACCGACTTCTGGGGTCCGCGGCTTCCGGCGTGCCGTGAGCCGGCCGTCCGGGCGGGGCTCAGTCGTCGCTCCCGGTCACCAGCACCACCTCCAGGGTGCGCGGACCATGCACGCCCTCCACCCGGTCCAGCTCGATGTCGCTGGTGGCGGACGGGCCGGAGATCCAGGTCAACGGGCGTGTCGGGTCGAGCCGTTCGAGGCCCTGAGGGACGGAGGACACCACCTGTTCCGGTACGCGTACGACGCAGATGTGGTGGTCGGGCACAAGCGTGATCCGGCGCCGTCCCTGGTCGGGGGAGCCGTCCAGCACGATCGTGCCGGTCTCGGCGATCGCGAGGGCGCAGGCGGTGACGACGCTGTCGACCCGGTCCAGCTCCCGCGCGGTGCTCTCCGCACGATCCGGCACCCGCGTCACCTCGGCCGCCGCCAGCCACCGCGAACGCAGCCCCGGCGGAGTCAGCACCGTCTTCGAGCCGTGCGTGCGCAGCAGTCCGGCGACGACCCCGGCGAGCCCGTCGGCGTCCGTGCGGTGCACGATCGCCCGGTAGTCCGCCAGATTCTCCGCCAGCAGCTCCACCGTCTCCGCGACGCCCCGCTCACCGTGCTCGCGGAGATAGTCCCGCTGAACCGCCTGTTCGTACGGCGTGTCGTCCCGTGGTACGTCGGCGAGGGCGCGCCGCACCCGGCCCAGGATCAGATCCCTGCTGCTCACGTGTCCGTGTCCTTTCCGCCGTTCGTGCGCTGCCACCAGTCCCGGAACGGCTCCGCCGGCAGCGAAGGGAGGTCGCGGTCGGCGCTCCACGCCTTGCCGGGGCCCGGCAGCGTACGGGGATGGAAGCGGCGGGTGCGGGAGGCGAGCCGCTGCCCGGTGCGCAGCGCGCCGGGGTGGCTCAGCGCCCAGCGCGCCGCGCGCATCGCGGCCCGTTCGGCGGCGTGCCCCTTCGCGGGCTTGAGGACGACCTTGGCGCCGTTCCGCGTCACCGGGCCGCCCTGCGCGACCCGCTCCCGCAGATGCACCAGCACCTCCGGAATGTCGATGGCGACGGGACACACCTCGTAGCAGGCTCCGCACAGCGACGAGGCGTACGGCAGGGAGGCGTCGATCTCGCTCGCCGTGCCCCGGAGCTGAGGGCTGAGGATGGCGCCGATGGGGCCGGGGTAGACCGAGCCGTAGGCGTGGCCGCCCGCCCGTTCGTACACCGGGCAGACGTTGAGACACGCCGAGCAGCGGATGCAGCGCAGGGCCTGGCGGCCGATCTCGTCGGCGAGCGTGTCGGTGCGGCCGTTGTCCAGGAGAACCAGGTGGAAGGTCTGTGGGCCGTCAGCCGTCCCGGAGTCCGTCGTGCCCGTCCACGTCGAGGTGTACGGGTTCATGCGCTCCGCCGTGGAGGAGCGGGGAGGGTCTGGAGGAAGACCTCCAGGTCCTGCCAGGTCGGCACGATCTTCTCGATGCCGACGACCGAGATCAGGGTCTCGGGGAGAGTGAGACACATCCGGCCGTTGCCCTCGGACTCCACGACGACCAGGGTGCCGGTGTCGGCGACCATGAAGTTGGCGCCGCAGACACCGACCTTGGCCCGCAGGAACTTCTCCCGCAGGTGCAGTCGCGCCGCCTCCGCCAGCTCGGCGGGCGTGTCGGTCAGGCCCTCGGGGGCCGGGCGGCCCCACTCGCTCATCTCCCGCGCGAAGATGTCCCGGATCTCGCCCCTGTTGCGGTGGATCGCCGGCACCAGGATGTGCGAGGGCCGGTCCTTGCCCAACTGCACGATGAGCTCGGCGAGATCGGTCTCGTAGGCGTGGATGCCCTCGGCCTCCAGCGCCTCGTTCAGTCCGATCTCCTGGGTGGCCATCGACTTGATCTTGACGACCTCGCTCTCCCCGGTCGCCTTGACGAGATACGTCACGATCCGGTTGGCCTCGTCCGCGTCGGCGGCCCAGTGGACCGTGCCGCCGGCCGCCGTGACCGACTCCTCCAACTGCACCAGGTACCGGTCGAGATGACGGAGCGTGTGGTCCTTGATCTGCTTGCCCGCCTCGCGCAGCGCCGCCCAGTCCGGCATCTCCGCGACGGCGTTCGCGCGTTTGGCGCGGATGGTGTGGGTGGCGTGGCGCAGATTGCCGCGCAGGGTCTGGTTGTGCACGGCCTCGTGCGCGGCCTTCGGAAACGCCGGCATACCGACGAACGTCCCGCTCATGCCTGCGGCTCCTCTTCCGTGCTCGCCAGGATTTCCGCGATGTGGACGGGCCGTACGGCCGTGCGCAGCCGGGTCATCGTGCCGCCGATGTGCAGGAGACACGAGTTGTCGGCCGCGCACAGCACCTCGGCGCCCGTCGACTCGGCGTTGCGCACCTTGTCCGCGCCCATCGCCGCCGAGACATCGGGGTTCTTCACGGCGAACGTACCGCCGAAGCCACAGCACTCGTCCGCGCCGGGCAGCTCCACCAGCTCCAGCCCCTTCACCGCCTGGAGCAGCCGCCGAGGGCGCTCGCCCAGGCCGAGACTCCGCAGGCCGTGGCAGGTGGGGTGGTACGTCACCTTGTGCGGGTAGTACGCGCCGACGTCCGTCACGCCCAGCACGTCCACCAGGAACTCGGTCAGCTCGTACGTCTTCGGCACGACCGGCGCCAGTGTCCGCGCGAGGGTCTCCCCGCGCCCCTCGGCCCGGGCCCGCTCACCCATCCGGGGATACAGCTCCCTCACCATGGCCCCGCACGACCCGGACGGCGTCACGATCGCCTCGTAGTCCCGGAATACATCGGAGAACTGCCGGGCCAGCGGCTCGGCCTCACGCCGGTATCCGGTGTTGTAGTGCGCCTGCCCGCAGCACGTCTGGCTCATCGGGAAGTCGACGTCCACGCCCATCCTGGTCAGTAGTTTCACCACGGCACGGCCGGTGTCCGGATAGAGCGTGTCGTTGACACAGGTCAGGAACAGAGCGACACGCATCGCGGCTCCTCGTGGGTCGGTCATCGGATGGATGCAGAGTACGACGCGTGTACGGGGTAGAGCGAGAGGCCCCCCTCACCGGTCGGTGAGCCGGGCCTCCGCCGCCCGCCAGGCCGCCGGGTCGCCCTGCGGCTCGTACCGCGCCAGCGGCTGGGTGCGGGCGAGCAGCCGACGCATCGAGTCACGGTCGCCCACCAGGCCGTGGGTACGGGCCTGGACGAGGACGTTGCCCAGGGCCGCCGCCTCCGCCGGTCCCGCCACCACCGGCAGCCCGCAGGCGTCGGCGGTGAGCTGGCAGAGCAGGGCGTTGCGGGTGCCTCCGCCGACGATGTGGACGACGTCGACGGGATGGTCCGCGAGGGCCTGGGCCTCGGTGACGGCCCGCCGGTGGGCGAGCGCCAGCGAGTCGAGGATGCAGCGGGTGGTCTCGGCGGGGGAGGAGGGCACAGGCTGCCCAGACTCCCGGCACGCCTCGGCGATCCGCCCGGGCATCCGGCCGGGCGCGAGGAACGCCGAGTCCCCGGCGTCCACGACCGACCGCAGCGCGGGCACCCCGGCCGCGGCGCGCAGCAGCTCGCCCAGATCCGGGTCCCCCCACTCCCGCACGCACTCCTGGAGCAGCCACAGCCCCATGATGTTCCGCAGATGGCGGACCGTGCCGTCCAGCCCCAGCTCATTGGTGAAGTTGGCCGCCCGGCTCGCCTCGGTCAGCACCGGCGCGTCCAGCTCCAGGCCGGCCAGCGACCAGGTGCCGGTGCAGATGTACGCGAAGCGCTCACCGGTGGCCGGGACGGCCGCCACCGCCGAAGCGGTGTCGTGCGACCCGACCGTGGTCACCGGGACGGGCCCGGTCAGCCCGGTTTCCGCCAGTACCTCCGGCCGCAGCAGCCCCGCCGGGTCCCCGGGCCGGCGCAGCGGCGCGAACAGCTCCAGGTCCACACCGAGCCGCGCCGCCACGTCGTAGGACCAGTCGCGCGTCCGCGGATCGATCAGCTGCGTCGTCGAGGCATTGGTCAGCTCGGTGCCCGCCTCGCCGGTCAGCCAGTACGTCAGCAGATCGGGGATGAGCAACAGCCTCCTGGCGTACGCCAGTTGAGCGGACGAGCGGGCGGCGACCAGTTGGTACAGCGTGTTGAAGGGCGCGTACTGCGACCCGGTCGCCGCGTACAGCTCGGCGGCGGGGACGGTGGCCCACACCTTCTCCGCGACGCCCTCGGTACGGGTGTCCCGGTAGTGCACCGGGTTGCCGAGCAGGGCACCGTCGGCGTCCAGCAGCCCGTAGTCGACGGCCCAGCTGTCGATGCCCACGGAGTCGACCTGCCCTGCCGCCCCCAGCCCGTCGAGCACCCCCGCGTACAGCGCGAGCACATCCCAGCGCAGCCCTTCGGGCGTCCGCACCGGCCGGTTCGGGAAGCGGTGGGCCTCGGCCAGCGCCAGCGAGTCCCGGCCCACGCGGCCGACCATGACACGCCCGCTGGACGCGCCGAGGTCGACCGCCGCGTACGACTTCACGGGCCCGCTCATCGGAGGAAGGCGGCTGCCACGCCGGCGTCGACCGGGACATGCAGGCCGGTGGTGTGCGTCAGCTCCCCGCCCGTCAGCGCGAACACCGCGTTCGCCACGTGCTCCGGCAGCACCTCACGCTTCAGGATGGTCCGCTGCGCGTAGAACTCGCCCAGCTTCTCCTCCTCGATCCCGTAGGTCGCCGCGCGCTGGGCACCCCAGCCGGCGGCGAAGATCCCCGAGCCGCGCACCACACCGTCGGGGTTGACCCCGTTGACGCGGATGCCGTGCGCGCCCAGCTCGGCGGCCAGCAGCCGCACCTGGTGCGCCTGGTCGGCCTTGGTGGCGGAGTAGGCGATGTTGTTGGGCCCGGCGAAGACGGCGTTCTTCGAGGCGATGTAGACGATGTCGCCGCCCAGCCCCTGCGCGATCATCATCCGCGCCGCCTCGCGCGACACCAGGAACGAACCCCGCGCCATGATGTCGTGCTGAAGGTCCCAGTCCTTCGCCGACGTCTCCAGCAGCGGCTTCGAGATCGAGATGCCCGCGTTGTTGACGACGAGATCGACACCACCGAAGGCCAGCGCGGCGGCTTTGAAGGCCTCAGCGATCCGCCCCTCGTCCGTCACGTCGACGGTCACGGCGACGGCCCTGTCGGCCCCGCCCAGCTCCTCGGCGACGGCGGCGGCGTTCTCCGCGTTCAGATCGGCGACGACGACACAGGCGCCCTCGGCGACCAGCCGGTGCGCGATGGCCTTCCCGATCCCGCTTCCCGCACCCGTGACCAGCGCGACCCGCGTCGCGAGCGGCTTCGGCCTCGGCATCCGCTGGAGTTTGGCCTCCTCCAGCGCCCAGTACTCGATGCGGAACTTCTCCGACTCCTCGATCGGCGCGTACGTCGACATCGCCTCGGCGCCCCGCATCACGTTGATCGCGTTGACGTAGAACTCGCCGGCCACCCGCGCGGTCTGCTTGTCCTTGCCGAAGCTGAACATGCCCACACCGGGGACCAGCACGATCGCCGGGTCGGCGCCGCGCATCGCGGGGGAGTCGGGCTCGGCGTGCCGCTGGTAGTAGGCGGCGTACTCCTCCCGGTACTCGGCGTGCAGCTCCTTCAGCCGGGCGATCGCCGAGTCCAGATCGGCCGAGGGCGGCAGATCGAGGACGAGCGGCCGGACCTTCGTACGCAGGAAGTGGTCCGGGCAGGAAGTACCGAGCGCGGCGAGCCGCGGGTGCTCCGCACTCGCCAGGAAGTCGAGGACGACATCCGAGTCGGTGAAGTGCCCGACCTGCGCCTTGTCCTGCGAGGCGATGGCCCGGACGTGCGGCGCCAGCGAGGCCGCCCGCTCCCGGCGCTGCGGGGCCGCCAGCGCCCCGTACCCCTCGATGACGGGCCCGAACGGCTCCGCCTTCCCCCGCTCGACGAGGAACCGCTCGGCGGTCCGGATGATGTGCAGCGAGTTCTTCTCGCACTCCTCGGCGGTGTCACCCCAGGCAGTGATCCCGTGCCCGCCCAGCACGCACCCGACGGCCTGCGGGTTCTCCCGCTTGACCGCCGCGATGTCAAGCCCCAGCTGGAACCCCGGCCGCCGCCACGGCACCCACACCACACTGTCCCCGAAACACTCGGCGGTCAGCTTCTCCCCGTCGGCCGCACAGGCCAGCGCGATGCCGGAGTCCGGGTGCAGGTGATCGACGTGAGCCGCGTCCACCAGCCCGTGCATGGCGGTGTCGATGGACGGAGCCGCCCCACCCTTCCCATGGAGGCAGTAGTCGAAGGCGGCGACCATCTCGTCCTCGCGCTCGACGCCCGGATACACCTCGACGAGCGCCCGCATCCGGTCCAGCCGCAGCACCGCGAGACCGGCTTCGGTGAGTGTCCCGAGGTCGCCTCCGGACCCCTTCACCCACATCAGCTCCACGTCACCCCCGGTGACGGGGTCGGTGTCGGTCCCCTTGGCGGAGGCGTTGCCACCGGCGTAGTTGGTGTTCCGGGGGTCGGCGCCGAGCCGACGCGACCGGGCGAGAAGGGCAGCGGCTTCGGGATGGGTTGCCATGCGAGATCAATCCTTACGGTGACGTTCGTAACCAGGGGATGCGAGAGACGGGGGTGCGGGGCTGTACCGATATGCGGCCTTGCCGTGCGGGCGGGACCAGCCGCGAACGGCCCGCGGTCTGCGACCGGAAGTCACCCGGCGGACGAGAAGCAGCGGCTCACGCCCCCCAGCCCGCCTGCTCGCCACCGACCCGCTCCTCGACGATCTTCGAGGCCCAGCCAGAGGCGTGGTAGGCGGCGATCGGGTCGGGGTCCAGCCCCATCTCCTCGCGCACCTCGCGAAGCAACGGCCGCACATCCGTGTTGTACGCGTCCATCAGCACCGCGTTCGCCCCGAGCACGTCACCGGAGCGCTGAGCGGCGGCGAGAGCCGCGCGGTCGACCAGAAGCGCCTTCGCCGTGGCCTCCTGCACATTCATCACCGACCGGATGATCGCCGGGATCTTCGCCTCGATGTTGTGGCACTGGTCGAGCATGAACGCGACCTCGGAGGTGAGCCCACCGCCACGCACGACCTCGTACATGATGCGGAACAGCTGGAACGGATCGGCGGCCCCGACCATCAGGTCGTCGTCCGCGTAGAAGCGCGAGTTGAAGTCGAACGCTCCGAGCTTCCCCTCGCGCAGCAGCGTCGCCACGATGAACTCGATGTTGGTCCCCGGCGCGTGATGTCCGGTGTCGACGACCACCTGAGCCTTCTCGCCCAGCTTCAGGCAGTGGGCGTAGGCCGTACCCCAGTCCGGCACGTCCGTCGTGTAGAAGGCCGGCTCGAAGAACTTGTACTCCAGCAGCATCCGCTGCCCGTCCCCGAGCCGCGCGTACACCTCGGCCAGCCCGTCGGCCAGCCGGTCCTGCCGCTCACGCACATCGTCCTGGCCGGGATAGTTCGTCCCGTCCGCGAACCACAGCTTCAGGTCGCGCGACCCGGTCGCGTCCATGATGTCGACGCACTCCAGCAGGTGATCGACGGCCTTGCGGCGGATCCCCGCGTCCGGGTGGCAGATGCTGCCCAGTTTGTAGTCGTCGTCCTGGAAGGTGTTGGAGTTGATGGCTCCGAGCTTCACGCCGCGCTGCTCGGCGTGGATCGTGAGCGCCGCGTAGTCGTCCACCTTGTCCCAGGGGATGTGCAGCGCCACGGTCGGGGCCACGCCGGTGAACTCGTGGACCTTGCCGGCGTCGTCCAGCTTCTCCCAGGGGTCGCGCGGCACACCTGGCTGGGCGAACACCTTGAAGCGGGTTCCGGAGTTTCCGTACGCCCACGACGGCGTCTCGACGGCCTGTGTCTTGAGGGCGGCCTTCACCGCGGCGAGCTCGGTCACGTCAGGGCTCCTACCGGCTTCGATATGTGAAACGATTCAGCACCGGAAACTATGAGTGGCGCGCCGGACTGTCAACCCCCTTGGTCGACACCGCTCTCCGTGACTCTGTTGTGACCTCTTCTGTCGAAAGAATTTCGAACGGAACCCATTGACGTGACCTGCGTGTGGTGCCTAACGTCCCGGCCAACCTAGTTGAAACCTTTCACGACGCAGTGAGGGCCCCGCCTTCCGCCACCGGCGTCGTCGAGGAGCCCCCATGACCCACCGGTCCGACACGGGTCCGGCCCCCGTCCTCGCGTTGAAGGGCATCTCCAAGTCCTTCGGTGCCGTGCGCGCCCTGCGGGACGTGTCCCTCGAACTGTTTCCGGGCGAGGTGCACGCACTCGCCGGGGAGAACGGCGCGGGCAAGTCGACCCTGATCAAGAGCCTCGCCGGGGTGCACCGACCGGACTCCGGACAGGTGCTCCTGGACGGTGCGCCCACGGTCTTCCACGGCCCGGCGGACGCCCGCGACGCGGGCATCGCCGTGATCTACCAGGAGCCCACGCTCTTCCCCGACCTGTCGATCGCCGAGAACATCTTCATGGGCCGCCAGCCCCGGCGCGCCCTCGGCCGAATCGACCACAGGGCCACCCACGCGGCGACCCTCGCGCTGATGCGGCGGCTCGGTGTCGAACTCGACCCCGACCGCCCGGCGCGCGGCCTGTCCATCGCCGACCAGCAGATCGTCGAGATCGCCAAGGCGCTCTCCTTCGACGCCCGCGTCCTGATCATGGACGAGCCGACGGCGGCCCTCACCGGCAGCGAGGTGGCCCGGCTCTTCGGTGTCGTCCGCACCCTGCGCGAGCAGGGCTCCGCGGTCCTGTTCATCTCCCACCGCCTGGAGGAGATCTTCCAGATCTGCCAGCGGGTCACCACCCTTCGCGACGGTGCCTGGATCTCCAGCGAGCCGGTCGACGGCATGACCGAGGACGACCTGGTCCGCCGCATGGTCGGCCGCGACCTCGACGAGCTGTACCCCAAGCAGGAGGTCGAGCCGGGCGAAGTCGCGCTCAGCGTACGCCGGTTGACCCGCGAGGGCGTCTTCACCGACGTCTCCTTCGACGTCCGGCGCGGCGAGATCGTCGGCCTGGCCGGCCTCGTCGGAGCCGGCCGCACGGAGGTGGCCCGCGCCGTCTTCGGCATCGACCGCTGGGACGCGGGCGAGGTCGACATCGACGGCAAGGCCCTCACCAACGGCGCCCCCTCCACCGCCATGTCCGCCGGGCTCGCCCTGGTCCCCGAGGACCGCCGCGCCCAGGGCCTGGTGATGGACATGTCCATCGAGCGGAACATCGGCCTCACCGGGCTCCGTACGACCGTCAAGGCCGGCCTGATGGACCGCGGCGCCGAGCGCAGCCGCTCCCTCGACTGGGCGGTCAGGCTCCAGGTGAAGTACGCCCGGATCGCCGACACCGTCAACACCTTGTCCGGCGGCAACCAGCAGAAGGTCGTCCTCGCCAAGTGGCTCGCCACCGCGCCGAAGGTGCTGATCGTCGACGAGCCCACCAGGGGCATCGACGTCGGTACGAAGGCCGAGGTGCACCGCCTCCTCAGCGAGCTCGCCGCCGACGGGGTGGCCGTGCTGATGATCTCCTCCGACCTGCCCGAGATCCTCGGTATGGCCGACCGCGTGCTCGTGATGCACGAGGGCCGGCTCACCGCCGAGATCCCTCGCTCCGAAGCCACCGAGGAATCCGTGATGGCCGCAGCCACCGGGAGGGCCGCCGCATGACGGTGACCGCTCCGAACCCCGCACCCGCCGCCGAAGTGCCCAAGTCCAGCGGCACGCGTCTGGTGGACCGGGTCTTCAGGATGCGTGAACTCGCCATCCTGGTCGTCTTCCTGGCGATGATCGTCGTCACCCAGCTGGGCAACAGCGAGTTCCTGACCGAACAGGGCATCAAGGACCTGCTGCTGAACGCGACCATCCTCATGCTGGTCGCCGTCGGCCAGTCGCTGGTCGTCATCACCCGGAACGTCGATCTGTCGGTAGGCTCCACCCTCGGCATCAGTGCCTTCGCCGCCGGCACGTACCTCCAGGGCGGCGGGAACGCGGTCGTGGCCGTGTTCCTCGCGGTGCTGCTCGGCATCGGGTGCGGTCTCATGAACGGTCTGCTCGTCAGCCTCGGCCAGGTGCCCGCCCTCGTCGTCACCCTCGGCACGCTGTACATCATCCGGGGCATCGACTCGATCTGGGTCGGCTCCCGGCAGATCGTCGCCTCCGCACTCCCGGACGGGTTCATCGACTTCGGTTCCGGCGGCATCCACGCGGTGCCCTATCTGGCGCTGATCGCCCTCGCGGTGCTGGTGGCGACGGCGTACTACCTGAAGCACTTCGGCAGTGGCCGCGAGTTGTACGCGCTCGGCTCCAACCCGGAGGCCGCCCGTCTCGCCGGCATCCCGGTCCGCAAGCGGATCCTGATGGCGTACACCTTCTGCGGCGCCCTCGCCGGCCTCGCCGGGGCGCTGTACCTGGCCCGCTTCGGCAACGTCGACTCCAGTACCGGCAGCGGCTACGAACTCACCGTCGTCAGCGCCGTCGTGGTCGGCGGCGTCGTCTTCACCGGCGGCTCCGGCAGTGTCTACGGCGCGGCCCTGGGCGCCCTGCTGCTGACCTCCATCAACAGTGTGCTGCCCGCCCTCGGGGTCAGCTCGGTGTGGGTGCTCGCGATCAACGGCATCCTGCTCATCCTCGCCATCGCCGTGGACCGCGTGGTCGCGCTGCGGGTGGCGACCGCCCTGAAGAAGAGGAACGCCCGCCATGGCTGACTCCACCCTGTCGCGCGCGGTCCGCTGGGACACGGTGGTCGGCGCCCTCCTGATCGTCGTCCTGCTGCTGTCCTTCACCACCGTCGACGGCTTCGGCAACGCGCTCAACCTGTCCTTCCTCATCGGCAACACCCTGCCGATCGCGCTGATCGCCCTCCCGATGACCCTGCTCGTGGTCTCCGGCGAGATCGATCTGTCGGTCGCCTCCACCGCCGGTCTGTCCGGCGCGGTGATGGGCGTCCTGTGGAACCAGGGTCTGACCATCGAGGCGATCATCCCGATCTGCCTTCTCCTCGGCGTGGTCTGCGGACTGATCAACGGCCTGCTGGTGACCCGGCTCGGCCTGTCCTCCCTCGCGGTCACCATCGGCACCCTCGCCGCCTACCGGGGCATCGCACAGATCGTGCTCGGCTCCGACGCGGTGACCGACTTCCCCACGCAGTATCTGACCTTCGCGTCCGGCCGGATCGGTGACAGTTTCGTCCCGCAGGCCTTCGTCCCCTTCCTGGTGCTGCTCGTCATCGCCGTGGTCGCCCTGCACCTCACCCCGTTCGGGCGCTCCCTCTTCGCGATCGGCGCCAGTGAGGAGGCCGCGCGGTTCGCCGGCATCCGCGTCAGGCGGCAGAAGCTGATCCTGTTCACGGTGACCGGCCTGATGGCCTCCCTCACCGGCGTCTTCTGGGCGCTGCACTACGCCAGCGCCCGTTACGACAACGCGACGGGTCTCGAACTGTCCGTCGTGGCCGCCGTGTTGCTCGGCGGCATCGACTTCGACGGCGGCAAGGGTACGCTCGGCGGCGCGATCGCCGGGGTGTTCCTGCTCGGCACGCTGCAGAACGTGATGAGCTTGCAGGACGTCTCGGCCCAGTCGCAGATCGTCGTCACCGGTGTCCTGCTCGTGCTGTCCGTGCTCGGGCCCCGAGTCGCGCGGCAGATCGCTCTCGCGAGAGCCGGGCGAAACTCCGCGGGCGGTTCGGCGGGCGGCTCCGTCGGACAGACCGTCGGACAGACCGTCGGAAAGACGGTCGCCTGAAAGCCGCCGGTCGTCTGTGGCTGGCCGCGTCCACGCGGCGGAAGCCGCAGATCCATACAGCCCCGCGCCCCTCATAGGGGGCGTGCTACACCCCTCCTCCTCGTAAAGGAACCCCCGTCATGCGCAAGGCAACCCTCCGTCGCTCCTGTGCGGCGCTCGCCGCCGTCACCTCCTTCGCTCTCGCGGCCACCGCGTGCGGCGGTACCACCAAGGAGGACGTGCAGAACGACTCCGCCTCGGCGAGCGCGACCGGGAAGGCCGACCCGAACGCCGAGTTGAAGAAGGGCCTGACCGTCGGCTTCCTGCCGAAGCAGGTCAACAACCCGTACTTCACCTCCGCCGACAAGGGCGGCGAGGCGGCCCTGAAGGAGCTGGGCTCCAGCTACAAGGAGGTCGGCCCGTCCAGCGCCACGGACACCTCCGGCCAGGTGAACTACGTCAACACGCTCACCCAGCAGCAGGTCGACGCGATGGCCGTCTCCGCGCAGGACCCGGGCGCCCTGTGCACCGCGCTCAAGCAGGCCATGAGCAACGACATCAAGGTCGTCACCTACGACTCCGACACCAAGCCGGAGTGCCGTAACGCCTTCGTCTCGCAGGCCAGCGCCGAGGACCTGGGCCGCACCGAGGTCCAGTTGCTCGCCGAGCAGATCGGCTACAAGGGCGAGATCGCGATCCTGTCCGCCGCGCAGACCGCGACGAACCAGAACATCTGGATCGACTTCATGAAGGACGAGCTCAAGGACCCGAAGTACAAGGACATCAAGCTCGTCAAGGTCGCCTACGGTGACGACGACGCCCAGAAGTCCTTCCAGCAGACCCAGGGCCTGCTCCAGGAGTACCCGAACCTGAAGGGGATCATCTCCCCGACCACGGTCGGCATCAAGGCGGCCGCCCAGTACCTGTCGGGCTCGAAGTACAAGGGCAAGGTCAAGCTGACCGGCCTCGGCACCCCCAACGACATGCGCAAGTACGTCAAGGACGGCACCGTCGAGGGCTTCGAACTGTGGGACCCGGCGAAGCTCGGCGAGCTGGCCGCCCGTACCGCCGTGGCGCTGGTCTCCGGCCAGATCACCGGCAAGGAGGGCGAGACCTTCACCGCCGGTGACATGGGCGAGTACACCATCGGCAAGGACGGCGTCATCAGCCTGGGCAAGCCGACCGTCTTCACCAAGGACAACATCGACAAGTTCGACTTCTGATCCGCGAAGACGAGTCACAGCCACCCCCTCACCCCAGGAGCGGTACCTCATGCAGCGCGTCTGCTTTCTGCTCAAGGTCCGGCAGGACCGGATCGACGAGTACCGCGAACGGCACGCCGCCGTGTGGCCGGAGATGCTCGAAGTGCTCTCGGCCACCGGCTGGCACAACTACTCCCTCTTCCTGCGCGACGACGGCCTGCTCGTCGGCTACCTGGAGACCGAGGACTTCCAGGCCGCGCTCGCCGGCATGGAGGCCGCGGAGGTCAACGCCCGCTGGCAGAAGGAGATGGCGCCGTTCTTCGAGTCCCTCGACGGCGCCCGGCCGGACGAGGCCATGAAGCCCCTGACCGAGGTGTTCCACCTCGCCTGAGGCCGTGTCAGGAGTCCCCGCCGCCAGACCCCCTCCCCGTATCCGCACCTCGCAGACAATGGAGTTCCCGAGATGAAGAGACGTACGCTGCTCGGCGCCGCCCTCGCCGGTGCCGTGGTGACCCCCGCCCTCGGCTCCGCGACCGCCCGCGCCGCCGACCCCGGCCCTTCGGTCACGCTGACCGGCACCACCACGCTCGACAACCAGGCCGTCTACTTCGTGTCGTACGACGGCCTGGTCAACAACAACTCGTTCCAGAAGAACGCGATGCTGACCTACAAGGGCTACCAGTACGCCGTCTGGTACACCGCCGACCGCAACGCCGTCGTCGGCCGCCGCAAGTTCCCGTCGAGCACGTGGTCCACCGTCAAGGTCGGTCACACCCTCCGGTACAACGACTCCCACAACGTCATCTCCATGGGCGTCTCCCAGGTCGACGGCCGGCTGCACCTGAACATGGACTCCCACAGCGACGGCTTCACCTACGTCAAGTCGGTGGCGGGACTCATGGACAACCCGGACGGGATGAGCTGGACCACGAGCAGGTTCGGCGCTCCCCGGTCCACCCTCGACGGGCTCGCCCTCACGTCGCAGTTCACCTACCCCCAGTTCGTCTCGACGCCCGACGGCAGGCTCCAGCTGAGCTACCGCGTCGCCGTCTCCGGCAACGGCCGCAACGCGCTCGCCGAGTACGACGGCACGAAGTGGACCAACCTCGGCGAGTGGACCAGCTCCACCGGCACGTACACCAGCGAGCACGGCTCCTCGACGGCCCGCAACATGTACCTGCACGGCATCGACTACGACAGGAACGGCCGCCTGCACTCCTTCTTCACCTGGCGCGAGCAGAACGGCGCCGTGATGTGCGACCGCGGCGGCATCACCAACCACGACACCGGTTACGTCTACTCGGACGACCGGGGCCGGACCTGGCGCAACGACGCCGGTACCGTCGTCGGCACGACCGGCGGCTCCGACCGGGTCTCCGTCACCGACGCCGGACTGGTCGTGGACCCGCTCAACCCGGACCACTCCCTGATGAACCAGGAGAGCCAGTGGACCGACTCGGCGGGACGCCCCCACGCCATCATCAGCTACGTCCCCGGCCGTTTCGGGCAGTGCACGACGAACTACGTCACCAACCGCACCGCCAACGGCCGTGCCTTCCACGTCCGCAAGAACGCCTCCGGCGCCTGGCAGAAGACCGAGATACCGGTGCCGCTGAACTCCAGCCAGCGCACCAAGCTGTTCCTCGACAAGTACGACAACGCCTACGCGATCTTCCCCTTCTGCCGGATCGCCGGCGCTTCCGCGGCCTCCGGGTACACCGACTGGGCGATGCTGTACGACGGCGTCGGCGCCGGGCTGAACGCCTTCGGTGAGGTCGTGTTCGACGAGACGCGGATCGGTCAGGACCACTTCCTGTCGATCATGTACCAGGTGAGGTCCAGCGGTACGACGCCCTCGGCGCTCCGCTCCCTGAACTTCAGCCTGCCCGCGTGATCCGATGAAGTCACCGCGGCGGGTGTGGCCAGGTCACAGGCCTCCTGTGACGGGCACGAAGGTAAGGTGAGGGCGCGCCCGCCGCCCCAGTTCTTTGGAGGTCTGCCCGATGGCCCAGTCGGTGGGTATCAAGGACGTCGCCCGCGTCGCCGGCGTCTCCGTGGGTACGGTCTCGAACGTGATCAACCGCCCGGACACGGTGGCGTCCGAGACCCGTGCCCGCGTGCTGTCCGCGATAGACCGCCTCGGCTACGTCCGCAGTGAGTCGGCGCGCCAGCTGCGGGCCGGGCGGAGCCGCATCATGGGCCTGCTCGTGCTCGACATGGGCAACCCCTTCTTCGTCGACGTCGCGCGCGGTGCCGAGCGGGCCGCACGCGACGCCGGGCTCGGCGTGATGGTCTGCAACAGCGCGCAGAGCGCGGGCGAGGAGTCCGAGTACCTGTCGCTCTTCGCCGAACAGCGGGTACGCGGCGTGCTGCTCACCCCCGCCGACGCGACGGGACGCAACATCAAGGCGTTCCGCCGCCACGGCATCCCTTTCGTCCTCGTCGACCGGGTCGCCGAGGGCACCACCGAGTGCTCCGTGTCCGTCGACGACGTCGCGGGCGGCGCGCTCGCCGTACGTCATCTGGTCGACGCCGGCCACCGCACCATCGCGTACGTCAGCGGACCGGCGGGCCTCAACCAGGTCCGCGACCGCCGTACGGGCGCGCTGAAGGCCCTGCGAGAGGCGGGACTCGACGCCGACGCACTGCGCGAGCTGCCCACCGAGCGTCTCGACGTGGCCGCCGGCCGCGACGCGGGCGCCCGCCTCCTCGGCCTCGCCGACCGCCCGACCGCCGTCTTCTGCGCCAACGACCTGCTCGCCCTCGGAGTGCTCCAGGCCATGTACGCGGCCGGCGTGAGTGTCCCCGACGACCTCGCCATCGTCGGCTACGACGACATCGAGTTCGCCGCCGCGGCGGCCGTCCCGCTCACCTCCGTACGGCAGCCCGCCGTCACCATGGGCGCCCTCGCCGCCGAACTGCTCCTGGAGGAGACCGAGGCCGAGACCGCGCCGGTCCCGCACGAGCACCGCAGGGTCGTCCTCCAGCCGGAGCTGGTGGTGCGACGCTCCAGCCTCTCCGCGCGCTGAGCGCCGAACCCGTGCCCGCGCATCGCCGGCGGTCCGCGTACTGATCGACGAGTCGGCGAGAACTTCTTGATCCTTGGGCTCGGCCGGGCGAAGAACCTGTGCTGGACTGGACCACGGTCTGGAATTCGTCCGTTCAAGGAGCCCTGGTGTCCGTCAGCTACCGGCAGCCCGGTGTCGTCCTCACCGACCGTCGTTTCACCGTCCCCCTCGACCACGACGACCCGGCGGGGGAGCGGATCGAGCTCTACGCGCGCGAGGTCGTCGCGAGCGACAGGACGGACGCCGAACTGCCCTGGCTGGTCTATCTGCAGGGCGGCCCCGGCTTCGGCGCGAACCGCTTCGTCGGACGAGAGGCCTGGCTGGAGCGGGCACTGCGTGAGTACCGGGTCCTGCTTCTCGACCAGCGCGGCACGGGCGCCTCCAGCCCCGCCAACCGCCAGACGCTCCCGCTGCGCGGCGACCCCCGCGCACAGGCCGACTACCTCGCCCACTTCCGCGCCGACTCCATCGTCCGCGACTGCGAGGCCGTCCGCCCCGAGGTGACCGGCGGCGCCCCCTGGGCCGTCCTCGGGCAGAGCTTCGGCGGCTTCTGCACGGTCACCTACCTGTCCATCGCACCCGAAGGCCTGCGCACCGCCGTGATCACCGGGGGCCTGCCGACCCTGGACGGCCATGCCGACGACGTCTACCGCGCGGCCTACCCGCGCATCGAACGCAAGGTCGCCGCCCACTACGCCCGCTACCCGCAGGACGTCGAACGGGCCCGCCGCATCGCCGGGCACCTGCTGGAACACGAGCCGGTGCTGCACGGCGGCCCCCGGCTCACCGTCGAGGCCTTCCAGTCCCTCGGCATCCTCCTCGGCCGCGGCGACGGCAGCCATCGCCTGCACTTCCTCCTGGAGGACGCCTTCGTCCACACCCCACAGGGCCCGGCCCTCTCCGACGCCTTCCAGGAAGAGGTGCGGGGCCTGCTGTCGTTCGCCGGACATCCGCTGTACGCCCTCCTCCACGAGGCCTGCTACGGCCAGGGCGGGCGTCCCACCGCCTGGTCCGCCGAGCGAGTGCGCGCCGAGTTCCCGCAGTTCGACGCGGCCAGGACACTCACCGGCGACGGGCCGGTCCTCTTCACCGGCGAGTCCGTCCACCCCTGGACCTTCGACACCGACCCGGCCCTGCGCCCCCTGCGCGACACCGCCGAGGAACTGGCCGCCCGCACCGACTGGGCACCCCTGTACGACCCGGCGCGCCTCGCCGCCAACGAGGTCCCCGTCGCCGCCGCGATCTACCACGACGACATGTACGTCGACACGGCCCACTCCCTGCGGACCGCCCGCGCCGTCCGGGGCCTGCGCACCTGGGTGACGGACGAGTTCGAACACGACGGCGTACGCGCCGGCGGCCCGCGCGTCCTGGACCGGCTGCTGGCGCTGACACGCGACGAGGACTGAGCGACGGCGGGTGAGTCGGCCCGCTCGGCGGTGCCGCGGACTACTGTGCGCTCATGACGGACCCGCAGAAGGACCAGCCGAACCAGCCGGACCGGCTCAGGCCCATGCCCGAGGACTGGCGACGCGCCCTCGCCGTGGTCGCCCACCCCGACGACCTCGAATACGGCTGCGCGGCGGCGATCGCCGCCTGGACCGACGCCGGCCGCGAGGTCGCGTACGTCCTGGCGACCCGGGGCGAGGCCGGCATCGACACCCTGGAGCCCGCCGAGTGCGGCCAGCTGCGCGAGAGGGAGCAGCGGGCGAGCGCGGCCGTCGTGGGCGTGTCCGTTGTGGAGTTCCTCGACCACGGGGACGGCGTCATCGAGTACGGTCCCGCCCTGCGCCGGGACATCGCGGCGGCCATCCGCAGGCACCGCCCCGAGCTGGTCATCACCCTCAACCACCGCGACACCTGGGGCGGGGTCGCCTGGAACACCCCGGACCACGTGGCGGTGGGCCGCGCCACCCTGGACGCCGCCGGGGACGCCGGGAACCGCTGGATCTTCCCGGACCTCGTCGCACAGGGCCTGGCCCCCTGGGACGGCGTCCGCTGGGTCGCCGTCGCCGGCTCCTCGACCCCCACCCACGCCGTCGACGCCGCCCCCGGCCTCGACCGCGCCGTCACCTCCCTCCTCGAACACCGCACCTACCTGGAGGCACTGACGAAGGAGGACCCCGAGACGTACGCACGCGAGTTCCTCACCGGCCACGCGCGGACCACGGGGGAGCGGTTCGGCGGCAGGCCGGCTGTGGCGTTCGAGGTGTTCAGCCGGTGAGGGCGGGTTCTGGTTAGGATGAACAGTATGGAACAAGGATCCGATGACGCCGTCGCTTCGCGCGACCTGCACGACCTCCGCGCGGACTGCGGCGAGTGCTTCGGACTCTGCTGCGTGGCGCTGCCCTTCGCCGCCTCGGCGGACTTCGCCGTCGACAAGGCCGCGGGAAAGCCGTGCGGGAACCTCGGGGACGACTTCCGGTGCGGTATTCACGCGCGGCTCAGGGACGAGGGGTTCAACGGCTGCACGGTCTACGACTGCTTCGGCGCCGGGCAGAAGGTCTCGCAGGTCACCTTCGGCGGCCGGGACTGGCGCACGGGTGGCCGCGAGCACGCCCGCCGGATGTTCGACGTGTTCCCGGTCGTACGCCAACTCCACGAACTCCTCTGGTACTTGACCGAGGCGCTGACTCTCCCCGCCGCCCGCCCGGTGCACGCCGACGTCCGCCGGGCCCTCGACGAGACCGCACGGCTGACCACGCGAACGGCGGAGGAACTGGGGGAGCTGGATGTCTCCGCGCACCGGCAGCGGGTCAACGAACTGCTGTTGCGCACCAGCGAGTTGATGCGGACGGGCGCCGGACGCAAGCGGAACCGCCGGGGCGCCGACCTCATCGGTGCGCGACTCAAGGGGGCCGACCTCCAGAAGGCAGACCTCCGCGGTGCCTACCTCGTAGCCGCCGACCTGACCGGTGCCGATCTGCGCGGCTCGGATCTGATAGGCGCCGACCTCCGCGACACCGACCTCACCGACGCGGACCTGACCGGGGCCTTCTTCCTCACGCAGCCCCAGCTCGACGCGGCACGCGGCAGCGCGGGCACGCGCCTGCCGGGGTCAGTCACCCGCCCCGGTCACTGGGCAGCGTGACGGCGGCGACGGTACCCGGGGGACTCCGAGAGCGGTCTCCAGGGCGCCGCCCGCCCGCTCCACACGCAGCCGCAGTCCGTCCGGCATCAGGGTCAGCCGCTCCGCCACCCGTAGCCGGTACGCGGGGTCCGGCCGCAGCTCGTAGCAGCGCAGCAGCAGCCCGAGGACGAGCGTGGCCTCAACAGGGAGTCCTGGATCAAGCGCACGGACCCCGGCAGCAGGTGCGGGGCCTGTGCGCGCGGGCGCTGGTCGGGGTGCTCGCATCCTGAGGCCCGGCAGGCTCACCCCCTGATCCGTCGCGCCGCGGCGGACGGGAAACGCACGCACTGGCGGGTGGTGGTTGGCGTACGCCCCGATCTTCGATAACTTAGGCAAGGCTTACCTAAGGGAGGTTTGGGATGGGTGACCGTCATACCTGGACGGCCGCGCCCGCCGCGGCGGAGCGTGCCCGCTCGGTTCTCGCGGCGGCGTGGTCCTGCGCGGTGACCGCCGAGGGCGGTCGCGAGGAGTTCGTCGGCGCGCACACCGCCACCGAGGACGGCCGGGTGGTCCTGCGCGTCCCCGAGGACAGTGCGCTCCTCGCCGCCGCGATCTGCGCGCCGCGCGGCGAGCCGTCCGCCGTGCTGGAGTTCGCCGATGTCGCGCCCGTCCCCGTGCGCAACCGTATCCGGGCCCGGCTCTGGCTCGCCGGCTGGTTCGCCCCCAACGACGGGGACCTGGAGTTCCGGGCCACGCGCATCGTGCTGCGCGAGCCGTCCGGCGCGGTCGTGGTCGACCTCGACGAGTTCGCCGCCGCCGAAGCCGATCCGCTGGCCGGGGCCGAGTCCCGGCTGCTGACCCATCTCGCCGACGCGCACCCCGACGCCGTCGAGCGCCTGACCCGGCTGGTCCCGCACGACAGCCTGCACGGTGCCGTCCGCGTCCAGCCGCTCGCCGTCGACCGGCACGGCCTCACCCTGCGCATCGAGCGGGCCCGCGGAAACGGCGACGTACGCCTGACGTTCCACAAGCCCGCCGACGACATGGCGCAGCTCACCGAGCGCATGCACATCCTGCTCTCCCAGGCGAGCGCCGCCTCCTGCCCGCGCGCCCTGCAGCGGCAGCGCACAGACGGCGACGGGTGACGCGAACTGCCCGCAAAGAACTGCGGCGGGCGCCGCGCGCCATGCGGCGCCCGCCGCCGTTCTTTGCGGGCAGTCGGGGTCCGCTACCAGTCGCCGTCCTGGACCGGCCTGCCCGGGGCGTCACCGAGGCGCTTGACCTGGCCGGGGGCGGGCGGCTGCCACGGGTCGAGGTCGTCGCCGAGCCAGTCGCCGACGGGCTTCACCGCGCCGAGGGCGTCGGACGGGTCGAGGTCGTGGGCGACGGCCTGGTCGTCGTTGTAGTACTCGAACCAGGGCAGCCCCGCCCGGGTGTAGGCCGCGCGGTCCACGGGCGACGGCGGCGGGGCCTCGCCGGTGATACGGCGCCACTCGGGCGGCGTGACGAGATGCACGAAGATCCGGCCGGCCGGCTGCTCGGCCCAGCTGCCGCGCGGCCAGGTGTCCTGGTAGACCTCCTGGCGCATCGAGCCGCCGACGCCGAGCCCCATCGCGGCGAAAGCCCGCGGAGGGGCGGCGGGAGCACCGGCCCTCGGGGCCGCGCCCGGCGCCGCCATGGGGTACGCGGCACCCGGAGCCATCGGCCCCCCGCCCGGCGCGCGAGGCAGGGGAGCGCCGGTGAACGAGGGCGGCATCGGGACCGGGCCCGTGTCGCCGTACCCGCCGACCGGGCCGGTGTTCCGCTCCCGCGCGGTGCGTGGCCGCCCCTCCTCCCGCCATAGGGCGAGCCGCTCGGCGTTCAGCGGGAACGACTGCAACTGCACCCCGCCGAACACCTCCTCGCCGGTGACCTGACCCTCGACCGTGGCACCGAGCCCGAGCGGGACGGCCACGAACTGGCGGACCGTCCCCTTGCCGGAGTTGATGCCGTCGAGCCACGGCTGACGCGGCAGTACCACGTAGTTCTGCGGGCGCCGGGTGAGCGTGCCGCTCCACGGCTCGCCGGACACCGCGCACACCCTGCCGACGCCGACCTGGAGCGCGGCCGGTTCCGTGGAACCGCCGAAGTGCAGCCACATCGCCTCGCGCAGATACACGGGAAGCATCACCCCGCCGCGCGCCCGCATCCGCTCCGGAGCGGTGTGCGGATGGTCCTCGACCCGGCGGATCGGGAAGTCGCCCAGACCGGGCGGGAGTTGGTGCGTGCCTGTCTCCGGCAGGCGCAGGGTGCGCTGGAAGCGCACCTGCACACCGCCCGGCAGACGCAGTGTGGTCCCGTCGATCCGCACGGCGTTCTCGGCCATTCCGTACGCTCCCCTCGATATCGCGTGGTGCTGTGTCACTCAGCACGTCCGGTGAGGCCGGAACGGTTCCGCCGGAGGGGGCGCGGGACGCGCACGCGCTCGCGCAGGCGCGTGAGCCGGGGGGAGCGCTCGCGCTGTTCGCGGGTGCAGCGGTCGAGTTCCTCCAGGAGCCGCTGGGAGCGGTGCTCGGTGTCCAGCTCGTCCAGGATCCGGTTGACCTCCGTCAGCACGGCACCGTGCAACTGCCACTGGCCGGAGTCCCGCTGGACCTCTTCGAGGAGCAGTCGGGCCAGCTTGTCGCGGGTCGCGGTCGCCGTGGACAGTTCGGCGGCGAGCCGGGCCTCCGCGGACTCGGCACTGCGGCTGACATCGGTGGTGACCAGGACCGCGAAGCTGACCACGGCGTCGCC
This sequence comes from Streptomyces sp. TG1A-60, assembly GCF_037201975.1. Taxonomy (NCBI): domain Bacteria; kingdom Bacillati; phylum Actinomycetota; class Actinomycetes; order Kitasatosporales; family Streptomycetaceae; genus Streptomyces; species Streptomyces sp. TG1A-60. Next base: position 562,639 of record NZ_CP147520.1, on the reverse strand, counting down.
GATCTCGGCGAGGAGCCGTTCGACGGTCGCTCCCACGGCGGGGGAGAACAGGGGGCTCGGCTCGCGTTCCCGGGCGAGGTCGGTGAGGGTGCGGGCCAGCACGCGCAGGACCACCGTGCAGATCTCCAGCGTGTCCAGGCCGGTGCGCAGCACGACCCGGTGCAGCAGGCCCTCCCGGACGCGCGGATTGAGCTTCAGGCTGTCCTCGGCCTGCTGGAGGGCCGCGTCCACCTCGACGATGTCGAAATCGAGCTTCCGGGCCTCGTCGAGCCGGGCCTCCGCGGCCTCCACCGCGGTGCGGCCCGCGGCCTCCTCGCCGACACGGATCATCAGCCGCCGCATCCGCCGGGCCAGGTCCTCGATGGACTCACCGGCCGCCTCGACCCACACCGGGGGAGCGAGCAGGAAGTTGAAGGCAAGCCCGACGACCGCCCCGATCAGCGTCTCCAGCACGCGCGCCCAGGCCGTGTCGCCGACCCTGGTCACGCCGAGGACCAGCATCGCGCTGATCGCCACCTCGGGGACGAACTCGCTGACCCGCACCAGGCGTCCGACCGTGAGCGAGGCGAGGATGAGGAGGGCGAGACTCCACCAGGTGAGGCCCACCAGGACACTGAAGCCGATGGCGATGACGACGCCGGCGACCACCGCGTTCACCCGGCGGATACCGGTGGTGAGTGTGGCGTAGAGGGTGACCTGCACGACGAGGAGCGCGGTCAGGGGAGCCGTCAGGGGCGCCGCCGCGGAGCTGAGCTGCAACGCCACCACATAGGCGACCGTGGCGGCCGCCGCCGACCGCACCGACTGCACGATGACCGGGTCCTGCCGCCACTTGGCGACCTGCCTGCCGGTCTCGTCCCACAGACCACGTACGTCTCGCATCCTGGCGCGGTTCCCCTTCCGTCGCTCCACCGAACTCCTGAACGAAACCGTAGTCACCCCGGGTGATTCCGCGGGACGTGGGGTCTGCTCCCTGTCCGGCGAGGGGGTCGGCGGGGCGTGAGCGGAGCGGGCCCGGGGCCCCGGCACCCGGACGCCCTGACACGCGTGTGCCCCCGTGCGGCGGCCGGACGCCGCACGGGGGCACAGCGCTGTCACTCACCGCGGGCCGATCCCGCCGGGCTGACGTTGCTGTTCCACTCCTCCACCCGCGCGGAGCCGAAGCCGTCCGTCTCGTTGAGGGAGGTGGTGTCAGCGGGCGCGAGCCTGCTGCTCCTTCTGAAGTCGCCACCCGCCGCGGGCTCCGTCCTCGCCGCGCAGGAGGAGCCGGCGGCTGTTCTGGCAGGTCATGACCTGTCCGAAGACGGGTTCGACGATGTCCTCGCGGCGGCTGCAGGCGGCCTCGCCGGGCGTGGTCCGCAGCTTGCGGGCCATGCGCTCCTTGAGGACGGCGCTGGCCGGGATGCGTCCGCGGGGTGGGGGCGGGACCTGCTCGTCGTGGGCGAGTCGGCTTCGCGAGCAGGTCCCCCCGCCCCTCCGGCTCGGCCCTCCACACACCGCCGCGTACCGCGTCCTGCGGCACCCGGAACACACGCCGACTCACTCTGTCGCGCCCCTGTCGATCAGCTTCAACAAGCTCAGTCATCAGGGGTTGGGGCGACCCGGTCGCGGACTTCGTCTCCCTGGCACCGCTGTGGGACATCCGCCAGGACGCCCGCCTGCTGACGGGATAGCAGCAGGCGGGCGGGGAGATCGAGTTCCCTGCGGCGGCCCGCCTGCGCCACGTGCTCCACCGCAGCTGACGGCGGCCCTGGAGGAACTGGCCGACCTTTCCCGACGGGACACACCCGGCGCACGGAACTCGTGGTTTGAGGCGATCGGACCGAGGTACCCGCGCCCGGTGCACGACAGGAAGGAGCACGCCGTGACCGATCACCGGCTGGAGGGTCCCGGCGAGCACGGCGACCCCGTACCGAGGGACCTGCCCGATCAGCAGGCGAACGAGGGCGAGGACCCGTGGGAGGTGGCGCCCACGCGCGCCGCCGACGAGGACGACGAGGACCGGGACGACGACGTGCCCGACACGGACGAGGCGGGCACCGGCCGGCAGGGCGGGGCCCAGTCGGGCGCCGTCAACCCCGAGCAGCCGGTACCCGACGAGCCGTCCGACTGATTCTCGGCCTTCTTGCCCCAGGGCGTGAAAGCCTCAAGGCCCGAGGGCGTCCCCGGAACTCGGCGCCTCCCCGGTGGGACCCGGGGAGGCGCCGTCACGCTCGTGCTCGTCGTGCGCTCAGCCGACCTTCCGCCCCCGAAGCGGCTCCGTCTCCGCCCCGGCCCCGTGCCGCAGCCCTTCCAGGAACTCCTCCAGCACTTCCACCGCCGTGCGCTCGGGACGCCAGCGCAGTTCGGCGCGGGCCTTGGCGCAGTCCAGCAGCGGCAGCCGCAGCACGGCGTCGAAGAGATGCGGGGAGGCCGGCAGCAGCCGCAGGTTCCACGCGGCGGCGACGGCGGAGCGGGCCGCGACCCGGGGCAGCTTCAGCGGACGCGAACCCAGCACCTCGCTGAGCAGCTCGGCGTCGAGGGGCGGCTCGGCCGCCAGATTGAAGGCACCGTGCGCGTCGGAGTGCAGCGCCAGACGGTACGCCTGGGCGGCGTCGTCGGTGTGCAGAGCCTGCACCTTCAGCCCGGGGATGTCGGGCAGGAACGGCAGCAGCTCGGGCCGGGCCAGCGGCCCCGGCAGGAAACGCCCGCCGAAGACACGGCGCTGCTCGCTCGCCGACTCCCGCTTGAACAGGAACGCGGGTCGCATCCGCACCACCCGGACCCCGGGGTGCTCGTACTCGAAGGAGTCCAGGGCGCGCTCCAGGTACGCCTTCTCACGGCAGTACGCGGCGTCCGGCCAGCCGTGGGTGGGCCACGACTCGTCGACCGCGTGATCCTTCGGCCCCGGGGAGTAGGCCCCGACCGACGAGGCGTGCACCAGCGTCGGGACCCTCGCCGCCGCCACCGCCTCGAAGACGCGCATGCTGCCCAGCACATTGGTCCGCCAGGTCGCCGCCGGATCGTGCGTCGGCTGGAACGCCCAGGCGAGATGGACGACCGCGTCCGCCCCGTCGAACTCCTTGGCCAGGTCGGCCTTCTCGGACCCCACGTCCACGGCCGACCACTCCGTCTTCGCGGGCGCCCACTCGGGAACCCGACGGGCCAGGCCCCGTATCCGACCGACCCGCGCGTCCTTGGCGAGCAGACGCACCAGACTCGTTCCCACATTGCCGGTGGCGCCAGTGACCACGATCCTGCCGCCGGATTCTCCGTTCACCGCTGACCCCTCTCGCGCTTCGAGTCCTTCAGAGCCGCCCACGGGTACCCGGCTCCGGCGGATACACGCAGCCGCCACCGAACCCGGCCGACCCCCGGCCCCCCGAAGCCCGGCCCTTCGAGGTCGCCCCCGGGCTTGGCCGATTCCCGCAGCCACCGGACCCGCCCACGGGACGATCACCCTTGACCGAGATCGTCCTGATGTCCGAGATGGCGGGCGCGTCGCCGTGCTGTACGGGCCCGCGAGAGCCCGGTACCAGAGTCTCCGCCGAAAAGCGGCACCTGAGTCTCCGGCGAAACGAAGAGAAGCCCCGACCGGACGGGGGAATCACGGTCGGGGCGGCCTGGGGGGCGGACGGCGGTCGCCTCTCGGCGAAACGCTCCACAGGGCTTCAGCCGAACGATCTCCCCGTGGGCAAAAGGTGAGGCCGGGGACACTGTCCCATCCGCACCTGCGGCTGGCCCAACGGGAAACTACCAGCGTGTGTTCCTTCCGTATCCGGACATTGCCGGTGATCTGCGTCACGTCGCCCGCGGCTGCCCACAGCGGCCGTCACCAGGTCATTCCTCCCGGCCCAGCGGACTCTCCTTCAGCGCCGCCAGCAGATGGGCCGGATTCCGGAACACCGCCTCCGCGCCGGCCGCCTCCAGTTCCGGCCGTGGAATGCCACCGCACAGCACCGCCACACAGCGCACCCCCGCCCGGGCGCCCGCGCGCATGTCCCACACCGTGTCCCCGACGAACACCGACCGCTCCGCCTCGGCTCCCGCCAGCTCCAGGGCCTGCTCGACCGGATCCGGCGCCGGTTTGCCCTCGGCCACGTCGTCGGCGCTGGCCGTCGCCATGATGGCGTCATCGGCCCCGATGGCCCGCCGCAGCGCGGCCAGCTCCGTCCCGCCCGCCGACGTCGCGAGCACCACGCGCCAGCCCTGCCCGTCGAGCCGCCGCAACAGCCGCCCCGCCTCAGGCAGCGCGGGCAACCGGTCGAAGTACGTCCCGTACAGCGTCTTGTGGGCCGCACTGAGCGCGTTCATCTCCTCCGGATCCCGCTTCTCGCCCAACAGGTGCGTGATCAGATCCCCGGACGGCAGTCCCACCGCCCGATGGATGTCATGCATGGTCACCTGATGCCCGCCCTGCCGAAACGCCTCCCACCACGCGACCACATGCAAATGGTTGGTGTCGACAAGAGTCCCGTCGACATCGAAAACAGCAGCCCTGCCCATGGCGCACCTTCCTGGAAACTCCGACGCCCGCGCCCCGAAGGGGTGCGGGACCCTTCCCATGTGCGGCTCCGCCGCGTGGGCGAGACCAGCCACAACGCGTCCCGTACCCGCGGCATCACCGAACCCCCGAGCCCTCAGGCATTCCCCACCCCCGCCGGGATCTCCCGGTGCCGGGCCCACTCCAACACCTCCTCCACCCCCCACGTGGTCACCACCCGCTCCGCCGGTACCCCGCACTCCTCCGCCCGAGCACACCCGTGGACCTGCCATGCGAGCTGCCCCGGCGCATGCGCGTCCGTGTCGATCGAGAACAGCACCCCCGCTCCGAGGGCCCGTCGCAGCAGCCGCCGTGGCGGATCGAGCCGCTCGGGCCGGGAGTTGATCTCCACGGCCGTCCCGGTCTCCGCGCACGCCGAGAACACCGCGTCCGCGTCGAACTCCGACTCGGGCCGCCCCCGCCCGGTGACCAGCCGTCCCGTGCAGTGCCCGAGCACGTCGGAGTGCGGGTCGCGTACGGCGGCCACCATGCGGCGGGTCATCGCGCGCGCGTCCATCCGCAGCTTGGAGTGCACGGACACCACCACGACGTCGAGCCGGTCCAGCAGCTCGGGCTCCTGGTCCAGCGAACCGTCGTCGAGAATGTCGCACTCGATACCCGTGAGCAGCCGGAACGGTGTCCACCGTGCGTTGAGCGCGGCCACCACGTCGAGCTGCTCCCGCAGCCGCTCGGGGGGCAGACCCCGGGCGACGGTCAGTCGGGGCGAGTGATCGGTGAGCACGGTCCACTCGTGGCCGAGACGGGCGGCGGCCCGGCCCATCTCCTCGATCGGGCTGCCGCCGTCCGACCAGTCCGAGTGCACGTGGCAGTCGCCCCGGATCAGCTCCATCAGCCGCTCGCCACCGGCACTGGGCGCAGCCTCGGCCTCCTGCTCCAGCCGCCGCAGATAGCTTGGCACGTCCCCGGCCAGCGCCTCGCGCACCACCTGCGCCGTCTTCGGTCCGATTCCCCTCAGCGACTCCAGCGATCCCGAGGCGGCCCGCCCGGCCACCTCGTCCGCGGGCAGCGCACCGAGCACGGTGGCGGCCGTACGGAACGCCCGTACGCGATAGGTGGGGGCCCGGTCCCGCTCCAGCAGGAAAGAGATCCGGTCCAGGGCCTCGACGGGGTCCATGGCACCTCCAGCTCCTGCTTACAGACTCGCCCAGCCCCCGGGTACCCGCACGGTGGCCGTACGACCCCGGGCGCGTCCCCGCGGCCGTACGACCGCGAAACGCGCCCAGAGCGGCGGGCGGCACGGGAGTCGCCCGCGGAGCCCTCAGCCGTCACCGGCCGGCGGAACCGCTCTACCCTCTAGACATGACTGAAATCGCGAGCCCCTACATTTCCCATCCCCGGGTCATGGTGCTCGGGGTGCAGCCCGGCACACCTCCGTTCCGGCTCGTGGAGATCGACGGCCAGGTGGTCGGCGAGGCGAGGACGATCACGGACGTGCTGCAGACCGCGGCGGCGCTCGGCATCGTCCTCCATGACCTCGACGACCCGGACCAGGTGCGCTGGGTGGGCGGCGACAAGCTCACTTGGAGGCCGCGCTAGCCCCCTTGCGGCGGCTTCCGCGCAGGCGCTGCGTCCAGCCGCCGGGCGATGTCCTCGGATGTGCCGGTGTGCCCTCGGGTTCGCGCGGGACGCGCGCGTGCACCGCTCGCCCCAGCCGGCGGCCCAGGAGCAGATAACCCAGCAGCGCGCCCGCGGTGTTGAGGATGACGTCGTCGATGTCGAAGGCCCGGCCGGTGACCAGCGCGCCCTGCACCAGCTCGACGAGCAGCATCATCAAGGCGGTCAGGGCGGGCACGCGCAGCAGTCCGCGCGCCCCGGGCGCCAGCACCGGCAGCAGGATCCCGAAGGGCACGCCCAGCAGGATGTTCCCGCCGACCTGTTTGACCGCGTCGCGCGGGCTGGGATGGTGCCAGTAGAGCTCCAGGGAGCTGCCGGGGCGGAGGTTGCTGTGGGTGAGCGCCTCCGACGCGGGGGACGGCTGGAGGGTGATCCCCGCCAGCACCGCGCCGAACGCCACCATGGCCATGAAGGCCAGCGCCATCACCAGCAGCCGCAGGGGCAGCGCGAGCGGCCGTCGATAGCGCGGGGCCACCGCGGGACGGCGGCCGGAGGTCGTGGAACGGGAACGCGACGTGGTACGGGCCATGCAACCCTCCCAGTTTCAACTTCCCTTTGTCTCAAGGTGGTTACCCCCGAAGCGGCCCATGACTCCCGGCCGCGCGAGATCTCGCCCGACGTGCGCCACCGGTCCCCGCGCCCGCTCCGAACACTCCGGGCTGAGACCGGCAGGGCCCGCTCCCGTTCGAGGGGCGCCGCCCCGGTCGAGACCATGGGGCGGCAGACGCGCGGAGGCCCGTCAGGACCCGTACGTCACCTTCACCTCCTTGAAGCCGAGGGACCCCAGCAGCCCTTCGAGCATGTCGGTGGTGTTGGACTCGGCGCGGTCCGTGAGCCTGCTCTCCTTCGCGGCCTCGCCGATGTGCTTGACGGCGAGGCGCTGCACGGCCTGTTCGCCGTTGGGGTTGTCGGAGAAGAGATCGCCCAGGCGGTCCAGGAGACCGCGCTGCTTGGAGACGGCGTAGGAGTGCTCGGTGTCGAGGGCCGGCTCGCCGAGCCGGGCGTGCGGGAGGCTGATGGTGGCCGACGTGCGGTCGTCGTTGACCTTCACGTCGTTCTCGCCGACCTTGCCCAGGTCGACATAGGCGTCGACGGTCCCCGCGCCGACGTACAGCGTGCGGGTGCCGCGGATCGTGTCCGGCAGGTACTTGGCGTCCTTCTCCAGATCGACGACCACCTGGAAGTTGCCCGTGGCGGCGTCGTAACGGCTCATGTCCTGGATGGACTTCAGGAGTGTGGGCCCCGAGCGGTCGTGCTCCTCGGTGCCGAACACGTCGTTCAGGCCCCCGAAGACCAGCAGCCGCAACGCGGCCAGCAGCACCACGATGAGGGTGATCACGGCGATGAGCAGCTTGGCCCAGCCGGGCACACGCGTGCGCTTGATGGACGTCGTCATGTCGACGGTCCTCCTTCCTCTTTCAACGAATGCCCTCAAAGGCTGCGGGGGAACGCCGAGTCGGGGATAGTCCGTACTTCGCCGTAGACCAGGGGTGCGGGCCGTCCGGGCCGCTGTAGCGAAGAGGCGTATGCCGGGAGGCCAGTAGCATGAGCCGCGCAACCCGTAATGATCATGTTCATACGAGGAGCCCCCGTGCGTGACATCGCCGTTTTCACCGGCAGCGCCCATCCCGAACTGGCGAACGAGGTCTGTGCGCACCTGGGTGTGCCGCTGAGCCCGTCAAGGGTGAGCCGGTTCGCCAACGACTGTCTGGAGGTGCAGCTCCAGGCCAACTGCCGGGAACGGGACGTGTTCCTGGTCCAGCCGCTGGTCGCGCCCGTGCAGGAGCACCTGGTCGAGCTGCTGCTGATGTGCGACGCGGCGCGCGGCGCCTCCGCGGGCCGGATCACCGTGGTCATGCCGCACTACGCGTACGCCCGCTCCGACAAGAAGGACGCGCCGCGCATCTCCATCGGCGGCCGGCTCGTCGCCGATCTGATGGTGGCGGCCGGAGCCGGTCGCGTGCTCGCGATGACGCTGCACTCGCCCCAGGTGCACGGCTTCTTCTCGGTGCCGGTCGACCATCTGCACGCACTGCGCGAACTGGCCGTCCACTTCCGGCAGTACGACCTCTCCCGTACGACGGTCGTCTCGCCCGACCTGGGCAACGCCAAGGAGGCGGCGGCGTTCGCGCGGTTGATCGGCGCGCAGGTCGCCGCAGGCGCCAAGCAGCGCTTCGCGGACGACCGGGTGAGCATCAGCTCGGTGATCGGCGAGGTCGCAGGGCGGGACGTCATCGTCCTCGACGACGAGATCGCCAAGGGCAGCACCGTCCTGGAACTCCTGGAGCGGCTACGCGAGTTGGGGCCGCGTTCGATCCGGGTGGCGTGCACCCACGGACTGTTCGCGGCGGGCGCCCTGAAGCGGCTGGGCGAACAGCCCGACGTACTGGAGATCGTCTGCACCAACACGGTGCCGGTCCCGGTCGAGGAGCGCACCGAGAAGCTGAAGGTGCTCTCCATCGCGCCCGCGCTCGCCGAGGCGGTGCGCCGCATCCACAACGGCGAGTCCGTCAGCGCCCTGTTCGACGCGCCGTCGAGCTGATGGCCGAACGGCCGTCCACCCGTGACGGGCTTCCGTGACGGGTCATGACGTGCCGGACGTGACCCCGGGCTTTTCCGGGGCGGCGTCCAGCGACGGGGCCGGTGGCAGCAGCCGGGCCAGGCCCGTGGCCTTCAGGACGCGCAGGGTGAGCGGGTGGGTGCAGACGAGGCGCAGTTCGCCGTCGCGGTCGAGCACGCGTTGCCGGGCCCGGTACAGCAGCCGCAGTCCGGAGCAGTCGAAGAACTCGACGTGCCGCAGATCGACCACGATCCGGGCGCCGGGGCGGCCCGTCGCCACGTCGAGGTGGGGAATGATCTCCACGGCCGCCGCGATGTCGATCTCGCCGCGCAGTTCGAGCACGGTGCGGCCTCGGTCCGTGTGGACACGCAGGTACTCGGTCGCGGGCGGTGCGGGGTCGTGCGACACGACGGCATCGCCTCCAGCCGGCCTGTGTGAGAGCAAAACCCGTCCCCGCCCTGCGAGTTACCACGTCAGGGTGAATTTCAGCATGCTCGATTGACATATGTCTTCGATTTCTCCGGCAATCCGTCCGGAGTCTTACGCCAGGGCGCCTACGACAGCGCGTGCCACGCCTTCGACAGTGCCTGCCGGAACTGGTCGGTCTGGTGCGCGGTGAGGTCGCGGATCATGCGTTCCTCCAGGTCACGCACCTGCTGGGCGTAGTGGGCGAGTAGCTCGCGCCCTTCGTCGGTGAGCAGGATCATCAGCTCACGCCGGTTGCGCGGATTGCGCTCCCGGCGGACGAGCCCCCGGTTCTCGAGACTGCGTACGAGATCCGCGATGGACTGGGCCGTGACGAAGGAGTCGCGGGCGAGCTGGGCGGCCGAGAGCCCGTCGTGCCGCTCCAGGACGGTCAGGGACGTGTACTGCAGGGCCGTGATCCCGGCCGGTCTCACCAGTTCGTCGAGGCGCGAGCGGACAACGAGTTCGACCTGCTTGACCATGTAGAGGAGGGAGGGTGGTGCCTTGGTGCCGACCATGGGGTCAGCGTAAGGCATTGACAGGAAACCTGTGTGTAATGACACTGCGGACAAACAAGAATCCTGTTGATTGAAGTTTTGGCAATCAAGGCTGAGGAGTGGGCAATGACGACCACCTTCGAGAGCGAGCCCGGGCGGCTGTTCATCGGTGGACAGTGGCTTGAGGCGATGGACGGGGCACGCGCCGATGTGATCGACCCGTCGACGGGCCAGGTGGTCACCACCGTCGCGGAGGCGGGGGCCGCCGACGTCGACGCCGCCGTGCGCGCCGCGCGCGAGGCGTTCGACAACGGCGCCTGGTCCGGGCTGAGCGGCCGGGAGCGCGGCCGGATCCTGAACCGGGTCGCCCAGCTGATCCGGGAGAACGCCGACGACATCGCGGCCCTGGAGAGCCGTGACGTCGGCAAGCCCATCACGCTGGCCCACGCCGTGGACGTCACGAACGCGGCCAACGACTACGAGTACTACGCCTCCCTCGCCTGGTCCCTGGACGGCTCCGCCCGCGACGTCCCGAACAACCGCCTCGCCTACACCAAGCGCGACCCGATCGGCGTGGTCGGCGCGATCACCCCGTTCAACTTCCCGCTGATCCTGGCCGGCACCAAGATCGCCCCCGCGCTCGCGGCCGGCAACACGGTCGTCCACAAGCCCGCCGAGGAGACCCCGCTCAGCGCCCTCTACATGGCGAACCTCCTCAAGGAGGCCGGAGTCCCGGACGGCGTCTACAACGTCGTCACCGGCGCGGGCCCGGTCGTCGGCGAGGCGCTGCTGCGCAACCCCGGCGTCGACAAGATCGCCTTCACCGGCTCCACCGCGACCGGCCGGCACGCGGCGAGCGTCGCCGGTGAGGGCTTGAAGCAGGTCACCATGGAACTCGGCGGCAACGCGGCCCATCTCGTCTTCGAGGACGCCGACATCGAGAAGGCCATCGGCGCCGTCATCAAGGGCTTCGTCTTCAACACCGGCCAGTTCTGCATGGGCGGCCCCCGCCTGCTGGTCGCCCGCTCGGTGTACGACACGGTGGTCGGCATCCTCGCCGACGCCGTGCCCGGCGTGCCCATCGGCGACCCCCGGCAGCCCGAGACCGTCATCGGCCCGATGGTGGGCGAGCGGCACCTGAAGAAGGTCGAGGAATACGTCGAGCTGGCCCGTAAGGAGGGCGGCCGCATCGTCTGCGGCGGCGAGCGCCTCGACCTGAACGGCGGCTACTACTACAAGCCCACCGTCATCGCCGACCTCGCCAACGACTCCCGGGTCGTCCAGGAGGAGGTCTTCGGGCCGGTCCTCACCGTGCAGCCCTTCGACTCCGAGGACGAGGCCGTCGAGCTGGCCAACTCCACGCCGTACGGCCTGGCCTCGGGCATCCAGACCACCAGCCTGACCCGTGCGCACCGCGTCGCCGACCGGCTCCAGGCGGGCATCGTCTGGGTCAACGACTGGCCGATGCTCGACCCCGCCGTGCCCTTCGGCGGTGTGAAGGCCTCCGGTTTCGGCCGGGAGTACGGCCCCGAGGCCCTGGAGTCCTACACCAAGGTCAAGTCCGTCGTCGTCTCGCTCGACTGAGCGCACCCCCGGGAACACCGGTGAGCCGCGGGAGCGCTCCGGCGGCTCACGAACGAACAAGGAGTACATGAGAATGTCCACCACCACACGTGCCGCCGTGGTCGAGTCCGGGGGCGCTCCCTTCACCCTCTCCGAGGTCGTCCTCGACCAGCCGGGCCCCGGCGAGGCGCTGGTCCGCATGGTCGCCGCAGGGCTCTGCCACACCGACCTGACCGTCGCCGGCGGCGCGCTGCCCTTCCCGCTCCCCGGGGTCCTGGGCCACGAGGGCGCCGGTGTCGTCGAGGCGGTCGGCCCGGGCGTCACCTCCGTCGGGCCGGGCGACCACGTCCTGCTCTCCTTCACCTCCTGCGGCGACTGCCGCAACTGCCGTGACGGGCATCCGGCGTACTGCGCCAGCTGGCTCCCGCTGAACCTGATCGGCGGCAGCCGCGCCGACGGCACCAGCACCATCACCCGCGACGGCGAGGCGCTCGGCGGCCACTTCTTCGGCCAGTCCTCGTTCGCCGAGCGGGCCGTGGTCGACGAGCGCAGCCTCGTCAAGGTCGACCCCGATGTGCCGCTGGACTCCATCGCCCCGCTGGGCTGCGGCGTACAGACCGGCGTCGGCGCCGTCTGGAACGTCCTGGAGCCCCGCGCCGGCAGCGCGCTCCTCGTCCTCGGTGCCGGGGCCGTCGGCCTCTCCGCGGTGATGGCGGCTGCCCTCACGCCGGCGACCACGATCATCGCCGTCGACAAGGTCGGCGAACGGCTGGAGCTGGCCAGGCAGCTGGGCGCCACACACACGGTGAACGCGAGCGACGTCGCCGACATCACCGAGGCCGTCATGGAGATCACCGGCGGTCAGGGCGCCGACGGAGTCGTCGAGACCACCGGCAGCGTCTTCGTCCTGCGCAAGGGCGTCGACTCCCTCGCCGCGCGCGGCACCCTTGTCATCGTGGGCGCCCCGCCGTTCGGCACCGAGGTCTCCCTGGAGGTCAACGGCCTGCTCTCCGGCAAGCGGATCGTGGGTCTCACCCTCGGCGACAACGAGATCCAGACCGCCATCCCGGTCCTCGTCCAGCTGGTCAAGGACGGCAAGCTCCCGCTGGAGCGTCTGATCAGGCGCTACAGGTTCGAGGACATCGACCAGGCGGTGGCGGACATGAGCGGCGGCAAGAGCATCAAGCCCGTGCTGACGTTCTGAGAGGCCTTCTCCCTCCGGGTCACGTCCTCCCCGCGTGACCCCGGCCCTGTGGGTGACCTGCCGTGCAGGTCACCCACAGGGCCGTCGAACGTCATGGACGCCTCCGGCGTCGCATGCCGCACCAGGTGTACCGCCCCGTGGGACTCCCGGCGCGCCGCACCGAGTCCGGGGAGACCGAGAACTGGACGGACGGCGCCGCCCGGCGACCGCCACGGTGAGAGCTCCGTGGGCGCGGAGCACTCGACCGGCAGTCGGCCCACTTCCGGTGTCACCCCGCGGGCGTCCTGCCCGACGGGATGCTCGTCTCCGCCTACGACGCCGACATCCGTATGCCCCCGAAGGCATGCGACCCGGTACCGCTACGAGGACCGGACGCTGAAGCTCGTCCCGGACGACCTGTCGAAGGCCTGGTCCGCACCGACGAGGGCGTCGAGGCGTGGGCCGCCGTGGCCGACGGCAGGGGCCTGCCGGGGAGCTCTGGCCGGCTTCCGCGGGCGGTGCGTGCTCACCGGCTGCGGTGCAGCGCGACCAGCAACTGCCACGCCTGGTCGGCGATCTCCTGCGGGGTGCCGTCGAGGAGGCCGTGCAGCCAGTCGGCGAGGACCCCCGCGAAGGTGGCCGCCACCGCGGAGGCCACCAGCGGGGCGTCCGCGGCCTCCGCGAGCTCGCGTTCGCGGAGGCTGTAGGCCCGTAGATCCCGGTGCAGGACCCGGCCCAGCGGTCCGCCGCCACCGGGCGCCAGCAGCGCCCGGTACAGGGCCGTGTGCGGGGCGAGGCCCGCGAAGAACTCCGGCAGCGCCGCCGGCGCCCGCACCGGGTCGGGGCGCCCGCGCCAGGCGTGCAGGGCCTCCACGGCCTCCCGTACGACATCGGCGCAGGCGTCGACGGCGAGGGACTCCAGGTCCGGGTAGTGCACATAGAACGTGGCCCGGCCGACCCCCGCCCGGCGGACCAGCGCGGCCACGCTGACCTCGTGCAGCGGATGCCGGGCGCACTCGTCGAGGAGGGCTTCCCGCAGCTTGGCCCGGGTACGGGAAGCCCGGGGGTCCTCCGGGGTCATCCGGCGACGAGGACGGCGGCCAGGGCGAGTGCGCCGGGGAGCGCCTGGGCGACGAGGATGCGGCGGTTGGCTGTGACGGCGCCGTACACGCCCGCGACGATCACGCAGGCGAGGAAGAAGATCTGGACGCGGTAGCCGGTCGGGTCACCGGCGATCAGGCCCCACACGAGTCCGGCCGCGAGGAAGCCGTTGTAGAGCCCCTGGTTGGCGGCCATCGGGGCGGTCCGCTGCGCCATCTCGGCGTCGAACCCGTGGAAGCCCATCCCCGGCTTCTTCTGCCACAGGAACATCTCCATCACCAGGATGTACACGTGCAGTGCCGCCACCGCCACCACCAGCACGTTCGCCAGGATCTCCATGGTCGCCAGACTCCGTAGTTCTCTCGATGCTTCCGAACTTCTTGGACAGCTGTCCACTATAGCTGGACGTCTGTCCAGGAAATGCGCGGGGTGCCGGGAGCCGCCACGGGTGGGCTGTCGGACCCCGCCGTCAGGTTCCCGTCCATGAATGGGTGGGCAAGAGGCGATCGCGCGGCGTGCCCGCGCCGCGGACGTGCCGGCGTTCGTCGTCTCCAGCTCCCGGCTGTTCGCCGAGGACGGCCAGGAGCGTGACCCGGGCCTGAACGTGGACTGGCCGCGCCTGCACGGCACCGAGACCTTCACGGCCGCGTTGCGGAACCCCGGCCGGCTGCTGCCGGCCGCGCTGTGGGACGGCGAGGTCGTCGGCCGTCTGGCGGGACCGATGTCCGGCCCCGCCGCCATGCGGCCTGTACGTCAGTCCCGGCCCCCCTTGTCCGAGGCCGGCCACACCCCGGTGGACCGCTCGATGGCCTTCGCGCCCGTGCGGTCCACCGCGCTGCGCACGACCGCGAAGATCGCGCCCTGGACGGCCGCCGCGAGCAGGATCTCGCCCCAGCCCCGGTCCCGGTCCAGCGCGTCGGGCGCGTCGTCCTCGTGGCGGATCGCCTTCCATGTCTTGCGGAACGCCAGCGAGGCCAGCGCGCCGCCCGCCCAGCCGAGGGCGAAGCCGAGCGGCTGGTAGGCGAGAGGGAGCTTGCTCTTCTTGGACATCTGGTCTTCCTCCTTCGCGTCGTGATGTGACCGGCTCAGGGACGGCCCCGCGGGGCTACGACCTCGTCGGCGGGCACCGGCCCCGGCGGCGTCCCGTCGCCGAACGGGCTGCCGCCGAGATCCTCGCGGCCGTGGGGCGCGAGCCAGCCGGCCAGATCGGGCCCCAGCGGCACCACGGCGGTCGGGTTGATGCCGGCGTGCACCTGGTAGTAGTGGCGCTTGATGTGGTCGAAGTCGACGGTGTCACCGAAGCCGGGGGTCTGGAAGAGGTCTCGGACGTAGGCCCACAGCACCGGGTCCTCGGCCAACTTCCAGCGGTTGCACTTGAAGTGACCGTGGTAGACGGGGTCGAAACGCACCAGCGTGGTGAAGAGCCGGATGTCCGCCTCGGTGATCGTGTCCCCGACGAGATAGCGCTGCCGCGCCAGCCGCTCCGACAGCGCCTCCAGCCGCCGGAACACTCCGGCGCAGGCCTCCTCGTACTCCTCCTGGCTCGTGGCGAAACCCGCCCGGTACACCCCGTTGTTGACGTTCTCGTAGACCTCCGCCATCACCGCGTCGATCTCGTCGCGCAGGTCCGCCGGATACAGGTCGGGCGCGCCCTCGCGGTGCAGGTCCGTCCACTCGGTGGCGAGGTCGAGGGTGAGCTGCTGGTAGTCGTTGGTGACCAGTCGGCCGCTCGGCACGTCGACGATCGCGGGGACGCTGACCCCGCCCGGGTAGTCGCTCTCCCGCGCGTCGTACGCCTCCTTCAGGAACCGGATGCCGAGCACGGGGTCGCGGCCGTCCGGGTCCAGCGTGAACCGCCAGCTGCGGTCGTCCTGGATCGGGTCGGCTACGGCCATCGGCAGGGCGTCCACAAGGCCCAGCAGCCGCCGCGAGACCACCGCCCGGCTCGCCCAGGGGCATGCCCGGCTGACGACCAGCCGGTAGCGGCCCGCCTCCACGGGCCACCCGTCCCGGCCGTCGGCGGTGATCCGGTCCGTGAAGTGGCTCTTGGACCGTTTGAACGCCTTCCGTCCGTACGCCTCATTGCCCTCGCCGACACTCATGCCACCCGTCCTCCCGGTCTGTCCGGATACCTGTGCCCTGGGCGGGTTCCCCGATTTCCGCGCCACCCACGGTGTGAGCGTGACCGGTCGGGGCAGTCGGCGAACGTGACCGGGACATCAGCAGACATGGAGACGATGGACGACCGGGGCGAGGCGGTTGTCGAAGGGCCGAAGCCGCAGCCGCACGAGGAGGGCAAGACACGGGAGGACCGCAGGACCCGGGTCACCGTGCTGGTCGCCCTGGGCGCGAACCTGGTGATCGCCGTGGCCAAGACCATCGGCGGACTCCTCGCCGGATCGCCGGCCCTCCTCTCGGAGGCCGCACACTCGGTGGCCGACAGCATGAACGAGGTGTTCCTCCTCGCCGCGCTGCGCCGCAGCCGCCGCCCCGCCGACAGCCGGCACCCCTTCGGCTACGGCAAGGAGCGCTTCTTCTGGTCCCTGCTCGCCGCCGTCGGTATCTTCGTGATGGGCGGCTGCTTCTCCTTCTTCCAGGCGATCCACGCCCTGACAAGCGGTTCGGAGGAGTCCTACGACGGCTATGCGGCCGGCATCGCCGTCCTCGGCGTCGCCCTTCTCTCCGAGGGCACCTCCCTGCTGCGCGCCCTGCACCAGGTGCGCAATCAGGGCGGCGCCGACGGACTGAGGGACCCGGCACTGCGTACGGTCGTCGCCGAGGACGGCACGGCGGTGCTCGGTGTGACCCTCGCGATCGCCGGGATGGTCCTGCACATGCTGACCGGCCAGGTGATCTGGGAGGCGTCCGCCTCGTTCGCGATCGGGGCGCTGCTCGTGTACGTCGCCTACTGGCTCGGCCGGGACGCCCGCGAACAGCTCATCGGGGTCGCCGCCGACCCCGAACCCAGCCGCCAGATCCGCGCCCTGCTGGCGGCACAGCCCGAGATCGACAGCGTCGAGGCCCTGCTCACCATGCAACTCGGCCTGGACTCCACCCTGGTGGCCGCCCGCGTCGACCTCGTCCCCGGCCTCGACAGCGAGGAGGTCGAGGAGGTCGCCGTCCGCATCAAGCGCTCCATCTCCCGTGCCGTCCCGGAGGCCGACCAGATCTTCCTCGACGTGACGGAGAAGGCGGCGCGGGAAGGGTGAGGGCGGCCGGGGGAGCGGACAGTGAGAAGCCCCGCCGCGACGGGGGGCGCGGCGGGGCCTGAGACTCGGGTGCCCGGTGCGCGGTGGACCATGCGCGAAGCGTCGGGGTTTTCTCCTCACGCCGCACGGCGCCTTGCGCGCACGAGAGACCGGCGTCCCCCTACCCGTTCGCCGGCTCCAGCACGAAGACCGGAATCACCCGGTCGGTCTGCTTCTGGTAGTCGGCGTACGGCGGATACGCGGCGACCGCCCGCTCCCACCACTCGGCCTTCTCGTCCCCGGTGACCTCACGGGCGGTCAACTCCTGCCGCGTCGGCCCGTCCTGGAGCTCGACGTGCGGGTCGGACTTGAGATTGTGGTACCAGACCGGGTGCTTGGGCGCCCCGCCCTGTGAGGCCACGACCGCGTACCGTCCGTCGTGCTCCACGCGCATCAGCGGAGTCTTGCGGATCTTCCCGCTCTTCGCGCCGCGCGTGGTGAGAATGACGACCGGCAGGCCCGTTTCCCGCAACGTCGTTCCCTTGGTGCCGCCCGAGCTCTCGTACAACTCGACCTGCTCGCGCACCCACTGGGTGGGGCTGGGTGCGTACTCGCCCTCAAGAGGCATGGCAACCCTCCTTTGCTGTCGCGTACAGACGCCGTCCCGCCTACAACACCGGCCTCTGGCGAATCCATCCTCATCGGACCGTACCCCGTGGGCGACTTCGGCCGGCTCCTGCCACGCGCGCCGCTCACGAGGGCCTCAGCATCCGAGCCGCCAGCACCGAGATCACGGCACTCGACAGGAGTGCCGTCGCCAGCCGCCCCCGGTGCCCGGTCAGTGCCCGGCCGAGCAGTGCGCCGCCTCCGGCGAGCAGCAGTTGCCAGCTCGCGGAGGCGAGGAACGCGGCGAGCACGAACACCACCTGTTCCCACGGGTTCACGGCTGCGGTGGCACGGCTGCCGAGGACCAGCGCGGCGAAGTAGACGACCGTGGTGGGGTTCAGAAGGGTGATGCCCAGCAGGGCGACGTAGGCGTGTGCCGGGCCCACCGGGTCCGGCCGCGGTCGGGTGGTGAGCCGTCGTGCGCGGTACCGGCGCAGCGCCGTGACCGCGCCGCGTACGGCCAGCGCGAGGAGCACCAGGGCCGACGCCCAGCGCAGGGGCGCCAGCGCCGGCCGCAGGGCGGCTGCGAGGGCCGTCCCGCCGAGGGCGGCGACGAGGGCGTAGAGCCCGTCGGCGGTGGCGACGCCGAGTGCGGCGCAGACTCCGGTCCGCAGGGACGTACGGGCGGTGAGGGAGACGAGGTAGGTCGCGACCGCTCCGACGGGGATGGCGATGCCGTAGCCGGCGAGGAGCCCCGCGACGAGCGCGGCCGTCACGACCGGGGCGGCGTCGGTCCCCACGGTCGGCCGGGCTGCTGTCGGTCCCGCACCGGCACGGCGGCGAGGGTCAGCGGAGGGAAGGCGTCGAGAGTGCGCATGGGCAGATCGTGGAGGCCGGTGCCGTGCCGCGGCAATCGAATTACCGCCGGCGGGGCCGTCGGACGCGTGTCACTCCGACGACCCTTGACCAGGGCCGCGGGCCTGCCTATGTTGTTTGAACTCAAACGGTATGAGGTGGTGGTCGTCGCCATGGACGGACGGCAGTGCGCGCGGCCGGGGGCTCAGGCCTTCGGGCGACGGCCGCTGCGGCGGGGTGCGGGCTCGGCACCGTTCAGCAGGGTGCGGCGGCGTTCCTCGCCGTGCTCCTCGACCTGGAGCACGACACCGCGCAGCCCCTCCGCGAGGCTCCGGCATTCCGCGTCGCTGAGCCGGCCGGTGACGAAGGCCTCCTCCTCGTTGAACGCCGGGAACACCCGCCGCATCAGCTCCTCGCCCTTGTCGGTGAGGGCGAGGAGGACCAGCCGGCCGTCCGTCGGGTGGCCCGCCCGCCGCACCAGTCCGCGCGACTCCAGCGTGCGCGCCACACCGGTGAGGGTGCCCTTGGAGATGCCCGCCTCCTCCGCCACGTGCCGGGTCTCGGACTCACCCCACACCCACACCACCCACAGCACCACGAAGGCCGTCCAGGTGAGGTCGGAACCGCGCAGCACGGAGTTCTCCAGATGCTGCCGCACCGCCGAGGCGGCCCGGTAGATGTTCGCCACCGCCGCCATCTGGTCACGGCGGACCGGGAAGTCCCCCAGTTTCGCCGCGGCGAGTTTCTCGGCGTCGGTGATGGATCGCTGGCCGGGCACGGGCGCTCCTTCGATAGCACGGCCGGACCCGACGGCCGTGTGCGGCCCCCCGGTTCCCGGCTCGTCGTTCGTGCGGACATTCGGTCGATCGGTCATTCGGGATCAAATTGTACGGAGGAAAGGGAATCCACCATGAGCACCACCCCCCGCATGCTGCTTGTCCTCAGTGAGAACTGGACGCTCACGGGCGGCCGGGCGGACCTGCCCACCGCCGTACGGTGGGCCCGCGAGGCCGAGGACGCCGGGTTCGACTCCGTCATGGTGAGCGAACACATCGTGCTCGGCCCCGACTCCGCCGCCGACGGCATCATGGGCAACCCCCGCGACTACGCCCTCCCCGGCAATCAGGACCCGCACACCCCGTGGCCCAACTCCCTGCTCCTGCTCGCCGCCATCGCCTCCGTCACCGAGCGCCTGCGGCTGGCCGCCGCGGCCGTGCTCGCCCCGCTGCGCCACCCCCTGCTGATGGCCCGGGAACTCGGCACCCTCGACCTGCTCAGCGAGGGACGGCTGCTGGTGCAGCCCACGGTCAGCTGGAGCAAGGACGAGTACGACGCGCTCGGCGTGCCCTTCGGCAGCAGGGGCCGGCTGCTCGACGAGCACCTGGAGGTCTGGGCGAAGGCCTGGGGGCCGTCCCCCATCTCCCATGACGGCGAGCACTACCCGTTCCGGGACGTCTACTTCGAGCCCAAGGCGTACCGCCCCGAGGGGCCGCGGCTGTGGTTCGGCGGGCAGCGCCTGCGCGGTCCCGTGCTGCGCCGCCTCGTCCGGTACGGCCACGGCTTCCACCCCCTGGGCCGGCCGACGCCGCAGGATCTGAAGGCGCTCCACGAGGCGATGGCCGCCGCCGGCCGGGACGCCGCCGACCTGGAGATGATCGGCGGCACCCAGGCGGTCTTCCCCGACGACCACTCCCCGGCGGACCTCGGCGCGGCCCTCGCGTCCGTACCGGAGCAGTTGGAGCAGGGCTTCACGACCTTCTGCGTCAAGCCGAACCAGTTCATCGACGACCCCGACGAGGTGGGCGCCTTCTGCAAGGAGGTCATGCGACGGGTGACGACGCTGACCGGCTGACGACCGGCGGCCGACACGATAAGGCCGGCGCCGCGAGAGCGGCGCCGGCCTTATCGTGTCGGCCGGACTCAGCGTTCGAAGACGATCCCGCCGTCGAACACCGTCATGTCCACCTGCACCTGAGGGATGTCACGCGGGTCGGCGTCCAGCAGCGGCCGGTCCAGGACGCACAGGTCGGCCACCTTCCCCACCTCCACGGACCCCTTCCAGCCCTCGGCGAAGTCCTGCCGCGCCGGGTTGATCGTGTACGCCCGCAGCGCCTCGGCCAGTTCCACGCACTGCTCAGGGCCGCTGACCCGGCCGCTGGCCTTCGACTCGCGCAGCAGCATCCCGGCGACGCCCCGCCGCCAGTCGGGCTCCGTGATCGGCGCGTCCGAGCTGGCGCACACCGCGACCCCCGCCTCGAAGGCCGAGCGGACGGGCCACTCGTACGCCGACCGCTCCGGGCCCACGATCTCCTCCATGAGGTCGGAGATCGTCCACTTGATGGCGGGGTTCATGTTGACGCCGTAGCCGTGCGCCGCCAGCCGGGTGAGGCTGTCCGCACCGATGAAGTCGCCGTGGATGACGTAGTGCCGGGCGTCCGGGCGTGGCGCTGCCTCCTGCGCGGCCAGGAACGCGTCCACGACGGTGTCGATGGCCCGGTCACCGGTCACATGGACGCCCAACTGGTAGCCGGCCTCGTGGGCGACGCGGATCATGTCGAACAGTTCGTCGACCTGAAGCTCGGGCGTGGGCCCGTGCACGCACAGCGAGCCGTGACCGCCGTCGACATAGGGCTCGTTCATCCAGGCCGTACGGTTCGGCGGTACCCCGTCGGCGAAGATCTTCACGCCGTTCGCTTTCAGGAGGCGGGGGTCCGCTGACCCGGGGCGGTGGAGCTCGGCGAGCCCCTTGCGGACGTCGTCGGCGGAGCCGCCCATCGGCGCGGGCAGCAGCAGGACGCTGACCCGGGCGCGCAGAGCGCCGGTCGCGGCCAGGTCGGCGTAGGCGGTCCAGTTGTCGGTGCTCAGCCCGCCGAACAGGGTCTCGGAGCCGCCGGGGCCGAGGCCCGGCTCGGTGTAGCTGGTGATGCCCCGCGAGTGGAGTTCGGCGACGACGTTTTGGATCGCCTGGCGGCGCTGGGCGACGGTGGGGGAGGGCAGGGCGGCCTGGAGGAGCACCCCGGCGGCCTCGCGCAGGATGCCGGTGGGCAGGCCGTCGGTATCCCGGTCGATGACACCGCCGTCGGGCGCCTTGGTGCCGGCGCCGATCCCGCAGCGGCGCAGTGCCTCGCTGTTGGCCCACACCATGTGCTGCGAGAAGTCGGTCAGGCAGACGGGATGGTCGGGCGCCACCGCGTCCAGGTCCGTGCGGTGCGGGAAGCGGCCAGGATCGGCGAGGCACTCGGCGAGATAGCCGGGGTCCCAGCCCAGGCCGACGATCCACTCGCCGGGCGCGGTGGTCCGCGCCGCCGCGCGCACCGTCGCGGTGATGTCGGCGATCGAACCGACCGCCGGATGCCCGACGTCGAGGGCGAACGGCGGCTTGGCGAGCCCGTACGCGGCGCCGTGCAGATGCGAGTCGTTGATGCCCGGCAGCACGGTCCGCCCCGCCAGCTCGACGATCCTCGTCGTCGGCCCGGCCAGCGCGCGCATCTCGGCGTCCGTGCCGACCGCGACGATCTCCCGGCCGCGCACGGCCACACCTTCGGCGACGGTGAAACCGGCGTCGACGGTGATGACCTGACCGCCGGTCAGGACGAGGGTGGGGGAAGTGTCGCTCACGAGGACCTCTCTGGGGTGTCGGAGGAGGGAGGGAGGGGGCGGATCGCAGGTCACCGGTTCGGGCGTGGGCCGAAGTACGCGAGCGCGGCGCCCGCCACCAGGGCCACGCCCTGGGCCATCTGCTGCCAGAACGTCGGCACGCTCAGCAGTGTCAGCCCGTTCTGCAGGCAACCCAGGAACAGCACGCCGAGCAGGACACCGAGAACCGAACCGGAGCCGCCGCTCAGCGCGACGCCGCCCAGCAGCACCGCCGTGAGCACCGTCAGCTCGAAGCCCGCGCCGGAGGTGCCCGCGACCACGCTGTCCAGCACGGACGCCTTGATCGCCCCGGCCAGCGCGGCGGCGGCGCCCGTGACCAGGAACAGGGCGAACGGCGTACGGCGGACGTCGATGCCGGAGAGGTACGCGGCCTCCCGGTTGACCCCGATCGCGAACACATGCCGCCCGGTCGGGGTGTACGCCAGGAACAGCGCCCCGGCGACGAGCACGGCGGCGGCGATGACCACGGGCGCCGCGATTCCGGCGATCCGCGCCCCGCCCAGCCACGCGAAACCGTCGCCGAATCCGCTCAGCGGCAACGGGAAGAGCTGCTGCGCCAGCCCGCGTACGGCCGCCAGCATGCCCAGCGTCACGATGAACGGCGACAGCCCCAGGTAGCAGCACAGCACCCCGTTCACGGCACCGACCGCCGCGCCGACCGCCAGCGCCCCGAGGACGGCGACCACGGGCGACAGGCTCTGCTCACCCGCGAGCCAGCCCGCAGTCAGCGCCCCGAGCGCCAGCGTCGAGCCCACCGACAGATCCAGGTAGCCGCTGATGACCAGCAGGGCCAGCGGTACGGCGACGATCGCGAGGGCGGCGGCGTCGGTGGCGATCCCCCGCAGATTGCCCGGGTCGAGGAAGCTGCCCGTGGACAACTGGAACACCAGCACCAGCAGGGCGAGAACGACGATCAGAGGCTGGCGCCGCACCGTCGCCAGCCCGTGTGCGCCGAGCGCGCGCGGGCCGGGAACGACACGTCCGGCGGCGGTCGCGGTGGTCATGCTGCTCCTTCGTGGGATGGGGTGGGTCCGGCCGTCGGCCCCGCGTCGTGCACTGCCGCGAGCAGGGACTCTTCCGTGAGGTCGGCGCCGGAGAGTTCGGCGACGATCCGGCCCCGGTCGACGATCAGACAGCGGTGGGCGAGGACGGCCGCCTCCTCCGGGTCGCTGGAGGCGAACAGGACGGCCGTGCCGCGCTGGTCGGCGAGCGTGCCGACGACGTCGTAGATCTCCTGGCGGGCGCCGACGTCGACGCCCTGGGTCGGCTCGTCCAGCAGGAGGACGTCGACCGCACGGGCCTCGTTGATCCACCGGCCGAGCAGCAGCTTCTGCTGGTTGCCGCCGGAGAAGGCCGCCGCCGGGAGCCCCGGTCGCGCGGGCCGCAGCCCGACCGCCCCGGCGAGCGAGCCGAACACCCTCCGCTCCGCGCCGAGCGCCCGCACCCCGCGCCGGGCAAGCGTCCGCACCGACGGCAGCAGCACGTTGTCCTGCGCGCTCAGCCCCGCGAACAGCCCCTGCGTCCGCCGGTCCGCCGGCACGAGCGCGACCCCTGCCGCCAGCGCGTCGGCGGGCCGGGCCGGCGAGACGACACGCTGCCCGACCCGGACCGTGCCACCGGACGCACGGCGCCTGCCGAACAAGGTCTCCAGCACCCGCGTACGCCCGGACCCGATGAGCCCGTACAGCCCCACGATCTCGCCCTCGCCGACGGTCAGGTCGACCGGTCCGAAGCCGGGGCCGTGCAGGCCGTGGACGGTGAGGCGCGCGGTGAGGGGTGTGCCGGGCGGGGAGAGGGCCACGGCTCCGTCGGGTGCGGTGGCGGTTTCCCGGGGGCGGTCGGCCGCTCCCGGGGAAGGGGGGCTCTCGCGGTCGGGGAACCCGGCGGTGCCGTGTCCCTCGTGGCCGGGCGCGTCGTGATCGGCGCCGCCCGCGGCCCCGGCGACCGTGTCCGCCCCGCCGCGGGCGGCGTCCGACGCGCCACCGGCACCGGTGGCGGGCGCCGTCCCGCCCGCCGAGCCGCGCGCCGCGGCCGGCCCACTCCCCGCGGAACCCGTCGGCGCGGCTCCCCGGCCACCCGTGATCGCCTCCACCAGTTCCCGGCGGTTGTGGCCTCCCGCCGCCGCGTGATGGGCGACCCGGCCGTCCCGTAGGACGGTCACCGCGTCCGCCAGGCGTTCGACCTCGGCCAGGAGATGGGTGACGTAGACGATGGCGAGGCCCTGGGCGCGGAGGTCCTCCACACGGGCGGCCAGGGCCTCGCTCTCGGTGCCCGACAACGCCGCCGTGGGCTCGTCCAGGACCAGGACCGAGGCGCTGCGGCTGAGGGCCTTGGCGATCTCGACCAACTGCTTCTGTCCCATGGGCAGTTCACCCACCCGGTCGCGGGGGGAGCAACTCGCGGCGACGCGGTCGAGGAGTTCGGCGGCCACCTTCTCCTGGGCCCGGCGGTCGATCCGGCCGTACCGGGTCCACTCCTGGCCGAGGAAGATGTTCTCCGCCACGGTCAGGGAGTCCACGACGCTCAGCGTCTGGAAGATGATCGCCACCCCGGCCGCGATGGACTCGCGCGGGCTGAGCCGGGTGTACGGCACACCGCCCACCTCGATCGTCCCGGCGTCCGGCGGGTACGCGCCGCCGAGGCACTTGATGAGTGTGGACTTGCCGGCCCCGTTGTGCCCGAGGAGGGCGTGGACCTGCCCCGCCGGCACGGTGAGGTCCACCTCGTCCAGGGCGCGGACACCGCCGAAGGACTTGCTCAGCGAGGTGATGCGCAGATTCGGCGGGTTCACCGGCGTGGTGGCCCCGGCCGCGCCGGTTGCTTCCGGCGTCCGCGTGGTGTCGCTCATGTCGGCCATCGCGGGGCCCTAGCCGTTCTGGGCGAGCAGCGTGTCGATCTCCGCCGTGTCACCGCGCTGGACCAGCTTGACCGGTACCTGGGCGCTCGGGTCGGCCTTCCCGGCGGCGACCGCGAGCGGCACACCGACGATCGCGTCGGCGATGTCCTGCGGGGCGAGCGCGGAGGACGCGCGGTAGAACGTGCCCTGCTTGATGGCGAGCAGGGAGGGGGTCGCGCCGTCCTGGCCGCCGACGAACGTCTTGCGGTCGCCCTTCTTCCGTCCGGCCTGCTGCAGCGCCTTGAACCCGCCGTACGCCGCCGCGTCCGTGATCCCGAGCACGATGTTGAGATCGGGGTGCTTGGCGAGGATCGCGTTGGACTTCGACAGCCCCGTGTCGGGGTCGATGGCCTGCTCCTGCGCCACCACGTCGACGCCTGGCGCGAGCTCGGTGAACGCGTCGACCATGCCCTTCGTGCGCTCCCGGCCCAGCTCGATGGTGTTGTCTACCAGGAACGCCACCTTTCCCTTCCCGCCCAGCTCGTCGTTGGCCCACTTCGCCGCCGCCTCGCCGAGGAGTTTGCCGCTCTCACGGAAGCTGAACTGGATGTCGGCGCTCTGGTTCTCCAGCGTCCCGCCGTACGTCACCCAGATCAGGCCGGCGTCCAGCGCCGCCCCGGCGATCGACTCTGCGGCCTCGAAGACCATCGGGAACGACACGATGGCGGGCATCTTCTGCGCGACCCAGGTACGGAGATTGCTGGCCTGGGTGTCGGCGTTGCTTCCGTCGCTCGTCGTCAGCAGCTTGGCGTCGTGCTTCTTCGCGGCGGCCGTGGAGAGCTTCACCAGCGTGGCGTAGAGCGGGAGCTGGGTGAAGGGATAGTCCAGGCCGATCCTGGTGAGTTCGGTCGCGGAGGGGGAGGCGCCGGCCTGCGCCGCGCCGGAGCCGCTCTCCGGGGCGCTACAGCCCGCGGTGGCCAGTCCGGTCGTGGCGAGGGCTCCGGCGGACCAGGCGAGGAACTGCCTGCGCGAGGCCGGGGCGACGGAAAGGTGGCGTCTGGTCATGGCGGGGATCTCCAAGCGACGTGGGCCCGGAAGCGGCGGGCATCCGGCTGTGCCGAACAGAAAAGACCCCCAGGCCCCGGCCCACCATCCGTACAATTACCGAGCGCGGGGGGCGGGGGAGGAGCGGTGGCCGTACGGCGTGCGTACGGCCGTGGCCGCACGGCGGGGTGGACGGGTGTCCGCTTCACAGATCGGTGCGTGCCTTGCCCACCCGTCGCCGCCCGCATATCGTTAGGGTCCAAAAGACCTGTCCGGTCTCGGGGCGGCCCCGGGAGGCTCGCATGCTCACCCACCACCAGATCGCTGCCGCCACCCGTATCGGCATGCTCACCCGCGAGCGCGACACCGCCTCCGCCTGCGCCGAGGCCCTCCACGAACTCGGCCGCGCCCTGCCCCTCGACGGTGCCACCCTCCTGGAGATCGACCCGATCACCGGCACCCATGTGCAGATCGCGGGCCTCGGCTACGACGCCGCCGTCTCCGAGGCGCTGGCCGCCGAGTTCGTCTCGACCCCCTGGTACGCCAACGTCCTGCGCAGCGAGATCCCGCCCTCCATCTGCGAGGACGTCGAAGACCCGGGGGAGCGCTACCGCGACGGCTGGTTCTACGCCGAGCGGATACGTCCGGCGGGTGTACGCGACGCGGTGACGGGAGCCCTGCGCCACCACGGCCGCCTCGTCGGCCTGATCACCCTCTCCACCGCGACCCCGAACGCCTACGACACCGCCACCCGCCATCTCCTCGCCTCTCTCCTGCCGGCCCTGGGCGTCCTCGCCGACCCCGCCGCACACGCGGGCGACCTCCACGACCTCCCGGCGGAGGGCGGAGCGAGCCTGGTCGTCGCCGACGAGACCGTCGAACTCCCCGGCCGGGAGCCCGCCGCGGTCCTTCGGGACACCGAGTTCCGCCTCCTGGCGCGCGCCTTCGCCGACTCCCACGGCGCACGGCTGCGTCTCCTCTGGCCCGTCGGGCACGACTGGTACCGCGTCACCCTCCGTCGCCACACCCTCGGCACGGCCGTCGTACGCCGCGCGGTCCTCGTGCACGAGGCACCCGCCCCGCTGCCGTACGGACTCAGCCCGCGCGAACTGGAGGTGCTCACCCGGGCGGCCACCGGCCAGACCAACCAGGCCATCGCCCAGGCGCTGTTCCTGTCCCCGCGCACGGTGCACACCCACGTTGAGCACCTGCTGCGCAAGACCGGCGCCGCCTCCCGGGCCGAGGCCACGGCCCTCGCCGTACGCGACGGACTGCTCCGGCCGACCGCAGCGGACGTCGAGCGCTTCGTCGAGAGAACGCCCGACGGCTGAGCCGGTCTCGGTAGGGTGCAGATCCAATGAGGGTTCTGGCGATCAAGCTGCTGGTATGAGCGTGTCGCGGTATCGGGCCTGGTGGTTGCGCGTGAACTCCTGTGTCTCGTGCCAGGCCCAGTAGGTGTCGAAGTCGCCGTTGCTGCGCAGGGCACGGAGTTTCAGGACGGCTTCGGCGCCGGGGAGGCCCCAGCGGGCTCCGGTGATGTCGAGGCGGTCTTTGACCAGGTGGCGGCACGCCCCCTCGATGATCCCGGTGGCGATCGGGAAGCCTTCGCTCAGCGCGGTGTCGTAGCGCAGGCAGGCGGCCTTGTTCTTCAGGTAGCCGACGGCGTCGTCGATGCCCTTGCGCGAGCCGGGCCTGAGCCCGGCATCGTCGGCGGCGGCGCTGATCGTGGCCGCGGCCTGCTCGGAGCCTCCGGCCAGGATGGTCCGGGCGTGTCCGGCGACCCAGGTCTCGGCTGCGAGGTCGCCGGCCGGGTGCAGGCAGTGCGCGGCGCCCCACAGGTATGCGAGCACGTGGATGATGTCGATGACGATGTGCACGGTGACGTTCCGGCGTCCGGCCTCGGCTCGGATGAGGTCGAGCTGATGCCGGGCGCCGTCGACCAGCACGACCCAGGTCCGGCGGTGCTCGGGGTCGCGGGCTTCGGCCTGGTCGAACACCGCGGTGATGACCTGCTCGGCGGTGTCGTTCACCGAGCCGCACAGCCACTTGGACCTGGCTTTCGGGCCCGGGCGACGCTCCTTCACGGGGTCGGCGGGGTCGGTGATGATGTCGTCGATGCCGCGGACGGCGGGCTCGGCGTCGTAGACGGTGCCCAGGGTGGCCATCCGTTTGCGGCCGTTCTTCTCGCCGGGCGCGAGCCTGGTCGCCATCTTGTTGCCGTTTTTGGCTGCGGCGGCTTTCGCGGTGGCTTCGCGCAGCGCCTCGGGCCTTATCACCACGCCCTTGCCGTCGGTGGACAGCACCAGCAGCGTGGCGTCGGTGCACGGCTCGGGCACCAGGGCCTGGTAGAACGCGTCGATGTCGGCCGCGGCGGCCACGGCGAGTTCCTGGACCTGCCGGTGGCCGATGCCGGCGCCGGTCAGCACGTTGACGCGGTCGACCGCCTCGGCGAAGGAGCCGCGGGCGGACTCGGTCGCGGCGAGCCGGGCCAGCCCCAGGCTGTGCATCCCGGCAGGCATGTTCAGTGCGGCGTCGGACAGGTGCAGATCGGCCGAGCCGGTGGCTCGGTAGGCGATCCGGGTCGTTGTGACCTTCCCGAACACCGTGGCCAGGATCCGCCTCCGGCCCCGCTCGATCCGGGTGCGCTCGACACCGGCCGCATCGACCACCGGATCGGCCCGCTGCTCGCGCACCGCGCGCAGATCCAGATGGTCCTGGAACAGCTGCCGGGTCACCTCGCGCATCCGCGCCGCGAGCAGGTCCTCCAGCCCTGAATGCGTCAACGCGGCGGCGTCCGGCGACGTCAGATCCGTGGCGACCTGCTCGAACAGGCCGCGGGAGGCGGCGAACGCGAGCTCGGCCACCGCCAGAGGGCCGGTCTCCGGGACGGCGCTCACCAGCCCAACTCCCGTCCGTCCACCCTGAACAGCCCCGGCGCGATCTCGGCGAGGATCCCGCGTTCCACCAGGCGCTTCAGCTTCGAGCGCATGCCCTCCACGTGACGGGCCTCGCTCTGAAGCCCCAGCTCCACGCACACCTCCTTGCACCGCCACGCCGACCCCGACGTCGCGAACAGCGCGGTGATCCGCTGGTAGTCCGGCGACATCACCGTCACATCGCCCGCGGCCTCGGCGGCCAGCAGTGCCGCGGCAACGTCGACCGGCCCGGACACTGCCGGCACGGAGGCATCACACGCGGCTACCGGACCGTCGGCCAGCACCTGCTCCACCGTCTCCCGCGTGATCTGCAGCCGGGACAGTTCGCCTTCCGCCTGGGACAACGCTTCGGAAAGCTCCGTGATCTGCTTGCGCAACCCCGCGATTCTGGCCCGGCATTCACTCTCTCTGGCATCCAACGCGGCCATCAACGACGGCACCACACCACCCCGCCTCACCCGGTGCCCGCACCCACGGCCAGCTCACCTCGCCGACGGTAGAGACCGCCCCACACCGGCACATCCCGAACCCCTGCGAATCACCCCAACGAGGCACCCCCACAAGATCTGCACCCGCCCAGGAATGAAAAGGGTGCGGTCCTGCGCCGGGAACGGCTCTACCACTCGCACGTCAAGGAGTGGCGGGCCGCCCGGGATGCCGGGGCCCTGAAAAGCCTGGTCGACCGCCGGACCAGCCCGGCCCGTGCGAAGAAGTCCGCCGCGGAGGTGGAGAACGAGAAGCTGCGCCAGCAGGTGGAGCGGCTGCAGAAGGACTTGGCCCGGAACAAGGCCGCACTCGAGGTGATGGGAAAAGCTTCCGCGCTCTTGGAAATGATCTCCGAGAGCGCGGACTGAAGCACACGGCCGATCCCGTCGTGGACACCGCGTTCACCGGCGTCGAAGTCCAGGTGGGCATCACGGCCGCGTTCCGGCTGACCGGCCGGTCCAGGGCCACCCACTACCGCGGGCTGAAGCCCCCGGCGCCCCGCAGACCCCGCTCCCAGGCCCAGGTGCAGCCCTCGGCTCTGACCGGTGAAGAACGCGCAGCGGTACTGGAGTTGATGAACAGCGCCGAGTACGCGGAGCTGCCGCCCGCGCAGATCTGGGCCCGTGAGCTGGACGCGGGCCGCTATCACTGCTCCATCTCCACGATGTACCGGATCCTGCGCGAGAAGGGCCAGGCCGGCGAGCGCCGCCGTCAGGCCACCCACCCGGCCAAGACCGTGCCCGAGCTGGTCGCCACCGCCCCCTCGCAGGTCTTCACCTGGGACATCACCAAGGTGGCCGGACCGGCCAGGGGCATCTGGTACCACGCCTACGTCGTCATCGACATCTTCAGCCGCTACATCGTCGGTCACACCGTGGAGCGCGCCGAATCAGCCGAGCGGGCCGAGGAGTTGATCCGCGAGACCATCGAACTGGGCGGCATCGTGCCCGAGGCGGTCCACGCCGACCGGGGCACCTCCATGACGTCCAAGAAGGTCTCGCAGCTGCTGATCGACCTCGGTGTCACCCGAAGCCACTCGCGGCCGAAGGTCTCCAACGACAACCCCTACAGCGAGGCCCAGTTCAAGACCACCAAGTACATGTCCGACTACCCCGAACGGTTCGACTCCCTGGCGCACGCACGCGAATGGTTCGAGGCGTTCACGTCGTACTACAACCATGAGCACCGGCACTCGGGCATCGGCTGGCACACGCCGGCCAGCGTCCACTTCGGCACCGCCGAGGAGGTCCGCGACCAAAGAGCCGTCACCCTGGCCGCGGCCTACACCCGCCACCCCGCACGCTTCGGCCGCCGCCCCACCCCACCCGAGATACCTCAGAAGGCGTGGACCAACGATCCCGCCAAGCGCAGGGAACCCGCACCACAGAGCTCATAGCATCGCAACGTCTCACTGGACTTGAAATCTTCCGCCCGGGTCCGCCGTAAGGTACGGAAACCGCGGATCCGACGGGTGTGTCCAGTAGACGGCTGATCCAGTTTTTGTAGGGGTCAGTTGGCGGCCGGGGTGAGCCGGCCTTCGAAGGCGATCTGGAAGGCGTTCAGGGGCGCCTTCCAGCGCATGGTCCATCGCTTGCGGCCCTTGCCGGTCGGGTCCAGGCTCATCAGCGCCATGTAGACGCACTTCATGGCCGCGGCCTCGTTGGGAAAGTGGCCGCGGGCGCGAACGGCCTTGCGGATGCGGGCGTTGACGGACTCGATCGCATTCGTCGAGCAGATGACCTTGCGGATCTCGACGTCGAAGGAGAGGAAGGGCACGAACTCGGCCCAGGCGTTCTCCCAGAGCCGGATGACCGCCGGGTACTTCTTGCCCCAGGCTTCCTGGAACTCGCTGAACCGCTCGGTCGCGGCGTTCTCGTTCGGTGCCGTGTAGACGGGCTTCAACGCCTTGGCGATCTTGTCCCAGTCCTGGCGGGCCGCGTGCCGGGAGGAGTTCCGCAGCAGGTGAACGACGCAGGTCTGCACAATCGTTCGAGGCCAGACGGCCTCCACCGCCTCGGGCAGGCCCTTCAGTCCGTCGCAGACCAGCATCAGGACATCGTCGACGCCCCTGTTCTTCAGGTCCGTGAACACGCTCAGCCAGTACTTCGCGCCCTCGCCCCCGTCGCCTGCCCAGATCCCCAGGATGTCGCGGTGGCCCTCGGCGGTCACGGCCATGACGACGTAGATCGGACGGTTCGCCACCTGCCCGTCCCGGATCCGGGTTCTGTCGACGATCTTGTGATCCGGACGGTTCAGACTCACCGTGCGAGTAGGACGCGTTTGCGTAGGAGATCGAGGCTGGCCCTGCCGAACATCTGGCGTTTCAGCATCTTCAGCCGGTTGATGTTGCCTTCGACGGTGCCGGAACTGTGTGGCAGGGACAGTCCGTTGCGGACGGCGTCGAAGTCGCGGCGGAGGTTGCGGGCGAAGCCCGCGAGCGGGGTCAGCGTGTCTTGCTCAGCGTTGGTGATCCAGTCTTCGAGGCGGTCGCCGTGGCGTCCGGTCATCATCGCGGCGAACTTCCTGACGTGGAGGGTGAGCCGGTCGAGCTCGGGATCCCGTTTGCGTAGGCGGTGGAGCTTGTCGGCGTCCTCGTCCCGCAGGTGCTCGGGGTGGGTCATGATCCAGGAGGTGACCTCGCGGACCGATGGCGGCTTGGGGCCGGGGACGGGTGCATGTCCGCGCCCGGTTCGGTAGCGCCGCAGATGACGCTGGACGGCCAACTCGCCACCTGGATAGCCCAGTTGTTGGATCTCGCGGTAGAGCTGGGCGGCGTTTCTGACACCTTCGTTCCAGCGCCGGTGCAGGTGGCCGACGTACGGATCGACGATATGCGCCCGTTGCAGGCTCTTGGCGACGACTTCGTCCGCGGAGCGGGCGTTGACCAGCTTGCGGACGGTGGCTTGGTGCAGCCCGAGTTTCCGGCCGATCGCCGCCTTGGACATGCCCTTCTCCCACAGTTCGTGGGCGGCGGCATGCTGCTCACGCAATCGAGTCACGATCTTCAGCTCCGTCGATGGCTGGACCTTCTCGGGCTCCGCCTCCAGGGCATCGGAGTTACCGTCAGTTGCGGGAACTGGTTCGGTCAGGCGGGAACGATGGGCGTTCACCGACTTCTCGACCGCCTGTCCGAGGTTGGCCCACAGGTGATAGCGATCAGCGACCTGCTCGGCCTGCGGTGCCCCGGCCCGTGCACCTTCCGCGTATCCGCCGGAACGGTCACGGCAGATGACCTTCACCTCAGGGTGACCGCGGAGCCAGGCAGCCAGGTCCTCTCCCTCACGTCCGTCGTAGAGGTGCAGTGGACGGTGGGTGGCCATGTCGATGAGCACAGTGCCGTAGTGGCGGCCTTTACGGAAGGCGAAGTCGTCGACACCGAGTACCTCCACCTGGCCGATCTCCGGGTCGGGCAGGGCTCTGACCAGCCGCAGCAGCGTGTCCTTGCCCACGGTGATACCGGCCGCGGCCGCGAGTCGGACTCCTGCCCTGCCGGCCAGCGCCAGCCCGACCCGCGTTAACACCCCACGCAGCAGCGGGCTATAGCGACTGTGCGGGGTGGTCAGCCCCGCGATCTGTTCGGCGAACGTCACCGCTGTGCAGTCAGGGTTCTCGCAGCGGAATCGGCGCACGCACAACTCGATCACCACGCCGAGCCCGCCAACGGCGACATCGCGCAACCTCCGTACGTACCGACCGTGCACCCGAGACGACCTCTGGCCGCACCGGCAGGCCCCAGTCGTGGCCCGCACCCGCGTCCTCAACACCACCTTTTCCGGCCGTCGTTCGACCTCCTCGATCAGCAGCGCGGACAGGTGCGGAAACAGCTCCAAGAGCACATCACGAGAGCACGCGATGCATGATCGCGAACAGTCGGCACGACCCGTTCAACCGTCCGGATCACAAGATCGTCGACAGAACCCGGATCTTCACGTTGATCGCATCGACGAACAACACCGGATAGACGCGGTCCAGGGGGCGGTTGGACCATTCCGCCATCCCGTCCATCACCTTGTCGGTGATCGTGGAGATGGTCGCCTTGGACACGCTCGCGCCGTAGACCTCGGCCAGATGTGCGGAGATTTCCCCGTGCGTCAGGCCCTTCGCGGACAGCGACAGCACCATTTCGTCCACCCCGGACAGGCGCCGCTGCCGCTTCTTGACGATGGCCGGCTCGAACGTCCCGGCCACGTCCCGGGGGACCTTGACCTCGACCGGGCCGACATCGGTCAGCACCGTCTTCGCCCGGGTCCCGTTGCGGCTGTTGCCGCTGCCCCGGCCCTCGGCGTCGTGCTTCTCGTATCCGAGGTGATCGGTGATCTCGCCCTCCAGGGCGGACTCCACCACCCGCTTGGTCAGCTGCTGGAGCAGCCCGCCCTCCCCCGTCAGCTGCAGGCCCTCCGACCGGGCCCGATCCACGAGCATCGCAACCAACTGCTCGTCACTCACCGCCGCGGGCTCGCCGCCCGGTATCTGCTCGATGGCCGTGTCGCTCATCTGGCGTCTCCTTGATCATCGGATCCGCCGATCATTGAACACTCCCACTTCCCGGGAGGACGAGCCGTCGTACGGATATCACCACTGCCCCGCTGGGCTCCGTCTGCTTCTTCAGCGAACAGAACGGCAACGGCGACATCTGCAGTTGGAAAGGGGACGACACGGACTGGCTCGCGGGGAAGGAGACCTGCGCCTGGACCCGGGACCGCCCGGTGAAGTCGGTCTTCGTCAACGTCCCCGACGACGGCCGGGCGCCGGGCGGCGTGGAGTACTTCCGGGGCCGCGACTTCACCCCCACGGGCATCGACCGCACCCGGCACAGCCGGCGGACCGGCTGCACCGCGGTCCGCCAACAGGGCAACCTGGCGGGCACGTACGCCCCGCTGTCCCACTGTTGGATCGATCACTGCTGAGGCGGTCCTCACCGCGTCCGCGATGCACGCCGCTCTCCCCAATGGAACGCGTTCCCTTTTCCTGAGAAGGGAACCACCCCTACCTTTAGGGCTCGTTAGTACAACAAGGGGGACAAATGATGTACAGCATCATCGTGGTGCCGCCCGAGTACGGCGGGCCCGGGGAACAGATCCGCCTCGCGCCCGGGGAGCAGCTCGACTTCGGCCGGAGCACGGGGGCGCCAGGCCCTCACCTCACCATCGCGCACGAAGGGGTGTCCCGGGCCGCCGGCCGGATATCCGCACACGACACCTTCTGGATACTGAGCAACCTCAGCCGCTCCCAGACCTATGTCGTGGAGAACCCGGAGGGTGCGGGCGAGCACATCAAGGTCGCACCGGGCCGCCTCAACGCCCCGGTACCCTTCGAGTTCGCCCGGGTCGTACTGCCCGCCGGCGGCGAGCTGCTCAGCTTCGAAGTGTGGGCGCCACGCCACGACTACCTCGACACCCGGGCGACGGACCAGGAGTCCCCCGGCGGCGCCAGCACCGCCCCGGCGTTCGCCCTGGACCGCTCCAAGCGCTACTTCGCGGTGCTGACCGCGCTGTGCGAGCCCCGTCTGCGCGGTGCGCCGCACGCGCAGCTGCCCACCGTCGAGCAGCTGGCCGAGCGGCTGCGACCGATCTGGCCCACCACCAACCGCGCCGCCGTGCAGTGGAACATCGACTACCTGGCGGTGAAGCTGCGCCTCAAGCCCGCCCCGGACACGGCGGAGTCCGGTCCCCGGTTCAACGGCAAGAAGGAGTCGCTCGTCTCGCTCGCGCTCCGCTTCGACCTTGTCCGGGAGGACGATCTCGTCCTGCTCACCCGCCCCCGCGAGGCGGTGCGGTGAACCCGTTCCGTACGAGCCCGGGACATCCGTACTCCGTGCACGTCCCCAAGGGCTATCGCGTCGGCGGCTGGGAGGTCCGCGAGCCCATGGCCGCCGGGGCCTTCGGCAGCGTGTACGCGGGCCGACGCGTCGGCCCGTCCGGGGAGCCACCGTCCGTGTCCGCGCTGAAGTTCCTGCCCACCGGCACCAGCACCCCACGCCAGCTGCGCCATCTGCGGGAACTCGCCGAGCGCGAGGTGAAGTTGCTGAGCCGGCTGCAGGCGCCACGCCTCATCCGGTTGTACGAGACGCTGACGGTGGACGACCCCGGGCACCCGGAGCTCGACGGCGCCACCGTCCTCGTACTGGAGAAGGCCGAGGAGTCCCTCGACGCCCTGCTCTCCCGGACGCCGAGACCGCGCGGCGGGCCCGAGCTGCTGGCCCAGATCTGCGCCGGCCTGTACCAGCTGCACCACGCGGGCTGGGTGCACGGCGACCTCAAGCCACCCAACGTCCTTCTCATGAAGGACGGTTCGGTGCGCCTGGCCGACTTCAACATGGCCGCCGAGATGGAGGGCACGCACGCGTACACCCCCGCCTTCTCCACGCCCGACTACACCCCGCCCGAGCTGCTCTGGTCCGAGATCGGCGAACGCGGCCGCCAGATCCGCCCGGCGGCGGACGTCTGGGCCTTCGGCGTACTCGCCCATGTCGTGCTCACCGGCTCCCAGCCGCTGCCGGGCTCCACCCCGTCCGCCCGCCGGGACGCGGCGGTGCGCTACGCGCGGGGCCATGACGAGTTGCGCCTCTCCCCCGAACTCCCCTCCCCCTGGCAGCAGATCATCGCGGACTGCCTGGCCCGCACGCACCGGGAGCGCGCCGTCCACGACGCGGCGTCACTGCTGCGCAGGGTGGAGTCGGCGGCGGGCACGGCCCGCTCGCCCCGGTCGCACCCGCTGCCTCGGCGGTGGCGCTGGGCCGCGATGGCGGCGGCCGGGCTCGCGGCGCTCGGCTTCGGGGTGAACAACGCCCTGGCGGGGGCGGGCGAGACAGCCGCGGGCGCCGTGGGTTATGACCGGTGCGACAAGGGCAGCGTCTGCTTCTTCACCGAGCGGGACGGCATGGGCGAGATGTGCGCGTGGGACGGCGACGACAACGACTGGACAGCAGGCGAGAACCATTGCGGCTGGGCCGCCCCGAAGAAGGCCCGGTCGGTCTTCAACAACGGCCACGACACCGACGCGGGCGAGGAGTTCGTCGATGTCGCCTACTACGCGCAGAAGCGGCTGCGGGAGCCTCTGGGCTGCGTCGAGGTGGGCGCCAGGGAGAACTTCACCGCGCCGCTGCGGACCCGGTCGCACATCTGGGAGAAGAAGTGCCGAGCCAGTGATGCGCGCCCTTCGGCGGCCCAACCCTCTGAGATACGAGTACGCGGTGACGGCCCTCCGGCGGGACGGTGAGCGGAGCACACCCTCCGCCGGGCACGCCGCCCGGCCCTGCGAAAGGGGTCCGATGCCGCAGAGCAAGAGGAAAGTCCGGCGCCTTGGACACCGGCTGCGTACGGCGATGCTCGCCTGTGCGGCCGCGCTGTCGCTGGGAGCCGCCGCGATGTCCGGCGCTTCGGCTTCCGGTTCCGCTTCGGCTGCTGGTTCCGCCTCCGCCGACGGGGCATCGGTCACGCAGGCGCCGCCCCCGGGCAAGCCCGCCTTCCAGATGCCGTTCTCCTGCCAGAGCCAGTGGCAGCTCAACACCTACGACGCCGGGCACGACCCCGCACTCGACATCGTGGTGAAGGGCAACACCGGATCCGACGGCCTGCCCGTACAGGCGTCCGCCGCGGGGACGGTCACCGCGACCTACTGGGACAACGGCTCGGGGAACACCATTCAGGTCAAGCACGCGGGCGGCTGGTTCACGGCGTACTACCACCTCAAGGACGCCCCCGACCGCTACGTCAAGAAGGGCGACAAGGTCCAGCCCTCGACGCGCATCGGCCGGATCGGCGCCTCCGGCGGCACGAGTTGGGCCCATCTCCACTACGAACAGCGGTACTTGGCGACCGGCGACTTCACCGACGAAAGGCACCGCAAGCCGGTCCACTTCAACGGCGTCGAGTACACGGGCGTCGGCAAGCAGTGGCCGAGCGTGACCAGCGCCAACTGCGGCGACTCCGCCGCCTGGAAGGACTGCCCGCCGGGCTCGGTGTGCTTCTACTCCGGCACTGACGGAACCGGCAGCGTGTGCCGGACCGACAGCGACGACCCCAGCAGCGCGTGCGGTCTGCGCAAGTCGTTCTTCAACAACGGCAACGTTCAGGAGGGCTACGACCACGTCCAGGTCACCTTCGTGGAGGGCGGCGGCGCCTGTCTGCACCGCGGCTGGGACGAGGGCCGGGGAAACTTCGCCTCCGGCGGCCGGACCATCGACTCGGTGCGGTGGCGGGGCGAATGCCCGGCCTGAGCGGGGGTTTCGCCGGCGCGTACCGCCACTCCTCTGATGTACGAGGTACCGGCACCCGGCCCGGTCGGCCATGGTGTGAACACGTCACCGGGAGCGGCGTGGCACACCGGAAGCGACATCACTGAACGTCGCCCACAACGCCCGGCCGCACCTTCATGCGCCTCGATCGAGGCAGACCAAGGGGGAACAAACATGCGCAAACTAGGTGTCACCATCGCCACACTCGCCCTGACGGCCGTCGGCCTGGGCGTCCCGGCCACTTCAGCCCAGGCCGCCAGCGGTTACGACCGCTGTGTGAGGGGCGACGTCTGCTTCTTCTCCGGCAGCGGCGGTAGCGGAAGCATGTGCAGCTGGGACGCCGACGACAGCGACTGGCGGGGCGGTGCCATCACGTGCTCGTGGTCGGGCACCACGAAGGTCAGGTCGGTATACAACAACGGCTACTCGGGAGGCTACGACACCGTCAAGTACTACCGCTACGCCAACTACAGCACCTACGAAGGCTGCGCAGCCAACGGCTTGAAGCACACCTACTCGACCCCGAAGACCCTCCGCTCCCACAAGTGGGCCACCAGCTGCTGATCGGGCAGCCCAGCGCCCCGGCGCCGCGCGAAGCGCGGACGGCGCCGGGGCGCTGGGCTGCCCTCCGGGGGGCACGGCCGACCCCGACGACGAGACCGGTCGCGGTCCTGCCCTGATCGACGCGATCACCCTGTGCCGAGCCGCCGGGCGGGATCAGCGCACGGCCGGACCGCCACTCGGCGCGCGCGTGGCGGCGCGCAGCACGGCCGCCCCGACCGGGGTGAGGGTGTGCAGCACCGACGGGCCGTTGCGGTGGCTGGTGATGAGTCCGGCGTCGCGCAGAGCGGTGGCATGCCTGCTGGCGGAGGACGCGGACACGCCCGCCGCGCGGGCGATCTCACCGGTGGTGGCGCCGGCCGCGATGACCCGCAGCGCAACGGCCCGCGAGCTGCCGAGCAGGACGGTCAGGGGAGTTGACGGCGATTCGGCCAGGGGGTGCGACGCCGGGACGGTCGGCTCGTGCAGCAGCGGGTAGCACAGGACCGGCTGCAGCTCAGGAGCGGCGAGACTGACCGGGGCGTCCCAGGAGAAGTACGACGGGACCAGCGTCAGGGCACAGCCTCGCCGCCCGCCGCTACGCCCTGTCCGGGAACCGCCGCGCCCTGCACGGCACCGTCCTCTGACCGTCGCCGTTCACTGACACCCGACTTTTACTGTGAGCCACACACCCCGTTTTCCCTGGTGGACGGGGTGCGCTGTGAGGCTGTCAGGTGTGAGGCGAGGGCCTGCGGCGGGGACCTGGTGCTGCTCCTGGTGGTGGTCGT
This sequence comes from Streptomyces sp. TG1A-60, assembly GCF_037201975.1. Classification (NCBI taxonomy): domain Bacteria; kingdom Bacillati; phylum Actinomycetota; class Actinomycetes; order Kitasatosporales; family Streptomycetaceae; genus Streptomyces; species Streptomyces sp. TG1A-60. The sequence continues at coordinate 523,941 of NZ_CP147520.1, read as the reverse complement.
CTGATGGGGGCAGGGTGGTCTCGTGGATGCAGCGCAGTATTTGCATGGGCCCGCGTAGCACAAGGGTGCTGCACGGGTCGGAGGCCGGCCCCAGTGTGGTGCGACGGGTGGCGCTGGTTCTGCTGGTCCAGAACGATCCGGTGTAGCTGGTGCTACCGGCGTGCTGCTCCGTCCCGGTCGGGAACGACGACGGCACCCTCCTGGTCTGGAGAGCGCCGTGGTGGTGCGGGCGGGGCGGCGGTTCAGCCGGCTAGCCGGAGGGAGGGCCTGACCTCCGCGGCGGGTGCGTCCTCGCCGCCGTCCGGGTCGGGGTCGAAGTCGGTGCCGGTGCGGACATCACGTACCCGCGGGGGCCTGATGTCGCCGGTGGGGAAGTTGATCGGCCACAGGTGCGTGTCCGGGGCCTTGAGGTGGTTGGTCATGTGGGCGAGCGACTCGTAGCCGGCCAGAAGCGGGTGGATCAGGAGCGTGCCCTTGCGCTGCCGTTCGCTGATGATGCCCTTGTCGCGGAGCTGCCCGATCGCTCGGGAGACTGCGGACTGCGACAGACCGAGGCGCTCGGCGAGTTCCTGCTGGCGGATGTGCACTAGATGCAATACCGGTGATTTAGGTTGTTTTCCGGCGGGTCGGCTTGGTCTTGGTCGGCCCGACGAGGGTCACGTGTGGAGTTTCCGGCCGGGGCGGGTTGTGGTGCTTGGCGCGTTTGAGCTTCCAGTTGGACATCTTGCGTTTGATGACGCGCGGGCTGGAGCGCAATCGCCGGGGTGACAAGAGCCGTTCACGGATCTCATCCAGGGCGGTGACCAGTGCCCGGGCCAGTCGGGAGGGGGAAACGCCGCCTGGTCGGTGACGTGGCGGCGGACGACGCGCAGGGTGCGGGTGAAGGAGATCCGGTCCGGGTCCTGCTCGGATTGCTGTGCGGCCTGGTGCATCAGATCCCGCAAGGCGTGGTGCACCAGCAGGAAGGCGAAGATCTCCTGCTCGGCGCCGCGGGGATGCTGGGAGCGCAGGACGAGGCGGGGGCCGCCGAGATGGGTCTTGATCTCATCCAGCGTGCTCTCGATCTCCCATCGCTGGGCGTACAGCGCGGCCAGCGACGCGGCGGGGGCGGCCTTCGGGTCCAGGATGGTGGTGATCAGCCGGTACACCGTGTCGCTGCCGCCGCGGCCGAGGGTGTACTCGATCACCCGGACCCGGGCCGGGTCCGCGCGACGGTTCTTGTCCCGGGCCACGACGATCTCCGAGAGGTAGGAGCCGTCCTCCAGTAGGGCCCGGACGGGGAGTACGGCGTCGTTCTTGACCCGCCACAGCAGGTCTGCGCCGGTTGCGGCGGCGGCCCGCCACAGGTCAAAACCGCGAAAGCCCCGGTCGGCCAGCAGCAGCATGCCCGGCGTCAGTGAGCTGAACAGGCGCCGGGCCAGCTCGGTTTCATGGACAGCCAGCGGTCCGGCCTCGGCCGCGAAGACGGCGTGGGTGCCGCACTCGGCCAGCGCGGCCACCCTCACCTGCGGATAGGCGCTCTTCTCCCCTCCGCGGCTGACTCCCGGGCGGCCGAAGAAAGCGGCGTTGGCCTCGGTGTCCGGCACGTCGAAGGTGGTGCCGTCCACCGCGACCAGCCGCCACCCCCGATACCAGGCCCCGCTCGTTTCCTCGGTCGCCACGGGCCGGCACACCCGGGCAAACAGTGCTTTCAACGGCTCCGGGCCCAGTCGCAGACGGGCCCGGCCGATCGCCGCGGTGGTCGGCACCCGCCAAGTCCCCTTCCACCGGCCCATCCGCTGAAGTCCGTGCGTCAGAAGCCGGGCGACCTCCTCATAGCCCTGCCCGGAGAACAGGCACATCGCCAGCACGAAATAGACCACCACCCGGGCGGGCAACAGCCGCTGGCGCTGCTCGACCCGGCCGCATCCCGCGACCACCTCATCCACCAGCTCCGGCGGAAACGCGCGGGTAAGCACACCAATCGCGATCCGATCCGACAACCGGTCATCCGACGACGACTTCACCTGTCCGGGCCTTGGCACACCACACCCAACGACCCTAAGACTCCGTTGCCCAATTCGCCGTGGCTGCGATGCCCAGTGGGAGATGATCTGCCGTGTCGTCATGAGTGGTGCGAGCCCTGGGATGGTGCGGATGTCGATGCGGCCGGAGGGGCTGCCTGTGGTTCCGGAGGAGACAGCGAGGGTGGCCGGAGCCGCTTTCCCGGCCGGGAGCCTGCCGATACGCCTGCGTGACCGGCTGGAAGCGGTCTTCGACGATGAGCCGTACACCGACGCGTTCGGGGTGCGCGGCGCCCCGGGGTTTTCCCCGGCGGTGCTCTCGCTGGTCACTGTCCTGCAGTTCACCGAGGATTGACCGATCCCGGCTTCGACTTCAGCGTGCTGGCCAAGTTCCGCGCCCGCCTGATCGAGCACGGCATGGAACGCCTGGTCTTCGACCGGCTCCTGGAGCACTGCCGCGCCGAGGGACTCGTTGCGGCCGGTGGCAAGCAGCGCAGCGACTCCACCCATGTCATCAGCGCGGTGCGTGACTTGAACCGGCTGGAGTTGGCGGGCGAGAGCGTGCGCGCCGCGCTGGAGGTGCTGGCCGCAGCCGCGCCCGAGTGGCTGGCCGGCGCGGTGGATGTCGCCGAACTGGCGCACCGCTACGGCCCGCGCGTGGACGGGTGGAAGCTACCGGCCTCGAAGACCGAGCGGGACCGGCTCGCGGTGGTGTTCGGGCAGGACGCGCTGATGCTGTGCCGGGCGGTGCGCGTGCCCGGCGCCCCACCGTGGCTGGCGGAGCTTCCCGCGGTGGAGCTTCTGCGGCAGGTGCTGGTGCAGACCTACTGCATCGAGACCGGCGCGCGGGGACGGGAGGTGATCAGGAAGCGGGAGGCCGAGACAGACGGCGTCCCGCCCGGTCATATCCGCCTGGCCTCTCCCTACGACGCGGATGCGCGGTGGGCGGCCAAGGGCGAGGAGCTGTTCTGGCTGGGCTACAAGATTCATCTGACCGAAACCTGCAACACTCCCGCCGAAGCCGAAGCCGAAGCCGAAGCCGAAGCCGAAGCCGAAGCCGAAGCCGAAGCCGAAGCCGGGAACGGGAACGGGAACGGGAAGCGCGTCGCGGCGCCGCCGAACCTGATCACCGACGTGCACACCACGAAAGCGACGGTGCCGGACGTGAAGGCCACCGCCGGCATCCAGCAGCGCCTGGATGAACGCGGCCTGCGCCCGGGCGAGCACTATCTGGACTCCGGCTACCCGAGTGTGGACCTGCTGGCCGCCGCCGGCAGGGACGGGACCGCGATGGTCACCCCGCTGCCGGCCGACAACTCGCCGCAGTCCAAGGCCGCCGCGGGGTTCGACAAGAGTGCTTTCCGCGTCGACTGGAAGGCGCGTCAGGCCACCTGCCCGGCCGGCCGCACCAGCGCCGGGTGGTATCCGGTCACCCAGCACGGCAGGCCCGCCATCGTCGCCCAGTTCGCCTCCACCGACTGCCGGGCCTGCCCGTCAAGGACGCAGTGCACCTCCTCCCGGAAGGTCAGTCGGATACTCACCCTGCGGCCGAAAGAGCTGCACGAGATCCAGACTGCCTCCCGCGCCGAGCAGAAGACCCAGACCTGGCGGGACAAGTACAAACTGCGCGCCGGGGTCGAGGGCACGGTCAACCAGGCCCTGGACATGACCGGAATCCGCCGCGCCCGCTACCGAGGACTGGCCAAGGTCCGCCTCCAGCACCTCTTCTCCGCCACCGCCCTGAACGTCATCCGCTCGACGCCTACTGGAGCACCACCCCGCTCAGCAGACCCCGGACCAGCAGACTCGAACGCCTTGCCTACATGCTCACAGCCTGACCGGCGACCGCTCGGAATTGGGCAACGGAGTCTTCAAGTGCGTAAAGGCGCGAGGAACCTGGTACTCAAAGAGGCAGGGGAAGCGGCCCAGGTCCAACACGAGGTTTTCGTATCCGATGCGGCGATGGCGCGCGCGACCGCCTACAACCCTTCGGTGATCACCGAGTCCCACATCGACGTGGTCAGAGACGGACCCGAGCCGGCGCGGTACACCTTCAGCGCACCTTCAGCGCACCTTCGGCGCCCCCCACGGACAGCGGTGCGACTGCTCCGACCTACCGCCGAACATGGGTCTTCGCGAGCGGGGAATGCGCTGGCCAAGAACTGATCCCCGCGCTGCGCCGGTTCCTCGACTGGATGCGCGACGAGGCCATCTCCAGAGCTGAGGCCGCCTGATCCCCAAGGTGCCAGCGACCCGCCGGGTCGTCAGCCGATCGGTGGCACAGTCGGGTGGTCTGATCGAACCGCTGGATCGTTGGAGTATGTGGTTCGTTCAGACCGGATCCTGGAGGTCACCGTGTCCGAGACCCTGTACGGGTTCGACTGTCTGCGCCTGCAAGCCGCGCGGAAGGAAGCCAGCCTGACGGTGGCTGAGATCGCTCGGGTTAGTGCGTTGTGGCAAACCGGATCTTGTTCGAGCGGCAGCGGGTGATGATCTGGACGGAGGTTCGGGTGCGGTCGCGGGCATGAGAGAACGGGCCCCTTGGTAGTGACGCGGTTACGACACCAGCACGACCAAGGAAGCCCGTTGCCTGATCAGTTGAGCAGTATCTCTGTGCATGCGTCCACCGCGGTCACCCCTGGGTGTGACTGCTACGTGCACCGGTTCGGTTCGCTCGCTCCGGGACGGCGGGCAGGCTGCTATCCGAGTGACATGACGGATGCGGAGTGGGCCGAGGTCCGCGCCGCGATGCCGGTGCCGGCCTGGCTCCTGAAGCGGGGCGGGCGTCCGGAGGCGTACTGCCACCGGACAATGCTCGACGCGGTGCGCTACCTGGTCGACAACGGCGTGAAGTGGACGGCTCTGCCGGTCGATTTCCCGTACTGGCGGGCGGTCTACGACTTCTTCCGCCGCTGGCGGGCCTACGACTATGCGCGTGAACTGTACGAACGCCTGCGATGTTCGGCGAGGGAGCGCGCCGGCCGCAACGCCGAGCCCAGTGCGGGCATCATCGACAGTCAGTCGGTGGACGCCTCCGAGACCGTCGGCGAGGACAGCCGCGGATACGACGGCGGCAAGTCACGTGACGGCCGCAAGCGTCACATCCTGACCGACACCGAGGGCCTGCTCCTGGAAGTGACCGTGACCACGGCCGATGTGCACGACTCCAAGGCCGCCCCCGCACTGCTGGAGACGTTCATGCAGCAGCCGGGCCGGCTGCTGCAACTGGTGTGGGTCGACAGCGCCTACCAGGGTCCGGCGCTGGCGAAGGCGTTCGCCCGTCACGGAGTCCGGACCGAGGTCGTGCGCCGCTCCGACGGACAACGCGGATTTGTCGTACTGGCCCGCAGGTGGGTCGTGGAGCGGACGCTGAGCTGGCTGGCCCGCTCACGCCGCCTCAACCGCGACCACGAACGCCGCCCCGACCACCATGCCCAGATGGTGTGGTGGGCCGCCGTGATCAGACTTTCCCGGCGCCTGGCCGCAGACGCTCCGCGCTGGCCGGAGAAGCGTCCCGGCCGACTGCTCCGGGCGCGGGCATGAACCGTCCGTCCTTCGCCCGCACCAGCCAGCCCCGCTTCTCCAGCACATAGGCACGGTGCCGGATCTTCTCCACCTCGTTCTTGATCTCCGCTTCCCGGCCCACCGCCCGCGTCAGCTCCACCCCGTTCACCGGCCCCGAAGCGGCCACCACCGCGGCGAACACCTCCCGATACAAGCCGCCGAGCACCTCCTCGCCCATGCCCGACCGCCACACCGGCGGCCGCTCGCCATGCCCCGCGCCCGGGCCGCCCGATCCCACGGCGACAGCCATCTCACCACCGGACGGCACCAGAACCGGCGTATTTACCGGGCTCTCCACGGCCAGCACCGACACAAGCTCCTCACGCCCCACCCGGGCCCGCTCGACCCGCTCCCGCGCGGCATCCACCTCCGCCTGAGCCTGCTCCAGGACCTCCGTCCAGGACTCCAGATCCTGCCTCGCCCGCGCCTCACGCTGTTCCATCAACCCCAGCACCGACGGCATCGCACCCTCCTCGATCCACAACAAGCCGTCCGCTGCCTGCCCCTACCCCAAGGCGATCATGCCCCGCACACGAAGAAGCCCCTGCTCATCGAACAGGGACTCCCTTTGCCACAACGCACTTACGGGCGCGAGCGACCGGGCGGTGAGCTTCTACCTCAGCGGTCAGCGGCACCCGCGAGCAGAGGTGTTGCCCCGCCTAGCCCGTGCGGTCGGGGTGGCCGATCCGCTCGACCTGTGCGACCTTCCGAAGGACGGTGAGCGGATCGTCCACCTGCGGGTGCGGGTCGCGAAGGCCCTGTCCTCCCGAAGCTACGGCGAAGTGACAAGTAGCTCTCTGTAATCATAGTGACGCTCGGTCAGGGGTAGCGGGGCGAGGTCCGGGGACTTCGCCGACCTGGAGGGCTGTGAAGTCGGCGTGGGCCTGTTCGACGGCTTCGGGGTACGCCTCGCGCTTGGCGTGCTCGGCCAGCGCCCGATAGATGCTCGCCACCGAGGGGTTCTGGCCCTTGCGTTTGCCGGTGGGGATGATCAGGTCGGGCTGGATCTGCTCGACGGACTCGCCGCCCGCGCGGCGCCGGAGCACGGTGTGGAGCATGTCGTCGGTGATGACCGGGGGCCGGCCGCCGTGCTTGCCCTTGCGTGCCGCGGTGTCGAGCCCTTCCAGGGTCGACTCGCGGATGTTCTCCCGCTCGGTCTCCGCCATCGCCGCGAAGAATGCGAACAGCAGCTTCCCCGGGCCGGTGGGGTCGTAGACGCCGGGCAGGGGCCCGGCGAGCATCTCCAGGACCAGGCCGTGGGCGGTTAGGTGGTCGGCGAGCGCGGTGAGTTCGGCGGCGTCGCGGCCGAGCCGCTTCATCTCGTACACGGTGAAGATGACCTGGCAGTGCGGGGCGTGCGCCTTGACCTCCCGCGCCGTCCTCAGTGCCTCCTCGAACTTCGGGCGGACCCGCACCCGGGTGCTGATCTTCTCGCTGAAGATCTTGTCTCTCGGGATGCCGTGCTTGCTGAGCGCGTCGAGCTGGGAGTCGAGTTCCTGCCCGAGGGTCGAGCACCGCGCGTTAGCTCTGCGGTTTGAGTGTGTCTCGTGAGGGTGAAGTTCTGTCCCTCGTATGAGTGTTAGCTCTTGCTCTGTCTCGTGTCTCACTCCAGGTTCGATCCGTGATCCTTCACTACTTCAGTTCCGCCGGGTGGGAAGAGTGGGGCCTGCACGACCGGCCCGTCATCCGGGAGGCCATGCCCGTCCTTATCGACGAGGACCTCTGCTTCGAGGACGCCGCAGGCCCGCGTCCGACGATGATGATGAACCTGTGGCTCCGGGAGTTACCGGTCAGCGGGGCGCCGTCACCGAAGTCCTGGCGGACGTACGCCCAGGCGCTCAAGGGCTGGGCCGAGTTCCTCGACGCCCGCCGGATCTCTGTCTTCGCCGAGCGGCAGCGGCTTCGGGATGCGTTGTCGATGTACGCCGAGTACCGGCTGTCCGGTCCGCTGGAGGTGAGGCTGAGCCCGGCGAGCTGGAATCTGGCGGTCAAGACGCTCTCGTCCTTCTACCAGTGGGCGGCGGCCGAGGAGTACGCGCCGACGGTCCCGTTCTCCTACATGCGGCAGTCGATGACGCGCCCGGACGGTGCGCGGGTGGAGGTGGCCAGGAATCTGGCGACGGTGCGTACAGGAAACGCGCACGCGACGCGGAAGTACCTGGAGAGGCCGTACGCCGAGCTGCTGATGCACGCGTTGGCGGGCAACGACCCGGCGGGCGAGCGGGATGTCTCGTTTCGGGGGCGGGAGACCGGCCGCAACGCGGCCGTGATCGGCCTGGCGCTGTCCAGCGGGCTGCGGTCGCAGGAGTTCACGCATCTGACGGTCTACGAGGTGCCGCCGCTGCCGCGCCGCCGCACGGCGGTGCCGGTGCCGCTGGTGCTCGCCGCGCCGACGGCGAAGGGCAGGAAGGGCCGGTCGACGTGGATCGGGTACGAGGACCTGGCTCGGGTCCACGACTACATCGGCTGGGAGCGGGCCGCAGCGTCGGAGGGCTCGCGCTGGCGGCCCCGTGCCCCGCTGTTCGTCGAGGCCCCGACGCACGACGGCGCGCTGATCAACGGAACGCGCCGGCGCTGGCACACCCTCACCCCGGCCGAGCGGCTGCGGCTGGTGGCACCCGGCGGAGGCAGCGCGCTGCTGGCGGTGCAGGCCGGCGGGAAGCCGTTCGTCGACTGGGCGACCGTCCTGCGCCGGACCGCGCAGCGGATCCGGGACCGCTACGAGCCGTCCTTCCCGCATGTCCATCCCCATGTCACCAGGCACACCTTCGCCATGGCCACGCTGGAGAGGCTGGTGCGCGGCTACTACCAGCAGGCCGCCCAGCTCGTCGTGGACACGGGCGGCGACGACGCCTTGGCGCTCTATCTGACCAAGGCCGATCCGCTGCTGGTGCTGCGCGATTTGTTGGGGCATACCAGTGCCGCCACCACTCAGGCGTATCTGCATCTGCTCGACACCCAGCGGATCTACCGGGACGCCCACGCGACCGCCGGAGGAGCCTTGGCCGTGGATGCCGCCGCGGTCGCCGAGTTCGAGGGCGAGGTCTGATGCCGGCCGAGATCCAGCAGCCCCTGGCGGTGCTGTTCACGCTGCCGGACGGCGTCATCCACCACGGTGTCCTGCACGATCTACCGAATCAGCAGCTGGCTGCGGACCTGGCGGTGGGACTGGTAGCAGCCACGCATCCGCACGGGCCGATCCGCACCCGCTCGGTGGCCAGGCAGTACATGACGACGATGCGCCGGATGGCGCGCGACTTCGATGCCTGGGGAGCCACGGGCGATCTTGCCGATCTGACCCCGGCCACGCTGGTCCAGTACTGGCTGACCTGCGACTACCACCGCGAACGGCGCATCCGCGTGGTGCTGAACGCCTTCCAGGAGACAGTCGGAGGACTGGACCCGGGCATCTGCCGTCACCTGGCCGGGCGGCGGATCAACAAGGTGGAGAAGAGCCGACCCAACCAGCCCTACAGCGACGGTGAATGGCGGCAGCTTGAAGCCTCCTGCACCAATCAGATCGCGGCGGCCCGCCGCGCACACCGTCAGGTGTTGGAGGCAGCTCGCCGGGGCGCCGATCCGTCCGTCCACGGCGTCACCTTCGACAACCTCGCCTGGCTCTGGCTCCAGGCGGGCCCCGCGGAGGCGAGAAGGGCCGTCGAGCGGTTCGGCAGAGTGGGCGCCGGTGTTGACCGGGCTCAGCTCGCGGCGGTTGAAGCGGCGCTGTTCCCGGCATCGGAGACTGCGTTCGCCTACCTCACGCTGTTCGCGATGCGCACGGGCATCGTCCCTGACGGCATCGACGCCCTGCGACTCGACAACATCACCCGGACCTCGGCGAACACGGTGCTGCTCTCCTACCGCAAGGGCCGGACCGGGGATGAGGCGCTCAACTTGCCCCGTGATGCCGTGCGGCTGCTGGACCGCTGGTTGGAGCACTCGACCCAACTCCGTGAGCATGCCGGGGATTTGATGGATCACCTATGGATCTATGTGGGCTGTGACGGACTCGGGCGGGGGCAGGGCAGGATCTTCGACCGCCCCCGCGGCCAGCGCCAGCGCCGGGCCTGGATGGAGTCCTCGGGCGTTCTCGGCGACGACGGGCAGCCCCTGCCGGTGCACGGCGGCCGGGTCAGGGCCACCTACCACCACCGGCGGGACCGCACGAACTGGACCGGCCGCACGACGATCGACCCCAACCACAGCGCCCGCGTGGAGGGCGATCACTACCTCAGCTCTCACACCCCGGCCCAACTGGACGCGCTGGAGGGCGTCATCGAGCAGGCCCAGGGCGACGTGCGCCGCAAGGCCGCCCCGCCGGTCGTGATCAACGGTGAGGACGCGGCCGCGTTCGCCGCGGACTTCCCACGCCTGGTCGAGGACGCCGGTCTGGACGCGGCGGCCATCAAGGCCCTGCTTTCCGGTGAGCAGGACATGTTCGTCGCCGCGTGCGCCAGCCCGCTCAACGGCCCGCACGCCCCGGCGGGAACCTTGTGTCCGGCCCGGCCCTGGGTGTGTCTGCTGTGTCCGCTCGCCGCGTTCGCGCCCCGTCACCTGCCCAACCTGCTCAGGCTCAAGGAGTACTTCTCCCGGCAGGCCCAGCAGATGACCACCGTGCAGTTCCTGCGGATCTTCGGTCCCTACACGGCCCGCCTGGACGAGGACATCCTGCCCCGGTTCGGTCTGGCCGCCATCGAGGCCGCCACCCGGCAGAGCACCGAGATCAGCGCCTTCTTGCCGCTGCACCTGGAGGAACAGCCCCAGTGACGACTGCCCATGCCTCTTCCCCGGCCCTGGCCGGGCGGCGCCCCTTCCACGGTCTGCCGGTCATCGAGACCGCCGGCCTGCGGCGCGAGCCCGGCAGCCCCCGGCCCGTCTTCGACCAGGATGTCTGGGACCTGACCGGCCTCGCCGACGCCCCGGTGGTGATGACCGCACACCGCAAGATCCTGGACTTCACCGCCATCACCAACCCCCGCTGGCGGCAGGTTGCCCGCGAGTACCTGATGGCGCGGATGGCCCCGCTCCATCCGGACGTGGCCGTCTTGCCGCAGGCGTTCCGCACCCCACTGAACCCGAACTCGCTCTGGTCCGAACTCAAGCACCTAGCCCTGTGGTTCAACCACCTCACCGTGGTTGGCGTCACCTCGCTGTCACAGGTCCGTCAGCATCACTGCGACGCCTATCTCGCGGCTGCCTCGCGCAGTGTCACCGACCCTGACCGGCTCCTGTTGCCCGCGACCACGGTGGCGATGGTCCGCACCCCGCAGTTCCTCGTCCTCTATACAGAGATCCTCAGCGATTGCTACCAGCCAGGCTTCGCCCCGTGGCCGGGCCGCAGCGCGGACGAGGTCACGGGATATGTACGCAGTGACGAGAACCGGGTGCCGCCGGTCCCGGACACCCTGTTGCGGCCTCTGCTGGCGAACTGTCTGTACTTGCTGGAGACGATCGGCCCGCTGCTGGCGGCCGAGGCGGCCGCGGCCCGCACTGCCGACCAGCATGAGGCCGCCTCGCGGCGGAGCCTGCTGGTCACTGAGGTCGATGGCCTGCGGGAGGTCATCGAGCGACGGCGAGAGACCGGGCTTCCCGCTGCACGGGCCACTGAAGCGACCGTCACTCAGCGCTTGCAGCGTGGATGGGATCCGGGTGACCCGCTCCTGCACATGTCGTGGCATCCGCTCGTCGTTCAGGCAGCGGGGGCCATGGGGCACCGCAGGGACCTGGAGACTCTCCGTCCCGAACTGGAACGATGGGTGAGTGAGTGCGGCCTTCAGCAGCCCTGGTGTCGCGATGCGGCACCGGTGCCCCGCCCCGATGACGGCACTTTGGTGCCTTGGACTCTGCCCTTGGCCAGGCACCAACTGGACGCCACGGTCTATGTCGTCACCTCGGCTGCCTACTTCCTCACCTCAGCGCTTTGCGGGATGCGTTCCTCGGAGTTGGCGGAACTGACGAGCGGCTGCCGCCAGCAGGAAGAACGGCCCGGTGGCGGCACCCGCTACCGTTTGGTCTCCCGCCGCATCAAGGGCGAGGCGTTCGGGGGGACCGAGGACGCGTGGGTGGTCACCGAAGACGTGCACCGGGCCATCACCATCGCCGAAGCCCTCACCGGCACCGCCCCGGGTGAACGGCTGTTCGCCAAGGCATCCAACAACAGCGGTCGCCGCTATACGGCCCTGAGTTCCTGGGTGAACGGCGAGTACGGACAGCGGCTCGGGCTGGAGCCCATCCCCGACGGCCCGGTCAATCCCCGAGCCCTGCGGCGCACGCTCGCGATGGCCATCGCCCAGCGCCCGCACGGCCTGATGGCCGTGAAGCTGCACCTCAAGCATGTCAGCGTCGCCACAGCCGAGGGCTATGCCGCCCGCCCCGGCGGACACCAGGCCGCCTTCGCCGCCGAAGTCGCCGCCGAGGAAGAAGCCGAACATCTGCGGCTGACCGTCGCCGCCTACGAGGACTACCAGCGCGGCATCCTGCCCAGCGGACAAGGCGCCCGCGACCTCATCGGCGCCTTCAAGACCGTCGACCAGGCCCTGGAGCGGCACGACGCCGGGCCGGTCACCGTCATCGACGACCGGCGCGTCGAGCGTGTCCTCAAAACGAAGGCGAAGACCCTGCACCTCGGTGTCGGCAACTACTGCTGGTTCTCCGATCCGGGCAAGGCTTTGTGCCTGAAACTCGCCGGCACCCCGGACGCCGACGAACCCCTCATGGGGCTGTGTGACTCGGCCCGCTGCCCACAAGCCACCCACCACCCTCAGCACCGGCAGATCTGGGCCGACCACGCCGACAACACCCAGGCCGTCTTCCTCGGCAACCCCAGACTCTCCAAACCTGAACGGGCCCGAGCCCAGGCCGCGTTCGACCGTGCCACCCGCATCGTCGCCGATATCGACGTTGCCGGCCACCCTGACGAGGAGCCGCGCTCATGATGCACAACCCCCAAGCGGAACCCGAGGCCAGGATTCGGAACGCGATGCGGCAACTCCTCACTGGCCCCATTCCCGACGGGCTGAAGTGCGACGTCAAGAGCTTGTGCACCCTCGCAGGAGTACCGCGGGCCACGCTCTACCGCACCTACCCACACATCAAGGCCGAGTTCGACCGTCAGCGCCAAGCCGCCCAGGAAGCCGGACAGCAGCCCGACCCACGCCTGGCTCAGATCGAACGTCTCAAAGCCGAGGTTGCCACCCTGCGCGAGCGCCTGAGCAGGAAGAACACTGAACTAGACGCTCTGAAGGAGTTCCAGGCCACAGCCCTGTCCCGCCTCGCAGCCCAGCACGACGACATCACCACCCTTCGACGACAGCTTGACGCCACCCCGGCAGCGTCAGTCCGCACACTTCCTCGATAGCGTGGAGTTGAGACCCGAGTGATGAGGAGGGCACGTGCGATTCGCGCTGGACGCACTGTTCGCTGACGTGCCCGCGGAGCAGGTCGATGAAGCTCGTGACTTCTACAAGTCGAGGGCGGCAGGCCGTGGCCCCAGCTCACTGGAGGAGCTGAAGGAGGCCCGAGCGAAGAGGTCTGCTCCTCCTGCCGCCGATCCGCCTGCCATCGAAGAGACGATCGAAGCCGCGGAAGCGCGCGTCCCTGTCAGGATCTTCACTCCTATCGACGGTCCGCCGCGGGGCGTTTACCTGGACATACACGGCGGCGGCTTCTACATGGACTCCGCAGCGAGAGGAGACAAACGCAACCGCGAGCTCGCAGACGCCCTGCACCTCGCCGTTGTCAGCGTCGACTACCGGCTGGCCCCTGAACACCCCTGGCCCGCGGCACCCGACGACTGTGAAGCAGCGGCGCTCTGGCTCGCCGAAGAAGCCGATGCCCGCTTCGGAACGTCCCGACTTGCGATCGGCGGGAGCTCCGCGGGAGCCACACTCGCCCTGGCGACCCTGCTCCGGCTGAGAGACAAAGGTGCCGTTGGCCAGTTCACCGGCGCTGCACTCCAATTCGGCACCTACGACTTGAGCGCACGAACCCCGGCCGGTCGCCGCATCACGGACGAATACTTCATCCAGGCGTACGTCGGCCATGTGGAAGACCGCACTGTTCCCGACATCTCTCCCATCTACGGCGTTCTTCGCGGGCTTCCCCCAACGCTGCTGATCGTCGGAAGCGCAGACGTGTTGCTGGAAGACAACCTGGCGCTGGCAGGTCGGTTGTCAGCGGCCGGCAATGACGTCGAGCTCCGGGTCTACCCCCACTCACTCCACGGCTTCACGGGCCACCCCACGGCAATGGCCAGGACGGCGCTCAGCGGCGTCGAGTCCTGGCTGCGCGACCGGATTACCCAATCGTAGAACTGACCGCGATCCTCGAAGGATCCCAGTCCTAGAGGTCGATTACGTGAGACACGGCCTCGCGCACTCCCGCCGACGTGGGCGGCAAACCGTCAGGCGCGCAGTCGACATGGATCGACCGGACACGTCTCATGCCAGGCTAACGCGCGTAGCCGATGCGGATGTCCGCGCTCGGCAGGTCCGGGTCGATCGGCGCCGGCGGCGGGGTGCCCGGCCGCCACGGCCGTCCCGGTCCGCGGTCGGCCGAGGTGGGCACCCGCAGCGCCTTCTTCAGCCGGGGCACCTTCGTGAAGCGGCGGGTGTGGTAGGCGGAGGCGACGGCGCCGCCGCGTGAGCGGCACGGCGAGCCGGGCTGAGCGTCACACTTCGGACAGGCGTGCTGTTCGACGTCGTCCGCGTCCGACCGGTCGGGGAGGGCTGCTGAGGTTCCGTCATGAGCCCGGATTTTCGTACAATGCAAGTCTCAGAAGGGGGCCCGTTCCGCTTTTGAGTGAGAACGGGTTCTGCGAACGAATCCGGGTCCGGCGGAGGTCTGGCGGCCCGTTTCTGATCTTGCTCGCGCAAAGGGTCGTTTATGAGAGTTCGGGCCACGTCGCTTCGGCCGGCGAGCTTCGGCAACTGAGGTGTTGGTGTTCACCGAGGTGGCGTTACCAGGCCGATCTCGTAGGCGGTGATGACAAGTTGGACTCGGTCGCGGGCTTCGAGTTTGGTGAGTAGCCGCGCTACGTGTGCTTTTGCGGTGGCCACGCTGATGTAGAGGTGGGCGGCGATCTCGCTGTTGGACATGCCCCGTCCGACGAGGGTCAGTACCTCGCGTTCCCGCTGGGTGATGTTCCCGACTGGGCGTGGATGCGGGGCTGGTTCGGGGCGGGCGGCGAACTCTGCGATCAGGCGGCGCGTGACGCTCGGGGCGATCAGGGCATCTCCGGCGGCGACCACGCGGATCGCCCCGAGGATGTCGTCCAGTGCCATGTCCTTGACGAGGAATCCGCTCGCACCCGCTCGGAGAGCGCCGTAGATGTACTCGTCATCGTCGAACGTGGTGAGGATAAGGACGCGCGTCGCTCCAGCGGCTGCCGTGATCAGCTCGGTGGCCTCGATGCCGTCCATGCCTGGCATGCGGATGTCCATTACTGCCACGTCGGGCTCGGTGTCCCGGACCAGCTGGACCGCTTCGGCGCCGGTTCCGGCCTCTCCCACGACGTCGATGTCGGGGGCGTCGGCCATCAGGACGCGCAGGCCGTTGCGGACCAGTGGCTGGTCGTCGGCGAGCACGACGCGGACCGTCATGAGATGTGCACTCCTTCGGCGAGTGGGAGCCGGGCTGCCACGCGAAAGCCGCCCTCGGGGCGAGGCCCGGCGGTGAACTGGCCGCGTAGCAGGTTGACGCGTTCCCTCATTCCGGTGATGCCGTATCCGGTGCCGGAGGTGGGGCCGCCGCGGCCGTCGTCGGCGACCTCTATGGTCAGTTCACCGTCTTGGTAGCCGATGGTGACGCGGCAGTCGGGGGTGTTCGCGTGGCGTACGACGTTGGTGAGGGCCTCCTGGACGATCCGGAAGGCGGCCAGGTCGATATCGGGGGGCAGGGGCCGTCGTTCTCCGAGCCATCGCATGTCGACATGGATGCCCGCGTCCTTCGCCGAGGCGGTCAGCCGGTCGAGGTCGGCCAGCCCCGGGGCAGGCTCGCGCGGTGCGGCCTCCGCCCCGGGGCCCGGTTCGGTGCGGCGCAGTGCGCCCAGGGTGCGCCGCAGCCCGGCGAGGGTTTCCCTGCTGGTGTCTTCGATGGTGGCCAGCGCGTTGCGGGCTTCGTCCGGCTGTGTGTCGATGACCCGGCGGCCCACGCCTGCCTGGATGGCGATGACGCCGATACTGTGCGCGATCATGTCGTGCAGCTCACGGGCGATCCGGAGGCGTTCGGCAGCGGCGGCCTGGGCGGAGGTCTGTGAACGCAGTGCCGCGGCGTGCTCTCGGCGTTCGTGAATCGAATGGCCGGTCATCCAGGCGGCGGCGAGCGCGAGGACGAGGACCACGACCGTGCGGGCGAAGCCGTCCGTCCCGGTCCCGAGGCGTGCGGCGAAGGCGACCTGTACGCCGAGCGTCGTGACGGCAGCGGTGACCGCGATGCGGCGAGGCCGGGTGGCCACGATGTATCCGACGGCGAGGTCGTTTGCCAGAGCCAGCAGATACACGACTTGCCAGAACGGGGTTGTCGTCGCCGTGACGTACGTACCCAGGAGCATCAGTGCCAGGGTCGGCAGTGGGCGGCGGCGCAGCAGTCCGAGAGGAAGGACCGTGACCGCGGCCGCCGAGACGGAGGGCAAGCCTGGGGAGTCGAAGGGCGTGCCGCGTGCTGCGAAGAACAGTGCGAAGGGGTAGGCGATCGCCCCGCACCAGGCCAGAGCCGCCCGCGCGGCCGGCCGCAGGTGCCAGGACAGCAGGGGACGCGGCTTGGCGGACATGGGGCGATCGTAATCGCCTGACCAGCGGCGGAACATTGGCCCGTGGGCGTACGCCCACGGGATACCAGGCATCCCGCGAGTGCAGCCGACAGGCCGATGCCGGACGGACGCTCTCCCCGGCACCGTTGGCCGGGTGATCGAAGTCAACGAACTGACCAAGCGATACGGCAAGGCCACTGCCGTCAACGGCCTGACTTTCACCGTGCGCCCCGGGCACGTCACCGGGTTCCTCGGTCCCAACGGTGCCGGCAAGAGCACCACGCTGCGCATGCTCCTCGGCTTGACCGAACCCACCAGCGGCGCCGCCACTATCGACGGTCACCTGTTCCGGGACCACCCGCGCGGCCTGCGTCACGTCGGTGCCCTGCTCGACGCCCATGACGTCCATGGCGGTCGCAGCGCAGTGGCCTATCTGTCCGCCCTGGCCCGCAGCAACGGTATCCCGCGGCACCGGGTGGACGAGGTCCTTGAGGAGGTAGGACTGGCTCCTGCGGCCCGGCGTCGCATCGGCGGGTTCTCCCTGGGCATGAAGCAGCGGCTCGGCATCGCCACGGCTCTGCTCGGCGACCCTCCGGTACTGCTGTTCGACGAGCCGGTCAACGGCCTGGACCCGGAGGGCGTGCGGTGGGTACGCGGCCTGTTCAGGCGACTGGCCGCCGAGGGGCGCACCGTGTTCGTCTCCAGCCACCTGATGAGCGAGATGCAGAACACCGCCGAGCACCTGATCGTCATCGGCCGGGGCGAGCTGATCGCCGACGAGAGCGTGGCGGAGTTCGCGGCCCGCGGCACCCGCCAGAGCGTGACCGTGCGGACACCCGACAGCACCGCGCTGGCAGCTGTGCTCGAAGCCGAGGGCGCTTCGGTACAGCCGGACGACTCGGTCGCTGACGCAGAGGAGTGGCTCACCGTGACCGGCCTGAGCGCGGCCCGCATCGGGGAACTCGCCTCCCACCACCGCATCGTGCTCCTTGAGCTGGCCACCCGCACCTCCTCACTGGAGGAGGCGTTCATGGAACTCACCGCCGACAGCGTCGAATACCTCGCAGGAGAATCCCGATGACCTCGACCACCACACAGCAGACGGGGGTCTCGACCGCCGTGCGCGCCGCCGAGCCCGGCGCCCGCTTCCGGGACCTCCTTGCCGCCGAGTGGATCAATCTCTGGTCGCTGCGGTCTATTTCCTGGGCGTTCGGGGTCAGCGCGCTGGTCATCATCGCCATCAACATCAGCGCGGCCGTCGCGGACTACAACAACTGGCCGACCTACAACGAAGGGATCCGGGCCCTCTTCGTTCCAATCTGGGCCATGCGGGACGCCTTCACCATCGGCGCCTGCATGGTCCTGATACTCGCCACCGGCAGCATCGGCGCCCTCACGGTCGTCGGCGAGTACAGCACCGGACAGATCCGCACGACTTTCGCGGCAGTACCGGCCCGCCGATCGGTCGTAGCGGCCAAGATGGCCGTCGTGACGGCAGTCATGCTCGTCTACGGCACGGTCGTCGCGGGAACCTCGTTCGGCGTGACACAGGCCATCCTGTCCGGTCGGGGCATCGGCCTGTCCCTCGGCTACCCAGGCGCGCTCCGCGCCGTCGCGGCGTCCGCTCTGCTCGCTCCGGTGTGCGCGCTCGTCGGGATGGGCCTCGGCGCCCTCATCCGGCGCACCGCAACCACCCTCGTGACGTTCACCGGCATTCTTCTGCTTCTGCCGTTCCTCCTCAACGACCGCCACCGCTGGTCGTCCGCCATCCTTCACGCGCTGCCCCGCAGTGCGTGGGAACGACTGGTGCAGATGGGCGACCCCTTCGAATCGGCCCCCTACCCGGCGACCATCAGCGGGTCGTGGATCGTGTACGCGGCTTGGCCCCTCGCCGCAGCAGTCGTCGCTGTGGTCGCCGTCCGCCGGCACGATCCGTGAGCCCGCAGGGACTGGCTGCCAAAGATGTACACCGGGCCGTTGCAGCAGGCTCTTGGTCCGTGCTCGCCGGGTGCCAGGCGGGAGTGTGACGGCCCCGCCCCACGCTCAGGCTTCCGGCCAGGTCGTGCCACGCGGTGCCGGTTGAGGGGTCTGCGAGTCGGACGCCGTGCGGGGGCCGGGCACCATGGACGCCGCGGCGGCGAGGGCGAGGTGCGAGTTCATGTCCAGCTCGAACCGGCCGTAACGGTCGTCAACTCGTCATCCTGGTCGCGGCCGTCTTGGCCGGGGTGTCCGTACCCGGGCAGTTGGCCGACCGGCGCTCTCACTGGTCGCGCCGTTGTGCGCTGGTGACGGCGAGCACGGCTGCGGTGAGCGCCCACACCGCGTAGACGGTCCAGGCTCCGCCGGTCGTCCACGGGAAGTCGGTCTGGCGGGGGCCGACCTCCACGAGCCGCAACCACGCCTGATAGAGCGTGGCGTGCCCGGCGACCGCCGACCAGTGGCGGCCCTCGGTGAAGACGATGGGCAGCACGAGGATGACCGCCACCGAGGCGATCATGGTGGCCGCGGTGTGCCTGATGACGGAGCCGATGGCCATGCCGACTACCGCGCACACGGGCGCAAGGAGGGCGGACGCCACTACGACACGCAGGGCGCCCGGGTAGCTGATCGAGACGCCTGCGTCCCGGCCGTCGAGGATCGCCTGCGTCAGGCCGAACGAGGCCCCCGCGACGATCGAGCCGAAGACAGTGGCGACCGCGGTGACGACCACTGTTTTGGCGGCCATCACCGAACGGCGGTCCGGAACGGCCGCGAACGTCGTACGACTGGTGCCCGTGCTGTACTCGCCGATGATCGCGACGGCGCCGATGGCACCGAGAGCGAGCATCATGACCATGGCGGAGTTCGCCGTGAACGCCTCCTGCAGCGGAATTCCGGCCCGGACGTAGTCGTTCCGGTCCGCCGCGCTCCGCTCCGGCCAGTAGTTGTAGGTGTCGTAGGCGGTCCCCGCGTTGAACGCGATGACGGCCAGGGCGGTGGCCCCGTACGCGATCCAGGTCGAGCGCAGCGACCGAAGCTTGATCCACTCGGCGGCCACCAGGTCGTAAAAGCGGGCACGGGGTTCGTCGGCGCCAAGTCCGCCAACGGGAGCGTACGTCGTGGTCACTGAGGGTCTCCTGCGAGGTATTGCACGCTGTCGGCAGTGAGCTCCATGAACGCCTCTTCCAACGAGGCGCACCGGGCGCTGAGGTGATACAGCGGAATACGGTGCTCCATGGCGATCTCACCGATCCGGACCGCAGTCACACCAGTCGCAGCAAGCAGGTCGCCCTCCGTGTCCACGGCCGCGCCCTCGGCCGTCAGCAGATCTCTCAGGACGGCAGCGGCGGGCGTACCCACCGTGACGCTCTGCCCAGTGCCGCGAGCGGAAAACTCCGTGAGGCTCTCGGCCGCGATCAGCTCACCGCGGCCGATGACGATCAGCTCGTCGGCGGTGTGTTCCATCTCGGACATGAGATGGCTGGAGACAAACACCGTGCGGCCCTCGGCGGCCAGACGCCTGAACAGGTCACGCACCCACCTCACGCCTTCCGGGTCAAGGCCGTTGAGCGGCTCGTCGAAGAGCAGTACCGGTGGGTCACCGAGCAGGGCGGAAGCGATGCCGAGCCGCTGCTTCATGCCGAGCGAGAATCCGCCGACGCGGCGCCGGGCGACCTCGGCGAGGCCGACCTCCCGCAGCACCTCCTCCACCCGACGCTGCGGGATGCGGTTACTGCGGGCCAGGGCGGACAGCTGCGCCACCGCGCTGCGCCCGCCGTGCACATCGTGCGCGTCGAGAAGGGAGCCGACATGACGCAGGCCGCGGGGCCGGTCGCGGAAAGGGCGGCCGTCGACGGTAACGGTGCCGCCGGTGGGCTCATGCAAGCCGAGGATCATCCGCAGCGTGGTGCTCTTGCCGGCGCCGTTCGGACCGAGAAACCCGGTCACCTGTCCGGGCCGCACAGTGAAGGTCAGATCTTTGACGGCCGTCGTGCCGCCGTATCGCTTCGTGAGCTCGTTGACTTCGATCACGGGGACAACGGTGCCGGTGGGCGACCCCGCCCGTAATCGGACCACCGATGACAATCGGAGAGGACGGGGGTCAACCCTGGTTGTACGGCTACGGTCGGATGTGCCGTCAGATGCGGGTGCCTACGATCAATGCATGTCCGCCTCACCGCCGCTGCCGTTGCCGCTGCTCAAACGCATACCGCCGGGCCTGTGGACGGTACTGGCGTGGTACGCGGCAGCAGTCGAACCCATCGTCGAGTACGTAGTGATGCCGCAAGCGCCGACGTACTCGCTCAACTACCCCCAGGACGGACTCGACTCGCTCGGAGCCCAGACGCTGCTCGCCGTCGCCTTCGTGCTGATCCTGGCCGGCAGCGCGGTGCTGCGCCGCAGGACCTCCGCGGCGTACGGTCTGGTGATCGCCGGTACGGTCATCTCGACGGTGGCCTGGCGGCAGGATGAGATTCCGCCCACGCAGTTCCTGGCCGTGGATATCGCCCTCTGCTACATCGCAGCCACCCGGCCTCGGCGGAACTCGCTCACCGCGGCCGCCGCAGCGCTCGGCACACTGGCCGGCTACCTCGTCCTGCGGTTGATCACGGGCGACGATTCCAGCATCGCGCAGGAGCCGTTCGTGGCCCTGACCGTGGTCATCGCCTGGCTCATCGGTAATTCGTCGCATCAGGCCCGGGCCCACAACGCAGAGTTGCACGCCCGGGCCGCCGCCGAGGCCGTCACCGCCGAACGGCTGCGCATCGCCCGCGAGATGCACGACACCGTCGCCCACAGCATCGGCATCATCGCCTTGCAGGCCGGCGCCGCGGCCCGGGTCATCGAAACCCAGCCGGCCAAAGCCCGCGAGGCGATGCTCACCGTGGAGATGGCCGGCCGCGAGACGCTGTCCGGGCTGCGAAGGATGCTCGGCGCGCTGCGCCAGGCCGACCACGATGAGGAACGCCAAGGCCGCGCGCACGCGCCGGCGCCCCTGCGACTGGCCGCTGGCCTGGCGAACGTGGAACAGCTCGCCGCGACGACCACGGCCGCCGGAGTCCGCGTGGAGGTGCGGTGGCAGGGCAGGCGCCGCCCGCTGCCAGCCGACATCGATCTCGCGGCGTTCCGGATTGTCCAGGAGTCGGTGACCAACGCCGTACGGCACTCGGGTGCCGATTCCTGCCAGGTGCGCCTCGACTACCGCGCGGACGAACTCGCCGTCGAGGTCTCGGACCGAGGGGAAGGCGGCGGCACCAGCACGGACACCGGATACGGCCTGATCGGCATGCGCGAGCGGGCCGCCCTGCTGCATGGCGATTTCACGGCCGGGCCCCGTCCCGGGGGCGGCTTCCTGGTAGCGGCCAGGCTCCCGGTACCGGCCGGGACCGAGGCAGAAGCGAAGGCGGGAGTCAGATGACCATCCGTGTCGTGCTCACCGACGACCAGCCCCTGGTCCGGGCCGCCCTGCAGATGGTCATCACCGACACCGCGGACATCGAGGTGGTGGGCGAGGCAGAAGACGGCGCGGAAGCGGTACGGCTGACGGAGGAACTCGCCCCCGACGTCGTCGTGATGGACCTCCGGATGCCCGGCATGGACGGCATCGAAGCCACCCGGCTGATCACGACGGGCACCGGCTCCACACGCGTCGTCGTCCTCACGACCTTCGACGACGACGACTACGTCTACGGGGCGCTGCACGCCGGCGCCTCCGGATTCCTCGTCAAGGACATGGCCCTGGACGACATCCTCGCCGCAATCCGGATCGTTGCCGCCGGGGACGCTCTGATCGCACCAGCCGTCACACGCCGGCTGATCAAAGAGTTCACCACCCGACCCGCAGCGTCACCGCCGCGGCGGTCGGAGCTCGACGGCATCACCGCCCGGGAACGCGAGGTGCTGACCCTCGTCGGCAGGGGCCTGTCCAATACGGAGATCGCAGGGGAGCTCTCCATCAGCATCGCCACCGCCAAGACCTACCTGACCCGCCTGCTCGCCAAGCTCAATGCCCGCGACCGGGTGCAGCTAGTGATCCTGGCCTATGAGGCGGGCCTGGTGGCAACATCCCAGTGAGTGGACGGACTCCCCGCACAGCGAGCACCGGCGGACGGTGCGCGATCCACGCGAGTCCGATCCAACCTCGCCTGCCGTCAGTGCACAGGTTGATCAAGGTTCTGGCTCACCGCCGGCTGTCACCGGGGGCCAGAAGGCTGGTCAGCTCGGCGATGGCCGCAGGTGAGGGCTTGAAGTAACGGCGGAGGTTCTCCGGCTTCTTGTGACGCGACTTGGCCATCAGCATGAGTCCGGCGACATCACCGTCACATCGCCCGCGGCCTCGGCGGCCAGCAGTGCCGCGGCAACGTCCTCAGCTCCGCCCAGATCGTCTTGCCGTCCTCGGTGTGCCGGCTGCCCCACCGCTGGGTCAGCTGGGCCACGAGCAGCAGGCCGCGTCCGCCCTCGTCGAAGGTCTTGGCGCGGCGCAGATGCGGGGCGGTGCCGCTGCCGTCCGACACCTCGCAGATGAGCGTGGTGCCGTCGTGGATCAGGCGCAGCTGGATCGGCGGGGCGCCGTGCCGGATGGCGTTGGTGACCAGCTCGCTCACCACCAGCTCCGCCGTGAACGCCGACTCGCTGATGCCCCACAGTGCCATCTGCGTGAGCACGTACTGGCGGGTCCGGGCGACGAACGCCGGGTCGGCCGGTATCGCCCAGGTCGCGCCCCGCTCCGCCCGCAGCCCACGGGTACGGGCCAGCAGCAGCGCCACGTCGTCGGTGGCGCCGTTCGCGGGCAGCAGGGAGTGGACGACTCCAGGGCATACGCAGGATTATCACCGTGCGTAACCTTGCGGCTCCTCATCGTCGCGAGTTCCATTCCGCCGGACCGAACGGGCTTACGGGTGAATTCAGCCTAGTGGGTCACGCTGTCGTACACCCGGGCAGCGACAGGAGTGCCGGGAGGAGGTGCGAGGAGTGCCCGGCGCCCGGCCGGCAGAAGTGGCGCGACGGGCTCTTGACGCCCCGGCGGATCGCATCGTCAGATTCTGTTTGGTCACGATCAGTTGTACGAGCACTTGTGGTCGCTTGTGTGTCGATCTTTCCCGGAACGTCCATCCGCAGGTCCGACGAAGGGAACCACCATGACCGTCACGCGCAGGTCGTTACTCATCGCGGGTACCGCCGCACCGATGGCCGGAGCGCCGGCGGGCACCCCCGGCGTCGCGGGCGCCGCGGAGCGGACACGGCAGTCGTCGGCCGGCCGCGCCATCCCGCTCCGGGACGGCTGGCGCTTCGCCCTCGTCAACCCGGGTGGAATCACCGACCCGACCGGCGCGTACGCCGACGCGGCCGAGCCCGGCTACGACGACTCCGCCTGGCGCCGGGTCGCCGTCCCGCACGACTGGAGCATCGAGCTCGCCCCGACCACCCGGAACGGCACCACCAGCGGCACCGGCTTCTTCCCCGGCGGCCTCGGCTGGTACCGCACCACGTTCACACTGCCGCCCGCCCTCGCCGGGAAGCGGATCTCCGTCGAGTTCGACGGCGTCTACATGGACTCGTACGTCCACTGCAACGGCACCGAGGTCGGCCGCCACCCCTACGGCTACACCGGCTTCGCCTTCGATCTCACCGACCTGCTGCACACCGACGGCACCACCGAGAACGTCATCGCGGTCAAGGTGCAGAACCGGCTCCCCAGCAGCCGTTGGTACTCCGGCAGCGGCATCTACCGCGAGGCCCGCCTCGTCGTCACCGAGCCGGTGCACGTGGCCCGCTGGGGCACCTACGTCACCACGCCGGACATCACCGAGGAGCGCGCCCTCGTCCGCGTACGGACCTCCGTGGTGAACGCCTCCGGCGCCGCTGCCGGCGTCGAGGTCGTCTCCCGGGTCGTCGACGCCCGTGGCCGCACCGTCGCCCGTACGTCCTCCACGGTCGCCGTCACCGACACCGCGACCGAGACCCACGAACTGACCGTGCGCGAGCCGAGGCGGTGGGACTTCACCGACCCGTACCGCTACGCCCTGAAGACCGAACTGCGCGTCGGCGGCAGAACGACCGACACCTACCGCACGGCCTTCGGTGTCCGCACCTTCCGCTTCGACCCGGACGAGGGCTTCCACCTCAACGGCACCCATCACAAGATCAGGGGCGTCGACCTCCACCACGACCTCGGCGCGCTCGGCGCCGCCGTCAGCGCCGACGCCGTCCGCCGGCAGATGACCATCATGAAGTCGATGGGCGTCAACGCGTTCCGCACCTCGCACAACCCGCCCTCCCCGGAGATGATCGAGGCCTGCGAGGAAATGGGCATCGTGATGACGGTGGAGGCCTTCGACTGCTGGAAGAGCCCCAAGACCCGGTACGACTACGGCCGGTTCTTCGACGAGTGGGCCGACCGGGACGTCACCGAGATGGTGCTCGCGGCCCGCAACTCGCCCGCCGTCCTCATGTGGTCCATCGGCAACGAGGTCTCGGAGTTCACCTCCACCTCCGGCCTCGCCATGGCGGACCGGCTGATCGCCGCACTCAAGGCCTCGGACGACACCCGCCCGATCGTCATCGGCTCCCACCGCCACCGCAGCGTGCCCGCCCCCGGCACACCCGGCGACCTGATCCTGGCCAAGCTCGACGGCCTCGGCCTCAACTACAACACCGCCAAGTCGGTGGACGCGCTGCACGCCCGCTATCCGCACCTCTTCCTCTTCGAGTCGGAGTCGTCCTCGGAGACGTCGACACGCGGCGTCTACCAGGAGCCGGAGCGCCTCAACACCGGCGAGAACCACACGCCCGGCAGACGGGGCGTCTCCTCCTACGACAACAACCTCGCCTCCTGGACCATGAGCGGCGAGTACGGCCACAAGAAGGACCGGGACCGGAAGTGGTTCGCCGGGCAGTTCCTGTGGTCGGGCATCGACTACATCGGCGAGCCCACGCCGTACGACGTCTTCCCGGTGAAGGCGTCCTTCTTCGGCGCGGTCGACACGGCAGGCTTCCCCAAGGACATGTACTACCTGTTCCAGAGCCAGTGGATCAGCGAGCCCATGGTCCACCTGCTGCCGATGAGCTGGAACCACCAGAAGGGCGACACCGTCGAGGTGTGGGCGTACTCCAACGTCGACACCGTCGAACTGTTCCTCAACGGGAAGTCGCTCGGGACGAGGAAGTTCGACGAGAAGAAGACCGTCGACGGGCGCCCCTATCTGGAGACCACCGAGGCGACCGGAGACGACAAGACCTTCACCGACGGCCCCTACCCCGGCAGCTACACCAGCCCCAACGGCAGCGCGGGCAAGCTCCATCTCACCTGGAAGGTGCCGTACGCGCCGGGCGAGTTGAAGGCGGTGGCGCGCCGGAACGGCAGGGCCGTCGCCACCGACGTGCTGCGCACGGCCGGGGCACCGCACGCCGTGCGGCTGACGGCCGACCGCGCGTCACTCCCGGCGGACGGACGTTCCCTGGTCTTCGTCACCGCCGAGATCGTCGACGCCCGGGGTGTGGTGGTGCCCGACGCCGAGCATCTGATCTCCTTCGACGTGCGCGGCGGTTCCCTCGCCGGGCTCGACAACGGCCGGGAGGAGAGCGCCGAGCGCTACCAGGCCAGCACCCGGACCGCCTTCGGCGGCAAGGCACTCGCGATCGTGCGGTCCGGGGTCGAGCCCGGACCGACGAAGGTGACGGCACGGGTGGAGGGCCTGCGCACCGGAAAGGTCACCGTGCGGGCCACGCCGGCGCGCGCCAAGTCCTCCACACCGCCCGCCGAGTTCGAGCCCGACCATCCGGCTCCCGTCACCTACCCCCACGCCGACGCCAGTTACTCCGGGCGCCCCGACACCCTGCCCGCCGCCATGCTCGACGGTGACCCCGCCACCGGCTGGTCCAACGGCTTCCTCAAGGCGGCCACGGCCCTGCTGCCCGCGTTCAGCGGGGCGCGGCCCGAGGACTGGGTGTCGGTCGACTGGGGGAGGGCCGGTACGGTCGGCCGGGTGGAGGTCTCGTTCACCGTCGACGCAGGCCACACGCTTCCCGAGACCGTCGAAGTCGCGGTGTGGGACGGCACGCGGCACGTTCCCGCCGAGGGCGCGGAAGTCCACTGGGCCACCGCCTCCGACGCCCCCACGGTGATCATTTTCACCCCGCTGCGCGGCAGCCGCATCCGGCTCACGCTGACCAGCCGGTATCCGGGCGAGGCACGCGGCGCGGTGCGGATCAGCCGACTGGACGTCCTCGCCGTCTGACCGCACGGGGAGTCACCGTTCGACGGTCCGGACGGAAAACCAGTCCCGCCCGGACCGTTGACGGGCTGTCATGTCTCTAACAGCATGGCCAAGGTCCGCACCTGGGAGCGCTCCCATGCCCATCGCTCCCCACCCCTCACCGCTGTGCGCCCCACCTCCCCGAGGAGCCCAGACGTGAAACGACGCAGAACCACCCTGCTCGCCGTAACGGCCCTCCTCGCGGCGGCGCTCACCGCGCTGCCCACCGGCTCGGCCCAGGCCGAGGAGGCCGAACAGGTCAAGAACGGCACCTTCGACACCACCACCGCCCCCTGGTGGACGTCCGGCAACGTCACCGCGGGCCTGACGGACGGCCGCCTCTGCGCCGAGATCCCCGGCGGTACCGCCAACCGCTGGGACGCCGCCGTCGGCCAGAACGACATCACCCTCGTCAAGGGCGAGTCGTACCGGTTCGGCTTCAGCGCGTCCGGCACCCCCCAGGGGAACGTCCTGCGCGCGATCGTCGGCCTGTCCGTCGCGCCGTACGACACCTGGTTCGAGGTGAGCCCGCAGCTGAACGTCTCGGGCGACTCGTACACGTACACCTTCACCTCACCCGTCGACACCGCCCAGGCCCAGGTCGGCTTCCAGCTCGGCGGCAACGCCGACCCGTTCACCTTCTGCATGGACGACGTCTCGCTGCTCGGCGGGGTGCCGCCGGAGGTGTACGAGCCCGACACCGGGCCCCGGGTGCGCGTCAACCAGGTCTCCTATCTGCCCGCAGGGCCGAAGAACGCCACCCTGGTCACCGACGCCATCACGAAGCTGCCCTGGCGGCTGAAGAACGCCTCGGGCGCGGTGGTCGCGCACGGCCGGACCGTCCCGCGCGGCGTCGACGCCTCCTCCGGACAGAACGTCCACTCCATCGACTTCGGCTCGTACCGCAAGCGCGGCACCGGCTTCACCCTCTCCGTCGACGGCGAGACCAGCCACCCCTTCGACATCGACCCGAGCGCCTACGAACGCCTCCGGCTCGACTCGCTGAAGTACTACTACACCCAGCGCAGCGGCACCGAGATCCGCGACGACCTGCGCCCCGGCTACGGCCGCGCCGCCGGCCACCTGGACGTCGCGCCCAACAAGGGCGATCACGACGTGCCCTGCCAGCCGGGCGTCTGCGACTACACGCTCGACGTCACCGGCGGCTGGTACGACGCCGGCGACCACGGCAAGTACGTCGTCAACGGCGGCATCTCCACCTGGGAGGTGCTGAGCACCTACGAGCGTTCCCTGCACGCCCGCACCGGGCGGACCGGCAAGCTCGGTGACGGCTCGCTCGACATCCCGGAGAGCGGCAACGAGGTGCCGGACCTGCTCGACGAGGTCCGCTGGCAGCTGGACTTCCTGCTGAGGATGCAGGTGCCGGACGGGCAGCCGCTCGCGGGCATGGCCCACCACAAGATCCACGACGAGCAGTGGACCGGCCTGCCCCTGATGCCCGCCGACGACCCGCAGAAGCGCGAACTGCACCCGCCGAGCACCGCGGCCACCCTGAACCTCGCCGCCACCGCCGCCCAGGCGGCCCGCCTGTACCGCCCCTACGACCGCGCCTTCGCGGCGAAGGCGCTCGACGCGGCCCGCACCGCCTGGGCCGCGGCAAAGGAACACCCGGCGATCCACGCCTCCGAGAGCGACGGCATCGGCGGCGGCACCTACTCCGACGACAACGTCACCGACGAGTTCTACTGGGCGGCGGCCCAGCTGTACCTCACCACCGGTGAGAAGGCGTTCGAGCGGTACGTCCTCGGCTCCCCGGTGCACACCGCCGACATCTTCGGCAGCCTCGGCTTCGACTGGGCCCGCACGGCCGCCGCCGGCCGGCTCGACCTCGCGACCGTGCCGAACAAGCTGCCCGGCCGCGACAAGGTCCGGGGGTCCGTGATCAAGGGCGCCGACCGCTACCTGGCCACGCTGAGGGCACACCCGTACGGCCTGCCGTACGCACCCGACGACAACCTCTACGACTGGGGCTCCAACCACCAGATCCTCAACAACGCGGTCGTCATCGCCACGGCCTACGACATCAGCGGGGCGTCGAAGTACCGCGAGGGCGCGCTCCAGAGCATGGACTACCTCTTCGGCCGCAACGCCCTCAACATCTCCTACGTCACCGGCTACGGCGAGGTGGACGCACGCAACCAGCACAGCCGGTGGTACGCCCACCAGCTCGACCCGGACCTCCCCAACCCGCCCGTCGGCACGCTGGCCGGAGGCCCGAACTCAAGCATCCAGGACCCCTTCGCCCAGAGCAGACTCCAGGGCTGCGTCGGCCAGTTCTGCTACATCGACGACATCCAGTCCTGGTCGACCAACGAGCACACCATCAACTGGAACGCGGCGCTGGCCCGCATGGCGTCGTTCGTGGCGGATCAGATCTGAGTCCGTCACCGGCCGCGTGCGGCCGACGCCTCACCGGGCGTCGGCCGCACCCTCTTTGGTACCGCATGCCGTGCCTTGTGACCTGCGGCTATTTACGAGTAAGTACCCTCGCGGTACCGTTGGCGCATGCCAGCTCTGAATGTGGAGTTCAGTGACCGCGAGCTAGAGGATCTGCGGCAGATAGCCAAGGAGCGCGGTACGTCGATGAAGGCGCTCGTGCGCGAGGCGGCCGCGGCCGACATAGTGCGGCACCGGGCGCTGAAGGAAGGCGCGGAGGCCTTCCGCGAGTTCTTCACCGCACACGCGGACGAGTTCGCCGCCGCCTTCCCGGACGACGAACCGGTCGTCAAGGTGGAAGGGCGGGCCGTCTGACCGATGGCACCCGTCATCCACATCGACGTGCCCTGGCTGCTCCAGCGACACGAAGAGGTCATGCCCGAGCAGCCCACCATCAACGACTTCTCCGCGCTCGTCGCGGCCGTGGCCCGGCATCGCGTCGATCCGCCGCGCCTCGGTGTGGACTCCGACCCGGCCTGGCGGGCCGCCGCGCTGCTGCACACCCTCGCGCTGCTCAAGCCGCTGCCGGCAGCCAACGCCCGTTTCGCCTGCGCGACGGCCGTGGCGTACATGTTCGTCAGCGGCGTCGGCATCGACCCGCCCTACGGAGCCCTCGTGGACCTCGCGCGTGACCTGCTCTCCGGGAGCACGGACGTCTACGGGGCGGCGGACCGGCTCCGGTCCTGGCAGATCTGAGCGAACCCGCCCCCGGGGCCGCCGACCGAGGGCGGGAGGAGCCAGTGCCGCGGTCGGCGGCCTGTTTCGCGCCACATGAGGTGCTTGAGACTTTGGGTTCCAGGAGAACCGGAAGGGTTCATTCTGCGAAGTGGAATACTCCGTACCGGTCATCTGACCTGCTTTTAGTGATGCGGATGTTGCCCAAGTGCCTTGTTAGCCACGAGTAACTTGTGCAAGGGTGACCTTCCTGCGCATGGGCAATGGCCCGGCCGGAAAGGCCACTTGGCTTCTCCGGTCGCCGAAGGGCCCAAAAGGCTCAAGGCGGAGGGTCATCGTGCGGCTCTGTCCCCGGCCGCTTTCCCGGCGCCCGCCAAAGAGGTACGCACCATCCAGGGCCCTTTTCGGCGGTCATCACTCCGTGTGCCATCTTGCGCCTTGGAAGGAAACCCGCTCTGTGCACACCCCCCACCCTCCTCGCCCCACCTATCCGCCCGCGCCCGGGCCGGTTCCCGGTGAGTCCGACGAGACTCTCGCCGCCCGGCTGAGAGGCTGGCCGGAAGGCGGCACCGGCGATCCCGTCGCCCTGTTGATGGCGCGGCACTGGCAGCCGACGTACGACTACGCGGTCATCTGTCTCGCCTCCGGCTCCGGCGTCGCCTCGATGGTGACGGCGACAGCCTTCCACCGGGTGCTCGACGGCCTGATGCGGGGCGAATCCGGCGTCGCCCTGCGCCCCCGACTGCTGGTGACCGCACGCGACACCGTCAAGGAGTGGTCCGCGGAAGAGGGCGTGTCCGGTGTGCTGCCGGACCTGAGGAAACCCGCCGGCGGGCGCGGTATGCGGGCGGCGAAGTCCATGACGCCCGAAAATCGCAAGCTCGTCGAGCGCTCTTTCCAGGCCCTCCCGGCGGTCGCCCAGTGCTTGCTCTGGCACACCGAAGTGGAAGCCGAAACGATTACCATACCCACTGGTCTGCTGGGGCTGGACATCGACAGCGCGGCGGCCACACTGGAGCAGGCGCGCGAGAAATTCCGTGAGGGGTGCGTCCGTGCCCACCGTGAACTCGCGCCGTCCAAGGACTGCCGCTTCTACAACCGGCTGCTGGACGTGCCGATTCGCCGCGGCGGCGCCCTGCTGCCGGATGTCCAGGAGCATCTGCTGGAGTGCCGGTTCTGCCGTTACGCCGCCGAGCAACTCAGCCATTTCGAGGGCGGACTCGGAGGAGTCGTCGCCGAAGCGGTACTCGGCTGGGGCGCCCGACGCTATCTCGACTCCCGTCCCGGCCGCATGCCGCAGAAGGGGAGTTCAAGACGCCCGGGGAGCGGCGGCCGTCACCGTTTGCTCTCTCAGATCCCCGCACAGCGCCGCCGGATCACGTCCGCGACGCGCAATCCCAGAGCCCTGCTCACCGTCGGCGTCTCCTCGGGCGCGCTGATCGCGGCCATCCTGGGCGCCGCGTTCCTGTCGGACGACGGCAGTGGCGCCGATGCCACGGCCTCCACCAGCGCCACCGGCGGCATCGCCACGGCGCCGGAAGCCGGCGACGGCGAGACAGCCGACACCGCCTCAGCGACACCACCCGCCACGGCCGGGCGGCCCACCGCCCCGCAGCAGACGCGGCTGCGCAACCAGGCCGCCGACCTGTGCCTCGACATCCAGGGCGGCAAGGCCGAGAAGGGCGCCTCGACCGAGCTCGCGGTGTGTTCCTCCGACTGGACGCAGAAGTGGTCGTACGAGGAGGACGGGCTGCTGCGCAGTGTCGCCGACCCCGAGCTGTGCCTGGACTCCCAGGTCGACGCGGGTGTCGTCGTCCTCGGTAGGTGCGCCGACGAGGACTCCGGGCGCGGCGACGACGTGCGGTACGACTTCACGGTGCAGGGCGAGTTGCTGCCCCGGTGGGGTGAGGGGCTCGCAGTCGCCACCACGGCCACGGATCCCAAGGCAGACATCGTCGTCAAGGTGCGGGACTCCTCCGACGCGCAGAGCTGGCTCACGGACGGGGTGAGCGCCAGTCCCGAGTCGTTCTCCGTCTCCGGGTCCGGGGCGCCCACGCCCGAGACCGAGCCGGTCTCCGAGAAGCCGGACCAGAACGGCGAGGACGGCGAGGACGGCGAGGACGACGACCTCCCGATACCGGGAGCGAAGAAGTCCGGCTCCCCGGAGCCGAGTTCCTCAGCGGAGGCCGAACCGGGCGGCTCGGTCCTGTCCGTGCGCGACGACACGACCACGGAGACCGGCTCCGACTCCGGGACGGGGCCGATCCGGTGCTGTCCGTGACGTCGCTCGAACTCCCGTACCTTCTTCCGGGGTTCGGTCTGTGAGGGGGGTCCGTGGGCGGATGCGGGGAGCGCGTGGTCGCCGCGCGTCCCCGAGCCCTTGAGGAGCAGAGGCTGCGCCCCTTGCTCTTCGCTTCCGGCGGTGAGGGGCGTGCTGGACGCCGAGGACAGGATGTACGGCACTCCCTGCGCGGCGGCGGCCCCCGCCGCGCACACCGCCTTTGGGCGCACGATCGACAGCACCCCCACCGGAGCGAGCGTCGGCGGCGCGGGCAGAGCGCGGCCCACCACCTCGTCGGACAGGTCCCGTTCACGCACGTCCCGCGGCATCTCCGGCACGATCCGGTGGCGCTCCAGGGCCTCCCGGCCGGCACGCGCGGTGCTGCCGTCGCCCGCGCTGCCCGCCACATAACCGACCGGGCCCGTGCCGTTCCGGTGCTCGGCTGGCTCCTCCAGGCGCGTCAGATCGGCGGGCGGCAGCGGCACGGCCCATCCCGCCCAGGCGGATCTCGTACCGGAAGTCCGCCCAGCGCTTCGCCATCCGTTCGCCCCGCCCCTCGCCGTCGAGAACCGCTCCGCGTCCTGGCGATCCCGGCGGACGCCGTCCACCGTTGCGCGGGGCCGGGACGCTGCACGCGGGCCGTCGAAGCGGAATGTTTCAGGCCGATTGCTCAGCCGTGGAGATCCGGCCATTCATGATCACGGGGCGACCAGGAACCGCTCAGAATCGGGGTTTGCATGCTCGAATTCTGTGACTTCTAGCCACTGATTCAATACTCAAAGTTACTGAAACCCGTGGGGTCGATGTGTGTTCCGGACGGCGACCCGGCAGACTCGCGCTCGCCGATCCGGCACCGTCCGGGCCGATTCGTCCACACGACAGATGTGGCGGAGCCGTCCGGGCACTCCTGCAGAGCGGAAGGATGCACACAATGCCGAAGACCGCGCGTTGGGCAGCGACTCTCACCCTGGCGGCCACCGCCGTCTGCGGCCCCCTCACGGGTTCCGCGCTCGCCGCCCCCGAGTCCGCCGCGGCCGGGCTCTACGCTCCCGCTGCCCTGGTCCTGACCACGGGTCACGGCGAGACCGCAGCCGCCGCCACCCCCGAGCGCGCGGTCACCCTGACCTGCGCGCCGCGGCCCTTTGGCACACACCCGGCCGCCGCCGAGGCCTGTGCCGAACTCGGCGCCGTCGGCGGGGACTTCGCCGCCCTGGCCGGCCGGGCCGGGGTGATGTGCACCAAGGAGTACGACCCGGTGGTCGTCACCGCCCAG
The DNA here is from genome assembly GCF_037201975.1 of Streptomyces sp. TG1A-60. NCBI lineage: Bacteria > Bacillati > Actinomycetota > Actinomycetes > Kitasatosporales > Streptomycetaceae > Streptomyces > Streptomyces sp. TG1A-60. The sequence continues at coordinate 490,706 of NZ_CP147520.1, read as the reverse complement.
GGTGTCTGGCAGGGCAAGCGCGTCGCGTACGAGCGCACCTTCCCCAACGAGTGCCTGAAGAATTCCGCCGCGAGCGTCCTGTACGCCTTCTAGACGCCGCGTCGTAGCAGACCGGGGTCGCGCGGCACCGCGAGTGATGAGCGAGGGCCCGTGGCTGGGGAGCGCGAGCCCTGTCGCGATGTGTCACGCGATCCCCGTCCGGGGGCCGGCCGAGCGGAGTGGGGCCGCCGGCCGGTCCCCGGCATCATCTGCCGGTGACTCTCAGCCGGTCACTCGGAGGTGACGGTCCAGCGGCCGACCTCCTGGTGGCCGGAGTCGTACAGGGGCTGACCGTCCCCGGGTTCGATCTCGCAGTGCCGTAGGTTGCCGCCCCAGTACCGCAGTATGCGCTCCAGCTCCTGCACGGTGGTGCCCTCGTCCCAGTCCGTGCCGTCCAGGTCGACTTCGAGAAGGAACTTCACTTCAAGCGTCTCCACTTCTGTATCGCTCGGATTCCGTGCCGCTCTCGGCACGGAACGGTGTGTGCCTGCCCGCGGGTCCTTCAATCGTTTCATTGAACTGCTGCTTGGGACTTGGCCCTTGCGGCGGAGGAGACGAGACGACCTCGGGTGTGACGAGCCCGCTCGCCCGCCGTCGGGAGCGGGTGCGGGGAACCCGCAGCGCACGCCAGGTGCGCAGGCGGGCGATCAGTTCGCGCTTGAGCGCCCCGCGCGCCGCGCCCCTGGCATGTTGACGTGATGCCGGAGAACGGGCGAGAGGTGGGCCACGTCCTCGACGCGCGCGTCGAATGTGTCTGCCGGCGGTGTCGAATCCGTCCGTCGGCAGTCGGGCGACCGCGGCGTCCTGTACCGGGTGTTGCACGGCACGAGCGCGTTCGGGACCCGCCCCGGGGTGCCGGCCGGGACGCCGCCCGCTGCCGGAGCGGGCCGGCCCGCGCGCTGCCGCGTGGTCCTGCGCGGGTTCCGGGCGGTCCACCGGCCGGACCCGGCGGCTGTCGCGTCAGCGGGCCGGCGCGGCGATGCGCAGTGCCACCGAGCCCGTCGTGCTCGAACCGGCCTGCTCCTCCTCGTCGAAGTCGCGCGTCACCTCCGACCACCACGCCGGGCCGTCCTCGATGTGCCGCAGCATCACACCCTCGCGGATCGCCCAGGGGCAGATCGTCACGGACCGCAGACCGGTGACCTTCATCGTGGTGTGCCCGACCAGCGCCCCGGCCAGGCTCTGCGTCGCGCGCGGCGCGGAGATGCCCGGCAGGGTCGACCGCTCGCTCGCGGGGAGGGAGGCCAGGCTGACGATCGCGCGCCCCAGGTCCGCGCAGCGCAACTCCCGCTCCACGAAAGGACCGTGGCGGCCGGGGGCCGACCCGCACAGCCGGGAGAGCTGCTGGAAGGTGCGCGAGGTGGCCACGGCGGTGCGCGGCCCCTCCCAGCGGATGCGTGCGGCGACGTCCCGGAGCTGATGGCGGACCCTGCGGCGCAGTGCCTTGATGCTCTCCGCCGACGGCGGGTCCTGTCCATGGAAGAACTCATGGGTCAGCCGGCCCGCGCCCAGCGGCAGCGAGGCCACGAAGTCCGGCAGCCGGCCCCGCCCGAACGCCACCTCCAGCGAACCGCCCCCGATGTCCAGCAGTGCGAGCGGCCCCGCCCGCCAGCCCATCCACCGCCGCGCCCCGAGGAAGGTGAGCTCCGCCTCCACCTCGCCCGGCAGGGTACAGATCCGCACCCCGGTCTCCGCTCGTACGGTCCGCAGCACGTCCCGGCAGTTCGGTGCCGAGCGCACCACGGCGGTCGCGAACGCCAGCGGGGCCGAGGCCCCCCACCGCTCAGCCGTGCGCGCCGCCGCGGCGACCGCGTCGCACAGCCGTCGTACGGCCTCGTCGGGCACGTCACCGCCGGGCGTCACCTGCTCCGACAGCCGCAGACGCCACTTGGCGGTGTGCACCGGCAGCGGCACACCGCCCTCGGCGTCCGCCACCACGAGCCGTACGGTGTTCGATCCCACATCCACCACGCTCATCCGCATGACCGACGAAGTACCCGCGAGCCGCCCCAGCACGCGTGCCGCGCACGGCGGCTGGTGGCGCACAGGCGTGTACCGGCCGTCCTGGCGCTCCCGCACACCACCCCGCCGACGGGCCGATCGCACCCCCGATCCGAATGATCAGAGTTATTGCATATGATGCGCAGGTGCGACGCTATGACATCAGGGTGGCAGGACCCGACGACCTCGACGGCGCCCGTACGGTGATGCTGGACACCGTCTACCGGGACTTCGGCACCGGCTATGTGCCGCGCTGGCACCGCGACATCATCGACCTCCACGGCGCGTACGTCGACCCCGACCGGCATGTGCTCCTGGTGGCCGTCGACGGACGCGACGGCACGGTCGTCGCCACCGGCGCGCTGGACTCGCGCGGTCCCGCCCATCCGCCCAACCCCCGCTGGCTGGCCGAGCGATACCCCTCCGGCGAGACCGCGCAGCTGCGGCGCGTCTACGTGAGCGCCGAACACCGGCGGCGCGGGCTCGCCCGGCGGCTGGTCGCCGGGCTGCTGGACTTCGCGGCGGTCGACGGCGGCTACCGCTCCGTCTACCTGCACACGGACCCCGCGGTGCCCGGTGCCGAGGAGTTCTGGCACTCGCAGGGCGCGGCCGTGTGCGACGAGCGCGCGGAGACCGGGGAGCGTGTCGTGCACTTCGAGGTCCCGGTGCCCGCGATCACTCGCCCCTTCGGCGGTCATATGAAAATGATTGTCAGGTAAGCTGCGTCGCGCTCCCCGTGGCCGTCCCTCGTCCCCCACAGAGAACCAAGGATCATGCGCTCTCCCCGCGGCCGTCGCGTCATCGCCGGCCTGCTGCTCGCTCCCGTGCTGACCGGCTGCTTCGCCTCGGGCGGCGACTCGACCGAGGACGACTTGGCCGACGGCGCCCGGCTGCGCGTGGCGTTCGCCTTCCCGCCCACCGAGAACTTCTCCCCGTACGGCGCCGACGCCACCCTCCTGAGCCGGCTCGGCGTCACCGAGGGGCTCACCAAGCTGGACGCCAACGGCGCCGCGGCCCCCGCGCTCGCCGAGTCATGGACCCGGCAGGACGACCGGAACTGGCTCTTCACCCTGCGTGAGGCCACCTTCCAGGACGGCACCGAGGTCACCCCGGAGACCGTCGCCGCCGCCCTCACCCGTGCCGCCGAGGCGGAACCGGTCACGGCCGCGCTCTCCGGCATCACGCTCACCGCGAAGAAGAGCGGCGAGCGCCAGGTGCGCGTCACCACGAAGGACCCGGACCCCGCTCTGCCCCTCCGGCTCACCAGCCCCGGCCTCGCGATCCTTTCCGCCAAGGCCTACGGCGGCAAGCGGGCCGACCCGGTCGGCACCGCCACCGGCCCGTTCGAGGTCACCAAGGTCACCGGCACCACCGCGGCCACCCTGGACCGCTTCGACGCGTACTGGGGCGGACGCGCCCAGGCCTCCGGCATCGACGCCAAGTTCATAGCCGACGGCACCGCCCGCACCAACGCCCTGCGCACCGAGCAGGTCGACATGGCCGAGGCCGTCCCCGTGTCGCAGGCGTCCACCCTCGACCAGGGCACCCGACGTGAGACGGCCACCACCCGCACCACCAGCCTCCTGCTCAACACAGAACGCGGCGCCTTCAGGGACCCGAAGCTCCGCGCCGCCGCCCGCGAGGCCGTCGACGGCTCGGTCCTCGCCAAGGACGTCTACGAGGGATACGCCGACGCCGGTGCCGGGATCTTCGGGCCCGCCGTGACCTGGGCCGCCGGCAAGCGCGTCGAACCGACCGGCCGCGCGACGGCCGCCGACCCCGACGGCACCGCGGTGACCATCGCCACGTACGACAACCGGCCCGAACTGCCCGAGGTCGCCCAGGTGCTGCAACAGCAGCTCCAGAAGGCCGGGTTCAAGGTCGAGCTGGAGGTCCGCGAGTACGCGCGGCTGGAGAGCGACGCCCTCGCCGGCACGTTCGACGCGGTCGTCGGCGCCCGCAACTCCCTGCTCGACACCGGCGATCCCGTCTCCATCCTCGCCAGCGACTTCACCTGCGACGGCGGCTACAACCTCGCGCTGCTGTGCGACAAGAGGGTCGACCGGGCCGTCGCCGCCGCCGAGAAGGAGTCCGACACCGCCAAGCGGCAGCAGGCGGCGATGAACGCCGAGGCGGCGATCCTGGGCACCGACGCGACCGTCCCGCTCGTCCACCAGCAGATCATCACCGGCGTCGGCACCTCGGTACAGGGTGTGCTCCTCGACCCGTACGAGCGCACCCTCGTCGGAACGGGGACCCGGCGCTGAGGCGGGCACTCTGGCGGGCTCTGCTCGCCGCGGGCCTGCTGTGCGGAATCGGTCTGCTGCCGTGGCTGTCCCGCACCGACCCGGCGCGAACGGTCCTCAAGGCGCGCTCGGCCGAACGCGACCCGACGCCGGACGTGCTGGCGGCCGTACGGGACGAACTCGGCCTCGACGCGGGCTCCTGGAAGCTCCTCGGGCAGTGGTTCGGCGGGCTGGCGCGCGGTGACGCGGGCCGCTCGTGGATCTCCGGCGCCGAGGTCACCCCGTCCGTCGTCCAGGCCCTCGGCGTCTCCCTGCTGCTGATGGCCGCCGCGCTCGCCGTCGCGGCGGCCACGGCCGCGGCGGTCTGCGCCCGCACGCTGTGGCTGGGCGCGCACCGCCGCCTCGACGACCGCCGGGGCGGCGGCAGCACGGCCGCGATGCTGGCCGCGCTGCCGGAGTTCCTCACCGCTTCCCTGCTGGCCGTCGTGGTCGGAGTGCACCTCGGCTGGCTGCCCGCGCTCGGCTGGTACGGGCCGCCGTGGATGGTGCTGCCCGCCCTCGCCCTCGGACTGCCCGCGGGCGCGCTGCTCGGCCGTATGCTCGACGACCTGCTGCCCGGCGCCTTCGCCGAACCCTGGGCGCTGGCCGCCGCCGCACGCGGCATACCCGGGCGGGTCACCGCCCGCCAGGCCGTACGCCGCTGCATACCCGGACTGCTGCCGAACATCGGCCTGTTCGTGGTGGGCCTGACCGGCGGGGCCGTCCCCGTCGAGCAGATCTTCGACATACCCGGCCTCGGCCGGACCACCCTCCAGGCCGCCATCGCCCAGGACCTCCCCGTCCTCCAGGCCGGCACCCTCGCCCTCGTGCTGCTGGCCGCCGTCGCCGGCACCCTCGCCCGGCTCGCCGCCCGCCTCCTCATCGGTCCCGCCCTGCGTGACGGCGCGCTTCACTCCCTGCACCGCCCGAAGCCACCGGCGCCCCGCCGCACCCCCCTGCTCCACGGCACCGTCCTGCTCGTGGTCGTCGCCCTCGGCCTGGCCCGCGACCCGCTCGCCCTCGACACCGGCGCCCGGCTCCGTCCCCCTTCGTGGGCCCACCCGCTGGGCACCGACGCACTCGGCCGCGACCTGCTCGCCCGCATCGGCCACGGAGCGTTCACCACCCTCGCCCTGGCCGTCGCGATCAGTGTGGCCGCACTGGTGACAGGCGTCCTGCTCGGCCTGCTTCCCCGCTTCTCCGGGCCCCTCGTCGACACGGTCAACGCCGTGCCGGCGGTCCTCGCGGGCCTGCTCGTCGCCGGAGTCGCCGGCAGTGGAGCGGCGACACCCGCGCTGGCCGTGGCCGCCGTCGCCTGGGTGCCGCTCGCGGCACACACCACGGCCCTGCTCGAACAGGAGCGGGCCACCACGCACATCACCGCCACCAGAGGGCTCGGCGCGGGCGAGGCGTACCTGCTCCGCCGCGAACTCCTGCCCGCCCTCCTTCCGCCCGTCACCCGCCACGCCCTGCTCCGGCTGCCCGCCGTGGCCCTCGCCCTCACCTCCCTCGGCTTCCTCGGCCTCGGCGCCCAGCCACCGGACCCGGAGTGGGGGCTGCTCCTCGCCGAGAACCAGCCGTACGCCGAACGCGCCCCGTGGGCCGTCTTCGGCCCCGCCGCCGCACTCGCCCTCCTCGGCGCGCTGGCCGTGACCGCCGCGGGCGGGGTGCGGTGGCCGCGCCCGTTCACCGGAGCCGTCCGCCGCCCCCCGCCCGCCGTCGCCATCACTGCCGGAGAGACCGCATGACCGAGCCCCAGCGCCGAGCCAGCGCGACGCCCCGGAGGGAAGCGACCAAAGAGAGGCCGGTGACCAAAGAGAGGACCGAGTGGCGAGCGGCGAACGCCGCGCCGGCCAAGCGAGCGCTGGGCGACGCGTCCGTGCCGCCGCGACGGACGGCGGGCGAAGCGACCGCCACCAAGACGGCCGAGCCGTCCCGGCGAGGCACCTGGGCGAAGCTCAACCCGCTCCTGCGGCTGCTGATCCTCACCCAACTCGCCTTCAACATCGGTTTCTTCGCGGTGCTGCCGTTCCTCGCCGAGCATCTCGGCACGGCGATCGGCATGGCCGGCTGGATGGTCGGCTTCGTGCTCGGGCTGCGGACCTTCAGCCAGCAGGGCCTGTTCGTGGTCGGCGGCGCGCTCGCCGACCGCTACGGCGTACGGCCGGTCGTGCTGGCGGGGTGTGTGCTGCGGATCACCGGTTTCGCGTGGCTCGGCCACGCGGACGCCGACTGGTCCGTGATCGGGTCGGTCCTGTTGATCGGCTTCGCCGCCGCGCTGTTCTCCCCGGCCGTCGAGTCCGAGGTCGCCCGGCAGGCGGTGGTCTGGGAGGAGTCAGGCGGCGGCCCCCGTACGAGCGTGCTCGCGCTGTTCACGGTGGCAGGGCAGGCCGGGGCGTTCGTCGGACCGCTCATCGGCGCGCTGCTGCTGGCCGTGGACTACCGGGTGGTGTGCCTCGCGGGCGCCGGCGTCTTCGTCCTCGTCCTGGCCGGGCACTACCGGCTGCTGCCGCAGCACATCCCGGGCCGCGAGCGGGTCCGGGTGACGGGCGGTCTGGGCGGGCTGCTGCGCAACCGCCGGTTCCTGGCGCTGTGCTGCGCGTACGGCGCGTACCTGCTGGCCTACAACCAGCTGTACCTCCTCCTCCCCGACGAGGTCGAGCGGACCACGGGCTCCCAGTCGGCGCTGGCCTGGCTGTTCGGACTGTCCTCGCTGCTCGTCGTGACCGCGCAGCTGGCGGTCACCCGCTGGGCGGCGGACCGGCTCGATCTGCGGCGCTCCATGTCGGCCGGGCTGCTGCTGATAGCCGCCGGGTTCGCGGTGGTGGCCGTGGCACGGCCCGCCGGGTGGACGGGCAACGGGGGGCTGTTGCCCGCCGCCGGGTTCGTCGTGCTGCTGACGCTGGGGCAGATGCTGGTGGCTCCGGCGGCTCGGGCGTGGGTGCCGGATCTTGCCGCCGAGGGGCGGCTCGGGCTCTACACCGGGGCGATGTCGTCCGTGTCGGGGCTGATCGTGCTGGTGGGCAGTGCGGGGGCCGGGGCCCTGATGGACGCGGGGGTGCCGGAGACTGTGCCGTGGGTGGTGCTCGCGGTGGTGCCGGTTGCCGCGATCGGGCTTCTGCCACGTCGTTCTCCTCGTCCGTAGGACGCGGAGCTTTTCGCGCTGCCGCCCCCACCCCCAGGGGCTGCGCCCCGTGTCCTTCGGCCGCGGGGGAACCGCGCCGTCAGCCCGCACCCACCCGGACCCGCCCTCCCCGCGTCACGCCATCTGTCGGCGTACCAGCTCGTGCAGGCGTCCGTCCGTGTCCGCGAGCAGGTGGGCGGGTGGGCCCACCTCCGCGACCTTGCCGTCCTCCATGACCACCACCCGGTCGGCGTCCATGACCGTGGAGAGGCGGTGGGCGATGACGACGCGGGTGGCGTTGAGGGCGCGGGTGCTTTCGATGACGGTGCGCTGGGTCTCGTTGTCCAGGGCGCTGGTGGCTTCGTCGAAGAAGAGGATGCGGGGGCGGCGGATGAGGGCCTGGGCGATCATCAGGCGCTGGCGCTGGCCGCCGGAGATCGCTCCGTTGCCCTGGACGATGGTGTGCAGGCCCATCGGCATGCGGTTGATGTCCTCGGCGAGACCCGCCATCTCGGCCGCCGCCATCGCCTCCTCGGGCGTGAACGGTTCGGTGCCGCAGATGACGTCGAGGATGGAGCCGGTGAACGGCTGGGCGTGCTGGAGGACGACACCGCACTGGCGGCGTACGGCGGACTGGTCGAGGGCGCTCAGATCCTGGCCGTCGTACAGGACGCTTCCGGAGACCGGCTTGTCGAAGCCGATGAGCAGGCGCAACAGGGTTGACTTCCCGCAGCCGCTCGGGCCCACGATCGCCACGAACTCGCCGGGTTCGATGCCGAAGGACACCTCGTCGAGGACGAGGGGGCCGTCGTCGGCGTAGCGGAAGGACAGGCGGCGGGCCTCCAACGCGCCCGACAGGATCCCCGGGCGGGTGCTCGCCGTGCGGACCTCCGGGCTCGCCTCCAGCACCGGCTTGATCTGCTCGAAGAGCGGGAGAACGGCGACCGCCGACACGAACGCGCCGGTGAGCTGGGTGACCGAGGTGAGGAGCATCGTCACCGAGGTGTTGAAGGTCAGGAACTCCGCCGCCGACATCGAGCCGCGCGCCGGGCCCGCCAGCAGCATGAAGATCAGCAGGGTGCAGAGAGGGAGATACACCGCGCCCAGCACCGTGTTGAGATTCTTGATGCCCCCGACCTTCCGCTGGAGCTCGCGGCTGCGTGCGAACTCGCCCGCCCAGGCCGCGTACGCGTAGTTCTCGGCGGCGGCCACGCGCAGCTTCGGCAGGCCGCGCAGGGTCTGGAAGGCCTGGTTGTTCAGCTTGTTGCCCAACACCACCAGGCGGCGCTGCCAGCGCACCTGCCACAGGCCGAGTCCCAGGAACACGGCGGCCACCACCACGAGCATGCCGATCGCGGCCAGCGCCATCGGGACGCTGTACCAGAGCAGCAGACCGAGGTTCACCGCGCCGACGGTCACCGACTGGGCGAGCACCGGGCCGACCCCCGCCAGTGTTCGGCGGATCGCGCTGATGCCCATGGCCGCGCTGGCCAGTTCACCGGTGGAGCGGGAGGTGAAGAACTTCGTGGGGAGCCGCAACAGGCGGTCCCACACCGCCGGTTGGAGCGTGGCCTCGATACGGCCCTCCAGACGGAGGATCGTCAGGTTCTGCAGCAGCAGGAACGCGGCCGACACCACGCTCGCGAGCATGATCGCCAGGCAGAGCAGCACGATCAGGTTCTCCTGCGCCTTCGGCACGTACTCGCCGAGGATCCTGCCCGTCGCGATCGGCACCAGCGAGCCGAGCACGACCGTCACCAGACCGCTGAGCAGCAGGCCCGTCATGTCACCGCCGGTGCCGTGCAGGCTGAACCGCATCAGGCGCAGCGGACTCAGCACCCGCTCGGGCAGTGGGCGGTAGAACATCACGGCCCGTGGCTCGAACTCCGCCGCGTTCGCCTTCTCGATCGGTGTCTCCCGGCCGGACGACGGCTGGACGGCCACATATCCGCCGCGCCGCCACAGCAGCGCCACGGGCGCGCCCGACAGGGCCCGGTGCCCGACCAGCGGCCCCACGTTCTCCCGCCACCAGTTCCCGGTGAGGCGTACGGCACGGACGCGGACCCGGGAGGCGAGCGCGATGCGTTCCACCGGGTCGAGCCGGTCGCTCTCGGTGCCGCTCTGCGCGGACTCGGAGAGGGCGATTCCGGCCGTCCGGGCGACGAGCTTGCAGGCCGCGTAGGTGGCGTCCGCGTCGGCGGCCGTCGTCCGCCGGGTCGCGGAGGACTTGCCGATGGAGGCGAGCAGCGTGCGGTCGGCCTGGACGCGAACGGCCTCACCGGCCTTGACGCCCGCGGCCGTACGGTCCTCGTGCGTGCGCTCCACCTGCTCGATCCAGCGGTCCAGCGTGGCCAGCAGCCGGTACTGCTGGTCGACCATGCTCTGCCAGACCCGGGGATCCATCAGCAGGTCGGCCGCCGCCTCCGCGCCGTACAGCGAGCCGTACTGGACGCTGCCGGGTGGCACCTGCATCCAGAACACGTCGTCGTCGGTCGGCGCGGCGGCCTGTTCGGTGGCCATGGGCGCCTGGAAGAGGATCGACAGTCCGCGTCCGACGCCCAGGGCGAGGGCGTACTCCAGCGGACTCGTCTGCGGGGGCACCGCCTGGGGGTTGCCCCATGCGTCGTACGACCAGGTCTCGGTGCCCGCGTGCTGGTACAGCTCGCGCAGGCCGATGCGCCGGACCACGCAGTCGCGGAGCGGCCGGGCCACCAGGGTGTGCTGGGGTCCGGTCACCGGGCCGAGCAGCAGTGAGCCCGCTTCGAGGCGGCCCAGGTGGTGCCAGTGGCCCTGCTGGACGGCGTCGACCGCGAACAGGTCCAGGGCGCCCGAGGCCACCAGCCACAGGGTCTGGGGACCTTCGAGGTCGAGGCGGGTGCGGCCGGTGCGGTCGAGGGGCGTGCCCATGGCGCCGAGCGCGCCGAGGACGAGGTCGCCTTCCTCGGGTACGGACGTCATCTCACCGCTCCCTGACCAACCGGGCGTACGCGCCGCCGCGTGCCACCAGCTCCTCGTGCCGGCCGCGCTCCACGATCGTGCCGTGGTGCAGGACGACGATCTCGTCGCTGTCGCGGACCGTGCTGAGCCGGTGGGCGATCACGACGCAGGCGCAGCCGCGCTTGCGCAGGTTGTCCATGACGGTCAGCTCGGTCTCCGCGTCGAGCGCGCTGGTCACCTCGTCGAGGACCAGGATGCTGGGCCTGCGCACCAACGCCCGCGCGATCTCCAGGCGTTGCCGCTGGCCGCCGGAGAAGTTCCGGCCGTCCTGCTCGACCCTGCTGTTGATGCCGCCCGGACGCCGGGTCACCACGTCGTACAGGGCCGCGTCCCGCAGCGCCTCCTCCACGGCCTCGTCCGGAATCGAGGGGTCCCACAGGGCCACGTTGTCGCGGACCGTGCCCTCGAAGAGGAAGATCTCCTGGTCGACGAAGGAGACGGAGGCGGCGAGCGCCCCCCGGGAAATGTCCTCCAGGCGCCGCCCGTCGATACGGATCACCCCCTCCCAGGGGGAGTACAGGCCCGAGATCAGCCGGGACACCGTCGACTTGCCGCTGCCGGAGCCGCCGACCAGCGCCACCTGCCGGCCCGGACCGACGGTGAGGTCGAATCCGGTGAGCAGGGGCTCGTCGAGCGGGCTGTAGCCGAAGGTGATGTTCTCCAGCTCCACATGGCCGTGCAGCCGGCGGGTGGACTCGGCGGCGTCCGGGCGGGCGTAGAGGGGGTCCGCCCGGAAGTTCTCCACGTCCTTGAGGCGGGCGACGTCGGCCGCGAAGTCCTGGATGCGGCCCGCGACACCGTTGAGCCGGGTGATCGGCGCGGTGAAACGGGTGACCAGCGCCTGGAAGGCGACCAGCAGGCCGACGGATATGTGGCCCTCGACCGCGCGCATGCCGCCGATCCAGAGGATGAGCGCGCTGTTCAGCGTGGCCAGGGTCGGTGCGACCATGCCCAGCCAGGCGCTCGGCACCCCGAGCCGCTGCTGCTCCTCCAGCGTGGTGGCGTGCTGCCCGGCCCACTTGCGGAAGTAGCCTTCCTCGCCGCCTGTCGCCTTCATCGTCTCGATCAGCTGGAGTCCGGTGTACGCCGTGTTGGTGAGCCGGGCGTTGTCGGCGCGCAGCTTCGCCGTACGGGTCGCGCGCAGCCGGATCACCACCCGCATCGCCACCATGTTCAGCAGCGCCACCGCGATACCGACGACGGTGAGCTGCGGGTCGTACGTGTAGAGGAGTACGGCGTAGAGGACGACCACGACCGCGTCCACCCCGGCCGCCGAGAGATCCCGGGCCAGGGTCTCGGAGACCGCGTCGTTGGACTGGAGCCGCTGGACGAGGTCGGCGGGGCTGCGCTGGGCGAAGAAGGTGACCGGGAGGCGGAGGAGGTGCCGCAGGAAGCGGGCACTGCTCAGCGTCGACGAGATCAGCCGGCCGCGCAGCAGGTTGGCCTGTTGCAGCCAGGTCAGCAGGACCGTCAGCAGGACGCACGCGCCCATCGACGCGAACAGCACGCCCAGCAGCGAGGTCTGCCCGCCGATCAGGAACATGTCGATGTAGGTGCGGCTCAGCGCCGGCACCGCCGCGCCGACCGCCACCAGGAGAAGGCTCGCGAGGACGGCGGCGGGCAGTGTCCCGGAGGTGCCGCGCATCCGGGCGGGCATGGCGCCGAGCACGCCCGGTTTGCGCCCGCCCTTGTGGAAGTCGTCGCCCGGCTCCATGACGAGGACGACACCGGTGAAGCTGGAGTCGAAGTCCTCCATCGGCACGAACCGGCGGCCCTTGCCGGGGTCGTTGATGTGGACGCCCCGCCTGCCGAAACGGCGCCCCGTGCCGTCGTAGACGACGTAGTGGTTGAACTCCCAGAAGAGGATGGCCGGCGCCTTCACCTCGGCGAGGGCGACCACGTCCATCTGCATGCCCTTGGCGGTCAGACCGTAACTGCGGGCCGCCTTCAGGAGGTTGCTCGCGCGGGAGCCGTCCCGGGAGACACCGCAGGCGATGCGCAACTCCTCCAGCGGGATGTGCCGCCCGTAGTGGCCGAGGACCATCGCGAGGGAGGCGGCGCCGCACTCCACGGCCTCCATCTGGAGGACGGTCGGCGTTCGGACGGCCCTCCCCCCGCCCGTGGGCACCGGGCGCTTCCGCGGGACGGTCTTGCGTCTGCCGCGCGTCGTCTGCCGCGCGGTGTCCTGGGCGGGGGTCACGGGAGCAGCCAATCGATCGGACGCTCGTCGGCCATACGGATCGAACCCGTGGCCATGGTCATGGAGGTCAGCTCGAACGGCGGCCCGTCCTGCGAGGACCACTCGTAGCCCGACTCGGTCGACGCCTCCGGGTCCAGCCGTACGGTGACGGCCACCGGCCGGCCCTTCCTGGTGAACTGCTCGCCGAGCTGGCTGTCTCCGAGGAACGCGCCGATCGACTGCGGGGTCTGGGGGATGCGGTCCACCTTCGCCACATGGCCGCGCAGCACGCCGTACCGCTGGGTGGGCGCCGACTGCACGGTCAGGTCCACCTGGGCGTTCTTCGGGATCGAGGCGGCGCTCTCGGCGGGGGCGTACACCGTGGCGTACAGCGGGTCGTCGGGGTCGGCGACCTTCTCGACGGCCGCCACGTCGGCGCCGGTCCGGATGATCTGGCCGACGGTGGCGGCGAGCGTGGAGACGCGGCCGGCCGCGACGGACCGTACGACGCTCTCGCCGTCGGCGGTGGCGACCTTCAGGACCGGGGACTTGGCGGGCAGCCGCTCGCCCTGCTGCGCGAGGACGGCGGTGACCTGGCCGGCGACGGGGCTCTGCAGGACGTAACTGCCCTGCCCGTGCGTGAGGACGGCGGGCGCGCTGACCGTGGAGGCGACGGAGCCCGTGACGGCCCACACCGACGCGCCGGCCATGGCGACCACCGTCACGGCCAGCACGAGCCAGCCCTGTGGGCGCGCGAAGCGCACCGGGAGGTCGAGTTCCTCCGGCGACTGCAGCTTGGCGAGGGCTTGTTGGCGGAACTGCACGGGACTTCCCTCACCTGCGCGACGGGAGACAAAGGACTTCCAGGTACCCCGAGAGTCCCGGAACCGGTCAGGCGGTTCCGGGACTCAGCGGCGCCGGGGCTGGATCAGAGACCGGCGACCAGGCTGGTGACCGGGGCCGTGTTCAGGCCGGTGACACCTTCGACGGTGCCGACGGCCGTGTTGACCAGGCCGGAGACCGGGGCGACGCCGTCCAGCGCGCCGGTGACGGTGCCGACGGCGTTGACGGACAGGCCACCGGAGACGGCGTCGAGGGCGGCGTCCGAGATCTCGGCGGTCTCGACCTGGGGGGTGGAGTTCATGTGGGAACTTCCCTTCGTATGGATATTCATAAGGGGGAGCGGCCCCCTTCTGGGGACAGAACGACGGCCGCGTACGGGGTGCCTCACCTCTCGTCTCCGAGAGGTTTGCGGCCCCCGCGGTGCGATGGATCAAAGCAGATCGCCGCTGCGAACCTCCAATCAACACCGCTTCCCATCAGGGCACTTGGTGACCATGACGGTCCAACCGTGCAGGCCTGCGCACCCCTTGGTGGCAGCTTCTTCACACCGGACCCGGCATCGTCATACGACGTTCATTGCCAGCCGGGAAACGAATGGGACAGTCCCTCCTCAAAGACGCGTCGGGTGCCGGATCCCTGTGTGGACCCCTTGTCCGCCGTGACTTCGCTGGGCATTCGGTGTGGAGATTCCCCGCAGCCGGTTTTCCGGCCGACGCCATGAACGGACGGCTACCGGACGGTGGCCGAATGTGTCGGACCCGCCGGCGGCCGGCAGAGTCGCGGGGGTGTCGTTCTCGTGGCCCCGTACAGAGGAACGGCAGGGGCGCGCGGGTGCCGGGATGCGGCGGCGCGGGCGGGAAGTCGTGAAATGCCGTTCGAACTGCGGCTGTAGCGCACTTCGCGAAACAGAATGTCGGCATCTTTTCGCGGGCCGTTGAACACCCTGCCGGAACCGTCCGTACCAACGGGCAACCAGGCGCCCCCAGTTCACCCGCCGGACGGCGGCACGGACCCCGTCCCCAGGAGGTCAAGAGTTGAGTCACAAACGAGCCACCAAGCGCAAGGCCTTTATAGCGGCAGGCGGCGTGGCGGCACTCGGAGCGGCGGCCCTCATCCTGCCGAACGCGATGGCGTCGCAGACGGAGTCGAACACCCCCGCGGCGAAGACACTCGCAGCGACCAGCGCCTCGGACCTGGCCTCCCAACTGGAGGCGCTTCTCGGCGACGCGTTCGCAGGCGCGTATTACGACTCCGGCGAGAAGCAGCTCGTCGTCAATGTCATCGACGGGCTTGAGATCGACGGTGACGACAACAACGTGATCATCCAGGCCCGGCAGGCCGGCGCGGTGGTACGCGAGGTCGGCAACAGCCTCACCGAACTCGAAGCCGGCGCCAGGACGCTGAAGGCGGAGGCGACCATCCCGGGCACCGCCTGGGCCGTCGACCCCCGCACGAACAAGATCCAGGTCACCGCTGACTCCACGGTCACGGGCGAGAACTGGGACACCATCGAGTCGACGGTCAAGTCGCTCGGCTCGGACATGGCGACCATCAAGAAGTCGGCCGGCACCTTCAAGACCTTCCTGGAAGGCGGCGACGCCATCTTCGGCGGCGGCGCGCGCTGCTCGGCCGGCTTCAACGTCACCAACGCCGACGGCACCCCGGGCTTCCTGACCGCCGGTCACTGCGGTGTCGCGGAGGCCGAGTGGTCCGAGGAGGAGGGCGGCGCGCCGATCGGCACCGTCGACGCGGCGACCGCCACGTTCCCCGGCACCGGTGACTTCGCCCTGGTCAAGTACAACGACGCGGCGACCCAGGCGGCCAGCACGGTCGACCTCGGCAACGGCCGGACCCTGAACATCGACGCGGCCGGCGAGGCGGCGGTCGGCCTCCAGGTCTTCCGCATGGGCAGCACCACCGGTCTCGCCGACGGCCAGGTCACCGGTCTCGACGCCACGGTGAACTACCCCGAGGGCACGGTCACCGGCCTCATCCAGACCAACGTCTGCGCCGAGCCCGGCGACAGCGGCGGCTCCCTGTTCACCGAGGACGGTCAGGCCGTCGGTCTGACCTCCGGCGGCAGCGGCGACTGCACGGTCGGCGGCGAGACCTTCTTCCAGCCGGTCACCACCGCCCTCGCGGCGGTCGGCGCGACCATCGGCGACGGCGGCGCGGGCGTCGGCGAGGAGGCCGTCGGCGGTGCCGGTGACGCCGCGGGGGTCGGCGAGGAGGCCGGTGGCGCCGCCGGTGCCGGTGAGGCAGCGGGCGCCGCCGGTGCCGGTGCGGGTGACGCCGCGGGCGTCGGCGAAGAGGCCGGTGCGGGCCAGGAGCAGGGCATCGGCGACCAGGGCGCGGGCCGGCAGGAAGAATCCGGAGCCGGCCAAGGCGTGGACGACGGCTCCGAGGCCAGCGGCCGGTGACACGGGGGGCGTCGAGCCCACGACCCGCCCACCGGCCACACCGCAACGGTTCCGGCCGGTAGGTGGAACGGTCCGGCCCTCCGGCGGGAGGGCCGGACCGAATCGTGTCTCCGGTGACGCGCCGCACGCGCCGCGTCACCGCACGGAAACCGCCCGGAGCAGCAGCAGCGCCACATCATCGGCCCGCTCCTCCGCCGCCTCGATCTCCCGTACGAGACTGTCGGCGAGCGCGTCCAACGGCCGCTCCCCGACCGCCGCGAGCCGCTCCCCGAGAACGGCCAGCGCGTCCTCGATGTCCACGCCGGGCGACTCGATCAGCCCGTCGGTGTAGAGCGCCAGCACCGAACCCTCGGTCAGCGCGACCTCGGTGGTCGGATACGTCGCCGACACGTCGATGCCCAGCAGCGGGCCGCCCGCCAGGTCGAGCACCCGCACCTTCCCGTCCGGCCGGCGCAGCAACGGCGGCGGATGCCCGGCCCGCGCCATGACGGCGGTCCCGTGCGCCGGGTCGAGCCGCAGATACAGACAGCTGGCGAACAGTTCGGAACCGAGGTCGATCAACAGCCGGTTGGTGCTGCTCATCACCTCCTCGGGCGCCTGCCCGACGGTCGTGTACGCCCGGACCGCCGTACGGATCTGCCCCATCAGACCCGCCGCCGTCACGTTGTGCCCCTGCACGTCGCCGATCACGGCCGAGGCCCGCCCGTGCGAGAGCACCAGGTCGAAGAAGTCGCCGCCGATCTCCATGCCCCGGGTGGCGGGCAGATAGCGGGAGGCCGCCTCGATACCGGGGATCGACGGCAGCGAGTGCGGCAGCAGGGCCTCCTGCAGCCCGTGCGCCAGGTGATGCTTGGCGTCGTACAGCAGCGCCCGCTCCAGCGCCTGCGCGATGAGGCCGCTGAGGCTGGTCAGCACCGCGCGCTCGTCGGCCGGGAACGGATGCGCTTCGGCGTACCCGAGGACACACGTGCCCACCGGCCGTCCGGAGGCGATCAACGGGAGGTAGGCCCAGGCGCCCAGGCCGTCCGGGGCGTCCTGCCCCGTCGGATAGAGGTGCTCCAGCTGCTGCCGGGACTCGAAGAAGGCGGGCACCCCGCTGGTCAGGGCGTGCGCCCCGGGCGTCGGCGCGGTGAGCGGCATGCCGTCGAAGCGCTCCACGAGACGCGGGTCGGCGTAGCCGCGGTGCCCGAGCACATGCAGACGCCCGGCGCGTGAGCCGAGCAGCACGAGAGCCTGGCTGCCGACGGCGGGCGCGATCTCGTCGCCCACGAGTTCCACCACGTCCCGCACCCCCACCGCCTCGGTGAGCGCGCTCGTCAGCGCCAGCACCTGGTTGATGGTCACCAGGCGGCCCGGCCCGTCGCCCTCCCGCCGCGCGGCGCCCTCCGCCTCGGCGACCGCCCGAGCCCGGGCGATGCGCACGCTCAGCCCGTTCTTCCCCGGATACAGCCGGAACGACAGCCAGTCGCCCGGCGGTCTCAGCGCCACGAACGACGTCACGTGCTGACTCATCAGCGCGGCCCGGTACCGGTCCTCGTACGCGGGATCGTTGAGCCACGGCACGGACGTCCACAGCTGGGTGCCCAGCAGACCGCTCACCGGGATGCCCAGCAGTTCGGCCGTGGCCGCGTTGGCGAAGGAGATCCGCCCGTGCAGATCGAGCGCGCACATCCCGTACGGCAGCCGCGCCACCATCCGCGCCGCCTCCACCGTGCCGAGCGTCCCGGCGACCGTGGTCGTCGACGGCGCCGACAGATCCGGCTCCGGCAGCACCGGCCGGCCCTCCTCCTCCGCCCGCCGCAGCCGGATCGCGAGCCGGTCGCAGGCCGCGGTCAGCTGGTCCCGCTCGCGCTCGCTGAGCTCCGGCGGGTGCGAGCCGGGCCAGGTGACGAAGACGGCCCCGTAGACGGTGTCACTGGTCGCCACCGGCAGCGCGGCCATGGCGAACGGATAGGGCAGGACCATCGCGAGCCGGGGATAGCGGCGGGCCATCTGCTCCTCACCGCTCACCCACACCAGCCGCCGCCCCCGTACGGCCTCGGAGACCGGGACCGGCGCGCTCAGCCCCACCCGCTCCCAGGGCGCGGCGAACGCCCTCGGCAGTCCCGCCATGACCGCCATCTCCAGGACCGGCTCGTCAGGCGTCAGCAGATACACCGCGCCGGAGTGGGCAGCCACGTCGTCCATCAGCGAGGCCAGCGCCAGCGACAGCAGCGGATGACCGACGTGGGCCGTCTCCACGGTCGTCCGCTCCCGGGACGCATGGACGTCGGGCATGCCGACCACCTCCTCGCACGGCCGCGTGACGGTCCCCAGGGTCAAGGCTCCCCCCTGGCGCCCACCCGCGCACGGCGAACGCCGCGCCGCGGACGAACCGCTGTACCCCCCTCTCGCCCGAGCCATGCCCTCTGGGCGATGCGCGCGCTCACGCACGGGCGCGGTGAGTGCGCCCTCACGCACCCGATGGCTGGTTCTTCGCGCCCGGGTGTGGCCGGGGGCGCCAACATGGGCACGCGCTGAGGCGGAGGGAGACGATGGCGGGAGGCGGAGGGCGAACGTGATCCGGGTACTGCTCGTGCACGACGACTGTCTGGTCACGTCGGGCCGTGAGGAACGGACTCGCCCCGGCGCGCTGCGCCGGGGCGAGTCGTACACGGGTTCCCTCGTCGGCCGGGTAGATCGTCACGAACTTGCCGCTGGTGTCGCGGGCCGCGTACTTGGCGTTGCGCAGATGCAGCAGATGCGGGCCCGGAACGAACTCGAACGGGATCCGGCGGGGCACGCAGTAGTCCCACACGATCGCCGCGATCCGGTCCGCGTTCGCCCGGGTGGCGGAGGCGTGCACCTTCCATCCCTGGGTGGGGCTCGGACGTGGCCGCCCGCCGTCGTCCACCGGGGTCAGCGTCAGCCGGCCCCCGATCCGGGCGGCCCGCCAGCCCTCCGGGACGGCCCGCCGGGCCGTTTCGTAGCCCGGTGCCGCCGTGCCTGCGTGCTCACCGGCCGACAGCCGGTCCGGTGTCTCGTAGAAGAGTCTGTCGGCGAGCGCGTACGCCTCGTACCGCCTGTCCATGCCAGTCCCCCCGGGCCGTGTGCCGTCGCCCCCTGGGCCCTGCGTGACGCCGAGCCTTCCAGCCCGGCTCGGCGCCCGACGGTCACGGCTGTCACCGGAAGCCCGTCACGCGACCACCGTGCGGAACGCATGCGTAGAGAGATGTTCGGTTCCTCTCGATCCCGCGGTGCGCGGACGGCCCCCGCGCCCCGCCGAACGGTCCCAGGGGCTGCGCGGTCGGGCCGGAAGCGCTGTAATTGCGGACGTGGTCAGTGAGGGCGACGTGGAACGCGGAACGAGGACGCTGCGTGCCGACCTTGCCCTCAGAACGCTCACCGGCGATCTCGGTCCGCAGGAGCGGCTCCACGCCATCCTCGAACAGGTGCTCGTCTTCGCGGGTGCGGCCGTCGCCGCCGTGTACATCCCGGACGGGGAGGGCGACGCGCTGTCGCTGGTCGGCTCGGCCGGCGTCCCGAGGACCCTGTACGGGCTCCGCGACAGCTATCCGGCCTCCGGCACGGCCCCCGTCGCCGAGGCCTGCCGCTCGGGCCGACCGCGCTGGCTGGGCTCCGCCGACCTCCACCAGGACGCCGACGTCCGCCGCGCGCACGCCAGGGACTTCTCGCTGGCCGTGCTGCCGCTGCGCGAGCGCGGCTGCCTGGTCGCCGTCGGCGACGGCACGGACGGCTTCGACGCCGAGGACCGGCAGTGCCTCGACCTGCTCGCCGAGGCGGTAGCCCCCCTCACCTCCGCCCCGCCCACCGGGCCCGGCGCGTCCTTCGACCTGGCCATGGACACCGGGCGGATCGAGGTCGCCGACGGGTTGCTGGAACTGTTCGGCATGGGCCCCGACGACTTCGACGGCCGCGTCGAGACCCTGCTGGCCCTGACCGTGCCCGAGGACCTGCCCGCGCTGATGTCCGTCGTGGAGGCGGACCACATGTCCATCGGCGACCGGGAGCTGGAGTTCCGCATCCGGCAGCCCTCCGGCGAGCAGAGGTGGCTGCGGCTGCGCGGGCGTCTCCTGCCCGGCAGCCCGGGGGACCCGGACCGCCCCGTCCGCCTCGTGGGCACCGTCGCCGACGCCTCCACCCTGCGCACCGGCCGGGGCGACGTGGCCCGCGTCCAGCGGCTCGCCGCCGCGCTGGCCACCGCCGGCACCGTCCGCGACGTCAGCCAGGCCGTGGTCACCGCCCTGCGCAAACCGCTCCACGCCGACCGGATCGCCCTCGCCGAGCTGGAGAGCGACCGCCTCGTCGTCACCGTCCTGGACCCACCGCAATCGGAGTACTGGCCCGAGGTGTGGCGCTCCGAATGGCGCTCCGAGTGGCCGGACGCGCCGGTGCGCACCATGCCGACCCTCGCCGCCGCCCTGCGCGAGGGACGCGCCGCGATCTGGCCCGCCGGCACCGCCCTGGAGCCCGCCCTCGCCGACGTCGGCCCCGGGGGCCTCGCCGTCCTCCCGCTGCCCGCCGGCGGCCGTATGGCCGGAGCCTGCCTGATCGGCTGGGACAGCCCCCACGACTTCGGCCCCGAGGAGCGCGCCCTGCTCACCGCCGCCGCGGGTCTCGCCGGACAGGCCCTGATGCGCGCCCACGCCTTCGACGCCGAGCACGAACTCGTCGGCATGCTCCAGCGCACCCTCCTCCCACGCCGCCTGCCCCAACTGCCCGGCGCTGTCGCCGTCGCCCGCTACCTGCCCACCACCGCCGGCCTGGAGGTCGGCGGCGACTGGTACGACGTCATCCCGCTGCCCGACAACCACGTCGCCCTCGTCATCGGCGACGTCCAGGGCCACAACGCCGGCGCCGCCACCCTCATGGGCCAGATGCGCACCGCCCTGCGCGCGTACGCCGTCGAAGGACACCCCCCGGACGTCGTCGTCTCGCGCGCCAACCGGCTCCTCGTGGACATGGAGACCGACCTCTTCGCCACCTGCTGCTACGTCGACGTCGACATGGAGGAGGGCTCCGCCTGGTACGTACGCGCCGGCCATCTGCCGCCCGTGCTCCGCCACCCGGACGGCACCACCGAGATCACCGAGTCCGAGGGCGGACCCCCGCTGGGCGTCCTCATGCAGGCCGAATTCCCGATGAGCCCGCTGCGCCTGACCCCCGGCACGCTGCTCGCCCTCACCACGGACGGCCTCGTCGAGTCCTCCGACGTCGACGTCGAGGACGGACTCGACCACCTGGCGGGAGAACTCTCCGCCGCCGACCCCGCGCACCTCGGCGTCGTCGCCGACACCCTGCTGCGGGGCGCCAACCGCGACGACGACGTCGCCCTGCTCCTCATGCGCTACGACGGCATGGCCCTGCGTCCGCAGCGCGAGAACTGGAGCGTGTGGCGCCTGCCCCAGGCGGTCGGTCAGGCCCGCCGACACACCCGGCGCGTCCTGCGCGCCTGGGGCATCCAGTCCGAGGCGGACGCCGTCCTCCTCGTCGTCTCCGAACTCGTCACCAACGCCCTCGTCCACACCGACGGCCAGGTCCGCCTCGACCTCACCCTCCTGGCCGACCGTCTGCGGGTCGCCGTCGCCGACTCCTCACCCCGTACGCCGATCAAACCCACCAGCATCGGCTGGGAGGCCACCGGCGGGCGCGGCATCCTCCTCGTCGAGTCCACGGCCTCGTCCTGGGGCACCCTCCCCGTCAGCGGCGGGAAACAGGTGTGGGCGGAGATCCCCGTCGGGGCGGACGGCCCCCACCGCGCCGGGCCCTCCGCCGGATGACACCCTGACCCCGTTTGCCTGCTGATGACGACCGTCCCCGACCGGCCGCGCACCGATCTCAACCCCCTGTACCGGAAGCAGTACTTCCTGAACCTGCCCCGGCGGATCGGCGCGTGACGGCAAAGGATTCCCGTTGGAGGTGGACTGCCTTGAGGAAACGGGTACTTACTCGTGCGTCAGATGGTATTGACGGTCCGCCTGCCGATTGGGACGGTAGTGCACATGTCGAATGTGGCGGACATGTCAAGATTGCGCACTCGTCTGCTCGGTGTCCTGGTACTCGTCACCGGCTTCCTGACCACGGCGGGCCCCACCCAGCCCGCCTCCGCTCTCACTGACGAACTCTGGTTCGACTCACAGGCCGCGGCCACCCTCACCGTCGAGGGTGGCCGCTTCAAGGACGGACTCGGCCGTGAGGTCGTCCTGCGCGGCTACAACGTCTCGGGCGAGACGAAGCTCAAGGAGAACAACGGTCTGCCCTTCGCCTCGGTCGCCGACGCGAGGAAGTCGGCGACAGCGCTCAGGGCGCTCGGCGGCGGCAACTCCGTCCGCTTCCTGCTGTCCTGGGCGTACGCGGAACCGGCGCGCGGGCAGGTGGACACCGCCTACCTGGCGGCGGCCACCGCACAGATGGGCGCGTTCCTGGACGCCGGGATCCGTGTCTACCCCGACTTCCACCAGGACCTCTACTCCCGCTGGCTGTTCGACCCGGACAGCTGGTACACCGGCGACGGCGCCCCCAAGTGGGCCGTCGACCTCGGCGACTATCCCGACGAATACTGCGGGATCTGCCCGTTCTGGGGTCAGAACATCACGTCCAACGCGGCCGTGACGGAGTCGACGTACGACTTCTGGCACAACACGTACGGGCTCCAGGACTCCTTCCTGGCCACCGCCCAGAAGACGATGACGTACGTGAGGCAGAACCTCACGGCCGCCCAGTTCCAGGGCGTCGTCGGCTTCAACCCGTGGAACGAGCCGCACCCGGGGACCCTCGATCCGGGCCAGACCAGCCGGACGTGGGAGAAGGACGTCCTGTGGCCGTTCTACGTCAAGTTCCGCGCCCGGATGGACGCGGCGGGCTGGCAGTCCAAGCCGGCCTTCGTCGAGCCGAACCTCTTCTGGAACGCCAACCTGGACTTCCAGAGGCAGGAGGGCGGCCTCCTCGACGCGGGCACGATCGGACCGCGCTACGTCTTCAACACCCACTTCTACGACCAGAAGGCGATCTCCGGCATCTTCATGTGGGGCAAGGCGGAGGACGGCCAGTACGTGAACGACTTCGGGAAGGTCCGTGACCGGGCCGCGGCGGGCGGCACGACGGCGATCATCAGCGAGTTCGGACACCCGCTCACGGGGTCGGTGTCGGACAAGGCGCCCACCGTCTACAAGGCCATGTACCAGGCGCTCGACTCCCGGGTGAAGGGCGCGAACTGGTGGGAGGACCCGGCCTCCTCCGGCCCGGTCCTCTCCGGCTCCCAGTGGCAGTGGGACATCTACAACGGCCGCCACCACGAGTTGATGAACGACAATCCAGACAAGGTGCAGGTCGAGGGCGACGCCTGGAACGACGAGGACCTGTCGGCCGTACGCCTCGACGACTCCGGTACGGCCGTGCTCCGGCAGGACGCCCGGATGCTGGACCGGATCTACCCGAGCGCCACGGCGGGCAGCGCCGTCGCCTTCACCTACGAGGACCGCTCGCGCGACGGTTCCACGACACTGACGTGGAACCCGGTGCCCAGCTCACTGCCGAACGTCTCCTCGCTCGTCGGCTCGGGCCAGTACGCCCTGCTGGTCTGGCGCTCGGACGGCAGCACCGAACCGACCGAGCTGCACCTCCCGGCGTCCTTCCCCACCGCGTCGACCACGGTGGTGTCCGACCTCGGCGTCACGGCCGCGCCCCCGGCGTACACCACGTCGACGCCGATCGCCGCCGCCGGGGAACCGGGCGGCACCGGCAGCCGCCGACTGCTCCTCACCGCCGCCGACTCGGGCAAGCTGCACTACGCCCTGGTCACCAACGGCGCGACAGCCCCGTCCGCGGCGCGGCTGAGCGCTGCGCGGACAGAGCTGTCGGGGTGGCTGGCCTCGAAGTTCAGCTAGCGGAGGGTCCGCTCCAGTCGGCGGGCACGTGGGCCAGGCGCACGCGCTGCGGGTGGTCGCCGACTGCGACGGACACGGTCTTCCTCCCGGTGGCGAAGTCGATCGCCGTGACCCGGTCGGCGCCGCTCTCGGAGACCACGCAGGACTTGCCGTCACCGCTGACGGTCGCCCAGTACGGCTTCGAGACGGTGACGAGCGGGCCCTCCTGGAGGGTCGCGCGGTCCACGACGGTCGCGTAGTCGTCCATCGTGCCCGCGACACACAGCTTGGTGCCGTCGGGCTTCATGGTGATGCCGTGGTGGCGCGAGTCGTTGACGAAGGAGGTGCGGTCGTCGCTGGTGGCCGGGTTCTTCGGCAGGGTCTTGGTGCGGGTGATCTTGTCGGTGGCGACGTCGTACTCGAAGAAGCCGTTGAAGAACGACACCTGGAAGTACAGCTTCGTCTCGTCGGGGGAGAAGGCGGCGGGGCGGACCGCGTCGGAGTAGTCGCTGAGGCCGATCGCGTTCAGCCGCTCCCGCATGTCGATCACCTTCACCTGCCGGAAGGTGCTCGCGTCGACGACCGTGATCTTCCGGTCGCCCTTCGTCCAGTCCAGCCACGACGCGTCGGTCTGGGTGTTCACGTCGCCGATCGCCATGTTCCAGATGTACTTGCCGTCACTGCTGAAGATGTTCTCGTGCGGCTTGTCGCCGGTGGCGAACGAACCGAGCTGCTCACCGGTGTCGATGTCCAGCACGTGCACGGTGTTCGAGGTCGAGGCCGAGACCGCGACCCGCTTGCCGTCGGGGGAGACAGCCATGTGGTCGGAGCGGTAGCCCGCCACGGGGAAGCGCCAGTTGATGGCACCGGTGGTGAGGTCGATGGAGACCACGTCGGCGAAGCTCGGACGGGAGACGACCATCGAGGAGCCGTCCGGCGTGGAGTACATGTCGTCCACGAACTGGTCGTGGCCCTCGCCAACGCTGTTGCGGATCGTCATGAAGGCGATCCACCTGATCGGGTTGGCGTTGATCTCCGCCATCCGCTCGTCCTTGTCCGGGATGACGTTGATCCGGCCGATCTTCGCGAAGTCGCCGGAGGACTTGATGACGTCCGCGGTTCCCTCCCAGTTGTTGCCCACGAACATCACCTCCCGCAGATCGGTCGCGGCGGCGGCCGGGCCGGCGGTCGCCGCGGCGGAGGCGGTCAGCGCGAGGGTGGCGGTGACTGCGCAGAGGTACCGGGTTCTGCGACGGCGGGGGCCGGGGGAGTCGGTCATGGTCGGTTCCTCCTGCTTGCTTGGGGCATGACAAGGCGCTCAGGGAGCGGGTGTGGGGTGGTGAGGTGTGGAGTCTGAATACACCAGCGTTCAGAGATGACTTACTGGAAAGTAAGGAACGGTCGCGCTTCACCACAAGACCAGGGACACGACAAAATTGACCGGTGGCCCGAGCGGGCGTCGAACAGGATGAGGTTCGTTCCGTCGGAAGGAGAAGCGTGGCGGGCAGACTCAGACAGCCCACCGGCCGGTACGGGGGCAGAACCGCGGCGGAGCGCCAGGCCGAGCGCCGTGGCCGCTTCCTCGACGCGGGCCTGCGGCTCTTCGGCGACAGCCCCGGGTTCCGGGGGACCACCATCGCGGCACTGAGCGAGGCCGCCGGCCTGTCGACCCGTCAGTTCTACGAGGAGTTCCACACCCTGGAGGACGTGCTCGCCGCCCTCCACCTCCAGGTCAACGACTGGGCCGAGGAGGCCGCGCTCACCGGCCTCGCCACGGCCGACGGGCAGCCGATCGCCGAGCGCGCCACCGCCGCGTTCCGTGCCTACGCCGCCGATGTCACCGGCGACCCGCGCCGACTGCGCATCACCTTCACCGAGATCATCGGCGTCAGCCCCCGCCTGGAACGCCAGCGCCTCGAACGCCGTGCCCGGTGGATCGACTTCATCTGCGCCGAGGCCGCCGCTGCCGCCGAACGCGGTGAGGCCGTCCCCCGCGACTACCGCCTCGCCGCCACCGCCTTCATCGGCAGCGTCAACGGCCTGCTCCACGACTGGCAGGCCGGCTGGGTCGACGCGCCCCTCGACGAGGTGGTCGACGAACTCGTCCGCATGCTGCTCGGGATGCTGCGGCCGGCGGGGTGGCACCCCGAGCAGGGCTGAAACCGGTTGGGGCCCAGTGCACCACGACACACCACCTCCCGAAGCGGTGCGAGGCCGCCCGCGACCCGTGCGCGGCGATGCCGTGAGCAGAGCCGGCACACGGCGTCCAGGACCGGCTTCACCCCGTTTTCCGCGCGCGGATCCTCGGCCAGGGTCCGTGCGCGGTGGCCTGTGACGGGTCGCCGGTCGCTGCCGCCGGTCGCTCGCCGTGGGCCGTTGCGGGGCGAGTGGCCTGTGGGGGTGACGGTGTCAGGTAAGCCGGTTCACTGCGTTCACGACCGGCCTCACTCCGTCTTCGGTGCGCAGCTTGCCGGCCAGGGCCCGTGCGCGGCGGCCGTACGACGGGTCACCGGTCGCCCGCAACAGGCCGGCCTCCAGACCGGCGGATGTGAAGCCGCGCAGCGGTACGGCACCGGGTGACACCCCGAGGGCGACGAGGCGGGCGGCCCAGAAGCCCTCGTCGAACTGCACGGGCACGGGAACGGCGGGGACACCGGCACGCAGGCCGGCCGCCGTGGTGCCCGCGCCGGCGTGGTGCACGACGGCGGCCGTCCGGGGGAAGAGCAGGGAGTGCGGCACCTCTCCCACCGTGAACATGTCGTCGCCCTCCCCGCGCAGTTCGCCCCAGCCGCGCTGGATCACCCCGCGCAGTCCGGCCGCCCGCAGCGCCCCCACGACCTCGCCGCTCATCCGTTCCGGGTCGGGCACGGTCGCGCTGCCCAGACCCACGAAGACCGGGGGCGGTCCGGCGTCGAGGAAGTCCAGCAGCGGGGCGGGCAGCCGGTCCTCGCGGTCGTACGGCCACCAGTAACCGGTGATGTCCAGGCCGGCCCGCCAGTCGCCGGGGCGGGGCACCACCCGGGGGCTGAAGCCGTGGAACACCGGCCAGTCCTGCCGCTCCCGGTCCCGCCGCCCGGTGCGCGGGAGCCCGTACGCGGCGCGCAGCCTCCGCACCTCCTCGCTGAAGATCCACTCCACGGCCATGTTCACCGTGTGCCCGGCAGCCCGGTTGACGACCGGGCCCCAGGAGCGGACCCCGGTCATCGGCGGTGCGAACTCCCGTGTGGGCGCCAGGGGTTGGAGGTTCACGCCCATGCTCGGGATGGACAGTCCCTCGGCGACGGTGCGCCCGAGCGGTGCGAGCGTGCCGGCCAGCAGCAGGACGTCACCGGCACGGGCGGCGGACACGATGTCGCCTGCCATCCGCCCCACCAGATCCCGGGCCATCTCCACCGCCCGGTACAGCTTCCCGGCCCCCGTCGAACTGCGGTGCAGCCCCTGCCCGCGCGCCGACTCCAGCTCGGCCCGCGGATCCACGGGCAGCGAGTGGAACGCGACCCCCGACTCCGCCACCAGGGGCTCGAACCTGGCATGCGTCACCAGCGTGACCTCGTGCCCGGCCCGCACCAGCCCGTGTCCCAGCCCGGTGTACGGGGCCACGTCGCCCCGGGAACCCGCCGTCATGATCGCTACGCGCACGCCCGTCAGTATGGCGCCGCGACCGGGTGGGGACGGAGGGATCGGACCGTGACGACCGGAAAGCGCCCCTGTCCGAAAGCGGTCCCGGCTCCGGCGTGGTCACCGGCCCGTTCGACCGTGGTCCGGCCCGCACGTTCGGCGGCGGAGCCGAAAGGCGCGCCACCGACGCTGCCCCAGAAACCCCGCTGCCTGCTACTCGTCCCAGGCCTGGATCAGGGTGTGGTCGACGATCTTGCCGTCGCGCAGGGAGATCATCGAGCTGGCCAGGACTCTGGCCCCGTCGGGATACTCGCACGACTCGGTGAGGGAGACCTGGTCGCCCTGGATGACGCACTGCTCCACCTTGTGGGTCAGGTCCCGGCTGTAGAGGTCCTCCAGCATGGCGGAGATCTCGGACCGGCCGTGCATGACCTTGGGGTGGCTGGGCTGGGTGTTGCGGTCCACGACGCGCATCTCGGCGTCCTCCGCGTAGAGAGACAGCAGCGTCGTCGCGTCCGCTTGCTCGGTGCCCCGGCGCAGAGCTTCGGTGTCGAAGGCGGGGCTTGCCGTGGTGCCCATAGGATGACCTCCTTCGAAAGGCCCGGCCCGGCAGGAGAGTGGGCCGCGAAAGGCCTCTCCTTCGAGGTTCCTCCGACATGCGGAACCTGGCAAACGTAGCCGGGGCGTGCGTCTCAGCGCCTGTCGGGTGACCTCCGTCGTGAGGCGAACGTGCCCGCCGCGCGGACACCGCGGCGGCGCTCTTGACATGGCCGGGGCCGGGGGCAGAGCATCACGGAGGATATCGTGAATAGATCTTCACAGCACGAACGCAGCTGAGCGATCAAACTCCATCACGTACCGTCGTCGATATGCACCCGAGGAAGCCACACCATGGCCATAACCCGTGACCTGTTGATCGGCGGCAAGGACGTGCCCGCCACGTCCGGCCGCACCGCCGAGGACCTCGATCCGTATACCGGGGAGGTGTACGCGACGGTCGCGGCGGCGGGACCGGAGGACGTCCGGCGGGCCGTGGACGCCGCCGACGCCGCGTTCGAGGAGTGGGCGGCGCTCGCGCCCTTCGCCCGGCGTGCGATCTTCTTCAAGGCCGCCGAGCTGCTGGAGGGCAGGGGCGACCAGGTCGCGGACATCATGGCCCGGGAGGCGGGCGGTACCCGGCCGTGGGCGTACTTCAACGTGGCGCTGGCGGCCAACATCCTGCGTGAGGCGGCGGCGGCGATCACCGCGCCGCGCGGCGAGGTCCTCAGCAGCCAGAAGGAGGGCGCGCTGGGCCTCGCGGTGCGCGAACCCCTCGGCGTGGTCGCGGCGTTCGCACCGTGGAACGCGCCCGTCATCCTCGGCGTACGCGCGGTGGCGGCGCCGCTGGCCGCCGGCAACACCGTCGTCGTCAAGCCCAGCGAGGACGCGCCGATCGCCTGCGGTCTGCTGGTCGCGGACGTGTTCCGGGAGGCCGGGCTGCCCGACGGTGTGCTCAACGTCGTCACCAACGCCCCCGAGAACGCGGCGGAGATCGCCGAGGCGCTGATCTCCGACGAACGGGTGCGCGCGGTGAACTTCACCGGCTCCACCGGCGTCGGCCGCGTCATCGGCGAGCACGCGGCGCGTCATCTCAAGCCCGCCGTACTGGAACTGGGCGGCAAGAACGCGGTCATCGTGCTCGACGACGCCGACGTGGACTACGCGGTCGACGCCGTCACCTTCAGTGTCTTCATGAACGCCGGGCAGATCTGCATGTCCGGCGACCGGATTCTCGTCCACGAGTCGCTGGCCGAGGAGTTCGCGCAGAAGTTCACCGCCAAGATCGCCACCCTCCGGGCCGGCGACCCGAACCACCCGCACACCGTGGTCGGGCCGCTGGTCAGCGCCGACGCCGCCCGGCGGATCGCCGCGCTGGTGAAGGACGCGGTCGCCAAGGGCGCCACGGTGCTCACCGGCGGCGGACAGCCCGAGGGCGCGGTGCACCCGGCGACCGTGCTCACCGACGTCCCCAAGGACGCCGACCTGTACTACACGGAGTCCTTCGGCCCGCTCTGCGTCCTTCAGACGTTCGCCGACGACGACACCGCCGTGGCCGTCGCCAACGATACCGACAACGGCCTGAGCTGCGGCATCATCACCGAGAACGCCACCCACGGACTGGCCGTGGCCCGCCGCGTCCGCACCGGCATCGTGCACGTCAACGACCAGTCGGTGGCCGACGAGCCGATGGCCCCCTTCGGCGGCGTGAAGGCCTCCGGCTACGGGCGCTTCGGCGGTCGCTGGGGCATCGAGGCGTTCTCCAACACCCGCTGGATGACCATCGCCACCCAGCAGGCGCACTTCCCCTTCTGACGTCCCGGCCTCGCGGGGGTCCGCCTAACCGGCCGTCGCCAGGAACTGAGTGGCCGCCAACTCCGCGTACAGCGGGTCGGCGGCCACGAGTTCGCGATGGGTGCCGACGGCGCGGACCCGGCCCGCGTCCATGACCACGATGCGGTCGGCCATCGTCACCGTGGACAGCCGGTGCGCCACGACCAGCACCGTGGTCGTCCGGGCCACGTCGGTGACCGTGTCGCGCAGCGCCGCCTCGTTCACCGCGTCCAGTTGGCTGGTCGCCTCGTCGAGCAGCAGCAGCCGGGGGCGCCGCAGCAGCGCGCGGGCGATGGCGACCCGCTGACGCTCACCGCGGCGGAGTGCAGGCAGGGGCCCCGCCGGTGAACGCGGCCACCGCCGTCGGTCCGCCGGGCACCAGGAAAAGGTGGCCCGCGCGCAGGGCCCCGTACAGGCTACGCGCAAGCTTCTCTCCATGGTCCGCCCCCCGTCCCAGGGCCTACTCGCTGGTCAGTCCGTAGGGTGACCATGGGCGGGTGACCGCCCCCATCGGATCGACGGAAAGGGTTCACCATGGCGCAGGAAGTACGCGGCGTGATCGCACCGGGCAAGAACGAACCGGTGCGGATCGAGACGATCGTCGTACCCGATCCGGGGCCGGGGGAGGCCGTGGTGAAGGTGCAGGCGTGCGGGGTGTGCCACACCGATCTGCACTACAAGCAGGGCGGCATCAACGACGACTTCCCCTTCCTGCTCGGCCATGAGGCCGCCGGTGTGGTGGAGTCGGTCGGCGCGGGTGTCACGGACGTCGCCCCCGGTGACTTCGTCATCCTCAACTGGCGGGCGGTGTGCGGCGCTTGCCGGGCCTGTCGACGCGGACGCCCCTGGTACTGCTTCGCCACCCACAACGCCACCCGGAAGATGACGCTCGCCTCGAACGGCCAGGAACTGTCGCCCGCGCTCGGCATCGGCGCCTTCGCGGACAAGACCCTCGTCGCCGCCGGGCAGTGCACCAAGGTCGACCCCGCCGCCGCCCCGGCGGTCGCCGGACTGCTGGGCTGCGGGGTGATGGCCGGCATCGGCGCCGCGATCAACACCGGCAACGTGGGCCGGGGCGACAGCGTCGCCGTCATCGGCTGCGGCGGCGTCGGCGACGCGGCCATCGCCGGGTCCCGGCTGGCCGGCGCCGAGAAGATCATCGCCGTGGACATCGACGACCGGAAACTGACCACCGCCAAGAGCATCGGCGCCACCCACACCGTCAACTCCGAGGACACCGACCCCGTCGAGGCGATCCGCGAGCTGACCGGCGGATTCGGCGCCGACGTGGTCATCGAGGCGGTGGGCCGCCCGGAGACGTACAAGCAGGCGTTCTACGCCCGCGACCTGGCCGGCACGGTCGTCCTCGTCGGCGTACCCACCCCCGAGATGAAGCTCGACCTCCCGCTCATCGACGTCTTCGGCCGCGGCGGCGCCCTGAAGTCCTCCTGGTACGGCGACTGCCTGCCCGACCGTGACTTCCCCATGCTGATCAACCTCTACCTGCAGGGCCGCCTGGACCTGGAGGCGTTCGTCACCGAGACCATCGCACTCGACGACGTGGAGAAGGCCTTCGAGCGGATGCACGGCGGCGACGTCCTGCGCTCGGTGGTGACGCTCTGATGGCCGCGCGCATCGAACACCTCGTCACCTCGGGCCGGTTCACGCTCGACGGCGGCACCTGGGACGTCGACAACAACGTCTGGATCGTCGGCGACGACCGCGAGGTCATCGTCATCGACGCGGCCCACGACGCCGACGCCATCGCCGAGGCGGTGGGTGACCGCACGCTGTCGGCCATCCTCTGCACCCACGCCCACAACGACCACATCGACGCCGCGCCCGCCCTCGCCGAGCGCACCGGCGCGCCGATCTGGCTCCACCCCGACGACCTGCCGCTCTGGAAGCAGACCCACCCGGACCACCTGCCCGACCACTGGCTGGCCGACGGCCAGGTCATCGAGTCCGCCGGTGCCGACCTGACCGTCCTGCACACCCCCGGCCACGCGCCGGGCGCCGTCTGCCTGTACGACGCGGGCCTCGGCACCGTCTTCACCGGCGACACCCTCTTCGCCGGCGGGCCGGGCGCCACCGGCCGCTCCTACTCCCACTTCCCGACGATCATCGACTCCATCCGCGACCGCCTGCTGGCCCTCCCGCCCGACACCGTCGTCCACACCGGCCACGGCGACAGCACCACGATCGGCGCCGAGGCGCCGCACCTTCAGGAGTGGATCGCCCGCGGTCACTGACCGTGGAGGGCCCCGACCCGGCCGGGCTGCCGAGAAGGCATGGCAGCCGGGCCGCCCAAGAGGGCGCGGGCGGCCCACCGAAAACCCGACAGAAGATGTCCGGCTTCCACGACACCCTCGTGTCGCGGACGCCGGCACGCGCCCGGCGTCCGCCAAAGGTGGCAGTCGTACGCACAGGAGGTCGGACATGCCGAAGCCGTCGGAGGAGACGAAGACGCTGGAAGGCAGGATCGCACTGGTCGCGGGGGCCTCGCGCGGGGCGGGGCGCGGGATCGCCGTGGAGCTGGGGGCGGCCGGGGCCACCGTGTACGTGACCGGACGCTCCACGCGTGAGCGACGATCGGAGTACGACCGCCCGGAGACCCTGGAGGACACCGCCGACCTGGTCACGGAGGCGGGCGGCCACGGCATCGCCGTACCCACCGACCATCTCGAACCGGCGCGGGTCCGGGCTCTGGTGGACCGTGTCGCCGAGGAGCAGGGCCGGCTCGATGTACTGGTGAACGACGTCTGGGGCGGCGAGAAGCTCTTCGAGTGGGACAGCCCGGTATGGGAGCACGACCTCGACAACGGCCTGCGGCTCCTACGACTCGCCGTCGAGACCCACGCGATCACCAACCACTTCGCCCTGCCGCTGCTGCTGCGCCACCCCGGCGGCCTCGTGGTGGAGATGACCGACGGCACCGCCGAGTACAACGGTGCCACCTACCGCAACTCCTTCTTCTACGACCTCGCCAAGGCGTCCGTCCTGCGCATGGCGTTCGCCCTCGGCCATGAGCTCGGCCCACGCGGCGCCACCGCGGTCGCCCTCACTCCCGGCTGGCTCCGCTCGGAGATGATGCTCGAAGCGTTCGGCGTCACCGAGGACAACTGGCGCGACGCCCTCGACCGCGTGCCCCACTTCGCCATCTCCGAGACCCCCCGCTACGTCGGCCGGGCCGTCGCCGCCCTGGCCGCCGACCCCGAGGTCGCCCGCTTCAACGGCGACTCCCTCTCCAGCGGCTCCCTCGCCCGGACCTACGGCTTCACCGACCTCGACGGCAGCCGGCCGGACGCCTGGCGCTACATCGTCGACATCCAGGACGCGGGCAAGCCGGCGGACACGACCGGATACCGCTGAACCGTGCTCATGCGCGCGTGGTCGGCGTTCTCTCATCACTCCGGGGCCGGGCGCCCGTCGTCTCACTCGACGTCCTGGTCGCAACGCGGACGCACCCGGACGCGGGCCGCCTCCTTCCGGTATTTCGAGCGGATCGATGTGGGCCATGATGCTCCTTTATCGGTTCTGCGGGCAACCGCTTCCGGGAATTACCGAAAATCACCCGTGTGCACTTCTCGACAGAAGGCGGCAAGACGGATCAAGGCCGCATAGTCACGCGATCCGGGCACCTCGAAAAATTTCGCTGAGATGTGAACGGGGCCCGGGGTCTTCTCGTATTCGACGGCGTGAGCAGGAATTCCGTCACCGTCACCGTCGCGTATCACGTGGTGCCGGGGCGCGAGGCCGACTTCCACTCCTGGGGGTGGGCCGTGCTGCGTACGAGTGCGCGGCATCCGGGCTTTCTGGGAGGTGGCGTACTTGTCGACGGAGCGGCGGAGTGGCATGTGGTCTATCGCTTCGACAGTGAGGATTCGGCCGGGACCTGGGAGAACTCCGCGGTCTGGGCGCAGTGGTCCGCCCGCGGCGAAGGGCTGGCCCGGCAGACCGGCCGCCGGAGTGTCACGGGTTCCAAGGCCTGGTTCGACTCCCAGACCTCCGGGGACCCGGCGCCGGCCGCCCCCGCCCGCCGCCGAAATGGAAACTGTGGCTCGTGAATATGAGTGCGGTCTTCCCGCCCGTGCTCTTATTCAATCTTGTGGTACTCCCCTATCTCGACGACCTCAATCCACTGTTCCGCACGCTTCTGCTGTGTCTGTCCGTGACCGCCATCGTCACCTGGATTCTCATGCCGAGACTCCAGCGTTTTCTCAAGAGATGGCTGTATCCGCCGCTGCAGGCGCTGCGCGGCCGGCACAAACGACGGACCGCCTAGTTCCGAGAACGATCAGAGGGAGGTGGGCCGGTGAAGACCCTGCTCATCGACAATTATGACTCGTACACCTACAACCTGTTCCAACTGATCGCCGAGGTCAACGGCGAGGAACCGGTGGTGGTGCTGAACGACGCCCCGGCCGACGACATTCCGGAGTTGCGGGAATTCGACAACGTGGTGGTGTCGCCGGGTGCCGGCCACCCCTTGGAGTCACGCGACTTCGGTATCGCCGCCCGGGTGATCGACGAGGCCACGATCCCCGTGCTGGGCGTCTGCCTGGGCCATCAGGGCATCGCGGTGGCGGAGCGGGCCGATGTCGAGCCGGCCCCGTGGCCCCGCCACGGGCATCTGTCGGCGGTCCGGCACGACGGCCGCGACCTGTTCCGGGGCCTGCCACAGAACTTCAGCGTCGTCCGCTACCACTCGCTGTCCGTGCGCGAGCCGCTGCCGCCGACCCTGGAGGCCACCGCCTGGTCCGAGGACGGTGTCCTCATGGGGCTGCGCCACCGTGAACGGCCCCTGTGGGGCGTGCAGTTCCACCCCGAGTCGATTCTCACCGACCACGGCCACCGGCTGCTGGCCAACTTCCGCGACCTCACGGCGGAACGGGCCGGCCGCCCGCGTACCGGGAACACCGCGGTGACCTCCCTCGCCGGCGCGATCCCCCGCCCCCGGCCGGCCCCCGGCCCCGCCTACCGGCTGCACACCCGCCGGATCGCCTCCGCCGTCGACCCGGAGGTCGCCTTCACCCGCATGTACGCCGACGCCCCGCACGCGTTCTGGCTGGACAGCTCACGTGTCGAACCGGGCCTGTCGCGGTTCTCGTTCTTCGGCGACGGCAGCGGTCCGCTCGCCGAGCTCGTCCGCTACGACGTCGACGGCGGCCGGTGCGAGATCGAGCGGGAGGGCCGGCCCACCCGCCGGGTCCGGGCGAGCGTCTTCGACTATCTGAAACGGCAGTTGGCGAGCCGAAGGGTGGACGCCACAGGCCTGCCCTTCGACTTCACCGGCGGCTACGTCGGCTACTTCGGCTACGAACTCAAGGCCGACACCGGCTCGGCGAACCGGCACAACGCCGAGACCCCCGATGCCTGCTGGCTGTTCGCGGACCGACTGATCGCCGTGGACCACGAGGAGGGCTTCACGTACGCGGTGTGCCTGTCCGAGGACACCGCGGCGGCGTCCCGCGAAGCCGGCGACTGGCTCGACACCGCACTGGCCCAGCTGACCTTCGTCTCCTCGGACGCCACGCTTCCCCTCCGGCCGTCGACCGCGCCCTACCCGCGCGCCGCCGAGCCCTGGCTCGTCCGCGACCGCGCCACCTACCTCGGCGACATCGAGGCCTGCAAGGCGCAACTGCACGCGGGCACGAGCTACGAGGTCTGTCTGACCAACGCGGCCCGGTTACCCGCGCCCTACGACCCGTACGACTTCTACCGGGTGCTGCGCCGCGTCAACCCGGCCCCGTACGCCGCCTTCCTCAGGTTCGGCGACCTCGACATCGCCGGGTCCTCCCCCGAGCGGTTCCTGCGGATCACCCGGGACGGCGTCGCCGAGGCCAAGCCCATCAAGGGCACCGCGCCCCGGGGCGGCACCCCGGAGGAGGACGACCGGTTGCGGGACGAACTGGCCGCCGACGCCAAGACGCGCGCCGAGAACCTGATGATCGTCGACCTGCTCCGCAACGACCTGGGCCGGGTCTCCCGCACCGGCTCCGTGAAGGTCACCCGCCTCATGACCACCGAGACGTACGCCACCGTGCACCAGCTCGTCTCCACCGTCGAGGGCGAACTGCGCGAGGGTACCGACGCCGTGGACTGCGTCCGCGCCTGCTTCCCCGGCGGATCGATGACCGGGGCGCCCAAGCTCCGCACCATGGAGATCATCGACTCGCTGGAGACCGAGGCACGGGGCGTGTACTCCGGGGCCCTCGGCTACCTCGGGTGCAGTGGCGGCGCGGACCTCAACATCGTCATCCGTACCGCCGTGTTCCAGGGCGGCCGGATGCACCTGGGGGCGGGCGGCGCGATCGTCCTCGACTCCGATCCGGCCGCCGAGTACGACGAGATGCTGCTGAAGACCGCGGCACTGATGCGGGCCCACCGGGAACACGCCTCCGCCCCGGCCGCCACCGAGGAGCCGACGCGATGACGATCACCACGACCCCCCAGCCCACCCGGCTCCGGGCCGACGCCGACGCCCCCGGCAACCTCGCGGCCCATCTGGCCGCCCTCGTCGAGCTCCGCGGCTGGACCGGCCGGCCGGCCTTCCACCAGGGCCACCGGGCCCACTCCCACGGCGAGATCCACGACCTCGCGGCCCGCGCCGCCACTGTCCTCGCCGACCACGGGGTACGCCCCGGCGACCGCGTCCTGCTCGCCCTGCCCGACTCCGTCACCTGGGTCACCACCTTCCTCGCGCTCGCCCGCCTGGGCGCGGTGGCGGTCCTGGTCAACCCCGAACTCACCCCACCCGGAATCCAGTTCATGGCGGAGGACGCCGAGGCGGTCCTCTGGGTGACCGGCCCGGGGCTCGACCACCACATCCCGGCCTGCACAGGGACGACGGGGGTCCCGGCGCCGCGCCTCGGAGCCGACCAGCTGAGCGCTCTGAGCACCACGGCCACGCCCATGGAAACCGCTCACCCGGTGGACGCCCACAGCCCCCTGTACGTCCAGTACACCTCCGGAACGACCGGTCGCCCCAAGGGCGTCGTCCACGTCCACGGCGACCCCAGGACGTACCACGACCTCATCGGCAGAAGGCTGCTGCGCATCACCCCGGACGACGTCACCCTGTCCGTCTCCCGGCTCTACTTCGCCTACGGCTTCGGCAACGCCCTCGTCTTCCCGCTCTTCTCCGGCTCCTCCGCCGTGCTCGCCGACCGCCGTCCCACATCGGCCGCCGTGGACGAACTCGTCGCCCGGCACCGGGTGACCCTCCTCTACTCCGTGCCGTCGGCGTACGCGGCCCTGGTCACCGACCTGGTGGGCGGCCACGAGGACTGCTTCGCCTCGGTGCGCGCGGCGGTGTCCGCCGGGGAAGGCATGCCCGACGGACTCGGCCGGCAGGTCACCGAACTGCTCGGCGCCCCCGTGCTGGAACAGATCGGCTCCACCGAGGCCGGCCACGCCTTCTGCGCCAACGGCTTCGACCACAACCGCCCCGGCACGGTCGGCCGCCCCGTACCCGGCTTCGAGGTCGAACTCCGCGACCGCGCGGGCAACCTCGTACCGGACGGTGAGACCGGTGAACTCTGGGTCCGCGGCCCGACGGTGACCCCCGGCTACCTCAACCGGCCCGAGGAGACCGCGCGCGCCATCGTCGGAGGCTGGCTCAACACCCGGGACCGGGCCCGCCGCGTACCGGACGGCACCTACCGGCATCTGGGCCGGGCCGACGACATGGAGATGGTCGGCGGCATCACGGTCTCCCCGCTGGAGGTGGAGGCCCTGCTGCGCACCCACCCCGGGGTCCGGGACGTCGCGGTCGCGGCCGTCACCGACGAGCGCGGCGCCAGCAAGCTGCGGGCCTTCGCCATCCCGGTCCCGCCCATCGGGGCGGGCCTGGAGGCCGAACTGATCCGCATGGCCCGCGAGGGGCTCGCCCCCTTCAAGGTCCCCCGCAGCGTCAGCTTCGTGCCCACGCTGCCCCGCACCGCCACCGGCAAGCTCCGCCGGCACCTCGTCCGCCGAGGGGCGTGGTGAGCGTGGCCGACCCCCGCACCCCCGCAGAAAGGCCCGGCCCCATGCGAGACCAGCTCCGAGCCGACCGGCAGCCCGCCCTGGCCGGCCGTGGCTTCTACCTGGGCTCGATGTTCAGAGAGGCGGCGGACCGCCACGGACCGGTCTTCGTCACCCTGGACCGGCCCCTCGACGTGAGCCCCGACGTCGGGACCGACCTCACCTACACCACCCTCGCCGCCCTCGTCGACGAGGTCTCCGGCCGCCTCTGGGAAGCGGGTGTCCGCCCCTTTGAGGAGGTGGTCGTCCACAAGAGCGACAACGTCGACATCGTGCTGCTGACCTGCGCGCTCTCCCGTATCGGCGCGGTCCCCGTCCTCCTGTCGCCCGGCCTCGCCGGCCCGGTGGTCGGACAGCTCCTCGAACAGCTCCACCAGCCCTGGCTGATCACCGACCGGGCCAAGCTCGAAGGCCCCCTCCAGGACGTAGAACTCACCGGCCTCGTACGGCGCACCCTCAGCGTCGACGACGCTCCCGGCGCCGAACCGCTGCGGAAGCACACGGGCGCCGCGCCCCCGGCCGCCGTCCGGCTCCACCCCCGCGACCCCTCGCTCATCACCCACAGTTCGGGCACCACCGGCGTCCCCAAACTCGCCGTGCACTGCCCGAACACCATGTGGAACCGGCTCGTCCCGCAGAAGGTCATGGGCTGGCCCACACGGGGTGAGACCGCCGCCCTGCACATGTCGTTCGTGCACTCGCGCTTCTACCATCTGCTCGGCGTCCTGCTGCACTTCGGCAGCCCGCTGGTCCTCATCACCGACCCGGAACCGGCGAACGTGGGCCCGCTCCTGGCCCGCCACCGCCCCGGCATCGTCGAGACCCACCCCAACACCTTCGTCCTGTGGGAGGAGTTGGCGGGCGCGCCCGGAGCCCCGCTGTCCCGCGTCCGTTCGTACGGCTCCACCTTCGACGCCATCCACCCTCGCACCGTGCAACGGCTCCTCGACGCGTCCCGGCGACGCTCGCCGTGGCTGATCCAGCTGTACGGGCAGAGCGAGACGGGCCCGGTGGCCTTCCAGTGGTTCACCCGCCGCAGCGCAGCCCGCGCCGACGGCCGCCGGGTCGGTATCGGCATCCCCGGCTTCACCCGCGTCCGTGTCGCCGACGACACCGGGCGACGGGTCCGGCCCGGCACCCCCGGCCGCATCGAGGCCCGCACCCGGGGCCGCATCCTCACCTACCTCGGCGCCCGCGACCGCTACCTGCGCCAACTCGGCGGCGGCTGGTGGCAGATGGGCGACATGGGCTACCAGAGCCGCTGGGGCGCCCTCTACCTCATCGACCGCGAGATCGACCGGATCGACTCGATGCACAGCAACCTGGAGGTCGAGGACACCCTGATGTCGCGTCTCGAGGAGCTGCGCGAGGTCGTCATCGTGCCCGGTGCCGACCGCGAGCCCGTCCCCGTGGTCTGCGTGCGAGGCGAACGGCCCCTGGACCCGGGCCGCTGGCGGGCGGCCACGGCGGATCTGCCGGCCATGGCGGAACCGAGGCAATGGCGGTTCGAGGAACTGCCGATGACCGCCACCTGGAAGGTCAAGCGGGTCGAGGTCACCCGCATGCTCACCGAGAGCGCCCACGCATGACGACCCCGGTCCTCGTCGTGGGCGCCGGCCCCGTGGGCCTGTCGGCCGCCCTCGCCCTGCGCGCCCACGACCTTCCCGTCGTCGTGCTCGAAGCCGACCCCGAGGGCCGCCAACGCCCCGGGAGCCGCGCACTGTTCGTGCACCGGGAGACCCTGGAGCTCCTCGAAGGGGCACGCCCGGGACTGGCGGCCGAGATCGCCGCGTACGGGCAGACCTGGCACACCAAGCGCACCCTGTACCGGGGCCGCGAGGTGTACTCCAGGACCTTCCCGCCGCCCACCGGCACCCCGCCCTTCACCAGTCTCCGCCAGGTCGACACCGAGCGCTTCCTGCTCGCCGCCTGCGAGGACGCCGACGTGGAGTTCGTGTGGGAGGCGCGGATCACCGGCGTACGGACCGATCCGTCCGGAGCGACCCTCACGGACGACGACGGCCGTACCTGGAGGGGCACCCACGTCGTGGCCGGCGACGGAGCCCGATCGGCCGTACGGCGCGCACTGGGCATCCCGCTGGAGGGCACCCACGGCGAGGGTTTCCACGTCGTCGCGGACATCGCCGACATCCCCGGTGCCGAACTGCCGCTGGAGCGGGTCTTCCACTACGAGCACCCGGCGCTCGACGGTCGCAGCGTCATGCGGGTGCCGTTCACCGGGGGCTTCCAGCTCGACCTCCAGTGCCACGACGACGACGCGGCGGACGGGTACGGCACCGAGGAGGCCGTACGCCGCTGGCTCCCCCAGGTCGTCGGCGACGGGTACGGCGAGCGCGTCCTGTGGGTGTCCACGTACCGCTTCCTGCGCAAGGTCGCCGCCGCCTTCACCGACCCGCACCACCGGGTGCTGCTCGCCGGGGAGGCGGCGCACCTCTTCCCGCCGTTCGGGGCGCGCGGGATGAACAGCGGCATCGCGGACGCGACCGCCGCCGCCCGCGCGATCGCCGACGGCACGCCCGAGGCGGTCGCCTCCTTCGCCGAGATCCGGCGCTCGGCGGGTCTGTTCAACAGCGTCGCCGCCGGCGTCGCCCTGGACCATCTGCGGCCCCGACGCCGTATCGTCCGCATCAGACAACGGGCGGCGGCGGCCCTCGCCCCCGTGGTGCCCCGCTGTGGTGCCTGGCTGGAGCACGCGCCCTACGGACCCCGGCACGGCTCCCCGGCCGTCGCGGGCCGCAAGTACTGAACCGGAAAGACCCACAGGAGCACCGAGTGACACAACCCGCCATCACGGAAGGCCTGTCGACCTGGTCACCCGAGCACGGCCTCGTCCCCGGCCCGGCACAGGGCGGACGCCTCCTCGTCGCCGACTCGTGGCTGCTGCGCGGGGGACGGGTGCGCGGCTTCGACCGGCACCGCGAGAGGTTCCTGAGGGCCTGTGGCGAGTGCGGCGCTCCGCTCCTGCGCCAGGCCGTCGACTTCTGGCGGGACATGACGTGCGCCCTGCCGCGCACGGGGGAGTGGTTCCCCCGCGTGGAACTCGCCGCCGGTTCCCTGGAGCTGAGACTCCTGCTGCGGCATGCGCCGGCCCTCACCGCCGATGTCCGGGTGTGGGCGGCCGGCCAGCCCGACCCGCGTACCGTGCCCCGCCGCAAGGGACCGGACCTGGACGCCCTGGCCCGCGTCCGTCGGCGGGCGGCCGGCGCGGACGCGGACGAGGCCGTGCTCATCGCGCCCTCCGGGCTGGTGCTGGAGGCCGCCAACTCCAGCCTCCTGTGGTGGGAGGGCGACACCCTCTGTCTGCCGCCGCCCCGCCTGCCTCTCCTCGCGGGGGTGACCTTGGCGCTCGTGCAGGAGCGGGCCGCCCGCACCGGAGTGCGGATCGCCCACCGCGAGCGCTCCCTGGCGGAGCTGGACGGCCGCGAGGTGTGGCTCGTCAACGCCCTGCACGGGATCCGCCCGGTCACCGCCTGGACCGGCCGGCCGATGACCGCGGGCCCGGCCGTACGCGCACCTGAATGGCGGCAATGGCTCGACGGCATCATGGAGCCGCTGCCGAACAACTGAAAAGGCGGCGATATACGGGCGCTCGGAAGCGCCGGGCCGAAGGGAATACGGCCCGGCGCTACAGGTCTTTGCTGAATGGTCGGGAAAGCCTTCCCGGGACTTCGGAGCTACGTCTGAACGGGCTGATATGCGCCCGGAACCATCCGTGTCGCGATGGCGATCCGGTTGTAGGCGTTGATGACGGTGGCCACCCAGATCAGCGCGGCGACCTGCTGCTCGTCGAACACCTTGGAGGCCGCCGCGTAGACGTCGGCAGGGACGTGGCCGTCGTGAACCAGGGTCACCGCCTCGCTCAACGCCAGGGCGGCGCGCTCGCGGTCGGTGAAGAAGGGGGTCTCGCGCCAGGCGCTGAGCGCGTAGATCCGCTGCTCGGTCTCGCCCCGCGCGCGGGCGTCCTTGGTGTGCATGTCCAGGCAGAACGCGCAGCCGTTGATCTGCGAGGCGCGAATTCTGATCAGTTCGAGGATTTCCGGCTCGACCTTCGCGTCCCGCGCCGCGGAAACTGCGGCGGCGTGCAGAGAGCCCATCGCGCCGGACACATCGGGGGTGATTTTCTTGAGGGCCACGCGAGAAATAGAATCGCTGTTGCTCATGGGAGAACTCTATATCTGAATTACTCGCCGTGTAACTGTTTCGTCTCGACACGAGCCGTCCTGCAACCGTCGACCCCCATCGCCTGTCTAGGCA
Organism: Streptomyces sp. TG1A-60; assembly: GCF_037201975.1. Classification (NCBI taxonomy): domain Bacteria; kingdom Bacillati; phylum Actinomycetota; class Actinomycetes; order Kitasatosporales; family Streptomycetaceae; genus Streptomyces; species Streptomyces sp. TG1A-60. Next base: position 448,662 of record NZ_CP147520.1, on the reverse strand, counting down.
GGCAGAAGCAGCGAAGCGCGCGAAGGGGGAAGGGCCCGCCATGGGGGACACAGCGAGACGAGGCGCAGTCGCACTCACCATCACCGGACTGCTGACACCACTGACGCTCGCGCTGGGCATCGCGCCCGCGCAGGCGGCGAGTTGCACGACGGCGACCGGCCCGTACCAGAAGCAGGTGGAGAAGTTCCTCGGGCGGCCGGTCGACGGCAGGCAGTCCACCGCCGACTGCAAGGCGATCAAGGCCTTCCAGGCCAAGCACGGCATCACACCGAACATCGGCTACGCGGGCCCCGTCACCTGGGGCGTGATGAGCCTGATGAACAAGCAGAAGGCCGTTGGCAAGAACCCCGACAAGGCGGGCAAGTGCCCGGTCAACAAGGGCCGGATCGCCTGCGTCGACCTCACCCTCCAGCTGAGCTGGATCCAGGACGGCAAGAAGCTCGTGTACGGGCCGGTGCCCGTCCGCACCGGCCGTGACGGCTACGAGACCCGCACCGGCCTGAAGAAGGTCTACTGGCGGAACATCGACCACGTCTCGTCGATCTACCACGTCCCCATGCCCTACAGTCAGTTCTTCGACGGCGGCCAGGCCTTCCACTCCGCCGGCGTCAGCATGTGGAACCCGCCCGGCTCCCGCGGCTGCGTCAACATGACCAAGACCGCCGCCAAGAAGTACTGGTCGCTGCTGAAGAAGGGCGACGACGTCTACGTGTACGGCCGCAAGCCGGGCACCTGATCCCGGCGCCAGGCGCCCGCCGTGCCGGCATTCGGATGCTTGTGCTCGGGACCGTGGAGCCGTAAACGCAGAGTGATCAGCTTCACGGTCCGTAATGTCTGAAGTGGGGCCTTTACTCACATCGGCTTCACGTTCGAGGACATATGGTTTACACCATGTCCACTCCCCCTGACGTCGTCCTGGAAAGACCGGAAACACCGTCGAGAACGGCCGCCGAGGTCAACGAGGAGATCCGGGCGCTCTGGTTCCGGAGCGGTGGGACATTGAACAGGGAACAGCGCGGCGAGTACGAGCGGCTCGTTTTGGAGTGGGCGGCGCGCTCCGCCGAGTGAGCCGACGAGGACATGCGTCTGCCGGGCCCCGCGCCCCGTCAGGGCGCGGGGCGTGTGCCCCCTCTCAGCCCCAGCTCTGGGAATACTGGCGGCGGTAGGCCGCCCTGTCCTGCTCTGTGCGGATGAAGCGGGTGGCCGCCAGGGCCACCAGGCTGCCGGCGAGGACCAGGAGGCCCGGGCCCACGTTTCGGGGGTCGGCGAGGCGGTCGAGGATGTCGGAGGCGGCGCCGATGGACTCGACGGGCTCCACGGCGCCCGGTTCGGCGGCGCCAGGGGCGGCGGCGCTCTGCGAGTCGTCGTCCGCTGAGCCGTCGTCGGCAGCGGTGGGCTGGGCGGCGGACTGGGGCAGACCCGCCAACTCGACGCCGAACTCCTCCAGGGCGGCGGACAGCGGCTGGAAGAACGTCGTACCGCCCACCTGGCAGTCGCCGTTGCCGCCGGAGGTCACCCCCAGGGCCACGCCCTCCGAGAAGAGCGGGCCGCCGCTGTCGCCCGGCTCGGCGCAGACCGTGGTCTCGATGAGCCCGGTGACCGTGCCCTCGGGGTAGTTGACCGTGGCGTCGAGGCCGGTCACCTCGCCGTTGCGGAAGCCGGTGGTGCTGCCGCTGCGGAAGACCCGCTGGCCGACCGCGGCGTCACCGACCGAGGTGATGCGCACCCCACGGCCGTCGCCGACGGCGACGACGTTGGTCGAGTTGCTCGGCGCGTCCTGGAGATACTGCACGAGCGAGAAGTCACCGCCGGGGAAGTTCGTCTCGGTCGTCCGGCCGATCTCCTGCCGGCCCTGATTGTCCGCGAACCAGACGGAACCGGCCGGACCGCAGTGCCCGGCCGTGAGCATGAACTCGTTCTCGCCGTCGGTCACGTTGAAGCCGATCGAACAGCGTCCGCCGGTGCCGAAGATCGGCTGGGCGCCGTTGAGGCGCATCGTGTACGCGCCCTCGGTGCGCTCCATCCGGACGGACCCGCCGATCTCCTCGGCGAGCTCCGTGAGGCTCGACCAGTCCTCGTCGGAGACCGTGCTGTCGGCCCGCACCACGACCTCGTTGGAGGCGGGGTCGACGGCCCACGAGGTGCCGGACACCCGGGGGGCCGAACGCAGCGCCTCGGTGGCCGACTTCAGGTCCTCCGCGCTGTACTCGACCATCTTGGGCCGCGCACCCGCCTGTTCGACCTCTGCGGCGGCGTTCTCGTCGGTGACCGCGACGACCGGGCTGCCGTCCTCGGCGATCCAGGTGCCCGCCGTGCGGGAGGAGCCGAGCTCGCTCACCAGACCGTTGCCGGTGCTGGACGCGGCGAGCACCGAACTCCGGGTCGCGGGCGGGGAGATGGTGGGTTCGGTCGCCATCGCCGCCTGCGCGACCATCAGGGCCCCGCAGAGCAGTCCACCGACGGCCGTCAGCCGCGCCACCCGCTTCACGACTCGTCGTCGTGCGTGCCTCATTGCCTGGCTCCCCGAACCCCGTCCGACACGGTGTCAACACCGCGAGGGCGTCCGGTCCTTGAGCGCCCTCCTTCCATACGTGCGGTGGCGGACACATGTTCACCAGTGCGCGTCGACGTATCCCAACGTCCGGTTCATGGCGATCGCGCTCGCGTTGGCCGGGTGATGGAGCGTACGGATCGTGCTCACCCCGCAGATCCCGGCGAACCCGATACCGAAGGTCTTCATGGTCACCGAGACGCCCCGGCCCCGGTGGGGCGCCCGCACCCGGTCATCTCGTTGAACACGACCCCGGACCGCCGCCGGTCCGGGGTCGCCGCCATGCCGATCCACTTGTCGCCGTCGACGGCCAGCACGACACCGCGCGGATCGTAGGCGGGCACCTCGAAGCGGAGCCGGTGGTACTCGTCGAAGTCGTGGAAGGCGCCGCGCTCCGGGATGTCCGCCGAGCACTCCTTGTTGAGTTCGTACAACTCCCGGCGGTGTGCCGGGGTGTCGCCGAGCTCGGAGAGCGTCGTCAGCCGGATGCCGGACGTACGGCACCGTTCGACGTACGGCTGGAAACGTGCCAGGTCGAAGTCGGTGACGTCCAGTTGGAGCCGGACCAGGTCGACCGCCATCAGCGCTTGCCTCCCACTCCGCAGTACATGGCCACTTCCGCCGGTTCCCCGGAAGGGCAGACTACGGAGAAGTCCGGGCGCCAGCGGGAGCACGAGACCACACCGGGGTCGAGCAGCTCCAGCCCGTCGAAGAAGCGGGCGACCGCCGCCGGTGTGCGCTGGGTGATCCGCGGGGTGCCGTGCGCGTTCCACCACTCGACGGCGGCGTCCACATCGGGCAGGGCCGGACCGGTGATGGTGTGCGAGAGCGCCAGATGGCTGCCGGCGGGCAGGGCGTCCACGAGCCGGCGCACGATGCCGTACGGGTCCTCGTCGTCCTCGATGAAGATCACCACACCGAGCAGCATCAGCGCGACCGGCCGGGAGAGGTCCAGGGTCCTGGCGGCGTGTTCGAGGATCGAGTCGACATTGCGCAGATCCTCGTCGACGTGGTCCGTACGGCCCTCGGGGGTGCTCGTCAGCAGGGCGCGGGCGTGCACCAGGACCAGCGGATCGTTGTCGACGTAGACGATGCGTGACTCCGGCGCGAGCCGCTGTGCCACCTCGTGGGTGTTCTCCGCCGTCGGCAGCCCGGTGCCGATGTCCAGGAACTGCCGGATGCCCGCCTCGGCGACCAGGTGCCGGACGGCCCGCCCGAGGAAGAGCCGGTCCGCGCGGGCGTATTCGCCGATGCGCGGATGCAGTCGGCGTATCTCGTCCCCGGCCTCCCGGTCGACCTCGTAGTAGTCCCCGCCGCCGAGCCAGTAGTTCCAGATCCGCGCCGTGTGCGGCCGCGCGGTGACGATGCGGCTGTTCAGCGGCGAGGAGGGGAAGTCCGAGGCTGCCGGGTTGTCCGTCACGGCATCAGCTCCTGGATCCTTCGTGAAGGTGCTTCGTTCAACGGGCAGTCGTGAGGTGCTTGTTTCAACGGGCAATGTAGACCCGGTAGTTGGCCGATGCTGACACTTCTGCGATCTTCACGGGGGTCGAGTTCGACCGGTGTCCCCGAGCGCCGCCCAGCTACGTGCGTCGCCCCATACGGACGAGGCGCCGACGTACGGCCGCAACAGCGCGGTCAGGCGTGGATCGCCCTGCCCGTTGAGCTCGTCGGAGGCGATCTTGCGCGCCGTGCCGGCGAGGAAGTCGGCGAGCAGGATCCGTGGGTCCTCACGCGCCACCACCAGCCGGAACCCGGCCAGTCGCGCCCGCTTCTCGATCCAGGCGACGCGTTCGTCGGTCAGCAGGTTCTGTCGGTCGTGCACCAGCGTGACCGGCCGCCCTGCGCGGCGCCAGTACGCGGAGGTGTGCACGATGGCCGGCATCAGCGGATTGAGCACGGGGAACAGTTCGGGACTGGCATGGATGCGCGCGCGGTAGGCGTCGGCGCGGGGCCGGGCCCGCGCGAGCAGGGCGAGGATCTCGCCCACCGGTTCCGGGGCGGGCAGGCGCAGCAGCGCGTCCACCGTACGGAAGAAGGGGGCGACGGGGGACTGGGCGTCCTCGCTGTTCTTCCGGGTGCGCAGCAGATTGTTGCCGGTCTCCAGAAACTCTCTCCACCGCTCGTTCCCGAAGGGCTTCCGGCCCTCGCGGTGAAGGGTGAGGGCGGTGTCCGGGCCCCGGTCGGTGAGGAGGGCCACGACCCGGTCCACCACGAAGAACGGTTTCTCCGTGAGGTGGACATGCGCGTGCCCGTGGATCGGCCCGGAGGTCCCGAGGAGCCACTCCAGCACCGCGCGGTGTTTCTCGCGCAGGAGGATGTTCGCCTTGTACTCCTCCGCCGGGGAGCGGATGCGGTCGCGCACCTCCCGCAGCTGCGCGGCGGCCACCTCCATCGGCAGATGGACGCTGCCGTGCGCGAACACATCGGTGTTGCCGGTGGTGAGATTCTCGCCGTCCGAGCCCGACTCGTCGCAGCACACCTCCACGGCCGAGCCGTCCGTGACCGCTTCCACCGGATCCGTACGACTGCGGATCACCACGCTGCCCCCTGCCTCGTAGTCCCGCGGACATCATCGCGCAGGGCGGTCGCGAGGAGGCGGTGAACGATCGTCGAGACCCCTCTACTAATCAGTAACTCTTGTGTAGTCTCCCGGCCACCAATGGGCATGACCATGACGAGTGCGGCGACGGTTCCATCCGACCTCGCCGCACTCACATGAGAAAAGGGGACGAACATGACAGCAAGCGGTGCGGCACGCCGCATCAGGACGGTCGCCGCCGTGGCCGTACTGGGCCTGGGGGCCTCGGTGACCGCGGCGGCTCCGGCGATCGCGGCGCCGGGCGAGGCCGCCGTCGCGGTCACCGAGGCGGACCACGCGACCTGGCAGGCGGACGTCAAGGCCGTGATCGACACGGCCACCCCCTACATACAGCAGCGCACCGCCAACTCCTCCGGCCAGAAGCTCGCCATCGTCTTCGACATCGACAACACCACGCTGGAGACGCACTACACGCCCTGGTACAAGCTGCCCACCCCGGCGCTGAAGCCCTCCCTGACGCTGGCCCAGTACGCCAAGTCCCGTGGGGTCGACGTCTTCTTCGTCACCGCCCGGCCGGGCATCATCGAGAGCGTCACCGAATGGAACCTGGAGACCGTCGGCTACCCCGTCGACGGCCTCTACGTGCGCGACCTGCCCGACCTGTTCGCCGAGGTCTCCGCCTACAAGACCGCCTCACGCGCCGACATCGAGTCCGACGGCTACAAGATCATCGCCAACGTCGGCAACAACACCACCGACCTCGTCGGCGGCCACGCCGAGCGCACCTTCAAGCTGCCGGACTACGACGGCCTGCTCGACTGACTGCCCCGCGCCCTTCGTTTGCGGGGGTACGGCCTCGGTTCCCGCCGACGGCCGTACCCCCAGGCGCCGCTTCGAAAGCCCCTAGACTCCCGCCATGGCCGACGACACCTCGCTCGACGCCCTCGGCGCGGGCAAGTACCTGCTGATCACCACCTACCGCAAGAACGGCACCCCGGTCCCGACCCCGGTCTGGGTGGTGCGGGACGAGGACGCGCTCGGCATCTGGACCGCAACGGACTCCTGGAAGGTCAAACGCATCCGGAACCGCGCCGATGTCCTAGTCGGCCCCTGCGACGTGCGCGGCAACCCCACGGGCGCCTCCGTTCCCGCCCGCGCCGAGATCCTCGACGCGGCCGGCACCGCCGCCTACCGTCGGCTCGTCGCCCGCAAGTACGGCCTGTTCGGCCGCCTCACCCTCCTCGGCAGCCGGCTGCGCCGGGGCACCGACGGGACGACGGGCGTCCGCATCACGCTCACTCCGTGAGGCGCGCGGCCGCCGTGGGCGGCGGGATCACGAACCGTCGCCCGCGTGCCCCGTCCGCCACGCCCACGCGGCGATCTCCACCCGGTTCCGGGCGGCGAGCTTGAGTTGGATGCTGCCGAGGTGGGTCTTGACCGTGGAGAGGGAGACGAACATCGACGTGGCGATCTCGGCGTTCGTGTGCCCGAGGGCCACCAGGCGTACGACGTCCAGTTCACGGTCGGTCAGCGGCTCCTGAGGACGCGGAGCCTCGGGGCCGGGGGTGGTGGCCGCCTCCGCCGTGACGTGCTTCAGGAGCCGCACCGTGACCGAGGGCGACACCAGAGAGTCGCCCGCCGCCGCCGCCCGTACGGCCTCGGCGAGCAGGGTCGGCCCGGAGTCCTTCAGTAGGAACCCGCAGGCACCGCCGCGCAACGCCCCGTAGACGTACTCGTCGAGGTCGAACGTGGTCACCACGACCACCCGCAGCGGATCGGGCACGCCCGGACCCGCCAGCAGCCGGGTCGCCTCCAGGCCGTCCAGCTTCGGCATACGGATGTCCAGCAGACACACATCGGGCCGTACCTCGCGGGCCAGCCGCACGGCCGTCTCGCCGTCGGCGGCCTCGGCGACCACCGTGATGTCCGGCTGCGCGTCGAGGAAGAAGCGGAAACCGGTACGGACCATGTCCTGGTCGTCGGCGATCAGGACATGGATCGGGCTGCGGTCGTTCATGGGCGCATCATGCCTGAGGGGGGAGGGGAGTGGGGGAGCGGGGCATCCTGGGGGGAGCGGGAGCGGGGAGTGGAGGTGCGGTCCGGGGTCGGCTTCGGGTGCCCCGTCGGCCGGGGCTCGCGTCCGGGGGCCCGTCACCTTCCGCACCGCCCCTCCCTGCGAGCGCCGCGAACACGGTGACCGTGCCGAGGCCGACGCGGCGGGAGAGCCGCGCGGGCGTCCGACGCGTCCGGCTCCAGGGGGAGCACCCCGTCGCCCCGTGTCGCGGTGTGGACCTCCGGTCGCCGCCGTACCGCCGGCGAGGCGGGGGCCGGCGACCGGTCGCGCGGGCACCGGCGAACCCGTGCGCGGCCTCCCCGGCGTCGGCGGACACATGGCCGCGCTGCGCCGTGACCCCGCCCCTCCCCGCCGATCCGCCGCACGAGGTGCGGGCCGCCGCCTTCCGTGTGGTGCGTGAGTCCCCGACGAACGTCGGCCGGCACGCCCACGACGGTCTGGACGCCTCCGCACGCGACGACGGCCGGGGCGGCGCCCGCCTGCCGAAGACCGACCGGGGCGGCGGCCGTTCCGGGCCCGCCCGCGCGAGGACGGACCCGGCTGGGAGGCCGTCGCCCCGCATCCGGCCGCCCCCGCGGGCACCGGGCGAGCTGAACTTCTGGGGTGGACTTCCCGTATCTCCTCACGGGGATGGCGGGAGACCGCGTGCACGGAAGGAGATCAGCGTGTCGAAACCGCCCGAACCGGGCCGGACGACGAAGCGTCCCACGATCGAGCCCACTTATGTCGTACGGCGACGCCGGACCGAGGCACTGGCGGAGCTGCTGCGTGAGTTCGAGCTGTACAAGGGGACGACCGCCCCGGACGACGTGTACGAAACCGTTGCCGTCCCACCGGCACCGGCACCGGCACCGGCACCCGCTCCCGAGCGGATCCTGCCCCGGACGGAGTGCGAGACCGAGGAACTGCCCCCGGTCATGTCCGGCGAGGACTTCGGCTCCGGCACGGCCCCGCGCGGTGAGCGGCGGCAGCGGCGGCGCCCGGCACCCGGCAGCGCGTCCGGCCTGAAGCGCGCCGCGGTGGTCGTCGGCGTCGGCACGGCGGCCCTGATCGGCTTCGGCGCCGCGCTCCTCCTGCCCGGCGGCGACACGGAGAAGGAGGCCCGGACCACCACCCCGGCCCCCTCCGCCCCCGCCCCGTCAGCCCCCGCCCCGTCCGCCCCCGCGCCCTCGGCCCCGGACCGGAACGACGGCGTCGACCCGGATGGCCCCGGCACGCTCCGCGAGGGCGACAGCGGCCCCGAGGTCTCCGAACTCCAGCAGCGGCTGCGCCGCATCCCGAATGTGTACGACAACGGCGCCACCTCAGGTCAGTACGACACCGTACTGAAGCAGGCCGTGGCCCGCTTCCAGCTCTGGTACGGCATCCGGGGGACGAGACGGGCGTCTACGGCGACGACACCCGCCGGGACCTCGAATCCCGCACCCCCCTGTAGTCTCGCGGCCCCCGCCGCGCCTCGGGCGTATCCGGGTTGTTGCCCCGCCTCGAACGGACCATCCTTGCCATATGGTGACGAAGGCGTCCGGAGCGTCGCGGGCTGCCACGGCCGGTGAGGCGATGGCGGTGGTTGACGCGCGCGGTCTCGTCGCGGGCTGGAGCGAGGGCGCCCGGCGCCTCACGGGGTACACCGCCGGGGACGTGACCGGGCGGCCGGCGGCGGCCCTTCTCGACGGGGACGCGGCGGCGGTGCGACGGACGCTGCTGGTCCACGGTGACACGGTGGCGGGCCTGCGCTACCGGAACGGGCGACGGCAGCTGGTGGCGCTGCGGATGTGCCCGCTGTGGGGCGCGGACGGCGAGCGCCGCGGGTTCGTCGTCACCGCCTCACCGGACCCGGCCGAGCGTGCCCTCGGCGAGCTGGCCTTCAAGCAGGCGTCGATGTCCATGTCGATCTTCGACATGAGACAGCGCTATCTGCGGATGAACGACTGGGCGTGCCAGGTCATGGGGCAGCCCGAGGAGGAGTTCCGGCACCGGTACTTCCTCGACACCGTGGAGGACGCCGAGCACAGCCGAGGCTTCCTGCGTCATCTGGAGATGGTCATGGAGACCGGGCAGCCGGTCCGCTACGAGAGCTGGACCCGTTCGCCGTCCGGTCGGCGCATGCACGCCTGGACCTCCGAGATGTGGCCGCTGCGGGGCCGCTCCGGAGAGCTGATCGGCACGGCGCTCGCCGCGTTCGACAGCAGCGAGCAGTTCTGGGCGCGCCAGCGCCTGGCCCTGCTGAACGAGGCCGCCGGGTCCATCGGCACCAAGCTCGACGTCGTCCAGACCGCCCGCGAACTCGCCGAACTGGTCGTGCCCCGGCTCACCGACTTCGTGAGCGTCGACCTCCTGGCGTCGGTGCTCCAGGGCGAGGAACCCGAGATGGGCCCGTTGGACGGCGGCGTGGAACTACGCCGGGCCGCCCACCACTCCCGCACGCCGGGCGTCCCGGAGGCGGCGATCTCCCTCGGCTCCGCCGACGTCTACCCGCCCTCCTCCCCGCCCGCGCGGGCCCTGCTCACCGGCGCGCCCGTGCTCGCCCGCACCGGCGACAGCGATCTGGACTCCTGGTTCGCCCGGCACGACGCACGCGCCGCCAAGCTGAGGGAGGCCGAGGACCACGACCTGTCCCTGATGGCCGTACCCCTGGTGGCGCGCGGCACGACCCTCGGCGTGGCGGTCTTCGTGCGCATCCTGACCCCCGAGCACCCCGACGCCTTCGACCAGGACGACGTGTCCCTCGCGGAGGAGCTGTCCAGCCGGGCCGCCGTCTGCGTCGACAACGCCCGCCGCTACACCCGGGAACGCACGACAGCCCTGGCGCTCCAGCGGAGCCTGCTGCCCAAGACGGTGGCGGGGCAGGCGGCCGTCGAGTTCGCCTCCCGCTATCTGCCCGCGTTGTCGCAGGCAGGAGTGGGCGGCGACTGGTTCGACGTGATCCCGCTGTCCGGCACCCGGGTGGCGCTGGTCGTCGGGGACGTCGTCGGCCACGGCATCCACGCCTCCGTCACCATGGGCCGGCTGCGCACGGCCGTGTGGGCGCTCGCCGACGTCGACCTGCCGCCCGACGAACTGCTCACCCACCTCGACGACCTGGTCGAACACCTGGCGGCCGGCGACGGCACGGGCAACGGGGAGATCGGCGCGACCTGCCTGTACGCGGTCTACGACCCGGTGGACCGCAGTTGCTCGATCGCCTCGGCAGGCCATGTGCCGCCCGTGGTGGTCCGCCCCGACGGCAGTGTCCAGGTCGTCGAGGTGGTCGCGGGACCGATGCTCGGTGTCGGCGGGCTGCCGTTCGAGGCGACGGAGCTGGAGTTGCCGGAGGGCTCGGTCCTCGCCCTCTACACCGACGGCCTGGTCGAGGCCCGGGACCGTGACCTCGACACGGGCACCACCGCCCTGTGCACCGTGTTGGAAGGGCCGGTCGGCAGTCTGGAGAGCGTCTGTGACGCCGTACTCAAGGGGCTGTTGCCCGACACCCCGGCCGACGACGTGGCCCTGCTGCTCGCCCGGACCCGCGCCCTCGACGCGGAACAGGTGGCCGTCTGGAACTTTTCCGACGACCCCGCTCTCGTTTCCAACGCGCGCAAGCTCGCCACCGAACAGCTCACCCGCTGGGGCCTGGAGGAATCCGCGTTCGTCACCGAACTCGTCGTCAGCGAACTCGTCACCAACGCCATCCGCTACGGCGGCGCCCCCATCCAGCTGCGCCTCATCCGTGACCGCACCCTCATCTGCGAGGTCTCCGACGCGAGCAGCACCTCACCCCATCTGCGCCGGGCCCGCACCTTCGACGAGGGTGGCCGGGGCCTGCTCCTCGTCGCCCAGCTCACCGACCGCTGGGGCAGCCGGCCCAGTGGCGCGGGCAAGACCATCTGGGCCGAGCAGGCCCTGCCGCCGCCCCTGTGAAAGCGTGTCCGGGGGGTGGCGCACCGCCACCCCCCGACAGCCTCACCGGCTCACCGGCGAAGGAGGTTACTTCTTCCGCAGGCGCACCGACACACCGTGCGTCGTGCAGACCTGCTCGGCCGTCCAGCCCTCGACGGCCACGGAGACCTCGGCGAACCGGCCCCGCAGGTACCGCGCGCCGATGACCGCGACCGTGCTGCCGGATCGCGGCGGCTGTTCGGCGTCGAAGCGGACCACCAGCGTGCTGCCCCGCTCCAGGACAGCGCGCCCGTCCACCACGAGGGCCGGGTCGGTGCCCCGGTCCAGCGTCACGTCGAGGACACCGGCCTGCGCGTACCCGCCGCGCACCCGGACCGTGTGGTCGCCGGTGGCCAGCGTGCCGCCCTTCACCCGGACGTCCCCGCGGCCGAAGGCCTCCTTCGAGCCCGCCGCGAGGACACCGGCCTCGACGACGGTGCCGCCCGTGTACCGGTTGGCACCGGTCAGCGTCAGCGCACCGCTGCCCCGCTTGACGAGGCCGCCCGGGCCGCAGATGTCGTTGCGCCAGGTGTCGGCCCCGTGGAAGCCGCCGAGCGCCGCGTCCAGCGTGACGGTCACCTTCGCGTCGAAGGCGCCGTAACCGTCCGCCGCCGCGAACAGGTCGAGCCGGCCCCACTGCTCCCAGCCGTCCAGCAGCACATACCCGGACGGCAGCGCGGTGGTGCGCAGCACCTCGCGCCGCTGCGCCGCGTCGAGGTAGGGCAGCCGCGTCTCCAGCAGGACCTCGGCGCCCTTGGGCACGGTCAGGTCCTGGGACCGTCCACGCCGGGTCAGCACGTACGTCAGCTTCGGCTCGACCACCCGGGCGTTGGCCCGCCGGTCGGCGTAGGGGTCGGTGTCGGTGCCGGCCGAGTGCGCGTAGGCGAACAGCGTGTCGGCCGTCGTTCCCGTCTTGGCCTGGAAGTACTCGGCGGCCTGCTCGCGCGCGGCGGCTTTGAGGGCGGCGTTCTTCGGGTCGGCGAGCGCGGCGGCGGCCAGTGCGGTGGCCATGACCCGGCCGCCGATGACGTCGACCGCGGTGTGCATGCCCGAGACGATCCTGTCGTGGCTCGCCTCGAAGGCGCGGGTCACCATCTCCTGGAAGCGCTCCGGTACGGCGTAGGCGTAGGCCAGAGCCGCCAGGTGGAGGGCGTTGGTGTGCCCGCTGGGGAAGCCGCCGTCCCTGGCCGCGTCCTCACCGCGCTGCCGCAGCAGCTGCGGGGCGACGATCACGTCGGAGTCGTACACCGGAAACCCGAACACGTCGGTCTCGCCGGTGTCGACGACCTCGCTGTTCTCGTTCATCCGCCAGGGGCGCGGGTACTGGTAGGAGAACTTGGAGGGGTTGCTCGACGCGAACGGCCCGCGCACGGTGTTGACGAGCTCGGCCACCTTCCCGAGCTCGGAGGCGGTGGATCCGGCGCCGTTCGCGGACCCGGCGGGAGCGTCGGCCGGGACGGAGTCACTGATCTTGCCCGGCGGGGTGCCCTCCGGGGCGGAGGTGATCGACGTGACCGCCATGGCGCCCGCCTTGTACAGCTCCGCGAGCGGGCCGAGACCGGCGATCACCGAGTAACTCTGGTGCTGCCGGTCGGTGATGAACGCCTGGCGCGCCTGCGCCTCGGTACGCCGGGCGGTGACCCGCGCGGAATACCGCATGTTGGCGCGCAGCACGTCGGGCATGAGCGGGGCGCCGGTGTTCCAGGCGCCTCCGGTCTTCCAGATCTCGGCGAAGCCGCCGAGGGCGCGGACCACGGCGTTGGTCTCGGCGGTGAGGTTCGCCGTGGTGTTGGTGGTGTAGTCGTCGACGAACGCGGCGAACGCGGTGGCGGCCTTGGCGTCGGAAGCCTGCCACAGCGTCGCCACGGTCGGAGCGGCGACCAGGCCGGCCGACACGCCGAGGGAGTTTCTGAGGAAGACGCGGCGGTTGAGCGTGTGGTGCCCGGCAGATGACGGCATGGAGCGCCGCTCCTTTCGCGGTGTGATGATCGTGCGGGCTGAGCGTGGAGTTGATGTGTGACCGGTGGATGACCGGTCGGCGACCGGACGGTGATCAACGGGTGGCCGCTCTCAGGGGAGTTCGTGGGAGAGTTCGTGCGAGTGTCAACGCCCCTTCGACCGGCGGCACTTGAAGTATGTGCGGTCGCGCGGACGGTACGGCATCAACGAGCGCTTCGGCGAATGCGGAGTACGGCGCGGGCCCGGGACAGGATCGCTCCGCCCGCCCGCCCGCCCGCCCGCCCGCCCGCCGCCACCACGTCGGCGGCGACCCCGCGCGGCGAGCCGCGCCACGAGCGGGGCGAGGGCGCGGCCCCCTTCGGCGATCACCTGCCGGGCGAGAGGAGAACCCTCCTCGGCGGCCTCGAACACCACGGGCGCGGCTGCACGGAGGCCTCTTTCATCGTTGCGTTGCGTTGGCGCAGCGACGGCTGGGCGAAACCGTGCCTGGACACACAGGTCTGGGGGGTGCTCGGGAAGCCCCGGGACGGGCCTCTACTGGCGCGGCAGGCGAGTACCGCTTGACTTCGTTAGGAAATTAACTAACGAATAAGGGTGCGTCAAGGGTTCGGACCCGGATACCGCACGACCGTGCGGCCGGATGCTGCGGCACGACTGGGGAGAGCATGCACCTGAGCGAGAGCGCCCGCGCTGTGTTCGCCGTACTGGCCGCGTCGCGCACCGCGACGCGCCCCCAACTGGCCACCGGTGCGCGCCTTTCCAAGCCGACCGTCTCCTCCGCCGTGGCCGAGCTGGAGGCCGCCGGTCTCGCCGCCCGCTCCGGCACGCTCTCCGGCGGTACCGGCAGGTCGGCGGCCGTATACGATCTGGGGCCGACGGCGGGCGCGGTACTCGCCGTCGACCTCGGCCCCAGCGTCACCCGGGTGCGGGTCTGCGCCCTGGACGGCACCCTGCTCGCCGAGGGAACCGGCGTGCGGGCCGACACCACCGGCGTGGTCGCGGACGCCCTGACGCGGCTCTCGGCCGGTGCGCCGCTGCGCGCGATCGTGGTTGCCGTCGGCGACGTCACCACGCAGAGCCGGGAGGGCAGGGCCGTGCGCCCGGCGACCGCCAAGGCCGGCCCCATCTTCGACGCCCTGGCCGTCGCGCTCCCCCGGGCGTGCCCGTCCACGTCGAGAACAACGTGAACTGCGCGGCGCTGGCCGAGCTGCACGAAGGCGCCGCCCGTGGCCGGGACACCTTCGGCTACCTGCGGATCGGCGTGGGCATCGGCCTCGGTGTCGTCATCGGCGGCCAGGTGCTGCGCGGCGCGAACGGCGCCGCCGGAGAGGTTGCCCGGCTGCCCTACCCGTGGGACGCCGACCGTGAACCACGTCACGAGGGCCTGGAGGAGCACATCGGCGCGGGCTCCCTGCTGCGGCGGGCGGCGGACGCCTGGCAGGGAGCGGACGGCCCGTGCCCTGACACCGTGGAGGCACTGTTCGCGCTCGTGGACGGCGGACATGCCACGGCGTGCGCCGTCGTCGGCCGCCAGGCCGCCGACGTGGGCCGGCTGGCCGCCGCGGCGACCGCCGTCCTGGACCCCGGCCTGATCGTGCTGGGCGGCGCCGTCGGCTCGAATCCCCAGCTCCTGCCGGGAGTTCGGGCGGAACTGGCCCGGCTGAGCTGGCCCACCGAGGTCGTGAGCAGCGCCCTCGGCGACAGCGGCACCGTCGTGGGTGCCAGCCGGCTGGCCGTGGCCCGCGGAATCCAAACCGTGACCGGAGGGGCGGTGGTGAAGCATTGACGGACTCCACCGGCGTCTGCCAATGTCCGGACAAGCGCTTTCTGAACCGGCGGGACCCGGTTCTGGGCGAGGTACTCCGTCGTACCGAAGGTACGGCGAGCCGTACGATGGCGTGCTCGTACGGTCCGGGCCGGGACGAGGCCACGGAAACCCTCGCCGCCAGGGCGGCGCGACCGGGCGAGGTCGCTTGCCGGAAGGCGCAATCCACAGTTACAGACCCGAGCCGCATTCGGTCGGCCGGGGGATCGTCACGCACATCCAGGGAGGACCCGGTGGGTCACGAGATCTCGCGCAGAACCCTGCTCCGCACGACGAGCGGCATCGCTGTGGCAGCCGCCGTCGGCAGCGCGCTGACCGCCTGCTCCGGAGGGACCGGCGCCGGCAGCACCAGCTCGGAACTCACCATGACCTGGTGGGGCAGCGACGACCGGCACAACGCCTACAAGAAGGCCCTCGCCGCCTTCCGGAAGAAGAACTCCGACATAGAGATCCGGGAGACCTACTCCGGGTACGAGGGGTACTTCGACAAGTTCAACACCAACATCGCCGGCGGCAGCGCCCCCGACCTGCTCCAGATGGACACCGCCCTGGTCGCGCAGTACGCCCGCAAGGGTGTCCTCGCCCCGCTCGACTCCTATGTCGGCAAGAGCCTGGACCTCGACGGGTTCTCCAAGACGCTCCTCGCCGCAGGCACCGTCGACGGCAAGCTCTACGGCGTCCCGTCCGGCATCGGCGTCAACCAGCTCACCGTCAACCGCAGCGGTCTGGAGGAGCTGGGCCTGAAGCTGCCCGACCGCGAGTGGACCTGGGCCGACCTGCAGAAGATCGCCACCGACGTCTACAAGAAGAGCGGCGGCAAGATCCACGGCGTCGACGACGGCGGTGGCGGCACCCTCCAGTGCTTCGAGATCTTCGCCCGTGAGCACGGCGAGACGTTCTTCGCCGAGGGCGGCAAGAAGCTCGGCTTCTCCTCCGACACCCTCCAGGAGTGGTGGGAGTTCTGGGCCGCCATGCGCAAGGCGAACGCCTGCCCGGCGCCGGCCGTCACCTCCGCCGCGCACAACGACCTCACCAAGAACGCGGTCGTCATCGGCAAGGCCCTGTTCACCTTCGACTCCGGGGTCTACGGCGCTGGCGGCTCCATCACCGACGCGCAGTTGGACTTCCTGCCCACCCCGCAGGGCGACTTCTCCGGCGCCCGCGAGGGCAACTTCGTCAACGGCGGTGTGCTGCTGAGCGCGACGAAGGCGAGCAAGAAGGTCGCCGACTCCGTGAAGATCATGGCGTTCTTCGCGCAGGACGAGACAGCGATCAAGGACATGCAGCTGCTGCGCGGCATCCCGCCGACGGAGAAGGCCCGCAACCTGATCGCCGCGGGCCTGACCGAGACGGACAAGCTCAACATGGAGAACGCCGACTACATCTCCAAGCGGGTCGCCGCCGCGAGCAACGCCCTGCCCGCCCCCACGCCCCCGCCGCAGGGCGCCGACCAGATCTGGGACCTGCTGTTCCAGTCCAACCTCGCCATCGCCTTCGGGAAGAAGTCGATCAAGGCGCAGCTGGGTGAGTTCTTCGACCAGTCGGCAGGGATCCTGGGCGGCTAGTTGCCGCCGCACGACGTAAAGCGGGAGAGGGCCAGGGAGAGATGGGTATGACCACCACGCAGACAGACGAGGTCGTGAAGGAGCCGTCGGTTCCGGTGACCCCGTCCGACCAGCGGGAGCGTGACCGTATGCGCCGCCGCCTCGCCAGACGGCGGGGCGGCGGCTGGTGGCCGTACCTCTTCCTGGCCCCCTGGTTCGTCGGCCTGTTCGGCCTGACGATCTACCCGATGCTCGACTCGCTGTACCTGTCCTTCACCGACTTCGACCTCCTGACGCCCGAACAGTGGGTCGGCCTCGACAACTACGACCGGATGTTCACCGACGACCCCGTCTTCTGGGACTCGGTGCACGCCACCCTCATCTACGTCGTCGTCTCGGTGCCGTTGAAGCTGGCGCTCGCGCTCGCCGTTGCGATGCTGCTCAACCGCGATCTGAAGGGCATCGGCCTGTACCGGGCCGCCTTCTACCTGCCCTCGCTGCTCGGCGGGGCCGTGGCCATCGCCATCATGTGGCGGCAGATCTTCGGCGGCGACGGTCTGTTCAACGACTTCCTCGCCTGGTTCGGCATCAAGGGCCAGGACTGGATCTCCAGCCCCGACAGCGCGCTCTACACGCTCGTCCTGCTCGCGGTCTGGCAGTTCGGCACCCCCATGGTCATCTTCCTGGCCGGCCTGAAGCAGCTGCCGAAGGACGTGTACGAGGCAGCCGCGCTCGACGGCGCCACACCCGTCACCAGGTTCTTCAAGATCACCCTGCCGCTGCTCACCCCGATCGTCTTCTTCAACGTCGTCCTGCAGATCATCGACGCGTTCAAGACGTTCACCCCCGCCTTCGTGATCAGCAACGGCGAGGGCGGCCCGCTCAACTCGACCATGCTGTACTCCCTCTACCTGTACAAGAAGGGCTTCAACGACCTCCAGATGGGATACGCCTCGGCGCTCGCCTGGGTGCTGTTCCTGGTCATCGCAGGCTTCACGGCGGTCAACTTCATCGCCAGCCGCTACTGGGTCCACTACGACGACTGAGCGACGAGGAGTCCTTCGCCATGTCCGCCATCACCCCCACCCGCTCGTTGCAGTCACCGCTGCAGAAGATGCGTTCGGCCACCGGCTCGCGCCGCATCTTCATCCACACCGTGCTCATCGGCGTCGCGGTCGTCATGCTCTACCCGCTGATGTGGATGCTGAGCAGCTCCCTCAAACCCGACACCGAGATCTTCACCCACCCCGGGCTCATCCCCAACGAACTGCGCCCGGAGAACTACTCCGAGGGCTGGAGCGGCTCCGGCAACTCCTTCTCCCTCTACATCACCAACTCGCTGATCGTCACGATCGGCGCGGTGATCGGCAATGTCATCTCCTGCTCGCTGGCCGCCTACGCCTTCGCACGCTTCGAGTTCCGCGGCAAGAAGATCTGGTTCGGCATCATGCTCGGCACGCTGATGCTGCCCACGCAGGCCGTTCTGATCCCGCAGTACACGATCTTCTACAACCTGACCTGGATCAACACCTACCTGCCGTTGATCGTGCCCAAGTTCCTCGCGGTGGACGCCTTCTTCATCTTCCTGATGGTCCAGTTCATCCGCTCCATCCCGCGCGAGCTGGACCAGGCGGCGATGGTGGACGGCGCCAACCCCTGGAAGATCTACTGGAAGATCATCCTGCCGCTGATGAGGCCGGCCCTGATCACCACCACGATCTTCACCTTCATCTGGACCTACGACGACTTCCTCCACCAGCTCGTCTACCTCCAGCAGAACGACAAGTTCACCGTCCCCCTCGGCCTGACCCTGTTCATGGACCAGACCAGCGGCTCCTCCTACGGCGCGATGTTCGCCATGTCGACCATCGCCCTCCTGCCCACCCTCATCTGTTTCCTCGTCTTCCAGAAGCGGCTGGTGGAAGGCATGGCGACCTCCGGCATGAAGGGCTGACCCCCGGTGCGTCTTCCCCGTCAGCTCGGCCGGCTGCACGACCTGCCGGCCACCCCCGAGGCGTACGACGAGATCCTCGCCGCGGTCACCGAGGAGGCCCTCGCCCGGCTCACGCCCGAGGGCAGCCTCGAACACCCCGACTGCGTCGACGACATCGGCGACACCTCCCTCGGCGTCACCTCCCTGCTGGCCCTCGCCTGGCACCGCGCCAAGGACCCGCGGCTGCCCGAGGCCGTGCGCCGCAGCACGGACTTCCACCTCCGGGAGCGCGTCTACACGGACGACAACCCCGGCTACCCGAACCTGCGCCTGCGCAACTCCGGTTTTCCGTACGCCCGTTACACCCTGGCGTCCGGCGCCCACCCCATCGGCGACTGGCCGAGCACGGTCTGGGCGCTGCTCCAGGCGGTCAACCTTCTCGATCTCGCCGACGGCCTCCTCGACGACGAACAGGCCGCCGCCCTGCGGGAGATGAGCCGCGGCTACTGGCGCTGGCTCACCGAGGCGACCTTCTTCAACCCACAGGAAGCCGGCAACCAGGCGATCGGCTGCGTCGTGGGCGGCCTGATGCTGGCCCGCCACCTCCCGCCCGAGGAGGGGCGACTGGTCCGCGCCCACGCGATCGCCCTGTACACCGAGGAGATCCGCGCCCACCGGGTACGCGACCGGGGCGCACTCCTCCCCCGGAGCACGGCGGCGCGTACGACAACAACTACGGCCCGATCTCCCTGTCCTTCCTCGCCCAGGCCCACCTGGTCAGCGGCGAGGAGATCTTCGCCGAGGACGGGGAGGCCGTCGCCCACTACCTCGACGCCCGCCTGACCACCGGCGGCTTCGACTTCGGCGGCCCCCGCTACAGTGAGCAGCACTCCGGCTTCGAGTCCGTCCTCGGCCTGCGCTACTTCGGCAGGCGCATCGGCGCCGACCTGGGGCGCTACCGGGGCGACACCCGCTGGGGCCGGCACGCGGTAAAGCCGGACGGCGGTGTGGACGGGCACTTCGCGTGGATGCTCGTCTGGCAGATCCAGGACACCACCCCCTGGCACCGCACCCCGTCCACGGAGCCGGTCCGCCACCAACTGCGCGCGGGCAGGGTCTCGGTGGCCTTCGACAGCAGGATGACCCCGTCGCTGATCGAGGCCGACGGGACCTACCTCCTCCCGGCGGCCGTCAACCGCCAGCACGGCTTCGGGCCGGTCGTCGACGGCTTCCTGCTGTGCCGCCCCATGGGAGCGGTACGGGTACGAGACACCCGCGCCGACGGCCTGACGGCCAAGCTGGTCACCAAGCCGGTCGTCACCCGCGACCACGTCCTGCGCCACGTCCAGTCCCTGTACGTCACCGACGGGGCCCGTCTGTGGAGCGCGGTCGCCGTCGAACGCCTGCCTGGCGAGCCGTACCTCCTCGCCGGACTGCCGTACCTCGCGGAGGACGGCGACGGGCTGCGCCGGATCGCGGAGGCCGACGTGACGGCCGCCGGCGATCTGCGGCTGACCCACCCGGCCGCCGAGGGCCCGGAGTACTTCGACGCGCGCGCCGACACCACCCAGGAACTGGCCGCCTTCGCCCTCGCCGCGGACCCCCGCGGCTACGGCAACCCCGACGAGGGCTGGTCCCACCTCGTCGCCTCCACGGCGATCGAGGCGCCCCCGGCCCCCGGCGCCCCGGACGGCCTGAACGTCTTCGCCGTGCGCTACGGCGGCTCCGACGACCGCTTCGTCCCCGCCTTCGAGCGCACCCCGGAGGGCCTGACCGTGCGCACGGAGGCCTTCACCGCCCTGATCGGTGACCCGGCGGGCGACGCGACCGGAGAACCGCTCCTGACGCTGCGGCGCTGAGCCGGCCTCGAACCAGCAGCCCGACGATACCCGGTGACGTCGGGCCGCCTGTTCTACGCCCCCGCCTCCGCCCTCGGCATCGCCGAGTCCGGCACCACCAGGTCCGCGTGACATCTGGTCGTCGCGACCAGGTCGGCGTTGCGCCGGTCCGTGCCGAGCACCCACGCGACAGCCGTGTCGTGGTCCTTGCCGAACTCCTCGTGGCGGGCGACGAGTCGGCGTACGCGCTCGGTCTCGTCGAGGTCGCAGAACCAGACCTCGTCGAGGTGGGACCGGACGCGGGTCCAGGGCGCCTCGTCCAGCAGGAGGTAGTTCCCCTCGGTGACGATCAGGCGGGCGGTGGGCGGTACCGGGATCGAGCCCGCGACGGGCTGCTCCAGCCTCCGTTCGAAGCCCGGCGCGTAGACGGTCTCGTCCTCGTCGTCGCGCAGCCTCTTCAGCAGGGCCGCGTACCCGGCCGCGTCGAAGGTGTCCGGCGCGCCCTTGCGGCCCCGACGGCCGAGGCGGTCGAGTTCGACGTCGGCGAGATGGAACCCGTCCATGGGCACGTGGGCCACCCACGGCCGCCCGTCGCCGTTGAGCGCCCGGGTCAGTCGCTCGGCCAGGGTGCTCTTGCCCGCGCCGGGGCCGCCGGCGATGCCGAGGAGTGCCCGGTGGCCGGGACGGACGAGACAGGCGGCCCGTTCCAGCAGGTCGTCGAAAGTCGGCGGCATGCGCACGACGGTAGACCGGATTCGGCGTACGCGGACCGGGGCCGGGCAGATGACAGCCCTGGCCGTCGGTCCGAACGAGAACGCAAGGTGCCGTATGAGAGGGAATTCCCGGTCGGAGCCGGACGGCGACGGCGAGGCGACCCGGGAGGAACCGGCACGGCTGCGTGCGGAGGTGCGGCAACCGCGCACCTGTGTGTGGAGGGCCGCCCCCCTGGTCGCAGGGGGGCCGACGCCCGGGTGGAACCGCCCGGAGGGACAGTACGACCGCGCCCGGCCTCACCACGCCCGTGCCCACCGTTCGAGGTGAAGCGGGCGAGGGCACGGGCGCTGCGCCTGTGCCCAGCAGGGTCGGGGCGTGTGATGAGGGCAGACACGCCGAACGGGCCCGGCACCCTGATCGGCAGGTGCCGTCCGGCAGGGGGGAGGTTGCTCCCCGGTGTCGGCCCGCTCATCGGTGCCGTCCGTCGCAGCGACCGTCAGCCGGCAACGTCTCATCCGCGCAGGGCGGTTCCCGTGCCCTCCTGCCGTTCGGTGGCCAGCAGGTCCTCGCGGCCGGAGCGCATGGACCTGAGGGCCAGGAGGAGGACGCCGATGTCGTCCAGGTAGACAGGGTCGGGCACGAGGTCGGTCGGGAGGACGAGATAGAGGACGGCACCCCAGAAGACCCACTTGGGGCCGGTGGGGAGTCCGGCCCGGCGCAGATCGCGTCGGGTGCGGACGAGTCGCAGGAGCAGCCGGACGGCCACCGCGAGGAAGGCGACCGCGACCAGCGCGATCGCGACGATCACAGCCCAGGTCCAGGAGTCCATCGGTCCCGCCCCTCGTTCGAGCCGGGCCGTGTGCCCGGCTTCTGCCTGCCCCATCGTCTTCCCCGCGGGGGCGCCGTCTACCGCGGCGCGCGGGGAGCGTGGACGGGTCAGTGGGAGGCGCGGGCGGGATTGTGGTCCACGAGGGCCTGACTGACGGCCCGGACGGAGCGGGCTATGTGGTTCAGCTGAGTGACCTCGGCGGCGTACATCTTGATGGTGTGCTCGATGACCGTCTCGGACATGCCGAGGCGAGGCAGCTCGGAGCGGGCGGTCTGCAGGGCGGTGCGGGCGACCTTGATCTCGTGCTGGACCTGGATCTGCGCGTGGCGGGCGAGCAGGACCGGGTGGCGCATCATCGCCGGGTAGCTGCCGTAGCGGGCCGGCACCAGCTCGCGCAGCCACTTCGCCGCGGACCTCTCCCAGTCGTAACTGCCGGGTGTCTTGACCTGACACGGCCAGTCCGTGCGGAGGGGCGAGGAGATGAGGGCCATGTTCAACGCTCCGGTCTTGCATCGACGCCATCGGGTGCAGCGGGTGTGGAGTCTGGGCGGCCCCGGTCTAGGGGATGGCCGGGGCCGCCGCACCCGGGGCGGCCGTGGCGGGTAGGAGCGGACGGTCCCGGGTGGACGACGTGACCCGGAGCCCTCCGGGTCACGATCCGGGAGCAGTATTTATATATACTGATGAGTTTGCAAGGGTATGAAAAAATTCATACCGGGAAAGTTCTGAACAATCCGCTGCTGTCGGGACGCGGGGGACCGGTCAGTCCCGGAGGAAGAACTGGTGCCGCTCCGAGACCTGCTCGTACGCCTCCAGGCGGGCCTGGGTGCGCTCCGGGTCGGCGTCGGTCATGGCCTGGAGCAGGGCGGAGGACATCATCACGGGGGCGGCGTAGGAGTCGAAGACGAGGCGTGAGCCGGTGCCGGTGGCGAGGACGGCGTCGGCCGCGTCGGCGAGGGGCCCGAGCGCCAGGTCGGTGACCAGGGCCACCTTCAGCCCGGCGCCGTGGGCGACCCGCAGCGCGGTCAGGGTCTCCTGAGCGTGCCGGGGCATGGAGAACGCCAGCAGCCAGGTCCCGCCCGCCTCCCGGGACTGAAGGAGCGCGTCGTAGGCGACCGTGCCGCCCTTGGCCACCAGCCGCACGTCGGGGTGGATACGGCGGGCGGCGTACGCGAAGTACTCGGCGAGCGCGCCGGAGATCCGCAGGCCGAGGACGGTCAGCGGTGTCGAGCGGGACAGGGCGCGGCCGATCTCGACCACCTGGTCCGGGTCGGCGAAGTCGCGCCGCAGGTTCTCCAGGTTCTCGATCTCGGCGTCCACGGCGGCCTGGAGTTCGTTGCTGCGGTCCACCGCGGAGATGCCGGGTGCGCTGCCGAGGGTGGCGAGCGCGATGGCCTGGAGCCGCTCGCGCAGCGCGGGGTAGCCGCTGAAGCCGACGGCCGCGGCGAACCGGGTCACCGAGGGCTGGCTCACACCGATTCGCTCCGCGAGATCCGTGATCGACAGGAACGCGGCCTCGGTGATGTGCTCGATCAGATACTGGGCGATCCGCCGCTGCCCGGGGGAGAGCCGGGGACCGTCGAACAGTTCCCTGAGCCGGGACGTGGGCGACTGCTCGGTCTCCGCGGCGGTCCGTCCGGACGTGATCGCTGATGCCTGCGCGCGTGCCTGCTGCGGCGATGGCGCCCGTGCGCCTCCTTCGTCTCCCACGAGCACTCAACATAGCCCACGGCCCGTGCGGTCCCGGGCGGATCACGCCACGCCTCCCGGGCGGTGGGGCCGGGGAGGGCGTCGGCCTCGCCCTCGGCGGGCGGCCTCTCGCGCGACCTGCGAGAGCCCTGTTTCGGGCACACCATGGGGGTACCCGCACACTGTCGTCCACACCAGGGAGAACACTCGTGATCCTGCCCAGCCTGCCTGTGTCCCAGGTCGAGGTCGTGCTCTGCGACTGCTCCGCGCGGGACGCCGAACGTGTCTTCGCCTGCCTGCGCGCCCATTTCGAGTCGGACCGGCGCCCCGACGATCCGCCGCACGAGAGCGGCACCGACCGGCCGACGATGTGGACCGGCATGTACGACACGGCCGCTGTCCCCGCCGGGACGGGGGAACAGCCTGAACCGCTGTCCTCGCCCGTCACGGTCGAGGTGCAGGGCAGTCCGCCCGCCGTGCGGTTGTTGCGGGCGGCCCTGGAAGAGGCCTACGCCGTGCACCAGGTGGGCGCGGAGGCGGGTGACCAGGAGGTGCAGCTCCAGCTGCGGGTCAAGGGGCGGGAGGAGCGCGGCTGATGACGACTCTGGGGGTGCGGAGCGGGCGGGCGGCACGGGGTTCGGCGACGGAGGGCGCGGCCCGGGCCGGACTGACCGCGCGCGGTGTCATCTATCTGCTGGTCGGGTCACTGGCCTTGCAGATCGCTTTGAGGGGGAGTTCGGAGCAGGCCGACCGCCAGGGCGCGCTGGCGGAGATCGCCGAGAAGCCGCTGGGCTCCGTCCTGCTGTGGGCGCTGGGTATCGGCCTGGTGGGCATGGCGCTGTGGCGGCTGTCGGAGGCGGTGTCAGGCGCGGCGGGACCGGACGGCCGCAAGCCCACCAAGCGGCTCGTGTCCGCCGCGCGCTTCGTCTTCTACGCCTTCGTCGCCTATTCGGTGCTGGTCTTCGCGGCGGGTGAGGGAAACGGCGGTGGCGGCTCCGACGAGCAGTCCCGGGACGTGACGGCCCGGGCCCTCGAACTCCCCGGCGGTCAGTGGCTCGTGGGCGTGGCGGGCGTCGGGGTGATCGTCGCGGGCGGATGGATCGGCGTACGGGCCGCGATGCGCTCGTACCACAAGCACCTGCGGCTCGGTGAGATGTCCCGCCGGACCCGCCGGGTCGTCGATGTGACCGGTGTGGCCGGCGGGGTCGCGCGCGGCCTGGTGTTCGCCACCGCCGGCGTCTTCGCCGTCCGCGCAGGGATCGCGTACGAACCGGACGAGGCCAAGGGCTTCGACGACACCCTGCGCTCCTTCGTCGACACTCCGGCCGGCCCCGCCTTTCTGGTGTGTGTCGCGGCGGGTCTGGTCCTGTTCGGCCTGTTCTCGTTCGCCATGGCGCGCTGGCGTCGGGTCTGAGGCGGCCACCGGCCGGATGACGAGGTCTCACGCCGGGCACGGGATTCGCTTACGGAACAGCCGGTCGAAGAAGGCGCTCCCGTACACCCGGTGCGGATCGAGCCGGTCCAGGATCTCCACCGCCCCGTCCCAGCCCGGCCCCTCGCCGTCGTCGAAGGACTCCGGTCCTGCTTCAAGTGCCTTGCAGGACAAGGATGTTGGATCCGTTCGGGAAGTCACCGGCGGTCGTTCGGCGTCATCGGAGGTCGAATCGCCGTGCCCAGTCCATGATGTCGGCCGTGGTCGCGTTGCCCCCGCACACCACGAGGCCGAGGCGGGCACCGTCGCCGACGCGTTCCAGCACCTGACGTGCGGCGGGCAGCAGACATCCGGCGGCGGGCTCCGCCCACACCTTGGCGTGCTCGGCGAGGTCGAGGACGCCCTGGACCGCTTCGGCGTCCGGGACCACGAGGACGTCCTCGACGAGGGCGGCCACATGGTCGTAGGTGAGCGGGGAGGCGGAGGGTGCGCTGAGCGTGGTGACGATGGAGGAGAGGGAGACCGTCACGGGACCGCCCGCCGCCACCGCCTCGGCCATGGCCGAGGCGCCGACGGTCTCCACGCCCCAGACGCGGACGTCCGGGCGGAGGGCCTTGAAGGCAGCCGCCACACCGGCGATGAGCCCGCCACCGCCGATGCTGACGAGCACGTCGGTGAGCGCGCCGGTACCCCCGACCTCGTCGGCGTCCGCGGTGAACTCCAGGCCGACGGTGCCCTGCCCGGCGATCACCAGCGGGTCGTCAAACGGGTGGACGAGAGTGAGGCCCTCCGACCGCAACCGCTCGGTGAGCGCGAACGCCTCCGCCATTCCGTCGGTGAGCCGCAGCGACGCACCGGCCGCCTCGACGAGGTCGGCGGCGCGCTTCGGGGCGGTCCTCGACATCACCACGGTCGCCTTGATGTGCAGCGCGGACGCCATGTGCGCCAGCGCGATCCCGTGGTTGCCCCCGCTGACCGCCACGACACCGGCCGCGCGCTCGGCGTCCGTCAGCGACAGCAGCTTCGCCGTCGCGCCCCGCGCTTTGAAGGAGCCGGTGCGCTGGAGCAGTTCCAGCTTCGTGGTGACCGGAACACCGAGGAACCCGGACAACCCCGGGCTCCGCACTGTCGGCGTCCGCACCACATGCCCGGCGATACTCTCGGCCGCCGCCTGGATCTCGACGATCCCGATCAACGTGTCCACCCCGTTCCACACTGCCTCGGTGACGACCGGTGTCCCGGGCGCCCGCCCTCCCGGCCTTGATCGACCGGAGGGCCCATCGTATGTTCGAGCGTCCCGCCTCGCTCGGTCCCGGAGAGCCGCAAGGCTCCGGACCGTACGGCCTGCTCCCGGACCGTACGGGCGGCGTCAGCTCCTGCGCGCGGCGAGTACGCAGAACTCGTTGCCCTCCGGATCCGCCAGCACGACCCATGCCTCGTCACCCTGCCCGACGTCCGCGTGCCTGGCCCCGAGGGCGAGGAGGCGGGCGACCTCCGCCGCCTGGTCGACGGGGCGGAAGTCGAGGTGCAGGCGGTTCTTGACGGTCTTGTGCTCCGGGGCGGTCCCGAACAGGATGCCGGGAAGGCGGTCCGGGGCCGGACGGATCTCGTACTCCTCGAGGGAGTCGTCGACCACCACCCACCCGAGCGCCTCGGCCCACCAGCGGCCCAGGGCCACCGGATCGGCCGAGTCCACCACCAGTTGCTCCCACTCCAAGGTCATGCGGCAAGGGTAGTGAAGACTGGGCTCGTGAGCCGTGACGTGACACAGAGAGGTGGCCGATGAAGACGCGCCCGATCACCGCCGCAGTGGACGGTACGTCCGAGAGCCTCGCCGCGCTGGCGTGGGCCGGCCGGGAGGCCGTACGCCGGGGCCTGGCGTTGCGGGTGCTCCACGCGTGGCGGTGGGAGCCGCAGGAGGCGATCACCGTGGACCGGGACGGACAGGCGCACTGGGCCGGACAGGCGTTGGCGGAGGCGGCGCGCGACGTCTCCGAGCGGCACCCGGAACTGGAGGTGACGACGGACCTGGTGGAGGGCCCGGCGGTCGCCTCGCTGGTCGCCGCCGCCGAGCACGCCGAGACGCTGGTGCTCGGTTCGCGCGGGCATGGCGTCGTGGTCGGTTTCCTGCTGGGCTCCGTCGGACAGCAGGTGATCGCCGAGTCGCCGCGCCCCGTAGTCCTCGTCCGCGCCGAGGACAGTCCCGCGGGCGAAGCCGGCGGGCGCGAGATCATCGTGGGCCAGCAAGGCTCGCCGGAGGACAGCGCCGACGTGCTGCGGTTCGCGTTCGAGACCGCGGCTGCCCGGGGCGCCGCCCTGCGCGCGGTCCGCGCGTGGACCCTGCCGCCGCTGTACACGTACAGCCCCGGCTCGTTGAAGCTCCTCGACGAGGCCGGCGGCCTGGAGCCGTACGAGAAGAAGGCCCTGTCCGCCGCTCTGGAGCCGTGGCGCAAGCGCTTCCCCGACGTGCCGGTGACCCCGTACGTCGAGATAGGCAGTGCCGGGCAGGTGTTGTTGTCCGTGGCACAGCGGGCCCAGCTGATGGTCGTGGGCCGCCGTGCCCGCCGCAGGGCCGTGGGCGCCCGTATCGGCTCGGTGGCCCACGGCGTCCTGCACCACGCGCGCTGCCCGGTGGCCGTGATCCCGCACGAGTGACCCGGGGCCGGCGGCTCATCTCGGGGTGAAGTCGTCCACCGTCGGCGGCAGCACCGCCGGCGTCCGCGGCAGGACGTTGTCGACGTAGTCCTTCACCGCCGTGTCCAGGCCGATGTCGTGCTGGGCCCGCTCGGACAGGTACCAGCGGTGTTCGAGGAGCTGGTGGTAGATCTCCGCCGGATCCATCGAGCCGCGCAGTTCGAGGGGGACGGCCCGCACGGTCGGACGGAACACCTCCCGCACCCACCGGTGGGCCAGCACCTCGGGGCGGGCGCCGAGGGGGTCGCCCGGGGCGTGGTCGTCCTGGGTGGCCATCCAGCTCTCCAGGTCGTTCAGGAGCCGCCGGGCCTGGTTCTCCTCGGTGTCCAGGCCGGTCAGCCGCAGCAACTGCCGCTGGTGGTGGCCGGCGTCGACGACCTTCGGCACGAACGTCACCGTGTCACCGTTGCCGGAGTGCTCGATCTGCATCTCGGCGACGTCGAAACCGAGGTCGTTGAGTCGCCGGATCCGGCGCTCGATGTAGTGGTACTTCCCGGCCGGGTACACCGACGTACGCGTCAGCTCCTGCCACAGCTTCTGGTAGCGCGCGCAGATCTCGTCGCCGAAGTCGATCGGGTCCACCGAGGGGTGCAGCGCACCGGACGCCTCCAGGTCCAGCAGTTCACCGCTGATGTTGACCCGGGCGAGATCGAGGTCGTACTCGCGCTGCCCGGTGCTCAGCCGCGCGTGCACCTCGCCCGTCTCGGCGTCCACCAGGTACGCGGCGTACGCGCCCGCGTCCCGCCGGAACAGCGTGTTGGACAGCGAGCAGTCGCCCCACGCGAACCCGGCGAGGTGCAGCCGCACCAGCAGCACGGCGAGGGCGTCCATCAGGCGGTGCATGGTGGCTGGGCGCATGGTCGTCTCGAACATCGAGCGGTACGGCATCGAGCCGCCCAGATGCCGGGTGATCAGCACGGACTCCAGCGGATCGCCGGCCTCGTCGAGGCGGCCGGTGACCACACCGAGGGCGTCCACGGCGGGGATGCCGATCCGGTCCAGGTCGCGCAGCAGCTCGTACTCGCGCAGGGCGGGCCGCTCGGCGAGTTCCTTGACTGCGACGACCTCGCCGCCGGCGCGGGCGTAGCGCACGACGTGGCGGGAGATGCCCCGGGGGAGGGGCACGAGATGGTGCTCGGGCCACTCCTCCAGCGGCACATGCCACGGCAGTTCGAGCAGCAGCGCGGGGTGTTCCGGGTTGGTGGCGCTGATCTGCAGTGCCATGGGTCCTCTGCCTTCGTCTCACGGTGGTGCGGAGTGCTCGCGGGCAGGCGGTCTCCCGCCTCTGCCTGGAGCATCTCCGCATCCGGAGGACCGTTTCGTCAACAACGGCCCGGCCTGTGGTCGCCGTTCCGCGCGCCGAAGCCAGACGGGTCTCCAGCCGGAGCATGGCCGCGCCGAGCAGAAACACCCCACCGCCCAGTGCCACCACCGTGGTCAGTAGCCTTTCCGGCCCCCGGACGCGCCACTGGGAGTCGCCCTGTTCGATTGATCGAAGTCAGGGGCGGCGGAACGGACCATCGGCGGCCGGCCGGGTGATTCAGGCTCCGGCGGAGGCGAGCGGTCAGGGCCGGGCGCGGCGGAACACGTCGTCCGAGTCGTCCCAGCTCGCGCTCTCCTCCGACGGGGCCCGGCGGGCGGCCCGCGAGGAGGTCGCGTACATCGCCTCGATCTCGGCCCCGTACCGCTGCACGATGGTGTCCCGGCGCAGCTTCATCGACGGCGTCAGCAGGCCGTTGGCGAGGTCGAAGGGCTCGGGCAGGATACGGAAGACGCGGATCGACTCCGAGCGGGAGACCGTGCTGTTGGCGCCGGCGATCGCGCGCAGCACCTCCTGCCGCAGGGCGTTCTCCTCCCGCGCCTCCCGGCCCAGCAGCTCACCCGGGGCGGACAACGACCCCCGCCAGTGCGCCAGGAACTCCGGGTCCAGGGTGATCAGGGCGCCCACGCAGGGCCGGTTGTCGCCCACGACCACCGCCTGGTGGATCAGCGGATGCATCCGCAGCTGCTCCTCCAGCGGCGCCGGGGCCACGCCCTTGCCCCCGCTGGTGATGATGATCTCCTTCTTGCGGCCGGTGATCGACAGATACCCCTCGTTGTCGAGCCGCCCGAGGTCCCCCGTGGCCAGCCAGCCGTCCTGGAGCGCGGCCCGGGTGCCCGTCTCGTCGTTGACGTACCCCTGGAACACCGACGGTCCGTTGACCAGGATCTCCCCGTCCCGGGCCACCCGGATCTCCGTACCCGGCAGCGGGCGCCCCACGGTGCCGAACTTCTCCCGGCCCACCGGCTGGGCGGTGATGCCCCCGGCGGTCTCGGTCAGGCCGTACCCGTCGTGGACCAGGATGCCGATACCGGCGTAGAACAGCGCCAGATCACGGTTGAGGGGGGAGCCACCGGAACAGCCGCCGCGCACCCGTCCGCCCAGCGCCGCCCGCAGCTTGCGGTACACGGTCTTCTCGTAGACGGCGTGTTGGAGCTTCAGGTCCATGCCGGGGCCGGGTCCCGTCTCCAGGCGTTGCCGTTCGGCGGCGAGCGCGTAGTCCTGGGCGGCGCGCACCGCACGCTCGAACAGCGGGCCCCGGCCCGTCTGTTGCGCCTTGCGCAGGAAGTTCTTGTAGATCTTCTCGAAGACGTAGGGGACGCCGAAGAGGAACGTGGGCCGAAACGACAGCAGCGCGGCGGACAGCGCACCCACGGTCGACTCCGGCTCGTGCGCGAGGAGCAGGCCGCCGCGCAGACACATCCCCTGGATCATGAGGCCGTAGACGTGCGAGAACGGCAGGAAGGCGAGGACCGCCGGCTGTTCACCGGACATGGCGGCGGTGTGCCGCCATCCGGCGAGCAGCACGTCGCAGGGGCTGGCGAGGCTGCGGTGGGAAAGCGCGCAGCCCCTGGGACGGCCGGTCGTGCCGGACGTGTAGGCGATCACCGCGGTGGAGTCCGGCATGACGATGCGGCGCAGCGAGTCCACCGTCGCGTCCGGCACGTCCCGGCCGGCCTCGACGAGCTGTGGCAGGGAGTACGCGTCCAACTGCCAGACATGCCGCAGCAGCGGGAGGCGGGCGCACACCGAGCCGACCGTCATCACGCCCAGGTCGTCCTCGACCACCACGCCCACGCAGGCCGCGTCCCTGAGGATCCACTCGACCTGGTCGCGCGACGACGTCGGATAGATCGGCACGATCTCGGCACCCACGCACCACAGCGCGACACCGAGCACCGTCCACTCGTAACGCGTCCGCGCCATCACGGCCACCCGGTTGCCCGGCCGGATCCCGGACGCGACCAACCCCTTGGCCAGCTCGACCACTTCGTCCCGCGTCTCGACCGCGCTCACGCGTGTCCAGCTGCCCGGGGAGGCGATGTCGCGGCGCGCGATCTGCGGCAGGGCGGGATCACGGTTCGCCGTTTCGAACAGCGAGTCGGCCAGCCCTCCGGCCATGGCCGGGCCCGTCGGCGGAACCATGCCGAAGTTCCCCATGCGACGCTCCAGAACCTTCCCTGCACGCGACCTCGCCGATGGTGCGCTAACCGGCAGTGATCGAACGTAGCGCATGCCGCCGACGCCCGTGCGGGGAATCGGCAAGTCGCCGTCTCATCCGCGCACGGTGGGCGGTGGACGTGATGTGCGGCACGTGTAAGCCCCCCTGGGCCGTGCCCTCCCGGGAATCGGCGCTGCACACGGCTTGATCACGGCTGACCGGCGGTAATGCCCCGAACCCGGTACGTCCGACGCGTGTGGCACTGTGGTGCGCGCGAGTGCGGGAGGTGTCCCGCCGATGTGGAGAGGTGGACGGTGCGCGAGCCCAACGTGATCGGGGACTGGCAGGAGTACGACGGCGACCTGGCCGGCCTGCGCGTGCGTGTCCACGGCGTGGAGTGCGCGGAGCCCCCTCGGGGGCGCGACGACGCCGCCGAGGGACTCACGTACTTCCGGTTCCGGGTGACGGTGGAGAACCGCGGCACCGACCACGTCGGCCTCCACCTGGAGGACGGCCAGCTCGACATCCGCACCGGCCTCGACGGTGAGAGCGCCTTCCTCGACTGGCGAAACTCCCGGTTCATCGAGGGCTTCGACCTCTACCCCCTGCGCCGCGCCACCGCCGTCCTGTACGCCGCCGCCCCCGAGGCCCACCTCACCCAGTTCGACATCCAGGTCCAGCTGCGCGCCGACGAGGAGTGGACCGAGCGGTACCTGTGGTCCGGCGGCATCGGCGTGGACGAGGACCTCCTCGACCCGGCGGGCGGCGCGGGCCGGGAGGGCATCGTCGGGCAGATCAGCGCGTTCCTGCACGAGGAGGCGGAGCGCGGTGCGGGCTGAACGGCATGCGGCGGCTCACCGTCGCGTCCGGCTCACCGGCCCCGGCGGTTGCGCGGTCGAACCAGCCGCTTCAACGGCGGCCGGGCCGGCAGTACGGCGACGATCACGCACACCGTCACGGAGAACGGCGTGGTCACCAGGCCGGTGACGCTGCCGTCGCTGACCTGCCGGGCGCGCCGCGGCTGCTGTGTCGGCGTCGGGGCCGAGGATGACACCGATGACGGCGGGCGGCACCGGCAGGCCATAGCGGCGCATGCCGAACCCGATCAGGCCGATGATCGGCACGATCACCCGACGAGGCCCACTCCCGGCGAGCAGCGGCACCGTCCGCCCGTCGGCGGGCCCCGGCAGGTCGACGTCCTCGCCGGTCGCGGCTGCCGCGTGGCCCGTCCACGGCGAGCGGGGCGGCGATCAGCAGCAGTCCGCCGCCGACCACGACCGGCAGGGTCCTCGGGCCGACGGGACCGCGCCGGGCGAGGCCGACGTCCATGGCGAGCGCGTCGGCCAGGACCAGGACGCCGTGGGCGGGCAGCACGCGGACACCGAACTCAAAGTGGCCGCGCAGCCAGGAGTACGGCGCTCGTCCGCGGGTGCCGGGGGAATGCCGGTGGTGTCCGTCGTCACAGCCCCAGCTCCTTCAGTACCGACACCACACGTCTGTCCTGGGCGTCCAGGAACGTGCTGAACTCGTCACCGGTCAGGAAGGCGTCGTCCCAGCCGTTCTGCTTCATCGACCGCTGCCACTCCGGCGAGTCGTGCAGCCCCTCGAACAGCCGGGTGAGCTTGTCGCGCTCGGCCCCGGTGAGCCCGGGCGGGGCGACGACGCCGCGCCAGTTGGTGAAGTCCACGTCGTAACCGGCCTCCTGGAGGGTCGGCGCGTCCAGCCCGTGCACCCGCTTCGGGCCCGTCACCGCGAGCAGCCGCAGTTCCCCGGCCTTGATCTGGCCCAGGTACTCGCTGACCCCGGACACTCCGAAGGCGACCTTGTTGCCCAGGACCGACGCGAGCAGTTCACCGCCGCCGTCGAACGGGACGTAGTTGACGTCCTTCGGCGCGATCCCCGCCGCCCGCGCCATCAGCATCGACGCCAGATGGTCCGGACCGCCCGGCGCCGACCCGCCGCCCACCGGCAATGTGCCTGGCGCCGCCTTCCACGCCCCGACGAGCTCGTCGATCGTCCTGTACGGCGAGTCCTTGGCGACCACCACGACGTCCTGCTCCTCGGTGAGGCGGGCGATCGGGGTGGTGTCGGCGAGGGTCTTCGGCGCGTCGTTGGAGCGGACGGCACCCACCACGCCGAGCCCCATGGACATCGCCAGCTTGCCGTTGCCGTGCTCGCTCACCAGCCGGCTCAGCCCGACCGTCCCACCGGCCCCGGGCAGGTTGAACACCTCGATGGTGTCGGTGACCCCGGCGTCCTCGGCGTTCTTCGCGGCCGTGCGGGCCGTGATGTCGTAACCGCCGCCGGGCGTGTTCGGCACCATGAAGCGCAGACCGGGGATCTGCGTGCCGGTCTCGGCACCGCCGCCGGTCGTCAGCAGTGGCGGCCCCACGATCAGGAGCACGGCGGCCCCGAGCAGGGCGAGAGGGGTGCGCAGCCGCACGAATGCCACCACCTGTCGGTTGAGTCGAAGGAGAGAGAGTGACCTGTGCCACATCGTGCCCAGGCGGGGGCGGCCCGGCCCGGTTGCGGAGGCAACGGAGGTTGTGGTCGTTGTGGTCACGGCCCCTGTCACCTTATGGGCACGTCCCCCACACGTCTCTTTCCCTGACCGCACGTGAGGGCCATGATTGTGCGACCCACCGTACAAGCCGCACCTGAGCGGCGAGACGCCGACGTGGTCGGCACGAGAGAAGAGTCCGTCGTGGTGTTCCGTCGCCATACCCTCGCAGGCGAGATGCTGGTCCTCCAGCTCGCCATCGTCGTGGTGGTGCTGCTGGCGGTCGCCGCGGTCTCGCTCACCCAGTCGGCGCGGACCTTCAACCGGGTCGAGGGCCGTCGGGTCACCGCGCTCGCCGAGCAGCTGGCCGCCAACCCCCTGGTCCGCGACCGGCTCGCACGGCCGGTGGCGCACGAGGCGCTTGCACCCCTGGTGAACTCCGTCCAGACCCAGTCGGGGGTGACCTCGGTCATCGTCGCCGACGCCCACGGCCGGATCGTCAGCTCCACCGACCCCACCGTGATCGGCGACCCCATGCCGACCGGCGAGGGCGCCGCCGCGGGCCGCGGCTGGTCCGGCCCACTGACCCTGGACGGCAGCCGGGAACTCGTCGCCCAGGTGCCCGTGCTCGGCGCGACGAACGACAACCTCGGCCGGCTCCTGGGCACGGTGATGATCGGCGAGGCCTCCCCGACCGTGTGGCAGCGCCTCAGCGGCGCCTCCTCGTACCTCCTCGCCTACCTCGGCATCGCCAGCGGCCTCGGCCTCGTCGGCTCGTGGCTGCTGGCCCGCCGCGTCAAACGGCAGACCCTCGGCCTGGAGCCCCGCGAGATCGCCGGCCTCGCCGAACACCGCGAGGCCATGCTCTACGGCATCGCCGAGGGCGTGATCGCCCTGGACCCGCACCACCGGCTCACCCTCGTCAACGAGATGGGACGGCGCCTGCTCGACCTGCCGGAGGACTGTGTCGGCAGGAGCCTGGCCGACCTCGGCGTCGAGGGACGGCTGCGGGACGTGCTGGCCGGGGCGCAGGAAGACGCCTCCCACCAGCGAGACGAGGTCGTCATACGCCGGGGGCGGGTTCTCGTCATGAACCGGATGACCGTCACCAAGGACGGCCGCCACCTCGGCTCGGTCACCACCCTGCGGGACCGTACCGAGCTGGCCCGCCTCGAACGCGAGATCGGCTCCTTCCGCAGCTCCTCCGAACTGCTGCGGGCCCAGGCGCACGAGTTCGCCAACCAGCTGCACACCATCTCCGGGCTCATCCAGATCGGCGAGCAGGACGAGGTCGTCCACTACATCCGCGCGCTGAGCCGGCGCCGCCACTCCCTCGACGTCACCCTCAGCCGACGCGTCCGCGACACCACCGTGGCCGCCCTGCTCATGGCGAAGACGTCCCTCGCCGCCGAACGCCGGGTCACCCTGCGGATCTCCGACAGCACCGCACTCGACCGGCTCGCCCCGGAGGACGCCGCCGACGTGGCGACCGTGATCGGCAACCTCGTCGACAACGCGGTGGACGCGGCGGCCACCACCGGTGTGTCCGACGACCGCGAGCCCTGGGGCGGTGCCGACGGCCGCGAGGCCTGGGTCGAGGTGGAGCTGCGCCAGGACGCCTCCAGCGTGGAGATCGTCGTCCGCGACTCGGGCCCCGGCGTGACCCCCGAACTCGCCCGCGAGGTCTTCGCGCACGGTTTCACCACCAAGGCGGCGCGGGAAGGCGAACGCGGGATCGGCCTGGCCCTCACCCGCCTGGTCTGCGAACGGCACGGCGGCGAGGTCTCGGTCACGAACACCCCCGACGGGGCCATGTTCACCGCCCGCATGACCGTCAGCCACCTCACCGACGCGGTGGCGGAAGGAGCCACACCATGAGCGGCACGAACGGAGCGCCCGGCACGATCGACGTGCTCGTCGTCGACGACGACTTCATGGTGGCCCGCGTCCACCGCACCTTCGTCGAACGCGTCGAGCCGTTCAGGGTCGTCGGCGTCGCCAGCACCGGCGAACAGGCGGTCACGGCCGTCGACGAACTCCGCCCCGACCTGGTCCTGCTGGACCTGTACCTCCCCGACGTCTTCGGTCTCGACGTCATACCCCGGCTGCGAGCCGCGGGACACGACTGCGACGTCATGGTCATCAGCGCCGCCCGGGAGGCCGACAGCGTGCGCGGCGCGGTCCGCCACGGCGTCGTCGACTATCTCCTCAAACCCTTCGAGTTCGAGGAGCTGCGCTCCCGGCTGCAGCGGTACGCCGCCCAGCGCGGCCGACTGCTCACCACCGTCGTACGCGGTCAGGCCGACGTCGACCGCGTGCTGGCCGGAGCCGCCGCACCCGCCGCGCCGGCCGGCGGCCTGCCCAAGGGCATGAGCGTCGAGACCGCCGAACTGATCGAAGGCACCCTCCGCGGCGCCGACGGCACCCTCTCCGCCACCGAGTGCGCCACCCTCACCGGCATCTCCCGCGTCAGCGCCCGCCGCTACCTGGAGTACTTCCACAGCACCGGCAGCGCGGACGTGTCGCTGCGCTACGGGGTGGCCGGGCGTCCGGAGCGGCGGTACAGCTGGCGGGTGTGACGGTACGGCGGACAGTCCGGGGTGTGTGTGACGGCTCGGGGGCGGGAACCCGCCGCCCGTGGGACACAGCCCCAGGTGCCGCCGTACGAGGCCGACGACCTCCCGCGGCCGGTCGTCGAGGTAGAAATGGCCGCCGCGAAACACACAGCTCGGCCGGCCCGTCGGTGTGGCCTCTCAGGGCACGCGCGTCCGCCACCGTGGTCACCGGGTCGTCGTCGCCGGTCAGGACGGTGACCGGACAGTTCAGCCGGTCCCCGGGGCGCGGCTCGTACGTCTCCAGGGCCTTGTAGTCGCCGCGCAGCGCCAAAAGCACCAGCTGCGCCAGCTCCGCGTCCTCGACCTCGACCTCGAAGACCGCACCGTCGGTGCCGCCCGACTGCCAGCAGCCGTACCGCCGCGTCCGGCACCGGGCGGAGACGACGTGTCCCCACACCCTTGTCGACCGCTGAGGTCATGGAGAACTCGCTTCCTGGCTTCGTCGTCCTGTCACCTGGTCCCTGTCACCCGCACATCCATGCTCGGTACGCGTTCCAGGACACCGCCCGCGAAGACGTCGTACAGCGGGAGTGTTTCGAGGTGGACGTACCCGATGTGGCAGTCGCAGACGGTCAGCGGGCACGGGCGGGGTGCGAGTGCCGCGCGGAAGGAACCGTCGTAGAGGTTGCCGAGTCCGGCCCTGACGAAGTGGCAGCGCCGTACCGTTCCCTCGCCGTCCACCGACACGACCGTCGAGCCGGTACGGCAGAGGCGGCCCGCCGAGCGGTGCGGATGGCGGCTGAAGTGGAACAAGGGGTCCAAGTCACCCCACAGCGCGGCCTCTTCGTCGGTGTACGTGCGCCCCTCGGCGGCGTTCACCCACAGATACACCTCCGCCGGCAGCTCCCGGCGCAGTCGGCGGGCGTGCTCCAGGTGCTCGGGAAGACCGACGATCCCCACGCTGAAGCGGATCCCCGCCCCGGACAGCCGCCGGGTCTTGGCCAGGAACCGCTCGTACGGGGTCTGCCCCGGGTGGTACGTGCACCACAGGGCCACCGTGGCGGGATCGGCGTCCGCCAGCCACTCGGTGCGGCAGCTGAGGTTCGTCTGTATCGCCACCCGGTCGATGTGCGGCTCGTGGGAGAGGTCGACCAGCGCGCGCCGGTACCAGGAGCGCACCAGCCCCTCGCCCCACGGTGTGAAGAGCACCGAGAGCCGGTCACCGGTCTGCGCCCGCGCCCACGTGGTGAAACGGTCCAGGGCGGCGCGGTCGGCCCGAAGCCGAGCGGTCGAGTCGCGGCGCTTGGCGA
Organism: Streptomyces sp. TG1A-60; assembly: GCF_037201975.1. NCBI lineage: Bacteria > Bacillati > Actinomycetota > Actinomycetes > Kitasatosporales > Streptomycetaceae > Streptomyces > Streptomyces sp. TG1A-60. Next base: position 411,279 of record NZ_CP147520.1, on the reverse strand, counting down.
ACGGGCAGTAGGGGCAGTCGTAGTCGCAGGAGGCGAGGGGGCCGCGATAGAGGATCGTCAGGTCCATGGTGCCCGTCACCTCAGCTCGTACTCGGCCATCGCGGCCCGTACGGCGGGGGAGAAGAAGCCGGGGCCGACGGCGTCCGAGTGGGCGAGCCCCTCGGCGGAGAGTTTCAGCAGGCCCGCGCCCGCCTCCGCCAGCCAGCCGCGCCCGGCCAGCCGCTCCAGTTCCACCGGGAAGTCCGCGTACGGGTCGGACCCGAACCGCTGCCGGTAGTCCGCCACCGGCAGCCCCCGCGCCTGGAGCAGCGACTGCAGCAGATGGCGGCGCCGCGCCTCGTCCTCGTCGACCTCGCGGCCGTGCACCGCCCGGCTGAAGTCCTCGGTGGCGGTATAGGTGTCGATGATGCCGCGGATCTCCCGCATGGCGACCGCGTAGTCGAAGGAGTAGTGCAGCGTCGAGGTGTACGAACGGGCTCCGCAGCCCAGGCCGATCATGCCGTCGGTCTGGCACGCGTAGTCGTCGGGACCCTGCGGCGGGGCGTCCGCGCGGCGGAACATCCGCATGGAGACCTGCTCGTAGCCCTGCGCGCGCAGGTGGTCCCGGCCCTCGCGATAGCGGCGCAGCCGCGTCTCGTCCCAGTCGCGGTCAGCGACCTCCGGGTCCGCGCCTCGTCCCAAGCCCGTCAACGGCCGTACGTACAGCGGATAGAGGTAGACCTCCTCAGGCCGCCAGGCCAGGGCCGCGTCCAGGGACAGCCGCCAACTGGCCGCCGTCTGCCCGTCGATGCCGTAGATCAGGTCGATGTTGAGGACCGGGATGCCGGTGTCGCGGATTCGCGCCAGCGCCGCCTCCACATCGGACCGCCGCTGCGGTCGTACGGCCGCACGCGCCTCCTCCTCCACGAAGCTCTGCACGCCGAGGCTCAGCCGCGTGGCGCCCCGCTCGGCCAGGACGGCCAGCCGGTCGCCGGTCGCCGTGGCGGGGGAGGCCTCGACGGACAGCGGGATCGTCCGCAGGTCCGCACCCATGTGCCGCTCGGCGATGTCACACAGCCGCTCCAGCTCGGCGGCCCGAAGGTAGGTGGGCGTACCACCGCCGAAGGCGGCGTTCGCGAACCGCGCCGGCCCCGCGTCCCCGAGCGCCTCCCGTACCGCGATCGCCTGCCGTTCGAGGGCGTCGAGATAGCGGCCGGTCAGTCCGTCCGGCGCACCGATCCGCGTGAAGAGGTTGCAGAAGCCGCAGCGCACCTCGCAGAACGGTATGTGCGCGTACAGCGACAGCGCCTGTCTGGACTCCGCGGCCCACAGGTCGGCGAGGAGCGGGTTGCCGGGCAACTCCCGGTAGGCCGTCTTGTGCGGGTAGGCGTACACGTAGTGCTGGTACGGTCGCACCGGTGTCTCCGTCAGGGTCATGCGGGCGGCTCCAGGAAGAAGTGGCTGTAGGGGACGGTCCACACGGCCTCGTGGCCGAGGCGGTGCCCGGTGTATCCGTCCTCGCCGTACGCGGTGCCGTGGTCGGAGCAGACCACGGCGAAGCAGCGGCGGCGCGAACTCATCGCGGCGAAGAGCCGGCCGACGTGCCGGTCGATGTACTCCAGGGCCGCCGCGTGCGTGACCAGGCTGTCGCCCGCCTCGCGCGTGGCGCCCGGCAGATGGAACCAGTTCGGCTGGTGCAGTGCCGAGGCGTTGAGGAAGAGGAACAGCCGCTGCTCGACGGGCAGTTCTGCCACGACTCGTTCGGCACGGGCCACCTGGGACTCGAAGGACGTCGGTGACGCCACGGAGAACTCCGGCTCCCAGTGGCTCTCCTGGAACAGGCCCGGCAGGACACTGCCGAGCGCCCCCTGCCTGTTGAAGAACCCGACACCGCCGACGCACACCGTGCGATAACCGTGCTCGGCGAGCGCCGACACCAGATCGGGGCTGTCGAAGACGAAGGTGCGCCCTTCGGTCGTCTCACTGCCGGCGAACCGGCCCGCGAAGAGACGCGGATGCGGCCCCGGTGCCGCCGGCGTCGGCAGGAAACCCGCGAACATCGCCTGGTGCGAGGCGTACGTGAAGCTGCCGGGCGCGTGCCGCCTCTCCCAGGTGCCGCCCGGCAGGCGGGCGGCCAGATTCGGCAGCCGGCCCTCCGCCGCGAGCCGTGCGGCCACGTCGTACCGCAGGGTGTCGAGGGTGAGCAGCAGCAGGTCGTCGCGCCCCACCACCGCGTTCATGTCGGGGTTCGGGTCGCACGCCGGCGCGGCCTCGGCCGGCCGGCGGGCCGGGTCGGCCGTGTCAGATGGGTGCATGGTCTTTCCTTGCCTGCGGGGCGTGTGAGGGCGGCGGGGACAGGGCGCCGCGTACGGCCGCGAGCTGTGCCGCGTAGGTGCCCAGGCCGTCCGCGGGGCCGCCCGGCAGCCCGGTCAGCCGGGGCAGCAGGTCGCCGAAGGCGTTGACCTCGCCGACGGCGAACCGGCGCCAGCCGATCGCCGGCAGCAGGTCCACACCGACACACAGGGTGTCCGGGAAGCAGGCCGCCGCCCGCTCGCAGATGTCGAGCGCCTGCCGCCAGCGGTCGCCCGCCGCGTCCACGACCGACGCCAGATCGCCGCGGGCCCCGCCGAGATGGAGGTTGGTCAGGGGGAAACGGCTGGTGCGGACGACCGCGTGAGTGGACCTGCCCGCCACGACCAGGACCCGCAGATCGGCGGACCTGCCGTGGGCGGACGCCTTCGGCAGCCAGCGCTCGATGTGCAGCCCGTCGGCCGCGAGCACGTCGACGATGCCGGCGATCTCCCGCTCGTCCGTGTAGCGCCGGACCCGCAGGGAGTTGTGCAGCCGCAGCAAGGCAGGCGGCCGACCGGAGGCCACCTCCACCGGGGTGGTGGCCCTGATCCGCCCGCCCGCCGCCGACTCCACGGCCAGCACGCCGGACGCGGAGGAGCCGTGAGCCGGCTTCACGAAGACACGCGGCATGCCGTGTTCCCGCATCACCGCCCGTACGTCGTCCCAGCCGCGCACCGGCAGCACGCCGCCGGAGGTGGGTGACGGCGGCACCGGCACCCCCGCCGCGTCGAGCCGGGCATGGCACAGCCGCTTGTCGAACAGCACCGCCAGATCCGCCGTACCGTCCAGCCGCACCCCGCCCCGCAACGACCGCACCGCGGCCAGGAACCGGGCGTACCAGAGGGCCGAGCCCTCCACCCGAGTCGGATCGTCGACGCCCCGCAGCAGCCGGTCCACCTCGGCGTTCTCACCCGGCGAGTCCAGCCGTACCACCTCGTCGGCGGCGAAGTCGTGGCCGCCGTCGCGCAGCACGTCCCGCCATTCGACGACACGCGGCACGCCCACGCCGGCCGCCTCGGCCGCAGCGGCGAACAGCCCGACCCGCCGGTTCTCCCCGTTCCCGACGACCACCCACCTGTGCGGGCCGGGCCCCGCGCCCGCCGCACCGGTCCAACCGGACACAGCGACCCCCCTCACGTCGTCACGCGCTCACTCGCCGACCGCGACGAAGCGCCAGACCGTGCCGTCGTCGTCCTCGTCCGACTCGGCGTCGTCGACATCGACGTCGACCTGGACCCCCTCGGCCTCCAGCGAGTCGCGGAGGCGGTCGCGCATCGCCGAACTGAGGTAGTTGTGGTGCAGGTCCAGCTCGGTGAGGTGGGTGAGCGGCTGGCCGGTGAGCAGGGCCGTCGCGCCGTCGTCGGTGAGGACGCCCATCGACACGTCGAGGACGTCGAGACGGGCCACCACCGGGGCGGCGGCGAGCGCCGCACAGATGTCGTCCTGCGTCTCGCTGTTGCGCAGCGCCAGATGCCTGAGGGCCGGCAGCCGGGTGCCCGCGAGGATCGGTGCCAGGTCGGCCACCTCCGAGTCGCCGCCGTACTCGGACGTGCCGAGCCACAGGTCCAGGTGGACGAGGGCCGGCAGATCGCTTGCCGCGACGCCCCGGACCGCCTCGGCGGGCATGCCGCCGGTCTCCACCGCCAGCGTCCGCAGCCGCTCGTGCCGCACCGCCGGGAAGACGAGCCCCTGGCCGCCGCGCACACCGAACTCCTCCAACTCGCTGAAGGTGTTCAGCAGCGGGCTCACATCGCCCTGGTTGATCCAGGAGATCTCGCACTCCTCCATCACGATGTCGCCGAGGAACAGCGCGCGCAGCGCGGGCAGCCGGTCCTTGGCCGCCACCAGGGCCTCGATCACCTTCTCCGGGCCCTTGTCGTACGCTTCGCTCCAGGCACCCACGACCACCGCCCGCACCCCGGTGGTGTCGACGGAGGCGAGGAACCGGGCGAACGCGTCCTCCCACTCCTCCTCGCTGTCGTACGTCTGCACGGCGATGCGCCAGGCCACCGACTCGGGAGCGGGCAGGTCCCCGGCGTCCTCGGGACCGCTCACCGAGTCGGGGAACTCGTGCACCGGCAGGTCGTGGAACTCTCTCAGATGGCTCCCGATGGTCATGTGTGCCCCGCCCCTTCGTCCCAGGTCCGTGGGCGGGAGCCGAGCCCGTGCCCGGTCCGCCCGTCGCGCACCCGGAACGCACACCGCGCAGCCGGGTACGGGAGTTCTACCAAGCCCCACTGACAACGCGTGCGGCGGGCCCCTGTCCTGCGGACGAACGTCTGTGCGCGGGCCGATTGTCAGTGGCTGGCCCTACGGTCCTTTCGTGGCACAGCGCGTGCCCGACGGGAGGGAGACCCATGTACCGGCAAGGAGACGTCCTGATCGTGCCGTTGGCGGAGAGCGCCGTGCCCGACACCGCGCTCGACGCCTCCTCGGAACCGCGTGACGGGCGCGGCCGGCTCGTCCTCGCCCTCGGCGAGGTCACCGGCCACGCCCACGCGGTCGTCGGCCCCGGCCGCCTCGTCCTCGACGCGAGCCTCTTCGGACCGATGCTGCTGCACGTGCCGGAGGGCGCCCGTGTCGTCCACGAGGAACACGCGGCCATCTCCCTGCCCAAGGGCTGGTACCGGGTGATACGGCAGCGCGAGTACGTACCGGGCTCGGTGCGGATCGTCGCGGACTGACACGGCGGCGGATGTGCGGCACCGGACAACGACGAGGAGGAGGAACGGCGTGACGGACCAGCTGAGCTGGCGGGCGGTGGCGGCGGCGACCGGAGCGGGCGACCGGGCACGGGCCGAGGCGGGCGTACGGCTCGCCTATCGGCGGGCGGGGCTGCGGGAGCCCGAGCGGATCGCGTGGGCCCGCTCGCCCCTGGAAGCGGTACGCCTGCTGTCGGGAGCACCGGCTCAGGACGGCGGGCCGCTGCCGGTGACCGGGCCGAGCGTCCGCGACGCCGTCCGCACCGGACCGGTCGCCGCCGGGCGCGACCGGCTGCACACGCGGCTGGGGCCCACCGGCTGGAGCGATCACTGGCGGGCGACGGGCGCCGTCCTGTGGGAGACGACCCGGCCGCTCGTCGACCGCGTCCGCGCCGGCGTCGTCGAAGCCCTGGCCCCCGCCGGCCGTGAGGAGGAGATCCACGTCCGGCTCCTCCTCCTGGACGCCGTCCTCGGCCAGCACGACGCGGCCTGGCTGGCCGCCCTCGACGCGGCGTCGGACACCGACTCCCGCCTCGACGGACTCACCGAGGTTGCCCGTACGGCCGGCTGGTGGTGGCCGTACGAGAACGTCGCGGTCGTCGCCGAGCGGCCCGTGGAGCTCCACCGCGACGAGGCGGGCCGCCTGGACCGGGGCGACGGACCCGCGCTCGCCTACGCCGACGGCTTCGCCCTGCACGCCTGGCGCGGTCTGCCCGTACCCGGTGGATTCCTCGACCGGCTGGGCGCGTTGACCCCCGCGGAGATCCGCGCGGAGGAGAACGCCGAGCTGCGCCGCGTGATGCTGGAGCACTACGGCTACGACCGCTACCTGGAGGAGTCCGGGGCGAAACCGGTGCACCGTGACGAGAGCGGTGTGCTGTGGCGGATAGCCCTGCCCGGCGACGAGGACGTGGTGATGGTGGAGGTCGTCAACTCCACGCCCGAGCCGGACGGCACCAGCCGTACCTACTGGCTGCGGGTGCCGCCCACGACGACCACGGCCCGGGAGGGGGTGGCCTGGACGTTCGGCCTGAGCGCCGAGGCGTACGAGCCGCTCCGGCAGACCTGAGCGCCGGCGCCGCCCCCGGACATCACTCGAACCGTGAGACGTCGCCCGCGCCCTTGCGGATGATCTCGGCCTCGCCGCTGGAGAAGTCGATGACGGTCGTCGGTTCCGTGCCGCAGTCACCGGAGTCCACCACGGCGTCGACCAGATGGTCGAGGCGTTCCTTGATCTCCCAGCCCTGGGTCAGCGGCTCCTCCTCGTCGGGCAGCAGCAGCGTGCTGGAGACAAGCGGTTCGCCGAGCTCGGCGAGCAGGGCCTGGGTCACCCGGTGGTCGGGGATGCGCACGCCGACGGTCCGCTTCTTGGGGTGGAGGAGCTTGCGGGGGACCTCCCTCGTCGCGGGGAGGATGAAGGTGTAACTGCCGGGCGTCGAGGCCTTCACGGCGCGGAACACGTCGTTGTCGACGTGTACGAACTGGCCCAGCTGCGCGAAGTTCTCGCACACCAGGGTGAAGTGGTGACGGCTGTCGAGCTGCCGGATCGAACGGATCCGATCGATGCCGTCACGACTGCCCAGCCGGCACCCCAGTGCGAAGCAGGAGTCGGTCGGATACGCGATCAGCCCACCCGCGCGGATGCTGTCGGCCACCTGACCGATGGCGCGCGGCTGGGGATTGTCGGGATGCACGTCGAAGTACTTGGCCATCCGCCGAGCCTATGCCTCCGACAGGGCGCGCCCATCAGGGGGCGCGGGGAACTGCGTGACCAGCCACGAACGACCCGCGGCTTCGAGCGGTCCGCAGTCCCCCACGACTCCGGGGCGGAGCCCTACGCGCCGCTCTCGCGCAGCATGTCCTCGCGCTCGACGATTTTCACGCGCGCGCGGCCCTGCGGCTCGCCCAGCGCCTTCTCGGCGGCGTCCAGCTTGTACCAGCCCTCCCACGTCGTGAAGCGGACGTTCCGCTCCGCGAGGAAGGCGTCGACGGCCTCCGGGGCGGGCGCGGAGGGCTCGTGGAGACGGCCGTTCGCGAAGTCGTCCAGGAGGTTGGCGACGGTCTCGTTGGCGTCGCCCTTGGTGTGCCCGATGAGGCCCACCGGACCGCGCCGGATCCAGCCGGTGACGTACGTCGACTGCAGGTGCGCGCCGGTCTCCTCGACGACCCGGCCGCCCTCGTCCGGGACCGTGCCCGACTCGACGTCCCAGGGCAGCTTGGGCAGCTTGTCCGAGAGGTAGCCGACCGCGCGGTAGACGCCGGTGACGTCCCAGTCCTTGAACTCGCCGGTGCCCTTGACGTTGCCGGTGCCGTCGAGGGCGGTGCGCTCGGTGCGCAGACCGACGACCTTGCCGTCCTCGCCGAGGATCTCGGTGGGCGACTCGAAGAAGTGCAGGAACAGTTTGTGCGGACGGTCGCCGACGTCGCGGATCGCCCAGTTCTCCAGGGTCTTGGCGACCATGTCGGCCTGCTTGTTGCCGCGCCGGGTCGCGATGGAGCCCTCGTCGTAGTCGATGTCCTCGGGGTCGACGATGACCTCGATGGTGGGGGAGTGGTCCAGCTCCCGCAGCTCCATGGGGGAGAACTTCGCCTGTGCCGGGCCGCGGCGGCCGAAGACGTGGATCTCCAGCGCCTTGTTGGCCTTCAGGCCTTCGTAGACGTTCGCCGGGATCTCCGTCGGCAGCAGCTCGTCGGCCGTCTTGGCGAGGATGCGGGCCACGTCGAGCGCGACGTTGCCGACACCGAGAACGGCGACCTTCTCGGCCTCCAGGGGCCAGGTGCGCGGGACGTCCGGGTGGCCGTCGTACCAGGAGACGAAGTCGGCCGCGCCGTACGAGCCGTCGAGGCCGATGCCGGGGATGTCGAGCGCGCGGTCGGCCGTCGCGCCCGTGGAGAAGACCACGGCGTCGTAGAACGCGCGCAGATCGTCCAGGTTGATGTCCGCCGGGTAGTCGACGTTGCCGAAAAGACGGATCTGCGGCTTGTCGAGCACCTGGTGCAGGGCCGTGATGATGCCCTTGATGCGGGGGTGGTCGGGGGCCACGCCGTAACGGATCAGTCCGAACGGGGCGGGCATCCGCTCGTAGAGGTCGATGGACACACCGGGCTCGGTGGCCACGTCGGACTTCAGCAGCGCGTCGGCGGCGTAGATCCCGGCGGGTCCGGCTCCGACAATGGCTACCCGCAGAGGGCGGGGCATGTTCAGGTTCCCTTCGAGCGGAGACAAGCGACTCGACGGCAACCCTAAACTGAGGCAACCCTTACCAGGTACACGGGTCCGGTCTATGACCTCATAAGCCGGTCTTATGCCATGAGGGCGTCCGCTCTTGTGCATGAGGGCTTCCGCGCGGACGGCGGCGAGGCAGGGGCCGACGACCGGACACGGCCGACGGCGCGAGTTGTGTTTGCCCGCGCGGCGAACGGCAACGCGGTTCCCATGAGTCGAACGAACAAGGACACCAACGAGAACACCGCGTCCGCCGAGACGGCCGCCTCCAAGGCCCGCCGGAGCACCGACAAGGCGACGGCCCCGGCCACCGAAACCGCGAAGACGGCCGAGATCAAGATGGACGACGCGGCGTCGTCCGCCAAGGTCGGCGCCGGACGGGCGGCCGACACGACCAAGCGCGCGGCCGACAGCACGAGCAGCGCCGTGCACAGTGCGGTCAAGGGCGTCGAGGCGGGCCGCCAGGCGGTGGTCCAGGCCTCCGGACAGGTGGCCGCCACCGCGAAGACGGCCGTGACCGCCCTCGCCCAGCGCAAGTTCGTCGCCGCCGGTGTGGGCGCCGGACTCACCGCGCTGACCGCCGCTTCCTACGCGGCCGGCCGGCGTGCCGAACGTCATGTGCACGGCCCGCTCACCCGGCTCACGGGCGGCCGTATCTGACGCGCCCGCGTCACGGACGCCTCGCTCGGGAAGCGGCCCGACGCCGCTTCCCGAGCGATGGCACGGCTCTGCCGCCCTGTCGGCGCGACGGCGAGGGCGGGTTCACCAGCGGCCTTCCACCTGCTCCTTGATCCGGCGGTCGTACAGCTCCCGGATCGCGGTGAGCGTCCCGTCCGACAGCGGCGGCAGCGCGGCGGCAGCCGCGTTGGCGCGGGCCTGCTCCGGAGTGCGGGCGCCCGGGATGACGGTCGTGACGCCCGCCGACTGGATGATCCAACGCAGCGCCGACTGGGCCGGGGTGAAGCCCTCGGGGGCGAGCGCGGCGAACTCGACGGCAGCCTCGACGCCCGTCGCGTAGTCGACCCCGGAGAAGGTCTCGCCCTGGTCGAAGGACTCGCCCTGCCGGTTGTACGTACGGTGGTCGTTCGCGGCGAAGACCGTGTCCTTCGTATACCTGCCCGACAGCAGCCCCGAGGCGAGCGGAACGCGCGCGATGACGGCGACACCCGCCCTCTCGGCCGCCGGGAGGACGTCGATAAGCGGCTTCATGCGGAACGGGTTGAGGATGATCTGCACGCTCGCCACGTTCGGCCGGGCGATCGCCGTCAGTGCCTCGGCGCAGGTCTCCACGCTGACGCCGTACGCGGCGACGCGCTCCTCCGCGACCAGGGTGTCCAGGGCGTCGAACACCTCGTCGGAGGAGTAGACGGGCGTGGGCGGGCAGTGCAGCTGAACCAGGTCGAGACGGTCCGTGCCGAGGTTGCGGCGGGACCGGTCGTTCCAGGCCCGGAAGTTGTCGAGGACGTAGTTCTCGGGGATCTGGTCCACGCGACGGCCCATCTTCGTCGCGACGAACACATCGAGATCGGGCCGGGCGCGCAGGAATGTGGCGATGGTCTGTTCGCTGCGGCCGTCCCCGTAGACGTCGGCCGTGTCGAAGAAGGTCACCCCCGACTCGACAGCCGCCTCCAGCACCGCCAGGGCTTCCTTGTCGTCGACGTCTCCCCAGTCCGCGCCCAGCTGCCACGTGCCGAGACCGACCACGGACGCCTGTTGACCCGACCTACCGAATGCGCGTTCTTCCATGGCGTCAGTCTGCCATCCGCCCCGCCCCGGCACTTGGCGAGGGCCGAGCTGGTCTGCCGCATCACTTCGGTCTTCGCCGGCCGGTCGAGGTGGAGGGTGCGGCGGGCGGGGCCGACCGCGTCGACACAGAGGTACTGCGAGCGGTCAGACCACCGCGCGCGAGCGCGTCCTCCCCCGGCCCGGGAGACCGCCGAGGGAGCGCAGCCGCCCGAGGACGGCACCGACGACCGCCCGGCTCCTGGGCAGGCGGTCGATGTCCGCGGCGAGGGACAGCGCGGCGCCCGTCCAGGCGAAGCCGAAGGACCACACGGACAGCCACTCGCACAGGTACAGGGGCGTGACCAGCCAGTCGTCGCCCACCTCGGTCACCGCCGCCGCGGCGGCCAGGGCCATGAAGACGGGGATCAGCACACCGGCCACGAGGTACGGACGCCGCACGTACGACCGTTCCCTGATGCCCGGCGCTCTGTACATGAAGAGACAGAAGGCGGCCATCGCCGTCAACAGGGCGACGGCGAAGACCTGATGCAACACGGTGACCGTCTGCCGGCCCGCGTCGCCCCCGGTGCCCGGCGCGGTCGGGAAGAGGGCCACGCCGAGCGCGCAGGCCCCGGCGATCGTGCCCAGGACGTCGTTGAACCTGTCGAAGCGGTAGACGATCAGGAAGATCCCGAGGGCGCACAACGCGCCGACGAAGACGTCGCGGGTACTGGTGTGGTACGAGCCGCTCATGGAGCCGGGCCAGGCGTCCTCCCCGGTGCGGCCGTCGAGCCGCGCCGCGATCCAGTTGCCGGCCGGCAGTGCCAGGGGCAGCAGGATCCCGATGACCCCGACCCCCAGGCGCAGCCGCATCACCGTCCGCGCGTCCTGATCCCGCTTTCCGGCCGCCGCCCTCTCCCGCAGGGGCGCGGCGGCGGTCCCGTCGGCTCCGCTCACGGGCACCTCCTCACCGAAAGGCGCGGGGCGAAGGTGCGCCCGCCACCGGTCGATGTCCGGTATGCGTCGGACACAAACCCGAACACGGCCCGGGTGCCGGGCGTATCAGCCGGTCAACCGCCCTTCCGCGGTGGCCAGTAGCTCCGTCACCCGCAGAGCGAACGCCGCGTCGCACGCGTGCGGGTGGCCACCCCGGGCAGCGGCCAGCAGCGCGTCCCCCGCCCGTACGAGAGCCGGTACGGCACCTTCGTCGGATGTGGGCAGTACGGTGGTCCCGGCCCGGCCGCGCAGCTCGACCGTGGCGCCGGAGGCCGCGGGCGGGGTGGTGAGACTGAGGGTGACCGTGCTGGACGCCCCGCAGGTGTGCCGGAGGACCAGATGAACCGTGTCCTTGGGGCCGCGCACGGCGGCAGCCACGTTGTCGACATCCCCGAGGACCGGCAGCAGCACCGACAGTGCATGGGGCCCCACGTCCCACAGGGCGCCCTTCTCCCGCCGCCACGGCGAAGCCGCGAAGGGGCTGTCGCTCCCGTCGTCGAACAACGACCCGAACCACTCCGCGCGGGCCGTGAACCAGCCCTCACCGGCGGCCTGTTCGGCGATCCACGCCTCGATCGCGAGCTGGAAACGGGCGGTGAAGAAGACGACGGAGGCGACACCGGCCTCCTGGACCGCCGCGACGACGGCCCGCCCCTGTTCGAGGTCCGTCGCGAGCGGCTTGTCGAGCAGCAGATGACAGCCCGCGCGTGCGGCGCGCGCCGCGAGCGGTGCCTGAACGGAGGGCGGCAGGGCCACGGCGACCGCGTCCACATCGGCGAACAGGGCATCGACGTCCTCGTATACGGGCAGACCGCCGTGCCGGTCGGCCAGCTCCTTGGCCGCTTCCGGCCGCCTGCCCCACACTCCCGCGAGGTCCAGCTCCTTGTGCGCGCTCAGCGCGGGGGCGTAGGCCATCTCGGCCCACGGTCCTGTTCCGAGCAGTCCGATACGCATGCCGCGGTCTCTCCTCGCGCGTTGGGGCCTGTCCTCAGGACAGAGCCGGTCCGATGACCTTCAGGGGAGTGCCTGTTCGGTCCAGATGGTCTTGCCGGTGGGGGAGTAGCGGGTGCCCCAGCGCTGGGTGAGCTGGGCGATCAGATAGAGGCCCCGGCCGCCTTCGTCGGTCGTGGCGGCGTACCGCAGATGGGGGAGGTGTGACTGCTGTCGGTGACCTCGCAGATCAGGTTCCGGTCGTGGATGAGGCGAACCCGGATGGGGCCGCCGCCGTACCGGATGGCGTTGGTGACCAGTTCGCTGAGGATCAGCTCGGTGGTGAACTCCATCTCCTCCAGGCCCCAGTCGGCCAGCTGCCGGGTGGCGTCGGCGCGCGCCCGGCCGACGGCCGCGGGGTCCCCGGGCACCTCCCACTCCGCGACGCGGCCCGCGTCCAGCGCACGCGTGCGGGCGACGATCAGCGCGATGTCGTCGCTGGCCCGGCTCGGCGGCAGGGCGTCGAGCACCGCCCGGCAGGTGCCCTGCGGCGAGGTGTCGGCCCGGGACAGGGCGGCGCGCAGCAGTTCGAGCCCGGCGTCGATGTCCCGCTCCCGGTCCTCGACGAGCCCGTCGGTGTAGAGCACCAGCCGGCTCCCCTCGTCGAGTTCGAGCTCGGCCGTCTCGAACGGCAGACCGCCGAGGCCGAGCGGCGGACCGGCCGGCACCTCGGGGAACTCCACCGTGCCGTCGGTCCCGGCCACCGCGAGCGGCGGATGACCGGCCCGGGCGACGGTACAGCGCCGCGAGACCGGGTCGTAGATCGCGTACAGGCAGGTCGCCCCGGTGATCGGAGCGGTGCCGTCCACCACCGCCTCGTCCTGGTCGATACGGCTGACCATCTCGTCGAGCAGCCCGAGGATCTCGTCCGGCGGCAGGTCCAGCGCGCTGAAGTTGTGGACCGCGGTGCGCAGCCGCCCCATCGTGGCCGCGGCGTGCAGGCCGTGGCCGACGACGTCGCCCACGACGACCGCGACCCGGGTGCCCGACAGCGGCAGCACGTCGAACCAGTCTCCGCCCACCCCGGCCTGCGCGGGCAGATACCGGTAGGCGACGTCCAGGGCGCTCTGGTCGGGAAGGGTGCGCGGCAGCAGACTGCGTTGCAGGGTCACCGCCATCGTGTGCTCGCGTGTATAGCGGCGCGCGTTGTCGATGGAGACCGCGGCGCGGGCGACGAGTTCCTCGGCGAGGGCCAGCTCCTCCTGGTCGAACGGCTCGGGCTTCCCCGCGCGCCAGAAGTTGGCGACACCCATCACCAGCGGGCCCACGCGCAACGGCACGGTGATCAGCGAGTGGATGCCGTAGTCCACGATCTGCGCGGACCGTTCGAGATCCTGTTCCCGCCAGCCGGGCGCCCGGCTGAGGTCGGCCACGAGGACCGAACTGCCGCTCTCGATGCTGAGGGCCTGCGGCGAGGAGGGGACGAGGTCGATCTTCTCGCCCACCGTGTACAGCGGAACGTCCTCGCGGATGCCCCTGAACGCCGTACGGCGCAGTGTGGTGACCGTCTCCGGCTCGTCGCCGCTGAGCGCCGCCGGGGCCAGGTCCACCGTGACGAAGTCCGCGAACCGGGGGACGGTCACCTCCGCCAGCTCCTCCGCGGTGCGTGTCACGTCCAGGCCGGTGCCGACACCGACTCCGGCGTCGTAGAGCAGCTTCAGACGCTCCCGCGCGGCCTCCGCCCGGCCGGACAGGGCGCGCAGCTCGGTGGAGTCGCGGAGCGTGGCCACGCTGCCGGAGGGCTCGCCCTGCAGATCGGTGGGCCGCTGGTTGACCGCGATCAGCCGGTCGCCCACCAGATGCACCTCGTCGTTGGCGACACGCCCCGAGGCCAACAGCTCGGCCACGTGCGGTTCGAGGCCCAGGGCGAGGACGTCCTGTCCATCGGCGTCCGTCGGCAGGTCGAGCAGACGGTGTGCCTCGTCGTTGGCGAGCAGTAGCCGGCCTCCGCCGCCGACGATGATCACACCCTCCCGCACGGCGTGCAGCACCGCGTCGTGGTGCTCGTACATGCGGGTCATCTCGGACGGACCGAGGCCATGGGTCTGGCGCAGCAGCCGCTTGCTGACCAGCGCCGTGCCCGCCGTGGCCAGGGCGAGGGCCGCCGCGGCGGAGGTCAGCAGGAGAGGCAGCTGGCGGTCCGCGACCCCGCCCACGTTCTCGGTGGTGATCCCGGCCGAGACCAGGCCCACGACCCTGCCCTCGGGGTCCTTGATCGGCACCACGGCCTGGACCAGCGGCCCGAGGGTCCCGTCGATCTCCTCGGTGAAGGACTCGCCTTCGAGCGCCGGCTCCAGCGTGCCGACGAACTGCCTGCCGATGCGGTCGGGCTTCGGATGGGTGTAGCGGGTCCCGTCGGTGTTCATCACGACGATGAAGTCCACCTCGGACTGGATCCGGGCGGCCTCGGCCCTCGGCTGGAGTATCGCCGTCGGATCGTCGCTGCTCAGCGCCTCCCGGGTGCCCGGCGCGTTGGCGAAGGTCTCCGCCACGGCGAGCGAACGGTTGTGCGCTTCCTCGGTGCTGTCGTGCCGCACCTGCAGAACCAGCGCCACCACGGCCGACACGACCAGTACCAGCACGATCACCACCTGCAGCAGGAACACCTGCCCGGCGACGCTGCGTCCGCTCAGCGCCGAGCGCGGTCCGGTGAACGGGCCCCAGTGGTGTCTCTCCTCCCGGCTCGCGCCGCCGTCCGATCCGTGCGGTGCCCGCCGGGCGCGGTCGTCCCGGCCGTGCGCGCGCTGCCCTGGGGGACGAGGGGTCGACTGAGAGCGAGACCGACCCAGGAGACGGACCATGTGCCCATGTCTACACTGCCCCGCGCCTGGAGGCGAGAGGGGGTCACGCACTGTGACAGCCGGCGCTGTCGGCCGACGGGCGGCAAGAGCGCTTGCTGACGCTGTGACCTCCTGCGACGTGGTGCTCCCCATGAGATTCCCATGAATTTTCGATGCGGTTGAACATGCGGGGGTCCGGCTCCGTATAACGGAGGGGTCCTTCATGCCTGGAGCCCCCGCGAGGTCGTAGGGGCACCGTGTGGGGCGCACCATCAGACGCAGGATGGTCGCCTGCGTCAACGACGGCCGCGAGTGCGACGCGGCCGACTCCGGTGGCGACCAGGGCGACGGCGGCGACGACGGCCGCCCATGTCCCGTCGGCCGCCGGACAGCCCGGGTCGCGGGGCTCCCAACCGGCGACGGGCGATTTGGCCGACGCCGGCGCGCAGTTGTGGCCGGCCATGATCGGGGGCGCGGCCGTGCTCGCCGGCGCCGTTCTGCTCCGTCATGTCAGGCGCGGGAGGGTGTGAACCCCGCCGAACCGGGCTGGTCCTCCGCACGAGCCGGCCAAGGACCGGCTCATCACCGATGTGTTCGAGCCACCGCTCGGCGGTGGTCACGACTGGAAGTCGATCTCTGCCTGCGCCCGAGAACCACCTGTCGCGCCATCGAGTTTCGGCCGTACACTGCCAATTCATAAGCTTACGGGTGGAGTTGGCGGGGGGATCCGAGATGTCCGGGGATCAGTACGGTGTGAGAGACCAGGACGGCTGGAGCCACGGCTTCGTCGTGCCGCCGATGCCGTCAACGCCGCCGCCCGGCCCGGCGGACGGCTGGCGTGCCGTCGGGGTCGGGCTGCTGAACCTCAGCGGTCTCGGCCTCGGCTACGCCCTGGTGCGCCGCCCGCTCCTGACCCTGCTGTGCTGGGTGGCCACCGGCACCCTGCTCTTCACGGTGCTGCCGGCCGACCCGGACGGTGTGTCGGGCACGACCCTCACCGTCCACGGCCTGTTCCTTGTCCTCGTGGCCGTCCACGGCGCCGTCGTCGGCCTGCGCACCCGCCTGGTGTGGCCCGCGCGGTCCCCGCTCGCCATCGCGCTCGGCGTGCTGCTCCTCGCCGTACCGGTCGCGGGCGGCCTGCTGTACGAGACGGCGCGGAAGGAAGCCGTCGAGGAGATGCTCCTGGACCGGCTGGAGAAGGCCGACGACCTCGTGGCGAAGGCCTCCGGTGAGTCGTTCGGCACGACTCGGCCCGAGTACCGCAGGGCCCTGACCGCCTATGACGACCTCAGCACCGACCACCCGGGCTCCCGGGCGGCGGAGCAGGTCCCGGACCGGCTGAAGACCTTCTACACGACGGTCGGTGCCCCCTACGAGGAGCAGGAGTACTGCGACGCGGTCGCTCCCCTCGAATATCTGCGGACGGTTCCGCAGACCGTCGGCAGGCAGGATCTCGGCTCGCTGGCCACCTGGCCCGACGACCGGCTCGCCACCTCCCTGTACGAGTGTGCCTCCGGCAGCCTGGCAGGCGGCACGGCCGGCTGGCAGGACCAGTTCAGCGACCTGCTCACCACGTTCCCCGACTCCGACCAGGCGGCCAGGGTCGAGCCCGACATCAAGGCGGCCGTCGACAAGGCGGTCAAGGACGTGGGCGGGGACGACCCGTGCACCGCGGTGGACCAGTTGGAGACGCTCGGCTCCCAGGTCAAGGCACTGCCGGGGGAGAAGGCGGGCGTGGCCGACGCCCTCGCCGCCGAAGCCGGACGGGCCGAGGCCTCCGCCTCCGTCGGCGTCTACACCTGTGGCGTGGACCAGTACCGGGACGGCGACTTCGCCGAAGCGGTGACGTCCATGAACGACTTCGTCGACGCCAACAAGCGCCACAAGAACACGCCGCGCGCGAAGAAGATAGCGATCGCCGCCGAGATCGCGCAGAAGGTCCCGGAGGCGGGCAAGAAGCTGCCCACGACCCGTTCCGGCGGCAGCATCTCCGTCACGGTCAAGAACGACAGCCCCGACGAGATACAGGTCATGTACACAGGCCCGGTGACCGGCACCTTCACTCTGAAGGGCTGCGGCGGCTGCACCAGCTACGACTGGAGCCGCACCCTGGACCCGAACTTCAAGCCGTGCAGCGGCAGCGGGAACTACCCGCAGCGCACCCTCAGCCTGCCCGTCGGTACCACGTACTTCCTGCACAAGCCGAAGGGCGGCAGCGCGTCCAGCCCCGCCTCCGACACCGCCAAGCTGGAGTCGGGCTACATCTACACAGAGTGCGCCTACGTGACCACCGGCTACGGTCTGAACTCCTGACCCGTGCGGCCCGACGACGACCTGAGGGCCGCGGTGCGGCTCAGCTCCTGCGGCCCTCCACCCACGCGGCGATGTCGTCGAGGTCCTCGGCGAGGGCCTTGCGCACGGCGCGGGACCCGACGGCACCGAGGGCCTTGGCGAGCAGACCCGCCACGGCACCGGTCGGTTCGGCCGAGAACGTCATGAGGATCGTCGTGGCGGACGGTCCGTCGGCCCGCAGCAGCCACTGAGAGACGTAGCGGGAGCCGTGCGACTCGGCCTTCACCACGTAACGCTCGGGCGGCTCGCTGACGGTCACCCACATCTCCTCGGTGGCGTCCTTGCCGAACATGCGACGGGTCTCCCGCCACCGGGTGCCCACCCCGAAGGCCCCGTCCGTGAGGACCTCGACCCTGGTGACACCGCTGAGCATCCGGTCCATACCGCCGAGGTCCGTCAGGGCCTCCCACACCCGCCCCTGAGAAGCGGCGACCCGCCGCTCGACGACGACACTTCTGCTGGTCATGACTCCCATGAAGCCACCGGGCATCGACAACCGCCCCGCGACGGCCGCAGCCCCGGCCGTCGGGCCAGCCCGGTGATTTCCGGCTCCGCCACCGCGCCCCTTCCACCACGCGCACGACACGAGGAGACCCCGATGACCGAACGCCCCGAGGGCCCGCCGGCGCAGCCCCAGCCGCAGGACCAGCCGTCCGCCTCCCCGAACTGGCCGCCCCCGGCCCAGCCCGCCCCCGAGGCCCAGCCGCAGCCCACCCCGACTCCGGCCGCACAGCCACAGGCATCGGCTCAGGCTCAGGCACACGCTCCGGCTCACGGGGCCCCGAGCGCCTACCCCTACCCCGGTCCTCAGTCACGGGCCGGCTACGGCCCGCCGGGCACCTCGGCGCCCGCCCAGGCCTACCCGTACGGGCAGCCGCCGGGCGGCTACCCGCCCCTCGGGGCCCCGCCCGCGACGGGCGCCGGGGGGCGCGCCGTGCTGTGGGGGCTGGTGGGTGCGGCGGTGGCCTCCGCGGCGTGGGCCGGCGGCGTGTTCCTGCTCGGCAGGGGCGACGCGGAGGCGGACCTCCGCGGCTACCGGGCCGAGTCCGACCTCTGTTCGTCGGTGGACTACTCGTCGTTCAAGAACGAGTACCCGGAGGAGGACACCTCGCCCGTGGACCACTCCCTGGAGCACGAGGCCCTCGACCAGAGCTACTGCAGCATCTCCCTCAAGACGTCCTCGGCCTCCTCCTTCTCCGACGCGTACTTCTCGGTCCAGGTGGACCTCCACAAGAAGACCGACCCCGGCCCCGAGTTCACCGCCCTGTGGTCCGAGTACGACCAGCGCTACGACGACTACGAGGTGGAGGAGATCTTCGGCTTCGGCGACGAGGCGTATCTCGTCACCGAGGACACCACCTCCGGCGACGACAGCAGTGGCAGCCGGGCGGCCACCCTGGCGGTGCGCGACGGCTGGATGACGTACGAGATGAGGTGGAGCGCCTACGGATCCACCTACGACGACGTGACCATGCCGGAGGTGGACGACGTCGTGGAGTGGCTCAAGACCGACACGAACGCGACGCTGGACAACCTGCGGGAGTCCAACGGGATCTAGCGCATCCACACGGGCACACGGACACACGGACGGAGGCGGGGCGCGCACGCCACCGCCTTCACCCCACTCTCACCCGATCAGTCCCTCGGGACGGGATCAGTGGCCCGGCACCCCGCGGCTCACTCGTCCGACGCCTTGGCGTAGTTCTGTGCCATCCCGCCGGCGAAGTCGTACACCAGGCACTGCTCGTCGCCCACGACCCACGCGTCGTGCCCCGGCGGGCACACGAAGGCGTCGCCCGGTCCGACCTCGCCCTCTCCGCCCTCGTCCATGCGGATGTGCAGGCGCCCCCGGACCACATAGCCGTTGTGGTGGACCTGGCAGCTCTCCGTGCCCGCGATGGGGGCGACGGATTCGGACCAGCGCCAGCCCGGTTCGAAGGTGGCCACGGCGAAGTCGAGCCCGGTGAGGTGGACCGCTTCGAGGTGACCTCGTGGGAAATCCCGCCGTTCATCCGGCTTGTCGACCGTCTTGATCTCCAGCATGGCGGCTCCTTCCGTTCCGTCCCACCTCCCCATCGTCCGCCTGTCCAGAGGGGGGCGCCAACCGGTCGACCGGGCCGGCGCGAGGTGCCGGGCGCGACGTGTGAGGGGATGCGGGAGATCGCTCCGCCTGACCCTGGTCCCGACCGTGCTGGTACTCACCGGTCGCCTGGCCCGGTGGGCCCCGCCGACTGGACCGTGTGCCGCCGCACGTCGACGCGGAGGGGAACACGGCTGAGCGGTCGGTCCCGCAGGGGCAGGACCGACCGCTCAGCGGCTGACTTGGTTCAGTGGAACGGTGGTTGACGGGCGGTCAGTAGGCCGGCTTCCGGCTGTCGATGCAGCCGGTGTCGAGGCTGGCCACGTCCTGGACCCGCAGCTTCCAGGTGCCTGTGGCGGTTTCGGAGGACGCGTCCACCGTGTGGTCGCGATCACGTCGTCGGCCGAGTCGACGAGGCGGAGTTCTTCAGCCTGTACGCCGGGCCGTCCGTGCAACGGGCACAGGCCCGCCTGCTGGGTGCCGGCGGCCCGAGGGCCGCTGAGCGGGCACGGGGCGGAGTTCTCCACCGGACCGTGCCCGCACCGCATCAGCTCACGGCACCACCGGATGACCGGATCGCCGTGTCGCGTCACGGCTTACGGGCGAGGCCGCCGTGTTCGGCGATGACTTCCGGGGTCGGGGTGGTGACGTCCGGGCGCCAGAGCGGGACCGAGACGACGCCGGGGTTCAGGAGCTCCAGGCCGTCGAAGAACGCGGTGATCTCGTCGACGGTCCGCAGGTTGTACGGCACGGCGCCGCTCTCGTTGTACCCGTCCTGGGCCTGCTCGAACACCGGGTCGATGCCACGCGAGCCATCGTTGATGGAGAGGTAGCTGCCGGACGGCAGCGCTCCCATCAGACGGGTGACGATGGCGCGTGCCCGGTCGTGGTCGCCGACGTGCCCCAGGATGTTGCTGAGGATCAGGGCGGTGGGTCGGCTGAAGTCCAGTGTGTCGGCGGCGGCGGCGAGGATGCGGTCCGGGTCGAGCACGTTGGAGTCGACGTACGAGGTCGCCCCCTCCGGCGTCGAGTAGAGCAGGGCACGGGCGTGCGCCAGGACCATCGGGTCGTTGTCGACGTACACGATCCGCGTCTCGGGCGCGATCCGCTGGGCCACCTCATGGGTGTTGTCGGCGGTCGGCAGTCCCGTACCGACGTCCAGGAACTGGCGTATGCCCGCCTCGGCCACCAAGTACGTGATGCTGCGGCGCAGGAAGGCCCGGCTGCTGCGGGCGATGGTCACGATGCCGGGGAACACGGCGGTGTACGCGTCTCCGGCCTGTTCGTCGACGGGGTAGTTGTCCTTCCCGCCCAACCAGTAGTTCCAGATACGGGCCGAGTGCGGCACCGAGGTGTCGATCTTCTGATGCGCCGCCGGTCCGGGCGTGGTCGCGTGGTCGGTCATGTCTACCGTCCGTCTTTCAGCCGAAGCGAGGAGTTCCAGGCATAACCTACGTCCCGATACGCCTTCTCCGTACGTCAGTTCACATCTTCCGGTGGGCCGAGCGGCGGCTTCGGCGGTCGCTACGGCTCACCGGCCACGGGTTCGGCCTTCTCGCGGCATGCTCGTGGGGTCGCGGCGGATACCCAATTGATACCTGTCGAGCGCCAACAGGCAGTCCGGCAGGGAACTTTCGGCGTCGTTCAGTCGTCGTTCGTGTTGAGGCTGGACACACATGGTGTGCGACGGGAGTGGGTTGCGATGACGACGAGCGGGGACTCGACCAAGCTGGAGACCACGCTGGCCGACGGACGGCGCATGACCCTGTCGCTGCCTCCGACGGACGCGGGATGGGCCGCCGACGGCATCAAGGCCCTCCGTCCCGTCCCGCCCACCCACACAGGCCGAGGCGAGGAGCCTCCCGCCCTCCCCGAGCGCCCCGCACTGCCTCTCGAGGTGGCCCTGCTCGGCCTGGGAGCCTAGGGCCTGCCCGCCGCCCTTCTTACTGTTGGCGGCATGGTCCTTCTCCTCCGGGATGACCGCCTTGATGCGGCGTCTGCGCAGCCGGGCGCGGTTGGCGCGGGACGAGTACGCCTTGTCCGCGGCGACCGCGCCCGGCGGCCGGCCTGCATCGCCCACCGCACCGGGTGGTGGGCGAGCTGACCAACAGTGACATCATCACGGAACAGGCGTTCGATGGTCCGTCCGGGCAGGGCTGCTCCGCCACGGCTCCCAAGCCGACCCTTGTCGCTCCCGCCCCGCGGGACCGCAACCGGGGTCACCCCTACGTGCGGACCATGCGGTAAGGGGTACCCGATGTGGTACGCACACGCACACGCGTACGCCGGGGCGGGTAGGGTCGGTGGGCTCAGGGTGCTGGCCAGCTCGGGGCACCGGCCGGCGACCGCGCCCACCCTGGCTCCGGCTCGGAGCCGTCTCATGACGGGCGGTCGCCGGGCACCGGGCCCGACGCCACCGCCATCGTCCGTGCCCCGCCCGACCACCACGCACCGCGAAGGAAACAACGAGACCATGCGCGTCAGCGTGGCCAGAGGCTTGCCGGAGGCACACCGATGACCAGCGGCGAAGCGCCCGTCCTGCTGCACACCACCGGCCGGGCCGCCCACATCACCCTCAACCGTCCGAAGGCGCTCAACGCCCTCAACCACGAGATGGTCCGGCGCGTCGAGGACGCACTGACCGCCTGGGAACACGACCCGGCCGTGAAAACGGTCGTCATCACCGGCGCGGGGGAGCGCGGTCTGTGTGCGGGCGGCGACATCCGCGTCGTCCACGACGACGCCCGCGACGGGGACGGCACCGCCTCGGCCGCGTTCTGGCACGACGAGTACCATCTCAACGCCCGAATCGCCCGCTACCCCAAGCCCTACGTCGCCGTCATGGACGGCATCGTCATGGGTGGCGGCGTCGGTGTCTCCGCGCACGGCAGCGTCCGGATCGTCACCGAACGGTCGAGGATCGCCATGCCCGAGACCGGCATCGGCTTCGTCCCGGACGTCGGCGGCACCCGTCTGCTGGCCCTCGCCCCGGGCGAACTCGGCACCCTCCTCGCCCTGACGGGCACTCAGATCGGCGCCGACGACGCCCTGCTGTGCGGACTCGCCGACCACCATGTGCCGTCCGCAGCGCTCGGGCAGCTCCTCGACGACCTCGCCGACCTGCCCGTACGAGACGCCCTCGCCCGTCATGTGCGCCGGCCGCTCCCCGGCGAGCTGACCGGACGACGGCAGTGGATCGACTCCTGCTTCGCCGCGGACACGGCCGAGGAGATCGTCGGGCGGCTGCTCGCCCACGGCGACCCGGCGGCGAACGAGACCGCGCAGATACTGCTGGCCAAGTCGCCCACCGCCGTCAAGGTCACCCTGGCCGCCCTGCGCAGCGCCCGTCGGTTCGGCTCCCTGGAGCAGGTGCTGGAGCAGGAGTACCGCGTCTCCTGCGCGGCCCTGACCACGCCCGACCTGGTCGAGGGCATCCGCGCCCAGGTCATCGACAAGGACCGAAGGCCCCGCTGGTCCCCGGCGACCCTCGCCGACGTCACCGACGCGGACGTGGAACGCTTCTTCGAACCGCGCGGCGACCGCGAACTCGGCCTCGCCGGACCCGACACCACCCAAGGACGGCCCGGTGAGCAGGACGGCGGCGGCGCCCCCGACCGCCGCACGACGTCCCGGACGATGCCGCGCACGCATCGGAACCAGACTTCCGCCGTGACCGACAACGCCCCCCAGGGCATACGGATCCGACCCGGAAGCCGGGCCGACGCACCGGCCGTCCTGGACATGCTCGACTCCGCGGTGGCCTGGATGAACGACCGCGGCAACACCGAACAGTGGGGCACGGTCCCGTACTCGCAGCGGCCCGACGCAGCAGAGCGCGTCGGCCGCTACACGACCGAGAACGCCCCGTACATCGCCGAGTTGAACGGCACACCTGTCGGTGCCCTTGTCCTGGACTCCGGCCCCAGCCCGCAGATGCCGATCCCACCGGCCGAGGAACCCGAACGATACGTCCGGCTCCTGGTCAGCGACCGCCGGTACGCCGGCCTCGGCATCGGTGCGGCCCTCCTGACCCACGCCGCCGGGGAAGCCCGGCGCGCCGGCGTACAGCTCCTCCGAGTCGACTGCTGGGCAGGCGGCGGAGGACGACTCGTCACCTTCTACGAACGCAACGGCTTCACCCCCACCGACCGCTTCCTCTCCGGCACCTGGCCGGGACAGGTACTGGCCCGGCGGGTCGGCTGACCGTACGAGCTCACGCCCCAAGCGCCCGAAGGGGCGGCGCCGAAGGGGAATGCCGGCGGACGCGGTGGCCGACTCGCAGACTGCCGACATGGATGGAGATGCTCTCGCTCCCCAGGCCGCTGAATGGGCCGTCCATCCCGGTCTCGGCTTCCGGGACGCGCGGGAGATCGACGGCGGCTGGCTCGTTCGCCGCACGGACCACGAGTTCCTCACCTCCTCATGAGCCCACGAAGCCCTGGCCGAGGAGGGCATCGTGGTGATCGACCACACGACGATCCGGCAAGCGTGGACAGAGGCGGACGGTGTCAGTGGGGGATACCGTCGATGAGGTCTCGGGCTCCCTGACGGAGAAGGGCGACCGCGACGGACGTGCCGAGGGTCGCAGGGTCGAGGTGGCCGGCCCACTCATGGGCGTTGAGGACGGTCTTGCCGTCCGGGGTGAACACGCAGGCTCGCAGGGAGAGTTCGCCGCTGCGGTCCGTGCGGGCGAAGCCGGCGATGGGACTGTTGCAGTGACCCTGGAGGACATGCAGGAACATGCGCTCGGCGAGTGTTTCACGATGGGTGTTCGGGTTGCCTAGCCCATTCACGGTCTCGATGGTGAGGGTGTCGTCCTCCCGGCACTGGAGCGCCAGAACGCCCGCACCGATCGGCGGCATCATCGTCTCGACGGACAGGACCTCGCTGATCACGTCCGCGCGACCGATCCGCTCCAGGCCGGACACGGCCAGAAGCAGGGCGTCCGCCTCCCCGCCCGCGAGTTTCTCCAGCCGCCGGTTGGCGTTGCCCCGGATCGGGACACAGTCCAGGTGCGGGTGGGACGCGGCCAGTTGCGCGGTCCGCCGCACGGAGGAGGTCCCGATGCGTGTGCCCGCGGGCAGCTCGTCCAGGGTGCGTCCGGCGGGGTCCACCAGGGCGTCGCGGATGTCGTCGCGCTTGAGGAACGCGGCGAACATCGTGCCGGCCGGGAGGGGCCGGTCGGCGGGAATGTCCTTGACACAGTGGACGGCGAGCTCCGCCTCCCCCGCGAGGAGCGCGGCGTCGACCTCCTTGGTGAACGCGCCCTTGCCCTCGACCTTGGAGAGATCGCCCATCCACTTGTCACCGGTCGTCTTCACCGGGATCACCTCGGTACGAAGTGCCGGGTGAAGCACGGCCAGTTCGGCGCGGACGCGCTCGACCTGGGCCAGGGCCATGGGCGAGTCTCGGGAGACGATGCGAATCAGGTCCTGCGACATGAAGGCACGATAGCCCCTCGCACACGGTCCCGATGACACGCTCGACGCTTCCGTGCCCCCTGCAACAACCTGAAGGGGTCCTGAGGGAACAGGAACAGCGTGTCGCTGCTGTGTCCCTTGTGGGACGTGTCGGCATGCGGCCGAGGCCGTGGACGACGCCTTGCCCGGCTATGTGAACGTGAGGGGTGTGTGGGAGTGGGCTCGACGCCTACGCGGGTGGTGCCTGTCGGCCCAGCCGGTGTAGACCCGGCCCTGCTTCACCACGAAGCGGGCGGGGTCGGAGCAGCCGAGGGAGGGGGTGAACAGGAGGCTCAAGGTCAGCGGGGCGGGCTCGGTGCCGGCGGTCGGGAGCAGGCAGACGGCATCCTTGCCCGTGAGGGGGGTACCAGAACCAGCCGGCCACGTCATCCACGGTCACGAGGTCCGACTCCTGCCAGGCGCCACCGAACCGGGTGTACACCTGCAGCTCCACGGAGGCGCTGTACTCGTCCTCCGCCGAACGCGCTGCGGTCAGGGTGGTCTTGTAGTCGGAACCGTGGGTGGACGAGGCGCTCTGCCGCGTCTGCGGCGCTGCGGTGTCCTGGTCGGTGATGAAGACATGCGGCATGGGTCAGGGGTTGTACGGCAATCGGTTGTTCGCAGTCATCGGCGATCGGGGTGGATGAGAAGGAGCGCGATGTCGTCGCTGCGCGGGGCCGAGCGACGGGCGTGCTGGATGAGTGTGTCGGCGACGGCGTTCATGCCACGAGGGCCGACCGGTTCGGTGCGGGCGAGTACGTGGGCGAGGTCGTCGACCGCGTCGTCGATGTCGGTGCCGGGGGCTTCGACGAGTCCGTCGGTGTAGAGGGCCAGTACGGAACCGGGAGGCAGCGGGATCTCGGTGGACGCGTAGGCGGCCTCGGGGTCGATGCCCAGCAGGAGACCGGGCGGCAGGTGCAGGGCTTCGGTGCGGCCGTCGGGGTGGCGCAGCAGTGGGGGCGGGTGTCCGGCGGTGGCCAGGCAGGCCGTGCGTGCGGCGAGGTCGAGGTGGACGTAGAGGCAGCTGGTGAACAGGTCGGGGTCGAGGTCGGTGAGCAGGCGGTTCGTACGGGCGAGGACTTCGTTGGGGGGTGCGCCGGCGGTGGCGTGGACGGCGGTGCGCACCTGGCCCATGAGGGCGGCGGCGTTGACGTTGTGCCCCTGCACGTCGCCGATGGCCGCGGCGGCCGTGGTGGTGTCTAGGCGGATGAGGTCGTAGAAGTCGCCGCCGATGTCCATGCCACGGGTGGCCGGCAGATAGCGGGCGGCCACGTCCAGCCCGGTGACGTGCGGCAGGGTGTGGGGCAGCAGGCCGGACTGGAGGTTGTGGGCGAGCTGGTGCTTGGTGTCGTACAGACGGGCCCGGTCCATGGCCTGGGCGATCAGCCCGGCGGTGGAGATGAGGACGGCGCGCTCCTCCGAGACGAACGGGTGCGGCTGCTCGTAGGCCAGGACCAGGGACCCGACCGGGCGTCCCGAGGTGATCAGCGGGAGGAACGCCCAGGCGGCCATGTCGTCCTGGAGGACCGCCGGGGGATAGGCGCGTTTGAGGTCGGCGAAGGTGGCGAAGAAGGCGGGAACTCCCGAGGTCAGAGCGCGTACGGCGGGGGTGTCCGAGGTGAGGGGGGCGGCGTCGAAGTGCCTCATGAGCTCGGGGGTGTAACCGCGGTAGCCGATGATCTGCAGCCGGCCCTCCTCCGCGGTCATCACGGCGAGGGCCGCGGCACCGAAGGCGGGCAGGACCTGTTCGGCCACCTGGTCGACCACGTCGCGTACGCCGACGGCTTCGGTGAGCGTGGCGGCCAGATGCATCAGGTGGTACAGAGTGGTGGCCCGCCCCGGTGTGGCGGGAGACGGCGGGCGCGGTGGGGGAGGGGGAGAGGCCGTGACCTGAGCGTGGGCGTGGGACGAGTGGGTGGGCGCGATGCGGACGCTGATGCCGGAGGCGTCCGGTACGAGGCTGAAGGACAGCCATCGGTTCGGTGGGCGCAGCGCTATGAAGGACACCGGTTCTCGGCTGAACATGGCCGCCCGGTAACTGTCCTCGGTGGTCGGGTCGTCCAGCCAGCGGAGGGCCTCCCAGGGCTTGGCGCCGAGCAGGTCGGGCAGGTCGGCGCCGAGCAGGTCGGCGGCCTTGGTGCTGACGAAGGTGATCCGTCCGTCCACGTCGAGCGAGCAGCAGCCGCCCGGAAGGCGCTCGGCGAAGTCGACCGCGGCCTGCGCCTCGGCCGGTCCCGCGATACGGGCCCGCAACGGCGGCAGCATCACCGGCTCGCCGCCGGGACACACCGGGTGACCGTCGTCGGCTGCCCGCCGCAGAAGAAGGCCCAGCCGGTGACAGGCACCGGTGATCGCCTTGCGCTGCCGGGAACTCAGCCGCGGCGGGTGCGAGGCGGGCCAGTGCAGCACCAGCCCGCCCCAGGTGTCCGTGCCCGTGGTGATGGGGGCGGCGGCCAGCGTGAAGCGGTACGGCACGACCAGCGCCAGCCGGGGGTAGCGGCGCGCCAGCTCCTCCTGGCCGCTCACCCACAGCAGACGGCGCTCCCGTACCGCGTCGGACACCGGCGAGGACTCCTTCAGCGCCACCCGCGCCCAGGGCATGGAGATCTCCCAGGGGACCCCGCCCAGCACCGCCAACAGCAGCACCGCCTCGTCCGGAGGCAGCAGATACACCGCCGTCACGCATGCGCCGCTCTCCCGGGCCGTGTCGAGCAACACGGTCTCCAGAACCTCCGGACCGAGGCTCCCGTCCGATCCGACGGCACCAGGGCCCGCCACGTCCTCATCCTCCCCGGACCGCACGGCCATGAGGCACGCCCGCGCACCGGAAGGACCCGCGGGTGCCCTCCTGCCGACGCGCCCGTCGGCAGGACCGGCACACACGGCCGGGCGACCACGGCAACACAGCTACGTACCAAATACGCCGAATGTCACCCATATGCGGACCATACGCCTACCGTGCGACGGCAGCATGCCGGTGACGTCACGCACGGCCGCGGCCCCACGCGCTCAGGGCCCGCCGAACAGGTGCCGGTTGCCGCTGTCGATGAGGAGCGAGCCAGGGGAAGGGCCGGATGGCAGCCCACGGAGACCGCGAGGCCCCCCGGCAGGTGACGACGAGCCCGGCACCGGGCCCTCGGCTCCGGTGCCGGGCCCGTCACCCGGACGGTTCACAGTGGAGGGCCGCCGAGCCCGATCTCGTTCCCGTCCGGATCCAGATACGTGACCTTGCGTACGCCGTTCGCGTACGTCTCGCGACTCCTCGGCTCCACGCCCCGGTCGCTGATCCCGGCGACGCGCGTGTCGAGGTCGTCGACGAAGACGGTGTGCAGGGCGTGGCCGGCGCGTCCGGGCCGATGCTCGATATAGACGTACCGGTGCTCAGCCAGCTCCCACACGGCCTCCGAGTCGTTCGGGAAGAACATCGGCGGGGAGCCGAGCAGCCGCTCGTACCAGGCGAGCGCCGCCGCGTAGTCGTTCACCGGGATGCCTGCGAAGAGATCGACGGCCATGACGCCATGGTAGGTCCGGCGGCGCCCTGCCTCACCCGTCGACGTTTGCGTTCAGGTGGACGTGCGGGCTGTTCAGGGTGGTGTAGCCGTCACCGTAGGCGGACCGGTGGTGGCCGGTGCCGCCGATGATGGCGGTCGTGGCGGTCGCAGGCCTGTGGGTGATCATGTCGCAGAGGGCGGCGTGCCGTTCTTCAGCCGCAGCACGCGCGTACACTGTGCGGTCACCTCGTCGTGGGAGACCAGGACCGCGCCGCACTCCGAACCGCCGTCACCGGCGTACCGGACGGTCTTCTTCCCCTCCTGCCCCTCCTTCTCCGTGTACAGCTTCGGATGGGCCGCCCAGCTGCCACCGGTCTCGATGTGCCTGGGCGTCGTGGTAGTACGCGCCGGCCCAGTAGGGCGTGTAGGCGGTGGCGGAAATGGTGGGGTCCCAGCGCCCGACGAACTTGATGTTCGGGTCGCCGGGTTGTCCGGCAGCGACCGCCTCCGCGGAGGCGGAGGCCGTGTTGCTCAGGGAGGCGCTGATGACGGGGGCCAGACGGCTCGCGAACTTGGTGTGGCCCGCCTCGTTGGGGTGCCCGTTGCCGTCCTCGTAGTCGGCGCCGTCCGTGAGCCAGCCCGTCGTGTCCACGTAGCGGACCTTGGCGTCACCAGCGCTGTTGCGGGCGTTGACGGCGGTCCTGGTCTCGGTGACGTACCGCTTCTTGAGGGTCTGCACCGCGAAGAGGACCGCGTCGGGGTACGTGGCGCGGAGGTCACGCAGGAAGGTGGTGTACGCCGACTGGAACGCGGCGCCGGACACTCCGCGTCCGATGTCGTTGGTGCCGAGGTTGATGACGACCGCGCTCGCCCGGTAGCGGGAGAAGTCCCAGTCGGTGGCGCCCGTACTGGCCGTCTTGAAGAACTGGTCACGCAGACCAGTGCATCCGGACCGGGCGACCAGGCAGTAGCCGGAGCGGGCGATCTGTGTGTGCCGCATACCCAGTCGCTCGCCGGTCTTCCAGGCGTACGAGTCGAGCGCCAGCCGGTCGGTGAGGGCGCCCGCGGTGATGGAGTCGCCGACGAACTCGATCAGGCCGGATGGTGTGCTCGGAGCGACCGTGCGGGCGCCGGAGTCCAGGATCAGGCCCTGGAATACCGTGTCGCCGGAACGGTAGGTGATCCGCAGGGTGTGGGTGCCCGAGGGCAGGGACCGGGGGGTGAGGTTCACCGTGCCGCGTACGCCCGCGTGGAAGACGTCGGGCCCGCCGTCGATGCTGACGTAGAAGTTGACCGCGTTCCTGGCCTTCACCTTCACCGTGGTGCCGGTGAAGGACGTCTGCACGTACCCGCCGGTCCAGTTGGCGACAGCCGTCGTACCCGAACCGGTGTCCCACCGGCCGACGTAGACGATGTTGGGGTCGGAGACCGAACCGTCTCCCGGCGCGGCATGCGCCGGGGTGGTACCGGCCAGGGACAGCAGACAGGCGAGGAGTACCGCTGTGAGGGCGGCGGCGAGGCCTCGTCCTGCGCGGACGTGGGGGAGGTCTGCATGGGTATCCTTTCTCCAAATGTGGGAGCGCTCCCATGAACAGCCTTTCAACAGAAGCAGTGAAACGATTCACGGTCAAGGGGCCTGCAGGGAAGGGAGTTGGTCACCTCTCGTGAAGATCACGCTCCGCGCCCGCCGTGGCGGGCGCGGAGCGTGATCTTCCATTCCGGCACGGACTCAGCCCCCTGCCTGCCTGACGAGTTCGCCGATCCGTGCCTCCGTGGCGGCGGTCAGCTCCGTCAGGGCATAGGCCGTGGGCTGCATGGTGCCTTCGTCGAGCCGCGCCCGGTCGCTGAAGCCGAGCGTCGCGTACCTCGTCCTGAACTTCTGCGTGCTCTGGAAGAAGCAGACGACCCAGCAGCCCGGTCGGCCTCGGCTCCCGAGACGGTCAATTGGCCCATATGCGGCCGTCGAAGCTCAGTGTGAACCTGGCACAACCATCCGTGCCGCTCGAAGGTCACATCAAGTGGGAGCAAAGCGCTCTCGTGGATACAAGGGGGAAATATGAGAATCACGCGCAATGTCGCGGCTGCTGGGGCGTTAACCGCACTGGCGGTAGGCGCCATGACCGCGTTCGGCACGACTGCCTCCGCCGCACCCAACGTCACACCGCAGGGCGTCTGCGGCAGCGCCTACAAGACCGTGAACTCGGCGCCCATCGGCTCGTTGGGCACCGTCTACCTGACGTACAACTCCTCGAACGGCAAGAACTGCGTCGCGACCATCCGCGCCAACCCGGGCGCGGTCAAGTACATGTCCGCGTACATCTATGTCCCTGACACCGGCGAGTGGGCCGGGGACTCCGAGGCCTACACGTCGTATGCGGGGCCGGCCTACGTCTACGGCAGGGGCTTCTGCGTGAGCTGGGGCGGCAGCATCGACAACGTGTACGTGTCGGTGGAGAACTCCAACTGCGCTGCTCTGAAGGAACACCGGGTCACCGAAATCCGCTGATCGGGCTCATCACCCGACCGTGAGCCCCCGCGCCGCCGCCTCCCGCAGTTGGACCCTTGCGGACCTTGACGCTGACGGTCATGGGAAGGCGTTCATGAGCCGCAGGTGGCGCGGGAACTCGTAGGAGGTCGACCTGCATCGGGTCGTGCAGGCTGTTCACGACCGCGACCCGCAGCCCGGCCGCCGTTGGCGCCGGGCTGCGGGTGACGACCTCAGCGTCGCTACGCGGGGGCGAACTGCCCGGCACGGCTGACCAGGAGCCGCCGACGCTGCCCGGCCGACCTCCGTCCAGGCGTGCGTTCCGGCGGGCGCGTCATGCCCAGGCGGCGACGTACTCGTCGCGGCCCTGTAGCCAGGCGGCCGACGTTGCCGATGACCTGGTACAGCCCCTCGCCGTTCGATCGGCTCCGGAGTCGCACCTCCCTAGCGGCAGCACCCGCTGAACCGCGAAGGGAACGCCCGCCCGGCTGGAGAGGAAGGCGGCGAGCGTCAGTAGGGGAAGACGAAGGCCACCGCCGTGCCGATGCGGCGGGTGTTGGCCTCCTTCGCGGTCGTGTCGCGGACCAGACGGCGCCACAGACACCAGTGGACTCCGCCCAACAGCGCCAGGACGACCAGGAAAAATGACGATCATCGCCGCAGAGCAATCTCACGTCGCAGTGCCCGAACCCCGCGCACCGGTCCACCGCCGTCGCACGAAGCCCGCAACTCCGCAAAGGCCCCTTGAAGAGCCACAAGTATGGGTCGCGCGTACCGGTTAAGGGTTGATTTTACGCCCATCGTGACGTGCACCTGTCGAATTTTCAGGTGGGCTGGCACTCTGCGTTGCGCGAGTTCGTCCTCGTCCCCCACCGCAGAAGGAGTACGCGTGAGAGACATACGCCGCGTGTCCCGCCCCCTCCGCAAGTCCCGCTCCGTCCTCGCCGCCCTGTTCGGCGCCACCGCGTTGCTCGGCACCGGCGTGTTCGCTTCGCCTGCCGGGGCGGCCACGGCCGCGGCGGACCCCGCCTCGTTCTGGACCGCGGAGCGGATGCGTCAAGCCGCTCCGCTGGATCTACTGCCCGTGGACCGCGCCCAGGTGGAGGTCCCCTCGCTAGCCAAGGGCAAGGAGAGGACCATCGCCCCGACCCTCCCGGGCGCCCTGAACGATGTCGGGGCGCTGGCCTTCCCCAACAGTGGTGGGCCCTGGACCGGTGGCGGGGCCGTGGTGTCCACGGCCGGACGGGTGTTCTTCACCTACCAGGGACGTACGGCCTCGTGTTCCGGCAATGCCGTCACCAGCGCCAACAAGAGCACCGTGATCACTGCTGGGCACTGCGTGAAGCTGGAGGGCGCCTGGCACACCAACTGGGTCTTCGTGCCCGGCTACCACGACGGACAGGCCCCGTACGGCAGGTGGAGTGCCACGAAGACGTTGTCCACGCCGCAGTGGACCGCGAGCGAGGACATCAACTACGACGTCGGCGCGGCCGTGGTCGCCCCGCTGGACGGGAGGCTGCTGACGGATGTCGTCGGCGGGCAGGGGCTGGCCTTCAACACCGGCTACAACCAGGCCATGTATGCCTTCGGGTTCCCCGCCGCCTCCCCGTACGACGGGGAGAAGTTCATCTACTGCAGCGGAACCACCAACCGTGACTTCCTGCTCTCCAACGACCACGGCATGAACTGCAACATGACCGGCGGCTCCAGCGGCGGCCCCTGGTTCACCCAGTTCAACGAGTCCACGGGCACCGGCCTGCTGTCCTCGGTGAACAGCTTCAAGTACAATTTCCTGCCGAACCGGATGTATGGGCCGTACTTCGGCACCGACGCGCAGAACCTGTACCAGACCGCGCAATCGTCCTGACCACCGGTCAGATCGTGCTGGCCGCGCCGTAGCTTGCGAGGCCCCTGCCGTCCCGCATACGACGGCAGGGCGGCGGTGCCGTGGGTTACGGCACCGCCGCCCGAGGGCCGGCTGTCCGGAAGCCGGCTTCCCGCTTGTCTCAGCCGGTCAGGCGTCGACCCGCTCGTCCGCCGCCGGAATCACGGCCCGCCGCGCCGCCAGAGCGGTACAGCGGAGCCACCATGGAGAGCGCGGCCAGCGCAAGCGGGCTGTCGGAGATCGGCTTGGTGAAGAAGCTGCGGGAGGAGAAGAACAGCGTCGCCATCGCCTCTAACGAGTCGTTCGGCAAAGCGCACATGTTCCGGCGAACCTGTGCCAGGTGCTGCCGAAACTTCACGGGTTCGACGGTGTCGAAGAGGCTGCCCAGTCGCCTCGATGTTCGCGCCACGCGGTCCTGAGAGCTTCGAGCTCGGTGCGAGGGAAGTGCTCACCCCACTTGCCGCGGTATGCGCTCTCGCCGTACTCCCTCACGACCTCGTCGAAGCAACGGATCACTGCTCGGGCAACGACGTCGATGTTCTGCTGGGTGGACCAGATCTCGGTCCCCGTGTTGTCGTGGTCACTGCCGCGGGCCAGCTCGAGTAGGCGGATCCACACGTTGGTGCCTTCACGGTAGAAGATCCATCGGAAGGCGGTGGGCTCGGCCTCGAACTGTGCTCGGCACTCGGTCTCGCCGACGATCAGACGTGTTGCTGCCGCCAAGAGATCTTCGGGGGCAGCGGTGATGTAGGAGGCCGTGACTTCGGCTTCCGCCTGGTGGTCGCTGACGATGCAGTCGGCCCAACCACGTCCGGACAGGACCCAGGCGAGTCGCAGGTGGGCCATCCTCGTTCCCCTTCTCCGGGCACGGGTTCCCTGCGCTGATCGCCGAGGGCCCCTCGCACACCTCCGAGTCTGGGGGATGGTGAGAGTGGTGACCAGCGGATTCTCTGACGCCGGCCGACCCTCAGCGATCGGGCAGGCGCCCGGGGTCGACGTGGTCGGCGAGATAGATCAGGGTGGCTTGCGGGTCCATGCCGAAGGCCGCGGCGACGAGTTTGGGGTCCACGGTGTTCACCAGGTCGACGAGACGGGTGCTGCGGATCATGCGGGGCGGGAAGCTGCAGTCGTCAAGAACGTGGGAGAGATAGGTAGTTGAGGCCGGGTTCCGCCCGGCTTTTGTTCCTTTGGTGACCATGACGTGCGGGTTATCCGTCCGCCATGCCTCACGGTGGGCCAGGCACCGCTGCAGCACCGTCCAGGAAGCGGGATCCAGGGGGACGGGATGGGGCCGCTTCCCTAGCCGGACCGTATGGGCCTGCTGGTGATGTCGTCGATCTTCAGCATCCGCACTTCGGAGCTGGAGGCGCCATGCAGCAAGGCGAGCATGCCCATCACCGCTTCATGCGGGTGCACGTGCTTGCCGGCTGTCCACCGCCGGAACAGCTCGCGTTGCTGGTCGAGGGCGAGGGTCTGGCCGCGGAAGCCGTTCGTCTCCTTCGCGACAAGCTGGCGGGTGGGGTCGACCAGCAGCATCTTCTGGGACCGCGCGAAGCGGAAGAACTGCCGCAGCACGGTCAGCCGCCGCTTGCGTCCCTGGGGCAGGGTGGACAGGAAGGCTTCGATGTCGTGCACGTCGACGAGGGCCCAGGTGTTCTTGTCCCGTTCGTCGTCCAGGAACAGGGCCAGGTCACGCAGGGTGGGCCAGGGCCGTCTCCAGGGTGTGATTGCTGCGAGGGCGGGTGCCCGCTCGGCGGGCTCGGTCCTGGGCCCGTATCCGGGAGGTGTTGAAGGCGGCGACGGCTTGCCGCAGCGGTTCGGCCTGGTCGGTGGGCAGGGCCAGGTGGTGGCTGAAGAAGTCCTCGAGTGCGCGGGCGAAGGAGCCCATCGACCGTCCGGGCCTGCGCGATCCTTCCAGCAGGGCCTGGGGCGAGGTGCAGTGCCCGTCTTCCAGGAGCCGGCCGAGGTCGGTGACGAAGCCGCAGGCTCTGGCGGTGCAGTGCCGGGCAGCGACATGAGCGACAAAGTCCCCCAGCCAGGAAGGTGGATCGGCGAGCCGGTCGCGGAGGTGTTCCCCGCGGACGAGCGGACGAAGGGACGGCCAGGGTGCTTTTGCCAGCAGGCCGAGCACAGCCCCAATCCGGCTTGTCGCCGCAACTGACCGCACTCGCGGCAGGTCCTCGGAGGCTGTTTCTGCTGCCGGGGCCGTGAACAGTGGCCGCACCAGACGGTCGTCTCGCGCAGATAGCCGGGCCTGCGGCAGCGCGGGCACGTCTGCTGGGCCGCCCGCTGATCGGCCTTGCGCCGGCAGTCGCGGCACAGACGGTTCTGCGATGACCGGACGGGGTGGCCGCATTCCTCGCAGACCCGTGAGCAGATGATGCACCGGCCGGTGTCCTGCTGCAGGACGCGGTCTCGGCCGCAGCCGGGGCAAGTCGCCTTGGTGGGCCGCTCGTTCAGCCTGCGCCAGCACCGGCAGCAGTGCTGGCGGTCGAGATATCCGACGGGGGCACCACAGGTGACGCAGTCGCGTTGCTTCTTGCCCATCGCAGCCTGCTGATCACAATGGCGGCATCGACCGGCCCCGGGCAGAGGCAGCCTGCGGCAGGTCGGCAACTGGACGAGGAGGTGCGATGGGCCGTTCGACGGGGGTGGTGTCGACCTCGATCAGGTCGTTGGGGGTGCACTCCAGCGCGGTGCACAACGCGGCCAGCGTGGTCATCTTCACTTGAGCGGGTTCCTTGGTGAACAGCGCGGACACCGATGCCGAGGACAGTTCCAGGCCGGCCTTCTCGGCCAGCAGTCGCCGCAGTTCCGTGCCGGTCCATACCTCGCGCTGGGCGGCGGCCATCCGCAGCCGCCATTGGATCTTCATGCCGTGGTGTCCTTCCCGGTCAGCTCGGCCAAAGTGCTGGCGACCGCGCGTTGATAGGCGTCCTCGATGAAGGTCGCGGAGGGCCGGACATATCGCATGGTCGAGCTGACGGTCCAGTGACCGAGCATCTGCTGGATCGCGACGAGATCGACGCCACGTTCGTAGTTGTGCGTCGCGCAAGCTCTTCGCAGAGCATGCGGGCTGAACCGCTCGGATGCCGGGCGTCCTTCGAGTTCCATCAGATAGCGGAGCCGGTTGCGGATGGTCCCGCGATGCAGGCTGCCGCCGGACTCGTCGGCGAAGAGCACCGGCGAGTCGGGGAACCTGGGCCGCACGTCCTCCAGGAACCACCGCAGCACCAGGTCCAGGCCGTCGAGCATAGGCACCCACCGAGGCCGCGGCCCGGACGTGTGGGCTCCCTTGCCGAAGCGGACGTGGAGCTTGCCGAACGGGCCTCGGGTGAAGTGCAGGTCCGGCTTCTCCAGGAGCGACGCTTCCTCGGAGCGGAGCCCAGCGTGATACAGCGTCCGGAACATCGCATAGTCCCGGGCGGCGGGTCCGTACTTTCTCGCGGTGGCGATCCGCTGCTTCATGAAGTCGGAGAACTCCGTCACCCGCTCCGGTGTCGGAGGCGGCAGCAGGGCCGGGGAGTCGTCGCCGACGTGCCGGGAGGCGTTGAACTCGTCGACTGGGCAGACGAGGCGGACTCTGAACGCGGCCTCGATTCCGAATGCCTTGCGGGCCTGCAGGAACCGGTGGAAGCCCTTGAAGATCTGCACATACTCACGCCGGGTGGACGTCGCCCGACCCTTCACCGCCAGGTCACCGACCACGCGGTCGATGTCCTCCGGCGTCACCTCCCACGCGGGCCGCCCTAGCGCCGCCAGGGAGCGCTCCAGCAGACCGACGTCGTTGTCGATGGTCACCGAGCTTAACCCGCGGGCCCGCCAGGAGGCGACGAACGCATCGACGCACGCGGCCTGGAACTGCCACGGGTCCGTCGCCAGCGGCTCCTGCGGGACGGCCCCGCCCGCGATGACCTGCAGTCTCGCCACGGCCACCGGCACACCTTCTGGGGACCGCAGCCCCCCGGGGCGTCGGCGGTCACGTGCGCGGCGGCATACGGATCGCACCGGAGTTGTCCTGACGCGACCGGCTGCGATGGAGAGGCGAGCAAGGTGCCAGTCCCGGCTCCCACGGAACGGGGCCTTTCCCGATCGCACCGGTAGGACGGGGCCGTGACCAATTCTGCAGACGGCGATAAGAGCAACTATCTCGGGGGAGCTTGAGATTCGGGTGTGCTGGCCTGGCGGTTCGGCTGGTGGGTGATCAGCAGGCGGTGTCGCGGGCGAGGACGAGTTCGGTGCTCGTCTGTCGGCGGGTGGCCCGCTGGGCGGATCGGTCGGAGACGAATCCGGCGATCGCGAGGTGGGTCTCGGCGTAGGTGTCGCGCCGTCTGGTGGATCTGCGCAGGGCTGCCCACTGGTGGAGCCCGGCGTTGGTGTGCTCGACGCAGGTCCGGGCTGAGGACTGGCGGCGCCTGGCCTTCTGCCAGGCGTGTTTGTCCCCGTCGCACGCCTCGTCCGCGGGTTTCTTCGGCGGTGCGCCGACCTGGCCGGGGAACTCCTTGGCCAGTCCCTGGTACCCGGAGTCGACCTTGGCCTTGACCGTGGGGCGGGTCCGCAACCGCTCGGCGATGTCTTCGGTGGGTAGGGCGGTCTGATCGTGGGCATCCGGCCCGCCGGACCGCGCCGGACAGCAGCATGCGGTCCTGGCCGTCGCTGGACGTGGTGGTCTCACCGAGCCCCGCATCCGCGTCATGCAGCTGCTCGACGCCGCACCACATCGGACACGGTCCTCGGCAGGACGGCTCTGTCACGGTCCAGCCAGAGCAGAAGGAGACCGAGCGTGCAGGCGAGGGCCGGCCAGTAGATGTAGCGGTAGTTCGTCGCCGGCATGATGGGCAGGTAGCCGAGGATGTAGACGGCCGAGCTGATGCCCAGCGCCCGGATCGGCAGGCAGAACGTCCCCCTGCCCGGACGGACGGCGAGCACGAGCGCCGCGGCAAGCCAGAACCACCCCCGAAAGAGCGGCCGCAGATCCGTGACCGCGCCGCTGACGTACGACTCGAGCGTGCCTTCCAGCCAGGGGTGGGCCACCTCCATTCCCAGGTCGTTACTCCAGACCCCTGACTGGTACGGGTAGCCGGTCTCGAAAAGCAGGCCTGTGAAGAGCCTCAGCCGGTACTGGAGATAGCCGGGGACGTGTCCGCTCATCTCACGTAGCCACAGGGACGTGATATGGCCGGAGTCCCCGATCAACCCGTCCGCCGGGCGTTCGTAGCAGGCCCAGTAGGCGTCCGACAGGGCGCCCATGCGGTCACACTCCTCCGCAGCGGCCACGAGGCGGTTGCGAAGGTCCGGCGGTACGTTCGCCGACCTCAGTTCCTCCACGGTAAGAACGTGGACCAGGTCGTCGAGCATGATCTGTGCGCCCTGTTTCGTCTGTACGGGCTGTGCGATCCAGGAGATCGCGGCGGCGGGCAGGACGAGGCCGGCTACGAGTGCCGCTGTGCATGTGGCCCAGGTGCGGCGCCCGGGGGTCCGCCACAGGGCGAGGACGAGCAGGGCGAACACCGGAATCGCGGCGAAGAACGCGTTCTTGCGCACGAGGATGGCGTAGGCGAGGAAGAGCACGCCCAGCCAGAGCAGAGCCCAGCGCATCGCGGTGGGAGGGCGACTGTCTCGCAGTCGCAGCCCCACGAGCGCCACCGCGCAGGCGGCGAGCAGTGCGATGGCTGCGTGGACGTCCTTCCACACCACGCCGAGGAACGTCACGACGGGGGGAGTCAGCCCAAGACCGAGGACGGCGAGCGAACCGGCACGGCTCGCGGTCAGGTCCCAGACGCACCAGGCCACCCCCCACAAGGCGCCCCAGAAGATGACGGACTGCAGGGCGGCCAAGGACGCGGGCATGCCGGTGACCGCGATGAGCGCACGCCACACCAGGCTCAGCACGGGCGGGTGCCAGTCGGTCAGCGGCGTCCTGCCCATGGCTTGCTGCAACTGGTCGATGCTGTCGGGACTCATGTACCCCGGGGCGAAGACGGCGGTGGTGGCCAGGCAACACACCGCGGCAACAGCACCCAGACCCCAGACCCAGAGCTTTTCACCCTGAATCCATGCTTTTTGTCCCATATGGCGGATGCTAACAGTGTCTACGGCACCGCACGGATCAGGGCGCGACGAAGACGTAGCGCCGGTAGGCGAAGAAGCGGAACAGGGTGGCGAGGACCCAGCCGAAGAGGCGGGCGGCATTGTCGCTG
This sequence comes from Streptomyces sp. TG1A-60, assembly GCF_037201975.1. Classification (NCBI taxonomy): domain Bacteria; kingdom Bacillati; phylum Actinomycetota; class Actinomycetes; order Kitasatosporales; family Streptomycetaceae; genus Streptomyces; species Streptomyces sp. TG1A-60. The sequence continues at coordinate 372,577 of NZ_CP147520.1, read as the reverse complement.
AGTACCGACTCCAGCCCGAGCAGGTGCCGTGAGGCAAAGACCGTGCCCGCTGTGATGGCGACACCGAGGATGTTCGCAACCAGGAACAGGGCCAGTTCCTGGGTAACCTTCTCGCGATGCCGTTGGCGGTATGTCCAGTAGCGGTTCCCCACCCAGCTGAACAGCGTCGCACCGCCCGTCGCGAGGACGGACGCCTGGACTGGGGCGGCCCGCATCACTCCACCCTCCGCGCCGCCGGGGAGACCGAAGACCAGCAGGTTGTAACCGCCGTTGTCCACAATGAAGGCCAGCGCCCCGACAGCCCCGAACTTGGCGGCCTCGTGCCAGACGCCCCTGACGGCGTCACGCAGACGCAGCGTCACAGATGCGAGGACCGGCACACGGCGAGAGTATCGACACGGCGCGTCCTCACGCCCCGGACGCGCCCCTCTCACATTATTTCCTCTCGTAATTCGGCGATGGTTCGGTAAGGAGTGGCCGTGGAACCGACGATCGCGTGTGTCGTGCCGTGTCACAACGAGGAGGCGGCTGTCGGCAAGGTGGTGCGCGACCTGAGGGCGGCGCTCCCCGAGGCCGACATCTACGTGTACGACAACGTCTCGACGGACCGCACGGTGGAGGTCGCCCGCGAGGCGGGTGCGATCGTCCGGGAAGAGCCGCGCAAGGGAAAGGGCAATGTCATCCGGCGGGCCTTCGCCGATGTCGATGCCGACGCCCTGCTCATCGTCGACGGTGACGACACCTACGACGCGTCCCGTGCCCGTGACATGGTGGACCTGCTCTTCGAGGGGCCGTACGACCAGGTGGTCGGCGCCCGCCGGGAGACGGTCAGTGCCGCGTACCGGGCCGGGCACGCGATCGGCAACAAGCTGCTCACAGGTGCGGTGCGGTCCCTGTTCGGCAACGACGTGACCGACATGCTCAGTGGCTACCGGGTCTTCTCGCGACGCTTCGTCAAATCCTTCCCCGCGCTGGCCCGCGAGTTCGAGACCGAGACCGAGATGACCATCCACGCACTCCACCTCCGGCTGCCGACGGCGGAGGTGGTGGTGGACTACCGGGTCAGACCCGAGGGAGGCGAGAGCAAACTGCGCACATGCCGGGACGGCTGGCGCATCCTGCGGGTCATCCTCGATCTCGCCCGGCGCGAGCGGCCCTCGCTCGTCCACACGGTGGTCGCGGGTCTGCTGGCCCTCGTGTCGGTCATCCTCGGCGCCCCCGTCATCGCCGACTTCATCAGCACGGGCACCGTGCCGCGCATCCCCACGGCGATCCTCGCAGCCGCGATCATGACGATCGCGGCGCTCGTCCTGCTCGTGGGGTACATCCTCGAGTCGCTCATGCACATGCGTCAGGAACAGTCCAGGCTCGTGCACCTCGCATACGCGGCGCCGGCCCGCTCACCGCGCTTGACCGGGCACCGGACCAGCCCCGGGCCCGTGCCCGTCCGAAACGCCCCCAATACCTTCCACTGACTTTGTTGGCGTGATGTCGTAGCTGGCAGGTGGTGATTGCCGCGGCCGGTAGGTTGCATGAGGTATCCGCCAGGGGGCGGACTGACCGCGAAGCGACGGGCGTGACACGAGCGCATCCGGACACGGGCGGCCGAGTTGTCCGCCTTGGGGCACGACAACGCCTCAACCAGTACATGGCCGAGCTGGCGGACCCAGAAGGAGTCGGTGCATCATCCTTGATCAGGAGTTACACCGAACGTTCGGGCCAAGCGTTTCACAGTCCCCGTCCTGTCGGCGCAGCACCTTGACGGTGGCCTCGTCTTCCAGGAGCGCGGCGACGATGTCTCCGTGGTCGGCGCGACCTGGTGCCGTACGGTCACGATGTCTCCGTCGCAGATGGCCGCGTTGATCATAGAGTCGCCGGAGACCGGGAACGGACGAGTTCGCCGATTCTCGGAGGACTCTGCCTGGGAACCGGCGGCGATTTTGTCGTATCGCCTTGAGTATGGCGTGGGGCGAAGACGTCTACCTGACATGGTGGGGGCTCTCGGTGATCGCGTGCGGAGGCAGCCTGGTCCGTGGCAGGATGACGGCCGCTGAGCCGAGAGGTCGACGCCGTGTAGGCGTCCGAAGGGGCTACGCACAAAGCGACGGGGCGGGGACCTGAGAGTGCGGGATGTGGCGTTCTGTCGGTCTTGTCGTCGTTCGATGGTGTGACGTTGGGGCATCGCTGCCTGTCAGAGGTTCGGGGTTCGCTTGAGTTATGGCATGAGCATGCGCATGTCGTCACCACCGAATATGAGACAGGGCCGTTAAATTGACACACCCCAGGACGGCGGTGGCGAGGCGTTCGACGGCGGCATCGTCGGGGAAGACCTGGACGACGTCGGCCCGGCGTTTGACCTCACGATTTAAGCGCTCCAGCGGGTTGGTCGACTGGATCTTCTTCCAGTGCTGGTGGGGGAAGTCGGCGAAGGCTGTCAGCTCTTCCTTGGCGTCCAGGAGCATCTCCTTCACCTTGGGAAACTGCTTGCCGAAAGCGTCGGCGACGGTGTCGAGCTGGGCGCGGACGGCCTCGGCGGTGGGCTGGGCGAAGACCGTGCGGATGGTCGCGGCCACCATCTCGGAGGCGTCCTTGGGGATCACCGCGAAGACGTTGCGCAGGAAATGAACGCGACAGCGCTGGTAGGCGGCGCCGAGCGTGACCTTGCGGACGGCCTTGACCAGGCCGGAGTGGTGGTCGGCGATGACCAGGCGGACCCCGGTCAGGCCCCGCTCGCGTAAGGAGCGCAGGAACTCGCTCCAGAAGACTTCGGTCTCGCTGTCGCCGACCATCAGCCCGAGGACCTCGCGTCCGCCGTCCTCGGTGATGCCGGTGGCGATGACCACGGCCTGGGAGACGATCTGGTGGTTCACCCGGGCCTTGCAGTAGGTGGCGTCCAGGTAGATGTAGGGGAAGCGGATGTGGTCCAGGGGGCGGGTGCGGAACACGCTCAGTTCAGTGTCGAGGTCGCCGCAGATCCTGGAGACTTCGCTCTTGGAGATGCCGGTGTCGCCGCCTAGGGCCTTGACCAGGTCGTCCACGCTGCGTGTGGACACGCCCTGCACGTATGCCTCCATGATGACGGCGTAGAGGGCCTGGTCGATGCGGCGCCGGCGTTCCAGCAGGGAGAGGAAGAAGGACCCGGTGCGGACCTTGGGGATCGCCAGGTCCAGGTCCCCGGCCTGCGTGGTCAGTACCTTCTCCCGGTGCCCGTTGCGCATCGTGGTGCGGGTCCCGGTGTGCTCGCCGGGCTCGGCGCCGATGTGGGCGGTGGCTTCGGCTTCGATGAGTTCCTGCAGGATCCTCTGGGCCAGGGCCCTGATCAACTCGATTCCGTCCGCCGTACGCAGTGACTCCATCAGGCGGAGTAAGTCATGCTGGGACAAGGCCATCGCGTCACCTCTCGTTTCAACGAGCTTCACTACTCGGAGAGTTGCGCGATGGCCGCCCCATGACCAGGGGCTACGCAGAGATCGCTGCTACACCACTCGGCGGGACACCATCTGGCCGCGGGTTCCGCTGGGCGATCGAGGAGTGTTTCCAGGCAGCGAAGAACGAGTGCGGCCTGGACCAGTACGAAGTCCGTCGCTACGTGGGCTGGTACCGGCACGTCACACTCGCCATGCTCGCCCACGCCTTCCTCGCCGCGATAAGCGCGCAAGCAGCCGAAAAGGGGGATCCACCGGTGAGGATGCCGAGGTCATCGGGCTCACTGTGGCAGAAGTGCGGAGACTCCTGGCAGCTCACGCGCCCCGAGTCCCCCGTGCCCGCACCCGCGCGCTGAGTCGGTCGCGTTGGCGCCGCCGACGGCAAGCGGTGGCCCGCCGCTGCCACTATCGCCGTCGCGGGCACTCCTTCGAGGGATGGGCGGGCAGAAGCCGTCGATGACGGCACACTGACCGCTACACTCCCACCGCTCGACGTTCCCTCAGGTCAAGCCACGAAGTACTGCTGGAGTACTAGTCGCTAGTTCAAGCAGGTGCTGATCGGCAGGGTGTGACTTCCCACAGAGAGGTCAGCCGTCGGCGGCCAGAACAGGGGCGGGTAGGCGATGTCGCCGTCCGCTTCGGCGACCCACGATCCTTCGGCACACAGGGCGGACGTACCGGTCGAGATGGAGGAAGAGAAGAAGTTCTGGTGGTCGCTTACGGCGGCCGTTGCCCCGTTGCGGGTGAGCTCAACTCTGATACTGAGCGAGTCCACCCACGAATCGCACTGGGTTTCGGCCTGCGTAGCAATCCTCGGAGGCATACCCAGGGACACGTACCACGGCGTATAGACCGTGAGGGTGCAAGTGATCGTGTACTGGGACGCCTTGACCACCTGGGCCTCGAAGGAGCCCAGGGACAGGCTGGCCCGTGTGGTGCCCTTGGGCAACGTGAAGCTACGGCTCACCGACGAACGGCTCGTGGTGTCTGCCGGGGCCGATCCGGCGAGGTCGGCGGGCGAGGACGCGTTCGCTGCGGGGACGGCTGCCAGAAGGGTGGCAGCGCTCACGGCGGCCACCGTCAGGCACCGGGTGGTCAACCGGGCGCAAACCGGTATGAGCGGAATGGGCATGTCAATCCCTTCACATTAGTTGGTCAGGCTGATCCGATGGCCCGCAACGCACAACCGGGCCCAGGCTCCAGGGGAGCGACCGTTGCCACTGCTGTGGTGAAGACACCGGGCAGTTGTACGGGCTTTCCTCCGGCGTACGCCGGCCCGCTGCGGTCCCCTGGCCCGCAGCGCTGTCTGACACGGCAAAGCATAGGAAGCGGCCCTTGCAGAAAGGCCAGAGTTCTTCTGTATCCGCCGCCCTGGCTGGCTGGCCCGTACGACCTGCGAAATATCCGATCGTCGAGCCCCGTGAACGCATCACGACCGGCAAAAACCGGCAACTAACCGGCAACCCGCCGACAACGGCGTGGGCTTGCCGTTACCCGGACATGACCGAACTCGTCGTCCACGGCACGCCCCACCAGGGCTGACGGCGCGACCAGTTCGGCCAATGGGCGGCGTTGCGGCAACGGGACGAGGCGCGGGATGGCGGATTCAACCGATCGTCGCAACACCTTGATCATGGAGGTGTCCGATGGGACGACCGGTGCACTCGGCGACGGCCGCCGTCAACACCGCGATTCCGTACGCCTCCGAGGCGCAGCGCCGTAGGTCAGCTCCACGAGACTGTCACTGCCCGAGCGTGGGCCCGCGAGCACCGCCGGGCGCAGGAACCAGCACCCGCCGCGCCGGAGGCGTAGGCCTACGTCCTCGACCGAGAGCCGGTCCTTGAGGACCTGACGCGCCAGCAAGTCCTCGTCGAATTGACGGCACACCGGCTGCCCGACGCCCTGACCCCGCTGTTCCTGTGCAGCCCAGGGAGCGTGGGCTTCGGCGACGTGAAACTCGCCCTGGACTCCGGCGTCGTTCTGCGGCGGCACGGCTGGGGAAGCGTGCTGGTCGGCACCTTCACCGGATTCCTGCTGTTCTCGCTGTACGGCGTCGGCCGCAGCCTCGCGGGATCGTGGGTTCGACTGCGTACGCCGCTGCTCGTGTCCTACGCTGCCCGCGGGGCGTGGCGTCGGTGCCGGGCGGGGGAGGCGACATGATCGTCGGAGTTCACGGCATTCGGTGCTACCGGTACCTGACCGAGGCCGGCAGTGCGGAGCTGGCCGGTGTGGCGCTCGCCGCCGAGTGGAGTGAGGCGCTGGGGCTGCCCCCGAGCCGAGGACACTTCACACCGCCTACTACGCCCAGTTGCTCCACCTCGGAACCACTCAGGGCTCGGACGAGGCCGAGTTGCTGCCGCCAGGGGGCCAACGACTCCTGGTGGAGTGGGTGTCGGCGCTGGGTGCGCCCACGGAGGTCACGATGGGCCCGGGCACCAAGCCCGTCCGGCAGGCGGCCGAGTGGCTGGCCGAACGGTACGGTGCGGCGGCCCGACGGTTCGTGATCATGCTGTGCCGTGAGGCGGACACCTACGTCTCGGACCCCGACTCGCCGCGCCGGGCGGCCGTGCGCGCGGAGCTGGGGCGGGTGCTGGAAGAGCGGAAGCCCAAGGTGGTGATCGCGCATTCACTGGGCTCCGTCGTGGCGTACGAAACGCTGTGGCACAGCCCGGTCGAACTCGACCTGCTCGTGACGCTCGGCTCGCCGCTCGGCATGCCGCACGCGTTCTTCGAGCGCCTCTCGCTGGGCGAGGGCAACGACGAGAACAAGGGGCTGCGGCCTCCGAAGGTCAGACGCTGGGTGAACATCGCGGACGTGGGCGACATCGTGGCCCTGCCGCGCGATCTGCCAAGCCGCTTCCCGGGCATCGACGCCCACTACGAGGTCTCTCTGGGCCTGGTGGCCTCGCACAAGGCGACACGCTATCTGGCTCAGCCGGAACTCGCCCGTGAGCTGGGCCCGTTCCTCCCCTCCGCCTGAGGCGGTCAGCTCTCCCGGTTCCCGGTATGGCGCAGCACCACGACCTCCCACTCGCAGCCCAGGACGAGTTGGTGATCGCGCAGGAGCAGGGCGGGCACCGTTCCCGGTACCCCGATGTTCTCCCGCAGCCGGCCCGACGCGAGGTCCCAGACGCGCAGGGCGCAGTCGTCGGCGGCGACCACCACCGGTACTCCGAAGACGACGCCGCAGGCCACAGCGTTGACACCGCCCGATACCTCCAGCGGATCCAGCAGCGCGGTGCCGCTCGCCAGGTCCCAGACACGTACGGTGCCGTCCTGCCCGCCGGTGACCGCGACCGCAGTGCCGTCGTCGCGCACCGTGCAGGCCAGTGCCGTCGCCCATCCGTCGTGCGCTGCGACCGGAGCCCGCGTGGCCAGGCCGGTCTGCAGGTCCCAGGTCCGCAGGGTGCCGTCGTCACCGCACGAGACAGCGGTAGGTCTACCCTCCACGTCCACGCGGGCCACGGCGTTGATGCCGCCGTGATGGCCGGCGAACGGCAGCCCCCGCCTCTCACCGGACGTCGCGTCCCAGCAGAGCAGCAGCCCGTCGGCACCCCCCGACAGCAGGACGACGCGACCGTCGAGGTCGGTGGCCGTGAGCGCGTGCACGGGGCCGGTGCCGGTGGTGACGGGGGTGCTGTACGGTGTGCCGTCGGCGACGTCCAGGAGGTGGATACGGCCGTCGGCTCCCCCCGCCGCAAGGACCGGCCGGCCGTCCAGGACGGTGCTGGTGAGGGCGTGCACGGGCGCGTCGCCCGCGGCGATGGGGGTGCTGCCGTACGGAGTTCCGTCGGTGAGGTGCCAGCGGTGGATGTGGCCGTCCGCCCCCGCCGAGGCGAGCAGGACGCGGTCGGGGAGCGTGGCGATCGAGAGGGCGGTGACCCAGGAGGTGTGTCCGACCGGCGTGCTCGGACGCTGACGCTCCCACGGCACGTTCCACACCCGTAGCACCGGATCCGTGCCCGCGGAGATGACGACCGGCGGGTCGGACTCCGGGTGGGCGAGAGCGGTCACCGCGCCCATGTGGCCGACGAAGCGGTTGACCTCCGACAGCAGGCGGTTGTCCTCCTCCGGGTCCCAGCTGCGGATCGTCCAGTCGCTGCCGCCGCTCAGGATCCGGACGCCCTCCTCGCCGGTGACGCAGGTCAGCGCGGAAACTTGGCCATCGTGCGGCGCGGCCGACCGCGCGGTCAGTTCGTGGGTGCGGGCGTTCCACAGCCGTATGTGCCCGTCCTTTCCGGCGGTCACGATCTGCTCCGCGCCCCGGGCCGTGAGGGCGATGAGGGCCCTGACCGGTGACGGGTGGCGGATTCCGGGGCCCTGTTCCTCCTCGGTGACGAGCGACCAGAAGCGGACCCGGTCCGCGTCGTCCGCCGTGACTGCGAGGGCCTTGCCGTTCTCGTCCAGCGTCTGCGCGAGCGCGGTGATCCGGCCCTGACCGCGGGGCAGCCGCAACGGACTCACCGGTTCGTCGCCGTGGAGGTCCCACAGCAGCAGTCGGCCCGACTCGTCCGCGGTCAGCGCGCTGGGACTGCCCACCACCTCGCCGCACGCGAGAGCCTGCACCGTGGCGGTGTGCCCCTCCAACGCCAGGCTCCGGGGCGTCAGATCGGGCAGATCCCACAGCGCCAGCGCACCACCACTGCCCGCACCCAGCAGGACGGGGGCACCCTCGACCTCCGTACAGACCAGAGCCTGTACCTCCCCGAACCGAGGGGCCGACGACGCCCGCTGTCGCCCCGTGCCGGTGTCCCACACCCGGATCCTGCCGTTCCTGCTCCCCGTGACGACGAACGGTGTGTCGCCGATCGTGGTCGCCGCCAGGGCGGTCACCCGGTTGTCCGGCATTTGGAGGGTGAACGCGTGGGCCGCGCTGATCCGGCCCCCCGTCGCCCAGGAGGGACGCCAGAGCATGAGGGAACCGGTACCTGGGGCGGGATCGGCGAGCCGGTCGGCGAAGGTGCGGGCCTCGTGCCGGACCGCGTCGAGGGCCAGGATGTGGCGCCGCTGCCCGGCTTCCACCCGACGGTGCAGATGAGCGCTCGTCCGGTAGACGGCGGCCGCACTGCGCGCCGGCTCCGAGACGGCGTGCCGCAGCTCGGGCACGAGCCAGTCGGGGTCGGCGTGCACCAGGAACTCGGGGTCGCCGCACAACTCGTCGAACCGGCCGGCGTCCACCGCGTGCTGGGCCAGGTGGCGAAGCTGATAGCTGTGCGGCTCACTCCATGACGGGCGGTCGTCCGGGCCCGATCGCAAGGCCCCCAGCAATGCCTCGTAGACCAGGATCTCGGGGGTGTCGGACAACTGCGTCCCCATGGGGACTGGGTGTCTGCGCAGCTCGTCCGCGACGCTCTTGTGCAGCAATCCGTACAGCATCGTGCCCCGGTCCGGCACCGAGCGCAGGAACGCCCGCACGTCGTCCAGGAGTTGTCCCACCGTGGTGTCGTCCACCCGCACGGGGGCGGACGCGAACGCCCGGGCCACGGCGGTCACCGCCGACACGGGCATACCGTCGCCCTGCGCGAACGCGAGGGCCGCGAGCACCGGACGCAGCAACTGATGGGTGTGGTCCTGACCGAAACTCAGGTCGAGGAGCCCGGGGAGTGTCAGGGGTACCTCGGCGCCGAGCTCCCGGGCCGTGGCCGCGTCCCCGAGCCGGGGGCGCACGGAGTCCTGGAGTACGTACGACGTGTACAGCGCCACCATGAGGTAGGGGCCGGTCGCGGTGCCGGCGATCGCCTTGGCCGTGGCGGCGGCGAACCCGGTCACCGCTTCCTGGGCGGGACCGTCCGCCATGGTGCCGCCGAGCGCGACGGAGAGAAGCTTGACGATGTACTCCCGCAGGTCCGTCTCCAGGTCCTCGGGTCGGGTGGCGTCCAGGTCGACCAGGACCCCCGATGTCGCGGCCGAGTCCACGAGCGTCGTGAACGGCTCCTCGTCGCGGGCGCCCAGCAGGAGCCGGCACACAGGTCTGCCGTCGGGTCTGACGGCCGTGCCGAGCGGCTGGAGCAGCGTCGTCACGGCCTCGTGCGGGTACCGCATCTCGTCGAGTGCGTCGACGATCACCACGGGAGGCGGGCCCGTCAGCCGGCGGAGCGCGTCGATCAACGCCTCCACGGTCCAGTCGGCGGGTGCCTCTCCGTTCGGTGCCGCTGGTCTCAGGCCCAGTTGCCGGACCACCGCGTCGACGATCTCTCTCAGCGTGCGCTGCCGGGCGTGCACGGCGGCCGGTGGAGCGCTCACCGTCACGGACCGGCCCGGTGGCTCCCACAGCGGCCTCGTCCGTGCTCGCAGCTCCGGATGGGCGGCACAGAGCACGACCCCGATGAGCGCCGACTTGCCGGCTCCCGGGCTGCCCGTGACCACACAGATCCGCGAGGCGGTCTCGTCCTCCAACCAGTCGGCCAGGAGAGCTGTCTCCGCCGCACGGCCGGTGAACAGGCCTTCGCCGTCCTGGGCCCGGGACACCTCGGGGAAGCCCGCCCCGCCGCGGGCGTGGCGGGCGAAGTGGGCCAGGCCAACGACCTCGTCCAGGAACGCGCCCAGCTCATGGCCCAGTTCGGCGCCGATCTCGCTGCGGACACGGTTGCGCCGGCTGGAGTCATGGCACGGGTTGGGCAGGAAGGGAAGGTCGGGAGCGGCCCTGTCGACCGCGACGGCGGTGACCCGTTGGCGCAGACCGCCGGAGGCTTCGGCAAGGAGATTCACCCGTGCCTGGACCTCGTCGACGAACCAGTAGTAGTCGATGAAGGGGCGACTGTCGTCGTACTGGATCCGCTTCTCCGCGATGTCGTTCAGCACTTCGGCGACCGCCCGGGTGAACCGTCCGTCCAGGGCGACCTGCGCTTCGCCCGCCGCCGCCACCACCCAGGCACGGTTCGAACCGTCCAGGGAACGCAGCTGCCAGTCCTGTCGGGCTGCCTTCCCCGCGTGGCACAGATCGAGGAGGAAGAGTACGGCCGGACGGCCCGGGAAGTCCTCGATCGCCGCCAGCCACGCGTCCACCGAGGTCTCCGGCAGATACGCGCTGTCCGATCCGAGAACGTACAGCCCGGTGGCGCGGGGCAGTCCGTGACTGAGTACGTGCACGATCAGCACGTCGTCGCCGGAGGACTCCATGAGGGCCTCGCGCATCGCGGCACCGAGCGCGGCCGCCGTCGGACCGGGATCGTTGGCCGTGCCGGTGATCTCGGTGCCGAGGGTGGTGAGCGTGGTGCAGACGTAGCCGAAGGCTTCGTGTTCGAGGGCTTCCTTAAGGGCCGTCACATGGTCGAGGGCGAAGGGAAAGGGATCGGGTTCGTCCTCGTCCTCGCTCCCGAAATCGGGATGGGGCGCGAATCCGGAGACACCGATGCTCAGGGCGCGGCGGCGCACCCCGCGGACGGCTTCGACGTCCGGTGCCGCGTCGGCCGAGTCGCCCTGGGGCCGGGGCGGCTCTCCGTCCGGCCGGGCGGGCGTGGACGGTTCCCCCGTGGTGGCTGTCACGTCGCGCCCGGCTCCTGCCGCGACCAGTCCACGGGGTCGGCGCGAAGCGCCGCCGCGTCCTCCCCGGCACCGCACTCCTCCAATACGTCCGCGAGCAGCGCCACCAACGCCTGCACACCGGGATGCCCGGCATCGGAGTTGGCGGCCAACCGCCGCAGAGCGAGCGTCCCCAGCACCCGGCAGCCCGTCGTGTCGCCGCAGGCACGCAGGTACCGCAGTTGGCGCAGCACGAGCTCGCGGACGTAGGCATCCGTGTCGCCGAGGGCACCCACCGGGTCCAGATGCCGGGTCAGCGCGCCGAACCGGGACCACAGTGCGGGGACGTCCGGGGCGTCGCGGCCGTAGTACTCGACCATCCGGGCGCGCACCGCCCTGCGGGCCTCGGCCAACTCCTCTTCGGGGAACCGCTCCCGGCAGGCGCGCCGGACGGCCGGGTGGACGAAGACGTACTCACCGCCCGGCTCACCGCCCCGCAGCAGGGCGAGGCGGCGCAACGCGGTGAGTGCCGGGTCGAAGGCCTGTCCCGACTTCTTCGGCGATCGGCCGACCAGCAGTGTCAGGGGCACGGGGCCGGCGGCGAGGACGGCCAACCGGTGCAGGAGGTCCCGGGTGGACGGTTCCGTACGCAGGACATGGTCGAGGGAGATCCGGCACGCTTCGACCGCCGGGTCGGACGCTGTCGAGGAGCCGTTCCCCGGCCCGGTGCGCTCCGGACCGGCCTCCGGCAGCTCGCCGGTGACCGCCAGGAAGGTGGCCGCCAGCTCCAGCGCGAGGGGAGATCCGCCGAACCGCTCCGCGAGGTATCGGCCTTGCGAGGCCGTCACCTCCGTGGCGTGCAGCCGGGCCAGTGGGAAGGCCTTGCGGCGCCTCAGCGCGGGCACGCGGTGGACGGCGAACCCCTCGGGCCAGTCCGGGACCGAAGAGGTGATCAGCGTCGAGCGGCGGCCGCCGGGCAGATCCGGCAGTACCTCTCCGGCTGCCGCGCCGTCCATGATCACCAGCCAGGACGGTTCGGTTCCCTGCCAGCTCCGCCGTGCCAGTTCGTCGGCGAGGCGGGCCCGGTCGGCGCCGCCGACGGAGGATGACCCCGCAGACAGCCACACGACGAGGTCGAACGCCGAGCCGAGGGTGTACGCGTACTCCACCGCGACAGCCGTGGCACCCCCGCCCTCCGGCGAACACAGGACCTGGGGCACCGTCCCACCGCTTGTCAGCGCCCGGTGCAGCTCGTCCAGCAGCCGCTCACGGTCCAGCAGTTGGGCCGGCCGGGGCGGCACAGCGCCCCACACCTCGTGGGCGCCCGATGCCGCGTCGGTCGTCAGGTCGGGCATCCGGTGGCGTTCCAGACTCCGCGCGACCGTCTCGTACTTCGCGTCGAGTCGGCGCAGCACGTGCGCGGACACCTCGGCGAACGGCCGGTGTCTGCGCAGCTCCGCGACCGCGGCGTCGTCGTTGCGCAGCAGTGCGGCGAACTCGACCCGAGAGCCGTGCGCGGTTTCCAGGTACTCGGTGACGTACTGCAGGATCTGCCGTGCGGCCTTGCTGCGGAGCGCGCCGAGGAGTTCCGCGCGTACCCCTGGGCGGAAGTCGAAGACGATGTCGTCACCTCGTGCGCCGACGCTGTCCTCGGTGCGTTCCAGAAGGCCGCTGAGATAGATCTCGGCGAGCTGGGAGGGGCGCGGGTCGGCCAGCATCCGATGCTGCACGATACGCATCACGGGTGGACTCAGCGCGACGGCGGACAGATACACGATCAGGTTGTAGGCCTCCGGGCTGGCGTCGTTTCTGAACCGCTGCACTAGTTCGGTGGGGAGAGCTCCGCCGCAGTCGGGTCGTCCGGGAGCTCCGGCCGCCGCAGGGGCGATGAGCCGACCAGGGTGACCAGGGATTCGACGACCGACGACTCCCCGCTGGTGAGGGACGCCCACGGGCCGATCGAGTCGGGGTCCAGCAACAGCACCGGTACGGGCATGGGCGCACCGGGCTTCACGAGCCGGGTGTTGGCGGCGCCCGGGCCGGGCGAACGCAATGTGACCTTGTGTAGATTCAGGGGGCAGCGCTCCCACATCCTGCGGGGCAGGGGCTGCACGATGGCGACCGGGCCGCTGCGCCCCCAGAGCCGGAGCAACTGTTCCAGCGTGCCGTCCGACCACGAGGGGCTGATGCAGTCCGAGACCACGAGCACCACCCGCCGTCCGGTCGGATCGACGAGTTCGCCGGGGCTGCTGTAGGCGGCCGACGTGGTGGATGCGCGGGCGGGGAGTCCACGCCGCAGGACGACCCCGAGCGAGCGGGACTCCTCCGAGGGCAGCGACCACACCTGGACCGACCGGAAGGCGCCGGCGGTGTCCAACAGGTCCCGGAACTCGCGTACCGCGCGGTCCCACACGGCCATGGACACGCTGTCGTCGACGACCAGGGCGACGTCAAGCCAGCGCACCGGAGCGGGGCGCAGCACCGGGAGCCAGAACCCGGTGTCGGCGATGCGCTCCACGGTGGCCTCCTCGTCCAACTGCAGCTCGGGCCCGGGCCCGGGGAGGGTACGGCTTCCCAGGGGGCGCAGTGCCCTGCGTAACGCGAGCACATTGCGCAGTGCGGGCGTCGTCGGCAGCCGCACCGGCGTCGCGTTCCCGACCGCGTCCTGCCCGCCGGGCAGGGCCAGGCGCGCCGACGCGGAAGCCACGTCCCGTGGCACGTCCGCGTACAGCTGGACGCGCTCCGAGTGCGGTGGGTCCGCCCCTGGTGGTTTGGTACGGCCGGCCGGGGGCCCGGAATCCGGCTGGGACCAGGTGTCCGGCACCGGTGGCCGTTCCCAGCCCCAGGTATGGGGGCGGCCGTCCGACTCCCGCGAGAGGCGTTCCGCCAGCCACAGGACGTCGGCCAATTCCTGCCAGGTCGGCTGATTCTCGACGTCGGTCAGGAGTCTGGTGATGAGATCGTCGGTCATCAGAACCCTGGGTCCAGCCGCCTCATGACGGTGCGCAGCACGCCGTCTCCCTCACGGGTCTCGCGGAGGCCGTCATCTCCGCCGCTGAGCAGCAGATAGACCGCGTTGAGCAGTTGATCGGTGGCGAGGGCCTCCGTGGGCCTGCGTCTGACGAACTCCTCGATCAACGCCGCCCCTCGTTCCACGGCCTCCCGCCCGAGATGCGCCTCGACGATTCGGACGAGCAGCTCGATGTCGGGCTCGGGCAGGTCGAGACGCAGACAGCGGCGCAGGAACGCCGGAGGGAACTCCCGCTCGCCGTTGCTGGTCAGCACCGTGAAGGGGAACGCGTCGGCGCACACGCGTCCTTGGTGGACGCGCACTCGCTCGCGTGGGCTGTCGTACACCTGCACTCTGGCCTCCGGATGGTCGAGGCGGGCGAGTTCGGGGATGATGAACTCGCCCTCTTCGAAGATGTTCAGGAGGTCGTTGGGCAGATCCGGGTCGCTCTTGTCGATCTCGTCGATCAGCAGCACCCGCGGCACGCCACCGGGAAGCAGCGCGGTGCCGAGCGGGCCGAGCTGCAGGTATCTGCCGATGTCCGGGCCGGGATGGTCGAAGTAGGCCGAGTCATCTGCGGGCGCCGTCGCGTCCGCTCCCAGGTTGGCGTCCTGGAGGCGGCTCAGCGCGTCGTACGTGTACAGGCCGTCGCGCAGGGTGGAGCGGCTGGTGATCGGCCAGTTCAGCACATGGCCCAGCCGCAGCTCGTGGGCGACGTGGTACGCGAGGCTGGACTTGCCCGAGCCTGGTGGACCCGTGACGAGCAGGGGGCGTCGCAGGTACAGCGCGGCGTTGACGACGTCCACGATCTCCGGCGTGACCTGGTAGACGGCGCCGCGCAGCCGGGTGTCCGGCGCCGGACGGCCGTACGGCCACTCCGCCGCCGAGGGGGCGCGCCACGGCGGAGGCGCCGGCAGCATCGCGATGCCGTCGTGTGGTACTCCCGTGCCTCGGTAGACGTGCCATGCGTGCGACACCAGCGATGCCTGCCCTTCGTTCATGAGGTCTCACATAGGTGCTTGGAACCCTCCGGCCTGAACCGGGGAGCGTTCCGGGTCGTCCCAGAGCAGAGCGAGGCCGGCGAACCGGTACGTGTCGTCCAGCTCCGCGGTTCGTCTGCGCAAGTCCAGGATGGTGTGCGGAAGTCTGGCGCGTCCCCCCTCGTCGGCCAGTTCGGGAGCCAGACTCTCCCTGAAGAAGTGCGTGCTCTCGGTCCCGCCTCTGCGGTCCCACAGCATGATGGGCACCCCTGACTCCAGGGCTACCTCCAGGTGTTCCTGGAGCCTGTTCCCCCGCTCGTCCCAGGTCGCCGTCCCGGCGAACAACACGCAGAGAGCGGGCTGCATCCGCGGCACCAGGTCGCGTCGGTCCGCGTCCGAGTGCCCGGCGTCGAACAGGAGGGACGACGAGGCGTCCAGGTGTTCGTGCCGCAGTCGCCGCCACTTGGCCTCCCACAACCGGCGTACATCGGGATCGCGTTGGCGGTCCTGGTCCCGTACGACGACGGGATACAGACACCCCAGCGGCTGCTCCGGGCCGCTGACGGACTCCGACACCGGCCATTGCTCCACGGGCAGGTTGATCAGTTCGCGGGGCAACATGAACTCGATACGGCTCGGTCCGTCACGGTCGTACTCGCGCGCGGTGACGAGGAAATCGTCGATCCTGGCCGAGATCTGGTCGAGGCGCTGCGGCTCGTCCTCATGGACGAGGGGCATCCACTGCCGGTCCCCGTGGCCGAGCCACACCGAGAGCAGATACTCCGGACGCCCCGGCAGAAAGGGCTGGAGACGCAGGACCAGGGTCACGCTCTCCCGTGGCCCAGGGCGGTCGGGGACGGTGGGGCCGGCCTCTCGCACGGCGGGGACGCCGAGGCGTTCGGCGACCCGGTCCGCCCACTCCCGCAGGCGCCGACGGTCGTGTGGCGCCGAACGATCGGCGAGTGCGAGAACGAAGCGCACGAGCGGGGGGACGTCCCTGGACGGACTGATGAGGTCTTCCAGTAGTTCCAGGGCGTGCCGAAGGTCTTCCGGCCGCTCCGGGACCAGTGGCGCCGCCCAGGCGTAGGCGCCGCGCCAACTGTCGTTCTCCCGAGGGTGAAGCATGCTCAGCAACTCGTCGCGCTCGTCCCCGGTGAGCAGCGGGGGCGAGGCGAGCCGGGGCGTCAGCTCACGAAAGCGCAGCGTCTCGGCGATGTCTCCGTGGAAGTCGCGCAACAGGTCCACGAGAACGGGCATCACGTCGGGCCGCCGTGTGCACTGGCGGATCAGGGAGCGCGCCTGCTGGAGAGAATCGGCTCCCCCGACCTCGATCTGTTCACCGGTCTCCGCCGCCAGTTCCTCCAGGAGCACCCGGCGCGTCTGCTCGTCCCGGAAGCCGTCGAGGCGCAGCAGGATCCGGGTCAGTTCGTCCAGAACCGCATCCGGGCCGTTCAAGCGCGCGCCACGGTCGAGCCGTCTGACGACATCGCGCCTCCATGAGGTCTGTATGCGGTGCGGTGAGGGGCCGAGATGGTCAAGTGCAGGCACATGGTACGGAGTTGCGGAGCCGTGTACCTGCAACTTCGCTCGAATGCCGACGAATCCCGAATCGGACGCGCGCCGGGCCGCCGCCCGCCTGACCAACCTGTCCCGCGTGAACCCCCTGCCGTCCCCGACCCAGCCGGTCCTGATCGGAGCAATGCTCAAGACCTGTGGATCGGCCTCGGGAGGGGTGCCTCGCGAAACGCGGAGGGCGTACCTTCCCGAGTGATCGATTGATGGTCACCGAGTAGACCCGCGTTGCACCGCGGGTTGGGAAGGCACGCCCGTGCTCAGCGTAGTCAACAACGACGGAACCACCGAGACCGGATCCCTGATGGACGACATCGTCCGTGAGGGTGCCCGGCGGATGCTCGCCGCGGCCCTGGAGGCCGAAGTCAACCAGTACATGGCTGAGTTGGCTGGTGAGCGGGACGAGGTCGGCCGCCGTCTGGTGGCCCGCAACGGCCATCATCGCGAGCGGACGGTGACCACCGCCGCCGGGCCGGTCGTGGTGAAGGCGCCCCGCGTGAACGACAAGCGCGTCGACGTGGAGACCGGTGAGCGCAAGCGGTTCTCGTCGAAGATCCTCGCGCCGTGGTGCCGTGGCTGCGTGAATCGACCGAGTCATGGGCGGATCTGCTGTGTGACTGCCGCCGACGCGGCATGCGCGATCCCGAACTCGTCGTCGGCGACGGGGCGATGGGCCTGTGGAGGGCCCTCGCAGAGGTGTTTCCCCAGGCCAGACACCAGAGGTGCTGGGTTCACAAGGTCCGCAATGTCATGAACGCGCTACCGAAGTCGGCTCAGCCCGGCGCGAAGAAGGCCCTGCAGGAGATCTACAACGCCGAGGACCGTGACCACGCCGAGAAGGCGGTCAGGGACTTCGAGCGTGCCTACGGAGCGAAGTGGCCGAAAGCGGCCAAGAAGATCACCGACGAGGCCGACGAGCTCCTCGCGTTCTACGACTTCCCCGCCGAGCACTGGGTGCACCTGCGCACGACAAATCCCATCGAGTCCACTTTCAGCACCGTGAAGTTGAGGACCAAGGTAACCCGCGGGGCCGGCAGCCCGGCCGCGGCCCTGGCGATGGTGTTCAAGCTCGTCGAGTCCGCCCAGGCCCGCTGGCGAGCGATCACCGCACCCCACCTTGTCGCCCTCGTCCGCAACGGCGCCCGCTTCAAGAACGGTCACCTCGTAGAACGCCCTGAAGTCGCCGCCGCCTGAGCAACCCCACTGATCCACAACTCTTGACAATTACTCCCAGCACCCCACACCCAGACACACGGCGGCGCTGGCCGCCCGGGCCTGGTGAAGGGTTTCGCTGGTGCGGCTGTCGTACGGATGATCTAAGGTCGCGCTGTTCTCAGGGGAGGGGATGACGCATGGTGCGTGCGGGGCGGTGGGCTGTGGTGTGCGCGGCCGCAGTGCTGGTGATGGTGGGGTGCGGGCAGCGAGAGGCGCAGTACGGGTCTGACTTCGCGAGCGCTGAGGAGCTACCGGAGAAACTTGGTGCGGACGGCACCACCATCACGGTCGGCGATCCCGACGCGCCGGTGAAGGTTCACCTGTATGAGGATCCCCGCTGTCCGTACTGCGAGGATTTCGAGACCACCGGCGGCGGTCCGCAACTGCGAGAGGCAATGCTCGAACGCTGGACAAGAGCCGAGTACACCCTCGCCTCCTTCCTGGACGACCGGGTCGGCGGCACCGGTTCGAAGAAGGCGGTCAACGCGCTGCGCGCCGCGCTGGAGGAAGGCAAGTTCGTGGAGTACCACGAGGTGCTCTACGCCAACCAGCCCGAGGAGAGCATCGACGGCTACACGGACGCCTACCTGCTTCGACTGGCCGGCAAGGTGGAGGGCCTGCGCGGCCCGGAGTTCGACGCGGCGGTGAGATTTATGAAGTACCGCGGCTTCGTTACCGCCTCCCAGAAGGCTTACGAGAAGGCCGGGGGAGCCAAGGAACCCGAAGGCCCAGGTACACCCACGGCCGAGATCAACGACAAGCGGATCCCGCTGCTGTACAACGCCCTCCTCCTGGAGAGCGACACCTTCGCCGAACTGCTGCAGAAGATCCACGACCAGCCCGGAGAGTGGGAGGACACCACTCTGTAAACCACCGGGCCCTGCGCCGCCAGCTCAAGCGGCTCGGCAAGGAAGAACGGCGCTGCCGCGGCCCTCGGTTGGCCGTGGAATCCCGTGTCGAGTGCCATGCCACTACAACGAACCGCACCGTCCGGTGCCGGATGGTCAGCAGGATCGATCCAGCGCCACGCAGCGGCCAGACTTGGGGTGGGCAGTGTCACCGGCCCCGCGACAGGAGCCACCGGTCCCCGCCCTGAGCCGCGCAGCAACAAGGAATGAGGATCCACCGGCCGGGACTCGACCGACCGGGGTGGCACCGTGCCGCCCTCGTCGGTCCCTCACCGCAGCGAGAGCTGGAATCTCACGGGGTCGGCCAAGGCAGCTTCCGTATGGCCTGCTGACGTCACGTCCCCGTACCGGGGTCGGCGAACGGAGGCGAATACGCCGAGGCCTCGCTGAGCTGCTCCAGGACGGCGCGCAGATCGTCGTGGCGGATCTTGGGGTGAGCCGGGGCGGGGCCGGGTGGGCGCTGCGCGGGAACGGCGGACAGGCTCGGTGCCCGGACTTGCAACGGAGCATCGGCGAGCTGCAGTCGGGCGGGCCAGGACATGGACGGCAGCCGGTAGACGGCGTCCTGGCACCAGGCGGCCGCACCGGCGTTGGCCTTGGCCGCGATCTTGCGGGTCAGGCCGTCCCGCGCGCGACAGTGCGCGCGGGACGTGGAGATCAACAGACACCTCGGCGACAGCGGGGCGAAGACCTCGATCGTGTCGGACAGAAGCGGGGGAGTGATGCAGAACGTGCCGTCCTTGCGACGCAAGGCCACTCCGCCGTCGGCGAGAACCAGCAACGGCTCCTTTGATCGCAGCAGCACCAGGCGCCGACCCGGGCTCGCAAGGAGGTCGCGCGTGCGCTGGAAGGCGCGGATCGAGGCGCGCAGCGCCGCACGCGGATCACTGAGAGGTGTGCATCGTGAAGTCGCAGGTCACGGGTCTGGTGTGAATGGCGAGTTGGGTACTCGTGCCGGTCGGCGGACGATGACCATGGCGTAGATCATCGGGCAGGTACGGCTCCGGCGGGATGCCGGGTTCGGCTGCGCCCACGACCGGCCCCCGCCTACGATCCGTCAGCAGGTCGGCACGCCGTGAGGACGCGGGAGGGCGCGGGTGATGCAGGAGCGGCAGTGGATCACCGCCCGCCGGAGTGAACTGGACGCCCTCGCCGAGGAGTTGACCAAGCAGCTTCAGGAGGTCCAGGTCGAGCGGGACGAACTGGCGATCGCGGAGCGGGTGTTGAACCGCCTGGCCGAGCAGGTCCAGGCCGACGCCGGGGATGTCGCTCCGGTATCGGCGCAGGTGGCCGGGCGGGCAGTCCTGCTCATCCCGCACCGCAGCGACGCGGCCGACGAGGGCGCGCTGCCCGGCGACTACCGCAAGATCCTGGCGATCGTGCGGGAGGCCGACGGCCCGGTGCAGGTCAGGGCGGTCGGCGAGCGGCTGGGCCTGGACGCCTCGGTGCGCGGCAAGCTGGAACCTCTGCGGGCCAAGATGACCAAGCTCGCCGACCGCGGCTGGCTGCACGAACGGCCCGACGGGCGGTTCGCTGCACGTCCGTGAATGCGCGGGGCGCGCCCGTAACTGACGGGCCCCCGACGGCAGTTGAGTTTGTGTGAAGAAAAACAACAGTTCCGTGTGCCACCCTGAACTGGCTCGCCGACCTGATACGCGGCCACCCCAAGAAGATCGGCTCGCGGTGGCGCGTCCTGCCCGCGGGGAAGATCGCCACCATCGTGCTGGCAGTGCTGCGCTGTGACCAGCGGCCCGGCGACCTGGCCGGCGGCAACGGAGTGCACCGCACCACCGTGACCTGATGGGTGAGGGAGGTCGTCGGCCTGCTCGCCGCCCGCGCCCCACGCCTGGACCGGGCCCTGAAGAAGATCGCCCGAATGGGCGGCGGCATCGTACTGCTGGACGGATCGGTGATCCGCACCCGGCGCAGAACCGGGAAGGAAAACCGGAAAAACTACTCCGGCAAGAACAAATGCCACGGCCTGCTCGTGATCGCCCTCACCGACGACCGGGGCCGACTGCTGTGGATCTCGGCGGCCCGCCCCGGGCGCACATCGGAGATCACCGCCTGCCGGCACGACCAGCTCACCCGGAAACTGCGGGAAGTCGGGCTCGGCGCCATCGCCGACCTGGGATTCATCGGCCTCGACGACGGCGGCCCCGACGCCGACCCGGCGGTGATCACCGGCTACAGGGCCGCCCGGAACCGGCCCCTGACACGAGGCCAGAAGCTGTCCAACAAGGCGCTGGCCGCGGTCCGCGCCCCGGTCGAGCACGGCTTCGCCCACCTGAAGAACTGGAGGGTCCTGGGCAAGGTCCGCACCGACCCGAAGTGGGCGACCACGCTGGTCAGGGCCCTGCTGGTCCTGACGAACCGTGAAATCGCCCGCTGACCGGTGATCTACACCGAAGTCATCCGCCCGCGACCAGCACGAGCCTCCCAAGCCTCACGCACACCAGACCCATGACCAGCAACTTCACGATGCACACTGCTCAGTTAGCGTCGACTGTCTCCCTGCCTTGGGAGACGGCCCAACCCAGCCGCTCGGCTCACGCTCCGGAAAGGCGGCGCCACCGATCCGCGTGGTGGTGCCGCCTTCCGCGTCTGTCCTGGCAAGACGCCCGCCGAGGACACGACGGAGCTGCTGGCCGAGACAGATCACGTGCTCACGGAGCTTGAGGCACTGATCCGCCGGATCAACCGCACGAACGCCACGGTGGACATAGGCCCCGACGGCACCCTGACCGACGCACTGGCCCGCCGGGACGCACTGCGCCTGCGGCACGCCGTACTCACCGCCGCGGCGGACGCCACACCTGGCGGGACGCGCCAACTGAAGTGCTCCGATCGATTGAGGCGCGATCCGGACCCGGCCGTTACCGGCTCGTAAGTCGCACGGTGCAGGCTTTTGCCACATGTATCCACCCCGCCGCCTTGCCGCCATTTCAGCCCGTCTCTGCGTGGTTGCCCTGCTGCTCACGGCTGCGGGGTGCGGCACGGACTCCGATCCGGCCGGCTCCGGCACCACTGGCTCCGCCGGCACGGCGGAATCCGGCGGCCAGGGCGCCCCGCCGAAGGCCGCTGCGGGCTCCCTCACTTGGGAGTTCGAGCACATCGCGGACTTCAGCGGAAAGCTCGCCGATGTCGCCGTCCTGGCCGAGGACGACATCTGGGCGGTCGGGACCGAGAACAACGGCACGGCCAACGCCCACCTGCTCCACTACGACGGTACGCAGTGGAAGCGCGAGCCCCTTCCCGAAGCTCTCGGCACCACCGACTACCCGCCACTGTTCGAAGAAGTCGGCGAGAAAGCACTGTGGTTGCGGCCGCAGACCTCCGCACAGCGCACCGGCGTGAACCCCTGGGCACAGTGGGACGGCACCCGCTGGTCCGCGGTGCCGAACCCCCCGCCAGGCAAAGTCAGGGACTTCGAGGCCGCGGGCCCGGACGACATCTGGGCCCTCGACGGCGAGCGGACCGCCCAGCACTGGGACGGCACGTCCTGGACCACGACCCGGCTGCCGTACGGCGCCTCCGACCTCGCCGTGGCGGGACCGGACGACGTCTGGGCGGTCGGCAGCCGCTCGACCGGGCCGGGCACCGAGCTGGGCCACGGCGAGCGGTACAGCCAGCCCGCCTCGATGCACTGGGACGGCACGTCCTGGACGTCGGTGGAGGCTCCACAGGCCCGCTTCGAGGAGCCGATTCCGCCGGAGCCCGGCGCCGGCCTCGGCCAGGTCTTCGCGCTCGACAGCGGTGAGGTGCGCGCGTACGGCATGAACACCTTCAACCACGGCGAGGTCGAGGACGAACCCGCGGACGAGTACATCCGGCTGCGCTGGGACGGCTCGAAGTGGGTCGAGCAGTCGCCCGCGCCCGGCGGGTGCACTCTGCGGATCCCGGTGGGTCAGGACGACGAGGGCCTGTTCCTCAGCGGCAACTGGTACCTGACCGACGACGGCCGGTGTGTGAAGATCAAGCGCCACCGCCTGCCGCTGTCGACCGGTGCCCGCAAGGGGTCGAACCAGTCGCTGTGGCTGGAGGAGATCCACCGAGTGCCCGGCACCGACGACTGGCTGGGGGCCGGACACGTCCAGGTCAACCAGTCCGGCGATCCCTTCGGCGCCCCCGTCGTCGTACGCCTGAAGCGCGGCGGCTGACCTTCTCGGCCGGCAACCGGCCGATACGCGCCGCCACCGGCACGGCCACGAAGGCCGGCGCCCCTGCCGCGAGCACTACTCACTCTCATTGGTGAGACTCTCACTCCGGCGCGCCGTGATCCGCTCCAGCTCGGACATCCCCGTACCCTCCCGTCGATCTGGTCGCGTATCCGCACGGTGACGGATCGTAGGCGGGCCCTCCCAGCAGGCGCAGCAGAACCCGAGAACCGCCCCGGCCGACCAGTCAGACGATCTTCACCATGGACACCAGCCGCCGACCAGCACGAGTAGCTCTCCCGTTCCTCACACCAGACCCGTGACCAGCAACTTCACGATGCACACCACTCATAGGTCAGCGGAGGGCGCAGCCGCAGCTACCGATCCGCGCTCTACGGCCGCCCATGCCTGACTAGATGCTCTCACGGGGCACCACGTCCTCATCGCGATCGTGACCTCAGTGCTCACCCTGTCAATCGGCGGCCGGTACATCTCGCCGCTCCTGGAGGTCCGCAACCGGCGCCGGCTAAGAGGCCCTAACAGAAGTTGTTGATCATGTGACTTTCTACCGGCATCGGTCAGCAGATCACTCGCGACGGCGGTCCACGTAAGATCACCGCTCGAGGGGTGGTGGCATGGCCATGAGGAACTACCGGTGGTGCGTGGCGATCGCGGCGGCACTGCTGCTGGCCGGCTGCGGCGGTGGCGCGGAGAGCGACAGCTGGAACGGCAAGGCGGTGGCGCTCACGAAGGAACAGGTACGGGAGACGTTGCCGGATGGCGTGGCCATGAAGCGTTGGAAGGAGTCGGCTCGACCCACGACCGTTGAAATGGACAAGCTCTACCGTTCGCAGGCCTGCCCCATCAAGGGCAACGCGGGCTGCGAGAACTCCCGCTTCTTCGGCGCCTCGACCTTCCGGCACAACGACAACGCCGCCACCGTCACCTTTCTGATCATCGCCTACGACAGCGAACAGGCCGCCCGTAAGGCGTACGACGTGCTCTGGGACGGCTACTACGGCAAGAAGGCGGGACAGCGGGCCAAGACGTTCAGCCTCGGCCCGATCGGAGACGAGCGCGACGCCCGGTTCGGTTCCTCCGGCTACTTCGGTGAGCCCGGCGCTGTGACCCAGACCCGGGTCGGCACGACGCTGCTGTGGACGCTGGTGGGTTCCATGGACAAAGACAAGGACGGCGTCAATGAGGACAGTGTCCGGGACCTGGCCACGGTGCTTGCCAAGCGGGCCCGACAGGCCCAGAACGGGGACGCGCCTTCCGCCGCGCCCGAGGCCTGACCGGGCGGCCACGCCGGGACCCGCCCCGCTGCTGGAGAGCAGAGGAGCTAATCCACCCGAACTTGGTCCCGCTGCACGAGCTCTTGAGTCATTCAGGCCGCTCCCTACGGACCGTACTGTCGCGCCAGTTGGGGACCCCCTCGTCATTGGGCCAGAACTGCTCACCACAGTCGCAGAACCAGACCGTCCCACTACCGCCGGGCCAGTTCATCTGAACGGCCTGCAGGTCCTCGTTACGCTCCTTGAGCTGACCAGACAGTCGATCACCTGCTGCTGCAGCGTGGTGATCTGGATCTTGAGCTGTTCAACGTCGTCGAGGGCCGTGAGACCGGACTCGCGCCAGGTCTGTTCACCAAGGAGTTCAGAGAGCTTGGTCTCCAGATGCCTGACGCGGGCGGCAAGACGGTTACCGCGGTCCAGGGCCTCGCGCCAGGTCCGCCTGGAGCGAGGCCCGGAAGATTTCAAGTCCAGTGAGACGTTGCGATGCTATGAGCTCTGTGGTGCGGGTTCCCTGCGCTTGGCGGGATCGTTGGTCCACGCCTTCTGAGGTATCTCGGGTGGGGTGGGGCGGCGGCCGAAGCGTGCGGGGTGGCGGGTGTAGGCCGCGGCCAGGGTGACGGCTCTTTGGTCGCGGACCTCCTCGGCGGTGCCGAAGTGGACGCTGGCCGGCGTGTGCCAGCCGATGCCCGAGTGCCGGTGCTCATGGTTGTAGTACGACGTGAACGCCTCGAACCATTCGCGTGCGTGCGCCAGGGAGTCGAACCGTTCGGGGTAGTCGGACATGTACTTGGTGGTCTTGAACTGGGCCTCGCTGTAGGGGTTGTCGTTGGAGGCCTTCGGCCGCGAGTGGCTTCGGGTGACACCGAGGTCGATCAGCAGCTGCGAGACCTTCTTGGACGTCATGGAGGTGCCCCGGTCGGCGTGGACCGCCTCGGGCACGATGCCGCCCAGTTCGATGGTCTCGCGGATCAACTCCTCGGCCCGCTCGGCTGATTCGGCGCGCTCCACGGTGTGACCGACGATGTAGCGGCTGAAGATGTCGATGACGACGTAGGCGTGGTACCAGATGCCCCTGGCCGGTGCGGCCACCTTGGTGATGTCCCAGGTGAAGACCTGCGAGGGGGCGGTGGCGACCAGCTCGGGCACGGTCTTGGCCGGGTGGGTGGCCTGACGGCGGCGCTCGCCGGCCTGGCCCTTCTCGCGCAGGATCCGGTACATCGTGGAGATGGAGCAGTGATAGCGGCCCGCGTCCAGCTCACGGGCCCAGATCTGCGCGGGCGGCAGCTCCGCGTACTCGGCGCTGTTCATCAACTCCAGTACCGCTGCGCGTTCTTCACCGGTCAGAGCCGAGGGCTGCACCTGGGCCTGGGAGCGGGGTCTGCGGGGCGCCGGGGGCTTCAGCCCGCGGTAGTGGGTGGCCCTGGACCGGCCGGTCAGCCGGAACGCGGCCGTGATGCCCACCTGGACTTCGACGCCGGTGAACGCGGTGTCCACGACGGGATCGGCCGTGTGCTTCAGTCCGCGCTCTCGGAGATCATTTCCAAGAGCGCGGAAGCTTTTCCCATCACCTCGAGTGCGGCCTTGTTCCGGGCCAAGTCCTTCTGCAGCCGCTCCACCTGCTGGCGCAGCTTCTCGTTCTCCACCTCCGCGGCGGACTTCTTCGCACGGGCCGGGCTGGTCCGGCGGTCGACCAGGCTTTTCAGGGCCCCGGCATCCCGGGCGGCCCGCCACTCCTTGACGTGCGAGTGGTAGAGCCGTTCCCGGCGCAGGACCGCACCCTTTTCATTCCTGGGCGCGGCGTCGTACTTGGCGACGATCCGCAGTTTGTACTCGGAGGTGAAGGTACGGCGCTTCGGCCTCGGTGCCGGGTCGGACCCGACGGGCTCAGTGCTGGGCATATGGGGCGGTTCTCCTGTCGTGCCCTCTCAGGCTAACCCCGCAGAGCGGGACGTCTCACCCAAGGCTGACAGAGAGGGCGCCCGCTGGCCCTCGAACAGGGCGATGCAGCATGCCCGCGACCGGATCCGGGAGATCACCGCCCGGCGCAGGCTCCCGCTGCAGCCGCAAGCGATCGTGGAGGACCTCAACTTGTTCCTCCGGGGCTGGATGGCGTACTTCAGATACGGCCACTCCGCCCAACGCTTCAGCAAGATCGGCAGATTCGCAAGGGAACGCGTCGCGCACTTCATCAGCAGGAAACACCGGCGCAGCCGGGCGTTCGGCTGGTGGGTACTGACCGTCGCGTCCCCGAACGAACTCGGACTGATCAGCCCGTACGGAACCGTCGTGGCACCCAGGGCAGGCAAGCCCTGGCGGGAAAGACCGAATGCCGCCGGTAAACGGCGTCGGTGAGCCGTGTGCGGGAGAACCGCATGCACGGTTCGAAGCGGCGGGGGCTGGAAACGGAGCGGACGTACTCCGCCACCGCGCCAGCCCCCGACCCTGCACCCTCACTTTGAGCTGGTCAGATGAAGGGTGAGGACGGCCTGGACGAGAATGGTGATCCGGGTGGTCGAGCACCGCAGTTTGCGGAGGAGCCGCCAGGACTTGAGGGTGGCGACGGCCTGCTCGACGAGGGCCCGGATCTTTGCGTGGGACCGGTTCACCGCCTTCTGGCCTGCGGAGAGGACCTCCCACCGTCCCCTGCACGGGATACGGACCGTGCCGCCGGCGCCCCGGTATCCCTTGTCGGCACAGCACGGGATGTCGGCCTCGGCGAGGGCGTCGACGATGCCGTGCTCGCGGGCCGCGCGGACGTCGTGGACGGCGCCGGGCAGGGCCGGTGAGGCCCACAGCAATCGGCCGAAGGGGTCGGCGATGACCTGCACGTTCATCCCGTGCCTCTTGTGTTTGCCGGAATAGAACGGCCGGTCCGCGGCAATGCGGTCGATCGGCAGGAGCGTGCCGTCCAGGATCAGATACGCCTTCACTGACGCGGTCCGCACCGCGTCAGCCAGACGGGGGGCGAGAGCGGCCAGGAGCTCGACCGCCTCGGTGACATAGCGGTAAGCCGTCGTGGTGCCGACGCCGAACCCGGCCGCGAGCTGCGCATACGTGTGGCCCATCCGTAGATGGGCGAGAGT
Source organism: Streptomyces sp. TG1A-60 (assembly GCF_037201975.1). Taxonomy (NCBI): domain Bacteria; kingdom Bacillati; phylum Actinomycetota; class Actinomycetes; order Kitasatosporales; family Streptomycetaceae; genus Streptomyces; species Streptomyces sp. TG1A-60. Next base: position 345,471 of record NZ_CP147520.1, on the reverse strand, counting down.
GAGCAGGGCCTGGCGGCCGACGCTCAGGCGCCGCCACCGGGAGCCGATCGCACGGCGGTGCCGCCGCAACTGCTGCGTGAGGAAGCGGAGGGCGGAACTGGACACGTCGACGCCGGACGGGTAGACAAGCACGTGAAGCCTCTGGTGGAGACGGTTCTCTTGGTCGAGAACCCATCTGCCAGGGGCTTCACCATGTTGTCAGCCTAACTCGCCAGCGCTGCCCGCAGGTTGGAAACGGCTCAGTTCATGCGATTAGGTGGTTTAGCTCACGCCTGCACGCGTACTTTGACAGGCTCCTGTTTCCTGGCGGTGAGGCGTGCGGGGTGGTCATGACGGGGGCGGGTGCTGCGGCATCCTGTGCGACGTGTCGGCTGTCCTCGCGCTCGGTGAACCCCGACCAGCGTCAGGAGCGCAATATGTCACCTTCTGGGATTGATCCTGTTGTCTTCCCACGTCTGGAGGCGGACTTGGACAGGGTCCGTGAGGCTCTGGGACCGGTGCGTATCCAGGGCAGGCCCGAACTCGACGCGCTGACGCAGGAAGGGCCCGGTACGTCCCGCGGCCTGGTCCGTCCCACCCTTGCTCTGCTCTCGTACTACGTTCTCACGGACCCTTCGAGGCCGGCCGACGACCGGGCAGTGCTCGCCGCCGCAGCCGTCGAGATGCTGCACCTGGGCGCGCTCTACCACGATGACGTCGTGGATCACGCTCACGAGCGCCGGGGCCGCCCCAGCGCCAACGCGGTATGGGGTGATCACCTCGCCATCCTCGCCGGGGACTGCGTGATGCTCACCGGCCTCAACATGCTGGCGCAGCTTGGTCAGCGCGAAGTCATTGAGGGGACGATGGCGAACGAACGGATGTGCGCCGGCATGGTGATGGAGGCGGCCGACCTGTATTCGGCCTCGCGCAGCGAGCCGGCCTACCTCGATGCGATCGGTGGAAAGACGGCGCAGCTGTTCGCCTTGGCCTGTCGGCTGGGGGCAATGGAGGCGAACGGGGTCGGCGGTCGGCAGGATGGCTGGGAGGAGGCGCTGGCCGGGTTCGGCTGGCAGTTCGGGCACGCCTATCAGTTACGCGATGACATTCTCGATCTGACGTCCACAGTCGAGGAGTTGGGCAAGCCCGTCAACACGGATCTGTCCGAGGGTGTCTATACCCTGCCTGTGATCCGTGCGGTTTCCCGCGACCGCGAGCTTGGCCGCCTTTTGGGCAAGGAGATGACACAGGATGAAGCCGCGCGTGCCCGGAACCTCGTTGTCGCCTCCGGGGCCGTGCAAGAGGCGCAGGCGGTGGCCGACGCACACATGACCGAGGCCGCTGATCAGCTTTCCCGCCTTGCCGATCACTCCCATGCACTCGATGGACTAACGGCCTATGCTCGGGCCGTACTCGACCGGCCCACTGCTTCCCGCCCCGCGGCCATTCCCCACCAGATCCGGCAGGCCCCTCAGCCCCAGAACAGCGCGCACGCTAAGCAGGTCACACGGTGGCTGAAGGGCTGGCTTGTGGAGACCGGCATCGCCGCCACCCCAGCCGAGGCTGACCATCACCGGCTGTCGGGCGCTCTGTCGATGATTGAGCGGATCCTTCCTCGGGTGGCGGATGGGGCCGGCAACGCCGATGGCAATGACGATGACCTCTTCGAAAGGAGGCAGGCCAGCGCGGCCTTGGGCATGCTGTTCGGCGTGTGGGACGACCTGTTCGAGGATCCGCAACTGACGGACCCGCAAGCTGTCACCGCACTGAGGGAAGGACTGGTGGCGACATTGCGCCAGGACCCGGGCGCACCGTGGACGCACGGCGCGATCCCGACGGCCTGGGCGCAGTTGTGGCCGCGCTTGTGTAAAGGCAGGACAGTGCGATGGCAGGAGGCATTGCTCGACAACATCGAGGAATGGCTCCATGCCTGCGAGCGTGAGGCGCGCCACCGCATCAGCGGTTACATCCCCTCACCGGCGGACTGGCTGTCGTTGCGGAGGTCGACCGGTGGATTCGAGGTCGGCATGGCGTGCTCAGAGATCGTGCAGGACCGGGAGATGCCGCCGGCGGTGCGCAGCCACCGCATGGTCCGACGTCTTGAGGATCTCGGCTTCTTCGTCGTCTTCGCTGAGAACGACATGGCGGGGGTGGACCAGGACGAGGCAGACCAGGTCCCCTACAACCTGGTCCGGGCGATCCGTCACGAAATGGGGTGTAGCCGCGCGGAAGCCATCGAGCGTGTGGAGCGCCAGGTGGCGGAGAAGCGTGCCCAGTTCAACGCGGTATTCAAGTACGTGCCCGTGCTCTTCCGCACGTTGCCCGGCCTCTCCGGCCAGGGTGACCGGTATGCGGCGATCTACGATATGTTGAAACTGTTCTTTGATTTGCGGCAGGACGAGTCCGAAAGGTACCAGCCGAAGACCACGGCCGCGGGACCGGACCTGGAGCGTCTGCGTCGTGAGATCAGCTGGCCTGCCGCCCCGACCCCGTCCACGCGCTAGTTGGTCCCGGGGCTGGAGGAGCACGGTATCTCTGCGCCGGCTGCCCGCGCAGAGATACCGGGCCTCACCGATTCTCTGCCTTCCTCAACAGCACCGGGTCGGCATCCGTCTGTCGGCCGATCCGCACGGTGGCTGTCAGAGCGGACCTGGTGCGCCGGTGGAAGGCCAGCAGCCCGATGAGGCCGACGGCGGTGAACCAGGCCAGCTGGACGGCGAAGTCCACGGCGGACACGGTGGAGGAGAAGCCCGCGGCTGTCGCGGCCTGCATGGCACCGTAGGAGGGCAGCCAGCGCACCATGTCGCTGTTCGCTCCGCCGCTGGCGAGGGGATTTTGCAAGCCCAGGTCCACGACACTGATCATCACAACGGCGAACATGCCCTCCACCTCACGGCGCAGGAGCGTGCCGAGGGCGACGCCCAGCGCGCCGTAGGTCATCGCCGTGCAGAACAGCGCCGCGCCGAGCAGCACGGGCTGCCTGGGCGACCAGAAGCAGCAGATGACCGCGGTGGCGTAGGAACAGACGGCCACCGACATGATGACCAGGCAGGCGACCTTCGCCAGCCCCAGCGGAACCCGAGGGAACCCGGCCATGGACAGACGCTGGTCGAATGCCCCGTTGCTGAAGGTCGCCGCGAACATCATGAATCCGATGATCAGCGTGACCCCGTTCAGTGCCCCGGTGATCTGGGTGATTTTGTCACCGCCGGCGGTCAGCACGTGACCGGTGCCGTGCAGCCGGAACTGCACCGGCTCCTTGGCGATGGCCCAGCCCGTCATCATGACCCACACCGGAAGAAACACCGCCACGAGCAACATGGCGAACCGGTTCCTGGCGTGCTCCACCAGGCCATAACGAGTGGCGATCCTGAACAGCCGCATCCCGCGCCTCACCGTACGTCCTCCTGCCGTCCGTGCAGCACACCGTCCCGCAACCGCCACACCTGATCGAGCCGGTCGGTGTCGTAGGCCAAGTGCGAGACGACGAGGACCGATCGGCCAGCCGCGCGCAAGTCTCCGACCAGATCCCAAAAACGCAGGTAGGTCTCCCAGTCGAAGCCTTGGTACGGCTCGTCCAGCAGCAGCACCTGCGGGTCGTGCATCACCGCGAGCGTCAGATTCAGCTTCTGCCGCGTGCCGCCACTGAGCGTCCCCACCAGGGCGCCGGCGTACTGGGCGAAACCCAGGATCTCCATGACTTCCTCGGCCCGCCGCAGATCCGCAACGTCATAAGCCGCGCCGAAGAATTCCAGGTGCTGGCGCACCGTGAACACGTCGTTGACTACCACCTGCTGGGGGCAGTATCCGAACCGCCCACCGTGCCGGACCACTCCCCGGTCCGGTCGCAGCTCCCCCGAAAGGATTTTCAACAGCGTCGACTTGCCCGCCCCGTTCTCGCCGACGATGCCCACCACCGACCCAGCGGGCAGCGAGACGTCGATACCGCGCAATACCCGCCGACCGCCGTAGGAATGGTGGACTCCCTCTGCCTCCATCAACGCCCCCTCTCCCTCAGCCTCCGGTTGTAGGACATATGGATGTCCCACAACTGCCCAACGAACCAACGGCCGCAAGGAAACGCCACAGCACAGGCGAGTCAGGGCAGGCCGACACGGGGCAGATGCGTGTGACGACGGGATGGGCGGCGCCGATCGCCGCCGGAGATCGGGGCGCGCCAGGGGGAGGGATTCGCCCCGATACCGTCGGCGCCGGTGACCTCCCCGCGCCGCACCCCGGTGGCCGCCCTTACTCGTGATGGGCCTGCGACACGCCCGGATCGCCGAGTATCCCGTCCCGGTCGTGTCGCTCATCGACGGCGTGTGCATGGGCGGCGGTCTCGGTCTGTCCGTCCGCGGCGGCTTCCGGGTTGTCACCGAGCGCGCGGTGCGGGCGATGTCCGAGACCGGCATCGGATACTTCCCGGACGTCGGGGCCAGCTACTTTCTGCCGTGGTTGCCCGGCGCGATCGGCATGTACCTGGGGCTGACCGGGCACCGGCTCGACGCCGCCGACGCCCTGTACACGGGGCTGGCCACGCACCATGCCCCCGTGGACGAGCTCGACGCGGTCGGCGATGCCCTGGCCGACAACCCCGGCGATACGGTGGACGTGGTTCTGAACCGTCTCGCCGGCCGTTCCCCGGTGGCGGGCAGCAGGCTGGCGGAGGTACGCGGAGACCTGGACCGGGCGTTCGGCGCGCCGACCGTGGGCGAGATCGAGAAACGCCTGCGCCACCTCGCCACCCCCCTGGGCGGCAGAGGCGCTGGTTGCGCTGGAGTCCGCCTCGCCGCACAACCTGGAGATCACTCACGCCCTGCCGGCCCGGGGCAGGCAGCGTACGTTGCGCGAGTGCCTCAGCGCCGAACTCGCCCTCACGCACGACCATTCGCACTCCGGACCTCCCGGAGGGCGTCCGTGCTGCCCTGGTCGACAAGGACCGCAATCCCGACTGGCGACGTGCGTCACTCGGTGGACGGACGTGCGGGCAGCTCCGGCGACCGTGACGTCGACGGTTCACGACCGGAGGCGGGCGCGTGTTCCCAGCCGGGCGGTGACTTCACGGGGAGTGAGGGGCGAGTGCTCGGCGGAGCACTCGACGACGACGCGGACCGGGGCGTCGCACTCGGTGTGGCGTACGTCGAGTACAGGACCCTCGGAGCCGAGGGTGTATGCCTCGCCCCACTGGCTCAGCGCCATCAGAACGGGCCAGAGGTCCCAGCCCTTGCGGGTCAGGCGGTATTCGTTGCGGGAGCGGCTGCCGGGCTCCCGGTAGGGGACGGTCTTCAGGATGCCGGCCGAGGTCAGCTTGCGGAGGCGGTTGCTGAGGACGGCTTCCGACAGGCCGATGTGGCGGTGGAAGTCGTCGAAGCGGCGCACGCCGTTGACGGCGTCACGCAGGATCAGCAGCGTCCACTTCTCCCCGATCACGTCGAGCGTGCGCTGGACGGGGCAGTTCTCCGTGCTCGCCTCAAGCCACTCCATCCCGCCATCGTAAGGGACCTGTCTTCACCATTGACAGTCAGCTGAGCAGAAGCCTAGCTTCAACTGAAAAAGTCAGCTGACAGTCAGAGGGGAGGACGCTGGGCCGTGGGGCGAACGCGTACGTATCACTGGGAGGATCCCGCGATCTCGGCGGAGGCCGCCGGGCGCATGGCCGGCATCGACTTCCTGCGCGAGATGCAGGCGGGGCGGCTGCCGAGGCCGCCGATCAGTCACACCGTCGACTTCGCCCTCGACGAGGTGGAGCCCGGCAGGGCGGTCTTCTCGCTGACACCGGGCGAGGAGCACTACAACCCGATCGGCGGCGTGCACGGCGGCGTCTTCGCCACTCTGCTCGACTCGGCGGCGGGCTGCGCCGTCCAGTCGACCCTCCCGCAGGGCGTGGCGTACACCTCGCTCGATCTGACGGTGAAGTTCCTCCGGCCGATCACTGTGGACACGGGCCCAGTGCGCGCCATCGGCACGGTCGTCAGCAAGGGCCGCCAAACCGCCCTCGCCCAGGCCCAGTTGGTCGACGCCGAGGGCCGACTGCTCGCGCATGCCACCAGCAGCTGCATGCTCTTCCCGGTGCCCGCCCCTCGGATGTGACTCGGCAGGCAGCCCCCGGGTCCGCAGGGACAGCCGGTGCATGCCGCCGAGGTGGTCGCCGGCATGCGGGAGGCCCCGTTCTGGGCCGCCATGGAGGTCACGGCCCGCACTCTGCCCTACGACGGCCAGGTCATGGGCGACACCATGTCCGGCCGCCCACTGTCCGCCGACCGCTGGCAGTCCGTGACGATCCCCGTCCTCGTCGGCAGCAAAGACGCTGGCGCACCGCACATGCTCACCGGGCGCCCAAGAACTCGCCGCGCCGACAGGCGACTTCTCCCTGCACACCTTCCCGGGCCAGGAGCACGACATCGACCCCGAGCTCCTCGCTCCCGTTCTGACCGGCTTCTTCACCGCCGAGGCGCAGGCATGAGTGGGGACTTCGCCTGGGCATGTCCATGACGGCCTGATGCCGGAGCTCGTGCGCTTCGAGCAGTGCGTCGGCACCGCGCTGGTGCGCGAGGCGATGAGCGCCTGGACCGTCCTCTGTGTCGAGCAAGAGGTCAAGCGCTCAGGCGTCGTAGATGTGGAAGCCCCGGCCGCTCTTGCGGCCGAGGTGGCCCGCGGCGACCATGCGGCGCAGGAGGGCCGGTGGTGCGTACAGCGGCTCCTTGAACTCCTCGTACATCGACTCGGCCACGGCCTGGGCGGTGTCGAGGCCGATGAGGTCGAGGAGCCGCAACGGCCCCATGGGGTGGGCGCATCCGAGTTCCATGCCCCGGTCGATGTCCTCCGGCTGCGCGGCGCCCGACTCCACCATCCGTACCGCGCTGAGCAGGTAGGGCACGAGGAGGGCGTTGACGACGAAGCCGGAGCGGTCGGGCGCCTGGATGGCCTGTTTGCCCAGTTGCTCGGCGAAGCCGCGGGTGCGCAGCACGGTGTCCGCGCTGGTGGTGAGGGCGGGAATGAGCTCCACCAGCTGCTGCACGGGCACGGGGTTGAAAAAATGCATGCCGATGACCTGCGCGGGCCGCTCGGTGACGACGGCGAGATCGACGATGGGGATCGAGGAGGTGTTGGTGGCCAGGACCGCCGCGGGGTCTTCGACCGCCTTGTCCAGGGTGCGCAGGACGTCCGTCTTGATGTCGCGGTTCTCGGCGACCGCCTCGACGACGAACTGGCGGTCGGCCAAGTCGCTGAGGTCGTGGGTGAAGGAAAGCCTGGCGAGGGCCTGGTCCCGCTGCTCCTCGCTGAGCTTGGCGCGCCGCAGGCCTCGGTCGAGTGAGGCGGTGAGCCGGCGGCGGCCTGCCTCCAGCGCGTCCGGCGTGGCTTCGGCGACTTTGACGTCGATGCCGCTGCGGGCCGCGACTTCGGCGATGCCGGAGCCCATGAGGCCGCATCCGACCACGCCGAGACGAGTAACGGGATCCATCTGAGGTCCTATCTGCTGAGTCGCTGCGGGGTGGCTTCCGGGGTTACGGGCTGGGTCAGACGTTGCGGCGGTACTGGCCGCCCACCTCGAAGAAGGCCTCGGTGATCTGCTGGAGCGAGCAGACCCGGGTGGCGTCCATGAGGACGGCGAAGACGTTGTCGCCGTTCGTCGCCGCGTTCTTGAGAGCGGCCAGGGCGTCGTGGGCCTGGTCGCGGTGGCCGGTGTGGAAGTGGCGCACGCGCTCCAGCTGGGACTGCTTTTCCTCCTCGGTGGCCCGGGCGAGTTCCAGCTCCTGAGGCCGGCTGTCGCCGCCGGGGCGCAGGAAGGTGTTGACGCCGATGATGGGCAGGGTGCCGTCGTGCTTGCGCTGCTCGTAGAGCATCGACTCGTCCTGGATGCGGCCCCGCTGGTAGCCGGTCTCCATCGCGCCCAGTACGCCGCCGCGCTCGCTGATCCGCTCGAACTCCTGGAGTACGGCCTCCTCGACCAGGTCGGTGAGTTCGTCGATGATGAACGAGCCCTGGAGGGGGTTCTCGTTCATGGCCAGGCCCCACTCGCGGTTGATGACGAGCTGGATGGCCAGGGCCCGGCGCACGGAGTCCTCGGTGGGGGTGGTGACGGCCTCGTCGTAGGCGTTGGTGTGCAGTGAGTTCGCGTTGTCGTAGATGGCCGTGAGGGCCTGGAGGGTGGTGCGGATGTCGTTGAAGTCCATCTCCTGGGCGTGCAGGGAGCGTCCGGAGGTCTGGACGTGGTACTTCAGCTTCTGGCTGCGGTCGTCGGCCCCGTACTTCTCCTTCATCGCCACCGCCCAGATACGGCGGGCAACCCGGCCCAGCACCGAGTACTCCGGGTCCATGCCGTTGGAGAAGAAGAACGACAGGTTCGGGGCGAAGTCGTCGATGTGCATGCCCCGGGCGAGGTAGGCCTCGACGTAGGTGAAGCCGTTGGCGAGGGTGAAGGCGAGCTGGCTGATGGGGTTCGCGCCGGCTTCGGCGATGTGGTAGCCGGAGATGGACACGGAGTAGAAGTTGCGGACCTTGTGGGCGATGAACCACTCCTGGATGTCGGCCATCATCCGCAGGGAGAACTCGGTGGAGAACAGGCAGGTGTTCTGGCCCTGGTCCTCCTTGAGGATGTCGGCCTGCACCGTGCCGCGCACGCTCGCGAGCGCGTGCGCACGCAACTGTGCCGCCTCCTCGGGCGACGGGTCACGGCCCTCGGCGGCACGGAACCTGTCCAGCTGCTGGTCGACGGCGGTGTTGAGGAAGAACGCCAGGATGGTCGGCGCGGGGCCGTTGATGGTCATGGAGACCGAGGTCGTCGGGGCGACCAGGTCGAAGCCGTCGTAGAGCGCCTTCATGTCCGCCAGCGTGGCCACCGACACGCCCGAGGTGCCGACCTTGCCGTAGATGTCGGGGCGTTCGTCCGGGTCACGGCCGTAGAGGGTGACCGAGTCGAAGGCGGTGGACAGCCGGGTGGCCGGCTGGCCCTCGGACAGCAGCTTGAAGCGCCGGTTGGTACGGAACGGATCGCCCTCGCCGGCGAACATCCGCGCCGGGTCCTCGCCGTCGCGCTTGAACGGGAACACCCCGGCGGTGAAGGGGAAGTAGCCGGGCAGGTTCTCCCGGCGCCAGAACCCCACCAGCTCCCCGTGGTCGGTGTAGCGGGGCAGCGCGACGCGGCGGATCCTGTTGCCCGACAGGGACTCGCGGGTCAGCTCGGTGCGGATCTCCCTGTCCCGGACCTTCACCACCTGCTCGTCGCCGGAGTAGGCGGCGACGACGGCGGGCCAGTTCCCGAGCTGCTCCGCGATCTGGTGCGGGAGCTGCTTGCGGGCGTCGTCGAGGAGCGACTGCACGTTCGCCGCGTCGGAGCCGGCCCCGGCGAGTTCCGCCCTGACCGCCTCCAGGTACTGCACCCGCCTGGCCGCCCCGGCCAGGCGCGCGGTCTCGGCGTGGTACGCGCGGACCGTGTCGGTGATCTCGGCGAGGTAGCGCACCCGGCCTGCGGGGACCACCTGCCGGATGCCGGAGGAGTGGCGTACCCCGACCGGTGCCAGCGCCCCCTCGGACAACGGCAGGCCCTTCTCGGCCAGGCCCGTCTTCAGGTGCTGGTAGAGCGCGGTGACACCGTCGTCGTTGAACGTCGCCGCCGACGTGCCGTACACCGGCATGTCCTCGGGCCGCTTGCCGAACGCCTCGCGGTTGCGGACCAGTTGGCGGCCCACGTCGCGCAGCGCGTCCTGCGCGCCGCGCCGCTCGAACTTGTTGATCGCCACGACGTCGGCGAAGTCGAGCATGTCGATCTTCTCCAGCTGCGAGGCGGCACCGAACTCCGGCGTCATCACATACAGCGAGGTGTCGACGAACGGCACGATCGCCGCGTCGCCCTGGCCGATGCCCGGCGTCTCCACGATCACCAGGTCGAACCCGGCGGCCTTGGCCACGTCGATCACGTCGGTCAGGTGCTCGGGCAGCTCGCGACTGCCACGGGTGGCCAGGCTGCGGAAGAAGACCCGGTTCCCGTCCAGGGAGTTCATACGGATCCGGTCACCGAGCAGTGCCCCGCCGCCGCGGCGGCGGGTCGGGTCGACCGCGATCACGGCGATCCGCAGCTTGTCGTGCTGGTCGAGGCGGAAGCGGCGCACCAGCTCGTCCGTCAGAGACGACTTGCCCGAGCCGCCCGTGCCGGTGATGCCGAGCACCGGCATGACCCGTGCCGCGGCGGCGGCCCGCAGCCGCTCCAGGAGATCCGGGGCAGCTTGCCCAGTTCCGCGCCGGTGATGGCGCGGGCGATCGCGAACCGGTCACCGGCCAGCACGGCGGACGCGTCGGCCGGCTTGCCGTCCCAGAGGTCGAAGTCGCAGTCCTTCACGACCGAGTTGACCATCCCGGCCAGGCCCATCCGCTGCCCGTCCTCGGGCGAGAAGATGGTCACCCCGCTGCCGCGCAGCCGGGCGATCTCCTCGGGCACGATGACGCCGCCTCCGCCGCCCACCACCCGGATGTGGTCGGCTCCCCGCTCGCGCAGCGACTCGACCAGGTACTCGAAGTACTCCACGTGCCCGCCCTGGTACGACGAGACGGCGACACCGTGGGCGTCCTCCTCGAGAGCGGCGTCGACGACCTCCCGCACCGACCGGTTGTGTCCGAGGTGGATCACCTCCGCGCCCTGGGACTGGAAGATGCGCCGCATGATGTTGATCGACGCGTCATGCCCGTCGAACAGAGCCGAAGCCGTGACCAGACGGACGGGGTGCACGGGTCGGTGCAGATCACTCATGGGGGCCTTCCCGAACGGGGCGGGGGTACTGCCAACAGAAGAGATAGTAGGACGTCCTAGTAAATTGCAGGGGGTGATCGCCGTCACAGATCCAGGACGAGGCGGGTCCCGCACGAGCGGGAGACGCAGATGAGCATGGTGTCGCCCGCGGCCCGCTCGTCCTCGGTCAGCAGCGAGTCACGGTGGTCGGGCTTGCCGTCGAGTACGTCGGTCTCGCAGGTGCCGCACGTGCCTTCCCGGCAGGAGAAGTCGACCGCGACACCGGCCTGCTCCACGGTCTCGAGGACCGAGCGGTCCGCCGGCACAGTGAGGGTGATCCCGGATCGTGCGAGTTCCACCTCGAAGGCCTCGGCCTGGCCGGTCGCGTCTGTCCGTACCGGGGCGAACCGTTCGACGCCCAGCGTGCCGGCAGGCCAGTCCCCGCAGCGTTCCTGCACGGCCCGCAACAGAGGTTCGGGACCGCAGGCGTGCACCAGCGTGCCCTCCTCGGGTGCGCCGAGGTGGGCCGCGAGGTCCAGCAGGCCGTACTCGTCCTGCGGGCGCACGAGCACCCGGTCCCCGTGCGGGGCGAGACGGTCCAGGAACGCCATGGAGGTACGGGTGCGCCCGCCATACAGCAGGCGCCAGTCGGCTCCCGCGGCCTCGGCGGCCTCCACCATCGGAAGGATGGGTGTGATACCGACACCGCCGGCGATGAACAAGTGGCGTGCGGCGGGCCGCAGCGGGAAATTGTTCCGCGGTCCGCGGACCCGCACGGCGGCACCCTCGCGCAGGTGGTCGTGGACGTACGCCGAGCCGCCGCGGCCGTGCGGTTCGCGCAGCACGGCGATCTGCCAGGAGTCGCGCGCGGCCGGGTCTCCGCACAGGGAGTACTGACGGATCAGATCTCCGTTTTCGCCGTCGGCGCCGGCCAGGAGTACGTCGATGTGGGCGCCCGGTGTCCAGACGGGGAGCATCCCGCCGTCGGGGCGGCGCAGGGTGAGGGAGACAACACCGTCGGCGGCGAGGGTACGGGCCGCCACGGCAAGGGTCGTGTCGACCGAGGTCAGTTGGACGTTCATGATGATTCGGCTCCGGGTTCAGTCCTGGGTCGGCACATGCAGCAACAGCGCGTCGCCCTGGCCGCCGCCCCCGCACAGGGCCGCCGCTCCGCTGCCGCCTCCGCGCCGCCGCAGTTCGGCCGCGAGAGTCAGCGCCAGCCGGGCTCCGGTCATGCCCACCGGGTGCCCGAGCGCGATCGCTCCGCCGTTGACGTTCACCCTGTCGAGAGGAAGGTCCAGCTCCCGTACGGACGCCAGGGCCACTCCGGCGAACGCCTCGTTGATCTCGAACAGGTCCAGGTCGGCGGCCTTCAGCCGGCCGTCCCGGGACAGCGCGTCGCGGACCGCGCCGGCCGGCTGGACCAGCAGTGAGGGGTCGGGGCCGGCGACCGTGCCGTAGGCGCCGATCCCGGCGAGAGGGGTGAGGCCCTCGCGCCGGGCGCGCTCGGCGCTCATCACGACGACGGCCGCCGCGCCGTCGGAGAGCTGTGAGGAGTTGCCCGCGGTGATGATGCCCGCGCCGGAGAAGGCCGGCTTCAGGCGCCCCAGGCTCTCGGCGGTGCTTCCCGGCCGTACGCCCTCGTCGGTGTCCACCACCGTCTCCCCGGCGCCCCGCCACGATGAAGGGGGCGATCTCCCCGGACAGCGCGCCCGACTCCTGGGCGCGGGCGGCCCGTTGATGGGACAGCGCGCTGTACTCGTCCTGCTCCTCACGGGTCAGGCCAAACGGCCGCTGGTAGCGCTCGGTGGCCGCACCCATGGAGACGCCGTCGAAGGCGCAGACCAGGGCGTCGCGGTCGAGGGCGTCCTCGGCCGCGGCCGAGCCGTACTTCCAGCCGGTGCGAGCTCCGCGCAGCAGGTGCGGGGCGCCCGACATGGACTCCATGCCACCGGCGACCACCACCTCGTGACGGCCGGAGGCGATCATGAGGTCGGCCAGGGCGATGGCGTGCAGACCGGACGGGCACAGTTTGTTGACGGTGCTCGCCGGGACGGAGAACGGAATACCGGCGCGGACCGCCGCCTGCCGTGCCGGGTTCGGGCCGGCCCCGGCCTGCACGACATGACCCATCACGACGGCTTCCACCGCCACCGGGTCCAGACGGGCAGCGGCCAGTGCAGCGCCGATGGCGTGAGCGCCGAGGTCGACCGCGGACACGGTGCTCAGGGCACCCGCCAGCCTGCCGATGGGCGTCCTTGCTCCGGCGACGATGACGGATCCGGGCATGCCGGGACCTCCTGGGGTGTGGGGCGGGTCAGGCGACCGCGTCGACGGCACGTTCGGCGACCATGTGGGCCGTCTCGTTCACCGAGTGCAGCACGATCCGCCCGCCGGGCATGCGCCGCACCCGGCTGACGGACGTGTAGTCGGGGTGGAACCAGAACATCGTGGGCAGGCCTAGCACCGTCGCCAGATAGGTGTTGGTGATGCCGCCGTGGCACACGACCGCGACCCGCCCTCCGGGATGGGCGTCGAGGATGGTGTCCATGGCCCGCCCGGCACGGGCGCGAAAGGCGTCCCAGTCCAGCTCGGGCACGAAGTCCTCGTAGCGCCCCTCGGCGAGCGCCGCCGCCCGGGGATCGTCCGTTCCGATCTGCTCCGGAGGCATGTAGGGCTGAGTCACGTCGGTGTCCCACTCGCGCAGGTCGTCGAGGACGGTGGCGGTCATGCCGGTCAGGCGTTCCAGAGGCGCCACGGTCTCCCGGGCACGGCGGAACGGGCTGGAGTACAGGGCGTCGACGTCCTCGTGCACGAGCCAGGCGGCGAGGCGCTCGGCCTGAGCGGTGCCCTCCGGTGACAGCCGGGGGTCGAACACGCCCGCCAGGGGGAGGCCGTGCCGGATGAGGAGGAGTTCGGTCATGGGTGGTCCTTACTGGGTGGGGCCTGGCTCAGCCGGCGATGGTCCGTTCGGAGTGCCAGTACGGGCGGCGCATCGCGCGTTTGTCGAGCTTGCCCATCGCGTTGCGCAGCAGTTCCGGGACGAATTCGTACGACTTCGGGCACTTGTGGGCGGCGAGGTGCTCGCGGCAGAACCGGTCCAGCTCATCGGCCGGCGGCTCGTCCCCCGCCACCACGACCAGCGCCCGCAGGGACTCGCCGAAGTCCGGGTCGGGCACGCCGATGACGGCGACCTCGGCGACCGCCGGGTGCCGGCGCAGGACCGCCTCGCTCTCGGCCGGGTACAGGTTCACGCCGCCGGAGACCACCACGTCCGCGGCCCGGTCGGTGATGAAGATGTAGCCGTCCGCGTCGACGTAGCCGATGTCGCCGAGCGTGAAGACGCCGGGGGAGAGGTAGGCGGACCTGGTCTTGTCAGGGTCCGCGTGGTAGCGGACGCCCTGGTCGTCCGGGGCCCTGAAGGCCAGCAGACCGCGTTCGCCGGTCGGCAGTGGCCGGCCGTCGTCATCGGTGACCAGGACCTCGAACGGGGCCCGGACGCGCCCGACCGAGCCCGGGTGCGCCAGCCACTCGGCGCTGCTGATGCGGGCCACCGTCCCGGCCTCGCTGGCGCCGTACGACTCGGTCAGCACCGGACCGAACCACTCGATCATGGCGCGCTTCACGTCCGGCGGACACGCGGAGCCGGTGTGAGAGACCTGCCGCAGGCTGGAGACGTCGTACCGGGCGCGGACCTCCTCCGGGAGGGCGAGCAGCCGCTGGAAGTGGGTGGGCACCATCACCGTCGAGGAGACCCGCCACCTCTGCACCCGGCTGAGGAACGTCTCCCCGTCGTATCTGCCGAGGACGACCACGGGCTGACCGGCCGCCAGGTGGCGGAGCGAGGTCAGTGGCGCGTTGTGCTGGAGCGGGCCGCACACCAGGTGTGGTCCCGGAGGGAACCCTGGCCGGGCGGACATCGCGGTGAGGTAGGCGGCGCTGTCGGCGACCGGGCCGCTCACCCAGCGCACCTCGGTGCCGCGCGCCTGTCCGGTGGTGCCCGAGGTGTAGACGAGCGGAGGGCGGGCGGGCCGGTCCGCCGGGCCGGCGCGGCCGGCCGGCGCGGCCGCCAGCCACAGGTCCCAGTCGAAGGCGTGCCCGACGGCCGGCGTTGCGTGCGTCACCAGTGGCAGGCCCAGTTCCCGGGCCGCGTCCAGGGCCGCACCCGCTCCTGCCGGACCGGTGACGATCGCGGTCACGCCCGCGTCGATGATCTGGTCGACGAGTTCTCCCGAGGTGAGGTTCCGGGACGTGGCCACGGTCCCGACCCCGGCGCGCAGGCCGGCCAGGTGGGCCACCAGCGTCGGGATGGCGTTGTCACCGAGGACGGCGATCCGGTCGTCGGGGCCGGGCGCGAACTCCAGCAGTCGCGCCGCCGCCCGCGCCACCTGGTCGGCGAGAGCGGACCAGGACAGCACGCCCAGGTCGTCCACCAGGGCGGGGTCCTCGGGTGTCTCCTGGGCGCGACGGTCGAGTGGCAGCAGCGACATGGCTCCTCCGGCGGCTCCTGGGTCCTCTCCCGAATCGAGGGGAGAGGTGATGCGGAGACTGTAGCGTTTATCAAGAAAGTACGGAACACTCTGATCCCAAGCGGAGGCGTTCCCGCATGCTCAAGGCGTCTCGCGAGCGCACTTCGCCGCCGACCGTTACTGAATCTTTCGTCTGGTAAGTGCCCGAGGAGGAGTCATGCCCCAGCCCGATCCGGACGCATGGCGCACGCAGGTACGGCAGTGGCTGGCCGGCGTGCTCGAACCGGCGCGGGCGCCGGAGGCCACCGGAGGAGACGCCGATCTCGCCGTGTTCCACAACCTCCGCGAGGACGAGGAACGCCAGCTGCTGGAGCGCTGCCGCGCCTATCAGCGGTCCCGCTTCGACGCCGGCTACCAGGCGCTGACCCTCCCCGCGGACAAGGGCGGCGCGGGCCTGACCGCCGCCCACGTGGCCGCCTTCGCCGAAGAGGAGTCCGCCTTCGAGGTGCCGCCTTCCACCGAGCTGATCAGCGTCACCGTGCGCCTGGTCGCGATGGCCGTCTCCCTCTTCGGGACTGCGGAGCAACTCCACGACTACGCACGCGCGTTCCTGCGCACCGACCTGCTGGCCTGCCAGCTCTTCAGCGAGCCCGGTGCGGGCTCCGACCTCGCCGCCCTGCGCACCCGCGCCCGTCAGGCCGACGGGGACGAGTGGGTGATCGACGGTCAGAAGGTGTGGACCTCGGGCGCCCAGTTCGCCGACTACGGCCTGCTGCTGGCCCGGACCGACCCGGACGTCGTCAAACAGGCCGGCATCACCGCCTTCCTGGTCCCGATGGACGCTCCGGGCGTGGAGGTGCGCCCCATCCGGCAGATGAGCGGCGGCGCCTCCTTCAACGAGGTGTTCCTCAGCGGCGTACGCGTCCCGGACCGGCTCCGGATCGGGCGGCCGGGCCAGGGCTGGGAGGTCGCCACCACGACCCTCGCCTTCGAACGGACCGCCTCCGGCGGCGGCAACCGCCGCAAGGGCGGCACCTTCTCGGACGTGCTCGCACTCGCCCGCTCCCTCGACCGCACCTCGGACGCGCTGGTCCGCCAGCGTCTCGCCGACCTGTACGTACGGGCCGCCCTGCGCGCGGCCACCGTGGACCGCGTCGCCAGGACGAGCGCGGCCGGCGGCCGGCCGGGTCCCGAGGCGTCGTTGACCAAGCTCATGGCCTCCGACCTGCTCACCCGTACAGGACAGGTCGCCGCGGAGCTGATGGGGGCGCGGATCAGCGCCGACACCGGGGAACCGGGCACCTTCGCCTGGACGCAGCACCTGCTCGGCGCTCCGGGCTACCGGCTGGCCGGAGGCACCGACCAGGTCCAGCGCAACCTGATCGGCGAGCGGGTGCTGAAGCTGCCACCGGAGCCGCGGGCGGACCGGGCGCCGTTCTCGCAGCTTCCCGGCAACTGAGCCACCGGACGGTTTAGGCAAACACAAAGGAGTGACATCGATGGATCTGGGACTGACAGGCGCGAAGGCACTGGTGACCGGCGCGAGCCGGGGCATCGGCCGGGCGATCGCCGGAACCCTCGCGGCCGAGGGCTGCGCACTGGCGTTGTGCGCCAGAGGCGAGGAAGGGCTGGCCAAGGCCGCCGCCGAACTGCGGGGCGAGGGAGCCACGGTGTTCGCGGAGCCGGTCGACGTCACCGACCCGACGGCCCTCGCGGATTTCGTGGGGCGGGCGGCCGGTGAACTCGGCGGGCTGGACCTGCTGGTGTCCAACGTGTCGGCGGGCAACGTGAAGGGCCCCGAATCCTGGGAAGCCAGCCTGCGAGGCGACCTGATCCCGTTCGCGGGACTCGTAGAGGCGGCTCTTCCGCATCTGGAGGCCTCCGACCGGGCCGCCGTCGTGGCCATCGGCACCACCAACGCCTCCGACACCGCGCGCCCGGCCGGAGCGAACTCCTACTCCGCGCTCAAGGCGGCCGTCGTCCAGCACGCCTCGGCCCTCGCGCACTCCCTCGCGCCGAAGGGCATCCGCGTCAACACCGTCTCGCCCGGCCCGATCGACTTCCCCGGCGGTGCCTGGGAGACCATCCGCACCAGCCGCCCGGAGGTGTACGAGGAGGTCCTCGCCAAGCTGCCGATCGGCCGCTACGGCACCGCCGAGGACGTGGCCGCGGCGGTGGCGTTCCTCCTCGGGCGGACCGGCTCCTTCTGCGTCGGGGTCAACCTCGTGGTGGACGGCGGGCTGCTCACCCGCGTCCAGTACTGAGCCGTGGCGGGCCCGGCCGGCCGCCTGGACGCCGTACTGGTCTGCGGCGGACGGTGGCACGACTTCGACTACGCGCGGCTGCGGCTGCTGGAACTTCTCGGAGAGCATCCGCGGGTGCGCACCACGGTGTACCAGGACTACGACTGCCTGGCCGCCCTCGACAGGGCGGACCTGCTGGTCACCTACACCTGCGACGTCCGGCCCCGCCCGGCGCAACGGGCCGCGCTGGCACGGTTCGTCGAGCGGGGCGGGCGCTGGCTCGCCCTGCACGGCACCAACGCGGTGATCGAGCCGTCGGCGGCCGGCGACTCGCGGGTGTTCACCACTCCGCGGCTCCTCGGGGAAGTGGCGGAGGTGCTCGGCAGCCAGTTCCTGGCCCACCCGCCGATCGAGCCGTACGAGGTGCTGGTGACCCGGCCCGAGCACCCGCTGGTCGCCGGGATCGGACCGTTCACGGTCACCGACGAGCTGTACGTGAGCGAGCTGCACGGCGAGCTGGAGGTGCTGCTGCACGCCGAGTACACGGGGCCGTGCCGCGGTTTCGCCGAGGGCGACACGGCGGCCCTCGACCGCGCGCCCCGGCCGGTGCTGTACCTCAAGCGGCACGGCCGCGGCGAGGTCTGCTACTTCACCCTCGGCCACTGCCGAGGCCGCTACGACGTGCGGGACCTCGGCGTGGACGACACCGGGCGCGTGGACGTGGGTCCTTGGCAGACACCGGAGTTCCTGACAGTGCTCCGCCGCTGTGTGGAGCGGACGGTGGGCGGGCGAAGCCCGGCTCGGTGAAGCGCGGGCTGCGGCGTGGGTGCCGGGGCGCCCGGGGACTACCCAGGGGAGGTTAGCCCAACCGTCCGACCTGCGGGTTGTCATGGACGGGGCGTCGCAGCAGGCGTAGCGTGCCTCCGTGCGCTCGTCCGCGGGCCTTTTCGTTCTCCGCCCGTGGGGGGCCACCGTCAGTCCCCATCGAATGAACTCCGTCCGCGTCGCATGCTGCCGGGCGGAACACCACGCTCGGCGCGCGGCCTGCTGGCCGCGGCGTCGGCGGCGTTCGCGATCGTCGCGCTCACTGAACACCGCGCTGCTGGCACCCGATCGGTTCGGTAAGGGGCGGGGCTGGGCGATCGGCGGCTGGCCCATCCCACAGGCGAACTTTTGGCTGCCGTACCGCACCCCCGTCGACCTATGGGGTGCCGCAACTCCGCTGAAGGCGACCGCGAGCAGCCCTTACCGCGAGTGAGGCGACGAGGCGTGCGGCAGCACCACCGCGCGGCCGTCGATCTCGCCGGCGTGCAGGCGCTCGTACGCTTCTGGCGCCTGCTCCAGTGTGAAGGTCTCCACGTGGGACGACACGAGACCCTGGCGTGCGAGCTCCAGGACCTCCATGAGTTCGGTCCGGCTGCCCCAGTAGGGGAAGGAGGCCGACACCTCGAACGGCAGGCCGCCCCCGAAGCCGACGGCCAGTGTGCCCCCGCCGAGGCCGACGACGGTGACATCGCCCGCCACCGCCACCGACGCGGCGGCCACGGCCAGGGTCGCCTTGGCCCCGACGAAATCCAGGACGACCTGCGCTCCCGTGCCGCCGGTGAGTCCGCGGATCCGCGCGGCCGCCTCACCGTCGGAGAAGAGCGTCTCGTGCGCGCCGACTTCGCGGGCCAGCTCCAGCTTGTCCTTGCGCACGTCGAGGGCGACCACCCGGGCCGGGTCAGAGCGCGCAGCAGCTGCACGGCGAGATGACCCAGACCCCCGGCCCGATCACCACCGCCGTGTTGCCGGGCAGCAGCTTCGGCAGCGACCCGCGGATCGCGTGATACGGGGTCAGCCCGGCGTCCGTGAGGGGTGCGGCCTGCACCGGGTCGAGTCCGTTCAGGGGCACCAGGTGCCGGGGCGAGTCCACCAGTACGTACTCCGCAAGGGCACCGGGTGAGCCGAGCCCCGGCGGCAGGATGCCGAGCCCGGCGGCGTGCGGACAGCAGTTCTCCCTGCCTTCGGCGCACTGGTGGCAGCGCCCGCAGCCCCACGGGCCGTACACCGTCACCGCCTCACCCTCCGTCACGGCGGTGACACCGGCGCCCAGCGCCGCCACCGTGCCGACGCCCTCGTGACCGAGTGTCATTGGCAGGGCGTAGGGGAACTGCTCCTCGGGCCAGCCCATCACCGCCAGGTCGGAGTGGCAGAGCCCGGCCGCCGTCACCTTCAACAGCACCTGGCCCGGGCCGGGTTCGGGTACCGGGACTTCCACGACCTCGGGGGCGTGCCCCACACGCCGGTACTGAAGTGCCTTCATCGGCAGATCTCCTTGCCGGTGGTCGAGTCCGGCCGGGTTCTCGCCCGGCGGCGCAGGACGGTCGGCAGGGCGATCCGGCCACCGGTGAGCACCAGCGCCACGATGAGGACCGAGCCGGTGAACAGGCTCGCGGCCCACTGCGCGCTGGTGGCGAGCCCGAGGCCCGTGATGCCGGTGCCGAGCAGGAGGACCGCGAGGACCGTGCCCCAGGCGTTGAAGCGGCCCGCGCGCAACTGGGTCGCCCCGACGAAGGCGGCGGCGTAGGCCGACAGCAGATACGGGGTACCGGCGGTCGGTGATCCGGAGCCGACCGAGGCCGTGAAGACGACGCCGGCGAAACCGGACAGCAGCGCGGAGGCCACCAGGGTCAGAAAGCGCAGCCGGTCGGTGCGCACCCCTTGCAGCCGGGCCGCGTCGGCGTTGAATCCGGTGGCATACAACCGGCGCCCGGTGGCGGTGTGTTCCAGCAGGAACCAGATGGCGAGGGCGGCGAGCAGCAGATACAGCACCGGCAGGGTGACGCCGCCGGCGTCCAGCTGGGCGATGCTCGCGAACGGCTCGGCGAGCAGCCGCACACCAGTGATGGAGCTGTCGTTGGTGGCCATGGTGATCAGGGACTGGATCAGCGCGCCGGTGGCCAGGGTGGCGATGAACGAGTCGACGCGCAGGACCACCACCACGATGCCGTTGACGACCCCGACCAGCAGTGCGGCGGTCATCGCCAGCGCGATGGCCGTGCCGGGCCCGAGCCCGGCGGAGACCATGAAGTGGGCGGTCAGCACGCTGGTGAGCGACATGGTGAAGGCGATGGAGAGGTCGAAGACGCGTGCGGCCAGCGGCGGTACGACGCTGAGTGCGACCAGGCCCGCCACGGCGTTGCCATTCAGTACCTGCTTGACCGTGATGGTGGTCGGGAACGTGTCCGGCGCCCAGACGGTGAAGAGCACGACGATGACCAGCCACACGTACACGGCGCCGATGTTCCGGAACGACACGGCGGCCGCCGTCCGTCGGGCCGGTGTCCCCGGGGCGGACACCGCGGACCTCTCCGGTACGGACGGCGGGACCTCCGCCGCCCGGGTCGGGGTGGACGTCATGTCAGTCAATTCCTTCCAGGGCTCATGTCACTCGGTTCCTTCCATGGCGTGCACGAGCGCGGGCTCGGTGATGTCCCGGCCGCTGATCTCCCGTGCGATCCGGCCGTCCCGCACCACCAGGACGCGGGTGCACAGCGCGAGCAGGTCCTGCGTGTCGGAGGAGGACACGATGACGCCCATGCCCTCGCCGGACTGACGCTCTATCAGGTCGTACAGCTGTAGCCGGGTGGCGATGTCCACGCCCGCCGTGGGTTCGCACAGCGCCAGCACCGGCGGCCGCCCGGCCAGGCAGCGGGCCATGACGACCTTCTGCTGGTTGCCGCCGCTCAGTGTGGTGATCCGGGCCCCGTGTCCGGCCGTTCGCACCCCGACCCGCCCGATCCAGTCCTGCGCCAGGGCGGACTCGCGGCGCCGGTGCAACCGCCCGGACCGGGAGCGCAGCCGGTCCAGGAGCGGCAGGGTGAGGTTCTCGCCGACCGAGAAGTCGCCGATCACTCCCTCGCCCGCCCGGTCCGCCGGTACCAGGGGAAGACCCAGGCCGCTCGCGTCACGGGCCTCGGTCCACCGCTCAGAGCGTTCCGGCAGCCGCATCCTGCCGCTCACCCGCCCGGCGTGGGCCCCGCACACCGCGTACGGCACGATCTCGTGGCCGGAGCCGACCAGCCCGGTGATGCCCAGGCGCTCGCCCCCGGCCAGGTCGAAGCCGACTCCCCGCAACGGCCCGGCCCACAGGTCGCGGACCTCCAGCACCGGGTCGGCAGGACCGGCGGGGGGCGCCGGACGGTGCGCGGTCTCCGTCTCCTCGCCCGCCATCAGCTCCGCCAGCAGGTGCGGAGTGAGCTCGGCGACCTGGCGGGTGGCGATCCGGCGCCCGCCGCGGATCACGGTGACCCGGTCGGCGAGAGCGAAGATCTCGTCCATCCGGTGCGAGACGTACAGGACCCCGGCGCCGGCGTCGCGGACCTCCCGCACGATGTCGAAGAGGCGGGCCACCTCGCCGGGCGGCAGTACCGCGGTGGGCTCGTCGAGCACCAGGACCCCCCGGCGGCCCTCCCAGCCCTGAAGTGCGGCGGCGATGGCCACCACCGTGCGCTGGACGGGGGTGGCCGTCATCAGGGGCCTGCGTACGTCGATGCCGAGGCCGAACCGTTCGACGAGGGCGTTCGTGCGCCGCTCCATCTCCGGCCAGCGGATGTTGCCGAAGGCCGTGCGTGCGAAGCCATGGCTGAGCGCGAGGTTGTCGATGGCGCTCAACTCGCCCACCAGCCCCAGCTCCTGGTGGACGAAGCGCAGCCGGTTGTGGCGGGAAGCCGCGACCTGGCCGAGGCCGAAGGGCTCGCCGTCGAGTTCGGCCACCGCACCCGGCTCCGCGTGGTGGTAGCCGGCGAGGATCTTGATCAGGGTGGACTTGCCGGAGCCGTTGGGCCCGATCAGAGCGTGGATCTCGCCGGGCATGACCTCGAGACCGACGTCCTTAAGCGCCTGGGTGTCGCCGAATCTCTTCGACAGGGCGGCCACCCGTAGCACCGGCCCGGTCAACTCAGTCCCCACAGCGCCTTGAACTGCTTCTTGTAGTCCTCGACGATCGGGAAGTCGCCGTCGGCCGAGGGCAGGTTGTCCTTGGTGACGAGCATGTTGGGCAGTACCGCCTTCTGGCCCACGGCCATGGACTGGCCGGTGAAGTGCCGGGCCAGCGCGTCGGCCTGGAGCCAGGCCGTCTCGTGCGAGTTCAGCGCCATCGCGCCGTCGGTGAGACCGCCCTGGATGTACTGGTAGTTCTGCGCGTCACCGACGTTGACGACGATGTGCTTGCCGGTGATCCCGGCTGTCTTCATTGCGGCCGGCACGCCCACGTTGAGCAGGCCCAGGGAGAAGACGACATAGGTCACCTTCGGGTGCGACCGGAGGTACGACACCACGCGGTCCGGCATGTCCTTGCCCACCGCGGTGATCGGCACGTCGACGTTGTCGAGCGCGCAACCGTCGCACCATTCCTTGTACTTGGCCGCGAACGAGTCCTTGACGGGCTTGAGGATCGTGTAGGCCGGCAGGTCGAAGTAGACGGTGTCCGCCTTGGCGCCGCTGTTCGACACCACCCATGAGGCCAGCATCTCGCCCTGGACGCCGACGTCCTTCGGCCCGTTCTTCAGCAGGGAGATGCCGTCACCCGTCACGTCGTCGGCGTTCGACTGGATGACGGGGATGCCGGCCGCCTTCAGCTGTGCCAGCTGCTTGGCGTAGACGGCACGGGGGAATCCGGAGGCGACGACGGCGTCCGGCTTGTCGCGTACGGCCTGTTCGTAGGCGGCCTGGACGGACTCCGGGGTGCCCTGGGTGGCGATCTGCTTCACCTGCCAGCCGAGTTCCTTCGCGGCCTCGGTGAAGAAGTCGGCGAGGTCCTTGCAGGACTGGACGCCGCAGAGGATGAAGTCGATCTTCTTGCCCTTGGGGATCGCCTTGCCCACCGGCTCGGTCACGGAGATCGTGGCCGGGCGCTCGGAGTACTTCGCCAGGGCGGCGCGGGCCGCCGCCAGTCCGGGGGAGCCCGGCGCCCCCGCCTGCGTCGAGTCGGCGGCCGGAGTGGTCCCGGTGCCGCAGGCCGCGAGGGCGAGCAGGGCGGTGACGGGGAGGGTCGCGGTCATGGCGCGGCGGACCGCGCGACGGGGTCTGGAACTCATCGTTGAGTGCTCCCGTGTGTGATGGAGAAACTTATGAGGCACTACAGCCTCAAGTGGGTCGGAGTGTGACATGCCTCAGCGGGCTTGGGGAGAGGGATGCCGCAAGAAATTCTGGAATAACGGTGCGAAGTGCGATGACATCATCAGCAGTGGAGATCGTCCACCGGTACGAGTGTTGCTCCCGGCGGCAACCGGTAACTACACTCAATCTAAAGTTTCTGCCGGAGGAGAGATGATGGATGAAACGTCGGAGCCGGCCACGGCACGGTGCCCCGGGCCCAGCGTCCAGGACTACCTCGACCAGGACAGCCGCCCCGTTCCCCCGCCCTGAGGTACGAGCGGAACGACTACCTCGGCAGCGAGGACATCGACACCGCCCGTTTCACCTCCCACGAGTGGGCCGAACGCGAGATGCGGCAGGTCTGGCGGCGCGTCTGGCAGTTCGCCTGCCTGGAGAGCGAGGTCCCCGAGGTGGGCGACCACGAGGTCTACGAGATCGGTGACGACTCCCTCATCGTCGTCCGCACGGCTCCCGAAGAGATCCGCGCCTTCGTCAACGTCTGTCTGCACCGCGGCCGCAAACTGCGCACCGGCGGCGGCAACGTCAGCGAGTTCCGCTGCTCGTTCCACGGCTTCGCCTGGAACCTCGACGGCACGATGCAGAATCCGCCCTGTGCCTGGGACTTCCCGCACGTCACCCCGGAGAAGTTCGCCCTCCCCGAGGCCCAGGTGGCCACCTGGCGCGGCTTCGTCTTCATCAACATGGACCCGTACGCCGAGTCCTTCGACAGCTACCGCGGCACCTTCGACGACTACTACATCTGGCCGCTGGAGAACCGCTACAAGTCGCTGCACATCGCCAAGGTGCTGCCCTGCAACTGGAAGGTCGCGCAGGACGCGTTCATCGAGTCCTTCCATGTGATCGCCACACATCCGCAGATGCTGACGTGGCTCGCCGACGCCAACTCGCAGTACGACGTCATGGCGGACCAGCCGAACTGGAACCGGATGATCAACATCCAGGGCGCGCCCAGCCCACACGTGGCGGACTCGGTCACGGAGGAGGACGTCCTGGAGACCTTCTACGACTCGCGTTCGTTCTATTCCGCCGCCCAGGGGCGTGACCTGGTGATGCAGGAGGGCGACGAACTGCCGGCGATCCCGTCCGGCGGCACCGCACGTCAGGTCCTCGCCGCGCGGATGCGCGAGCAACTGGCGGCCACATCGCAGCAGGACTTCTCGGAGACCCCCGACACCGAGCTGCTGGACGCCATCAACTACTTGCTGTTCCCCAATTTCAACCCCTGGGGTGGCGCCAAGTCGAACATCATCTACCGGTTCCGGCCCAACGGCCTCGACCCCGACTCCTGCACCGCCGAGATCATCTTCATGTCGTCCCCGAAGCAGCCCGGCGAGACGCCGCCCCCGGCGAAGATCCGCTGGGTGCCGGAGGACACGCTCTTCGCCGACATCCCCGAACTCGGCGTGCTCGGGCCCGTCTTCGACCAGGACTGCGAGAACCTGCCCTACGTCCAGCAGGGCCTGAAGGCGATGCGCAAGCCGGGCATCACCCTGGCGAACTACCAGGAGAGCCGTATCCGCCACTTCAACCAGACGCTCGACCAGTGGATGAGCAGGTGACCCACCGGGTGGCGGTCAGGCCCTCCGGCGTCGAGCTCGAAGTCCTCGACGGCGAGGACCTGTTCACCGCCGCCGGGCGGCTCGGCTACCGCTGGCCCACCGTCTGCGGCGGCAAGGGCACCTGCCGTACCTGCTTCGTCCAGGTCGAGGAGGGCGCCGAGAACTGTTCCCCCGTGGGCCCGCAGGAACGCGAGGGCATCGAGGCCCTGCGCAGACCGGCGGACGGCCTGACCCGGCTCGCCTGCCGGCTCCGGGTCGAGGGCCCGGTGACCGTGACCAAGCGCGGCGTGCGCCGCCGAGTGCAGGAGTGAGACCCCATGTCCAAGCAAGTGATCCACCCGCTGACCGGCCATGTCTACCGGCTCACCGAGGACGGCCTGGTCGAGGTGACCGATCCCAGGACGGGGGTGCAGGGCGTCTTCGACTTCCAGGCCCGGTGGCAGTCGGGCGAACTGCGCCACGCCGACCTCCAGATGGCCGGCTGGGTCGGCCGCCTCGCCCAGCGGCGCAGCACCCGGCAGCCGGAGGAGTGACCCCGTGACGCCTCGTACCACCCGGGTGGTCTGCCTGGCGCGCCGGCCCGACGCGGAACCGCTTCCCGGTGACTTCGTCGTCGAGGAGCGCCCGCTGCCGGCCCTGGGGCAGGGACAGCTGCTCGTCCGTAACCTCTACATGAGCGTCGACCCGTCCATGCGCGGGCGGCTGTCGGCCACCGAGAAGCACTACACGCACAACTTCACCCCCGGGTCACCGCTCGACGGCCGCGCCCTCGGTGTCGTGGAGGAGAGCCGCTGCGCCTCGGTGCCGCCGGGCACGTACGTACGTCATCAGCTCGGCTGGCGGGAGCGGGCCGTGCTCGACGCGGCGGCCGTCGACGGCGATGGCCGCATCGACCCGGGACTCGCGCCGCTGCCTACCTGGCTCGGCCTGCTCGGCCAGACCGGATTCACCGCGTACGTCGGCCTGACCCGTGTCGCGCGACTGCGGCCGGGCGACACCGTCTTCGTGTCGGCGGCGGCCGGCGCCGTCGGTACCGCCGCCGGCCAGTTCGCCCGTCTGCTGGGCGCGGACCGCGTCATCGGGACCGCCGGAGGGCCGGACAAATGCGCCCTGCTGGTGAAGGAGTTCGGCTACGACGCGGCCGCGGACTACCGTGCCGAGCCGGTGCGCGACGCGCTGGCGCGACTGGCACCCGACGGCATCGACGTGTACTTCGACAACGTCGGCGGTGAGCAGCTCGCCGCCGCTCTGCACGCGCTGCGCACCGGTGGCCGGGTCGCCCTGTGCGGCATGATGTCGCAGTTCGGCGGCGCGGGGCGGACCGTGGACATCAACCAGTTGATCCAGGCGGTCCTCAAGCGGCTGACGCTGTCCGGGTTCATCGTCCGCGACCACGAGGACCTGCGGCCGGAGTTCGAGCAGCGGGTCGCGGGCTGGCTCGCCGAGGGCCGGATCACCGCGCTCGAGACGGTCGCCGACGGCCTGGAGAACGCCGCGGGTGCGCTGCTGTCCCTGCTGGGCGGCGGCAACGTCGGCAAGATGCTGGTGCGGCTGGACGGTTCCCACTGAGACCGCTGGAAACGGCGCCCCGGGCGGGGCGCCGTCTCAGCGCATGGGGTGTGACGCGGCGACGGTGTGGGCCGTCAGGGAGACCCCGACCCGGGCCAGCCCCGCCACGGCCGTCCGGAAGTCCTTGATGTGCGGGGTGGCGAAGTGCTCGTCGAGGGCCTGCCGCGAGGTCCAGTGTTCGTACACCCGGATACGCCGCTCGTCGTCGGGGTCGGCGGTCATCGCGTAGTCCAGGCAGCCGGGTTCCTCCTCGCGGGTATGCCGGCCCAGCTCCACGAGGGCCGCCAGCACGGTGTCGCGGTCGCCCGGTTCGTAGTCCATCCAGCCGGAGACGATGAGTTCCTCAGCCATGGTGGTCCTTTCGAGGCCGTGCCCGCGGGCCCGTCGCTCCGGTGCAGGGAAGCGACGGGCCCGCGGAGTACTCAGATGCCGAGCGGGGCGGGAACACTGTCCACGGTGACCGTGCCCCGCTCACCGTCGACCGTGATCACCATGCCGTCCCGGAGCCGTCGCGTTCCGCCCTCGACGGAGATGACGGCCGGGATGCCCAGCTCACGGCAGACCACCACGGCGTGGCTGTTGAGCGCGCCCACGTCCACCACGGCCGCGCCGGCGACCAGGAACAGCGGGGTCCAGGCCGCGTCCGTGATCGGCGCGACCAGCACCTCGCCGGGCTCCAGTGCCTCGCACGAAGCTGGGTCGGTGACCACCCGCACCCTGCCGGTGTAGGAGCCGTGGCTGCCGCCGACACCGCCGAGCACATCGCCCTCGACGGCCGCCTCGGTCTGCTCCTCGGCGCGGCGCGGCCAGGTGTCGATCTCGGTCTGCGCGTCGTCGGCGACGAAGAACGGCGGTTCCAGCTCGTGCAGGCCCGCGTACTCCTCGAGCCGCCGCGCGATCACCGGGCCGAAGGACTCCGGGGCGGCGACGTAGTCGTCGAGTTCGGTCTCCAGCAGCATCATCACGTCCTCGGGCCGGGCGAAGAGCCCCGCTGCGACACCGCGCCGGCCGAGCTCCCGTACGGCCATGCGGATCTCGTTGACGACGGTGACGCAGTTCGCCTTGGTGCGCTCACGGGCCGGGATCCACACCTGGGAGGCGTGCATGCCGGCGT
The DNA here is from genome assembly GCF_037201975.1 of Streptomyces sp. TG1A-60. Taxonomy (NCBI): domain Bacteria; kingdom Bacillati; phylum Actinomycetota; class Actinomycetes; order Kitasatosporales; family Streptomycetaceae; genus Streptomyces; species Streptomyces sp. TG1A-60. Next base: position 317,653 of record NZ_CP147520.1, on the reverse strand, counting down.
CGAACATCGGCTGCGCCTCCTCGGGCAGCAGGGCCCGGATCTCCCGCGCCGTCCGCTCGCGCCCCTCGGTCAGCCGCTTGCGGCGGGCGGCCGGGGAGCCGTCGTCGGAGCTGTGCCGGATCCGGTCGACCAGGGCCAGCGCCTGGACGGGCGACGCCTCCCACGACAGCGCGTGGATGTCCCACTCGTTGGGGCCGCGGTCGCCGGACTCCGCGAGGAACTCCTCGAAGGAGTCACGGAACGCCTTCACGTATCCGCTCGCCCCGTCGAGCGCCCGCTCCACCGCCGCCGGTCCCTGATCGAAGATCGCGCTCAGTTCGGCCGAGGCCGCCACCTGCCGGGACAGTGTCCACAGCCCGGTCGAGGGGGAGGCGGAGTCGACGTCACCGAGACCGCCGATCAGGTCGAGCACGGCGCCGGGGCGGTCCACGCTCGCGCACAGCGGGCCGAGGATCGCCGGTCCGACGGAGGCGGGCAGCGACGACTCGACGTGCCGCTGGAAGGTCGCCTCCACCTCCTCCAGCAACGACCGGGCGTGCGCCACCAGTTCGGCCTCGGACAGCCTCGTCAGGTCGGGTCGCGAGCGGCGCAGTGCGCGCAGCCGTTCCCGGTCGGCGTCGGCCTCCGGGAAGCCGGTCTGGCCGAGCATCCGCTGGAGCGTCGCGCCCGCTTTGGCGGTCAGCTCCTCGTCCTGGTCGTCCGGGTGCGCCAGGTACACCGGCGTGTCGGAGCGCTGACCGACGAAGGCCGCGTCGATCTGGTCCGCCGTCTGGCCCATGCGGATGCCGAACAGCCGCATGTGGGACAGGTTCAGATAGAAGTGGCCGCCGAACATGCCGACGAACGGCGGCCGGGGGCCGGCCACCTCCTCCTCGCGGTAGATGCCGAACCCGACGAAGCCGCGACGCCAGCCCTGCAGGCCCCGTCCCCAGACCAGGGTCCAGCCCAGCGGGCTGGCGGGTTCCGGCAGGGTCTCGCCCGCGTTGGCCCGGGTGTAGTGCGGCAGCCGCTCACTGCGCTGCCAGTCCGTGATCCAGCTCTTCATGACCGAGGTCTCCCGCTGTCCGTGCCCCGGCCTACCACTGCGCCGTTCCGCCGTCGACGCTGATCAGCGTGCCGGTGATACCCGCCCCCGCCTCGCTCGCGAGCAGCGAGGCGACCGCCGCGATCTGCTCCACCGTGGTGATCTTCTTGGTGGCGGCATGCTCGGCGAAGCGGCTCAGCCAGTCCTCGTAGGAGATGCCCTCGGCCTCCGCGGCGGCGGGGCCCGCGGCCCGCATGAGGTCGGTGTCGACGGCGCCGGGGCAGATCGCGTTGCAGGTGATGCCCTGGGTGCCGTACTCGAAGGCGGTCGCCTTGGTCAGGCCGTGGATGGCGTGCTTGTTGGTGATGTAGTGACTGATCGCGGGCTTGTTTGCCTGCTTGCCCTCCACCGAGGAGATGTTGATGATGCGGCCCCAGCCGCCCTCCAGCATCTTCTGCAGGGCCCGGCGGGTGCCGTAGAAGTAGCCGTTGACGTTCAGGTTGAGGGCGTCGTGCCAGGCCTTGTCGCTGAGCTGGTGGATTGGGGCGAAGCCGGAGCTGCCACCGACGTTGTTGACCCAGATGTCGAGCCTGCCGAAGCGCTCGACGGCGAAGTCGGCGAGACCCTCGATGTCCTCCTGGCTGTTGGCGTCGCAGGGGTGGAAGACGGCCCGGTCCCCGGCGTCCATCTCCTCCAGGGCCTGCTTGCCCTTGACCTCGCTGCGGCCGCTGACGACGACCGTGGCGCCGTCGGCCAGGAAGGCCTCGGCGATGGCGCGGCCGATGCTGCGTGTGCTGCCCGTGATCACCGCGACACGTCCGTCGAGGCTGCCCGTAGCCACCATGGTGTTCTCCCGCGAGTCTTGTTGGTTGCTCACCTGGCGGCTCTGGGGGCTGCTGCGTCCAGGTGCTGATGGATGGTGCGGTGGAAGTGCTGGAGTCCGGGCTCGTTGCGTCCGAAGACGAAGTCGGTCCCGTCGAGGGCCTTCAGGCCCTGCTGGACTCCGTAGGTGGTCGCGTAGTCCTCGTCGCGGACCACCTCGTGGAACCATGCGCCGAACCGGTCGGCGGCCTCGCGCTCCTCCTCGGTGACCGCCGGGTCCCGCAGCAGGATGATCTGCTGGGTCAGCGACTCGGTCGCCGTCCGGGGGAGCACCAGGGAGACGGCGATCTTCTGGCGCCAGCCGCCCGCGATCGCGAGGCCCGGGAAGAGCCAGTAGATGGGCCCGACACAGTCCCCGGGGTCACGCCGGTCCGGCGGCAGCTCGACCGCCTGCGCGATGGGGCGCAGGGCCGGTGCGATGCGCTGGTGGGGGCCCCAGGTGTCGTGGGCCATCATGTTCGAGAGGTTCGTCTCGAACACCGTCTTCGGGTGCAGCGAGGCGAAGTGGTACGTCTCCAGGTACCCGTCGAGGGTGACCTTCCAGTTGGGACTGGTCAGCTCGCTGGTGGCGTAGTGGTGGCACTCCGCCAGCCGGAGGCCCTCCAGCAGCGGCTGGAGGTCGCCCAGCCAGGCGTCCAGGTCGGGCTCGGCCGCCGGATCCAGCGAGACGAAGACGATCCCCGCGCGCTCCCCGGCCGGGAGCCCGACGAGGCTGCGCCCCTCGCGGGGCACCTCGCCGAAGGTCTTCTCCGCGTACACGCCCCGCAGCTCTCCGGCCAGGTCGTACGACCAGGAGTGGTAGGGGCAGGTGAGCCGCTTCGACACCCCGCAGCCGGGCTCGAGGAGTTTGGCTCCCCGGTGCCGGCAGGCGTTGATCATCGCGTGCACGGTGCCCTGACGGTCACGGGTGATCAGCACGGGGATGCCGAGCACGTCGATCGCCTTGTAGGTGTTCGGCCCGGGAAGCTCGCAGGACATGGCGAGCGGCAGCGGCACGCTGCGGTGGACGGCGTCGGTCTCGCGCTGCCAGCGGTCGGCGTCGAGGTAGTTGGCGACGGGTTCCGTCCACTGGCCGTCCGCCTCGTGCGTCGTGTTGTCGCGGTAGTGCGTCATCACGCGCTCGACGAGTTCGGCGGCCTCCCGCCGCATCGTCAGGGACGCGGCGTCGGTGGACCGGTCCTGGCTGATCCACGACGAGTATTCGGGGGCCGAAGGGGCCGATGTGGCCGGGATCGACGACCTGGGTCCCGCGTCTGGTTCCCGAATCTCCGGCGAACTGGTTTGGACCACGATGTCCTCACATCCTCCCAGCCGCGAGCCGGTGACCGGCTTCGGAATGCGACAGCTGGGCTGTGTCCGAAACGACAACAGGGCTTAGTGTGGTCTGTCAATAGAAAGTGGCGAAGTTGCCGCTCGGTGTCCCCTGGGGGTGGGTGTGATGGTCATGACCCTGCCGTTCGAGGTGGGCGTGGTGGTGCGGGACCTGGAGCTGATGGAGCGCTTCTACTGCGACGTACTCGGCTGCCGCGCCGAGCGCCGCTCGGGCGTACCAGAGTCCGTCGGCGGCCCGGCCGGGCTCGGCGGCGAGCTGACGGTCGCCTGGCTGCAGGTGCCCTCCGGGGGGTGCGTCAAGTTGATCCTTCCCCGGTCGGCCCCGGTGCCGGCGGGTGCGGTGGCCTCGCCGGCCGGGCGTCTGGGGCTGTCGTATCTGACCTTCCATCTCGACGACATGGACCCTGTGGTCGCGGCGCTGCCGACCGCGGGCGCCCGGCCTCTGTCGAACCCGGTCGTCGTCCGGGCTCGTGGTCGGCGGATCAGCTTCTGGGCCGATCCGGAGGGCAATGCCGTGGAGTTGGTGGACGCGCGCGCCGGCGACCCGGGTCCCGGGCATAGTAATTAGAGAGACTATTCAGTAAGGTGCCCCCTGCTGGTTACTATAGACCGGCACAAGTAAGTCCGATTGCTTGGCAACCTCCCTCGGACGAAGGGGCGGACGATGGCTCAACGAGTGTCAACGGCGTCGAAGAAATCCACGCAGGTCAGCGCACGGGTCATCAAGAACCTGCATGAGCGCATGGTGCGCATCCGGCTGTTCGAAACCGAGGCGGGAAAGCTCATGGAGGCCGGCAAACTGCCCGGTTTCCTGCACCTCTATGTCGGCCAGGAAGCCGTCGCCGCCGGCGTCATGGCGGCCCTGCGTGACGACGACCAGATCACCTCCACGCACCGCGGCCACGGGCACGCCGTGGCCAAGGGCGTCGGCTTCCGCGAGATGTACGCCGAGCTGTACGGCCGGGTCACCGGCGCCTGCCTCGGCCGCGGCGGCAGCATGCACATCAACGACCTCACCCGCGGCATGCTCGGCGCCAACGGCATCGTCGGGGCCGGCGTCCCGATCGCCGTGGGCGCGGCCTTCGCCGCCCGGTACAAGGGCGAGGACAACGTCGCCGTGACGTTCTTCGGTGACGGCGCCACCAACATCGGCGCCTGGCACGAGGGCGCCAACATGGCCGCGATCCTGGGCCTGCCCGTTGTCTTCGTCTGCGAGAACAACGGCTACGCGGAGTTCACCCCGCAGTCCGGGCACATGCTGCTCACCGACGTCGCCGACCGCGCCGCTGCCTACGGCATGCCCAGCGTGATCGTCGACGGCATGGACGCGGCCGCCGTCCACCGCGCCGCCGTCGAGGCCGTGGAACGGGCCCGGTCCGGCGCGGGCCCAATGATGATCGAGGCCAAGACCTACCGCTTCTTCGACCACCAAGGAGTCAAGGGCCTGCGGCACCCCTACCGCTCCGACGAGGAGGTCGCCCAGTGGAAGGCGCGCGACCCCATCGACCTGCTGGAGGTCCGGGCCGTCGCCGACGGCATCGCGACCCGTGCGGAGCTGGACGACGTATGGCAGCGCACGCGCGACGAGATCGCCGAGGCCATCGCGTACGCCGAGGCGAGCCCGCTGCCCGACCCCGCCGACCTGCTGCTCAACGTCTACTCGGGATGACCGCCATGACCACCACCACCGAGGCACCGGCGCTCACCCCGGTCGCCGCCCCCCGCAAGCTGTCCTACGTCAAGGCCTTCAACGAGGGACTCGCGCAGGCCATGCGTGAGGACGAGAACGTCTTCGTCGCCGGTGAGGACGTGGCCGGATACGGCGGCGTCTTCCGCATGTTCGACAACCTGCTCGACGAGTTCGGCCCCCGCCGCATGATCGACACCCCGATCTCCGAAGCCGCCCTGGTCGGCCTCGGCGTCGGAGCCGCCGCCCGGGGCCTGCGGCCCGTCGTCGACCTGATGTTCATGGACTTCATCGGCGTCTGCCTCGACCAGATCGTCAACCAGGCGGCGAAGATGAAGTACATGTTCGGCGGCGCGCTGTCCGTGCCGCTCACCATCACCACCGCCTCCGGCGCGGGCCTCGGCGCCGCGGCCCAGCACAGCCAGAGCCTGGAGGCCTGGCTGGCCCACGTGCCCGGGCTCAAGGTGGTCATGCCCAGCGACGCGTACACCGCCAAAGGTCTGACCGTCTCGGCCATCCGGGACGACAACCCGGTCGTCATCATGCTCAACAAGGTCCTGCTCGGTAGCACCAGCGAGGTGCCCGAGGAGATCTACGGCATTCCGCTGGGCCAGGCGCACACCGCACGGCACGGCTCCGACGTCACGGTGATCGCTCTGGGCCGCATGGTGGGGGAGGCCCTCGCGGCGGCCGAAGAACTCGCGGCCGAGGGCGTGGAAATCGAGGTGATCGACCCCCGCAGCGTGCAGCCGCTGGACACCGAGACGATGTTCGCCTCCGTCCGCCGCACCAACCGGGTGCTCGTGGTGCACGAGGCCGTCACCTTCGGCGGGCTCGGCGCGGAGATCGCCGCCCAGATCCAGGACTCCGTCTTCGACTACCTGGACGCGCCGGTCCTGCGCATCGGCGCCCCCTTCTCCCCGGTTCCCTTCTCCCCGGTCCTGGAGAACGCGTACGTGCCCGATCGCGCCCGCATCGCCCAGGGCTGCCGGCGTCTCCTCGAAAGGTCGTGACCGACATGGCGGTCGAGGTCCTGCTGCCGAAGATCGGTCTGACCATGCAGGAAGGCACGATCGACGAATGGCTCGTGCCGGCCGGCGCGGCCGTCGCGGAGGGCGACGCGCTGCTGAGGCTGGCGACCGACAAAGTCGACGTGGACGTCGAGGCGGAGGCCGGGGGACTGTTCCACCCGGTGGTCCCGGCGGGCGTCACCGTCCCCACCGGGGCCCTCATCGGCTGGCTGCTGGCCGAAGGCGAGCAGCCACCGGATCCGGCAGGTACGCCGATGCCCGCCGGGTCCGGGGCCGGGGCGGGTGCTGCGCCGCCCGCGCTCAACGGCACCGACGCCGGGGCTGCTACGGCGGTGACCTCCGTCAACGGCACCGACACCGGCGTTGCTCCCGCGGTGCCCTCCGCCAACGGCACCGCCGGCCGGCTCCTGTCCTCGCCGAACGCCCGGCGGGTCGCCACCGCTGCCGACGTCGACCTCACCGCCGTACGCGGCACGGGACCCGGCGGCCGGATCGTCTCCGAGGACGTGGAGGAGTTCCTCGCGGCCCTCCCCGGCGACCTCGGCACACCGGTCCCGCCGGGCGGCACCTCCTCCTCGCCGCTGGTCCGCAAGCTGGCCAAGGAACGCGGCATCGACCTGTCCGAGGTGAACGGCACCGGACCGGGCGGCCGGATCCGGCGCTCCGACCTCGACGCCGTCACCCCGGCCCCTCCCCACCGGGGCGCGGCCCCCCGGCCCGGGGACGTCGTCCCGCTCACCGGGATGCGCGGCACCATCGCCCGCAGGATGCACGCCAGCCTCCAGGAGATGGCGCAGCTGACGCATGGCTACGAGGTACGGATGGACGCCGTGGTGTCCCTGCGGGACCGACTCAAGGAGGAGTGGGCTGACAGCGATCTGCCGGTGCCCAGCCTCAACGACTTCCTGCTGAAGGCCGCCGCCCTGGCCCTGCGCGAGCACCCGCTGCTCAACGCGACGGTGCGGGAGGACGGCATCCATCTGCTCGACGACATCCACCTGGGCTTCGCCGTGGCCCTTCCGGGCGGCCTCATGGTCCCCGTGATCGAGGACGCCGTGGAGCTGCCGTTGCCCGAGATGACCCGCCGGTCCAGGGAGCTGGCCCAGGCCGCGCGCGAGGGGCGGATCTCCCCCGCACGACTGGAAGGGGCCACCTTCACCGTCACCTCCCTCGGCGGATACGGCGTCGACTTCTTCACCCCGGTGATCAACCCCGGCAATGTCGCGATCCTCGGGGTGGGCAGGCTCCGGGACGGCGTCGAGTGGGCGGACGACCGGCCGTTGCGCACGCGCGTGCTCACCCTGAGCCTCACCTTCGACCACCGTGCCGTCGACGGGGCACCCGCAGCCGAATACCTGCGCACGCTCGGTGACTTGCTGAGCAGGCCCCTCCGGCTGCTGGTGTGATCCGCCGGCCAGGCCCTCAGGTGGCCGGGTCCGCAATCCGCTCCGCGAGAGCGTCGACCTCGCGGACGAACGAGCGGTGCCCCAGTGACCGGTACACGTCATCGCCCCGGACCTGCGAGATCGCCGCGGTCTCCAGCAGTGCCAGCAGGCCCAGCCCGATCACCGCCGCCTCGGCGTCGGTGACGGACGTACGGGCCTTGCGGATCAGCCGCACCAGCCCGTCCAGCAACTCGCTGCGGCTCTCCTGGCGCAGCGCCTCCGCTTCCTGGCTCATGCCGGCCGACGACACGAAGAACACCGTGGCGGCGGAACGGTGTTCGCCCAGCCAGGCCAGCAGTGTGGTGACCGCCGCACCGACGTCCGAGCCGGGTTCGTGGGTCTCGGTGAGCGCCTGCAATTGCTCGCGCAGTGCGGTGGCGAACGCCCGCATCCCCTCGGCCAGGACCTGGTCCTTGGAGGAGAAGTGGTAGTACACCGCTGCCGAGGTCATCTCCGCGCGAGCGGCGATGTCGGCCACCGTCACCTCGTCCGGCGGCTGGGTGGCGAACAGCTCGGTGGCTGCTTCGATCACCCACTGCTTGCGCGACGGACGGTGAGCGGCGCGGGTTCCGGAGGTCGTCATGGTGTCAAGTATGCGGGGTGGCCAGTGTCCCGTAAGCCCACGCGCAGCAGGAATTACTCCGCCGGCCGGTCGGAGTTACTGGATAGCATGGGCAGCAGGCAAGGCCCGCGGACGCGGGGTCACGGCAGCCGGCAGGGAGCATGATGGCCAGCATGAAGAACGGCAAGCAGCCCGCCCACCGACCCTCGCGGCGGCAGCACATCATTACCGCCGCCGTGCGGGTGTTCGGCCGCAACGGGTTCGCGGAGACCAGCATCCAGGACATCGCGGACGAGGCCCAGGTGGTGCCCACGGCCGTCTACTACCACTTCGACGGCAAGGAGGAACTGCTCGAACTCGCCATGCGTCGCGTGTTCGACCAGCTGAACGCGGTCGTGGAGGCGGCCCGTCCCGAGTCCGAGCCGGGTGACGCGGAGGGGCTGATCCGCGTCATCGACGCCGTGTGGGACTGGGTCGAACAGAACCCGGACGAGGCCCGCCTGTACCAGGTCCAGGTCGCCTCCGCCAACGGCAGCGTCAAGGTGCTGCGGGACGAGTTCGAGCAGCGGCACATCCAGCGTGGATACGACTATCTGCCCGAGGGCACCACCCGCAGTCCCCGGGCGGCGAAGGTACGGCACGCGTCACAGGCGCTCGCGGTCCGCACCCTGATCAGTACGACCATGCTCGTCACCGCGCTGCGGGCGGAGGGGGGACCGCTGTCCGGGCTGCCCTCCCGTTCCGTGCTGGAGGCGGTCCGGGAGCTGGCGCTGCGCATCGTCGCCACCGAGCAGAAGCCGGCGGAATCCGCGAGATCCACGAAATCGGCGAAGCCGGCCGAGCCGGTCACGTCCCGGACCTGAGGCGGTTCACCAGGCCAGTGGTCTGCGGTCGGCGAACAGCCCGCCGGTCGTCTCGTCGCCCTCGGGCAGGGTCGCCAGCCAGACCGGGGTGTCCGCCCCCTCCCGCAGACCGCGCGGGGCGGCGGAGCCGCCCATGCCGCTGCGGGTCCAGCCGGGGTCGGCGGCGTTGACCAGGACGCCCGTGCCGGACAGCTCCGCCGCGAGCATACGGGTCAGGGCGTTGAGCGCCGTCTTGGAGATCCGGTAGGCGGGATGCCGGCCGGAGTCCATCAGCGCCAGCGAACCGTAGGAGCTGGTGACGTTCACGACCCGTCCGTAGCCGGCTTCCACCATGCCCGGGACGACGGCCTGCGCCACCCGCCAGGCGCCGGTGAAGTTGGTGTCCAGCGTGGTGTACAGGACGTCCTCGTCGACCCAAGGGGGCCGCAGATCCCCGTCCAGCGACACCCCGGCGTTGTTCACCAGCACGTCGATCCCGCCGGTCAGTTCCCTCGCTTCCCGGACCGCTTCGGTGACGCTCCTCGTGGAGGTCACGTCCAGGGTCAGCGGGACCGCCGCCGGACAGAGGGCACGGCACGCCTCCTCGGCGGCCTCCGGCTTTCGCGCCGCGACCAGGACCCGCAGCCCCCGGTCCGCGAGCTGCCGGCCGATCTCCAGCCCGATTCCCCGTGCCCCGCCCGTGACGAGTGCGGTTCTGCCGTCGTGCCGCATGGCGGTGTCCGCCCCTTTCACACCGTGAGGACCGAGCAGGCGCTGATCCCGGGCGCCCCGTACACATGGGTGAAGCCCACCCGGGGCGCGCCGGGCACCTGAAGACCCGGCGCCCGGCCCTGCAACTGCCGTACGACCTCGTGGAACTGACGCAGCCCGGAGGCGCCGACGGGCTCCCCGCCGGCCAGACAGCCGCCGTCGGTGTTGACCGGAATCCGGCCCGCGGCATCGGTGTCCCCCGCGGCCAGCAGCGCCTCCTGCTCGCCGTGGCCGCACAGTCCGGTTTCCGCCAGGTGGATCAGCTCCGAGCCGCTGTCGGTGTCCTGCAACTGAGCCACCTGTACGTCAGCGGGACGCAGCCCCGCCGTGCGGAAGACCGCCTCCGCGGCGTCCACGCTGGGGCTGCGGTGCGGCCCCGGCGGCAGCCATGGGGAGAACACCTCGAACGAACCGAACCGCCGGGTCCGGAAGGCCAGCGACGCGAGCCTGACTGGTCGTTCGCACAGGTCGAACGCGCGGTCGCCGAGCGCCAGCACCAGCGCGACAGCGCCCTGTCCGGGCGAACAGAACATGTACTGGGTGAGCGGGGGACTGACCTCGGCGGAGTCCAGGATCTCCTGCTCCGTCAGCGGCTTGCGCCGCCACGCCAGGGGGTGGTGCGAGCCGTTGCGGAAGGCGCGTGCCGCCACCATCGCCAGCGCCCGCTCCGAGATCCCGTGTTCGTACAGGTACCGCCGGGTCTTGAGGGCGAAGAACTGGGTCGTGAGCATCATGCCGGTCTCGGCGTACCAGTCGCCCAGGCCGTAACGGGCCGCGGAGACGTGGAAGGCGCCCCGCTCGTGCTTGTCGAACCCCACCGCCAGTCCCACGGAGGCCTCGCCGGCGCGCAGCGCGTTGGCGACCGTGAGCAGGGTCGAGGCACCGGTCGCGCAGCCGTTCTGCACGTTGACGAACGGCACTCCGGTCAGGCCCAGCCGGCCCACCAGGGTGTCGGGCTTGCCGGACACGTCGGAGCCGCCGGCCGCGTAGCTGATGTCCTCCCAGGCGGTACCGGCGTCGGCCAGCGCCTCGCGTATCGCATGCTCGGCCATGTCCAACCCGGTGACGTTCTCGTCGCGGCCGAAGGGATGCATACCGCAGCCCACGACATAGACGTCGTCGGTCCGCCTCATCGTCCGCCGTCCCTGTCCGGTGCGAACGCGAAGGTCAGCACCTCGGTCCCGTCCTCGTCCTGATACGCGGTCACGGTAGTGAGCTGGACCGGCAGACCGATCCGGATCTCCGCGCGGGGGACCGCCAGCCGCGCCTCGACCAGCACCTCACCGAGGTCCACATAGCCCACGTGGTAGGCCCGGTGGCCGCCCGACGGCGGCCGGTACGGTGGCTTCGGCGGGAACGCCTGGAGCGTCCACGACCACACCCGCCCACTGACCGGCAGCACCCGCGAGGACATCACCCCGTCCGGGCACCTGGGGCAGGATTCCTGCCGGGGAAGACGACGGTGCCGCACGCGCAGCAGCGGGCGCCCACGAGACGCGGTGGATCCCCGGCGTCGGACCCTCCGCCGAAGTCCCCGTCGAACAGTGACTCGTCGATGAGCCTGGTGGTCATGCCGTCCCGCCTTCCACGTCACCAGCCCAGCAGCCCGGCCAGCCGTTCCCGATGGTGTGCGGCGCCGCCCAGCAGGACCGCGTCCGACTGGGCGCGCCGGAAGTACAGGTGCGCGTCGTGCTCCCAGGTGAAGCCCATCCCGCCGTGGAACTGCACGCACTCGGCGGCGACGGAGACGAACGCCTCGCCGCACCACGCCTGCGCCACCGCCGCCGCTTCGGCCAGCGCCTCCGGTGCGCCGTCCGCCAGGACCGCGCGGACCACGGCCGACCGTGCGGCCTCGACCTGGAGCAGCATGTCGGCGCAGGCGTGCTTGACCGCCTGGAAACCGCCGATCGCCCTGCCGAACTGGGTGCGGTCGCGCACATGGGCCACCGTCATGTCCAACGCGGCCTGTGCTCCGCCGAGTTGCTCGGCGGCCAGGGCGATCAGCGCCACGTCCAGGGCGCGGGAGACGATGTCCGTTCCCTCGCCGCCGGCGGTCAGTGCCCTGGCCCGGGCCCGGGAGAAGGTGACCACCGCCTGGCCCCGGCTGAGGTCCAGCGTGGGCACCCGGCGCACCGTGACCCCGGGCTCGCGCGGGTCGGCCAGGAAGAGGTCCACGCCGTCGGTCCCCGCCGCGGCCACCACCAGCGCCTCGGCGTCGGCGCCGTCGAGGACGAACGGCGCGGTGCCGTCCAGCAGCGGGACACCGCCCTGCCTGGAGACGGCCACCGGCACGGCGCCGGGCCGCCACCTCCCGTCGGGCGCGGCCACCGCCAGGGCATGCACCGTCCCCTCGGCCAGCTCGGCCAGCGCCTTGTCGGCCGTACCGCAGCCGGCCAGCACCTGCCCGGCCAGCACGGTGGAGGACAGCAGCGGCACCGGTGCCAGCGCCCTGCCCAGCTCCTCGCAGACGGCGGTGATCTCGGCGAGGCCGCCGATGCCTCCCGCCGACCCGGGCAGGCCTAGGGCCGCGAGGCCGACCTGCCGGCCGAGGGTGTCCCACAACTCGGCGTCGATGCCGGGGGCTTCCTCGGACATCCGGCGCACCGCGGCGGTGCCGCCGGCGTCGGCGCACACCGACCGCACGGTCTCGCGCAGATCGTCCAGCTCCGTGTCCGACAGGGCTGTGCCCTCGGTCGTGGTGCTCGTCATCGTGTGCTCCCGCCCTCGTCCTGCCGCTGCCGCTTCCGCAGGGCACTGTGCGCGGCGGCCATGCGGGCCACCGGTACGCGGTGCGCGGAACAGGAGACGTAGTCGAGGCCGAGGTCGTCGCAGAAGGCGATCGACTCCGGGTCCCCACCATGTTCACCGCACACGCCGAGCTTGATCCCGGGCCGTACGCTGCGTGCCCGTTCGGCGGCCAGGGCGACGAGTGCGCCCACCCCGTGGGGGTCGAGCCGGGCGAACGGGCTGGCGGTCAGGAACCCGCGCTCCTGGTAGGAGGCGAGCACCTGGCGCTCGACGTCGTCCCGGGAGAACCCGTAGGTGAGCTGAGTGAGGTCATTGGTGCCGAAGGAGAAGAACTCGGCGTGCTCGGCGAGTTCACCGGCCAGCAGCGCGGCCCGCGGGGTCTCGATCATCGTGCCGAGCCGGTAGGGGACCTCCACCCCGGTGCGGGCGGCGACCGCGTCGGCGGCGGCGCGCACGTACGCGGCCGCGGCGGCGAGTTCCTCCGGCAGGCTGACGAGCGGGATCATCACCTCCAGCTCCGGCCGCACCCCGGTGGCGGCGACATCGGCCCAGGCCGTGAAGAGTGCCTCGGCCTGAGCCGGGTAGAGCCTCTCGTGCAGCAGTGCCAGCCGCACTCCGCGCAGCCCGAGCATCGGGTTCGCCTCGCGCAGCGCGGCGGCCCGCTGCTCCTCGCCCGCGTCCACGGCCTGCCCGGGGGCGGGCAGGAACTCGTGCAGCGGGGCGTCCAGCAGGCGCACGGTCACCGGGCGGTTCCCGACGGCGGCCAGCAGCGCGCGGAAGTCCTCGTGCTGGGCGCGCTCCAGCGCCGGCAGCGCTTCGTCGCGGGCCGTCGGGTCGGCGGCCAGGAGCACCCGGCGGATCAGCGGCAGCCGTTCGCCGAGGAACTGGTGTTCCGTACGGCACAGTCCGACACCCTCCGCGCCCAGGGCGAGGGCCGTGTCGACCTCGGTGGCGGTGTCGGCGTTGACCCGCACACCCAGCCGGCGCATGCCGTCCCCCACTCCAGCAGGGTGGACAGCTCGGGCGGCGGTCCGGCGACGCTGACGCTCAGCGTCCCCCCGTAGACGGCGCCGGTACGGCCGTCCAGCGAGACCGGGTCGCCCTCGCGCACCACCCGCTCCCCGAAGCGGACCGTCCCGGCGGCCAGATCCACGCGCAGCCCCTCGGCGCCGCACACCGCGGGTTTGCCGGCGCCCCGCGCCACTACGGCGGCGTGCGAGGCGATCCCGCCGCTGCCGGTCAGCACGGCAGCGGAGGCCAGCATCCCGGGGACGTCCCCCGGGGTCGTCTCAGCGGCCACGAGCACGACCTGCCTACCATCCGCGGCCAGTTCGAGGGCACGCTCACTGGACAGCACGACCACTCCGGTCGCGGCTCCCGGAGACGCGGGCAGCCCCCTCACCAGGAGGTCGTCCCCGCCGGTCAGCCGCAGCTGGGGGTGCAGCAGCTCCTGCACCTGGGCGGGGGTGATCCGCCGTACGGCGTCCTCGCGGCCGAGCGCCCCGTCCCGGGCCAGGTCCGCGGCCAGGCACACCGCCGCCCTGAGGGGTGGGCGGAGTTGCGCCGAGGCGGCGAGCAGGGAGATCTCGTCGTCGCGCACCTCGAAGTCGACCGACACAGGTGCCCGCAGATGACGCTCCAGGGTGAGCAGGGAGTGTTCCAGCAGCGCGGTCCCGCCCGCGAGCCGGTCCAGCGGTTCACCGGTGTGCGGCGGCGGGGCGCTGCGGCGCACTCCCCGGAAGAAGAAGCCCTGGGGGAAAGCCGCCCGGTCTCGGGATCGCGGCTGACCGCCGTGCCGTAGCCCGAGTGGTCCGCCGGGCCGATGCGCAGCGCCTGCACGTGCAGGGCGAGGGCCAGATCGGCGGGGAGCCGCTGGGCTCTGCGGGACCTTCGCGCGCGCGGCGAGTCCCACCGGGCGAGCAGGGCGCGGGCGGCCAGCGCGAGCTGCTGCGCCGGGTCGTCCGGGAAGGGATGGGAGCCGTGCCGCGCCACCAGGGAGAGCAGTGCCTCCACCCGTGCCCGCGGCTCGGGCGTGTCCAGGAGGGCGTCGTCGAGCACCGCGCCGGACACCTCGAGGGCGTACTCGGCGGTCATCCGTACGGTGGCGGCCCACACCTCGTACAGGGCCTCCGCGCGCCCGATGACGGCGCACAGGTCACCGGCGTTCCCCGTGGTCACGCCGAGACAGGCCAGGTCGGGCGGCAGTCCCGCGATCTCGGTCGGCGCGCTCGCCGACAGACGCAGCAGCAGTGGCCGGCCCGCGTCGCCGATCCGCCGCCCCGAGAGCTGTTCGACCAGATCGACGGCTGCTTCGGCGGTGCCCGGTTCGCCCAGCGACGCGGAGGCGCCCGCGGGCACGGTGAGCCCCGGCACGACCGGCAGCCCGAGGGCCACCAGCCGGTCCATCGCCGCGCCGTGGGCGCCCAGCTCGTCGGCGTCGAGGCCGCGGATCCGGCCTTGCCCGTAGGGCACCAGGACACGGCCGGGGGCCTCGGACGGCGCGAGAGGAGCGCCGGACTGTGCGAGTGGGCCCGCCTCGCGGTCGGCGACGCTCACCCCCGGCTCCTGGTGACCAGTGCCTCTTCCAGGGCCTCGTCCTCGGCCCGGCTGATCCCCAGCACCAGCAGCAGCTCCTGGTGCAGCCGCATCCACACGGTGTGGTACGAGTCGCACAGAGGTGAGGCCAGCCACGCCGTCGCGCCGTCGTCGAAACGGACGAGGGCTTCCTCCAGCGCGGGGAGGTACCGGTCGCTGCCCGCGAGTACCCTCTCCAGCCTGCGCAGCACGGGCTGAATGGCCTCGTGCACGTCTTCCAGCGACTCGCGCACCCCGGCGTCGTAGGCGTCGTCGGAGTGGTCGTTCGCGGTGCCGTCGGGACGGCACTGCCAGGCCGTGCACACGTCGCGGATCTTCCGGTTGATCGGCAGGAACGCCTCGTAGGCAGCGGTGATCCGTGCCTCCTGCTCGGAACCGGCGGGGACCCGCAGGATGTGCGCGGCGGCGGCCTTGGCCCGCTCGGTCGGCAGCACCACCGGACCCTTCACCATCGCCAGCCCGGCGTCGACCAGCGGACGGTGCTCGGACTCCGGCCGGCCGCGCCACATGCCACGCAGAACGAGGTCGACGACGGCTTCGCCGACAGGCTCGTCGGGAGCGTCCGGAAGGCCCACGGCAGCAGATTGCATCGCCACACCTTTTCCCCGGTCCTGTGGTGACCGGTTCCTCGGATCTGTGTTGCCCGGAGGTTACGCCTCGGCGAGCCTGTTAGTGAAGAGGGACTCAAGAAACACTTTCGGATTCGCCGGTCTCGGCCCGGCCGTCGCCCGCCTTCGGGCGGCTCCGCGCGGCGAGGAACGACGCCATGCGGTCCCGCGCCTCCCGGCCGTCCGCCAGATCGGCGATCAGCCGCGCCTCTTCGGTGAGGTGGCGGCACAGTTCGTCGCCGGTGCCGGCGCGCAGCAGGCCCTTCGCGGCACGCAGTGCGTCGCCGGCGCCGGCGGCCAGACCGGCCGCCGTCCGGTGCGCCGCGTCGTCCAGTTCCTCGTCGTCCACGCAGTGGGAGACCAGGCCCCATCGTTCGGCGTCGTCGCCGGTCAGGACCCGGTTGGTGAGGATCAGGTCCGCCGCCCTGCGAGGGCCCACCAGGCGCGGCAGGAACCAGGAGGCCCCGCAGTCCGGCGTCAGCCCGATCGCCGTGTACGCCAGCCGGAACCGCGCGGACCGGGCGGCCAGGACGATGTCACCCACCAGCGCCAGGCCGATCCCGCCGCCCGCGGCCGCGCCGCGCACGGCGGTCACCAGCGGCACGGGCAGCTCGTACAGGGCCTGTACCGCCGTATGCGCGGCGCTCGCCACGGCATGGACGTAGGCGCCGGTCCCGGCGCCGCGACCGGCGAAGGCGCGCAGATCACCGCCCACGCAGAAGCTGCCGCCCGCCGCCCGCAGCAGCACGGCGCCGCCCGGGTCCGCGGCCACCTCGCGCGCGGTGTTCCGCAATGCCTCGGCCGTCCTCAGGTCCAGGGCGTTGCCCCGTCCCGGGTCGTCGAGTCTCAGCTCGACGACCCGGTCGGGGTGGCGGACGATCCGGACCGGCTCGGTGCTCACGGCAAGGCTCATGGGCGTTTCTCCTGTGGTCTTCCCGTCGCAGGGCGCTTCCCGTCCCGGGTGTTTCCCGGCAAGATACTGAAGAGGCTATACAGTTTCTAGAACGCGACGGGACCCGATGCCCGTACGCCCGTCGGCGGGAGGTCCCGTGCCCATCCAGTTCGATGTAGACCCGACTGTCACTCAGCTCGCCTCGAAGGCGGCCGAGTTCGTGCGCGAGGTGGTCATTCCGGCCGAGCGCGAGTGCGGCGGGTCCGTGCACGACGCACCCGAGGCCCTGCGGGAGACACTGCAGAGTGGCGCCCGCGACGCGGGGGTCTTCGCTCCGCACGTGCCGGAGCGCTGGGGTGGACACGGGCTCGACCTGCGCGGGCAGGCGGCGGTGTTCGAAGCTGCGGGCTACTCCCTGCTCGGACCGCTGGCGCTGAACTGCGCGGCCCCGGACGAGGGAAACATGCACCTGCTGGAGAAGGTGGCCACCGAAGAGCAGCGGCAGAGGTATCTGCGTCCGCTCGCCGCGGGGGAATCTCGGTCCTGTTTCGCCATGACCGAACCGGCTCCCGGGGCGGGTGCCGATCCCCGCTCCCTGCGGACCACCGCGACCCGGGTCCCCGGCGGCTGGCGCATCGACGGGCGCAAGTGGTTCATCACCGGTGCCGAGGGAGCCGGCTTCGCCATCGTCATGGCCCGCACCTCCGGCAGTCCCGGTGACCCGGGCGGCGCCACCATGTTCCTGGTCGACGCAGGCACTCCCGGCATGCGCCTCGTGCGGACCATCGAGACGCTGGACGAGTCGCTCTTCGCCGGGCACAGCGAGATCGTCTTCGAGGAGTGCGTGGTGGGCGAGGGGCAGGTGCTCGGCGCGGTGGACCACGGCTTCGAGGGCGCCCAAGTCAGGCTCGGTCCCGCCCGGATGACCCACTGCATGCGCTGGCTGGGAGCTGCCCGCCGTGCCCAGGACGTGGCGCTGGAGCGGGCGGGGAGCCGGATGGCGTTCGGCTCGGCGCTGGGAGACCTCGGCATGGTCCAGCAGATGCTGGCCGACTCCGAGATCGACATCGAGGCGAGCCGCGCCCTGATCCTGCGCACCGCCTGGGAGCTGGACACCGGCTCCCCAGCCGCCTCGCAGCTCACCTCGGTGTCCAAGACCTTCGTGGCGGAAGCGGTGAACCGAGTGGTCGACCGCGCAGTGCAGATCTGCGGAGCGCTCGGCATCTCGGCCGCCGACGCGCCGCTGGCCCGCCTGTTCAGGGAAGTGCGGCCGTTCCGCATCTACGACGGCCCGTCGGAGACGCACCGGTTCGCCATAGCGCGCCGCGCGCTGCGGCCCTACCGTCAGCCGCGCGCGGGTGTC
The DNA here is from genome assembly GCF_037201975.1 of Streptomyces sp. TG1A-60. Classification (NCBI taxonomy): domain Bacteria; kingdom Bacillati; phylum Actinomycetota; class Actinomycetes; order Kitasatosporales; family Streptomycetaceae; genus Streptomyces; species Streptomyces sp. TG1A-60. The sequence continues at coordinate 299,871 of NZ_CP147520.1, read as the reverse complement.
GCCGACGGCTGACGACGGTGAGTCAATATGCAACCAAACGTTGCGCATTACCACCCGCTGCCGTACTCTGATGCGCAACTAAAGGTTGCGAAAGGGTTCGCGCGTGGAGTACGGCAGCATCGAGCGCGAGATCCACGTCGACGCACCACCGGAGGTGGTCTTCGAGGTCGTCAGCCGGTCGGAGCACATGCGGGAGTGGTGGCCGGAGGACGCCCGGTTCAAGTCCGTATCAGGGGCGCCCGGTGAGCTCTTCTGGCGGGACGAGGCGACCGGCGAGACGATGACCGTCGCGCTCACCGTCGTCGAGGTCGACCCGCCGTCGCGGTTCTCGTTCAGGTGGTGCTACACCGACGCCGCGCGTCCCGGGGACTCGTTGCTGGTCACCTTCGACCTGGTGCCGACGGAGCAGGGGACCCGGGTGCGGATGACCGAGACCGGGTTCCGCGAGATGGGCTGGGAGGTCGCCGTTCTCGAGGAGCAGTACTGCGATCACGCGAGCGCGTGGGACCACTACGTTCCCCGGCTGGGCGCGTACGTCGCGCGACTGGTGTCGACCTCATGAGTACGCCGGTCGACGACGAACTGTGGTCGGCGATCGGTGACCCCACCCGGCGCACGCTGATCGACCTGCTCCTCGCGTCCGGAGCCGGAACGGCCACCTCGCTCAGCGCGGGCCTGCCCCTCACCCGGCAGGCCGTGTCCAAACATCTCGCCGTTCTCGACCGAGTCGGGCTGGTTCGTGCCGAGCCGGCCGGTCGCGAGCGGCGCTACCGGGTCGACGAGACACAGCTCGCCCGCGCGGCCGCGCAGCTGGCCGCGGTCGGCACTTCCTGGGACGCCTTACTGCGCCGGATCAAGCACATCGCGGAGGCGATCGAACGCAGCCGCGACCACACCGAAGGAGAATGAAGATGCCCGACATCCTGCATCGCGATCCTGCATCGCGTCGGCGCCGTCGCGCCGCTGGACGACGTCTACCGGGCCGTCGCCACGCCCGAGGGCATCGCCGGCTGGTGGACGACCGACACCACCGGCAAGAGCGAGGTCGGCGGTCAGCTGGCGTTCCGCTTCGGCGACGTCGGCGGCTTCGACATGGAAGATCGTCGAGCTCGACCCGGCCGGCCACGTGCGGTGGCGCGTCACCGACGGTCCCACCGAGTGGATCGGGACCGAGATCGACTGGAGCCTCAGCCGACGCGACGACTACACGATCGTCCTGTTCACACACGAGGGCTGGCGTGAGCCGGTCGAGTTCACGCACCACTGCAGCACGAAGTGGGCGACCTTCCTGATGAGCCTCAAGGACTTCGTGGAGACGGGACGCGGCAGGCCGGCGCCCGACGACGTCCGGATCAGCGACTGGCACTAGGGCGTGTTGATGTGCCAAGATCCACTTTGTGGGGCGGCGCGATCTGACGAATGCGCAGTGGGCGAAGCTGGAGCCCCTGCTGCCTCTGGGAAGAAGTCCGGACGGCCGCTGGTGCACACCAAGCGGCAGTTGATAGATGGCATACGCTGGCGCACCCGTACTGGTGCTCCGTGGCGGGACGTGCCGGAGCGGTACGGTCCGTGGGAGACGGTGTACGGGCTGTTCCGGCGTTGGCAGCGGGACGGCACCTGGTATCGGATCTTCGAGCAACTGCAGGCCCGGGCCGATGCCGAGGGGCTGATCACCTGGGATGTCTCGGTGGACTCGACGATCGCCCGCGCTCACCAGCATGCTGCGGGTGCCTGCAAAAAGGGGGATCTGCAGGTCGAGTCGCCCGGTGGTGTGTTCACCGAGCCCGACGACCACGGGCTCGGACGCTCCCGGGGCGGGCTGACCACCAGGCTCCATCTGGCGGTCGAGCAGGCCCAGAAGCCGATGTCGCTGGTGATCACGGCCGGACAGCGTGGTGACTCCCCGCAGTTCCAGGTGGTCCTGGGCCGTATCCGCGTGCCCCGGCTCGGGCCGGGCCGTCCGCGGACCCGGCCGGACAAGGTTCGTGCCGACAAGGCGTACGGCTCCCGTGCGAACCGCGCCTACCTGCGCAAGCGCGGTATCCGCTGCACGATCCCGGAGAAACGTGACCAGATCGCCAACGGGTGCAGATCTTGTGGGGGTGCCTCGTTGGGGTGATTCGCAGGGGTTCGGGATGTGCCGGTGTGGGGCGGTCTCTACCGTCGGCGAGGTGAGCTGGCCGTGGGTGCGGGCACCGGGTGAGGCGGGGTGGTGTGGTGCCGTCGTTGATGGCCGCGTTGGATGCCAGAGAGAGTGAATGCCGGGCCAGAATCGCGGGGTTGCGCAAGCAGATCGCGGAGCTTTCCGAAGCGTTGTCCCAGGTGGAAGGCGAACTGTCCCGGCTGCAGATCACGCGGGAGACGGTGGAGCAGGTGCTGGCCGACGGTCCGGTAGCCGCGTGTGATGCCTCCGTGCCGGCAGTGTCCGGGCCGGTCGACGTTGCCGCGGCACTGCTGGCCGCCGAGGCCGCGGGCGATGTGACGGTGATGTCGCCGGACTACCAGCGGATCACCGCGCTGTTCGCGACGTCGGGGTCGGCGTGGCGGTGCAAGGAGGTGTGCGTGGAGCTGGGGCTTCAGAGCGAGGCCCGTCACGTGGAGGGCATGCGCTCGAAGCTGAAGCGCCTGGTGGAACGCGGGATCCTCGCCGAGATCGCGCCGGGGCTGTTCAGGGTGGACGGACGGGAGTTGGGCTGGTGAGCGCCGTCCCGGAGACCGGCCCTCTGGCGGTGGCCGAGCTCGCGTTCGCCGCCTCCCGCGGCCTGTTCGAGCAGGTCGCCACGGATCTGACGTCGCCGGACGCCGCCGCGTTGACGCATTCAGGGCTGGAGGACCTGCTCGCGGCGCGGATGCGCGAGGTGACCCGGCAGCTGTTCCAGGACCATCTGGATCTGCGCGCGGTGCGCGAGCAGCGGGCCGATCCGGTGGTCGATGCGGCCGGTGTCGAGCGCACCCGGATCGAGCGGGGCCGGAGGCGGATCCTGGCCACGGTGTTCGGGAAGGTCACAACGACCCGGATCGCCTACCGAGCCACCGGCTCGGCCGATCTGCACCTGTCCGACGCCGCACTGAACATGCCTGCCGGGATGCACAGCCTGGGGCTGGCCCGGCTCGCCGCGACCGAGTCCGCCCGCGGCTCCTTCGCCGAGGCGGTCGACCGCGTCAACGTGCTGACCGGCGCCGGCATCGGCCACCGGCAGGTCCAGGAACTCGCCGTGGCCGCCGCGGCCGACATCGACGCGTTCTACCAGGCCCTGGTGCCCGAGCCGTGCACCGACGCCACGCTGCTGGTGCTGTCCACCGACGGCAAGGGCGTGGTGATAAGGCCCGAGGCGCTGCGCGAAGCCACCGCGAAAGCCGCCGCAGCCAAAAACGGCAACAAGATGGCGACCAGGCTCGCGCCCGGCGAGAAGAACGGCCGCAAACGGATGGCCACCCTGGGCACCGTCTACGACGCCGAGCCCGCCGTCCGCGGCATCGACGACATCATCACCGACCCCGCCGACCCCGTGAAGGAGCGTCGCCCGGGCCCGAAAGCCAGGTCCAAGTGGCTGTGCGGCTCGGTGAACGACACCGCCGAGCAGGTCATCACCGCGGTGTTCGACCAGGCCGAAGCCCGCGACCCCGAGCACCGCCGGACCTGGGTCGTGCTGGTCGACGGCGCCCGGCATCAGCTCGACCTCAGGGTGCAGGGTCGGGGGCTGGCGCGGTGGCGGAGTACGTCCGCTCCGTTTCCAGCCCCCGCCGCTTCGAACCGTGCATGCGGTTCTCCCGCACACGGCTCACCGACGCCGTTTACCGGCGGCATTCGGTCTTTCCCGCCAGGGCTTGCCTGCCCTGGGTGCCACGACGGTTCCGTACGGGCTGATCAGTCCGAGTTCGTTCGGGGACGCGACGGTCAGTACCCACCAGCCGAACGCCCGGCTGCGCCGGTGTTTCCTGCTGATGAAGTGCGCGACGCGTTCCCTTGCGAATCTGCCGATCTTGCTGAAGCGTTGGGCGGAGTGGCCGTATCTGAAGTACGCCATCCAGCCCCGGAGGAACAAGTTGAGGTCCTCCACGATCGCTTGCGGCTGCAGCGGGAGCCTGCGCCGGGCGGTGATCTCCCGGATCCGGTCGCGGGCATGCTGCATCGCCCTGTTCGAGGGCCAGCGGGCGAGGAACTCAATGCGTCGGCGTCCGTTCAGCCCCGCGTCTCCTCGTCCAGCACCGTCTCCTTGCCGGTGAGTTCGTACCACAGTCCCCAGGCCGAGCCGTCCGTCGTCCGCTGCCCCACGATCTGCCCGCTGTAACCGATGGACTTGGCGGCCAGTTTGGTCTCGTTCAGTTCCACGGACGTGGTCACCGTGAAGGAACCGGTGTCGTCGAGCGTGCCGCCCTGGAGAGTGAGGCAGGCGCCATGGCCATCGGTCTGAGGGGCTTCGCCGTTCAGTGAGCCTCCACCAACTTGAAGGCGCAGGTCGAAGGGCTGGTGTGACACGTACTCGGGGGACTCACCCTGGTCGTGGGCGGCAGTCTGCGGAGAAGATCGTTCGTCAGGAGCCGCTCTCCTCAGAGCTCGTAACGCGATCACGATCCGGTCTTCTTGAGGCGTGTGGAGCAGATGAGGCTGCAAGCCAACGAGACGAAGACGTCGTGGAGTTCGATACGTCGTTCCCCGCGGACCGCGAGGCGTCTGAACTGGTGGAGCAGGGCGATCTGCTCGGCGATAGCGGATCTTGCCCAGGCCCTTGATGTTCGGGGAGCCCTTGCGGGAGCGCCTGGATGCAGCGGCGTCGCAGCTCACCGCGCACAGCCTTCGAGTCGTACGCCTTGTCGCGGGTCGTCGGCGGTGCGCGCCCCGAAGGCGCGATGTCCTTCGGGGCGCGCGGCAGGGTTCGGGTTCAGGCGTTGTAGCCGCCGTGGGCGTCCAGCACCGCGCCCGTGACGTACGACGCTGCGGGGCTCGCCAGGAAGGCGATCGCCGCGGCGATTTCGTCGGGGTGCCCCATGCGTTGCAGGGACAGCGAGCTGACCAGGGCCTTGAGAGTGTCGGGGTCCGGCGGTTGCATGCCGCCCTCCATCAGTCCGGCCTCCACGACGTTGGCCGTGATGTTCCGGGGCCCGAGGTCGCGTGCGACGCCCATGGTGTACCTCTCGATCCCGGACTTGGTCGCCGAGTAGTCGGCAAGGCCGGGGGCGCCGACTCGGGAGCCCAGTCCGGAACTCACCGTGATGATGCGGCCGCCCGTGCGCAGCACTCGGGAGGCGGCCCGGATGACGGCGATCACGCCGAGGTAGTTGGTGGCGTGCATCCGGTCCAGGGCGGCGGTGTCGGCGTCCGGGTCGTCCACCGTGCGGCCCTGCTCCACCGAGATCGCCGCGTTGTTGACGAGGATGTCCAGGCCGCCGAAGTGCGCGACCACGTCGTCGATCAGCGCCGGCGCCCGGCTCGTGTCCGCCTGGTCGGACTGGAAGGCGACGGCCTTGGCACCCTTGCCGTGCACCTCGTCGACGACTGCCTGCGCCTGCTTCTCGGAGCTGACGTAGGTGAAGGCGACGTCGGCGCCCTGCTCGGCCAGCAGCCGTACGGTCGCGGCTCCCAGTCCGCGCGACCCCCCGGTGACCAGGGCGACCTTGCCCATGAGTGGATTGCTCATTCTTCTCACCTCGTTGATTGACCCTTCCTGGCAGTCGTAACGCTAATTGTTACGACGTGCTGTTGCAACCTTCACTGTTACGACGGCACTGTCGTAACCTGAAGCGTTGCGGCCGAGAGGATGAGTCCATGAGCGCCAACAGCAGGCTGACCATCGCCGCCCACGCGCTGGCCTGGATCGGCCTCTACCAGCGCCAGGGCCATGAGGTCGCCACCTCCGAGCAGATCGCGACCAGCGCGAACACCAACCCAGTGGTAATCAGACGGCTGCTCGGCGAGCTGCGCAGGTCTGGGCTCGTGGAGTCCCGACGGGGCGTGGGCGCGGGCTGGTCACTGGCACGCGAGCTGGAGTCGATGACCCTGCTCGACGTGTACGAGGCCGTGGAACCCGGCCCGCTGTTCGCGATGCACCGCACCACCCCGGACCAGGGATGCGTGGTGGGTTACGGCATCCAGCCGGCGATGCAGGGCATCTACGAAGGCATCGAGGAGACCCTGAGACATGAGCTGGCCCGCGTCACGCTCGAGACCGTACTCCGGGAGGTACTCGCGGCACCTCGCTAGCCTCCCCGTTACGCCCTGACATCACCAAGATCCCCATCGATGCCCAGGCCAGTGAATAGCCTGGCAACCAAGTCGACTCCGTTGCCCAATTCGCCGTGGCTGCGATGCCCAGTGAGGCTTCCGCCGGGTGTGTCCAGTAGACGGCTGATCCAGTTTTTGTAGGGGTCAGTTGGCGGCCGGGGTGAGCCGGCCTTCGAAGGCGATCTGGAAGGCGTTCAGGGGCGCCTTCCAGCGCATGGTCCATCGCTTGCGGCCCTTGCCGGTCGGGTCCGGGCTCATCAGCGCCATGTAGACGCACTTCATGGCCGCGGCCTCGTTGGGAAAGTGGCCGCGGGCGCGAACGGCCTTGCGGATGCGGGCGTTGACGGACTCGATCGCATTCGTCGAGCAGATGACCTTGCGGATCTCGACGTCGAAGGAGAGGAAGGGCACGAACTCGGCCCAGGCGTTCTCCCAGAGCCGGATGACCGCCGGGTACTTCTTGCCCCAGGCTTCCTGGAACTCGCTGAACCGCTCGGTCGCGGCGTTCTCGTTCGGTGCCGTGTAGACGGGCTTCAACGCCTTGGCGATCTTGTCCCAGTCCTGGCGGGCCGCGTGCCGGAAGGAGTTCCGCAGCAGGTGAACGACGCAGGTCTGCACAATCGTTCGAGGCCAGACGGCCTCCACCGCCTCGGGCAGGCCCTTCAGTCCGTCGCAGACCAGCATCAGGACATCGTCGACGCCCCTGTTCTTCAGGTCCGTGAACACGCTCAGCCAGTACTTCGCGCCCTCGCCCCCGTCGCCTGCCCAGATCCCCAGGATGTCGCGGTGGCCCTCGGCGGTCACGGCCATGACGACGTAGATCGGACGGTTCGCCACCTGCCCGTCCCTGATCTTGGTTCTGTCGACGATCTTGTGATCCGGACGGTTCAGACTCACCGTGCGAGTAGGACGCGTTTGCGTAGGAGATCGAGGCTGGCCCTGCCGAACATCTGGCGTTTCAGCATCTTCAGCCGGTTGATGTTGCCTTCGACGGTGCCGGAACTGTGTGGCAGGGACAGTCCGTTGCGGACGGCGTCGAAGTCGCGGCGGAGGTTGCGGGCGAAGCCCGCGAGCGGGGTCAGCGTGTCTTGCTCAGCGTTGGTGATCCAGTCTTCGAGGCGGTCGCCGTGGCGTCCGGTCATCATCGCGGCGAACTTCCTGACGTGGAGGGTGAGCCGGTCGAGCTCGGGATCCCGTTTGCGTAGGCGGTGGAGCTTGTCGGCGTCCTCGTCCCGCAGGTGCTCGGGGTGGGTCATGATCCAGGAGGTGACCTCGCGGACCGATGGCGGCTTGGGGCCGGGGACGGGTGCATGTCCGCGCCCGGTTCGGTAGCGCCGCAGATGACGCTGGACGGCCAACTCGCCACCTGGATAGCCCAGTTGTTGGATCTCGCGGTAGAGCTGGGCGGCGTTTCTGACACCTTCGTTCCAGCGCCGGTGCAGGTGGCCGACGTACGGATCGACGATATGCGCCCGTTGCAGGCTCTTGGCGACGACTTCGTCCGCGGAGCGGGCGTTGACCAGCTTGCGGACGGTGGCTTGGTGCAGCCCGAGTTTCCGGCCGATCGCCGCCTTGGACATGCCCTTCTCCCACAGTTCGTGGGCGGCGGCATGCTGCTCACGCAATCGAGTCACGATCTTCAGCTCCGTCGATGGCTGGACCTTCTCGGGCTCCGCCTCCAGGGCATCGGAGTTACCGTCAGTTGCGGGAACTGGTTCGGTCAGGCGGGAACGATGGGCGTTCACCGACTTCTCGACCGCCTGTCCGAGGTTGGCCCACAGGTGATAGCGATCAGCGACCTGCTCGGCCTGCGGTGCCCCGACCCGTGCACCTTCCGCGTATCCGCCGGAACGGTCACGGCAGATGACCTTCACCTCAGGGTGACCGCGGAGCCAGGCAGCCAGGTCCTCTCCCTCACGTCCGTCGTAGAGGTGCAGTGGACGGTGGGTGGCCATGTCGATGAGCACAGTGCCGTAGTGGCGGCCTTTACGGAAGGCGAAGTCGTCGACACCGAGTACCTCCACCTGGCCGATCTCCGGGTCGGGCAGGGCTCTGACCAGCCGCAGCAGCGTGTCCTTGCCCACGGTGATACCGGCCGCGGCCGCGAGTCGGACTCCTGCCCTGCCGGCCAGCGCCAGCCCGACCCGCGTTAACACCCCACGCAGCAGCGGGCCATAGCGACTGTGCGGGGTGGTCAGCCCCGCGATCTGTTCGGCGAACGTCACCGCTGTGCAGTCAGGGTTCTCGCAGCGGAATCGGCGCACGCACAACTCGATCACCACGCCGAGCCCGCCAACGGCGACATCGCGCAACCTCCGTACGTACCGACCGTGCACCCGAGACGACCTCTGGCCGCACCGGCAGGCCCCAGTCGTGGCCCGCACCCGCGTCCTCAACACCACCTTTTCCGGCCGTCGTTCGACCTCCTCGATCAGCAGCGCGGACAGGTGCGGAAACAGCTCCAAGAGCACATCACGAGAGCACGCGATGCATGATCGCGAACAGTCGGCACGACCCGTTCAACCGTCCGGATCACAAGATCGTCGACAGAACCCGGATCTTCACGTTGATCGCATCGACGAACAACACCGGATAGACGCGGTCCAGGGGGCGGTTGGACCATTCCGCCATCCCGTCCATCACGAGCAATGCTCAAGACCTGTGGATCGGCCTCGGGAGGGGTGCCTCGCGAAACGCGGAGGGCGTACCTTCCCGAGTGATCGATTGATGGTCACCGAGTAGACCCGCGTTGCACCGCGGGTTGGGAAGGCACGCCCGTGCTCAGCGTAGTCAACAACGACGGAACCACCGAGACCGGATCCCTGATGGACGACATCGTCCGTGAGGGTGCCCGGCGGATGCTCGCCGCGGCCCTGGAGGCCGAAGTCAACCAGTACATAGCTGAGTTGGCTGGTGAGCGGGACGAGGTCGGCCGCCGTCTGGTGGTCCGCAACGGCCATCATCGCGAGCGGACGGTGACCACCGCCGCCGGGCCGGTCGTGGTGAAGGCGCCCCGCGTGAACGACAAGCGCGTCGACGTGGAGACCGGTGAGCGCAAGCGGTTCTCGTCGAAGATCCTCGCGCCGTGGTGCCGTAAGTCCCCGAAGATCAGCGAGGTCCTGCCCCTGCTCTACCTCCACGGACTGTCCTCCGGGGATTTCGTGCCCGCGATGGAGCAGTTCCTGGGTTCCTCGGCCGGCCTCTCGCCGGCGACGGTGATCCGGCTGACGAAGCAGTGGACCGACGACCACACCGCCTTCCAGGCCCGCGACCTGTCGGATTCCGATTACGTCTACGTGTGGGCCGACGGCGTCCACCCCAAGGTCCGCCTCGGCCAGGCCCACTCCTGCGTCCTGGTCCTCATGGGCGTGCGCCCCGACGGCCGCAAGGAACTCATCGCGCTGGCCGAGGGGCTGCGTGAATCGACCGAGTCATGGGCGGATCTGCTGCGTGACTGCCGCCGACGCGGCATGCGCGATCCCGAACTCGTCGTCGGCGACGGGGCGATGGGCCTGTGGAGGGCCCTCGCAGAGGTGTTTCCCCAGGCCAGACACCAGAGGTGCTGGGTTCACAAGGTCCGCAATGTCATGAACGCGCTACCGAAGTCGGCTCAGCCCGGCGCGAAGAAGGCCCTGCAGGAGATCTACAACGCCGAGGACCGTGACCACGCCGAGAAGGCGGTCAGGGACTTCGAGCGTGCCTACGGAGCGAAGTGGCCGAAAGCGGCCAAGAAGATCACCGACGAGGCCGACGAGCTCCTCGCGTTCTACGACTTCCCCGCCGAGCACTGGGTGCACCTGCGCACGACAAATCCCATCGAGTCCACTTTCAGCACCGTGAAGTTGAGGACCAAGGTAACCCGCGGGGCCGGCAGCCCGGCCGCGGCCCTGGCGATGGTGTTCAAGCTCGTCGAGTCCGCCCAGGCCCGCTGGCGAGCGATCACCGCACCCCACCTTGTCGCCCTCGTCCGCAACGGCGCCCGCTTCAAGAACGGTCACCTCGTAGAACGCCCTGAAGTCGCCGCCTGAGCAACCCCACTGATCCACAACTCTTGACAATTACTCGCCGGACACGCCGGTAATTCACAGCGCCCACCAGCAATACAACCGCTGACCGGAGGCCTGAGCGCGCTGAGCCAGTCCGACCAGGCCCTTCAGAACATCCGCCGAGACCTCAACGCTGATCCGAATCTGCCGGAGCTCGTCGGTCTTCGACCACAGCTCAGCAATACGAGCAAGATCGTCGTCCCCCGCCGTGACGAGGGCATCGAACAAGGAGTCCGACAAGCTGACCACAAAGGGCGGGCCGTCCTCCGGCGATGACAGCAGCTGCCCGGACCGTGGGCGTTCGCTGGCCTCTTCATAGCTGCAGCCCGTCATGATGGCCTCGAGCTGGGCAATCGCGACGACCGGGTCGATGTTCTTGAGGAGGAACACGTCGAACTCCGCTCGACCTGGTCCTCCCGGAGATTGCAGGACCGCGATGGCAGCCTGGTCGTCAACAGCGGAGAAGTAGTCGCACAGAGTCATGCTGCTGATTCTGGCATCCACGGCTGACAGCCTGCCGAGGTGAGCAGGGCACTCGGCGGCCAACAACATGGGGGTCAGTTTTCAGAGACTCGCCTGGGGTCAGATTTCAGAGAGCGTTGACAACCCTCGCGGTCACGACTCCCCATAGAGACGGCGGACCTGAGCGGTGCTGGTGTCGGTCTCGGCGTTGTGCCGTCGTCGCGGGGTCGTAAGCACCGCGGACACCGGAGGAGGCTACCCGCGATGCCTTCTGGTCCGGGCGCGCTGCAGCTTGCGCGTGAAGCGGTGCATGTGGGGGTCGAGCAGTTCGTCCGGCTCCTCGAGAACCTGCTCGTCGGTCAGCCACCGGATCGCGTCGAACTCGCCTTGGTCGAAGGAGGTGATGGTGTCAGCATCGGCGTCGAGGAGATACCAGAGAGAGACGTCGGTGTGTACGCCCTGCCCCCGGGTTCGAGTGACGGTGAGGAAGAAGGGGAGCTCACCGCTGATCGGCGATGCCACGGCCTCGATGCCCAGCTCTTCATGGCATTCGCGGACCACCGCAGCCCATGGGTCCTCACCCGGCTCGACGTGCCCTCCGGCTGGCAGCCACAGACCCGCCTTGCGGTGCGCGACGAGCAGCAACTGCCCGCGCGTGTCGTCGAGGACGACGAAGTAGCTCACCAAGTGCATCGCCGGAACATCCGGCTTGCGCACCCGGTAGACCGGAGCTCCGCTGGCGATCCACTGTGTGGCGGTCTTCAGATGGGTGCGTTCCAGGTCGTCCCACCGTTCGATGGCGCCGACCAACTCCCGAAGGTGGGCACGGGGCTGATCGTCAGGGTCGGTGAGCGGGTGGCTGGTTGAGGTCATCCGCGCATCCTGACAGGAGGCACTGACATCAGGCGACGTCGCGCGGTTCCCGGCCGACCGCACCGACTCGGGTGCCGTGCATCAACCGAGGATCTGACTTTCCTCCGTGCGCGGCTGAGCATTTGACCGTGTACGTCGACAGGTGCGAACTCAACCGCATCGGGGCGGCTATGCTCCGAGCCACACGCGGGTTCCACCTCACTCCCGTTCAGGAATCCGCGAACCCGCGCGCTTACGGGCCCGGGGTGATGATCTACTGGCACGTCGAGAAGAAGTCGCTGTGCGTCTACAGCCAGCTCAAGTCCTGCTCGGCGTCCGAGGTCGCCGCGATGATCGAGGGTGTGCTGCGGCACTGCACGGACGTGGAGATCGACCGGCAGTACACCGACACGCACGGCGCCTCCATCGTCGGGTTCGCCTTCGCCCACATGCTCGGCTTCAACCTGCTGCCCAGGTTGAAGAACGTCGGCTCCGCGCGGCTGTACCGGCCGACGGCCGGGGAGGACGAGAAGTGGCCGAACCTGGCGCCGGTGCTGTCGACCAAGACGATCGACTGGGACCTGATCCGCCAGCAGTACGACCAGATCGTCAAATACACCACCGCCCTGCGCCTGGGCACCGCCGAGGCCGAGCAGGTCCTGCGCCGCTTCACCCGCGGCGGGCCCAAGCACCCCACCTACCGCGCGATCGAGGAACTCGGGCGGGCGGTACGTACGGCGTTCATCTGCGGCTACCTCGCCGACGCGGACCTGCGCCGGGAGATCAACGACGGGCTCCAGGTCGTGGAGAACTGGAACAGCGCGAACCACGACCTGTTCTACGGCAAGGATGGCGACCTGACCGGCTCCGAAAAGGAGTCACAGGAGGTCTCCACGCTCGCCCTGCACCTGCTCCAGTCCGCGCTGGTGCACGTCAACACCCTGCTCCTCCAGGACATCCTGAGCGAAGAGAAGTGGCAGAAGCGGCTCACCGACGCCGACCGGCGGGCCCTGTCCCCCCTGTTCTGGACGCACGTGAACCCTTATCTGGACGAATTCCGTGCGCGGGTCCGGCTCAACTTCAAGTGCACCCTGATCGAGACCGTCTCCGACTCCTGCCGCCTCCAGGCCACCGGGGCCGAGCACCAGGACCGCGGGTCGGGATCCGACCGGGCCGCTCTCTCCGGTGCAGCGCGGTCGTGCCGCCCCGTGGTCACGGGCCTGACCGGTCCCCGCTGTCGCGCTGATCGTCGAGGCGGGCAGTCAGGTCGGGCCAGTGCTGGGACCAACGGGCCAGGTCGCCCGTGGTCAACGACCACCGCGAACGCAGGGCTTCGTCCGGCAGGAAGCGGACGCAGGTCCCCGTGGTCCCGTCCGCTTCGACGGGCACCAGATCGGTCACCGGGACGCCGTGCTCATAGCGCTGGCTCCAGGATCCGTTGAGACGGCGGTTGGTATGAATCAGCCACTCGCTGAGCGCTGCGACGACGGACATGCCGCGACGCGGATGTCCGTCCGAAAGCCGCTCCGCCTCTGGGAAGTCGAAGAACCGAAGATCCTTCGTGGCCATGACCGGCTTCTTCACCACCCGGCCATGCTCGTCGACCCGAGTGTCGGTGCCCCGTCCGTCATCCTTCACCGACACCGAGCCGTCGGTATGCAGCGTGACCACACACCGTCCGCCGCCCCGGCTCGCTGCCTCGTCAGCGGCATAAGCAACGATCTCAAGAACTAGGTGTCCCGGCCCGCCCGGAGCGAACTGGGCAGATTCCTGGCGGATCTGACCGAGATGGTCCGCGTCCACGGTGCCAGCCCAATCGTGTGTGGTGTTGACCCAAGAAGCCCTTGATCCATCCATCTGGCAAGTATCCGTCGGGGCTCTCGTTCAGGCTGCCGAAAACAACCGCTCAGCAGTGATCGTCAGGGCCGGGCTCGGCGCTCTCTCCGAGATCGGCGAGGAGGCCGCAGATCCGTTCGGCGATGGCCTTGTGTCGTTCGACCTCGCGGGGCCAGCCGCGTTCGACGGCGTCCTGGGCGAGCTGCTGTTCACGGGCGAGCCGGGACCGCAGGCGCGGGGCGTACTCGCTCGTGGTGAGGAACTTCGAGCAGCGGAGGTAGAGGTCGCACTCGCAGGGCCCTTCGGCGGGTGCCCGCAGGCAGTGGCCGAGTTCGAGTTCGGTCTTGAAGAAGTTGGTCTTGAGCCAGTTCAGGGTGTCCTCGCCGATCCGGCTGGTCAGTAGCTCCTCCGCGGCCGGGCCCGCGATCCGTCCGCCGGCGGCGATGACCTTCTCGTACTGCTCCTTCAGGACGGGATCGCTGATGTGGGAGTAGGTGGCGGACATCTGCGCGTTGCGGTGGGCCGAGGATTGCCATGATCGTCTGGATCTGGGCGCCGCCTTCGGCGAGCTGGGTGCCGACGGTGTGGCGAAACCGGTGGGCGGTCACGGTGGGATTGCCGTCGCCGTCGACGAGCCCGGCCTTGCGGCAGGCGATCTCCAGGGCGTCCGCGTAGAGGAAGTGACGGCCCATGGGCTTGCCCCGCCGCATGAACACGTAGCGGACAGGCCGCTGGGCCCATGCGTCATGTCGGGCTGCGGCGTTCGCTGTCTTGGCCGCGTCGATCAACTCGCGCAGGGCGTCCGCTGCTTGGGGGTGCAGGGGGACCATGCGCTCGGTGTAGGTCTTGCCGACCGGGATCCGCAGCCGCGGATAGCCGTCGGGGTAGGCGTCCAGGCAGTCCAGGGTCAGCCGTGCGATCTCCCCGCGCCGGGCGCCGCTCCAGCGCAGCAAAAGCAGGGCGGCACGTTGGTGCGGGTCTTCGAGTTCCTCGACCGCTTCCATGAGGCGGTCCAGCTCGGCCCGGGGGATGAACCGCGGCAGTGCGGAGGGGAGTTTGGGCATGTCCGAGCGGCCGAGCAGGGGTCTGCCCGGGACGTCGCTCCAGCCCCACTGGCTGGTCTCGCGGAAGAACTGAAGCAGCGGGCTGAGGTAGGTATAGCGGGACCGTGCCGTCAGCGGCCGTCCGGTCCGGGCGTTGATGTGCTCGTGCAGGTGGGCTATGAAGCCCTCGACGTGCCGGCGCTCCAGCTGGGTCATCGCGTCGATGTCGGGGTGGGCCTGGGCGAGCCAGCGCAGGAAGTAAACGATTCTGGCGCGCGTCCCTTCCCGGAGTAGAGACAGGCACGTACGGGCCGCTGGAGCCGCTGGCCCGCAACCGGGTCAACCTGAACAAGGTGATCACTCACTGGCCGGACATGCTCCGGGTCGCCGGTTCCCTGGTCACCAACCAGGTTCGCGCCTACGACCTGCTGCGGATGTTCGGACGCGAAGGCCACCCGACCCCGCTGGGACAGGCATTCGCCGAGTACGGCCGGATCGCCAAGACCGAGCACCTGCTCCGCGTCGTCGACCCGGTCGACGACACCTACCGCCGCCAGATGAACCGCCAGCTCACCGTGCAGGAGTCCCGGCACAAGCTGGCCCGCGACGTGTGCCACGGCAAGCGCGGCACCATCCATCAGGCGTACCGGACGGGATGGAGGACCAGCTCGGCTCACTGGGCCTGGTCCTCAACGCCGTGGTGCTCTGGACCACCCGGTACATCGACGCCGCCGTCGCCCGGCTCCGTGCCGAGGGCCACGAGATCCGGGACGAGGACATCGCCCGCCTCTCCCCGCTCAAGCACCGCAACCTCAACGTCCTGGGCCGCTACAGCTTCACCGCCTCCACTCCGACTGGCGGCGCCCTACGCCCGCTTCGCGACCCGGACACAGTGGAACTCGACGAGGACGACGAGGGGTAGCGGGAGCGGACCCTGGCCAGATACGTGCGCTGGCGAGGACATACCACTCCGGTGTGTAGACGCGCTTGAATCGTTTTGCGCCCGACGATACTTCCAGCGCTTGACCTTGACGCAACGGCAGGGTTTCTACTGGCGGCATGCGAATCGGAGAGATCGCCGCGCTCGTGGGGCTCACCACCCGGGCGATCCGGCACTACCACCATGTCGGGCTGCTTCCGGAACCGGAGCGGCGCCCCAACGGCTACCGGGCCTACAGCGTCCGCGACGCCGTCCTGCTCGCCCGGGTGCGCAGGCTCACCGAACTCGGCCTCAGCCTCGATGAAGTGCGCGACGCCCTCGCCCACGATGCCGGGCGCGACCTGACCGAGATATTGGAGGAACTCGACGCCGACCTGGCCCGCCAGGAAGCCGACATCCGGGAGCGCCGCCGCCGGCTCGGCGCCCTGCTCGCCGAGCCGCCCGGCGCGACCGGGCCCGTCTCACCCGCCCTCGCCGCACTGCTGGCACAGGCCCCCCGAACAGACTCGCCGAGCGCGGCCAAGGACCGCGAGTACCTCACGCTGCTGGACGCCACCAGCACCGGTAACCAAGAGATGCTCGGGCTGCTCGGGACGCTGGTCGCCGATCCCGCAGTTGTCGAACTGTATGAGCGCCTCGACGCGCTCGCCGAAGCCCCCGCCGACGATCCGCGGATCGCACCCCTGGCGGCTGACCTGATGGCAGCCGTCCCCGCGGAGTTGTTCGCCGCGATCCCCGAGGACGGGGTGGTCGTGACCGGGTTCAAGGAGGCGCTGCTCGCCGAGTACACCCCCGCGCAGGCGGAAGTCGTGGGCCGGCTCATGGAGGCTTTCGTGGAAAGGGGCCGGGGATGAGCGGCCGGCCAAGGGGCGTACGGGCGGCGCGGGTCGCGGTGGCCGCCGTGCTGCCGGGGGAACTGGCCCTGGTGGCCTGCCTGGTGGCTGGGGTCCGGCCTCCCGGGTGGGCGCTGGCGGGCGCCGAGGCGCTGGTGCTCGTGGTGCTGCTGTTGGAGGCATGGGTGCTGCGCTCGCTGTACGTCGCCGCGCGCGCCCGCGGCGCGGACCGCCGGGCGGCGCGGCGGTCCGCCGTGCAGGAGGCGGTGCCGGTGACGGTCCGCCGCCTAATCCTCCACGAACTGCGCGCCCTCGCCTCCCTGGGGCGGTGGGTCCGGCGCGGCACGCACGGGGTGCGCCCCGGGGACCTCGCTGCCGCGTACACCGGGCCCCAGACCGCGATGATGTACGGGCTGCTCTTCGTGATGGTCATCGAGGCGGTGGTCCTGGCCTTGCTCATCCCTTGGCCGGTGGTCCACCGGGTGATCCTGGTACTCGACCTGTATGGCGTCGTCCTCGTGCTGGCCCTGCACGCTGCCTGCGTCACCCGGCCGCACGTCGTGCGCCCCGACGGCTCTCTGCGGATCCGCTACGGAGCCCTCTTCGACCTCACCGTACCGCCGGACGCGGTGGCCTCGGTCCGGGTCGACCGGCGCTATCCCGAGGGCCGCCTGATCACCCTCTCCGAGGACGGGGTCCTCGACCTGATCGTGGGCAGCCAGACCTCGGTGACCCTGGAGCTGAACCGGCCACTCCCTTTCACCCGCCCGCTCGGTGCAACGGAAGAGGCCCACATCATCCGCTTCCACGCAGACGACCCGCGCGCACTGGTCAGCGCACTCCGTCAGCCCGCCTGAGCACACAGATCGGTTCCGACCACACAGACGGAGCGGTAGACAACTTCGCCCTCTGTTAACCAATTCCGCGATGCCGACGACTCCTGGCAGACCCTCTAGATGCAATACCGGTGACTTTGGGGTTTTAGGGTCGTTGGGTGTGGTGTGCCAAGGCCCGGACAGGTGAAGTCGTCGTCGGATGACCGGTTGTCGGATCGGATCGCGATTGGTGTGCTTACCCGCGCGTTTCCGCCGGAGCTGGTGGATGAGGTGGTCGCGGGATGCGGCCGGGTCGAGCAGCGCCAGCGGCTGTTGCCCGCCCGGGTGGTGGTCTATTTCGTGCTGGCGATGTGCCTGTTCTCCGGGCAGGGCTATGAGGAGGTCGCCCGGCTTCTGACGCACGGACTTCAGCGGATGGGCCGGTGGAAGGGGACTTGGCGGGTGCCGACCACCGCGGCGATCGGCCGGGCCCGTCTGCGACTGGGCCCGGAGCCGTTGAAAGCACTGTTTGCCCGGGTGTGCCGGCCCGTGGCGACCGAGGAAACGAGCGGGGCCTGGTATCGGGGGTGGCGGCTGGTCGCGGTGGACGGCACCACCTTCGACGTGCCGGACACCGAGGCCAACGCCGCTTTCTTCGGCCGCCCGGGAGTCAGCCGCGGAGGGGAGAAGAGCGCCTATCCGCAGGTGAGGGTGGCCGCGCTGGCCGAGTGCGGCACCCACGCCGTCTTCGCGGCCGAGGCCGGACCGCTGGCTGTCCATGAAACCGAGCTGGCCCGGCGCCTGTTCAGCTCACTGACGCCGGGCATGCTGCTGCTGGCCGACCGGGGCTTTCGCGGTTTTGACCTGTGGCGGGCCGCCGCCGCAACCGGCGCAGACCTGCTGTGGCGGGTCAAGAACGACGCCGTACTCCCCGTCCGGGCCCTACTGGAGGACGGCTCCTACCTCTCGGAGATCGTCGTGGCCCGGGACAAGAACCGTCGCGCGGACCCGGCCCGGGTCCGGGTGATCGAGTACACCCTCGGCCGCGGCGGCAGCGACACGGTGTACCGGCTGATCACCACCATCCTGGACCCGAAGGCCGCCCCCGCCGCGTCGCTGGCCGCGCTGTACGCCCAGCGATGGGAGATCGAGAGCACGCTGGATGAGATCAAGACCCATCTCGGCGGCCCCCGCCTCGTCCTGCGCTCCCAGCATCCCCGCGGCGCCGAGCAGGAGATCTTCGCCTTCCTGCTGGTGCACCACGCCTTGCGGGATCTGATGCACCAGGCCGCACAGCAATCCGAGCAGGACCCGGACCGGATCTCCTTCACCCGCACCCTGCGCGTCGTCCGCCGCCACGTCACCGACCAGGCGGCGTTTTCCCCCTCCCGACTGGCCCGGGCACTGGTCACCGCCCTGGATGAGATCCGTGAACGGCTCTTGTCACCCCGGCGATTGCGCTCCAGCCCGCGCGTCATCAAACGCAAGATGTCCAACTGGAAGCTCAAACGCGCCAAGCACCACAACCCGCCCCGGCCGGAAACTCCACACGTGACCCTCGTCGGGCCGACCAAGACCAAGCCGACCTGCCGGAAAACAACCTAAATCACCGGTATTGCCGCTAGAGGGGTCAAGTGGACGCTTCCTTCGACGTCTCGTAACGCTTTCCTCGCCGGTGGTTGTGACACGGGGATGCCGTGGGGAGTGTTGAAGAGGTTCTCGGTGCTGGTGAACGTGAGGATCGCGCCGGGGCGGCGTGGGTGAATGGAGTCAGGGATAGACCTCAATGCTTCCGTGACCGGCCGCGCCGCGGGCACCGGCCGGACGAAGGCGTAAGGATCACCTCGAACCGGAAGGACGGGAACGGAGAGCGGCGACAGCGGCACGAAAACGCGCGGCCGGGCTTCCTTCACTGGTCTCGATGTCGTGGTGAGTGCAGGGAAGCCGGGGCGGGCGGGGCACCAGGTTCTTCCTGCAGCTCCAACGCGCCCTGCAGGACCTGGCGAAGGCTTCTGACCGCGCGTTCCAGGCGGGCGGCCGTGATCCTCACCGTCGCGCGCGATGCCTGTGTCTGTAGCTGTCCGGTCAGGTCGTGTGCCTGCGTCTCGGCGTCGGACAACAGGGTGGACAGCTGCGCCGTCAGATCGGTCGCGGGCCCGGTGCCCAACCAGGCGGCCTGTTTGCGCAGTTGCACGTTCTTGTGGTGCAGCTTGACGTAGACGGTCGCCTTGGCGCGCAGCACCCAGGGATCGTACGGCCGCGACACATGGTCCACGGCACCGGCCGCATACCCTTGATAGGTGGCGCGCGGACCCATTTCGGACGCGCTGACGAAGATGATCGGGGTGTCGCGAGTCTGCACACGGCGCTTGATGTGTGCGGCGGTCTCGTAGCCATCCATTCCCGACATCTGGGTGGCGAGTAGAATGAGGGCGAATTCGTCGTCGTTAAGCGCCTTGAGTGCTTCCTCCCCCGACGAGGCGCGGACGAGTGTCTGGTCGAGCGCGGACAGGACAGTCTCCATGACCAGTAGGTTCTCCGGCTGGTCGTCGACCAGAAGGATTTTGGCCTTCGTGTCCGCCGCGGAGGACGGCGCGGGGGGCTTGGTATCCGTCCGCTGAGCCACAGGTGGCTGTGACCGGGGCCGTTCGGGGGAGTCCGAGGCTAGGGGAGGCCGGTCGGCGAGTGGGGCGTCGATGTGCATGGCGACACCGAGGCGTTTCAGTAGCCGCTCCTCCAGTTGGGCGAAGGACCGTTCGGGTGCGCCGACGGTGGCGGCGCCTCCCGGGTGCGCTACCCAGGCGGTGAAGCTCGGTGAGTGCCGGACAGACGCTGCCAGGCGGTCGGCGATCAGTCGTGTGGTGCGCAGCAACTCGCGGGCGGGGAGTGTGCCGAGGAGGATGCGCCGTGCGTCGTCGGAGAAGTCGAAGAACTCCGGCTGCGGCAATCGGCCGGT
Organism: Streptomyces sp. TG1A-60; assembly: GCF_037201975.1. Taxonomy (NCBI): domain Bacteria; kingdom Bacillati; phylum Actinomycetota; class Actinomycetes; order Kitasatosporales; family Streptomycetaceae; genus Streptomyces; species Streptomyces sp. TG1A-60. Next base: position 279,865 of record NZ_CP147520.1, on the reverse strand, counting down.
GGTGTCCGCGGCGGCGTTGTGCATGAGGCCGCCGAGAAAGACCTCCACGAGGTGCCCGGTGTCCGTCGGGGGGCCCAGGGCCTCCTGCACCATGCGCATGACGGGCGGAGTGACGGGCGCCACGGCCGCGAGGTGGGCGGCGAGCCGATATGCCTCCGGGCTGGCCGCGCCGCGGAAGCGTAGGACGGCTTCGTCGTCCGGACCCTGCCGGGTCTCGGCGCGCTGGGGCTGGGTGACGGACCGCCCGATGTCCCACAGCGGCAGCACCGCGGTCGCGCTCGGTGAGGCGACCAGCCGGGCCCAGTCGCCGACGGCAACCAGTGTGGGTTCGAGCACGGGGACGGGGACGGAGTCGAAGCCGACCAGGTCCGCCGGCAGTCTGGGGTCGGTGACGTGCCAGGTGGTGGTGGGACCGCCCCTGCGGACACTGGTGACGTGCCACGGCCGAGTCGTGATGCCCGAGTTCGCCCAGAGCCGGGCGGGCAGCGCCTGCAGGATCGCAGTGGGTTGCCGTCGGGCCCACATGGCCGCCGCCTCGCTCATCCGGCCGTCCCACCATGCGTCGCCGACGCCGTCGCTGACCACGAGGACAAGGGTGCCGCCGGTGGGGTCGCAGAGCGCGGCCGGCGGAAGGTAGGGCCCTTGCTGCCGGTAGGGGTGGTTGCTCAGCAACGGGGCGTGAGGACCACGGGTGTTCAGTCCGAGCACGCGTACGTCGCGGAAGGCCCCGGCCCGTTCCATTAGTGTGCGGATCTCGGAGGCCAAACGCTTCCACAGGAACATGGACACGCCGTCGTCGATCAGCAGGGCGAGGGAGAGCCAGCGGCTACGGGCGGGACTGGTCACGGTCTCGGGCAGACCCGTCTCGGCCATGGCGTCCACCGTCCGTGCCACGTCCAGTTCCTGACGGCGCCGATCGGGGATCCGCTGCCGCAGAGGCCGTAACGCCTTGCCGAGCGTGAGATGACGGCTGGGCAGGACACTGATGCCCGGGGTGCGTACGGCGTGCGCCCGGTGCGGGGACAGTTCCGGCCTGCCGCTCCCCTTCCCCCGCGGGGCCGCGTGCAGGGGGAACAGGCGGTGCAGGGCGACGTCCGGCGGCGGGTGCGCGCCCTGTTGCGCGGGATCGTCCGCGCCGGGGGCCCGGGGCTCACCCTGCTCGGCGGCCTGCCGTGAGGGGGCGGCCGGGGCCGGACGTCGCGCCAACGGACGGACGTCGCCCGGCAGGTGCCTGGCCAGCCACAGGACGTCGAGGAGTTCCTCATCGGCGAGGTCGACGCCGCTCCTGGCCAGGATCTCTCTCAGACGTCCGACCATGGCCTCATACCGCCCCGCCGAGTTGGTGCAGAACGGCGTCGAGCAGTCGGCCGGCGTCCAGATCGATGCCGCCCTTACGCAGGAAGACCGCGTTGAGCAGCTGATCTGTCGCGAGTTCTCCGGGCGCGCGCCGGCCGAGGAACTCCTCCAGCAGGTCGTCGATGTCGTGGAGCGCCTCGTGGCCGAGGTGCGCGGCGACGATGTCCCGCAGCCGCTCATCGTCGGGCTCGGGCAGGTCGAGACGGACGCACCGTCGGAGGAAGGCGGGCGGGAACTCGCGTTCACCGTTGCTGGTGATGATGACGACGGGGAATTCGCGGCAGCGGACGCGGCCGCGGATCACCGGGGCTGGCGCGTCCGGGTCGTCGGTCCGGACGTGGACCGTGGAGTGTTCCTCGGGGAGGCGGCTGAGCTCCGGAATCTCGAACTCGCCCTCCTCGAACACGGTGAGCAGGTCGTTGGGCAGGTCGACGTCCCCCTTGTCCAGCTCGTCGATGAGCAGGACCCTGGGCCGGTCCCGGGCCAGCAGCGCGTTGCCCAGGGGTCCGAGCCGGACGTACTGGCCGATGCCGGGTTCTAAGCCGGCCGTGTCCTGGCGGAGGTTCGCTTCCCGCAGCCGGCCGATCGCGTCGTAGTGGTAGAGGGCGTCCTGCAGGGTCGAGCGGCTGTTGACCGGCCAGTGCAGGACGCGGCCGAGGGCGAGTTCGTGGGCGATCGCGTGAGCCAGGGAGGACTTTCCGGTACCGGGGTGTCCGGTGACCAGCAGAGGCCGACGCAGGTGGAGGGCGGCGTTGACGATGTCCGCATCGTCGGGGTCGATCAGGTACGGGTGGGGGCGTGCGGTCCGCGAGACGTCGGGCTCCTCCAGGTGGAGGCGGCGCCATGGCGGTGCGGGCGGGAAGGTGACCGCGCGGGGCGCTCCGTCGCCCCGGAAGAGCCGCCAGTCCCCGTCGTCGGACGGGGTGGGGTGGCCGGTGGCAGCGGATTGTGCGGCGGTCATGACGCGTGGGCTCCTTCTGGGGGGTCTTGCAGGGTCAGCGATTCGGGCCGCAGTCGCCGGCCGTGTTCCTCCCATACGAGGGCGGGGCGCGCCGGGAGCGTCTCCGGCTCGTCGAACGCCGTCCCTCGGAAGACGCGGACCCGCTCGGGCAGATCGGCGAGCGGGCCGGTGGGGTCCAACTGTTGCAGCCCGGCTGCGTCTGCGGGGCAGTCGGCCCGCCGGTCCCAGAGGACGACCGGGACGCCGAGCGCCAGGCAGAGTTCGAGCAGTGCGTCCCGCTGTTCCGGGGAACCGTGGAGCACGACCTGGGTGGCGTCACGGTGAGTGGTCTGCAGCAGCCGCCTGAGCCGTGGCCGAGTGACACGTTCGTCGTCGACCACCAAGGGGGCCGCGTGGCCGCTCTCCCAGCGCCGCCGGTGCTCACGTTCTCTGCCGCGCACCAGGTCGCTCATCTCCGGGCAGCTCAGGGTGATGCGGAACTCGGCGCCGATCGGCTGGTCGGGCACGAACTCGTTGGGTGCTCCGGGGTTCCATTCGTCGATGGGCAGATGGAGGCTGTCGCGGGCCACCAGAACCGTCGCGTGGGGCGCGGCCGTCGGGCCGAGCTCGTCCGCGACGACCTCGACGGCGTCGCGCACCCGCCGGGCCACTTCCTCGGGTTTCCTCGGCGCGCTCTCCGCCTCGTGGAGGGGGATGCGAGTGCCGTCGGCGCGGGCGAGCAGGATGCGGCAGTAGTAGCTCTCGCGCGGTTCGGTCCGCGCGCGGGAAACTTCGACGACGACGCGGGAGAAGGGAGGCGACTGCCGGGCGGCCCAGCGGCCGGCGTCGGTGCGGCGCTCGGCGAGCGCCGCCGGGTGGATGCCGGTCCGGGCGGCCACCTGATCGGACCAGCTGCGCAGCTCCGCGCCCGCTTCCCTTCCCAGGGCGGCGGCCACGCATTCGGTCAGGCGGAGCAGGGCCGGTACGGGCGGTGTGCCGTCGGGCACGCGCTCGCTGTCGGAGACGGACTCCAGGTGCTCGACGACGTGTTCGAGGTCGTCGGCGCAGAGGTGCGTGCGGTTCAGCGGGTCGGGTAGCCAGGCGTAGCGCAGGGCCTCGCGGGCGGCGCGAGGTATCAGCGTGGGCTGCTCCTTGCAGATGCCGCGGAGCAGTTCCAGTAAGTGCTCGCACTCGTCCAGGGACAGGAGCAGGCACAGTCCGCCGGCACGGGCGCGAGTGAGGACGTCCGTCAGGCGGGTGCGCTCGTCCTCGCCGGTGAGAGCCGGGGCCAGGGTGCTGCTCAGGGAGGGCAGGGCGCGGGGATGGGCCGCCACGAGTGCCGCGAGGTCGGGCATGGTCGGTTCATGGCTGTCGGGGACGGTGTATCCGAGCCGCCGTACGAGGGCGCGGGCATGTGCCGCGTAGGTGATCCGGCCGCCGAGCACCGACCACAGGAGCCGCTCGGTCTCCTGTTCGGCCGGGCTGCGTTCCGCCGCGGGCTGGGCCTTCGGGAGGGCGGCGCCAATCTCGGTCAGGCGGGGTGGACCGTCGGCGTACCGCCGCAGGAGTGCCTCGAAGCCGTCGTCTTGGACGAAGCAATGCGCCGGGAGGGCCCGCAGGCGGCGGTTGCCGTAGGACCGGTCGTCGCGAATCACCACGCCCACCAGGTGGTCCTCGCAGAACACTGCGGTTCCCGAGGCGCCTCCCCAGGCCTTGCGGCCGTCGTCGCGGAGGTCGGGTGCGGGCTCCTGGTCGAGCACGTAGAGGCCGCGAGCCCCGGAGGACAGCGGAGGCAGGACGCCTCGGAGGTGTTCGGCGTCACGACTGTCTTCCGTGGATGCCAGCGGAAAGCCCAGTCCCTCGTAGCGCAGCGGGGCCGTGTCCACGGGGTGGCCCCATCGAACCGACCCCGGTACGTCGATCTCGTCGTGTGTGAGCAGCAGGGCGACGTCCAGGTCCTGCGGATGGGTCCAGATCAGCTCCGCTCCGGTGCGTAGCGTCTCACCGCGGCCCGGGTGTCCCACTCTGACCTGGATCTCCTCCCAGTGGGCGCCGCTTTCGCCGTCCCGGAGTATGTGTCCGGCGGTGAGCACCAGGCGGGGTGCGACGAGATAGCCGGAGCCGACGCGATGGCGCAGCCGCGTGGTCCCGCTGCGGATCAGCACCAGTCTGTGCGGGTCCATCACTCCTCGTCCCAGGACCCGGTTTCGGTGTCGCTGATCTCGGGACTGGAGCCGCCGCGGGCTCGGTCCCGGACCGAAAGTTTTAGCGTCAGTCTGTGGGTGCGGACGGTGGAGTGCTCACCGCCCGCGCCGACGGTCGCCACACCGAAGCTGACCTTGCCGTCGCCCTTGCCGCTGTTGCGCAGCTCCAGCTGCAGCTCCAGTTCGGCCTCCTCGATGCCGAACGTGAATTGCTGGTCTGCCCCCAGGTCTTGCGCCCGATAGAGCTCCTGCCGCAGTTCCTCGATTGCTGCGGTAAGACCGATCCCCGCCATCCGTACCCCCAACGCACCTTGTGCCTGCGGAGTAGTCTGCCAAGGTTTTGGGGCCGGGCGCCCGGGCTTCAGGGGAACGGGCGCGTCGGGGTGCGTGTCCGGCGGGGGAGGCGGTCTGCGCTCGACGTCGTGTGACGTTCTCGTGCAACGACGCGAGTTGCGTCCAGATGCCTTCAGCGGAGACCGTCGTGCTGTCGTCGGCTTCGCTGGTCTCGATCTCGTACAGGGCCGTGGTCATCCTCGAGGAGGGCCGCCAGGAGGTCGCTCGGTGACGAACAGGGCGTCGACCGCCTTCGCACTGATCCGGCGGAGGTCGGCCAAGTGCTGGTAGAAGCCGTGGATTGCCGCCAGGGCGGGGGCGAGCGTGGAGTCCTGTGGCAGCTGCCCCTGGCCGCGGCCGCTCGTCAGCCGGGGCGTGGTCCGCAGCTTCATCAGATAGTGCGGGAGCTCGGCGGCCGCGTGCTCCCGCGACAGGCCTTGTTCGCCGCACCAGGCGTGGAAGCGCTTGAGGTGACCTGCGTACGCTTTTGTGGTCGATTCCGCGCGGGTCCGGCCGAAGCGCAGGTGGCAGAGGAAGCCGTCCACGTCCTCGACGACCCTCAAGGTGGGCCCGGCAAGAACCGTCCAGTAGGCCAGCGTGTCAGTGACCTCGACCCGCAGGATCTCGGCGGTCGGCCTGTCCGCAGCGAACATAAGCGGAATGTAGCAGCTCAATCACTCAACGACATAACCGGTGTTGGAACCGTGCGCGAGTGCACCAAGGGGCACATGGATGATTCGACTCACTGGACCGCCTGCCCACGAACGACACGAGTCAGTCGACGCTCAGACGCGGTTCGTAGAAGGCCGGAGCTCCGGCAGTGGCTTGGTGAGGACGGCGGTGCTCACCGGCACCCCGAACGCAGCCACGCCACAGAGCCGCCGCTCGCCGTCGACGACGTCGTACAGGCCGAACTGCACCGTCACCGATGGGATTATCTGCATCTGTCAAGTGCAACTGCTGGTCATGGGCCTATAGCTTGTGCAGGCATATCAGGCACGTTTCTCGCCGCCGGACGCGGGAGGGTCGGCATGACGGGGGCCATGGACGAGGCACCCGAACTGACCGAGGACGAGGTGAACGACCTCCTCAGCGACGACGACCGCGACGCCGCCGGGGAGGACGAGGAGTACGAGTGGGTCCGGTGAACGTGCCGGGCGCCTGGGGCAGCAGTCGACCCCGGCAGCGCCCCACGGGGGAAGGGCGGCGCCGGGGCCGACTGCGGGCACTCTAGCGGGGTCAGGTGACGGGGATGACGTAGGCGCGGGCGAAGTGGGTGCATGGCCCCGGCACCGTCCACCCGCACCACGAAATCGAGTCTCCATTCGAATCGGGGCGGTTCAGTCTGAACCATTGGCCCCGCCGTACAGCCTTGCTCCCAACAGGTGGTCTTTCGAGTTTCGCAGGGCGCCAGCCGCTTCGTCATGCATATTGTGTGATTAATTTCTGAAGCCCGGACTTGACTGGCTTCGCTGAGGTGTGCAATTTCGTAACCGAAATGGAGTAATGCGGATGAACCGCGCCACCTTGATTCCGGTCACCGAGAGCTCTTCGACCGGGAGACTCAACTGGCGGTCCCGTCAAGTTCTTTCCCCCTCCCTAGTGCGGTGGAGAGGGAAACGAAAGGTCGTTGTAGCCGAGTCGGCACAGGAGGTCGGCGATGCAGATAATCTGGAGGAAGAGTTCGATGTCGTCAGGCGCTTGACGCTGTCCGAAGGATTTGCCCAGTTCGAGGCGTCGCTGACGCTGCATCATCCCGATCTGCTACTGGTGAAGGGCTCTTTGGAAGGCCTCGACTACCGGTTGGTGGAGCTGTGCAGAGCGCACCGCGTCAAAGTATTCGTACTGGCGCATCCCGCCTACGGGTTGCTGGGTTCGGCACGCTTCTACCGCTTCGGCGGGCTGCCGTGGCTGCGGCTGCGGGCAACTGCGCGGAACCGCGCCGCCAGCGCTCGGCTCAAGAGAGCCTCCGATCTTTTGCTGGTGACCTTGGGCGCGCCCCTCGTTATTCCGGTCATGCTCGCCATCGTGATGCTGGTCTGCCGAGGTGGCCCCCCGTTCTACTTCCAGGACAGGGTGGGCGCGGGTGGCCAGCCGTTCCGCATCATCAAGTTCCGCACGATAAGAGTGGACGCCGAGCAGGCGACAGGGCCGGTGCTGGCTGCCGCCGACGATCCCCGGATGACTCCATTCGGCCGGTTCCTGCGCCGCTCCAGGCTGGACGAGCTGCCGCAGTTGTGGAATGTCGTGCGCGGCGAGATGAGCCTGGTGGGGCCTCGCCCGGAGCGTTCCGAACTCATCGCGACTTTCCGGAACGTCCCCCACTACGACCTGCGCCACCTGGTCCGTCCGGGCCTCACCGGTATCGCACAGCTCACCGGTGGCTACGGAGCGAGTGTGGAGGAAAAGCTCCGCTGCGACCTGCTGTATGTGGGCTGCCATTCCCCCCGTCTGGACCTCGTGCTGCTCGCGCGCACGCTGCTCGACCTGCTCCGTGGATTTCCCCGTGGCTAGCGCTGGCCCGTGCGCCCGCGCCACCAGGACGGCGGCGCCCGTGGACGATTTGGATGCCACCGCGATCGTGGTGACCTATAACTCCCAAAACCATGTCGTGGCCTGCGTGTCAGCCCTGCGTCGCGCCGGGCTGCGGGTGAGCGTCGTGGACAACGCGTCCACCGACGGCACCGTGCACGTTGTTGCGGCACACTTCCCCGAGATCGAGCTGATCGCCAATTCCGTCAATGTCGGCTTCGCCGCGGCCGTCAACCAGGCTCTGCCGGGCGCCGTCGGAAACGTCGTGCTTCTGGTCAATCCCGAGTGCATCCTGCAGGAACCCACCGCGCGGGCTCTCGTCACCACTCTGCGGCTCCGGTCAGAGGTAGGAATTGTCGGTCCCCGCATCATCGACCCGGGCGGGCGGCTCGTGGCCAGCGCACACCCTTTCGAGTCCCTCGCCTCAGTGTTGACCAGTCGCCTCAGCGGCAGCCTGGCGCCGCTGGGACTGCACCAGCTGTTCTGGGGCAGGAAACGGCGTCGTACCTACACCGACTGCAGCCGCTACGGGCGTGCGGTGACCGTCGACTGGGTGTCCGGGGCCTGCCTGGCGGTGCGGGCCTCCCTGCTGGCCGGGATCGGTGGTCTCGATGAGAGCTCCTGCATGTACTACGCGGACGAGGAACTGTGCCTGCAGGCCTGGCGGCGCGGAGCCCAGGTGCTGTATGTGCCCGCACTTACGGCCGTGCACCTCCGCGGAGCGAGTAGTAGGGATGCCACATAGCTCTGGCCACATGTGTACGGGAGCATGCTCCGGTACTTCGGCCGCCATCGACGGCGCAGCTACGCGCTGGTGCGGGCGACGGTGCTGGCCCGGGCGTCTCTCGGTGCGGCCCTCACCGCCGTTCCCCGGCGCGGATGTTCCCTCACCCGGAACCTCAGGGCCCAGGCATGGGCCAGCGTGTTCCGGCTCGCTCTCACGACCAGCCGCTTGAACCAGAAGGATGCCATGCCATGCACATCTTGATCACTGTGGTCGGAAAACGCACAGAACACTGGTTGGACCTCTTCGCCGCGCTCGCAGACCGCCCCGACGTCACCTTGACGGTGGTCGCCGCCGACGTATCACCGCTGACTGAGCAAGGGCTGTGCGGGCTGGCAGACCGATACCGCAATTTCCGCCCCGTGCTCCGGCCTCATCTGCTCGGGGAGGACAGCACCGGTCACATGGCCTCTGTACTCTTCGGCCCTGGCGCCGGGCACGCGTTGCGCGACGTGCCCGCACCTGACGTCGTGCATATCCTCGGTGAGGCCGCCTACCTGTCCACCTGGCAGGCCATCAGGCTGCGCGACCGGATCCGGCCGGGTACACCGGTCACCCTCTACGCGGCCCAGAACATCGTGATGCGCTTCCCGTTCCCGTTCCCGCTCCTGGAACGGCGTGCCTACCGTGCCGTCAGCCATGCGTTCCCGATCACCCCGAGCGCACTGCGCGTGCTGCGCGCCAAGGGCTACACAGGACCTGCGACCGTCGTGCCACTGGGGGTCGACACCGGGGTCTTCCGCCCCCTCGATCAGGAGCGCCCGCAGACGTTTACCGTGGGGTTCGTCGGCCGGTTGGAGCCGCACAAGGGCATCGGCGACCTGCTCCTGGCCGCGGAGCTTCTCGACTGCGACCTGCAGGTGGTGGGCGACGGAACCCTGAGCGGCGAGGTCCAGCGGGCAAGCGAGCGCCGTCCGGGGCGGGTTCGGCTCACGCCGTGGGCGGACCATGGTGAACTGCCCTCGCTGCTGGCCCGGATGAGCGTGCTGGCGTTGCCGTCGGTCGAGATCGTGCAGCGCAATGTGGTGCCCTGGATCGGCATCCCGCTGCGGGAGCAGTTCGGGCGGGTTCTGATCGAGGCCATGGCCTGCGGCGTCCCCGTTGTCGGCAGCGACATCGGAGACATCTCCCACGTCATCGGCTCCACGGGCCTGCTCTCTCCCGCCGGCGACGCCGCGGCGCTCGCGGACCGGCTGGCCCGGATCCGCGACGAGCCCGGCCTCGCCCGGCGCCTCGCCGCCGAGGGACGCAGGCGTGCCGCCAACGAATTCAGCTGGCGCAGGATCGCCGACGAGCTCTGCCACACCTGGCAGCACCTCGCGCACGGCACGGCCTCGGACCGCCGCACCGTGACACGGCCGACGCATCGAGCGGAGCAGGGTTCTGATCAACCCGCAGTCACGACTGGGCCGCCGAACTAGCCTCTCTGTTTCGCTTGGAGTGGGCTGAGCTGGTGGATCTGTGATCTCGGTTGCCGGCCGCTGTGCGGGCAGGGCTGTGGCCCGACGCTCGGGTCGGGTGCTCCAGGATTCCTCGGGTCGTGGGTGGGCAGGGTCTGTCGCGGTTCAGGTAGCTGGTCGGGGCAGGGCCGTGAGGCGGGTGAATGCGGGTCTTCAAAGTTGAGCGGTGCGGAGGTGTCCGCGGGCCCGGCGGGTGGTGACGCAGCGTGTCCGTAACCGTTGGTTGTCACGGCAGCTGTAGTTCCGACGTCTGCGCTGGTCAGCGCCTTGCCGGGGTGGGTGAGGGCATGAGGACGGCCACCGCGATCATGAACGTTTGTGACGACGTATCAAGGGACGGTGCCGCGGAGGCCACGATAGCCGAGCAGGCGTGGTGCGGGGCGTTCGGGAGGGCGATGACGGCGGTCGCGGGCTGCTTCGCACGACGTGAGACACGCGCCACGGCGGCGGAGCTGGTCGCGGGGCTGCTACTGGAGCTGGACACGCGGAACTGCTGGATACTCGCGCAGGCGCTGGGGCACCCGGGCCCGCACCGGCTGCAGCACCTGTTGTCCCGCGCCCTGTTCGACCACGACCGAGCACGGGAGGAGATCGCCCGCCTGGTTGCCGGTGAACTCGCGGGCCAGGACGTGGTGTTGGTGGCGGACGAGACGGGCGACGCGAAGTCCTCCACAGACTGCGTGGGGGCCGGCAGGCAGTACTCCGGCGCGATCGGCGGTGTCGGACTGTGCCAGGTGGCAGTGCACCTGGCAGCGGTCACCGCGACGACGAAGGTGAAGCCCTGTACCTCCCAGCGGACTGGGCCGAGGACGAGGAACGCCGCGAAGTCGCCGGGCTGCCGGAGGAGATCGGGTTCGCGACGAAACCGCAGCAAGCACTGTCCATGGTCGCCGGTGCGCTCACGATCGGGATCCAGGCCCGTTGGTTCGCCGGCGACGAGGTGTACTGCGGCCGCGATCTACGCAAAGGTATAAGGGCGCTGGGGCTCGGCTACACGGTCGGCATCGCCGCTACGTACCAGGTCACCGACGGGGCCGGCCGCCGGTGGGAGGCCCGCAAACTGATCAACAAGGTGCGGCCCGAGCAGTGGATGCGTCGGCAGACCGGACATGGCACGAAGGGCACCCGCGAGTACGACTGGGCCTGGCTCGACGTCCGCCCCGACGACACTCCCGTCGAGAACGAGAACGAGAACGAGAACGAGAACGAGAACGAGAACGAGAACGAGAACGAGAACGAGAACGTGGCGGGGACGAGTGTGCTCGTCGCGCGCCGCCACCGCTACACCGGCGAGGTGTCCTACTTCCGCTACTGGTCCCCGGGCTCCGTCTCACTCGACACGCTGGTGGAAGTGATCTCCCGCAGATGGCGGATCGAGGAAACCTTCCAGCTCGCCAAGGGCTTCACCGGACTCGATCAGGGTCAGGTGACCTGCTGGAACTCCTGGATGCGCTGGTCGCTGTTCTCCCTGATCGCCGCCGCCGTCCTCGCCCTCACCCTCGCGTCCACGACGACGCACACTCACCCCGCCGGTCCGGCCGGGCTCACCCCTCTGACCTGTCCCGAACTCGTCCGTCTCCTGCGCGCCCTCGTGCTGCCGCCGCCTGTCCACGACCGCGACCACGTCCTGCACTGGACCGCCTGGCGCCGCCGCACCAAGCCATCGCGACAGCCTGCCACGAGCAACGACACCGCCATCACGACAACGCCGTTGCGTTTGAGTCTTGAGTCGCAGGTCAAGCCCTGGTGAATGACGCAACGGGACGTCCTGATAGATCAGCTTGTGTCGAGCAAGAAGATCATCGGGAGTCCCGTTGCAGGAGAAGTCTGTCATCACGCGCACGGTCGAGGCGGCCGGGGGTGTGTACGCGCCCGGTCACTTGGGCGAGTTGACCCAGATCGTGGACTTCGTACTGGTGGACACGGTGATCGAGGAGACCAGGTCACGTGAGAAACGGCTGCGACTGCTGCCGTCCCGGGTTGTGGTCTACTTCGTCCTCGCGCTGGCCCTGTTCGAGGACTGCTCCTATCGGGGCGTGTGGGGCAAGCTGACGGCAGGGCTGGATGGACTGCCGTTGGTGCGTCCGGCGGTCTCCTCGCTGTCCAGGGCCCGACGGCGAATAGGAGCAGCACCGCTGCGACGGCTGTTCGAGATCATCGCCGGGCCCGTCGCCCACATCGGGCAGGCCGGTTCGTTCTATCGAGGGCTGCGGACCGTGGCCGTGGACGGCACCCTGCTGCACGTGCCCGATGAGGAGGCGCTCACCTGGCGCTATCCCAAGCGAGCGGGCGAGAGCGTGGAGTTCGGCTACCCGCTGCTGCGACTCGTGGTCCTGGTCGAGTGTGGCACCCGTGCCGTGTTGGCCGCCGCGTTCGGTCCCGAGAGTGACGGCGAACTCACCTACGCAGGCCGCCTGTTGAGTGTGCTGGACCGCACGATGCTCCTGCTGGCCGATGCCGGCTTCGATGGAGCCGAGTTCGCCCGGGACGTCCAGGCCACCGGCGCCCAGTTCCTGGTGCGCTCCTCCGCCCGCCGGATACCCACCCCCTTCCGGCGCCTGGGCGACGGCTCCTACCTGGCCCGGATCGGCTACGGCGTCCTGCCCGTCCTGCTGACCGTCCGCGTCATCGAGGCATCCGTGACCGTCACGCTGGCCGACGGCACCGTCCGCACCGAGCAGTGGCGCCTGCTCACCAGCCTCCTCGACCCGGCCGCCCACCCGGCCGCCGGACTCGTGGATCTCTACCACGAGCGGTGGCAGTCGGAGACGACGTACTTCTCGATCAAGGCGACCATGCTGGATGGCCGCGTCCTGCGCTCCCGCAGCCTGACCGGCCTCGACCAGGAGGTCTACGCCCTGCTCACCACCTACCAGGCCCTGATCCGCGCCGCCGCCGACACCGCCTGCACCCGGCCCGGCCTGGACATGGACCGCATCAGCTTCACCGTCCTGCAGACCACCGCTGCCGACACCGTCACCACCGCGACCGGAATCCTGCCCCCGGCGGGACCCGCCGAACTCCTCGGCACCATCGGCCGGACCGTCCTCGACGCCCTGCACCCCGCCCGCCACCAGCACCGCGTCAAGGCCCGCACCCGCAAGAACCCCACCAGCAAGTACGGACCGAACGCCGGACAACAGCCCACGACCAGCCAGAACTACACCATCCGAACCGCCATCACGTTCTTCGAGCACGGACTTGCGAACCGCTCACGGACATAAACGCAACGGCGTTGGCCATCACGACCAGCTGTGATCAAGATACTCCAGCTGTAGATCGTGATCTTCATGTCTGGGATGCGGCTTGTCGCCGGTAGTGACTGGTGCGTGATCGTGCCTGGTGGCGGCGGCGCCAGTCGGACCAGGCAAGCCGGTGGGCCACGTCGCGGACGGGCCGGACGACGAGCGTGATGAACAGGCGGCAGATCTCGTTGCAGGACAGCGGGATCAGGTCGTCCGGGGTGGGGCGGTGTGCGTGTTCGTCGGCGCGGACGACGGCGAGGAAGGCATGGGCGAGCATCGCGAGGGTGACCCAGCGGGCCCACGAGGGGTAACGGCGACCTGGTGCTCGTCCAGCCCGGCCAGTCCCTTCTCACTCTGGAAGGTCTCCTCCACCCGCCATCTGGAACCTGCGACCCTGACCAGGGTGGCCAGGGATGTCGGCGTGGTGGAGTGACAGCGGTAGTAGGCGAGTTCACCGGTGCTGCGGTTGCGGCGGATCAGCAGCTGGTGGTGGCCCGTTACTACCTCGGCGAGGTCGATGACGGCCCAGTCGTAGAACCGCTGCCCCTTCGCACCGCGCCCGGCTGAGAGCTTCTGCCAGGCCCGCTTCGGCACCTTCCGCGCCAGGGCATCGGCACGGAACGTGCCTGCGCCGGTGGACACTTCGGCCGAGCAGGCCACCGCGAGGACATAGCCGATACCGCGTTCCTCCAGAGCCGTGCGCAGTTTCGGGTTGCCGCCGTAGACCTTGTCCCCGGTGACCCAGCCGATGTGGTGTCCGGCGTCCAGGAAGCGTTCGATCATCGTGCGGGCCAGGTCCGGCTTGGTCGCGAAGACGGTGTCCTCGCCGAGTCCGGCTGCCTGGTAGCGGTCCGGGTCGCACGTCCAGGAGCGCGGGATGTACAGCTCCCGGTCCACCGCCGCGTGCCCGCGCATCCCGGCGTAGACGAGGTAGACCGCGACCTGGGAGTTCTCGATCCGTCCAGCCGTGCCGGTGTACTGGCGCTGGACCCCAACCGTGTGGGTGCCCTTCTTCACGTCGCCGGTCTCGTCGACAACCAGCACCGCAGCCTCGTCATACAGGTGCTCGACGACGTATTCGCGCACGTCATCACGGACGCCATCGGCATCCCAGGAGGCCCGGCACAGCAGATGCTGCATACCGTGCGGACTGGTCTCCCCGGCCCACTCCGCGATCGTCCAGCAGTTCTTCCTCGGCAGGTCAGACAGCAGACCCAGCACCAGCCGCCCGGCCCGCAGCCGTGGTTCGACCCGGGCGAACCGGCCCGCAATCCGGCCCATGGCCACCTCGAACGCCTCCCGCCAACGGACGGGATCTATGCTGTGACCTGCGGCCACCGTCTCATCGTCACTCCACACAAGTCACGATGATCAACGGTGGCCGCACCCGTCTCCGCACCGGCCCCACTGTGGCTGAGGGCCCTACTTAGCCCGTCTGACCAACCGCGACCCTCAACAGCACAGGCCGACGGGCCTACGGTGCCGACAGGGCTGTGCGCTCGGCTTTCTCCAGCCAGTCGGTGTACCAGCGGGCGAACGTCACCGGCGTACCGTCGTCGTCGAGCAGTGGGGCGAGGTCTACGTCGTCCACCCGGCAGTCGGACCAGATCGTGCCACGGTGGCTGCCGCTGATGATCAGCCATTCTCTCTGGGCGCAGCCCAGGTGGGAAATCACGATGGCGCCGGCGGTGCGCTCCAGGGCGAACATGATGACCTCCCACCGCTCGTCCCACGCCTCGATGGCGTCGTCGAAGTCCTCGATGTCGCCGAAGTCCTCTTCCTCGGGGCGTTGGGCAAGAAGGTCGTCGAGCAGCTTCGGGTCCGGGCCCTGGTCGGGAAACGGCTCGGCAAGCCTCGACAGGTCGGCCAGGTCCGCGCCGTCGCCTTCCCAACGCCAGCGGCCTTGCACGCGCCGAACCGGGAACAGGCCGTACGCGGGGCCGGCGCCGCCCGCACCGACGTGGAGCAGGAAGGTCCGGTACTCCTCTGGCAGCCGCACGCCCGTCTGAGCCTCGAGTTCGGCAAGCTCGCCCCGGGTAAGCGGGTCCTCCACGATCCACCTGTGCCCCAATGCCCCGAACACCTTGCTGCCGGAAGGCCCTGCACCCGCCGCCTCGACCCGCTGACGCACGCCCACCCACCACTGATCAGTCATGCGCAGACCGTACGTGCAGCCACCGACACCTGGGCCGCGGGGCCCACTGCTGCGGTCCCGACGGGCTCAGGAATGGCCCGACGCCCCAAGCCCTCGGCACAACACGCACATCGACCAGCTGAGGCCCTCGGTGGCCAACCACTGCAGCACACTCGGTCACACCCACCAGCAAGATCAGATCTACAGCTGGAGTACTAGACAAGCCTCATCTTCCCAGCTGAGAAAGCACTTTCGCTTTTCCGATCAAGATCCGGACACCGCAGCAAGTGAAACGCGCAGGCTAGCTAGTCTAGAACTTACGGGCGGCGATGGCGAGAGCGGCGGGAAATTCGAGACGGATGATGCGGCACTCGCCGCCGCCGGCCTCCATGACCTGGGTCCACATGTCAGCGCCGTATTCCGTCTGGACGAGGCAGTCGGGTGTCCCCTCCGGCGGCACTCCGTGGTAACTCGGGGGCTTACCGGCCCTCGTCCGCGTCAGCTGGCCGACGACAACCGGAATCGTGAAACAGACCCAGCCTCGCGGCCGGACCACGCGAAAGCACTCGCGCAGCCCCTGCACAGGATCGGGCACATGCTCCAACGTGTCCGAATGCACAACCAAGTCCATCGACGCGTCATCGAAGGGAAGCGCCATCATGTCGATATCGGGGAAGCTCATCAGCTTCGTGCGCGGCATCCTCCGCAGGAAGCGGTGAAGGGTTCCGGCCCGATTGATCTCAAGGACCTTGAGCAGAGGATGGCGAAGCATGAAGACGGGAAAAAGGCTCGTCGAGCCGTAGACCTTCATGATCGCATGGGCCAGGGCCAGAGACCGGAGGCTTGCCCCGCAGCGGGTGCAATGCAAACCCTGCTGCCGATCGATATAGGCGGCCTCCTCCTCGCTCAGCTGCCACTCTTCGATCAGCTTCGGCCACAAGGCCGGACGCTGCGTGAAACTGCGGCTCCCGCAGCACACGCAGCGCAGGTCGCTCATCCGCTGGGCATCCTGGCGTGACGGCCGAGCATGGGTCGGCGGACCGAGGAGGGTGCCGTGCTGCCCGCCGACTGTCTTGGATTCCGGCATGATTGAGTACTCGATCTTGTTGGGGGAAGGGCCCTTTGTAGCCGGAGATTAACAGGGCGAACGCCGTCATCCAGGTAGGCATCGGCGCGCATGCGTGTAGTGATTCGCTCCCTTATGACGCAATCCTGGCTTCTCAAGTGGCGGGCATGGGATGTGACGGCAAAACATAAATGCTATGAAGCTTGATCCGTTCTGTGCTCCTGACCGGTCCGGGTGGGTTCCCGGTGGCTAGCCCGCCGGAGTTCTCCAGCGGTATCGCCGCTCCGGCCGAAGCCGTTGCGGCTCGGGTGGCCGGCAACAGCGCCAGGCTTCTCGCAGCCAGGGTCGCCACCGCGCTGGCCGGCGTCGCGTCACTACCGGTGGTGTACGGGACCATCGGCGCCCGCTCGTACGGTGTGTGGGCGCTGCTTACGGGTCTGATCGCCATTGTGTCGCTCGCCGACCTGGGGCTCGGCTCGGTTCAGATCCGGGAGGTCGCCCGGGCCGTCGGAGGCGAGCGGCAGCGACAGGTCTGCGCCGTACTGGGCCTGGGCGTTGTGTGGGGTGCCGTTCTCTCAGCGCTGGCCCTTGCCGGGACGGCGATCTGCTGGCCGTGGCTGGCCCGCGTGTTCCATCTGGGTGAACTCTCCGCGCCGGCGCGGGGCGCCACCCTGTTCCTGCTGGTGGGCTTTCTTCTCGACAGTCTCGCGCTGCCCTGGCGGAGCGTGCTGGAGGGCACCCAGCGCTATGGTCCGGTGGCCTGGGTCGTCGCCGGCACCGCTGTGCTCGGCGCAGGGCTCGCGGCAGCGGTGGTCACGCTGGGCGGCGGACTGGTGGAGCTGGCCGCCTCGGTGGTGGTGAGCAGTGCGTTGCGGGCACTGATGTTCGTCTGCTTGGCCCGCCGGTACGCCGCTGGGCTGACGCCCAGCCTGCGGGACATCAGACCGTCCGATGTGGGGTATGTGGCGTCGTACGGCTCACGTGTCCAGGTGGCGGGCGCGGCAGCCGCGGTCAACAGCGAGACGGACCGGCTGGTGCTCACAGGCTTCCACAATCCGTCGGCGGTAGCTGGATACGACCTGGGCAGCCGCCTTGTCGGGCTGCTGCGGTTGCCTTCGGTGGTCATTCTCACGGCAGCCTTCCCGTCGGCCGCCGCGGCGGCCGACGATGAACCCGGTCGGCTCGACCGGCTCTACATCCATCTGACCCGGTACCTGACGGCGTTCGCCGCGATCGCGGCCACCGTCCTGGTGGTGTCGGCCGATCCGCTGGTGCGGATGTGGCTCGGCCGTCCCCTGCCTGCCGCAGCCGTGACTATCATGGTCCTGGCCCCCGGCTGCGCCGCGAGTGTGATCGCCAGCGCGGCCGCGATGGTGACCCGGGCCGAGGGCAGGCCCGGGTGTGAGACCCGCGGCACGGTGCTGGCCGCCGTGCTCAATCTGCTGCTCACCGTTCCACTGCTTCGGCTTCTCGGTCCCTGGGGCGTCCCGCTGGCGACCACATTGGCGGCCTTCGGGGGCACCGTCTACTTCTTCGCGCACTTCCACAGCAGATCCCGGCGGCCGGTGGCACCGCTGCTGCGAGCACTGTGGCCACCCGTCTTCGCGGCCGTGACGGCGGGAGTCCTTGCCTGTCTGGTCACCTTCCAGCTGACTCCCGGAACGGGCCGGGCCGACGCCGCCGTGGCAGTCGCCTGCCGGGGTGGCCTGACCGTGCTGGTCGCGGCCGCGCTGCTGGCCCTGCTCGGATTCTTCGGCGCATCAGACCTGACCCGGCTGCGCATGGCTCTTGCCGGATTGACCCCCCATCGCGGCGCGGTTCCCGCGCGGAAAAGGAGCAACGCATGACCTTGCAGATGGAAGCGACCCGCTGCCCCCTCTGCCACCAGGCCGCGGGCGACGAGCCGGTCTTCGGCGGACTGCTGCGCCGTTGCCCGGCCTGCGAATTCCACTGGACCGCCGCGAACGGCGACGGGGCACACCAGTGGGACCTCTTCGACGGCACCTACTACCAACGCTACTTCGCCCGCGCCGGGCAGTGGCGGTACGAAGCCGCCCGACGGATGCGGTGGCTCCTGTCGGCCACCCGCCCGAGGTCTCTGCTGGAGGCCGGCTCAGCAGGCGGCTACTTCATCGAAGCCGCCCGGAGAGCCGGCATCGCAGCCGACGGAGTGGAACTGTCCGAGGTCTGTGTCCGCCACGCGCGGGACAAGCTCAAGATGCCGGTACGGCAGGGCTGCTTCGAGACGGTCACACCGACCACCGCGGTGGACGCCGTGTGCGCCTTCCATGTGCTCGAACACGTCGACGAGCCAAGGCGGTTCCTCACCAAGGCCCGGGCATCGCTCACCACCGGAGGATGGCTCGCCCTCGAAGTGCCGAACATCGCATCGTCCTCCGCCCAACGGCAGGGTGGATCATGGCCGCATCTGCAACCGGACTGCCACCGCTGGCACTTCTCGGCGCGGTCGTTGACGGCGCTGGTGGAGGAGTGCGGCTTCGTGGTCGAGCGCTGCGACACCGTCTTCGCCCGGTACTACATGAGGCCCTCCCGCCTGCCCAGCCCGTCGGGGATGTCGCTGCTGTTCGCCGACTGGGCCGCCTGCGGCTCACCGCGTACCACCCATCCGCGGCTCGGCGATCATCTGCGGCTGCTCGCCCGCCTGCCGGAGAACCTGCCGATCCGCTGATCGCTCCCGATGTCTCCCGGTCGCCCGGCCCTCGGCAAGGCTGCCATCAGCAGCAGGTGATGTGGTACGCGAACTGCGGCCCAGGCTGGGGCGGGGCCGCGTCGCCGTGCCATGCGGATCGGGGAGTGGGTGGGCCGCTCGCCACGCCGGTGCCCGGCCGCCCGGTGACGGAGCCGAACGGCTGACGGCCGTCGTCAACGGCGGCATCGCGGGTACGGTTTCACCTCGGTCCGCAAGGGATTCACCAGCTGTTGGCGCATCAGGGTCGGGGCGCGATCGGTGATCGGCTCCGACAGGTGCAGCGTCACGGTGCGGGTGCTCCCCGCGGGCAGTTCCAGATCGAGGGTGTACACCGGGTGGCCGTGTTCGACGGCATGATTCAGCGGGATACGACGGCCGTCCAGCATCGCCCCGGTCAGGGCGGCTCCCGCACTGGCGTAGTAGGAGACCAGCAGTCGGTTGTCACCCGGCCGGGAGGAACGGGCCCGGGTGTCGAGGCGATCGGTGACGTAGGTCGGGAGTCCCGTGGCCGGCGCCCGGTTGGTCAGCGTCACGGTGGCGGTGACCGTTCGTCCGTGCGGGGTGCAGGTACCCGGCTCCCAGGTCAGCCTTCGGTCGAGGTAGTAGTCGAGCTTGGTGGCCGCCGCGTTGTTGACGATGACCCCGGCGAAGGGGCCCGCGCCTTTGGGGAGTGAGCCGCTGAATGCCCTGGGTTCGATGAGGCGTTGTTCGGCCTGAAGCGTGCTCCACACCTTCAGACGGGCGTCCCGCTGCACGTCGTACACGGCCCGCAGCAGCGCAGGAATCCGCTGCGGATCCTTGGCGGCGCCGGTCAACTGTGTGGCGGCGGTGCGGGCGACGTCGAGGAAGAACGCTTTGCGGGCGGTGATGTCCTGGTAGGCCGCGTAGCTCGTTCGCTCGGTGAGTTCCACGGCGTTGGCGCCGGTGAGCAGGGTGCCGTCGGGCAGACGGGCCGGCCCGGTGGCCTCCAGCAGCCGGCCCAGCACAGTGGGGTCGACGGCGAGCACCCCGTCTACCTTCTGGCCGCTGTGCTCCCTCCATGCCTCGGCCCAGATACGGGCCGCATAGGGAAAGTGAGGGCTGAGATTGGAGTTCCCCCAGAACTGAGTGGGCTCGTTGGCGGCGTACAAGGCGGCGTAATCCGTTCCCAGGTCCACTGTAGGCCGGGTCGGCTGCAGCACGGTGTCGTTGCCGAAGGTGTCGAAGCCGATGCGGCCCCGGTCGGCCGTGACCACCGTGAAGGCCCCGGGCAGCCCGCCGGTACCGCGGGCTTCGGCGGTGTTCTGGAAGACCACGAAGTAACGCCGCGGCCCCTGTTCCCCCAGCATCGGCGGGAGGAGCCGGGCCGCAAGGGCGGCGTCGGCCGTCGTCGGGGCAATCCGGTCGAGTTGGCGGACCAGTTGCGTACGGGCCCGCTCGGCTGCCGGCAACCAGGTGGCGTGTGGCAGTCCACGGGCCTGGGCGCGGACTGCCGCGGCGTCCTGCGCGGCGCGTTCGAGTGCCGGGGCCGCGTCGTGCAGGGCGGTCAGCAGGCGATGGGTATCGCCGTCTTGTGCGTCGGCCGTGAGATCCGGGACGCTGCGGACGAGGGGAGTGAGCACATCGTGGGTCAGCCGGTCAGCGGCGTGCGCCGTGCCGCGCACGATACGTGCCAGGTCGCCGAGCAAGGGCAGGTGCGTGGCCGGGTACCAGGCAGGCCCGGTGGTGAGGTGGTGCGCTCGGGCGGCGTGTGCCGCCGCGGAACGCAGCGCCGCCTCGGCTTTCGACGTGCCAGGCACGGGTGCGGCGGCGGAGTCCCGCGACGGCCCTGCGTTGACCGACTGCCGCAGCGTGTGCAGATCCCGCTGTGCGGCCAGCAGTTCGGTACGGGCGATCAGACCAGTGACCGCGATCCAGGCCGCACCCGCCAGGATCAGGAATACGATGGCCGCCAGCAGATATCGGACGCGCCGACGTCGGCGGTGCGGTTGTGCGGGATGTGTGCTTCCAGGGGCCGGGGAGTGCTCCATGGTGGCGGCCAGGTCAGCGGCGCGTGCGCCGACGTCGTACCACGAGGACGGCTCCCCCGCCGACTGCCAGCAAACCGACAGCCGTGCTGAACATGACGAAGGTCCTTTGGCCGGAACCGGTATCAGGAAGCTGACCGTCCGGCGGGAGCTTCTGGTGTCGCGGCAGCACATTGATCACCGATGACAGGACCAGGTCCGGATCACGGGCGGTGAGTCTGAAGGCGTGTGGGCCGGGCTTGCTGGTCTCGGGGATCGTGACGGTCCCCGAGACCGTGCCTTTCGAGTCGGCGAAGAACGTGCCCAGGACCGGTTCCTTCGAGATGAGTTCCGCGACGACCTGTTGCTTGGCGGCGAACCCCGTCGCGGTGAAAAGGAGCGGATCACCGGCGATCCCTGTCGTATCGATGCTCAGACTGGGTGCATTCGGCGGGTACTCGGCATGTGCCGTCTCTGCGGCCACCAGCGGGCCGGCGACGATGACAGCGGCCGCTGCCACGAAGGCGAGGACGTTACGCCGTCTGCGTGACGTAGTCACTTTCCACGCTCCTCACACCTTCTCGGATGGGTTCCGGCCCGGCGGCAGAGCCGGCCGTGACGAGCAAAAACCTGTCGCAGGCAGACATAACGCCATGTCAAGCACAGCTAACGCCACGGGGGCGATGACTCCCCGGAAGGGTGTAGGACCTACACCCTTCCGGCGCCGCAATGGCGCTGAGAATCGCAAAGGAGAGTAACGCGAATGCATTAAAAACAGACGACACGCCGACGCGTCGGAAACGAATCAATGTCGACACCATTACCGTCTGACCGAATAGGCCGAACCCAGAAATCCATCTCTGACCGAGGCTGAAATGAATTGATGCGACTGGGAGTGTCTTGTGGCGTCGATCGAGCAGCCTGCTGCTCGGAGGATGGTCGTGCTTCACATGATTGAACTGATGGGCGCGTCTGCACAGTTGCCTCAGGGTGCTCACGACCGGCTGAGCGGAGATCCCGACGTCACGGCACGGCCGCGGTCCGGGGTGTTGCGCCCTCTCATCCGGGCTGGTCTCACCGGGACCCGGCACTCGGTCCGCGAAGCGCTCGAACGGCTCGCCCCGCTGCCGGGGCGGCGCAGCTCATGACCCTGCCCGAAGTCTCGGTGCTCCTGGTGAGCTGGAACACCTGTGCCGAAACCCGTGCTTGTCTGGACTCGCTGCCCCGTGCCGCGACCGATGGGCTCCGGTACGAGGTGATCGTCGTCGACAACGGGTCGCGGGACGGCTCACCGGACATGCTTGCCGCCCACCCGAACGTGCTGCTTCTCCGCAACGAGCGGAACCTCGGCTTTGCCGCGGCGGTCAACCAGGCCTGCGCCCGAGCTCGCGGGGACATGATCCTTCTCCTCAACAGTGATGTCCGTCTGTGGCCCGGAGCACTCACAGCCCTCGCCGGTTTCCTGCGCGAGCGCCCCGACGTAGCGGGTGTAGCGCCGCTGTACCTCAACCCTGACGGCAGCGTTCAACAGCACTACATGCGCCTGCCCACGTTCCGCAGTCTGGTGGCGTTGGCCACCACGCTGCGGTACTTGCCGGGTTTCAGACGCCCGTGGCGCGAACACCTCATGAGCGGAGCGGACCTGTCCCGCCAGGGGCAGGTGGAACAGCCATCCGCGAGCTGTCTGCTGCTACGCCGTGCCGTGCTGGATCCGGCTGAAGTCTTCGACGAGCGGTTTCCGCTCTATTTCAATGACGTTCTGCTCGCCCGCAACCTCCGCCTCGCCGGCCATCGGCTCTGGATGACGCCGGACGCGGTCGTCACGCACACTCTCGGTGCGTCGACCCGACTGCTGGGCTCCGCCGTTCGCAGCAAGTTCCGTCTCGACGGGCTCCTCCGCTACGCCGGGGTCACACAGCCCCGATGGCGGTTGCGGACACTCCAGGCCCTGGTGCTTGTGGACTGGCTGGTTCGGCGCGCGCTGCGGTGGCGCGGTCAACTCGGCCTGCGGGATCTGTGGGCCGTCGTCCAGGGCGACGTGGGCCCCCTGCCGGACGGTGACGGGCGAAGCTGGTCGGTGATGCTCAGTGGAGTGCCCTGGCTCGCCGGAGCTCACCGTCAGCATGCCCTCGCCCGGGAACTCGCGGTCGGCCGCCGCGTGTTGTTCGTCGACCCGCCGGGCCGACGCCCTCGCTGGACCTTCGTCGTCCGCCAGGTCGCCCCATCCCTGTGGCACGCGGTGCCTCCCACCGTGGTGCCGTTCGGCCGGCTGCTGCCCCCGCTCAACTGGATCAACCGCCGGGTTGCCGCAGTGCTGGTGCGCCGCTGGCTGGACCGCCGCCAGGGCAGTCGGAGAATCCTGTGGATCGATGAAGACCTGGCCGCGCCGACGGCCGGCCGGCTGGGGGAAGATGTGCTCGTCTACGACGCGGTGGACCTGGACTGGACGTTCACGCACCGCTGGAACCGCCCCCACCTGCGCAGCGCCCTGCGGAAGGCGGTCGGCGCCGCAGATCTCGTCCTGGCCTCGTCGTCGGCACTGCCGCGGTGGCTGCCCCCCTCGCGGCGCCCGCCCGTGATCGTCCCCAACGGGTGCGATCCGGAGACGTTCGTCGCGGAAGGTCCGCTCGCCGAGTGGATCACACAGCTGGCCGACCCGCGGCTCGTCTATGCCGGGGCGATCGACAGCCGGGCCTTTGACGCGGAACTCCTCGCCGCCGTGGCCCGTCTTCGCCCCAACTGGACGTTCCTGCTGGTCGGGCCGTCCACCCGTACCGGCCGCGCACCGCTGGCGGGACTGCCCAACGTACATCTGCGGGGCCCGGTCGACTTTGACGAGATGCCCGCCGTACTGCGTGCCTGTGATGTCGGCCTGATCCCTTACCGGGTGGGCGGCCGGATCGACTACGTGCACCCGAAGAAGCTGTACGAGTACCTGGCCGTAGGTAAACCTGTCGCCGCCACACCGCTGCCGTCTCTGATCCCGATGGCCGGTCTCGTCCATCTCGGCTCCGGCCCGCAAGGGTTCGTCCGGGCCATCGAGGAGGCATTGGACTCGCGCCACTGCCCGGCCGCGCTGGCCCGGCGTCGCGCCGCCGCGGCCCGCAACAGCTGGTCGGCGCGGGGCGAGCAGATCCGGGGCCTGCTCGAAGGGCTGGAGAGGACCGGCCCATGAGCGGGCTGCTCGTCGTTCCGAGGAAGCTCCTCGTTCCCGCGTCGGCCGCTTGCCTCGCGGCCGCTCTCGGCTCCGCCGGAGTCCTTTCGGCGGAAGTGCTCCCTGGTCGTCTGAGTATCCTGCCCGCCGCGGCCCTGTTGTGCCTGGTGACCCTTGTCCTGTGGCCATGGGCCGTTCTCCCGGTCGGCATCGTCGGTGGCGTCGCGGCCACCAAGGCGCTGGGCACTTCCGACGTCACCTTCATCACGGTCCTTCACATCGGCGTACTGGCGATCGGTTGCCTGGCGCTGCTGGTGCGCCGCGCCGCCTCCGCGGCCGACGACCGACCCCGGCGAACCGCCGTGGACCAGGCGATGGCGCTCCTGGCGGTGATCGCCCTGGCCGGCGCGCTGTTCGGTCTGGCACGCGGACATGCCCTCCACCAGGTGCTGATCGCCACCTATCACCTGGGCGTCATCCCTGCTTACTTCTTCGTCACCACCCACACCCTGACCAACGCGCGCAGGATGCGAGCGGCGGCGGTGCTCTATGTGACCGGGGCGGCCGCCCTCGCCGCGGTGGAGCTCACGATGCCGGGGCGACACGGCGGTCTGCTCTCGGTACTCGCCCTTGTGCCGCTGCTCGTCGTTGCCGGCCGCACCCGCGGGTGGCGACGCGTCGGTCTGGGAGCGTTGATCACCCTCTTCGCCGCCGACACGGCTGTCGCGGGTTACCGGGCCATGTGGCTGGCCGCCGGGGTCGGCCTGCTGGTTCTGCTGGTGCGCGGCACCAGGCGAGTCCGCCTCAGCGTGGCCCTGGCCGCGATCGGGGCAACCACTCTCGTGGTCTGCGGAGCCGCTGTCAGCGCCGGGCTGCGCGCCCGGATCCTGCTGTCCGGCGAGCACCTGGACGAAACGGCCGGCTACCGGACACCCGAAGCGACGGTCGGGCTGCGCGTCTTCGCCGACTGGCCGCTGACCGGAGCCGGTCTCGGCCAGACGACCCGCGATGTCTACCTCCCCACCTTCAAGATCACCGACGTGGGGCCGACCTACCACGTCTTCTGGGTGATGATCCTCGCCAATCTGGGCCTCGTCGGCCTCATCGCCGTCCTGTGGCCGCTGCTGCGCCCACTGCGCGCGGCCCTCGCCGTACGGGAGGGCGTTCCTCTGGCCTTCGGTGCTCTCCTCTGCGGCTTCCTGGCGGCGGCGGCTTTCGCGGGCCCCACCGACGGCCATTGGGAACTGGGGCTACTGCCCGCACTGACGCTGCTCACCACCCGGACCTGGACCCCCGATCCACTGACCACAGGAGGTCGCCCATGACGGCCGAACGGACCGGAGCCGACGAGCCGGGCACCGCCGGGCCCGTCGCCACCGCGATCGTCGTCACCTATCACTCCGAGGCCCACATCGCCGACTGCCTCACCGCGTTGCGCGGTGCCGGGCTGGCGGTACACGTGGTCGACAACGCATCCATGGACGGGACCGCACGGCTGCTCGCCACCCGGTTCCCCACCGTTGCGCGGACTGTGAACCCGACCAACATCGGATTCGCGGCCGCGGTGAACCAGGCGCTCCCCACGGTGGACACCGACATCGTGCTTCTGGTGAATCCCGACTGCGTGGTGCCGCCGGCCACCGCCCGAGCCCTGGTCGCCCTGCTGCAAGCCCGGCCCGATGTGGGCATCGCGGGTCCCCGGCTCATCGGTACCGACGGGCGCGTCGCCATCAGCGCCCACCCGTTCGAGTCGCTGGCCTCCGTGCTGGCCAGCCGCTTCGGCGGGAGCCTGATGCCGGTCGGGTTGCGCCGCCTGCTGTCCGGCAGAACTCGGCGACGCACCTATGACGTCTGCCGCAACCCCGGGCCGCCCGTCCCGGTGGACTGGGTGTCCGGAGCCTGCATGGCCATTCGCACCGGGCTGCTCGAACAGCTCGGCGGTCTCGACGAGGGCTACTTCATGTACTACGAGGACGAGGAACTGTGCTGGCAGGCGGGGCGGCTCGGGGCCCGCGTGTACTACGTACCCGAGGTCGAAGCCATACACGTCATCGGGGCAAGCAGCCGAGATCCGTCGTGGATCTGGCCCCATCTGTACCGCAGCATGCTCCGGTTCTTCGCCCGGCACCGACGCCGCACCTACCCCCTGGTGAGGGCGGTGGTGCTGCTCCGCGCACTGCTGGGCGTCGGGCTCTCCGTCGCACGCCGACGCGGGCAGCACCCTGCTCGGGGCAGGGCCTGGCGGCACGTGGCCCGCATCGCCCTGACCGCGACCGCCGACACTATGAGAAGGGAGGGCCGATGCACGTTCTGACCGCCGCTGCCGGACAGCGCACCGAACACTGGATCAGCCTCTTCGATGTCCTCGCCGATCGGACGGACGTCCAGATCACCGTCCACGCGGCCGACCTGTCCGCGCTCACTGAGCGGGCCCCGCAACGGCTGGACGCGCACTGTGGCCGCTTCCGCCTGCGCCTCGTCCCTCACCTGCTGGGTGAGGGACGCACCGGCCACAAGGCGTCAGTCCAGCCCGGCCGTGGGACCGTCACCCACTCCGCGAAGACGGCCGGCATCTTGTCGAAGGGAGGACCCAGTGGCGACCTCACGTGATGCCACCCGGGTGCTTTCCATGGCCTGGCGCAACGGCGGGCTTGTGCTGCTGTCGCTCCTGGCCGGAATCGCCGGGGCCCTGGTGGTGACCGAGAAGACGCCTCCGAGGTACGAGGCCACCGCGACCGTGCTCGTCACCGGCGGCGCCGTCTCCGGTGAGCAGCTCTACGTCAGCAACGCCACCCAGAACCTGATGCCGACCATCGCGCGGCTCGCCGAATCCGGCAAGGTCGCCGAGGCCACGGCCGAGACCATGGGGCTGCCGACCAGGCAGGTGGTCCGCCACATCCGCGCTGACACCCAGGAGGGGGTGCAGATCCTCGCGCTCACCGCCGACGCGCCGACGGCCGACAAGGCAGCCGCGATCGCCAACGCCACCGCCCAAGTCCTGCTGCCCCGTGTGGGGTGGATTCGCCACGACGGGACGGGATCAGTCAGCGCGGAGTTGCTGGACCGGGCGACAGCACCAAGCCGTCCGGTATCACCCAGGCCGTTGCTCAACGGGCTCCTGGGTGCGCTGCTGGGATCGCTGGTCGGCGTCGGCCTGACACGGCTGCGGGCTCTGACGGACGACAAGGTCAGGGGCGTAGACGATCTGCGCGAGGCAACAGGCGCACCTGTCCTGGGCTCGATTCCGTACGATGCGAACGTTCCCCGCAATCCACTGATCGTGCACAGCCCCCAGGGTGCGTGGTCGGAGGCGTTCGTCCGCCTGCGCACCCACCTGGAGTGCGTCGAGATGAACTCCCCGCCCCGTCTCATCGCGATCACAAGCCCTGTGGCCAACGAAGGAAAGTCGAATATCGCCTGCAACTTGGCGATCGCGATGGCCCGTGGCGGGCGCAGCGTCCTTCTGGTCGAAGCCGACCTGCGTCGACCGCGCAGTGGACAGTTCCTCGGTCTGGGGGATGCGGAAGGACTGACGACCGTGCTGTCCGGCCACGCCCGACTGGAAGAGGTGGTCCAGCAGTTCGGGGAGGGCGGTCCGATGATTCTCCCCGCTGGGCCGCTGCCGCCCCATCCCAGCGAACTGTTGGCTTCCGGAAGATGCAAGGAACTTCTGTCCCGGCTGAGGGAGTACTACGACGTGGTTCTCCTCGATCTGCCCCCACTGCTGCCGTACGCTGACGTTGGTGTACTGGCAGGGCTCGCCGACGGCACCCTCCTCGTCGCGCGATGCCCCAAAACCAGGGCCCGCCACCTCCACCAGTCCCTTGAAGCGCTGACCGCCTTGAACGCCCGCTTCCTCGGCTGTGTCCTCAATGCAGCACCGTCGCAGTCGAATGGTTACGGCTACCGGACGGACCTGACGGTCTCCGCGGCGGGGCTGTTGCCACCGCCTGCCACCCTGTCAGGCCGGCGCACAGGGTCCCAGGTCGGATCCCGATGACCCGTCACGTTGTTGGTTGTCTGGGAGCGTTTCCCCCGACCGCGATTACCAGGATGTGCCGTGTCGTCAAACGGGCGAATTGCTGAGATGCATCGCAATCCATCGGACACCGTGGGGTATCACTGGCTAGGTCCAAAAATGTCAGGACCAGAGAAAAAACCATGAAAAGACTGCTCGCGAACGTATCCGCCCTCGGTACGGCGGCGCTGCTTGTCGTGGTGCTGCCAGCCAATGCTCAGGCTGCCGACGGTTGTTCAGCTACACCAACGCCGGCACCGGACCTCCTGTTGTGATCAAGGACCTCGCAGACGACCTCTGCATGGCTGTATCAGAGAATGGCGCAACCGTCAACGAAATCGACGGCTAGGTCAATCTCTATCCTTGCTCTAACTGTCAGGACGATCCTCTTACCACCTCTGTACCCGGGACAGGTGCCAATGTCGGCTTCGTCAGCATGCTGTTCTGGCAGTAGGGCGCACATCGTCTCTTCAAAAGCTTGCGAACGGTACACCGGCGAAAATTCCCCTCCCGCGAGGTTCTCCATGAAGGCGCTCGTACTGTCCGGCGGTTCCGGAACCCGACTCAGGCCCATCACCCATTCTTTCGCCAAACAGCTGGTGCCGATCGCAAACAAACCCGTCCTCTGCTACGCACTCGAAGCTATCGCCGATGCCGGTATCAGCGATGTCGGCATCGTTGTCGGAGACACAGCGGCTGAAATCATGAAAGCCATCGGTGACGGCTCCACTTTCGGTCTGCGGGTGACATACATTCGCCAGCCGCATCCGCTGGGACTGGCACACGCCGTCTATATCGCTCGCGAATTCCTCGGTCAAGACGACTTCGTCATGTACCTCGGAGACAATTTCGTGCTTGGTGGCATCAAGGAGCTGGTCGCGGAGTTCCGTCGCGACCGCCCGGCTGCCCGGATCTTGCTGAC
Source organism: Streptomyces sp. TG1A-60 (assembly GCF_037201975.1). Lineage (NCBI taxonomy): Bacteria > Bacillati > Actinomycetota > Actinomycetes > Kitasatosporales > Streptomycetaceae > Streptomyces > Streptomyces sp. TG1A-60. The sequence goes on along the minus strand of NZ_CP147520.1, from coordinate 251,022 downwards.
AGAGGTGGAGAACCCCTCGCTCTTCGGCGTCGCCGAACTCGACAACGCGGGAAACGTAGTGCGCCTGGAGGAGAAGCCCAAGGTCCCGAGCAGCCCTCTAGCACTCGTGGGGGTGTATCTGTTCACCCCGGCCGTGCATGAGGCCGTGGCCGCGATCAAGCCCTCCGCGCGCGGCGAACTAGAGATCACCGACGCGATCCAGTGGCTGATCGACGAGGGCCACAGCGTACGGCCGTTGATCATCACCGGCTACTGGAAGGACACCGGCAACGTCACCGACATGCTCGAGGCGAACCGGGCCGTACTCGAATCCGCAGAACGCCGGATCGACGGCAAGGTCGACGATGCCAGCGAGGTCATCGGCCGGGTCCACATCGACGAAGACGCGAGGGTGCGCAACTCGCGCATCGTGGGCCCAGTCTCGATCGGGCCGGGCACTACGATCACAGGTTCCTACCTCGGTCCGTTCACATCAGTGGCACGCGACTGCCGCATCGAGAACAGCGAGATCGAGTACTCCATCGTGCTGCCGGAGGCGTCCATCACAGGAGTGGGCAGGATCGAGGCGTCACTGATCGGACGTCAGGTCGAGGTCACATCATCCGCGCACACCCCCTCGGCTCACCGGTTCCTCCTCGGCGACCACAGCAAGGTACAGATCCCATCATGAAGACGACCACCATCCTGGTCACCGGAGGAGCCGGGTTCGTCGGCTCACACTATGTCCGCACGCTGCTCGGCCCCACAGGACCCGGCGACATCTCGGTCACCGTACTCGATAAGCTGACCTACGCCGGGAACCTGGCTAACCTGGCCGAAGTACAACGGCACGCGGACTTCCAGTTCGTACGAGGGGATATCTGCAACACGGAACTTATCCGCAAACTCGTGGCCGAGCACGACCATGTCGTCCACTTCGCCGCCGAATCGCATGTGGACCGCTCCATCGTGGGCGCCGACGCATTCGTGCGCACCAATGTCCTCGGTACCGACACCCTCCTGGCCGCGGCTGTGGACAACCCCCCGCGGACCTTTGTGCATGTGTCGACAGACGAGGTCTACGGCTCGATCGACTCCGGATTCTGCACCGAGGACCAAGCACTCAGCCCCAGTTCACCTTACGCGGCCGCGAAGGCATCGAGCGACCTGATCGCTCTCGCCTACCACCGAACTCATGGCCTCGATGTGCGCATCACGCGCTGCACCAACAACTACGGCCACCACCAATTCCCCGAAAAGTTCATTCCGCTGTTCATCACCGGCCTGCTGGACGGAGAGAAGGTTCCGCTGTACGGCGACGGCCTGCACATCCGTGACTGGCTGCACATCGACGACCACATCAACGCCATCGAACTCGTCCGGCGCGCGGGGCGCCCAGGGGAGATCTACAACATCGGCGGTGGCACCGCCATGACCAATCGCGAGCTGGCGGAGCACCTTCTGTCAGCTTGTGGCAGCGGCTGGGACAGCGTCGAGTACGCCGTGGACCGCAAGGGACATGACCGCCGCTACGCCCTCGACTACTCCAAAATCAAACGCGAACTCGGATACCGGCCACGCAGGGACTTCGCGACCGGACTGACCGAAACCGTCCAGTGGTACCGCGAAAACCGGCCCTGGTGGGAGCCACTGAAGGCCCGCGCCAGCGTGGGAGCCCGACCATGAGGTGGCTCGTCACAGGCGCGCGCGGCATGCTCGGCCAGGAAATCGTTCATCGGCTCCGGCACGACGGCGACTCCGTGGCCGCGACCACCCGCCACCGGCTCGACATTACCGACGCCAAGGCCGTGCGGCGTGCATGTGCCGACACCAGGCCCGACATTGTCGTCAACTGCGCCGCCTGGACAGCGGTCGACCAGGCCGAATCCAACGAGGACGACGCATACCGTGTCAACGCCGACGGGGCCCGCCACCTCGCCGAGGCCTGCGCCGCACTTGACGCCCGTCTCATCCATATCTCGACCGACTACGTCTTCCCCGGAGACTCCGCATGGCCCTACGACGAAGCGGACGAACCCGCTCCGCGAACCGCGTACGGACGCACCAAGCTCGCCGGGGAACGGGCCGTTCTCAGTACCCTGCCCGACGCCAGCGCAGTCGTCCGCACCGCCTGGCTCTACGGAGCGCACGGTGCCAACTTCCTACGCACCATGGCCCGTCTGGAGAGGGAACAAGCGGCAGTAGATGTCGTCGCCGACCAACATGGACAGCCCACCTGGGCAGGCGATGTCGCGGATCGTGTCATCGCTCTCGGACGAAATACTCACTCCACCGGCATCTTCCACGCCACCAGTCGCGGCCAGACGACGTGGTTCGCCCTCGCGCAGGAGGTATTCCGCCTGCTAGGCGCCGACCCCGCCCGGGTCCGGGCGACGACCAGTAGGGCATTCCCAACGGCCGCACCCCGTCCCGCGTACAGCGTGCTGGCACACAACCGCTGGAAAGAGGTGGGCATCGCACCGATCCGGCCATGGCGTGACGCCCTGTCCGTCGCGTTCGCCGAGACCCTCGGCGGCCGGCGCTGGGCATGAGCCCAGAGGCAGAGACGTACGGCCCGGGTCAGTGAACCCGCCCGTTCGGCCGGATCGTTTGCACGATGCAGTCCTCGTATCGCGGCAGTAGCCCACTACTCCGGGCTTGAGCGAGCGTCGGCGCCCGGCTGTCCTTGGCAGAGAGAACATGCTCCAGTCCTTGAGGCCAGGCAATGCCGAGTGCCGGGTCGAGGGGATGGATCGCGTGCTCACGTTCCGGCGCGTAGCGCTCCGAGCAGACATAGACGACCGTCGCCTCGTCAGTCAGTGCCATGAAGGCATGACCCAATCCTGAGGCCAGGTAGACGGCCTGATGGTTGATGTCATCGAGCCGTACGCCCTCCCACTCTCCGTAGGTCGGGGATCCGATACGGATGTCAACGACAACATCAAGGACCGCCCCGCGCACACACTTCACGTACTTGGCCTGGCCCGGCGGCACATCCGAGAAGTGGACGCCACGGATCACCCCGCGCCTGGACACCGAGCAGTTCGCCTGAGCGAACGTCAGTTCGTGTCCGAGGGTGGCCCGGAAGTCTTCCGCGCGGTACCACTCATGAAATGTTCCCCGACTGTCAGACAAAATGGGGGGCTGCATGGCCCACGCGCCTTCGATTCGCATGGCCCTGCCTTTCTCATATCCGCAAGTCGTCGCTGTATTCTAACTTCCGCGTGTCATATCTCTCTCTGACCCGCCCAAAACGCAACACCCGCAGGTGGTCGGCCACCGTGTTCGAACCGGCGCGGGTGTGTCAATTTAACGGCCCTGTCTCATATTCGGTGGTGACGGAGGGTTGCCAAGGTCGTTGACATTTACATGCGAGATGTCAACGAGCTTGTAGATGTGGTGTTCTCGGGGCTGTTGCCCTCGATTCGTCAGCGGGGTTCGGTGGCTGGCCTGCTCGGCAGTTCGCCCGTAATGTCCTCGGGCCGTTCGAGGTGGGCCGTCGCGTGACGCCGCGGGTGCGCCGGGTTCCACGGGCCCGGAGTGCTGCCGGTCTTCTCCTTCCTGGTGTTTGTCGGGGCAGTGCCCGGCTGTCAGGTGACAGCTGGGAGGGCGGTGAGTGCGTTGTGGCAAAGGGAGTCCCTGTTCGATGAGCAGGGGCTTCTTCGTGTGCGGGGCATGATCGCCTTGGGGTAGGGGCAGGCAGCGGACGGCTTGTTGTGGATCGAGGAGGGTGCGATGCCGTCGGTGCTGGGGTTGATGGAACAGCGTGAGGCGCGGGCGAGGCAGGATCTGGAGTCCTGGACGGAGGTCCTGGAGCAGGCTCAGGCGGAGGTGGATGCCGCGCGGGAGCGGGTCGAGCGGGCCCGGGTGGGGCGTGAGGAGCTTGTGTCGGTGCTGGCCGTGGAGAGCCCGGTAAATACGCCGGTTCTGGTGCCGTCCGGTGGTGAGATGGCTGTCGCCGTGGGATCGGGCGGCCCGGGCGCGGGGCATGGCGAGCGGCCGCCGGTGTGGCGGTCGGGCATGGGCGAGGAGGTGCTCGGCGGCTTGTATCGGGAGGTGTTCGCCGCGGTGGTGGCCGCTTCGGGGCCGGTGAACGGGGTGGAGCTGACGCGGGCGGTGGGCCGGGAAGCGGAGATCAAGAACGAGGTGGAGAAGATCCGGCACCGTGCCTATGTGCTGGAGAAGCGGGGCTGGCTGGTGCGGGCGAAGGACGGACGGTTCATGCCCGCGCCCGGAGCAGTCGGCCGGGACGCTTCTCCGGCCAGCGCGGAGCGTCTGCGGCCAGGCGCCGGGAAAGTCTGATCACGGCGGCCCACCACACCATCTGGGCATGGTGGTCGGGGCGGCGTTCGTGGTCGCGGTTGAGGCGGCGTGAGCGGGCCAGCCAGCTCAGCGTCCGCTCCACGACCCACCTGCGGGCCAGTACGACAAATCCGCGTTGTCCGTCGGAGCGGCGCACGACCTCGGTCCGGACTCCGTGACGGGCGAACGCCTTCGCCAGCGCCGGACCCTGGTAGGCGCTGTCGACCCACACCAGTTGCAGCAGCCGGCCCGGCTGCTGCATGAACGTCTCCAGCAGTGCGGGGGCGGCCTTGGAGTCGTGCACATCGGCCGTGGTCACGGTCACTTCCAGGAGCAGGCCCTCGGTGTCGGTCAGGATGTGACGCTTGCGGCCGTCACGTGACTTGCCGCCGTCGTATCCGCGGCTGTCCTCGCCGACGGTCTCGGAGGCGTCCACCGACTGACTGTCGATGATGCCCGCACTGGGCTCGGCGTTGCGGCCGGCGCGCTCCCTCGCCGAACATCGCAGGCGTTCGTACAGTTCACGCGCATAGTCGTAGGCCCGCCAGCGGCGGAAGAAGTCGTAGACCGCCCGCCAGTACGGGAAATCGACCGGCAGAGCCGTCCACTTCACGCCGTTGTCGACCAGGTAGCGCACCGCGTCGAGCATTGTCCGGTGGCAGTACGCCTCCGGACGCCCGCCCCGCTTCAGGAGCCAGGCCGGCACCGGCATCGCGGCGCGGACCTCGGCCCACTCCGCATCCGTCATGTCACTCGGATAGCAGCCTGCCCGCCGTCCCGGAGCGAGCGAACCGAACCGGTGCACGTAGCAGTCACACCCAGGGGTGACCGCGGTGGACGCATGCACAGAGATACTGCTCAACTGATCAGGCAACGGGCTTCCTTGGTCGTGCTGGTGTCGTAACCGCGTCACTACCAAGGGGCCCGTTCTCTCATGCCCGCGACCGCACCCGAACCTCCGTCCAGATCATCACCCGCTGCCGCTCGAACAAGATCCGGTTTGCCACAACGCACTGAGCCGCTGCCAGCAGGTGGTGAACGCTTGGGCCCAGGGCCAGGTCGCGTCGATGCGCAGCCATCGGCGTCGGGCGTGGTCGGCGAGGCGGGCGGGCAGGTGGTAGAGGCGGAAGCGCATGGTCTTGGGCTCGGCGTCGGCCAGGCCCTCGATGTCGTGCAGGGCCAGCAGCCGAACCCAGGCGTCGAGATCGGCGGCGAGGTTCGCGGCGAGCATCCAGCCGCGGTTCACTTCCCAGGAGGCGGACGGCAGATTGTCCAGTCCCGTCGCCTTGTTGGTGCGGACCCGGTCCTCGACTTTGGCGTGCGAGCGGTGCAGGACGTCCAGGAACTGGCTGTGGCCCGAGCCGGCGATGCCCCACATGTGCCGGATATTGGTGGCGGTGATGCAGTACCGCCAGCCGGTCTTCTTCTCGAAGGCGGTCAGTTTCTTCAGGTGCCGGCGGGTGGGCCTGACGCGGCGCACGATCAGCCGCATGCCCTCCGGCCAGCCCTCACGGGTGTTCAGCCCGGTCAACTCGGCGACGAAGTAGCCCTCTTGGAGGCTGCCGTCCTGGTGCAGGGAGGTCTCCCAGGCGCTTTTGGGCAGCTTTGCGATGGCCTTCTCGTCGTCTTCGGTGATCGTCCAGCCGACCGTGTAGCGGACCGTACGCCGCGTGGTGTTCAACGCTTCGAGGTGTTCCAGCAGCCCGTGGGTGGCCCCGGCCCCGTCCAGCCGGATGAGGATCTTCGCTGCTGAGGAGCCGGGGATCTGGGCGAGGGCGTCGGTGAGCACGCGGATGTGGTCGGCTACCGTGTTTGCTCCGGCATTCCCCGGACGCAGGAGCATCGCCAGCGATTCGGTGGTGTTCGCGCACCACGCGGCCAGCGGATGAAACCCAAACGTCTTTTTGAAGGTGACTGCTGCCCCCGCCTTCTTGGACGCGGACGTGATGATGGTGGCGTCGATGTCGATGACGATCCAGCCGGTCAGCCGTTTGCCCGCCACCGTCAGCCAGGGGAAGCCGCCCGGCCGCAGACGCAGCAGACTCCACACATGCCGGCGCACCCGGGCTCGTGCCTTCGCAATCTTCGCCAGGACTGTCTCGTCGAGCGCGGCCAGGGTGCGGCGAGCGGTGGAGTCCGAGGCCGACGGCCCGAACAACGGCCGGTGATGAAGCTGGAGTTGTTCGGCCTCCGACAGGTTCGCCGCCCCGAGCGCGATCGCGACGGCCAGGTGCACCAGGACGCCCGCCCGTTCCCGCCAGATGGCCGCTGTGCTGGACGGTAACTCCTTCGCCAGCGCCCCGGTGAGCCCTGTGCGGTCCGCGCACCGGCGCAGCAGCACCGCACCGGCATGCCCGATCAGTCTCTTCCCGTCAGCCACCACGGACAGCCGACGGTCCCACCCTGTACTCTTGCTCACCAGATTGGTGCCCTGATTCTTGCAGCGGATACGACGTAGACACTCGCATCCTCGCAGGTCAGCGGCACCATTCTGCTATCGGGGCGTCAGGTCACCCAATTCCGCTGAATATCCAGGGTTAGGGAAGTGGCCGCGGGCCCGGACGGCCTTGCGGATGCGGGCGTTGACACTCTCGATCGCGTTCGTCGAGCAGATCACCTTGCGGATCTCGACGTCGAAGGAGAGGAAGGGCACGAACTCGGCCCAGGCGTCCGACCACAGCTTCACGATCGCCGGGTACTTCTTCCCCCACGTCTCCTGGAACTCCAGGAACCGCTCCATGGCCGCGTCCTCACTGAGGCTCCGCCAAGCTCGTTTCCGCAGTTCAGTGGGGCTGGTGTGATGCGTTGGTGAGGTCCTCACGCTGGCAGGTGGCGTGATCGTCGGGGCGAGATCATCCGCCCGCTCCGTCAGCGCTGTACTTCGCTGTTCGCCAGAACGAGCAGGGCCCGCAGGAGCGTGGTCGCCTGCCGGGTGTCCGTGCGGAGTTTGGTCAGGATCCGCCATGACTTGAGGTTCGCGAAGCCATGTTCGTTGGCGGCGCGTTCGCGGCTGACCAGGCGGTTCGCTTCCCTCTCGGCGACGGTCAGCTTGTGGTTGCGGGTGGCCTTGCGGCCGGTGATGATCACCGGGTCGTCTTCGGGCTTGTCGTCGAGGCCGACGAAGCCGAGGTCGGCCAGGGCGCCGAGGCCGGCTTCCCTCACAAGTTTGCGCAGCTGGCCCCGGACCGGCTCGATCTTCGCCGGACTCGCCTCCCGGCCCAGCCCGAGGGCGACGTTCTTGGCCATCACCGGACCGTCCGCCCCGGCCACGATCTCCATGATCCGTCGATATTCTGAGGTCAGGACCTCCAGTCCCATCCCCTCGACGCGGTCCGGCACCACTCGCATCCCGCCCGCACCCGGACCCACCGTCACAACGGCCGGCTCCGGCTCCGGCTCCGGCTCCGGCTCCGGCTCCGGCTCCGGCTCCGGCGACACGATGCCCGGCGGTCGCCGTCCACCATCAGTGGCCTCGGCCCACTGCCCGAACACCACCTCGGCGGCCTCCAACCGGGCGACCTCCGTTTCGAGTTCACCCAGCTCCTTGCGCAGCAGCTCGGCACGTTTCGCCAGCTCAAGCCGCCGCTCGATCGTCCACGCCAGCACGTCCGTCATGAACATCCCTCCCAGCGCAGAACCTACGCGGCGACCCCCGAACCTCACTCCAGAACCCACGAGAACACCTGCGCCAGACGATCTCGTGCTAACGATCACCCCACCTGCCAGCGTGAGGACCTCACCGACGCATCACACCAGCCCCACTGAACTGCGGAAACGAGCTTGGCGGAGCCTCACTGCCCGTCGGCTGCCCGGGCGCAGCGGAATGGGCGCGCTGCTGGCCACCACCGTGCGGCAGGCTCTGCGGCAGGCCGCGGCCCTTACCCCGGCCGACACAGGCCGCCTGTCCGGGATCGTGGTGGATCTCGTGGATGCCGTACTGGCGCACGAACTCGAATCCGGCCCGGAGACCGCACCGTCCTGTACGGGAGAAACGATGCTGCTGCGCGTGCGGGACTTCATGCTCCGCCACCTTGCCGATCCAAAACTATCGCCCGCGATCATCGCAGCTGCGCACAGCATGTCCGTCCGGTCGCTCCACCGGCTCTTCGAAGCGGAGGGAGCCACAGTCTCGGCCTGGATCCGAGAACGTCGGCTGGAACACTGTCGCCGCGACCTCGCAGACCCGCTGCGCGGACGTCAACCGATCCGGGCGATAGCGGCCCGCAGGGGGTTCACCGACCAGGCGAGCTTCAGCCGGGCCTTCCGCAGCGCGTACGGGCTGAGCCCACAGGAGTACCGCCAGCAGTGCTTTGGAGGGTGGGAGCGACCACTCAAGCTTCGTTGGCACACGCTCAAGGTCCGGCAGCACGGGACAAGCGCGCTGGGCGGTGTCGACCAGGGCCGCCGCCCCGTGACCCTGAAGAGCCTGCGTACGTGATACGTACGCTACTTGTGCTCGATGCGTACGCGATCCGTACGCTTCACGCTATAGTTGAGGAACAGGAGGTGGCCATGTCCGAGTTGTTCGACCGGGTCGACGCGCTGATCGCGTCCCGGTCTCCGCTGCCGCCGCCGACGGAGCGCAAGCGGCTGCGTCAGGCCCATGGCTTCACGCTGGACGAGGTGGCGGAGGCTCTGCAGGTACGTCGGGCGACTGTCAGCGCCTGGGAGTCCGGCAAGACGGAGCCCAGGCCCCCCGAGCGTGATGCGTACGCGCGCCTGCTCAGCAAGCTCGCGGAGATCTACCCCGCCGCCCCCAATGCCGCAGCACCCGTGAAGGACACGGCCGTTCCTGAGACGTGCGCCGGCATGCCTGCCCCGGCTCCCGAAGCCGGGACCGTATCCACAGGCACAACGCCTGAGGCTGCGGATATGACGACCGAACAGAACACCCAGACCCGCCCCATCACCGAGACCGTATCCACTCCCATGTCGCGTCCGGCGCGCACCGCTAGGCCGTCGTCGACGTCGCACCGCCCGGCCGCGAAGAAGGTCGCCCCCGCCAACGCCTCGGCGGGCGGCGTCGACCGGCGGTTCGAGAACGGTCCACTCGCCGTCGTCGACGTCGAAGACGGTCAGGTGCTGGCGTATTGCACCGGCGGCCTGGTCCTGGACGTGCCCGCCAAGAGCATCCCGGCCCTGGTCGACTGGACACTCAAGGAGGCCAAGCTCGGGCAGCCGAAGCTGTCCGGCCCGGGCAAGCCCGCCGACCCACTGCTCGTGCTCACCGAGGCTGCACTGGAGTGCTACGGCCTGCCGGTCGCCCTCACGGATGAGGAGAAGCTCGCCGGGCGGATCCCCGAGGGCCACAAGGTCATCAAGCAGTTGGCCCGCGCCGACTGGAAGCTCACGAAGCGCGGGTTCGGGCCGTGGGCGCGGATCTACCGCCCGGCCAAGGGCTCAGAACGCAACTGCGTCCAGCTGTGCATCCCGTCCTGGCACGCGCTCGACTCCCGTCACTGGGGCGAGGCCGGGCAACTGCCGTCGGCGGAACTCGCCCGCGTGCTGGGTGTGTACGCGTCGCGGGTGATGACGCCGCGCGGCTCCACCGCAGTCACCGGCCTGGAGCTGATGACCGCGATGCACCCGCCGACCCGCGCCTCCGAGCCCCACGCCGACGGCAAGCGGCACTCGGAGCACAACCCCGGCTCGCTGGGCAAGGACCCGGTGGACTGCGCCCCGTGCGAGGCCCCCGACGGGCACCCGCTCCTGGCGAATCTGCCCCGCTTCCACGTCCGCGGCCCGGCGGAGAAGCTGTTCGAGGAGGCATACGACTGGGCGCGTCCGATGACGGACGCCGAATGCACCCTGCGGCACCTGGTCGGCATCGACGTGAACATGGCCTTCGCCGCCGGAGCGAACGGCCTGGTCGTCGGCCTCGGTGCGCCCACGCACGTCAAGGCGCCGGTGTTCGATGCGAAGCTGCCCGGCTCGTGGCTGGTCGACCTGTCACATGTCGACCTGTCGAGGGTGAAGGTCGCCAAGGACAAGTGGGCTGACCTGGACGCGAGTCTGCTGCCCAGCCCGTTCACGCCGAAGGGCGAGCGCCCCGAGGGCCCGGCCTGGTACGCAACGCCCACCGTGGCGTACGCGGTGGAGCTCGGCTACGACGTCACGCCGATCGAGGCGTGGGTACGCTACGACAACGGCCGCTATCTGGACGGCTGGTACCAGCGGCTGCGTGACGCCTTCCTCGCCACGATGGCCGACCTCGGTGTGCACGCGGACATGGCGCCGGCCAACTTCCTGGCGGCGATGGACGGCTACAAGGAGCGCGACCCCGAGCTGGCGATCGTCGTCTCCGCGATCAAGGCCACGGTCAAGGGTGGCCTGGGCAAACTACGCGAGCGCCCCCGCGGTGAGGGCTGGCGGCCGGGCGAGCCCTGGCGGGCGCTGTCCCGCCCGACGTGGCGGCCGGACATCCGCGCGGCGGTCATCTCCCGCACGCGGATCAACCTCCACCGCAAGATCGTCAAGCACGCGGCGTTCACCGGGCAGTACCCGGTGGCGATCCTGTCCGACTGCGTCGTCTACACGGCCGCCGGCACCAGCCCGCTGGACTTCCTGCCCTACCGGGATGGCAAGCCGCTGCCCGGCGGCTTCAAGCTCGGTATCAACCCGGGCCTGGTCAAGCATGAGGGCACCCAGACCGTCCTGTGGGGGAAGAGGTCCGCGAGCGGTTCCACGCACCCGAACTCAACCTCGCCCGGTACATCAAGGACGGCACCGTCACCGACGCCGACAACGGAGAGTAGGAAAGGGCGACGATGAGCCTGTTCGGAGACGGCCTGGACGCCGCGGTACAGAAGGCGTTCACCCGCCCGGCGCCAAAGAGCGCGCCCGCGCAGATGCGGTACCTGGTCAAGCAGCTCAAGGGCACCAAGCCGGTCGCCCAGATGCTGCGCATCTCCCAGCGCACCGTCGAACGGTACGTGAAGGACCAGATCAAAAAGCCCCGCCCGGCCCTCGCCGTGCGCCTGGAACACGAGGTGAAGAGGCGGTGGCAGCCGCAGATCCGGGCCAAGGCCCGACAGAGGGCGGCGACGACCGGCGGCATCGTCGTCGACACGCGGGCCCGGATCGGCTACACCGCACCGGTCGGCTCGACTGACGAGGACCGCATCCGGCACCTGACCGTGGCGTTGCCGCCGCAGTACGCCGCCCGTCTCTTCGAGGCCCAGGAACACGGCGCCACCGAGCAACGTCTGCGGCAGATCGCCGCGGAAGGGCTCAAGGAGGTGTACTTCCAGGACGGCGGACGCCGCGCCGGTCAGCTGGAGCATGTCCGCTTCACGGACATCGAACACCTTGAGTTCGACCTGTAGTAGCCGCACACCGAACAGTCTGCGAGCCCGGTTGTGACTGAACCCTTCAGAGGGCGAGCGAGCGCGTGAGTTGGTGACTTGTGTTGTGAGGACTGCATCGGATTCGCGCAATCCGGGAACAACCTGTACGGCTCCCCGGTACCGTCCCTGAGCTTGGCGTTTAACCTCGCCGGTTCACTCGACCCGCTGATCTCGTGTTCTTCGAGGGAGAGCAGGACGGCCGTTCTTCACGCTTCGAGGTGTCGAGCAACGTCGCGTGAAGGAACGGCCGCTGGTGAAGAGTCTTGCTCCTGCAGGTCCCGCCGACGCCGCACTGGGCGTCCTATCCCACTTTCGTGTCGAGTTCTACGACTGCCTGTACAGCCGCGCGGACGCTCTCTTCGAGCTCACCGACGCGATGCTGTGCGCGGACGGGCCGGTGAAAACCCTGGTCGAGCTCTCCTTGGCGGTCGAGCACCGGCGCGGACACGGCGCCTTGTACGCGGCCCTGGACCGCGGCTGGCTGGAACCGACACGATTGCGCCGCGCGCTGGCTCTGTCCTGGACGCGGTCCGTCTGGGCCCGGCCGACGACGCGACCACCCTCACTGCCGCCCAACTCCGCGACGTCGTCGAGCGATTGACGAGCGCAGGCCACTGGAGACCGGGCGACCCGGACATCCTGATCGTGATGGACTCCGGCTATGACGTCGCCTACCTGACCCATGCTCTCGCCGGCCTGCCCGTCGTGCTGGTCGGGCGCCTGCGCTCGGACCGGGTCATGCTCCGCGATCCCGGCCCCGCCCGGTCGGGTCCCCGGGGCGGGCGCCCCCGCCGGCATGGCGGCGTCCTCACGTTCAAGAAGCCCGACAGCTGGCACGAGCCCGACGTCACGACCGCCACGGACACCATCCGCTACGGCACGGCCACCGCGACGGCCTGGGACCGGATGCACCCCCGGCTCACCCACCGCGGGCCCTGGCTGAACCATGCCAAGGAAGAACTCCCCATCCTTCACGGCACGTTGATCCGCCTGAAGGTCCGGCGCCTGCCCGGCGACCGCGACCCGAAACCGGTCTGGCTGTGGTGCTCGGCCACCGCCGCCGCACCGGCGGACGTGGACCGCTGGTGGCAGTCCTTCCTCCGCCGCTTCGACCTGGAGCACACCTTCCGGCTGATGAAGCAGACCCTGGGCTGGACCGCCCCGAAGATCAGGAATCCCGACACGGCCGACCTGTGGACCTGGCTGATCATCGCCGCCCACACCCAGCTCCGTCTCGCCCGGCCCCTGGCCGAGGACCTCCGGCGCCCCTGGGAACGGCCCGCCGTACCGCGCCGCCTCACCCCCCGCCCGGGTCCGCCGGGGGTTTCGCAACGTCCGCGCGACAGCAGCCCGTCCGGCGGCCGCACCGAAACCGTCCAAGCCAGGCCCGGGACGGCCTCCCGGCTCGAAGAACAAGCACCGGGCCAGGCGCCATGCCGTCGGCAAGACCGTCAAACGCGCCGAATCGATCAAGGAACACCAAGCCCGCCGAGGTTAAACGCCAAGCTGAGGGCCGGCCGCGTCGCGCAATCGTGCGTTGCAGGGGCGGTCGGTTGGGACCGCCCCCGCACTCGTGCCTCTGTGTCTCAGCTGCCTCGGCCCGCCATCTCCGCCGCGGGGTGGTCGGCCTCGGGTCCGGGCTGTGGGGGGTCGGTGGCCGGGGGCGGAAGGACATCCGGGTCTGCCGCGAACATGTCCGAGTGGAGGAGGCTTGTCAGGCCCGCTCGGCCGGGCAGGTTCAGTTTCCGGTAGATGCGCGTCAGGTGTTGCTCCACCGTACTGACGGTGATCCAGAGCTTGTCGCTGATCTCCCGGTTGCTGTCTCCCTGCGCGGCCAGCTCCGCCACCCGGAGTTCGGCGCGGCTGAGGTGGGTGACGACCGCGGGCGTCGGCTCGATCTCGCTGGTGCCCAGTTCGTCGGCGAACGCGGACTCGTCGTTCTCCGGTGGGGGTGGGTACGTGCCGAGCTCGGCGCGGACCCGCAGCAGTTCGGCCTCCGCTCGGGCCAGCTCCACTCGATCACCGGAGGCACGCAGGCAGCGGATGGCCTCCCGCAGCAGGGCCGGTCTCTCCTGTGCCTCGTCGTTGTCGGCCAGTATGCGGAGCAGGACACCTCGGGTGCGGGGGTCGAGCGCGGGCTCCTCCAAGTGGCTGAGCGCCATGTCCCGGGCGGACTCGGACTCGCCGGCCTGGAAGGTGGCCTCGACGAGGCTGATGGTCAGCGGGATCAGGGCGGGAACGTCGAGACGCCAGACGCGTAGTCTCCGTGCGCACGTCCGGAGGTTTTCGAGCGCCTCCGTCGTCCGGCCGGCCGCCAGGGCGAGGCGTCCGCGAGCATACAGGTAGCGGATTCCGATCACGGTCTCGAACATGGCGCTCGGGACCGCTCGCCGGGCTTCCCTGCCGGCATCGTCCATCCGTCCCAACGCGATGTCGGCCTGGATGAGGATCGACAGCGGATAGCCGATCGCCACGCCCCAGTTCTCGTCACCGGCCAACGACAGTGCTTCCTCGGCCAGTTGGGCGGCGGCCTCGGGATCTCCATCGCGCAGGCAGACATCGGCCCGGGTCGCCTTGAGCTGTGCCAGCCAGGTGGTCGCGCCGCGGCGACCGGCGTGTTCGATCAGCTCGTCGCACCAGAGCAGCGCCCTGCCGGGATGGTCGCCGTGGGCGAGGGCGAGGATCGACGTGGTGATCGTCTCCAGTGGCATGTCGTCCACCCGGCACGCGGAGAGGACATCCTCGGCGACGGAGGTGCTCTCATCGTCACCTCCGCGTGCCCACACCCGGGAGAACACGTCGATCGGTTCCGTTTCCGTACGCGTGCCGGCGGTCCGGGCGTCGGTGCCTCGACAGAGGTCGTCGAGATTCCAGGACCTCGTGAAGGACGGGCCGAAGAACCAGTGGAAGACGAGGAGGAGCTCGCTGCCTTCCTGGTGACCCAGGGTGACCTCGGATCTCTTCGCCTCAGAGAGCACGGCCGAGACCGCGGCCATGTCCCCACGCCACAGCAGCGTTCTGATCAGGGCGACGATGTCCTTGCCCGTGAGCCTGCCCTCGGCCAGGGCTTCCCGCAGAGTCGCCGTATGGGGCGCGACCGCGCTGGGATTCGTCTGCCAGGTGGAATGGAAGAACGTGCGCAGCGTGGCGAAGTGCTGGTCGTCGTCGGTTGCCGCCGCCAGGGCCAGGTTGAGGTAGAGGCGCGCGGTCGAGGTCTTCCCCGCGGCCAGTTCGAGTTCGGCCGCGTCGGTCAGGATGGGCACGGTCCAGTCACTGTCGGCCTCGCCCGCGGCGACGATCTGGGCGGCGATGTCGGTGGTGGCCATGCCCAGATCGAGCAGGAGCTTCGCCGCCCTCGAGAACAGCTGTGTCTGGTCCTCGCGTGACAGCGAGGCGAGGACGACGGTCGCGACGTCCGGATGCCGGAACTCGTTGTCGTGGGCCAGGCCCGCGTGGGTGAGGATCTCGATCGCCTGGATGACCTCCCGCTGGTCGAGGTCGAGCAGGCGGCTGAGCAGGACGGGGGAAGCGTGCTTCTGCAGGACGGCTATGCCGATGGCGACGCAGAGTATCTGCGGCTCCCAGCGATACAGGCAGGTCAGCACCGCCATTTCGAAGGATTTCCCGACCGCGGAAGCATCGGTCCGCACGCCTCCGCCGTCAGATGCTTCGAGGTGATGGTCCTCGATCAGGGCGTGAGCCAGAATCGGGTTGCCCCCGCTCAACCGGTGAATGGTCGACGCGAGCTGAGGGTCCCTGGGGTGATGCGCCGTCCGTTCCAGGATCGTCCCGATGGCGCGCTCGGACATCAGCTTCAGCTGAATTCTGCTGTGGGGAACGCGTGTTATCTCGGCCCGGAACAGCGGCAAGGTGGGCTGCGGCCGGTCCCACTCGTTGAGGACCATGAGCATGCGCCGGGGGTGCATTCGGCGCTGCAGGTAGAGGAGCACTTGGAGTGATGCGGTGTCCGCGAAATGCACATCGTCTATGGCGACGACCACGGAGCGCCCCTCGCACGCGCCTAACAAGGTGTTGCAGATCCGGCGGATGGCCTCGTTCTCCACGGGTTGGCCCAGCTCGGATCGGTAGCCGACGCCCTGGCGAGGAGGTGAGAAGGCCTCGGAGATGAGGCGTGGGATTTCCTCGGCGAGCTCGCTCGGCAGGTCGGCACAGCGGAACAGCTGCTCGGTGACCCCCATCTGCAGATCGCGCTCGGCTCGCGAAGCGGTCGCATGGAGAACCAGCGCGCCCGCATCGGACGCCTGCCTGGAGAATTCGTGCAGTAGTTGGGTCTTTCCGCTTCCCAGTGTCCCGCTGACAAGGACCACCCTGCCGTTGTCGCTGGACCGTCCATGGAACAGCTTCAGTAAATACTCCAACGCCTCATGCTGTTCAGCGCGAATCAGCAAGACGCCTCCCCCGAATTGTTGTATTCAAGCCGCATCCAGTGCAACGGAGAGGCCCCCGCCTCGTGTTGCTTTACCCCCCATGACGTTCAGTGATCCATCGAATACCCGTGGTGTGGTCGCATCCCCGGTTTACGTCGGGCTTCTGCACCCTAGGCGAGCTTCATCAGGGAACGCTAGGGCCTCCTCCCGCTCCTGGAGCGGGTGCGCCGCCCTGGGGACCCACCGAGCGATACCCCTAAGTTCTCGGCGCACCGCCCCCTAACCTGCCCCGGAGCCGAGGGGCCCTCTTGCCCGGCCCTCATGATCAATTTAGCGTTGGACCAAGCTTGCGGGGGCGTCGGTGAAGGGCGCCCGGACCACGGGGGTTCGACCTGATGAACACGTACGCGGATGCCGGTGGGGAAACGTTCAGCTTTGAGGCTGAGGTGACCCAACTCCTGGACCTCATGGTCCACTCGCTGTACAGCAACAAGGACGTCTTCCTGCGTGAGCTGATCTCGAACGCGTCCGACGCGATCGACCGGCTCCGCCTGGAGCGGTACGCGCACCCTGAGATGACCGAGCCGGACGACGCGCCGTGGATCCGCGTCGGGTTCGACCGGGACGCCGGAACGATCACCATCGCGGACAACGGCGTCGGCATGAGCCGTACCGAGGTGATCGACCACCTGGGCACCATCGCGCGGTCCGGCACCTCCGACTTCCTCCGGGCGCTCACCGGCGATCAGCGTGGTTCCGCCGAGGCCATCGGGCAGTTCGGGGTGGGTTTCTACTCGGCGTTCGTGGTGGCCGAACAGGTCGTGCTCACCACCCGCCGGGCCGGACTCGACCCGGCCGAGGCGGTCCGCTGGACCTCCGACGGCCGCGGCACGTACACCCTGGAGCCCGTCGAACGCGCGGAGCGCGGCACCACGGTCGTCCTGCACCTCCGCGACGGCCAGGAAGACCTGCTGAACGAGCACCGGCTGCGCACGGTCATCCGGAGGTTCTGCGACCACATCAACCGGCCGATCTTCCTCGGCGGCACGGAGTCGGCAGCCGGGGAGGAGCCGGTCAACCAGGCGGCGGCGTTCTGGTCCCGCCCCAAGTCCGAACTCGCCGAACGCGACTACCACGAGCACTACCGGAGCGTCACCCACGACACCACCGACCCGCTCGCCTACCTGCACAGCAAGGTGGAGGGCCAGTACGAGTACACGCTGCTGCTGTACATCCCGGGGACCGCCCCGTACGACCTGTGGCTCCAACAGGCCCGCAGCGGCGTGAAGCTGCACGTGCAGCGGGTGTTCGTACTGGAGGACAGCGGCCAACTCCTGCCGGACTACCTGCGGTTCGTGCGTGGCGTCATCGACTCCGCCGACCTTCCGCTCAACGTGTCACGGGAGATCCTGCAGAGCAGCCGGGCCGTCGACCACATCCGTTCCACGGCGGTGAAGAAGGTGCTCCGGCTGCTGCGCGGCATGGCGACCGATGAACCGGACAAGTACGCCACGTTCTGGGAGCACTTCGGCAGCGTCCTCAAGGAGGGCATGGCCGAGGATCCCGCGCGCCGCGACGAACTCGCCGACCTGCTGCGCTTCCCTTCCACCCATGCGGAATCGGTGTCGCTGCGCGAGTACGCGGACCGGATGAAGGAGGGGCAGGACAAGATCTACTACCTGCTCGCTCCGACCCTCGCGGACGCCGGCGCCAGTCCTCATCTGGAGGCGTACCGGGCCAAGGGCGTCGAGGTGCTGCTGCTCGGTGAGGTGGTCGACAACTGGGTGGTGACGGGCCTCCTGCAGGCGTACGACGGCAAGCGGCTGCAGTCGGTCGCCCAGGGAGATCCGGCCTTCGGCGATCTCGAGGACGCGGCGGACAAGGAGCGGGCCGAGCAGGCCGACGCCACCTACGCCGGTCTGCTCGACAAGCTCAGGACCGTGCTGCGGGGGCGCGCCTGGGACGTGCGCGTCAGCACCCGCCTGACGTCGTCCCCCGCCTGCATCGTCAGCGACGGGGCGACCACCGATGCCGGGCTGGTCGACCGGCTGCAGGGCAACGGCATCCCCAGCCGGCCGATTCTGGAGATCAACCCCGACCACACCCTGGTCGACCGCCTCGACCGCCACCAGGACGATCCGCGCTTCGACGACCTGGCCCATGTCCTGTTCGACCAGGGCGTCCTCACGCTGGGCGGCTGTCTGGAGGATCCGGCGGCGTTCGTCACCCGGCTGAACGCCCTCCTCTCCGATGCCGACTGAGGCCGACCCCGACCCCTCTCCGGGGCGAGCGCATCCCCCGGCCTTCGAGCGGGCACCGGAACAGGCGCCGGTGACCGGCGCCGACATACGGGTGGTGCGTCGCAGGGTCACGGACGAGGAACTGGCCGCCGTCGTCATCGCGATCCTGCTGGCCGCTCGCCGGAACGGTTCGACCGGTGATCCGGCGAGCGCCCGCGCGCACTGGAGGCGCGGCAACACGTACCCGTCCCCGCGCTCCTGGCGGGATTCGACACCGCCCTGGGAATGGTGACCGTGACCGTCTCTCTGATGGCGATCAGCGACCTGCACATCGCACACCCGGAGAACCGTGAACACCTCGCGGCTCTCCGGCCGTCCCACAAGGACGACTGGCTGATCGTCGCGGGCGACGTCGCCGAACGGATCTCCGACTTCGAGTGGGCGATCGGCACGCTGACCGCGCGGTCCGCGAAGGTGGTGTGGGCCCCGGGCAACCACGAGTTGTGGACTCCGCGCGACGATCCGAACCAGCTGCGCGGCGAACGCCGCTACCAGCACCTGGTGGAGATCTGCCGCTGCCACGGCGTCCTCACTCCCGAGGACCCCTACCCGGTCTGGCACGGGCCGGGCGGTCCGGTGCAGATCGTCCCCCTCTTCGTCCTCTACGACTACAGCTTCCGTCCCGCGGGGGCCGCCACCAAGGCCGAGGGGCTGGCCATCGCGCACCGGGCCGGGGTCGTGTGCACCGATGAGTACCTCCTCCACCCGGACCCCTTCCCCACCCGCGACGCGTGGTGCCGGGCGCGAGTGACCCTGACCGAGGAACGGCTGGCGGCCCGCGGCACCGACCACCCCACCGTGCTGGTCAACCACTTCCCGCTGGAACGGGAGCCCACCCGGATCCTGCGATACCCGGAGTTCGCCCAGTGGTGCGGCACCGAACGGACCGCGGACTGGCACCTGAGGTACGACGCGGCGGTGGTGGTCTACGGGCACCTCCACATACCCCGCAGCACGGTCCGTGACGGAGTGCGGTTCGAGGAGGTCTCGGTCGGCTACCCACGCGAGTGGCGGCGCCGCGGCGGACCCGCCGGACCGCGTCCGGTCTTCCCAGGAGGTCTGCGCTGATCACCGAGATCCTGCCCGCCGGCGTGGTCGTGTCCGAGGCGTTCACCGACGACCCCGCCACCTTCCTGTTCCCCGAGGAGCGGGAAGTGATCTCCCGGGCCGTCGACAAACGCCGCCGAGAGTTCACCACCGTCCGGCACTGCGCCCGCCGGGCACTGGCCCAACTGGGCCTGCCACCGGTTCCCCTGCTGCCGGGCGAGCGCGGCGCCCCGTCATGGCCCGCCGGCGTGGTGGGCAGCTTGACGCACTGCGACGGCTACCGGGCCGCCGTGGTCGCCCGCCGCGCCGACTTCACGTCCGTCGGAGTCGACGCCGAACCCCACAACCCGCTCCCCGAGGGGGTGCTGGACGTCATCGCGGTTCCCGCCGAACAACTCAGGCACCGTGCGCTGACCGCCGCCGCCTCCGAGATCTGCTGGGACCGCCTGCTGTTCAGTGCCAAGGAAGCGGTGTACAAGGCGTGGTTCCCGCTGACCGGGCTGCCGTTGGACTTCGACGAGGCCGACATCACCCTGCGCACCGACGGCTCGTTCACCGTGCGCATCCAGAGTCGGCAGGTGCCCGGAGCGCACCCGCTGCCCGTCGGGTACGAGGGCCGATGGCGTACCACCACCGCCCTGGTGGCCACGGCCATAGCCGAACCGGCCTCCCGCACCCCGGGCGCCGGGCCTTCGAGCCCGCCGCAGTAGGGGTGCCGGGAGGGGAGATAGGGGATCGGCACCCGCCCGCGAGCGGGCACGGATCACGTAGGGGTTGTCCGGCTGGGGCAACGCCGCCACGGTAGGAGCCAATGAGGTCCCGACAGGACAGCGGGCGACCGGAGGCCGTACACGAATTTTCGTGAGCCCGGCGCCCGCAGATCATGGTGAGACGACGCGCCCGGTGGTTCCGCACGGGCACGGACGGTTGCTCACCGGCGTCGTGATCCGCCATCCCAACCGCCGGAGGGATTCCAGTCCACCATGGCAGTAACCGACGATCTGTGGGTACGCCGGTACCACCCCGCACCTGATGCCCCGCACCGACTTCTCTGCCTGCCGTACGCCGGTGGGTCCGCGAGCTACTTCTTCCCGGTGTCGCGCGCGCTGTCACCTCGGGTCGACGTCCTCGCGGTCCAGTATCCCGGGCGTCAGGACCGCCGGCACGAACCCTGCGTCGAGTCGGTTGAGGCACTCGCCGATCTCCTGGTCGATGTCGTCAAGCCATGGGCGGACCGGCCGCTGTCGCTGTTCGGCCACAGCATGGGGGCCTCCGTGGCCTTCGAGCTGGCGCTGCGCCTGGAGGACCTCGGCATCGTGCCGCACATGCTGTTCGCCTCCGGGCGGCGCGCTCCCGGCGCCCATCGCGACGAGCGGGTGCACGAGCGCGACGACCAGGGCCTTCTCGAAGAGATCAAGCGTCTCGACGGAACCGCCTCGGACCTGCTCGACGACGAGGAGATGCTGCGAGTGATCCTCCCGGTGGTCCGGAGCGACTATCGGGCCGCCGAGACCTATCGCCACGACGGGGGCCCGCGACTCACCACGCCGGTGGTCGCGTTCGTCGGCGACGACGACCCGAAGGTCACCCTCGAAGAGGCCCGGATGTGGCGCGACCACACCTCCGGCCCCTTCGAACTCGAGGTGTTCCGCGGCGGTCACTTCTACCTCAACGCCCACGCGAGCACGGTCGTCGACCGGATCGCCACTCATCTCGGATGACCCTTCGACCATGCTCGACGCGGTAAGAAAAGGAGTCGTTCATGTCCAAGTCGCTGTACGAACTCGGTGAGGTTCCGCCGCTCGGAGTGGTGCCGGACAACATGTATGCGGCGGTCATCCGGCAGGACCGGTTCGGAGAGCCGCTCAAGGCGATGCAGACCGAGGTCGTTCCCGTACCGAAGCCCGGCCGCGGTGAAGTACTCGTGTACGTCATGGCCGCGGGAATTAATTACAACAATGTCTGGGCATCCCTCGGTGAGCCCATCGACGTCATCGCGATGAGACAGAAACTGCACGGCGCGCGTGAGGACTTCCATATCGGCGGAAGCGACGGATCCGGAATCGTCTGGGCCGTCGGCGAAGGCGTCAAGCAGTTCAAGGTCGGCGACGAGGTCATCATGTCCGGGGCGACCTGGGACGAGACAGCGGAGGACGTCCGCGAGGGCATCGACCCGCTGGCCTCCAAGTCCCTCGCCGCCTGGGGCTACGAGACGAACTTCGGCTCGTTCGCCCAGTACGCCCTCGTCCGGGACCACCAGTGCCACCCCAAGCCCGCGAACCTGTCGTGGGAGGCGGCCGGCGGATTCCTGATCACCGGCGCCACGGCCTATCGGCAGTTGACCTTCTGGACGCCGCACGACGTCCGGCCCGGCGATCCCGTGCTGGTCTGGGGCGGCTCCGGTGGAGTCGGCTCGGCGGCGATCCAGATCGTGAAACTGCTCGGCGGCGTCCCCATCGCCGTGGTCTCCCACCCCGACCGCTTCCAGTACTGCCTGGACCTCGGGGCCAAGGGCGTGATCGACCGCCGGGAGTTCCACCACTGGGGCCGGCTGCCCGACCTCGACGACCCGGTCGCCAGCAAGGCCTGGACTGCCGAGGCACGCCGGTTCGGCGCCAAGATCTGGGAGATCCTCGGGGAGCGCCGCAACCCGCGGATCGTCATTGAGCACCCGGGCGAGGACACCCTGCCGACCTCGCTGTTCGTCTGCGACAACGCCGGAATGGTCGCGCTGTGCGGCGGAACCAGCGGGTACAACGGCGACGTGGACCTGCGCTACCTGTGGATGCGCAGCAAGCGGCTGCAGGGCTCACACGGCTCGAACACGAGGGAGAACCGCGCGGTCATCGGGCTGATGGCCGACGGCCGCCTCGACCCCTGCATCACCTGGTGCGGCTCGTTCCGCCAGATCGGCGAGGCCCACCAGATGCTCTACGCCAACCAGCAGGGAGTGGGCAACCTGGCGGTACTCGTGAATGCCGAGGCTCCGGGGATGACGACGCTCCCGACGCACTGAGCGCCGTGCTGGAGCCACCTGTTTTCCCAGGCGGCTCCCGAATTCCATTTCAGTTCCATGTAATGCGGCCTGTTCCCCGTGATGCCCATTTTCTGGGGTCGGCTAGGGGTATCGCGTACGGATCCTCTCTCTAGGATGCGAAACGCTGCGGTCTCACGGGTTATCGGTACCGGCTGCGGTCAATTGCCGGCCGGGAGTAGGGGTTGATCTGCGTGGGAGATGAGCAAAGGTATCTCGAATACCTGAAGCGGGTGACGGCGGATCTCCGGCGCGCACGGCGTCAACTCCAGGTGGCCGAGCTGCGTGAGCGGGAACCCATCGCGATCGTCGCGATGGCCTGCCGCTACCCGGGCGGAGTGAGCTCGCCGGCCGACCTGTGGCAGCTCGTGGCCGGCAACGGCGACGGAATCACCGGCTTCCCCGACGACCGGGGCTGGCCGGAGGAGTCCGGCTACGCCAACGAGGGCGGGTTCGTCGACCGCGTCGCCGACTTCGACGCCGGGCTGTTCGGGATCTCCCCCCGCGAGGCCCTCGCCATGGATCCGCAGCAGCGCCTGCTCCTGGAAACCGCGTGGGAGGTCGTCGAGCGGGCCGGGATCGACCCGCGCGCGCTGGCCGGCAGCCGGGCCGGGGTGTTCGTCGGCGCCTCCGCCTCGGGGTACGCCGAAGGCGCGCACTCGCTCCCCGAGGGCGCCGCCACGCACCTGGCCATCGGCAACGCGGCCAGCGTCGTATCAGGGCGCGTCTCCTACGCCTTGGGCCTGGAGGGCCCGGCCGTCACCGTGGACACGGCCTGCTCCTCCTCGCTCGTCGCGCTGCACCTCGCCGTCCACGCCCTGCGGGCGGGTGACTGCGAACTGGCGCTGGCCGGCGGCGTCACGGTCATGTCGTCGCCCAGTGTGTTCGCCGAGTTCAGCCGCCTCGACGGGCTGGCCGCGGACGGCCGGTGCAAGGCCTTCGCCGCGGCGGCCGACGGTACGGGCTGGGGCGAGGGCGTCGGCCTGCTCCTTGTGGAACGGTTGTCGGACGCGCAACGGCTCGGTCATCCCGTCCTCGCGGTCGTGCGCGGCAGTGCGGTCAACCAGGACGGCGCCTCCAACGGCCTGACGGCCCCCAACGGTCCGTCGCAGCAACGCGTGATCCGGCAGGCGCTGACGAGCGCCGGGCTGTCACCGGCCGAGGTGGACGTCGTCGAAGCGCACGGCACCGGCACCCGGTTGGGCGACCCGATCGAGGCACAGGCACTGCTCGCCACCTACGGCCGGGACCGCGCCGAGCGCCGCCCGCTGTGGCTGGGCTCGGTCAAGTCGAACATCGGGCACACGCAGGCCGCCGCGGGCGTCGCCGGTGTGATCAAGATGGTGCAGGCCATGCGCCACGGCGTTCTCCCCCGACGCTGCACGTGGACGAACCCACCCCGCACGTGGACTGGACCGAGGGCGCCGTCGAACTGCTCACCGAAGCCCGGCCGTGGCCGGAGGACGACCGTCCCCGCCGGGCCGGCGTCTCGTCGTTCGGGATCAGCGGCACCAACGCGCACGTGATCCTGGAATCGGCACCCGCGGTCGAACCGGCACCCGCGACGGAACCGGCACCCGGGACCGAAGCGGCAGCACCGCGTGCCGACACCGAACGGCCGCTGCTGTGGCCGCTGTCCGGGAAGGGCTCGGCAGGGCTGCGGGCCCAGGCCCGTACCCTGCGGGCACATCTCACCGCCGCGGACGACCTCGACCCGACCGATGTCGCCTGGTCGCTCGCCACCACCCGTGCGGGACTCGACCACCGCGCGGTGGTGCTCGGCGATCTGCTCCCGGGCCTTGACGCGCTCGCCGCGGGCGAGAGCTCCGCGACGGTGTCGGGCGTGACGGGTGAAGGCCGGTGCGCGTTCCTCTTCACCGGCCAGGGATCGCAGCGCGCGGCGATGGGACGTGGGCTGTACGAGGCGTTCCCCGCGTTCGCCGAGGCCTTCGACGCCGTATGCGCCGAGCTGGATCCACGGCTCGACGCGTCGGTCAGGGACGTGGTGTTCGAGGGCCGTGACCTCGACCGGACCATGTGGGCACAGGCCGGTCTCTTCGCCGTCGAGATCGCCACGTTCAGGCTGCTCGAATCGTGGGGCGTGACCCCCGATTTCCTGCTGGGCCATTCCATCGGCGAGATCGCGGCAGCGCACTGCGCGGGCGTCTTCTCCCTCGCCGACGCATGCGCGGTCGTCGCCGCGCGCGGCCGGCTGATGCAGGCGCTTCCGGCCGGCGGCGCGATGTTGGCCGTGCAGGCGACCGAGGCCGAGGTGACCGAGGCGATCGCCGGGCGGGCGGACCTGGCGGCGGTCAACGCCCCCGGTTC
Organism: Streptomyces sp. TG1A-60; assembly: GCF_037201975.1. Classification (NCBI taxonomy): domain Bacteria; kingdom Bacillati; phylum Actinomycetota; class Actinomycetes; order Kitasatosporales; family Streptomycetaceae; genus Streptomyces; species Streptomyces sp. TG1A-60. Next base: position 226,298 of record NZ_CP147520.1, on the reverse strand, counting down.
GGTCGTGGTCTCGGGCGAGGCGGCCGTGATCGGCGAACTGGCGGAGCGGTGGTCCGCCGAAGGCCGCAGGACGAGCCGTCTGACGGTGTCGCACGCCTTCCACTCGGCACTGATGGAACCGATGCTGGACGAGTTTCGCGCGGCGCTTGAGACGGTCGCGTTCGAACGGCCACGCATCGCGATCGTCTCGAACCTGACCGGTGACGTCGCCGAACCCGACCTGATCACCTCCCCCGACTACTGGGTGCGCCAGGTCCGCCGGACCGTCCGGTTCGCCGACGGCGTGACCTGCCTGGCCGCTCAGGGCGTGACCCGGTTCCTGGAGGTCGGCCCCGACGGCGTGCTCTGCGGGATGGCCCAGCAGGCCGGTGTCGAAGGGGTGTTCGCCCCGGTGCAGCGCCGCGGCCGGGACGACGCCGATACGGCCCTGACCGCGCTGGCCCGGATGTGGACGGCGGGCGTCGACATCGACTGGCGGGCCGTGCTGCCCGAAGGGCGGCGGGTGGACCTGCCGACGTACACGTTCCAGCGGGAGCGCTACTGGCCGGACAGCATGACCCCTCCGGCGGCTCCCGCCGACCGGCCCGCGTCCGTCTCGGACGAGGACGTCCGGTTCTGGGCGGCGGTGGACCGCGAGGACCTCGCCGAACTGGCCGTCACCCTGAAACTGGAGGAGGCCCCCGGCGTCCTCGACGACGTCGTCCCCGCCCTGTCCGCGTGGCGGCGCTCACAGCGGCAGGAGTCGGCCGTCGACTCGTGGCGCTACCGCGTGGAGTGGAAGCCGCTCACGGCTCCTGGCGGCACCACCCCGCTCACGGGCACCTGGGTGCTGACCGGCGCCCGCGACGACGACCGGACCGACGCCGTCGAAGAAGCCCTGCGGACCGCGGGCGCCACGGTGATCCGGTGTGAGAGCCCCGGACAGTGGCCGAGCGACGCGGCCGACGTGGCCGGGGTCGTCGCGATGGCCACCGGACCCGACCCGGTCGCCGACACGGTGACGACGCTCCAGAGCCTCGTCGAGGCGGAGATCGACGCGCCGCTGTGGCTGCTCACCTCCGGCGCCGTCACGGTGGGCACGTTCGATCCGCCGTGCGACCCGGTGCCGGCGCAGGTGTGGGGGCTCGGTCGGGTCGCCGCGCTGGAGCACCCGGACCGCTGGGGCGGTCTCGTGGACCTCCCCGCGGCCATGGACGGACGCGCCGGCGCCCGGCTCGCCGCGGTTCTGTCCGGGGCGACGGGCGAGGACCAGGTCGCTGTCCGCGGCGCAGCGGTCTACGGACGCCGGCTGACCCGGGCGGAGCCGACGCGGCCCACCGACGCGCCGTGGACGCCGTCGGGCACCGTACTGGTCACGGGTGGAACGGGCGCGCTGGGCACGGCCGTCGCACGATGGCTCGCCGGGCGCGGAGCGCCGCACCTGGTGCTGCTCGGCCGGCGGGGCGCCGCCGCGCCGGGGGCCGACGACCTGGTCGCCGAGCTGACCGCGTCCGGTACCGCCGTGACCGTAGCGGCCTGTGACGTCGCCGACCGGGAGGCGCTGGCCGAGGTGCTGGCGCGGATCCCGGCCGACCTGCCCCTGACCGGAGTGGTGCACGCCGCCGGGGTCGCGGCGAACGGCCCGATCGACGGCATGGACCTCGCGGACCTGGCCACCGTCATCGGCGGCAAGGCGGCCGGCGCGGCACACCTCGACGCGCTGACCGAAGGCCTGGCCCTGGACCTGTTCGTCACGTTCTCCTCGATCGCGGCGACCTGGGGCAGCGGCGGCCAGGGCGCCTACGCGGCGGGCAACGCCTACCTGGACGCGCTCGTCGAGAACCGTCGCGGCCGGGGACTGACCGGCACCTCGATCGCCTGGGGCCCCTGGGCAGAGGCCGGGATGGCCGTCCAGGGCGAGGCCGCCGACTTCCTGCGCCGCCGCGGACTGAACGCGCTGGCCCCGGAATCGGCCATCGCCGCCCTGGCCCGGGCCGTGGATCACGGGGAAGGGTGCGTGACCGTCGCCGACGTCGACTGGGCACTGTTCGCCCCGGCATTCACCTCCGTCCGCCCCAGCCCCCTGCTGGCCGGACTTCCCGAGGTGGCGCAGTCGACCGAGGGGGACACGACCGACTTCGAGCTGGGCGCCGCGCTGCGGCAGCGGATCACCTCCGCCGCCGTCGGACGACGCCACCACGTGCTGCTTGACCTCGTACAGGAACGCGCGGCAGCCGTCCTGGGACACCGTACGGCCGAGGCGGTCGATCCCGACCAGGTCTTCCGGGACCTCGGCTTCGATTCGCTGACCGCCGTGGAGCTGCGCAACCTCCTCAACGCGGAGACCGGGCTGCGCCTGCCGGCCACCCTCGTCTTCGACCACCCCACGCCGACCGCCCTCGCCGCGTACCTGCTCGGCGAGATGTTCCACGATCCGGAAGCGCTCCCGGCGCACACCCGCGCCACGGTCGCGGCCGACGACGACCCGGTCGTGATCGTCGGCATGGGCTGCCGCTATCCCGGGGGAGTGGCGTCGGCGAACGACCTGTGGCGCCTGGTGGCCGGCGGTGACGACGCCATCTCAGGATTCCCGGCCGACCGGGGCTGGGAGCACCTCGACAGCCTGGCCGGCTCGGCAGGGCGGCAGGGCGGCTTCGTCGACGAGGCGACGCGGTTCGACGCGGGACTGTTCGGGATCTCGCCGCGTGAGGCCCTGGCGATGGACCCCCAGCAACGCCTGCTCCTCGAGACTGCGTGGGAGGCCTTCGAATCCGCCGGGATCAACCCCCGGTCCGTGCAGGGCGCGCAGATCGGGGTGTTCGCGGGAGCCTCGTCCTCCGGCTACGGCACCGGCGGTCACGGCCTTGAAGGCGCCGAGGGCCACCTGCTCTCCGGCACGGCCAACAGCGTGATCTCGGGCCGGGTCGCGTACACCTTCGGACTCGAAGGCCCGGCGGTCACCGTCGACACGGCCTGCTCCTCGTCGTTGGTGGCGCTGCACCTTGCGGCGCAGGCGGTGCAGCGCGGCGAGTGCGGGATGGCGCTCGCCGGCGGCGTCACGGTGATGGTGTCGCCGGCGACGTTCGGCGAGTTCGACCGTCAGGGCGGACTGTCGTCGGACGGGCGCTGCCGGTCGTACGCGGGCGCCGCCGACGGGACCGGCTGGGGAGAGGGCGCGGGCCTGCTCCTGGTCGAACGCCTCTCCGACGCCGGGCGGCTCGGTCACCGCGTCCTCGCGGTGATCCGCGGCAGCGCGGTCAACCAGGACGGCGCCTCCAACGGCCTCACCGCGCCGAACGGCCCCTCGCAGCAGCGGGTGATCCGGCAGGCGCTGGCCAACGCCGGGCTGTCCTCGTCGGACGTCGACATCGTCGAGGGGCACGGCACCGGCACGGTGCTCGGCGACCCGATCGAGGCGCAGGCGCTCCTTGCGACGTACGGTCAGGACCGGCCCGAGGACCGGCCGCTCCGGCTGGGGTCGGTCAAGTCGAACATCGGGCACACGCAGGCCGCCGCGGGCGCCGCCGGCGTGATCAAGATGGTGGAGGCGCTGCGGCACGGGATCATGCCCGCGACCCTGCACGTGGACGAGCCCCACCCTCAGGTGGACTGGTCGCGCGGTGCGGTGGAACTCCTGACCGAGGCCCGGCCGTGGCCCGAGCTCGACCGTCCGCGTCGCGCGGGCGTGTCGTCCTTCGGGATCAGCGGCACCAACGCGCACGTCATCATCGAGGCACCCCCGACCCCCGCACCGGCCGCCGACGAGGCGGCTCCGTCGCCCGCGCTCGCGCTGTGGCCGCTCTCCGCGCACACCCGGGACGGTCTGCGGGCCCAGGCGGAGCGCTTGCGTACGTTCGCGGCGGAGTCGGACGCCGACGTGCGCGACATCGGCTACTCGCTTGCCACCACCCGCGCCGCCCTGGACCACCGCGCCGTGCTCGTCGGTGAGGACCGTGCCGAACTCCTCGACGGGGCGGCCGCGCTCGACGGTACGGCGGCCACGGTGATCCCCGGCGGAACGGCGTTCCTCTTCACCGGCCAGGGCGCGCAGCGCGTCGGCATGGGCCAGGAGCTGTACGCGCGTTTCCCCGTGTTCGCGGACGCCTTCGACGCGGTCTGCGCCGAACTGGACCCAACCCTTGACCGGCCGGTCAAGGACGTGGTGTCCGACGGCGAAGGCCTGGACCGGACGGTCTACGCACAGACGAGTCTCTTCGCCGTCGAGGTCGCGCTCTTCCGGCTGCTCGAATCGTGGGGCGTGACCCCGAGCCTGCTGCTCGGCCACTCGATCGGCGAGGTCGCGGCGGCCCACTGCGCGGGCGTCTTCTCCTTGACGGACGCGTGTGCCCTGGTGGCGGCGCGCGCCCGCCTGATGCAGGCGCTGCCGCCAGGCGGGGCCATGCTCGCGGTCCAGGCCACCGAAGAGGCCGTACGGGAGGCCCTGGACGGACGGGCCGACATCGCCGCCGTCAACGGTCCCGCCGACGTGGTCGTCTCCGGCGACGAGGCCGTGATCGACGAACTCGCGGCGCGTTGGCGCGCCGAGGGGCGCAGGACCGCCCGGCTGACGGTGTCGCACGCCTTCCACTCGGCCCGTATGGAACCGATGTTGGCGGACTTCGCGGCGGCACTCGAGAGGATCACGTTCGAGGCGCCGCGGATCGCGATCGTCTCCAACCTGACGGGCGCCCTCGCCGACGCCGGGACGCTGTGCACACCGGACTACTGGGTCCGCCACGTCCGGGAGGCCGTCCGGTTCGCCGACGGCATCGCATGCCTGCGCGATCAGGGCGTACGGAAGTTCGTCGAGCTCGGGCCGGACGGCGTGCTCTGCGGGATGGCCCAGCTGACCGTCACCGACGGGGCTTTCGTACCGATGCAGCGCAGGGACCGGGACGGCGTGGAGGCGATCACGGCCGCGGTCGCCGAGCTGTGGAAGGTCGGTGTCCCCCTGGACTGGCAGGCCGTCCTGGGCGGGGGCCGGCGCGTTGGCCTGCCGACCTACGCGTTCCAGCGCGAGCGGTACTGGCCGGAGGCGGGAACCGTCGGCACCCCGGCGGACGGCGCCGACGCCATGGACGCCCGGTTCTGGGACGCGGTCGAACGCGAGGACCTGGGCGACCTTGCGGGCACGCTCTCCGTCGAGGCCCCGGGAGACCTTGCGACGCTGCTGCCCGTGTTGTCCTCCTGGCGCAAGCGCCGCCGTACGGACTCGGTCATCAACTCCTGGCGCTACCACGTCACATGGAGGCCCCTCACCGATGGGCTCGGCCCGGCCACCCTCTCCGGGACCTGGCTGCTCGTCGTACCCGTCGGCGCCGCCGACCCGGCGGCGGACCTGGGCGCGGCGCTGCGGACGTCCGGGGCCGACGTCGTCGAGGTCGTCTGCGATCCGGTGGCCGAAGGCCGGGCGGCGCTGGCCGGGCGGCTGGCGGACGTTCCGGCCGACGTCGCGGGAGTGGTGGCGCTGACGGCGCTCGCCCCGGACGGGCTGACCGCGACGCTGACCCTGCTGCAGGCGCTCGGCGACGCCGGGATCGGTGCCCCGCTGTGGGTGCTCACCAGCGGCGCGGTGTCGGTCGGAGGCTCCGATCCGCTGCGTGATCCGCTCCAGGCACAGGTGTGGGGGGCCGGCCGGGTCGCCGCACTGGAACACCCCGACCGCTGGGGCGGTCTGATCGACCTTCCTCCCACCGTGGACGGACGAGTCGGCGCCCGGCTGGCGGCGGTGCTGTCCGGCGGGGCGGGCCTGGACCAGGTCGCCGTACGCGGCGCCGGGGTCTACTCCCGTCGGCTGGTGCGGGCGGCAGCCGAGAACACCGCGGTCGAGCCGTGGACTCCGACGGGCACGGTCCTGGTCACCGGTGGCACGGGCGCGCTGGGCGCGGCCGTCGCGCGGTGGCTCGCCGAGCGCGGCGCGCCGCATCTGGTGCTGACCGGCCGGCGCGGAGCGGCCGCGCCGGGAGTGGACGAGCTGGTGGCCGAGCTGTCCGGAACGGGCACGCGGGTGACGGTCGCGGCCTGCGACGCCGGAGACCGGGAGGCGCTGGCCGCCGTGCTGGCGGAGATCCCGGCCGAACTCCCGCTGACCGGCGTCGTGCACGCGGCCGGAGTCGCCGAGACGGCCCCGCTCGACCTGACCGTTCCCGCCGACGTGCTGTCGTCCACCGGCGGCAAGGTGCGGGGCGCGGCACACCTCGACGAACTGGCCGGGGACCTGGACCTGTTCGTGACGTTCTCGTCCATCGCCGGTGTCTGGGGCAGCGGCGGGCAAGGCCTCTACGCCGCGGCGAACGCCTATCTGGACGCGCTGGTGCAGCAACGCCGTTCCCGCGGCCTGGCCGGGCTCTCGGTGGCGTGGGGTCCGTGGGCCGAAGCCGGCATGGCGACGCGCGGCGAGGCCGAGGAGTTCCTGCGCCGTCGCGGACTGGCCGCCCTGGCACCGGAGTTGGCCATCGCCGCCCTGGCCCAGGCCGTGGACCGCGGCGAATCCTGCGTCACGGTCGCGGACGTCGACTGGGAGCGGTTCGCTCCGGCCTTCACGTCCAGCCGCCCCAGCCCGCTGCTCGCCGATCTGCCCGAAGCGACGCGGGCGCTGACCGGGAACGAGCCCGCCGCCGATACGGGCTCCGCTCTCGTACGGCGACTCACGGCGGCCCCGGCCGCGCAGCGAGGCCGGATCCTGCTGGACCTGGTGCGAGAGCGCGTCGCCACGGTGCTCGGGCACAGCACCGCCGACGTCATCGAACCCGACCGGGCCTTCCGCGATCTGGGCTTCACGTCCCTGAGCGCCGTGGAACTGCGAAACGCGCTCGGCGCCGAAACAGGCCTCGCCCTCCCGGCCACCCTGGTCTTCGACCACCCGACCCCCGGCGAACTGGCCGCCCACCTGGCCGGTGAACTCCTCGACGACATGGAGACGACGTCGGCGGCGGTGTCCGCCGCACCGGTCGTCACCACCACCGCCGAGCCGATCGTGATCGTCGGCATGAGCTGCCGCTATCCCGGCGGCATCACCTCGCCGAACGAGCTGTGGGAGCTGGTCGCCACCGGCCGCGACGGCATATCCGCCTTCCCCACCGACCGCGGCTGGGAATTCGCGGACGCCGCGGGGTCCTACGCCCGGCAGGGCGGCTTCGTCCACGAGGCGACGCGGTTCGACGCGGGACTGTTCGGGATCTCGCCGCGCGAGGCCCTGGCCATGGACCCGCAGCAGCGGCTGCTCCTCGAAGCGGCATGGGAGGCGTTCGAGTCCGCCGAGGTGGACCCGCGTTCGGTGCGCGGCGAGCAGATCGGCGTGTTCGTCGGTGCTTCGTCCTCCGGCTACGGAGGGGGCGGCGCGCACGGCTTCGAGGGCGCCGAGGGCCACCTCCTCTCGGGCACCGCCAACAGCGTGATCTCGGGCCGGGTGGCCTACTCGTTCGGCCTCGAAGGCCCGGCGGTCACCGTCGACACGGCCTGCTCCTCGTCGTTGGTGGCGCTGCACCTTGCGGCGCAGGCGGTGCGGCGCGGCGAGTGCGGGATGGCGCTCGCCGCCGGTGTCACGGTGATGGTGTCGCCGGCGACGTTCCGCGAGTTCGACCGTCAGGGCGGGCTCGCCTCGGACGGCCGGTGCAAGGCCTTCGCGGCAGCGGCGGACGGTACCGGCTGGGGCGAGGGCGTCGGCGTCCTCCTGGTCGAACGCCTGTCGGACGCGCAACGGCTCGGGCACCGGATCCTGGCGACGGTACGGGGCAGCGCGGTCAACCAGGACGGCGCGTCCAACGGCCTGACGGCCCCGAACGGTCCGTCGCAGGAGCGGGTGATCCGGCAGGCGCTGGCGACCGCGGGCCTGACCACCGCCGACGTGGACGCCGTGGAGGCGCACGGGACCGGGACGACCCTGGGCGACCCGATCGAGGCGCAGGCGCTCCTTGCGACGTACGGTCAGGACCGGCCCGAGGACCGGCCGCTCTGGCTGGGCTCCATCAAGTCGAACATCGGACACACCCAGGCGGCGGCCGGCGTCGCCGGTGTGATCAAGATGGTCATGGCCATGCGCCACGGCGTACTCCCGGCCACCCTGCACGTGGACGAGCCGTCCCCGCACGTGAACTGGTCGGCCGGTGCGGTGGAACTGCTGACCGAGCCCAGGCCCTGGCCCACCGCGGACCGCCCGCACCGCGCGGCTGTGTCGTCGTTCGGGATCAGCGGCACCAACGCCCACGTCATCATCGAGGCACCCCCGAGTCCCGCACCGGTCGACGCCGCCGGACCGGTGCCGCCGCCGCCCGTGATCCCCTGGCTCCTCTCGGCCAGGACCGAGCCCGGCTTGCGCGCACAGGCCGAACGGCTCGCGGATTTCGCAGGTTTCGCGACCGATTTCGCGGGCTTCGCGGCCGAACGGCCGGAACGGGCCGCGGCCGACATCGGGCACGCACTGCTCAGCAGGGCCGCCCTCCCGCACCGCGCCGTCGTACTCGCCCCCGACGGCGCGGGCCTCGCCGACGCGCTCGGCACCCTGGCCGCGGGCACTCCTTCCGGGAACGTCGTCGCCGGCGCGGTGAGCGAGGGGCGTACGGCGTTCCTGTTCACCGGACAGGGAGCGCAGCGGGCCGCCATGGGACGCGGGCTGTACGACGCCTTCCCGGCGTTCGCGGACGCCTTCGACGCCGCCTGCGCGGAACTGGACCTGTGGCTCGACCGGCCGGTCAGCGACGTGGTGTTCGACGGCGGGGACCTCGACCGTACGGTCTGGGCCCAAGCCGGGCTCTTCGCGGTCGAGGTCGCCTCCTTCCGCCTCCTCGAGTCGTACGGCGTGACCCCGGACTACCTGCTCGGGCACTCGATCGGCGAGGTGGCGGCGGCGCACTGCGCGGGCGTGCTGTCCCTGTCCGATGCCTGTGCGCTGGTGGCGGCGCGTGGCCGTCTGATGCAGGCGCTTCCGTCTGGTGGGGCGATGCTGGCCGTCGAGGCCACTGAGGCCGAGGCCACTGAGGCCGTGGCGGGCCGGGCGGACATCGCGGCGGTGAACGGCCCTACCTCTGTCGTGGTCTCGGGCGCTGCGGATGTCATTGACGAGCTGGCCGAGCGCTGGTCGGGGCAGGCCGTCGAACCAGCCGTCTCGCGGTCTCGCACGCGTTCCACTCGGCGCTTATGGAGCCGATGCTGGCCGAATTCGGGGCCGTACTGGAGGGGCTGACGTTCCAGGAGCCGCGGATCCCGGTCGTGTCGAACCTGACCGGGACGGTCGCGGAGCCGGGGCTGATGTCCACCCCGGACTACTGGGTACGGCAGGTCCGCGAAGCGGTCCGGTTCGCGGCCGGCGTCACCCACCTCGTCGAGCAGGGCGTCATCCGCTTCATGGAACTGGGATCGGACGGCGTGCTCTGCGGTCTGGCGCAACAGTCCGCCCCTGAGGGCGTATTCGCACCCCTTGCACGCCGCGACCGGGATGACGTGGACACGGCGCTGCGCGCGCTCGCCCGCATGTGGACCGCCGGGGCCGACGTCGACTGGCGTTCGGTGCTGCCGGTCGGACGCCGGGTCGAACTCCCGACGTACGCCTTCCAGCGTGAACGGTTCTGGCCGCAACCCGGTCCGGTGGCCGGCGATCCGGGCAGCGCCGGAATGGAACCGACCGGACACCCGCTGCTCAGCGCCGCCGTGACGGTGGCCGACGGCAGCGGACTGCTGATGACCGGGCGGTTGTCGGAGGCGACGCACCCCTGGCTGGCCGACCACGTCATCCTGGGGCGGGTCGTGGTCCCGGGCACCGCGCTCGTCGAGATGGCGTGGGCCGCGGGCGGGCGGGTCGGCTGCTCGGAGATACGCGAGATGGTCCTGCGGACGCCGCTGGTCCTGCCCGAGCACGGCGGCGTGCGGATCCAGGTGAGCGTGAGCGCCGTCGGCGAAGGCGGCGAGCGTACGGTCGAGGTGTACTCACGGCCCGAGGGCTCCGGCGAGGCGCTCTGGGTCAGCCACGCGGCCGGCGTCCTGGCCGAGGCGGTGACCACCGGCGAAGGACGCGACCTCACGGCATGGCCGCCGGCCGGCGCCACGGCGGTGCCACTGGAGGGCTTCTATACAGCGCTCGCCGAGAACGGCTACGGCTACGGGCCGGTGTTCCGCGGTATGCGGGCGGCGTGGCGCGACGGCGACACCGTCTACGCCGAGGTCGCACTCCCCGAGGACGCGGTCGCCGAAGCGAGCGGGTTCGGTGTGCATCCGGCACTCCTTGACGCGGCTCTCCACGCGGTGGGGCTGTCCCCCGTCGCGCAGGCCGGCGGTACGCGGCTGCCGTTCGCGTGGACCGGGGCGCGGCTGGACGCGGTCGGCGCCTCGGTGCTCCGCGTACGGGTCGAGGGCACCGCGGAGGGTGTGTCGCTGCTCCTGGCCGACGGTGTGGGCGAGCCCGTCGCCACCCTGGAATCCCTGGTGATGCGGGAGATCGCGGCCGAAGCCCTGCGGCCGGCCGGGGAGGACGGTCCCGACGCGTTGTTCGCGGTGGACTGGTTGGCGTTGCCGGCGGTTGAGGGGTTGGTGGATTCCTCGGGTTGGGTGGTTCTGGGTGCGGGTGGGCCGTCGTTGGGGGCGGTGCGGTTGGAGGACGGTCTGGGTTCTTTGGTGTCGGGGTTGGACGGTGGTGTGGCCGCGCCGGCGGTGGTGGTGTTGCCGGTGCCGGTTGGTGGTGGTGTGCATGAGGTGACGGCTTGGGTTTTGGGTGTGGTGCAGGGGTGGTTGGCGGAGGAGCGGTTGGCTGCTTCTCGGCTGGTGGTGTTGACGTGTGGTGCGATGGCGGTTGCCGGGGGCGGGGCGGATTCGGTCCAGGCGGCGGTGTGGGGTTTGTTGCGTTCGGCGCAGACGGAGAATCCGGACCGGATTGTTCTGGTTGACCTCGATCCTGACCTTGAGGGTGAGGGTGAGGGTGAGGGTGAGGGTGAGGGTGGGTCTTCGGTCGGCTGGCCGGCCGTCGTGGGCAGTGATGAGCCGCAGTTCGCGGTTCGGGGTGGTGTGGTGTGGGTGCCTCGTTTGGTGCGTGCGCCTTCGCCGGGTGCTTCGGATGTGCCCCGTGGCCCGTTGTCGTTGGATCCCGGTGGCACGGTGTTGATCACGGGTGGGCTGGGGACGTTGGGTGGTCTGGTGGCCCGGCATCTGGTGTCCGTGCATGGGGTGCGGCATCTGACGTTGCTGAGCCGTCGGGGTGGGGAGACCCCGGCCGCGCGCGATCTGGTGGCCGGGCTTGAGGAGTTGGGTGCGGTTGTTCGGGTGGTGGCGTGTGATGCGGCGGATCGTTCGGGTCTGGCTGCGGTGTTGGGTGGTCTTGAGCGTCCGTTGACGGGTGTGGTGCATGCGGCGGGTGTGTTGGATGACGGGGTGTTCGGTGGGTTGACGTCGGATCGTCTGTCGGGGGTGTTGCGTTCGAAGGTGGACGCGGCCGTCTACCTGGATGAGTTGACGGCGGGTCTGGATCTGTCGATGTTCGTGATGTTCTCGTCGGTGGCGGGGACGTTCGGTTCGGGTGGGCAGGCCAACTACGCTGCGGCGAACGCGTTCCTGGACGCGTTCGCGGTGGATCGCGTGGCGCGGGGGTTGCCGGGTCAGTCGTTGGCCTGGGGGCTGTGGGAACAGGCGAGTGAGCTGACCGGTCACCTGTCCCCGGCTCGTACCGGAAGCGCGTTGCCCACGGCACAGGCGTTGGCTCTGTTCGACCGGGCCACCGCCCTGCCCACCCCCCACCTCCTGCCGATGAACTTGGACCTGACGGCCGGGCAGATGCTCTCCGCCCACGGAGTACCCCCACTGCTGCGGGCCCTCATACGTCCGTCGGCCCGACGCGCCGCCGACCGCGGGACGGGCGCGGACTCCGGACTGGTGGCCCGCCTGTGGCCCCTGCCGACCGAGGAACGCCGCGCGCACCTGCTGGACCTCGTGCGCGGCACCGCGGCCACGGTCCTCGGCCACGCCGCCGTGGACGCCGTAGGAGCCAGGCAGGCGTTCCGGGACCTCGGCTTCGACTCGCTCACCTCGGTGGAACTGCGCAACGGCCTGAACGCCGTCACCGGACTGCGGCTGCCGGTCACGCTGGTCTTCGACCACCCGACGCCGACGGCCCTGGCCGAGCACCTCGCCGAGGCGCTGTTCGAGGGGGCCGCGCCGACCGTGGCGTTCGCCCCGGCGGCCGTGGACACCGGCGAGCCCATCGCGATCATCGGGATGAGCTGCCGGTTCCCCGGCGGAGCGAACGGCCCCGAGGAGCTGTGGCGGCTGCTTGCCGACGGCTTCGACGGCGTGACGGCGTTCCCGGCCGACCGCGGCTGGGAGATCGAGGTCGCCGACGCCTCGTACACGCCACGTGGCGGCTTCCTGCACGACGCGGCCGATTTCGACGCCGGCCTGTTCGGGATCTCGCCGCGTGAGGCTCTGGCGATGGACCCGCAGCAGCGGCTGCTTCTTGAGGCGTCATGGGAGGCCTTCGAATCCGCCGGCATCGATCCGCTGTCCGTGCACCGGTCGGCCACGGGGGTCCTGGTCGGCGCCTCGGCGTTCGGCTACGGCGCCGGCATGGACCTGCCGGAGGCGGAAGGGCACCTGATGACGGGTGCCGCCACCAGCGTTCTCTCCGGCCGCGTGTCGTACGTGTTCGGCCTTGAGGGACCCGCCGTCACGGTCGACACGGCCTGTTCGTCGTCCCTCGTGGCCATGCACTGGGCGATCCAGGCCCTGCAGCGCGGCGAGTGCGCGATGGCGCTGACCGGCGGTGTGACCGTGATGTCGACACCGGGCGTGTTCGCCGAGTTCGACAGGCAGGACGGACTGGCGTCGGACGGGCGCTGCAAGGCGTTCTCCGCGGAGGCCGACGGCACCGTCTGGTCCGAGGGCGTGGGCGTGCTCGTGCTCCAGCGGCTGTCCGATGCCCGCCGCGACGGCCATGAGGTCCTCGCGGTCATCCGCGGCAGCGCGGTGAACCAGGACGGCGCGTCGAACGGCCTGACCGCGCCGAACGGTCCGTCGCAGGAGCGGGTGATCCGACAGGCGTTGGCGACCGCGCGGCTGTCCCCTGCCGATGTCGACGCGGTCGAGGCGCACGGCACCGGGACCCCGCTGGGCGATCCCATCGAGGCACAGGCCCTGATGGCGACATACGGTCGACACCGTTCCGCAGACCGGCCGCTGTGGCTGGGGTCGATCAAGTCGAACATCGGGCACACCCAGTCGGCGGCGGGCGTCGCCGGTGTGATCAAGATGGTCATGGCGATGCGCCACGGCCTGCTGCCCGCCACCCTGCATGTCGACGAGCCGTCCCCGCACGTGGACTGGTCGGCCGGTGCGGTGGAACTGCTGAGCGAGGCCAGAGCGTGGCCCGAGCTCGATCGGCCGCGCCGCGCCGGTGTGTCCTCGTTCGGCATCAGCGGCACCAACGCGCACGTGATCCTCGAACAGGGCGACCCGTCGCCCGCGCCGGAACCGGCGGAGGGACCGGGGACGCTGCTGTGGCCGGTGTCCGCCAAGACCCCGGCCGCCCTGCGGGGCCAGGCGGAGCGGCTGCGCGACTTCCTCACGACCGGGCCCGATCTGCCGGCCTCGGGGCACGCCCTGGCCGTCAGCCGTTCCGCACTGGACCATCGGGCGGTGGCCATCGGCGACTCGGCCGTCGCGATCGAGGCGGGTCTCACCGCGCTGGCCGAGGGCAGGCCCGGGGAGAGCGTGGTCTCGGGTGCGGTACGTGAGGGCGGGACGGCGTTCCTGTTCACGGGCCAGGGTGCGCAGCGGGTCGGGATGGGTGCTGGTCTGTACGAGGCGTTCCCGGTGTTCGCGGAGGCGTTCGACGGGGTGTGCGCGGAGTTGGACGTCAGGCTTGACCGGTCGGTCAGGGAGGTCGTGGTCGAGAGCACTGATCTCGACCGTACGGTGTGGGCGCAGGCGGGGTTGTTTGCCGTCGAGGTGGCTTCGTACTGGCTGTTGGAGTCGTGGGGTGTCGTTCCGGACTTCCTGCTCGGGCACTCGATAGGTGAGATCGCGGCGGCGCATGTGGCCGGGGTCCTGTCCCTGTCCGATGCCTGTGCGCTGGTGGCGGCGCGTGGCCGTCTGATGCAGGCGCTTCCGTCTGGTGGGGCGATGCTGGCCGTCGAGGCCACTGAGGCCGAGGCCACTGAGGCCGTGGCGGGCCGGGCGGACATCGCGGCGGTGAACGGCCCTACCTCTGTCGTGGTCTCGGGCGCTGCGGATGTCATTGACGAGCTGGCCGAGCGCTGGTCGGGGGCAGGCCGTCGAACCAGCCGTCTCGCGGTCTCGCACGCGTTCCACTCGGTGCTTATGGAGCCGATGCTGGCCGAATTCGGGGCCGTACTGGAGGGGCTGACGTTCCAGGAGCCGCGGATCCCGGTCGTGTCGAACCTGACCGGGACGGTCGCGGAGCCGGGGCTGATGTCCACCCCGGACTACTGGGTACGGCAGGTCCGCGAGGCCGTCCGGTTCGCCGACGGTGTCGCCTGTCTGGAGGGCCGGGGCGTGACCCGGTTCGTCGAACTGGGTCCCGATGGAGTGCTGTGCGGGTTGGCCGGGCAGTCGGCGTCGGACGCACTGTTCGCGCCGGTGATGCGCCGCGACCGGGACGAGGCCGAGACGGCGCTGCACGCGCTGGCCCGCCTGTGGACGGTCGGTGTCGACGTGGACTGGCCAATGATCCTGCCGGGCGGGCAGCGGGTGGCCCTGCCGACGTACGCCTTCCAGCGCGACCGGTACTGGCCGCGACCGGCCGCCAGGACGGGTGACGTCGTTTCGGTCGGACAGGTGCCGGCCGACCATCCGCTGCTCGGCGCCACGGTGCAACTGGCGGGCGACGACGGCCTGCTGCTGACCGGGCGCCTGTCCCTCTTCACGCATCCGTGGCTGGCGGATCACGCGATCCAGGGCCAGGCGCTGGTGCCGGGGACGGCGTTCGTGGACATGGTGCTGCGGGCGGGCGCCGAGATCGACCGCCCGGTGCTGGAAGAGCTGGTGCTGCAGGCCCCGTTGCCGCTTCCCGACAGCGGCGGCGGTGTGCAGGTCCAGGTGCGGGTGGCGGCTCCGGGCGACGGCGGCGAATGCCGGGTGGAGATCCACGCCCGACAGGAGAACGGCGACGCCGCACCATGGGTCTGCCACGCGGTCGGCACGTTGACCGCATCAGTGGACTCGCCCGACTTCGACCTGGTGAACTGGCCGCCGCCGGGGTCGACGCCGGTGGCCCTGGACGGCTTCTACGAGGCCCTGACCGACGGCGGCTACGGCTACGGTCCGGTCTTCCAGGGCCTGCGGAAGGCCTGGCGTGCCGGCGAGACGGTCTATGCCGAGGTCGAGCTGCCCGATGACGCGGCGGCCGACGCGGCGGGATTCGGCGTGCACCCGGCGCTCCTTGACGCGGCCCTGCACGTGAGCGGCCTCGTCGACGCCCACAGCGGGACGACCCGGTTGCCGTTCGCCTGGACCGGTGTCCGACTGCACGCGGTCGGCGCCTCGGCGCTGCGCGTTGCCATGACTCCGGTCGGCGACGGTGTGACGATCCGGGCCGCGGACGAGATCGGTGCTCCCGTCGCGTCGGTCGGATCCCTGGTGCTGCGAGAGGTCTCCGCCGAGGCGGTCCAGGCAGCGGCGGACGCGGGGTCGGACGCGTTGTTCGCGGTGGACTGGTTGGCGTTGCCGGCGGTTGAGGGGTTGGTGGATTCCTCGGGTTGGGTGGTTCTGGGTGCGGGTGGGCCGTCGTTGGGGGCGGTGCGGTTGGAGGACGGTCTGGGTTCTTTGGTGTCGGGGTTGGACGGTGGTGTGGCCGCGCCGGCGGTGGTGGTGTTGCCGGTGCCGGTTGGTGGTGGTGTGCATGAGGTGACGGCTTGGGTTTTGGGTGTGGTGCAGGGGTGGTTGGCGGAGGAGCGGTTGGCTGCTTCTCGGCTGGTGGTGTTGACGTGTGGTGCGATGGCGGTTGCCGGGGGCGGGGCGGATTCGGTCCAGGCGGCGGTGTGGGGTTTGTTGCGTTCGGCGCAGACGGAGAATCCGGACCGGATTGTTCTGGTTGACCTCGATCCTGACCTTGAGGGTGAGGGTGAGGGTGAGGGTGGGTCTTCGGTCGGCTGGCCGGCCGTCGTGGGCAGTGATGAGCCGCAGTTCGCGGTTCGGGGTGGTGTGGTGTGGGTGCCTCGTTTGGTGCGTGCGCCTTCGCCGGGTGCTTCGGATGTGCCCCGTGGCCCGTTGTCGTTGGATCCCGGTGGCACGGTGTTGATCACGGGTGGGCTGGGGACGTTGGGTGGTCTGGTGGCCCGGCATCTGGTGTCCGTGCATGGGGTGCGGCATCTGACGTTGCTGAGCCGTCGGGGTGGGGAGACCCCGGCCGCGCGCGATCTGGTGGCCGGGCTTGAGGAGTTGGGTGCGGTTGTTCGGGTGGTGGCGTGTGATGCGGCGGATCGTTCGGGTCTGGCTGCGGTGTTGGGTGGTCTTGAGCGTCCGTTGACGGGTGTGGTGCATGCGGCGGGTGTGTTGGATGACGGGGTGTTCGGTGGGTTGACGTCGGATCGTCTGTCGGGGGTGTTGCGTTCGAAGGTGGACGCGGCCGTCTACCTGGATGAGTTGACGGCGGGTCTGGATCTGTCGATGTTCGTGATGTTCTCGTCGGTGGCGGGGACGTTCGGTTCGGGTGGGCAGGCCAACTACGCTGCGGCGAACGCGTTCCTGGACGCGTTCGCGGTGGATCGTGTGGCGCGGGGGTTGCCGGGTCAGTCGTTGGCCTGGGGGCTGTGGGAACAGGCGAGTGAGCTGACCGGTCACCTGTCCCCGGCTCGTACCGGAAGCGCGTTGCCCACGGCACAGGCGTTGGCTCTGTTCGACCGGGCCACCGCCCTGCCCACCCCCCACCTCCTGCCGGTCAGGCTCGACCTCGGAGCCCGCCCCACGGGCGCGATCCCGCCGTTGTTCCGCGCGCTGGTACGGTCCCGGCCGGTCCGGGCGGCCGAGCGGGGCGCCGGCGGCAGGGCCGCCGCCCTGGAGCACTTGGGGGCGCTGGACGCCGACGAGCGCCGGGCCCACCTCCTTGACCTGGTGCGCGCCCACGTCGCGGCCGTGCTCGGACATGCGGGCGCCGACGCGGTCGGCGCGAAGCAGGCGTTCAAGGACCTCGGACTGGACTCCCTGACCGCGGTGGAACTGCGCAACGCGCTCAACACCGCGACCGGGCTGCGGCTCCCCGCGACGCTGGTCTTCGACTACCCGACCCCGGACGCACTGGCCGACCACCTTGCCGACGCGTTGTCCGACCGGGCCGTACCGGTGCCCGTGGCGACCGGGGCCGCCGTCGCCGTCGGCGTCGACGAGCCCATCGCGATCGTGGGCATCAGCTGCCGGTACCCCGGCGGAGCGAACGGCCCCGAGGAGCTGTGGCGGCTGCTTGCCGACGGGTTCGACGGGGTGACGGGTTTCCCGGCCGACCGCGGCTGGCAGGTCGGAGATCCGTCGTACGCCCCGCGCGGCGGCTTCCTGAAGGACGTCGCGGGCTTCGACGCGGAGCTGTTCGGGATCTCGCCCCGCGAGGCGCTGGTGATGGACCCGCAGCAGCGCTTGCTGCTTGAGGCGTCCTGGGAGGCCTTCGAATCCGCGGGCCTGGTCGCTCCCGACCTGCGCGGGACGCCGACGGGCGTGTTCGTCGGAGCGTACGCGTCGAACTACGGCGTGGGCGCCCAGCTCCCGCCCGGTGCGGAAGGGCACCTGCTTACCGGTACGTCGATGAGCGTGGTCTCGGGCCGCGTGGCGTACACCTTCGGCCTCGAAGGCCCCGCGGTCACGATCGACACCGCGTGCTCCTCCTCGCTCGTGGCGCTGCACCTGGCCGCGCAGGCGTTGCGGCGCGGTGAATGCGATCTGGCGCTTGCCGGCGGCGTCGCCGTCCTGGCCAGCCCGGGCATCTTCGCCGAGTTCGACCGGCAGGGCGGGCTGGCATCGGACGGCCGGTGCAAGGCCTTCGCCTCGGCGGCGGACGGCACCACCTGGTCCGAAGGCGTCGGCGTCCTGGTCCTTGAGCGCCTGTCGGACGCCCGCCGGCACGGCCGCGAGATCCACGCGGTGATCCGGGGCAGCGCGGTCAATCAGGACGGCGCGTCCAACGGCCTCACCGCCCCCAACGGGCCCTCCCAGCAGCGCGTCATCCGGCAGGCACTGGCCGATTCCCGGCTCGCCGCGTCCGAGGTGGATGTGGTCGAGGCGCACGGCACCGGTACCAGCCTCGGTGACCCCATCGAGGCGCAGGCGCTGCTTGCGACGTACGGTCAGGACCGGCCCGGGGAACAGCCCCTGTGGCTGGGATCGATCAAGTCGAACATCGGGCACACCCAGGCCGCCGCGGGCGTCGCCGGTGTGATCAAGATGGTCATGGCGATGCGGCACGGCGTACTCCCGGCGACGCTGCACGTGGACGAGCCGACCCACCACGTGGACTGGTCCGCCGGAGCGGTGGAACTGCTGACCGAGGCACGTCCCTGGCCCGAGGCCGACCGGCCGCGCCGGGCCGGTGTGTCGTCGTTCGGGATCAGCGGCACCAACGCGCATGTGATCCTCGAAGCCCCGCCCGCCGCCCACCCGGTGGAGCCGGCCGCCGCGGGCGAAGGCCCGGTGGTGTGGCCGATCTCCGGCAGGACGCCGGCCGCCCTGCGCGAGCAGGCACATTCCTTGCGTGACCACCTCGCGCGGGCGACCGACCTGGATCCGGCGGACGTCGGCTGGTCGCTGGCCACCACCCGCGCCGCACTGGAGCACCGCGCCGTCGTCGTCGGACGGGACGGCGAAGAGCTCATCGAGCGGCTCGGCCGGATCGCGGCCGGGGAAGGGGAAGCGGAAGCGGACATCGCCCCCATGGGCAGGTCCCGCCTCGCGTTCCTGTTCACCGGCCAGGGCTCGCAACGGTCCGGGATGGGCCGCGAGCTGTACGCGGCCTTCCCGGTGTTCGCCGAGGCGTTCGACGCCGTCTGCGCCGAACTGGACCCGCGGCTGGACCGGCCGGTCGGGCAAGCGGTCTTCGAGGGCCGTGATCTCGACCGTACGATGTGGGCCCAGGCGGGTCTGTTCGCGGTCGAGGTCGCGATGTTTCGGTGGGCGGAATCGTGCGGCCTGACCCCGGACTTCCTGCTGGGGCACTCGATCGGCGAGATCGCGGCCGCCCATGTGGCCGGGGTGCTGTCCCTGCCGGACGCCTGCGCCCTCGTGGCGGCGCGCGGCCGGTTGATGGAGGCGCTGCCCGCCGGCGGGGCGATGCTGGCGGTGCGGGCGACCGAGGCCGAAGTGGTCGCCGAGACCGCCGGCCGGGTCGACATCGCGGCGGTCAACGGTCCGGCGTCGGTGGTGGTGTCGGGTGCCGCGGACGTGATCGACGAACTCGCCGCCCGCTGGACGGCCGAGGGCCGCAGGACGACCCGGCTGACCGTCTCGCACGCCTTCCACTCGGCCCTGATGGAGCCGATGCTCGCGGAGTTCACGACCGTACTCAGGACCCTGGCCTTCGAGCCGCCGCGCATCCCGATCGTGTCCGACCTGACCGGAGCGGTCGTCGACGCCGAGACGATCTGCTCGCCGGAGTACTGGGCCCGCCACGTGCGTGAGGCGGTCCGCTTCGCCGACGGTGTCACGTACCTGGCCGAACAGGGGGTGACCCGATTCCTGGAACTGGGGCCGGACGGCGTGCTCTGCGCGATGGCGCAGCAGTCCGCCGTGGACGCCGTGTTCGCGCCGGTGCTGCGCCGCGACCGCGACGAGGCCGAGACGGCGCTGCACGCGCTCGGCCGGATGTGGGCGGCCGGCGTCGACGTCGACTGGTCGGCGGTCCTGCGGACCGGTCGACGCGTACCGCTGCCCACCTACGCCTTCCAGAGGTCGAGGTTCTGGCTGGAGCCCGCCGCGGATGTCGGCGCCGCGGGCGATGTGGGGGCTGTCGGCCAGGCCGCGGCGGACCACCCGCTGCTCGGCGCGACGGTCGCGCTCGCCGGTGACGACCAGGTACTGCTCACCGGGCGGTTGTCGCTGTCCACGCAGCCGTGGCTGGCGGACCACGCGGTCCTGGGCCGGGTGCTGGTGCCCGGTACCGCGTTCGTGGAGATGGCGCTGCGGGCCGGACGGCAGGTCGGCTGCCGGACTCTGCGGGAACTGATCGTGCGGGCCGCGCTGCCGCTCCCGCCGACCGACGGGGTACACATCCAGGTGCGGGTGACCGCCCCCGGCGACGACGGCGACCGCCGCCTGGAGATCCACTCGCGGCCGGACCGGGGCGGCGACGCGCCGTGGGTGTGCCACGTGACGGGCGTACTGGGCGCCGAGGCCGTGCACGAGGACTACGACCTGGCGGCCTGGCCGCCGCCGGGTGTCGAGCCGGTGCCGCTGGACGGCTTCTACGACGCCCTCGCCGGGAGCGGATACGGCTACGGGCCGGTCTTCCGGGGCGTGCGGGCGGCATGGCGCGGGCAGGACACCGTCTACGCCGAGGTGGCGCTGCCCGAGGACACGGTGACGGACGCGCCGGGATTCGGGCTGCATCCGGCCCTGCTTGACGCGGCACTGCACGTCATCGGGCTCGCCGACGACGGCGGCCCGGCGACCCGGATGCCGTTCGCGTGGACGGGTGTGCGCCTGCACGCCACCGGCGCCTCGATGCTGCGGGTCGCGGTGACGCCGACCGACGACGGCGTCCTGATCCGCACGGCCGACGGGATCGGCGCACCCGTCGCGTCCGTCGAGTCCCTGGTGCTCCGCGAGGCCGCCGTCGACCAGCCGGCGGTCACCGACCACCAGCCCGCCCGCGACTGGCTGTTCACGGTCGAGTGGACGCCGACGCCTTTCGCGCCCCCGGTCGACACCTCGTCCTGGTGTGTCGTCGGTGACGCGGGGACCGGCGTCCAGGGCGCCCGGGCCGACTCCCTGGAGAAGCTGCTCGAAGCGGAGGAGGTGCCACCGGTGGTGGTCCTCCCCCTGTCGGCCGACGAGGCGCTGCCGGCGACCTCCGCGATGCTGGACGTCGTCCAGACCTGGCTCGGGGACGAGCGGTTCGAGTCCTCCAGGCTCGTGGTGCTGACCTCCGGTGCGGTCGACCCGGCCGGCGACGTGCACGACCTGCCGGGCGCGGCGGTCTGGGGTCTGCTGCGATCGGCCCAGTCCGAGCACCCGGACCGGTTCGTCCTCGTCGACACGGACTCCGAGACCGACGCATGGCATCCGTACGTGACCGGCGCCGAGCCCCAGATGGCGGTGCGGGACGGAGAGGTGCTGGTACCCCGCCTTGCCCGGGCCGGGGCAGGTGCCGGCAGCGGACCCTCGGGCCGGCTTCCGGGCACGGTCCTGATCACCGGCGGCACCGGCGTGCTCGGCGGACTGCTCGCCCGGCACCTGGCCACGGCGTACGGCGTCCGCCACCTGACCCTGCTGAGCAGGCGCGGCGCGGACGGGCCCGGCGCGGCCGAACTCGTGGCGGAGCTGGCGGAGCTCGGCGCGCGGGCCGAAGTGGTGGCCTGTGACGCCGCCGACCGGGACGCGCTGGCCGACGTACTGGCCGCGATCCCGGCGGCCCGTCCGCTGTGCGGTGTCGTGCACACCGCCGGTGTCCTGGACGACGGAGTCGTCGAGTCGCTGACCCGGGAGCGGATCGCGACGGTGTTCCGCCCCAAGGCCGACGCGGCCGTGCACCTGCACGAGCTGACCGAGGGGATGGACCTGGAGATGTTCGTCCTGTACTCCTCCGCGGCCGGGACGTTCGGATCGCCGGGACAGGCCAACTACGCGGCGGCCAACACCTTCCTGGACGCACTGGCGGCCCGCCGTCGCACCTGCGGACTGCCGGGGACGTCGCTCGCGTGGGGCCTCTGGGAAGAGGCCGGCGCGATGACCGCACACCTCGGCGACCGGGCGGGACGGCTCGGCAGCGCCCTCACCGCGGAACAGGGACTGGCGCTCTTCGACGCGGCCATGACCACGGAGTACGCACACCTGGTGCCGGTGCGCCTCGACCTGGCGGCCCGCTCCGGCCCCGCCGACATCGCCGTACCGGCCATGCTGCGCGGCCTGCTGCCGGACGGTCCGCGCCGGGCGAACGCCGCCGCGGATGGCCCGTCGTTGCCGCGGCTGCTCGCCGGCCGGTCTCCCGCGGAACAGGCCCGGCTCATCCTGGACGCCGTCCGGGCGGACGTCGCGCAGGTCCTGGGGCACGCGACGGCGGAGGCCGTCCGGCCCGACCGCGGCTTGGTCGATCTCGGCTTCGACTCGCTGACCGCGGTCGAACTGCGCAACCGGCTCGCCGCCCGTACCGGGCTGCGACTGCCGGCGACCCTGGTGTTCGACCAGCCGTCGGCCGCAAGGCTCGCCGAATACCTGGCCGGGCGGATCGTCTCGTCCCCCGGCGCGGCCGCGCCGCTCACCGAGCGCGTGGAGCGGATCGAAGCCGATCTGGAGTCCGCAGGCGAGGCGGAACGGGCCACGATCGTCCGGCGCCTGCAGGCGATGCTGGCCCGCTACGACGACGGCACGGCCCTGCCGGAGACGCCGTCCGTCGTGGCCGGCATCGACACCGCGACCGACGACGAGATCTTCGACTTCATCGACAAGGAACTGGGAGCGTCGTGACCCTGCTTCCGGACTCCCACCCGACACCCTGTGAGGCCTGACATGGCGGACGAGCAGAAGCTCCGCGACTACCTCAAGCGCGTCACGGCCGAGCTGCACCAGACCCGGCAACGACTGCACACCGCCGAGTCGGCCGACCGGCAGCCGATCGCCATCGTCGGCATGGCCTGCCGGCTGCCCGGCGGCGTGGACGGCCCGGACGCGCTGTGGCGGCTGGTGTCCGAGGGCGTCGACGCCGTCTCCCCCTTCCCCGAGGAACGCGGCTGGCTCATCGACGAGAACGCCACGTTCGCCCGCAGCGGCGGATTCCTCCACGACGCGGACGGCTTCGACCCCACGCTGTTCGGCATCTCGCCACGCGAGGCGACAGCCATGGACCCCCAGCACCGGCTGCTCCTCGAAGCGTGCTGGGAGGCGTGCGAACGCGGTGGTGTCGACCCGTACTCGCTGCGCGGCAGCCGAACCGGTGTCTTCGCCGGACTGATGTACCGGGACTACGCCGCCCGCGTGATCAGCGTTCCCGAGGGAGTGGACGCCTACCTCGGCATCGGCAACATGAGCAGCGTCGCGTCCGGCCGGATCTCCTACACGTTCGGTCTCGAGGGCCCCGCGGTCACGGTGGACACGGCCTGCTCGTCCTCGTTGGTGGCCTTACACCTGGCATGCCAGTCGCTGCGGTCCGGCGAGACGACGATGGCCTTCGCCGGCGGTGCGACCGTGATGGCGTCGCCGGACACGTTCGTGGGCTTCGCCCAACAGGGCGGGCTGTCCTCTGACGGCCGGTGCAAGTCCTACGGAGCCGACGCCGACGGCACCGGCTGGGCCGAGGGAGTGGGCATGCTCCTGCTGGAGCGGCTCTCGGACGCGCAGCGGCTGGGACACCGGGTCCTGGCGGTGATCCGGGGCAGCGCCGTCAACCAGGACGGCGCCTCCAGCGGCCTGACCGCGCCGAACGGCCCGTCCCAGCAGCGGGTCATCCAGGACGCCCTGGCCAGCGCACGTCTGACCGCGCTCGACGTGGACGTCGTGGAAGGGCACGGGACCGGAACCAGGCTGGGCGATCCCATCGAGATACAGGCGCTCCTGGCCACCTACGGGCAGGACCGGCCCGAAGACCGCCCGCTGCGGCTGGGGTCGGTGAAGTCGAACATCGGGCACACACAGGCCGCCTCGGGTGTCGCCGGTGTCATCAAGATGGTGCAGGCGATGCGGCACGGCGTGCTGCCGCGCACCCTGCACGCGCACGAACCGAACCCGCAGGTCGACTGGTCCGCGGGCGCGGTGCGGCTGCTGACCGAGACCGAGGCGTGGCCCCGGCTCGACCGGCCCCGCCGGGCCGGCGTGTCCTCGTTCGGCATCAGCGGGACCAATGCCCACGTCATCCTCGAACAGGCGCCGACCGCGGGTGCCGGCGACACGACCGAGCACGCGGTGCCCGGCGTCGTCCCGTGGCTGCTTGCGGCCCGCACCACCGGAGCCCTGCGCGCCCAGGCCGGCCGCCTGCACGAATTCGTCGCCGACACGTCCCCCGACCCGTTG
Source organism: Streptomyces sp. TG1A-60 (assembly GCF_037201975.1). NCBI lineage: Bacteria > Bacillati > Actinomycetota > Actinomycetes > Kitasatosporales > Streptomycetaceae > Streptomyces > Streptomyces sp. TG1A-60. The sequence continues at coordinate 202,184 of NZ_CP147520.1, read as the reverse complement.
GACGTCGGCCTGTCCCTGCTGGACCGTACGGCGTTGGAGCAGCGCGCGGTCGTCCTCGGCGCCGACCGGGACCGGCTCGCCGACGGGCTCACCGCACTGGTCGGCGACCTGCCCGACAGGGCCGTCGTCACCGGCGTGACCGGTGACGGACGGTCCGCGTTCCTGTTCACCGGACAGGGCGCGCAGCGCGCCGCGATGGGCATGGGTCTTCACGAGTCGTTCCCGGTGTACGCGCGGGCGTTCGACGCCGTGTGCGCCGAACTGGACCCCCGGTTGGACCGCTCGGTCAAGGACGTGGTGTTCGGCGGTCAGGACCTCCACGAGACCGTGTGGGCCCAGGCGGGTCTCTTCGCCGTGGAAGTGGCGCTGTTCCGGTTGTTCGAGTCCTTCGGCGTGGTGCCGGACTTCCTCCTGGGACACTCGATAGGCGAGGTGGCGGCCGCGCACTGCGCGGGCGTCCTGTCGCTGGCCGACGCGTGCGCCCTGGTGGCCGCCCGGGGCCGGCTGATGCAGGCGCTGCCCTCCGGCGGGGCCATGCTGGCGGTGCGGGCGACCGAGGCCGAGGTGGTCGAGGCGGTCGCCGGACGCGCCGACGTGGCCGCGCTCAACGGCCCCACCTCGGGCGTGGTGTCGGGCCCGGCGGACATCATCGACGAACTGGCGGCACGGTGGACGGCCGAAGGCCGCAGGACCAGCCGGCTGACGGTGTCCCACGCGTTCCACTCGGCGCTGCTGGAACCGATGCTGGCCGACTTCAGGACCGTCCTCGCGAAGCTGTCGTTCAGCGAGCCCCGCATCCCGATCGTCTCCACCCTGACCGGGGCGGAGGACGACGTGCTCATCTCCACCCCCGACTACTGGGTACGGCAGGTCCGCGAGACCGTCCGGTTCGCCGACGGGGTCGAGTACCTCAAGGACCAGGGCGTGAACCGGTTCGTGGAGATCGGCCCCGACGGAGTGCTCACCGGCATGGCACGCGAGAGCCTGCCCGACGCGACGCTCACCACCACGGCGCTCCGCGCCAGCTGGCACGACACCGGGGTGTTCGTCACGGCGCTCGCCGAACTGTGGACCAGGGGCACCGCGGTCGACTGGCACGTGCTCTTCGAGGGGCACGGCCAACGACTGGAACTGCCCGTCTACCCGTTCCAGCACGAGCGGTTCTGGCTGTACCCGGCGGAGACGCCGGCGGCCGACCCCGACGACGCCGGCTTCTGGGACGCGCTCGCCCGCGAGGACCCCGAGGCCCTCGCCGACGAACTCGACGTGACCGACCCCGGCGTCCGGGCATCGCTGCGGACCGTGCTGCCCCTGCTCTTCGCATGGCACCAGCAGGGCAGGGAGAACGCCGAGGTCGCGCGCTGGCGCTACCACGTGGGCTGGGAGCCCCTGACGTCCACGCCCGTCCCCGCCCTCACGGGCGACTGGCTGCTCGCCGTGCCCGCGGCGCTCGCCGACAGCGACGTCGTCCGCGCCTGCCGGGACGGCCTGACCCGCAACGGTGCCGGAGTGCGGACGGTGCCGGTCGCCGCGGACGCCGCGAACCGTACCAACCTGGCCGCCCGCCTGCTGAAGGCGTCCGGCGACGGGCCGCCGCCCGCCGGAGTGCTCTCCCTGCTGGCGCTGGAGGAGGACCCGCATCCCGCCGTTCCCTCCCTGCCCGGTGGGACGGCCACGACGCTGCTGCTCGTCCAGGCCATGCTGGACGTCGCGCTCACCGTCCCTCTGTGGTGCGTGACGCGGGGAGCGGTGTCGCCCGCCGATTCCGAGCGGGCGGCCGACCCCGACCAGGCGCCGGTCTGGGGCCTGGGCCGGGTCGCCGCCCTGGAGCACCCGAAGCTGTGGGGCGGACTCGTCGATCTCCCCGCCGAGGTCGACGCCGCCGCGACCGACACCCTGAGCGGCCTGCTGGGCGCCTCCGACGGCGAGGACCAGATCGCGATCCGTCCGGAAGGGACCTTCGTACGCAGACTCCGGCGGGCACCCGGCGCCGACCCGGAAGCCCCCGAATGGCGGCCTCGCGGCACGGTCCTGGTGACCGGCGGCACGGGCGCGCTCGGCGGCCACGTCGCCCGCCGGCTCGCCCGGTGCGGCGCCGAACACCTCGTGCTGGTCAGCAGGGGCGGCCGTACGGCACCCGGCCTGGCGGAACTGGAAGCCGACCTGGTGGAGCTCGGCGCCCGGGTCACCGTGGCCGCCTGCGACCTGTCCGACCACGCCGACGTCACCCGGCTCGTCGGGGAACTTGACGCCATGGAGCCGCGGCTGCGCGCCGTCGTGCACGCCTCGGGCGTCAGCGCCTCGGCGCCGCTCGCCGGGACCACGCTCGACGAGCTCGACCGGACGGCGGCGGGCAAGGTCGCGGGCGCCCGGCACTTGGACGAGCTGCTCGACCCGCGCGCCCTGGACGCGGTCGTGTACTTCTCCTCCATCGCGGGCGTGTGGGGAGTCGGCGACCAGGCCGGCTACGCGGCCGCCAACGCCTACCTCGACGCCCTGGCGCAACGGCGCGACGCCGAAGGCGTCCGCGCGATCTCGATCGCCTGGGGGCCGTGGGACGGCGGCGGCATGGTCGACCAGGCGATCAAGGAGCCCATGCGGCGGCGTGGCATCTCGCTGCTGCCGCCCGAACCGGCGATGCGCGCGCTGCAGCAGGCGATGGACCAGGACAGCGGATCGGTGACCGTCGCCGACATCGCGTGGGAACAGTTCGTGCCCACGTTCACCGCCCTGCGGCCCAACCGGTTCTTCGACGAACTTCCCGAGGTCCGGGAGCTTCTGGCGGGCACGCCCGCCGAGGGCGGGGACCTCGCCCGGCTCGCCGCCCTCAGGGAACGCCTGACCGGACTGCCCACCGGCGACCGGGAACTCGTCGTACTCGACCTGGTGCGCTCGCACGCGGCGGTGGTACTGGGGCACGACAGCGTGGACGCCATCGATGTCGGCAGGTCGTTCCGGGAGTTCGGATTCGACTCGCTGGCCGCCGTGGAACTGCGTAACCGACTCGGCCGGGCTACCGGCCTTTCCCTGCCCGCCACCGCGGTCTTCGACCACCCGACGCCCGCGGCGCTCGCCGACCACGTGCTGGCGGAGGCGCTCCCGGGCGACCCGTCGGCGGCCCTGCCCTCCACGGAGGAGCTGGACCTGCTCGAAGAGGCGCTGCTGGCCCGCGCGGAGGACGACATCGACCGCGTCCGCGTCGTGCTGCGACTGGAGGCGATGCTCGCCCGGCACCGCGTCGGGGACGGCGACGCCGCCTGGGGCGATCTGCGGGACCAGCTCAGCAGGGCCAGCAACGAAGAGCTTTTCGACGTGATCGATCGAGATCTCGGCCTCTCGTGAGCCGGGGTGCGCGGTGGCCGAGGACAATCCTGGAGGGCGACTTTTCCCATGGCAGATGATGAGCAGAGGCTTCGCGACTACCTGACCCGGGTCGTCGCCGAACTGCACCAGACCCGTCGGCGGATCCGTGAGATGGAGTCCGCGGCGGACGAGCCGATCGCCATCGTCGGGATGAGCTGCCGGTACCCGGGCGACGTACGGTCACCGGCCGACCTGTGGCGGCTGGTCAGCACCGGCCAGGACCCCATCGGCCCGCTGCCCGCCAACCGCGGCTGGGACCTGTCCGCGGCCGACGAACCCTCCTGGGCGGGCGGATTCGTCGACGACGCCGGCGAGTTCGACGCGGACCTCTTCGGCATCTCACCGCGCGAGGCGCTCGCCATGGACCCGCAGCAGCGGCTCCTGCTCGAGACGTCCTGGAAGGCCTTCGAGGAGGCCGGCCTCGACCCGCTGTCGCTGCGCGGATCGAACACCGGCGTCTTCGTCGGGGTCACCTCGGTCAGCTACGGCCCGGGCATGGACCTGCCGGAGGAGGTGGCCGGCCATCTGATGACCGGCACCGCGTCCAGCATCGCGTCCGGCCGGGTGTCGTACACGTTCGGTCTCGAAGGCCCCGCGCTCACGGTGGACACCGCGTGCTCGTCGTCCCTGGTCGCCCTGCACCTGGCGGTCCAGTCCCTGCGGGAGGGCGGCTGCGACCTGGCGCTTGTCGGCGGGGTCACGGTCATGACGACTCCCATGCAGATCGTCGAGTTCGGCCGGCAGGGCGGTCTCTCCTCGGACGGCCGGTGCAAGGCGTTCTCGGACGAGGCCGACGGCGCGGGCTGGTCCGAGGGCATCGGCCTGCTCCTGGTCGAGCGGCTCAGCGAGGCGCGGCGGCGCGGCCACGAGGTGCTCGCGGTGGTCCGTGGGAGCGCGGTCAACCAGGACGGCGCGTCCAACGGGCTCACCGCGCCCAACGGACCGGCGCAGGAACGCGTGATCCGCCGGGCGCTGGCCAACGCGCGGCTCACCGTCGAGGACGTGGACGCCGTGGAGGCGCACGGCACCGGGACCCGCCTCGGCGACCCGATCGAGGCCGGAGCCCTGCTGGCGACGTACGGCCACGGCCGCTCCCCGGAACGCCCTCTGTGGCTCGGCTCGATCAAATCGAACATCGGCCACACCCAGTCCGCCGCCGGTGTCGCCGGTGTCATCAAGATGGTCATGGCCATGCGCGACGGCACACTGCCGCCCACGCTCCACGCCGACCGGCCCTCCTCGCGCGTGGACTGGTCGCCCGGAACCGTCCGGCTGCTGAACGAACCGAGGGCCTGGCCCGATGCGGACCGACCCCGCCGTTCCGCGGTGTCCTCGTTCGGCATGAGCGGTACGAACGCCCACGTCATCCTGGAACAGGCGCCCGAGCCCGACGCCGCTCCGGAGTCCGGCGGGAACGCCGGGAACGCTGGGAACACCGGGAACACCGGGAACACCGGGAACGCCGCGGACACCGCGCCCGCGCTCTCCGCGGGCCCGCTCCCGTGGCTCCTCGCGGCGAAGACGACGGACGGACTGCGGGGACAGGCCGTCCGGCTGCGGGACTTCATGAAGGCGGACGACGCCCCGCGCACCGCGGACGTGGCCCGGTCCCTGCTCGGCCGCGCCGCCCTGCCCTGCCGGGCCGTGGTCCTCGGCACCGACCGCGCCGAGCTGATGGCCGGTCTGGACGCGCTGGCCGACGACGGGTCCGCCGCGAACCTCGTGCGCGGCGACGCCTCCGGCGGCGGGGTCGTCTTCGTCTTCCCCGGCCAGGGAAGCCAGTGGGCCGGCATGGCGCGGGAACTCCACGACACCTCACCCGCGTTCCGGCGACGCCTGGAGGAATGCGCGAAGGCCCTGGCACCGTTCGTCACCTGGTCGCTGCCGGACGTCCTGCGCGACGCGCCCGGAGCCCCCGACCTGAGCCGCGTCGACGTCGTCCAGCCCGTGCTGTGGGCGGTCATGGTCTCGCTCGCCGAGACATGGCGGTCCCTCGGCGTCCACCCGGCAGCGGTCGTCGGCCACTCCCAGGGCGAGATCGCGGCGGCGTGCATCGCGGGCGGGCTCTCCCTCGACGACGGTGCCCGGATCGTGGCCCTGCGCAGCCAGGCCCTCGCGGCCCTCGCGGGCCGCGGCGGCATGGTCTCGATCGCCGCGGGCCGCGAGCCGGTGACCGAACTGATCGCTCCGTGGGCACAGGGCCTCACCGTGGCGGCGGAGAACGGCCCCGGCTCCACCGTGGTCTCCGGCGAGGCCGGGCCCGTCGAAGAGCTCCTCGCCGCATGCGAACGCCGAGGGCTGCGAGCCCGCCGTATCCCCGTGGACTACGCCTCGCACTCCCCGCAGGTCGAGGAGATCCGCGACCGGATCCTCGCCGACCTCGCGCCGATCACGCCGGGCCCCTCGGACATCGCCTTCTACTCGACGGTCACCGGTGCGCCCCTGGACACCTCCACGCTTGACGCCGCCTACTGGTACGAGAACCTGCGCTCGCCGGTGCGGTTCGAACAGGCGACGCGGGCGCTCCTTGCCGACGGCCGCTCGGTGTTCGTGGAGAGCAGCCCGCACCCGGTGCTCACGATCGGCATCCAGGAGACCGCCGACGACGCGCGGGCGAACGCCACCGTCACGGGAACCCTCCGCCGCGACGACGGCGGACCTGACCGCTTCCTCGCCGGCGCCGCCGAACTGTGGACCGCCGGTGTCGGCGTGGACTGGTCGCCGGCCTTCACCGGTGGACGACGGATCGCGCTGCCGACGTACGCCTTCCAGCGCCGCCGTTTCTGGCCGGACCCGCTGCCCGCGCAGGCGCACACGGCAGGCGCCGCCGATCCCGGCGAGACCCGGTTCTGGGACGCCGTCGAGCGCCACGACATCGACGAACTGGCCGGCACCCTGCGGCTCGACGAGGCACGCGGACTCCTCGACGAGGTGCTGCCCGCGCTCTCCACCTGGCACCGCGGCCGCCGCCGAGGCGCGACGATCGACGCGTGGCGCTACCGGGTCACCTGGACCCCCGTACCGGACCTGCCGTCGCACGCCCGGCTGCACGGCCGGTGGCTCCTCGCCGTCCCCGAGGGCGAGGACACCGGCACGGCGGCCGAGCTGGCCGAGGTGCTGCGCTCCGCCGGAGCCGACGTGGTCCCCCTGACCACGGCCGACGACGCCGACCGGGCGACGGTGGCCGCGCTGCTGCTGGCGGCCGGCCCCGTCGAGGGCGTGCTCTCCCTCCACGCGACCGAGGAGAGCGAGCGGCCGGTCCCGGCCGGACCCGCCTCGACCGTGACCCTGATCCAGGCCCTCGGCGACGCCGACATCGACGCACCGCTGTGGGCCCTCACCGCCGGCGCCGTCTCCATCGGCCGGTCCGATCCGCTGCGCAGCGTCACACAGGCACTGACGTGGGGCCTCGGCCGCGTCGCGGCACTGGAGTATCCACGGCGCTGGGCCGGCCTGATCGACCTTCCGGCCACGCTGGACGCGCGCGTCGGCGCCCGCCTCGTGGCACTCCTCAGCGGCGCCGCCGGAGACGAGGACCAGCTCGCCGTCCGTGGTTCCGGGGTGTACGCCCGCCGCCTCGCGCGCGCGGCGCGAGCCACGGGGACCCGACGGGAACTCCCCGGCTCCGTCCTCGTCACCGGCGGTACGGGTGCGCTGGGCGCGGTCGTCGCCCGATGGCTCGCCAGCCGCGGCGTACCCCACCTGACCTTGGTCGGACGCCGCGGCGCCGCGACACCCGGAGTGGAGGACCTCGTCGCGGAGCTGACCGCCGCGGGCACCCATGTCACCGTGGCGGCGTGCGACGTCACCGACCGGGACTCCCTCGCGGGCGTCCTGGCGCGCATCCCGGCCGAATTCCCGCTGGTCGGCGTGGTGCACGCGGCAGGCGTCGGCCAGGCCATGATGCTGGACCGCACCGGCCCGGCGGAGTTGGCCGACGTGCTCGGCGGCAAGGTCGCGGGTGCGGTCCACCTGGACGAGCTGACCCGGGGACTCGACCTGCGGATGTTCGTCACGTTCGCCTCCGGCGCCGGGATCTGGGGAAGCGGAGGCCAGGCCGCATACGCCGCGGCCAACGCCTTCCTCGACGCGCTCGTCATCCGACGGCGCGCCCAGGGACTGCCCGGGACCTCGGTCGCGTGGGGAGCCTGGGGCGGGCTCGGCATGGCGTCGAACGAGGACGCCCGCGACCACCTGCGCGACCGCGGCATGCTGCCGATGGACCCCGACCTCGCGATCGAGGCGCTCGCGCAGGCCGTCGACGCGGGCGAGGAGTGCCTGACCGTCGCCGACATCGACTGGGCGCGCTTCGTCGACACCTTCACCGCCACCCGCGTCAGCGCCCTGCTGTCCGACCTCCCCGAAGCACGACAGGCCCAGGCGGCGCCGACCGGCGGTGAGCAGCGCCCGGACCTCGGCCGCCGTCTCGCCCCGCTCCCCGACGCCCAGCGGCGGCAGATCCTGCTGGACCTGGTCCGCAACGAGGTCGCCGCCGTGCTCAAGCACCCGGACGTACGGGCCGTCGAGGCGGCGCGGACCTTCAAGGACCTGGGGTTCGAGTCGCTCACCGCCGTCGAGCTGCGGAACCGGCTCAACCGGGAGACCGGTCTGCGACTGCCCGCGACCATGGTCTTCGACCACCCGACACCGGCCACCCTCGTCTCCTACATCGAACGCGAGCTGGACCTCGGCGCCCCGGCCGCGTCATCGGGGTCCGACGTCGAGGCCGGGGCCGCCGTCACGCCCTTCGGCCTGGACGAGCCGATCGCGATCGTCGGCATGGGCTGCCGCTTCCCCGGCGGCGTCCGGTCACCCGAGGACCTGTGGAACCTGGTCGCCGACGGAGCCGACGCGCTCGCACCGTTCCCCACCGACCGTGGCTGGCCGGACAGGATGCCGGGCGTGGACACGGCCATGGGCGGCTTCGTGAACGACGCGACCGAGTTCGACGCCGCCCTGTTCGGGATCTCGCCGCGCGAGGCCATGGCCATGGACCCGCAGCAGCGACTGCTCCTTGAGACGGCCTGGGAGGCGTTCGAAAGCGCCGGAATCGATCCGCACGCCATGCGGGGCAGCCTCACGGGCGTGTTCGCCGGCGCCTCGTCGTCGGGATACGGGCACGGTCAGGTACTCGAAGGAGTCGAAGGGCATCTGCTGTCCGGCACGGCGAACAGCGTGATCTCGGGCCGCGTCTCGTACGTGTTCGGCCTGGAGGGCCCCGCGGTCACGGTGGACACGGCGTGCTCGTCCTCCCTTGTGGCACTGCACCTGGCGGTCCAGGCGCTGCGCGTGGGCGAGTGCGGCATGGCGTTGGCCGGCGGTGTCGCCATGATGGTGAACCCGGGCGCCTTCGGCGAGTTCAACCGGCAGGGCGGTCTGGCGTCCGACGGCCGGTGCAAGGCGTTCTCGGCCGGTGCGGATGGCACCGGTTGGGGTGAGGGCGTCGGTGTCCTGGTGCTTGAGCGGTTGTCGGACGCGCAACGGCTGGGCCATGAGGTTCTGGCGGTGGTCCGGGGCAGCGCGGTCAACCAGGACGGTGCGTCGAACGGTCTGACGGCGCCGAACGGTCCTTCGCAGGAGCGGGTGATCCGGCAGGCCTTGGCGAACGCCGGGCTGTCGTCTTCTGATGTGGACGCGGTGGAGGGACACGGTACGGGTACCAGGCTGGGTGACCCGATCGAGGCGCAGGCGCTCCTTGCGGCGTACGGCCAGGACCGTGACGTTGATCGCCCGTTGTGGCTGGGATCGATCAAGTCGAACATCGGGCACACGCAGGCCGCGGCGGGTGTGGCCGGCGTGATCAAGATGGTGCAGGCGCTGCGCCACGGCGTCCTGCCGGCCACGCTGCACGTCGATGAGCCGACTCCGCAGGTGGACTGGTCGGCGGGTGCGGTGGAGCTGCTGACCGAGGCCCGGCCGTGGCCGAAGGAGGAACGGCCTCGGCGCATCGGCGTCTCCGCATTCGGGATCAGCGGGACGAACGCGCACGTGGTCCTTGAGGAGGGTCCGGCTGTTCCCGAGGCGCCGGTGGAGGCGTCCGAACCGGGCACGGGTACGGGTATGGGGTCGGTGCCGGTGCCGTGGGTGGTGTCGGGCCGGAGTGCGGGGGCGTTGCGGGCCCAGGCGGCGCGGTTGGCCGACCGGTCGGGGTCGGATGACCGCCCGGGCGATGTGGCGTGGTCGCTGGCGACGGGGCGGGCCGGGCTTGCCCACCGCGCGGTCGTGCTCGGAGGCGACCGGGACGCGCTGCGTTCGGGTGTCGCAGCGCTGGCCGCGGGTGAGCCTTCGGCCCATGTGGTGTCCGGTGTAGTGGGTGAGGGACGTACGGCGTTCCTGTTCACGGGCCAGGGTGCGCAGCGGGCTGGGATGGGTGCTGGGCTGTACGAGGCGTTCCCCGTGTTCGCGGAGGCGTTCGACGCGGTGTGCGCGGAGTTCGACCTCCTTCTTGACCGGCCGGTCAGGGACGTCGTGTTCGAGAGCACTGATCTCGATCGGACGGTGTGGGCGCAGGCGGGGTTGTTCGCGGTCGAGGTGGCTTCGTACCGGCTGTTGGAGTCCTGGAACGTGGTCCCGGACTTCCTGCTGGGCCATTCCGTAGGCGAGATCGCGGCGGCACATTGCGCGGGAGTGCTGTCTCTGGCGGACGCCTGCGTGCTGGTGGCGGCGCGTGGTCGTCTGATGCAGGCGCTTCCGGCCGGTGGGGCGATGCTGGCGGTGCAGGCCTCTGAGGCTGAGGTAGACGAGGCGGTCGCGGGCCGGTTGGACATCGCTGCCGTCAACGGTCCGGCTTCGGTGGTCGTGTCCGGTGCTGCCGATGTGATCGAGGAGTTCGCGACCCGGTGGTCGGCCGAGGGCCGCAAGACGCACCCGTTGACGGTGTCGCACGCCTTCCATTCGGTGCTCATGGAGCCGATGCTCGCCGAGTTCGCCGCCGTACTGGAGGGGTTGACGTTCCAGGAGCCCGAGATTCCGCTCGTGTCGAACCTGACCGGGCTGGTCGCGGAGCCGGGGCTGATGTCGAGCGCGGACTACTGGGTACGGCAGGTCCGCGAGGCGGTTCGTTTCGCCGATGGTGTCGACGCCCTGCACCAGCATGGTGTGACCCGGTTCGTGGAAGTCGGACCGGACGCGGTGTTGTGCGGAATGGCCGGGCAGTCGGTGTCGGATGCCGTGTTCGCGCCGGTGATGCGCCGTGATCGTGACGAGGCCGGCACCGTACTGGCCGCACTGGCCGCCCTGTGGACCAGTGGCGCCGAGATCGACTGGTCCGTGGTGCTGCCGGCGGGGCGGCGGCGTGTGTCGCTGCCGACGTACGCCTTCCAGCGGGAGCGGTACTGGCCCGAGTCGATCGACCTGGGGAGTGTCTCGGCCGATCCGGTGGAGGCGCGGTTCTGGCAGGCGGTCGAGCGTGAGGACCTGGCGGGGCTCGCCGACACGCTCGACATCGCCGAGGCCCCGGACGCGCTCGGTTCCGTCCTGCCGGTGCTGTCGTCGTGGCGGCAGCGCCGTCGGGTCGATTCGGTAGTGGATTCCTGGCGCTATCGGGTGACGTGGAAGCCGTTGTCGGGTCTGCCGGAGGCTCGTCTGTCGGGTAGTTGGCTGGTGGTCGTCGCTTCGGGGGCTGTGGCGGGGGGTGCTGCTTCGGGGGTTGAGGCGGCGTTGCGTGCTGCTGGTGCCGAGGTGATGGTTGTTGTCGGTGGTGCGGGCCGGGCGGAGTTGGCCGGGCGGATCGCCGAGGTGGTTTCCGGCGGTGAGGTGGCGGGCGTGGTCTCGCTCGTCGCTGCCGATGAGGGGCCGTATGTCTCGGGTTCGGTTGTTTCGGGTGGTGTGGCTGGGTCGTTGGTGTTGTTGCAGGCGTTGGGTGATGTGGGTGTTCGGGCTCGGGTGTGGTCGGTGACGGTTGGTGCGGTGTCGGTGGGTCGTGCGGATCGTTTGGTGAGTCCGGTGCAGGCGCAGGTGTGGGGTTTGGGTCGGGTTGCGGCGTTGGAGTTGCCCGATGTGTGGGGTGGTTTGGTTGATGTGCCGTTGGTGGTGGATGAGCGTGTGGGGCGGCGTCTGGTAGGGGTTTTGGCCGGCGCTGGTGGTGAGGATCAGGTTGCGGTGCGTTCGTCGGGGGTGTTCGGGCGCAGGTTGGTGCGTGGGTCGGGGGTTGTGGGGGGTGGGTCGTCGTGGGTGCCGTCGGGGACGGTGCTGGTGACGGGTGGTCTGGGTGCGTTGGGTGGTGAGGTGGCTCGGTGGTTGGCGGGTCGTGGGGTGCCGCATCTGGTGTTGACGGGTCGTCGCGGCTGGGATACGCCGGGTGTTGAGGAGTTGGTGGGGGAGTTGTCCGCGTTGGGTGCGCGGGTGACGGTGGTGGCGTGTGATGTGGCGGATCGGGACGCGCTCGCGGGGGTGTTGGGGGGATTCCGTCGGATGTGCCGTTGAGGGGTGTGGTGCATACGGCGGGTGTGGTGGATGACGGTGTGCTGGATGGTTTGTCGCCGGAGCGGTTCGAGGGGGTGTTGGCGGGCAAGGCCGGTGGTCTGGTGGTGCTGGATGAGTTGACCGCGGGTCTGGATCTGGACTTGTTCGTGGTGTTCTCGTCGATCGCGGCCACGTGGGGGAGTGGTGGTCAGGGGGCGTATGCAGCCGCGAACGCCTATCTGGACGCGTGGGCGGAGTGTCGCCGGGGGCGGGGTCTGCGGGGGACGTCTGTGGCGTGGGGGCCGTGGGCGGGTGCGGGCATGGCCGCTGTGGGGGAGACGGGTGAGGTGCTGCGTCGCCGTGGGCTGACCGCGATGGACCCGCGGTTGGCGGTTCAGGCGTTGGCGGGTGCCGTGGATGGTGATGAGACGTGTCTGACGGTCGCGGATGTGGATTGGGAGCGGTTCGCGCCGGGTTTCGTGTCGGGGCGTATGAGTGCGTTCCTGGGGGATCTGCCGGAGGCGCGGGCGGCTGTGGCTCCGGTGGCGGCGGCTGAGGAGGCGTCGGCGTTCCGGGTGGAGTGGGCGGCGACGCCCGAGGGGCGCCGTGAGCGGTTGCTGCTGGATCTGGTGCGGTCGCGTGCGGCGGCGGCGTTGGGTCATGTGTCGGTCGAGTCGGTTGATGGGGGTCAGGCGTTCCGTGATCTCGGTTTCGATTCGCTGACGGCGGTTGCGCTGCGGAATCTGCTGAACAGGGACACGGGGCTGTCGCTGCCCGCGACTCTGGCTTTCGACTATCCGACGCCGGTGGTGCTGGCGGGCTTCCTGGCCGGAGAGTTGTCGCAGGACACGGCGGCGCCGGCGGATTCCGCCCCGGGTGTCGTGTCTGGCCGGGTGGTGGATGTCGTGGACGATCCGGTGGTGATCGTGGGGATGAGCGCCCGGTACCCGGGCGGTGTGCGGTCGGCGGGTGAGTTGTGGGATCTGGTGGCCGCGGGTGTGGACGGTGTGACGGGGTTCCCGGCGGATCGTGGGTGGTCCGCCGGCGGGTTGGGTGTGGAGGCGGCGCGTGGTGGGTTCGTCGAAGGGATGACGGAGTTCGACGCGGCGTTGTTCGGGATCTCTCCGCGCGAGGCCCTCGCCATGGATCCGCAGCAGCGGGTGTTGCTGGAGGCGTCGTGGGAGGCGTTCGAAGGGGCTGGGATCGATCCGCGGTCGGTGCGCGGAAGTTCGGTGGGTGTGTTCGTGGGGGCGTCGTCGTCGGGTTATGGCGTCGGTGGGGGATTGGAGGATGCGGAGGGTCATCTGCTGGCGGGGACGGCGAACAGTGTGATCTCGGGCCGGGTGGCGTACGCCTTCGGTCTGGAGGGGCCGGCGGTGACGGTGGACACGGCGTGTTCGTCGTCGTTGGTGGCCTTGCACTGGGCCGTGCAGGCGTTGCGTGCGGGTGACTGCGAGCTGGCGTTGGCGGGCGGGGTGACGGTGATGGTGTCGCCCGCCGCGTTCGGGGAGTTCGACCGTCAGGGTGGTCTCGCGTCGGACGGGCGGTGCAAGTCGTTCGCGGCCGGGGCGGACGGGACGGGTTGGGCTGAGGGTGTCGGTGTGCTGGTGGTGGAGCGGCTCTCCGACGCGCGCCGCAACGGCCACGAGATCCTGGCTGTCGTGCGGGGCAGCGCGGTCAACCAGGACGGTGCGTCGAACGGTCTGACCGCGCCGAACGGGCCGTCGCAGGAGCGGGTGATCCGGCAGGCCTTGGCGAACGCCGGGCTGTCGTCTTCTGATGTGGACGCGGTGGAGGCGCACGGTACGGGTACCAGGCTGGGTGACCCGATCGAGGCGCAGGCGCTCCTTGCGACGTACGGCCAGGACCGGCCCGAGGACCGGCCGCTGTGGCTGGGCTCGGTCAAGTCGAACATCGGGCACACGCAGGCGGCCGCGGGTGTGGCCGGCGTGATCAAGATGGTGCAGGCGATGCGCCACGGGGTGCTTCCGGCCACGCTGCACGTCGATGAGCCGTCCGGTCAGGTGGACTGGTCGGCGGGTGCGGTGGAGCTGCTGACCGAGGCCCGGCCGTGGCCCGAGGCGGACCGTCCGCGCCGGGCCGGTGTGTCGTCCTTCGGGATCAGCGGCACCAACGCCCACGTGATCATCGAGCAGGTGGAACCCCGACCCGAACCTGCGACGGAGGACACGGCGGAGGGGTTCGGCCCCGTCCCGTGGTTGCTGTCGGCCCGCACGGCCGAGGGGCTGCGCGGTCAGGCCGACCGGCTGCGCCGCTTCGCCATGGACGGCGGTCTGACGGCGGACATCCGCGATGTCGGCCGGTCACTGGCCACCACACGCGCCGCGCTAAAGCATCGGGCGGTCGTGGTCGGCGCCGACCACGAGGACCTGGTACGAGGGCTGGCCGCTGTCGCCGATGGAGCGCCCAGCGCGGCCGCGGTCTCGGGGGTCGCGGGCGACGGACGGGTGGCGTTCCTCTTCACCGGTCAGGGGTCGCAGCTGGCCGGTATGGGGAGTGATCTCCACACGCGGTTCCCGGTGTTCGCGGAGGCGTTCGACGCGGTCTGCGCGCAGTTCGACCTGCTCCTCGACCGGCCGGTCAGGGACGCGGTGTTCCAGGGCCTCGATCTCGATCGGACGGTATGGGCGCAGGCGGGCCTGTTCGCGGTCGAGGTGGCGCTCTTCCGGCTCCTGGAGTCCTGGAGCGTGATTCCCGACTTCCTCCTCGGCCATTCCATAGGTGAGATCGCGGCGGCGCACGTCGCGGGCGTCCTGTCCCTGTCCGACGCCTGTGCGTTGGTGGCGGCGCGTGGTCGTCTGATGCAGGCGCTTCCGGCCGGTGGGGCGATGCTGGCGGTGCAGGCCTCCGAGGCCGAGGTGGTCGAGTCGGTCGCGGGCCGGCTGGACATCGCGGCCGTCAACGGCCCGGCTTCGGTGGTCGTGTCCGGTCCTGCCGATGTGATCGAGGAGTTCGCGGTCCGGTGGTCGGCCGAGGGCCGCAAGACGCACCGGCTGACGGTCTCGCACGCCTTCCACTCCGCGCTCATGGAGCCGATGCTCGCCGAGTTCGCCTCCATACTGGAGGGGTTGACGTTCCACGAGCCGCGGATTCCGGTCGTGTCGAACCTCACCGGGCTTGTCGCCGAGCCGGGGCTGATGTCCACCCCGGACTACTGGGTACGACAGGTCCGTGAGGCGGTCCGCTTCGCCGATGGCGTCGACGCCCTGCACCACCACGGCGTGACCCGGTTCGTCGAGCTCGGCCCCGATGGTGTGCTGACCGCGCTGGTGGCCCGGATCGTCCCGGACGCCGTCGGCGCGCCGCTGCTCCGCGGCGGGCTCGACCACGTGCAGCCTGCCCTCGGGCGCTTGTGGACGGCCGGCGTTCCGGTGGACTGGGCGGCCATCCTGCCCGGTGGCCGACGGGTGAGCCTGCCGACGTACGCCTTCCAGCGCGACCGCTACTGGCCGACTCCGAGCGCGTCACGGGAACCCGCCGACCCGGCGGAGGAACGGTTCTGGGAAGCGGTCGAACGCGACGACCTCCACGAAGTGGCCCAGACGCTGGAGGCACAGCCGAAGGCCGTGCAGACGATGCTTCCCGCGCTGTCGTCCTGGCGCCGTCGCCGGCGTCAGGACGCGCGCACCGACTCCTGGTGCTACCGCGTCGTGTGGCGGCCGGTGACCGTTCCCGCAGGTCGCGCCCAGCTCGACGGGACCTGGCTGATCGTCGCCCCCGACGCCGAGGAACTGGCGGCCGAGACGCAGACGAGGCTGATCGCCGCCGGGGCCAAGACGGTTCTGCTGCCCGTGGACGACGGCGGGACCGATCGCGCGGCCCTGGGCGCGCGGCTCAGGACGACGCTCGGTGAGCTCGGTCAGCTCGGTGACGTCACGGGTGTCCTCTCTGTGCTCGGCGACCGGGTCGCCGACATCGCGGCGCTCGCTCAGGCGCTCGACGACATCGACGTGGACGCCCCGCTGTGGACCGTCACCCGGGGTGCGGTGTCGACGGGCGCGTCGGACCCGCTGACCGCACCCGGCCAAGCGACCGCCTGGGGCCTCGGCCGCGCCGTCGACCTGGCCGCGCCGGACCGCTGGGGCGGGGTCGTCGACCTTCCGGTACGGCCCGAGCCCGCGTCCTGGGACCGGTTCGTGAACGTGCTCGGCGGTACGGAGGAGCGGGAAGCGGCGATCCGCGACGGACGAGTCTTCGCCCGCTGGCTGGTGCCGGCGCCCGCCACCGCGACGGCGGACCGCCCCGCCTGGCCGACCACCGGCACCGTCCTCATCACCGGGGGCACCGGCGCCCTCGGCCGGCGGATCGCCCGATGGCTGGCCGACCGGGGCGTGCCGCGTCTGCTGCTGGCAGGGCGTCGCGGCCCGGACACGCCCGGCATCGCCGAGTGGGCGGCCGAACTGGCCGCGACCGGCACCGAGGTGACGGTGGCGGCCTGCGACGTCGCCGACCGGGACGCGCTCTCCGCGCTCCTGGCGACGGTCCCCGCGGAGCACCCGCTCACCGCCGTCGTGCACGCGGCCGGGGTCGCCGACGACACCCCGCTGACCGAACTCACCCCGGGACGGTTCGCCGACGTACTGCGACCCACCGCGGACGGCGCCCGCCATCTGCACGAGTTGACCGAGGGCCTGGACCTCTCCGCGTTCGTCCTGTTCTCCTCGGTCTCCGGGGTGTGGGGCGCGGCCCAGCCCGCCCGGTCGGCGGCGAACGCGTACCTGGACGCCCTGGCCGAGGCCCGGCGGGCAGGGGGCCTGCCGGCCACCTCGATCGCATGGGGACCGTGGGACGACGAGAGCGGGCTCACGGGCGACTCCGCCGCACGGCTCGCCCGCACCGGACTGCGGGCGCTGCCGCCGGGCGCGGCACTCGACTTGCTCGCCCGACTGCCTGACGAGGCCTGCCTCACCGTCGCGGACGTCGACTGGGAGCGTTTCGCCGCCGCCTACACGCTCACCCGTCCGCGCCGACTCCTCGACGAGATCCCCGAGGTCCGGCGGCTGCGCGACGCGGACGGCCCGCGGGGCCGGGCGGACGCGGCCGTGCTGCGCGAGCGGTTGACGGGACTGCCGGGCGAGGAACGGCACCGGGTCGTGCTCGACCTGGTCCGCGCCCACGCCGCCACCGTCCTCGGGCACGACGGATCCGACGCGATCGCGCCGGACCGGGAGTTCCTGGAGCTGGGCGTCAACTCGCTCACCGCGATCGAGTTGCGGGACCGGCTCCAGGCGGCCGCCGGTGTGGCCCTGGAGAGCACCGTGGTCTTCGACAGCCGTACTCCGTCGGCGCTCGCCCAGCGCGTACAGGAAGCCCTCGGCGGGACCGGCCCGTCCGCCGAACCCCAGGAGCAGACCGGGCTCCTGCGCACCCTGTACGGCGAGTCGACGCGCCAGGGCAACCTGCCGAAGTTCATGGAGTTCCTGTCCGAGGCGGCCGCGTACCGGCCGATGTTCGCCTCGCCCGACGAGATCGCCGACCCGCCCGCCCCGGTGTTCCTGTCGCGGGGACCGGGGAGGCCGAGGATCGTCTGCCACACGGGGATGTCGGCGCTCGGCGGCGTGCACGAGTTCGCCCGCTTCGCCGCTCCGTTCCACGGCACCCACGATGTGATCGCCCTGCCGCTGCCCGGCTACCGGGACGGGGAGGAACTGCCCACCACCGTGGAGGCCTCGCTCGACTGGCAGGCCAGGACGCTCATCCAGGTCGCGGGCGACGCGCCGTTCGTCCTCCTCGGGCACTCCGGCGGCGGGCTGCTCGCGCACGCCCTTGCGCACCGCCTGGAGGCGATGGGCGCGCCCGCGGCCGGGGTGGTGCTGGTGGACACGTATCCGATGGACCGTCCGATGCACCAGGAGTGGCTGTCGGAGCTGACCGAGGGCACCTTCGGCCGTGAGGAACTGGCCGTGCCGATGACCGACACCCGGTTGACCGCCCAGGCGTGGTACGGCCGGATGTACCTCGGTTTCCGGGCCGAGGAGATCTCTGCGCCCACCCTCGTCGTCCGCGCCTCCGACCCCATCGGCGAGTGGAACCGGGAGGACGACTGGCGGGCCACCTGGGACCGGCCGCACCGGACGGTGGACGTTCCCGGCAACCACTTCACGGTGATGATGGAGCACGGCGCCACGACCGCCGCCGCCGTCCGGGCGTGGCTCGGATCCGTCGCCGGACCCGGCGAGGGGGCCGAGGCCGCGGCCGGGTGACGACAGCGAACTGCCCGGGACCCGTCTTCGGACGGTCCCGGGCAGTCGGGCCGGATCACAGCCCGCGGTTCAGCGGCGGTAGGCCACCTTGAGCGGCAGGCGCTTGAGGCCGAGCACGAAATTGAAGCGGGTGTGCCACTCCACGTCCGTGGTGGCCGGCTCGATCTTCTCGTAGCGGCGCAGCAGTTCCGTGATGGTCATGCACACCTCGGTTTTGCCGAGCATCGCCGCGATGCAGTGGTGCGGCCCGGAGCCGAACGCGAGTGACTTCACGCCCTCGCGGCGCAGGTCGAGGCGGTCGGGGTCGGGGAACTTCGCCGGATCGCGGTGGGCCGCGCCGAGGATCGCCAAGACGGCGTCCCCGGCCGGGATAAGGCGCCCGGAGAGGGGCAGGTCCTCGGTGAGGTGCCGGAGGATGATCTGGACCGTGGAGTTGTAGCGGGCCAGTTCCTCGAAGCAGTCGCCGATCATCTCTGGGCGCGCCCGCAGCAGTTCGAGCTCCTCGGGGTGGGTGAGCAGCGCGTGCATGCTGTTGCCGATGACGTTGAGCGTGGTCTCGTGCCCCGCGTTGAACAGCAGGAGCACCTGCGCGATCACGTCCTCGTCGCTGAGCCCCTCGCCGTCCTCGTCCTTCTGCATCAGCATGGTCAGCACGTCGTCGCGGGGCTCGGTCCGGCGCAGCTCCATCTGCCCGCGGATATAGGCGCTGAACTCCGGCTCGGCCGTGTTCATCGCGTCCCGCATCTGCGGGGTGATCAGCGGGTCGATGATATTGGCGATCGCGTTCGTCCACTTCAGGCACTTGTCCGCGTCCTCGACCGGAATGCCGAGCAGACCGCAGATCACGGCGATCGGTACCGGTGCGGCGAGCTGTTCGATCAGATCGACCTCGCCCTCGCCCATGTCGTCGATGAGCCGGTTGACGATGCGCAGGATCTCCGGTTCGAGGCGCTGCACCGCACGCGGCGTCACCGCACGGGCGATGAGCCGACGCAGCCTTCGGTGCTCCTCGCCCTGTTTGACCAGCATCCACCGGCTCAGGCTGCGCATCGCGGGGCTGTCCGGCCCGCCCCGCTGCTCGGCGAACGTCCCGTCGTCGGTCAGGCTCGACGACGTCTGCGGGGCCCGCAGGAACGCGTCGACATCGTCGTACCGGGTGAGCGTCCAGAATCCGTACGGCGAATGGTGAATGGGCTCCGTCTCGCGCAGCCGCCGGTAATAGGCGTATCTGTTCCGATGGAGCTGCGGATCGTTGAGGTCGAAGAGAACCCTGGTCCTAAGTCGCTCAACCATGACCCGGCCAATCATCGCGTGGATACTCCGATTCCGATCAGGTTCTGCCGCGCCGAGATGAGGGGTCAACCCCTACCCTCCTCCGCGCCGCCCTGTTAAGGGGGAAGCGGGAGACGCCTGGGAGCGTAGGGGTAGTGGGGGTGCGGAGTCGTCGTTAGCCTGCGTCGGGCAGACCGGCAAATTGGGCGGCTGGTACATGCGGTGGCGGCGAAAGTCCACATTTCCGTGGTGGGCCGGCCGGGCACCTCTGTCCATTTGTCGCGCCATCCGTGGAAGAGGGTTTCACCAGATGGTTGATAAGGATACGCTTCGCGATTATCTGAAGCGGGTCACCGCCGATCTGCACAGGACCAGGCAGCGTCTGGCGGACGTCGAGGCGGCGGACACCGAGCCGCTGGCGATCATCGGCATGGGCTGTCGGCTCCCCGGCGGCGTCCGTTCACCGGAGGACCTGTGGCGCCTGGTGGCCGGCGGCGACGACGCCATCGGTCCCTTCCCCGAGGACCGCGGCTGGGACCTCGACCATCTCTTCGACGACGACCCCGAGCGGCCCGCGACCAGTTACGTGCGCGAGGGCGGCTTCGTCACCGACGCACCGGAGTTCGACCCCGGGTTCTTCGACATCTCGCCGCGCGAGGCCCTCGCGATGGACCCGCAGCAGCGGCTGCTGCTCCAGGTGTGCTGGGAGGCGGTCGAGCGCGCGGGCCTCGACCCGACGTCCCTGCGCGGCAGCGACACCGGGGTGTTCATCGGCGCCAACGACCAGAAGTACACCTCCCTGGTCGCCGGCGCGCCGCACGACAACGGCGAGGGCTACCTGCTCACCGGCGGGGCCACCGCCGTCACCTCGGGCCGCGTGTCGTACACGATGGGCCTGGAGGGCCCGGCGATCAGCGTCGACACGGCGTGCTCCTCGTCCCTGGTGGCCCTCCACCTCGCCGCCCGCTCGGTCCGGCAGGGCGAATGCACGATGGCCCTGGTGGGCGGCGTCACGATCATGGCCACCCCGGGCGTCTTCACCGAGTTCAGCAAGCAGCGCGGGCTCGCGGACGACGGCCGGTGCAAGTCGTTCGCGGCCGCGGCCGACGGCACCGGCTGGTCCGAGGGCGTCGGCGTACTCCTGGTGGAGCGGCTCTCTGACGCCCGCCGGCTCCGGCACCCGGTGCTCGCGGTCGTCCGGGGCTCGGCGGCCAACCAGGACGGCGCCTCCAACGGGCTGACCGCGCCGAACGGCCCGTCCCAGCAGCGCGTCATCATGCAGGCCCTGGCCGGCGCCAAGCTGTCCACCGGCGACATCGACCTCGTCGAAGCGCACGGCACCGGCACGGAACTCGGCGACCCGATCGAGGCCCAGGCGCTGCTCGCGACCTACGGGCAGGGCCGCCCGGCCGACCGGCCGCTGTGGCTCGGCTCGGTCAAGTCGAACATCGGGCACACCCAGGCCGCCGCCGGAGTGGCCGGCGTGATCAAGACCGTCATGGCCCTGCGGCACCAAGTACTGCCCGCGACCCTGCACGTGGACGAGCCGACCCCGCACGTGGACTGGTCCGCCGGCGCCGTACACCTGCTCACCGAGGCGCGACCGTGGACGCGGTCCGGCGAGCCGCGCCGGGCAGGCGTGTCGTCGTTTGGCATCAGCGGCACCAACGCGCACATCATCCTCGAGGAGTCCGTCGAGCAGGAGCAGTACGCGGACGCCGCCGCGGATCCGGAACCGGCGTCGAGCCCCGCCACCGGACCGCTCCCCTTCGTCCTCGGCGCGAAGACCGCCTCCGCACTGGGCGGCCAGGCGGCGCGGCTGCGCGCCCTCCTGGAGGCCGACCCCGACGTGCCCACGGCGGACCTCGGGTTCTCGCTGGCGGTCACCCGCGCCGGCCTGGGCCACCGCGCGGTGGTCGTGGCGGAGGACCGTACCGAACTGCTCGCCGGACTGGCCGCGGTGGAATCCGGCGCCGACAGCGGCCGGGTCGTCCGCGACGCCGTCCGCAAGAACGGCAAGCTCGCGTTCCTGTTCACCGGACAGGGCGCGCAACGCGCCCGCATGGGCAGCGAACTGGCCGCCGTCCAGCCCGTCTTCGCCCAGGCCCTCACCGACGTGTGCGACCGGCTCGACCCGCATTTCGACCCGCCGCTGCGTGACGTCCTCCACGCCGAGCCCGGCAGTGACACCGCCGCGCTCCTCGACAGGACCGCCTACACCCAGGCGGCGCTGTTCGCCGTCGAGGTGGCGCTGTACCGGCTGCTGACCGCCTTCGGTATCACCCCCGACCATCTGCTCGGCCACTCGGTGGGCGAGGTGGCCGCCGCGCACGCGGCGGGAGTGCTCTCCCTCGACGACGCCTGCACGCTGGTCGCCGCGCGCGGCCGGCTGATGCAGGCGATGCCCGCGGGCGGCGCGATGGTCGCCGTCGAGGCCGCGGAGGCGGAGATCCGCGACGCACTGGCCGGGCTCGAGGACAGGGTCGGCGTGGCCGCCGTCAACGGACCGGCCTCGGTGGTCGTCTCCGGCGACCGGGCGGTCGTCGAGGCGCTCGCGGCCGGGTGGCGCGAACACGGTCTGCGGACTCGTGAGCTGCGCGTCTCCCATGCGTTCCACTCGCCGCACATGGACGGCATGCTGGCGGACTTCCGACAGGTCGTCGCCGGGCTGACCTTCCACCCGCCGATGATCCCGATCGTCTCCAACCTCACCGGGGCCGTGGCCGGCGCCGACGAGCTGGCCGATCCGGACTACTGGACCCGGCAGGTACGCGAGACCGTGCGGTTCGCCGACGGTGTCGCCCGGCTGGACGAGCAGGGCGTCACCCGCTACCTCGAACTCGGACCCGACGGCGTCCTCACCGGCATGGCACGAGAGTGCCTCGCGCACCGCTCCGACGCCGTGTTCCTGGCGCCGCTCCTGCGCCGGGACCGACCCGAAGCGCTGAGCACCACCACCGCGGTCGCCGGTCTGTACGCGCACGGGGGCACGGTCGACTGGGCCGGGTTCTTCGGCGGCGGACGCCGGGTGGACCTGCCGACGTACGCCTTCGAGACCGCACGCTACTGGCCGAACACCGCGGCGTGGCACGGCGACGTGACCGCGGCCGGCCTGAGCGCCACCGGGCATCCCCTGATCGGCGCCGGCATCGGCCTCGCCGGCGGGGACGAACTGCTGTTCACCGCGCGGCTCTCCGCCGACTCCCACCCGTGGCTGGCCGACCACTTGGTGCACGGCCGGATCGTGGTGCCGGGCACGGCGTTCGTCGAGCTCGCCATCCACGCGGGCGACCAGGTCGGCCGCGGCGACCTGGACGAGCTGGTCCTGGAGGCTCCGCTCGTCCTCCCCGAACGCGGCGGAGTGCAGGTGCAGGTGGCGGTCGGCGGCGCCGGCCCGGACGGCCGCCGCACCGTCACGGTGCACGCGCGCCCGGAGGACAGGGCCGACGGCGGCTGGGCGGACCGGCCCTGGACCCGGCACGCGACCGGTGTGCTGGCCCCGACCGACGAGGCCGCGGCGCTGCCGGCACCACTGGAGGAATGGCCTCCGGCCGGGGCCGTCGCGGCGGACGTCGGCGCGGTGTACGAGCTGCTGGGGTCGGCCGGTCTGTCGTACGGCGAGGCGTTCCGCGGCCTGACCGCCGTCTGGCGGCACGGGGACGAGATCCTCGCCGAGGCGCGGGCGCCCGAGCAGGACAAGGCCCGCGGCTTCGGCCTGCACCCGGCGCTCCTTGACGCCCTTCTGCACGCGCCGGCCGCGCGCTCGCTGAACACTGGTGAGGCCGGTGAGTCCGCTGCCACCGGGATCACCGCGGGTCTGCCGTTCACGTGGAGCGGTGTGGCACTGCGGGCGTCGGGCGCGTCCGCGCTGCGGGCCCGGCTCACCCCGCTCGGGGACGACGCCCTGTCCCTGGTGGCCTGGGACGGCGACGGGCAACCGGTCGTCACCGTCGACCGCCTGGTCCTGCGTCCAGCGACGGCCGCGGAGACGGCCGTCGATCCGGCCGGACTGTGCCGGGTGGACTGGCGACCGCTGACCGACGGCGGTGCGAAGGTCACCGTACCGGCGGACATCGCGGTGCTCGACGCCACCGACGAGGCGGCGGCGATCGACGACGACGGCCGCGTTCCCGGCATCGTGGTCCTGCCCTGCCCGACGGGATCGCCGGACACGGTCGTCACCCGGGTCCTCACCGTGCTGCAGGAGTGGCTGGCCGACGACCGGTTCACCGCCGGACGCCTGGTCGTCCTCACCCGCGACGCGGTCTCCGGCGCGCCCGGCGACCCGGTCGCGGACCCGGCCGCCGCGGCCGCGTGGGGGCTGGTGCGCACCGCGCAGAGCGAGGAGCCCGACCGCTTCGTCCTGCTCGACGCGCCCGCCGGGGACGTACCGCCCGAGGTGCTGACGGCCGCCGTCGCCTCCGGAGAACCGCAACTGGTGCTCCGCGACGGCGCGCTGTCCGTCGCCCGCCTCGTCCGCGCCGCGGTGCCCGCCGGGCTGCCCGTACCCGCGGGCGCCGACGGCTGGCGGCTCGACACCCGGGCACCGGGCACCCTGGAGACCCTCGAACTGCTGGCGGCCGACCCGGCCGCGCCGCTCGCCGCCGGCGCGGTGCGCGTGGGCATCCGCGCGGCGGGCCTGAACTTCCGCGACGTGCTTGGCGCGCTGGACATGTACCCGGGCGACGTCGTGCTCGGCGGCGAGGCCGCCGGCGTGGTGCTCGAAGTGGCACCGGACGTCGAGGGACTCGCCCCCGGCGACCGCGTGTTCGGGCTCTGCCCGGGCGCGTTCGGGCCCACGGGCATCACCGACCACCGGCTGCTCGCGCCGATGCCCGCGGAATGGACCTTCGCCGAAGCCGCGGCCGTCCCGATCGCCTACGCCACCGCCTACTACGGCCTGGTCGACCTGGCCGGGCTGCGGGCCGGCGAATCGGTGCTGATCCACGCCGCCGCGGGTGGCGTCGGCACCGCCGCCGTACAGGTCGCCCGGCACCTCGGCGCCGACGTCTTCGGCACCGCCGGCCCGGTCAAACACGACGCGGTCCGTGCCCTGGGAGTCGCCGACGACCGGATCGCCTCGTCCCGCGACACCGAGTTCGCGCGGCGCTTCACCGAGGTGACCGACGGACGCGGCATGGATGTGGTCCTCGACGCGCTGGCGGGCGAGTTCGTCGACGCGTCGCTCGCGCTGATGCCGCGCGGCGGGCGCTTCATCGAGATGGGCAAGACCGACATCCGCGACGCCGACGAGGTCGCCGCGCGCCATCCCGGAGTGCGCTACCAGGCCTTCGACCTGGCCGAGGCCGGACCGGAGCGGATCGCCGAGATCCTCGCCACGCTCCTCGACCTGTTCCGGGCCGGCCGGCTCCGGCTGCCGCCGCTGCGCGCATGGGACATACGGACGGCTCCCGAGGCGTTCCGCCACCTCAGCCAGGCCCGCCAGATCGGCAAGGTCGTCCTCACCCTGCCGCCGCGCCCGCTCGACCCGGAGGGCACGGTACTGATCACCGGTGGCACCGGCGGCCTGGGCGCGCTGCTCGCCGAGCACCTGGTGACGGCACACGGCGTCCGCCACCTCTCCCTGCTCAGCCGCGGAGGCCCGGCGGCCGACGGCGCGACCGCGCTCACCGAGACGCTGGCCGCGCACGGAGCGCACGCCACCGTGATCGCCTGCGACGTCGCCGACCGGGACGCGCTCGCCCAGGTCCTTACGGCG
This sequence comes from Streptomyces sp. TG1A-60, assembly GCF_037201975.1. Classification (NCBI taxonomy): domain Bacteria; kingdom Bacillati; phylum Actinomycetota; class Actinomycetes; order Kitasatosporales; family Streptomycetaceae; genus Streptomyces; species Streptomyces sp. TG1A-60. The sequence goes on along the minus strand of NZ_CP147520.1, from coordinate 177,203 downwards.
CTCGACCGCCCGCTGACCGGCGTGTTCCATCTCGCGGGCGTGGTCGACGACTCCGTGGTCACGGGGTTGACCCCGGACCGCGCCGCCGCGGTGCTGCGAGCCAAGGCCGACGCCGCCGCGCACCTGGACGAACTGACCCGGCACGCGGACCTCGCCGCGTTCGTCCTCTACTCCTCCGCCGCCGGCACGCTGGGCAGCTCCGGACAGGGCGGCTACGCCGCCGCCAACGCCTACCTCGACGCCCTCGCACACCGCCGCCGTGCCGCTGGGCTCCCCGCCCTGTCCCTGGCGTGGGGCGCGTGGGACGACACGGCGGGCATGACCAGCAGGCTCACCGACGCCGACCGGAAGCGGATCGGCCGCTCCGTCTTCCCGCCGCTCACCGTCGAGCGGGGACTCGCGGCACTCGACGCGGCCCTCGGCCTCCCCTACGCGTCGCTGGTCCCGACGGGGATCGACACGGCCGCCCTGAACGCGGCGGCGGGCTCCCTGCCGCCGCTCCTGCGCGACCTCGTCCGCGGCGGCGCACGACGCGTCTCGGGCGCCGACGCGGCAGCCACCGGCGCGACGTTCGCGCAGCGGCTGGCCGGTCTCGGTGCGGACGACCGTGCGCGGCTGCTGCTTGAGCAGGTACGCGGCCAGGCAGCCGCGGTACTGGGCTTCGCCGGGCCCGAGTCGGTGGATCCGCACCGCGCGTTCAAGGAACTGGGCGTCGACTCGCTGACCGCGGTCGAACTCCGCAACCGGCTGACCGCCCTCACCGGGCTCCGCCTCCCGGCGACGCTCGTCTTCGACAACCCGACCCCGGCCCTCGTCGCCGAACAACTCGGCCGCGAGATCCTGGGCGAGCCCGAAGCCGCACCGGCCGCACCGGCCCGACCGGCCGACCCGATCGGGGCGGCCGGGGCCGACGACCCGATCGCGATCATCGGCATGAGCTGCCGCCTGCCCGGCGGCGCCGACACGCCCGAGGAACTGTGGCGGATCGTCAGCGAGGGCGTGGACGCGATGACGCCGCTGCCCACCGACCGCGGCTGGGAGACGAGCTCGTTCCCCGAAGGCTTCGGCGACGGCCTCGACGGGGGCTTCATCGACGGCATGGCCGACTTCGACCCCGCGTTCTTCGGCATCAGCCCGCGTGAGGCGCTGGCGATGGACCCGCAGCAGCGGCTGCTCCTCGAGACCGCGTGGGAGGCCATCGAGAACGCCGGGATCGACCCGACCTCGCTGCACGGCAGCCCGACCGGCGTCTTCGTCGGCAACGCCACCACCGGGTACAGCGTCGGCGCCGGCGAGGTGCCCGAAGGCATCGGCCCGCTCCTGATGCTCGGCACCGCCGCCAGCGTGACCTCCGGCAGGGTCGCCTACACCCTCGGCCTGGAGGGGCCCGCCCTCTCCGTGGACACCGCGTGTTCCTCCTCCCTGGTGGCCCTGCACATGGCGGGCGAGGCGCTCGGGCGCGGCGACTGCTCGCTCGCGCTCGTCGGCGGCGTGACGCTGATGGTCGTACCGACCATGTTCGTCGAGGGGAACCAGGGCGGCGCGGTCTCGGCCGGCGGCCGGTGCAAGGCGTTCGCCGCAGCCGCCGACGGTACGGGCTGGGGCGAGGGCGCCGGCATGCTCCTTGTCGAACGGCTCTCCGACGCCCGTCGGCACGGGCACCGGGTACTGGCCCTGGTCCGTGGCACGGCCGTCAACCACGACGGCGCCAGCAACGGCCTCACCGCGCCCAACGGCAGGGCGCAGCAGCGGGTCATCCGGCAGGCACTGAGCGCCGCCCGGCTGGACCCCGCCGAGGTCGACGCCATCGAGGCGCACGGCACCGGCACGGAGCTCGGCGACCCGATCGAGGCCCGGGCACTGCAAGCGGTCTACGGCCGGGAACGCGACGCCGACCGTCCCGTCTGGCTCGGTTCACTCAAGTCCAACATCGGGCACACCCAGTCCGCGGGCGGCGTCGCCGGCATCATCAAGATGGTGCAGGCGATGCGGCACGATCTGCTGCCCGCCACCCTGCACGTGGACGAGCCGACCCCGCACGTGGACTGGTCGTCGGGCGCGCTGCGCCTGCTCACCGAGCCGGTGCCGTGGCCCAGGAACGGACAGCCCCGCAGGGCGGGCGTCTCCTCGTTCGGCATGAGCGGCACGAACGTCCACGTGATCCTGGAAGAGGCACCGGACCCGGTCGACACACCGTCGCCCGAAGTCGCCCCCTCGCTCGCCGCTGCCCCCACACCGTGGCTGCTGTCAGCCCGCGGTACGGCTGCGCTGCGCGCCCAGGCCGCACGCCTGCGCGACCACCTGGAATCCCGCCCCGCGCCGACCGTGGCGGATGTGGCGCGCTCACTGGCGACCAGCCGCTCGTCGTTCGACCACCGCGCGGTGCTGCTCGCCGACGACCGCGACTCCTTCATGAGCCTGCTTGAGGCGCTCGCCGAGGACCGCCCGGCCGACGGGCTGGTGCGGGGCGTCGCCGCCCCCGGCGGCCGTATCGCGTTCGTCTTCCCCGGCCAGGGCACCCAATGGCCCGGCATGGCCACGGAGCTCCTGGACGCCTCCGAGGTCTTCCGCGACTCCGTCCGCGCCTGCGACGCGGCGCTGGCGGAGCATGCCGACTGGTCGGTGGAGGACGTGCTGCGCGGGATCGAGGGCGCCCCGCCGATCGACCGGATGGACGTCGTCCAACCCGTGCTGTTCACCATGATGGTCTCGCTCGCGGCGGTCTGGCGTTCCCACGGCGTCACCCCCGCCGCCGTGGTGGGGCATTCCCAGGGCGAGATCGCGGCGGCACACGTCGCGGGCGCGCTCACACTGGCCGACGCGATGAAGATCGTCGCCCTGCGCAGCAAGATCCTGACCGTGCTCGCCGGGCAGGGCGCGATGGCGGCGGTGCGGCTTCCCGAGGCGGACGTGGCCGCACGGATCGAGGCGTGGCCCGGCGAGCTGTACATCGCGGCCGTCAACGGCCCCCGCTCGATCGTCGTCGCCGGTGACCCCGGGACGGTCGACGCGTTCGCCGAGGCGCTGGCCGCCGAGGACGTGCGGGTACGGAAGGTCCGCGTCAACGGCGCCGGACACTCGCCGCAGGTCGAGCCGCTGCGCGACCGGACGCTGGCCGCGCTCGCCGGTATCACGCCCCGACGCTCCGGGATAGCCTTCTACTCCACGGTGACCGGCGGACTGCTCGACACCACCGAACTGGGCACCGACTACTGGTACCGCAACATGCGGGAGCCGGTCCGGTTCGGCCACGCGGTCACCGCCCTCCTTGAGGACGGCTACCGCACGTTCGTCGAGTCGAGCCCGCACCCCGCCCTTGGCCCCGGCGTGCAGGAGGCGGCCGAGGAGGTCCCCGGCGCGGGCGACACGATCGTGGTCGGCACGCTCCGCCGTGACGAGGGCGGTCCCGCCCGGATCCTGCGCTCGCTCGCGGAGGCGCACGTCCACGGCACGGCCCCGGACTGGTCAATCGTCCTCGGCGGCCCGCAAGCGAGCCGCGTGGAACTGCCCACCTACGCGTTCCAGCGGCAGCGGTACTGGCTCGAACTCCCGGCGACGAAGGACGAGGTGGCCGGCGAGGCCCTCCGTGACCCGGCCGAGGCACGCTTCTGGGAAGCGGTGTCCGAGGCCGACCCTGCCGGCCTTGCCGACGCACTCGGCGTGGACGACCCGGAGGGCCGTGCCGCGCTGGCCGCCGCCGCGCCCGCGCTCCCGGTGCTGTCCTCGTGGCGGGCGCGCCGGCGCGACGGGTCCACCATCGACCAGTGGCGCTACCAGGTGCGCTGGCGGCGGATCGCCCGTACCTGCGGAGCGCCCCTTTCGGGCACCTGGCTGCTCGTCACACCGGGCGGCGACCACGACGACGTCGCCGAGGGCTGCTCGCGCGCGCTCACCGAGCGCGGAGCCCGGGTGGTGACGCTGACGGCCCCGGCCGACGTGCCGGACACCGAACTCGCCGAGCGGATCGCCGAGATCCCGGCCGGCGAGCTGACCGGCGTCCTGTCCCTGCTGGCCCTTGACGACGCGACGCATCCGGCGCATCCGGTGCTCCCCCGCGGTCTGGCCCGCACCCTGACCCTGGTCAAGGCCGTCGAGGCGGCGGGAACGGCGGCGCCGCTCTGGCTCGCCACCCGCGGCGCGGTCTCGACGGGCACCTCCGACCCGCTGACCGCCCCGGAGCAGGCGACGGTCTGGGGCCTCGGGCTCGTCGCCGGACTGGAACTGACCGGCCGCCGGATCGGCCTGCTCGACCTCCCCGCCGAACTGGACGAACGTGCCCTGGCCCGGCTGGCCGACGTGGCCGCCGACCTGACGGACGAGGACCAGGTGGCCCTGCGTCCCGCCGGGGTCTTCGGCCGCCGGATGGTACGTGCGCCGCGTGAGGGCGCACCCCGCCCGGACATGTGGCGGCCCCGCGGCACCGTGCTGATCACCGGTGGGACCGGTGCGCTCGGCGCCCACGTGGCCCGCCGGCTGGCCGGGGCGGGCGCCGAACGGCTGGTGCTGGCCGGCCGTCGGGGACCGGCCGGTCCCGGAGCCGACGCCCTGGCCGCGGAGTTGACCGCGCTCGGAGCGGAGGTCCAGGTCGAGGCCGTGGACGTCGCGGACCGCGCCGCCGTGGTCGCGCTCCTTGAGCGGCTGCCGGACCTGACGGCGATCGTGCACACGGCCGGTGTCTCCCTCAGCGCCCCTGTCCTCCACACCGACGTGGCGGAACTGGCCGTGAACCTGGAGGCGAAGGTCGCGGGCGCGCTCCACCTGAGCGAACTCGCCGGGGACGGCCTGGAGGCGTTCGTCCTGTTCTCCTCCGGAGCCGCCGTCTGGGGCGGCAGCGGACAGGCGGCCTACGCGGCCGCCAACGCACGCCTCGACGCGCTGGCCCAGCACCGGCGTGCCCGAGGGCAACGCGCCACCTCGGTGGCCTGGGGCGGCTGGGCGGGCGGCGGCATGGCCACCGGCGAGGCCACGGCCATACTCGGACGGCGCGGACTGCGCCTGATGGACCCGCAGCTCGCGGTCACCGCGCTCGACCAGGCCCTCACCGACGACGAGACGCTGATGACCGTCGCCGACATCGACTGGGCCGCCTTCGCCCCGACCTACACGGCGGCCCGGCAGCGGCAGCTGATCAGCGAGATCCCCGAGGCCCGGGACGCCCTCGCCGACTCCGAGCCCGAGACCACCGCCTCCTCGGACGACGGCGAGTTCGCCCAGCGGCTCGCCGCGCTGCCGGAGGGCGAGCGCGGGCGGTTGATCCTCGACGTCGTCCGCACCCACACCGCCGCGGTCCTCGGCTACGCCGGGCCCGGCGACGTCGAGCCCGGCCGGGCGTTCCGCGAGGTCGGCCTCGACTCGATCATGGCGGTCGAGGTACGCAACCGGCTGCGTACGGCCACCGGGTTGCGGCTGCCGGCCACGATCGTCTTCGACCACCCGACACCGGCGGCGGTCGCCGACCACCTGGCCACCCGACTGCTCGGCACCCCGTCCGCCGGACCCGCCGCCGCGCCGCAGGACGGCCCGCGCACCGACGACGACCCGATCGCGATCGTCGGCATCGGCTGCCGGTTCCCGGGCGGCGTCCGATCGCCGGAGGACCTGTGGGAACTGGTCCTCGGCCGCCACGACGCCATCACCCCGTTCCCCACCGACCGCGGCTGGGACCTCGAAGCGCTCTACGACCCCGACCCCGACAAGCCCGGCACCTCGTACGTGCGGGAGGGCGGCTTCCTCGACGACGCGGGCCACTTCGACGCCGAGTTCTTCGGGATCAGCCCGCGTGAGGCGATCACCCTCGACCCCCAGCAGCGGGTGCTGCTCGAAGCGTCCTGGGAGGCGTTGGAGCGAGCGAGGATCAACCCGGCGACGCTGGCCGGCACCCGGTCCGGTGTGTTCGTCGGCACCTCCTTCCAGGGCTACGGTGTGGACGCGGACCACGGCATCGGGGCCTCGGAGGGCTTCTTCCTCGCCGGTACGGGTACCGCTGCGGTCTCCGGACGGCTCGCGTACTCGCTGGGACTCGAAGGTCCGGCGGTCACCGTCGACACGGCCTGCTCCTCGTCGATGGTGGCGCTGCACCTCGCCTGGCAGGCGCTCAGGCAGGGCGAGTGCACGCTGGCCCTGGCGGGCGGCGTGACCGTCCTGCCCACCCCGGTCTCCTTCACCGAGTTCAGCCGGCAGCGCGGACTGGCGCCGGACGGCCGGTGCAAGCCGTTCGCCGCCTCCGCGGACGGCACCAACTGGGGCGAAGGCGTCGGCGTGGTGGTCCTGGAACGGCTCTCGGACGCCCGCCGCAACGGGCATCCCGTGCTGGCTCTGTACACCGGATCCGCCACCAACCAGGACGGCGCGTCGAACGGGCTGACCGCCCCGAACGGTCCCTCGCAGCAGCGGGTGATCACCCAGGCCCTGGCAGGCGCCGGGCTCCGGCCGACGGACGTCGACCTCATCGAGGCGCACGGCACCGGCACCTCCCTGGGCGACCCCATCGAGGCCCAGGCACTGATCGCCACCTACGGCCAGAACCGCCCCGACGACAGGCCGGTGTGGCTCGGTTCGGTGAAGTCGAACATCGGGCACACCCAGTCCGCCTCCGGTGTCGCCGGTGTGATCAAGGCCGTCATGGCCCTGCGCTCCGGCATCCTGCCGGCCACCCTCCACGTGGACGAGCCGACCCCGCACGTGGACTGGTCGGCGGGCAGCGTGGAACTGCTGACCGAGACCCGCCCCTGGCCCCCGACCGAGGGACCGCGGCGCGCCGGCGTCTCGTCGTTCGGCGGAACCGGGACGAACGCACACGCCGTTCTGGAGCAGGCGCCCGAGCCCGACGAGGAGCCGCGCGACACCCGGAAGGCCACGACGCTGCCCTTCGTGCTCTCGGCGCGGGATCCCGAGGCCCTCCGCGCCCAGGCGGAACGGCTCATGGAACGGCTCGTCGCCGACCCGGCGGTGGACCTCGGCGACCTTGCCCACTCGCTGGCGACCACACGGACCTCGTTCCACGAGCGCACCGTGGTGCTCGCTGCCGACCGGGAGGAACTCCGGGGCAGCCTCGCCGCGCTGGCCGCGGGAGGGACACCGGAGGGAGCGGTGACGGGCGCCGCCGTCGACGGCCGGACCGTGTTCGTCTTCGCCGGCCAGGGCGCCCAGTGGGCCGGCATGGCCGCGGAACTGATGGAATCCTCGGACGTGTTCGCCGAGACCGTCGCCGCCTGCGACGAGGCGCTGGCCCCCTACACCGACTGGTCCCTGGCCGACGTCGTGCGCGGCGCCGAGGGCGCCGCGTCGCTCGACCGCGTGGACGTGGTGCAGCCGGCGCTGTGGGCGATGATGGTCTCGCTGGCCGCGGTCTGGCGCTCGTGGGGCGTCGAACCGGACGCGGTGATCGGCCACTCGCAGGGCGAGATCGCCGCCGCGTGCGTGATCGGCGCGCTGTCGCTCGAGGACGCCGCCCGCGTGGTGGCCCTGCGCAGCCAAGCCATCACGGCGCTGTCGGGCAAGGGCGGCATGGTCTCGGTCGCGCTGCCCGCCGCACGGGTCCAGGAACGGATCGGAGCCTGGGACGGACGGATCTCCGTCGCCGCGGTGAACGGGCCCGCCTCCGTCGTCGTCTCGGGCGAGAGTGCCGCCCTCGGGGAGTTCGTCGCCGTGTGCGAGGCCGACCGGGTGCGGGTCCGCAGGATCGCCGTGGACTACGCGTCGCACTCGGCCCAGGTCGAGGAGATCGAGGACCGGCTGGCCTCGGCGCTCGCCGGGATCACCCCGCGCGCCTCGGCGGTCTCGTTCTACTCCACCGTGCTGGGCCGCTGGACGGACTCCGGCGAACTGGACGCCGGATACTGGTACCGCAACCTGCGGTGCACGGTCGGGTTCGAGCAGGCCGTGCGCACCGTCGCGGCAGAGGGCTACCGGCACTTCGTCGAGGTCAGCCCGCACCCCATGCACACGGTGGGAATCCAGGAGACGCTGGACGACATCGAGGACGCCGTCATGGACGGCGGCGCCGTCGTCGGCTCGCTGCGACGGGACCAGGGCGGCCTGGACCGGCTCCTGAGGTCCGCGGCGGAGGCGCACGTGCGGGGCCTCGCCGTCGACTGGGCGAAGCCGCTCGGCCACCTCGGTGCCCGCACCGTCGACCTGCCCACGTACCCCTTCCAGAGCGAGCGCTACTGGATCGGCGGCTCCGGCTCGCCCCGGGGCACCGGCGACGCCTCCGCGGCCGGGCTCGGCGCGACCGGGCACCCGCTGCTCGGCGCCGCCGCGGACCTGGCCGGTCTCGACGCCGTACTGATGACGGGGCGGCTGTCCCTCCGGACGCACCCCTGGCTGGCCGAACACGCCGTACTGGGAACGGTCCTGCTGCCGGGGACCGCGTTCGTCGAGATCGCGGTGCAGGCCGGCGACCAGGTCGGCTGCGCGTTCGTCGAGGAACTCACGCTGGAGACGCCGCTGCTCGTCCCCGAGCGCGGAGCGATGCGCCTCCAGGCCATCGCACAGGCCCCGGACGCCGACGGCCGACGGGTGCTGAGCGTGTACTCACGCCCGGACGACGGCACCGCCGCCGACTCCGCGGCGAGCGGCTGGACCCGGCACGCCACCGCCTCGCTGGCGCCGGAGCCGTCGGCCCCGGAGTTCACCCTCCAGCAGTGGCCGCCGGAGGGCGCTGCCGCGATCGACCTCGGTGGGTTCTACGAGGAACTCACCGCCCGGGGCTACGCCTACGGTCCCGCGTTCCAGGGCATGCGTGCCGCCTGGCGCCGCGACCAGGAGATCTTCGCGGAGGTGGCGCTCCCGGACACCCTGCAGGAGGACGGGCGTTTCGCGGTGCACCCCGCCCTGATGGACGCGGCGCTGCACGGCATCGGTCTGCTGCGGGCCCTCCGCGAACCCGCGGAGGGCACCGAACGGGTCCGGGCCGAGCTGCCGTTCTCCTGGCGCGGCGTCCGCTGCTACCAGCGAGGAGCGACCTCGCTGCGGGTCCGGCTGTCGTTCGCCGAGCCGGACGGGATCACCGTCGAGGCCGCGGACGGGACGGGCGTCGCCGTCGCGGCGGTGGAGGCCCTCGTCTCCCGGCCGGTGCCCGAGGACCTCGGCACCGCCTGGCAGGCTCCCGACCAGTCGCTGTTCCATGTCGAATGGGTCGAATGGATCGAGTCCGAACCCGCCACCGCCACCCCCGACGGCCGCTGGATGCTCGTCGGCAACGACCCGTTCGACCTGGCCGGCCGGCTGGAGGACACCGGAACGTCCGTCGAACGCCACGGCGACCTCGACGCGGCGGCGGCCTCCCTGGCCGCCGGAGCCGAGACGGCCACCGTGTTCGTGTCCCTGGCGGGCGCGACCGACGCCGATCCGGCCGAATCGGTCCGTACGGCCACGCACGAGGCACTGGGCCTGGCCCAGCAGTGGGTCGCCGATGACCGCTTCGGCGCGTCCCGCCTGGTCCTGGTCACCCGGGGCGCGGTAGCGGCCGACCCGGGCGAGGGGGTCGGCGACCTGGCCGCCGCGGCCGTGTGGGGACTGCTGCGATCCGCGCAGTCCGAGCACCCCGGCCGATTCGTACTGCTCGACGATGACGACGCCGATGACGGTGCCGGGCACGGCCACACGGCATCCGCCGTCGTCGCGGCCCTGAACACCGACGAGGCACAGGTCGCGCTGCGTGCCGGCGGCATCCGCGTCCCGCGCCTGGCACGCCTGACACCGCCGAACCCGCCGGACACCCCCGTGTTCGACCCGGAAGGCACCGTCCTCCTCACCGGCGGAACCGGCACGCTGGGCATGGCGCTGGCCCGGCACCTGGTGACCGCGCACGGCGTGCGGCACCTGGTGCTGACCAGCCGCCGCGGGCCGGACGCACCGGGCGCGGCCGAGCTGACGGCGGAACTGGCCGGACTCGGAGCCCACGTCGACATCGCGGCCTGCGACATCGGCGACCGCGTGGCGGTCGCCGATCTCCTGGCCCGGATTCCGGCCGAGTTCCCGCTCCGCACGGTCGTACACGCGGTCGGCGAACTCGACGACGGCGTCCTCGCCGCACTCGACCCCCAGCGCGTCGACCGCGTCCTGCACGCGAAGGTCATGGGCGCCCTGCACCTGGATGAGCTGACCCGCGGATCGTCGCTGTCCGGCTTCCACCTCTTCTCCTCGGCGGCGGCCACGTTCGGCGGCGCGGGCCAGGCGAACTACGCCGCGGCCAACGCCTTCCTGGACGCGTTCGCCCAGGCCCGCCGGGCCGCCGGGCTCGACACGGTCTCGTTCGCGTGGGGGCCGTGGGCCCAGCCCACGGGGATGACCGGAGAGCTGACCGAGCGGGACGTCCGCCGGGTGCGCCGACTCGGGATGACGCCGATGTTCACGGAAGAGGGCCTGGCCCTGTTCGACCTGGGGCTGGCCACGCGCGAGGCCGTGGTCGTGCCGGTCAACCTGAACACCGCCGCGCTGCGCACGGCAGGCCTGGTGTCCCCGCTGCTGCGCGGCCTGATCTCCACGGGGCCGGCGAGCGGCGACACCGGCGGCACGGGGGGCTTCCCGGCCCGCGATACCCGGCTGCGCGAGCGGCTGGCCGACCTCTCGGACAAGGAGCGGCTGGAGATCCTGCTCGACCTGGCGCGCACCCAGGCCGCGACGGTGCTCGGCCATGCGTCCGCCACCTCCGTCCGCGCCGAACGGGGCTTCCTGGAAGTGGGCATGGACTCGCTCACCGGGGTCGAACTGCGCAACCGGCTGGCCCTGGCCACCGGACTGCGGCTGCCGGCGACCCTGATCTTCGACTACCCCACGCCGCTGGATCTGGCGCGGTACCTGCGCGGCGAGCTCGCCCCGGAACCGGCGGCCCCTGCCGCACGGGTCCTGGACGAGCTGGCCAGGTTCGAGGACGCCCTGAAAGCCGTCGACACCGACGACGCGGGGCGGGCCGAGGTCGGCCGGCGACTGCGCGAACTCGCTGCCCGCTGGAGCGACGACCCCGGTACGACCGACACCGCGGCGGGCCTGGAGACGGCGACCGCGGAGGAGCTGTTCCAGATCCTCGACCAGCCGCAGTGAGATCCGGGGGAGACGGCATGACGAAGGAAGACGAGCTGCTCAGGTACCTGCGCCAGGCCACGGCCGCGCTGCAGGACGCGCGCCAGGAGCTGCGGGACACCCGCGAGCGGGCCAGGGAGCCGATCGCCATCGTGGGCATGGCGTGTCGGCTGCCAGGCGGGGTCGCCACCCCGGAGGAGCTGTGGCGGCTGGTCGCCACGGGAGGCGAGGGCCAGTCGGGCTTCCCGACCGACCGGGGCTGGGACCTCGCCGCACTGGGCGACGGCGCCCGACAGGCCGGCTTCGTGCACGAGGCGGGCTGGTTCGACCCGGCGTTCTTCGGCATCTCACCGCGCGAGGCCGTGGCGATGGACCCGCAGCAGCGGCTGTTCCTCGAAGCCTCCTGGGAGGCCTTCGAATACGCAGGACTGGACCCGGACTCCTTGCGCGGGAGCCGGACCGGCGTGTTCGCCGGACTCATGTACCACGACTACGTCCCCGGCGGCGACGAGGGCGCCGAGGCCTACATGGGCACCGCCACAGCGGGCAGCGTCGTGTCCGGCCGGGTGTCCTACGTGTTCGGCCTCGAAGGCCCCGCGGTCACGGTGGACACGGCCTGCTCCTCGTCGCTCGTGGCGCTGCACCTGGCCGCGCATGCACTGCGGTCCGGTGAGTGCGACCTGGCGCTCGCCGGTGGTGTGACCGTCATGGCCGCCCCGGACGTGTTCGGCTCGCCGTCGGCCCGACAGGTCGTGGCCGCGGACGGCCGGTGCAAGTCGTTCGCCGCGGCCGCCGACGGCATGGGCTGGGCCGAAGGGGCCGGCGTCCTTCTCGTGGAGCGCCTCTCGGACGCACGGCGGCACGGGCACGAGGTCCTCGCGGTGGTGCGGGGGAGCGCGGTCAACCAGGACGGTGCCTCCAGCGGGCTGACGGCGCCGAACGGCCCCGCGCAACAGCGGGTGATCCGGGAGGCGCTGGCCGCCGCCGGTCTGTCGCCGTCCGACGTGGACGCGGTGGAGGCGCACGGCACCGGCACGAAGCTGGGCGACCCCATCGAGGCGCAGGCGCTGATGGCGACCTACGCCCGGAGCCGCCCGGAGGACCGTCCGCTGCTGCTCGGGTCGGTCAAGTCCAACATCGGTCACACACAGGCGGCGGCGGGCGTCGCCGGCGTTATCAAGATGGTTCAGGCGATGCGCCACGGGATGCTTCCGGCCACGCTGCACGTCGACCAACCGACCCCGCAGGTGGACTGGTCGGCGGGTGCGGTGGAGCTGCTGACCGAGGCCCGCCCCTGGCCGGAGTCCGGTCGGCCCCACCGGGCGGGCGTGTCGTCGTTCGGCGTGAGCGGCACCAACGCGCACGTGATCATCGAGCAGGGCGAGCCCGCACCCGTACGGGATCCCGCCGGTGCTCCGGACGTCGTGCCGTGGCCGCTGTCGGCGAGAACGCCCGAGGGCCTGCGGGCCCAGGCACGGAGGCTGCGGGCGTTCGTGGCCGACACGCCGGACGCGGGCCTCGTGGACATCGGGCGCGGGCTGATCGCCCGTCAGGCCATGGAGCACCGGACGGTCCTGCTCGGCGGAGACCGCGAAACGTTCATCGCCGCGCTCGACGCGCTGGCTCCGGGCGATCCGGTCGGTGAGGGCGGGACGGCGTTCCTGTTCACGGGGCAGGGTGCGCAGCGGGTCGGGATGGGCCGGGGTCTGTATGAGGCGTTCCCGGTGTTCGCGGAGGCGTTCGACGCGGTGTGCGCGGAGTTGGACGTCAGGCTTGGCCGGTCGGTCAGGGATGTGGTGTTCGAGAGCACTGATCTCGATCGGACGGTGTGGGCGCAGGCGGGCCTGTTCGCGGTCGAGGTGGCTTCGTACCGGCTGGTGGAGTCCTGGAACGTGGTCCCGGACTTCCTGCTGGGTCATTCCATAGGTGAGATCGCGGCGGCGCATGTGGCCGGGGTCTTGTCCCTGGCGGATGCCTGTGCGCTGGTGGCGGCGCGTGGTCGTCTGATGCAGGCGCTTCCGTCCGGTGGGGCGATGCTGGCGGTGCAGGCTTCCGAGGCCGAGGTGATTGAGGCGGTCGCGGGCAGGCTGGACATCGCCGCGGTCAACGGCCCCACGTCGGTCGTGGTGTCGGGGACCGCCGGCGTACTCGACGAGCTGGCGGCCGACTGGACCTCGGAAGGGCGCAGGACGCAGCGGCTGCGGGTCTCGCACGCGTTCCACTCGGCGCTGATGGAGCCGATGCTGTCCGAGTTCGCGAGCATCGTGAAGACCTTGACGTTCGGTGAGCCGCGGATCCCGATCGTGTCGAACCTGACCGGGAAGGTAGCCGGACCGGGGCTGATGTCGACCCCGGAATACTGGGTACGGCAGATCCGCGAGACGGTCCGATACGCCGACGGCGTCGCCTGTCTGATCGGCCAGGGAGTGACCCGGTTCGTCGAGGTGGGGCCCGACGGGGTGCTCTCCGGAATGGCGCGACAGGCCGGTGCCCAGGGCACGTTCGCGCCGCTGACGCGCCGTGACCGGGAGGAGGCCGGGACGGCCCTGGCCGCCGTCGGTGCGTTCTGGACCGCCGGGACGAACGTGGACTGGTCGGCCGTATACGCCGGTTGGGGTGGGCGCCGGGTCGCCCTGCCCACGTACGCGTTCGACCGGCAACACTACTGGTCGCAGCCCCTCATCTCCCACCCTTCGAGCCAGGCGTGGGGACGCTCCGACGCATGGCGCTACAAAGTCGTGTGGAAGCCGATGCCCCCCGCGGCCGCTCCACCGCTCCTGTCCGGCACCTGGCTGGCGGTGCTGCCCGCCGGCACACGACCGTCCGACGTGACAGAGGCCTGCCTGGCGGCTGTCGAGCGTGCGGGAGCGTCCGTCGTACGGGCCACGATCGACCAGCTCGCCCACGTCCTGCCCGAGCTCGGCGAACCGGCCGGGGTGCTGTCCTTCCTCGGTACGGAGCCGGGCACGGAACCGGCAACGGAACCCACTACGGAACCGCGTACGGAACCGCGTTCCGAGAACCTCTCCGACGGACCGGTACTGGACCTGATCGACGCGGTCGCCGCCCTGGACCGGCCGGTGCCGATCTGGTGGGTCACCTCCGGCGCCGTGACCCTCCGCGACGACGAGCCCCTCCGGCCCGACCAGGCACGGACATGGGGTCTGGCCCGAACGGTAGGCCTGGAGCTTCCGGGTCTGTGGGGCGGGCTCGTCGACGTCTCCGGCCCGGCGGGTCCCGTGCTCGGCGACCGGATGGCCGAGGCCCTGGCCGGCAGGGAGACCCAGGTCGCCGTCCGCGCCACCGGGACCTTCGGACGGCGGCTGGTCCCGGCGGCCGCCGGACCGCTCGGCCTGGCCTCCGTCCCCGTGACCGGCTCGTTGCTTGTGACCGGAGGCACGGGCGCGCTGGGCGCGGCCGTGGCGCGGTGGCTGGCCGGGCAGGGCGTGCCGCACCTGGTGCTGGTGTCCCGCCGGGGCACGTCGGCGCCCGGGACCGGAGAGCTCGTCGCGGAGCTGGAAGCGCTGGGAGCCCGGGTGACGGTAGCCGCCTGCGACGCGGCCGACCGGGAGGGAATGGCCCGCGTTCTCGCCGCCGTGCCGGTGGAGTTCCCCCTTTCCGGTGTCGTGCACGCGGCCGGAGTCGGGGAGCCGACGCCGCTCGCCACCACCGACCGCGCCGACTTCGCGGCCGTCGTGGACGGCAAGGCCGGTGGCGCGGCCTGCCTGGACGAGTTGCTGGGCGAGACGCCCCTCGACTTCTTCGTCCTCTTCTCCTCCATCGCCGGCGTGTGGGGCAGCGGCGGGCAGTCGGCGTACGCGGTGGCGAACGCCGCCCTGGACGCGCTCGCAGTCGACCGCCGGGCACGCGGGCTCACCGCCACCTCCATCGCGTGGGGCCCGTGGGCGGGCGGCGGAATGGCCGAGGGCACCGGCGCCGAGGAGTTCCTCCGGCGCAGGGGCCTGCGTGCGATGGCTCCCGACCTCGCCCTGGAGGCGATGAGCACCGCGATCCGGGCCGACGACACCTGCGTGACGGTGGTGGACGTCGACTGGGCGGCGTTCGTACCCGGGTTCACCGCCTACCACCCGCAACCGCTGATCGAGGACATCCCCGAGGTACGACAGGCCCTCACCGGCGCCGGAGCCGCGGACCCGGACGACGGTGCCGTACTCCGCGACCGCCTCGCGGAGCTGCCCGGCGACGAAGGCCTCGCCCTGCTTCTGGAGACCGTGCGGAAGCAGGCCGCGCTGATCCTCGGCCACAGCGCACCCGGCGCGGTCGCGGCCGACCGCGCCTTCCGCGACCTGGGATTCGACTCCCTCACCGCAGTCGAACTGCGCGACCGGCTGACCGCGGTGACAGGGCTGCCCCTGCCCGCCACGCTGATCTTCGACCACCCGACCCCGCGGGCGCTCGCCGAACAGATCATGGCCGATCTGTTCGGTGACGACGTCGTCGGCACCGACGAGGTGGAACGACTCCGCCGCGCCCTGCTGACGATTCCCGTGTCCCGGTTCCGCGAGTCCGGCCTGCTGGAGCCGCTGCTGCGGCTCGCCTCACAGCCGTCCACACCCGCCGCCGAGGAAGCCGTACCCGTGACCGCCATCGAGTCGATCGACGAGATGGACGGCGAAAGCCTGCTGAGGCTGGCCCTCGGCGAACGTGATTCATGACCGCAGTACGGAGCTTGCGATGGCCTCTACCCAGGAATACGTCGAAGCGCTGCGAGCTTCTCTTAAAGAGACGGAGCAGCTTCGCGCCCGAAACCGGGAACTGATCGCCGCCGTCGGCGAACCCATCGCGATCGTGTCGATGGCGTGCCGCTATCCCGGCGGCGTGGCCTCACCGGACGACCTCTGGCGCCTGGTCGAACGGGGCGGCGACGGTATCGTGCCGTTCCCCGACGGACGGGGCTGGAGCGCGGACGGGCTCGGCGCGGACCCCGCGGCCAGCGACCTCGCCGCGCAGGGCGGCTTCCTGGACGGGGCCGAGCGGTTCGACGCGGCTTTCTTCGGGATCTCGCCGCGCGAGGCTCTGGCGATGGACCCCCAGCAGCGACTTCTGCTGGAGGGCACCTGGGAGACGCTCGAACGCGCCGGACTCGCACCGGACACCCTGCGCGGCAGCCGGACCGGTGTGTTCGTCGGCGCGACCTCCTCCGGCTACGGCGTCGGCGCGAGCGACGCCGACCAGGGGTACGCCCTGGTCGGCGGAGCGACCAGCGTCCTCTCCGGCCGCGTGTCGTACGTGTTCGGCCTTGAGGGGCCCGCGGTCACGGTGGACACGGCGTGCTCGTCGTCCCTGGTCGCGCTGCACCTGGCCGTACAGGCACTGCGCGCGGGTGAATGCACCCTGGCGCTGGCGGGCGGCGTGACGGTCCTGACCAACGCGGAGGTGTTTCACGCTTTCAGCGAGCAGCAGGGCCTCGCCTCGGACGGGCGGTGCAAGTCGTTCGGCGCCGACGCGGACGGCACCGGCTGGGGTGAGGGTGTCGGACTGCTGCTGCTGGAACGTCTGTCGGACGCCCACCGCAACGGGCACGAGGTGCTCGCGGTGGTCCGTGGGAGCGCGGTCAACCAGGACGGCGCGTCGAACGGGCTGACCGCGCCGAACGGCCCGTCCCAACGGCGGGTGATCCGGCAGGCGCTGACGGCCGCCGGACTCTCGGCGGGCGACGTGGACGCCGTGGACGCGCACGGCACCGGGACGAGGCTCGGCGATCCCATCGAGGCGCAGGCGCTGCTCGCGACCTACGGGCAGGACCGTCCGGCGGACCGGCCGCTCTGGCTGGGCTCGATCAAGTCGAACATCGGCCACACCCAGTCGGCGGCGGGCGTCGCCGGCATCATCAAGATGGTCATGGCGATGCGCCACGGCCTGCTGCCCGCCACCCTCCACGCGGACGAGCCGACTCCGCACGTGAACTGGGCGCTCGGCGCGGTGGAGTTGCTGACCGAGGCGCGTCCGTGGCCGGAGGTGGATCGGCCGCGCCGGGCGGGTGTGTCGTCGTTCGGTATCAGCGGGACGAACGCGCACGTGATCCTGGAGCAGGGCGAAACCGCGCCCACGCCGACGGCGGGCGGGACGACCCCGGACGCGGTCCTCTGGCCTGTGTCCGCCAAGGACGCGGCCGGGTTGCGCGGACAGGCGGAACGCCTGCGCGCCTTCCTGCAGGACGAGCCCGACCTGCTCGCCGTGGGACATGCCCTCGCCGTGCACCGAGCCGCGCTGGAACACCGCGCGGTCGTCGTCGGCGCTTCCGCGGCGGCCCTCGACGAAGGGCTGAAGGCGCTGTCCGAGGGACAGGCCGCCCAGGACGTCGTTTCCGGTGTGGTGGTGGAGGGCCGTACGGCGTTCCTGTTCACGGGCCAGGGTGCGCAGCGGGTCGGGATGGGCCGGGGTCTGTATGAGGCGTTCCCGGTGTTCGCGGAGGCGTTCGACGCGGTGTGCGCGGAGTTGGACGTCAGGCTTGGCCGGTCGGTCAGGGATGTGGTGTTCGAGAGCACTGATCTCGATCGGACGGTGTGGGCGCAGGCGGGCCTGTTCGCGGTCGAGGTGGCTTCGTACCGGCTGCTGGAGTCCTGGAACGTGGTCCCGGACTTCCTGCTGGGTCATTCCATAGGTGAGATCGCGGCGGCGCATGTGGCCGGGGTCTTGTCCCTGGCGGATGCCTGTGCGCTGGTGGCGGCGCGTGGTCGTCTGATGCAGGCGCTTCCGTCCGGTGGGGCGATGCTGGCGGTGCAGGCTTCCGAGGCCGAGGTGGTCGGGGCGGTCGCGGGCCGGTTGGACATCGCCGCGGTCAACGGCCCCACGTCCGTCGTGGTGTCGGGTGTTGCCGATGTGATCGAGGAGTTCGCGGTCCGGTGGTCGGCCGAGGGCCGCAAGACGCACCGGCTGACGGTCTCGCACGCCTTCCACTCCGCGCTGATGGAGCCGATGCTCGCCGAGTTCGCCGCCGTACTGGAGGGGTTGACGTTCCAGGAGCCCCAGGTTCCGCTGGTGTCGAACCTGACCGGCACGGTCGCGGAGCCGGGGCTGATGTCCACCCCGGACTACTGGGTACGGCAGGTCCGCGAAGCGGTCCGGTTCGCCGACGGCGTCGCCTGTCTGGGCGGACAGGGCGTGACCCGGTTCGTCGAGCTGGGTCCCGACGGGGTGCTGTGCGGCATGGCGCGGCATGCCGACGCCGAGGGCACCTTCGCGCCTGTGATGCGCGCCCACCACGACGACGTACGCGCCTTCCGCACCGCGATCGGGACGCTCTGGACGGCCGGTGCCGCCATCGACTGGTCCGCGGCGTTCGCGGGACGGAGCCCGGGACGTGTCGCCCTGCCGACGTACGCCTTCCAGCACCAGTCCTTCTGGGCTCGGCCCGCGGCTCCGCTCGCTGCCGCCGGAGGCGAGGACGGTACGGCCGAGGCCGGGTTCTGGGCGGCGGTCGAGCGCGAGGACGTGGACGAGCTGACCGGGGCTCTGCGTGTGGACGCGGACCCGGTGGAGCTCCGCGCCGTGCTCCCCGCCCTGTCGTCCTTCCGGCGACGCCGCCGCGACGAGGCCGTCATCGACTCGTGGCGCTACCGGGTCCGGTGGAAGCCGCTCACCGATCCGCCCGCCGCCGAGAGGCTCAGCGGCACCTGGCTGGTGGTCGCACCCCCCGAACACGGCGATGTGGAACGGCTGCTGACAGCCGCCGGCGCCGAGGTCGTCGGCGTCGAGAGCCTCGCCGACGACACCCGCACGTCCCTGACCGGCCGCCTCCGCGAGGTCGCGGGCCCGCCAGCCGGCGTCGTCGCCTGCCTGGACGGGCACCCGGAGCCCGTCACGGCGGCGGTCGCCCTGATCCAGGCGCTCGGCGACGCGGGCATCGAGGCTCCGTTGTGGATGGTCACGCGGGGCGGCGTCGCCACCGGCCGTTCCGACGGGCCCGCCGATCCAGTGCGGGCACAGCTGTGGGGGCTCGGCCGGGTGGCCGCCCTCGAAGTGCCCGAACGCTGGGGTGGACTGGTCGATCTGCCACCGTCCGACGACGCCAGGACGCCCGCCCGGCTGGCGGCCGTCCTGACCGGCACCGAGGACCAGGTCGCGGTCCGGAAGGCGGGCACGTACGTCCGTCGCCTGGTGCGCGCGCCACGCCCCGACGGCCCGGAGACGGCCTGGCAGCCCTCGGGAACCGTCCTCGTGACCGGCGGAACGGGCGCGCTCGGCGCCGAGGTGTCCCGCTGGCTCGCGCGCCTGGGCACCCCCCATCTCGTACTGACGGGCCGACGCGGCGAGGCGGCCCCGGGCGTCGACGCGCTGGTGGCCGAGTTGAGCGGCCTCGGTGCCCGGGTGACGGTCGCCGCCTGCGACGCCGCTGACCGGGCGGCCCTGGCGGGCGTGCTCGACGGGATCCCGGCCGACCTCCCGCTGACCGGGGTCGTGCACGCGGCCGGAGTCGGCCAGGCGACGCCGTTGGTGGACACCACCGTCGAGGAGATCGCCTCCGTGCTCGGCGGCAAGGCCGACGGCGCGACGCACCTCGACGCGCTGACCGCCGACCTGCCGCTGGACCTGTTCGTGGTGTTCTCGTCGATCGCGGCGACCTGGGGCAGCGGTGCCCAGGCCGTCTACGCCGCGGCCAACGCCCACCTGGAGGCATTGGTCGACCGGCGCCGGGCCGAGGGCCGGCCCGGGCTCGCCCTCGCGTGGGGCCCCTGGGCGGAGGCCGGCATGGCCGTCCAGGGCGAGTCGGAGGACTTCCTGCGCCGCCGTGGCCTTGGCCTGCTCGACCCGGCCCTCGCGGTGCGGGCGCTCGCGCAGGCCGTCGGCGCGGGCGAGACATGCGTGGCCGTCGCGGACGTCCGCTGGGACCGCTTCGCCCTGGCCTTCACGGCCGCCCGCCGCCGACCGCTCATCGAGGACCTGCCCGAGGTCGTACGGGCTCTCGCCACACCGGCGGCCGAGCCCTCGGTCGCCACGTCCCCGTTGGCCGGGAGGCTGGCCGGGATGCCGCGGTCCAGGCAGGAACGGACGCTGCTCGATCTGGTCCGGCGTCAGGCGGCGGCCGTCCTCGGCCATCGTGAGGCGGGCGACGTCCCCTCCGACGTGCCCTTTAAGAGCCTCGGCTTCGACTCGCTCACCGCACTGGAACTGCGCGACGGCCTGGCCGCCGAGACCGGCCTGCGGCTGTCCGCCACACTGGTCTTCGACCACCCCACCCCGGGCGCCCTGGCCCTTCAGCTGCGCCACGAGCTGTTCGGCGGCCGGTCCGCGGCCGACACCATCCAGGCCGCCGCCGTCGACGAGCCGATCGCGATCGTCGCGATGAGCTGCCGCTACCCCGGAGGGGTCCAGTCACCGGAACAGCTGTGGCGGCTGGTCGCCGACGAGGTCGACGCCGTCTCGGCACTGCCCGACGACCGTGGCTGGCCGCCGCTCGGCCCGGCGCCGGGCGAGGCGGCGGGGGCGGCGACGTGGGCCGGCGGATTCCTGCCGGGTGTCGCGGACTTCGACCCCGGTCTGTTCGCCATCTCCCCGCGCGAGGCGCTGGCGATGGACCCCCAGCAGCGGCTGCTCCTCGAGACGGTGTGGGAGGCGTTCGAGCGGGCGGGTGTGGACGCGCGCTCGGTGCGCGGCAGCAGCACCGGGGTGTTCATCGGCACCAGCGGTCAGGACTACGCGGCTTTGCTCACGGGCCCGTCCGACAGCGAGGGACATCGCGGCACCGGCACGGCCGCGTCCGTGCTCTCCGGCCGGATCGCCTACGTGTTCGACCTTGAGGGCCCGGCCGTGACCGTGGACACGGCGTGTTCGTCGTCCCTGGTCGCCCTGCACTCGGCGGCCGAGGCACTGCGCCGTGGCGAGTGCGCTTTGGCCCTGGCCGGCGGCGCGACCGTGATGGCGACTCCTTCGGCG
This sequence comes from Streptomyces sp. TG1A-60, assembly GCF_037201975.1. NCBI lineage: Bacteria > Bacillati > Actinomycetota > Actinomycetes > Kitasatosporales > Streptomycetaceae > Streptomyces > Streptomyces sp. TG1A-60. The sequence goes on along the minus strand of NZ_CP147520.1, from coordinate 156,281 downwards.
TTCGTGGAGTTCAGCCGCCAACTGGGGCTCGCGGCCGACGGGCGGTGCAAGGCGTTCGCCGCCGGCGCGGACGGTACCGGCTGGGGCGAGGGCGTCGGGATCCTGCTCCTTGAACGGCTGTCCGACGCGGTACGGCACGGACATCACGTGCTCGGCGTGGTCCGTGGAAGCGCGGTCAACCAGGACGGCGCGTCGAACGGTCTGACGGCCCCGAACGGTCCCTCGCAGGAGCGGGTGATCCGGCAGGCCCTGGCCAACGCGCGGCTTGAGCCGTCCGACGTCGACGCCGTGGAGGCGCACGGCACGGGCACCAGGCTCGGCGACCCCATCGAGGCGCGGGCGCTGCTTGCCACCTACGGGCAGGAGCGTTCCGGGGACCCGCTGTGGCTGGGTTCGATCAAGTCCAACATCGGGCACACCCAGGCGGCCGCCGGGATCGCCGGCATCATCAAGATGGTCATGGCGATGCGGCACGGCGTGCTTCCGGCGACCCTGCACGTGGACGCGCCCACCCCCCACGTCGACTGGTCCGCCGGGGCGGTCGAGCTGCTGGACGCCGCCCGGCCGTGGCCGGACACCGACCGGCCGCGCCGCACCGGTGTCTCCTCGTTCGGCATGAGCGGCACGAACGCGCACGTCATCATCGAGCAGGGCGATCCGCTGCCGGTCCCGGACGGCGAGAGCCTCCCCGGTCCGGTGCCGTGGCCCCTGTCCGGGCAGACCCCGGCGGCGCTGCGGGCCCAGGCCGCCCGGCTGGGCGGCCATCTGACGGAGAGGCACGACGACGGGCCGGCCGATGTGGCGCGTGCGCTGTCCCTCCGGACGGCGCTGCCCCACCGGGCGGTGGTCATCGCCGCGGACCGGGCGGGACAGGCGCGCGACCTCGCGGCGCTGGCCGCGGGCGAGCCCGCCGCGGGCGTGGTCTCCGGCGTGTCCTCCGAGGGACGGACGGCGTTCCTCTTCACCGGCCAGGGCGCGCAGCGGCTCGGTATGGGGCGTGGACTGTACGAGTCGTTCCCGGTGTTCGCGCGGGCCTTCGACGCCGTGTGCGCGGAACTGGATCTGGTCCTCGACCGTCCGGTGCGGGACGTGGTGTTCGAGGGTCCCGGTCTGGACCGGACGCTCTGGGCGCAGGCGGGCCTGTTCGCCCTGGAGGTGGCCTCGTTCCGGCTGGTGGAGTCGTGGGGCGTGACCCCGGACTTCCTGCTGGGGCACTCGATCGGCGAGGTGGCCGCCGCCCATGTGGCGGGCGTGTTCTCGCTGGCCGACGCGTGCGCCCTGGTCGCGGCGCGGGGCCGGCTGATGGAGGCGCTGCCCGAGGGCGGTGCGATGCTCGCGGTCCAGGCCACCGAGGCCGAGGCGGCCGAGGCGGCAGCGGGCCGGGCCGATGTCGCGGCGGTCAACGGACCGACGTCGGTGGTGGTGTCGGGCGCCATGGACGTCATCGACGAACTGGCCGCACGGTGGTCGGCCGAGGGCCGCAGGACGAGCCGGCTGACGGTGTCGCACGCGTTCCACTCGGCGCTGATGGAACCGATGCTGGCGGAGTTCGCGGCCGCCCTGGAGAAACTGACCTTCGCGGAGCCGCGTATTCCGCTGCTGTCCAACGTGACCGGGGAGATCGCCGGGCCCGGACTGGTGTCCGACGCGGGCTACTGGGTGTGCCAGGTCAGGGCGGCGGTCCGGTTCGCCGACGGCGTTACCTGTCTGGCCGGCCACGGGGTGACCCGGTTCCTGGAGCTGGGCCCCGACGGCGTGCTGTGCGGCCTGGCCCAACAGTCCCTCCCGGACGCCGTGTTCGCCCCCCTCCAGCGGGCGGACCGGGACGCCGTGGACGCGCTGTGGCACGGCCTCGGCCGGTTGTGGGCGGCCGGAGCCGATGTGGACTGGGCGGTCGCCCTGCCGGCCGGGCCGCGGGCGGACCTGCCGACGTACGCCTTCCAGCGCGACCGGTACTGGCCGCGGCCGGTTCCCGGTACGGGCGACGCGGCGGCCCTCGGACAGACCGTCGCGGGTCATCCGCTCCTTGGCGCCGCGGTGGCCCTGGCGGGGGACGACGGCACGCTGCTGACCGGGCGGCTCTCCTCCGCCACGCATCCGTGGCTGGCCGACCACGTCGTCCTGGGCCGGACACTCGTACCGGGGACGGCGCTCGTCGAGATGGCGCTGCGGGCCGGCGAGGAGGTCGGCCGCACGGTCCTGGACGAGCTCGTGGTGCGGATCCCGCTGGTGCTCCCCGAGCGGGGCGACGTCCAGGTGCAGGTACGGGTGGCCGCGCCCGGCGAGGGCGGCGCGTGCCGGGTGGAGATCCACTCCCGGCCCGGCACGGGCCGCCACGCGCCGTGGACGTGTCACGCGACCGGCCTGCTCACCGAGGAGCCGGCGGCGGAGCGGTTCGACCTGACGGTCTGGCCGCCGCCGGCCGCCGAGCCGGTGCCGCTGGACGGGTTCTACGACACGCTGGCCGACAGCGGATACGGCTACGGGCCCGTGTTCCGGGGCCTGCGGGCGGCCTGGAGGGACGACCAGGCCGTGTACGCCGACGTCGCCCTGCCCGACGAGGCCGTCGCCGACGCCGGCGGGTTCGGGCTGCATCCGGCCCTCCTGGACGCGGCGTTGCACGCGGTGGGATTGTCCGGCGCGGCGGTCGGGCGAGGAACCTCGCTGCCGTTCGCATGGACGGGCGTACGGGTCGAGGCGGTGGGAGCGTCAAGGTTGCGGGCGAGGATCACGCGGACCGCAGACGGCGTGTCGCTGCACCTGGCCGACGGCACGGGTGAGCCGGTGGCGGCGGTCCGGTCCCTGGTGATGCGCGAGGTGTCCCCGGAGACGCTGGGGTCCACGAGGGACACCGGGTCGGACGCGCTCTTCGCGGTGGACTGGAGGCCCCTGCCGCCGGCGCCCGGCCCGGAGGAGCGGGACGTCTCCGACTGGATGGTGATCGGCGACGCCCCCGACGACACCCCGGCGGGCCGGCTGCCCGACATGGCGAGCCTGATCACCGCGCTGGACGAGGGGGCGGCGCCGCCGGTGACCGTGCTGTCCGTGGGACGCCCGGCCGACGGCGCCGAAGGCGTGCACGAGGTGACGGGCCGTGTCCTCGACGAGGTGCGGGCCTGGCTGGCCGAGGAGCGGCTCGCCGACTCCCGGCTGGTGGTGCTGACGTGCGGAGCGACCCCCGGCACGTCCCTGACGGCCGGTGGTACGGCCCCGGCAGGGGCCGCCGTATGGGGCCTGATCCGATCGGCGCAGACGGAGAACCCGGACCGGATCGTGCTTGTGGACGCCGAGTCCGCCGACGCGTCGGACACCTGGGCCCGGTGGCCCGCTCTTGTGGGCGGTGAGGAACCCCAGATCGCGGTCCGCGGCGGAGACGTATGGGTGCCGCGACTGGTACGGGAGGCCACCGTCAGCAGGCTGACCCCGCCGGAACCGGCGGGCGCCTGGCGGCTGGCCGTCACCGGGGAGGGCGCCGGCCTGGAGGACGTGGCGCTGGTGCCCGCACCGGACGCCGACGCGCCCCTGCGGGCCGGGGAGGTGCGCGTCGCGGTCCGGTCGGCGGGCCTGAACTTCCGTGACGTGCTGATAGGGCTCGGCATGTACCCGGACCGGACGGCCGTGATGGGGTCCGAGGCCGCGGGCATCGTGCTCGACGTCGGCGCGGAGGTGACCGACCTCGTCGCGGGCGAACGCGTCTTCGGCTTCTTCGCCGGTGGCGCGGGAGCACGTGCGGTCACCGACCGACGGCTGCTGGCCCGGATCCCGGACGGATGGTCCTTCGCGGAGGCGGCGTCGGTACCGCTGGTCTTCGCGACCGCCTACTACGGACTGCGCGACCTGGCCGACGCGCGCCCCGGTGAATCCGTACTGGTGCACGCGGCCGCCGGCGGTGTCGGCATGGCAGCCGTGCAACTCGCCCGCCACTTCGGCCTGGAGGTCTTCGGCACCGCCAGTGCGGGCAAGTGGGAGACGCTGCGGGGTATGGGCCTCGACCAGGCGCACATCGCCTCGACGCGTGACCTCGACTTCGAGGACCGGTTCCGGGCCGCGACCGGCGGGCGCGGTGTGGACGTGGTGCTGAACTCGCTGGCCGGGGAGTTCGTGGACGCGTCGCTGCGGCTGCTGGCCGACGGCGGCCGCTTCCTGGAGATGGGCAAGACCGACGTCCGGCGGTCCGCCGGCCCCGGATACCGGGCCTTCGACCTGGCCGAGGCTGGTCCGGAGCGGATGGGCGGGATCCTCCACGAGGTCATCGCGCTGTTCGACTCGGGTGCCCTGCGGATGCTGCCGATCACCGCATGGGACATACGTGACGCGATCAGTGCGTTCCGGCACGTCAGCCAGGCCCGGCACGTCGGCAAGAACGTACTGACGGTTCCGTTGTCGTTGGATCCCGGTGGCACGGTGTTGATCACGGGTGGGCTGGGGACGTTGGGTGGTCTGGTGGCCCGGCATCTGGTGTCCGTGCATGGGGTGCGGCATCTGACGTTGCTGAGCCGTCGGGGTGGGGAGACCCCGGCCGCGCGCGATCTGGTGGCCGGGCTTGAGGAGTTGGGTGCGGTTGTTCGGGTGGTGGCGTGTGATGCGGCGGATCGTTCGGGTCTGGCTGCGGTGTTGGGTGGTCTTGAGCGTCCGTTGACGGGTGTGGTGCATGCGGCGGGTGTGTTGGATGACGGGGTGTTCGGTGGGTTGACGTCGGATCGTCTGTCGGGGGTGTTGCGTTCGAAGGTGGACGCGGCCGTCTACCTGGATGAGTTGACGGCGGGTCTGGATCTGTCGATGTTCGTGATGTTCTCGTCGGTGGCGGGGACGTTCGGTTCGGGTGGGCAGGCCAACTACGCTGCGGCGAACGCGTTCCTGGACGCGTTCGCGGTGGATCGCGTGGCGCGGGGGTTGCCGGGTCAGTCCTTGTCATGGGGACTCTGGGAACAGGCCAGCGCCCTCACCGGCCACCTCGGACGTGTCGACCACGCCCGGGCCGGCCACCTCAGCTCACCGCTGTCCACTCCTCGCGCGCTCGCCCTGTTCGACCGCTCGCGCGACGTGGGACGCGCTCATCTCGTACCGGTCGACATCGACCTCGGCCTCCTGAGGTCCGGGGCCCATCCGGTGCCCGTGCTCCTGCGCGAGCTCGTCCAGGGAACGGCACGACGGGCCGCCGACAACCGGCGTCCCGACGGCCCGCCCCTGGCCGAACGGCTGGCCGTCATGGCCGACGCACAGCGCGACGCGACCCTGCTGGACCTGGTCACCGGGAACGCCGCGGCCGTCCTCGGCCATGGCTCGCCCGACGCGATAGCGGCCGACCGGCCCTTCAAGGACCTGGGATTCGACTCGCTGACCTCCGTCGAACTGCGCAACCGGCTGAACACCGCCACCGGCCTGCGCCTGCCACCGACCCTGGTCTTCGACCACCCCACCCCCGTCGCTCTCGCCCGGTACCTGCGGGAGAGCATGCTGCCCGCCGTCGACCCCGCCGAAGAGCTGCTCGGCCGGCTGACACGGATGGAGACCGAGCTGATCGCGCTGGCCGCCCCGGAACGCGCCGGGATACGCGCCAGGCTGGAGACACTGCTGGATCGCCTGCGCGACACCGACGGATCGCCCGGCGTACACGACGACAGCGATCTGGAGTCCGCGACGGCGGACGACATCTTCGCGCTGCTCGACGACGAGCTCGGGAGCTGACGCCCTCCCGGTTCCCGAACCCGCCGCCGTGCGGCGTACGGTCGGCGGGCGTCCGGCTCAGGTCACCAGACCGCGCCGGAACGCCTCGCCGACCGCGCCCGCCCGGTCGCGCACCCCGAGCTTGTCGTAGATGCGCAGCAGGTGCGTCTTGACACTGGCCTCGGTGATGAAGAGGTCGCTCGCCACTTCCTTGTTGGACGACCCGTGCGCGACGAGGCGCAGCACTTCGAGCTCCCGTGCGCTCAGGATGCCGTTGCTGGGCCGCCGCACCCGGTCCATCAGGCGCCTCGTGATGAGGGGGAGAGCACGGCCTCGCCGCGTGCCGCCACCCTGGCCGAGCGGAGGAGTTCCTCCGTGGGCGCGTCCTTGAGTAGGTAGCTCGTGGCGCCGGCCTCGATCGCCGGCAACACGTCGTTGTCGGTGTCGAAGGTGGTCAGCACCAGCACCCGTACGTCGGGTGCGCTCTTGCTGAGCCGCTGGATCGCGCTGACGCCGTCCATCACCGGCATGCGCAGATCCATCAGCACCAGGTCCGGCCCCAGCTCCGCGACCAGTTCGAGGGCCTCCGCGCCGTTGCCCGCCTCGCCTACCACCTCGAACTCGGGGCTGCCGGTGAACGCGCCGCGCAGGCCGTCGCGGACGATCGGATGGTCGTCCACGATCAGTAGCCGGATCGGTGCCGGCTGTCCGCTCATTCGCCGCCGCCCCGGCGGATCGCGGGCACGCTCGCGTTGATCGCGGTGCCCGAGCCCGGTGCGCTTTCGATGACGAGGGTCCCAAGCACTCGGTCGAGCCGCTGCCGCAGCCCGTGGAGCCCGAAGCCGCCCTCGCCGTCTCCCGGTGGCGGCTCGTCGTGAGGGGGCACGGTGAAGCCGACACCGTCGTCGCGAACGTCCAGCATGACCGTGTCCTCCAGGTAGGAAAGAGTCAGCCCGACCTTAGTGGCACCGGCGTGCTTCCCGACGTTGGCGAGCGTCTCATGGGCGACGCGGAAGAGGGTCACCTCGATCTCCGCCAGCAACGGCACCGGGTCGCCCGTCGCCTCGACGAACGCCGGGATGCCGTGGCGGGACGACCACCGCCGGGCGAGGTCGTGGAGCGCGCTCGGCAGGTGCGCCTCGTCCAGCTCCACCGGCTGGAGCGCGGCCACCGACCGGCGGGCCGCCGTAAGGCCCTCCTTGGCCAGCAGCCGCGCCTGTTCGAGGTGCCACTCGCGCTGGCCGGGCTGTTCCCGGGCCTTGTCCGCGGCCTGGAGCTGGGTCACGATCCCGGCCAGCTCCTGGGCGATGGTGTCGTGGATCTCCCGGGCCAGGCGCTGCCGCTCGTCCTGGATGCCCGCCTCCCGGGCCTGGGTGAGCAACTGGGCGTGCAGGCCGTTGTTCTCCGCGATCACGGCCTTCAACTGGGAGACCAGCTCCCGGCGTTGCTCGCTGCGTTCGTTGAAGCGGTGCGAGAGGTTGCCGAACCAGCCGATCAGGAAGGTCTGCAGGCACACGGACACGGCCGCGATCGCGATCCGGCCCGAGGTGTCCGGCACTCCGCCGGGGATCAGGTTGATCATCAGCGAGGTGACGCCGATGCTGACGAAAGCCCACTGCGGCGGGAGCAGGTCGTACGCCTGGACGAACCCGATCACGGCGAACACGAAGAAGATCGGATGCTGCGCCATCAGCAGCGCGGCCAGGACCTGCTGGACCGCCACATAGGTCAGCATCGGTCCGGTGCGGCCGGTCCACTCCCGGGAGCGCAGCGTATACATGGCGAGGGTCCAGACGGCGGTCACCGCGACCAGGGGGAGCACCACGGCGCGTGCGTCCGCCGTGCCCTCCTCGGGCTGTACGAGGCTGAGCACGGTGGACACACCCAGCAGCGCCAGGGGCAGGGGGGTCAGAAAACGGCGGAGGTCGATCGGCTCGTCGCTCTTCATGGTGATCTCAGCCCCCTCGTGGTGTGCGATCGTACGGGAGTACGACCTTCTGGCCTATTCCCAGCGGAAGAGACGAGCGGCCGCGACACCGAAGACCGCCGTGTAGGCGGCCAGGACCAGGACCGCGGTCATGCTGGGCCAGTCGCCCTTGGCCGCGTCGCCGAACGCCATGACGGACGCGCCCAGCGGCGTGAAGTCCCCGATCCGGTTGACCGCGTCGGGCATCTGCTCGCGGGGCACGTAGAGCCCCGCGAAGAACATCAGCGGGAAGAAGAGCACGCTGCCCGCACCGGTGGCGGCCTTGCTGGTCTTGATCACCGAGGCCAGGAAGAGCCCGATGGCCAGGACCGCCGTGACCGAGAGCAGGAACGCGAGCAGGAACCCGCCCGGGTGGGTCGGCAGCTTGACGTCCCAGAGCAGCGCCGCGGTCCCGAGCACAAGCACGGTGGTGGCGACGGCGACGGTGGCCTGGACCACGAGCTGGGCGATCAGCACCCGGGCGGGGCCCACCGGCGTCGTCGAGAGCCGGCGCAGGATGCCCTTCTCCCGGTAGCTCACCAGGTAGGTCGGCGTGATGAACAGGCCGGTCAGCGCGAAGGACAGCACCACCAGGACGGGCGTGAAGTAGTCGATGCCGCGCTGGCCGATCTCCGCGCTGACCTCGCGGGACGACGGGATGCTGCCGATGATCACCACGAGGGCGACCGGGAAGAGCAGCGTCCAGAAGTACGCGGCGGGGTCGCGCAGGAAGAGTTTGAACTCCACGACCGTGAGTCGCTTCATGGCCCGCACTGTTGTCTCCTTCTGAGGGGTCGGGTTCTGCTTCGAGGGGGCGGGCTAGGGCCTGTCCGGCCCTGATCGCCGGACAGGCCCTAGGCGGGGTGGTCGAACCGGCGTCCGGTCAGTGCGAGGAACGCGTCCTCCAGGCTGGCCAGTTCGGCCCGCAGGTCTGCGGCGACGATCTGGTTGCGCGCCAGTACGGACGTCACCGCGTGCACCAGGTTGCCGGTGCCGGTGACCACCACCTGCGAGCCGTGCCGCTCCACGGAGACCACCTCCGGGAGCGAGGTCAGCAGGGCGTCGTCGAGCCTGGAGGTGGGACGGAAACGCACCTTCTGCTCGGCGGCCACGCCGGCCACCAGACCGGCCGGGGAGTCCAGCGCGACGATCCTGCCGCCGTCGATGAGGGCCAGCCGGTCGCAGAGCCGCTCGGCCTCCTCCATGAAGTGCGTGACCAGGACGACGGTGATGCCACGGTCGCGGACCTGCTCGATCAGATCCCAGGTGTCCCGGCGGGCCGCCGGGTCGAGGCCGGTGGTCAGCTCGTCCAGTACGGCGACCTTCGGGTTGCCGACCAGCGCCAGCGCGATCGAAAGCCGCTGCTTCTGACCGCCCGAAAGGCTGCCGAACGGGCTGTCGGCCTTGTCCGTAAGACCCAGTTCCGCGAGCAGCTCGCGCCAGTCGGCGTGGTCGTCGTAGAAGGAGGCGTACAGCTCCATCGCCTCGGCGACCCGCAGCTTGTCCGGCATCTCACTCTTCTGCAACTGCATGCCCAGGATGTGGCGCAGCTTGACCGCGTCGTGCTGGGGGTCGAGACCGAGCACCGAGATGCCGCCTCCACTCGGCTTGCGCAGACCGGCGATGCACTCGACGGTCGTGGTCTTCCCGGCCCCGTTGGGGCCGAGGATCCCGAAGATCTCGCCCTTCTGGACCTCGAACGAGATGTCGTCCAGGACGACCTTCTGGCCGTACTGCATGCGCAGGTTCGATACGACGATCGCTGGCACGGTGTTCGTCTCCGTTCGCTGGGGTTCCACCAGTGTCCGGTGGGCACGGTGCCCCGCGGATCGACCTGGCGATGGACAAACGGTGGAACTTCCCGCGATCGAACGGTTGACACCGGGCCCCTATTCCGGCCGCGGGGGCGGCGGTTAGGGGTATCGGCCCGGATCGGCCGTGCCTACGCTCGGCCCCACCTACGGGAGGCGAAGGAGCGCGTGTCGGTGGAGTCGAGCGAACGGCAACTTCGTGCACAGATGGGCTTCTTCCATGACCTGGTGCGGAAACTCGCCGCACAGGGCGATCCCTATGCGAAGGTGCTGACCGCGCCGGACAACCCCTACCCGGCGTACGAGGAGATCCGGGAGCGCGGCGCGCTCTATCGCAGCCCTCTCGGTACCTGGGTCACCACGGACCACGAGATCGCCAACCAGGTGCTGCGGGAAAAGCGGTTCGGTGTGCGGAAGGCGAACGGCGAGAAGGTCCCGGAGTTCATGAACTTCGACAACTCCATGCTCGGCCTCGACCCGCCCGACCACACCCGGTTGCGCAGGATGACCATGCCGACGTTCAACCCGCGCGTCGCCGACCGCTGGCGGGGCAGGGCGGAGAAGATCTGCCACCGGCTGATCGACGACATCCTCGCCACCGGCGACCGGTTCGACCTGATGACCGCCTTCGCCCACCACCTGCCGACCGCGGTGATCGGTGACCTCGTCGGGATCCCGGACGAGGACCGTGACCGGTTCCACCTGCTCAGCCGCGAGATCGTCCCGCTGCTTGACGGCGTGGTCACCTATGAGAAGGCGCGCGGCGTCGACGCCGCCATCGCCGGGATGACGGAGCTGTTCGCCCGCGTCGTCGCGCGGCGCCGGGCCGATCCGCGCGAGGACATGATCAGCCGGATGCTGCCGCTCGTCGACGAGGGCAGACTGACCATGGGGGAGCTGCTCCCCCTGTGCATGTTCCTGCCGCTGGCGGGCACGGAGACGACCGTCAACCTGATCGGCAACGGCGTTCTGGCGCTGCTGCGCCACCCCGAGCAATGGCGGATGGTGGCCGAGCGGCCGGAACTGGCGGAGGGCGTCGTCGCCGAGACCCTGCGTCACGACCCGCCCGTACAGACCTACCGGCGGATCGCGCACGAGCCGGTCGAGCTGGCCGGAGTGTCCCTGCCGGTCGACGGCGAGCTGGCGATCGTGGCCGCCGGGGCCAACCGGGACCCGAAGGTCTTCACCGAACCCGCCCGGTTCGACATCACCCGCGCCAACCGCAACGACACGCTCTCGTTCTCGGCGGGCATCCACTACTGCCTCGGCGCCTCGCTGGCCAAGTTCGAGGCGGAGGTCGCCTACCAGGCCCTGATCAGCCGGTTGCCCCGGCTGCGTCAGGCGGGACCGGTGCGCAGACGCGGCTCCTTCATCATCCGCGGGATGCGGGAGTTCCCGTTGTCGGTGAGCTGACCCCGAGACAGTGCCCGGCTCCCCGCCAAGGGTTGGCCATGACCGGAGCATGACCGCGCAGGGCCTACCCACGGCCCACCCACGGCCTACCCAGTGGAGGGATCATGGCAGAATCGATCGTCGTCGCCGAAGGACTGCACAAACGCTTCGGCGACGTACACGCACTCAGAGGGCTCGAACTCAGCGTGCCCGCAGGGAAGGTCTGCGGCCTGCTCGGCCCCAACGGCGCCGGCAAGACCACCGCCGTACGGATCCTCGCGACGCTGATGGACCCCGACTCCGGCCACGCCCGGATCGCGGGGCTCGACGTCGTCCGCGACGCCGACCGGGTGCGCTCGCTCATCGGCCTGGCCGGCCAGTACGCCGCCGTCGACGAGAAGCTGACCGGACGCGGCAACCTGCGCATGTTCGGGCGCCTCTACCACCTGCCCCGCCGCGCGGTGCACCTGCGGGCCGACGAACTCCTGGAGCGCTTCGGCCTGGTGGAGGCGGCCGACCGGCAGGTCAGCGGATACTCCGGCGGCATGCGGCGCAGGCTCGACCTCATCGCCAGCCTCATCCTGCGCCCCCAGGTGCTGTTCCTCGACGAGCCGACGACCGGACTCGACCCGCGCAGCCGCGGCGAGATCTGGGACTGCATCCGCGAACTCGTCGCCGACGGCACGACCGTCCTGCTCACCACGCAGTACCTGGACGAGGCGGACCGACTCGCCGACGACATCGCGGTCGTCGACCACGGCCGCGTCATCGCCGACGGGACCCCCGACCGGCTCAAGTCGATGATCGGCGACCGGTTCGACGTGGTCGTGGAGGACCCGGCCGTCCTGCCGGACGCCGCCGCCGTCATGCACCGGCTGGCCGCGGCCGAGCCGACGACGACCGGTGCCGACAGCCTCAGCGTGCCGTCCGCGGGCGGCACGGTGCGGGTCGCCGACGTCGTGCGGGAGTTGGACCGGGCGGGGGTGGCCGTCGCCGACGTCAGCCTGCGCCGCCCCACCCTCGACGAGGTGTTCCTGCGCCTCACCGACCGACCGGCCCCCGTCGACGACGACGAACGAGTCAAGGACAACGCCTGATGACCGTCGAGACCCCCTCCGTCCCCCTCCAGTCTCCGGTCACCCGGCTGCGCTGGGCCCTGTCGGACGGGTTCGTCCTGGTCGGGCGCGAGTTCAGCCGCCTCCGACAGGAACCGGGCGAGCTCATCACCGCCCTGATCTTCCCCGCCATCATGGTGCTGCTGTTCGGCTATGTCTTCGGCAGCGCGATCCAGGTGCCGGGCGGCGGCGACTACCGCGCGTACCTGATGCCGGGACTGTTCGCGATGGTGACCGCCAGCTCGGTCGTGGCGGTCATCGGACGGGTCGCCACCGACGTCTCGCGCGGCCTGATGAGCCGGTTCCGGTCGATGCCGATGTCGCGCGTCGCGGTCCCCTTCGGGCACACCGCGTCCGACATCGTCGGCGGCCTCCTCGGCATCGTCATCATGGCGACCGCCGGCCTGCTCGTCGGATGGCGCGCGGACAACGGCCTGGCGGCAGCCCTCGGCGGATTCGGTCTGCTCGCCCTCATGCGGTACGCGCTGAGCTGGGTCGGCTGCTACTTCGGACTGAAGGTGCCGAACGAGCAGGCCGCCCAGCAGCTCTCGCTGCTTGTGCTGCCGGTCACGATGCTGTCGAACGCGTTCGTGCCGACGGACGGGATGCCCGGGTGGCTGCGGTTCATCGCCGAGTGGAACCCGCTCAGCGCGCTCACCGCCGCGTGCCGTGAGCTGTTCGGCAACCCGGGTACCGCCACGGGGTCGCAGGCATGGCCGCTCGACCACCCGGTCGCCGCGACCGTGCTGTGGTCCGTGGCCCTGCTGGTCGTGTTCGTGCCCTTGTCGGTCCGCTCGTTCCAGCGCAAGGAACGGTGAACCCGCCGTGTCCTCCCGATAGGCCCCGGGCCGACCCCTAAGCCGCGCGACCGAGATCGGGGTCGTCGACGACGCTGCCTAGGGGTTGGCGCCGATGGACTCCCTACCTAATCTCGCATCCGCCGAGTGAACGCTGTCGCGATTTCCCCTGCGATTTCCCTTGCGATTTTCGTCCGGCCATTTCCGGCGCACTAAGTGTTGAGGTGTCCATGCCTGATGTCCATGCCGATGACGCTGCCATCGCCGTCGTAGGACTTTCTTGCCGTCTGCCGGGCGCCGCCACACCCCAAGCGTTCTGGAAAATGCTGTGCGAAGGCCTGGACGCGATCGGCGACATCCCCCTCGACCGGGGTGACCTCCCCGGCGAGGAGGTGCCGCGCCGCGGCGGATACCTCGACCGGATCGACGGATTCGACCCGGGCTTCTTCGGAATCTCGCCGCGCGAGGCCACCGCGATGGACCCGCAGCAGCGGCTCATGCTGGAGCTCAGCTGGGAGGCGCTCGAAGACGCCCGCATCGTCCCCGACAGCCTGCGGGGCAGCCGCACGGGCGTGTTCGTCGGCGTGATGGCCTCCGACTACGCCACCCTCGCCCAGCGCGGGGGCCCGGCGGAGATCGGCGGGCACACCCTGACCGGCCTGCAGCGCGGCATCATCGCCAACCGCGTCTCCTACGCCGTGGGGCTGCGCGGCCCCAGCATGACCGTCGACGCCGGACAGTCGTCCTCCCTGGTCGCCGTGCACGTCGCCGCCGACAGCCTGCGGCGCGGCGAGGCCACCCTCGCCCTGGCCGGCGGCGTGCACCTCAACGCCGCCCCGGAGAGCACCGTCGGCGCGGCCCGCTTCGGCGCGCTCTCCCCGGACGGCCGCTGTTACACCTTCGACGAACGCGCCAACGGGTACGTCCGTGGCGAGGGCGGCGTGGTCGTCGCCCTCAAGACCCTGGCCCGCGCCGTCGCCGACGGAGACCGCGTCTACTGCGTCATCCGCGGCAGCGCCGTCAACAACGACGGCGGCGGCGCCAGCCTGACCACGCCGAGCCGCGACGCCCAGGCCGACGTCCTGACCGCCGCCTACCGGCACGCCGGCGTCGCGCCCGACGCCGTACGGTACGTCGAGCTGCACGGCACCGGAACCGCCGTCGGCGACCCCGTCGAGGCGGCCGCCCTCGGCCGTGTCCTCGGCGCGGGCCGCACCCCCGACGAGGCGCTGCGGGTCGGGTCCGTCAAGACGAACATCGGCCACCTCGAAGGCGCCGCGGGCGCGGCCGGCCTGCTGAAGGCCGTACTCGCCGTGTCGAACCGACAGCTCCCGCCGAGCCTCAACTTCCGGCGCAACCCCCGGATCCCGCTGGACGAGCTCGGCCTGCGGGTCCAGACCGCACTCGGACCCTGGCCGCAGGGCCCGCGGATCGCGGGCGTGAGCTCCTTCGGCATGGGCGGCACCAACTGCCACGTCGTACTCGCCGAATGGCCGGGCCGGGCCGAGGCCCCCCGCGAGCGGACCGCGCGGCCCGACGCACCCGTCGCCTGGCCGCTCTCCGGCCGCACGGACGAGGCCCTGCGCGGCCAGGCCGCGAAGCTGCGCGCCCACCTCGAAGCGACCCCCGACGCCGACCTGGCGGACATCGGATTCTCCCTGGCGACCACCCGGGCGGCCTTCGACCGCCGGGCCGTCGTCGTGGGCCGCGGCCGGGACGACATGCTGCGCCGCCTCGGCGCGCTGGCCGCGGGCGAACCCGTACGCGGAGTGGTCCTCGGCGAGACCGACGAGGGCGGGACCGCGTTCCTGTTCACCGGTCAGGGTGCGCAGCGGGTCGGGATGGGCCGCGGCCTGTACGAGAGGCACCCGGTGTTCGCGGCCGCGTTCGACGAGCTGTGCGCCGAACTTGACCCCCGACTGGGCCGGTCGATCCGCGACGTGGTGTTCGAGGGCACCGACCTCGACCGTACGACGTGGACGCAGGCGAGCCTGTTCGTCGTCGAGGTGGCGCTCTTCCGGCTGCTCACGTCCTGGGGCGTGACCCCGGACCACCTCCTTGGGCACTCGATCGGCGAGGTCGCGGCCGCGCACTGCGCCGGCATCCTGTCCGTCCAGGACGCCTGCGCGCTGGTGGCGGCGAGGGGCCGGCTGATGCAGGCACTGCCGGACGGCGGCGCGATGCTGGCCGTGCAGGCCACCGAGGCCGAGGCGCGGGAGGCGATCGGCGGCCGACTGGACGTCGCCGCCGTCAACAGTCCCACCGCGGTGGTGGTCTCCGGTCCCGCCGACGTCGTCGACGAGTTCGCGGCGCGATGGGCCGCCGAGGGCCGCAGGACGAGCCGGCTGACGGTGTCGCACGCGTTCCACTCGGCCCTGATGGAGCCGATGCTCGCCGAGTACAGGACCGTCCTCGCCTCGCTGACGTTCGCCGCACCTCGGATCCCGGTGGTGTCGAACCTGACCGGGACCGTCGCCGAGCCCGATCTGATGCGCACTCCGGACTACTGGGTGCGGCAGGTCCGCGAGGCGGTCCGGTTCGGCGACGGGGTCGCATGCCTGGCCGACCGGGGTGTGACCCGCTTCCTGGAACTCGGCCCCGACGGCGTGCTGTGCGGGATGGCACGGCAGGCCGGTGCCGAGGGAACGCTCGTGCCCGCCCTGCGCCGGGACCGCGACGACGCCGAGACCCTGCTGACCGCCGTGACCCGGCTGTACACCGCCGGCGTGCCGCTCGACTGGGCCGCAGTGTCCGCGGGCCACGACCCCCGCACCGTCGACCTGCCCACCTACGCCTTCCAGCGCCGCCGCTTCTGGCTGGACACCGTACGTCCGGCGGCCGGACCCGCGCCGACGGCGGACCCGGCCGAGACGCCGGAGACGCCCGCGACGCCGGACACGGCCGAGACGCCCGCAACGCCCGGGACGACGGACGGGATCGCGGCCGAGCGGCGCGACGACCGGGCCCTCCTGCACCAGATCCGCGCCCAGGTCGCCGCCGTACTCGACTACGAGAACCCCGGCGACGTCGACACCCGCCTCACCTTCCGCGACCTCGGGTTCGACTCGCTCACGGCCGTCGAACTCCGCGACCGGCTCGCCGAGGCCACCCGGCTGCGGCTCCCGGAGTCCCTGCTCTTCGACCACCCGACCCCGCTGCGGCTGGCCGAGCACCTCGCCGGGATGCTGCACGGCGAACCCGCCGAGGTGACGCCCACCGCACCGGCGCCCGGCGCCCCCACCGACGAACCGATCGCGATCGTCGCCATGAGCTGCCGGTACGCGGGACGGATCGACACACCCGAAGCCCTCTGGCACGTGGTCTCCGAAGGCGACGACCTCGTCTCCGGGTTCCCCGACGACCGCGGGTGGGACATCGCGGGCATCTACGCCGACGAGTCCCGCAACCCGCACGGCACGCTCACCCCCGCGGGCGCGTTCCTCACCGACGCGACCCGTTTCGACGCGGCGTTCTTCGGCATCTCCCCGCGCGAGGCGCTGGCGATGGACCCGCAGCAGCGGCTGCTGCTCGAGACGGCCTGGGAGGCCGTCGAGCGCCTCGGCGTCGACCCGGCGTCGCTGCGCGGCAGCCGGACCGGCGTGTTCGTCGGCGCCACGGCACAGGACTACGGCCCCCGCCTGCACGAGGCCCCCGCCGACCTCGAAGGCCACCTGCTGACCGGCAACACCGCGAGCGTCGCCTCCGGGCGCATCGCCTACGTACTCGGCCTTGAGGGCCCGGCGGTCACCGTGGACACGGCCTGTTCGTCCTCGCTGGTGGCACTGCACCTGGCCGCCCAGTCCCTGCGGCTCGGAGAGTGCACCCTCGCGCTGGCCGGCGGGGCCACCGTACTGGTGACGCCCGGCATGTTCGTCGAGTTCAGCAAGCAGCAGGGCCTCGCGGCCGACGGGCGCTGCAAGGCGTTCGCAGAGGGCGCCGACGGCACCGGCTGGGGCGAGGGCGTCGGACTGCTCGCCCTGGAACGGCTCTCGGACGCGCGACGCCTTGGCCACCCGGTGCTCGCCGTGATCCGGGGCAGCGCCATCAACCAGGACGGCGCCTCCAACGGCCTCTCCGCGCCGAACGGGCCCTCCCAGGAGCGCGTGATCCAGCAGGCGCTCGCCGGCGGCGGACTCGGCCCGGCCGATGTGGACGCCGTCGAGGCGCACGGCACCGGGACCGCGCTCGGCGACCCGATCGAGGCACAGGCACTGCTGGCCACCTACGGACAGGACCGGCCCGCGGACTACCCGCTCTGGCTCGGTTCGGTGAAGTCGAACATCGGGCACACCCAGGCCGCCGCGGGCGTGGCCGGCGTCATCAAGATGGTCCAGGCGATGCGGCACGGACAGCTGCCGCGCACCCTGCACGCCGACACGCCCTCCAGCCGGGTGGACTGGAGCGCCGGCGCCGTCCGTCTGCTGACCGAGGCCCGGCCGTGGCCCGAGCACGGACGTCCACGACGGGCCGCGGTGTCGTCGTTCGGGATCAGCGGCACGAACGCCCACATGATCATCGAGGGCGTGCCGGAATCCGCCACCACGGGCTCGACCACACCGGCCGGCCCCCTGGCGTTCCCGCTCTCCGCCCGTGGCGACGCCGCGTTGCGCGCCCACGCCACGCGCCTCGCCGAGGCCGTCCGTACCACGGCCGACCTGGCGGACATCGGCCTTTCCCTGGCCGTCCGCGCCGACTTCGACCACCGGGCCGTGGTGATCGCCGCCGACCGCGCGGAACTCCTCACCGGCCTGGACGCCTTGGCCGGCGCGACCCCCGCGCCGCACCTGACCCAGGGCACGGCGGGCGCCCCCGACGGCCCCGTGTTCATCTTCCCCGGCCAGGGCTCGCAGTGGGAGGGCATGGCCGCCGAACTGTACGCGGCCTCCGATGTCTTCCGCGACGAGATCACCGCGTGCGCCGAAGCACTCGCCCCGCACACGGACTGGTCGCTGATCGACGTCCTGCACGGCGCGCCCGACGCACCCTCCCTGGACCGCGTCGACGTGGTCCAGCCCGCACTGTTCGCGGTGATGGTGTCGCTGGCGAAGCTCTGGCAGCACGCGGGCGTCGTTCCCGCGGCCGTCGTCGGACACTCCCAGGGCGAGATCGCCGCGGCGCACGTCGCCGGCGGCCTCTCCCTGGAGGACGCGGCCCGCATCGTCGCACTGCGCAGCCGCTACCTGCGGGCCCTCGCGGGCACCGGCGGGATGGCATCGATACCGCTGCCGACCGCACAGGTGCGGGAACGCATCGAACGGTTCGACGGCAGAGTCAGCATCGCCGCCCACAACGGCCCCTCCACCACCGTCGTCTCCGGCGCGGGTGAAGCCCTCGACGAACTCATCGAGGAATGCCGGTCACAGGGCGTCCGCGCCCGGCGCGTCCCCGTGGACTACGCCTCGCACTCGCCGGACGTCGACCCGCTGCGGGAGGAACTGCTCGCCGCGCTCGCCGGGATCGTCCCGCGCGAGGGCCGTATCGCGTTCTACTCCACGGTCACCGGCGACCGCCTGCCCACCACCGAACTGGACGCCGACTACTGGTTCCGCAACCTGCGCCACGTCGTCCGGTTCGAACCCACCGTACGAGCGCTGCTGTCGGCCGGCCACCGAACCTTCGTGGAGTCGAGCCCGCACCCCGTGCTCACCCTCGGAGTCCAGGAAACCCTGGAGGCCGAGGGCGACGACGGTGTCGTCCTCGGCACCCTCCGCCGCGACCACGGCGGCCGCGACCGGTTCCTCGCGGCGCTGGCAGAGGCGTACGTGAACGGCGTCGAGGTCGACTGGCCGGTCTCCTTCCCCGCCACCGCCCGCCACGTGCCGCTGCCCACCTACCCCTTCCAGCGGGAGAGGTACTGGCTGGCGCCCGGCGCGGGCGCCACCGACGCGACCGGCCTCGGCCTCGAACCCGCCGACCACCCCCTGGTCGGAGCCACGGTCACCCTCGCGGGCGACGACACCCTCGTCCTCACCGGCCGGCTCTCCGCGGCCGACCATCCGTGGCTCGCCGACCACGTCGTCCGGGGCGAGGTCGTCCTTCCCGGCTCCGCCCTCGTCGACCTCGCGCTGCACGCGGGACTGCGATGCGGATACCCGCACCTGGAGGACCTCACCCTGCAGAGCCCACTGATCGTGGCGGCGGACGGCTCGATCCACGTACAGGTCGTGCTGCTGCCGCCGGACGACACGGGACGCCGCCCGGTTACCGTCCACTCCCGGCCGCGGCCCGACGCCGACGAACGCCCGTGGACCTGGCACGCGACCGGCGCCCTGAGCGCCGAGCCGTCCGCCGCGCCCGTACGGCAGGGCGCCTGGCCGCCCGCGGACGCCGTACCGCTCGCGATCGAGCACGCCTACCCCGCACTCGCCGACCAGGGATACGCGTATGGCCCCGCCTTCCAGGGTTTGACGGCCGCCTGGCGGCGCGGTGACGAACTGTTCGCCGAGGCCACCCTCCCCGAGACCCTCCCGACCGAGGAGTTCGGCATCCACCCGGCGCTCCTTGACGCCGCCCTGCACGTGCTGTTGATCGACGGAGACCCGACGCGTACCCGGCTCGCCTTCTCCTTCACCGGCGTATCCCTGCACGCCTCCGGAGCGACCACGGTCCGCGTGCACATCACGCCTTCCGGACCCGACGGCTCCGTCTCCGTCGCGCTGACCGACCCGGCGGGCGCGGCCGTCCTCGACATCGACACCCTCGTCCTGCGACCGGTCGATCCGGAGCACATGGCCGCGGCCCCCGCCGCCGCCGAACCGCTCTACCGCCTCGACTGGATCACACCGGCCGAGCCCGCCCCGGCCGCCACGAGCGACTGGACGGTCCTCGACGACATCGAGCAGGGCATGCCGCCCGCCGACGGCGCCGTCCCGGTCCCCGCCGCCGTCATCGTCCCCGTCTCCGGAGACACGGACGCACCCGCCGAGAGCGCGCACGCCCTGACCCGGTCCGCCCTCGGGCTGATCCAGACCTTCCTGGCCGACGAGACCCGGGCCGATTCCCGGCTCGTCCTCCTCACCCGGCAGGCCGTCGCCGCCGGCCCGGACGAGGACGTGCACGACCTCGCCGCGGCCGCCGTCCTCGGCCTGGCCCGCAGCGCCCAGATCGAGCACCCCGGCCGGATCCTCCTCGTCGACCACGACGGCCACGGGACCACCGACGACACCCTTCGCGCGGCCCTCGCGGCGGTCGACGAGCCGCAACTCGCCGTCCGCGACGGCCGGCTCCTGGCACCCCGCCTGGCCAGGACCGCATCCCAGCCCGCCCGGTCACCGTTCGACCCCGACGGCACGGTCCTGCTGACCGGCGGCACCGGCGCGATCGGCCGCCTGCTGGCCAGACACCTGGTCACCGCGCACGGCGTACGGCACCTGCTGCTCGTCAGCCGCCGCGGCATGACCGACGACGACCTGGCCGAACTGACGGCCGGCCTGGACGCCGAAGTCACCGCCGGCGCCTGCGACGTCTCCGACGAGGACGCCCTCGCCGCCCTGCTTGCCGGCATCCCCGCCGCGCACCCGCTCACCGCCGTGGTGCACGCCGCCGGTGTCGTCGACGACGCCTCCGTCCAGCGGCTCCGCCCGGAACAGCTCGACGCCGTGCTGCGCCCGAAGGCCGACGCGGCCTGGAACCTGCACCGGCTCACCCGTGACATCGACCTGACCGCGTTCGTGGTCTTCTCCTCGCTTGCCAGCACCGTCGGCACCGCGGGCCAGGGCAGCTACGGCGCCGCCAACGCCTTCCTCGACGCCCTGGCCCAGCACCGGCACGCCCACGGGCTGCCCGCACAGGCACTGCTCTCCGGGCTCTGGGCGCAGGACCACGGCATGGGCGGGCGGCTCGGCGACGCCGACCGGGCCCGCCTGATCCGCGGCGGCCTCGACCCGATGACCGCGGAACAGGGACTGGCCCTCTTCGACGCGGCCCTGGCCGACGGCCGCCCGCTGATCGCCCCCGCACGCATCGGCGTCGCCGAAGCGGCCACCCGCGCCGAGCCGGTGCCCGCCGTACTGCGCGGCCTGATCCGCACCCCGCTGCGCCGGGCCGCGGCCGCCACGGCCGCGAGCGGCCTCGCCGACCGACTGGCGACGATGCCCGCGGCCGACCGCCGCCGCACCCTCCTTGACCTCGTCCGGTCGAGCGCCGCGAGCGCCCTTGGACACTCCGATCCGGCCGGGATCGCGGTGGACGGTGCGTTCAAGTCCCTCGGATTCGACTCGCTGATCGCCGTGGAGTTCCGCAACCGGCTCAACGCGGCCTCTGGCCTGCGGCTTTCCACCACCGTGGCCTTCGACCACCCCACGCCGGGCGCCCTCGCCGACCACCTGCTCGCCCTGCTGACCTCCGGGGCGAGCGCCCCCGCCGGCACGGCGCCGACGGCGCCGGCCGCCGACCCGGCCGAGCCGATCGCGATCGTCGCGATGGGCTGCCGCTACCCGGGCGGCATCGGCTCCCCGGAAGAACTGTGGCAGGTGGTGGCCGAACGGGGCGACGTCATCTCGTTGCTGCCGACCAACCGCGGCTGGGACCTCGACCGGCTCTACCACGCCGACCCCGACGAGCTGGGCCGCTCGTACACCCGCGAAGGCGGCTTCCTGCACGACGCGGACCGGTTCGACGCCGAGTTCTTCGGCATCTCGCCGCGCGAGGCCGCCGCCGCCGACCCACAGCAGCGACTGCTCCTGGAGACCGCCTGGGAGGTCGTCGAACGGGCCGGCATCGACCCGACGGCACTGCGCCACAGCGCGACCGGCGTGTTCACAGGTGTCGCCTCCCCGGAGTACGGCCCCCGGATGGACCACGCCCTTGAGGGCTACGAGGGCTACCGGGTCACCGGCAACGCGGGAAGCGTCGCCTCCGGCCGCGTGGCGTACGCGCTGGGCCTGGAGGGTCCCGCGGTCACGGTGGACACGGCGTGCTCCTCGTCCCTTGTGGCGCTCCACCTCGCCGTGCAGGCCCTGCGCAACGGCGACTGCGACCTGGCCCTGGCCGGCGGCGCCGCCGTCATGTCCCACCCCGGCCTGTTCATCGAGTTCAGCCGCCTGCGCGGTCTGTCCGACGACGGCCGTTGCCGCGCCTTCGGATCCGGCGCGGACGGGTTCGGCCTGGCCGAAGGCGTCGGCCTGGTCATGCTGGAGCGGTTGTCGGACGCGCGCCGCAACGGTCACGAGATCCTGGCGGTGGTCCGGGGCAGCGCGGTCAACCAGGACGGTGCGTCGAACGGTCTGACGGCGCCGAACGGTCCTTCGCAGGAGCGGGTGATCCGGCAGGCGTTGGCGAGTGCAGAGCTGTCGTCTTCTGATGTGGACGCGGTGGAGGCGCACGGTACGGGTACGAGGCTTGGTGACCCGATCGAGGCGCAGGCGCTCCTTGCCACGTACGGTCAAGATCGGTCTGAGGGCCGGCCGTTGTGGCTGGGTTCGGTGAAGTCGAACATCGGGCACACGCAGGCCGCGGCGGGTGTGGCCGGTGTGATCAAGATGGTCCTTGCGATGCGTCATGGAGTGCTTCCCGCGACGTTGCATGTGGACGAGCCGACTCCGCAGGTGGACTGGTCGGCGGGTGCGGTGGAGCTGTTGGCCGAGGAGCGTGTCTGGCCGGAGACGGACCGACCGCGCCGGGCGGGTGTGTCCTCCTTCGGCATCAGCGGCACCAACGCGCACGTGATCCTCGAGAGCGTTCCGAGCCCGGCCGAACGACCCGAGCCCCAGGCTGCTCCCGCCGGCCCCGTCCCGTGGTTGGTGTCGGGCCACACGCCCGAGGCATTGGTGGCACAGGGCCGCCGACTGCGCGATCACGTGGCGGCCGAGCCGGACCTTTCGGCGACCGATGTGGCTCGGTCGCTGTTGTCGCGGGCGGGTCTGGAGCATCGTGCGGTGGTGCTGGGTGGGGACCGGGCCGTGATGTTGGACGGCTTGGGTGTGCTCGGTGGTGAGGGTGTGGTGCGGGGCCGGGTCGTTCCCGGTGATGTGGCGTTCGTGTTCCCGGGGCAGGGTTCGCAGTGGGTCGGGATGGCGCGTGAACTGGCGGAGTCGTCGCCGGTGTTCGCCGACCGACTGGCGGAGTGTGAGGCGGCGCTGGCTCCGTTCGTGTCGTGGTCGTTGGGCGATGTGCTGCGTGGGGCCGGGGATCTGGACCGGGTGGATGTGGTTCAGCCGGTGTTGTGGGCGGTGATGGTGTCGCTTGCTGCGGTGTGGCGGGCGCATGGTGTGGAGCCGTCGGCGGTGGTGGGTCACTCGCAGGGTGAGATCGCCGCCGCGGTGGTGGCGGGCGGGCTGTCGGTCGAGGACGGTGCGCGTGTGGTGGCGCTGCGCAGTCGGGCTCTGGTGGAGCTGGCGGGCACGGGCGGGATGGTGTCGGTCGCGGCGGGGAGTGCCGTGGTCGGGGAGTTGATCGGTTCGTTCGGGGGCCGGTTGTCGGTGGCGGCGGTGAACGGTCCGTCGTCGACGGTGGTGTCGGGTGAGCCGGAGGCGCTGGACGCGCTGGTGGCGTTGTGTGAGGTGCGGGAGGTCCGCGCGCGGCGTATTCCGGTGGACTACGCCTCGCATTCGGCGCAGGTGGATCGGCTCCGGGAGCGGATTCTTGAGGATCTCGCCGGGGTTGTGCCGAGGACTTCTGATGTTCCGTTGTATTCGACGGTGACGGGTGCGCCGATCGATACGGCGGGGATGGACGCGGGGTACTGGTTCGAGAATCTGCGCTCGACGGTGCGGTTCGAGGAGGCGACGCGGGCCCTGCTGGGTGCGGGCCGGTCGGTGTTCGTGGAGTGCAGCCCCCACCCGGTGCTGACGGTGGGTGTGCAGGAGACCGCCGAGGATGCCGGGGCCGACGCTGCCGTGGTGGGCACGTTGCGGCGTGGCCGGGGTGGCCTGGACCAGGTGCTCGCGGTGCTGGCGGAGGCGTGGACGGCGGGTGTGGAGGTCGACTTCACCCCGGTCGTGGCCGGGGGCCGGCGGGTTGGTCTGCCGACGTATGCGTTCCAGCGGGAGCGGTACTGGTTGGAGCCGGTGTCGGTGGCGGCCGGTGGTGATCCGGTGGAGGCGCGGTTCTGGGATGCCGTCGAGCGTGAGGACCTCGCCGAACTGACGCAAGCCCTCGACCTGGACGACACGCCGGAACCGCTCGGTTCGGTGCTGCCCGCGCTTGCCGACTGGCGGCGTCGCCGCCGGGACCGTACGACCGTGGACTCCTGGCGCTACCGGATCGGCTGGAAGACGATCGACGGCCCCCGCGGCCCGGTCTCACTGCCGGGCACCTGGCTCGTGGTGGCCGCCGACGTGGTGGCCGCCGACGAGGTGATCGCGGCGATGCGCACCGTCGGCGCGGAGACCGTGACCCTGGTCGTCCCCGACCCGGCCGTCGGCCGCGAGGCGATGGCCGACGCGATCCGCGGCACGCTCCTGTCGGTCGGCCCCCTCACCGGCGTGGTCTCCCTCGTGGGCCTGGCCGAGGAACATCTCGCCGGTACGGCGCTGCCCTCGGGCGTCGCCATCTCGCTGACCCTGGTACAGGCACTCGGCGATGCCGAGATCACCGCCCCGCTGTGGACGCTGACCCGCGGCGCGGTGTCGACGGGCCGGGCCGACCGCCTCGCCCACCCGGTCCAGGCCCAGCTCTGGGGCCTCGGCCGGACGATGGCCCTGGAACACCCGGACCGCTGCGGCGGCCTCATCGACCTGCCGCCCGTCCTCGACGAGCGCGCGGGGCGGCGCCTCGCCGCGGTCCTGTCCGGCGTCACCGGTGAGGACCAGACGGCGGTGCGCCCCTCCGGGACGTTCGCGGCCCGCCTCCTTCGCGCCCCCGAGACCGCCCCGCCCGCCGGGACGCGGCCGCTGTCCGGGACCGTCCTGGTCACCGGGGCCGACGGCGCCCTCGGCCGGGAGGCCGCGCGGTGGGCGGCCGGGCGCGGTGCTCCGAGCCTGGTCCTTGCCGGTACCGACGGTCCGGCTCCGGAGCTCGTCGAGCTCGCGGCGGAGCTCACCGGAGCGGGCACCCCGACGACAGCCGTCTCGTGTGACATCGCGGACCCCTCCGCGCTGGCCGCGATGCTGGCGGAGCACCCCGTCACGGCCGTGGTCCACACGGCCGAGGTCGGTCCCACCGACGTGCTCGACCGGACCGGTCCCGCCGAATTCGCGGACGTGCTCGCCGCGAAGACCAGCGGAGCCGCCCACCTACACGCCGCACTGGCGGACGCCCCGCTGGACGCGTTCGTCCTGTTCTCCTCGATCGCCGGGGTCTGGGGCAGCGGCGGCCAGGCCGCCTACGCGGCGGGCAACAGCTTCCTGGACGCCCTGGCCGAGCACCGCCGCTCCCAGGGCCTCCCGGCGACCTCCGTCGCATGGGGACCGTGGGCGGGGGTCGTTCCGGACGGCCGCGGCCCGGACTTCCTGCGCCGCCGGGGCCTCACGGCCATGGACGCGCGACTGGCCCGGGCGGCCCTGGACAGGGCCGTCGACCACGACGAGGCGACCGTGGTCGTCGCCGACGTCGACTGGCCGACGTTCGCGGCGTCCTTCACCTCGGTCCGGCCCAGCCCGCTGCTCGCGGACCTGCCCGGCTCGCGGACGCCCGTGGCGGCACGCGAGGCCGAGGCCGGGACCGGGTCCGCGTGGACGGGACGGATCGCCTCGCTGTCCGCCGCCGAGCGCGAGCGGGAGACGCTGGCCATCGTCCGGGCGGAGGTCGCGGCGGTGCTCGGGCACGCCGACCCGAGCGGTCTCGAGACCGGCCGGACGTTCAAGGACTTCGGTTTCGACTCGCTGACCGCGGTGGAGCTGGGCAAGCGCCTGGCGGCCGGCACCGGCACCCCCGTACCGGCCACGGCCGTCTTCGACCACCCGACGATCGGCGAGATGACGCGGTACCTCGTCGGCGGGCTCGACTCCGGCCCGGCCGCGACGGCGACGGCCGCCACCGACGAACCGATCGCGATCATCGGCATGAGCTGCCGCTTCCCCGGCGGCATCGAGGGCCCCGAGGACCTCTGGCGGCTGGTCGCCGCCGGAGGGGACGCCATCACCGGCTTCCCCGCCGACCGCGGATGGGACATCGAGTCCCTCTACGACCCCGATCCCGACCGGCACGGCCGTACGTACGTCACGTCGGGCGGCTTCCTCGCCGGGGCGGGCGACTTCGACGCCGGGCTGTTCGGGATCTCACCGCGCGAGGCCCTCGCCATGGATCCGCAGCAGCGGCTGCTCCTGGAGGCCGCCTGGGAGGCGTTCGAGGACGCCGGCATCGACACTGCCGCCGTACGCGGCAGCCAGGGCGGCGTCTTCATCGGCATGACCTCCTCGGGCTACGGGCAGGGAGTGGCACTGCCGGAGGGCGTGGAAGGACACGTCCTGACCGGCACCACGACAAGCGTGGCGTCCGGCCGGCTGGCGTACACCTTCGGTCTGGAAGGGCCCGCGGTCACGGTGGACACCGCGTGTTCGTCGTCGCTCGTGGCCTTGCACATGGCGGCTGCGGCGCTCCGTTCCGGGGAGTGCGCGATGGCGCTCGCGGGCGGCGTGACCGTGATGGTGACGCCCGATTCCTTCATCGAGTTCAGCCGGCAGCGCGGGCTCGCGGCCGACGGCCGCTGCAAGCCGTTCTCGGCGGCGGCCGACGGCACCAGCTGGTCCGAAGGCGTCGGCGTGCTGCTCGTCGAGCGGCTTTCCGACGCCCGCCGCAACGGGCACGAGGTGCTGGCCGTCCTGCGCGGTAGCGCCGTCAACCAGGACGGTGCGTCCAACGGTCTGACCGCGCCGAACGGTCCTGCCCAGCAGCGGGTGATCCGCCAGGCGCTGGCCAACGCCCGCCTGGAGGCGTCCGAGGTGGACGCCGTGGAGGCGCACGGCACGGGCACCCGCCTCGGCGACCCGATCGAGGCGCAGGCGCTCCTCGCGACGTACGGTCAGGACCGGCCCGAAGACCAGCCGCTGTGGCTGGGATCGGTCAAGTCGAACATCGGGCACACCCAGGCCGCCGCGGGCGTCGCCGGTGTGATCAAGATGATCATGGCGATGCGCCACGGCGAACTGCCCGGCACCCTCCACCTGGACGCCGCCTCGCCGCACGTGGACTGGTCGGCGGGCGCGATCGAACTGCTGACCTCCGCACAGCCGTGGCCCGAGAACGGCCGGCCGCTGCGCGCCGCGGTCTCCTCGTTCGGCGTCAGCGGTACGAACGCCCACGTCATCCTCGAAAGCGCCCCGA
This sequence comes from Streptomyces sp. TG1A-60, assembly GCF_037201975.1. Lineage (NCBI taxonomy): Bacteria > Bacillati > Actinomycetota > Actinomycetes > Kitasatosporales > Streptomycetaceae > Streptomyces > Streptomyces sp. TG1A-60. Next base: position 129,331 of record NZ_CP147520.1, on the reverse strand, counting down.
CGACGCAGGACACGACGCGGGACACGGCGCTGGACTCCGCGGGGCCCACGGCGGACGTCCCGGTCCCGTGGCTGCTGTCGGCCGCCGACCCGACGGCGCTCGCCGCACAGGCCGACCAGCTGCGCGCCTTCGCGGACAGCGGCACCGGTGGCGCGGACACCGCCGACGCGCACATCGCCGACATCGCCGACATCGCCGACATCGCGGTGTCGCTGGCCACCGCCCGCACCGGTCTGGCGCACCGGGCCGTGGTCCTGGCCCCGGACCGCCCCGGCCTGCTGAGCGGCCTGGCGACCCTGACGACCGGCGCCGACGCACCCGGCGTCGTCCGGGGCGACGCGACCGACGGCCGGTCGGCGTTCCTGTTCTCCGGCCAGGGCTCCCAGCGACCCGGCATGGGGCGTGAGCTCTACGCCGCGTTCCCCGCGTTCGCGGACGCCCTCGACGCCGTCTGCGTCCGCCTCGACACGACCTTGGACCGCCCCCTGCGCGACGTGATGTTCGCCGGGGCGGGCACCCCGGAGGCGTCCCTCCTGGACCGGACCGCCTTCACCCAGGCCGCCCTGTTCGCCTTCGAGGTGGCGCAGTACCGGCTGCTGGAGTTGTGGGGGGTGCGCCCGGACTTCCTGCTCGGCCACTCGATCGGCGAACTGGCCGCCGCGCACGCCGCCGGTGTGTTGTCCCTCGACGACGCGACCACCCTGGTCGCCGCCCGCGGCAGGCTGATGCAGGCGCTGCCGGTTGGCGGCGCGATGCTGGCCGTCGAGGCCGACGAGACCCTGGTCGCCGAGGCACTCACCACGTTCGACGGCCGGGTCGGCATCGCCGCCGTGAACGGCCCCCGGGCCGTCGTCGTGTCCGGACCCGAGGACGCCGTCACCGCACTGGAAGAACGCTGGCGGGCCGAGGGCCACCGGACGAACCGGCTGCGGGTCTCGCACGCCTTCCACTCGGCGCTGATGGAACCGATGCTCGCGGAGTTCCGGGCCGTCGCCGAAGGGCTGACGTACCAGCCGCCGCGGATCCCGGTCGTGTCGAACCTGACCGGCACCCTCGCCGACACCGAGGAGATCTGCGCACCCGAGTACTGGGTCCGGCACGTCCGGGAAGCCGTCCGGTTCGCCGACGGCGTGACCTCGCTGGCCCGCCAGGGAGCCGACCGGTTCCTGGAGATCGGCCCGCACTCGGTGCTCACCGCGATGGCACGCCTCACCCTGGACACCGCCATGGTGGCGCCGACCTCCCGGGGAGACCGGCCGGAGGCGGAGGCACTGCTGCGCGGGGTCGCGACCGCCTGGGCGCACGGAGCCGACGTGGACTGGTCCGCGGTGCTCGCGGACCGCGGAGGCCGCCGGATCAGCCTGCCGTCGTACGCCTTCCAGCGACAGCGGTACTGGCTCCGCCCCGGCCCGGCCACGGCCGACGTGGCCGGCGCCGGTCTGCTGGAGACCGAACACCCCCTCCTGCACGCCGCAGTACCGCTCGCGGACGGGGTCGGCGCGCTCCTGACCGGACGCCTCTCCCTGGCGGCGCAACCCTGGCTGGCCGACCACGCCGTCCGGGGACGGGCGATCCTGCCGGGCACCGGCTTCGTGGAGCTGGCACTGCGCGCCGGCCGCGAAGTCGGCTGCACCGCGCTGCGCGAGCTGATGCTCGAAGCGCCGCTCGTCGTCCCCGCGACCGGCGGCGTGCGCGTCCAGGTGCGGGTGGGCGACACGGACGGCACGGGCGACCGACCGGTGACGGTCCACGCACAGCCCGACGGGGCCGTCGGCTGGACGCGCCACGCCGCCGGAGCCCTGACCACGCAGCACGAAACCGAACCGTACGACTTCTCCGCGTGGCCGCCGCCCGGCACGGAACCGGTCGAACTGGACGGCTACTACGACCGCCTGACCGAGGCCGGCTACGGCTACGGCCCGGTGTTCCGCGGGCTGCGCACCGCATGGCGGGGCGATGACGCCGTCTACGCCGAGATCGTCCTGCCGCCGACCGCCGCCGAGGAGGCGGGCGCGTTCGGCGTCCACCCCGCACTCCTCGACGCCGCCATGCACGCCGTCACCATCGGCGGATTCCTCGACGGCACCGGGGCGACGCCGCTGCCGTTCGTCTGGTCCGGCGTGTCCCTGCACGCGACGGGCGCGTCCGTCGCACGGGTCCGGCTCGCCTCCGCAGGCAAGGACGCGGTGTCGATCCAGGTCGCCGACGCCACCGGTGCGCCGGTGGTCGACGTCCGGTCGCTGACCCTGCGGCCGGTGAGCGACGTCCGGTCGGACGCGCGCCGCGCGGAGGCCGGCGACGCGCTGTTCGCGGTCGAGTGGACCGCGCTGCCCGGCGCGTCCGCTGCCGGGGACCGCGTCGTCGCCGAGCCGTCCGCCGTGGAGGACGGCGGGAGTTCCGCCCCCCTCGTGGTGCACCGGATCGCCGCGCCCGGTCCCGACCTCGCCGCCCATGTCCGTACGACGACGGCCGACGTCCTCGGTGTCGTACAGCGGTGGCTCGCCGCCGAACGGCACGAGGCGTCCCGGCTCGTCATCGTCACCCGGGGCGCGGTGGCCGCGTACCCGGGCGCCGACCTGACCGATCCGGCGGGCGCCGCCGTGTGGGGCCTGCTGCGATCGGCGCAGGCAGAGCACCCGGACCGGTTCGTCCTGCTCGACGACGACGGTTCGGCCTCCTGGGACCAGGTCCGGCACGCGGTGGAGCGGGGGGAGACCCAGCTCGCGGCCCGCGGCGGCGAACTGCACGCGCCCCGGCTCGTACGGGTGCGCCCCTCGGCCGCCCTTGCCGTCCCCGACGACACGGCCGCCTGGCGGCTGGACGTCACCGAAGCCGGCACTCTGACGAGCCTGAGGCTGCTGCCGTCCGACACGGCCGACCGCCCGCTGGGCCCCGACGAGGTACGCGTGGGGGGCCGCGCGGCCGGAGTGAACTTCCGGGACGTGCTCCTCGCGCTCGGCATGTACCCGGAGCGCGCCGAGATGGGCTCCGAAGGCGCGGGCGTCGTCCTGGAGGTCGGCGCCGACGTGACCGACCTCGCCCCCGGTGAGCGGGTCTTCGGCCTGTTCCCCGGCGGGTTCGGCCCGATCGCCGTCGCCGACCGGCCGAGGCTCGCGCGGATCCCCGCCGGCTGGTCGTTCACCGAGGCCGCCTCGATGCCGGTCGCCTTCGTGACCGCGTACTACGGCCTCGTCGACGTGGCGGCGGCCCGGCCCGGGGAAGCGGTCGTGGTGCACGCGGCCGCCGGCGGCGTCGGCATGGCCGCCGTGCAACTGGCGCGGCACCTGGGACTGGAGGTGTTCGGCACCGCGAGCCCCCGCAAGTGGGACGTACTGCGCTCACTCGGCCTGGACGACGCGCACATCGCCTCCTCGCGCGATCTCTCCTTCGAGGAATCGTTCCGCGCGGCGACCGGCGGACGCGGCGTCGACGTGGTGCTGAACTCGCTGGCCGGCGAGTTCGTCGACGCCTCGCTGCGGCTGCTGGCCGGCGGCGGCCGCTTCGCCGACATGGGCAAGGCCGACCTGCGCGACAGCGCACAGGTCGCGGACGCCCATCCGGGCGTGCGGTACCGGGCCTTCGACCCGTCCGAGGCCGGTGCCCGACGGATGGGCGAGATCCTGACCGAGGTGCTCGGGCTCTGCGAGTCCGGGGCGTTGCGGCTGCTGCCTATCACCGCCTGGGACGTCCGCGACGCGGCAGCGGCCTTCCAGCACATCAGCCAGGCCAAGCACGTCGGCAAGAACGTCCTGACCGTGCCCGCCACCCTCGATCCGGCCGGAACGGTCCTGATCACCGGCGGAACCGGCACCCTGGGCGGCCTGATCGCCCGCCACCTGGTGGCCGAGCACGGCGTCCGGCACCTGCTGCTGATCAGCCGCAGCGGCCCGGCGGCCCCCGAAGCCGCGCGGCTCGTCCTGGAACTGGAGGAGTCGGGAGCGTCGGTCACGGTCACGGCCTGCGACGCCGCCGACCGGGACGCGCTGGCCGACGTACTGGCCGCGATTCCGGCCGCGCACCCGCTGACCGGCGTCGTGCACACCGCCGGCGTCGTCGACGACGGCGTGGTCACCGCGCTCACCGGCGAACACCTCGCCACGGTCCTGCGCCCCAAGGTGGACGCAGCCCTCCACCTCCACGAGCTGACGGCCGACCGCGATCTCGCGATGTTCACGCTGTTCTCGTCGGTGGCGGCCGTACTCGGCCCGTCCGGACAGGGCAACTACGCCGCGGCGAACGGCTTCCTGGACGCGCTGGCCGCGCACCGGCGGGCCCGCGGCCTTGCGGCGACCTCGCTTGCCTGGGGCCTGTGGGCCGAGTCCAGCGGCATCACCGGCCACCTGACCGGCGCCGACCTGGCGCGGGCGACCCGTGTCGGCGCACCGCTGTCCACTACGCAGGGCACGGCCCTCTTCGACATCTCCCGGACCGTGCCGCACGCGCACCTCGTCACGGCCAACCTCGACGTGAACGCGCTGCTTACCGATCCGTCGGGGCCGCCGCCCATGCTGCGCGGACTCGCGGGCGGGGCGCTGCGCCGGGCCAGCGACGCGCCGACCGCGGCCACCCTCCCCCAGCGGCTCGCCGGACTTCAGCCGGACGCCCGGCTTCCGCTGCTCGTCGACCTGGTCCGCGAGCAGACGGCCCTCGTGCTCGGCCACGCGTCCCCGGACGCCGTCGCGGCCGGACGCGCGTTCAAGGAAGCCGGTTTCGACTCACTGACCTCGGTGGAACTGCGCAACCGCACGCAGGCCGCCACCGGTCTGCGGCTGCCCGCGACCCTGGCGTTCGACCACCCCAACCCGGCCGCACTCGCCGCCTACCTGCTGGGCGAACTGCTCGGCGACCGGGACGTCCCGGCGCCGGTCCGCACCGCCCCGGTCGCCACGGACGACGACCCGATCGTGATCGTCGGGATGAGCTGCCGCATGCCGGGCGGCGCCGACAGCCCGGAACGGCTGTGGAGGCTGGTCGCCGACGGCGGCGACGGGATGACGGACTTCCCCGCCGACCGCGGCTGGGAGGCCGAGATCGCGGACGCCCCGTACGCCTTGCGCGGTGGATTCCTCGCCGACGCCACGGAGTTCGACGCGAACCTGTTCGGCATCTCGCCGCGCGAGGCCCTCGCCATGGACCCGCAGCAGCGGCTGTCGCTGGAAGCCGCCTGGGAGGCCTTCGAAGCAGCGGGCGTCGACCCGACGTCGGTGCGCGGTGCCCAGGTGGGTGTGTTCCTCGGGGCGGGAACCTCGTTCTACGGGATCGGCACCGACCTCTCCACGACCGCGGAGGGACACGTCCTCGCCGGTACCTCGAACAGCGTGATCTCCGGACGCGTCGCGTACTCGTTCGGCCTCGAAGGCCCCGCCCTCACCGTCGACACGGCCTGCTCGTCGTCCCTTGTGGCACTGCACCTGGCCGCGCAGGCCCTGCGCAACGGCGAGTGCGCGATGGCGCTGGCCGGTGGTGTCACGGTGCTCGCCGGCCCCGGGATCTACGCGGAGTTCAGCCGCCAGGGCGGCATCGCCGCGGACGGCCGGTGCAAGCCGTTCGCCGGAGCAGCGGACGGAACCGGATGGGCCGAGGGCGTCGGCGTCCTGGTCCTTGAGAGGATGTCGGACGCACGGCGTCTCGGCCACACGGTGCAGGCCGTGGTCCGCGGCAGCGCGATCAACCAGGACGGCGCGTCGAACGGGCTGACCGCCCCCAACGGTCCCTCCCAGGAACGGGTGATCCGACAGGCCCTTGCCAACGCCCGCCTGGAGACCTCCGACGTGGACGCGGTGGAGGCGCACGGCACCGGCACCAGGCTGGGCGACCCGATCGAGGCGCAGGCGCTGCTCGCCACGTACGGCCGGGACCGTGGCGGCGAACCGCTGTGGCTGGGGTCGATCAAGTCGAACATCGGACACACCCAGGCCGCCGCCGGCGTCGCCGGTGTCATCAAGATGGTCATGGCCATGCAGCACGGCGTCCTTCCGCCGACGCTGCACGTGGACGCCCCGACCTCGCACGTGGACTGGGAGTCCGGCGCCGTCGAGCTGCTGCGCGACGCCCGGCCGTGGCCCTCCGTCGACAGGCCGCGACGCGCGGGTGTGTCCTCGTTCGGCATGAGCGGCACCAACGCCCACGTGATCCTGGAGGCCGCACCGGCCGCCGCCGGGTCCGCTGCCGCCCCCGCCGCCCCCTCCTCCGAGACCGGCGCCCCCGGCGTCGTCCCGTGGTTCCTGTCGGCCAGGACGCGGGCCGGGCTTGCGGCGCAGGCCGAGCGGCTGCGCGACTTCCTGGCCGAGCGGCCCGAGCCCACCCCGACGGAGGTCGGCCGGGCATTGCTGTCGCGCGCCACACTGGAGCACCGCGCGGTGGTCCTCGGAGCGGACCGGGCCGAACTCCGGGACGGCCTGGACGCGCTCGCCGCGGGAGTTGCCCGCTCCGGAGTCGTCACCGGCGTCGCGGAGGACCGCGACAGCCGCTCGGTGGCGTTCGTGTTCCCGGGGCAGGGTTCGCAGTGGGTCGGGATGGCGCGTGAACTGGCGGAGTCGTCGCCGGTGTTCGCCGACCGACTGGCGGAGTGTGAGGCGGCGCTGGCTCCGTTCGTGTCGTGGTCGTTGGGCGATGTGCTGCGTGGGGCCGGGGATCTGGACCGGGTGGATGTGGTTCAGCCGGTGTTGTGGGCGGTGATGGTGTCGCTTGCTGCGGTGTGGCGGGCGCATGGTGTGGAGCCGTCGGCGGTGGTGGGTCACTCGCAGGGTGAGATCGCCGCCGCGGTGGTGGCGGGCGGGCTGTCGGTGTCGGACGGTGCGCGTGTGGTGGCGCTGCGCAGTCGGGCTCTGGTGGAGCTGGCGGGCACGGGCGGGATGGTGTCGGTCGCGGCGGGGAGTGCCGTGGTCGGGGAGTTGATCGGTTCGTTCGGGGGCCGGTTGTCGGTGGCGGCGGTGAACGGTCCGTCGTCGACGGTGGTGTCGGGTGAGCCGGAGGCGCTGGACGCGCTGGTGGCGTTGTGTGAGGTGCGGGAGGTTCGGGCGCGGCGTATTCCGGTGGACTACGCGTCGCATTCGGCGCAGGTGGAGCGGGTGCGTGGGCGGGTCCTTGAGGATCTCGCCGCGATCAGGCCGGTGACATCACGCGTACCGCTGTACTCGACGCTGACGGGTGCGCCCCTCGATACGGCGGGGATGGATGCCGCGTACTGGTACGAGAATCTGCGCTCGAGCGTGCGGTTCGAAGAGGCCACCCGGGCCCTGCTGGCCGACGGCCGGGCGGTGTTCATCGAATGCAGCCCGCACCCCGTCGTGTCGGTGGCCCTCCAGGAGACCGCCGAGGACGCCGACACCGCCATCACCGTTGTGGGCACGCTCCGCCGCGACGACGGCGGCGCACACCGGTTCCTGACGGTCCTGGGCGAACTCTGGACGGCCGGCGTACCCGTCGACGCCACCGGCGCCCTGCCCGACGGTCGACGCGTACCCCTGCCGACGTACGCCTTCCAGCGCGACCGCTACTGGCCGAAGCCCGTCGCCGCACACGACGCCGCCGCCGTCGGCCAGATCACGGTGGGGCACCCGCTGCTCGGCGCGGCGATCCCGCTGACGCACGACGACGTCGTGCTGACCGGACGGCTGTCGCCGGCGAGCCAACCGTGGCTGGCCGACCACGCCGTCCTCGACCGGACCCTGGTGCCGGGGACCGCGTTCGTGGAGATGGCGCTCCGGGCCGGAGAACAGGCCGGCTGCGGCCTGCTGCGGGAACTGGTACTGCAGTCGCCGCTGGTCCTGCCCGCGCAGGACGACGTGGCCGTGCAGGTCGCCGTCGGCGCCGCCGATGACTCCGGCGACCGCACCGTCGAGGTGTCCTCCCGCACCGGCGAGGACGCGCCGTGGGTGTGCCACGCGACCGGCGTCCTCGGCGCCGACGCCCCCGCCGCCGACTTCGACCATACGCAGTGGCCGCCGAGCGGCGCCCAGCGCATCGACCTCGCCCACTTCTACACCGGGCTCGCCGAGGCCGGATACGGCTACGGCCCCGCCTTCCAGGGACTCCGGGCCGCCTGGTGCGACGGCGACACCGTCTACGCCGACGTCGCGCTGCCCGAAGGCACCGAGTCGGACGCCGGCTCCTACGGCGTGCACCCCGCCCTCCTGGACGCCGCGCTCCACGCCGCCACCATCGGCGCCGAGGCCGGGACCCGGCTGCCGTTCGCGTGGACCGGCGTATCCCTGCGGGCCGTCGGGGCCACGGCACTGCGGGTGGCCCTCACCCCGGCCCCCGGCGGCATCACGCTGCGGGCCGCCGACCCCACCGGCGCACCGGTGCTCAGCATCGACGCGCTGGTGTCGCGCGAGATCACACCCGACGCCCTCGAAGGGGACGCGGGCCACGGAGTCCGCGACGCCCTGTTCGGCCTGGACTGGCTGCCCGTGACGACCACGGGCACCACGCCCGACACCTCCGGCTGGACGGTGCTCGGCCCCGATGACGCCGGACTGCCGAACGCACTCCGGTACGAGGACCTCGCCGCGCTGACGGCGGCCCTCGACGCGGGCGAACCCGCCCCCGCTGTGGTGGTACTGCCGCTGCGGACCGACACCGACACCGACACCGGGTCCTCGACGGAGGCCGAGGCCGTTCTGCGTATCTCGTCCGACGCCCTCGGCCTGCTGCGGGCATGGCTCGCCGAGGACCGGCTCGACGCATCCCGGCTCGTGGTCCTTACCCACGGGGCCGTGGGCAGCGCCGCCGACCTGGCAGGAGCAGCCGTGTGGGGCCTCGTGAGCTCCGCGCAGGTGGAGCACCCGGGCCGCTTCGTCCTGGTCGAACGCGAAACGTCCACGGACCGAACCTGGCCCCTCGCCGTCGACGCGGAGCCACGCACGGCGGTACGCGACGGCGGGATCCTGGCCCCCCGCCTGGTCCGTACACCCGCGACGGCCCCGCCCCGCATGGCGGAATCCGTTCTGATCACCGGCGGCACGGGAACACTGGGCGGCATCGTCGCCCGACACCTGGCCTCCCGCCACGACGTACGCCGCCTGGTGCTGCTGAGCCGCCGGGGCGCCGACAGCCCCGGAGCCGCCGAACTGGTGGAAGATCTGCGGACTTTGGGCGCGGAAGCGACCGTCGTCGCATGCGACGCGGCCGACCGGGACGCGCTGGCGGCAGTCCTGGACGAGCACGCGATCTCCGGCGTCATCCACGCCGCCGGCGTGATCGACGACGGCACCGTCGCCGCCTACGACCCCGACCGGTTGGCGGGGGTCCTGCGGCCGAAGGTCGACGCCGCACTGCACCTGCACGAGCTGACAGCCGACCGCGACCTGACCACCTTCGTGATGTTCTCCTCCGCGGCGGGAACGTTCGGCCCCGAGGGCCAGGCCGCCTACGCTGCGGCGAACGCGGTACTGGACGCGCTTGCCGCCCGGCGCACCGCCGCCGGCCTGCCGGCCGTATCGCTCGGATGGGGGCTGTGGTCGAGCGCCAGCGGGATGACCGGGCACCTGTCCACGGACGAGGTCGCCCGCGTCGCCCGTACGTCGCAATCGCTGAGTGACGCCGACGCACTCGCCCTGTTCGACGCGGCCGTGGGCTCGGAGCGCTCGCACCTGCTGCCGATCCGGCTGCGGCCGGCCGCCGGCCCGGACGGGGACTTGCCGCCCCTGCTGCGCGCCCTGGTCCGCCCGGCCCTGCGGCACGCGGCCGCCGAGGCCGCCCCCGACGCACTCGCGCACCGGCTCGCCGGACTCACGGCCGCCGAACAGGTCCGGACGGTGTCGGAGCTGCTCGCCACCGAAGTCGCCGCGGCCCTGGGCCATTCTGGTGTGGCCGCGATCGAACCAGGACGGGCCTTCAAGGACCTCGGGTTCGACTCGCTGCTCGCGGTCCGGCTACGCAACCGGCTGCAGGAGGTCACGCAGCTGCGACTGCCCGCGACCCTGGTGTTCGACCACCCCACGCCGGCCGCCCTCGCCCAGTTCATCCGGGACGAACTGGTCGGCCGCCGACCCACCGGCCCGGCGGTCGCCGCGACGAGTCCCGTCGGCCTGGACGAACCGATCGCGATCGTGGGCATGAGCTGCCGCTACCCCGGAGGCGTCAACGATCCGGCGCAGCTCTGGGCCCTGCTCGCCTCCGGCGGGGACGGCATCACGTCCTTCCCGGCCGACCGCGGCTGGGACGTCAGCACGGTGTACACCGGCGGCGACGCGGGCAGCGCGGCCGTCTTCGAGGGCGGGTTCCTGCACGACGCCACCGAGTTCGACGCGACCCTGTTCGGGATCTCTCCGCGCGAGGCCCTCGCCATGGACCCGCAGCAGCGGCTGCTCCTTGAGGCGTCCTGGGAGGCCTTCGAGAGCGCGGGCATGAACCCGACCGCGCTGCGCGGCAGCCGGACCGGCGTCTACGCGGGCCTCATGTACCACGACTACGCGACCGGCGGCGGAGTCGTCCCCGACGAGGTCCAGGGCTTCCTGGGCACGGGCAACGCCGGCAGTGTCGCCTCCGGCCGTGTCGCGTACACGTTCGGCCTGGAGGGTCCCGCGGTCACGGTGGACACGGCGTGCTCGTCATCGCTCGTGGCCATGCACTGGGCGGCGCAGGCGCTGCGTTCGGGCGACTGCGATCTGGCGCTGGCGGGCGGCGTCACCGTACTCGCCACGCCCTCCGTCTTCACCGAGTTCAGCCGGCAGGGCGGTCTGGCGTCGGACGGCCGGTGCAAGGCGTTCTCGGCCGCGGCCGACGGCAGCGGCTGGTCCGAGGGCATCGGCATGCTGGTCCTGGAGCGGTTGTCGGACGCGCGCCGCAACGGTCACGAGATCCTGGCGGTGGTCCGGGGCAGCGCGGTCAACCAGGACGGTGCGTCGAACGGTCTGACGGCGCCGAACGGTCCTTCGCAGGAGCGGGTGATCCGGCAGGCGTTGGCGAGTGCAGAGCTGTCGTCTTCTGATGTGGACGCGGTGGAGGCGCACGGTACGGGTACGAGGCTTGGTGACCCGATCGAGGCGCAGGCGCTCCTTGCCACGTACGGTCAAGATCGGTCTGAGGGCCGGCCGTTGTGGCTGGGTTCGGTGAAGTCGAACATCGGGCACACGCAGGCCGCGGCGGGTGTGGCCGGTGTGATCAAGATGGTCCTTGCGATGCGTCATGGAGTGCTTCCCGCGACGTTGCATGTGGACGAGCCGACTCCGCAGGTGGACTGGTCGGCGGGTGCGGTGGAGCTGTTGGCCGAGGAGCGTGTCTGGCCGGAGACGGACCGACCGCGCCGGGCGGGTGTGTCCTCCTTCGGCATCAGCGGCACCAACGCGCACGTGATCCTCGAGAGCGTTCCGAGCCCGGCCGAACGACCCGAGCCCCAGGCTGCTCCCGCCGGCCCCGTCCCGTGGTTGGTGTCGGGCCACACGCCCGAGGCATTGGTGGCACAGGGCCGCCGACTGCGCGATCACGTGGCGGCCGAGCCGGACCTTTCGGCGACCGATGTGGCTCGGTCGCTGTTGTCGCGGGCGGGTCTGGAGCATCGTGCGGTGGTGCTGGGTGGGGACCGGGCCGTGATGTTGGACGGCTTGGGTGTGCTCGGTGGTGAGGGTGTGGTGCGGGGCCGGGTCGTTCCCGGTGATGTGGCGTTCGTGTTCCCGGGGCAGGGTTCGCAGTGGGTCGGGATGGCGCGTGAACTGGCGGAGTCGTCGCCGGTGTTCGCCGACCGACTGGCGGAGTGTGAGGCGGCGCTGGCTCCGTTCGTGTCGTGGTCGTTGGGCGATGTGCTGCGTGGGGCCGGGGATCTGGACCGGGTGGATGTGGTTCAGCCGGTGTTGTGGGCGGTGATGGTGTCGCTTGCTGCGGTGTGGCGGGCGCATGGTGTGGAGCCGTCGGCGGTGGTGGGTCACTCGCAGGGTGAGATCGCCGCCGCGGTGGTGGCGGGCGGGCTGTCGGTCGAGGACGGTGCGCGTGTGGTGGCGCTGCGCAGTCGGGCTCTGGTGGAGCTGGCGGGCACGGGCGGGATGGTGTCGGTCGCGGCGGGGAGTGCCGTGGTCGGGGAGTTGATCGGTTCGTTCGGGGGCCGGTTGTCGGTGGCGGCGGTGAACGGTCCGTCGTCGACGGTGGTGTCGGGTGAGCCGGAGGCGCTGGACGCGCTGGTGGCGTTGTGTGAGGTGCGGGAGGTTCGGGCGCGGCGTATTCCGGTGGACTACGCGTCGCATTCGGCGCAGGTGGATCGGCTCCGGGAGCGGATTCTTGAGGATCTCGCCGGGGTTGTGCCGAGGACTTCTGATGTTCCGTTGTATTCGACGGTGACGGGTGCGCCGATCGATACGGCGGGGATGGACGCGGGGTACTGGTTCGAGAGTCTGCGCTCGACGGTGCGGTTCGAGGAGGCGACGCGGGCCCTGCTGGGTGCGGGCCGGTCGGTGTTCGTGGAGTGCAGCCCCCACCCGGTGCTGACGGTGGGTGTGCAGGAGACCGCCGAGGATGCCGGGGCCGACGCTGCCGTGGTGGGCACGTTGCGGCGTGGCCGGGGTGGCCTGGACCAGGTGCTCGCGGTGCTGGCGGAGGCGTGGACGGCGGGTGTGGAGGTCGACTTCACCCCGGTCGTGGCCGGGGGCCGGCGGGTTGGTCTGCCGACGTATGCGTTCCAGCGGGAGCGGTACTGGTTGGAGCCGGTGTCGGTGGCGGCCGGTGGTGATCCGGTGGAGGCGCGGTTCTGGGATGCCGTCGAGCGTGAGGACCTCGCCGAACTGACGCAAGCCCTCGACCTGACGGAGGACGGGGCACTGAGGTCGATCCTGCCGGTGCTGTCGTCGTGGCGACAGTTGCGGCGCCGCGAGTCGGTGATCGGGTCGTGGCGTTATCGGGTGACGTGGAAGCCGTTGTCGGGTCTGCCGGAGGCCCGGTTGTCGGGTCGGTGGTTGGTGGTGGTTCCGGCGGTTGTCGGGTCGGTGGCGGTGGTCGGTCAGGTGGAGGCGGCTATCCGTTCGGCGGGTGGGGACGTGGTGCGTTGTGTCCTCGATGGTGCTGATCGGGAGGTGTGGGCGGCGCGGCTGGCGGAGGTGGGGCCGGTCGTCGGTGTGGTGTCGCTGTTGGCGCTGGCCGAGGGGCCGTATGTCTCGGGTTCGGTTGTTTCGGGTGGTGTGGCTGGGTCGTTGGTGTTGTTGCAGGCGTTGGGTGATGTGGGTGTTCGGGCTCGGGTGTGGTCGGTGACGGTTGGTGCGGTGTCGGTGGGTCGTGCGGATCGTTTGGTGAGTCCGGTGCAGGCGCAGGTGTGGGGTTTGGGTCGGGTTGCGGCGTTGGAGTTGCCCGATGTGTGGGGTGGTTTGGTTGATGTGCCGTTGGTGGTGGATGAGCGTGTGGGGCGGCGTCTGGTAGGGGTTTTGGCCGGCGCTGGTGGTGAGGATCAGGTTGCGGTGCGTTCGTCGGGGGTGTTCGGGCGCAGGTTGGTGCGTGGGTCGGGGGTTGTGGGGGGTGGGTCGTCGTGGGTGCCGTCGGGGACGGTGCTGGTGACGGGTGGTCTGGGTGCGTTGGGTGGTGAGGTGGCTCGGTGGTTGGCGGGTCGTGGGGTGCCGCATCTGGTGTTGACGGGTCGTCGCGGCTGGGATACGCCGGGTGTTGAGGAGTTGGTGGGGGAGTTGTCCGCGTTGGGTGCGCGGGTGACGGTGGTGGCGTGTGATGTGGCGGATCGGGACGCGCTCGCGGGGGTGTTGGGGGGGATTCCGTCGGATGTGCCGTTGAGGGGTGTGGTGCATACGGCGGGTGTGGTGGATGACGGTGTGCTGGATGGTTTGTCGCCGGAGCGGTTCGAGGGGGTGTTGGCGGGCAAGGCCGGTGGTCTGGTGGTGCTGGATGAGTTGACCGCGGGTCTGGATCTGGACTTGTTCGTGGTGTTCTCGTCGATCGCGGGTTCGTTGGGGAGTGCGGGGCAGGGTAACTACGCTGCGGCGAACGCTTTCCTGGACGCGTGGATCCAGCGGCGTCGGGACCGCGGCCTTGCGGGACTGTCGATCGCCTGGGGCGCCTGGGCACAGGACGGACTCGCCACCGAAGAGGTGGTCGTCGAGCGGCTGCGGCGCGGCGGCGTGGTGCCGATGGACCCGGAGACGGCGATCCAGGCCATGGCCAAGGCCATTGAGAGCGGTGAGAGCGAAGCGGCCGTCGCGGACATCGACTGGCCGCGGTTCCTCGAAGGATTCACCGGTTCCCGCCCGAGCGCCTTGCTCGCCGATCTGCCCGAAGCCGTCGCACGACCGGCCCTCGCCCGCGAGGAGGCCCCCGCGCCGATGCGAGCCGAGCTGGCGTCGGCGCCGGCAGGCCGGCGCCGGCAGATCCTGCTCGACGTCGTCCGCACCCAGGCCGCGTCCGTGCTCGGCCACGCCTCCGTCGACGCGGTGGCACCCGCCCGGGCCTTCCGTGAGCTGGGCTTCGACTCGCTGACCGCGGTCGAACTGCGGAACCGGCTCAGCGCCGAGACGACGCTGCGGCTGCCGACGACGCTGGTGTTCGACCACCCGACGCCGGCCCGGCTCGCCGACCATCTGCTCGGCATGATGCTCGGCGACCAGACCCTCCTGACTGAGGCGATGGCGCCCGCGACGGCCGGGGTGGACGAGCCGATCGTGATCGTCGGCATGAGCTGCCGTTTCCCGGGCGACGTCAGCACCCCCGCTGAGCTGTGGCAGCTCGTGACCGACGGCGTGGACGGCGTCGGCCCGTTCCCGACCGACCGTGGCTGGGACCTGGATCCCGAGGCTCGGACGTACGCGCCGGAAGGCGGATTCCTCAGCCACGCGACCGAGTTCGACGCGACCCTGTTCGGGATCTCTCCGCGCGAGGCCCTCGCCATGGATCCGCAGCAGCGTTTGCTGCTTGAGGCGTCCTGGGAGGCGTTCGAGTCCGCCGGAGCCGACCCGCTGTCCGTCCATGGCAGTTCCGTCGGCGTCTTCGTGGGAACGAACGGCCAGGACTACGGCAGCCTGCTGGCGGCCTCCGACGAAGAGGTCGACGGACACGTCCTGACGGGCAACGCCGCGTCGGTGCTCTCCGGCCGGGTGGCGTACGCGTTCGGGCTCGAAGGCCCGGCGATGACCGTGGACACGGCGTGCTCGTCGTCCCTCGTGGCCCTGCACCTGGCCGCGCAGGCGCTGCGGCGCGGCGAATGCGAGATGGCGCTCGCCGGCGGTGTCACGGTCATGTCCACCAACGCCGCCTTCGCCGAGTTCGCCCGGCAGGGCGGTCTGGCGGCCGACGGCCGGTGCAAGGCGTTCTCGGCCGGTGCGGATGGCACCGGCTGGGGCGAGGGCGTCGGTGTCCTGGTCCTGGAGCGGTTGTCGGACGCGCGCCGCAACGGTCACGAGATCCTGGCGGTGGTCCGGGGCAGCGCGGTCAACCAGGACGGTGCGTCGAATGGTCTGACGGCGCCGAACGGTCCTTCCCAGCAGCGGGTGATCCGGCAGGCGTTGGCGGATGCCGGCTTGTCGCCGTCCGAGGTGGACGCGGTGGAGGCGCACGGTACGGGTACGAGCCTCGGCGACCCGATCGAGGCGCAGGCCCTGCTTGCGACGTACGGCGAAGACCGTGACGGTGATCGGCCGCTGTGGCTGGGCTCGGTCAAGTCGAACATCGGGCACACGCAGGCCGCGGCGGGTGTCGCTGGCGTGATCAAGATGGTGCAGGCGCTGCGCCACGGGGTGCTTCCGGCGACGTTGCATGTGGATGAGCCGTCGGGTCAGGTGGACTGGTCGGCGGGTGCGGTGGAGTTGCTGACGGAGTCGCGTCCGTGGCCGGAGGTGGATCGTCCGCGCCGGGCGGGTGTGTCGTCGTTCGGGATCAGCGGAACGAACGCCCACGTCATCCTGGAGGCGGTGCCTGCGGAGGAGCCGGAGGAGTCGTCGGCCGGGCAGGGTTTGGTGCCGTGGTTGGTGTCGGGCCGTTCGGCTGGTGCGTTGTCCGCTCAGGCGGGTCGGTTGAACGAGTTCGTTGCCGGAGACCGGGATCTCGTACTGGCGGACGTTGCGGGGTCGTTGATGACCCGGGCGGCGCTGGACCACCGCGCGGTGGTGCTCGGTTCCGACCGGGAGGGGCTGCTCGAAGGCACTGCTGCACTGGCGGATGGACGTCCCTCCGCAGGTGTGGTGTCCGGTGTGGCGGGTGAGGGCCGTACGGCGTTCCTGTTCACGGGCCAGGGTGCGCAGCGGGTCGGGATGGGCCGGGGTCTGTATGAGGCGTTCCCGGTGTTCGCGGAGGCGTTCGACGCGGTGTGCGCGGAGTTGGACGTCAGGCTTGGCCGGTCGGTCAGGGATGTGGTGTTCGAGAGCACTGATCTCGATCGGACGGTGTGGGCGCAGGCGGGCCTGTTCGCGGTCGAGGTGGCTTCGTACCGGCTGGTGGAGTCCTGGAACGTGGTCCCGGACTTCCTGCTGGGTCATTCCATAGGTGAGATCGCGGCGGCGCATGTGGCCGGGGTCTTGTCCCTGGCGGATGCCTGTGCGCTGGTGGCGGCGCGTGGTCGTCTGATGCAGGCGCTTCCGTCCGGTGGGGCGATGTTGGCGGTGCAGGCTTCCGAGGCCGAGGTGGTCGGGGCGGTGGCGGGCCGGTTGGACATCGCCGCGGTCAACGGCCCCACGTCCGTCGTGGTGTCGGGTGTTGCCGATGTGATCGAGGAGTTCGCGGTCCGGTGGTCGGCCGAGGGCCGCAAGACGCACCGGCTGACGGTCTCGCACGCCTTCCACTCGGCGCTGATGGAGCCGATGCTCGCCGAGTTCGCCGCCGTACTGGAGGGGTTGACGTTCCAGGAGCCCCAGGTTCCGCTGGTGTCGAACCTGACCGGCACGGTCGCGGAGCCGGGGCTGATGTCCACCCCGGACTACTGGGTACGGCAGGTCCGCGAAGCGGTCCGCTTCGCCGACGGGGTCGACGCCCTGGACCAGCACGGCGTGACCCGGTTCGTGGAAGTCGGACCGGAGGGCGTGTTGAGTGCGCTTGCCGGCCAGATGCTTCCTGATGTGGTCTGCGCGCCCCTGCTGCGTAAGGGCCGGGACGAGCACGAGACCGTACTGAGCGCACTGGCCGCTCTGTGGACGTCCGGTGCCGAGATCGACTGGTCACGGGTGCTGCCCCAGGGCCGTCGGGTACGCGTACCGCTGCCGACGTACGCCTTCCAGCGGGACCGGTACTGGCCCAAGGCAGCCGTCACCAGCACGCTTGCCGCCGCGGACCCGGACGAAGCCAGATTCTGGAAGGCGATCGAGAACCAGGATCTCGGCGAACTCGCCGAGGCTCTCGACATCGCCGAGACCCCGGACGCGCTGGGCTCCGTCCTGCCGGTGCTGTCGTCGTGGCGACAGTTGCGGCGCCGCGAGTCGGTGATCGGGTCGTGGCGTTATCGGGTGACGTGGAAGCCGTTGTCGGGTCTGCCGGAGGCCCGGTTGTCGGGTCGGTGGTTGGTGGTGGTTCCGGCGGTTGTCGGGGCGGTGGCGGTGGTCGGTCAGGTGGAGGCGGCGATCCGTTCGGCGGGTGGGGACGTGGTGCGTTGTGTCCTCGATGGTGCTGATCGGGAGGTGTGGGCGGCGCGGCTGGCGGAGGTGGGGCCGGTCGTCGGTGTGGTGTCGCTGTTGGCGCTGGCCGAGGGGCCGTATGTCTCGGGTTCGGTTGTTTCGGGTGGTGTGGCTGGGTCGTTGGTGTTGTTGCAGGCGTTGGGTGATGTGGGTGTTCGGGCTCGGGTGTGGTCGGTGACGGTTGGTGCGGTGTCGGTGGGTCGTGCGGATCGTTTGGTGAGTCCGGTGCAGGCGCAGGTGTGGGGTTTGGGTCGGGTTGCGGCGTTGGAGTTGCCCGATGTGTGGGGTGGTTTGGTTGATGTGCCGTTGGTGGTGGATGAGCGTGTGGGGCGGCGTCTGGTAGGGGTTTTGGCCGGCGCTGGTGGTGAGGATCAGGTTGCGGTGCGTTCGTCGGGGGTGTTCGGGCGCAGGTTGGTGCGTGGGTCGGGGGTTGTGGGGGGTGGGTCGTCGTGGGTGCCGTCGGGGACGGTGCTGGTGACGGGTGGTCTGGGTGCGTTGGGTGGTGAGGTGGCTCGGTGGTTGGCGGGTCGTGGGGTGCCGCATCTGGTGTTGACGGGTCGTCGCGGCTGGGATACGCCGGGTGTTGAGGAGTTGGTGGGGGAGTTGTCCGCGTTGGGTGCGCGGGTGACGGTGGTGGCGTGTGATGTGGCGGATCGGGACGCGCTCGCGGGGGTGTTGGGGGGGATTCCGTCGGATGTGCCGTTGAGGGGTGTGGTGCATACGGCGGGTGTGGTGGATGACGGTGTGCTGGATGGTTTGTCGCCGGAGCGGTTCGAGGGGGTGTTGGCGGGCAAGGCCGGTGGTCTGGTGGTGCTGGATGAGTTGACCGCGGGTCTGGATCTGGACTTGTTCGTGGTGTTCTCGTCGATCGCGGGTTCGTTGGGGAGTGCGGGGCAGGGTAACTACGCTGCGGCGAACGCTTTCCTGGACGCGTGGATCCAGCGGCGTCGGGACCGCGGCCTTGCGGGACTGTCGATCGCCTGGGGCGCCTGGGCGGAACACGGCATGGCCACCGAGGACGCAGTGGTCGACCGTGTGCGCCGGGCCGGACTGAGGCCGATGGACGCGCAGTTGGCGATGGAGGCGATGGGCCGCGCCGTCGACCACGGTGAGGACTTCGTGGCGATCGCCGATGTCGACTGGACTCGGATGTCGGCCGCTCTCACCGGCGCACGCGTCAGCCCGTTGCTGGCCGACCTTCCCGAAGCCGGCCGGCCCGGTCACGTCGAGGACGAGCAGGCCGGACCGGAGGGCCTGGAGGCGATTCCGGTCGCCCAGCGTGGCCGGGTACTGCTGGACCTGATCCGCGGAAGCGCGGCAGCGGTACTGGGACACGTATCGACCGAGATGGTGGAGCCCGGCCGGGCGTTCCGCGACATCGGGTTCGATTCGCTGACCGCGATGACCTTCCGGAACCTCATCGGTGCCCGGACCGGGTTGACGTTGCCGGCCACACTCGTCTTCGACCAGCCCACCCCCACCGCCCTGGTCGAGTTCCTCCTCGCCGAGCTGTACAGCACGACCGGCTCCGCACCGACTCCGGCTCCGGCCGCCGCCGGGGGCGAGGACGAGCCGATCGCGATCGTCGGCATGGCATGCCGCTTCCCGGGAGGCGCCGGATCGCCGGAGGCCCTGTGGTCCCTGGTGTCAGACGACGTCGACGCCATGACGGACTTCCCCGCCGACCGGGGCTGGGATGCCGCCGCGCACTCGGGCTCGTACGCGCGGCGCGGTGGGTTCGTCGACGGCGTCGTGGAGTTCGACGCGGGCCTGTTCGGGATCTCGCCGCGCGAGGCCCTCGCCATGGACCCGCAACAGCGACTCCTGCTGGAGACGGTCTGGGAGACGTTCGAGTCCGCCGGCATGGATCCGCGGTCCGCGCGGGGCCGGTCCGTGGGCGTCTTCGCGGGCACGAACGGTCAGGACTACCCGACCCTCCTGGCCGCATCGGGTGACGAGGTCCAAGGCCACGTCGCCACGGGCAACGCGGCGGCGGTCCTTTCGGGTCGCGTGGCGTACGCCTTCGGGCTCGAAGGCCCGGCGATGACGGTCGACACCGCCTGCTCTGCCTCGCTGGTCGCCCTGCACCTGGCGGCGCAGGCACTGCGGCGCGGCGAATGCGAGATGGCGCTCGCCGGCGGTGTCACGGTGATGTCCACGCCGGGTGTCTTCACCGAGTTCGACCGACAGGGCGGTCTGGCGGCCGACGGCCGGTGCAAGGCGTTCTCGGCCGATGCGGACGGGACCGGCTGGGGTGAGGGCGTCGGCGTCCTGCTGGTCGAGCGTCTGTCGGACGCGCGCCGCAACGGCCATGAGGTTCTGGCGGTGGTCCGAGGCAGCGCGGTAAACCAGGACGGTGCGTCCAACGGTCTGACGGCGCCGAACGGCCCGTCTCAGCAGCGCGTGATCCGGCAGGCCTTGGCGAACGCCGGGCTGTCACCGTCCGAGGTGGACGCCGTGGAGGCGCACGGTACGGGTACCAGCCTCGGCGACCCGATCGAGGCGCAGGCGCTCCTTGCGACGTACGGTCAGGACCGGCCCGAAGACCGGCCGCTGTGGCTGGGGTCGGTCAAGTCGAACATCGGGCACACCCAGGCCGCCGCCGGTGTGGCCGGTGTCATCAAGATGGTGCAGGCACTGCGCCACGGCGTCCTGCCGGCCACCCTGCACGTGGAGGAACCTTCGCCGCAGGTGGACTGGTCGGCGGGTGCGGTGGAGCTGCTGACGGAGGCCCGGCCGTGGCCCGAGGTGGACCGTCCGCGCCGGGCGGGTGTGTCGTCCTTCGGTATCAGCGGTACGAACGCCCACATCATCCTGGAAGCGCCGTCGGCTGTCGGTGAGGCGGCGTCCGCGCCGGCCCCGGCTCCGGCGGGCGGGCCGCTGCCGTGGCTGCTGTCGGCCCAGAACGCCGAATCGCTGCGGGCACAAGCGGAGCGGCTCGTCGGGCACATGGACACCCGTCCCGACTTCGACCTTGTCGGAGCGGCCTGGTCGTTGGTGACGGGGCGGGCCGGGCTTGCCCACCGCGCGGTCGTGCTCGGAGACGACCGGGACGCGCTGCGGCCGGGCGCCGCGGCGCTGGCTTCGGGCGCGCTCTCGGCAGGCGTTGTCACAGGCACCGCGCGTGAGGGACGTACGGCGTTCCTGTTCACGGGCCAGGGGGCGCAGCGGGTCGGGATGGGCCGCGACCTCTACGGGTCGCATCCGGTGTTCGCGGAGGCGTTCGACGCGGTGTGCGCGGAGTTCGACCTGCTTCTCGACCGGCCGGTCAGGGACGTGGTGTTCGAGAGCACTGATCTCGATCAGACGGTGTGGGCGCAGGCGGGCCTGTTCGCCGTCGAGGTGGCTTCGTACCGGCTGCTGGAGTCCTGGAACGTGGTCCCGGACTTCCTGCTCGGCCACTCGATAGGTGAGATCGCGGCGGCGCATGTGGCCGGGGTCTTGTCCCTGGCGGATGCCTGCACGCTGGTGGCGGCGCGTGGTCGTCTGATGCAGGCGCTTCCGTCCGGTGGGGCGATGCTGGCGGTGCAGGCCTCCGAGGCCGAAGTGGCCGAGGCGGTGTCGGGCCGGTTGGACATCGCCGCGGTCAACGGCCCCACGTCCG
Source organism: Streptomyces sp. TG1A-60 (assembly GCF_037201975.1). Classification (NCBI taxonomy): domain Bacteria; kingdom Bacillati; phylum Actinomycetota; class Actinomycetes; order Kitasatosporales; family Streptomycetaceae; genus Streptomyces; species Streptomyces sp. TG1A-60. Next base: position 108,202 of record NZ_CP147520.1, on the reverse strand, counting down.
TCGTGGTGTCGGGTGTTGCCGACGTGATCGAGGAACTGGCGGCGTACTGGACCTCCCAAGGCCGCAAGACGAGTCGGCTGACGGTCTCGCACGCCTTCCATTCGGTGCTGATGGAGCCGATGCTCGCCGAGTTCACCGTCGTACTGGAGGGGCTGACGTTCCAGGAGCCGCGGATCCCGATCGTGTCGAACCTGACCGGCATCGTCGCGGAGCCCGGGCTCATGTCCACCCCGGACTACTGGGTAGGGCAGGTCCGCGAAGCGGTCCGGTTCGCCGACGGTGTCGACACCCTGCACCACCACGGCGTGACCCGGTTCGTGGAAGTCGGACCGGACGGTGTGCTGTGCGGAATGGCTGCACAGTCGGTCTCGGACGCTCTCTTCACGCCCGTCATGCGCCGCGACCGGAGCGGGACCGAGACGGCGCTGCACGCGCTGGCCCGCCTGTGGACGGTCGGCGTCGAGGTGGACTGGCAGACCGTCCTGCCGCGTGGCCGTCGGGTCGCACTGCCGACGTACGCCTTCCACAGGGAGCGGTTCTGGCCGACCCCGGCGGCGTCGCCGGTGCTGTCCGGAGACGTCGTGGAGTCCCGGTTCTGGGAGGCCGTCGAGCGCGAGGACCTGGACGAGCTCGCGGGAACGCTCCGCCTCGGCGACCGGTCGCAGGTACTCGGTGAGCTCCTGCCCGCGCTCTCCTCGTGGCGCCGACTGCGCCGCCAGGACTCGGTGCTCGACAACTGGCGCTACCAGGTCACCTGGAAGCCGGTCCCCGTCCCCGACGGCGAACTCGACGGGTCCTGGCTCGTGGTCACCCTTGACGGAACCGACGACGACCTTGCCGAGGGCGTGCGCGGGGCGATCCGCTCCGGGGGAGCGGGAATCATCGACATCGCGCTCGGCGAGGCGGAACTCGACCGTGCTTCGCTCGCGGCCCGGATCCTCGAAGCGACCGACGGCGTGCCCGACGTGGCCGGGACCGTGCTGATCGCCGCTGCCGACCGCACGGAGGCCGCCGGCCCCGCCGTGTCACCGGCGGTGGCCGCGGCCCTGGTGACACTGCAGGCCCTCGGCGACGCGAACATGAAGACGCCGCTGTGGACGCTGACCCGCGGCGCCGTCCGGACAGCCCCGGGCGACGCGCTCGACAGTCCCGACCAGGCGCAGGTGTGGGGCCTCGGCCGAGTCGCCGCGCTGGAACACCCTCAGCGCTGGGGCGGCCTGATCGATCTCCCGGACACCGTGGACGCCGCTGCCGCACGGACGCTGGCCGGTGTGCTGGGCGGCACGCTGGGCGAGGACCAGGTCGCGGTGCGAGGTCCGGGCGGCGTCCTCGTCCGACGCCTCGTCCGTGCCGACGCCGCCGACGGCACCGAGCCGTCGTGGTCGCCGTCGGGTCCCGGAACGGTGCTGGTGACCGGCGGAACCGGCGCCCTTGGCGCGGTCGTCGGACGGTGGCTCGCCGAAGCCGGCGTGACCCGTCTGCTGCTGACCGGCCGCCGGGGCCCGGACGCGCCCGGCGCCGCCGAGCTGGTCGCCGAACTCAACGCGCTGGGCACCCAGGTGACCGTCGCGGCCTGCGATGTGGCGGACCGGGACGCGCTCGCCGCGGTGCTGGCGGAGATTCCGGCGGACGCTCCGCTGATCGGCGTCGTGCACGCCGCGGGCGTACTGGACGACGGCACGCTGGACTCCCTCACACGGCAGCGGTTCGAGACCGTCCTGGAGGCGAAGGTGTCCGGCCTCGTCCACTTGGACGAGCTCACCCGGGACCTGGAGTTCTTCGTGGCGTTCTCCTCGCTGGCAGGCACCCTCGGCAGCGCCGGCCAGGGCAACTACGCGGCCGCGAACGCCTTCCTGGACGCGTGGATGCAGCGTCGGCACGACAGGGGGCTGCCGGGCGTATCGGTGGCCTGGGGTCCGTGGGCGCACGAAGGCATGGCCGCGAGCCGGGTCGTGACGGACCGGCTGCGCCGCAGCGGCGTGCCGGCCATGGACCCGAGTGCGGCGGTACGGGCGCTGGCCCGGGCCATCGGCGACGACCAGCCGCACCTCGTGGTCGCGGACATCGACTGGCACACGTTCGCGCCCAGGTTCTCGGGGAACCGTCCGAATCCGCTCGTACGCGACCTGCCGGAGGGCGCCGCCCTGGTCCCGGGAACGGTGACGACCGAGGACCGCGCCGCCGACCTGCGCCGGGAGTTCGCGGCCCTGCCCGCCGCGCAGCGGCATCGCATGCTGCTCGACATGGTCCGCGCCCGTGCCGCCACGGCCCTCGGCCGCGACAGCGCCGACGCCATCGCACCGGAGCAGGACTTCCGCTCGATCGGGTTCGACTCGCTCATCGCGGTGGAGTTCCGCAACATCCTGCACCACGAGACCGGCCTGAACCTCCCTGCCACGTTGGTGTTCGACCACCCGACGCCCAGGGCGCTCGGAGCCTTCCTCGGGGGCCTGCTGCTGCCGGAGGAGACCGAGGGGCCGATCGATGTCGCCGCGGATCTCGACCGGCTGGAGGCCAGGCTGCTGCGGCTCGAACCGGACGAGCGCGAACGGGCGGACGTCGCCGCCCGGCTCCAGGGCATGCTGGCCCGCTTGGCTGGGACGGACGAGACGCAGGCGAACGACGTGCTGGACGACGCCAGTGCCGATGAGGTCCTCGACCTCATCCGTAAGGAATTCGGGGGCCCGGCTTGATCGGCGTCGAAGCTCCGCTCGTGAAGGGGAAGATCCATGGCGGATGACCAGAAGCTGCTCGACCATCTGAAGTGGGTGACGACCGAGCTGCGTCAAGCGCACCGCCGGATCCGCACCATCGAGGACAGGGCGCAGGAACCGATCGCGATCGTCGGCATGGGCTGCCGCTTCCCCGGCGGTGTCCGCTCACCCGGCGACCTGTGGCGCCTGGTGGCGGCGGGGACCGACGCGGTCGGCGGATTTCCCGTCAACCGGGGATGGGCGGACGACGAGGACGACGGCTACGCCCGGCAGGGCGGCTTCATCCACGATGCCGACGAGTTCGACGCGGCCCTCTTCGGCATCAGCCCGCGCGAGGCCCTGGCCATGGACCCGCAGCAGCGGCTGCTCCTCGAGGCCTCCTGGGAGGCCTTCGAATCCGCCGGCCTCAACCCGCGTGCCGTGCACGGCAGCCGGACGGGCGTCTTCGCGGGAACCAACGGCCAGGATTACGGCCTGCTCGCACTCGCCTCGCCGGAGGGTCTGGAAGGACACATCGCCACCGGCACCACCGCCAGCGTGATGTCCGGCCGACTGGCCTACGTGTTCGGCCTGGAGGGTCCGGCGGTCACGGTGGACACGGCGTGCTCGTCGTCCCTTGTGGCCCTGCACTGGGCGGCGCAGGCCCTGCGGTCCGGCGAGTGCGAGCTCGCGCTCGCGGGCGGCGCCACTGTGATGTCCACGCCCGGCGGATACGCCTCGTTCAACCGGCAGGGTGGTCTGGCCTCGGACGGTCGCTGCAAGGCGTTCTCGGCCGGTGCGGACGGCACAGGCTGGGGCGAGGGCGTCGGTGTCCTGGTCCTTGAGCGCCTGTCGGACGCGCAAGGGCTGGGCCACGAGGTTCTGGCGGTGCTCCGGGGCAGCGCGGTCAACCAGGACGGCGCGTCGAACGGTCTGACCGCCCCGAACGGTCCCTCGCAGGAGCGGGTGATCCGGCAGGCGCTGGCCAACGCGCGCCTGGAGCCGTCCGACATCGACGCGGTGGAGGCGCACGGCACCGGCACAAGCCTCGGCGACCCGATCGAGGCGCAGGCGCTCCTTGCGACGTACGGCCAGGACCGGCCTGAGGACCGGCCGCTGTGGCTGGGCTCGATCAAGTCGAACATCGGTCACACACAGGCGGCGGCCGGCGTCGCCGGTGTCATCAAGATGGTGCAGGCCATGCGCCACGGGGCGCTCCCGGCCACCCTGCACGCGGACGAACCGTCCCCGCACGTGGACTGGTCGGCGGGCGCGGTCGAGCTGCTGACGGAGACGCGACCCTGGCCCGAGGCGGACCGTCCCCGCCGCGTGGGCGTGTCGTCGTTCGGGATCAGCGGCACAAACGCCCACGTCATCCTGGAGTCCGCTCCGGCCGTGGAGCCGGATACGGCTGCGGAGTCCGCTCCCGCCGTGGAGCCCCCGGCCGCCCACGGCGTGCTGCCGTGGCTGGTATCGGGCCGGTCGGCCGGAGCGCTGTCCGCCCAGGCCGGCCGGTTGTACGAGGCCCTGGCCGCGAACCAGGCCCTCGCGCCGGTGGATGTGGCCCGTACGTTGGTGTCCCGTGCCGCGCTGCAGCATCGCGCCGTGCTGCTCGGCTCCGCCCCCGAGGGCCTGCTCGAAGGCCTTGCCGCGCTGGCTGCGGATGAGCCTTCGGCCCATGTGGTGTCGGGTGTCGTGGTGGAGGGCTGGACGGCGTTCCTGTTCACGGGCCAGGGTGCGCAGCGGGCTGGGATGGGTGCTGGGCTGTACGAGGCGTTCCCCGTGTTCGCGGAGGCGTTCGACGCGGTCTGTGCGGAGTTGGACGTCAGGCTTGACCGGTCGGTCAGGGAGGTCGTGTTCGAGAGCACTGATCTCGATCGGACGGTGTGGGCGCAGGCGGGCCTGTTCGCGGTCGAGGTGGCCTCGTACCGGCTGCTGGAGTCCTGGGGTGTCGTTCCGGACTTCCTGCTCGGCCATTCCATAGGTGAAATCGCCGCAGCGCACGTCGCGGGCGTTCTGTCCCTGGCGGACGCCTGCACGCTCGTGGCGGCGCGTGGTCGTCTGATGCAGGCCCTTCCCGCCGGTGGGGCGATGCTGGCGGTGCGGGCCACCGAGGCCGAGGTGATCGAGGCGGTCGCGGGTCGGCTGGACGTCGCCGCTGTCAACGGTCCGGCCTCGGTGGTCGTATCCGGTCCTGCCGATGCGGTCGAGGAGTTCACGACCCGGTGGTCGGCCGAGGGGCGCAAGACGCACCGGTTGACGGTGTCGCACGCGTTCCACTCGGCGCTGATGGAGCCGATGCTCGCCGAGTTCTCCGCCGTACTGGAGGGGTTGACCTTCCAGGAGCCGCAGATTCCGCTCGTATCGAACCTGACCGGCACGGTCGCGGAGCCCGGCCTCATGTCCACGCCGGACTACTGGGTACGGCAGGTCCGCGAAGCGGTCCGCTTCGCTGACGGTGTCGACGCCCTGCACCAAAACGGCGTGACCCGGTTCGTCGAGCTGGGTCCGGACGCGGTGCTGTGCGGAATGGCCGGGCAGTCGGTCTCGGATGCCGTGTTCGCGCCGGTGATGCGTGGTAACCGGGACGAGGCGGGCACCGTACTGGCCGCGCTGGCCGCGTTGTGGACCAGCGGCGTCGAGATCGACTGGTCCCCGACCGTCGCCGGCGGCCGCCAGGTCGACCTTCCGACGTACGCCTTCCAGCGGCAGCGGTACTGGCCGAAGCCCCGTGCCGGGTCGGGCGATGTGAAGGCCGTCGGTCAGGTCGTGGCAGGGCATCCGCTGCTGGGCGCCGTGGTGGCCCTGAACGGCGGGGGGCTGGTGCTGACCGGGCGGCTGAGCCTGTCGGCCCACTCCTGGCTCGCCGATCACGCCTTACTGGACACCGTGCTGGTACCCGGCACCGCCTTCGTGGAGATGGCCTTGCGGGCCGGCGAGGAAGCCGGCTGCGACGTGCTCCGGGAGTTGGTGCTGCGGTCACCCCTGGTACTGCCGCGCGAAGGCGGCGTCGCGGTCCAGGTGAGTGTCGGCGTCGCCGATGAGGTCGGGGACCGCACCGTGGAGATCCTGTCGCGCTCCGAGACGGGGGGCGGGGAGTGGGTGTGCCACGGGACGGGAGTACTGACCTCGGCGGCCCCGCTGCCGAACGCCCCGGCCGAAGCCGTGCCGTGGCCACCCGCGGGTGCCGAGTCCGTCGACCTCTCCGGGTTCTATGAGGAACTGACCGCCGTCGGTTACGGCTACGGCCCGGCATTCCGCGGACTTCATGCCGCGTGGAGGGATGGCGGCACGGTCTACGCCGAGGTCGCGCTCCCGGAACACGAGGTCGGCGAGGCGGACGCGTACGGCCTGCACCCCGCGTTGCTCGACGCCGCGCTGCACGCGGTGGGCTTCTCCACCGCGACCGCCACCGCCACCGGTTCCCACCGCTCCGCCAGGCTTCCGTTCGCCTGGACCGGAGTACGGCTCCACGCGGCCGGTGCGTCGGCGCTGCGCGTGGTCCTGACCGTGACCGCCGACGGCACGTCGCTGAGCGTGGCCGACGGCACGGGCGCCTCCGTCATGACCATCGAATCGTTGGTGCTGCGCGAGGTCGGGGCCGAGCTGCTGGGCGCGGCGACCGACGCGTCCGTCTCCAAGGCGCTCTTCAGTGTCGACTGGGCTCCGTTGACGACCGAGGCCGCCACGGCCGACGTCTCGACGTGGGCGGTCGTCGGCGAGACCGTGCCGGGAGTCGACGCGCCCCGGTTCACAGGACCGGACGAACTGGTGGCCGCGCTCGACGACGGGCTGCCGGTACCACGGCTCGTCGCCCTGCCCGTGCGCACCGCAGGGCCCGTGCTCGTGCCCGCGACCGATGGCCCCGACCTGGCCGATCTCGTACGCGAGACGGCGGGCGGTGTGCTGGCCGGCGTTCAGGCGTGGCTGGCCGAGGAACGGCTGACGGACAGCAGGCTGGCGATCGTGACGCGCGGGGCCGTGACCGTCGGCCAGGAGCCCGTCGACCTGGTCGCCGCGGCGGTGTGGGGGCTGGTCCGATCCGCGCAGACCGAGAACCCGGACCGGATCGTCCTGGTGGACCTGGACCCCGCGGGCGAGGGCGACGGGTCGTGGCAGGTCGCGGCGCAGGGCGACGAACCGGTTCTGGCCGTGCGCGACGGCCGCGTCCTCACCGCCCGGCTGGCCCGGCCGTCGGACGGACTCGCCGTGCCGCCCGGGCGTGACGCGTGGCGGCTCGACACCCTCGGCCAGGGGACGCTGGAGAACCTCGCTCTGGTGGCCGCCCCGGACGCCGAAGCCCCGCTCGGCCCCGGCCAGGTGCGCGTCGCCGTCCGTGCCGCCGGAGTGAACTTCCGCGATGTCCTGATCGCGCTCGGCATGTACCCGGAACGTGCGCTGCTGGGCGCCGAGGCGGCCGGTGTGGTGACCGGGACCGGGCCGGGCGTCACGGACCTCGCCCCCGGCGACCGGGTGTTCGGCTTCTTCTCCGGCGGCATCAGCTCCTCCGCGATCACGGCGCGCGAGCTGCTGGCCCGGATCCCGGGCGGCTGGACCTTCGGCCAAGCCGCTTCCGTACCCTTGGTGTTCGCGACCGCGTACTACGGACTGCGCGACCTGGCGGGCGCGCAGCCGGGTGAATCGGTGCTCGTACACGCCGCTGCCGGCGGCGTCGGCATGGCGGCCGTACAACTCGGCCGGCACCTGGGCCTCGACGTGTTCGGTACGGCCGGCACCGGCAAATGGGACGTGCTGCGCTCGCAGGGACTCGATGACACGCACATCGCCTCTTCCCGCGACCTGGACTTCGAGGAGTCCTTCCGGCGGGCGACCGGCGGGCGGGGAGTCGACGTGGTGCTCAACGCGCTCGCCGGCGAGTTCGTCGACGCTTCGTTGCGACTGCTCGCGCCCGGCGGGCGGTTCCTCGAAATGGGCAAGGCCGACGTCCGGGAGAGCGTCCCGCGGTCCGACGTCCGGTACCGGGCGTTCGACCTCGGCGAGGCGGGACCGGCTCGGATGGGCGAGATCCTCGCCGAGGTCATCACCCTGCTCGACGCAGGGGTGCTGAGGCCGCTGCCGACGACGGCATGGGACGTCCGGGACGCGGTCGAGGCGTTCCGGCACATGGGCCAGGCCAAGCACGTGGGCAAGAACGTCCTCACGGTGCCCGCGCCCCTCGACCCCGAAGGCACCGTCCTGCTCACCGGCGGGACCGGAACCCTCGGCGGCCTGCTGGCACGGCACCTGGTCGCCGAGCATGGCGCGCGGCACCTGCTCCTGCTCAGCCGCCAGGGCCACGCCGCCGCCGGGGCAACGGAGTTGGTCGCCGAACTGGAGAGCGCCGGAGCGCACGTCACGGTGACGGCCTGCGACGCCGCCGACCGGACCGCGCTCGCCGACGTACTCGCCGCGATACCCGCCGAACACCCGCTGACCGGCGTCGTCCATACCGCCGGTGTGCTCGACGACGGTGTGTTCGGCGCGCTGACACCGGCTCGGCTCGACGCGGTACTGCGCCCCAAGGTGGACGCGGCGATCAACCTGCACCTGCTCACCGCGGACGCCGACCTGACCATGTTCGTGCTCTACTCGTCCGCCGCCGCGACGTTCGGCACCGGCGGCCAGGCCAACTACGCTGCCGCCAACGCCTTCCTGGACGCCCTCGCCGCGCACCGCAGGTCGCACGGCATGCCCGCGCAGTCGCTCGGCTGGGGCCTGTGGGAGAAAACGAGCGCCCTCACCGGGCACCTCGCCCAAGGAGACACGGTGGCCGGCGGCGACCGGCTCGGCGCCACGTTGACGGCCGAACGCGGACTGGCACTGTTCGACCTCGCCTCAAGCCTGCCCGCGGCGCACCTGCTGCCGATCCCGCTCGACCTCTCGGCCGCCCGGACCGCCGCCGCCGATCCACCGTCCTTGCTGCGCGGCCTGGTGCGCTCCGCCACCCGGCGGGCCTCCGGTCAGGGCACGGGCGGGCAGGCAGTGCTGGAAGGCCGGCTCCAGGGCCTCGAAGCGGGCGAACAGCGGAAGCTCCTGCTCGACCTGGTTCGGACGAACACGGCGACCGTGCTCGGCCACACGACCGCCGACGTGATCGGACCGAACCAGGCGTTCAAGGAGCTCGGTGTCGACTCGTTGGCCGCCGTGGAGCTCCGGAACCGGCTCAACGCCGCCACCGGTCTGCGGCTGCCCGCGACCCTGGTGTTCGACCACCCGACGGCCGTGGCCCTCGCGGACTCTCTCACCACCCGGCTGGTCGGCAGGACCGACCAGGAAGCACGCCCCCACTCCGCCACCCCCACCACCGCCGTCGATCCCGGTGAGCAGATCGCGATCGTCGGGATGTCGTGCCGCTTCCCCGGTCGCGTGGAGTCACCGGCCGACCTGTGGCAGCTCGTGCACGCCGGCCGGGACGGGATCACCGCCTTCCCGGACGACCGCGGCTGGAGCGATGACGGGGCGAGTGTCCCGTACGCGGCCCTGGGCGGCTTCGTCGACAAGGTCGCGGAGTTCGACGCGACCCTGTTCGGGATCTCCCCGCGTGAGGCCCTCGCCATGGATCCGCAGCAGCGGCTGCTCCTTGAGGCGGTGTGGGAGGCGTTCGAGTCCGCCGGCCTCGACCCCAAGGCGCTCAAGGGCACGCCGATCGGCGTGTTCGCCGGTGCGGCGCCCTCGTACTACGGCGTCGACGTGGACCTCCCCCAGGACACGGAAGGCCACCGGCTGACCGGCGGTGCGACCAGCGTGCTGTCCGGCCGCGTCTCGTACGCGTTCGGGCTCGAAGGCCCGGCGATGACCGTGGACACGGCGTGCTCGTCGTCCCTCGTGGCCCTGCACCTGGCCGCGCAGGCGCTGCGGCGCGGCGAATGCGAGATGGCGCTCGCCGGCGGTGTCACGGTCATGTCCACCAACGCCGCCTTCGCCGAGTTCGCCCGGCAGGGCGGTCTGGCGGCCGACGGCCGGTGCAAGGCGTTCTCGGCCGGTGCGGATGGCACCGGCTGGGGCGAGGGCGTCGGTGTCCTGGTCCTGGAGCGGTTGTCGGACGCGCGCCGCAACGGTCACGAGATCCTGGCGGTGGTCCGGGGCAGCGCGGTCAACCAGGACGGTGCGTCGAATGGTCTGACGGCGCCGAACGGTCCTTCCCAGCAGCGGGTGATCCGGCAGGCGTTGGCGGATGCCGGCTTGTCGCCGTCCGAGGTGGACGCGGTGGAGGCGCACGGTACGGGTACGAGCCTCGGCGACCCGATCGAGGCGCAGGCCCTGCTTGCGACGTACGGCGAAGACCGTGACGGTGATCGGCCGCTGTGGCTGGGCTCGGTCAAGTCGAACATCGGGCACACGCAGGCCGCGGCGGGTGTCGCTGGCGTGATCAAGATGGTGCAGGCGCTGCGCCACGGGGTGCTTCCGGCGACGTTGCATGTGGATGAGCCGTCGGGTCAGGTGGACTGGTCGGCGGGTGCGGTGGAGTTGCTGACGGAGTCGCGTCCGTGGCCGGAGGTGGATCGTCCGCGCCGGGCGGGTGTGTCGTCGTTCGGGATCAGCGGAACGAACGCCCACGTCATCCTGGAGGCGGTGCCTGCGGAGGAGCCGGAGGAGTCGTCGGCCGGGCAGGGTTTGGTGCCGTGGTTGGTGTCGGGCCGTTCGGCTGGTGCGTTGTCCGCTCAGGCGGGTCGGTTGAACGAGTTCGTTGCCGGAGACCGGGATCTCGTACTGGCGGACGTTGCGGGGTCGTTGATGACCCGGGCGGCGCTGGACCACCGCGCGGTGGTGCTCGGTTCCGACCGGGAGGGGCTGCTCGAAGGCACTGCTGCACTGGCGGATGGACGTCCCTCCGCAGGTGTGGTGTCCGGTGTGGCGGGTGAGGGCCGTACGGCGTTCCTGTTCACGGGCCAGGGTGCGCAGCGGGTCGGGATGGGCCGGGGTCTGTATGAGGCGTTCCCGGTGTTCGCGGAGGCGTTCGACGCGGTGTGCGCGGAGTTGGACGTCAGGCTTGGCCGGTCGGTCAGGGATGTGGTGTTCGAGAGCACTGATCTCGATCGGACGGTGTGGGCGCAGGCGGGCCTGTTCGCGGTCGAGGTGGCTTCGTACCGGCTGGTGGAGTCCTGGAACGTGGTCCCGGACTTCCTGCTGGGTCATTCCATAGGTGAGATCGCGGCGGCGCATGTGGCCGGGGTCTTGTCCCTGGCGGATGCCTGTGCGCTGGTGGCGGCGCGTGGTCGTCTGATGCAGGCGCTTCCGTCCGGTGGGGCGATGTTGGCGGTGCAGGCTTCCGAGGCCGAGGTGGTCGGGGCGGTGGCGGGCCGGTTGGACATCGCCGCGGTCAACGGCCCCACGTCCGTCGTGGTGTCGGGTGTTGCCGATGTGATCGAGGAGTTCGCGGTCCGGTGGTCGGCCGAGGGCCGCAAGACGCACCGGCTGACGGTCTCGCACGCCTTCCACTCCGCGCTGATGGAGCCGATGCTCGCCGAGTTCGCCGCCGTACTGGAGGGGTTGACGTTCCAGGAGCCCCAGGTTCCGCTGGTGTCGAACCTGACCGGCACGGTCGCGGAGCCGGGGCTGATGTCCACCCCGGACTACTGGGTACGGCAGGTCCGCGAAGCGGTCCGCTTCGCCGACGGGGTCGACGCCCTGGACCAGCACGGCGTGACCCGGTTCGTGGAAGTCGGACCGGAGGGCGTGTTGAGTGCGCTTGCCGGCCAGATGCTTCCTGATGTGGTCTGCGCGCCCCTGCTGCGTAAGGGCCGGGACGAGCACGAGACCGTACTGAGCGCACTGGCCGCTCTGTGGACGTCCGGTGCCGAGATCGACTGGTCACGGGTGCTGCCCCAGGGCCGTCGGGTACGCGTACCGCTGCCGACGTACGCCTTCCAGCGGGACCGGTACTGGCCGGACCCGGACCCGAACACGGCTTCGACGATGCCGGCGCTGGACGCGGCGGACCCGGTGGAGGCCGAGTTCTGGGACGCCGTGGAGCGCGGCGACCTGGCAGAACTGGCCGACACACTGGACGTCGGATCCCAGACGCTGGACACGGTCGTGCCCGCGCTCGCGTCCTGGCGTGTGCGGCGACGCCGGGAAGCGACGATCGACCGCTGGCGCTATCGCGTCGACTGGACGCCGCTGACCGGCCTGCCCGCCACCGGGCTGCTGTTCGGCGCCTGGCTGATCGTCGCGCCGCGGGACTCCGAACTCACCGACTGGGCCACGGCCGCGCTCCGCGCCGCCGGAGCCGACGTGCCCGTACTCGTCGACCCAGGCTCGGACCGGGACGCGCTGACCGCACGACTCGGCGAAGCGTCCCGTGACCTGGGTGAGGTCTCCGGAGTCCTTTCGCTGACCGCCGCCGTCGGAGCCGCGCTGCCCGGCTCCGCCCTGCCCGAGGGCACAGCCGCCACCGTGAACCTGATCCAGGCGCTCGGACTGGCGGGGATCGAGGCGCCGCTCTGGGTGGTGACCCGGGGCGCGGTCTCCACCGGAGACACCGACCCGCTGGAGAACCCGGCGCAGGGCCCGGTCTGGGGCATCGGCCGGGTGGCGGCGCTGGAGAGCCCGGGACGCTGGGGCGGTCTCGTCGACATACCGGAAGTCGTCGACACCCGTGCGGGCGACTTGATGACCGTCGTGCTGAGCGAGGACACCGACGAGGACCAGGTCGCCATCCGGGACACGGGCCTGCTCGCCCGACGGCTCGTGCGCGCACCGATGGACACAGCCGGCCCCGCGCCCGCGGGCTGGCGGCCCACCGGAACGGTCCTGGTGACGGGAGGACTGGGTGCTCTCGGGGCCGAGTCCGCCCGGTGGCTGGCCCAGCGCGGAGCGCCCCACCTGGTGCTCCTCGGCCGACGGGGTGCGGAGACACCCGGGGCGGATGCGCTCGCGGACGAGCTGGCCGCCATCGGCTGCCGGGTCACCCTCGCGACGTGCGACGTGGCCGACCGGGACTCCCTTGCCGGAGTCCTGGCAGCCGTACCGGAGGACCTGCCGTTGACCGCCGTGCTGCACGCGGCCGGTGTCGGGGACGCCGGGGTACTGGACGCCATCGACGCCGACCATCTCGACGCGGTACTGGGAGCGAAGATCGGGGGAGCGCTGCACCTGCACGAGCTCACCCGCGACCTCCGCCTGGAGCAGTTCATCGTCTTCTCGTCCGGTGCCGCGGTCTGGGGCGGCGGCGGGCAGGGCGCCTACGCCGCGGGCAACGCCTTCCTGGACGCGCTCGTACGACACCGTCGTGATCGCGGACTGGCCGGCACCTCCGTGGCCTGGGGGACCTGGGCGGGGGCCGGGCTGGCCGCGGCCGGGGACGCCGACGGCGGCCTGCTGCGCCGCGGGGTGACCCCGATGGATCCCGCGCTCGGCGTCCAGGCCCTCGCGCAGGCTGTCGACCGGGCGGAGGACTGCCTGACCGTGGCCGACGTGGACTGGAACGTCTTCGGCGCGGCCTTCACCTCGGTCAGGCCAAGCCCGCTGCTGGCCGAACTGCTGCCGAGCGAGACAGCGGAGACGACCGGGGCGGAGCTCGCCGAGGAGGCATCCGCCCTCGCCGCGCGTCTGGCGGCGGCACCGGTCAGGCAACGCCCCCAGATCCTCCTTGATGTCGTCCGCGCCGAGGCGGCCATGGTGCTGCGGTACCGGGACGGTCGTACCGTCGCGGCCGGTCAGGCCTTCAAGGACCTCGGCTTCGATTCGTTGACAGCGGTCGAACTGCGGAACCGGCTGAGCCGGGTGACCGGCCTGCGACTCCCGTCGAGCCTGGTGTTCAACCACCGCACCCCCAACGGGGTGGCCGCCCACCTCGGCGAGGAACTGGGCGTCGCGGTCGACGACCGGTCCACCGATCCGGAGGAGGCGGCGGTCCGCGAAACGTTGGCGACCATCCCGATCGAACGGTTGCGGGAGGCCGGACTGATGAAGGCCTTGCTGGGCCTGGCCGGCACCGCCGACCAGACGTCGCGGGACGAGTCCGACCCACTGGACGACGTGGACGGCCTGGATGACTTGGGCGACTTGGACGACCTGGACGCCGACGCGTTGATCGAGATCGCTCTGAACACCGAACGGGATGACGCCTGAGCCATGGAGAAATCGATGAACACCCGCGGTGACAAGGCTGTCGAAGCGCTCCGGGCCTCGCTGAAGGAGAACGAGCGGCTCCGCAGGCAGAACCGGGAGGCGCAGGCGGCGGCCCGCGAGCCGATCGCGATCGTCGCACTGGGCTGCCGACTGCCCGGCGGCGTGAACGGCCCGGACGACCTGTGGCGGCTGGTCGTCGAGGGAACCGACGCGATCACCGGGTTCCCGACCGACCGCGGCTGGGAGGCCCCCCGCTCCGGCACCCGGGACTACACTCGCCGGGGCGGCTTCCTCGGCGACGCGATGGAGTTCGACGCCGCGCTGTTCGGCATCAACCCGCGCGAGGCCCTGGCCATGGATCCGCAGCAGCGGCTGCTCCTAGAGGTCGCGTGGGAGACGTTCGAGAGGGCGGGCATCGACCCGCGTTCCGTGGCGGGAACGACCACGGGCGTCTTCGTCGGTGCGTCTCCTTCGGGGTACGACGGCGCCGGCCGGCTGCCGGAGAACACCGCGGGCTACCACCTGACCGGCACCGCGAGCGGTGTGCTCTCCGGCCGGCTGTCCTATGTGTTCGGCCTGGAGGGGCCGGCCGTCACGGTGGACACGGCGTGCTCGTCGTCCCTTGTGGCCCTGCACCTTGCCATCCAGTCGCTGCGGCAGAACGAATGCGGCCTGGCACTGGTCGGCGGAGTCGCCGTGATCAGCACCCCGACCGCGTTCGCCGAGTTCGGCAAGCAGGGTGGCCTGGCGTTCGACGGGCGCTGTAAGTCCTTCGCGGCCGAGGCGGACGGTACCGGCTGGAGCGAGGGTGTCGGCATTCTGTTGCTGGAACGGCTCTCCGACGCGAAACGGCTGGGCCACGAGGTTCTGGCCGTGGTGCGGGGGAGCGCGGTCAACCAGGACGGCGCGTCGAACGGGCTGACCGCGCCGAACGGTCCCTCGCAGGAACGGGTGATCCGACAGGCGTTGGCCAACGCGCGCCTGGAGCCGTCCGATGTCGACGCGGTGGAAGCGCACGGCACTGGTACCAAGCTCGGCGACCCGATCGAAGCCGAAGCCCTGCAAGCCATCTACGGCCGTGGCCGTACGGCCAGCCACCCGTTGCTGCTCGGCTCGGTGAAGTCCAATCTCGGGCACACCCAGGCCGCGTCCGGCGTGGTCGGTGTCGTCAAGAGCGTGCTGGCGCTACGGAACGGCCTGCTGCCGCGAACCCTGCACGTGGACGCCCCGACACCGCACGTCGAGTGGTCGGGGGGCGGAGTCGAGCTGCTGACCGAGGCCCGGTCGTGGCCGCTAACGGAGCAGCCTCGTCGCATCGGCGTCTCCGCCTTCGGCGTCAGCGGCACGAACGCGCACGTGCTCATCGAAGAGAGCCCCACCGCGACCGAGTCGCCGGTGGAGGAGGCGGCACCCGAGACGGACGCGCGTACGGAGCCGTGGCCGTGGCCGGTGTCGGGGCAGAGCGCGGAATCGCTGCGGGCTCAGGCGTCCCGGCTGCTCGCGTCCCTGCGGCCTGACGACGGTCCAGGTGATGTGGCGTGGTCCTTGGCGACGACCCGGGCCGGGTTGGACCACCGCGCGATCGTGCTCGGAGGCGACGGGGACGCGCTGCGTTCGGGTGTCGCAGCGCTGGCCGCGGGTGAGCCTTCGGCCCATGTGGTGTCGGGTGTCGCTGTGGAGGGTCGGACGGCGTTCCTGTTCACGGGGCAGGGTGCGCAGCGGGCTGGGATGGGCCGGGGTCTGTATGAGGCGTTCCCGGTGTTCGCGGAGGCGTTCGACGCGGTGTGCGCGGAGTTGGACGTCAGGCTTGGCCGGCCGGTCAGGGATGTGGTGTTCGAGAGCACTGATCTCGATCGGACGGTGTGGGCGCAGGCGGGCCTGTTCGCGGTCGAGGTGGCTTCGTACCGGCTGGTGGAGTCCTGGAACGTGGTCCCGGACTTCCTGCTGGGTCATTCCATAGGTGAGATCGCGGCGGCGCATGTGGCCGGGGTCTTGTCCCTGGCGGATGCCTGTGCGCTGGTGGCGGCGCGTGGTCGTCTGATGCAGGCGCTTCCGTCCGGTGGGGCGATGCTGGCGGTGCAGGCTTCCGAGGCCGAGGTGGTCGGGGCGGTGGCGGGCCGGTTGGACATCGCCGCGGTCAACGGCCCCACGTCCGTCGTGGTGTCGGGTGCTGCCGACGTGATCGAGGAACTGGCGGCCGACTGGGCTTCCCAGGGCTGCAAGACGAGTCGGCTGACGGTGTCGCACGCCTTCCACTCGGTGCTCATGGAGCCGATGCTCGCCGAGTTCGCCGCCGTACTGGAGGGGTTGACGTTCCAGGAGCCCGAGATTCCGCTCGTGTCGAACCTGACCGGGCTGGTCGCGGAGCCGGGGCTGATGTCGAGCGCGGACTACTGGGTACGGCAGGTCCGCGAGGCGGTTCGTTTCGCCGATGGTGTCGACGCCCTGCACCAGCATGGTGTGACCCGGTTCGTGGAAGTCGGACCGGACGCGGTGTTGTGCGGAATGGCCGGGCAGTCGGTGTCGGATGCCGTGTTCGCGCCGGTGATGCGCCGTGATCGTGACGAGGCCGGCACCGTACTGGCCGCACTGGCCGCCCTGTGGACCACCGGCGCCGAGATCGACTGGTCCGTGGTGCTGCCGGCGGGGCGGCGGCGTGTGTCGCTGCCGACGTACGCCTTCCAGCGCGAGCGGTACTGGCCCGACGCACCGATCGACGCGCCCGCGTCAGCGGAGGACGCCCGGTTCTGGGCGGCCGTGGAGCGGGCGGATCTCTCGGAACTGGCCGCCACGTTGAGGCTGGAGGACACGCCGGAGATCCTGGACGGCGTCGTCCCGGCGCTGTCCGCGTGGCGACGGTCGCGCCGTCAGGACGCGATCGTCGACGCGTGGCGCTACCGCGTGGAGTGGAAGCCGTTCGCGGTGGCGGACGACGAGACCGTCGAGCTCCCAGGATCCTGGCTGCTCGTCACTTCCGGCGACACCGCCCCCGCCGACGACGTGGAGAGCGCGCTGCGGAACGCCGGGGCGCAGGTCACGCGTCTGCGGTCGACCGAGGAGCGGGCCGTTCTCGCGGCACGCCTGGCCGACGAGGACCTCGCCGGTGTGGTGTTCGTGGCGGGGGCGGCCACCGGGCGGCTTCCGATGCCCGATGAACTCGCGGTGCTGCTGCTGCTGTTCCAGGCGCTCGGTGACGCGGGATCCGATGCCCCGTTGTGGTGCCTGACCCGTGCCGCCGTGTCCACCGGTGCCGACGACCGGCTGGACAACCCCGAGCAATCGCTGCTGTGGGGCCTCGGCCGGGTCGCCGCCCTGGAGCAGCCGGGCCGCTGGGGCGGTCTGATCGATCTTCCGTCTGTCGTGGACGGCACGGACCGCGGGCGACTGGCTGCCCTCCTCGCCGGTACGAGCGGCGAGGACCAGGTCGCGCTGCGAGGGACGCGGACGCTTGGTCGCCGTGTGGTGCGGGCGCCGGCGTCAGAGGAGACGGTCGCAGGGGAGTGGACCACGGACGGTACCGTCCTGATCACGGGCGGGACGGGTGCCCTCGGCGGGGACGTGGCGCGCTGGCTGGCGGGCCGGGGTGTGCCGCGCCTGCTGCTGACGAGCCGTCGTGGCGCGGACGCGCCGGGAGCGGATGAGCTCGTGGCCGAGCTGACCGCGCTCGGCGCCCAGGTCACCGTCGCCGCGTGCGATGTGACGGACAGGGAGTCGCTGGCGGAGGTACTGGCCGGGATTCCGGCGGCGTACCCGCTGACGGGAGTCGTGCACACGGCCGGAGTCGGTGCGTCGGGAACCCTGATGGACACCGACGCGGACGCCGTGGCCGAGGTGATCGGGGGAAGGCGGCCGGAGCCGCGCTCCTGGACGAACTGGCCGGTGACGTCGATCTGTTCGTGGTGTTCTCGTCGGTCGCGGCGATCTGGGGAAGCGGCGGCCAGGGCGCCTACGCGGCCGGCAACGCCTTCCTCGACGCGCTGGTGGAGAACCGTCGCGCTCGCGGGCTGGTCGGCACGTCCGTCGCCTGGGGTCCGTGGGCCGAGGTGGGCATGGCCGCGGATGCCGGTTTCGAGGACTTCCTCCGTCGCCGTGGCCTGTCCGCGTTGGACCGCGCGGTGGCGGTCCGGGCGCTCGCCGGGATCATCGACCGCGACGAGATCTGCGTCGGAGTCGCGGACGTCGACTGGGAGAGGTTCGCGCCCGCGTTCGTCTCCGGCCGTCCCAGTCCGCTGCTGAGCGAGGTTGCCGGTGCGGCCGGGACGGCCGAGGCGCCCACCGACGCCGTCGCGGGCTCGGAACTGCGGGACTCCCTCGCCGCCGCACCCGCGGGGGAACGGTCGCGCATGCTCCTCGAAGTGGTCCGAGCACGGACCGCGATGGTACTGGGACGCCCGACGGCGGAGGCGGTGGAGCCACGTCGTGCCTTCCGCGACCTGGGGTTCGACTCGCTGACCGCGGTGGAACTGCGCAACCGGCTCGGGGCGGAGACGGGGCTGAGGCTGACGGCGACGCTGGTCTTCGACCACCCGACCCCCGCCGCGCTGACCGAGTACCTGCTCGGCGAGCTGTTCGGCACATCCGGCACTGCGGGCCCGTCCGGCGCGGCCGCGCTGCCGGTGCCGGCGGCGGCGTCGGCCGCCGACGACGAGCCGATCGCGATCGTCGGCATGAGTTGCCGGTATCCGGGTGGTGTCCGGTCGGCGACGCAGATGTGGGAGATGGTGACCGAGGGCCGGGACGGCGTCACGGACTTCCCCACCGACCGTGGCTGGCCCGAGGGCGGTTCCTACGTCCGGCGCGGCGGTTTCGTCGACGGGGTGGCCGACTTCGACGCCGGGCTGTTCGGGATCTCGCCGCGTGAGGCGCTCACCATGGACCCGCAGCAGCGGCTGCTGCTCGAGGCCTCGTGGGAGGCGTTCGAGTCGGCGGGCATCGACCCGTTCTCCCTGGGCCACACGCCGACCGGCGTGGTGATCGGCGCCTCGACGTCCGGCTACGGCCTCGGCATGGACATGCCCGCAAATGCGGAAGGCCACATGCTGACGGGCACCGTGAGCAGTGTGCTGTCCGGCAGGATCGCCTATACGTTCGGGCTTGAGGGTCCCGCGGTCACGGTGGACACGGCCTGCTCGTCGTCCCTTGTGGCCATGCACCTGGCGGCCCAGGCACTGCGTAACGGCGAGTGCGAGATGGCCTTGGCCGGTGGTGTCGCCGTGATGGTCTCCCCGGGGGTGTTCGCCGAGTTCGACAAGCAGGACGGGCTCGCGGCCGACGGCCGGTGCAAGGCGTTCGCCGCCTCCGCCGACGGAACCTCCTGGGCCGAGGGCGTCGGCGTCGTGGTGCTTGAGCGGCTCTCCGACGCACGGCGGCGAGGACACGAGATCCTCGCGGTGATCCGGGGCAGCGCGATCAACCAGGACGGTGCGTCCAACGGTCTGGCGGCGCCGAACGGCCCTTCTCAGCAGCGGGTGATCCGGCAGGCCCTGGCCAATGCCCGTCTGGAGCCGTCCGATGTGGACGCGGTGGAGGCGCACGGTACGGGTACGCGGCTTGGCGACCCGATCGAGGCGCAGGCGCTGCTCGCGACGTATGGCCAGGACCGGCCTGAGGACCGGCCGCTGTGGCTGGGATCGATCAAGTCGAACATCGGGCACTCCCAGGCGGCGGCGGGTGTGGCCGGTGTGATCAAGATGGTGCAGGCGCTGCGCCACGGCGTCCTGCCGGCCACGCTGCACGTGGACGAACCGTCCCCGCAGGTGGACTGGTCGGCGGGCGCCGTGAAGCTCCTTGCCGAGGCTCGGCCCTGGCCGGAGGTGGGGCGTCCGCGCCGGGCCGGTGTGTCGTCCTTCGGGATCAGCGGCACCAACGCACACGTGATCCTGGAGGAGGTACCGATCGTCGCGAAGGCCGAGGAGCCTCCGACCGCTGTCGGTACGTTCCCGTGGTTGTTGTCTGGCAGGACGTCTGCTGCTCTGGTCGCGCAGGCCGAGCGGTTGCACGCGTTCGTGGCCGGGCGTTCGGACCTCGCGGTGCCGGATGTGGCTCGGTCGCTGTTGTCGCGGGCGGGTCTGGAGCATCGTGCGGTGGCGCTGGGTGGGGACCGGGCCGTGATGTTGGACGGCTTGGGTGTGCTCGGTGGTGAGGGTGTGGTGCGGGGCCGGGTCGTTCCCGGTGACGTGGCGTTCGTCTTCCCCGGCCAGGGCTCGCAGTGGGTCGGCATGGCGCGTGAACTGGCCGATTCCTCACCGGTGTTCGCCGACCGACTGGCGGAGTGTGAGGCGGCACTGGCGCCCTTCGTACCGTGGTCGCTGACCCGGGCCCTGGACGACGAAGTGTTGCTGGACCGGGTGGATGTGGTTCAGCCGGTGTTGTGGGCGGTGATGGTGTCGCTTGCTGCGGTGTGGCGGGCGCATGGTGTGGAGCCGTCGGCGGTGGTGGGTCACTCGCAGGGTGAGATCGCCGCCGCGGTGGTGGCCGGTGGGCTGTCGGTGTCGGACGGTGCGCGTGTGGTGGCGCTGCGCAGTCGGGCTCTGGTGGAGCTGGCGGGCACGGGCGGGATGGTGTCGGTCGCGGCGGGGAGTGCCGTGGTCGGGGAGTTGATCGGTTCGTTCGGGGGCCGGTTGTCGGTGGCGGCGGTGAACGGTCCGTCGTCGACGGTGGTGTCGGGTGAGCCGGAGGCGCTGGACGCGCTGGTGGCGTTGTGTGAGGTGCGGGAGGTTCGGGCGCGGCGTATTCCGGTGGACTACGCGTCGCATTCGGCGCAGGTGGAGCGGGTGCGTGGGCGGGTCCTTGAGGATCTCGCCGCGATCAGGCCGGTGACATCACGCGTACCGCTGTACTCGACGCTGACGGGTGCGCCCCTCGATACGGCGGGGATGGATGCCGCGTACTGGTACGAGAATCTGCGCTCGAGCGTGCGGTTCGAAGAGGCCACCCGGGCCCTGCTGGCCGACGGCCGGGCGGTGTTCATCGAATGCAGCCCGCACCCGGTGCTGAGCATCGGTGTGCAGGAGACCGCCGAGGACGCCGAGGTCGACGCCGCCGTCGTGGGCACACTGAGGCGGGGCCGCGGCGGCCCGGACCAGGTGCTGGCGGTGCTGGCCGAGGCCTGGACCGCGGGAGTCGACGTCGACTTCACCCCGGTCGTGCCCGAGGGCCGCCGGATCGACCTGCCGACGTACGCCTTCCAGCACGAGCGGTACTGGCCGAAGGCGGCCGTCGCGGCAGGCGACCTCACCACGGTCGGCCAGGTCGTGACGGAGCACGCACTGCTGGGCGCCGCCGTTCCGCTGCCCGATGGAGCCTTCGTACTGACCGGACGGCTGAGTCTCTCCGGGCACGGATGGCTGGCCGATCACGCCGTGCACGGCGACGTCCTGGTGCCGGGGACCGCGTTCGTCGAGATGGCGGCGCGGGCCGGCGAGCAGGCCGACTGCGAGCTGCTGTCCGAACTGGTGCTGCAAGCGCCGCTGGTCCTGCCCGACCAGGGCGGCGTCGCGATCCAGGTGAGCGTGAGCGCCGCCGATGACACCGGCTGCCGCACCCTGCAGGTGTTCTCCCGTCCCGACGCCGTGGACACCGAGTGGGTGTGCCACGCCACCGGCGTTCAGACCCCGGCGACCACCGCCCCGGAAAACCCGGCCGACCTCGCGGTCTGGCCGCCGGCCGACGCCCGGCCGATCGCGGTCGACGGCTTCTACGCGGCACTCACGGCGGCGGGATACGGCTACGGCCCGGCGTTCCAAGGGCTGCGCGCGGCCTGGCGCGCGGGCAGCACGATCTATGCGGAGGTCGCACTGCCGGAGGACGTGCGGCCCGAAGGGTTCGGACTGCACCCGGCGCTCCTCGACGCCGCTCTGCACGCGGTGGGCCTCGCCGACGGCACCGAAGCCGGAACGCGGCTGCCGTTCGCGTGGAGCGGAGTGCGCCTGCGGGCCGCCGGGGCCACCTCGCTCCGCGTGGCGCTGACGGTCGGCCCGGACGGCATCGCTCTGCGGGCCGCCGACCCCGCGGGTGCGCCGGTGATCGACATCGAGTCGCTGACCCTGCGGGAGGTCGCCGCCGAATCCCTGCGGCGGGCCGGAGAACGCGCGGTCCACGACGCCTTGTTCACCGTGGACTGGACGCCGCTGCCGGACACGGCTCCCACCCGGCCCGACACGTCGGACTGGCGGGACATCGACGCCATCGAGGACGACGCGACACCTTCGGTGATCGTCCTGACGGTGCCGCCCGCCACGGCCGGGGGCGAGGTACCGGAGACCGTCCGGCGGACCACGAGCGACGTGCTGCGCACGGTGCAGGGCTTCCTCGCGGCCGACCGGTTCGCCGCCGCCCGCCTGGTGGTCGTCACCCGTGGCGCCGTCCCGGCCGGTCCCGGTCAGCCGGTCACCGACCTGGCCGGAGCAGCGGTCTGGGGCCTGCTGCGGTCCGCGCAGTCGGAGCATCCCGGCCGCCTCGTGCTGCTGGACCGCGACCCCGTCGGCGACGACGCGGACTGGCGGGCCTGGGCGACCGTCGACGGAGAGCCCCAGATCGCGATCCGCGACGGCGGAGCCCGCGTCCCGAGGCTCGTTCACCAGAGCGCCACCGACGGACTGGCCGTCCCCGACGGGCCCGCGGCGTGGCGACTGGACGTGACCGAGGAAGGCACTCTGGAGAACCTGACCCTGGTGCCCGCGGCCGACGCCCCTCTGGGCGCCGGAGACGTCCGGATCGCCGTCCGCGCGGCCGGGGTGAACTTCCGTGACGTCCTGCTCGCACTCGGCATGTACCCGGACCGTGCGGTGATGGGCGCCGAGGCCGCGGGCGTGGTGACCGAGGTGGGCCCGGACGTCACCGACCTGACCGTCGGCGACCGGGTGTTCGGCATGTTCTCCGGCGGCTTCGCCGGGCGGGCGGTCACCGACCGGCGGCTGCTGGCACGGATCCCGGCCGGCTGGTCCTTCGCGCAGGCCGCCACCGTGCCCGTCGTGTTCACGACCGCGTACTACGGCCTGGTCGACGTGGCCGCGGTCCGGCCGGGCGAGTCGGTGCTGGTGCACGCGGCCGCGGGCGGCGTCGGGATGGCGGCGCTGCAACTCGCCCGCCACCTGGGCCTGGAAGCGTTCGGAACCGCGAGCCCCGGCAAGTGGGACGTACTGCGGTCGGCCGGCCTGGACGACACGCACATCGCCTCCTCACGAGACCTCGCGTTCGAGGACGGCTTCCGGCAGGCGACCGGCGGCCGCGGCGTGGACGTCGTACTGAACTCGCTGGCGGGCGAGTTCGTGGACGCCTCCCTGCGCCTGCTGTCCGACGGCGGCCGGTTCGCCGACATGAGCCGTACGGACCTGCGGGACAGCGCCCAGGTCTCGGCCGACCACCCGGGCGTGCGGTACCGGGCCTTCAACCCCGCGGAGGCCGGACCGGAGCGCATCCGCGAGATCATGGCGGAGATCCTCGCCCTGTTCGACGCCGGCGTCCTGACCATGCTGCCGATCACCGCGTGGGACGTGCGCGACGCGCTCCGGGCGTTCCGCTTCATGAGCCAGGCCAAGCACGTCGGCAAGAACGTCGTCACCATGCCGGTGCCGCTGAACCCCGACGGCACCGTACTGATCACCGGTGGCACCGGTACGCTCGGGGGCCTCCTCGCCCGGCACCTGGTGACCGGGCACGGCATCCGACACCTGTTGCTGCTCAGCCGGCGGGGAACGGACGGCCCGGGCACGGCGGAACTGGTCGCGGACCTCGAAACGCTGGGAGCCGAGGTGACGGTCGCCGCCTGCGACGCCGCCGACCGCGACGCGCTGGCCGGTGTCCTGGCGGGGATTCCGGCCCGGCATCCGCTGACCGGCGTCGTGCACGCCGCCGGAGTCCTGGACGACGGCGTGTTCGACGCGATGACCCCCGAACGCGTCGAAGCGGTGCTGCGGCCCAAGGCCGACGCCGCCGTCAACCTCCACGACCTCACCCTCGGCGCCGACCTCGCCATGTTCGTGCTGTATTCGTCGGCCTCGGCGACGTTCGGCACCGGCGGCCAGGCCAACTACGCGGCGGCGAACGGCTTCCTCGACGGCCTCGCCTCCTACCGGCGGGCCCGGGGACTGCCCGCCCAGTCGCTCGCCTGGGGACTCTGGCAGGAGTCCAGCACCATGACCCGGCACCTGAGCACGTCGGCGGGAGCACGCGCCGACAAGCTCGGGGTCGCCCTGAGCACCGCCCAGGGCCTCGCGCTCTTCGACGTCGCCTCCACCACGCACGCACCGCACCTGGTGCCGGTCCTCCTTGACCGCACACGCGGCGCGGAGGTACCGGCGCTGCTGCGCGGCCTGATCAGGCCCGCCGCGCGGCGCGCGGCCGACCGGGACACCGGCGACGACACCACGCTGGCAGGGCAACTGCGTGGAGCCTCCGCGGGCAGGCGACGCCAGATCCTGCTGGACCTGGTCCGGGGCAACGCCGTGACCGTACTCGGATACGCCGAGGCCGACGCGATCGGCGCCCGGCAGGCCTTCCGCGACCTCGGCTTCGACTCGCTGACCGCGGTCGAACTGCGGAACCGGCTCAACACGGCCACCGGCCTCCGGCTGCCCGCCACCACGGTGTTCGACCATCCGAACCCGACCGCGCTCGCGGACCACCTCGCGACCAGGCTCCTGGGCGAGGCCGCACCGGTCTCCGCCGCCGTCCTGACGACGGCCGCCCCCGGCGAGCCGATCGCCATCGTCGGTATGGCCTGCCGTCTGCCCGGCGGCGTGGACTCCCCGGCCGACCTGTGGAAACTCGTCAGCAACGGGACGGACTCGACCTCCGGATTCCCCACCGACCGCGGCTGGCCCCTCGGCGTGGTCGAAGGGGAGGCCGCGCGGGGCGGCTTCGTGAACGGTGCGACGGAGTTCGACGCCGGACTGTTCGGCATCTCTCCGCGCGAGGCCCTCGCCATGGACCCGCAGCAGCGACTGCTGCTCGAGACGGCCTGGGAGGCGTTCGAATCCGCGGGAATCGTCGCCACGGACCTGGAGAGCAGGTCCACAGGCGTCTTCGTCGGCGCCGCCGCCTCCCAGTACGGCCTGGGCATGCGGATTCCGGACAGCGCGCTCGGGCACCTGATGACCGGCAGCGCCACCAGCGTGGCGTCCGGCCGACTGGCCTACGTGTTCGGGCTCGAAGGCCCCGCGATGACGGTGGACACGGCCTGTTCGTCGTCGCTTGTGGCACTGCACCTGGCGGTCCAGGCGCTGCGCAACGGTGAATGCGAGCTGGCGCTGGCCGGCGGTGTGACCACGCTCGCCACGCCGGGCGTGATCGTCGAGTTCGATCGGCAGGGCGGTCTGGCCTCGGACGGTCGGTGCAAGGCGTTCTCCGCCGTCGCGGACGGCACCGGCATGTCCGAGGGCGTGGGACTGCTCCTTGTCGAACGGTTGTCGGACGCGCGCCGCAACGGCCACGAGATCCTGGCGGTGGTCCGGGGCAGCGCGGTCAACCAGGACGGTGCGTCGAACGGTCTGACGGCGCCGAACGGGCCGTCGCAGGAGCGGGTGATCCGCCAGGCCCTGGCCAATGCCCGTCTGGAAGCGTCCGAGGTGGACGTGGTGGAGGCGCACGGCACCGGCACAAGCCTCGGTGACCCGATCGAGGCGCAGGCACTCCTTGCGACGTACGGCCAGGACCGGCCCGAAGACCGGCCGCTGTGGCTGGGGTCGGTCAAGTCGAACATCGGGCACACGCAGGCCGCCGCGGGCGTCGCCGGTGTGATCAAGATGGTGCAGGCTATGTGCCACGGGACACTCCCGGCCACGCTCTACGCGGATGAACGGACTCCGCAGGTGGACTGGTCGGCGGGTGCGGTGGAGCTGCTGACCGAGGCCCGTCCCTGGCCCGCGGCCGACCGGCCGCGCCGGGCGGGTGTGTCGTCGTTCGGGATCAGCGGGACGAACGCGCACGTGGTCCTTGAGGAGGGTCCGGCTGTTCCCGAGGCGCCGGTGGAGGCGTCCGAGCCGTGTACGGGTGCGGGGTCGGTTCCGGTGCTGGTGCCGTGGGTGGTGTCGGGCCGGAGTGCGGGGGCGTTGCGGGCCCAGGCGGCGCGGTTGGCCGACCGGTTGGGGTCGGATGACCGCCCGGGCGATGTGGCGTGGTCGCTGGCGACGGGGCGCGCCGGGCTTGCCCACCGCGCGGTCGTGCTGGGGTCTGATCGGGAGGAGCTGCTGAACGGCCTCGCCGCCCTGGCGGACGGCCGTCCCTCGGGCGGCGTGGTGTCCGGTGTGGCGGGTGAGAGCGGCCGGACGGCGTTCTTGTTCACGGGGCAGGGTGCGCAGCGGGCTGGGATGGGCCGGGGTCTGTATGAGGCGTTCCCGGTGTTCGCGGAGGCGTTCGACGCGGTGTGCGCGGAGTTGGACGTCAGGCTTGGCCGGTCGGTCAGGGATGTGGTGTTCGAGAGCACTGATCTCGATCGGACGGTGTGGGCGCAGGCGGGCCTGTTCGCGGTCGAGGTGGCTTCGTACCGGCTGGTGGAGTCCTGGAACGTGGTCCCGGACTTCCTGCTGGGTCATTCCATAGGTGAGATCGCGGCGGCGCATGTGGCCGGGGTCTTGTCCCTGGCGGATGCCTGTGCGCTGGTGGCGGCGCGTGGTCGTCTGATGCAGGCGCTTCCGTCCGGTGGGGCGATGCTGGCGGTGCAGGCTTCCGAGGCCGAGGTGGTCGGGGCGGTGGCGGGCCGGTTGGACATCGCCGCGGTCAACGGCCCCACGTCCGTCGTGGTGTCGGGTGCTGCCGACGTGATCGAGGAACTGGCGGCCGACTGGGCTTCCCAGGGCTGCAAGACGAGTCGGCTGACGGTGTCGCACGCCTTCCACTCGGTGCTCATGGAGCCGATGCTCGCCGAGTTCGCCGCCGTACTGGAGGGGTTGACGTTCCAGGAGCCCGAGATTCCGCTCGTGTCGAACCTGACCGGGCTGGTCGCGGAGCCGGGGCTGATGTCGAGCGCGGACTACTGGGTACGGCAGGTCCGCGAGGCGGTTCGTTTCGCCGATGGTGTCGACGCCCTGCACCAGCATGGTGTGACCCGGTTCGTGGAAGTCGGACCGGACGCGGTGTTGTGCGGAATGGCCGGGCAGTCGGTGTCGGATGCCGTGTTCGCGCCGGTGATGCGCCGTGATCGTGACGAGGCCGGCACCGTACTGGCCGCACTGGCCGCCCTGTGGACCAGTGGCGCCGAGATCGACTGGTCCGTGGTGCTGCCGGCGGGGCGGCGGCGTGTGTCGCTGCCGACGTACGCCTTCCAGCGGGAGCGGTACTGGCCCGAGTCGATCGACCTGGGGAGTGTCTCGGCCGATCCGGTGGAGGCGCGGTTCTGGCAGGCGGTCGAGCGTGAGGACCTGGCGGGGCTCGCCGACACGCTCGACATCGCCGAGGCCCCGGACGCGCTCGGTTCCGTCCTGCCGGTGCTGTCGCAGTGGCGACGGTCGCACCGCCAGGAGGCGGTGATCGGGGCGTGGCGCTACCGGGTGACCTGGAAGCCGCTGACCGGACTGACGGACACCAGGCTGTCCGGGACCTGGCTGTTGGCCGCACCCGAGGGATCCACGCAGGGGGACGGCCTCGCCGCCGCGCTGCGGGACGCCGGTGCCGACGTACTTCCGCTCGACTTCGAGTCCGTCCCGGAAGACGTCTCCGGGATCGTCGCGGTCCTCGGGGCGGGTGCGGTGGTGTCCGCCTCGGTGGAGCTGCTCCGGGCACTGGGCGACGCGGGGATCGACGCCCCGTTGTGGATGGTCACGAGCGGGGCCGTCTCGATCGGCCGTTCCGACCCGCTGCGGGAACCCGTACAGGCCCAGATCTGGGGGCTCGGCCGGGTCGCGGCACTGGAGCACCCGCACCGCTGGGGCGGTCTCATCGACCTGCCGGCCGAACCCGACGCGCACGCGGCGCGGCGCGCCGTCGCCGTGCTCGGCGGCGGAACCGACGAGGATCAGGTGGCCGTGCGCGGCGCCGGTGTGTACGGCCGCCGCCTGGCGCGCGCGGCCGGCGAGGCGGCACCCGGTACGGCGTGGACGCCGTCCGGCACGGTCCTGATCACCGGCGGTACCGGTGCGCTGGGTGCGGAGACGGCCCGGTGGATGGCAGGTCGCGGAGTGCCGAGGCTGGTCCTGACCAGCCGTCGCGGCGCGGACGCACCCGGCACCGACGAGCTGGTGGCCGAGTTGACCGCGGCGGGCACCGAAGTCGTGGTGGCCGCCTGCGAGGTCACCGACCGGGAAGCGCTGGCCGCGCTGCTCGCGGAGTACCGGCCGACGGGCGTGGTGCATGCGGCCGGAGTCGGGCAGGGGGGCGTGCCGCTCGCGGCCACGGATGAGGCGGAGATCGCCCGCGTGCTCGACGCGAAGGCGACCGGCGCCGCACTCCTCGACGAGCTGACCGCCGAGCTGGACCTCGACCTCGACCTGTTCGTGGTGTTCTCCTCGATCGCGGCCACCTGGGGCAGCGGTGGGCAGGGCGTCTACGCGGCCGCCAACGCCTACCTCGACGCGCTGGTGCAGAGCCGCTGGGCGCGGGGCATGCGGGGCGCATCCGTGGCATGGGGGCCGTGGGCCGGCGAGGGCATGGCCGGCCAGGGAGAGACCGGGGAACTGCTGCGTCGCCGCGGCCTGACCACGATGGATCCCCAGCTCGCGGTCCTCGCCCTGGCCCGTGCGGTGGACGGTGACGAGACGTGCGTGACCGTCGCCGATGTGGACTGGGAGCGGTTCGCGCCGGTCTTCGTGTCCGCGCGTGCCAGTGCGCTCTTCGCGGATCTGCCCGAGGCGGGTGCGGCTCTGGCTCCTGTGGTGGCGGCCATGGAGCAGGCGTCGGCGTTCCGGGAGGCGTTGGAGGCGGCCCCGGACGGGCGTCGTGAGCGGATGCTGCTGGATCTCGTACGGACGTGCGCCGCTGCTGCGTTGGGGCATGCCTCCGCCGAGTCCATCGATGCCGAGCAGGCGTTCCGTGACCTCGGGTTCGATTCGCTGACGGCGGTCGCGCTGAGGAATCTGCTGAACCGGGATACGGGGTTGTCGCTGCCCGCGACGGTGGCTTTCGACTATCCGACGCCGGAGGTGCTGGCGCGCCATCTGGCTCAGGAGTTGCTGGAGTGTGTCGCTTCCGGAGTTTCCCAGTCGGATGCGGCTGGCGGGGTGGTGTCCGTCTCGGACGATCCGTTGGTGATCGTGGGGATGAGCGCCCGGTACCCGGGCGGTGTGCGGTCGGCGGGTGAGTTGTGGGATCTGGTGGCCGCGGGTGTGGACGGTGTGACGGGTTTCCCGGCGGATCGTGGCTGGTCGTCCGATGCGTTGGCTGTGGAGGCGGCGCGGGGTGGGTTCGTCGAAGGGGTGACGGAGTTCGACGCGGCGTTGTTCGGGATCTCGCCGCGTGAGGCCCTTGCGATGGATCCGCAGCAGCGGATCCTGCTGGAGGCGTCGTGGGAGGCGTTCGAGAACGCGGGCATCGATCCGCGGTCGGTGCGCGGGGGTTCGGTGGGCGTGTTCGTCGGCGCGTCGTCCTCGGGCTACGGTACGACCGGAGGCTTGGAGGAGGCGCAGGGGCATCTGTTGGCCGGGACGGCGAACAGTGTGATCTCGGGCCGGGTGGCGTACACGCTCGGTCTGGAGGGGCCGGCGGTGACGGTGGACACGGCGTGTTCGTCGTCGTTGGTGGCCTTGCACTGGGCCGCGCAGGCGCTGCGTGCGGGCGACTGCGAGCTGGCGCTGGTGGGCGGTGTCACCGTGATGGTGTCACCGGCCGCGTTCGCCGAGTTCGACCGGCAAGGTGGTCTGGCATCGGACGGCCGCTGCAAGTCGTTCGCGGCCGGGGCGGATGGCACCGGCTGGGCTGAGGGTGTCGGTGTGCTGGTGGTGGAGCGGCTCTCCGACGCGCGCCGCAACGGGCACGAGGTGTTGGCTGTGCTGCGAGGCAGTGCGGTCAATCAGGATGGCGCGTCGAATGGTCTGACCGCGCCGAACGGCCCTTCTCAGCAGCGGGTGATCCGGCAGGCGCTGGCGAACGCCGGGCTGTCGCCGTCCGAGGTCGACGCCGTGGAGGCGCACGGCACGGGCACCACACTGGGCGACCCGATCGAGGCGCAGGCCCTCCTTGCGGTCTACGGCCAGGACCGGCCCGAGGACCAGCCACTGTGGCTGGGCTCGGTCAAGTCGAACATCGGTCACACCCAGGCCGCCGCCGGCGTCGCCGGCGTGATCAAGATGGTGCAAGCGATGCGGCATGGGGTGCTTCCGGCGACGTTGCATGTGGACGAGCCGTCCCCGCAGGTGGACTGGTCCGCGGGCGCGGTCGAGCTGCTGACCGAGGCGCGCCCCTGGCCCGAGGCCGACCGGGCGCGTCGTGCGGGTGTGTCGTCCTTCGGGATGAGCGGAACCAACGCCCACGTCATCCTCGAAAGCGTGCCACCGGCCACGGTGGAGACGCCGAAGGCCGCTCCGGAGCTCCCCGCCTGGACGGTCTCGGCGAAGACGGCCGACGGACTGCGCGCGCAGGCGGCGCGGCTGAGGGCGTTCGTGGCGCCGGGGGCTGACGTACGGGATGTGGCCTGGTCACTGGCCGTCACCCGGGCCGATCTGGACCACCGGGCCGTGATCGTCGGCGGGGACCATGCGGAACTCGTCCGCGGACTGTCCGCGTTGGCCGCGGGAGAACCCGACGCGGCCGTGGTCTCCGGCGCGGTCGGAGACCGCCGTACCGCCTTCCTGTTCACCGGCCAGGGCTCGCAGTACGCCGGCATGGGGCGTGGTCTGTACGAGGGCTTCCCGGTGTTCGCGGAGGCCTTCGACGCGGTGTGCGCTGAGTTCGGCCTCCGGCTCGACCGGCCGCTCACGGACGTGGTGTTCGAGGGGCTGGACCTGGACCGGACGGTCTGGGCCCAGGCCGGTCTCTTCGCCGTCGAGGTGGCCTCGTACCGGCTGCTCGAGTCATGGGGCGTGACACCCGACTTCCTCCTCGGTCACTCCATCGGTGAGATCGCCGCGGCCCACGTGGCGGGGATCTTCTCCCTGCCGGACGCCTGCGCCCTGGTGGCGGCGCGGGGCCGTCTCATGGAGGCCCTGCCCGCCGGCGGGGCGATGCTGGCGGTCCAGGCCGCCGAGGCCGACGTGGTCGAGGCGCTCGCCGGACGGGCGGAGGTAGCCGCGGTGAACGGCCCGGACGCGGTGGTGGTCTCCGGCGCCGCCGACGTGATCGGCGAACTCGCGGCCCGGTGGACGGCCGAGGGCCGCAGGACGCACCGGCTGACGGTGTCGCACGCCTTCCACTCCGCGCTCATGGAGCCGATGCTCGCCGAGTTCGCCGCGCTCCTGGAGACCCTGTCCTACGCGGAGCCGACCGTTCCGCTGGTCTCGAACCTGACCGGGGAACTCGCCGAGCCCGGTGTGATGTCACGTCCGGACTACTGGGTTCGCCAGGTGCGGGACGCGGTCCGCTTCGGCGACGGCGTCGCCTGTCTGCGGAAGCACGGTGTCACCCGGTTCGCGGAGGTGGGCCCCGACGGTGTGCTCTGCGGTCTGGCACAGCGGACCGTCACGGACGGGGTGTTCGCGCCGATGCTGCGCAAGGGCCGTGAGGACACCGGGGCCGCGCTGCGGGCGCTCGCCCGGCTGTGGGCCGACGGCGCCGAGGTCGACTGGACCACCGTGCTGCCCGAGGGGCGGCGGGTGGAACTGCCGACGTACGCCTTCCAGCGGGAGCGGTTCTGGCCGCAGGCCCCTGCCGCCGAGCTCGCGGTATCCGCCGGGGACACGGCGGAGGTCAGGTTCTGGGACGCGGTCGAGCGCGAGGACTTCGGCGATCTCGCGGACATCCTGGACATCCCCGGTGTCCCCGACACCTCGGACCTGCTCGGTGCGGCCCTGCCGGTGCTCTCCTCGTGGCGCGGCCGGCGCCGCCGGGAGTCCGCGACCGAGTCCTGGCGCTACCAGGTGACCTGGCGGCCGGTCACCGGCATGCCGACGGCTCCGGTCCTGACCGGCAGGTGGCTGCTGGTGGTCCCGGAAGCGTGTGCGGCGCACGCGCTGGCCGGAGACGTGGAGACGGCGATCCGCTCGGCGGGCGCCGAAGTGGTCCGGTTCGTGGCCGCCGATGCGGACCGGGAGGCCCTGGCCGCGCGGCTCCTCGGCGCGGGAACGGTCGCGGGCGTGGTGACCCTGGCAGCGCTCGCCGAGAACCCGGCCGCCGGTTCGTCGATGCCGGAGGGCCTGACGCTGGCCCTGAGTCTGCTCCAGGCGCTCGGTGACGCGGGCATGACCGCCCCGCTCTGGGCGCTGACCGAGCGGGCGGTCTCCGTCAGCCGTTCGGACCCCTCGCCCGCTGCCGTGCAGGCGCAGGTGTGGGGGCTCGGCCGGGTCGCGGCACTGGAGTGCCCGGACCGTTGGGGCGGCCTGATCGATCTTCCCTCGGTGATGGACGCCCGGGCTGGCGCGCGGCTGGCCGCGGTGCTGGGCGGTCTCACCGGCGAGGACCAGGTGGCCGTGCGCGGAACGGGCGTATACGGACGCCGTCTGGTCCGTGCGGCGTCCGACGGCGGCGGGCCGACGTGGTCGCCGGGCCGCGACGGGGCCGTACTGGTCACCGGCGGCACCGGGGCCCTGGGGGCCACTGTCGCCCGATGGCTGGCCGAGTGCGGCGTGGCCTGCGTCGTGCTGACGGGCCGGCGCGGCATGCGCGCGCCGGGCATGGAGAGCCTCGTCATGGAACTGGCGGAGAAGGGCACGAAGGTCCTGGTCGCGGCCTGTGACGTGACCGACCGTACGGCGCTGGCCGAGGCGATCCCGGCGGACCACCCGCTGATCGGTGTCGTGCACGCCGCCGGTGTGCTGGACGACGGGACGCTGGACTCGCTGACGCCGGAACGGTTCGAGGCGGTGCTGGCCGCGAAGGCGTCCGGCCTCGTCGCCCTGGACGAGGTGACGCGGGCGCACGAGCACGACCTGGAGTTCTTCGTGGCCTTCTCGTCGCTGGCCGGCACCGTCGGCAGCGCCGGCCAGGGCAACTACGCCGTCGCCAACGCGTTCGTCGACGCCTGGATGCAGGGGCGGCGTGAGCGCGGCCTGCCGGGCGTGTCGGTCGCGTGGGGGCCGTGGGCGAACGACGGCATGGCGGCCGACCCGGCCCTGGTGCAGCGGTTGCGGCGCGGTGGGCTCCCGCCCATGGACCCGGCACTCGCGGTCACGGCCCTGGCCCGGGCGATCGGTCACGACGAGGCCACCCTGGTGATCGCCGACATCGACTGGCCCGTGTTCGCGAGCGGCCTCACCGGAATCCGGCCCAGCGCACTTCTGGCCGACCTGCCGGAGGCCGCCGTGGCCACGACCCGGGTCGGGAGCGTCGGAGAGGCGGAGAAGTTCCGGGCGGAGCTGGCGGCGGCACCGGAGACCCGGCGCCCCGGACTGCTGCTGGACGCCGTACGGTCCTGGGCGGCGGCGGTGCTCGGACACGGCTCACCGGACGCGGTCGGCGCCGACCAGGCCTTCCGCGACTTGGGGTTCGACTCGGTGACGGCGGTGGAGTTCCGGAACCTGGCGGGGGCCCGGACGGGCCTTCCGCTGCCGACCACGCTGGTCTTCGACCGGCCGACTCCGGCCCTGCTTGCGCGGAACCTGGCCGAGGAGCTGTTCGGCCGTGCCGAGGAGGGCGAGGCCCTGCCGGCCGCGGGCGCCGAGCCCGCCGAGCCGATCGTGATCGTCGGCATGTCCTGCCGGTTCCCGGGCGGCGCCGGATCGCCGGACGCGCTCTGGGAACTGTTGTCCGGCGGCGTCGACGCGATGACCGGGATTCCGTCCGACCGGGGGTGGGAGGCCGGCTGGGCGGGTGTGGACTCGGCCGCACGGGGCGGATTCCTCGACGGCGTGGCGGAGTTCGACGCCGGCCTGTTCGGGATCTCGCCGCGTGAGGCGCTCGCCATGGACCCGCAGCAGCGGCTGCTGCTCGAGGCGTCCTGGGAGGCGTTCGAGTCCGCGGGTGTGGATCCGCACGCGATGCGGGGCCGGCCGGTCGGGGTCTTCGCCGGAACCAACGGGCAGGACTACCCGGTGATGCTGGCGGCCTCCGACGACGAGGTGGAAGGGCATGTGGCCACGGGCAACGCAGCGTCGGTGCTGTCCGGCCGGGTGGCGTACGCCTTCGGGCTCGAAGGCCCGGCGATGACGGTGGACACGGCATGCTCGTCCTCGCTCGTGGCACTGCACCTGGCGGTCCAGGCGCTGCGCAACGGCGAGTGCGAGATGGCGGTCGCGGGCGGCGTGTCGGTGATGTCGACCCCAACGGTGTTCGCGGAGTTCGACCGGCAGGGCGGGCTTGCGGCGGACGGCCGGTGCAAGGCGTTCTCCGCCGACGCCGACGGCACCGGCTGGGGCGAGGGCGTCGGCGTCGTACTGGTCGAACGGCTCTCCGACGCCCGACGCCTCGGACACGAGATCCTCGCCGTGGTGAGGGGGAGCGCGGTCAACCAGGACGGCGCGTCGAACGGGCTTACGGCGCCGAACGGGCCGTCGCAGGAGCGGGTGATCCGGCAGGCACTGGCCAACGCTCGCCTGTCGCCGTCCGACGTGGACGTGGTGGAGGCGCACGGCACGGGCACCAGGCTCGGCGACCCGATCGAGGCGCAGGCGCTCCTTGCCACCTACGGGCAGGACCGGACGGGCGAGCCGCTGCTCCTGGGCTCGGTGAAGTCGAATCTCGGCCACACCCAGGCGGCGGCGGGCGTCGCCGGCGTGATCAAGATGGTGCTTGCCATGCGGCACGGCACGGTGCCGCCGACCCTGCACGTCGGCGCACCGACTCCGCAGGTGGACTGGTCGGCGGGCGCGGTGGAACTCGCGACGGGACCCCGGCCGTGGCCCGCCGTGGACCGGCCGGCCAGGGCGGGTGTGTCCTCGTTCGGCATCAGCGGGACCAACGCCCACGTCATCCTGGAAGCCGCCCCGGCCCCGGAGCCGTCACGGTCTTCGGTGGATGCCGTACGGCCTTCGGCGGCCGACGGCCCGCGACCGTGGCTGCTGTCGGGGCGCTCGGCCGGGGCGCTGGCCGCCCAGGCGCAGCGGCTGCGCGGCTTCGCCGCCGAGCGCCCGGACCTGCGCGCTCTGGACGTGGCCCGGTCGCTGCTGTCCCGTGCGGGTCTGGAACACCGCGCCGTGGTGCTCGGTGCCGACCGGGACGGCTCGCTCGGCGCTCTGGCCGAGCGCCGGTCCTCCGGCGACGTGGTGGCGGGCGTCGCCGCCGACGGACGGACCGGGTTCCTGTTCACGGGGCAGGGGGCGCAGCGGACCGGGATGGGCCGTGGGCTGTACGAGACCTTCCCGGTGTTCGCGGACGCGTTCGACGCCGTCTGCGCGGAGCTGGACCTCCGGCTCGACCGGCCGGTGCGGGACGTCGTGTTCGAAGGCGGGGAGCTGGACCGTACCGTCTACGCGCAGGCCGGCCTGTTCGCCCTGGAAGTGGCCGCGTTCCGCCTCCTCGAATCATGGGGCGTGACGCCGGACTTCCTGCTGGGTCACTCGGTCGGCGAGATCGCGGCGGCCCATGTGGCGGGCGTCTTCTCGCTCCCCGACGCCTGTGCGCTCGTGGCGGCCCGCGGCCGCCTGATGCAGGCCTTGCCGGCGGGCGGCGCGATGCTGGCGGTCCAGGCCACCGAGGCCGAGGTGATCGACGAGATCGCCGGCCGTGCGGACATCGCGGCGGTCAACGGCCCGGTGTCGGTCGTCGTCTCGGGTACCGCGGACGTCATCGACGAACTGGCGGCGCGATGGGCCGCCGAGGGGCGCCGGACCAACCGGCTGACGGTGTCGCACGCCTTCCACTCGGCGCTGATGGAGCCCATGCTGACGGAGTTCGCGGCGGTACTGGAGACCCTGGCCTTCGCCGAGCCGCGCACGGCGGTCGTGTCGAACCTGACCGGCAGGGTGGCGGAGCCAGGCCTGCTCACCACACCGGACTACTGGTTGCGGCAGGTGCGTGAGGCGGTGCGGTTCGCCGACGGCGTCACCCATCTGGCGGAACAGGGCGTGACACGGTTCATGGAACTCGGCCCCGACGGAGTGCTGTGCGGGATGGCGCGGCAATCCGTCAAGGGAGGCACCTTCGCGCCGCTGCTGCGCAAGGGCCGAGAGGACCAGGACACCGTCGTGGAGGCGCTTGCCCGACTGTGGACGGCGGGCGCCGAGGTCGCCTGGCCGGCCGTGGTGCCCGCGGGCCGTCGGGTGTCCCTGCCGACGTACGCCTTCCAGCGCGACCGCTACTGGCCGCGGTTGTCGCTCACGTCGGGCACCCGAGCGGGGTCCGGCGGCCAGGACCGGGCGCTCGACGGCCGCCTCTACCGGGTCGTGTGGAAGCCGGTCACGGTCCCGCCGACCAGGCTCGACGGCACCTGGCTCCTCGTCACGGACACCGACATGGGGGCCGACGCGCATGACGCGATCCTCGGCGAGCCGGCGGGAGCCGAAATCGTCCGCGTCACCATCGGCGATCTCGACCGGGACGGACTGGCGAGCCGCCTGCGCGCGGCCGCCGACGACGTCACCGGGATCGTCTACCTGCCGACGGGGCTGGCGAAGAGCCTCACTCTGATGCACGCCCTCGACGACGCGGACCTGGACGCGCGGTTGTGGATGGTCACCCGCGGCGCGGTGGCCGTCGACGGTACGGACTGGGTCACCCACCCCGAACAGGCACAGCTGTGGGGCTTCGGCCAAGCCGCTGCCCTTGAGCACCCGAGGCTGTGGGGCGGGCTGATCGACCTGCCCGCCGTACCGGACTCCCGTACCCGAGCGGCTCTCGCGGCCGTGCTCGGCGGCGGCACCCACGAGGACCAGATCTCCTTGCGCGGCGGCCGGGTTCTCGCCCGGCGGCTGACCCGCACCGGCCACCCGGACGCCCCTACGGCGGCGTGGAAGCCGTCGAAGCCCGGCACGGTGCTGATCACGGGCGGTACCGGCGCACTCGGGGCGGCCGTCGCGCGGTGGCTGGTCAGCCGGGGCGTCACGGACCTGGTCCTCACCAGTCGCCGGGGGGCGAGCACACCCGGTGCCGACGACCTGGCCGCCGAACTCACGGCGGCAGGAGCCCGGGTGACCGTGGCCGAGTGCGATGTCTCCGACCGGAACGCGCTGGCCGGGACGATGGCCGCGATCCCGGTCGACCGCCCGCTGATCGGAGTGGTCCATGCCGCTGGCGTCGCCCAGTCGGCGATGCTGACGGAGACGGACGTCGACGACATCGTGAAGATCACCAGCGGCAAGATGGGCGGTGGGGCGCACCTGGACGCGCTCACTGAGAACGCCGACCTGGAACTGTTCCTCGTGTTCTCGTCGATCGCGGCGACCTGGGGCAGCGGTGGTCAAGCCCTCTACGCGGCGGCGAACGCCTACCTGGACGCCCTGGTCAGGAACCGGCGGGACCGCGGTCTCGCCGGAACCTCGCTG
Source organism: Streptomyces sp. TG1A-60 (assembly GCF_037201975.1). Lineage (NCBI taxonomy): Bacteria > Bacillati > Actinomycetota > Actinomycetes > Kitasatosporales > Streptomycetaceae > Streptomyces > Streptomyces sp. TG1A-60. The sequence continues at coordinate 70,998 of NZ_CP147520.1, read as the reverse complement.
GCGTGGGGGCCCTGGGCGGGGTCCGGGATGGTATCCGACGGAGCGGAGGACTTCCTGCGCCGTCGAGGCCTGGAGCCGCTCGACCCGGAATTCGCGATCTCCGCACTGGCGGAGGCCGTCGACCGCGGCGAGAGCGCGCTGACCGTCGCCGACGTGGACTGGGACCGGTTCGCACGGGCGTTCACCTCCGGCCGGCCGAGCCCGCTCCTTGGCGACCTGCCCGAAGTGGCCGGTGCGTTGACCCCGGCGCAAGCTCCTGAGGAGGACGGAGGCGGGCTGCGCGCCCGGCTTGCGGTACTGGGGACGCGGGAGCGGACGGCCGAGCTCCTGGAGGTGATCCGGCGCGTCTTCGTCGAGGTGCTCCGCTACGCCTCGACGGAGCAGATGGACGAGACCAGGCCGTTCCGCGACCTCGGGTTCGACTCGCTGACGGCCGTCGAGTTCCGCGACCGGCTGGCGAAGGAGTGCGGCGTGCCGCTCCCGGCCACGATCGTCTTCGACCATCCGACGCCCGCCGCGCTCGCCGCCCACCTGGACAGGACGCTGCCGGGCGCGACATCGGCCACGGACGTCGAACCGCTCATCGGGATGCTGGACGGGTTGGAGGCGGCGATGGCCGACAATCCGCCGGACGAGCTGTCGAAGACCAGGGTCACCGTTCGGTTGCAGGCCTTCCTCGCCAGGTGGGCGGCCGGAGCACAGACCGCGGACACCATCGCGGACCGGCTCGACGCCGCCGACGACGAGGAGCTGATCAACCTGATCCGTGAGGAGCTGGGCAACGACAGCCCGGCGTGAACCGGCGCCGGGGAAGGGAGCCCCTGACGGTTTTCAGCCAAACGCCTCGTGGCCGCCCTGGGAACAGCCGGGGGCCTCACTGAGTCGATGTGGCTACTGGGGCTCGCCGCCTGGGCCCTGATTGCGGCCGGTCTCATCGAGATGATCTACCGGCCCTGAACCCTGGCCGTCCGCGTGACCGCCGGCACAGTCACGTCAAGGCAGCGAGGCGGCTTCCTTGGAAGGAGGAACCCATCGGCACGGGGAGTTGAGTCAGTGAGTTGGGTTTGTACGTGGGAGCTGGGGAGCTGACACCACTTGTCGCCCAGGGCGGGGAACCGGGTGAGGAAGGCCGTGACCGTTGTGCACCGGCGCTCCACCCTGCGGGTCTCCAAGGCCATGCAGGACCGGGCCTTCGCCGACGACAAGATCTCCTTCGCCTTCAACAGCGAAATCGCCGAGATCAAGGAGACAGACGGCATGCTCGGCGGCGTCGTCCTGCGCGACGTCCTCACCAGCGCCACCCACGATCCGGACGCGACCGGCCTGTTCATCGCCATTGGCCACGACCCGCGCTCGGAGCTGTTCAAGGGCCAGCTGGACCTGGACGAAAACGGCTGCCTTCAAGGTGAAGTCCCCGTCCACGAGCACGAACATCCCCGGCGTCTTCGCCGTCGTCGACCACATCTACCGCCAGGCCATCATGGATGCCGGAAGCGGCTGCGCGGCTGCCTTGGACACCGAGCGGTATCTCACCGCCTGCAAAGCGGGCGAGCCGGGACAGGAGCTGGTCGCCGTAAGCGTGTATAAGAGCAGGCCGCCCGCGAGTTGCGGACCGGGCTCGCGGGCGGTCGGCACTTTACATACCCACACCGAACACACCTCCGCAGGCGCCAGATCGGTTCGAACGCGTACGCAGCGGACCGGGTGCCGGTAACGGCCGGTGTCGATGGCGGTGTCGGCGACAAATTCGGCGACCAAGTCCGGCTGGACGGGACGGTATTCCAGCTCTCCGCGGGCCCCATCCGGCGCTTTCTCTGCCAAGTTCAGCGTGTTGCGGTGCGGGGAGCCCCAAGCCTGCAGAAGGCAAGACTGACGCGCTGACATCCTCCACTACTCGGTGATACTGTGTAGTGGTACTCGGTACTACGCAGTACCGATAGGAGGTGAGGAGGGCCCGCGTTGGACGACCTGACGGAGATGCTGAAGGGCACGCTGGAAGGGTGCGTGCTCGAAATCATCGGCCGCGAGGAAACCTACGGGTACGCCATCACCCGTCAGCTGAACGAGCTCGGCTTCGCCGACGTCGTCGAGGGGACGGTGTACACCATCTTGCTGCGGCTGGAGAGGAACAAACTCGTCCAGGTGGCGAAACGACCATCCGGGGTCGGTCCGCAGCGCAAGTTCTATGCGCTCAACGATGCCGGACGCGAGGAGCTCGCGAAGTTCTGGGCGAAATGGCAGTACGTCTCATCACGCATCGACAGGCTCAAGGGGGGCGGGAGATGAACTTCTGGGAGAAGATCACAGGCAGCGATCTCACCAGGGATTGGAAGGCGTTCGAAGCCCGGGCCGAGGCCCTGCCGGACGACTACCGGGCGGCCTGGGGGCAGATCATCGCCCACCTCTTCCCCTATGGGGACTTCACCGGCCGCAACCTGATGCCGATCCTCGACGCCGCCCTGGGGCTGCTCGAAGTGGCAGCGGCGGACGGGCAGAGCGTCCAGGAGGTGCTCGGCGACGACATCCCGGGCTTCTGCACCGCGCTGGCGGGTGGAGAGGGGGCTCGAACCTATCGCGACCGGTGGCGCGAGCAGTTGAACAGGAACGTCGCAAAGAAGCTGAGCCGGCTGGGAGGCTGACGTGAGCATCCAGGACATCATCGAGGGCAAGAAGCAGTGGCGGGCGCACATGGCTCGGGTCAAGGCGCTCCCGCAGGACTACCAGATCGTCTACAAGGAGATGCAGAAGTACCTGTTCAAGGTCGGACCGATCGACCTGCCTGACGGGCCCCTGCTCCCCGGGATCGTCGACTTCTTTGAGGAAGGCGCTGCCGCGGGCAAGGGGGTCCTGGAACTCATCGGCAACGACGTCGCCGCGTTCTGCGACGACCTGGTCAAGGACTCGCGCACCTATGCGGACGCCTACCAGGAGTCCCTCAGCAGGGAACCTGGTACGGCCGAGAAGTAACACCCGCCGCCTCCTGCCAGTGGGCGTTGTAGCCCACGTGCGCGGTTCGTTCGCCTCGGCGCAGCACGAACGGGCTCGGGCCGACCGGCCACTCGAAGCCGCCGCAGATCCTGTCCACCGAGGTGGTCGAGCAGGCCGGCGATACCTGGCTCGGTCCTACCATGCCCCCGGTGAGCAGGTCTCAGCGGCGGACCGCTCGACACCATTCTCCTGCGTCTCCAGCCTTCCGAAAGGAAGCCCTCAGGCCTTCATCTGTCATGCCCACGTCCAGGCGAGATGACGGTCATCCGTCGCAGACGAGCTCGCCGTCCATGACAAGCGCCTCGCCCAGGCCGGTCGCCGCCGCGGCGATGTCGGGGTCAGGTCCCAGCCCGGCGGGACTGGATCAGCACGTTTCCGGGACGCGCGAAGGGGATGGCGCGAGACCCATCCGCCTCTGGTGTCTCGGTGGAGCCGGAGGGTGTGCGGCACAGGGCGCGTTCGGGGTTGTAGACGCGGGTGAGGAAGGTGCCCGGGTACAGGTGCGGGTCGTGGCGGGTGACGATGCGGCGCAGCCGGACCTCGTCAGTGACGACCTGTCCGTCGAAGACGGCATGGCGGGCGAACTCAGCGAGCCGCGCTTCAGCCTCCGCACCGGCCGGGCCGGTCAGAGACAGGCGGTCGCCATCGGTGCCCATGTCGGCGAGCAGTTGGCCACGCGCGAGGGCTTCTTCGGCCTCGACCTCGTCGCGGAAGCCCGAGTAGCCCTCGAACATCTGGATGCACTGGTGGCGGTACTGCAGGGCACCGGCGACGATGCCGCCGGGGCGGCGGGCGACTCCGGCGGTCGTCGGGACCTCATGGCGGAGGTGCGGCACATCCCACTCACCGAGCCGCTCGAGACACCAGTTCCGCACCCGCTGTTGGTGCGCCGCGTCGCGATAGACGGAGGCCACGTCGGCAGGGTAGTCCCACCGAGCGATTAGGCAACGGGGCGGGCACTGGCCGGCCCCACGCGCCTGGACCGTCGCAGGCGGTGTCGACCACTGCCCAGGGGGCCCGGGACTTGGTCGAGCCAGGCTCTGGGTGACGCGCCCCAAAAGGCGGGGCAGATCACTTCTTCGAAGGGATGCGCCTCCTGAAGCGTCTAGCTATATAGCTAGCGGTGACGTTCACCGCCCCGGGATTCTGCCCCACCAGCCCACGACGGCCACTGCCGCGCCCGTCCTGCTGCCCGATCTCGGAAGGCGCCGTCCTGTTCAGCGGCCGCCGGCGTCGTACCGCTGGCGCCACTTGTCGATCAGGGCCGCCATCTCGCGTTGCATGAAGCTGTAGAAGTCCTGCATCTCGTCGAGCCTGCGGCCGGCGACGCTGTCGTGGCCCGCGGCCTTGATGCCTTCGGCCGCAGCGTTCCACATGCTGTCGAGCAGGGCGTTCTGGTTGCCCATCAGGGTCGCCCACGCGTGTTCGCGGAAGCGGTAGTGGTCGCGGCGGCTGCCGGGGGCCGGTACACGCTCGACCATGCCAGTCGGGATGAGCTGGTTCACGGCGCCGGAGACGGCGCCGCTGCTGATCTTCAGTTCCTCGCAGAGGTCGGCGGCGGTCATCGTTTCTTGTTGGGTGAACAGCAGCGCGGTCATCACCCGGGCAGTGGTCCTCTGCATGCCGCTCTGGGCGAGCGTCAGCGCGAGCCGTTCCGCGCACTCACGCAGCTGGGTGTCCCTCTCGTCCATCAACGCCCTCCATCTTGACGAGTTCTTATCATACCAAGCACCCTGAGAACTCGATACGTTTACAGATCCCTGAATGTTCGATACGTTGCGTGCCATGGAGAACGTGATCGAGCTCAGGGAGCTCACCAAGACCTACGGCGCGCGCCGCGGCCTGGTCGACCTCACCCTCGACGTGCGCCAGGGCGAAGTGTTCGGCTACCTCGGCCCGAACGGGGCCGGCAAGTCCACCACGATTCGGCTGCTGGTCGACCTCATCCGGCCCACGTCGGGCCGGGCGACGGTTCTCGGGCTGCGTCCGCTGGAGGACGGGGTGGAACTGCGCCGCCGGGTCGGCTACCTGGCGGGTGACTTCGTGTGCGACGGCCGCCAGAACGTCCGCAGCTATCTGCGTTTCCTGGCCGCGCTGCGCGGTGGTGTGCCCGAGGCACGCATCGACGAGCTCGCCGAGCGGCTCGGCCTCGACCAGGCCACCAGGATCAAGAAGCTCTCCAAGGGCAACCGGCAGAAGGTCGGCCTCGTCCAGGCATTCATGCACAAACCCGAGCTGCTCGTGCTCGATGAGCCCAGCTCCGGACTCGACCCGCTGGTGCAGCAGACGTTCCTCGGCATGGTGGCCGAGGCCCGGGACGCCGGCCAGACCGTGTTCATGTCCAGCCACATCATGAGCGAGGTCGAGGCGGTCGCCGACCGCGTCGGCATCATCCGCGACGGCCGTCTAGCCGCCCTCGACACCGTGGCCAACCTGCGCACCGGCGCCGTCCGCGACATCGAGATCACCTTCGAGACGCCGGTGCCGTCCGGGACGTTCGCGAGCCTGCCCGGGGCGGACCGGCTCAGCCTCGACGCGGCGGGCACCACGCTGACCGGCCAGATCTCCGGCAGTCCGGACGCACTGATCAAGGCCCTCGCACAGCACACCGTCACCAGCCTGCGCGCCACCGAACCGGCCCTTGAGGAACTGTTCCACAGCTACTACGCGGGCGCCCAGGATGCGCCCCGCACCGAGACGGCACCCGCAGCCTGACGGTGTCGCCGTCGCCGCTCGAGAACCGTACCGAAAGGACAAAGGACTACCGATGAGCGCCGCTATCCTCACCAAGTACCTCTCCGACAGCCGACGGAGCCTGACCGGCTGGGCGGTCGGGACGGCGGTGGTCGGCATGGTGTACGCCAGCACGTACCCGTCGCAGCGCGAGAACACAGCGAACCTGCCCGAAGCCCTGCGCGAGGGTCTGAACATCGACCAGACCGCAGCGGGCTACCTGCACGCCAGCGTGTTCGGCGTCATCCTCCCGCTGCTCGCCATGATCTACGGCGTGACCGCGGGCACCCGTGCCGTGGCCACCGAGGAGGAGTCCGGCCAGCTCGACCTGCTTCTCGCCCACCCCATCACGCGCACCCAGCTCACGGTCCAGCGCTTCGGCGCCCTGATCGCCGGCGCGCTCAGCATTGCGGTGCTGGTGTGGCTCGGCCTGCTGGCCATCCGCAACGGCTCCGAGCTGACGAGCATCACCCCGCTGGAGTTCCTCGCCCAGTGCTTCCACCTGGCCCTGCTGGCGATCCTCTTCGGCGCGCTCGCCATCGGCCTGGGCGCGGCCGTCGGCCGCAAGGCGGTCGTCCTGGTGACGAGTGCCGTGATCGGCGTGGTGTCCTACACCCTGCACACCTTCGCCGGCCAGCTCGGCGCCGACTGGCTCGCGTACGTGTCGCCGTTCCACTACTACATCGGCGGTGAACCGCTGCGGCACGGCTTCCAGTGGATGGACGTGCTGGTGCTCGTGGTGGCCTCGGGGCTGCTGTTCGGCCTCGGCGTGCGGCGTTTCAACCGGCGGGACATCAACAGCTGAGCCTCTTTGGGCGAGGTCGGGCGAAGGCTCTGGGGTGGATGCTGGGGGATACCCCAGTGTGCGTCCCGGGGCCTCCTCGCAAGGCTGCATCGACCGACCCGCCCGCCAGGGAAAAGGTGATGGGATGTCCACGACAGGCATCGAGATCCCGCCGCAGCCCAACGTGAACGATCCGGCGATCTACGACTGGTACCGCATGATGCGCGACGAGCATCCCGTGCACCGGGACCCCGCCACCGGCTGGTGGGTGGTGTACCGGTACGCCGACGCCCGGCACGTCCTGACGAACCCGGGGATCTACTCGTCCGAAATGCATCGCATGGGCTTCCCCGAGTCCGGACTGGAAAGCTTGCCGCAGATGGACCCGCCGCGGCACACCCGAGTGCGTCAGATCCTCAGCACGGCGTTCACTCCCGCATCGATCGCGGCCTACGAGCCAGCGATCGTGCGGCTGACCCACGAGATCGTGGACGAGATCGCCGACCGCGGTCAGGTGGACCTCGTGGCAGATCTCGCCTACACGGTACCCATCGCCGTAATCCTGGAGATTCTCGGCCTGCCCGCCGAGGACCGCGTCCTCTTCTATGACTGGGCCCGCAAGGTCATGAACGTGACCCCGGAGGAAATGGCACAGGAGGGATATCTCGAGGCGCTCGGCGAACTCCAGCAGGAAGCCATTTCGTACCTGAGGGAACGGGTACGTGAACGGAAGAACAAGAACACCGACGACATGCTCACCCGGCTCGCCAACGCCGAACTCGACGGCGACCGGCTGACCGAGGACGAAACGGTCAACTTCGCGAATGTGATGTTCGCCGGCGGTCATATCAGCACCACCATGACCATTGCCAACTCGATTGACCTCCTGGACCTGAATCCCGGCGCCCAGGCCGAACTGCGTGAGAATCGTGACCTGATTCCGCAGGCGGTCGAGGAAGTGCTGCGGCACCGGCCCCCGATCACCACCGGCCTGCGGGCATCGACCCGGGAGGTGGAGCTGGCCGGGGTCGTCATCCCGGAGAACCAGCACGTCGCAGCCAGCTTCTGCTCGGCGAACCGCGACGAGCGGCAGTTCCCCGACCCCGAGACCTTCGATGTCCACCGGCGCAGCGAGGGCCGGCACTTCGGCTTCGGCTTCGGCACGCACCACTGCATCGGAAACGCCCTGGGCCGACTGGAGACCAGGCTGGTCCTGAACGTCCTGTTCGACCGGTTCAAGGAGATAACGGTCGACCGGGACGGCGACCTCGCCTGGGCGATCCCCCCGCAAATGGTGGGCTTCGACAAGCTTCCGGTCTCTCTGCGCCCCGCCTGATCCGGTCAGTGAGGATCAAGCCACCCCTTGTCGGCCAGGACATGGGGTGGCTATGTCATTTTCCGGCCTCCTTGGCCATATTGGGAAGGTCAATCTTGACGCTTCTTTAACTGCTCCATATAGTGCACACGGTGGCGTCACGTGTTAACTTTTGAACCAGTCCTGATCGGCGCGACGTCATGCGGGCGGGGGAACGTGTCACGACCACCAAGGCCACAATAGAAAATCCACACACCAAAAGGCGCATAGTTTGCTATGCGCCTTCTCCGTTATGGAATCTTCCCGATCTTTTCGACTTTCCATCAAGGGGTGTGGCAATGCAGGAATTCCTGCTTCTGGAACGGGATCGCGAAATGGAACTCATACGGGCGGGAGTGCGGCAGGCGCGCGGCGGTGACGGCGCGCTTGTCCTCTTCGAGGGAGCCCGCGGAGCGGGCAAGACGCGACTTCTCGCGGCGGCGCGGCAGGAGGCGGAGAAGGAAGGATTACAGGTGCTCCACGCGCGGGCGGGCGCGCTGGAGCGGAGATTCGTCTGGGTCGTCGTCCGCCAACTTTTCGAACACTGCCTCAGCGCTGCAGACCGCACGGACCGCGGCGACCTGCTCGCCGGTCCCGCGGCTCTCGCCAGCAGCATTTTCGACTACGCCAACCCCGGGGGCATCAGCACACCGCCCCAGGAAGACGGCGGGCTCTACCGAGTCCTGCACGGTCTCTACTGGCTCTGCAAGAACCTTTCTGCATCGGCTCCCCTGATGCTGCTCATCGATGACGCCCACTACGCCGACACCGCCTCGCTACGCTTCGTCAACTATCTCGTCAACCGGCTGGAGGGCAGCGGCGTCCTGCTGGTGCTCGCCAACGCCCCCGACGTACCCGGCGAAGCCCAGGAACTGCTTCTGTCCGCCAGCCGCTCACCGCTCGCCGGGCACGCCGCGCTGGAACCCCTGGGTAGGGACGCGGTATCCGAAGCGATCAGCGTATGGCTCGGAGACGCTCCACACGACGACGTGACCGAAGCTTGCCTCGTCGCCAGCCACGGCAATCCCTCCCACCTGACAGAACTGCTCGATGAGATGCGCCGCCGCGGCATCACCCCCGAACAGTCGGCCGCCGAGGAGATATTCAGCCTGGCGCCCGCCCGCATCGCCAAGGAGGTGGCCAGCCGCCTCCAGCAACTGTCGCCGTCCGCACGCGCCCTCGCCGAAGCAGTGGCCGTCCTCGGCGACGACGCGGACCCCCGCCACTGCGCGGCCGCGGCCGCACTGGACAACGGCGTCGCCCTCGACGCCGCCAACGCCCTGCGCGAAGCCGACCTGCTCAACCCCGGGGTGCCCTACACCTTCCGGCGCCCCGTCGTACGGCAGGTCGTGTACGCCCAGATGTCGTCGGACGCGCGCAGCCGCGCCCACCGGCGGTCCGCCCACTCGCTGCACACCGCCGACGTCGACCTCGCCACGGTGGCGGAACACCTGTGCCGTACCGAACCCGGCTGCGACGCCTGGACCGTCCGGACCCTGCGTGCCGCCGCCGTCGAGGCCATGCGCCGGGCGTCGCCGGTGGACGCCACCCGGTACCTGCGCCAGGCACTGGCAGACTCCAGCACCGAGCACGACCCGTACATCCTGGGGCAGCTGGGGTCGGCCGAACTACGCGCCCGGCAGTCCTCGGCGATCGAACACCTCCGCGAAGCCCTGCGCCGCACGCACGAACCGGCCTTCCGCAGCCGACTTCGCCTCGAACTGGGCATGGCACTGACAGCGTCGGGCCGCTACGACGAGGCACTCACCCTGCTGGCGGAGCCGGGCGCCGCACCGCCGGACGCGACCGAGCCCGCCGAGCAGGCGGTGCGCACGACGGCCGCGGTGGTGGCCCGCATCGCCCCCGGCCGACGCGCGTCGACCCCGCCCCGCCTGCCGTCCGCCACTGCCGCGTCGAGAGCGCACGCGGCCATCGAGGCACTGTCACGCGGACGTCCGGCCCACCGGGTTGCCAGACTGGCCGCCGCCGCGATCACCGACGGAGCGGCACCGTACGGCGAAGACACGGAACTGACCGACGCCGCGGTCGCCGCCTGGACCCTCACCCAGTGCGACGAGGCGGAGACGGCGGAAAGGGTGCTGCGCGAGACCGCGCGCAAGGCGTCCGACGCAGGGCAGATGCTCGCCGCGGCCACCGCCACGAGCCTGCTCGGCGGAGTACTCCTCGACACCGGCCGGCTCGCCGAGGCCGAAGCCGGCGCACGGCGCCTGCTGCAACAACAGGAGTGTTGTTCCCTGACGCTCGCCTGCGTGCCGCTGGCGGCCGCCGTACTCACGCACTGCCTCATCGAGACGGACCAACTCCAGGAGGCCGAGGACACGCTGCGCCGCATCAGACTGACCGGACCCCTGCCGCCGTCGGCCCTGTCCGTCCCGCTGCGGATCGCGCGCGTACGGCTCAGCATCCGGCAGGACCGCTTCGAGGACGGGCTGCGGGAACTCACCGAATGCCGCGACCAGGCAGGAGAGGAGGGCTGGCTGTACCCGTCCGCGTCCTCCGAGTACCTGCCGGAAGCGGCGCGGGCCCTGGCCATCACGACCGGACCGCGGGCGGCCAGTAAGCTCGCCGCCGACGTCACCGAACGCGCACGGGCCTTCGGCGCCGTCCGCCCGCTGGCCGCCGCGCTGCGCACGCACGGCGAGATCGTCGGGGGAGACGAGGGACTGGAGATGCTGGAGAGCGCCGACCAGCTCCTGGCACCCACGCCCTACCTGCTCGAACGGGCGCGCGTCCTGGTCGCGCTCGGCGCCGCGCTGCGCCGCCAGGGCCGGCGCGGTGCGGCCCGCAGCCGCCTGACGGCCGGACTGGACATGGCCCAGGGCATCGGCGCCTCCGTACTGGAGACCACGGCGCGGGCCGAGCTGCGCCTGGCAGGGGTCCGCCAGGTCAGAAGCGGCCTTCAGCAAAGAGCGCCGCTGACACCCGCCGAGGAGAGAGTCGCGCACAAAGCCGCGGCCGGGCTCAGCAACCGGGAGATCTCCCAGGCCCTGTTCGTCACCGTCAAGACGGTGGAATGGCACCTCAGCCAGGCCTACGCCAAGCTCGGCATCGCCAAACGGGCCGAACTGTCCCAGGCACTGGCCACCGGGCCGGCGGCGCACGGCGAGAGCGTCCGCCGCTCCGCGTAGACCCCCACCGAGCAGCACGACGTGGCGCGGCGGGCGCCCCCTGGTGGGCGCCCGCGGCGCCTTCGGCATACCCGCGGCCCCGGCCCCCCGGCCCACCCGTACTGGGGTCGCTGCTGGGGGAGTTCCGGGGGCGGGCCGGGGTCCTGGTCGACAAGGCTTGGCCGCCGGTCCCGCCGGGCGCGACAGCTTCCCGACCGAACGCCGGGACCGGCCACATGCCTAACCGAAGGGCGGGACACGTGACCAGCACGACGGAGAAGACCTACGCCACCCTGACCGAGGCCGAGCGGTCGTTCGTGGACGAGGTGGCGCGGCACTACCACGAGGCGCACGGCGTGACCTGGGAGAAGGGCCGGGCCATGGCGTGGATGATCATCAGTGACCCGATCGAGCAGACGCTGGACCAGATCTGCGCCGCGGTGGACGCCGAGCCGGACAGCATCGAGCAGCTCATCGAGCAGTTGACGCTGGCCGGCCTGTACCGGCGCATCGAGTCTCCCGGCGAGGAGACCCGCTACCGGCTCGTCGACGACGGCTACCCCAAGGCCGTCGCCGACACCTTCGCGAGCTGGCCCGAGTACCACCAGATCTTCCGCTTCGGCCTCGAGGTCCTCGCCGACGCCGACGAAGACCGCCGCAGGCGGATCGCCGAGATCGAGGAGCTGTTCGGCCACATCGTCGGCGACCTCGCCGACATGTCCAAGCGCTGGGAGGAGCACCGCCGCACCGCTGCCGCCTGACCGACCGCCGCCCGGACGCACCGCGAGGAGAGCTCACCATGACCGAGCAGACCGCCCCCACCACCCTCTCCGAGGGTGAGCAGGCCTTCGTGGAGAAGGTCGCCCAGTACTACTTCGAGAACGACGGAATGCCGCACGACCGCGGCCGCGTCGTCGGCTGGATGATGATCTGCGACCCGCCGGAGCAGACCGCCGCCGACATCGAGAAGGCCCTCGGTGTGCCGCGCGCCGCGATCGACCGCATCGTGGACCAGCTGACCCCGGAGAACGACCCCGTCAGCGTCTTCGAGCGCACCGGATCGCTCCAGGAGAACTACACCATCCGGCTGCGCGAGAACAGTTGGGGCCCCAAGGTCCGGGGCATCTTCTCGGAGTTCCCCGACTTCCACCGCGTCGCCGCTAACGGGCTGACCGGCCTCAGGACCGAGAACGCCTCCGAGGAGCGCCTGCTGCGGCTGGCCAACATGGAGCGGTTCCTGGGCTTCGTCAGCGCCGAGATGCCCGCCATCCTCGAGCGCTACGAGCAGAGCAAGGCCGGCGCCGGCCAGTGACCGCGGCACCCGCCCGGACCGGCGGGTGCCCGACGATGCCAGGGCCCCGGACCCCGGGGCCGCACGCCAACGACGTCGGGACGCGGCACAGACAGGACGGGGCACAGATGACCACATCGCTCGTGCGGGCCGACCGGACGGCCGAGGACCACGGCCGCATCGGCGCGGAAGCGCTGGGCAGCGCGGCCTTCCGCGCCGACCACGGCGTCCGCTACGCCTACGCGGCAGGCTCCATGTACAAGGCGGTGGCCTCCGAGGAACTCGTCCTGCGGATGGGCAGGGCCGGCCTGCTCGCCTACTTCGGCACGGGCGGCCTGCGCGCCGACCGGGTCGTCGCCGCCGTACGCCGCTTCCAGCGGGAGATCGGTGACGGCCCGTGGGGAGTCAACCTCCTCGCGTCGCACGAGAACCCGGCCAAAGAACAGGAGCAGGTACGGCTGTTCCTCGAGCACCGGGTTCGCCGGGTCGAGGCGGCCTCGTTCATCGTCCCGACCCGGCCGCTGGTCCAGTACCGGATCAGCGGCCTGCGCACGGCACCCGACGGCTCCGTGCACGTGCCGCACCGGGTCATGGCCAAGGTGTCGAGACCCGAGGTCGCACAGTACTTCCTCGAACCCCCGCCGCGGCACCTCGTGGAGGAACTGCTGGCCGACGAAGCCGTCACCGCCGAGGAGGCGGCCCTCGCGGAACGCGTCACCCTCGCCGACGACCTGTGCGCCGAGGCCGACTCGGGCGGCCACACCGACCAGCGGCAACTCGTCGTGCTGCTGCCCGACACAGTCCACCAGCGCGACCGGGCCGCCGCCCGGTTCCCCGCCGCCGGGCAGGTGCGGGTCGGCGCGGCGGGCGGACTGGGAGTGCCGGAGGCGGTGGCCGCCGCGTTCGTCCTCGGCGCGGACTTCGTCCTCACCGGCAGCATCAACCAGTGCACCGCCGAGTGCGGCACCAGCGACCGCGTGAAGGACATGCTCCAGCAGGCCGAGGTCCAGGACATGACCGTCGTTCCGGCCGGCGACATGCTGGAGACCGGTGCCCGCGCACAGGTACTGCGCCGCGGCCTGTTCTACCCGGCCCGCGCCAACCGGCTCTACGAGCTCTACCGCCGCCACGACTCGCTGGACGACCTCGATATACGCACCGCCGACCAGCTCCAGCGGCGCTACTTCCGGCGGACGTTCGACCAGGTGTGGGAGGAGACCCGCGCCTACTACGCACAGGCCAACCCCGCATCGCTGGCCCGCGCCGAACGGGACCCGAAGCACAAGATGCTGCTCGTCTTCAAGGCCTACTTCGTACAGTCGATCCGCCTGGCCATGAGCGGCTCGGAGGAACACCAGGTCGACTACCAGGTCAACTGTGGTCCCGCGCTCGGCGCGCTCAACTCCCGCCTGCGCGGCACCGAGCTGGAGCACTGGCGCAACCGCCACGTCGACGAGCTGGCCGACCTGCTGATGCGCGGAGCGGCGGACGTCATGACGGCGAGGCTGGCCGGCCTGACCACCGAGACACCCCACGGGAGCCGAACGTGACCGTCGCCCACCTCTTCGCCGGACAGGGTTCCCAGCGCGTCGGCATGGGAGCCGAGTTGCTCGCGACGTACCCCAACCTGGTGCGCCAGGCCGACGACGCGCTCGGCTACTCGGTCGCCGACCTGTGTCTGAACGGCCCGGCGGAGCGCCTGGCGGACACCAGGTTCACCCAGCCCGCCATCTACGTCGTCGACGCCCTCGCCTACCTGGACGCGGTCCGCAGAACAGGCGTCATACCCGACGTGGTGGCCGGTCACAGCCTGGGGGAGTACGCCGCGCTCTTCGCCTCCGGCGCTTTCGACTTCCGTACCGGCCTGGAGATCGTCGCCCGGCGCGCCGCGCTCATGGCCGACGCCGGGCCAGGCACCATGGCCGCAGTCATCGGCCTGGACGAGTCCACCGTCCGGGACGTCCTGGCCGCCGAGGGCGGCGACGTCGACCTCGCCAACCTCAACGCCCCGGACCAGATCGTCGTCTCGGGCGGCGCCGAAGACGTACACAGGGTCTCGAAGGCGCTGACGGCACAGGCGGCCACGGTTGTGCCGCTCCCGGTCAGCGGCGCGTTTCACTCGCGGGGCATGCGACCGGCCGCCGAACGCTTCGGCCACTTCCTGAACGGCTACGTGTTCGGCCGCCTCAAGATCCCCGTCATCGCCAACGCGACCGCCCAGCCCTACGGCGACCACGAGATACGCGACCTGCTCTGCCGCCAGCTGTGGTCCCCCGTCAGGTGGACCGACACCGTGCACCACCTGCTCACGCTGCCCGACCCCGACCTGCGGGAGATCGGCCCCGGCAATGTGCTCACCGGCCTGACCCGGCGCATCCGCGCGGCACGCGAAGCGGCGCCGGCGAGCAGCTGACGGGCGCGCCGGTCGGTGACCGGGACGCCGGGAGTGCCGACGAGCCGTACCGATCGGTGAGCGGGACGCCAGGACTGCCGAAGGGCCGCACCGGTCGGTGACCGGGACCAGGACTGCCGGGATGACCGGACGAGAAGACCGGACTGGAGGAACAACGGCGCATGGAGCCGAACGTCGTTACGGGTGACTTTCGCGTCACGCGAGCAGATGTCCTGGCCTTCGCGGAGGCAGGCGGGGACCACAGTCCGCTGCACGTGAACGAGACCTATGCCCGCCGGACGCCCTTCGGGCAGCCGGTGGCGCACGGCGCGCTGTGCGTGCTCCGGGCACTGGCCCTGGCCCCCGCGCCGGGCACCGGACTGCGCCTAGCCTCACTCCGGGCACGGTTCCCCGGGCCGGTCTACCCAGGCCAGCTCTACCGGTGGGAGGCGGAGCACACCCCCGGCGGCCCGACCTCCGTACGCGTCCTCGACGGGCGGCGCACCCTGGCCGAGATCGAGGTCCGATACGCCGAAGGCACCGTGCACGCGCCGCCGGCCAGGCCCGCGCAGCACCGGTTCACCGCCGAGGCGGCCCGCACACCGGTGACGCAGCTCGCCCCCGGCGCGCAACTGGGCACCCGCTACCGCCCCGACTGGCAGGCACTCCTCCGTCTCGTGGAGGCAGAAGGGCTCGTGGACCAGGGAGTGGGCGTGGACCATGCGGCCGTGCTGGCCTGGGCGAGCCAGCTCGCCGGCATGGAGGCCCCCGGCCGCGCCGCCCTCGTCAGCGGCATCGACGCCGACTTCGAACCCCTCCCCGGACGGCGGGGCTTCACCGCGCGGGCAGTTCTCGCCGACGTGGACCCGCGCTACCGCTCCGTGCGGCTCACGGGCGACGTGACCGGCGGGCACACCACTGCACGCGTGGAGGTCCGCGTCTTCGCCCGGCGCGAGTCCAGCGCACCGGACCCGGACCGGCTGCGCCTCCTCGTACCCCGGCACGGCGCCCTGCGGGGCCGGACCGCCGTCGTGTGCGGTGGCAGCCGCGGACTCGGCGCGGCGTTCGTCCAGGCGCTCGCCCTTGCCGGAGCCACCGTCCACCTGGCCTACCGGGACAGCACCGCCGAGGCCGAGGCCCTCGTCGCCGCGCTCGGCCCCGACGGCACTCGCGTGCGCCTGCACCGGGGGGACGTCGCCGACCCTGCCTGGTGCACCGAACTCCGCCGGGCCGTGCAAGAGCGGGACGGAACCGCCGACCTCCTGATCCTCAACGCCGGCCCCCCGGCCCGGCCGATGGACGTGCACCCGGACACGGCCGCACGGGCCGGCGAACACGTGACGGCGGCACTGCGGCTCGCCCAGGCGCCGCTCGCCGCATTCGCGGGGCACATGGCCGGCGGCGGTCTCGTCATCGCCGTGTCCTCGGCGTACGCCCACGCACCACACCGCGGGCTGTCCCACTACACCGCCGCGAAGCGGGCGCTGGAAGGGCTCGCGGAGGCGGTGGTCGTGGACAGCCCCATGCTGGCGACGCTGATCGTCCGCCCGCCGCGCCTGGCGACCACCTTCGCCGACAGCGTGGCTGACGACAGCGCCCTGGACGTCGAGCCCGTCGCCGCCGCCGTGGTTCGGCGCGTGGCGAGCGGCGTGGCGGCGGGGACCACCGAGGTGCTGGCCGAGTTCGACGTGCCCGGGACAGCGCGTGGGGAACCGGCCGACGGTGCGGGGGCGGATGCGCCGGGGCAGGGAGCTGGGGACGGCCGGCCGGGGCACCCGTCCGGCGTTGGCGAACCGCGTGCCGCCGAAGCGGCTGGCGCCTCCGTGACCGAGGCGGCTGACGCCCCCGTGACTGAGGCGACCCACGCCCTCGTGGGCGGTCCCAGCGGCACCCTCGTCGTGGCCGCCACCTTCACCACCGACCCGCTCCATCCCGTCCTGGCCCACTGGTGCGAGCGGCTCGGACTCGACCTGGCCGTGCGGCCGGCGGCGTACGGGCAGGTGTTCCAGGAACTCCTGGACCTGTCCGGCGCGTTCGCGGCGAACCGGCGCGGCTGCAACGCGGTGCTCGTGCGCGTGGAGGACTGGCCGGAAGGACCCGAAGGCGATCGCACGGCCGACGAGTTCGCCGCCGCGGCCCGCACGGCGGCGGCGCGCCTCCCGGCGCCGCTGCTCGTCGCGCTCTGCCCTGCGTCGCCGCCCGCCCTCGCCCGCCGCGCCGAAGCCCTCAAGGCCGTGGAGGACCGCCTGTGGCGGGCCCTCGACGGGACCCGCGGACTGCACCTGACCCGGCTGGACGACCGGCGTGACGGCCACTGGGTGGCCGACCACCACGACGCGGCGCGGGAGGACCACGCGCACATCCCCTACACCCCCGAGGCCTGCACGGCACTGGGCACCGCGGTCGCCCGCACCGTGCACGCCCTGCTCGGCCGCCCGTACAAGGTGCTCGTCCTCGACTGTGACAACACCCTGTGGCGCGGCGTCTGCGGCGAGGACGGCCCCCTCGGAGTGGAGCTGGAAGACGCCCACCGCCACCTACAGAAGTGGGCGGTACGACGGCACGACGAAGGTGTCCTCGTCTGCCTGGCCAGCAAGAACTCCGCCGAGGACGTGGACGAGGTGTTCCGGCTGCGCCCGGACATGCCGCTGCGCCCCGAGCACGTCGCCGCCCGCCGTGTCGACTGGAACGCCAAGGCCGGCAACATTGAGGCGCTGGCCCGTGAACTCGGCGTAGGGCTGGACTCGTTCGTCTTCCTCGACGACAACCCGGTCGAGATCGCGACCGTACGCTCGGCGCAGCCGCAGGTCCTCGCCCTCCAGCTGCCCGCCGACGAGGCGGACTGGGCCGGGTTCCTCGCCCGGCTCTGGGCCTTCGACCGCGCGCAGGTCACCGAGGAGGACCGCAGGCGCACCGAGATGTACCGCGCGGCCCGGCGCCGGGAGGAGGCCCGTGACGCGGCGCCGTCCCTCGCGGGCTTCATCGCCGGTCTCGGGCTGCGCGTCGACGTCCACGAGGCCCGCGACGACCAACTGGCCCGCGTCGCCCAGCTCACGCAGCGCACCAACCAGTTCAACCTGTCGCCGCTGCGCAGGACCGAGGCCGAACTGCGCGGCGTGCTCGCCGACGGTGCCCGGTGCTGGGTGGCCGAGGTCGGCGACCGGTTCGGCGACTACGGGCTGGTGGGCGCCGCAGTGACCCGCGACGAGGGCGACCGGGTCCTGCTCGACACGTTCCTGCTGAGCTGCCGTGTCCTCGGGCGGGGCGTGGAGCACGAGTTCCTGGCCGCGGTGGCCCGCGCCGTCACCACCGAGGGCGGTCCCACCGTCCTCGCCGCCGAGCACCGACCGACCGACCGGAACACCCCCGCGCGTACGTTCTTCGAGGCCGCGATGGGTCAGGCGGTGACGGGCGAAGCCGCGACCGGTGAAGCCGTGGTGGGCGAGTCCGCGCACGGCGGGGGTGGGGCGCGGTTGCACACGGCGCCGCTGGACCGTCTCGCCGAGCTGAAGTTCCGGCCCGATGACGGACCAGCGCCCGAGGACACCACGGCGGAGCGCCGCGCGGCACCGGCCGGCGGCAGCCCGACCGCGGACGCTGCCCGGCGTGCGGCGCTGGCGCACCTGGCGGCCGAGCTGACCGACATGACCGCACTGCACCGCGCCGTCACCGGCGAGCGTGTGCCCGATCCCGCGCCGCCGGCCGCCCGTACGCCCGAGCCCGCGCGCGGCGGAAGCGATCCGTTCAACGCCGTACGGGCCGTGGTGAGCCGGCTCAAGCGGATCCCGGTCACTGAACTCACACCGGACACCACAGTGGAGTCCCTGCGCCTGGAGTCGCTGGAGATCGTCGACGCCACCGTCGCCCTGGAGAAGGACTTCGGACGGCTGCCGAAGACGCTGTTCTTCGAGCACCGCACCCTCGGCTCCGTCGCCCACGCCCTGGAGCCGTCCACGCCCGCCGCCTCGCCGGGGACTTCGCACCCTCGGCCCGTGCCACAGTCGTCTCCCACGGCTGTGTCGCGGCCGTCGCCCGCGGCCGTGTCGGGGGCCGGCGACGCCTCAGGGCCGACGGCCGGTATCGCTTCCGCGCCGTCGACCGACGCCGCGATCGTGCCGGACGACCGCATCGCCGTGGTCGGCATCGCCGGCCGCTACCCGGGCGCTGACGACATCACCGAACTGTGGGACAACCTCAAGGCGGGCGTCGAGTCGCTGGGCGACGTCGCCGTGCGCTGGGAACAGCGGGACGTGGTCGACCCGGACGGCGGCCCGGACCGCACGTACAGCTCGGCCGGTGGACTCCTCGACGGCGTGGACGAGTTCGACGCGCTGTTCTTCCAACTCGCCCCCAGCGAGGCGGAGACCATGGACCCGCAGCAGCGTCTCTTCCTCCAGACGGCCTACCACGCCGTCGAGGACGCCGGACACACCCCCGCCGGTCTCGGCCGCGACGTCGGCGTCTACGTCGCCTCCATGGGCCCGGACTACGCCGTGCTCAGCGCCAACGCCGCGCTGGACGGCCACAGCCGGTACCCGAACAGCGACCTCTACCAGATCGCCAACCGGGTCTCGTACTTCATGGACTTCACCGGACCGAGCATCGCGGTCGACACGGCCTGCTCCGGGTCGGGCGTCGCCCTGCAACTCGCCTGCGACGCGATCCGCGCGGGAGCCGTCTCCGCCGCGCTCGCGGGAGGCGCCAACCTGGTCCTGCACCCGGCCCGCCGCATCCAGTACGCCCAGCTCGGCATGATCTCGCGGACCGGCCGGTGCATGCCCTTCGGAGCCGACGCGGACGGCATGGTGACCAGCGAGGCCGTCGGCGCGGTCCTGCTGCGCCCGCTGCGCGACGCCCTCGCCGACGGCGACCACGTCTACGGCGTCATCCGGGCCGTCGGCGCCAACAGCGACGGACGCACCAACGGCTTCACCGTGCCCAGCCCGCAGGCGCAGGCCGACCTCATCGCCCGCACCCTCGGGCGGGCGGGCACCGACCCGTCCGCCGTCGGATACGTCGAGGCCCACGGCACCGGCACCCCGCTGGGCGACCCCATCGAGATCCGCGGTCTGAGCAAGGCCTACGCCTCCGTGCACACCCCGGCGTCGATCCCCGTCGGCAGCATCAAGGGCAACATCGGGCACACCGAGGCGGCCGCCGCCCTGGCCGGACTGACCAAGGTGCTCCTGCAACTGCGGCACCGCACGCTCGTGCCGTCCCTGCACTCGCAACGTCTCAACCCCGACATCGACTTCGCGGCCACGCCGTTCCACGTACAGCAGTCCACGTCTGCCTGGCCCGCCACCGCCGACGGCGCCCCGCGGATCGCCGCACTCAGCTCCTTCGGCGCGGGCGGGGTCAACGTGCACCTCGTCGTGGAGGAGGCACCGCCCACCCCGGCGGCCGGCGCGGCACCGGCCGGGCCGGAACTCGTCGTGCTGTCCGCGCGGGACGAGGAGCAACTGCGCCGTGCCTGCGCGCGGCTCGCCGCCCGGCTGCGCGCCTCAGAGCGCGAACTCCGGCTGGCCGACGTCGCGTTCACCCTGCGGGAGGGCCGCGAGCACTTCGACACGCGCTTGGCGCTCGTCGTCGCGGGAACGGGCGAACTCGCGGACCGTCTGGAGCAACTCGGCGCTCCGGGACGGCAACTGCACGAGGCGGTGCGGGACACCCCCGATGCAACGCTCGGCAGGCTGGACGACGGAGGCCGGCTCGGCGACGTCTTCGACGGAACGCCGGGCACCACCGAGGCCCTGCGCGCCCTCGCCGAGCGTGGCGAACTGGCCAAGCTCGCCCGGCTCTGGTGCCAGGGAGCCCGGCTGGACTGGCGGAACATCCTGCCGTCCGCCGACGGCCGGCGGGTGTCCCTGCCGGGTTACCCGTTCGCCCGCACACGGCACTGGCTGCCTCGGACCGGCGCCGCCTCCGGACCGGCCGCGCCGGCCGGTGGTGCCGCCGCCTCCAGGCAGCGGCGCGCCGAACTTTACGTCCCCGACTGGACACCCGTCCCGGCCCCGCCGACGATGCCGACGGCACTCGCGCAGGATGCCACGGTGATCGTCGTCGGCGGCACGCCGGGCTGGGCGCGGAACGCCAGCCACCATGTCGCCCACCCCCGGGACGTCACCGGCCTGGTGCGCGGCCTGCGCCACGCCGTCGTGGTCGACCGCCGCGCCCTCGACCGTGCCGCCGAACCCCTCGCGCAGTCACTGACCGAGGCGACCGGCACTCTCGACACGCTGGCCGGCCTCACCGACGCCAGCCGGTCCGTCACCTACGTCACCCTCACCCCACCCGAGTGGGCTGGCCCCGCCGCCGCCCTGGCCGTCGGCTTCGGGCGCGCCCTGGAGCGCGAGGTCCCCGGGTTCCGCTCGGTGCGGTGCGAGATCGACGCCGGGGAACCGGACCTGGCGCAGGTGCTGTCCCTGCTCGCCACCAGCGCGCCCGAACTGCTCGTGGACGGCACCGACCACCTCGTCCGCGCATGGACCCGGGCCACCGTGCCCGCCGGACAGGCGCCGCCCGTGCGGCACGGAGGGCACTACGTCGTCACCGGCGGCGCGGGAGGCGTCGGACGCCTGCTGACCGCGTACCTCGTCGAGCGGTGGGCGGCACGCGTGACGTGGGTGAGCCGTTCCGGCGCGGAGACCGGGCCCGGCGAGACCCTGCTGCGGTCGCCGGCCCGAAGCGGCGGCGCGGTGCGGCAGGTGCGGGCGGACGCGACGGACCCCGACGCCCTCGCCACAGCGCTCGCCGACGCACGGGAGGCGTTCGGCCCCGTCCACGGCGTGATCCACGCGGCCGGGGTACTCAACGACGGCGCCGCCCGCGACCGTACGGCGGACGAGATGCGCGCCGTGCTGGCACCCAAGACGTGGGGCACCCTGGCCCTGGACGAGGCCACCGCCGGGGACCCGCTGGACTTCTTCCTGCTGATGTCGTCGTTCGTCGGCACCCTGGGCAACGCCGGGCAGACGTCGTACTGCGCCGCCAACCGCTTCCTCGACGCGTTCGCGGAGCACCGCGCCTCTCTGGTGGCGCGGGGCGAGCGGTCCGGCCGCTCGGTGTCCGTCGCCTGGCCGCTGTGGCGGGACGGCGGGATGGAGATGCCGTCCGCCGTCCGGCGCCTGACCGAGACCACGCTCGGGCTCACCCCGATCGACACACCGGCCGCACTGGCCGCCTTCGAGGACGCCCTCCGCCTCGGCCGGTCCCGCGTCCTGGTCGGCTTCGGCGACCAGGAGCGGATCGGCGCGGCGCTCGCCGGGCGGCACGGGATGGTCGGCAGGCAGGGGGTGTCGGCCCGGGCTGCGGCATCCGCCGTGTCCGAGGCGTCGCCGCGCACCGATGGCGGGCTGCGGACTGATGGCGGGGGGCAGGCCCTCGGCGGGGTGCGGACCGATGGCGGGATACAGGCCGTGGCGGCTCCGGTCGCCGACCGGGAGCGGTTGCGCGACCTGCTGCGCGACGAGGCGGCGGGTCTGGTCAAGATTCCGGCCGAACAGGTCCGTGTCACGGCTGAGTTCGGCGACTACGGTTTTAACTCCCTGCTGTTCACCGACTTCGCCAACCGCCTCAACGACCGCCTAGGGCTGGCCCTGACGCCGGTGGTCTTCTACCAGCACTCGACCGTCGAGGCGCTGGCGTCGGCGCTGCTGGAGAGCGCGGCACCCGCCCTGGCCGTACCGGAGGCACCCACAGCCCCGGCCACGCCTCTGCCCCCACCCGCGTCCACCCCCACCCCCACGCCCACGGCACTGGCGGTGTCCGGGTCCGCGTCCCGAGCCGAAGCGCAGCCGCCCACCGCAGCGGTGACCGATCCCCGACCGTTGGCCTCGGGGCCCGCGCACCCCCGCACCATGCCCCCGGTCGCCGTCATCGGCATGGCCGGTCGGCTGCCCGGATCGCCGGACCTGGACGCCTACTGGGCCCATCTGATCGAGGGCCGCGACCTCGTCATGCCCGCGCCTGGGGACCGCTTCGGCGATTCCGTGCCGGCCGGCGGGTTCCTGGACGACATCCTCGCCTTCGACGCCGAGTTCTTCGCCGTCTCCCCGCGCGAGGCGCGCCTGATGGACCCGCAGCAGCGGTTGTTCCTGGAAGCCGCGTGGCACGCGGTCGAGGACGCCGCGATCCGCCCGAAGTCCCTCGCCGGCAGCCGTACCGGCGTCTTCGTCGGCGCCACCCTGTCCGACTACGCCGACCTGCTCGGCCGGGCGGGCGAGGAGGTCGCCGCCCACAGCATCACCGGGCACGTCCAGAGCGTCATCGCCAACCGCCTGTCATACCTGCTGGACCTGCGCGGGCCGAGCGAGGTAGTCGACACCGCCTGTTCCAGCTCGCTCACGGCACTGCACCGGGCGCTGGCCGCGCTGGAGGCGGGGGAGTGCGAACTCGCCGTCGCCGGTGGGGTGAACGCGCTGTTCTCCCCGGCGTGGTTCGACTCGCTCGGCCAGGCCGGGATGCTCTCGGCGACCGGCCGCTGCTGGACCTTCGACGAGCGGGCCGACGGGTTCGTACGGGGCGAGGGCGTCGGCGTCGTCGTCCTCAAGCCGCTGGACCGGGCCCTCGCCGACGGCGACCCGATCCGAGCCGTCGTCCGGGGCAGTGCCGTGAACCACGGCGGCCGGGCCCACTCCCTGACCGCGCCCCGCCCGGAGGCCCAGGCCGAGGTCGTCACCGCCGCGCTGAACCGGGCCGGCGTCGACCCGCGGACCGTCACGTACGTCGAGACGCACGGCACCGGCACCCGGCTCGGCGACCCCATCGAGATCGCGGGCCTGACCGCCGCCTTCGACCGGCCGGGCGCACGCACCGCAGGACCCTGGTGCCACCTGGGCGCCGTGAAGGCGAACATCGGGCACCTGGAGTCCGCCGCCGGTATCGCCGGGCTGCTCAAGGTGCTGCTCGCGATCCGCCACCGCACCCTGCCGCCGAACGCCGTGGGGGAACGCGCCAACCCCCATCTGCGGCTCGACGGCACCCCGTTTCACGTACTGCGCGAACCACGGCGGTGGCGGCCCGCCGACGATTCCGGGGCGCCCCTGCCGCTGCGCGCCGGGATCAGCGCCTTTGGCTTCGGCGGGGCCAACGCCCACCTGGTCGTGGAGGAGCCTCCCGCCCGCACCGTGGCCGCGACGCGACCGGAGCCCGCCGGGGACCAGGTCCTCGTCCTGTCCGCCCCCGACGACGACCGGCTGCGTGCCTACGCCCGGGTGGTGCGCGACGTACTGCGGCAGGACGGGCAGGATCTCGCCGACCTCGCCCACACGTCGCGCGTCGCACGCGACCCGATGCGCGCCCGGCTAGCGCTGGTTGTTCCCGGTCGCGCGCAGGCCGTGGCCGCGCTCGACGCCTTCCTCGACGGCCGTACGGCACCGGGGCTGCACACCGGCACCGCCGCGGCCGCCGCCGACGGCGCGGGCCCCGATCGTGGTTCGGGGTCGGGCTCCGGTTCGGGTGCGGGTTCAGATCTGCACGAGGCGGCCCGTCGGTGGGTCGCCGGTGAGGACGTCTCCTGGCCGATCGAACCGGGGCGACGCCGAGTGCCGTTGCCGGCCCGCCCGTTCGACCACTCCAACCAGTATGGTCCCCAGGCCCTGACAGCCACGACAGCGCCGACGGCTCCGACCGCTCCGACGGCCTCGGTGGCGCGGACGGTCCCCACGGCCGCCATGGCCCCCACCGCCGCTACCGCCCCGGCCACCGAAAAGAGCCCCGCCGCCGACGCCGGTACGCCATCACTGCGGCTGCTCGCCCGCACCTGGACGCCGGCGCCCGCGCGCGGCATGGCGCCGTCCGCCGGGCGCCTCACCACCCTGGTGCTCGTCGGCGCCGAGGCCGACGCCGGACTGGCGGAGGAACTGGCCGGGCTCGACGGACACGACGTCGTCGTGCTGCGCGAGCCCTCACCGCTGCCGCTCCCGTGCGCCCGCACCGTGGAGGCCGACCTCAACGACCGGGAGCGCACCCGCGAGGTCCTGCATGGGGAACTGACCGCCCACGGGCCGTTCGACGTCGTCATCGACGCGGTCGACGCCCTCGCCGCTCCGGGACGGCCGTCCCGGCACGCGGGCCGGATCGCGCTGCTCCAGGAGCTGGCGTCCCGCGCCCGGGACCACGCGGTCACCGTGGTTCACGTCCGGCCGACGCCTGCGACCCGACCCGCCGAGGCCGGGCAGGGGGACGCGGTGCTGACCGCGGCTCGCATGGCCGGCTGCGTACGGGCCGTCGGTGCGGAGTACGCCGCCGTCACCGCCGTGACCGTCGAGTACGACGCCGTACCGGAGAGGCTGCCGGGCCCGGTGGCGCTGGCCGCCGCCGAACTCCCCACCGTGACAGCGGCCGAGGGCGCCGAGATCCGCTACGTCCGCGGGGCACGGCACGTGGGGGACCTGGAGCCGGTCCCGGTACCGGCCGCGGGGCACGAGGGGCGCCTCGGTTCCGTCGCCGTGACCGCCGACCGCCCGTACCTCATCACCGGCGGAACGGGCGGCCTCGGGATCGCCGCCGCCGAACTGCTCGTCGCACGCGGCGCCCGGCGGCTCGCCCTCACCGGCCGCCGCGCCCTGCCGCCGAGGGAGCGCTGGGCACACGCGACGGCGGACGACTGGTGGGCCACCCGCACGGCCGCGATCACCCGCATGGAGGCGGCGGGAGCCCAGGTGCTGCTGCACCACGGTCCCCCCGACCGGCTGACCGCGTTCCTGGACGACGTGCGCGCCCGCTTCGGGCCGCCGGCGGGCGTTCTGCACTGCGCTGGTGCCGTCTCACCCACCCCTGCCTTCGTGCACAAGCCCCCGCACGAGTTCGACATGACGTGGGAGCCGAAGGGACCGGCGCTGGCCGCGCTCGACCGGGCCCTGGCCGACGCAGATCCGGACTTCGTCGTGCTCTACTCCTCCGTCTCGGCCCTGATGCCGCGGCTCTCCGTCGGCCTCAGCGACTACGCCGCCGCCAACGCGGCCCTGGACGACTACGCCGAGTTCGCACAAGCCCGCGCCGGCGCTCGCGGCAGTGCCACCCGCTGGCTGTCCCTGGCCTGGGGCAGCTGGTCCGGCATCGGCATGGGCGAGGTCACCACGCCCCGCTACGGAGAGGTGGGCCTGGTACCCATGCGCCCCGAGGACGGACTCATCCTGCTCGACGCCGCGCTGGCGACGGAGCAGCACGCCGCGCTCGCGGCCGTCGCCACCCGGCCCGTCGCCACCGGGTCCGGCACCGCCCCGGACGACGCGCCCCCGGAGGGGACCTCCCAGCCGAACGCCCAGCCCCGGCCGCAGACGGGACCGGAGGTGGGGGCGGTGGCGGGATCCGAGGCAGGACCGGTGGCGGACGGGATCGATCCGCCGTCGGCGCCGGACGACACGCGGCTCGTCCAACGCTGCGCCGATCACGTCGCGGACGTCCTCGCCGAGGTGCTCGGCACGCCACGTGACCGCATCGCACACGACCGGCCCTTCGCCGACCTCGGCGTCGACTCGATCCTCATCGCGAGCATCGTCGTCCGGCTGGAGGCCGCCACCGCAGCGCCCCTGGACCCGTCCGTCGTCCTGGAACACCCCACGGTCGAACGGCTCGCCCACCACTTGGTCCACGCCCACCGCGAGGGCATCACCCGCTGGGCCGCCGGACCCGCCGGACCCGCCGGACCCGCCGGACCCGCCGGACCCGCCGGACCCGCCGGACCCGCCGCACCCACCGGACAGCCGGCGACCGGCGTCCCGCCCGCAGCGCCCCGCCCCGCCCCCTTGCCCGCGCCCGCACCGACCGGCGAACCGGCCCCCGGCACCGGCCCCGGCATGCCCCTCGCCGTCATCGGCATGGCGGGCCGGTTCCCCGGCGCCCCCGACACCGCGGCCTTCTGGGACCTGCTGCGCAACGGCCGGTCCGGCGTCCGCGAGGTCCCGCGCAGCCGGTGGGACGTGGCCTCCCGCTACTCGCCCGAGTACGCGCCCGGCATGAGCATCAGCAAGTGGGGCGGCTACCTAGACGGCATCGAGGACTTCGACCCCACCTACTTCGGCATCCCCGAGGCGGACGCCGCGCACGTCGACCCCCTGACCCGGCTCTTCCTGGAGACGGCCGAGACGGCCATCGCGGACGCCGGATACCGGGGCGAGGAGCTGAGCGGCCGGGCCGTCGGCGTCTTCGTGGGCTCCGGCACCAGCACTTACGCGTCGCGCATCACCATTCCCGGCCGAGCCACCGCGACCGGCCTCAACCAAAACTTCATCGGCGCCCACCTCGCCCACCTGCACGACCTGCGCGGACCCAACCTCGTCGTGGACACGGCCTGTTCGTCGTCGCTGTCGAGCCTGCACCTCGCCCGGCAGGCGTTGCAGCTCGGCGAGTGCGAGATGGCCGTCGTAGGCGGCGCCGACCTGCTGCTGGACGAGACGCCGTACCTCTCGCTCAGCGCCGCCCGCGCCCTGTCGCCCGACGGCACCTGCCACGTATTCGACGCGTCCGCCAACGGCTTCGTGCCCGGCGAGGGAGTCGGCGCGATCCTGGTGAAACCGCTGGCCGCCGCCCTCGCCGACGGCGACCGTGTCCTTGCGGTGATCGAGTCGACGGCCATGAACAACGACGGCCGCACCATGGGCCTGACCACCCCCAACCCCGACGCCCAGCAGGCGGTCGTCCGCGAGGCGCTGCGCCGCGCCGGGGCCGACCCCGCGAGCGTGTCGTACGTCGAGGCGCACGGCACCGGCACCATGATCGGCGACCCCATGGAACTGCGGGCTCTGACGAGCGTGTTCGCGCAGTCCACCGACGAGAGCCAGTTCTGCGGCGTCGGCAGCGTCAAGTCGAACGTCGGGCACCTGCTGATGGCGGCGGGCATGGCCGGCCTCCAGAAGATCGTGCTGTCGCTCCAGCACCGGCAGTTGCCGCCCACCCTGCACTGCGAGCGCCCCAATCCGAGGTTCGCCTTCCAGACGTCGCCGTTCCGCATCCAGGACCGGCTGGAGCCCTGGCAGCCCCGGCACGGTGTACGCCGAGCCGGCCTCAGCGCCTTCGGCTTCGGCGGGACCAACTGCCACGTCGTCCTCCGCGAGCCTGTGGGCCCCGAGGAAACCGGCCGCAAGACCGTACGGACGCCCCTGTCGCCGCCCGTGTTCCAACGGCGCCGGCACTGGGTCGAGCGCACCGGCCAGGACGATCCCCTGCGCATCACGCCCCGTCCCGTGCTCGAGCTGGAGGAATTGATCTAGTCATGCCGCAGAACCGGTCATCCGTCCAGCGCCCCCACGACCTGCTGCGCCCGCTCGCCGGCCGCCGCGCCACCACCGGCGTCGGTGCCGACGCCCCGGCCGTCCGGGACCACCTCGTCCACCAAGTGCCGGTGCTGCCCGGCGTCTTCCTCCTCGACCTGGTGCTGCGGACCGTCCAGCGGGCGGGAGTCGACCCCGGCCTCGTCGTCCTGCGCCGCATCGTCTTCCACGCCCCCATCGTCGGCTCCGGCGACCGCAGCGCCGTCGAGGTCGTCCTCGGCGACGCGGACCCCGGACAGCCGCTGACCGTCACCGTGCGCAGCCGCCCCGCCGGAAACCCCCAGGCCGCGTGGGAGACCAACTGCACCGCCGAGATCCACCCCGCCGACGGCACACCGTGGCGGCGGATCGACCCGGCCGGCCTGGCGGCGTCGGCGACACGCACCGTCGACGTGGACAAGCTCTACGGCTACGTCCGAGCCCTCGACATCCACCACCGCGGCTTCATGCAGGCGTCCGGCACGGTGCACGTCGCCCCGGGACACGCGCTGGCGCGCATGCGGCTCGCGGACGAGGCGGCCGAGCACGTGGGCCACTTCCACGCCCACCCGGCGGTACTCGACTTCGCCACGCTGGTGCCTATGCTGCTGTTCCCGGAGCAGGATCTGGGCACGCCCCGGCACGCCTACATCCCCCTCTACATCGAGTCGCTGCGCGCCCGTACCGGCGTGGGTGCCGACAATCTCGTCCACGTGCCGGGACCGGTCACCGGGGGGTTCGACAGCGAACTCTTCCAGGCCGACATAGAGATCTGCGGCACGGACGGCGAGGTCGTCGCCGAACTGGTCGGCTTCCGCGCCAAGCGGGTCCGGTCCGCCGCCCTCATCACAGACCGCACCCGGCCGCCCGCCGAACGGCCCCCGGAGCCGCTGTCGGCCACCCCTGCACCGGTGCACGCCGGGGCGTTCGAGGAACGGGTCGCGGCACTCGTCGCACGGCGCCTCGGCGTCGAGCCCACCCGTGTCGACCGTGAACTCGGCTTCTACGAGTGCGGCCTCAGCTCGGTCGACCTGCTCAGCCTCGTCGGCGACCTGGAGGAGATGCTCGGCACCGACCTCTACCCCACGCTCCTCTTCGAACACCCCACGGTCAGGCGCCTCGCGGACCACCTGCGGGCGGAGCACCCCGAAGTCGACCAACTGGGTGCTGAAGACCGGGAGATGGACAGCCTGTCGGCCGCCGGGGACCGGGAAGCGGACCAACCGCGAGCCACGGACCGGGAAGCGGTGGGCCGGTCGCTGGCCGGCACCCCGGCAGTCGGCCGGCCGTCGTCGCCCGCCGCGTCGCCTGTCTCCGCTGCCCGTCCGGCAGACGGCACTCCCGAGTCCGAACCGCTGGCCATCGTCGGCCTCGCCGGCCGCTACCCAGGCGCCCGGACCCCGGACGAACTGTGGGACGTACTCACCGACGGCAAGGACCGGGCAACGCCCGTCCCGCCCGAACGCTGGGACCACGAACCGTACTTCGACCCGTCCCGCGGCACACCGGGACGCACGTACTCCCGCTGGGGCGTCTTCTGCGACGGCGTAGCGGAGTTCGACGCGCCCTTCTTCCACCTCAGCGCCCGTCAGGCGGAACTGATGGACCCGCACGAACGGCTGCTGCTCCAGGCGGCGTGGGAGGCGATTGAGGACGCGGGACACACTCCGGACGGGCTCGCCGCCCAGACCGACCGGGCTGTGGGCGTCTTCGCGGGCGCCATGTGGAACGACTACCAACTGCACGGCCTGGAGCGGCTGCGCGCCGGGACCGCCGACGTCGCGGGCTCCTGGTCCTCCGCCCTGTCCAACCGGCTGTCGTACTCCTTCGACTTCGCCGGGCCCAGCATCACCGTGGACACCGCCTGCTCCGCGAGCCTGGCCGCCCTGCACCTCGCCGCCGACGCGATACGGCGCGGCGAGTGCCGCGCGGCGCTGGTCGGCGGGGTGAACCTGTCCCTGCACCCGTACAAATACCTGAGGCTGGCCGAGCTGGGGCTGCTGTCGCCGACCGGGCGCTGCCGTCCGTTCGGCAGGGATGCGGACGGCTATGTACCCGGCGAGGGCGTCGGCGCCCTGCTGCTGCGGCCGCTGTCCGACGCGCTGGCCTCCGGCGACCACGTCTACGGGCTGCTGCGCGGCTCGGCGCTGCTGCACAGTGGGCGGACCGGCGGCTACTCCGTGCCGAGCCCCGACGCCCAGGCACGGGTGGTCTCCGCCGCGCTCGCCGACGCCGGTGTCGCGCCGCGCACCATCGGCTACGTTGAGGCGCACGCCTCGGGCACCGCCCTCGGCGACCAGATCGAGGTCGAGGCCCTCACCTCGGTGTACGCGCGGCACACCAGCGACCTCGGGTACTGCGTGATCGGCTCCGCCAAGCCGGTCGTCGGCCACCTGGAGGCCGCGGCGGGCATGGTCGGCCTCACCAAGGCGCTGATGGCGCTGCGGCACCGCACCCTCCCGGCCGTCGGCGACATCGGCGCGCCCGCCCCCGGCATCCACTGGGAGCGGACGCCATTCCGGCTGGCCGCCGCCCCCGAACCCTGGCCCGCCCCGGTCGACCCGGACACCGGGCGCCCGCTGCCCCGGCGGGCCGCCGTGAGCGCCTTCGGGGCGGGCGGCGCCAACGCCCATGTCGTCATCGAGGAGTTCGCGGCCGCGGACGCCCCCGAACCGCCCGGGACCGGTCGGCCCCTCGCGATCCCGCTGTCCGCGCGGACCGCCGACCGGCTGCGCGAGCAGGCCGGGCGGCTGGCGGAACACCTGCGGGCCCGGCCCGGACTGCGCCTGGCCGACGTGGCGCACACCCTGCGCGCCGGCCGCCGCGCCATGGAGCACCGCCTCGCCGTGGTGGCTGCCTCTACGTCCGAACTCGCCGACGCACTGCGGGCGTTCGCGGACGGCCGTCCGCCGGCCCGCCCCGCCTACGCCGGTACGGAGACCGTCGGCACCAGCACGAGCGGCGCTGCCGAGGAGACCGAGGCCGCGCGGTTGTGGGCCGCCGACGGCCCGTCCGACTGGCCCGCCCTCGACGCGGCGCGGCGGATCTCCCTGCCGACCTACCCCTTCGAGCGCCGGCGCTACTGGCTCGGCGACCCCGGGCCGGGGCAACCGTCCCCGACCCGCGACGAGCCCGCTGCCGCGAGCCCGGACGGTCCCGCCACCCTGCTGTACGTCCCGGACACCCGCCCCCTGCCCCTGCCGGCCACCGCGGCCACGCCCGTGCCGGACGGCCCACTGCTGCTCCTGGACGCCGACACCTACCGCGTACGGGAGATACGCGCGCTGCACCCCGACGTGGTCCGCGTCCGGCCCGGCATGTCCTACCAGCGGGTGTCCGCCGACGAGTTCGAGATCGAGCCCGGCGACGCCGAGCACTACGTCCGGCTCGCCGAGACCCTCCGTGCGGAGAACCGCGCCCCGGGAGCCGTCCTCCACCTGTGGCCGCTGTCCGGGGACACCACCGGGGAGACGAGCACCGGCGGCGTTCTGTCCGCCCTGCTGCTGTGCCGCGCCCTCGCCGTCGGCCTGACCCGGCCGCTGCCCGTGGTGTACGGGTACGCCGCCCGCGGCGCGAGCCCGGCGCACGCCGCCGTGGGCGGCCTCGCCCGCAGCGTCCGGCTCGAACAGCCGAAGCTCCTGCTGAAGACGGTGTGGCACCAGACGTCGGCCGTCGAGGCGCGGACACTGCTCGCCGAGGCGTACGCACCGGCCGACGCCTACGGCACCGAAGTCCGGCACACCGCCCAGGGCCGACTCACGGAGCTGTTCGTCCCGGCCGGGCCGCCCTCCGCCTCCCACGCCCCGGTGCGCCTCGGCCGCCCCGGCGGTGTCTACCTGATCACCGGCGGGGCCGGCGGACTCGGCCTGCACACGGCCCGCCGCATCGCCGCGGCGGGTGACGTCTGCCTGGCCCTGCTGGGCCGCTCCCGGAGGAGCGCCCACACGGACAGCGCCGTCGCCGAACTCCAGGCCCTCGGCGCGCGTGCCGCCTACTTCTGCGCCGACGTGACCGACCGGGCCGCACTGTCCGCCGCCGTACAGGAAGCGCGCGAACGGTTCGGACCACTGACCGGGGTCGTGCACGCCGCCGGAGTCCTGGAGGACTCCCTGGTCGTCAACAAGAGCCGTCCGGCGGTCGAGCGGGTCCTCGCCCCGAAGCTCCCCGGCGTCACCGCCCTCGACGCCGTCACGAGCGACGACCGGCTCGACTACCTGCTGCTCTACTCGTCGCTCGCAGCGGCGGCGGGCAGCACGGGCGGCGCCGACTACAGCGCGGCCAACCGTGCTCTGGACGCCTACGCGGCCTGGCGCGAGGAGCGGCGCAGGGCCGGCGAACGGCACGGCGTGACCGTCGCGGTCGACTGGCCGCTGTGGCGCGACGGCGGTATGCACATCGACCCCGCGCTCCAGGACCGCGTCCTCGCCCGCACCGGATCGGTCCCGCTCGACACCGTCACCGCCCTCGACACCCTCGACACCGCCCTCGGGCTCGGCGTCGAACGCGTCGTCGTCCTGCACGGCGACGCCGCCCGCCTGAGGTTCGCGCTGGAAACACCGAGGGCCGACACGGCCGCCGATGCCGTCGCCGACGCGGGCGACGTCCCGGACCCGCGCGGCGCACTCGATGTTCACGTCGTCACCGCGCTCACCACGGCCCTGCGCCGCGCCGGCAAGGAGGCGCAGCCGTCGTCCGTGCGGGACGCGGGATTCATGGCCCTCGGCCTGGACTCCCTGGAACTCGCCTCGTTCACCTCGGAGTTGGGGGCCTGGCTCGGTGTCGACCTGCCGGCCACCACGCTGTTCCGGTACCCGGACACCGACCGCCTGGTGAACCACCTGCTCAACACCCACCCCGACGCCGTACAGGCCGCGCTGCGCCGCGAGGCGGCCTCCGCGCACGACAAGGCCGCACCCACCGACGCACCGGCACAGCAGCCCGTGGCACCGCAGCACCGAGCGGGCGCCGACGGCCGTGATGGCGCGCCCGGAGCGGAACAGCCCGTCGCCGTCATCGGCATGGCGGGACGCTTCCCCGGTTCCGAGGACATCGCGGGATTCTGGGCCGACCTCGTCGGCGGGCGCGACCTGGTGACCGACGTCCCCGCCGACCGGTGGGACCACCGCCTCTACCACGACCCGCACGGCGAGCGGCCGGACGCCACCGACTGCGGCCACGGCGGCTTCCTCACCGACGTCAGCCGCTTCGACGTCGCCTTCTTCGGACTCACCCCCGCCGAGGCCGAGGGCCTGGACCCGCAGACCCGCCAGCTGATGGAGGTCCTCCACCGGACCGCCGAGGACGCCGGCGTCGCCGGCCGGCTGCGCGGCTCGGCGACCGGCACCTTCGTAGGCCGCTGCTTCAGCGACTACGACCAGGCGATGACCGCCGCCGGACGGCGGATGGGCGCCCACGACGTGACCGGCACCTCCGTCACCATGGCCGCGAACCGGATCGCCTACCACTTCGACCTGACCGGCCCCTCCCTCGTCGTTGACACGGCCTGCTCCTCGTCCCTGTACGCCCTGCACCTCGCGGTCGCCGCCGTGCGGCGCGGCGAATGCGACATGGCGTTCGCCGCCGGGACCAACCTGATCCTCGACCCGCAGCACTACGTGCGCAGTTCGGCGCTGGGAGCCCTGTCGCCGTCCGGGCGCTGCCACACCTTCGACGCCCGGGCCGACGGCTACGTCCCGGCCGAAGCCGTCGTCGCCGTCCTGGTCAAGCCCCTCGACCGGGCCCTCGCCGACGGCGACCCGATCCACGCCGTCGTCCGGGAGGTCGGCGTCAATCACGGTGGCCGCGCCGGGTCCGTCACCGCGCCCAGCCCCACCCGCCAGACCCAGCTGCTCCTGGACACCTGGGCACGCGCCGGGATCGAGCCCGACGACCTCGGCTACCTGGAGGCGCACGGCACCGGAACCGCCCTGGGTGATCCCATAGAGATCGAGGGCGCCGTCGAGGCATTCCGCCGCCACACGGCACGGTCCGCCTTCTGCGCGGTCGGCTCCGCCAAGGCCCACCTCGGACACGCCGAGGGCGCCGCGGGCCTCGTCGGCGTCGTCAAGGCCGTACTCCAGATCCAGCACGGCGTCATCCCGGCCATGCCGGACTACCGACAGCCCAACCCGCACTGCCGCTTCGACGACACCCCGCTCTATGTCAACACGCGTCCCGTCGGCTGGCACACGCCGGACGGACGACCGCGCATCGCCGGGGTGAGCTCGTTCGGCTTCGGCGGGTCGTACGCGCACGCCGTCGTCGAACAGGCTCCGGTGCGCGAGGCGGCCCTGGCCCCGCGCATGCCCCGGCTGTTCCCGTACTCGGCCCGCGACGGCGAGGCACTGCGCCGGCTCGTGCGCGGCCACCGCGACTTCCTCGCCGCCGCGCCCGACACGCCGCTCGACCGGATGGCGGCGACCCTCCACCAAGGCCGGGAGGCCATGGCGCGCCGGGTCGTCCTGGTCGCGGACTCCCACGACGGACTGCTGGCTGCGATGGACGCGTACCTCGCAGACCCGGACGCCCCGGCCGGCGTGCACGTGGCGGCCACCGCCGACGACCCCGGCGAGCCGCTGCTGGAGGCGGCCCGGACCTGGGTGGCGGGCGCCCCGCTGCCCGCCACGACCGCGCCGGACCCCGCGACGGCGCGCATCAGCTTGCCGACGTACCCCTTCGGCGGCGCGCGGTACTGGTTCGCCGAGGCGGCGACCGAACGGGCGGACCCCGACGCCCTGCGTCCCGCCGCCCGGCAGCGCGCCGTACTGCCGGGAGCCGACGGGGGACGGCCCGCCGTCCCGGCCGACGCCCGTCGGCCCGCCGTCCCCGTGGACGAACGGCCCGCCGTCCCGGCCGAGGTGCGCGACGTCCGGCGCCACATCCAGGGCAGCGGGTTCGACGGACGCCGTGCCGCCCAGGGGATGGAAAGGCTCAACGATCTGCTCAGGCGCTGGTGCGCGCATCTGCTCGCCGACGGCGGCACCCCGCCCACCGCGCAGCGCCTGCGCGCCCTGCTCGCGGACGAGGAGGGCTACGGCCGTCTCGCCGACGCGCTGGCCGCGCTGATGGCGAAGACGCCCTCCGCGTCCCGTACGACCACCCCGGACTTCACGGCCGAGGCGTCCGAACTGGCCGCCGAACACCCCGAACTGGCCCCGTGGCTGAAACTCGTACGGGTCTGCCTGCCCCGGCTGCCCGAGATCCTGACCGGCAGGGCCGACGCGCTGGAGGTGTTCTTCTCCCCGGATCACCCCGACCTGCTGCTGGGCATCTACGACGGCAATACCGTGGCCGACCACCACAACGAGATCGTGGCCCGCCTGGTGGCCGGCCGGGTGCGTGCCCTGCGGGAGTCCCGCCCGGACCGGCCGGTACGTCTGATAGAGATCGGCGGCGGCACCGGCGGGACCACGCGCAGGCTGCTGGAGGCCGTCGCCGAGCACGGGGAGGCCGTCCAGTACCGGTTCACGGACGTCTCCCCGGCGTTCCTGCCCGCCGCCCGCGCCCGGTTCGCCGACACCCGGGTGGACTTCACCTGCGCGGTCCTCGACCTCGACCGGGACCCGGTGGAGCAGGGCTTCGAAGCGGGCAGCGCGGACATTGTGGTCGCCGCCAACTCAGTCCACGCGACCCGGCACCTGGGCGAGAGCCTCGGACGCATCCGGCGCCTGCTCGCGCCGTCCGGTGTGCTCGTACTCGAGGAACTGGTGCGCAACCACGACTGCATGACGGCCATGATCGGGCCGCTGCCCGGCTACTGGTCGGCCGTGGACGTGGCGGCGCGGCTGCCGCACTCGCCGTTCTTCGACGTGTCGCGCTGGCGCGCGGCGCTGGCGGAGCAGGGCTTCGAGGGGACCTGGGCGCTCGGCGCGCCGGACCTGCCGGAAACGGAGTTCGACAACGCGGTGCTGTTTAGCCAGGTACCGGCGGCGGCCGTGACCGGCGGCGGTACGCGGGTTACGGGCCTGGCGGAGACCCGCCCGCGGACGCCCGCCCAGACCCATCCACAGCCGTCCCTCCCCACCCAGCCCGCCCCGCAGCCGTCCGCGCCGCTGGAGTCACGGCCGTCGGACGCACGCCCGAGCGGGCCGCGTACGCCGGAACCCCAGCGGCAGGACTGGTCCGCCGCCCCGGAGCCCGTGACGGCCGACGCCGACGAGGTGCGCGAGCGGCTGGTTCCCGTCTTCGCGCGGTTCTTCGGACTGGCCGCAGAGCAGGTGGACACTGCCGTCACCTTCGACCACTACGGCATGGACTCGCTGAGTGCCATCCAGCTGGTGCGCAGCCTGGAACCGGAGTTCGGCAGGCTGCCGAAGGTCCTGCTCTACGAGCACCCGACGATCGACTCGCTGGCGGCGCACCTCGCTGAGCACGCGCCGGTCGCTACGCGGAAGCACGTTCCGGCAGTCCCGGCCGGTACCACGGTCACCGCGAACGCCCAGCCGCCGCGGCAGACCCCGGACGCGGTGCACGAGCCGGCCGCCGCGGCACCCGTGTCCCCGGCGTACACCCCGCGACCGCACCCCGCCTCCGCGGCAAACGCCGACGAGGACGACCCGATCGCGATCGTGGGCATGGCGGGCCGCTTCGCACGCTCGCCCGACCTGCGCACCTGGTGGCGGCACCTGCGAGACGGGACGCACCTGGTGGGGGAGATCCCGCAGGACCGGTTCGACTGGCGTGAGGTCTTCGGCGACCCGCACCGCACACCAGGCACGGTCAACAGCCGCTGGGGCTCCTTCATCGAGGGCGTCGACCGCTTCGACGCCGACTTCTTCGGCATGACGCCGCTGGAGGCCGAGCTGATGGACCCCCAGCAGCGGATCATGCTGCAGACGGCCTGGCAGGCGGTGGAGGACGCCGGCCACCGACCCGCGTCCCTGCGCGGCACCCGCACGGGCGTCTTCATCGGCGCCACCTCCCGCGACTACGACTGGCAGCTGCACCGGGCGGGCCGCCACCGCGAGGGCCACGTCGTCAGCGGCAACGGCCACTGCCTCATCGCCAACCGCATCTCGTACCAACTGGACCTGCGCGGCCCGAGTGAGGCCGTCGACACGGCGTGCTCCAGCTCGCTGACGGCGCTGCACCGGGCGGTGCGCGCGGTCCGGTCCGGCGAGTGCGAGGCGGCGCTCGTCGGCGGGGTGCACCTGTTCCTCACCGCCGACCTGTTCGTCGCCCTCGGCCAGCTCGGCATCATGTCGCCCGACGGCCGCTGTGCCGCGTTCGACCGGCGGGCCAACGGCATGGTGCGCGGCGAGGGCGCGGTGGCGGTCTTGGTCAAGCCGCTGTCCCGGGCGCTCGCCGACGGCGACACCGTGTACGCGCTGGTGCGCGGCAGCGGGGTCTCGCACGGCGGCGGCGGACACATGGACTCCCTGATGATGCCCAACCCGACGGCCCAGGCGGAGCTGATCGCCACCGTCTACCGCGACGCCGGGGTGGACCCGCGCACGGTCGGCTATGTGGAGGCGCACGGCACCGGCACCGAGGTCGGCGACCCGATCGAAGTACGCGGCCTGCGCAAGGCATTCGCCGCGCTCGACGGCAGGCCCGACGGCGAGCCGGTCGACCCCTGGTGCCTGCTCGGCACGGTCAAGTCGAACGTGGGGCACACCGAGGCCGCCGCCGGACTGACCGGCGTCGTCAAGACGGTGCTGGCCATGCGGCACGGCATGCTGCCGCCCACGCTCCACTTCACCGAGGCCAACCCGCTCCTGGACCTGGACGGCAGCCCCTTCCGCGTCGTGGACCGGCTGACCCCCTGGCCGGCGGGCGGCTCACCCCGGCGCGCGGGCGTCAGCGCCTTCGGCCTCGGCGGGACCAACGCGCACGTCCTGCTGGAGGACTACCCCGACACCCGGCCCGCAGCGCCGGGCACGCCCGGGGATCCGGTTGTCGTCCCGCTGTCCGCCCGTACCCCGGAGCGGCTGCGGGCCCGGCTGCGGGAACTGCACGGCTTCCTGACGCGGGACCCGGCCGAGCAGGCCGGACCGCTCGCGCTCACCGACATCGCCCACACCCTCGCCGAGGGACGGGACGCGATGGCCCACCGGGCGGCGTTCGTCGCCGCGACGACGGAGCAACTCGTCGTCGCGGTGCGCCGCCTGCTCGACGAGGAGCCCGGCCCGGACACCTTCACCGGCAGCGCCGAGCGGCGACCGGACGGCCGGGTCGCGGACGAGCGCGCCGACGCCCCGGACCCCGATCCCTACGGGGCGGCCCGGCGCTGGGTGTCGGGCACGGGCCGGCTGCCCGCCTCCCCGGGCCGCCGCGTGTCGCTGCCGGCGTACCCGTTCGAGGAACAGCGCCACTGGGCGGAACCCCTCGAACCCGTGACGCCCGCCCCGGCCTTGGCGCCGGTCCCCGCCCCGGCGACGGCCCCCGGGACCGCGTTGCCCGAACTGCTCCAGGCACTCAACGAAGGCCGCCTCTCGGTGGATGAAGCGGAACGGCTCATGGAAGGTGCGCAGTGATCTCCAGGCAGAACCGTCGGGACATCCTCGAGCGCGTCAAGGCGGGTGAGTTGACCGTCTCCGACGCGGTCGCCCTCATGGGCGCGGCGTCCCCGGCCGGCACGGCCGCCGTGGCGGGCGCGCACGAGGTGGTGGCCTTCACGTCCGACTGGGAGCGTACGGCGCCGACCGCGCACCGCCCCCCGGCGCAGGGACGCCCGCCACTGATCGTGCTGGACCCGTCCGCCGCCCGCCGGCCCGGCATCGTGACGCCGGGGACCGGCAGGGTCGTCGAGGCCGTCGCGGGGCCCGTGCCCGCGTCGGACACCCGCGCCGTCTCGCTCGCCGACGACGCGTCGTGGGAGCGGCTGTGGGCGGCACTCGCCGCCGACGGAGACCTGCCCGACCGCATTGTCCTGGTCACGGCCGCAGGGCCCGAGCACTGCCTGGACGTCGTGTACCCGGCGCTGCGCACCCTGATCCGCGGCCGGGTCGGCGAGCGCCTGGCCATCGCCTGCCTCGCGGTGGGTGACGACAGCGCCCAGGCCGCAGACGCGCTCGGCGGCTTCTGCTCGATCGCCGCCCAGGAGGACAGCCGGATCCATCCGGTCGCCGTCTGCGCGGACGGCTCGGCCGACCACGTCGCCCTGGCCCTGGCCCTGGACGAACTGGCGGAACCCGTCGCGCCCCTGTACCAGGTCCGCCACGACGCCGACGGCCGCTGGGTGCGGACCATGACGTCCCTCCCGCTGGCCCTCGCCGGCCCCCCCGCCGCCGGAGTCCACCTGCTGTCCGGCGGTGGCGGCGGCATCGCCCTGAGCCTCGCGGAGCGGCTCGCCCTGGCGCCCGGCGCCCGGATCGTCCTGCTCGGCCGCTCCGACGCGGGCGCCCGCGTGACGGAGACGCTGCGCCGCGCCAACGGCACCGGCACGGAGCGGATCCGGTACGTACGCGGTGACCTGACCCGGCCCGACGACGTACGGCGTGCCGTCGCCGAGGCCCGTGCGGCGTTCGGCCCGGTCACCGACGTGCTGCACCTGGCCGGGGTCAACGAGGACGCGTACATCGCCAACAAGGCACCCGGCGGCCACGCGCGCGTGCTGGCTCCCAAGCTGGCCGGCGCCCGTAACCTGGACGAGGCGACACGGGACGAACCGCTGCGCCACTTCGTGCTGTTCTCCTCCCTCGCCGGGTACGCGGGCCATCCCGGACAGGCCGACTACGCCGCCGCGAGCCGTGCGCTGGGCGGCTTCGCGTCCCACCGCGCCGCCCTCGTCGAGGCGGGGCGCCGCAGCGGACGCACCGTGTCGGTCGGCTGGCCGCTGTGGGCCGACGGCGGCATGACCCTCAGCGACACCGACCGCCGGGCCGTCGAAGTGCTCCAGGGCATGGTCGAGATGCCGCCGGACACCGGCCTCGCCGTGATGACGGCGGCGCTGCGGTCCGAGGCGCGCGAGGTCGTCGTCGTCCACGGTCACCGCAGCCGCATCGAGGAGTTCGTACGGGCCCGCCTCACGAGCACGGCGACGCCGGGCGCCCCCGCGGCCGGGCGGCCGGGCGAACCTGCGGCGGCGCCGGAGGAGCCGGAAGCGGCGGCCGAGGTGGCACGAGCCTTCCTGCTGGACCTGGTGTCGCGGCTGACCCGTATCGCGCCCGGCAGGCTCCGGTCCGACCAGGAGTTCTCCGCGCTCGGCATCGACTCGGTGATGGTCAAGCGCCTCACCGCCGCCCTGGAGGACCGGCTGGGGTCCATGCCCGCGACGCTGCTGTTCGAGCACCGCACGGTCGACGACCTCACCGACCATCTGGTGGCCCACCACCGTCCGGCCCTCGCCGCGTTGGCCGGCACACCGGCCGCCCCGGCCGGTACACCAACTACTCCCGACAGCGGCCCGGTTACTGCGGCCGGTATACCCGCGGCTCCCGCCGCCGAGCCCGCCGTCCCTTCCCTCGACGTGCGCCCCGTCACGCAGACCACGCCCCGGCCCGCCGCCCAACTGCCCGACGCCGACGCCGCGCCCGGCGACGCCATCGCCGTCATCGGCCTGGCGGGCCGCTATCCCGGCGCGCGGGACGTGTCACAGCTGTGGCGGATGCTCGTGGAGGGCCGGGACGCGATCGGGGAGATCCCGTCGGACCGGTGGGACAAGGAGCGCTGGTTCGACCGCGGTGAGCGCCGGCCGGGCACCAGCTACGGACGCTGGGGCGGCTTCCTCGAGGACGTCGCCCGCTTCGACTCGCTGTTCTTCTCCGTGGCACCGCGCGAGGCCCGCCGCATGGACCCCGCCGAGCGGCTGTTCCTGGAGGTCGCCTGGTCGGCGCTGGAGGACGCCGGCTACACCCGCTCCCGGCTGCACCGCACCACCCGCACGGACGAGGGACACGCGGTGGGCGTCTTCGTGGGCGCCACGGGCCTGGCGTACGGCCTGGTCGGGGCCGAGGAGTGGGGCAAGGGCAATCCGGTCCCGGCCTACTCGATGGAGTTCTCCCTCGCCAACCGGCTCTCCTACTTCCTCGACGTCCACGGCCCGAGCCTCACCGTCGACACCGCCTGTTCCGCCTCCCTCACCGCCCTGCACCTGGCCTGCGAGAGCCTGCGGCGCGGCGAGTGCCGGACGGCCCTCGTGGGCGGCGCCTACCTCAACCTCCACCCGATGAAGTACGCCATGCTCGCCGAGCAGCGCATGATCTCCCCCGACGGGGTCTGCCGGGCGTTCGGCGAGGGCGGCAACGGGTTCGTCCCCGGCGAGGGCGTGGGCGCGGTGGTGCTCAAGCCGCTGGCCGCCGCCCGCGCCGACGGCGACCGGATCGACGGCGTCATCCGCGCCACCGCCATCAGCCATGGCGGCCACACCAACGGCTACACCGTGCCCTCACCGCGCGCCCACGCCTCCGTGATCGGCTCGGCACTGCGCCGCTCCGGACTAGACCCGGCGGGCATCGGCTACGTGGAGGCGCACGGCACCGGCACGGAACTCGGCGACCCCATCGAGATCGAGGGCCTGGCCCGGGTGTTCGGCCGGTCCGCCGAGGAGCGCCAGTACTGCGCGCTCGGCTCGGTGAAGCCCAACATCGGCCACGCGGAGGCCGCGGCGGGCATCGCGGGGCTCACCAAGATCCTCCTCCAGCTACGACACCGCACGCTCGCGCCGACCCTGCACAGCGACCCGCCCAACCCGAAGATCGACTTCGCCGGGACGCCGTTCCGCCTCCAGCGCACCGCCGAACCGTGGCACCCCCGGCCGGGGCACGACGTGCGCCGGGCCGCTCTCAGCTCGTTCGGCGCGGGGGGCGCCAACGCGCACGCCGTGATCGAGGAACACCTGGACGCCGTGCGCACCGACGACCGTCCGGCCGACGGCGACGACCACCTGGTGGTCCTGTCCGCCCGGACACCGGACCGCCTGAAGGCCGCCGCCGACCGGTTGGCCCGCTGCCTCACCGGCCCGGACGCCACCGGACTGCGCCTGGGCGACATCGCCCACACGCTCCAGACCGGGCGTGAAGCCTTCGAACACCGCGTCGCGTTCGTCGTGCCGACCCGCGCACGGCTCGTGGAGGCTCTCTCGCGGTACGTGACAACCGGCGCCGCCGACGCGGCCGGCCGCGTCGCACCCGAGGTGCCCCGGCACGAGGCGGCCGACATGCG
The DNA here is from genome assembly GCF_037201975.1 of Streptomyces sp. TG1A-60. Classification (NCBI taxonomy): domain Bacteria; kingdom Bacillati; phylum Actinomycetota; class Actinomycetes; order Kitasatosporales; family Streptomycetaceae; genus Streptomyces; species Streptomyces sp. TG1A-60. The sequence continues at coordinate 28,972 of NZ_CP147520.1, read as the reverse complement.
CGGCCTGTTCGCCGGGCGCCGCTGGCACGAGATCGCCGCGCGCTGGGTCGCGGGGGAGGAGTTCGACTGGCCGGAGGCCGCCGAGCGGCGCGACCGGCACGGCCGGGCGCCCCACGCCGTGCCTCTGCCCGCCTACCCGTTCGCCGGTCCCGTGCACTGGCCCGAGACCGTGGACCCGGCGGTGGCTGCGGCCCCCGGCCGGACTCCGGTACCCGCGGTGGCCGACCGGGCGCCGCTCGCCGAGATGGCTGTCGCGGTGGACGGGGCGGCCGAGTTCGCGGCCACGCTCACCCCCGACCACCCGTGGGTGGCCGACCACCTCGTCGACGCCCGGCCCGTCCTCGCAGGCGTCGCCCACCTGGCGCTGGCCCGCGCGGCGGCGGAACGAGCGGCGGGACGGCCGGTCACCGAACTGAGCGAGGTGCGCTGGCGCACCGCCCTCGTCGTGAACACCGACGAGCAGCCCGTCGTACGCGTCCTACCCGCCGCCGGGGACGGAGCCGTCCGCGTCGAGACCTGCACCGGCACCGGCGAACGGCGCATCGTACACGCCACGGTCACGGCATGGACCCGGGCGCCCCACTCCGACGACCCGCCCCCCGCGCCGGCGCCGCTGGACATTGCGGCCGTGCGGCTCCGCTGCCCCCGGGAGGTGAGCCACGAGGCGTTCTACGACCGGGCCCGCGCCACCGGCCTCGACTACGGGCCGTCGTACCGCAGAGTGGAGCGCCTGTGGTGCGGTGAGGGAGAGGCCCTGGCCGAACTGGCGGAACCCGCCGAACCGGCCGGACCTGCCGAGCGGGCGGGACTGTCCGCGCCGTTGCCCGGCCGAGCCCACGGCGGCATCGGAGATCCCGGCGTCACCGACGCCGCCCTGCACGCCGTGCACGGAGCCGTGCCCGCGTGGGAGGAACCGGCGACGCTGCCCGCCGCCGTCGAACGGGTCCGCCTGCACAGCGCGGACGGAGCCGTCCGCCACGCCCACGCCCGTCTGGTGGCCGCCGACCCCGCACGCGGGACCGTCAAGTGCGACGTGCTGTTGACGGACGCCTCGGGCCGGGCCCTCGTGGAGTTCACTGGGCTGACCGTGGTGCGGGCTTCCGGCTCCGCCGACGTCCCCCACCTGGTGCCCGTGTGGCGCGTGGCACCCCGCCTCGACGCCCCGCACGCCTTGGACGACCAGGATCCCGGACCCGCCCTGGTGCTCACGGCCGGGCACGACGCCGGTCTCGCCGCCGAGCTGGTCCGCCACCACGGCGGCGCGAGCGAGGCGGTCGACCTGACGGCAATGCGCGACCGCGACGACCACGTGGCCCTGCTCCGGGCGCACCCGGGTGTCCGCACGCTCTACTTCGCCGGCGGCGTCGATACCCGCCGTCACTCCTCCACCGACCTGGCCCACCTGGAACGGACCCAGCGGCACGGCTGCCTCGCCCTGTTCCACCTGGCGCAGGCACTGGCAGCCCAGCGCCCGCGCAGCCTCCGCCTCGTCGTCCTGACCAGCGACAGCCAGCAGCCCCTGCCCGGCGGCCCGGTCGACAACCCGTTCGCGGGATCCCTGCACGGCATGGCGCGCACGCTCTCGCGCGAACTGCCGTTCCTCGACGTGGTCTGCCTGGACCTCGCGGGCACCGACCTCGAACGATGCCGCGCCTCCGGCGACTGGCAGTCCCTCGTGCCTGCCGTCGCCGCCGAGCCGGCCGCCGCACCCTTCACGGAGGCCGCGCTGCGCGAGGGCATCCGTCTCGTCAAGCGGCTCGCCCCGGCCGAACTGCCCGCCCCCGCCGACCACCGGCTGCCCCTGCGGCGCGGCGGCCGCTACCTCGTCGTCGGCGGTCTCGGCGGCCTCGGACGGGTCGTCAGCGAACACCTGCTGAGCGAGTGGGACGCCCGGCTGCTGGTGATGGGACGCAGGCCCGAACGGCACCTGCCGGACGGCACGCTCGCGCGGCTGCGGGCGCACGGCGGGCAGGTCGAGTACCTGCCGGGCGACGTCACCGACCCCGCCGCCGCGCGGGCCGCCGTCCGCCTGATGCACGAGCGGTACGGCGGCGTCGACGGAGCCGTGCACACGGCGTTCGTCCTCGCCGACCGGACCATCGCCCAGTCCGACGACGACGTCTTCCACGCCGCCTTCGCGCCCAAGACACGCGGGACCGTCGCCCTCGCCGACGCGCTCACCGCCGAACCGCTCGACTTCTTCGCCCTCTTCTCCTCGGCCATCGCCCACACCGGCAACCCCGGCCAGTCCAACTACGCGGCCGGTTCGACGTTCATGAGCTCCTACGGCGCCCACCTAGCCACCCGGCTGCACTGGCCCGTCACCGTGATCGACTGGGGCTTCTGGGGCGACGAAGGCGCCGTCGCCACCCCCGAGCACCGCGAGCGGCTCGCCCGCTGGGGCGTGCAGCCGCTGACCGCCACCGAGGGACTGCACGCCTTCCGCCAGGTCCTCGCGTCCAGCCTCACCCAGGTCGCACCACTGCGCGCGGATCTTGCGGAACTGGGGCGTGTGACACCCCTGGAGCCCGGCACGCGCCACCGGCGACCGGCCGCCGACACCGCCCTTCCCGCACCCGCCGCCCAGGCCGAAACCGGCCGGGACGTACTCGCCGCGCCCGCCGCGGCCGTCCTGGCCGCGCAGCACGCCGACGGCGAACCCTACGCGCGGGACTACCTGGACGCCGTGGACGAATACGCGCGCCTTGCCCTGCTGGAAGCCCTGAGCGGGGCCACCGACTGCCTGGCACTCGGCGCGCACGTCACCCGCGCGGAGCTGCTGCGGAGTCTCGCGGTCCACGACGAACGGCTGCCGCTGTTCGACGCGCTGCTCGCGTCCCTGGAATCGGCCGGTCACGTACGGTCCGAGCGGGGCCGGCTCACCGCACCGGTTGCGGCCGACGCGGACCGTCGGCACCGACTCAGGCGCGAACTCACCGACCGCTTCGGCCACTTGGCGCCCACGCTGGACCTCCTGGACGACTGCGCCGCCGCGCTGCCCGACGTCCTCGCCCGCCGGCGGCGCGGCCTGGATGTCCTTTTCCCCGGTGGCTCCGACCGGCGCATGGCCGCCCTGTACGCGGACGACCCCCGCACCCGGCACTTCAACCGCCTCACCGCCGCTGCCGTACGGGCGGCGGTCGCCGACGCCGTCGCGGCCGACCCGGCCCGGCGGGTACGCATCCTGGAGATCGGCGCCGGCACCGGCGCCACCACCCGCGCCGTGCTCGACGCGATCGACGACCACCGGGCCTCATTCACCTACGACGTCACTGACATCTCGCCCTCCCTGGTCGCCGGAACCCGCCGGCGGCTGGCCGAGGGCCGGCCCCACACCGACTTCCGCGTCCTGGACATCGCGGACGACCCGGCCACGCAGGGCTTCGACGGCGACCGGTACGACATCGTCGTCGCCACCAACGTCCTGCACGCGACCCGGGACATGCGGGGGACCCTGCGCAACGTCGCCGAACTCACCGCGACCGGCGGCCTGCTGGCCGTCAACGAGGCCACCCGCGTCCTTGACGCGGTCACCCCGGTCTTCGGCCTCACCGACGGGTGGTGGCTCGCCGGGGACGCCGGACTGAGGCTCCCGCACGGACCGCTGCTCGCCCCGCTCACCTGGCAGGCGCTCCTGGCGGAGGCCGGGTTCGACCGCAGCAGGCGGTTCGGCGTGCAGGGCTGGACAGACCACCAGGCCGGACAGCACCTCTTCCTCGCGGAACGCGGGCCCTGGCGTACGCCGCCGCCTACCGCCCCCCTGCCCGGGCAGCGGCAGGATCCCGCCACCCAACTCGTGACACCGGCCGGACCGCAGGCCCGGACGTCGTCCCCGAACGGTTCCGGTGACCAGCTCTTGGCGGGCACGACGGAGCATCTGCGGAACCTGTTCGCGGACCTGCTCCGCCTGCCGCCGGAGGAGATGGACCCGGCCGTGCCCCTGGCGTCCCTCGGCACGGACTCACTGACGGTGATGGAGGCCGTCGAGCGCCTGGAACGGGATATCGGCCCGGTGCCGCAGGAACTGCTGGTGACCGGCGAGTCCCTCCGCTCGGTGGCCGAGGCCCTGGTGAGCGCGAAGGGGACGGAACTGGCGGCGCTGACAGGAGTCGCCGCCGTGCCGACCGACGACACGGGAACCGCCGACGCACGGGTCGCCGACACGCGGACCGACGACCCTCCCACCGCCGACATGCCGTCTCTGACCGCTCCCGAGGCCGACTCCTCGTCGCGGACGCCGGAAGAAGCCTCACCGCACGACACCACCACCACCGCCCTGCCCGCTCCCGAGCCCATCGCCGTCGTCGGGATCGCCGGCCGGTACCCGGGTGCCGCAGACGTCGACACGCTCTGGGAGCACCTGCTTGCCGGACGCAGCCTCATCACCCCTGTGCCCCCCGGGCGATGGAGCGACGGGGAGTACGGCGACGGGCGTGCCTGGGGCGGTTTCCTCGACGACGTCGACCGCTTCGACCCCCTCCTCTTCCGTATCTCGCCGCGCGAGGCGGAGCGCATGGACCCGGCCGAACGCCTCTTCCTGGAGACGGTCTGGGAGGCGCTGGAGGACGCGGCGCTGCCCCCGTCCCGCCTGCGCGCCCGAGCCGAGGGCAACGGCGGCAGGACCGGCGTCTTCGTCGGCCTCATGCACCACCAGTACGCGCTGCTCGGCGCCGAGGAACGCGGACGCGGGAACGCCGTACAGGCCCTGTCCTCCGGCTGGTCCGTCGCCAACCGCGTGTCGCACACCTTCGGCCTGACCGGCCCGAGCATGGCCGTGGACACGGCGTGCTCCTCCGCGCTCACCGCCGTCCACCTCGCCGTGCGGAGCCTACGCGAGGGCGAGTGCGGCACGGCGATCGCCGGCGGAGTGAACGTCATCCTCCACCCCAGCCACCACGCCGACCTGGCCGCCGCGCGGATGCTGTCCCCGCACGGCACACCACGGGTCTTCGACACCGCCGCCGACGGCATCGTCACCGGCGAGGGCGTCGGAGCGCTCGTCCTGAAACGGCTCTCGGACGCGGTGCGCGACGGCGACCGCGTGCACGCGTGCATCCGCGGCTCGGCCGTCAACGCCGACGGCCCGACCGAGGCGTACGCCGTGCCCCGCGCCGGGGCGCAGATCGACCTCATCGCCCAGGCCCTGGAGGCGTCCGGAGCCGATGCGCGCAGCGTGCAGTACGTGGAGGCGCAGGCCACCGGCTCACCGGTCGGCGACCCGGTCGAACTGGCCGCCCTGCTCGAGGCGTACGGCGTCCGGGACGACGGCCACCGGCTGCGGATCGGATCGGTGAAGCCGAACACCGGACACCTCGAAGCCGCCTCGGGCGTAGTCCAGTTGACCAAGCTGATCCTCCAACTGCGGCACCGCACCTTCGCACCCACCCTCGGCACCGACGGACCGCCGACCGCGGACTGCTTCCTGGTGCCGCGCGAGCCCGTCGCCTGGCCCGAGCAGCCGACCGGGGAACCCCGGCGGGCCGCCGTCAGCTCCTTCGGCGCGGGCGGCGCCAACGCCCACGTCGTCATCGAGGAGGCCCCGCGGCCCGACCGGTCCGAGGACACCGCCGACGACCGCCTGCCCTCCCGGCCGCTCCTGCTGCTCCTGTCGGCCCGCCGGCCGGACGCCCTGCGCACGTACGCCCGGCGCCTCGCCGCATTCCTCGCCGGTCCCGGAGCCGCGCTGAGCCCGGTGGACGTCACCCACACCCTGCGGGTCGGACGCGAACCGCTGGCTGCCCGTCTCGGAGCCGTCGTCCACGACCTCGCCGACATCGTCTCGGTACTCACCGCGTACGCGGAGGACCGGCCCCACGACCGGCTGGTGACCGGCCCCCGGGACGAGGCGCCCGACCGGCACGGCCTGCCGTCCCCTGACGCCGAGGTCCTGGCACAGGCCCGGCGCTGGACGGACGGCGAGCCCCCGGACGCCCTCGCCGCACCCGAGCCCGGCGCCCGGATCGTCTCCCTGCCGCACTACCCCTTCGCCGACGGCCGCTACTGGCTCCGGACCACCCCCGCCGCCGACCAGAGCACCACGGGTCCGGTCCCGGCGGGGCCGGTGCCGACAGGTCGCGTACCCGTAGATCCGGTTCCGGCGGGCCCGGTCCTTGCAGATCCGGTTGCGGCAGCTCCCGCCCCCTCGCACCGCACCGCCGACGCCATCGAGCCCCTTCCGCCCGCCATCGGTCCCAGCCCCTCCGAGGAGCCCTCTGTGACCCTCACGCACCCGACCGCCGACAGCGCGGGCGGCACACCGTCCGCCGTCCACGCGATGCGGCACGTCGTCACCGAGGCCATCTGCGCCCTGGTGGGAGTGACGCCGCAGGACATTGACCCCGGTGACCACCTCAGCGACTTCGGGCTGGACTCGGTGACCATGGTGCAGCTCGCAGACCGCCTCTCGCGGACGACCGGCGTCGGCCTCACCCCCGACGTCCTGTACGGCTGCCGGGACATGGCGGCCGTGGTCGACCATCTCGTCGCCGCCACGGCCCAGGCACCCGCCCGCGCCCCCGTACCCGCCCCGTCCGCCGACGAGCCGCCGGCCCCCGCGCCGCTGGAGGCAGCCGCACCCGCCGTACCCCCGGCCGGGCCCCCGCCCCCGGCGACGACCGCCTCCCCGGCGATCACGACTGCCCCGGCAACCACCTCAATCGCGGCCGGAACCCCCCACGACCGTGCCGCCGAACCCGTCGCCGTGGTCGGCATGTCCGGGTCGTTCCCCGGATCGCCGGACCTGGAGAGCTTCTGGAACAACCTGGTCCAGGGCCGCGACCTGATCTCCGAGGCACCGCCCGAGCGCTTCGCCACCGCGGCGGGCACGACTCCCGTGCGCGGCGGATTCCTCGACGGTGTGGACCGCTTCGACGCCGGGTTCTTCCAGATCACTCCGCGCGAGGCGCGCGTCATGGACCCGCAGGCTCGGCTGTTCCTGCAAACCGTGTGGGCGGCCGTCGAGGAGGCGGGCCACGACCCCGCCGACCTCGCCGGCAGCGCCTGCGGCCTGTTCGTGGGCGTGGCCTCCTCCGAGTACGGCGAACTGGCCCGCGAACGCGGTGTGGACGTCGACGGCCAGCTGATGACGGGCAACGACCACAGCGTCCTGGCCAACCGGGTCTCCTTCCTGCTCGACCTGCGCGGACCCAGCGAACCCGTGGACACCGCCTGCTCCAGCTCCCTCGTCGCCGTGCACCGGGCCGTCCGCGCCATCCAGACGGGCGAGTGCGACCTGGCCGTCGCCGGCGGCGTCAACGTCATCGTGGCGCCGACCGCGTTCGAGGCGTTCGGACGGTCCGGGATGCTGGCGCCCGACGGCCGCTGCAAGTCCTTCGACCACCGCGCCGACGGATACGTGCGCGGCGAAGGAGTCGGCGCCGTCCTGCTCAAGCCGCTGAGCAAGGCACTCGCGGACGGCGACCACGTGCACGGCGTCATCGCGGGCTCCGCGACGAACCACGGCGGACGCGCCACCTCGCTCACCGCCCCCAACCCGGCCGCGCAGGCCGAGGTGATCTCCCGGGCCCAGCAACGCGCGGGGGCGCGACCCGAGACCATCGGCTACGTGGAGGCGCACGGCACGGGCACGGCCCTGGGCGACCCCATCGAGGTGACCGGCCTGCGCACGGCCTTCGAACGGCCCGGAGCGGGCGGCACGGCGCCGGTTCCGAGGCAGTTCTGCGGGCTCGGCAGTGTGAAGACCAACATCGGCCATCTGGAGACGGCCGCCGGTATGGCGGGCCTGTTCAAGGTGCTGCTGTCCCTGCGGCACGGCATGCTGCCGCCTACCCTCCACGTGGAACGCGTGAACCCGCTGATCAAGCTCGCGGACTCGCCGTTCCACCTCGTCACCTCCGCCCGCCCCTGGACGCCGTTCACGGACGCCAGCAGCGGCGCGCCCCTGCCCCGGCGTGCCGGTGTCAGCTCCTTCGGCTTCGGAGGCATGAACGCCCACCTGGTGGTCGAAGAGGCCCCCGCGCCCGCCACCCCCCGTCCGTCCGCCCCGGCGCCGGACGGCGACCGGCTGTTCGTGCTCAGCGCCCGCGACGACGAACGCCTGCGGGCCGTGGCCCGCCGCCTCCTCGAACACCTGGAGCGCTGGGAACGCGACGGACGACTGCACGCCGTGTCACCGGACGACGTGGCCTACACGCTCCAGGTGGGACGCCGGCCGTTCGCCGCGCGGCTCGCGGTCGCGGCCCCGAACCTCGCCCACCTCGCCGACGCCCTGCGGACCCACCTCGACGACGGCGACGACCCGCGCCTGACGACGAGCCGTGACACGGGCCCCCGCTCCGGCGACGCCGACGACCTGAGCGACGCCGTACGCAGGGCCGCAGGCGGGGACTTCGGCAGGCTCGCGACACTGTGGGCGGCGGGCGCCGACGTCGACTGGCGGTCCCTGCACACAACGCAGAACCGCACCAGGGTCTCCCTGCCGACCTACCCGTTCGCCCCCGAACAGCACTGGCTCCCGGCGGCCACCACATCCGGGACGGCGCCCCGCGCCACCGCGCAGACGCCCGTACGCCAAGCCACCACACCCGCCCCCGCACCCCGAGCCGCCGCAGCGCCCCCCGCGCCTCCCGCCCCGGCCACCCCCGAACCGGCGCCCACCTCGGCACCCCGACCGGCCCGCACCCCCGCGCTGCCCGACCGGCTCGCCACCCTCCGACAGCACGTCCGAGAGGCCGTGGCGGACGGCATCGGCATCGCGCCCGACGCCGTCGACCCGGCACGGGACTTTGCGAGCTACGGCGTCGACTCCATCGGTGCCATGCGGATCATGCAGACCGTCCAAGACCGTTACGGCGACCACATCCCGATGGCGGCGATCCTCGAACACCCCAGCGTCGACCGCCTCGTCGTCCACCTCGACGAGAGCTACGTGCTGCCCGACGCCGTACCGGAGACCCTCGACAGTGTCGACACCGGCCCCGCCCTCAAGACGGAGCGGCCCCTGCCCGCCGCACGCGCAGCGGTCGCGGCGCCGCGGCTGGTGCCCCTCGCCGAGGGCCGCGCCGGAGACCCGATCTACTGCCTCTTCGGCGACACCGGCGAACTCACCTGGGTGATGCACCTGTGCCGGCACCTCGCCGAGCACGGCCCGGTCACCGGCGTCGAGGCGCCCGGCTTCCCGGACGGCGCGGCCCCGGCCGCCGACATCAACCGCCTCGCCCGGACCTGCGCCGACGCGATCGGCGCGGCCCACCCCGGCGCCTCCTGCCGGATCGCCGGGTACGGAGTCGCGGGCCTGGTCGCCGTCGAGACCGCCCGCATCCTGCAGGACCGCGGCCTGCAGATCACCGAGCTGCTCCTCGTCCAGCCCCCCGGGCCGGGGGAGGGGCCGCTCGCCGAGACTGAGACCGAGTCGCTGGCGGCGGTGGCCGCGCCCCTCGCCGGCGTCTGGGGAGCCGACCGGCCGCTCGCGGGCGACGCGGACCTCGCCGGACTCGCACCGCACGCCGCGCTGGACCGAGTGACCGCCGCCCTCGCCCCGTCCGCGCCGATGGGCGCCGATGCGCTCCGGGGTCGGCTGGAGCGCGCCGCCGCCTGGAGGTCCGCCCTGGTCGCCGCCGCGGCCGTGCACCACGCGCGCCCCCTCGGCGGACTGGAGCGGACCGTGGTCGTGCGGGCCGTACCGGCAGGGGGAGGCGACGGCGACTACCACCGCTGGATCGCGCCGCCGCCCGACCTGGTCGACCTCGACGTCGAGCCGTGGCTCCTCGTCTCCGCCGGGAACGCGGCACGCGTGTGCTCGCCACCCGCCGTACAGGAACTGGCCGCGCCCCGGCAGCAGGAGGCCTCGCCGGTCGTCGCGATCAACCGGCACGGGGACAACCGGCGGTCCGTGTGGGCGCACAACCTGTACGGCGAGGTGAGCTACGCGATCTACCTCTCCCGCCACCTGGGGCTGCACAACCCCGTCATCGGCCTGGAACAGATCGGCGCGGCAGCCGCGGACCGCATGCCCCGCAGGTACGACTCCGTGGAGGAGATGGCCGCCCACTACGTCGGCGAACTGCGCGACCGCTTCCCCGGCGAGCCCTACCTCCTGGGCGGCTGTTCCTTCGGCGGGGTGCTCGCCTACGAGATGACCCGGCAGCTGCAACTGGCCGGCGAGGAAGTCACGCACCTGATCGCCATCGACCCGATCATGCCCGGCACCGAGGCCTGGGACAGCGTGGACTGGGGCACCGTCACCGAGGTCGAGGCGGAGGCCTTCTCCCTGGTGATGCTCGGCAACGCGATGTGCCAGCGCTGGGGCGTCAGCGAGCAGATCGGCCTCGCCTCCCTCACCGGCCTGGACCTGCACGCCCAGCTCAACCTGGTCGCCGGCCACATCCGCGACCGCTCGGCCGCCCGGCCGGACCGGGAGATGATCAAGCAGCAGATCCTGGTCCGGCACGAACTGATGCTGCACAACGGCGACCTGCTCCAGGCCTACCGGCCGGCCCCGCTGCGCACCACAGTCCCCACCACCCTCTTCCACGCCACTCAGGGCTTCCTGGCCCCGGGCAACAGCAACGACCTGCCGCCGGTGCCGCGCACCAGCGACGACAAGTCCAACGGGCTTGCCGAGTTCGTCGGCCCGCGCATCACCATCCACGAGATGAACGCCGACCACCACACCATCGCCCACGACGAGAACCTCGCCCGCATCGCCCGGATGCTGTCCCCGGTGCTGGCCTCCCGGAACTTCCCGACCAGCCTGTTCCCGGCCTCGCTCAATCCGGCCGGCCCCGACGGCACCAGGTGAGGAGCCCCATGGACTTCAGCGTCTACTTCTTCTCCGCGAACGACCGCAACGACTTCGGCACCCGCTACCGCTTCATCCTGGACGTGGCGCGCTTCATCGACCGGCACGGCTTCACCGCCATCTGGACGCCGGAACGCCACTTCCAGGAGTTCGGCGGCAGCTTCCCCAACCCGGCCGTGCTGTCCGCCGCGCTGGCCGTAGCCACCGAGAACCTGCACCTGCGAGCCGGCAGCGTGGTCCTGCCGCACCACCATCCCGTCCGCGTCGTGGAGGAGTGGTCCCTCGTGGACCAGCTCTCGCAGGGCCGCGTGGGCGTGTGCGTCGCCACGGGCTGGCACCAGGGCGACTTCGTCTTCTACCCCGACCACTACGCCGAGCGCAGGCAGTACACCCTGGACAACGTGGACACGGTGGCCGCGCTGTGGCGGGGCGAGACCCGCACCTTCCCCGGCCCGGACGGCCGCGCCCTGGACGTACGCACCTATCCGCGCCCCTGCCGGCCGGAACTGCCGATGTGGCTGGTGCATACCTCCAACCCGCAGACCTGGGTGGACGCGGGCGAACGCGGGCTGAACATCCTGTCCCTGCTGACCAGTTGGGAGAAACTGGAAGAGGACATCAGCCGCTACCGCGCGGCCCGGGAGAGAGCCGGACACGACCCGGCGGCCGGCACGGTCACCGTGGGCATGCACACCTACGTCGGCGACGACGAACAGCAGGTGTGGAACGTGGTGCGCGAGCCGGTCAAGCGCTACCTCGCCTCGTTCATGACGCAGAAGCGCAACGACGACGCGGTCAGCGGCACCTCCCGCGGCACCGACGCCGCCGAACAGGACCGGCTCGCCGAGCTGATGGCCGAGGACTACTACAGCCGCCGGTCCCTGCTCGGCACCGAGGACAAGTGCGCCGCCACCGTGGACAGGCTGCGCGCGGCCGGGGTGGACGAGGTCGCCTGCCTGATCGACTTCGGTCTGCCCTTCGACACCGTGACCCGGGCCCTGCCCGCCCTCGACGCCCTGCGCCGCCGCTGCGCCGCCCGCCCCGAGCCACAACCGGCCGGACGGACCGCGCCCGAGCGCGCCGAAGCCGACCCGATGAACTGGTACTACACCACCTGACCCCGGCGTGCGGCGCCGCCACGGCACCAACCGTCACGCCGCACCACAACACGAGAGGCAAGGGGTACAAGATGACTGCAACGAACGAGTCCAACAGCGAGGCCGTGGCCGAACTGTACGACAGCTTCAGCGAGTTCCACGCCAGGATCTGTGACAGCAACCTGCACCTCGGCTACTGGGCGGACTCTGCCGACCACTCCACCTTCCAGGCCGCCACCGAGCACCTGACCGCACTCATGGTCGAGCGCCTCGCGCCGCTGGCCGGTCAGCGCGTGCTGGACATCGGCTGCGGCATCGGCCAGCCGGCCTTCCACCTGGCCGGCGGACACGCGGTCGAGATCGTCGGCGTGTCCGTGAGCCGCCGCCAGATCGAGCACGCCAGCGCCAGGGCCCGCGAGCTCCGGCTCGCCGACCGGGTGCATTTCGAGCTGGCGGACGCCCAGCACCTGCCCTATCCCGACGAGTCGTTCGACGCCGGCTGGTTCTTCGAGTCGCTCATCCACATGCCCGACAAGGCGCTGGCGCTGCGCGAGGCGGGTCGCGTCCTGCGGCCCGGCGCCCGGCTCGCCATCGCTGACATGTTCCACGAGCCTGGCGAGGACTGGTCCGCGATCCACCCCCTGGTCACAGCGATACCGCTCGACGCGTACGAACCGATGCTCGCCGCGGCGGGCTTCGACGTCCTGGACATCACCGACATCACGCCGCACATCCGCGTCCCCGAACCCGTGCGCCACGGGCTGCGGGCGATGATGCTCGAACACCGCGCCGAATGGGTGGACATCGCCGGCGAGGAGGTGGTGCGCGCCCTGCTCGACCCGGAGACCGACACCTTTTACACGCCCGGCCTCGGCTACGTCCTCATCACCGCACGCCGCCGCTGACCCGCACGTGACGTCCCCTCAGGGCACGAGAGCCCTCAGCAGCTCGGCCGACAGGAGGCCGAGCAACTCCTCCCGCGACGACCCCAGGAAGAAGTGCCCGCCGGGCAGCACGTCCGTGGCACACCCGGCGCCCGTCACCTCCGCCCAGGCACCCAGCGTCGCCGCCGACGTCTCCGGGTCCTCGGCACCACCGTAGGCAACGACGGGGCACCCAAGCGGCCGCCCCGGCACATAGCGGTACGTCTCCAGCATGGTCGTGTCTGCGCGCAGGATCGGCAGGTAGAGCGCCCGCATCTGCGCGTCCTCCCGCAGCAGCGGCGGGATGGCCCCGTACCGGCTGTCCAGCACGTCGAGATACTCGTCGTCCGGCAGCCGGTGCACGCCGCCCCCGTACGTGCGCTGCTGCGGGGGATTGCGCGCCGACACGGCCAGCAAGGCCGGCTCCGGCGCACCCCGCTCCCGCAGCGCCCGCACCGTCTCGAACGCCAGGAGCGCGCCGAGGCTGTGCCCGAAGAAGGCGTACGGCTGCGTCAGCAGGGGCGCGAGGGCGTCGGCCAGTTCCCCCGCCGTCGCCACCAGGTCCGTGCGCAGCGGTTCGTGCAGCCGGGCGTCGCGGCCGGGCATGCGCACCGCCCACGGCTCGATCACGCCCGGCAGGCGGTCCGCCCAGCCGTGGTAGACGGCGGCGCCACCACCCGCGTAGGGGACGCAGATCAGCCGCAGCAGCGGAGCGGGCGCCGTGGCCTCCCGCATCCGCAGCGCCCACAGATTGGCCAGCTGGACCGGTGCGTCGACCGTCATGCGGCCCGGTCCGGCACGGCGGCCCACGAGGGGACGTCCAGCATCTCCACGACGGCGCACGAGAAGGAGATCCCGGCCCCGGCGCCCAGCAGCATCACCCGGTCACCGCGCCGCAGCTGACCGGTCGACACCAGGTGGTGCAGGCCGCTGGTCTGGTCGTTGGCGCCCGTGTGCCCGACCGAACGCCCGAAGTCCCACACGCCCTTGGTGACACCGGCTTCCTCGCCGAATGGTTCCAGCAGGCGGTGGAGCACGTTCAGGTCGCCGACGAACTGGTGGGCGACGCGGGTGATGTCGCCTGGGGCGAGCCCCGCCTCGTCAAGGGTTTCCTTGATGAGGGCGCGCTGCGTCTCGCCCATCAACTGCCCCGCGTTCACCAGGTCCTGACCGCCCTTGTACGTGGCGGCACGCTCCCGCAGGTCGACCTTGACGCCCGTCGTGCACCCCGGCGGGAAGAGCGGCTCGCCGCCCCGGTTCAGCTCCTCCAGTTCCGGCAGGGACACGGCACGGACGTTGACCAGCCGTGCGAAGCCGGTCCGGCGGGACAGCACGCAGGCCGTCGCCGCGTCGCCGAACAGGCCGCCGGGGGTGGCCCGCCACCGGTCGACCAGCGGGTCCCCCCAGTTGTCCGCCGACGTGATCAGGGCGGCTGTACGGTCCTCGGCCGCCGCCAGGTAGGTGCCGGCGAGTTCCATCGCGGCGAGGAAGCCGTTGCAGCCCTGGCGGATCTCCAGGGCGGGGATGCTCCCGCCGACGGTGTTACGCAGGACGTAGTGCTGCGGGGACCACAGGTCGGGGCCCTGGTGGTTGCACGACACGTGCATCAGGATGTCGACCTCGGAGGGGGCGTGCCCGGACACCTCAAGGGCCTGGTGCGCGGCTGCGATCGCCAGGTCCGGGGCGGGCACGTCGCCCGCGACGGCCACCGACTCCCAGCTGAGGGCCTCCGCCTCCGCCGCGTCGTACCACCCGGCGGCCACGGCCTCCTTCGTGGTGACGCGCTCGGGGATACGGGCGCCCAGACCCGCGATGTACAGGTCGGACAGAAGCATGGTGGAAGGCCTCTCGGTCAGGCGGGATCGGTCCGGTAGGCAGGAACCGGGGTGGGTTGTTCCAGTCCGTGGTTGCGCAGGGAGAACAGCCGGGTCGTGAGCGACATGCAGGGCTGGATCAGGGTGTCGACGAACACCAGAAAGCAGATCGTGCCGAGTCCGACGGGCCCGCCGAGGACGTATCCGCAGCCCAGCAACACGAGTTCGAGGCTGCCCTTGGCGGCCCAGAACGGCCAGCGCCAGCGGTGCGTCATGGAGATGGCCACCAGGTCCATGACGCGGATCCCGACGCCACTCATGATGATCAGCGCGGACCCGTACGTGCATAGCAGGACGCCGACGGCCATGATGCCGCCGTCCGGGAGCGGCAGGTGGCCGGCTGCTTCCGCGGCCCGCAGCACGTCGATCATGCTGCCGCACAGGAAGAACGTGAAGAACGGCGATAGCGGGGGCCGTCGCCGGTTCCAGGCCGCCCATATGACGAGGCACACCACGGCCACCGCGGCCTGGACGATGCCGATGGTCAACGGGGCGTGTTCGAGGATCCCGAGTGCGAAGACGTCGAGGGGGTCGGTGCCCAGGTCGGCGTGGATGAAGGCGGCCGCCCCACTGGAGAACAGCAGACAGCCGCCCAGGTAGACCAAGTAGCGCTGACGCTGGGCCGCGAGGTGGGTACGCAGCCGCGTGCGTGCGGTCTCACCGAGGGGGAGGTCACTCACGAGGCGCTCCTGGGAAGCCCGGCAACGGGCGCGAAGTCGTCACGGATGACGAGCCTTGCGCACCGGCGGGGACGACCGCCCCGGTACCTGCCCCAGCATTGACCCCAGTTCCGCGTACTCGGCGCTCAACGAGCGTGCAGATACACCGGGAGCCGCTGGTGCGCCACCATTCCGTCGACCCGGTCCCGGGCGCTACCAGGGGTCAATCGTGCTGAGCTTCTCGTAGAGGCCTTCCTCCTGGGCGCGTTGGACAGCTACGCCCGCCCGGACTCGGGTAGGCGCCGACCTGGCGCACCGACTCGACCGACGCGTAGCAGGTCCGGTCACGCTTCGACCGCGACAGAGCGCGGGCCACCTGACCGTGGCAGTAGCGCCCGGACCGGAGTGGCCGCGTCGGCCTCCTGCCGCCGCAGCCCCGCGCTCAGCGTCAGCCCAACGAACGAGGTGTTCCGCAGCGCGGTCCGTCCGTCCCAGCCGGGCAGCGGCGCCCCGTCGCGACCGAGCCCTCGAAGGCCCAGGTCCAGCCACAACCTCCAGGTCCGCGGAGTCAGCCAGAACATCGCGGCCGGTGAATCGGTCGGCCGGACTGCTGATGCGCTCCCGCCCTGCCCCCGCGCCGCCCCACGTCCACCGGGAGGGGACTGGCCTTCGCCCACTTGTAGAGCCGTGTCAGCGCAGATGCGTCCCGGCTCGACTTCGTGCCGCCGATATACCGCTGAGACAGCAGCGAAGCAAAGGAGGTGCCCCGCCGGCACGCGCAGCGGCAGGATGGCCGGGGCCAGGTATACGGGCCACCGTGCCGCCTTTACCCGCCGGCCTCTTGGGTGACGCCTTCGCTGGGCGGAGAGTGCGCGGGCAGCTCCCACCTGACCTCGTCGCTGTCGTGATGGTGGTGCCAGGTGGTCACGAGGCGGGCACGGACCAGCTGGTCGAGGAGGTCCTCCAGCTGCTGGGGCGGCTGCCCGCATTGGCGGGTGAGGGCCTCGAGTTCGGCCCCGCCCGCCTCAGCAGTGCTGTGGGCGGCCAGGGCGAGTGCGGTCAGCCGCAGGGCGGAGGGCAGAGCGGGCGAGACGGCCAGCGGGGCGGGGTGCAGGGCCCATTGAGCACTGTGCAACATGAAGTTTGCAGGTCGCGGGTCTGGTGTGAAGGGCGGGCGGGATACTCACGCTGGTCGTCAGCCGGTGTCCATGGTGAAGATCGTCCGGCTCGTCGGCCGGAGGCGTTGTCGGGTTCTGCTGCGCCGACTGCCGTGCTGCTTTTACGATCCGTCACCGGGTCGGTACGTCAGGAGAGCGTGGGAGGGCGTGGCGATGCAGGAGCTGGAACGGATCACGGCTCGCCGGAGTGAACTGGACACGCTCGCCGAGGAGTTGGTCAAGCAGCTGCAGGAGGTCCAGGCCGAGCGGGAAGAGCTGGTGATCGCCGAGCGGGTCCTGAACCGGCTGGCTGAGCAGGACCGGGCCGCGGCGGAGGCCGCCGCGGCCGTTGCCCCGACTCCCGCCCGGGTGGCGGGGCGGGCGGTACTGCTGATCCCGCACCGCAGCGAGACTCCCGACGAGGCCGCCCTGCCCGGTGACTACCGCAGGATCCTGGCGATCGTGCGGGCCGCCGACGGCCCGGTCCAGGTCAGGGGCGTCGGTGAGGAGCTGGGCCTTCAGATGACGGTGCGCGGCAAGCTGGAACCGTTGCGGGCGAAGATGACCAAGCTCGCCGACCGCGGCTGGCTGCACAAACGACTCGACGGAAGGTTCACGGCACGCCGCTGACCGCGCGGGAGGCGGGCGCCGAAGGGGCGTAACCGGCAGGCCCCCGGCGGCAGTTGAGTTTGGTGTGAAGAAAAACAACCACGCCGCCGAGGGCCCTGACGGCCTTGTCTACACGGTCCGCCTGCCGCTGTCGAGTGCCACCCTGAACTGGCTCGCCGGACCTGATACGCGGCCACCTGAAGAAGATCGGCTCCCGGTGGCGGGCGCTGCCCCCGGGAAAGATCGCCGCCCTCGTGCTGGCGGTACTGCGCTGTGACCAGCGGCCGGGCGACCTGGCCGGCGGCAACGGCATACACCGCACCACCGTCACCCGGTGGGTCCGCGAGGTCGTCGGCCTGCTGGCCGCCCGCGCCCCGCGCCTGGACCGGGCGTGCAAGAAGATCGCCCGGAAGGGTGGCGGGGTGGTGCTGCTGGACGGCACGCTGATCCGCACCCGGCGGCGCACCGGCACGGAGAACCGGAAGAACTACTCCGGCAAAAGCAAATGCCATGGCCTGCTCGTGATCGCGCTCACTGACGACCGGGGCCGGCTGCTCTGGGTCTCCGCGGCCCGGCCGGGACGGACCTCGGAGATCACCGCCTGCCGCCACGACCAGCTCACCGCCAAGCTGCGGGCGGCCGGCCTCGGAGCCATCGCCGACCTGGGATTCGTCGGACTCGACGACAGTGCCCCCGCCGCCGACCCGGCGGTGATCACCGGCTACAAAGCCGCCCGGAACCGGCCGCTCACGCGCGGGCAGAAACTGTCCAACAAGGCGCTGGCCGCCGTCCGGGCACCGGTCGAGCACGGCTTCGCCCACCTGAAAAACTGGCGCGTCCTCGGCAAGGTACGCACCGACCCGAGGTGGGCGACCGCCCTGGTCAGGGCCCTACTCGTCCTCACCAACCGCGAAGTATCCCGATGACCGACGATCTTCGCCGAAGTCACACCTCGACCAATGTGCTGGTCACGTACAGGAGGTCAGCCATGCAGAACAGGCAGACCTCTACTCCGTAAAGAAATCGATGAGCGCGCGGGCGACCTGGCTGGAGGCGTTCTCCGTGGGGATGTGCCCCGCTTCTGGGATACGTATGAGCGTGGTGTGCGGGATCTCCAAGGCGAACCGCTCGGCGTACTCCACCTTCTGGAAGCTGTCGTCCTCGCCCCAGATCAGCAACTTGGGCGTCGTGGACCGCTGCAGCGCGGGAACGAGATCAAGGGTGTAGCGGCTGTCGGCCGCGCCCGCCATGGCCATCCAAGAGCGGCGAACCCGCGGAGCGGTCCACGGATCCAGATAGTCAGCGATCCGCTGCTTGGTGGCGGCACCGGCCAGCGCCGTTGTCACGGCCTGTCGGCGGGCGGCGAGAAATTCATCGGCGGTGGTCGCCGCGACGACCTCCGGGTCCCGGAACCGGGCCACGCCAGGCACTGGCCAGGAGTCGTAGAGGACCGAGTTGGCCAAGGCCAGCCGGGACACCTCCAGCCGATCGTGGGCGAGGAGATGCTGGGCGACGGCGCCGCCGATGTCATGACCTGCCACCGCGATCGGCCCGGAGACCTTCAGCGCGGACGCGAATCGCGCCACCCAATCCGCAAGGGCCGGGACCGTGGCCGTCTCCAGGGTGAGCTCGCCTCCCGAGCGCCCCAGTCCGGGGAGATCGAGCGCAACGGGCCGCAGCCCCGCCTCCGCGAGGCCGCCCAGCACCGGAAGCCAGACACGGCTCCAATACGTGCCATGCAGCAGCAACACGACCGGGCCGTCCTGCTCCACGGTCAGGTAGCTGGCCGCCTCGCCGTCGACCTGGACCGCGGTCCTCAACACTCTCGTCTCAGTGGTTTCACTCATGGGACCACTGTGACCGGGGCCGGCCCCCCGGCCGAGAGTCAAGAAAGACACCCATGGATATATTCTTGCCATGAGCCTCCACCGGGTGGTAGCCCTGCTCAACCCGCCCCAGTCACCCTTCGAACTCGCCTGTGCCGCCGAGGTCTTCGGCACCGTCCCGCAGGACGAGCCGGCCCACTACAGCTTCCGGATCTGCGCGGAGCGCCCCGGGCCCCTGCAGACCACCGTCGGCTACGCGATGCTCGTCGACGCAGGGCTGGCAGCCCTGCAGGAGGCGGACACCGTGATCGTCCCCGGTTGGCAGCCGCCCGGCACACCTGTGCCGCCGACCGTCACCGAGGCGCTGCGGGCCGCCCACCAGCGCGGGGCGAGGATCGTCGCCATCTGCACGGGGGCGTTCGTCCTCGCCCAGGCCGGACTGCTCGACGGCCGCCGCGCCACCACCCACTGGCGCCGCACCACCCAACTCGCCACCACCTTCCCCGAGGTGCAGGTAGACCCGGACGTGCTCTACGTGGACCACGGCGACGTGGCGACCAGCGCCGGAACCGGCGCAGGCATCGACCTGTGCCTACACCTCGTACGCTCCGACCACGGCGCGGCACACGCCGCCCGGATCGCCCGGAGCATGGTGCTGCCGCCACACCGGGAGGGCAGCCAACTCCAGTACGCCACACAGCCCGCCCCGGCCAGGGCGGACGAGTCATTGGCGCCACTGCTGGAGTGGGCCACCTCCCACCTCGACACCCGACTGACCCTCGACCGGCTCGCCGAACACGCCGGGCTGTCCAGCCGAACCCTCGCCCGCCGGTTCACCGAACAGCTCGGCACCAGCCCGGGACAGTGGCTGCTCGGCCAGCGCCTCGACGCGGCACGGGTACTGCTGGAACAGACCAACCTTCCGGTCGAAGCCATCGCCACCCGGGTCGGACTCACCTCGGCAGTCAACCTGCGCCGCCGCTTCCGGGCGAACCTCGGCACCACACCCGGCGCCTACCGACGGACCTTCGGCGAAACCCGGTAATCAAGCTGCGGGAACCAGTCACGGATCGTAGGAGCGACGCGGTGGCCGACGCAGCGGAACCCGGCAACCGGCCCAGACCGGCACGCCAGACGATCTTCACCGTGGACACCGGCCGACGCCCAGCACGAGTATCCCGCCCGCCCTTCACACCAGCACCCGTGACCTGCAAACTTCATGTTGCACAGGGCTCACTGTTAGACGCGCCGCAGTACCGCCGCGTCGTCGCCCGGGATCGGCTCGTACGCCGAGTTGTGCGGGAGGAGTCAGACATGGCCGTCCTCACGCTTGAAGCGCTTGACGGTGGCCTCGCCGTCGAGCGTGGCGGCGACGATGTCACCGTTCTCCGCAACCGGCTGACACCGGACGGCGGTCCAGTCGCCTATCTGAAGGCGCAAGAGGCCTGATCTACGTCTGTGTCGATGCGGAGCGAGCCTGGGCGTAGAGCTCGCCACATCGGCCACCAACTGAAGAGCTCAGTCGCAAATATGCCGAAGCGCGATGATTGCTACCGTCGGCCCGCATCGGCCTACGGTTCCTGCAAGGCAGGGCAACGAGGTTGTCACGGGGGCGGCGAGCTTACTTGTCACTTGCAGAACGGAAGCACTGTTGTTGTCATTGGCTTGGGAGACCGTCGACCGCCTGAGCAGCACGGGGAGCTCAGGCACTTGTGCGGCCGTGTCTCCGTGAATTCTGCAGAATGCGTCCATGAGCCATGACGACCAGCCGGGTGATGTGCCCCCGCTCCAGGCCGCCCCCGACTCGGCGCCCGCCCCTGCCGGGAAGATCTCGAAGAACGGCACCCGGGCGAGCGCACGGCGCCGTGCGGAGGCGGCGCACGTGGACTTCCCCCCGGTGGAGAACGGTCTGGACTACCTGCGCAGCGTGGTCGACCATCTCACCGTTGTCGACCCGCCGGCCCCGCGGGACCTGAAGTACGCCGTGCTGCATCTCCAGGCCGCCGCAGAGGTCCTGCTCAAGTCCCGTCTGGTGCAGGAGCACTGGAGCCTTGTCTTCAAGGATCCCGGCACCGCCACCCGCACAAAGTTCGAGGCCGGCGACTTCGATAGCTGCACCACCAAGGCCGCCGTCGACCGACTGCGCAACATCGCCGGCGTGGACGTCAACGAAAAGGGCTCCCGGGCTCTGGAGGCGCTGGCCAAGTCCCGCAACTCTCTGCAGCACTACGGCCTGACCGCCCCGGCCCCCGCGGTGGAGGCCCGCGCCGCCGAAGTCCTCGACTTCCTCATGGACTTCATCCACGCTGAACTGCCCGTGCAGCCCGGATACCCCCTCGACAAGGTCGAAGAAGAGCTGGCATACGTCCGCGCGCGGCTCAGCACCATCCAGTCTTTCCTCAAGCGGCGCCACGACCAGCTCCGCTTCGAGCTGGAGAAGGTCCGCGACGCCACCGCGCAGTGCGCGTTGTGCGCCCAATGGGCCGTGGTCCTCGGATCCGGCGGCGGGCCGCTGTCCTGCCGGTTCTGTCACCACGCCTGGCCTACTGCCGAGCTCGCGGCCGCGGACAGCGGCCTAGCGCATGCCGAATGGGGTGTCGAAGTCACCCATTGTCCCGAGTGTTGCGAGGATGCGGTCTTGGTTGACCTCGCCACCGTAGCCTCCGCCCCGGGCCACCGACACTCGGTGTGCTTCGCCTGCGGCACCAGATTCGACACCCTGGGGAAGTGTGAAAGCTGCGAGCAGCACTACTCGCCCGGGCCGGGCGAGGACTCTGGGCTGTGCCCCGACTGCCTGGCCGCCCGCATCGCTCGCTTCCGGTGACAAGAACCATGCCTTTGTGACAACTATCCCGCTTCGGCTCAACGAGCAGGTGCCGGGCCTGCGGGTCGGTGTCGGGGTTAGTAGTCGAGGTCGAGGTAGTCGATGTCGTTGAGGGTGATGTCGGTGAGTCCTGTGGCGCGGGTTCCGCCGTCCTGGAAGTAGATGTCTTTGAATCCTTCGGCGATGATCGCGCGCATCTGCTGGTCGCTGGCGCCTGTGTTGCGGGCGTCGAAGAGGCGTTGTGCGTACGTCGGGGGGAGGTGCACGGTAAGGCGCCTGAACCGTCCGTCGTCGGTCGTGCCGATCGGCGCGGTGTATCCGAACCGGGCCCTGGTTTCCACGGTGATCCCGGTTGTGGTGGCGGCCTGTTTCTGTCGGCGTTTGCGGACCTGGGGTTGCCAGCGCTGCCGTACGGCGGCGTCGATCCGGTCCGTGATCGCCTTGGGCGGGTGCTTGCGTTCGCCCTTGCGGTATCGCTCCACCGACCGCTGGCTGACCCCGATCTCCTGGGCAACGGCTTTGGTCGTCTTGAGCTGCTTGATCAGGAAGTTGATGCGCGCCTGGAGTGTCTTGGGCGGCTGGCGGGTGAAGTTCTCCCGGTCGGCGCGTTCGATGGCGTCGTCGATCTCTGCCACGGCTCAGCCTTTCTCGACGGTGGGATCCTGGCCGCCGGTGTCGGTCGGCGGGGTCCGGGTCGTGTGCGTCCATCCGGTGTCGGGCACTGGCCTACTCGCCTTCGTCGAGGACGGCGTCGCCGCCCTTGATGTGGCGGGCGGGGTTGTGGCCCTGTTCCATGAGGTCGACGGCCCAGAGCATCGACTGGGCGCCTTCCAGCTTTGCTAGGCCGGGGGTGGGGCCGAGGCGGAATCCGCCGGGCTGGGGCTTGCCGGAGGCGGCGTAGGGCAGGAAGTCGAGCGGGCTGTCGCCCGGCGAGGGGTAGACGACGCAGTCGGAGAGTACGGCGAGGGGGTACAGGCCCGTCATCTTGGCCATGTTGGTGAGTTTGCGGTGCATGTTGATGCGGGCTTTGGAGATGACGGCGGCGCGGATGTCGGGGCGCCAGGTCGGGCGCTGGAGGGCGGGCCACCGTTCGCCCTCCTGGTACTTCTTGCCCTGGGGGCGCTCGCGCAGTTTGCCGATGCCGCCCTTGACGGTGGCCTTGATGGCGGCCAGCACCGCCGCCATCGCCGGGTCGACGTCCTTGTGCCGCTCCATCGCGGCGAGGAAGGCGTGGTCGTCCAGATCCTTGGTGACGCCGAGGTCGGCGAGGGTGTCGACGTACGCCTCCTTGAGCCGGTCGTGCCACGGGTCCAGGTAGGCGCCGGTCTCGCGGCGCAGGTACCCCTCCAGGGGAGCCACGTTGTGGCCGAGTTCCTGGGCGTAGGCGACGGTGTGCGTCTGGTACCAGGCCGGTCCTGTCGGGCGGGTGCCGTCCGGGGTGAACGGTGAGGGCAGGCGCGGGTCCCCCTCGACGTGGGAGAGGTCGACCAGCCAGCTCCCGGGGATCTTCGGGTTGAACGTCGGGGCGTGGAAGTGGTCGGGGCCGGACAGGCCGACGACCAGGCGGGCCGCGGCGGCGAGGAAGGCGGTGTTCAGGTCCAGGCCGACCGCGTACGGCAGTGTGCACTCTTCATCGCTCAGTAGGTCCACCGGCCGCATCCACTGGTACGCCTCCTCGTTGAGGAACCCACCGTTCCAGCCGGAGTCCACGACGACCGGGTGTTCGGGGGTGGCTTCCGGCGGCGCGGGGTCCATCGGCTCGGTGCCAAGGCTGCCGGGGTTGTGGCCGGGCACCCAGTTCCCGGTAGCTTCGTCGCGCACCGCGCGGGTGGGCGGGCGCAGCGCGGTCATCAGCTCCAGCCCCGATACGGCCGTCGATCCGCGCGGCGTGATGACCCGGGTCGCGTACACCCCCAGGACGCGGGCGACGTCGGCCGGCTCCATCTCGCTCACGCCGGGCCAGGACCGCTCATCGAGGGCGTCCCACGACAGGATGGCGAGCTGTACGCACTGCCGGTCGCGTCCCTGGGCCTTGCGGTAGATCCTTGCCCAGGGGCCGAACCCGCGCTGGGTGAGCCGCCACTTCGCCTTCGCCACCTGTTTGACCACCGGGTGATCCTCGGGAAGGCGCAGAGAGCGGCGCTGTTCGTGGCCTTCCAGGCGCTCGGGCAGTCCGAGCTTCACGGCGGCTGCGGCGGTGAGGACGACCAGCGGGTCGGAGTCCTTGCCGTAGCGGTTCAGCTTCGCGGCACCGAGGCCGGACTCGCGCAGCGTCCACTCCACCAACTCCGGAACGGTGGTCGCCGGGCAGTCCAGCACGATCCCGCCCGTGCCGTACGCGCAGCCGTCACCGTCCAGGACCGCGAGCGGGCCGTGCGGGAAGCGCGGGTCTGCTGCGGGCAGCGCCGCCCTCTTCGTGGCCGGACGCCGCGACGGCGCAGCGGGCCGGACGGCAGGGCGTGCCGGCGCCGCAGCCGGAACGGCGGAAGCCTGCGGGGTCGGGGCATCTGCCGTCTCCGCCCTGGACGCACCCGGTTCGGCAGACGCCGCAGGCACGGTCGCGGCAACCGGAGCTGTCGGAGCTGTGCCGGGGGCGGGGTACTTCGCCGCCCACCCGTTCAGCAGCCGCTGGTAGGCATCCAGGCGCGGCGACTTCGGCTCGCTGCGGCCGTTCTCCCAGTTCTTCACCGACTGGGTCGTGGTCTTCAACGCGGCCGCCAGGCGGGCCTGCGTAATGCCGGCGGCCTCACGCAGCCGGGCACGCTCCGCCGGTGGCGGCAGGTGCGGCTCCTCGTTCAGCAGAGCGTCAACGGACGCGAACAGCTCTTCCTCGGATGGCATGACCCTGCACCCTTGCTCCAGGCAGTCCTTAACCACAAACTTATCCCACTCCTTAACCTTTCTGCGCACATTCCAGCGCGGCGGGTGCGGTGAGTTTGCCGGCGGTGGGCTTCGTGTCCTGTCTCTGTGATGTCCGGGCAAGTCTCGAAGAACAAGTGGGCTGACGCCTCAGCCATCTACGGGTACTTGGTGGGGCCTCGGTCTTTCGCGGGTACGTCTTGTGGCTGTGCCTGCGGCCCCTAAAGAGGCAAGTGCGCCTTGACAATCCTGAAATGTCAAGGCGTACTTGCCTCATGTCTCTTCCAGACCTGGACGATCTCATCGCGGAAGTGGACCGGAGATGCGACACCGCACACCGCCCTGGCGGACAAGAACAGCCCGACTGGCTCGCCCTGCTCACGGCCGCCGCCCAACTCGCGGGTCAACTACAGGCCCTGGCAGACGACCTGGTCGAGGACTACGTCGAGCACTGCCGGATGCACGGCAACTCATGGACAGACATCGGCACCGCCCTGGGCGTGACCCGACAAGCGGTCCAGCAACGCTTCCACGCCCCGCACAAGCGCTACAGCCCCGAGACGATGACCGACGACCTCCGGCAGGCGATGGTCCACGTCAAACAGGCGGCGGTGCACCACCGCAACAACTACATCGGCACTGAGCACCTGCTCTGGGGGCTGACCGCGCAGGACAACAGCGCCACCCGGCTCCTGCAGGCCGTCGGCGTCTCACCGGAGACGGTCCACCAATCCGTCGGAACCCGGCTGAGCATGGGGGCTTCCCAGGCGGCCGAACGGATCGCCTGGACTCCCTACTCCCGCAAGGCCATCGACATCGCGGAGGCACGGTCCGAGCAGCAGGGGTCCGACCGCATCGACTGCGAGGACCTGCTGATCGGTCTTGCCCGGGTCGGCCGCGGAGTGGCCGCCGCTGTTCTGGCCGACGCCGGGTTCGACCCGGCAACGCTCGACCCCGCGCCTGCCGAAACCTGAGTTCAGCAACAGCCCAGGGACAGCAACCCGGACTGCGAGAGCGAGGCCCACCTGCCCGGACTTGAGTGAGACACTCCACCGAATTCCGTCTCACTCCAGTCCGGGCACCGCAGGTCAGCACCGCATGATGCCCGGACTTACCTGAGACGGGACACTTCGCGCAGCGTGCTTATGGCCGTCGGGGGAGGGGAAGTGTGATCGCCATGACGAGCGTGATGCAGCACTACGGTCTGCTGTGGACCGACCCTGACGGTGCCCCGCAGGCGTCGGCCGGCAGGTACGACAAACGGTCGGCGAAGCGTCGCCGCACCGAACTCAAAGCTGTGGGCTGCACACGTGTCGAGATCGTGCCGGTCAAGCCGGGTGACGTTCCCGAGCCGGTTTCCTGAGCGAAGCGGGGACGTAGACAGAACTCTGCGATCAGAAGTCCCGTTCAGCAGCCCCCCGCCACGCAGCGCGTCGACCAGCCACTGAGCCATCCCTCAGTCGAACAGACCGAGGTCCGCGAGCAGCTGGCGCCGCGTATCGGGCAGCGAGTCTCGCCTGCTGCGCATGTTGCTGCGCCATACCCCGAGTCGGACCTCGGTTCCGTCTTCCAGCCGCTCTGTGTGCCCGCGTGGGACGGTCACGGTGCCGGTGCGGGCTCTGTACTGCGCGAGGGCCGCGACGCCCCGCTCGAACGTCGTAGAAGCCCTCGCGGGCTCCTCCGGCTCCGGGGCGAGCGGTGTGATGCCGAGCCGTTCCAGGCGTTCGCGCTGTCCGTCGGTCAGGGCCTGCCAGACTGCCGGTTTCCGCTGTCGGGCCAGCCATTTCCCGATGTCCATGCCGTGGACGGTGAGGCCGGGCAGGACGTCGGCCTGTCCGTCTTCGTCGCGTACGAGCTCGCGTAGTGCGGCGTAGTGCCGTTGCCACTCCGCTGGCCACGACGGGTTCCAGTCCTCGTCCACGGCCTCCAGCGCCGTCTTCCACTCGGGGTGTCCGTCGAGCGCACCTGGCCGCCTCAAATTCGCGAGCCACATCCCCAACGGCCGGTCGAGCATGGTCGCGGGCCGGGGCGCGCACAGTGTCCAGTGCTGGTCGTAGTAGGCCTTGGCGGCTTCCAGGTTCTCCTGGAACCGCTCATCGGCCAGCGACCACACCATGCCCAACTGCTCGAGTCGCCTCGCGCGCTGGCCGGTCATCTGCCCGGCTGCGTAGGCGCGTCGTTGTTCTGCGACCCATTGTCCAAGCGGTGTCGCGCCCTCGCGGTGTCCGTAGGGCACGCGGGCGTGCCGCTCGCGGGCGGTGAATTTTTTGAGTGCCGCCCAGCCGCGGGCCCAGTCCTGGCGTTCGGTGTCGATGACGTTGAAGGAGACCCAGTCTGCGACCATCACCGGATCCCTGGGGGCGGCGAAACGGAGCAGAAGCCGGGATTCTTCCGCGCCGTCTTCTGGCGCGACGCCGATGTTCACGGACGGCTGCGCGACGTCTTTCTGCGGCTCCTGCGGAATCGCAAGCAATTCGATTGCCTCTTCGTCGTGAGCGCGCAGACCTTCCAATACCTTCACCAAAGGGCGATACGACCCCGAGGTGAACATGTCCTCCGGCTGCTCGCCCGGCTGGAGAAATACCGGCACGATCAGAGAAGCGAGTTTGCCTTGTCCGGGTTTTTGACGGAGTGCCCGGCCGATGGCCTGGACGATGTCGTGCGGCGCGCCCTTGGGGTCCAGGAGGGCGACTGAATCCACGCTTCGAATATCGACGCCCTCGCCCAGGACACGGCAGTTGGAGAGCACGGCCCGCTGCGCCGTGGCCCCGAACGAGCCGAGGACTTCCCGCCGGCGTTCGGGGACGTGCTCGCCGCACAGCCAGTTGGCCCAGATCCGAGCCGGGTACCTCTCGGGCTGGTCGGCGTGCAGTTTGGCAGCGACGCGCTCCAGGCCCTCGGCGTACGCCTGTGCCTCGATGGTGCGGTGGTGGAAGGTGATGCACGTCTGCAGGTCGTGCTGCGCCATCGTGTGCAGCAACGCGGCCTGCAGCGCCCCGAGCCGCTGCCCGCGGACCTCCTCGGTGTGCCGCTCCTCGCCCATCAGCCGCTCCGGCGTGACGACCGGGTCCTTCAGCTCCAGGACGATGATCTGGTACCGCGCCAACAAGCCCCGGGACACGGCAGATGCGAGCGAGAGCTTGTAGAAGACGGGCCCGAAGACCCTCTCGTCGTCCATGGAAGCCGCCATCTCACGCGGCAGCGGATCCCGCACCCCTTCCGTAACCTCGCGGTTGAGCCGCTCTTCCCAGATCCGCGGTGTGGCCGTCAGGTACAGCCGCCGGTACGCCGGGATGACGGTCTGGTCATGGATGTCCGCCCACGCCTTACCCATCGACCCACTTGTCCTGTGCGCCTCATCAACCACCGCAAGGTCTACTGGATCAAGCTTCTGACCGTAGACACCCTCGAACGCCTCCGCCAGGACACCCAGGCTGGCGTACGTCGCGTAGATGGTGACCGGCCCGGAGCCGTGCCACAGCGCCAACTGGATCGGGTTCGTCGTGGAGCGCACCTTCAACGACCACAACTCCGGATCGTCCTGAAGCGAACACACCGCAACCGCCGGCCCCCTGTGCCCGGCCTCGTGCCACGCCCTCACCGTCTGCGCCAGCAGATCCAGCGTCGGCACCAGTACGAGCACACGCCCCCTGGGCACAAGTCGCCTCGCCGACGCGGCAGCCATGATGGTCTTCCCCGTGCCACACGCGGCGTGCACCTGCCCACGAAGACCATTCCAGGGAATTCCACCCGGCGGAACATCAAGACCACGCACAATGGCGGCAACGGCCTCGACCTGGTGATCACGCAGCTTCACGGCCATGTCCCCGTGCTCTCCTTTTCGCGGAATGCAGCGCGTAATTACAAATGGAATCCAGGCGCAAGGTGCGCGGCGGTAGGGGTGTAGCATCTGATCCCAGACTCTACACAGTCACGACTCGTGATGCATCACCCGCACACCAACTTTCGCGCCCGTGGGTGACACAGTGCTCAAGCTCACCCACGAACACCCGGTTTCCCTGTACGTTGACAGGGCGTTGGTGAACATGTCAGGACAGGCAGACGATGGGGGAGAGGTTCAGGGTGGAGCGCAGCGGAACCCGTCACTACAACAAGGTCGGCACCCCGTCAGGCCGACGGCCTGTCACATCCATTACAGGGGTGAAAGCTGGGAATCCCAAGCACTACACAGTCCTGCGGGTGATGCACCCACCCCTCACTGCCAGCCTCAGGAATCCCGCTTGCGGGATTCCCTTAATTCGCGCTTGCGCGAATTAACGCCCACTCAGAATTCCGCAAGCGGAATTCGATTCTCGCGCTTGCGCGAGAATCTGGCGGAGCGTCAGCGGAGCCGCTCCCTATGCAGCGCGCCAGCGCTGGTATCC